>NZ_JAJHPV010000020.1 GCF_020831365.1 Massilia agrisoli
CTACATTGCAAGGTCAAGCCTTCAGGGCGGATCCAAGCTGGTCCTCACCTCAGTTAGTAGTAGCTAACCACTAACTCGAACAAGATACAAGGGCGGATAAGCGAAGCGCATCCGCCGAATTGGCATTTACAGCTGCGCGAGCAGTTCGACATCCAGTGCGCGCTCGCCCAGCCACACGACCGCCAGCGCGGCGATTGCCACTGACCCGCCGACCAGCACCACCCTCCGGTAGAACCAGCTCGCCCTGACAACATAAGCGAGCGGCAGGAACGCGGCCACGATGGCGACCTGCCCCAGTTCGACGCCAACGTTAAACCCGACCAGCGCCAATGCCAGCGACCCTTGCGGCAGCCCCAGGTCGGCCAGCACGCTGGCAAAGCCAAACCCGTGAATCAGCCCGAACACAAACGCGGCAACCCAGCGCCTGCCCTGGACGATTGGCACGATGTTGTTGAGCGCAGCGATGACGACCGACGCCGCAATCGCACTTTCGACCCAGCGCGATGGCAGTGAAACCAGTCCCAGCGCGGCCAGGCTCAGTGTCACCGAATGCGCCAGCGTGAATGCGCTGATAATTTTCAGCACATCGATTGCCGCGCTGCGAAAGTCCGGCGCCTTCTCCCAGCCCGCACCCGCGCCGCGCCAGACCAGCACCGCAGGCAGCAGCAGCGACAGCAGGAACAGGATGTGGTCGAAACCGATCCAGATATGCCACACGCCGTGCTTGACGTAGTCGACAAATTCACCCAGCCGGCTTGTCGATGCGCCCGCGACAGCAAACGATTGGACGGGCTGGTCGACCCCGAAAATGGCCGTCATGGTCGCGCCGTTCGCGCTGATCTTCACGAGTCCCTTGTGCTGGGGATCGGTATCGGCGAACAGGCGGTAATCTACGTCGAGCTGTTTCGGCGCCGTGCCGCAAGCGGCCGTAAAGCGCAGCACCGTGTACGCGCCGTCGGTATGCTTGTCGATCAGTTGTTCGCCGGCCGTGACGGGACAGCCAGCGATCGTGAGGCGGGCCAGCGCATAGGCCGCAATGGCCTGGTGCCGCGCGCGGATTTCATCCCATGTCAGCTGGCCATCGCCGTTACCGTCGACACCGATGGCAAATTCGAGGTCGCGCAGGGCGATGTCCCATTGCCCACGGACGGTTTCGCCTTCGACTGCCAGCGCCAGGTAGCTGTCGCTTGGCTTGTGTGCGGACGCGGGCAGGGCCGCGCCGAACATCAGCGCCAGCAAAAACAGCAGGCGGCCGGTCATGACGGCGTCCTCAGGCGCTGGATCAAGCCGGCGATCGCCACGTCCTCGAGCCGGTTCTTCTCAACCCATCGCACTATCGGCTCCGCAGCGGCGCGGTTGCCTGCGGCGAGCGCCGCTTCCAGCACCAGCCGCGTGTCGGCAGGCTCCTTCTGCACCAGCCAGTTCTGTTGTGCGAGGGCCAGCGCCGCTTTCGGATCGCGGCGCAGGTGCAGCGTGTAGCGCGCGTGTTCGCGCTCATGCACGCTGTCGCCGCGCTGAAGTGCCGCGCCGAAGCGGGCGTCAAGCTCCTTCATCGCCGCGCCGAACTGGTCTTTGCTTGCCGGCTGCTGTTGCAGTGCCAGCGCGTAGCGCAACAGCAGTGCGTCGATGCGCTGGTGCTCGCGCAGCAGGCCCGCAGCCTCGCGCGGGCGCTTCTGGTCGAGCAGGAAGTCGGCGTAAGCGCCTAACAGATAGCTGTCGCGCGGGCTGGCGGCAAGTGCGCGGCGGTAGCGGGCTTCTGCGCTTGCGGCGTCGCCTCGCCTGGTCGCCATTTCGGCGAGCAAGGTCAGCACCCACGCCTGTTCCTCGCGCGGCGCGTCGGCGTTGCGCGCGAGCGTTTGCGCGAGCAGCTGTTCGCCGGCGGCGGCGCGGCCGGTGACGCCGGCCACGTTGCCAAGGCAGGCGAAGCTGGCAAGTTGGGACGCCAGCGAGGATAGCCGCGCGCAGCTGGCGGTGGCCCCCTCGTAATCGCCGCGCACGGTCTGCACCGTTGCGCGGGTCAGCCAGGCCTGGGCGTTGGCAGGATCGGCGGCGGTGATCGCGTCGAGGTCCGCCATCGCCTCGGCAAAGTGATGGGTCGACTGCATCAGGGTCGCGCGCAGCAGGCGCACTTCATGCGGGGGCGCCTTGGCATGCCACCACGGCGCAAGCGCGGCCTGTGCGTAGCCGAAGTAGCGCGGATCGGTTTCGCTGCGTCCGATCTCGATGTAGCGGCGCGCCAGCGCGGTCGCCAGTGTTACGTCGTTGGGGGATGAGCGGACCTGCTTGCGCAACCGTCCGATGTCTTGTTGCGCAGGGTCGGAACGGCGCGGCATGGTCTCGATGACCTGCGCGCCGGAAGCCGGCAGGTAGGGCGCTGCCTGGGCGGAAAGCGCGGACAGGCACAGCGCAATGAGCAAGGGTATTTTCATGATATTCAAGCCTGGTGATGAACGAAAAAGCCGGGCCAGGCATGCGCCATGGCCCGGCTTTGACGGGTTACTGCACCGGTTCCGTATTGTCCGGCGCGGTAGCGGCGACGGAGTCGATGGCGACCGGCTCCGCATCCTCAGGCGATGACGCCACCAGCGACTGCACCGCTGCGAAGAACGAGTCAATCATCGACACCGGTGGCGGCGTCGGCGTTGGCGCAGGGGGCGGCGAGCTTTCTGTGTGGCTGCTGCCGCCGCACGCCGTGAGCGTCAGCGCGACTGCGGCTGTGAGTAGGAGCTTTTTCATGGCTTTCTCCTTATTGCTGCGGCGAGCCAGGCAGCGGCGTCTTCAGGTAGGGGAAGCCCGCTGTGAAGAAGGTCTCGTCCAGGTAGGCGCCGTCGGTAAAGCGGATGGTGCCGGCAGGTGCATCGGAAGGTGCGCAGCCCAGGTTCAGCGTGCACAGCTTGCCCATGACAACGCGCAGCGCGATATCGACCACGTCGTCGCCCGGACGGCGGCCGTTAGGGAAGCCTGCGTTATCGCCGTCGATGACGCCGAGGCGCTTTTGCGCGCCCGGTGCGGTCGGCGCGATCGAGGTATTCAGGCGCAGCATCTCCGAAGGCGTCACGGTGGCAGGCTGGTTGACGCCCTTGACGCCGGTGAGGAAGGCGGCAATGAGGTCGTTACGCGGGAAGTTGGTCGGGGCCTTGGCGCCGGCACTGCCGTAGAGGACTTCGATCAGTGCAGGAAGCGTCGGGTTGGTGACGTAGTCGGCAAACTGGCCGTCGGCCGATGGCTTGCTGTGGTTGAACTTGTCCTTGTCCTTCAGGCCGATCACGACTTCATTCACGAGTGGCATGCCGAGGCGCGAGACCTGGGTCCATGCGCCGCCTTCTTTCGATGGCGCGCCGGCGCCCGGGGCAGGGTTGAGCAAGCGGCCCTGGCGCATGCTGGCGGTGGTCCAGCCGCCGATGACCGGGTCGCCGCCCGTGGCGGCGGTCAGGCACGATGCCGCCACTTCCATCTCGATCGAGGTGACGTTTTTGCCGGCCAGGTCGTCGCGCGCGTTACGTTCGGCGTTGGCAAGGAACTCGACCGCAGGGGCCTTGATGTTGATCAGGTCGAAGGTCTCGCCGAGGTTGACCACGAACGGGTCCTTGCGCTGGCCGACGAACATGCGGGCAGGCGTCGAGCAGCCAGGGATGTTGACCGCGTAGACGTGCTTGGCCGCGTAGGCCTGGTAGTCGGGGATCGACTTCTTGCCGATGTTGTCGATCGGCTTGTCGAAGGTGGTGCCGCCGCCGGTGGCGTTGGTGACGGCCGCGCGGGTGCCGGAACGGCGGTCGCCGCGGACCACGGACACGGTGTAGGTCTCGCGCACATTGGTGCCAGCCGCGTTGACCTCGGAGATCGGGCCGCCGTTGATCACCAGCGGGATCGACACTTTTTTGCCGCCGACGGTGAACTGCGCGTCTTTCCCGGTATTGGTGAAGCGGAACTGGAAGGTCAGGTCTTCCTTGGCGTCGCCATTATTGTCGACGTGGATCTCGTACAGCGCGTCCGGGTCCATCTGGAAGTAGTTTGGTCCTGCGACCGGGTCTTGCAGCGGAATGTAGTTGGCGATCAGGGTCACGAACTTGTCGCGGCCGGTTTCATAGCTGCGGAACATGTAGAAGTCGGTGGCATCGATCTTCGGGCTCTTGGTGATAAACGGCGCTTCGCGGTGGCTCGAGGCCATCGCGCCCGGCGCCGCCACGGCGGCCAGCGCTACCCCGGCAAGCATTGCCCGCAAAGACTGCTTCATTATGTGTGACATGGTATCTCCCCCAAAAAAGGTTTATTTGCATATGCAAGGCCTTGTACGGGGGAGCCTGGCGTTCGGATTCATGCTTTTTTGGATTTTTTTTAAGCATGTTGCACGAGGGGGGCACACGATTCGACGGTGCGCCCCCGATAATGTTTCCCAAGTAAAATAAGGATCGCACTTCGAAGGCAAAACGCATGCGCATATCCAAACGAATCGCTTCGGCTTCCCCGCTCGCCACCACCGCGATGCACGGACGTGTCGACCAGATGAAGCTGAACGGTGAAGAGGTCATCGACTTCTCCATCGCCATCTCGCATTTCGCTGCGCCTGAGTCGGTACGCCGGGATGTGGCGGACATGGCCCTCAGGCAGGTGCTGCCCTATACGGCCGTGGGCGGCGCCCATGGCCTGCGCGCCAGGCTAGGCGAAAAGTTGCTAGCTGAAAACGGGATTGATGCTAGCCCTGCGGAAATCATCGTCACGAACGGGGCAAAGCAAGCGCTGTACGAGGCGATGTACGCGATGACCGATCCGGGCGATACGATCATTGTGTTCCGTCCGTATTGGCCGGCCTACCTTGCCACGTCGCGCCTGCTTGGACTTGAGGTCGTGCTGGTGGACCTGCCCGATGTGCTGGCCCGGGATGTGCTCGACGCGCTTCCCCCGGCCCGGCTGCTCATCTTGAACAACCCGCACAATCCGACGGGCAAGGTGTTCACCCGCGACGAGCTCGATGTGCTCGAAGATTGGCTGGCGCGTACCGGTTGCGGCGCCATTGTTGACGAAAGCTATGAAAAACTGTTGTTCGACCGGACTCACCACAGCCTGTCCGGCTCCGCGCACTGGCGCAAGTTGGGCATCGTGACGCTGTTTTCTGCCTCGCAAAGTTACGCCATGATGGGCTGGCGCTGCGGTTTCGCGGTGGGGCCCGCCGAGGTGGTCAGCGCGATGGAAACCCTGCAGGGCCCGATTACCGCCGCGCCATCGGCGCTGACCCAGGCAGCCTGCGAAGCGGCATTCTTCTCAGACGAACCCGGCCATCTGGTGGCCGACTACAGGGCCAGGCGCGACCTGCTCATGGACATGCTCTCGCCCGTCAAGTGGATGAAAGTGCGCAGCCCGGAATCGGGCCCGTATATCTGGGTCGACGTGAGCGCGCTTGGCTGCGATACCGTGCAGTTCGCCGAACGGCTGCTGGCTGAAAAAAAGGTTGCCATCATGCCGGGCGATGCGCTGGGCATGCCGGGCTTTATCCGCATGGGATTCATTTCTGATGACATCGCCACGCTGCGCAAAGGCATCGCTGCCATTGTCGCGTTCGGCAAGCAAATGTCAGAGAGCGGCGGGTAACAAAGTGCCAGCGTTCCGATGGTCCTTCCCAAGCTTTGACCCGGCGCGGCTGAACAGCCTGCGCTGGCGCCTGCTGCTGCTGGTCGGCCTGGCGATTGCGCCAATGGTCGCGATGACGGTGGCCGCCGGCATCCAGGAGCGCCAGAACGCGTTGGCCAACGCGCGACAGAACTTGCAGCGGCTGGCCAACCTTGCCGCGGCGAACGAGGCTCAGTCGCTGCAAGGCGCGCGGCAAATTTTGCGCGACTTGTCCAGCGTATCGGACGTGACTGCCGATCCGGCCAAGTGCAATGAGCTGATGGCGGACATCCTCTCCAAGAACACGATCTACGTCAACTTCGGCCTGATCGAAATGGACGGCAATGTCAGCTGCAGCGCCGTCCCCCTCGCGGCGCCCGTGAACCTGGGCGACCGCCGGCATTTCAAGCGCGCGGTCGCCGAAAGGCGCTTCATCGCCAGCCGCTACGTGTTCGGGCGCGTGATTCAAAAACACACGATCAACCTGACCTACCCGGTCATCAAGCGGGGCAAGGTCGTGGCGGTGCTGTTCGCGGCGATTGACCTCACTGAGCTCGACAGGTTTGTTGCCGATGTCAAGCTGCCGCCAGGTACGCTGATGTGGACACTGGATGACCAGGGAACAGTCATCAGCCGGCGTCCGGATTCTGCCGCCTGGCTGGGAAAGAAGACCACCCCGACGCTGCACCATGTGGCCCTCACGGGGCGTCCGCCCGTGATCGTGCGCGACTTCGACGGCGTCGAACGCCTGTATGCCTCGGCTGGCGTGGGGCAGGGCGACCTGGGCGAGTACCGGGTGCTGATCGGCGTGCCTGAAATCGATTTTCTTGCCGCGGCCGAACGCGACCAGCGTTTCGTGATCCTGGGGCTGGTGACAACGGTGCTGCTTGCCGGGCTTGCCGCCTGGTTCGGCGGCAATATCCTGATCGTGCAACGCATGCGCCGGCTTGCCGTGACCGCAAACCTGATTGCGTCGGGCTCGCTGGCCACGCGCACGGGCATGCGCTACGGGAATGAGGAGATCAGTGAACTGGCCCGTTCGCTCGACGAGATGGCCGCCGCGCTGCAGAAGAAAGACGCGCAGCGCGATCACAGCGAGGCGATGCTGGTGGCGGCCGACCGCCGCAAGGACGAGTTCCTGGCAATGCTGGCGCATGAACTGCGCAATCCGCTGGCGCCGATTTCGGCCGGCGCGGAGATTTTGAAGCGGACCGCCACCGATAATCCATCGATCTCCCAGGCCGCGCTGATCATCGCGCGGCAGGCCGAGCACATGACGCGGCTGATCGACGACCTGCTTGATGTGTCGCGCGTGAATCGCGGCTTCATCGAGCTGCATACCGAAGCGCTTGAACTGGGCGACATCGTCAATGACGCGGTCGAGCAGGTCAGGCCGCTGATCACGCGCAAAACCCAGCAGCTGGCGCTGGACGTCTCGCCTGCCGCATGTCCTGTGCAAGGTGACCGCAAGCGGCTGGTTCAGGTGGTGGCAAATTTGCTCACCAACGCGGCCAAATACACGCCGGTGGGGGGCCGGATCGAGGTCGGCGTGTCGTGCGCGCGAGATGTTGTCAGGCTCACGGTGGCCGACAACGGCATCGGCATGGCGCCTGACCTGCTGGCACGGGCGTTTGACCTTTTCGCGCAGGGCGAGCGGGCGTCGGACCGGTCGGACGGCGGCCTGGGACTGGGCCTGGCGCTGGTGAAGAAACTGGTCGGTTTGCACGGCGGTACGGTTTTCGCCGAGAGCGAGGGGCTGGGGCATGGCAGCACCCTGACGGTTGAATTGCCGCGCATTGCCGTTGATGCCCAGCGGCGTGACGAGGTGCATGCCGCAAGCATCGTGCCCATCGCGGCCGGAGCACGTTGCCTGCTGGTGGATGACAACAAGGATGCCGCGCAGATGCTATCCATGTACCTGGACGCCCATGGGTTCGAGGTGACGGTGGCGTATGGCGGCGAGCAGGGATTGCTGGCCGCGTGCGAGAAGCCGCCGGCGTTCTGCCTGCTCGATATCGGGCTGCCGGATATCGACGGCAACGAGCTGGTGAAAAGGCTGAGGGCGCTGCCTGAGGCGGCGTCAGCCGTGATGATTGCGATCAGCGGGTATGGCAGGGCGGAGGACCGGGAGCGGTCGTTGGCCGCCGGGTTTGATCACTATTTTGTTAAGCCGGTAGATGTTGAGGCGCTGTTGGCGTTGTTGACGTCGAAGGACCAGTGATCGTTGAAAGAACTATTTTTGCAAGCGACCAGCGCCAAAGGAAGAACAGCGTGCGAGCGGCCGCGTCATCGCCCGCGCGGCAGCGCTGGATCAAGCGCCCGACCTGTGGAAGATCGAGCGCACCGGTTGCTTCATTAAACTCATGGAACATTGACTCAGGCCCACCGGCGATGCTTGCCAGCCAGGTGGAAAAGTTCTGGTGGTCGAAACAGCGGTAATGCGGGCGGACAAGTGCGGTCGCGTAATCGTAAGCATGCGTCAATTGCCTGCGCAAGCGCGAGGCACCGATGCGTACACCGGTGTTCGAATCCGGGTAGCGACCGAGTTGACTGTTCGTCCGTGCAAGAAGATGGGCCACAAACCGGTTCGTCGTTTTTTGCTGCGGACGGACACGCAATATCAGGTCGATCAAGGGTGGGTAGGCGAACGGGAACGCGATAGGCGTGCTTTGCCGCCACATCTGGCCGCTCGACTTCACCACTTTCCCGATAAACTCATCAATGTAAAACATCTGGAGTACGCCAGCCGTGTCGAGCCCGCGCGCGTACTGCTTCACCTTATCGCTGAGGTGCTGCCGAGCAAAGTCGCCGATCCGTGATTGATAGGTTTCGTTGAATCCACTTTTGCGCAGCTGATAGGTTTTCCCGAAGCGCTGCCACAGCTGATCCGTGAGTGCTTCTCCTTTTTTCGACGCAGTCGCGGCATCGAAGGGATATTGATGCATCTGTCCAATCTTGTAGAGTTCGCCAAAAGCCCCGTGCAAAAGGATGCCACCGGGCTCCAGCTTTTGGCGCAGCCATAAGGCTTCAACTTCTGACGACAGGCTCATGCCCTGTGTAGCTTTGCTGCACTGAAGCATCAGTGCAGGCAGCTGATCAACAAAACTGTTGTCCAGTGGCCGAACGACGTGGGGAACGCCGCATCTGGCCGCCATATCGCTGGCATAGGACAAGGCGCGGCTGCCCGCGATACCGGTACTGTATGCCGTCGTTTCTTTTCCCAAGTGCAGGCTTGCGGCGAGCAGGCAACGCGAATCGGCACCGCCAGATAAGGTTATACGTACAGGGGTGGATCCCACGGCAAGTTCCACGCCCTCCAGATACAGGTCTACCAGCGCGTCTTTCACTTGGTCGAAATGTAGATCGGCATTTGCAAGCAGGGTCGCCGGATGCCAGGTCTTGCGTGTTTGCAAAGATAAGGTGTCGAGGTCGATCGTCAGTTCGACGCCCCCGCCCAGCGCTTCAACGGCGCTCAACGGTGTCCGGCGATCATACGGCACGTTGAATGCCAGAAAATCGCTCAGCGCTTCGTAGTTGCTTGCGGGCTTTCCGTTGAGCTGGTTTGCTATGTGGTGGAATTCAAAGCCAAGGTAGAGCCGGGTGTCCTCGCGCGCGATATACAGCGGATACAGGCCGAAGCGGTCGTTCAGGATCGTTAATGTGCGTGTGCGGAGGTTATGGCGCAGCACGACGAACTGGCCGAACAGGTCCGAGACGTTGGAAGTGTTAACGGCCGGTGGGGGGATCGGCTGGGCATAGGTCCCGGCGAGATAGCAAGCGACATCGGGGTCATCTGTTGGGCAATAGGCAAATGCGTCGTGTCCGCGGACCAGGACAACTTCTTTAAGCCCTTTAAAAGTTATTCCCGAAATGGAGTCCACAGCTGGCTTAAGGCGACTTTAATAGATCGCGCCGCCCGGCTGAGTCGACACAAGTGTGCCCTTCATGGCCGAGATTGCGTAGTTAACGGTGGATCCGTATCCCGCCCAGTTGCCCAGGTCGAACGATCCTCCGCCTGATAGCCGCTGGACGCCGACGTTTTCGTAGGTCAGTGGCGTTTTCGGCGCGCACACTTGCGGCAGGCCGACCGACCGAAGGAAGTACACGGACCCGAGGCCAACCCGCACAGCCTGGGCATTCTCGACGAGCAGCGCGGTCTCGACATCGATACCGATGCCGAGTGCTGAACTCGTCCACCCGTCGTTGACGACACGTGCCATGAACGTGATCAGGCGTCCCATCCGGTCGCGCGAGTCAAGGTGCGAATCGGTGATTGCCCTGGCCAATGGTGGCAAGGCCAGGAAATCGCGGTCGAGCGTGACGTTTTTATCGTAGGGATTGGCGAGCGCGGCCGCGGACGTCACCGACTGGTTCATGCCGGAGTAGATGAATTGTCCGAGCACGGCAAGGCCAGCGCTGGTGCCCCCCAGCGGAACGTTGCGGTTCGCCAGTTCCTGCAGGGCGCTTTCGAGCGGGGTGTCTTTCCAGTATTTCAGGTAGTCGCTTTGGTCTCCACCGGCGATAAACAGTGCGTCCGCGCCGCGGATGCGGCGCAGCACGAATGGGTCGCTTGCTGCCGTCCGGCCTGAGATCACGATGGTTTCGACTGAGCGCACGCCTCCCATCGCCAGGATATACGGATTGTAGGCGTCCGTTCCGCTGGCACGGATGACGACGAAGTTTCCGCCGCCACCCTTGCTGATCATCCATTTGAAGGCGGCGTCGACGTCGGGACCACCGCCCATCAGGACAAGTGCTGGATTGGCGGGCCGGGGCAGGGCGACGTCGGTGGTGTCGCCTACCGCGTAATACCTGTAGGGCTTTTCGGCATGGGCCAGCTGTGCAGCGCAGAGGGCGAGGGAAACCATTCCGAGCCGCCAGCTGCGGGAGATGAGCTGGCGAGCGGGTGTTAATGATTTCATGGACGTCCTCCTTGCGGGCAGCGTGGATGGGTCAGCGTTGTTGAATTATTAATTGAACAGCGTACTACAAAGATGGGGTGGGTTGGAGGTTGCGACGCAACACTTGTGGGGGATTTAATGGCGGCGTTGAAGGGCGGAAAGATTTTGGTGGAGTGAAATCGCCTTCGGCGATTTGAAGGAAAGGCGGGGGAGGCGAAGAGCAAGAAATCGCTTTCGCGATTTCCCTTTAGTCAGACGAATCGGAGAGCCTTGCGCTTGCAAGCGCAAGTCGCTCCGGCGGCGCCGAGCGGTGCTCGACGAAACCCCGCCTACGCCCCGCGGACGCGGGTTCGCTTCCCGCCGCCTGTTGGCGCAGACGAAAAAAAACCGCCGAAGGCGGTTTTTTAGCAAGCGGTGGTGGAGGCGGCGGGAATCGAACCCGCGTCCGCAAGCACTCTACAGACAGTTCTACATACTTAGCACTGCCATTTAATTTAACCCTGACAACGCGGACGTGCACGCTGTGCCAAGGCGAGTTACCTATTATTTAGTCTGAGGCTAAGTAACCCAACATCAGACGAGTCCCTGTAAATGACTCTAGAGCTTTTGACGGCCCACCCCAGGGACGAGGTGTTCTAGAGCTAGCAGCAATTAAGCTGCGAGTGCGTACGAGTTATCGTTTGCAGTTATTGATTTCTGGATGTATTTACGAGGTAACCAGTCCTCGGTATGCCCTGTTCTGCTTTGCAACCCACGTCGAAACCAGGTCGCCCCCAAACAGTTCGTATTGTAGCAAACTCCGGGCCCGCGCGCCGGTTTGCTACAGAGACTTACAAAGTTCCGCAAGCCCCATTGATCGCAGACAATGCTGTCATTCTGTAAATAATTAAGCTTCAACGCTGGCGCGCTGGCTGAAGCGAATTTTTCGCTTGCACGGGGCCCAGCGGGAGAAGCGATGAACTGCATTGTGTGCGGAAGCATGACGTCCAGCGGCGTGGCGCCGTGGCATACCACCTGCCGCTACTGCGATTACGAGAGCGCCGCCCTGGCGCCGCGCATCAATGACCTGGCCTCGCATGCGCAGCTCAATGAGCGCGACCGCGAAACGGCTTTGCGCGCACTGCGCGTCGAGAACTTCCAGGCGATCGTCGAGGAGGCTATCCATTTCGCGCAGCCGGGGGCGAGGTCGATGCTCGATGTCGGTTGCGCGCATGGCTGGTTCCTGGAAGCGGCGCGCGGGCATTTCGTGGTGCTCGGGATCGAACCGGATGCGGCGCTGAGCGAGCACGCGCTGGCGAAAGGGCTGCCGGTGCGCGCAGGTTATTTTCCGGATGCGCTGGAGGAGGGGGAGTGCTTCGACATCATCGTGTTTAACGATGTGATCGAACATATACCGGACATTCACGCAGCACTGGCCGCATGCCGCGAGCGGCTTGCGCCAGAGGGGCTGCTGATACTGAACCTGCCCAGCAGCCGCGGTTTCTTCTACAAGGTGGCGTCGTTGCTGGCGCGGCTGGGCATGCGCGGCCCCTTCGAGCGCTTGTGGCAGAAGGGACTGCCGTCACCGCATGTCCATTATTTCAACCACCGTAACCTCAGCCGGCTGGTGAGCAAGAACGGATTCTTCCCGGTGCACTTCTTCGAGCTGCCTGCCTTGCGCGTGCGCGGACTGATGGAGCGGCTGCGCTTTACCGGGCAGTCCAACCGGGCGATCCTGTGGGCCCAGTACGTGGCCATCGTGTGCGCCATTCCGGTACTGAGCATGTTCCCGAGCGATGCCGTGGTCTGCATGTTCCGCAAACGCTGACCGGCATCGCGCGGCCGCAGCTTAGCGGTTGGCTGTGCGGTTCTGGATCTCGTTGCCGATCATGCCGCCGCCGATGATGCCCGCCAGCGTGGCCAGCTTCTTGCCGTTGCCGCCGCCGACCTGGTTGCCGAGCAGCCCGCCGATGACTGCACCGGCGCCGATGCCGACATAGTTAGGCTGCCTTGGCGCTGGCTGCACCGCAGGCGCCTGGTAGGTCGGCGCATCGTTCTGCACCACGTGGTGGTGGTGAACTTCCTTCGGCTGCGGACGTGGGCGTGGCTTTGGTTTTGGCTTCGGCTTTGGCGCCGGTTCTTCTTCGTACACCGCGAGGCGCAGCGGCGCGGCTGGCTTGACTGCCACTGGCAGTGGCGCCGGTGCGGCTGCCACAGGGGCGGCGTAGTACGCAACCGGCATCGCGTTTGCTGGCAGCGGCATGCCGCTAGCCTGGACCATCGGCGCGGCTGCGGCGACTGGCGCATCGGCCTTGGAGGTTGGCAGCAGGCCGGTAATGGCCGCGGTGCCGGCGATGCTGACGGTGATGACGGACAGTGCCGCCGCTGCCATCAGCGGGTGAATGCGAGTCGCGGTTTTGATTGATTCCATGGTCTGCTCCTGTGACGTTTGTTTGTCGTGCAGGAGTAGATTAAGGGCGTTGCCTGTTCAGGGATAGACGCTGGGCTGTATCAATCGTAAGGATGTGTAAGCCACATCCGTCGCTCCCGCGCATGCGGGAGCCCATGCAGCGGATCAGGCCACCAGCGCGTTCATCTGCGCGGCGGTAGCTGCCTGGATCGCACGCAGCAGGTCGTGCGGGGTTGCGACCAGGTAGTCGGCGCCCCAGCCCAACGGCTCTTCCGCGCCGCAGTAGCCCCACGCGCACGCTACCGTCACCATGCCGGCTGCACGGCCGGCTTCGATGTCGCGCAGGTCGTCGCCGACATACCAGCACTGTTCCGGCGCGATGCCAAGGCGCTGCGCGCCTTCGAACAGCGGGGCAGGGTGCGGCTTCGAGTGTGGCGTGGTGTCGCCCGAGACGACGCAGCCAGCATGGGCAAGGCCGATCTGCGGAATCAGCGGATCGGTAAAGCGCGCAGGCTTGTTGGTGACAACACCCCACGCAATGCCTGCCGCATTGAGGCCTTCGATCAGTTCAGGCACGCCGTCAAAGAGGCTACTGTGCACCGCCATCGCAGACTGGTAGCGGTCGAACCATTCGAGGCGCAGCGTTTCGTAGCCCTCGTCGGCCGGCGTCAGGCCGAAGGCCGCGCCGATCATGCCGCGCGCTCCGGCCGAAGCGGTCGGGCGCAGGATGGCGTAGGGCGTCGGCTCCATGCCGCGCACCATGCGCAGGTGGTTGACCGCCGCCGCCAGGTCGGGCGCGGTGTCGGCCAGTGTGCCATCGAGGTCGAACAGAATGGCACGCGGTGCCTGCATAGGAATGGTGCGGGTCATGGGATAAAAGCGGTGTGATTTTTACAGCGGACGGCTGCAGGCAACCATGTAGTTAACGTCGGTGTCCTGGTTCAGCGCGTAGATCTTGGTGAGCGGGTTGTAGGTGAGGCCCTTGAAGGCGTCCACATTCAGCCCGGCTTCGCGCACGAACTGCGACAGTTCCGCAGGCGTGATGAATTTGGCATAGTCGTGCGTGCCCTTCGGGAGCATGCGCAACAGGTACTCGGCGCCGACCACGGCAAACAGGTAAGCCTTTGGATTGCGGTTCAATGTAGATAAGAACACATGGCCGCCCGGTTTGACCAGCGTGGCAGCGGCGCGCACGATCGATGCGGGGTCCGGCACGTGCTCCAGCATCTCCATGCAGGTGACAACGTCGTACTGCCCCGGCTCTTGCGCGGCCATCTCTTCGGCCGCGATGTGCTTGTAGCGCACGCTCACTTCCGATTCAAGGCTGTGCAGGTCGGCGACCTTCAGCGCCTTTTCCGACAGGTCGATACCGGTGACGTCGGCGCCTTTGCGGGCCATCGATTCGGCCAGGATGCCGCCGCCGCAGCCGATGTCCATGACTTTCTTGCCTGCCAGGGGCGCGCGCGCGTTGATCCATTCGAGACGCAAGGGGTTGATCTCGTGGAGCGGGCGGAACTCGGACGTCGGGTCCCACCAGCGGTGGGCCAGTTCGCTGAACTTCTGGATTTCGTGTGGATCTGCATTCATAGCGGGAATAATAGCGGGAAAATTGCGCACACGACGGACGCGTGCATAAAAAAACCCCGCCGCAGCGGGGTTCGGTAAAGCGCGCAGCGCTTATTTGGTGGTGGTGCGGGTACCCACAACTTCGATCTCTACGCGGCGGTTCTTGGCGCGGCCGGCGGAGGTCTTGTTGTCGGCAACTGGCTGCTTCTCGCCCTTGCCTTCGGTGTAGATGCGGTTCGCATCGATGCCCTTGCCACGCAGGTAGGTCTTGACCGCTTCAGCACGGCGGATCGCCAGCTTCTCGTTGTAAGCGTCGGTGCCGATCGAGTCGGTGTGGCCTACAGCGATGATGACTTCCAGGTTCATGCCTTCGAGCTTGGTGGTCAGTTCGTCCAGCGATGCCTTGCCGGCTGGCTTGAGCACTGCCTTGTCGAAGTCGAAGAACGCGTCAGCGGCGTACGACACTTTTTCGGTGGTCGGTACTGGCGCCGGCGCTGGCGCTGGAGCAGGTGCTGGCTCGGCTGGCGGCGGTGCTGGTGGCGGCGGCGGTGCGACGCACTTGCCGTTTTCGAGCTTTTCCGGCTCGACGCAGATCGGCAGGTCGCAGCCTGGCACCGCATCGGCAGGCGTCCAGTAGCCGGTGCGCCAGCACAGGCCGAACGGGTTGCGCGTGATGACGCCGCGGGAATCCTGAACGTATGCGCTGTATGGGGTCTTGGCCTGGATGTCGGTGGTGAGTGGCGCGAACGGAGGCGAGGACTGCGCGAATGCGCTGCCCGCAATCGCTACACAGGCCGCAAGCATGAGCGTAATTTTCTTCATTTCTGGTCTTCCTTTCGGGGGTGGTCTCCGCAGCTAGACTGCGCAACTGTTCGTTTAGATTGCGAAACAGGCAATTAACTTCTCAACCATTTTGCCACATGAGCACAAATAGCACGAATAGCGTTAAATCAAAGCCCGGCGCAATTGCCAGGCACGTTGTTTTCGTGCAACATATTGCCTAGGCGGCATAATTTTCCCTTGCGTATTGCAGAAATGCTCACGCCAGGCCGTCGGGAAGGAATTGCGCTGCCGCTATACGGCGCATGCTAAAATCCCTCTCTTGTCTGCCGGTCGTTTTGCTGGCCGCGTTGCGGCGCTCAAAGCACCCGGCAGGTCGTTCCGTGCAGTTTTGCGTATACCTATAAACAAAGCCTGAGAGCAGTCGACCCGCCAATGGATCAATTCGCCAAAGAAACAATCCCTATTTCCCTCGAAGAAGAGATGCGCAAGAGCTACCTCGATTACGCCATGAGCGTGATCGTTGGCCGAGCCTTGCCGGATGTGCGCGACGGCCTCAAGCCGGTGCACCGCCGGGTCTTGTTCGCCATGCACGAGATGAACAACGTCCACAACCGCCCGTACGTCAAGTGCGCGCGCGTGGTCGGCGAGACGATGGGTAAGTACCACCCGCACGGCGACGCGTCGATTTACGACACGCTGGTGCGTATGGCGCAGGACTTCTCGCTGCGCTACACGCTGGTCGACGGCCAGGGCAACTTCGGTTCCATCGACGGCGACAGCGCCGCGGCAATGCGTTACACCGAGTGCCGCCTCGACAAGATCGCCAGCGAAGTGCTGGCCGATATCGACAAGGACACCGTCGATTTCCAGCCTAACTACGACGGCAAGGAAAAAGAGCCGACCGTCCTGCCAACCCGCATTCCTAACCTGCTGATCAATGGCTCGTCGGGTATCGCGGTCGGCATGGCGACCAACATCCCTCCGCACAACCTGTCGGAAGTGATCAAGGGCGCGCTGCACGTACTGAACAACCCTGACTGCTCGATCGATGAACTGATCGAACTGATTCCGGCGCCTGACTTCCCGACCGCCGGCATCATCTACGGCGTTTCGGGTGTGCGCGACGGCTACCGCACCGGCCGTGGCCGCGTTGTCATGCGCGCCAAGACCCACTTCGAAGAGTACGGCAAGGACGGCGGCCGCATCGCGATCATCGTCGATGAGCTGCCGTACCAGGTCAACAAGAAGTCGCTGCTCGAGCGTATCGCCGAGAACGTGCGCGACAAGAAGCTCGAAGGCATCTCCGACATCCGCGACGAGTCCGACAAGTCGGGCATGCGCGTGGTGATTGAACTCAAGCGCGGCGAAGTGCCTGAGGTTGTGCTGAACAACCTGTACAAGCAGACCCAGTTGCAAGACACCTTCGGCATGAACATGGTGGCGCTGGTCGACGGCCAGCCAAAGCTGCTGAACCTCAAGCAGATGCTGGTGTGCTTCCTGCAGCACCGCCGCGAAGTGGTCACGCGCCGCACCGTGTTCGACCTGCGCAAAGCGCGCGAACGCGGCCACATGCTCGAAGGCCTGGCAGTCGCGCTGGCGAACATCGACGACTTCATCGCCATCATCAAGGCCGCGCCGACGCCGCCGATCGCGAAGACCGAACTGATGCAGCGCGCCTGGGACTCGTCCCTGGTGCGCGAAATGCTGAGCCGTACCGAAACCGGCGCCGCCGGCGGCATCGAGGCGTTCCGCCCTGAGCACCTGCCGAAGCACTACGGCATGCAGCAGGACGGCCTGTACAAGCTGTCGGACGAACAGGCGCAGGAAATCCTGCAGATGCGCCTGCAGCGCCTGACCGGCCTTGAGCAGGACAAGATCGTCAACGAGTACAAAGAAGTCATGGCGCACATCGCCGACCTGCTGGACATCCTGGCGCGTCCGGAGCGCGTCACCGCGATCATCACCGACGAAATGGGCCAGGTCGTCAACGAATACACGGCCAACGGCAAGGATGCGCGCCGCTCCGCAATCGAGCACAACGCAACCGACCTGGAAACCGAAGACCTGATCACGCCGCAGGACATGGTCGTGACCTTGTCGCACACCGGCTACATGAAGTCGACGCCGATTACCGAGTACCGCGCGCAGAAGCGTGGTGGCCGCGGCAAGCAGGCGATGATGACCAAGGACGAGGACTGGATCGACCAGCTGTTCATCGCGAACACGCACGATTACATCCTGTGCTTCTCGAACCGCGGCCGCATGTACTGGCTGAAGGTATGGGAAGTGCCACAAGGCTCGCGCAACTCGCGCGGCAAGCCGATCGTCAACATGTTCCCGCTGCAGGACAACGAGAAGATCACCGTGGTGCTGCCGCTGTCTGGCGAAAACCGCACCTTCCCTGAAGACCACTACGTGTTCATGTCGACCAGCCTCGGCACCGTCAAGAAGACCCCGCTGAAGGACTTCTCCAATCCACGCAAGGCCGGCATCATCGCGGTCGACCTGGACGACGGCGACTTCCTGATCGGCGCTGCGCTCACCGATGGCAAGCATGACGTGATGCTGTTCTCCGACGCCGGCAAGGCAGTGCGCTTCGACGAGAACGACGTGCGTCCGATGGGCCGTACCGCGCGCGGCGTGCGCGGCATGAACCTGGAAGACGGCCAGAACGTGATCGCGCTGCTGGTGGCGGAAAACGAGCAGCAGTCCGTGCTGACGGCAACCGAAAACGGCTACGGCAAGCGTACTCCGATTCTTGAATACACCCGCCATGGCCGCGGCACCAAGGGCATGATCGCGATCCAGACCAGCGAGCGTAACGGCAAAGTCGTCGCCGCGACCCTGGTCGAGCCAACCGACGAGATCATGCTGATCACGACCGGCGGCGTGCTGATCCGCACCCGTGTCGCCGAGATCCGCGAGATGGGCCGCGCAACCCAGGGCGTGACCCTGATTGCGGTGGAAGACGGCACCAAGCTGTCCGGCCTGCAGCGCGTGGTGGAGACTGACCTGGAAGAAGTCGAACTGGCGCCGGCAGATGGCAATGGTTCGGTCGACGCCGCCGATTCGGCTGATTCGTC
This sequence comes from Massilia agrisoli, assembly GCF_020831365.1. Taxonomy (GTDB): domain Bacteria; phylum Pseudomonadota; class Gammaproteobacteria; order Burkholderiales; family Burkholderiaceae_D; genus Telluria_A; species Telluria_A agrisoli. The sequence goes on from NZ_JAJHPV010000020.1 coordinate 18,327, forward strand.
CGACGCCGCAGAATAAGACTGCGACCTGAGAAGGCCAGGCCGTTTTCACCGGAAGGTGAGGGCGTCTGGCCTTTTTTATTGGCCGAAAAACCGTCGTTCCCGCTTTCGCGGGAACGACGGCTATAAATGACGATGTCGGCGGCAGTCTGCATTTCATGCGAAAATCTACCTGTTCAACCCACAGAGGACCGTCAGTGACCCAGATCTTCAACTTCTCCGCCGGCCCGGCCGTCCTGCCGAAGGAAGTACTCCAGCAAGCCGCCGACGAAATGCTGAACTGGCATGGCAGCGGAATGTCGGTGATGGAGATGAGTCACCGCGGACCCGAGTTCATCTCGATCTACCAGGAAGCTGTGCGCGACCTGCGTGAGCTGCTGAACGTCCCGGCCAACTACCGCATCCTGTTCCTGCAGGGCGGCGGACTGGCGCAAAATGCCGTCATCCCGATGAACATGGTCGGGCGCAGCGCGCAGCCGGCGACTATCGACTTCGTCCACACCGGCAGCTGGTCGGGCAAGTCGATCAAGGAAGCGGCGCGCTACGCCAACGTCAACGTCGCCGCATCCGCCGAAGCCGGCAAATTCACTGCGGTGCCGCCGCAGGAAAGCTGGAAGCTGTCGCGCGACGCCGCCTACCTGCACGTCTGCACCAACGAAACCATCGACGGGGTCGAGTTCAATTTCGTGCCGACGGTGCAGGGCGATACGCCAATCGTGGCCGACATGTCCTCGCACATCTTGTCGCGCGTGATCGATGTGTCCCAGTACGGCGTCATCTTCGCCGGCGCGCAAAAGAATATCGGCCCGGCCGGCCTGACGCTGGCGATCGTGCGCGAAGACCTGATCGGCCACGCGCTGCCGATCTGCCCGTCCGCGTTCGACTGGAAGCTGGTGGCCGATGCCGACTCAATGTACAACACGCCGCCTACCTACGGCATCTATATCGCGGGCCTGGTGTTCGCGTACCTGAAGCGCCAGGGCGGGGTGGCCGAGATCGAAAAGCGTAACATCGCCAAAGCCGAGCTGCTGTACGCTGCGCTCGACGCCGACGACTTTTACCAGAACCGGGTGGCGAAGGACTGCCGCTCGCGCATGAACGTGCCGTTCAACCTGCGCGACGAATCACTGAACGAGACATTCCTGGCCGGCGCCAAAGCGCGCGGGCTGCTGCAACTGAAGGGCCACAAGTCCGTCGGCGGTATGCGGGCATCGATCTACAACGCGATGTCGATCGACGGGGTGCAATCCCTGGTCGATTATTTGAACGAGTTCGCCGGCCGCTGAGGCGACCCCAGAACGTCGTTCCCGTGCAAACGGGAACCCATGCTGAGCATGCGAAGGATGGTTTCCCGCATTCGCGGGAACGACGGCATAGAGAGACGATACCGTAGCATACGATGACAGACAAACTAAAACCACTCCGCGAGCAGATCGACGCCCTCGACGTGCAGATCCTCGACCTGCTGTCGCGCCGGGCGCGGCTCGCGCAGGACGTCGGCCACGTCAAGGCAGAAACCAACGCCCCTGTATTCCGCCCAGAGCGCGAAGCGCAGGTGCTGCGCGGCGTCGCCGAGCGCAATCCGGGGCCGCTGAAAGACCCGGAAATCCAGACCATCTTCCGTGAGATCATGTCGGCCTGCCGCTCGCTCGAACGGCGCGTCACGGTGGCCTACCTCGGCCCCGCTGGCACCTTCAGCGAGCAGGCCGTGTACCAGCAGTTCGGCCGCGCCGTCGAAGGCCTGCCATGCGTGTCGATCGATGAAGTGTTCCGCGCCACCGAAGCAGGCACCGCCGATTTCGGCGTGGTCCCGGTCGAGAATTCTTCCGAAGGCGCGATTAACCGCACGCTCGACCTGATGCTGGCGACCACCACCGTCATCAGCGGCGAAGTCGCCATCGCGGTCCAGCACAGCCTGATGACCCGCACCGGCAACATGGATGGCGTCACGGTCGTTTGCGCCCACTCGCAGGCGCTGGCGCAGTGCCAGGCCTGGCTTAACCTGCACCATCCGAACCTCGAACGGCGCGCCGTGGCGTCGAACGCGGAAGCGGCCGTCATGGCCAGCAAAGATCCTTCGATCGCCGCCATCGCCAGCGAAATGGCAGGGCAGCAGTACGGCCTTGCCGTCGTTGCCGGCCATATCCAGGATGATCCGCACAACCGCACCCGCTTCGCCGTCATCGGCCACCTGCACACCAACCCGTCCGGCCACGACCAGACCTCGCTGGTGCTGGCCGTGCCGAACAAGGCGGGCGCCGTGTACAACCTGCTGGCGCCGCTGGCGACGCACGGCGTGTCGATGACGCGCTTCGAATCGCGCCCGGCGCGGATCGGCACCTGGGAGTACTACTTCTATGTCGACATCGAAGGCCACGAGCAGGACCCTGCCGTCGCCCGCGCGCTGGTTGAACTGAAAGATAACGCTGCATTCTTCAAAGTGCTGGGATCGTACCCGCTCAGCCTCTAACCACTTTTCATCGAGATTTACATGTCCAAGCATTTCGGTCCAGATTACGTACGCGCCATCGCTCCCTACCAGGCAGGCAAGCCAATCGCGGAAGTCGCGCGCGAGTTCGGCCTCGACGAGGCAAACATCGTCAAGCTCGCATCGAACGAAAACCCGTTCGGCGTGCCGGAGTCGAGCAGGAAGGCGATGGCCGAAGCCGTCGCCGACCTCGGACGTTACCCGGATGCGAACGGCTTCGACCTGAAGGCTGCACTGGCCAAGCGCTACGACGTGCCTGCCGACTGGATCACGCTGGGCAACGGCAGCAACGACATCCTCGAAATCGCCGCCCACGCCTTCGTGCAAAAGGGCCAGGCCGTGGTCTACTCGCAGTACTCGTTCGCCGTGTACGCGCTGGCGACGCAAGGCGTCGGCGCGCGCGCCATCGTCGTGCCTGCGGCTGAATATGGCCACGACCTCGACGCGATGGCCGCCGCCATCGACGCCGACACCAAGCTGGTCTTCATCGCAAACCCGAACAACCCGACCGGCACCTTTATCCCGGCCGCGCAGATCGAAGCGTTCCTGGACAAGGTGCCTGAAACGGTCATCGTTGTGCTCGACGAGGCCTACAACGAATTCCTCGCGCCCGAACACCAGTTCGAATCCGCGCAGTGGGTGCGCAAGTATCCGAACCTGGTGGTGTCGCGCACCTTCAGCAAGGCCTACGGCCTGGCCGGCCTGCGCGTCGGCTTCGCGATTGCGCAGCCAGCGGTCACCGACCTGATGAACCGTATCCGCCAGCCGTTCAACGTCAACTCGCTGGCCCAGGCCGCCGCGATCGCGGCGCTGAACGACACCGCTTTCCTGGAAGAGGGCGCGCGCAATAACGCCGCCGGCTACCAGCAGTTTGTCGAAGCGTTCGATGAACTCGGCCTCGAATACGTGCCGTCGTTCGGTAACTTCGTGCTGGTGCGCGTGGGCGACGACGACCAGGCTGGCGCGCGCGTCAACCTGGCGCTGCTCAAGCAGGGCGTCATTGTGCGCCCGGTCGGCAACTACGGCCTGCCACAGTGGCTGCGCATTTCCATCGGCCTGCCGAAGGAAAACGCCGTCTTCATCGCGGCGCTCAAGCAGGCGCTGGGCTGACGTGTCGGGCAAGGTCGTCATCTTCGGCGTTGGCCTGATTGGCGGCTCGTTCGCACGGGCCCTCAAAGGCGCGGGCGCGGCGGGGACGATCGTCGGCGTGGGCCGCTCGCCTGTCGCGATGGCGCGCGCCCTTGAGCTTGGCATCGTTGATGAAGTCGCCCAGTCGCCCGCGGAAGCGATGCGCGGGGCAGACCTGGTGTTGATCGCGGCGCCAGTCGCGCAGACCGGTGCGATCCTCGCATCGATCCTGCCGCACCTGGAGCCGGGAACGGTCGTCACCGACGCCGGCAGCACCAAGTCCGACGTCGTGCAGGCCGCGCGCGAGGCGCTGGGCGGCCGGATCGGGCAGTTCGTGCCCGGCCACCCGATTGCCGGCCGCGAGACCAACGGCCCGGACGCAGCCATTCCCGACCTCTACATCGGCAAGAAGGTCGTCCTGACGCCGCTGCCGGAAAATGCGCCTGCCGACGTCGAAAGAGTCGCAGCCGCATGGGGCGCATGCGGCGCGGTGATCCACAAGCTGTCAGCAAGCGAGCATGACAAGGTGTTCGCCGCGGTCAGCCACCTGCCTCACCTGCTGGCCTACGCGCTGGTGGACGACATCGCCAATAAACCCCACGCAAAGCAGCTGTTCCAGTACGCGGCCAGTGGCTTTCGCGACTTCACCCGGATTGCCGGCTCGTCGCCTGAAATGTGGCGCGACATCAGCCTGGCCAACCGGGAAGCCCTGCTGGGCGAGCTTGACGCATATCTGGCACAATTGACCGGACTGCGCGCAATGCTGGCCGCAAACGACGGCGCCGCGCTGGAATCGGTATACGCCAACGCGCAGCACGCGCGCCGCGAATGGATCGAAGCCATCGAAGCCGCCGAAGCGCCGGCTGACCACGACAGCGCAGAATAACCCCCAAGGAACCTTGCATGACGCAGCAGAAGCAATACCCGCATTTCACCGACCTCGAACCTGTCATGCACGTGGAAGGCGTGGTGCGGCTGCCGGGATCGAAGAGCATTTCCAACCGCACCTTGCTGCTGGCCGCGCTGGCGGAAGGCGCCACCACCATCCATGACCTGCTGGCGTCCGACGACACCCTGGTGATGCTTGGCGCGCTGCGCTCGCTGGGCATCCGCTGGGAGCAAATCGACGAGCGCACCCACATCGTGCACGGCCAGGGCGGCACGCTGCCCGTGCACGAAGCAGACCTCTTCATGGGTAACGCGGGCACCGCGATCCGCCCGCTGACGGCGGCGCTTGCCGTCATCGGCGGCGACTACACGCTGCACGGCGTCTCGCGCATGCACGAGCGCCCGATCGGCGACCTGGTCGACGCGCTGAACGCGGTCGGCGCGCAGATTGAATACACCGGCGTCGAAGGCTTCCCGCCGCTGCGCATCCGCCGCGGCCATATCCACGCACAGCAGCGCATGAGCGTGCGCGGCGACGTGTCGAGCCAGTTCCTGACGGCGCTGCTGATGTCCGCGCCGCTGATGGCGAAGGAACACCCGGTTGTCATCGACGTCGAGGGCGAGCTCATTTCGAAGCCGTACATCGAGATCACCCTGAACCTGATGCGCCGCTTCGGCGTGACGGTGGAGCAGGACGGCTGGCAGTCGTTCACCGTGCAGCCGGGCCAGCGCTACGCCAGCCCTGGCAGCATCCACGTCGAGGGCGACGCTTCGTCGGCCTCCTACTTCCTGGCAGCTGGCGCGATTGCCGGCGGGCCGGTGCGGGTCGAGGGCGTGGGGCGCGACAGCATCCAGGGCGACGTGCGCTTTGCCGATGCGCTGGAGATGATGGGCGCGACCATCACCCGTGGCGACAACTGGATCGAGTCGACGTCGAATGGCGTGCTGACGGCGATCGACGCCGACTTCAACCACATTCCCGACGCGGCGATGACGCTTGCGGTCGCTGCGCTATACGCCGAAGGCACCACCACCTTGCGTAACATCGCCAGCTGGCGGGTCAAGGAAACCGACCGCCTGTCCGCGATGGCGACCGAGCTGCGCAAGCTGGGCGCGACGGTGGAGGAGGGGCCGGACTACATCAGCGTCACGCCGCCGGCCGAAATCCAGCCGGCCAGCATCGACACCTACGACGACCACCGCATGGCGATGTGCTTCTCGCTGGCGACCCTGGACGGCAAGGCGCGGCGCGGCAACCGGATGCGCATCATGGACCCGAAATGCGTCGCCAAGACTTTCCCTGATTATTTCGAGGCCTTCGCCGGCATCGCGCGCAACGAGCTGTTCTGAGCGTACGCCCCTGCAGCACATAACCAATAAAAGACCATGCCAAACTCGCATATTCCCGTCATCACCATCGACGGCCCGACCGCATCGGGCAAGGGCACGGTGGCCCACAAGGTCGCCGACAAGCTGGGCTTCCACTTCCTCGATTCGGGGTCGCTGTACCGCCTGACCGCCTTGACGGCGCTGCGCCGCGGGGCCGACCTGCGCGACGAGCACGCCATCGCCAAGCTGGCCGAGCACCTGCCGGTCAGTTTCGCCGGCGGCGAAATCTTGCTGGCCCACGAAAACGTCACCCAGGCGATCCGCGCCGAAGAAGTTGGCAACCTGGCATCGCAGATCGCCGCCTTGCCGACCGTGCGCCAGGCGCTGTACGCGCTGCAACTGGGTTTCCGCAAGGCCCCCGGCCTGGTGGCGGACGGGCGCGATATGGGCACGGTGATCTTCCCCAATGCCCAGCTCAAAGTGTTCCTCACCGCAAGTGTTGAAGCAAGGGCACAACGCCGATATAAGCAATTGATTGACAAGGGGTTTTCTGCTAACATGGAAGACCTCCTGTCAGATTTGCAGGCGCGCGACGACCGTGATACTCACCGGGCGATCGCCCCGCTGGTACCGGCAGAAGGTGCGCATTTCCTCGATACATCCAATATGACGGCTGACCAAGCCATCGAACAGGTGTTGAAATGGTATGCACAACTGAAGTAACAGGCTGCTTTCTGGGCCTATAAGGTGCCCGGCTCCGGCATGTGTCGGGGACGGGTGTTGTTTTAACTTAACCCAGTTCAGGTCGCATTTGTGACGATCCTGCTGGCTAACTCTATTAATCCTATGTCTACTGCAACAACTGAAGCAACCGGTATGGAAAGTTTCGCAGCGCTCTTCGAAGAGTCGCTGTCACGCCAGGATATGCGTTCGGGCGAAGTTATTTCCGCTGAAGTCGTTCGTCTCGACCACAACTTCGTGATCGTTAACGCCGGCCTCAAGTCCGAAGCTTTCATTCCTATCGAAGAATTCAAGAATGACCAGGGCGAGCTGGAAGTTCAAGTCGGCGATTTCGTTTCCGTAGCGATTGAGTCGCTGGAAAACGGCTTCGGCGACACCATCCTGTCGCGTGACAAGGCGAAGCGCCTGGCATCGTGGCTGGCACTGGAAAAAGCAATGGAATCCGGCGAGATCGTCGTCGGTACCGTCAACGGCAAAGTCAAGGGCGGCCTGACCGTTCTGACCAACGGCATCCGCGCATTCCTGCCGGGTTCGCTGGTTGACACCCGTCCAGTCAAGGACACCACCCCATTCGAAGGCAAGACCCTCGAGTTCAAGGTTATCAAGCTGGACCGCAAGCGCAACAACGTGGTGCTGTCGCGCCGCGCTGTCATCGAAGCATCGATGGGCGAAGAGCGCCAGAAGCTGATGGAAACCCTGAAAGAAGGCACCGTGGTTACCGGCGTCGTCAAGAACATCACCGACTACGGTGCGTTCGTTGACCTGGGCGGCATCGACGGCCTGCTGCACATCACCGACCTGGCATGGCGTCGTGTGCGTCACCCATCGGAAGTGCTGACCGTTGGCCAGGAAATCACCGCGAAAGTCCTGAAGTACGATCAGGAAAAGAACCGTGTTTCGCTGGGCGTGAAGCAGCTGGGCGACGATCCATGGACCGGTCTGTCGCGTCGCTACCCACAGGGCACCCGTCTGTTCGGCAAGGTCACCAACCTCACCGACTACGGCGCGTTCGTGGAAGTCGAGCAGGGCATCGAAGGCCTGGTACACGTTTCCGAAATGGACTGGACCAACAAGAACGTCGCTCCTAACAAAGTTGTCCAGCTGGGCGACGAAGTAGAAGTGATGGTCCTGGAGATCGACGAAGAGCGTCGCCGTATTTCGCTGGGCATGAAGCAGTGCAAAGCGAACCCATGGGACGAGTTCGGCATGACCCACAAGAAGGGCGACAAAGTCCGTGGCGCGATCAAGTCGATCACCGACTTCGGCGTGTTCATCGGCCTGGCTGGCAACATCGACGGCCTGGTACACCTGTCCGACCTGTCGTGGACCGAAGCTGGCGAAGAAGCTGTTCGCAAGTTCAAGAAGGGCGACGAGCTGGAAGCAGTTGTGCTGGCAATCGACGTTGAGCGCGAGCGCGTGTCCCTGGGCGTCAAGCAGCTCGAAGGCGACCCATTCAACAACTTCGCGGCAATGAACGACAAAGGCTCCCTGGTAACGGGTACGGTCAAGTCGGTTGAGCCAAAAGGCGCTGTCATCCAGCTGTCCGAAGAAGTTGAAGGCTACCTGCGTGCATCCGAAATCTCGCGCGACCGCGTTGAAGATGCCGGTACCCACCTGAAAGTCGGCGACAGCGTTGAAGCACTGGTCATCAACATCGACCGCAAAGCTCGCAGCATCCAGCTGTCGATCAAAGCGAAAGACAATGTTGAAACCCAGGAAGCAATGCAGAAGATGGCATCGACCTCCGACAGCAGCGCAGCATCGGGCACCACCAGCCTGGGCGCACTGCTGAAGGCCAAGTTCGACAACAAGAACTAAGACCTTCGGGACTGCCAGATGACCAAGTCCGAGTTGATCAACCGCCTGGCTGAGCGTTACTCTCAGCTGGTGGCCAAGGATGCGGAGTATGCTGTCAAGACCATTCTCGATGCAATGACCAACGCCTTGGCGACCGGCCAGCGCATCGAGATCCGTGGTTTCGGCAGTTTTGCCCTGAACAGCAGGCCGCCACGCATTGGACGCAATCCGAAGTCCGGCGACAAGGTGATGGTTCCCGAAAAACGGGTGCCGCACTTCAAGCCGGGCAAGCAATTGCGCGAGCGCGTAGACGCGATGGTCGGGCAACCGATCATCGAAGATTAAGTCGTCTGGCGATACAGAAAACGGCGTCCTCGGATGCCGTTTTTTTATGGGTGAAGCGTTTGTGCGCTCTGCCCCGTACCGCATGCACGTCGTTCCCGCGCAAGCGGGAACCCATGCTGAGCTGGCTAGGTAAGCTCAGTATAGGTTCCCGCCTGCGCGGGAACGACGGCGCTGGCTGCCTCGGCAGCCCCTACTTATAATGGTAAGATGCCACACCCGCGAACCCTTCCATTTGGACCCCGCTGATGAAATTTGTATCCACCATTGTTGGCATTATCCTGTTCGTGCTGTTTTTCGGTTTTGCGCTGAAAAACACCCAGGAAGTCGACCTGCATTTTTTCCTGAACTATGAACTGCGCGGCCCCCTGGTGCTGATGCTGCTGGCCTTCTTTATCGCCGGCGCCGCCCTGGGCATCCTCGCCGTCACGCCGACCGTGTTCCGCCACCGCCGCCTCAGCTCGCAGCACCAGAACACCATCGAAGCGCTGCAAAGCGTCGCGCGCACCAGTACCGTGCAACCGCAGCCGGACAGCGTCAACACCCGGCAATAAGCCTCCGGCGCCAATCAAACCAACAAAAAGAACCGCATGGAATTCGAATTCTGGATGCTGCTTGGCATCCCACTCTTCTTCAGCCTTGGGTGGATCGCCGCCCGCGTCGACATCAAGCAACTGGTGTCCGAATCGCGCACCCTTCCGCGCGGCTACTTCAAGGGCCTGAACTTCCTGCTCAACGAGCAGCCCGACAAGGCCATCGACGCCTTCATCGAGATCGTCAAGCTTGACCCTGAAACGGCCGACATGCACTTCGCGCTCGGTAACCTGTTCCGCCGCCGCGGCGAGGTCGAACGCGCGATCCGCGTGCACCAGAACCTGCTCGCCCGTCCCGACCTGCCGCTCGAACAGCAGCACCACGCCGGCTACGAGCTGGGCATGGACTACCTGAAGGCCGGCCTGCTGGACCGCGCCGAAGAAACCTTCAACGGCCTGGTCGACTCGCAGTACGGCGTGCAGGCGCAGCGCGCGCTGCTTGAAATCTACCAGCGGGAAAAAGAATGGAAGCGCGCGATCACCGCCGCGCAAGGCCTGCAGGCATCGGGCGCGGGCACGCGCCAGAAGGAGATCGCCCAGTTCTACTGCGAACTCGCGCAAGACGCGCTGGTGCACCTGCACACCGACGAAGCGATGGAGCTGCTCGAACAAGCGCTGCACGCCGACCGCACCAACGTGCGCGCCACCATCCTGATCGGCGACGTCCAGATGGCCAATGGCGACGTCGAAGGCGCGCTGATGACGTGGCGCCGCGTGGAGCAGCAAAGCGTGCCGCACGTGGCGCTGGTCGCCACGCGCCTGATGGACGGCTACCGCAAGGTAGGGCGCCCGCAGGAAGGCGTCAACCTGCTGCGCGCCTACCTGGCAGAAGCCTCGTCGATCGACCTGATTGAAGTCGTGTTCAAGGCCGTGACCGAACTCGATGGCGCGCAGGCGGCCAAGGACCTCGTGGTTGAAGAGCTGCGCCGCACGCCGACCCTGCTCGGCCTCGACAAGCTGCTGGAAGCGCGCATGATGGACGCGCCGCCGGAAGTCTTCGACGAACTCTCGATGGTCAAGAACCTTGTGCACGGCTACACCCAGAAGCTCGCGCGCTACCAGTGCAGCCACTGCGGCTTCAAGGCGCGCCAGTTCTACTGGCAGTGCCCGGGCTGCAACCGCTGGGACTCGTACCCGCCGCGCCGCACCGAAGAACTGAACGTGATGAACTAAGGTTCGCAATAACATCAGCAGCGGGACCGGCCGGTCCCGCTTCAAACACCAGCTACTTCCGGTACAGACAAATGATCAGTCGCCTGCTCTCCGCGGACACCTACCCGCACATCGCCACCCCCAACCTTGAAAACGTCCGCATCCTCGTGGTCGGCGACGTCATGCTCGACCGCTACTGGTTTGGAGACGTCAGCCGCATCTCGCCGGAAGCGCCGGTACCGATCGTACGCATCGAAAAGCGCGAAGAGCGCCTTGGCGGCGCCGCCAACGTCGCGCGCAACGCGGCGGCGCTGGGCGCCTACGCGGGCCTGCTGGGCGTGGTCGGCGCCGACGAAGCGGGAGCGCAGGTAGAAGCGCTGCTGCGCGACTCGCAGATCCACAGCTTCTTGCAGCGTGACGAAGCGATATCGACCATCATCAAGCTGCGCGTGATCGGGCGCCAGCAGCAGCTGCTGCGGATCGACTTCGAAGAAGCGCCGACCGACACCGTCTTGCGCGACAAGCTCACGCAATTCAACGCGCTGCTGCCTGACTACAGCGTGGTGATCCTGTCCGACTACAACAAGGGCAGCCTGGTCAACGTCGCGCACATGGTCGCTGCGGCGCGCGCGGCCGGCAAGATCGTCATGGTCGACCCGAAGGGAGACGACTTCACGCCGTATGCGGGCGCCAGCGTCCTGACGCCAAACAAATCCGAGCTCAAGCGGGTAGTAGGCAGCTGGTCGAGCGAAGAACAGCTGACGACGAAAGCCCAGGCGCTACGCGAAGAACTGCGCCTCGACGCCCTGCTGCTGACGCGATCGGAGGAAGGCATGAGCCTGTACACGGCGGACGAAGTGCTGCACGTACACGCCGACGCGCGCGAAGTGTACGACGTCTCGGGTGCGGGCGACACGGTGATCGCCACGATGGCCGCGATGTTAGGCGCCGGCATGACGATGTCCGACGCCATCATGACCGCCAACCGCGCCGGCGGCATCGTGGTCGGCAAGCTGGGCACCGCCACGGTCACCCGAGCCGAGCTCTTCGGCAACTGAATTTCCCAAATCGGGGTCAGACCCCAGCGTTGCTTCGGCAACTAAATTTCCCAAATCGGGGTCAGACCACAGTCTTTTTGGAATATTCCAAAAAGCCTGTGGTCTGACCCCGAATTTGCAAAAAACCTGTGGTCTGACCCCGAATTTGGAAACAAAAAAGGCTGTGGTCTGACCCCGATTTTGGAAACATAACGATCGGACCGATCGTGTTGATGGGCTATGCCGCACGGTTGATTCCGGTCAAGCGGATGAGGTCAACGGTGGCCCACGCTTGAGCCGTTAAGCGCGAGGGATCGCATCCGCTGTCCCCGCTTAACACCTCACGGAGAAAATCAACATGATCAAGAATCTGATGCTTGCTGTCGCAACGCTGTGCGCTACGATGGGCCTCGCTTTCGCCCAGGTCGACGTGAACAAGGCCGATACCGCCGCCCTCGATGGCGTCAAGGGCGTCGGCCCCGCGATGTCGAAGGCTATCCTTGCCGAGCGCGAGAAGGGCGGCGAGTTCAAGGACTGGGCCGATTTCCAGAAGCGCGTCAAGGGTGTCGGCGACAAGAAGGCCATGAAGTTGTCCGAAGCTGGCCTCCAGGTTAACGGCAAGCCCATGGAAGGCGTCGCCGCCGCCAAACCAGCCAGGGCTTCGGCCAAGCCGGCCAGCAAGCCCGCCGCCGAGCCAGCCAAGATGTAAGCCCGGCCGCCTTCGCGCGGCTGCCCCCATGGACCCCGCAGGCGCTTGCCGCGGGGTTTTTTTGCGTGTATGGACAGACGAATCGTGGTTCGCCGTGAGAAGATACAGCGCTTCACCGGACAACTGTTTTTAAGAAAGAGGACCATTCATGCCCACCGTTCGTTCCGCTACCGCCCTGATCGCAGGCGTATTGGCCGTTGCCGCCGGCGCCGCTTCCGCCGCCGCGCCGGTCTCGCCTGATGTCACCCGCCACCAGGCGCAGATCGACAAGATCGTCAGCGAGATCTCGCCCCAGCGGATCGAAGGCTATGTGCGCAAGCTGGTCAGCTTCCAGACGCGCCACACGATGTCGGAAACGGAATCGGATACGGTCGGCATCGGCGCCGCGCGCCGCTGGATCAAAGCCGAGCTGGAGCGCTGCGGCGCCCAGTCGGGCAACCGGTTGCAGGTGGCCTTCGACAGCCACATCGCCCCGGTGTCGGCGCGCATCTCGCGCCCGACCGAAATCGTCAACATCGTCGCGACCTTGCCGGGCAGCCAGCCGCAGGCGAAGGAGCGCATCTACGTCGTCAGCGGCCACTATGATTCGCGCAATACCGATGTGATGGATGCCAAGGGCGCCTCGCCAGGCGCCAATGATGATGCTTCCGGCACCGCAGCCGTGATGGAGATGGCCTGCGTGATGTCGCGCTATCCGTTCGACGCCACCCTCGTGTTCATGGCAGTCGCCGCGGAAGAGCAGGGCCTGATCGGCGCAACCCACTGGGCCGAGCAGGCAGTACAAAAGAAACTGGACATCGCCGGCATGTTCACCAACGACATCATCGGCAGCTCGCGCGCGGACGATGGCCGTATCGATGACAAGCAGGTGCGCCTGTTTGCCGAGAGTATTCCTGCCACCAAGGAAATGAGCGAGGCAGTGCGCGCGCTGATTGCAACCGGCGGCGAGAACGATTCGATCTCGCGCCAGCTGGCGCGCCACGTGAAGGAAGTGGGCGAGCGCTACGTGCCGGACTTCAAGGTCAGCATCGTGCACCGCCGCGACCGCTACCTGCGCGGCGGCGACCACATGCCGTTCCTGGCGCGCGGTTTCGCCGCGCTGCGTTTCTCCGAGCCGAACGAGGACTTTGCGCACCAGCACCAGAACGTGCGCAAGGAGGGCGCGATGCAGTACGGCGACCTGCCGGAGTTCAACGACTACAATTACATCGCCCGCGTCGCCCGCGTCAATGCGGCCGCGCTCGCTTCGCTGTCGCTGGCGCCAGCGGCGCCGAAGCAGGTGCAGGTGCGTACCGACAAGCTGGATAACAATTCCACGCTGCTGTGGCTGCCGAATACCGAGCCGGACCTGGCCGGCTACCGCATCGTGTGGCGCGAGACCACCGCCTCGCAATGGCAGGGCGCGATGTACGTCGGTAACGTGACCGAGGCCACGGTCCGCCTGTCGAAGGATAATTACTTCTTCGGCGTGCAGTCGGTCGACAAGGATGGCAACGTCAGCGTCGCCACCTACCCGGCGCCACTGCGCTAAGCGGCCCAGCATGGGGAAGTCGGCGGATGAGTCCGCTACTTTCCCCATGCCTGACAGCCCTCATACGCGGATGCGCGCCGTGGATTAGAATGGCGTTTTGTCCATCTGCAAAAGAGTTCCCATGCCTTACATGACCATCGAAGATACGATCGGCAACACCCCGCTGGTGCAGCTGGTGCGCATTCCCGGCGCCGAAGCGCGCGAGCGCAACAACATCATTCTCGGCAAGATGGAAGGCAACAATCCGGCAGGCTCGGTCAAGGACCGCGCCGCAATGTCGATGCTCAAGCGCGCCGAGGAGCGCGGCCAGATCAAGCCGGGCGATACCCTGATTGAAGCGACCAGCGGCAACACCGGCATCGCGCTGGCAATGGCGGCTGCCATCCGCGGCTACAAAATGCTGCTGCTGATGCCAGACAACCTGTCGATCGAACGGCGCCAGAGCATGGCTGCCTATGGCGCCCAGATCATCCTGACCCCGAAAACCGGCGGCATGGAATATGCGCGCGATATGGCCGACCAGATGCAGCGCGACGGCAAGGGCATCATCCTCGACCAGTTCGGCAACTACGACAATCCGCGCGCCCACTACGAAAGCACCGGCCCCGAAATCTGGCGCGACACCGAAGGCCGGGTCACCCATTTTGTTTCAGCCATGGGCACCACCGGCACCATCATGGGCGTGTCGCAGTACCTGAAGGAACAGAATGAGGCCGTGCGCATCATCGGCGCCCAGCCGGAAGAGGGCTCGTCGATTCCCGGCATCCGCAAATGGCCGGAAGCCTACCTGCCGAAGATTTTCGACAAGGCGCGGGTGGACCAGGTGGAAAGCGTGAGCCAGGCGGCTGCCGAGCACATGGCGCGCCGGATGGCGGCGGAAGAGGGAATTTTCTGCGGCATTTCCGCAGCGGGCGCGTGCGAGATTGCGCTGCGCATCTCACAAACGGTGGAGAACGCCACCATTGTCTTCATCGTCTGCGACCGTGGCGACCGCTACCTGTCGACAGGCGTGTTTCCGGCATAAGCAGCCCGGACATGGACGACATGTCCCGCCACGCGGCGGGACATCATCAACAACGACCGATCAGGACTGCTGTTCGCTGCTCGCGCCGGGCGTCGCGCCTTCTTTCGGCTTGAACTGCTTGTCGCTGATGCGGAACTTGTTGCGGCGATCGCCCATCAGGTAGCGCAGGTCACGGATCGACAGGTCGCTCACTTCGTGCATGCGGATCAGCAGCGAAGCGCCGACCGGCAGGCGGTGGTGACGAATCTTCGAGATGACCGGCGGAGCGACTTCCAGGGCGCGCGACAGGGCTGCGTCATTCTTCAGGCGCAGGTTTTCGATCAGGGTGTCCAGCAACCGGTTCGGGTTGTACTGGAGCAGTTCGTCGGAATCCGAATCGCTGTTCATATCAATGCCAACTTGGTTTGTCATGATGTTAAATATTCCTATTGTGAGTTGTGTTGCTTATCAAACCCGCGGAGCTCGCTGTAGTTGCGACTACTTCACCATATGACGACGGATTCCGTTTGAAACAACTTTTTATAAAATATACACAATTGTACAAGTTATTCCAATCTTATTCTTGCAAGCAATTAGAACCGTTTCATATTACTTGCATATCATGTTGTCGAATCGCAACATAGCCTGAATGCAATTCTCTCACAAACTCACCGAAAAATTAATTGTTTTTTCAGAAAACTTAAGTGTAATGCAATCGCCTAAGCAGTGCAGCACATTACCTTTAACACCTGTCGGCGAGACAACTTTTAGCGGAGTATGTTGAAATGATGACTATTTCTCTAGTGCATCGATGACAATGCCGCGCATACCCCGTAGGGGTATCAGGCGCGGCACCGGTGAAGCGCTGCAACATCGGGAATGTTGCAGTTACATTACATTACAATTATTTTGCGCCTTTCAGGCGCTGGTGAGCCGTTTGGCGCGCACTGCCTTGCCGAGCTCGATGACCGACATGGCGTAGAAGTAGCTGCGATTGTATTGGGTGATAGCAAAAAAGTTATTTGTCGCGAGCCAGTATTCTGTCGGCTCGGCACCATTTTGCAGGTCCACCAGGCCGAACAGCGCCGACTGCGGCAGGCTGCCACTGCTCACCACGCCCGCAGCTTCCAGCTCATCCTGGCGGAATTTTGCTTCCAGGCCCTGGTTGATGAACTTTTCCCACACATTGCCCGGCGAGACATTCGCCGAGTACACCAGCGGCCCCTGCTCGTCGCGGCGCCAGCCGTGGTTCTGCAGGAAGTTCGCCACGGAACCGATCGCGTCGGTGGTGGAATTGAGCAGGTCGACCTTGCCGTCGCCGTCGAAGTCGACCGCATGCGCCAGGATACTGCCGGGCATAAACTGCGGAATGCCGACCGCGCCCGCAAACGAGCCGGTCAGGCTGAGCGGATCGGCGTTGGACTGGCGCGCCAGCAGCAGTGTATTTTCCAGCTCGCTGCGGAAGAAGGCCATGCGCGCTACGCGGTTCGGCGTTTCCGGATACGCGAAGGCGAGGGTGGTCAGGGCGTCGAGCACACGGAACTTGCCGGTGTTGCGGCCGTAGACCGTCTCGACACCGATGATGCCGACGATGATTTCGGCCGGCACGCCGAAGCGCGCCTCGGCGCGCGCCAGCGCCTCGGCGTTCTCGTTCCAGAATTTGACGCCGCCATTCAGGCGCACCGGTTCGATGAACAGTTCACGCACCGCGGCCCAGTTTTTCGGCTTGCCCGGTGGCGCCGGCTTGACCAGTTGTACCGCCGAGTCGATGAAGTGGAGCTGGCCGATCAGGCCGTCCAGCCACGCAGGCTCGAAGCCATGCTTGGCCACCATCTCGCCGGCGAACTGCTGCACCGCCGACCACTCGCGGAAGTTGACCTGTTCGCCCACGTGGTTGACATTCGACGTGCGCTTGATCGCTTCCCTGGCCGCCTTCGATGCGGCAGTGAGCGGCGCGGCCTTGCGCGCGGCGGGCTTCTTCGCCTTCGCTTTCGCTTTCTTCGCCGCGGCGGCTTTTGGTTTGGATGTCTTGGACTGGGGCGCGGCGTAGGCCGCGGGCACGCTGGCGACAGCCAGCGCTAACAGCAAGGAGGACAAACGGCGTGGTACAAACAGCTGCGAAAATTTCATCGTGACTCGTTTAACAAACTCTTCAAAGTGGCGGCCAGCCGCGCATCAGGCGCTGCGGGTGCGTACTTGTAGGCGCTGTACAGGGCAAGGAAGCGCGCAACGGCGGCCTGCTTGGCGGGCGCCATGCCTGAGCCCTGCAAGCGCTGTGCATACGCGCTCGGGCCTTCGTCCGGCGCACGCGGCAAACCCTGTCGGGCAAGCTGCAGGCACATGGCCGAGTATAACGCATCGATCGGGTCGCCTTGCCTCTGACTACGCCATGCGCGTCCTATAAACAACAGCATGAGCAGAAGGACAATGACTGTAATGACGCGCCAGTCGGACAGTGCTGCGTGCATGCTTGATAACAGCGCGTGCTGCCGCTGCGGCGTGTAATTCAGTATCCACTGGTTCCAGTCGTTGTTCAAGGCGCTCCACTGGTTGCGCAGCTGCGTGAGCAGGGTGTTTTCGCTGACGCCTTCCATCAGGCTGCCAAGGCCGGCAATGCCGAATGGGTCCTGCGGCGGTATCGCGCCTGCGAGCCCGCGCTGCACGCGCTCGGGCGCCACGGCCGACGTGGGGTCTACCCGAACCCAGCCGCGCCCGGCAATCCACACCTCCGCCCACGCGTGCGCATCCGATTGGCGCACCGTCATGACGCCGTCGACCGGATTCATTTCGCCGCCCTGGTACCCGGTCACCACGCGCGCCGGCACGCCAGCTGCACGCATCACGAACACAAACGAGCTGGCGTAGTGTTCACAGAATCCGGCGCGGGTCGTGAACAGGAATTCGTCGACCGAATCGCGCCCGAGCCGCGGCGGCTCCAGCGTGTAGATGTAGTTCTCGGTCCGGAACATCGTCAGCAACGTGCTGACCCGCCTGGCCGGGTCGGCAATGCGGCGCAAGGTGTCGCCCAGCTGCCTGGCCTGCGGGTTGAAGCCCCAGGGGATCATGAGCGACTGCACCAGTTCACCCATTTCCAGCTTCGGCTGCACCCGGTAGCTCAGGTAGGAAGTCACGTCGTAACGCACCCGCTGGTCGATCGGGCGTGCTGCGCTCAGTTCCAGCTCGGGCGTTACCGACACCGTGTTGGCCTCCAGCTGCGGCAGCGCGGCCGGTACGTCGAGCGCAAACAGCCAGCGCTTGCCGGCAGGTTCCAGCGTGACCTGCTGGCGCAGCGGACGCCCCGTCACCGTCATGGCGATGCTGGAAGTTGCGCCCTGGCCGCGCAGGCGCGTCCAGGTGCGGCCATCGAATTCGCCCAGCACCAGGCCGCGCCAGTACAGCTGGTGGGGCGCCGGCGCCGGGCCATCGAACCTTACGCGGAACGCCGTCTCGCCCGACTTGGCAAGGCTCGACAGGTTACCGGGCGCCATGCTCTCGGACAGCCCGCTGCGGCCATCGCTGGCGTCGCCCGGCATGCCCCACAGCGGCCCCTGGATGCGCGGGAAGACGAAGAACAGCAGCAGCGCCAGCGGCAATCCCATGCCCAGGATCCTGGCGCCGATCAGCAGCCGCCGCCCGAACGACGGCACGGCGCCGGTGAACTGGAACGACAGCTGCGCAGTCAGCAGCGCAATCACCGACACGACCATCATGATTGCGGTGGCGATGCTCTGCGAGTAGAAGAAGTTGGTCAGCACCAGGAAGAAGCACAGGAAAATCACCACGAACAGGTCGCGCCGCGCGTGCATCTCCAGCATCTTGAAGGCCACCAGCAGCACCAGCATCGCCACGCCTGCGTCGCGGCCCAGCAGCGTGTGGTAGGTGGCGAACACCGCGCCCATCGCCGCCAGCGACACCGGCAGCAGCAGGAAGCCCGGCGGCATGCGGGTGCCGCGGAAGGTAATCGACGCGCGCCACAGCAAGGTCGCGCCGCAGGCCACCGACACCCACAGCGGCAGGTGGGCCGCATGCGGCGCCAGGACCAGCAAGGCCGCGCCCAGCAGCAGCAGGGTGTCGGCCTTGTCGCGGGTCAGGCGCTGCGAGATGGCGGCCAGCTTTTTCATGCGGCCTCCGGGAGGCCGTAAAGGGCGAGGGCGCGCAGGCAGGCGGCGCGGTGCGCGTCGCCGCTGGACGCCGCAAACTGGTGGGCGCCCATCCGAAAGCCGTAGGGCAGGCCGCGCTGCTCGGCGTCGAGCACCCAGCGCGCCATGCGCGACAGGCGCAGTTCAAGGTCGATATAAACCGGCATGGCGTCGAAGTCGAGCACCAGCTCCTCGTTGGCTCCGCCTTCGAAATGCTTGGTCACCAGCTGTCCGCCAAAAGCCGGATCGACGCGGGCGATCTGCCGCCACGCGAGGTGGCGCATCTGGTCGCCCGGCTGGTAGCTGCGGATGCCGGCAAAGTTGTCGTCGCCGGCGTGGCCGGCGCCATCGACGCTGGCGCTTGCGCGCATCGGCAGCGGCGGCGCCTCGGTTTCAGGAAAAGGGTAAACCAGGACCCGCGCATCGGGCTGCCAGTAGCTCCATGCGGTAAACAGGCCGAGCGGGAAGCGGGTCGACAGGCGCACCCGCGGCGCCGGCAGCCAGCCGCGCTCCTGGCTTGGCATCGACAGGCGCGCCACGGTTTCGCCGCGCGCGGCGACATCGACCGCATGGCGCGGCGCATCCTGCGACGCAAAGTCGATCCATACCGCGTAGCGGTCGAGGCGGGTGCGGTTGATCAGGTGCAGTTCGAAGCTGGCTTCCTCGCCCGCGAACACCGGCTGGGCGCGGCCCGGGCGCAGGCGCAGGTGGGCCAGGTTTTTATACGTGAGGTACATGTCCGCCACCGCGCAGGTGGCGGCGAGGAAGGTCAGGCCGAAGCCCAGGCCCAGGTTGTAGTTGATCGAGCCGATCAGCAAAACCAGCAACAGCGCGAAGAAGCCCATGCCGGGGCCGGTGGGCAGGATGAACACGCGGCGCTGGCTCAGCACCACTTCGCCCTGTTCGGCACCCTTCATCCGGAACAGCCACTTGTCCGTCTTGCGGCGTACCAGTCCTTTCAGTGCCGCCAGCATCGCCGATCTCAGACCGGTACCGATTTCTGCAGCTGCAGCACCAGGTCGCGGCTGGCCAGCGCGGTGCCGTGCGTCGATTTGAGGGGGCGCAGGCGGTGCGCGCACACCGGCACCAGCACGGCCTGCACGTCCTCCGGTATCACGTGGTCGCGGCCTTCCAGCGCGGCCCATGCGCGCGCTGCCTGCAGCAGCGCAATGGCCGCGCGCGGCGACAGGCCCTCGGCAAACAGGCCGTCGCGGCGCGACGCCTGCGCCAGCGCCTGCACGTAGTCGACCAGCGAAGCGGATGTGTGGATCTGGCGCAGCGCCTGCTGCGCGGCGGCCAGTTCGGATGGCTGCATCGCCGGCGCCAGGGTCTTGAGCATGCTGCGCCTGTCCTCGCCCATCAGCAGCGCGCGTTCGGCCGCGGCATCCGGGTAGCCCAGCGACAGGCACATCAAAAAACGGTCCAGCTGCGATTCGGGCAGCGGGAAGGTGCCTACCTGGTGGGTCGGGTTCTGGGTGGCGATCACGAAGAAGGGCTCGGGCAGGGCGCGGGTGACGCCGTCCGCCGTCACCTGGCGTTCCTCCATCGCTTCGAGCAGGCCCGACTGGGTCTTCGGCGTGGCGCGGTTGATCTCGTCGGCCAGCAGCACCTGCGTGAAGATCGGGCCGGCGTGGAACACGAAGCCATTCTTCTCGCGCTCGTACACCGAAATGCCGGCCACGTCGGCGGGCAGCAGGTCGCTGGTGAACTGCACCCGGTTGAAACGCAGGCCGAGCGAGATGGCCAGCGCATGCGCGAGCGTGGTCTTGCCGACGCCTGGCACATCCTCGACCAGCAGGTGGCCGCCGGCCAGCAGGCAGGTCAGGGCCTGCCGTACCTGCCGGTCCTTGCCCACGATGACCGTGCCAACCTGGTGCGCGACGGCGTGCAATTTTTCAAACATGTGCATCCCTGTGTAGCGTAAAGACAGTCGCCGGCGTGTTAGATTAGCGCCATCGAACCACTTATTCATCCGTCATCCGTTTCGTCGATTCTATGCGAGAACGGCCGAGCCGTGCGGGATTGATGACAGCGTTACAGAAGCCGAGAACATGAGTACAGCAATTTACAGCCACATCGACTGCCGCATGCACGAGATGGGCGACTGGCATCCGGAATCGCCGGCGCGCCTGCAGGCGATCGAGGACCAGCTGATTTTGGCGCGCATGGACGGCCTGGTGGAACACCGCGAAGCGCCGCTGGCCGAGCTGCCTATCGTCGCGCGCAACCACACGCTGGAAGCCATCGCGCGCGTGCGCGAAAATGTGCCCGCCGAGCCGGGCGAGTACTATCCGCTCGACGGCGACACCTTGCTCAATTCGTGGAGCTACAAGGCCGCGCTGCGCGCCGCCGGCGCCGCCGTCGCGGCCACCGACGCCGTCATCGCCGGCAGCATCGACAACGCCTTCTGCGCGATCCGCCCGCCGGGCCACCACGCGCGCCCCGGCGAAGCAATGGGCTTCTGCCTGTTCAACAACGTCGCCATCGCCGCGCGCCACGCGATGGAGTCGCATGGCCTCGAACGCATCGCCATCGTCGACTTCGACGTCCATCACGGTAACGGCACCGCCGAATCGTTCCGCGACGACCCGCGCGTGCTGATGGCCAGCTTCTTCCAGCATCCGTTTTACCCCTACAGCGAGGTGGAACCGGTCAGCGCCACCCACGTCAACATCCCCGTGCCGGCCTACAGCAAGGGCGACGTGGTGCGCCAGGTGGTGCTCGACCACTGGCTGCCCGCGCTGCACGCCCACCGCCCCGAGATGATCTTCATTTCGGCGGGCTTCGACGCCCATGCCGAAGACGATATCGGCCAGATGGGGCTGGTCGAGGCCGACTACGCCTGGATCACGCAGCAGCTGATGGCGGTCGCGCGCGAACATGCGCAAGGGCGCATCGTCAGCTGCCTCGAAGGCGGCTACAACCTGTCGGCGCTCGCCCGCAGCGTCGTTGCCCACATCAAGGTGTTAGCCGAGCTCGACTGAGTTTGGCTTTTTGTCTCGTTAAACGCACAGTTGGGTCATTCCCAACCGTGCGGATTGACATGCATATATCCCCTCGGTAAATTTGTTGCTGGACGTCCAGCACGGTCGTTCTATTTCCACCTTGTCCTTCACACCCGTCTCACCCGATTGTTTCATCCGTAGTTCCCACACTAGGAGAAATAAATGAGTCGATTCACGCGCATTTTCGTCACGCTCTTCGTCCTCTCGCTGGCCGCCGCATCCGGCCTGGCCAGCGCCGCCAACTACACGCTCTGGATCAACGGCCGCACCGGCGGCGGCGTGGTCGGCAACTACAACAGCTTTACCTATTGGGGGCCAAGCACCACGGCCGCGGGCGTGAACAAGAAATCGGTGAACTGGGACGGCTACAACAGCATCTCCTCGCAAAACGGCAAGATCCGCGACGCGCTCGACTGCTTCTGCACCGGCACTAACTGGTGCTATGTCGCCACCCACAGCGCGGGCGACCTGATGATGGGCTACACCCTCGCCAACTACGGCAGTTCGGCGCGCCTGAAAAAGAACGCGACGCCCAATTCTGCCGGCGTATGCGGCAATTCGGACGGCAGCTCGCAGACCGGCTGGAACATCAAGTGGGTGCGCGCGGCATCCGGCGCGGGCGGCGGCTCCGAGCTGTCCGACGCCGGTTCGTGGACCACGACCGAGCCGCTGGTCAAGGACCTCAAGACCACCACGGCGCGCGCCATGTACAACCACAACGCCACCGCCAACGTCTGGTTCTACATGTACGCGGGCGCCAAAGGCACCGCCTACTCGGGCATCCTGCCGGGCCAGGACGATGAAGCCGTTGCCTACCACAGCACCGGCGGGGTATCCGGTTCATCGGGCGGCTCCTGGTGCAACCCGAGCGACTGGTTCTGCAACGACCTCACCTTGGGCACCGCGGCCAACGAAGGCGGCAGGACCAAATGGAGCTACCACTCGGTCTCGTTCAGGGACGATAACGAAGCCTACAACCACTACGCCAACGGCAACTGGGGCGGCATCGTGGGCGTAGTGCGCAACGCGGTGGTCAACAGTGCCTACTAAGCACAGCAAGCTGGCGCTGGTCGGCCCGGCCGTCGCCGTGGCGGCGGCGCTGGCCGTCGTCTTCTGGCCCGAACAGGGGCAGGAGGCGGCGGCAGGCAGCGCCGCCGCACCGGTACGCACGGCCGCGGCCGTGCAGGCGGCCGGCCAGCCTGGCGGTCCGCCTCCCATACCAGCCGGGCTGGAACGGGCCGAGCGTAAGCGCCTGCTGGACGAGCAGTACCAGCACGCCGACCAGACCTATTGCAGCTACCTGGCCAGTACAAAATACCCGGTGTCATCGCGGCCGATCGCCGAGCACCCGGACCAGGTTTATCCGAACCAGCCGGTGGTCGAGACCCAGCCGATGCGCGGAGAGGGCGGCCGCGGCGGGGATCCCGATGTGCTGCTCCAGACCTCCCAATCGCGCGTATTCATGGTCGCCGGCGAAGCGGTGGCGTTCTCGCTGCGCGCCGTCAACGCGCAGGGCGGGGCACTGCCGCTGGTGGTCACGCGCGCGGTTTCCGGCGGCCTGACCTTTGGCGCCACCCGGCCTGCGGCCCAGGTGTCGCTGCCGTTTTCGGATGACGGCTCCGGTGCCGACCCGGTCGGCGGGGACAGCCATTTCGCCGCCGTGCTGGCGCCGGCGCAAACCTCGCTGGCGCAGTTCAATGGCACCATCCGCACCGAAGTGCGCTACACCGTCAACGGCCGCGCCGGCGTCGCGCTGTTCGACGTCATCTACAGCCCGGAGGTGCCGGCCACGTGGACGGGCCAGCCGCGCGAAGTCATCGACGACGGCTCGCTGGCGTATGTGCTCAGGGCCGACGTGCGCCAGGCCGGCCGCTACATCGTCACCGGCCGCGTCGACGATGCAAAGGGCAAGCCGTTCGCGCTGGCCACCTTCAACGACGTGCTGCGCGCCGGCCCGAACGAGATCAGGCTGACCGTGTTCGGCAAGCTCCTGCGCGACAAGGCCCCGGCCATGCCACTCACCCTGCGCGACGTCGACGGCTACCTGCTGAAGGAGGACGTCGACCCCGACCGCGCGCTGATGCCACGGCTCGAGGGCAGGGTATTGGCCGGCAAGGCGCACCCGCTGCGCAGCTTCTCGGACGCCGAGTACGCGGGCGAGGAGCGCACCCGCCACCTGGCCGAATTCTCGAAGGACGCCAGCCGCGCCAGGCAGGCGCTGGCTGCCTTCGACCCGGCCCAGCCCGTGCCGGCCAGCCAGTGCGCCGCCAGTACCGTAAAATAGCGGTTCTACAGAGGATTTTGAAAGCGCAGCATGTCGATACAATGGTACCCGGGCCACATGAACGCCGCCCGCAAGAAGGCGGCGGAACAGATGGAGAACACCGACCTGGTGATCGAAGTGCTGGACGCGCGCCTGCCGGAAGCGAGCTGCAACCCGATGGTCGAGGAACTGCGCCTGTTCCGCCAGCGTCCGTGCCTGAAAATCCTCAACAAGGTCGACCTGGCCGACCCGGAAGCGACCAAGGCCTGGAGCGCCTTCTACGACGCCCAGGAAGGCGTGACCGCCTATCCGATGACCACCAAGAAGCCGGCCGACGTGGCGCGCATCCCGGACCTGTGCCAGTCGCTGGCGCCGCACCGCGGCGTGCCGACCAAGCCGCTGCGCATCATGATCATGGGGATTCCCAACGTCGGCAAATCGACCCTGATGAACGCGCTGCTGAAGAAAAAGGTGGCCAAGGTGGGCGACGAGCCGGCCGTCACCAAGATGCAGCAAAAGCTCTACCTCGGCAAAAACACCATCCTGGTCGACACGCCCGGCATGCTATGGCCGAAAATCGCCATGGCCAGCGACGGCATGATGCTGGCCGCAAGCCACGCCATCGGCTCCAACGCGCTGATCGAGGAAGAAGTGGCGGTGTTCCTGGCCGAGGTGCTGCTGGAACGCTATCCGCAGCTGCTGACGGCGCGCTACGGCCTGAAGCTCGACGGCATCGACGCGATCGGCGTCATTGAAGGCGTGGCGGCGCGCCGCGGCTTCCGGCAGAAGGGCGGCGACCTCGATTTCGAAAAAGCGTCGCACACCTTCTTGCAGGACTACCGCAGCGGCGCGCTGGGCCGCATCAGCCTGGAAACGCCGGAAACCCGCGCTGCGCGCCTGATGCAGCATGAAGCCGAGATGGCGGCGAAGGCGGCGAAGGCAGCTGCCGCCGCCGCCGAAAAAGCCGAGCGCAACGCGCGCGGCAAGCGCGGCACCTAAGGCCTTCCCAAGCATTCAAAGAACCTCAGCGAACTCCAACCGGCGGTTGGCGTTCCACCTTGAGCGCTCGATGCGCGGCGCTCAGCGCTTGGCCTTCTGCGCGGGTATCGACACCATGGACGGCTTGCTGGGGTCAGGTATATAACTCAGCTTCATGTCGTCGCCCGTGCGTTGGTTGAATTCCATGATCACATTGCCGTCGCCGGAGACGAACTTATTCTTCGACACGGGTTTGAGCCGCATCGGCTTCTCGTTGTCGATTGTCGCATCGATGTATTCTGGCCTGCCGCGCACGTCCAGCCGCCAGCCATTCGCCATGTCATAGGTTCCCGCGATTTGCTTGACTTCGTCCGTCCTGAGCCGGATCGTCTTGCCTGGGGCGGTTACTGTCACGGTCGAGATCGGGGCAGTATCGGGCAGCGGGTAGGGTTGGGTTTGCGCACCGACGCCGGTGGCAAGCACGAGCAGGGATGCGGGAATCAGGAGAGATAGGGGTCGCATGATCGTTCCTTCACAAAGCAGAAGCCTTTGGACAGGCGTCACGCCGAATCAGCCTCGTGGCGGGCGTCGGATGCCGCAAAGCCGGCATGGCGCTTGCGGGTACTTCAGTCTAGGTCAAGTGCCATCCAGGACAAGGGATGCGGCGCGCACATCACGAAACTGTCTCGAAATGGAAAAAGTCATATCCGCGCGAAATGAGACAAGCCGAACGGCAGTTCGACGTCGGCTTACGATGCCAAGCATCGGCGGGCATCCAACCGACGCGCCCTGGACTAGGCGGCAAAGTGAGCAGCGAGGCGGCAACAGACACCTGGCTACGCCCTACCGGTCGTACGTCATTTTGGACAGGTCTATGCAATAAGGATATTGTTCAAAAAACAATCACAAGACGTGGTTTGTCGGCTATCGTAAGCGCTTTACTCGCTATCGGCCACGCCATGCGCATATCCTTCCCTACCCTGATCCTGCTGGCGTGCGCGTTCTGCGCCAGCGCGGCGCCGGCGGCCGAGCATGCTTCCCCTGCGTCGATTCCGGTCGAGCAGTTCTTCAAGAAAGCCGCTCTTACCGGGGCCAGCATGTCGCCTGACGGCCGCCATGTCGCGTTGCGCGGCATCTCGCGGACTGGCCGCGTCATGCTGTCGGTGCTGGACGTCGAGAACTTGAAGGGCAAATCGGTGGCCAACTACGGCAATGCCGATATTGATAAGTTCTTCTGGCTCAGCGATGACCGTATTGCCTTTACCGTCATCAATGTGGACCAAGGCGGCGACGTCGGCGATCCCGGTCTCTACGCAATTGACCGCGACGGAAAAAATCTGAACGGACTTTCGGTAACGCTTCCGCGTAGCCGATCGTTCGCCGACAGCGATGTGGGCGACCAGGCCTACCTGGCCGAGCCCAGCATTGCCGGCTTCCCCTCAACAACGACGGACGAGATGCTGGTGATCGAGCAGAGCGACGGCGAAAGCTGGCTCACGCGCTTGAGCACGCGCTCCGGCCGCACGTCGTCGATCCGCGTGCCGAGATACACCCGGCGCTGGCTGGTCGATCCAGACGGGCAGGTCAAGGTCGCGATGACGGGGGGCGTAGGCCGCCAGGCCGTGTATTTCCGCGCCGACGACAAGGAGTGGGTCAAGATTTACGAACAGGAAGACGAATCCGCGGAGGACTTTATTCCCCTGCTCTATGTGAACAACAAGTTGTATGTGCGAGCTCACAAGGGCAAGGACAAGGCAGCGATCTATCTGTTCGACCTGGCCACCAGGACCATCGACGCCACGCCCCTGATTGTGTCACCCGACTTCGACGTCAACGGCTACTTTGTGGTCGACAGCAAGAAAATGCTGGGCTTCCGTTTCCACATCGATGCCGAAGTAACGGTCTGGTTTGATGCGGCCATGAAGGCAATCCAGGAAGAAATTGACCAACTTCTGCCGGGCACGATCAATACCTTGTCGGTCGGCAGGCGCAGCGAAACGCCATACGTCCTGATCGATGCACATTCCGACCGCCAGGACCATATGTACCTGCTCTTTAACCGCGAAACGAAGAAGCGGACCATGCTCGGCGAACGGCGGCCCGGCATCGACCCGGCCCAGATGGCCAGCATGAACCTGGTGAACTTCACCGCGCGCGACGGCTTGAAGCTGCCCGCGTATGTGACCCTGCCCAATACCAAGGTCCAGAAGAACCTGCCGATGGTCGTGCTGCCGGGCGGGCTTCCATGGACACGCAATGGCATGTGGGACTGGGATGCGGAAGTGCAGTTCCTGGCCTCGCGTGGCTACGCCGTCATTCAGCCGGAGCCGCGTGGCGTGCCCGGCTTCGGCGTGCGCCACTCGAAGGCCGGCAACAAGCAGTGGGGCCTGGCTATGCAAGACGACCTTGCCGACGCCGTCAAATGGGCGGTGGCCGAAGGTATCGCCGACCCACGCCGTGTCTGCATCGCTGGCGGCGGTTACGGCGGCTATGCCGCCATGATGGGCCTGATAAAGACGCCGGAACTGTACCGTTGCGGTGTGAACTGGTCCGGCATCACAGACATACAAGCGATGTTCGACCGGCACTGGGAACATATCGCCGAAGCCGACGCAGGCCTGGAGCTGCGCAAACTTGTCGGCGATCCAGACAAGGATGCGGTGCAGTTCAAAGCTACTTCACCGCTGCACCATGCCGCGCGCCTCAAGTCGCCGTTGCTGCTGGCGTATGGGGAGGGAGACCAGCGCGTTCCGTTCTCGCATGGTCGCAAGCTATATGAAGCGCTCAAGCCGGGCAATCCGCACATCGAATGGCTGCCCTACAAGTCGAGCGTGGAAGACTGGCGCACGCGCGCCAACCGGATCAACTTGTGGACCCGGATCGAAGCCTTCCTCGGCAAGCACATCGGCGAACAGCGCCCCCCGGCCGTCGCTGATAGCAAGTGAACGTCCGCGGTTGGCCGAAGTGGAAGTGGTTCAAGGCTGAGCGGCCTGGCCGAAGCGGAAGCTCGACACCGCCAGGCTGCCGAAAAATTCATCTTCGTGGTACACGCAGGCCGCCGCTTCCTGCGCGGCCGCGCCATACGCCACCAGCAGCGGCATCAGGTGCTCCTCGCGCGGATGCGCCATGCGCGCGTACGGCGCCTCGTCCCAGTGCAGCAATGCGCTGGTGCGTTCAGGCGGCGGCAGCTCCAGCAAGGCAAAGCGCAGCCACTCGTCGAACTTGTGCGACGCCAGCCGCCCGCCCGGGCCGAACTGGTGCAGGTTGTGATAACTGAGCCCACTCCCGATAATCAACACGCCTTCATTGCGCAGCGGCGCCAGCGCGCGCCCCGCGTCAATGTGCGCCTGCGGGTTGAAGCCGTGGCGTAGTGACATCTGCACCACCGGCACGTCGGCCCGCGGGTACACCGGGTACAGCATGCTGAAGGTGCCGTGGTCGAAGCCGCGGTTGGGATCGAGTCCCGCATCGAACCCCGCCTGCGCCAGCAGGATGGCCGCGCGCGAGGCCAGCTCCGGGTCGCCGGGGGCTGGGTACTTGACCTGGTAGGTGTGCGACGGGAAGCCGCCGTAGTCGTAGATCATCCCGGGCGCGGCGCTCGACGACAGCGTGAACTCGCGTTCCTCCCAGTGCCCCGACACCACCAGCACCGCGTTGGGACGGACGCCGAGCTGGCGCGGGATGTCCGCCAGCGACGCTTCAAGCACGTCGTAGGTGGAGCCGTACTGCTCCTTCATGAACGGCCACGGGCCGCCGCCGTGCGACAGGAAATAGGTGGGTAGCGCGTTGTCCATGCTGCCTCCGCTGGGGTTGGTGTCGATGGCTATTCAGGCACAGCGGCCCTTGCGTTTATAATATCCCTGTTTTGGTGCCCGCCGGCGTGATCACGCTGGCAGTTAAACGGGAAACACGACGCTGCCCGCGCAAACCGCGAACAGCCAACGTGTGCTGCCCCCGCAACGGTAAACAAGCGTCGCCGCATGCCGGCGACTGGCCGCCCCGAACACCACTGTGCCGCGGCATAGGAAGGTGGGGCGGTCTGACTTGCGAGCCCGGATACCGGCCAGGACAGGTGGAAGCGGGCTCAGTGCCCGCCTTCCGTTGAATCCGGCTTGCGGGGACGCAGGCCGGATGCTCACATTCTAAAAAAAGCACCATGAACATTCACGCAGCATTTCGCCGCGCACCGGCTGCCAAGCCGCTTGCGCTCGCCCTCGCACTTTCCGCCTGCTTCAACAGCTTCTCCCACGCCCAGCAAACCATGCCATCGGTCGTCGTGACCGGCGCGCGCTTTGCCAGCGACCCGTCGCTGTACCCGATCGCCGCCACCGTCATCGACGCCGGCCAGATCCGCCGCGCCGGTGTCACCGATGTCAACCAGGCGATCCGCAAGATCGGCGGCGTCTACGGCCGCCAGAGCCTGGACGGCTCGCCCGACTTCAGCCTCGACCTGCGCGGCTTCGGCTCCAACAGCAGCCAGAACATGGTCGTCGTGCTCGACGGCGTGCGCATGTCGGAAAATGAACTGAGCGGCCCGATCCTGTCGACTATCCCGATCGACACGGTGGAGCGCATCGAGATCGTGCGCGGCGGCGCCAGCGTGCTGTATGGCGAAGGCGCGACCGGCGGCGTGATCCAGATCGTCACCAAGCGCGCGGCGAAGAACGAAGGCCGCGGCATGGCCAGCGTGGAGGCAGGCCAGTTCGGCCTGCGCGAAGTGCGCGCCAGCGCCGCGCGCAGCTGGGACGCATTCGCGCTCGACGCTTCCGTCAGCGACCTCAAGACCGACAACTACCGCGACCACAACCGCTTCGACAGCCGCAGCTTCAGCGGCGGAGTGCAGTGGACCACGGATGCCGGCCGTGTCGCCGTCCGCGTCGACAGCGCGCGCCAGGATGCCGAGTTCCCAGGCTCGCTCAGCCTGCTGCAGTTCGAAGCCAATCCCGGGCAGGCCAGCACCCCCTTTGACTTCGGCGGCCTCGAATCAGACCGGGTAACGGCGCTGTTGGAGCACCGCATCGGTTCGACCGACTTCGCGGCTGAACTGTCGCACCGCGAGAAGACCGTGTCGGCGACCTACTACTTCACCTTCGGCGGCGTCACCAGCCCGTCGGCTGCAACCTACGACAGCCGCCAGACCCAGTTTTCGCCGCGCCTGCGCCAGCTGACCCGGTTCGACGGCAAGCTGAACGAATTCGTCGCTGGGGTGGACCTGATCCGCTGGAGCCGCGACACCACGTCGATGTTCTCCGCGGCCGACGCCAGCCAGGACTCGAAGGCCTTGTACCTGCGTGACGAAATCCGCTGGAACGCCCCGCCTAACACCCGCGTGGCGGTGGGCGTGCGGCGCGAGTCGTTCGACAAGGAGACTGTCGATGCGCTGGCGTTTGTGCCTGTGGACGAGCGCGTCAAGCAGTCGCAGACCGCGTGGGAAGTCCAGGCCAGCCAGGACGTGATGCCGCTGCTGAACGTGTACGCCAAGGCGGGCCGCAGCTATCGCATGCCTAACTCGGATGAGAACGCGTTCCGTCCCGGCGCGCCGCTGAAGGCGCAGACCTCGCGCGACCTTGAACTGGGCGCGGCCTTTGGCCCGTCCGACCGCCAGTTGGGCGCGCGCGTGTTTCGCCACAAGATCAGGGACGAGATCTTCTACGACCCGACCATCAACTTCGGCGTCAACACCAACCTCGACCCGACCCGCCGCCAGGGCGTGGAGCTCGACGCCAAGGCGCGCATCGCCACCGACTGGCGCCTGACCGCCAGCCTCCAGCACGTCAAGGCCGAGTTCACCGATGGCCCGAACGCGGGACGCGAAATGGTGCTGGTGCCGGAAAATGTCGCCACCGCGCGCCTGTCGTGGGCGCCGGCCGGCGGCCATAGCGCCGACATCGGCGTGCAGTGGGCCGACAGCCAGCGTTACGGCAGCGACTTCACCAACAACTGCGGCGCGCGCATCCCCGCCTACACAACGGTCGATGCACGTTATGCGCGCAAGGTCGGGCAGTGGGAGTTCGCGCTGGCGGGGCTGAACCTGGGGGACAAGCAGTACTACAGCAACGCCTTCGTCTGCCGTGGCGGCATCTACCCAGCCGACGGCCGCCAGTTCCGGGTCTCGGCGCGCTACGACTTCTAAGGCTGCCGCATGATCCACACTGCGTCCCGCCACCGCACCTTGCTCGCGCTGCTGTCGTCGGCCGCGCTGCTGGTGCTGCTCGGGTCGAGCATGGTCGGCTCGGTCAGCATTCCGCTGTCCGGGCTGCCGTCTGCGCTGGCCGGGTTGTTTGGGAGCGGGGAGGGGGGCATCGCCACGACCTTGCTCGACCTGCGCCTTGGCCGCGCCTGCGCCGCGTTCGCCACCGGCGCCGCGCTGGCGCTGGCCGGCGTGATGATGCAGGCGCTGCTGCGCAATCCGCTGGCCGACCCCTACGTGCTGGGCATTTCCAGCGGCGCGGCAGTCGGCGCTCTGGCGGCGCTGCTGGGCGGAGCCGCACTGTGGATGGTGGACCTTGGCGCTTTAGGCGGCGCGGTCGGCGTATCGGCCGTGCTGTACATGCTGGCGCGGCGCGACCTGGGCGGCAGCGCCCTGCGCGACGCGCCGGCTGACCCGAATACACTGCTGCTGACCGGCGTGATCCTCGCTTCGGCGTGCATGGCGCTGGTCACGCTGATGCTGTCCATCGCACCCGAATCGCGCCTGCGCGGCATGGTGTTCTGGATGATCGGCGACCTGGCCGGAGCAGGGTGGCGCGTGCTGCCCTGGCTGATCCTGGCAGGCGCCTTGCTGTTTGCGCTGCGTATCGCGCGCCAGCTCAACGTGATGGCGCTGCATGCCGACACCGCCGCCACCCTTGGCGTCGACGTGGGCCGGTTGCGCCGTTCGCTGTTTATCTGTTCCGGTATTTTGACCGCCAGCGCGGTCACCACCGCTGGCAGCATCGGTTTCGTCGGCCTGATCGTGCCGCACGCCTGCCGCCACGCTTTCGGCCCGGACCACCGGGTGCTGCTGCCCGCCGCCGCAATTACCGGCGGCGCCTTCCTGGTGCTGGCCGATACCCTGGCGCGCACGGTGCTGGCGCCGCAGCAGCTGCCGGTCGGCGTGCTGACCTCGCTGATCGGCGTGCCGGTGTTCCTGTTCCAGCTCCATCAACTTAAACTGCGCCGTCCATGATTGAAACCGCATCCCTCACACTGCGCGCCGGTGAGCGCACCCTGGTCGAGGGGTTGTCGTGGACGGCGTCGCCGGGCCAGCTGTGGTGCGTCATCGGCCGCAACGGGGCCGGCAAGAGCACTTTGCTGCGCACCCTGGCCGGCCTTCGCGCGCCTGACGGCGGCCATGTGGCCATCGGCGGGCGCGCGGTCAGCGGGCGCGATCCCGTGGAGCTGGCGCGCGAGCGTTCGTTCCTGGCGCAGTCGCGCAGCGACGCCTTTGCCTACCGGGTGATCGAAACGGTGCTGATGGCGCGCCACCCCTACCACGCCGACCGCTACTGGGAAGGCAGCGACGACCACCTGGCCGCGCAGCAGGCATTGGCTTCGCTCGACGTGCTGCACCTGGCCCAGCGCGACGTGCGCACCTTGTCCGGCGGTGAACGCCAGCGCGTCGCCATTGCCGCGCTGCTGGCCCAGGACACGCCGCTGATGCTGCTCGACGAACCAGCCAACGCCCTCGACCTGGCGCACCAGGTGTCGGTGATGCGGCTGCTGGCGCGCCTGTGCCGCGAGCAGCGCAAGACGGTGGTCATGGTCGGCCATGACCTGAACCTTGCGCACAGCGTCGCCACCGATGCGCTGCTGCTGATGGGCGAGGGCAGCTGGCTGGCGGGCAGCGTCGGCGAGGTGATGCTGCCGCCAATACTAAGCCGCTGCCTGGGCCACCCGATCGACATGCTGCGCCATGGCGAACGCACCGTGTTCGTCGCCGGCGACGTCACTACCACCTGACATCGATATGACCAAGACACTCAAGATCATCCTGCTTGCTTTCACCGCATGCGCATCCGCGGCCAATGCGGCAGTCAGCGTTGTCGACGACGCCGGCAACCGCGTCACCTTGCAGCAGCCTGCGCGCCGCATCATCTCGATGTCGCCGCATGTGACCGAGCTGCTGTTTGCCGCGGGCGGCGGCAGCCGCATCGTCGGGGCGATGAATTTCAGCGACTATCCGGAGGCGGCAAAGCGCATCCCGCTCATCGGCAGCAATAGCCAGATCGACATGGAGCGCGCGGTGGCGCTGAAACCGGACCTGCTGATCGTCTGGCAAAGCGGGAACACCGCGCGCCAGCTGGAGCAGATCCGCCAGCTTGGCGTACCGGTGTTCTTCAGCGAACCGCGCAAGCTTGACGACGTGGCCACCAGCCTGACGCGCTTCGGCCAGCTGCTCGGCACCGAAGCCGCGGCGCGGCAGGCCGCTGCGGCCTACCGCGCGCAGGTCACCGCGCTGGGGGCGCGCCATGGCAAGCGCCCCACGGTGCGCGTCTTTTACCAGATCTGGGACAAGCCGGTGTACACGCTCAGCGGCGACCACATGGTGAGCGACGCCATCAGGCTGTGCGGCGGCGAAAACATCTTCGCTAGCCTGAAGGTCAAGGCGCCGTCGGTCAGCATCGAGGCGGTCTTGCAGGCCGACCCCGAAGTGATCGTCGGCGACGAGCAGCATGGCCCGGATGACGCCGGCATCACGATCTGGAAGCCCTACAAGACCATGACGGCGGTCGCGCGCGGCAACCTGTTCACGCTTAACAGCGAACTGCTGACGCGCTCGGGCCCGCGCCTGCCGCAGGGCGTGGCCCAGCTGTGCGAGCGGCTGGAGACGGCGCGCCAGCGGCGCCCGAAATAGGCGCCTGTAACGACAGCTGCATGCGGCGTTACAGAGGTAAGCAAATGCAAAAAGCAAGCTGCATCACTGTCGGGAGGCCAAAAAAGTGGTAACCTCCGTTCCGTTGCTTAACCACACTACGAAGGATAATTATGCGTTCCCTGCGTTTTGCCCTTGCCGCCGCGAGCCTCATCGCCAGCACGGCCTTTGCTTCGCCAACCGCGCCAACCAGCGGTGTTGAATACATCACCCTGGCCCAGCCGCAGCCTGCGCAGACCGTTGGCAAAAAAGTGGAAGTCATCGAATTCTTCATGTACCACTGCCCGGCCTGTAACGCACTGGAGCCTTCGCTGGCGGCGTGGCTGAAAAAGCAGGGTGACAACGTCAATTTCAAGCGCGTGCACATGCCGATGCAGGGTGCTAACGATCCTGAAGCGCACCTGTACCTGACGCTCGAAGCGATGGGCAAGCTGGAAGAGATGCATCCGAAGGTCTTCCGCGCCTTCCATATCGAGCGCCAGCGCCTGAACCGCGATGACGCGATCATCGAATGGGTTGCCAAGAACGGCGTCGACAAGGCCAAGTTCCTCGAATACTGGAACTCGTTTGGTGTGCTGTCGAAGCTGCGCCGCACCCAGCAGGTGC
The DNA here is from genome assembly GCF_020831365.1 of Massilia agrisoli. Classification (GTDB taxonomy): domain Bacteria; phylum Pseudomonadota; class Gammaproteobacteria; order Burkholderiales; family Burkholderiaceae_D; genus Telluria_A; species Telluria_A agrisoli. The sequence continues at coordinate 52,907 of NZ_JAJHPV010000020.1, forward strand.
TCAATGCCTACAAGGTGGACTCGGTACCGACCCTGATCGTCGACGGCCGCTACATGACCTCGCCATCGGTTGTCGGCGCTGCGGTCAAGGGTTCGACCAACGCCAACGTCGCCCAGTCGACCTTCCAGGTGATGGACGCGCTGGTGGCCAAGGTGCAGAAGGAAAAAGGCCTGGCGCCAGCGGCCAAGAAGTAAGCCGTAGCAAAGTGCAAACGACCCCGCCGCGGCGGGGTCTTTTTTTGCCCGTCCCGGTCGTACTGGAATAACTGGCGGCGATTGATTAAAATGGAAGCGTCTGGCGCCCCCTGGCGGCATATGAAAAGGCGACCGAAATGAGCAACGTAGAAGAAAAATTATTGAAGATGTACGACGGCTCCCGGCCGGTCGAGGAAGACCTGTTCGAGATCCGCTACATCAACCAGCTGGCGTGGACCCTGGTGGTGGTGCTGGCCGGTGTCGTGATCTGGCTGTCGATCGCGCTGATCAACGCCGAGAACCAGCGCAACGCGCTGATGACCAAGCAGTGCGCCGACCCTGTGTTCAAGGGCGAGGTGGACCGCAAGTGCCTGGAACTGGTGTCTTCGCGCGAGCACTGGTGGCAGCACCTGTGGTACGGCGTGACGCATCTGAGTCCCGAAGAAGTAAAGTAAAAACGAACTCCGCTGCGGCGGAGTTTTTTTTTATGGTGCGTCGTTCCCGCGCAGGCGGGAACCCATGTGCCTGATACCAGTGAGGATGCGCCCGTGGTATGGGTTCCCGCCTGCGCGGGAACGACGGTATCTGGTGATGGAGCTCTTTTTAGCCCTGCGCCGGCAGCGTCATGACAAAGCGCGCGCCGCCCAGCGGCGACTCGGCCACCGCGATGGCGCCGCCGTGCAGGGCCAGCGCTTTCTGCGCGATCGACAGGCCCAGGCCAAAGCCGCCGGTGGCGCGGTCGCGGCTGCGGTCCAGCCGGTAGAACGGCTCGAAGATCTTGTCGCGCTCGTCAAGGGGGATGCCCGGGCCGTCGTCGTCGACCATGATCGCGATGCTGCCGTCGCCAAGGCGCCTTGCCGCCAGCTCAACCCGGCCCTGCGCATACTTCTGCGCGTTGCGCATCACGTTGCAGATGGCCCGCGCCAGCAGGCGGCGGTCGCCCGTCACCTCGCCCAGGCCATCCAGTGGCCCGAACGCCGGGGCAGGGCCGCCCGGGTCGAGCGAATCGCGGCAGCCCTCCAGTGCCTGCGCCAGGTCGAAGGTCTCGGGCTGCAGCGCCTGCGGGCTGTCGAGCCGGGTCATGCTGAGCAGCTCCCCTACCAGGGTATTCAGTTCGTGCAGGTCGCCTTCCATGGCGGCGATGCGGCCTTCCAGCGCCGGGTCGCCGGCGGCGCCGCGCAGCAGTTCGAGCGCGAACTCCAGGCGCGCGATCGGCGTGCGCAATTCGTGCGACACCGAGTGCACCAGGTTGCGCTGCGCGTCCAGCAGGCCTTCGATGCGCGCGGCCATGTGGTCGATGCGTTCGGCCAGCGGATAGATGCTGGCGCTGGGCTGCATGCGCGCCCGTGCCGACAGGTCGCCGGCGCCGAAGTCGTCGGCCACCTTCGACAGCGCCTGCAAGCCGTTCCAGTGCGAGCGCGACCACATCAGGATCGGGATCAGCAAGGCCAGGGCGACGATCACGTAGCGGACCGCTTCCATTTCAAGCGCCAGGCCGACGTCGATCGGCAGGTCCTGGGCGTGGATCACGTCCACCTCGCTGCCGATGTACTTGTGGCCGGTCAGGTCGACCCGGCGGAAAAACGCCTTGCTGTCGGCGTCGAGCACGACGTCGCCGCGGTCGAGGGCGCCCAGCTGGGCGCCCTCGAGCAGCGAGCGCGCCTGGTTCAGGGGAATCAGGTCGAGTTTGACGCCGGATACCTCGCGCACCTTGTTCAGGCGCTCCAGCCATTCATCGGTGGGGGCCTTGTCGACGTACTGTTCGAGCAAAAAGATCTGGGCGGCGGCCTGGCGGCGCGCGATGTCTTCCAGCGGATCGCCGAACAGGCGGCTCATCGCGAAGTAGATGACGAAGGTGGCGGCGGTGATCGACAGCATCACCAGCAGGAAGAAACGGAAAAAAATGCGGTTCACAGGCGCCTGCCTTTGCGTTTCCCGCTATCTCTGGCGTGTAACAAACTTGCCGAAAACATAGTTTTTCTCCCTGACGCGCATTGTATAAGAGCAGGGGCTTCCGTGGGGAATTACAAATTCATGACAATTGCCGTACATCTCCAGGGTGAATGGAAACCCGGCTGTGCCTAAGATAGGTACATGGATTTTTCCGTTTGCCCACTGATACGACAAGTGTCGTGGGCTTTTTTTATTCTTATTCAGTCGGGGCGTCACAAGCGCTGGCCGGTCTAAGGGGAGCGTTGGTACCATGGGATTTCTGGATCGCCTGATTCGCACGATGGCGCTGGCCGGCCTTGTGTTGCTGTCGAGCTGCGGAGGCGGGGGCGATGTCGCCGGCCTGCCAGACCAGCAAGCCAGTCCAGGCGTCACCGTGGGACAACCGGCCCCTGCCGCCAGCACCATTCCGGCTGAACTGTTCTTCACCCGCGCCCGCGAGGAAGAATGCGCCAATGTGCGCAACCGCCTGTTCGTCATCGACGGCAAGCAGGTGTTCTGGGACCGCGCCGGCAGCTGCGGCGACAATGCCTACGCCCAGCGCCTGTACGGCGCCACCCCCGAAGCATTGCTGTGCTCCGCGTACGATTCGATCGCCGGCCCCCAGGTCCGCTGCGATGATACCGGCGCACGCGCCATGTTCGACACTATTTTGAAGAACCTTGACAGCCCCGACCTTGGCCTGGGCAGCGCCCACAAGGTCGAATTGCTGAGCTTCCAGCCCGAGCACCGCGAGCCGGTCGCCTTCACGGTGGTGGCCGAAGACGCGTTCTCCGGCATCCATGACGCCAGGAACGTGGTGGTGCGCGACGCGGCCGCCTGGGCCAGCCTGTGGGCGGCGCACAGCAGCGGCCGCAGCCCGGCCCCGGAGATGCCGCGCGTCGACTTCAGCACGCAGGTGCTGGTGGCGGTGTTCGCCGGCCAGGGCGGCAACGGCTGCCGCCAGGTCCGCATCGACAAGGTCAGCTCTGGCGCGGGCAAGCTGGTCGTCAGTTTCGAGGAACGCGACCTCGCCACCTTCGCCATCTGCACCCAGGCCGCCAGCTCGCCGATGGCCGTTGCCGCCATCCCGCGCAGCGACGCGGTAGTAGAGTTTGTCAATATCAACCCGGTCCAGCTCGGCTTCAAGGAGCTGGACCGCAGCAGCCGCTCGCTGGTCGCCCAGCCGAAAAACGTGGTGGTGCGCGATGCGGCCGGATTCGCCGCCCTGTGGGCCGAGCACGGCGGCGCCATGCCCTTGCCGCAGGTGGACTTTGCGCGCCACATGGTGATCGGGGTCTTTTTGGGCAGCCGCCCGAATGGCTGCCATTCGACCGCGATTGACAGCGTGGTGCGCGCCAACGGCAAGGTTACCGTCGCGCGCACCGACACCGAGCCCGGTGCTGGCGTCATGTGCACGCTGGCGATCGTTCATCCGGCCCATATCGTGATGGTCGAACGTTCCGAGGCGCCTGTCGAGTTTACGTCACAGATAAAGGCCCTCAAGTAAGGCAATTGTTGGGTTGCCGGGCGGTACACCGTAAAATGGCGTCCACCCGAACCTGACACGATGAAAAATGGATAAGCTTCTCGCCCTCGCCCTGGCCGGCGCATGCAGTGCAGCTGCTGCCCAGACGCCCGCCAATAACCCGATGCCCGATGGCAGCCGCGACATGTATGTCGGGCTGGGCGCCGTCTCGGCCCCGGTGTACGAGGGCTCGGGGCAGCGCCGGGTGCGCGCGCTGCCGGTGCTGCAGGCGGCGTTCAGCAACGGCTTGTTCATCTCCGGGCTAAGCGCGGGCATCCACCTGTCGAACCAGCCATCGGTCGAATACGGCCCCCTGCTGGCGGTCCACCCGCGGCGCAGCGAATCGGGGCTGTCGGGCGACGTCGGCATGGTGGTCAATGGGTCGGACTGGACGCTGGCGCCGCCGGGCGTGACATCGCCATTCAGGTCGGAAATCGGCGACGGCCACCGCCTGATGGGCATGGACGTGCAGCGCGCACGGCTGCAGGCTGGCGGTTTTTTCAATTACTACCTGACGCCGCAAGTCCGCCTGACCAATAGCGTGCTATATGGATCTGGTAATGAAGGCAATGGCGCGCTGTGGCGTGTCGGGATGCAGCACTTCAGCAGCCGCCTTGCGCCAAACCATTTCATCTCGGTGGGTGTCGGCATGACCCTGGCCAACCGCAACCACAACCAGGCGTATTTCGGCGTCACCGAGATCGAGTCCGTGCGCGGTTTGAATCCGCAATATGCGGCCTCGGGCGGCCTCAAGGACGTGCACCTGAACGCGCGCTGGAACTGGTCGCTGAGCCCGTCATGGCTGGTGACGACCGGCGCCCAGGCCACGCGCCTGCGCGGCAGCGCCGCCGACAGCCCGCTCACCGAGCGGCCGACCAACCTGACCGTCTCGACGGCCCTCGCTTACCGCTTCTGACCATGCGCGCCTCCCGTCACCTCCCGGCTATCGTTGCCCTGCTGCTTGCGGCAGGCAGCGGTACGGCCGTGGCTGCGGCAACGGGGGAGTGGATCAGCTACCGCGACGCTTACCGCGCCATGGTGGTGTTCGAGAAATACGGCAAGCCGAAGAATTTCATCCAGAACCACTACCAGGTAATGCCGCGCGAAAAAGGCATCAGCCTGGATGGGGTGCAGCTCAGCCTGCAGGGCAAGACGATGCAGGTCAACCTGCCGCTCGATCCGACCGGCCGCACGGTATTCCCGTTCCTGAAGGCGGCCTACGACGAAAATGCGGCCCTGGTGCTGAACCGCAAAGTCGCGAACTATGTGTTCCGTCCGCGCATTTCCATTATTGTCCAGGCCGACGGCCTTTATGAAACGGGGGACCTGCGCGCGGCCTGCGAACAAGTGCTGGCCTGGCGGCGCCATGTTGACGCCACGGCAAGCGCCAAGAAATGCGTCGGCGTGCGCTTTGCCTTTACCGGCGCGGGCGGCGAACCGGAAGTACGGCTGAGGAGGGGAGCTGCGGGAGAAACCGTGCTGCCGGCAGTCACGGGCGCGGCCTTCAGCGACGATCCCAACGCGGCCTTCCGCGTGGTCAACTACCGCTTTGCCGACAGCACGGTCGCGGGGCAGGTCGTGATGACCGACGCGCCGCTGTCGATTGCGGCGCTGATCGAATAAGCCGGGCTCAGGCCCAGGCCGACGGCGAGAACAGGTAGCCCTCGCCCCACACCGTCTTGATTTTTTCCGACTCGGCGTCGTCGAACTTGCGGCGCAGCTTGGAGATGCAGTTATCGATGCTGCGGTCCAGGCCATCGAACTCGATCCCGCGCATCTTCTTCAGCAAGGCATCGCGCGACAGCACCGTCCCGGCCGCTTCGGCCAGCACCAGCAGCAGCTTGTACTCGGTATTGCTCAGCACGCAAGGCTGGCCGCGCCAGGTGACGCTGCGGTCATTGGTAAAGATCGACAGCGCGCCGAAGGCCAGCACGCCGGTGTCGGGCGCCGAGCGGTTCTGGGCGCGGCGCATCAGGGCGCGCAGGCGCGCCAGCAACACGCGCGGCTGCACTGGCTTGTTGACGAAATCGTCGGCGCCCTGTTCCAGGCCGGACACCTCGTCATACGAATCCTCGCGCGCGGTCAGGATCAGGATAGGCACATCGCCCAGCTCGCGCAGCTGGCGGCACACCACCATGCCATCGAGGCCGGGCAGCATCAGGTCGAGCACCACCACATCCGGCGAAAGTTCGCGGTAACGCTGCAGCGCCTCATCGCCGCGTGTGACCACGTCGACTGAAAACTCGTAGGCCGTCAGGTACTCCGTCACCAGCTGCGCAAGGCGCGCATCGTCTTCCACCAGCAGTAATTTATGCATAACGCTCTCCTAACCGATCATTGTATAAGAGCAAGTGCCGAAAAGGACGATTGCAGGACCAAGACGACAAATCGATACATTTTGATGACAAAGCTGAGTCGGTGAGCAACAGTTTCCAAAATCGGGGTCAGACCACAGGTTTTTTGGAAGATTCCAGAACAGGCGTGGTCTGACCCCGAATTGGGAAACGTTGGCGCAAAATCGGGGTCAGACAACAGGTTTTTTGGAATATTCCAGAACAGTGTGGTCTGACCCCGAATTGGGAAACGTTGGCGAAAAAAAAATCCGCCGGAGCGGATTTTTTTGGAGGCACGCTTGGAATTTAAGCGGCGTTTTGGGCGACGAAGTCCCAGTTGACCAGGCCCCAGAACGATTCAACGTACTTGGCGCGCAGGTTGCGGTAGTCGATGTAGTAGGCGTGCTCCCAGACGTCGCATGTCAGCAGCGGGGTGTCGCCAGTGGTCAGCGGGGTGCCGGCGTTCGAGGTGTTGACGATGTCAACCGAACCGTCCGCTTTCTTGACCAGCCAGGTCCAGCCGGAACCGAAGTTGCCGACGCAGGACTTGGTGAATTCTTCCTTGAACTTGTCGAACGAGCCCCACTTGGCGTTGATCGCGTCAGCAACCACGCCAGTTGCCTGGCCGCCGCCTGCCGGCTTCATGCAGTTCCAGTAGAAGGTGTGGTTCCATACCTGGGCTGCATTGTTGAACACGCCGCCGCTCGACTTCTTGACGATCTCTTCGAGCGACATGTTTTCGAACTCGGTGCCCTTGATCAGGTTGTTCAGGTTCGTTACATAGGTCTGGTGATGCTTGCCGTAGTGGTACTCAAGCGTTTCCTGCGAGATGTGCGGTGCGAGGGCGTCCATCGCGTATGGCAGTGCCGGCAGTGTATGTTCCATGTTGTTGTCCTTTATTGATTTGGAAATGCGTTATTTCTTCAGAAACGACGCTTATTGTAATTCGTCTCAGGTTTCATTGCACATTGCTTCGCGCCGGCAAAAAGGATGGGGCTATTCCAGCACCTTTTGCACGCTCGCTACGCCGACCTCGGCAGTACCCTCGGCCAGCCTCACCGTCAGCGCTTCGCGCGCCTGGATGTCGTCCGGCGAGCGCAGTACCTTGCCGCGGCTGTCGCGCACGATGGCGTAGCCGCGTTCCAGCGTGCGCTGCGGGTTAAGCAGCTCCAGCTGGGCCGCCAGCGCGCCCAGCGCATCGCGGCGCTGCCCCAGCTGGCTGGCAATGCTGGCCGCGCAGTGGCGCTGCTGCGATGCGAGTTCCGCGCGTAGCGCGCGTACGTCGGGACGGTGGCGCGCCCAGCGCGCGCGCAGCTGCGCCAGCGCGAAGCCGTGGCGGTTGACCGGCGCGCGCACCGCATGGGTGAGGGCGGTCGACAGCGCCACCACCTTCAGGCGCTGGTGCCCGATCTGCGCCGATGGGCTGAGCAGGCGGCGGGTGTAGTTGTCGAGGTTGAGGTTCGCTTCCGCCAGCGCGCGCCGCATCGCGCGCCGCAGGTCGGTGGCGTCGCCCGACAGGGAGGCCATCCAGTCGGCGCGCGGCGTGGCCGCCAGTTCGGCCGCCGCCGTGGGCGTGGCGGCGCGCATGTCGGCGGCGAAGTCGGCGATCGTGAAGTCGGTTTCGTGCCCCACGCCGGAGATCACCGGCACGCTGCAGCCGGCGATCGCGCGCGCGACCACTTCTTCATTGAAGCTCCACAGGTCTTCAATGGAGCCGCCTCCGCGCACCACCAGCAGCACGTCGACTTCGGCGCGGTGCGAGGCAATGGCGATGGCGTCGGCGATCTTTTGCGCCGCCATCTGGCCCTGCACCGGCGCGGGGTAGAGCACGATGCGCAAGTGCGGCGCGCGCCGCTGCAGCGCCGTCAGCACGTCGCGCAGCGCCGCCGCCTGCGGGCTGGTGACGATGCCGACCGAGCGCGTGAACATCGGCAGCGCGCGCTTGCGGTCCTGGTCGAACAGTCCCTGCGCGGTCAGCTTGTCCTTCAGGCGCAGGAAGGCTTCGTAGAGCGCGCCGACGCCTGCGCGGCGGATCGCCTCGACATTGATCTGGTAGTCGCCCCGCGCGCCATACAAGGTGACCAGCGCGCGCACTTCAACCTTGTCGCCTTCGCGCGGAATGAAGCCTGCAAACTGGGCGCGCCCGCGGAACATCACGGCGCGCACCTGGGCCGCGTCATCCTTGAGCGTGAAGTACCAGTGCCCCGAACTGGCGCGCGTGAAGTTGGAGATCTCGCCGCCAATCCATGTCAATGGAAAGCTGCGCTCAAGCAGGCGCGCCACTTGCGCGTTCAGCGCGGTCACGGTCAGGACGGGCGGGGCAGCGTAGCCTGGGTCGGCGTCGGGAATGGTTTGCATGGCTCGGACGAATCTATCTGATGCTTTTGTCGCAAAGCCGACATGGTATCAAGATATCAGCTTAAGTATTTGATTTTCAAAGAAGTTATCCGCTGCCTCAAATTGCTGCATCGAACAAAAACCTTTACGGATCAAGGACTTTGCATCGCTCCCTGCGAATTGCGCACAAAGTTATCCACAGAATGTGTGGGGAAGTCGGGCCGGTCCGGAAAGCATTTCCGTGCTGAAAAATTGAGCGCAGGAAAGAAATCCTTTGCGAATCAAAGACTTACCGGTTTGTCAATTTGATTGCGCACAGTGTTGTCCACAGAAGGTGTGCAGAAACACCCGTCCAGAGGCGCCAGGGGCCTGGTTTATCCACTGCCGTATTTTTAAGCGGCGACAGATTTTCCTTTAAAAACAAGGGGCTTACGGAGTGTTTGGGGGCTTGCACACAGTCTTCTCCACAGAAGGTGTGCAAAACAGCGCGAGAGGTCCCCAGCGCGGGAAAAACGGCCTGTATCGCACGATTGCGGGTCACCAAACGGGGCCATGAGCGGATCAAAACCCGCCTTGCATACAATTTACGCAAGGAAAGAAAGCTGTTTCAAATCAACGATCTTGGCGCGCAACGGGCAGCTTGCTCACAATTTTATCCACAAAAAATGTGAAGAAACCCACAGGCCGATCTGTCACCTACAGGGCATCACGCTGCGTATTTTTTAATCGGTGGGAGATTGTTCTTTGGAATCAACGACTTGCGCGGTGAGGAAGGGCATTGCTCACAATTTTATCCACAGTAAATGTGCAAAAATGTGGACGAGTCATGATTTCAGCTCAACAGGAAATCCTGCCATATTTTTAAGCTGATTGAATTTCTTGTTTTGAATCAGTGGCTTGCAATCGTGCGCGCCCTATTGCTCACAATTTTATCCACAGATTCTGTTTGCAACTGGGGATAAGCCCCGTAACCAATCGCGCGAAGTATTCCTCGTCGGGCTTCTTCCTCTGCCTTTTCCACCCTGCCTTGATTTTGATCAATACGATAATTCCTATTGAAATCATGGGCTTAGGTATATGCATGCCTGCTTGCGCACAATCTTATCCACAAAAGCTGTGCGTAACCGTACTTGCCGTCTTGCTGGCAACACGTTACATTGCCGGGGTTGTCTCACCCCGGCTTTTTTCTTCTCAGGAGTTTGTTTTGCTCGCCATTATTCAAGCTGCAGGCTGGCCTATCTGGCCATTGTTGATCGCCTCCGTCGTCGCCCTGGCGTTGATTATCGAACGCCTGATCTACCTGCGCCGCGCAAAGCTGCTTCCGCCGCAGCTGCTCGACGAGGTAGTGCGCGTCTACCATAATGGCAAGATCACCAAGGACGTCGTCGAAAAGCTCGAGCAGAATTCGCCGCTCGGCACCGTGCTCGCGGCAGCCCTGCGCAATGTGAACGCGCCGCGCGACGTGATGAAAGAGTCGATCGAGGAAGCAGGGCGCGGCGTCGCCCACGTGCTTGAACGCTTCCTGACCACGCTTGGCACCATCGCTTCGCTGGCGCCGTTGATGGGATTGTTCGGCACCGTGGTCGGCATGATCGAAATCTTCGGCGCCCAGAACGCCACCGGCACCAACCCGGCGCAGCTGGCGCACGGCATTTCGGTCGCCCTGTATAACACCGGCTTTGGCCTGGCTATCGCCATGCCGGCACTGGTCTTCTACCGCCACTTCCGCGCGCTGGTCGACAGCTTCATCATCGACATGGAGCTGCAGTCGGTGAAGCTGGTCGACATCGTGCACGGTGCCCGCAAATGATGGACTTTCGCCGCGGCCAGCGCCGCGAAGACCCCGAGATCAACCTGATCCCGTTCATCGACGTGCTGCTGGTCGTGCTGATCTTCCTGATGGTGACGACCACCTACAGCAAGTTCACCGAGCTGCAGATTACCTTGCCGACGGCCGACGCCGAGAAGGCGCTGGAGAAGCCGTTCGAGATCAACGTCACCGTCGACGCCAAGGGTAATTACACCGTCAATAACGTGCCGGTGTCGTTCCACAGCGTGGCCGGCCTGGCCGAAGAGCTGAAGAACGCCGCCCGCACCGGCGCGGACGGCCAGCCGCTCGCAACGCCTGCGGAAAGCCCGGTCGTCATCGTCAACGCCGACCAGTTCGCGATGCACCAGATGGTCATCAACGTGCTGGAAGCGTCGCGCATCGCCGGCTACGACAAGCTGACCTTCGCCGCCCAGACGGGCACCAAAAAGTAGTAACGCGGGCGAAGCACTTCGCCCGCTGTTCGCATGCCCCACACTAAACCTTCCCTCGAATCGACGCTCACGCGCGCCTGGCTGCGCCGCGGCCCGCTCGCCTGCGCGCTGCTGCCGCTGTCGCTGCTGTTCGGCGCGCTGGCGGCGCTGCGCGTGCGCCTGTTCAGGTCCGGCGTGCTGGCCTCGACGCGCCTGCCGGTGCCGGTGGTCGTGGTCGGGAACATCTTCATCGGCGGCACCGGCAAGACGCCGCTGACGATCTGGCTGGCCGGGGCGCTGCGCGACGCAGGCTTTAGCCCGGGCATCATCTCGCGCGGCCATGGCGGGGAGGGAGGCGCAGCGCGCGCCGTCACGATCGGCTCGAACGCGCAGGAAGTGGGCGACGAGCCTTTGCTGATGGCGCGCCGCACCGGCTGCCCGGTGGTGGTGGGCCGCAAGCGCGCCGAGGCGGGGCTGGCGCTGCTGGCGGCGCATCCCGGCGTAAACGTTCTGATTGCCGACGATGGCCTCCAGCACTACGCATTGCAGCGCGATGTCGAAGTGCTGCTGTTCGACGGCCGCGCCGTCGGCAATGGCTGGCTGCTGCCGGCCGGGCCCCTGCGCGAGCCGCGCGGGCGGCGCCGCGATTTCACGGTGGTTAACACGCCCCAGCTGACGCCGCAACTTGCCGCGGACGTCGGCGGGCAGCCGTTCCAGATGCGCCTGGCGGGCGAATATGCCGAGCCGCTGGCCGGCGGCGCGCGCGTGCCGCTGGCGTCGCTGGCCGGCAAGCGCATCGCCGCCGCCGCCGGTATCGGCAATCCCAAGCGCTTCTTTGACATGCTGCGCGGCGCCGGCCTGGCGTTTGCCGAGCTGCCGCTGCCCGACCACCACGACTTCCTCGACGACCCGTTTGCCAGCGTCGACGCCGACATCATCCTGATCACCGAGAAGGATGCAGTAAAATGTGGGCAAATTGAAAACCTGATCAACGATCCACGTTTGTGGGTCGTCCCGGTGACGGCGCAGCTTGACCGCGCGCTGGCCGAACAAATTGTGGAGAAATGTCGTGGATGCTCGACTGCTTGATATCCTGGTCTGCCCGCTGTGCAAGGGTCCCCTCGAATACGATAAAAAGGCGCAGGAACTGATCTGCCGCGGCGACCGTCTCGCGTTCCCGATCCGCGACGGCATCCCGATCATGTGGGCCGACGAGGCGCGCAAGGTCGAGCCGCAATAAGATGGGCTTCACCGTCATCATCCCGGCGCGCCTGGCGTCGACCCGGCTGCCGAACAAGCCGCTGGCCGACCTGGGCGGCAAACCGATGGTGGTGCGCGTGGCCGAACGCGCCGCGCTGTCGGGCGCCTCGCGCGTGATCGTCGCCACCGACCATCTCGATATCGCCGCTGCCTGCGCCGCCCACGGCGTCGAAGCTGCCATGACCCGTTCCGACCATCCGTCCGGCACCGACCGCATCGCCGAAGTGGCGCGCGCGCTCGATCTCGCGCCTGGCGAAGTCGTGGTCAACCTGCAGGGCGACGAGCCGCTGATCGACCCGGCGCTGTTGTCCGCCTGCGCGGCGCGCATTTCGCCCGACGTGCCGATGGCCACCTGCGCGCATCCGCTGCATGATGCCGCGGACTGCTTCAACCCGAACGTGGTCAAGGTGGTGCTCGACAAGCATGGCCGCGCGCTGTACTTCTCGCGCGCGACGATTCCGTGGCACCGCGACGCCTTCGCGCAGTCGAAGGAGTCGCTGCCCGCCGGCTACGCGCCGCTGCGCCACATCGGTCTTTACGCTTACAGCAACGCCTTCTTGCAGGCCTATCCGGGCCTGGCCGCGTCGCCGCTCGAAGACGTCGAGGCGCTGGAACAGCTGCGCGTGCTGTGGCATGGCTATCCGATCGCCGTCCACATTACCGACAGCGCACCGGCGGCCGGCGTGGACACGCCCGAGGATCTGGTGCGCGTGCGCCAGCACTACCCCACAATGGCCTGAGCATTGTGCGCATGCGCATTTCTTGAGTGCACAGAAATGAACGCTGCCTGCGCCAGATCAATCAAAAATGGCAAAGCATTTCCAAAGTGGCTTATTCAATGACTTTTGTGGTAAGTTTCGTACCAAGGTAGTCAGATATGCATCAATGTGAAGTTGTTGCCAAAACTATAATCAAATTTAAATCAGTCTAGGAATTTTCATGCGTCTCATTTTGTTAGGAGCACCAGGTGCCGGCAAGGGCACCCAAGCTAACTTCATCAAGGAAAAGTACAACATTCCCCAGATTTCGACCGGCGACATGCTGCGTGCCGCGATCAAGGCCGGGACCGAACTTGGCCTGGCTGCCAAGAAGGTGATGGACGCAGGCGGCCTGGTGTCGGACGACATCATGATCGGCCTGGTCAAAGACCGCCTGAAGGAAAAGGACACCGAAAACGGCTACCTGTTCGACGGCTTCCCGCGCACCATTGCGCAGGCCGACGCCATGAAGGACGCCGGCATCGACGTCGACTATGTACTCGAATTCGACGTGCCCGATGAACTGATCGTCGAGCGTATGAGCGGCCGCCGCTCGCACCCGGCTTCCGGCCGCGTGTATCACACCAAATTCAATCCGCCAAAAGTGGAGAACGTCGACGACATCACCGGCGAACCGCTGGTGCAGCGCGACGACGACCTCGAAGAGACCGTCAAAAAGCGGCTCGCCGTCTACCACAACCAGACCGAAGTCCTGCTCGGCTACTACAACCAGTGGGCCCAGTCGGGCAAGCCTGGCGCGCCGAAATACCGCAAGATTTCCGGCGTAGGTCCAGTCGAGGAAGTGCGCGACCGCGCGTTCGCGGCACTGTCCCAATAATCGAACGAAGCGGACCTTGGTCCGCTTTTTTTATGCTCATTGAATGAAGCCAGCGCGCTGCAGCAGCAGTTGCGCGAGGTCTCCGGGTTTTTAGTTTCAAGGTTTTGCAGCACGCAGTTGTTTGACTGGTAAGCGGTCTTTCGGATGTGTTTTTGTGTTACTTGATTAGAAAAACAAGGGGACTTTTATGGCAGCGAGCTTTCTCGTATTTGCGGTAGCGTGTGGCTTCATCGCGGTGATTTACGGCCTATGGTCGCGTAGCTGGATTCTCAGGCAGGATCCTGGCAACGCCAGGATGCAGGAAATCGCACAGGCGATCCAGGAGGGGGCTGCCGCCTACCTTGGACGCCAGTACCGCACCATCGGCCTTGTCGGCGCGGTGCTGCTCGTTGCGATCGCCGTCCTGCTGGGCATGCAGACCGCAGTCGGTTTCCTGATTGGCGCCGTGCTGTCGGGGGCCTGCGGCTTCATCGGCATGAACGTGTCGGTGCGCGCCAACGTCCGTACCGCGCAAGCGGCTACCAAGGGCATGAACGAAGCGCTCAACGTCGCCTTCAAGGGCGGCGCCATCACCGGCATGCTGGTGGTCGGCCTGGGCCTGCTTGGCGTCACCTTGTTTTACTGGTACCTCACCATGTACGCCGTCGGCGACATGACCCCGCACGACACGATTGAGCCGCTGATCGGCCTCGCGTTCGGCGCATCCCTGATCTCGATCTTCGCCCGCCTGGGCGGAGGCATCTTCACCAAAGGCGCGGACGTCGGCGCCGACCTGGTCGGCAAAGTCGAAGCCGGCATTCCGGAAGACGACCCGCGCAACCCCGCGGTGATCGCCGATAACGTGGGCGACAACGTCGGCGACTGCGCCGGCATGGCGGCCGACCTGTTTGAAACCTATGTCGTGACCCTGATCGCCACCATGCTGCTTGGCGCACTGGTGTTTGCGGACGCCACCGCGGTCCAGGCCATGATCTACCCGCTGCTGCTTGGCGCGGTATCGATCCTCGGCTCCATCGTGGGCTGCTCGATGGTCAAGGCCAAGCCGGGCAAGAAGATCATGTCGGCGCTGTACACCGGCTTGTGGTGGGCCGCCATCCTGTCGCTGATCGGCTTTGCCGCCGTCACCTGGATCGTGTGGGGCGATGAGGCGATGCGCATGAAGATGATCGGCTGCGCCGTCGTCGGCATCGTTCTGACCGGCCTGATGGTCTACATCACCGAGTACTACACCGGCACCGAATTCAAGCCTGTGCGCCACATCGCCGAAGCCTCGACGACTGGCCATGGCACCAACATCATCGCCGGCCTGGGCGTGTCGATGAAGTCGACCGCGTATCCGGTACTGGCAGTGTGTATCGCGATCCTGGCGTCCTACCAGATGGGCGGCCTGTATGGCATCGCGATCGCAGCGACCTCGATGCTGTCGATGGCCGGCATCATCGTCGCGCTCGACGCCTATGGCCCGATCACCGACAACGCCGGCGGCATCGCCGAAATGTCCGGCCTGCCGGACTCGGTGCGCGCCATCACCGATCCGCTCGACGCCGTCGGCAACACCACCAAGGCCGTCACCAAAGGCTATGCGATCGGCTCGGCGGGCCTGGCCGCATTGGTGCTGTTTGCCGATTACACCCACGCGCTGCAGGACGTTGGCCAGGACATTTCGTTCGACCTGTCGAACCCGATGGTCATCGTCGGCCTGTTCATCGGCGGCCTGATTCCTTACCTGTTCGGCGCGATGGCGATGGAAGCGGTAGGTCGCGCGGCCGGCGCCGTGGTAATCGAAGTACGCCGCCAGTTCCGCGATATCAAGGGCATCATGGACGGCACCGGCAAGCCGGAGTACGACAAGGCGGTCGACATGCTGACCGCGTCGGCCATCAAGGAAATGGTGCTGCCATCGCTGCTGCCGGTCGTGGTGCCGATTTTGGTTGGCATGCTGCTCGGCCCTGCCGCGCTGGGCGGCCTGCTGATGGGGACCATCGTCACCGGCCTGTTCGTCGCGATCTCGATGACCACGGGCGGCGGCGCATGGGACAATGCGAAAAAGTACATTGAAGACGGCAACCACGGCGGCAAGGGCTCCGAGGCGCACAAGGCGGCCGTGACCGGCGATACCGTTGGCGATCCGTACAAGGACACGGCCGGCCCGGCGGTGAACCCGTTGATCAAGATTATCAACATCGTGGCGCTGCTGCTGGTGCCGCTGCTGCCGCAAACCGGCTGGATTGCGGTCACCGAGCCTGCGGCAGCCCATGCCCCGGCCCCGATCGTTCCAGCGGCGGTGGACGCGCCTGTCGTGGCGCCCGCTCCGGCTCCTGCGCAGTAATCGCAATTGAACGCCGTTCCCGTCCCGAGGGCGGGAACGGCGTGGCCGCGCCAGCTTGAACTCCCACCCGCGCCACCTATACTGAAACCTCCAGATGCCTTATCGCAGGAGGTGTGTCATGGGACGCAAATTCATCGATTGCCGTGAGGTTCCCAGCGAGACTCACTGCTCCATTGCCATTGCCGCGGATAGCGAAAATGAACTGATCGAGGCAGCCGTCCAGCACGCCGTCGCGGTGCACGGGCACCATGACGACGAGCAGTTGCGTGGACAGCTCAGGCAAGCCATCCACGAGGGTACGCCGCCGCCCTGACGCAGCATCGCGTTCAGAAAACACACATCTTGTTGGCCGCCTCGCGTAGCGCAGGGCGGAAGTCCGGGTGCGCGATCGCGATCATTGCCTGCGCGCGCTCCTTGGCCGATTTGCCGCGCAGCTGGGCCACGCCGTATTCGGTCACCACGTAGTTGACGTCGTTCTTGCTGGTGGTCGCATGGGTGCCGGGCGTGAGCGTCGGCACAATGCGCGAGATGCTGTTTTCCTTCGCCGTCGATGGCAGCACGATAAATGACTTGCCGCCGCGCGAGCGGTTTGCCGCGCGCACGAAGTCGACCTGGCCGCCGGTGCCGGAATAGGGCAGGTGGGCGATGCTCTCGGAGCCGCACTGGCCCAGCAGGTCCACCTGCAGGCTGGCGTTGATCGAGATGAGATTGTCGTTCTGGCCGGCGATGTACGGGTCGTTGGTGAAGTTCGACGGATGCATCTCGATCATCGGGTTGTGGTGCATGAACTTGTACAGCTTCTGCGATCCGAGCGCGAAGGTGGCCACCATCTTCCCCGGCATGAAGGTCTTGCGGCGGTTGGTCACCGCGCCCGATTCGATCAGGGTCAGGATGCCGTCGCCCAGCATCTCGGTGTGGATGCCGAGGTCGTGCTTGTGCGTCAGCTGCATGACGACCGCGTCGGGAATGCCGCCGTAGCCGATCTGCAGGGTGGAGCCGTCGTCGATCATGTCGGCCACGTATTTGCCGATGGCTTCCTGGACCTGGCCGATCTTCGGCAGGCCCACTTCCAGGATGGCTTCCTCGCTTTCGACTACCGCCGTCACCTGCGAGATGTGGACGTGGCACTGGCCATGCGCGAACGGGACGTTGGTATTGACTTCAAGGACCACCGCGCGCGCTTTGGCGAGCGCCGCCATTGTGTAGTCGGTACCGAGGCTGAGCGAGAAAAATCCCTGCTCATTCATCGGGGATGCCATCGCAAACACGACGTCGGACGGCATCAGGCCGCGCTCGATCAGCACCGGAATCTCGGAGAAATAGTTGGGGATGAAGTCGCACCATCCGCCTTGCCCCGCGCTACGCGAGGCGCCGCCGAAGAACAGCGCCGCATGGCGCACGTGGCGCGACGTTTCCTGGTCGAAATATCCGAACTTGCGCATGGCCAAAATCTGCGCGACCTTGACGTCGTGGAAACGGGTGCGGTGGCCGGAGAGGGCGGTCAGCAGGGCGGGCGGTTCGCCCACGCCGGTGGGGACGATGATCATGTCGCCGTCGCGGAGGTGATTCAGTGCATCTTCCGCGCTGCACAGTTTTGCCTGGTATTGCTCGTGTGGTTTTTGCATTGCTGTCTCCTTATGCGCCCATGCTAGCCCGCCAAGCTGACCGCGCGCTTACTTGCCTGCATTGTTACGATGTGTATCGATGCGCGTGCGCGCCTGCCGCATGGGCAATAATGGCAGCATACGCACGAGGCAGGCGGAGGCCACCATGAGAGTCGCGAACATCGTAACCATGCTGTCTGTCGCGCTGGCGACCGCCGGCGGCGGCGCGCTGGCGCAGGAACAGGCCGCGCCCGCGGAAAAGGCGCAAGAGGCGCTGCCGCTCCGGCCAGATCCGTCAAAGCTGAAGAAGCCGCTGGTCAAGCGCCGCTCGGTGCAGCAACGCATCGAGCGCATGCCCACGCCGGCCCCGATCGTTACTGACGGTTACCGCCCGACCCTGACGACGCGCGGGCCGATCGTCGCAGGCCAGCCGGCGCCCGCGCTGCCCGCGCCGTCCCCGCCGATGCCGTCGCAGGTCAACAGCTGCGACGGCGGCGGCTGCACCGACACCAGCGGCGCTCGCTATACAGGCGGCGTCGGCAACACGGTGCTGGACCAGAACGGGCGCAGCTGCACCCGCACGGGCAACACCGTGCAATGCTTTTAATGCCAGTTTTCGGTTGATCCAATCAAAAGTTCGCTACAATCCTGTTGGTTGACGTTTACGTAAACGTTAAAAAGAACTTTTCTGAGGAAAACCATGCAAATCCAAAACAATGTCTTCATCGTTACCGGCGGTGCGTCGGGCCTGGGCGCTGCCACCGCGCGCATGATCACGGAAGCGGGCGGCAAAGTCGTCATCGCCGACGTGCAGGCTGAAGCTGGCGCCGCGCTGGCCCAGGAATTGAACGGCCAGTTCGTCCAGTGCGACGTCACCTCGGAAGCCGATGGCCAGGCGGCAGTCGCCGCTGCCGTCGCGATGGGCACGCTGCGCGGCCTGGTCAACTGCGCCGGCGTCGCGCCAGCGGTCAAGACCGTGGGCAAGGATGGCCCGCACCCGCTCGACGTGTTCCAGCGCACCGTCAACATCAACCTGGTCGGCACCTTCAACATGGCGCGCCTGGCGGCTGACGCAATGAGCAAGACCGAAGCGGGCGACTCCGGCGAGCGCGGCGTGATCATCAACACCGCGTCGGTGGCGGCGTTCGACGGCCAGATGGGCCAGTGCGCTTACGGCGCGTCGAAGGCGGCGGTGGCCGGCATGACCCTGCCGATGGCGCGCGACCTGGCGCGCAACGGCGTGCGCGTGATGACGATCGCGCCTGGCATCTTCGAGACCCCGATGCTGATGGGCATGCCGGAAGAAGTGCGCGAATCGCTGGGCAAGATGGTGCCGTTCCCGCCGCGCCTCGGCCGCGCCGTCGAATACGCCCACCTGGCCAAGGCCATCATCGAAAACACCATGCTCAACGGCGAGACCATCCGCCTCGACGGTGCGATCCGCATGCAGCCCAAGTAATTGATGTAGCATTGCAAGAGTATCGGGCGCGCGGCCCTGGTCGCGCGCCTTTTTTTTATTCCGGAGGAGGATTCATGGTCAAGTTGAAGATGCTGGCGCTCGCTGCGCTGCTGGCGGGCGCGTTCGCGCCGGTGCACGTACTGGCGCAGGACGCGGCGCAGGCGGCGCCCGAAGTCGGCATCAACTACACCGACAAGGCTGGCTGGGCCTCCAAAAAATTCATGGTGTCGGCGGCCAACCCGCTGGCTGTGGAAGCCGGCTACACGATCCTGCGCCAGGGCGGTTCGGCCATCGACGCCGCCATCGCCACCCAGCTGGTGCTGACCCTGGTCGAGCCGCAGTCGTCGGGCATCGGCGGCGGCGCCTTCCTGGTCCATTACGACGGCAAGGACGTGCAGGCATTCGACGGCCGCGAGACCGCACCCGCCAAGGCCACTGAAACCTTGTTCCAAAAGGCCGACGGTTCGCCGGTCTCACGCCTTGACGGCGTGGTGGGCGGCCGTTCGGTCGGCGCGCCGGGCGTGCTGCGCATGCTTGAAATGGCGCACAAGGAGCACGGCAAGCTGCCGTGGAAGGCGCTGTTCGCGCCGGCGATCGCGCTGTCCGAGCGCGGCTTCCCGGTCAGCGAGCGGCTCAATGGCATGCTCCAGTGGGACAAGCATATCCGCAAGGACCCGGTCGCCGCGGCCTACTTCTACGACAAGGCCGCCAAGCCATGGCCGGTCGGGCACCTGCTCAAAAATCCGGAGCTGGCCGACACCTTGCGCGCAATTGCCGCCGGCGGCGCCGACGCCTTCTACAAAGGCTACATCGCCCGCGATATCGCCGCCAAGGTGGCTGCCCACCCGACCAATCCTGGCCTCTTGAGCGCCGCCGACATCGCCGGGTACCAGGCCAAGGTGCGCAAGCCGGTCTGCAACGACTACCGCGCCTTCACCGTGTGCGGCATGCCGCCGCCATCGTCTGGCGGCATCGCCGTGGCGCAGATGCTGGGGATCCTTGAAACGAAGGACATGCGCGCGCTGGCGCCAGTCGACGGCAAGGTCGGCGCGGATGCGGTGCACCTGTTCTCCGAAGCCGGACGGCTGGCCTACGCGGACCGCAACCGCTATGCGGCCGATACCGACTTCATTCCGCTGCCTGGCCGCGGCATCCCCAGCCTGCTCGACAAAACCTACCTGGCCAAGCGCGCCGCGCTGATCGGCGAGAAGTCGATGGGCGTGGCCACCGCCGGCACGCCGCCCGGCATGGACGTGGCGTGGGGACTCGATAACGCGATCGAAACGCCATCGACCTCGCACCTGGTGGTGATGGACGGCAGCGGCGCCGGCCTGTCGATGACCACCACGGTGGAAGACGCCTTCGGCTCGCGCCAGATGGTGCGCGGCTTCATCCTGAATAACCAGCTGACCGACTTCTCGTTCGACTCGCGCGACGCAAACGGCCCGGTGGCCAACCGGGTCGAGCCGGGCAAGCGCCCGCGCAGCGCGATGTCGCCGACCATCGTGTTCGACAAGAAGACGAAAAAGCTGGTGCTGGCGGTTGGCTCGCCGGGCGGCCCGGCCATCATCAACTACGTGGCCAAGGTATTGGTGGGCACGCTGGACTGGGGCCTCAACGTCCAGCAGGCGATCAGCCTGCCGAACTTCGGCAGCCGCAACGGTCCCACCGAGCTGGAAGCAGGGCGCTTTTCACCCGCCGTGCATGAAGCGCTGAAGGCGCGCGGCCACCAGTTGCGCAGCTACGACATGAACTCCGGCCTGCACGGCATCCAGCGCCTGACCATCCACGGCCAGCAGTACTGGTTCGGCGGCGCCGACCCGCGCCGCGAAGGCGTTGCGAAGGGCGACTGAGACGCCGTCATGCAGTAAGTTTTGCTACCGCAAGCAGGGCAGAGCCTGATAACCTTGCTGTATGGGATTAAATCAGAAAACCGGGCTGATTCTGACCGGGGGCGGGGCACGCGCGGCCTACCAGGTCGGCGTGCTGCAGGCCATATCGCGCATTTTGTGGGAAGCCGGCTGGGCGCCCGCGCGCTCGCCTTTCGACATCATCTGCGGCACGTCGGCCGGCGCCATGAACGCGACAGCGCTGGCCTGCCGCGCCGACAACTTCGGCGAGGGCGTGCAAAAGCTGCTCGACGTGTGGGAAAACATCGCGGTCGAACAGGTCTACCGCGCCGACTCGATCGGCGTGCTGCGTTCCGGCGCGCGCTGGCTGTCGCTGCTGTCCTTCGGCTGGCTGCTGCGCAAATGGCGCGCCGCGCCGCCTGCCTCGCTGCTCGATAACACGCCGCTGGTCGGCCTGTTGCACCGCATGCTCGACCTGCCGCGCCTCGACGCCGCGCTGTCGGAAGGCCTGCTGCATGCGCTGGCCGTCACGGCCTCGTCGTACACGGCCGGTAACCACATCACCTTCTACCAGTCCGCCACCGAGATCGCGCCGTGGGTGCGCATGCAGCGCATCGCGATGCAGGCGCAGATCGGCGTCGAGCACCTGCTTGCCTCGTCGGCGATCCCGTTCATCTTCCCGGCGGTGCCGCTGTACACCGAGGGGCGCCACGAGTACTGCGGCGACGGCTCGATGCGCCAGCTGGCGCCAATCTCGCCGGCCATCCACCTGGGCGCGACCCGTGTGCTGGTGGTCGGCGCCGGACGCCTCGCCGAGCCCCCGCACACCGGCCCGGCCAATCCCAGTTATCCAAGCCTGGCGCAGATCGCCGGCCACGCGATGTCCTCGATCTTCCTCGACAGCCTTGCGGTCGACATCGAACGCCTGAACCGCATCAACCTCACCTTGTCGCTGCTGCCGGGCGAGTACCGCGACATGACCCCGCTCAAGCCGGTCGACCTGCTGGTAATCGCGCCGTCCGAGCGGCTCGACGACATCGCCAGCCGCCACGTCGCCAGCCTGCCCGCGCCGGTGCGCACGCTGTTGTCGGGAATCGGCGCCACCGAAGCGCGCGGCTCGGCGCTGGCGTCTTACCTGCTGTTCGAGGCGAGCTATACGCGCGAACTGATCGCCCTTGGCCGCCGTGATACCGAACAGCGCAAGGACGATGTGCTGGCCTTCTTCGCTTCATGAGGAATCAATGAACCACACCATGAAACAACTGCTGGCCGTAGTGGCGCTGTTCTGGATGCTTGCCGCGGGCAGCCAGGCGGTTGCGCCAACCCGCTCGCTGCGTTTCGAGCACCTCAGCGTGGAGCATGGCCTGGCCCAGGAATCAGTGCTGGCGATCGTGCAGGACCGCGACGGCTTCATGTGGTTCGGCAGCCAGGCCGGCCTGTCGCGCTTCGACGGCTACCGGGTGGTGGTCTACCGCCATGAAATCGACAATCCGAAAAGCCTGGTCAATAACTGGGTGCGCGTGCTGCATGTCGATGCGCGCGGCGACCTGTGGATCGGCACCGACGGCGGCATCGACCGCTTCGATCCGAAGACCAACAGCTTCCGGCATTACTTCCCGCAGGAGACGGTCCGGCGCGGCAACGGCAACCGGCACATCCGCGCCATTACCGACGACGGCGAGGACGGCTTGTGGGTCGCCACCAGCGACGGACTGCAGCACCTCGATACCGCAACCGGCAATTTCACCGTCTGGCACAACGTGCCGGGCGATCCGGCCAGCCTGGCCGACGACCAGGTCAACGCACTGGCAGTCGATGCTGGCGGGCGCCTGTGGGTGGGCACCGCGACGGGCCTGGACAGCCTGGCGCCGGGCTCGCGCAGCTTCGTGCACCATCCGGCCGCCGACGGCGACCTGCGCTTCAACGCGGTGCAGGCACTGATCGTCGACGCCCAGCAGACCCTGTGGATCGGCAGCATGGGCGGGCTGGAACGCAGCACCGGCGACGTGCGCGATGCCAAAGAGCGGATCGAGCGCCGCCGGCTGGGCCAGTCCAGCGGCCTGAAAGCCGGGGTGATCGCCAGCCTGTACGAGGACGCCGACGGCAGCATCTGGGTCGGCAGCTACGCCGACGGCCTGTATCGCTGGGATCCGCGCGCCGAACGCTTCCAGGGCCACCGCCACCTCCCGGGCGATGCGCACAGCGTCGCCGACAACCGCATCTCCGCGCTGTACCGCGACCGCGTCGGCACGCTGTGGGTCGGCACCTGGTTCGCCGGCGTGAGCCGGGTTGACCTCAACAGCGGCGGCTTCTCGCGCATCAGGCGCCAGCCCGACGCGCCAGGCGCCCTGTCGGGCAACAAGGTCCGCGCGATCCTCGACGACGGCAACGGCAAGCTGTGGCTGGGCATGAACAGCGGGCTGAATCACTACGACCCGCTGACCGGCATGGCGCGGGTGTACCGCCACGATCCGGACAACCCGAACAGCCTGGCCGACATGGCGGCAGGGGCGCTGGCGCGCGACCGCAACGGCGGCCTGTGGGTGGGCGGCGATAGCGGCCTGACGCGCTTCGACCCCGCCACCGGGCGCTTTGCCCGCATGTCGCTGGGCGACCCTGAAAGCGACAAGGTGCGCGGCATGCTGGCCGACCGCGCCGGCCAGGTATGGGTGGCCACCCGCGGCGGCCTGCACCAGGTTGACCCGGTGACGCGGCGCGTTGCCAGCTACCGCCATGACGCGGCCGATCCTGCCTCTCTGGCCGATAACGTGGTGCGCCCGATCCTCGAAGACCGCCGCGGGCGCTTCTGGGTCGGCACCTTCGATGGCCTCGACCTGATGGACCGCGCCACCGGAACGTTCCGCCATTTCCGCCACGACGCCAACGACCCGGCCAGCCTGTCGCATGACGAAGTCCACTACCTGCTCGAAGACAGCAAGGGCACGATATGGGTGGGCACCGCCGGTGGCCTGAACCGCATGCGTATCGATGCGCGCGGCAAAATCAGCTTCCAGCGCTACACCGTGCGCGACGGCATGTCCGACGATGCGGTTGCCGCCATCCTCGAAGACAGCGCCGGCTTCCTGTGGGTCAGCACCAATACCGGCATCTCGCGGCTCGAGCCGCTGACCGGCAAGTGGCGCAATTACAGCGCCATCGACGGCACCATCGAAGGCGCCTACTTCGACGGCTCGGCCCTGCGCGCGCCGGATGGCACGCTGTATTTCGGCGGCTTCAACGGCGTCACCGCGTTCAACCCGCGCGCCATCACCGACAACCGCATCCCGCCGCGCGCGGTGGTGACCGGGTTCCAGATTTTTAACCAGCCGGTGGAACTGGCGCGCCCGGGGCTCGTCAAGGGACCGGTCGAGCGCATGCGCGCGATCACGCTCGACGCTTCCGATTCGGTGTTTTCGCTTGAGTTCTCGGCGCTCCATTACGCCGCGCCGCAGCGCAACCGCTTCGCCTACCAGCTCGAAGGCTTCGACCGCGACTGGGTCGATACCAGCGCGGGCCGGCGCTTCGCCACTTACACCAACCTCGATCCCGGCACCTACACGTTCCGGGTCAAGGCAGCCAACAAGGACGGCGTCTGGGGCGTGCCGGGCGATCCGCTGGTCATCACGGTCCTGCCGCCGGTATGGAAGACCTGGTGGTTCCGCACCCTGGCCACCTTGATGCTGCTGGGCGCCGCCTGGCTGGCCTACCGCGGGCGGATGTCCGGCCTGCGCCGCCAGAAACTGCTGCTCGAACGCCAGGTCAGCGCGCGCACCGAGGAGATCGAACAGCAGAACCGCCTGCTCGAACAGCAGAAACGCGAACTGGAAGCCGAGCGCCTTGAGGCGGACCGCCAGCGCGCCGAGGCCGAGCGGCGCCGCGCCGACGCCGAGCGCCAGAAGGAAGAAGTGCAGCGCCAGAAAGAAAACGTCGAACAGGCGCACCGCGACATTTCGGTGCTGTCCGAACGCCTCAGCCTGGCCAAGCGCCGGGCCGAGGACGCGACCCGCCAGAAGTCGGAGTTTTTGGCCAACATGAGCCACGAGATGCGTACCCCGCTGGCCGGCGTGATCGGCATGCTGGGCTTTGCGCTGCGCGACCAGAAGCTGCAGCCGGCCACGCGCGAACAGGTGGTGCGCGGCCAGGCCAACGCCCGCTCGCTGCTGGCGATCATCAACGACCTGCTGGACTTTTCCAAGATCGAAGCGGGCAAGCTGGCGCTGGAGCACATCGACTTCAGCCTCGAGAAAAAGATCGAAACCGTGGCCAGCCTTTTCGAGGAGCAAGCCGCGTCGCAGGGCGTCCACTTCGCCATCGAGCTGGGCGAAGGCCTGCCGCGCTTTGTGGTGGGCGACCCGACCCGCTTGCGCCAGGTGCTGGTCAACCTGGTCGGCAACGCCTTCAAGTTCACCAAGCAGGGCAGCGTTACCTTGCGGGTCGAACGCGCGGCGGCGCCCGATGCGGCCAGCATGGTCAACATGATCCGCTTTTCGGTGCAGGACACCGGGATCGGCATCGCGCCGGAAGCGCTGGCGCGGCTGTTCCAGAAGTTCGAGCAGGCCGACAGCACCACCACCCGCCGCTATGGCGGCACCGGACTGGGACTGGCGATCTGCCGCCAGCTGGTGCTGCTGATGGGCGGCACCGTCACTGCCGAGAGCACTGAAGGAGTGGGCAGCACCTTCAGTTTTGTGCTGCCGCTTGCCGACGGCAGCCGGCCGCAGCAGGCGCCGCAGGCGCCGCGCGAACCGCATTCGCACCGCCTGACGGTGCTGTGCGCCGAGGACTTCCCGACCAACCAGATCATCATCCGCACGATGCTCGAAGACCTCGGCCATTATGCCGATGTGGTGCCGAACGGCTTGCTGGCGGTGGCGGCATGCGCGCGCACCGATTACGACCTGGTCCTGATGGATGGCCGCATGCCCGAAATGGATGGCGCCAGCGCCACGCGCCTGATCCGCGCGGGCGGCCCGGCCGATGCGCCGGTGCGCGACCCCGGCGTCATGATCGTCGCGCTGACCGCCAACGCCAGCGAGGAAGACCGGGCGCGCTACCTGGCCGCCGGCATGGACGATTTCCTGACCAAGCCGATCGACGAAGCGGCGCTGTACGCCCAGTTGGGCAACGCCGTGGTGCGCCAGCTGGCGCGCGGCGTGGCGCTGGCGCCGATGCCCCCGCAAGGACCGAGCACCAGCGACCTTGACGCCATGTTCGGCGTGGTCACCGGTACGCCGTCCCTGGACGGCGGCCGTGGCCCCGGTTTGCCGGATGAGGCACTGCAGCGCCGCATCCGCGCGGCGTTCGCCGCCGACCTGCCGGCGCGCCGCGCCGAGCTGGAGGCGTCGGTCGCCGCGCGCGACCACGACACCGCGGCGCGCCTGCTGCACGGGATGAAAGGCAGCGCCGGCCACCTGCGCGCGGGCGCACTGCACGCGCTGTGCGGCGAACTGGAAAGCGCCGCCGATGCGGGCAACTGGCAGGCGCTCGAACACGCGCTGCCGCGGCTGTATGCGCTGCTGGCCGACTATGAAATGGCCCCAACGAATTCTGGAGGAATTGAATGAAAGTGCTGGTAGTGGATGACGATGTAGTCTCGCGCATGGTGCTGATGCACCTGGTGGACAGTTGCGGCGGGTACGACATCATCGAGGCCGCCGACGGCCAGGATGCATGGGACCAGCTGGAAGCGGGGCTGCGTCCCGCGATCCTGTTCTGCGACCTGCGCATGCCGCGCCTGTCCGGAATGGAGCTGCTGGCGCGCGTGCGCGCCGATCCCGCCTTCGAGGCGATGCCCTTCATCCTCGTCACTTCCAGCACCGACACCGCCACCCTGGAGCAGGCGGCCAGCCTCGGCGTGGCCGGGTTTATCGTCAAGCCATTCCAGGCGGGCCAGGTGAAAGTGCACCTTGCCGCGTTTTCCGACCCGCCCGCCGGCTGGGTGCACCGCGCCGAACCGCCTGCGGCCACCATGGCTCGCCTGCGCATCGACGCGCGCCGGCTGCTGGCCTACCTGGGCGGCTTCCAGGTGCAGCTGACCGCGGCCAGCGGCGACATCGACGCCATGGCCGCGCGCGGCGAAGCGGAGGCGGCGCGCGCGCGCATCGAACGCTTGCATACGGGCTGCGTCACGCTCGGCCTGCTTGGCGCCGCCGACGCCTTTGAAGCACTTGGCCAGCGCGGCTATGAAGGCGACCGCGTGCACCTGGTACTGGCCGACGCGGTGCGCGCCGCGATGGCCCAGGCCGGCCTTGCGCGGACCCTGATGGCGGCCAATTGACGGGGATCAAATAGCACTTGCTGAGGGTATAGTTTAGGTTTAAAGTTCCTGCCACACATCCGACTCAACCTTTATCCCGGGGCGACCATGGCAAGCTTGACCGCAGCAGAACTGAGTCCATCCGGCTATGCCGACCATTTCGCGCGCGAGCATTTGCCGCCCGCGGATCAATGGCCTGAGTTCCTGTTCGACCTGCCCGAACTGCGCTATCCCGAGCGGCTTAATTGTGTCGCCGAGCTGCTCGACGCCGCCGTTGCGCGCGGCGAGGGCGGACGCACCGCCGTCATCGGCGAGCACGAAACCCTGACATACGCCCAGCTGCTGGCGCGCGTCGACAGCTTCGCCCACGTGCTGCGCGAAGACATGGGACTGGTCACCGGCAACCGGGTCATGCTGCGCGGCGCTAACAACCCGGCGATGGCGGCCGCCGTGCTGGCGGTGCTCAAGGCCGGCTGCATCGCGGTGCCCACCATGCCGCTGCTGCGCGGACGCGAGCTTGCCACCATCATCGACAAGGCCAGGGTCGACGCGGTGCTGTGCGCGCAATCGCTGCGCGCGGAAATCGATGCGGCGATCGAGAGCGCCGATCCTGGCAACGTCAGGCGCGGCACGGTGTTCTTCAATGATCCGGGCAATGAAGGTTCGCTGGAAGCGCTGGCTGCGCGGCACAAGGCGCCTTTTGCGGCATGCGACAGCGCCGCCGACGACGTCTGCCTGATCAGCTTCACCTCGGGCACCACCGGCGTGCCCAAGGGGACGATGCACTTCCACCGCGACGTGCTGGCGATCTGCGACTGCTTCCCGCGCCACACGCTCGGTTCGCAGCCGGACGATATTTTTATCGGCACGCCGCCGCTGGCCTTTACCTTCGGGCTCGGCGGCTTGCTGCTGTTCCCGCTGCGGATCGGCGCCGCCGGCGTGCTGCTGGAAAAGCTGACGCCCGAAACACTCCTGGCCAGCATCGAAAAATACCGCGCGACGATCTGCTTCACCGCGCCCACCTTCTACCGCCAGATGGCGCCGCTGGCCGGCAAGTACGACTTGTCGAGCCTGCGCGAAACTGTCTCCGCCGGCGAAGCGCTGCCGCTGCCGACGCGCGATGCGTGGCAGGCCGCCACCGGCCTCGACATGATCGACGGTATCGGCGCCACCGAGATCCTGCATATCTTTATCTCGGCCGCCGGCGCCGACATCCGCCCTGGCGCCACCGGCAAGCCGGTGCCTGGCTACCAGGCCTGCGTGCTCGATGCGCAGGGAAGGCCGGCCGCGCCGGGCGTGGTCGGGCGGCTGGCGGTCAAGGGGCCGACCGGCTGCCGCTACCTGGCCGACGAGCGCCAGCTGAACTACGTGGTCGATGGCTGGAACCTGACCGGGGACGCATACGAGATGGACGCCGACGGCTATTTTTACTACCGCTCGCGCACCGACGACATGATCATCTCGGCCGGCTACAACATCGCCGGCGCGGAGGTCGAGGACGTGCTGCTGCGCCATCCGGCGGTCGCCGAATGCGGGGTGGTTGGATGTCCCGACGAGGAAAGGGGGCAGGTGGTGGAGGCCCATGTGGTGCTCAAGGCGGGCTTCGCGGCGTCGCCCGAAATGGCGCTGGAACTGCAGAACTTCGTCAAGGCCGGCATTGCGCCGTACAAGTATCCACGCTCGGTGAAATTTGCCGACAAGCTGCCGCGTACCGAGACCGGCAAGCTGCAGCGGTTCAAGCTGCGTAACCCATAACCCGCTGCTCCAGGTGAGGAAGCGATGCGCGATAAAACAGATAATGATGACGCCGACCATCCCGACCTTGCCAGCCGGCTGACTGAGGACCACCATCAGTCGCTCAAGCTGTGGCTGCGCATGCTGTCGTGTACCGTGCGGATCGAGAACGAGATCCGCAGCCGCCTGCGCGCCAGCTTCAACATCACGCTGCCGCGCTTTGACCTGATGGCGCAGCTTGAGCGCCACCCGGAAGGCTTGCGCATGGGCGAGCTGTCCCGGCGCATGATGGTCACCGGCGGCAATGTCACCGGCATCACCGACCAGCTCGAACGCGAACAGCTGGTGGTGCGCGTGCCGCACCGGACCGACCGGCGCGGCTACAGCGTCAAGCTGACCGACGAGGGGCGCCGCGCTTTCGCCGAAATGGCGGTCGTGCATGAGGGCTGGATTGCATCGATGCTGAAGGATATGTCGGCGGCGGAAAAGACCCAGATGATCGGGCTGCTGGCGCAGATGAAGCAAGGCCTCGATGCGCAGGATGGGGACGGCGCGTAGTTGAGTGGGCTGCAGCGCCCTCCCGACCTATCGTGCACCCTCCACAGTCCAGCTCGTTGCAAAATACCTGACTCATCATCAGGACGGAGCAACGCATGCTGTTCAAGGCACTGGTTACCCTGCTGTTCGGCTCGGAGTGGAAGCTCAAGCAGCGCATCGTGGCCGCGCGCCATCCCCGCGCGCGCCAGCTGATGGTCAAGCTGTGGGGGGCGCTGCAGTACGAATGCGGCAGCTCGGTCGCATGGAATGCCAGCTTCGCCGGCGAACCCTGTTTCCCGCACGGGATCAAGAGCATCTTCATTTCCGGCGCCGCCAGCGTCGGCAGGAACGCCGTGATCTTCCAGCAGGTAACGATCGGCTCGAACACGCTGGCCGGGTCGAAAGGCTTCGGCGCCCCCGAGATCGGCGACAACTGCTACATCGGGGCCGGCGCCAAGATCGTCGGCAAGGTGAGGGTGGGGAACAATGTGCGGATCGGCGCGAACGCCGTGGTGTACAAGGATGTGCCCGACAACAGCGTCGTGCTGAGCGGCGAGCAGCGCACCGTGGCCGGGCGCGAGCACATGGATAACCGCTTCTACAGCTTCCGCGGCCAGTGGTGCTACTTCGATGAAGGCAGCTGGCGCCCGGTCAGCGACCCGGCCGTGCTTGCGCACCTGGCCGGCGTCAGCGCAGGCGCTTGATGATCTCGGGAAGGCGGTAGGGCTTGGACACGAAAGGGAACTCGTCGATGTCCCCTTGCTGCTCGAGCAGGGCAGGCACCGGATAGCCGGACGCCAGCACGATGCGCGCGGCCGGATACGCGCGCCGCACGATGCGCGCCAGTTCGATGCCCGACATGTGCGGCATCATCACGTCGCTGAACACCACGTCGACATCCGGATTGCGCTCCAACATCGACAGCGCATCCTTGCCGTTATTGGCAATCAGCACCTCATAACCGAGGCTTTCGAACAGCGTTGCCGCCAGCAGGGCCAGGTCTTCCTCGTCCTCGACCACCAGCACCTTTTCGCGCCCGCTTCCCGCGGCCGGGGCCTTGCCCTCGAGCCCGGCGCTGGCAGGGAGCAGGATCCGGAAAGTGGTGCCTTTGCCCGGCGTGCTCTCGACGGTGATGTCGCCACCGGACTGGACGAGGAATCCGTGCACCTGGGCCAGGCCCAGCCCGGTCCCCTTGCCAACGGGTTTGGTAGTGAAGAAGGGCTCGAAAACGCGCGCGGCGACATCGGGCGGCATGCCCATGCCGGAATCGATCACGATGACTTCGACATAGTCGCCCGGCGCCAGTGAATTGTGGGAGTCCAGTGTCACGGCGCGGGTTTCCAGCAGCAGCCGCCCGCCGTCGGGCATCGCATCGCGCGCGTTGACGACCAGGTTGAGGATCGCGGTTTCGAAGCGCGCCTCGTCGATGCACGCGTTAGGCAGGCCGGCAGCCAGGCGGCACTGGAAGTCGACCGAGGAGTCGACCGCGCGCCGCAGCACGCTCTCGAATCCCTCGATCAGCTTGTTGATGTTGTGGATTTCCGGCGCCAGCGGCTGCTGGCGCGCGAACGCCAGCAACTGCTGGGTCAGTGACGCGCCGCGCTCGATCGCGCGGTTCATGCTGTCGATGACCCTGCGGTCGACGCCGCCGCCGCCTTGCGCCTTGATGATTTCCAGCCCGCTGGCCACCACCGACAGCAAGTTGTTGAAGTCATGCGCGATGCCGCCGGTCAGCTGGCCGATCGCTTCCATCTTTTGCGACTGGAACAGCGCGGCGCGGGTTTGCTCGAGCGATTGCGCGGCCTCGCGCTGTTCGGTGACGTCGCGGGTGATCTTGGCAAAGCCAAGCAGGGTGCCGCTATCGTCGCGGATCGGGTCGACCACCACGTGGGCCCAGAAGCGCGAGCCGTCCTTGCGCACGCGCCAGCCTTCGGACTCGTACTTGCCGCTGCGCTCGGCGGTGGCGAGCGCCAGCGCCGGCATGCCGGCTGCGCGGTCGGGCTCCGTGTAGAAACGGGAGAAGTGCGAGCCGATCACCTCGGCCGCGCAATAGCCCTTGATGCGCTCGGCGCCGGCGTTCCAGTTCGATACCTCGCCCGTTGGCGACAGCATGTAGATGGCGTAGTCGACCACCCCTTGCACCAGCAGGCGGAAGTGCTGTTCGCTGGCGTGCAGCGCGTCGCGGGCGGCCTTCTGCTCGGTGATGTCGCGGGTGATCTTGGCAAACCCGATCAGCTCAGTACCATCGAACACGGGGTCGATCACGACGCTGGCCCAGAACCGGGTCCCGTCCTTGCGCACGCGCCAGCCTTCGCATTCGAACTTGCCCTCGGTGCGGGCGGTCTGCAGGGCCCGGGCCGGCACGCCCCTGGCCTGGTCCTCCGGCGTATGGAAGCGCGAGAAATGCTGCCCGACGATTTCGTCGGCCTGGTAGCCCTTGAACCGTTCGGCGCCGGCGTTCCAGGAACTGACACGGCCCTCGGCGTCCAACAGGTAAATGGCGTAATCCCGTATGCTCGAGATTAACAGTTGCTGGCGCTGCTCCTGGTTAAGGGAGGGAATCCGGTTGGTCATGTTGCAGGGTGTCCTCGTGAGGTTGACGCGACGCGACGCGGCCAAGCGTGCGCTTGCTGGCGTTCAGGCTCGAGTACGTTTGCCCGAGGCATTCGCCCTGGGCAAAATTCACGGTCGTTTTCGGCCGTAACTATTTGGCAATTGTAAAGCAACAGGCAAAACCGTGCTTCACTGCTGAGCAGTGGCAGTGGTAGCTTGACGGGTGCGGTGAAACGAGGGGAATGTTCGCTCCGTTGCGAATTCACTTCCCTATGTGGGATCGTGAATTGCAACGGAGATACCAATAAAGCCGGCAGCAATCTTCCACTGCTATGAGCCATCCATTCGCCGCACAGCCACGGCGCGCTGATCTTTAATATCAGGCAACAGGATGAGGCGCGGACGAAAGTGGCAGCGACTGATGGTCGGGAGCCAGGAGTGTGACATGGGAGGCGTGGCCATTCCGAATCACGATCTCTTCGCGGACGTACTCCATGCTGGCAATGGAGCTGATGTCATCGTCCCCCGTCGACTCCCAAGAGCCGGCGGCGGCATCGGTCAGTGCAGCGCGCAGTTGCAGCACGAAGCGAGCAAGCATCCAGATGAAATAGGATCCAATGGCGACGGCCAACGCCATACCGATATTAGCTAGCACGGCAAACCACCGTGCCGCCGCTCGTACTCGGCAGCGTACTTCTTGCCGTCGCGCCCTTCAGCCAACTCCCATTTGTAATGGCCGATCAACTGGTCATCGGGAATAGCGGCCAACGCTGCACTGTCCTTGGCGAACATCGCCCACAACTTGTAAGCCAGATATGCTAAAACCACCGCCGTAACAACGAGTGCTATTGTTTTCATCTCCATCCCCTTATGTGCGCCAACTAACATAGTCTCGGTTTTGTAACCAAAAAGCAAGAAAAATATCTTTGTGACAATGTGTGAGGATTGAAACTGTTGAGGCGGTCAGATTCTCGGCGCCGCATTGACGAGCCACCAGCATTCCTGGGCTCCCGTCGCTGTGCCCTTTGCTTGCCGGTGAAACGTATCTGTGGTGGTTTGCATCTCCCTGTTGGTCATCCAGCCTCGATGTCGAGATGCCAACAGAAACGCCAACAAAATGTTGGCGTTGGGATAGTTTGGAGTGGAACAAGCGGATTCGCAGCTTGTAACGAATGGCGTGGAGAGTCACAGATGGAGCGCCCAGTCGTTCGGTGCAACTACTGGTCCCCCCGACTGGAATCGAACCAGTATCCCACGCTTAGGAGGCATGTGCACTATCCATTGTGCTACGGGGAGGACTCTCGGGTTCGGCGATCGGCCGGGCCGGAAAAGGCCGGGCCGGTGTCGTGAACCGAGCGCAATTATAGCCGAGGACGGGCGACAAATAGAATGGCGTGCCCGATCTATCGGTACAATGCGTCTTTCTTTCATTCCGGCCCTGCTTTTTTGCATGGCCTCGCACCGGTAAATTAGTCATGGCTGTCATCTCCCTCTCGTCGGCGCAACTTGCGTTCGGCCACGTCGCGCTGCTCGATCACGCGGAATTTTCCATTGAAACCGGCGAACGGGTCGGCCTGATCGGCCGCAACGGCACCGGCAAGTCCTCGCTGCTGAAAGTGATCTCCGGCCGCCAGAAGCTCGACGACGGCCTCCTGGTGATGCAGCAGTCGGTCAAGATCGCCTATGTCGAGCAGGAGCCCGTGTTCGATCCGTCGACCTCGGTGTTTGACGCGGTGGCCGCCGGCATGGGCGACCAGGCCGCCATGCTGGCCGAGTACGAAACCCTGACCGGCCAGTTCGGCCAGGGCGACGACGACGCCCTGATGGAACGCATGCACGAGCTGCAGGTCAAGCTCGACGCCTGCGACGGCTGGAGCATGCAGAACAAGGTCGACACCACGCTCGACCGCCTCAACCTGTCCGGCGACATGCTGATGGGCACCCTGTCGGGCGGTATGCAAAAGCGCGTGGCGCTGGCGGTGGCGCTGGTGTCGGCGCCCGACGTGCTGCTGCTCGACGAGCCGACCAACCACCTCGACTTCAAGTCGATCCTGTGGCTGGAAGGCCTGCTGCGCGACTTCAAGGGCTCGGTGCTGTTCATCACCCACGACCGCAGCTTCCTCGATAACGTCGCCACCCGCATCATCGAGCTGGACCGCGGCCGCATCCTTTCGTTCCCCGGCAACTTCACCACCTACCAGTCGCGCAAGGCGGAACTGCTGGAAAACGAGGAAGTGGAGAACGCCAAGTTCGACAAGTTCCTGGCGCAGGAAGAAGTGTGGATCCGCAAAGGCGTCAAGGCGCGCCGCACCCGTGACGAGGGCCGCGTGCGCCGGCTTGAAGAACTGCGCCTGCAGCGCAACGCGCGCCGCGAGCAGCAGGGCCAGGTGAAGCTCGACGTCGGGTCGAGCGAGCGTTCGGGCAAGATCGTGGCGGACATGGAAAACATCTCCAAGCGCTATGGCGACAAGGTCATCATCGAGGACTTCAGCGCCACCATCCTGCGCGGCGACAAGGTCGGCCTGATCGGCCCGAACGGCGCCGGCAAGACCACCTTGCTGAAGATTATCCTCGGCGAGGAAACCGCCGACAGCGGCAAGGTCCGCCTCGGCACCAAGCTGCAGGTGGCGTACTTCGACCAGATGCGCGCCCAGCTCAACGAGGAAGCGAGCCTGATGGATACCATCGCGCCGGGCAGCGACTATGTCGAGGTCAACGGCCAGCGCAAGCACGTGATGAGCTACCTGAACGACTTCCTGTTTGCGCCGGAGCGCGCGCGCTCGCCGGTCAAGTCGCTGTCGGGCGGCGAACGCAACCGCCTGCTGCTGGCGCGCCTGTTCGCCAAGCCGGCCAACTGCCTGGTGCTGGACGAGCCGACCAACGACCTCGACATCGATACCCTGGAACTGCTGGAAGAACTGCTGGAAGATTACAAGGGCACCGTGTTCCTCGTCAGCCACGACCGTACCTTCCTCGATAACGTGGTCACCCAGGTGATCGTGGCCGAGGGGCAGGGACGCTGGCGCGAGTTCGTCGGCGGCTACAGCGACTGGGAGCGGGTCAAGGCCCAGGCGCCGGCGCCGGCGCCGGCCAAACCGGCCGCCAAGCCGGCCGCGGCGGCGAGCACGGTAGACGCTCCTGTTGCAAAAAAAATAAAGTTGAGCTACAAGGAACAGCGCGAGCTTGAAGAGCTGCCGCTGCTGATCGCCAGCCTCGAAGACGAGCAGAGCCAGATCACCTTGCAGCTCAACGCCCCCGACTTCTACAAGACCAACCCGGCCGACGCGCGCCGCATCAACGCGCGCTTTGCCGAGATCGAAGAGCAGCTGCTGGTGGCGCTCGAACGCTGGGAGGAGATCGAGGCTCGCACGAATGGGTAATTAACCAAGGAGAGCCATGCCAGAGAAAGACCAGACGCCGCCCGCGTCCGCCAGTGCCGCAGGCGACGGGTCCGCCGCAGAAGCACCGATGTTCAGCCGCGCCGCGTGGGCGCGGATCCTGCCGTTCATCACCTACATCTTGTTCATCCTGGTGGCCGACCTGCTTGGCCGCCTCGGATGGAATGCCCACGACTTGAGATGGCTCTACGCCGTCAAAATCAGCGCCGTCATGCTGATGCTGGTCATCTTCCGCCGCCACTACACCGAATTGCGCGACGCCCGCCTGGGGTTGGGCGCGGCCATCGCCGCGCTGGTCACTGGCGCGGTGGTGCTGGTGCTGTGGGTCAGCCTGGACGCGGACTGGATGATCATCGGTTCGCCCGACGGTTTCAACCCCACCACCGATGGCCGGATTGACTGGCTGATGGTGGCGGTGCGCATCTTCGGCGCGGCGCTGGTGGTGCCGGTGATGGAAGAGTTGTTCTGGCGCTCTTTCCTGATGCGGTGGATCGACAACGCCGATTTTGAAAAAGTTGAACCAGCGAAAATTAGCTTGAAAGCATTTGTTGTCACAACTTTATTGTTCGGCTTTGAACACAACCTTTGGCTGGCTGGAATCGTCGCCGGGGCGGCTTTTAGCATCCTATATGTTCGGCACCGCACGTTGTGGTCGCCCGTTTTAGCTCATGCTTTGACAAACGGCCTGCTGGGCGTCTGGATTGTCACTACCGGTAACTGGACTTATTGGTAAGGGCAAGCTACGGTTTCCAGCAGCACTATCAATAAAAAGATGGCTGATATGTTGAAACCTTTCCAAACTACTTTGGGCGCGCACGCGCCGCGCGCCTGCCGGATTGCCCTGATGATCGGCGCCGTCTGCAGCATGCAAGTGTCCCAGGCCGCCCCCGGCGACGAGGGCTTCGATGTGATGGCCGGGCTCGGTTACTTCCACGATGACAACCTGTTCCGCCTGGCGGACGACCAGCCGGCCTTCGACGGCAAGCGCAGCGATTCGGCGCGCCAGGCCCACGCCGGCCTGGTCTTCAACAAGACCTACAGCCGCCAGAAGATCTACGCCCAGGCCAAGCTGACCAAGGTCGAGTTCGACCATTTCGACCAGCTCGATTACGACGGCAAGGACCTGCAGGCGCGCTGGAACTGGCAGCTGGGCAACCGCTTCGAAGGCGTGCTGGGCGCGAACTATGAGCAGACCCTGGCGCCGTACACCGATTTCCGCAGCAACGAGCGCAACCTGCGCGAGCACCGCCGCCAGTACTTCGACGGCGCCTGGCGCTTCCATCCGAGCTGGCGCGCCCGTACCGCCGCCTCGCATGACAAATACGAATACGAGCTGCTGGCCCAGCGCTTCAACAACCGCACCGAGGATGCCTACGAGGCCGGGGTCGACTACCTGCCGCGCAGCGGCAGCACGGTGGGCCTGGTGGCGCGCAAGGTCAAGGGCAAGTACGACAACCGGCGCATCCTGGGCGGCCTGTCGCTCGACGAGAGCTTCGAGCAGGACGAGCTGAAGGCGCGGGTCAACTGGATCGCCAGCGGCAGCACCACGGTGCAGGTGCTGGCCGGGCACGCCAAGCGCAAGTACAAGTCGCGTTCGGAACGCGACGCCAGCGGCTTCAACGGCCGCATCACGGCCACCCACCAGCCGCGCGGCAAGATGCGCTACACGGCGGCGGCCTGGCGCGAGTTCTCCGCTGTCGAAAGCAACATCGTCAGCTACAGCCTGAACCGCGGCGCCAGCGTCGGCGCCACCTGGGACGCGACCGCCAAGATCCGGGTCGACGCCAATGCCAGCTACGAAAAACGCGCCTACAACGCGCGCGTGTCGCAGGGCGCCGCGCAGGACCTGGACGACTCGCTCAAGCAGGCGGCGCTGTCGGCCACCTGGAGCCCGCGCCGCACGGTGGCGGTGACGGCGCAGGTGGCGCGCCAGGAGCGCAGCGGTTCGCCGTTCCTGGGCCTCGGCCGCTTCAAGTCCAACACGGTGTCGCTGGTCGCCAACGCACAGTTCTGAGCATGACGGTCAATGATATCCCCCTGATCTCATTCTTCCAGCGAGTCCTCGACCCGCTGATCATCATGGGGACGCTGTACGTGGCGACCCTGCTGTACCAGGAGCCGTTCAACGGCTACTCGCTGGTGCTGATGGTGCTGGCCTTCTTTATTTCGTCGGCGGTGTACCAGCATGTCGACCCGTACAAGCCGTGGCGGCGCGGGCGCATGGGCGCGTATGTGCGCGATACCGTGCTGGGCTGGGTGCTGACGATCGGGGTGCTGCTGTTCCTCGGTTCGGCCAGCGGCCTGTCCTACTATTTCGACGAACGCGTGGTGCTGTTGTGGTTTATCGCCACGCCGGTGTTCCTGCTGGCCAGCCACCTGGCGGTGCGGCGTTCGTCGATCGGGCCCGGCAGGAAGGGCGGGGTGCGTTCGGTGGTGGTGGTCGGCGCCAACAACGCCGGGCTGAAGTTCGCCGGCAACTGCGCGCGCCAGCCCAACCTGTTCATGGAAGTGCGCGGCTTCTTCGATGACCGCGCCGACGAGCGCCATCCGGAGGCGCTGCGCCATCCGATGCTGGGCAAGATGGACGACATCGCGGCCTACGTCCGCCAGCACAACATCAAGATGATCTTCATCAGCCAGCCGATTTCGGCGCAGCCGCGCATCCGCAAGCTGCTCGACGCGCTGCAGGACACCACCGCCTCGGTCTATTTCCTGCCCGACGTGTATGTGTTCGACCTGATGCAGGCGCGCTTCGACAATGTCGGCGGCATGCCGGTCGTGGCCATCTGCGAAAGCCCCTTCATGGGCGTCAACAGCATGGTCAAGCGCACCAGCGACATTGTGTTCGGCGCCGCCATCTTGCTGATGCTGCTGCCGGTGATGGCGGTGATTGCCCTCGCGGTCAAGCTGACCTCGAAGGGGCCGGTGATTTTCCGCCAGCGCCGCTACGGCCTGTATGGTGAAGAGATCATCGTCTACAAGTTCCGCTCGATGACGGTGACCGACGACGGCAGCACCATCGTGCAGGCGCGCAAGAACGATGCGCGGGTGACGCCGATCGGCGCTTTCCTGCGCCGCAGTTCGCTCGATGAGCTGCCGCAGTTCGTCAACGTGCTGCAAGGGCGCATGAGCATCGTCGGCCCGCGCCCGCACGCGGTGGCGCATAACGAGCAGTACCGCAAGCTGATCAAGGGCTACATGCTGCGCCACAAGGTCAAGCCAGGCATCACCGGCTGGGCCCAGGTCAACGGCATGCGCGGCGAAACGGAAGTGCTGGAAAAAATGGAAGCGCGGGTGCAGTACGACCTGGACTACCTGCGCAGCTGGTCGCTGTGGCTGGACCTGTGGATCATCCTGAAGACGGTCAAGGTGGTGCTGACGCGCGAGAACGCGCACTGAACAGTGCAACAAAAGTTCCACCAACAAGCGCTTCCTTAAACGCCGCTTAAGCAGCCTCCGCACGATTGGCGCAGCGGTTGAATTTGGGTTTTGAGGCGTTAGAATGATCTGAAAATTGCAATGTTTTCAATATGGCCTCAAGGGCGTAGCATGTTGTAGGCACTGCACTGAAGAAGGGTTGGTATAAGAATGAAGAAAGCACTGATTACCGGGGTGACCGGGCAGGACGGCTCCTACCTCGCCGAGCTCTTGCTGGCCAAGGGTTACGAGGTACACGGCATCAAGCGCCGTTCGTCGCTGTTCAACACCGACCGCATCGACCATATCTACCAGGACCCGCACGCGCCGAACCCGAATTTTTTCCTGCATTACGGCGACCTCTCTGACACCTCCAACCTGACCCGCATCCTGCACGAGGTGCAGCCGGACGAGGTCTACAACCTGGGCGCGATGAGCCATGTGGCGGTGTCGTTCGAGTCCCCCGAATACACCGCCGACGTCGACGGCATCGGCACCTTGCGCCTGCTCGAAGCGATCCGCTTCCTGAAGATGGAAAAGACCACGCGCTTCTACCAGGCCTCGACCTCCGAGCTGTACGGGCTGGTGCAGGAAACGCCGCAGCGCGAAAGCACGCCGTTCTATCCGCGCAGCCCGTATGCGGTGGCCAAGCTGTACGCTTACTGGATCACGGTCAATTACCGCGAGGCGTATGGCATGTACGCCTGCAACGGCATCCTGTTCAACCACGAATCGCCGCGCCGCGGCGAAACCTTCGTCACGCGCAAGATCACGCGGGCCCTGGCCAACATCGCGCTGGGCCTGGAAGGTAAGCTTTTCCTCGGCAACATGGATGCGCTGCGCGACTGGGGCCACGCGCGCGACTACGTCGAGATGCAATGGCTGATGCTGCAGCAGGACCGGGCCGAGGATTTCGTCATCGCCACCGGGCGCCAGTATTCGGTGCGCCATTTTGTCGAAGTGGCCGCGCGCGAGCTCGGCATCGACATCGAATGGCGCGGCCATGGCGCCGCCGAAACCGGCACGGTGGCGGCGGTGCGCGGCGAGCGCGCCAAAGGCGTGCGGGTGGGGCAGGTCATCGTGGCCGTCGACCCGCAATATTTCCGCCCGACCGAAGTCGAGACCCTGCTGGGCGACCCGGGCCGGGCGCGCGACAAGCTGGGCTGGGTGCCGCGCATCACGTTTGAAGAAATGGTGCAGGAGATGGTGGCGCATGACCTCGACAAGGCGCGCCGGCATGCTTTGCTGAAGTCGCATGGATATAACGTAGCAATTTCACTGGAGTGAGTTTTGAAGAACGAGCAACCACGTATTTTTGTCGCCGGCCATAAGGGCCTGGTCGGTTCGGCCATCGTCCGCGTCCTCAAGGGCCAGGGCCTGGCCAACATCGTCACGCGCAGCCACGCCGAACTGGAACTGACCGACCAGGCCCAGGTGCGCGAGTTTTTCCGTACCGAACAAATCGACCAGGTCTACCTGGCCGCGGCCAAGGTCGGCGGCATCCATGCCAACAATACCTATCCGGCTGAATTCATCTACGACAACATGATGGTGCAGGCCAATGTGGTGCACGAGGCATGGAAGAGCGGCGTGCAGAAGCTGCTGTTCCTCGGTTCGTCCTGCATCTACCCGCGCATGGCCGGGCAGCCGATCCGCGAGGAATACCTGATGAGCGGGGCGCTCGAGCCGACCAACGAGCCGTATGCGATGGCCAAGATCGCCGGCATCAAATTGTGCGAGAGCTACAACCGCCAGTACGGCACCGATTACCGCAGCGTGATGCCGACCAACCTGTACGGGCCGGGCGACAACTACCACCCGGAAAACAGCCACGTGATCCCGGCGCTGATCCGGCGCTTCCATGAAGCCAAGGTGGGCGCCGCGCCGGAAGTGGTGATCTGGGGCAGCGGGCGGCCGATGCGCGAGTTCCTGTATGTCGACGACATGGCCGAGGCCAGCGTCTACGTGATGCAGCTCGACCGCGCAACCTATTGCGACAACACCGACCCCATGCATTCACACATCAACGTCGGCACCGGCCAGGATGTCACGATTGCCGAGCTGGCCAGGCTGGTGGGCAAGGTGGTGGGCTACAACGGCAACATCGTGTTCGACGCAAGCAAACCGGACGGCACGCCGCGCAAGCTGCTCGATGTATCGAAGCTGCGCACGCTGGGCTGGAGCGCGCGCACCACCCTTGCCGACGGCCTCGGCAGCGCATACCGCGCCTTCCTGGAAAGCCAGGCGGCGCACTGATTTCCTGCTTGAAAAGGCAGGCGGGCGCGTCCTACGGGGCGCGCCAATTTCTGGGTCCGTGATAAATTTGTAAAGAGTATTGTTGATTCGGCAAGACCCAACCAACGATAAAAAGAGGAACTATCTTGAACAACACTGACATGGCTAGCCCGATGAAATACAAGACCACACCACCACCGCGCCGCGCCCTTGGCGCCGCCGCACTGATCCTCGCCATCCTCGCCACCGCCGCCCTGACCGGCTGCGGCGACAAGGAAACCGAGGCCAAAAAACCAGGCCAGGCGATCGCCAGCGTCAACGGCGAAGAGATCACCACGATGCAGCTGAACGAAGAGCTGCAGCGCGCCAACATCGCCCCGGCCAACCAGCAGGCCGCCAGCAAGCAACTGGTGCGCGTGCTGGTCGACCGCCAGCTGCTGCAGCACGAGGCGGAAAAGGAAAAGCTCGACCGCGACCCGAAGGTGATGCAGGCGATCGAACGCGCCAAGGCGCTGATTATCGCCCAGGCCTACATGCAGAAGCACATCGGCACCCAGGCCAGGCCGACCCGCGCCGAAGTCGAAGCCTACTTCAACGCGCATCCTGAATTCTTCAGCAAGCGCAAGGCCTTCGACATGCAGCAGCTGGTCATCGCCACGCGCGACCTGACGCCGGAAGCGAAGAAGGCGGCGGAAACCTCCAAGTCGCTGGAAGAAATGGCGGCCTGGTTCGACGCCAACAAGGTCAAGTACGCGCGCAACCGCGTTACCCGCAGCACCGCCGACATGCCGCCGGAACTGTCGGCCAAGCTGATGTCGATGCAGAACGGCCAGATTTTCGCCGTGCGTGAAGGCGAGCGCAGCCTGCTGGTGTCGATCGCCGATGTGCGCGACGCGCCGGTCACGGTCGATGTCGCCGCCCAGCAGATTGAACAGTTTTTGATGAACAAGAAGAACAAGGATGCCGCCGATGCCGAACTGGCGCGCCTGCGTTCGACTGCCAAGATCGAGTACCTGAACAAGGACCTGGTGCCGGATGCAACGGCGCCGGCGGCCCCGGCGGCCATGCCTGCCGCGGCCGACACCGCCGCCGCCAGCCCGGCCACCACCGGCGACGCGGCGGCGACAAGCGCCGAGCAGAAAGCGGCACTCGATCGCGGCGTAGCCGGACTGAAGTAAGCGCGTTAATTTGAACAACAACATTTTCACGGAAGAGGGCACATCATGAAACGACTCGTAAACTGGTTGATGGCAACCGCGCTGGTAGTGGGCATGGGTTTCGCCGGCATGGCCAGCGCCGCCGAAACCCCGCTGGGCGCGGGCGACGTGGTCAAGCTGTCGGTCTACGGCAATCCCGACCTGGCGCTGGAGACCCGCATCAGCGAAGCGGGCACCATCACCTTCCCGCTGGTCGGCCAGGTG
Organism: Massilia agrisoli; assembly: GCF_020831365.1. Lineage (GTDB taxonomy): Bacteria > Pseudomonadota > Gammaproteobacteria > Burkholderiales > Burkholderiaceae_D > Telluria_A > Telluria_A agrisoli. The sequence continues at coordinate 95,118 of NZ_JAJHPV010000020.1, forward strand.
GAAATCGGCGGCCTGTCGGTGGCGGCGGCGGAAAAGAAGATCGGCAACCTGCTCGAGCGCGGCGGCTACCTGAAGAAGGCCCAGGTCAACATGATCGTCACCACGCTGCAGAGCCAGCAGGTAGCGGTGCTGGGCCACGTCAACCGCCCGGGCCGCTATCCGGTCGAAGGCAAGCGCAGCGTGCTTGACCTGCTGGCGATGGCCGGCGGCATGTCGGCCGAAGGCGGCGACGCCATCAGCCTGGTGCGCAACCGCAAGGGCGCCGTGACCCGCGAGACCATCGACATCGTGCAGATGGTGCGTTCGGGCCAGCTCGACCAGAACATGGAAGTGGCCGGCGGCGACGTGATCTACGTCGAACGCGCACCGCGCTTTTACATCGTCGGCGAAGTCCAGCGCCCAGGCGCCTTCAAGGTCGAGCGTTCGATGACCGTGCTGCAGGCCCTGTCGGCCGGCGGCGGCCTGACCGCGCGCGGCACCGACCGCGGCATCCGCATCACCCGCAAGGATGCCAGCGGCAAGCCGACCATCATCAACGCCAGGCACGACGACATCGTGCAGGTCGACGATGTGATCACGGTAAAGGAAAGCTGGTTCTAAGCTTTCTCCTGCAATGCAAGACGACTTGAGGTTCAACCATGAATGTTCACCAATTTTTGCTCATCCTGCTGGCGCGTAAAAAGCTCATCCTGGCGGTGCTTGCCGCCACGGTGCTGCTGACGCTGGGTTACAGCTTGCTTCAGGCAAAGACGTACAAGGCGACCGCATCCGTGCTGTTGAACTACAAGGGCGTCGATCCGCTGACCGGGCTGACCATGCCCGGCCAGCTGCTGCCGGGCTACATGGCCACGCAAATCGACATCATCGGCAGCAAGAACGTCGCGCTGCGCGTGGTCGACCAGCTGAAACTGGCCAGCAGCCCGGCCGTTGTGGCCCAGTTCAAGGAAGCATCCGACGGGCGCGGCACCGTGCAGGACTGGCTGGCCGACTTGCTGCTGCGCAAGCTTGAAATCGTGCCTTCGCGCGAGTCGAGCGTGCTGGAAATTTCCTTCAAGGGCGCCGACCCGACCTTCGTGGCGGCGGTGGCCAACGCCTTCGCCGACGAATACCAGAAACTGTCGGTGCAGCTGAAAACCGAACCGATGAAAAAGGCCTCGACCTATTTCGACCAGCAGACCAAGCAGCTGCGCGACAACCTCGAGGCCGCGCAGGCGCGCCTGTCCAAGTACCAGCAGGAGAAGGGCATCGTCAGCCTGGACAACAACCGGGTCGATGTCGAGCTGTCGCGCCTGAACGACCTGTCGGCCCAGATGGTCGCGGCGCAGTCGCAGTCGATTGAAGCGGGCTCGCGCGAGCGGATGGCCAATGGCGCCGGCGGCAGTTCGCCCGACGTCGCCAACAACGCGATGGTGCAGAACCTGCGCGTCTCGCTCAGCATGGCCGAATCGAAGCTGGCCGAAATGGGCCAGCGCCTGGCCCGCAACCACCCGCAATACGTCGCTTCCAAGGCCGAGGTCGACCAGCTGCGCCGCCAGCTGAACGGCATCGTGTCGAACGTGTCTTCCAGCGTCAGCAACAACGCCGAAGTGCTGCGCCAGCGCGAGAACGAACTGCGCAGCGCGGTGGCGGCGCAAAAGATCAAGGTGCTGGAACTGAACCGCGCCCGCGACGAGCTGGGCGTGCTGCTGAAAGACGTCGAGAGCGCCCAGCGCGCCTACGACGCCACCTCGCAGCGCCTGTCGCAGACGCGCATCGAAGGCCAGTCCGAGCAGTCCGATATTTCCACGCTCAACCCGGCCACGCCGCCGATGGCCGCCGACGGCCCGCGCGTGCTGTTCAACACCCTGGTGTCGCTGCTGCTGGGCACCATCCTCGGCGTAGCCATCGCGCTGCTGGCCGAAATGCTGAACCGCCCGATCCGCTCGCCGGGCGACCTCAAAGAGTCGCTCGGCATTCCGGTGCTGGGTACGATCGAATGGAATCCGCCGCGCCGCTACAACAGCGCGGGCCTGAAGAACCTGTTGAATCCGCGCCGATTGCGCCTGAACTAAAGAGACGGACCAGACTATGAACTCTCCAGTGCTGTCAGCGGCGACGCCGCCTCCCGAGCATCACCACGTAAGGCCCCCGATCGACCGCCCGGCGCCCGAGACCACCAGCATGGGCGCCATGCTGCTCGATTCCGGCAAGCTCACCCCTGAAAACGCCGAGCGCGTGCTGCGCATGCAGAAAGAACTTGGCATCCGCTTCGGCGAAGCGGCGCAGCGCCTCGGCCTGGTGACCGAATCGGACATCCAGCAAGTGCTGGCGCGCCAGTTCGAGTATCCCTACCTGCAGCGCGGCGAAGCGAATTTCTCGCCCAACCTGGTGGCCGCGTTCGAACCGTTTTCGCCCCAGGTCGAAGCCTTGCGCGCCGTGCGCAGCCAGCTGATGCTGCGCTGGTTCGCGCGCGGCCGGCGCGCACTGGCCGTGGTCGGCGTGGGCGAGGGCGATGGCGTGAGCATGTTCTCGGCCAACCTCGCGGTGGTGTTTTCGCAGCTCGGCGAGCAGACCCTGCTGGTTGACGCCAACCTGCGCCATCCGTGCCAGCACGAAATTTTCGACCTGAAGGGCCGCCAGGGCCTGTCCGACATGCTGGCCGGCCGTGCCGAGCTCGACGTGGTGCAGCGCATCCCGTCCTTCGTCGACCTGTCGGTGCTGCCTGCCGGCACCTTGCCGCCGAATCCGCAAGAACTGCTGGCGCGCGCTTCCTTCCGCGCGCTTAACACCCAGCTCGAATCGCGCTACGACGTGGTGCTGTACGACGTGCCGCCGTTCTCGAAAGGCGTCGATGCGCTGGCGGTGGCCAGCCGCGCCGGCGGCGTGCTGCTGGTCGCCCGCAAGGACCGCACCCGCATTTCCAATGTCAGCCGGATGGCCGAGCAAATGGCGCAGGCCGGCGCCGAAGTGGTCGGCTCGGTGGTGGTGGACTTCTGATGACGGCGCACGCACAGCGCGGCATGCGCATCGACATGGGACAGGCCCGTGCCGCCATGCCTGAATGGCTGCCGGTCGTGCTTGGCCTGCTGGTGTTGTTCGTCCCGACTTTCTACCGCCTGGCCACCGGCGCCTGGGCCACCGAAGAACAGGGCCACGGCCCGATCATCTTCGCCCTGTTTGCCTGGCTGACCTGGCGCAAGTGGCCGGAAATGCTGGCCGCCACCAATCCGGGCGACACCTCCTGGGCCGGCTGGCCGCTGCTGGCCATCGGCCTGTTGCTGTACATGTTCGGGCGCTCGCAAAGCATCCTGATGCTCGAAGTGCTATCGATCGTGCTGGTGCCTGCCGCGGTACTGCTGGTCAAGCGCGGCGCGCGCGCCCTCAAGGTGCTGTGGTTCCCGTTCTTCTTCCTGTTGTTTATGGTGCCGCTGCCGGCCGAATTCGTGGCGATGGTGACGATGCCGATGAAGATGGCGGTGTCCTACGTGACCGAACACCTGCTGTTCATGGCCGGCTACCCGATCAGCCGCTCCGGCGTGATTTTGCAGATCGGCCAGTACCAGCTGCTGGTGGCGGACGCCTGCGCCGGCCTGCAGACTTTGCTGACCCTTGAAGCACTCGGCCTGTTCTACCTGAACCTGGTGCGCCACCCTTCCGCCTTCCGCAACATTGCGCTGGCGATCCTGATCATCCCGATTTCGTTCGCGGCCAACGTGATCCGCGTGATCACCCTGACCCTGATTACGTACAACTTTGGCGACGCCGCCGGCCAGGGCTTCCTGCACGGCTTTGCCGGCATGGTGCTGTTCCTGACGGCGCTGGTGCTGATTTTGGCAATGGACTCGCTGCTGCAGTGGATCATCCGCCGCAGGCAGGGTCGCGCCGCGCCCAAGGGGAGGGCCGCATGAACCGCCGCATCCTTGCCAGCGTCGTGCTGGGCGCCGCCATGGTCAGCGCCTCGGCGCTGACCGGCGCGCTGACCCCGACCGTCAAGCTGGCCGAGCAACAGGGTCAGTTCAAGCTCGAGACCATGATCCCGGCCTCGTTTGGGCAATGGCAGGTGGACACCTCGATCGTGCCGCTGCAGGCCGACCCCGAGCAGCAGGAACTGCTGGAAAAAATCTACGACCAGACCTTGTCGCGCACCTACGTCGACCGCGACGGCCAGCGCGTGATGCTGTCGATCGCCTACGGCGGCGACCAGAGCCGCGCGCTGCAGATCCACCTGCCCGAAGTCTGCTACGTGGCCCAGGGATTCGACATGCTCGACTCGCGCGACGATATGCTCGACACCGGCCACGGCGTGGTGCCGGTCAAGCGCCTGGTGGCGAAGCAAAATGCCCGCAACGAACCGATCACCTACTGGATCACGGTCGGTGACAAGGCCATCAAGTCCGGCATCGAGCAAAAGATCCAGCGCTTCGCCTATGGCTTGTCGGGCAAGATCCCGGATGGCATGCTGGTGCGCGTCTCGACCATCGGCCCGAATGCGGCCAGCGCCTACCAGGTACAGGACCGCTTTATCAAGGACATGCTGTCCGTGGTCGACGGCCGCGACCGGGTTCGCCTGATGGGGGCCGCTACCGCCGAACGGACGGCCGCGCGCTGATGGACCCGATTCTCCAGTATGTCTTCACCGCGCTGCCGTTCATCGTCGTGCTGGCGATGGCGGTGCTGTCGGTGGTCGGCATCGGCGTCGGCCTGGTGCAGCCGCGCATGCTGGCCTATGTGTACCTGGCGATCTTCTTCCTGTTTAATTCCTCGACCTACGGCAACCTCGCGCTGATGTCCGGCGGGAACATCTATGGCCGCGGTTCGGGATTGCTGTATTTCCCGCTGCTGCTGTGGTACCTGCTGGGCGCCTGGTGCTGCGCGCGGGTGGCTGCCACCTTCTCGCGCGAGGCGCTGCAACCTTGCAACCTGCGCCCCTGGTTCTGGGGCTGGGCCGCGCTGCTGGCGCTGCACGTGGTGGCCGCCTTCTTCCTCGACGTCAAGCTGCGCGAGGCGCTGGCGCCGTCGGGCTTCTCGAACATCGTCTGGATGGCGCCGCTGGTGTCCTTGCTGCTGCTGTCGTTCCGTACCCGCGCGCACGTGATCGAGCTGTCGCGCTTCGTCATGCTGATGGGGCTGGGCCGCGCCACCTACGGCCTGGCGCGCTGGGCCATCGGCGGGGGCGACCCCAACAATGTGTACGCCAACATGAACGCCATCAAGATCAAGCTGACCTTCTTCGACATCAACGACAGCCTGCTGTGCGTGGTGGCCCTGTCGATCGCCGCCGTCAACCTGTTCCAGACCGGCCAGGCCCACGCGTCGCGCTTCTGGCGCAGCGTCGAGTGGGCCACCTTGCTGGCCACCACCGCCTGCATCGTGCTGTCCTACCGCCGCACCGCCTGGATCGGCCTGCTGCTGGCGCTGGTCGTCATCGCCTTCCGCTTCCCGCTGGCGCGGCGCACCCAGATGCTGGTGTTCGGCCTGCCGGCTGCCGGCGCCGCCGTGCTGTTCGTGGCCATCCGGCGCCTGTCGCAGACCAAGGGCGCCACCGGCGGCGGCATCGAGCGCTTTTTCTACGACATGGGCTCGCGCCGCTTTGGCGCCGAGAGCGAGCGCGTGCTTGAACTGAAGTATGCGCTGGCCGACTTTTTGTCGAACCCGATCACCGGCATTGGCTCATGGGGCCGGTATACCGGCTACCAGCGCATCACCTGGCAGGCCGGCCCGGATGGCGGCACCTTCATCCACAGCGGGGTGCTGCACCTGACGCTCAAGAGCGGCTTGCTGGGGCTGTTCCTGTTCCTCGGGCTGGCGTTCGCGTTCTACACCTTTACGCGGCGCGCGCTGCGCCAGCTGCCGCCGGAACTGGTCGGGCTGGGCACCGCCGGGCTGGCGGGCATCGCCTTCATGCTGCCCGACTTTTTGATCGGCACGCCGGTGCCCCAGCTGCGCACCACCCAGCTGCTGGCCTTCTGCATGGCCCTGCCGTATGTGGCGATGGCCGGAACAGCCGCCGCCAGGACCGCCCAGGCGGCCGCGCCGGTGCATCTGCGCAGCGCCGCGCTGGCAAGCCAATGAGGATGGCGGATCGCTGCCAGATGGCAGGATTTGGTTGTTGCTGGGAGGCGCCATGAACCTGCGCCTGATGCGTAACGCCGTGTCCAACCTGATGGGCGCGGTGGTGCCCGCGCTGGTCGCGCTGGGCACCGTGCCGCTGGTGGTCAAGGGGCTGGGCGAGGCCGGCTATGGCGTGTATTCGCTGGTGACCGCCATCGTCGGCTATTTTGCCGTCATCGACATCAATGTGACGGCCGGCTCGGTCAAGTTCATCGCCGAGCACAACGCCCGCGAAGACCGCGACAAGATCAACCAGACGCTGTTCTTCGGCATCATCGTGTACGCGCTGATCGGCCTTGTGGGCGGGCTCGGCCTGTTCTTCGGCGCCAGCTACTTGGTCAACGATGTGTTTACCGTACCGGCCGCCATCGTGCCGGAAGCGGTTGCCACCTTGCAGCTGGCCGCGCTGGGGTTTTTCCTCGGCCAGCTGCAGACCTACCTGCAAAGCGTGCCGCAAGCCTTGATGCGCTACGACATCTCCAGCCGCATCGAAATGTTCTTTGGCACCCTGGTGCCCCTGCTGACCGTTGGCGTGCTGATGCTCGGCTACGGCCTGTTCGAGGTCATCCTGCTGCGCGTGGCCGCCAGCAGCATCCACTGCCTGATCCTGTGGGCCGGCATCCGCCGCCTGCTGCCGGGGCTGGCATTTCGCTGGGCTGGCGCGGCCGTGCGGCGTGAACTGCTGGGCTTTTCCGCCTACTCGTTCCTGTCGCGTTTCGCTTCGCTGTCGTACGCCCACGCCGACAAGCTGATCATCGGCGCGCTGGTCGGGGTCACCGGCCTGGCCTACTTCACCGTGGCGGCCACCCTGGCCAACCGCATCCTCGGCATGACCTACCGCCTGTCGGGCGTGCTGTTCCCGGCCGCCAGCGCGCTCGCTGCCGGCGGCGAATTCGACCGCCTCAACCGCCTGTACCTGACCGCCAACCGCTATGTGGTGTTCCTCAACGCCGCCATCCTGGTACTGGTGGCCGTGTTTGCCGAACATATCCTGCGCTACTGGATGAATCCTGATTTCGCGCGCAACGGCGCGCTGGTGCTGGCCGTGATGGCGATGTCGCAGTTCATCGATTCGCTGACCAGCCTGCCGTCGCTGGTCAATGACGGCATGGGCCATCCGCGCGTGTCCGGGCTGTTCGCCGTCGCCCGCGCCTGCACTGGCCTGGTGATTGTCTATATCGGCGTACGCCTTGGCGGCATCGACGGCGCCGCCTACGCCCACCTGGCCGCGTCGGTGATCTTCACCATCGCCTTCCTCGGCTACGTCCACGGCCGCACCGTCCGCACCTCGCTGCGCGACTTGCTGGTCCATAGTTATTTCCCGACCCTGATCGGGGTGGCGGCCATTGCCGTCGCGGCGCGCCTGGCCGACGACCGGCTGGCCCCGACCGTCTCGAATTTCGCCTTGCTGCTGATGGCGACGATGGCCTTGCTGTTTGCGCATGGCATGTTGTTCGTCATCGAGCGCGGCGACCGCGACGCCGCCTGGCTGAAGGTCAAGAAGGCGCTCGGCCACGCGCGGGGGAAGCCCGCTTGAAGATCCTGATGGTTTCCGAAGACTTGCCCGGCACCCAGATCGGCGGGCTGGGCAAGCACGTTGTCACCCTGGCCAATAACCTACTGGCGCAAGGCCATCAAGTCGACATCCTGGGACGCAACGACCGCGGCCTGGACGCATGCGCCGCCCAGATTGGTTTCCATGGCCGCTTTATTCCCGGATTCGACTATGCGCGGCCCGGTTGGAAGGAATTGCAGCTGGGCGTGTTCAATCCGCTCAAGCGTCCGTTCTTCGCGAAAAAAATCGCCGGCGCCATCAACGCCCGCGCGCGCCATTACGACGTGGTGCATTACCACGGCCACCTGCCGATGACGGGGCTGTACCTCGATCCCGGTATTAATTATGTGCAGACCCGCCACGACCAGGGCAGTGAATGCCTGACCCACCTGCGCTTCCGCAGCGGCGAGGTATGCACGACGGTGACGCCGCAGGACTGCTCGGCCTGCATTTCCGCCAATGCCGGCCCGTTGCGCAAAGCGGTCACCGCCGTTGCGGTGCGCAACTACCGTGAAGGCGCCGCCGCGTCCTTCGGCAGCCAGAAGACCGTGTTCGTGTCCGAATTCCTGCGCCGCCAGTTCCTGCGCGCCGTGCCCGGGGCGGACCTGTCGCGCACCCGGGTGATCCACAACTTTATCGATTACGCGCGGCTGGCGCGCCACACCCGGGCCGCGGCCGGCGAAGTCCACCGCGGGCAGGTGATGCTGGTCGGGCGCATCGACGCCGGCAAGGGCTTCGGCGAATTCCTGGCGGAAGCGGCGCCGCGCCTGCCGCCGCACGCGCAGGTACTGATCGTCGGCGACGGGCCCGAGCGCGAGGCGCTGGCAGCGGCCTACGCCAGCGCCCGCATCCGCTTCCTCGGCTGGAGGGAGTATGACGAGGCCATCGCGCTGGCGGTGCGCAGCCACGTCTGCGTGGTGCCGTCGGTGTGCGAGGAAGCCTGCAGCACCACGGTGCTCGAGGCGCTGGCGCTGGGCAAGCAATGCGTGGCGCTGGCGCGTGGCGGCACCCCCGAATTGTCCGGCTACCAGCGCTACCCCGGCCAGCTGCAACTGGGCGCAACCATGCGCGAGCTGGTCGGCAAGCTGGTGCTCCAGCTGGACGGCGCCCCGCTGGTGCTGGCGCCGGCGCCCGCGTTCGGCGCCGATTCCCTGCAAGTGATTCCGAAACTACTGGATTTTTATGCTGAATAAACCCACTTTCTCCATCGTGACCTGCACTTGGAACAGCGCCGCTACCCTGGGCGACACGCTGGCGTCGGTCGCGTCCCAGACCTGCGGCGACGTCGAGCACATTTTTGTCGACGGCGGCTCCACCGACGGCACCCTGGACATGATCGCCGCCTACCAGGGCAACAAGCGCGTGCTGCGCGACGTCAAGGGCGGCATCAGCCGCGCGATGAACGAGGGCATCCGCCATGCGAAGGGCGAATACATCGCCCACCTGCACTCGGACGATTACTACTTCAGCAATGACGTGCTGGCCACCGTGGCCGAGCGTTTCGCCGCCGACAAGGTGGATTGGATGTTCGGCAATATCCAGGTGTTGAAGGACGACGTGCTGCAGGCGCCGCACACGATGAACCCGTTCAGCTACCAGTCGCTGGCGGCGGGCAAGGCCTTCGTCCCGCACCCGGCCGTATTCGTGCGCAAGGCCGCGTTCGAGCGGGTAGGGGTGTTCGACGAGCAGCTCAAGTACGCGATGGATATCGACCTGTGGCTGCGGCTGGGCGCCGTCGCGCGCCCGTCCACCGTCGACCGCACCTTTACCGTGTTCCGCGACCATGCCGGCAGCGTCTCGTCCGCCAACAAGATCAAGGCCCGCCAGGAGGAGTTCGGGGTGCGCCGCCGCCATATGGACAAGGCCCCGCTCGCCTTCGGCATGTACTGCCTGCGGTACATGAAACGCATGCGCCAGCTGCGCCGCGACGGATAATACTGGGTAAATTGTTAAATTACTGTTCAATAAACTAAGCTTGCAAGTTCGAAAACTAAGCTGATTGAAGGTCAATTGACAGCCGAATAAATGGTGTTGCTTTCACGCAGATTCCGTGAAGAATCATAGGCTTAAACGGGGAAATTGCCTCACTGAAATTTAATTTGCGGTACTATGAGTCCTGCCTAAAGCGAACTCAGCGCTTTAACAATCGCGCGCCAGCCACAGTGGCTGGGCAGCGAAACCGCAGCATTCATTTTCACGGAGTTAGTTTCATGAACCGTTATTCGCACCGAATCCTCCGCGCCGCCCTCATCACGGCGACGCTGTTCGCGGGCATCGAAGCGCGCGCGGACTGGGCCCAGTCGGCCGACCCGCTGGTGATCCAGCCGGCGCCGCGCGACTACCAGATCCAGGCGCAGAATCCGCCTGGTTTCACCTGGGCGCGCCATGCCACCGGACCTGCACAATACGAAATCGAGATCCTGGCCCAGGGCTCGACCACCCCGATCCGCGCCATCGTCGACCGCAACTGGTACCTGCCGACCAAGGCTATGGCGCACGGCAACTACACCTGGCGCGTGCGCCCGGCCACGTCGAGCGACTGGTCGGCCCAGCGCCCGTTCTCGATCACCTCGCGCTCGACGGTGTTCGAAGTGCCTGACAACGCGACCCTGCGCTCGCGCATCCTGGCCAAGGCCCGCCCGCGTTCGCTGCCTGGCACGGTCACCCCGTTCTCGACCTGGAGCACGGCCAAGAAGACCGACCTCGAAGCGTATTCGAGCCGCCTGACCAATGAAGTCAAGCTGCAGATTACGGCCTTGCCGGTACTGTCGGACGACCGCTGGCCGCTGGTCATCACCTCGCCCCTGACCGCGGCGATGGCCGCCCAGCAGACCGACATCCGCCAGCGCATCAATGAAGCGAGCCGCCAGCTCGAAGCTGCCGCGCTGATCTACCGCATCAAGCGCGAGAAGATCTTCCTGGACGAAGCGCTGCGCAAGGGCGACCAGCTGGCCTCGCTGAACCCGAAAGGCCCCACCAGCTACGTCAACCAGGACCAGGCCACCCGCCAGATCGCGCTGTCGCTGATCAAGGCAGTCGACATCCTGGCTGGCGACCTGGACGCTACCCGCAAGGCCAAATGGCTGTCCACCGTGGCCGTGCGCTCGAATGAAATCTACGCCAACCTGGCGGGCGACAACGGTCGCCTCGACCAGTATCCGTTCGACTCGCACGCCAACACCAGCCTGGTCTTCATGGTGCTGATCTCGAGCCTGTCGCTCGGCGATATCCCTGAAGCGCAGAAGTGGTTCGATTTCTCGTTCCGCGCCTACGCCAACAGCCCGTCGCCATGGAGCGGCCCGGAAGGCGGCTATGCCAACGGCACCGCCTATGCCGAATACACCGCCGGCTACCTGGTCGCGCTGTGGGACCCGCTGTCGCAGGCCACCGGCGTGAACTTCTACGCCAAGCCATGGACCCTCGGCTTCCTCGACTTTGCCACCCAGTTCACCCCGCCGGGCTCGAACAAGCACTCGTTCGGCGACGGTTCCGAGCAAAAGCCGGACACCCGCGTGTTCCGTGCCTTCGCCTCGCGCCTGGTGTCGCCGCGCGCCGCCTGGTACGTCAAGGGCCTGGGCGGCATCGAAGACTCGCTCAGCCTGCTGCAAGCGCCATACCCGCTGCCGGTCGCCCACACGACCTTCCTGTCGCCACCGTCGAACTCGGCCTACTACCCGAGCATCGGCTGGGCCGCGATGCACAGCGACATCGCTTCGCCGGGCCGCACCTCGGTCTACTTCAAGTCCAGCCCCTACGGTTCGTTCAACCACAGCCACGGCGACCAGAATGCCTTCCTGCTGTCGGTGGCCGGCCAGCCTTTGATCACCAAGGCCGGCTGGTATGACTGGTACGGTTCGCCGTACTGGAAAGACTGGTACCACCAGAGCAAGTCGCAGAACACGATTACCTTCGACGGCGGCGTTGGCCAGCTGGTCGACGGCTACCGCGAGACCCTGCAGCGCAACGGCCGCATCACCGGCTTTGCCGCCCAGCCGACCTACGACTTCGCCGAAGGCGACGCGCAGCTGGCCTACGGCGCCCAGCTGACCCAGGCCAAGCGCCAGCTCTGGTACCTGCGCAACCAGAACGCCGTGGTCATCCGCGACAAGCTGAGCTCGGCAGTTGCACGCAAGTATGAGTTCAACATGCATGCGCCGATCGCCTTCACCGTCGAGGACGCGAAAAACGTCAAGATCGCGATCAACGGCCAGTCGGTGTGCGTCCGTTCGCTCGGCGCGGGCGCCTGGGAAAAGCGCATCGGCGCGGCCCCGAAGCCAGGCACCATCGAAGACCACGGCGCCTTCGTGCTGGCTGGCAGCCCGAACGTGCTGACCGAGTTCCTGGTCGTGCTCGACGTCGGCTGCAAACGCCCGGCAATGAGCGTCACCACCACCGGCACCGGCACCTCGGCAACGCGCACGGTTACGGTGGGCTCGCAGTCGATCACGCTCAATTAAGGTAACATCGCCCAGGCCGGGTTCGCCCGGTGCTGGCGGGAACAATGTCCTTCCGTCCGCGTTTGCGGTTGGGAGGACATTTTTTTTGCCCAGGGATTCCATGCCTTTGCGACGCCGATGAAACAGGTCATCCTGATCCACGCCCACAAGGACCTCGACCAGCTCAACGCGCTGGTCGGCCAGCTGGCGCATGAGGACTTCATCATCTATGTCAATGTGGACGCCAAGTCCGCGCTCGACGTCACACGCATCAGCCCGCAGGCCCGGCTGGTGCGGCAACGCATTGCGGTGCACTGGGGCGACTGGAGCCAGGTCCGCGCCATGCTCAATTCGCTGGAAGAGATTGTCGACGGCGTGCCCGAATTCGATAAAGTTGTTTTCATCAGCGCCCAGGATTTCCCGCTGCTGTCCAACCAGGCCTTGCAGCAGGCGCTCGACGCGGCGCGCGGCAGCGAACTGCTCGAATGCGCGGCGATCGGTCCGGATGGCTGGGCCTGCCAGGAACGCTACCAATATTTTTACTGGCCGAGGGGAGGGCGCCTGGCCAAGACTGCCGGCAAGGTATTGCTGCACGCCATGCGCACGCTGGGCTTGCGCCGCAAGATGGCGGCGGGCATGCGGCCATACGGCGGCTCCTGCTGGTGGGCGCTCAGCCGGCCGTGCATCGAGATGATTCTCGCCAGGGTCAGGAACGAGCCTTCGCTGGAACGGTATTTCCGCACGGTGGCTTGCCCGGATGAAATGTTTTTCCAGACACTGGTGATGGATTCGCCGTTCGCCGCGAAGGTCGTGTCCAATAATTTCCGCTACATCCGGTGGCCGGACAGCGGCGCGCGCAATCCCAAAATTCTCGACGCCGGCGACTTCGACGACATTGCCCGATCCGGCGCCCATTTCTGCCGCAAGATCGATAGCGCCGCCAGCGCGGCCCTGCTGCCGATGCTGGTGCGGCTTAGTTCCCCGCGAACCGCCCGGCACGACTGAGGCACCGCAACCGTCGCCAGGCCGTGCGCTGGCATCGTCGAGTCATGCCATGTGGCGTGCCAGGCGGGGGCGGGATGAATGTACTGATGGTCGGGGCCGGCAATGCCGGATGCGCACTGGGCGCCTTGCTGGCGCTGGACGGGCACCGGGTGGCGCTGCTCAAGACGTCGCGCGCTTTGCACGACGAAAACTTCGACCTTGTGCGCGCGCGCCTGGCGGTCACCGTGGTCAGCAATCCTGAAGGCGGCGCCACCCGCACTGCCAGCCTGGCGCTGGCCACGCGCGACCCGGGCGAAGCGTTTGCAGTGGCGCCGGACGCCATCATCATCACCACGCAGACCCAGTGCCACCCGCGCATCGCCGCCATGATCGGCCCCTACCTTTCCGCCAGCCAGCTGGTGCTGCTGGCGCCCGGCTACATGGGCTCCTGCCATTTCCTGCCGTGGCAGGCCAGCGCCGGCTTCATGCTGGCCGAGGGCGAAAGCCTGCCCTACGATGCGCGCCTCGTTGCGCCGGGGGTCGTTAACATCTTGTACCGCAACACGCGCAACGCGCTGGCCTTTGTGCCGCGCGAGCGCAGCGCCGAAGGCCTGGCCCGCGCCGCCCGCCTGTTTCCTACCTACGTTGCCACCCGCACCAACGTGGTCGAATCGGCGATGCACAACCCGAACCTGATCGTCCATACCATCGGCACCTTGCTGTCGGCCAGCCGCATCGAATACGCGCAGGGCGAATTCTGGATGTACAAGGAGGCCTTCACGCCTGCGGTGCTGCGCCTGCTGGCGCGCCTTGACGACGAAAAGAACGCCGTCATCGAAGCCACCGGCGGCAAGCCCTCGCCGTACTTCGACGAGTGCCGCTTCCGCAACGAGGAAGACCTGGAGCAGCCCGCGCTGTCGGTGTTCCGCCGCTACGCCGAAGAGGGCGGGCCGAAGGGTCCGGCCAGCATCGACACCCGCTTCATCACCGAAGACGTGCCGATGGGCCTGGCGCTGATGTCGTCCATCGGCCGCCTGATGGGCGTGCCCACCCCGGTGGCCGACGCGCTCATTGTGATTGCCGGCGGCTTGCTCGACCGCGATTTTTCGCGCGAGGCGCGCACCCTGGCCAGCCTTGGGTTCGGCAACGTCTCGCCGGCCGAATTCCACCGCACCATCAACGGATAAGGCGATGACAATTCCCGGCTGGCTCGGTGCGCGCTACTATGCCTGGCGGCCATGGCTGCCGGAACGCCTGCTATACCACCCCGATTTTTTCCGGGTCCGCGCGCTGTTGCGGCTGGACCCGGCGCTGGGGGCGGCGCACGCCAGGATACGCCTGCGCCATATACTGGTTGGCGCGCTGACCCATGTGCCGTACTATCGGCGCACGGTGCCGGTGACGCCGGACGAAGCGCGCCACGAGCCCTTGCATGAAGTGCTGGCGCGCTTCCCGCTGCTGTCGAAGGACGAGGTCATGGCGCAGCAGCGCGCATTCCTCGACGCCCGTTTCGACCCCCGCACCCTGTTCTACGCCACCAGTGGCGGTTCGTCCGGGCAGGGCATCGGCATGTGGCGCAGCAAGCGCGTGGCCGACATAGAAAAAGCCTTCTTCAGCCATGAATGGGGCAGGTTCGGCTTCAGCTTCAACAAGGCGCGCACCTTGCGCATCGGCGCGGACGCGCGCCGCCTGGCCCACGAAAGCCCATGGCGCATTGTCGGCAACCGGCTGATGCTGTCGCCTTACCATATCAACGCGCGCTACAAGGCCGAGATTGCCGGGGCGATCCAGCGCTTCCAACCCGCCTTCGTGCACGCTTATCCAAGTTCGGCGGCGGCGCTGGCCGAACTGCTGTCGCCTGGCGACATCGGCATGCAGCCCAGGGCCGTGCTGCTGGCGTCGGAGCCGGCAACCGGACCGCAGCTCGCTGCCATCGGGCGGCTGTTCCGCTGCCCGGTGTCGGTCAATTACGGCCTGTGCGAGCGCACCAACCTGGCCTTCGCCAACCATGTCGACGGCGTCACCTCGCCGTATGCGTTCCAGCCCTTGTACGGCTGGTCCGAAAACCGCCTTGCCGACGGCCGCGCCGAAATCGTCGGCACCTCGTTGTGGAACGATGTGATGCCGCTGATCCGCTACCGCACCGGCGACTACGGGCTGATCGAGCCTGATGGCCGCTGCGCCGCGATCGACGGGCGCGGCCACGAATTCCTGGTGGACCGCTATGGCAACCACATTCCGGGGCTGGCGATTGTGATCGACGAGGCGACCTGGGACTTTGTGCGCCTGTACCAGGTACGCCAGCGACAGGCAGGCGCGATTGCGCTGGCGGTAGTCGGACGCCACGGGCCGCTGAGCGCTGCCCAGAAAGCCTTTCTGCTCAATGCCCAGCTGCGTCGGTGGGGCGGGTTCTTTGACATTGACATCGAGGAGGAGAATGATATTCCCCTGGCCGCCAACGGAAAGCGGAAGCTGGTAGTCGGGCTGACATAGGCGGCGGGAACAGGAGCTTCCCGGCAGGGGGCGCACGATTGTCATTGTTGCAATATCGAAACGACCACTTGGGTTAGAATCGCTCAGCACCCACTCGTTGCAACTAGGAAATTCATGCGCCGTACACCCCTGTCCATCGCTTTCGTCATCCGCGATCCGCTGCCGCCGATCCGGGCCGACGTGCTGACCCTGTTCGGCGCCGAGATGCCCCAGTACGGCATCGGCACCGACCTGGTCGGGCAGGTGGGCGGTGAGGCTGCGGCGGGCGGCTGGAGCGCGGGCGCCGTGCACCCGGTAGGCAGCCTGAAGCACAAACTGGCCAGCGTCCTGTCGCCGTTCTGGGACGCCCTTGGGCTGGCCCGCGCCTGGCGCCGCGCGCCGCTCGATTGCATCCAGGTGCGCGACAAGATCGCCAGCGGACTGGTCGGGCGTGCCGCGGCCGCCGTGCTGGGCCTGCCTTTCGTCTACTGGATGTCGTTCCCCATCGTCGAAGGCTTCGAGGTGCGGCGCGACGAGATCGGCCGGCGCGGCCGCGGCTTGCGCTGGCTGGCCCACGCGGCGCGCGCCGCGCTGTCGCGCTACGTGATCTACCGCCTGGTGCTGCCGGGCGCGCGCCATATTTTCGTGCAAAGCGACGCGATGGCCGACTGGCTGGCCGCCAAGGGCTTCAACCGCGCGCGCATGACGGCCGTGCCGATGGGCGTCGACGCCAACCTGTTCCGGCGCGCCTCGGTCACTCCCAGCACCGACCCGCGGCTGGACGGGCGCCGCGTCATCGTCTACCTGGGCCGCATCGCGCAGTCGCGCAAATCGGATTTCCTGCTCGACGTGGTCGAAGCGCTGCGTGAGCGCCAGCCCGACATCCTCCTGGTGATCGCCGGGGACGCGCCTTCGGCCGATGAAATGGAATGGATGCGCAGCAGCATCAGCAAACGCGGCCTCGACAGCCACGTGCTGCTGACCGGCTGGTTGCCCCAGCAGGCAGCGCTGGGCTACGCGGTGCGGGCCGAAGTGGGCCTGTCGCCGATCCCGCGCGGCGCCTTGTTCGACGTCTCCTCGCCAACCAAGCTGGTCGAATACCTGGCGCTCGGCATCCCCAGCGTCGCCAACGACATCCCCGACCAGCGCCTGGTGACTGCCCAGAGCGCCGCAGGCCTGTGCGCGCCGATGGAGGCAGGGGCCTTCCGCGACGCAGTCCTCGAACTGCTGGGCAACCCGACGATGGCCTCGCAATTTGCCGCGCGCGGCCCGGCCTGGGTGCGCACCCACCGCACCTACACCGTGCTGGCGGAAAAAGTTGCCGCCGCCTACGATCAGATCTTGCCGGACCGGCCTTGCTGACCGACCAATCATGTTGCTGCGCACAAATGCCAAAACGGGGGTAAGTCCTGATGAGGTATGATCGATTATTGCCCCATTGATAATTTTCGCATGATGAAGAAGCTTCCATATATCGGCGGAGCGCGCGGGTGACGGCCATGGCCCCGAGGGTGCTGATGATCGGTACCGCGCTGTCCGGCAAGGGAGGAATCGCCGCGGTGGTCTCGGTACTGGACCAGGACGGCCTGTTCGAGCGCGAGGGCGTGCGCTACCTGGCCACCCATGCCGAAGGTTCCCGTGCCGGCAAAGCCAGGGTGGCCCTGGCCGGCTTCTGGCGCACCGCGCTGGCCTGCCTGCTTGAACGCCCGGCCGTGGTGCACGCGCACTCGGCCTCGCACGCCAGCTTCTTCCGCAAATCGCTGCTCCTGTTGATCGCGCGCCGCTGCGGCGCGCGCACCGTCTTCCACCTGCACGGCGGCGGCTTTCGCGACTTCGCCACCAGCGAGTCGGGCCCTGTGGCTCGCTGGTGGATCCGCCATACGCTCGAGGCCAGCTCGGTGGTGATCGCCTTGTCAAGCGGCTGGGCGGCATTCCTGGCCGGCTTTGCGCCGAAAGCCCAGGTGCGCGTGGTGCCCAATTCGGTCGATGTCGCGCGCCTTGCCTCACGCTGCGAAGAAGAGCCGGGCCGCATCCTGTTCCTTGGCCGCGCCGACACGCCCAAGGGCGTGTACGACCTGCTTGCCGCCGTGGCCGCGCTGGCGCCGGCATTCCCGCACGTCCGGCTGGCCGTCGGCGGCGACGGCGACCTGGCGCTGCTGCGCACGCGCGCCGCCCAGCTTGGCGTCGCCGAACGCCTCGAAGTGCTTGGCTGGATCGGCGCGCAGGACAAGGCCGACCAGCTGGCGCGCGCGTCCGTGTTCTGCCTGCCGTCCCATGCCGAGGGCCTGCCGATGGCCATGCTCGAAGCGATGGCAGTCGGCAAAGCGGTCGTGGTGTCGCGCGTCGGCGGCATTCCTGAAGCAGTGGTGGACGGCGACAACGGCTTGCTGGTCCCGCCGCGCGATGTGCAGGCGCTGGCTGCGGCCCTGTCGCGCCTGATGTCCGATGAAGTCCTGCGCCGCCGCCTCGGCGAACGCGCGCGCCAGACCGTGGCCGAACGCTTTTCCACCGCGGTCGTCATCGGCAAGCTGTCCGCCGTGTACCGCGAACTGTGCGCGCGGGGAGCGCGATGAGCCGCCAGCCGCCGGTCGAGCGCCTGGCCTGGCTGGTCAACCGGCTGCGCTGCATGTCGGTGGGCGAAGTGGGCTACCGCATGCAGCAGGCGGCGGTCGGCCGGCTCGAACGGCGCGGCATGCTGCGCTGGTCGGCGCCCGCGCCTGAAAGCACGGCGCGCGCCTTGCCGCGCGCCGGCACGCCGCCGCTGCAGCCCGGCGAGGCCGACGCCATCCTGCTTGATGCTGAACGCATCAAGTCGGGCGAAGTCGTGCTGTTTGCCGAATGCCGCTTCAACGTCGGCGCGCAGCCCGAATGGAACCGCGACCCTGCCAGCGGCGTGCTTGGCCCGTCGGTGTTCGCCGGCGACATCCGCATCACCGACCGCGCGCTGGTGGGCGACATCAAGCACGTCTGGGAACTGAACCGCCACCTGCACCTCGTGCGCCTGGCCCAGGCCTGGCGGGTCAGCGGCGACCCGGCATGGCTGGCCGTGCTGCGCGCCCAGGTCTCGGGATGGCTGGAACAGTGCCCGCCGATGACAGGCCCGAACTGGACCAGCTCACTGGAAATGGGCATCCGCCTGATTAACTGGGCCATGGTGTGGCAACTGGCCGGCGGCGCCGACGGCCAGCTGTTTGCCGGCGAAGGCGGCCAGGCGCTGCGCCGCGCATGGCTGGACAGTATCTACGCCCACTGCCAGTCGATTGCGCGCCACCTGTCGCGCCACTCGTCGGCCAACAACCACCTGATCGGCGAACTGGCGGGCCTGTATGTGGCGACCACCGCATGGCCATGCTGGGACCAGTCGGCGCGCTGGCGCGGCCAGGCCGCGCGCGAACTCGAACATGAGGCGCTGGCGCAGTTTTCCAGCGATGGCGTCAACCGCGAGCAGGCGTTTTCGTACCATGTATTCTCGAGCGAATTCCTGTTCGTGGCGGCGCTCGCGGGGCAGGCCAGCGGAAGGCCGTTCTCAAGCCAGTACTGGGAGTCGCTGGAGCGTGCGCTGCACTTTTTGCGCTCGGTGATGGACGTGGGCGGCCATGTGCCGATGGTCGGCGACGCCGACGACGGCATCGTCTGGCGCCTCGACCCCGGCCACAACGACCGCGCTGCGCTGCTGCTGTCGCTCGGCGGCGCGCTGGCGGGCGAGCGCGCGCCGCAAAGCGCCACCGCGCGCTGGCTGCTGCACGCCTTTCCGGGACAGCGCCCACGCAGCATCCAGCCCGCGCAGGCGCCCGGCTGGTCCTTCCCGGACGGCGGCTACCTGCTGTTCGGGCGCGATTTCGGCGCCGCCAGCGAGATCAAGGGCCTGCTCGATTGCGGCCCGCTCGGCTATCTCGGCATCGCGGCCCATGGCCATGCCGATGCCTTGTCGCTGACCTTGTCGGTGGCCGGCGAAGAATGCCTGGTCGATCCGGGCACCTATTCGTACTGGCAGGCCCTGAAGTGGCGCGACTACTTCCGCGGCACCTCGGCCCACAACACGGTGCGCGTGGACGGCGCCGACCAGTCGGTCAGCGGCGGGCGCTTCATGTGGGTGCGCAAGGCGCGCAGCCACGTCGAACGCATGCCGCAATCGCCCGGCCAGTTCGATTTCCGCGGCACCCACAACGGCTACATGCGGCTGGCCGACCCGGCGCGCCACATCCGCGAAGTCAAGTTCGACGCCGCCTCGCGCACGCTGATCGTCACCGACCGGGTCGCCGCAAAGGGAGCGCACAAGGTCGAACAGTTCTGGCACTTCGCGCCCGGCCTTGCGGTCACACGCCATGCCAGCGGCGTCCACGTGCGCGGCAAAGCGTTCGGGCTCCAGCTGGAAGTGGTGGGCGAGGGGGCCGTCATCGAACTGGTGCGCGGACAGGAAGACCCGCCGCTGGGCTGGTACTCGCGCAGCTACGAAGCGAAACAGCCGTGCGATGTAGTAAAAATTACAACAGTATCGAACGGCGCGCCGTTAGAATGCCGGTTTACAATATCATTTTCTCAATGTTTACCTGAAGGTTAGCTATGCCTACTATTTACCTGGTCGCGGGCGCCCGCCCGAACTTCATGAAGATTGCACCGATCGTCCGCGCGTTCCAGGCGCAGCAGGCGCTGTCCTTCAAGATCATCCACACCGGACAGCACTACGACCGCGACATGAACGAGGTGTTCTTCGAAGAGCTGGGCATCCCGCAGCCGGACGTGTTCATGGCCGCCGGCGGCGGCAGCCACGCGCAGCAGACCGCCAAGATCATGGTCGGCTTCGAAGAGCTGTGCATGGCCGAGCGCCCCGACGCGGTGCTGGTGGTGGGCGACGTCAATTCGACGCTGGCCTGCTCGATCGTCGCCAAGAAGCTCAACATCCCGGTCGCGCACGTCGAAGCTGGCCTGCGCAGCGGCGACATGTCGATGCCGGAGGAGATCAACCGCCTCGTCACCGACAGCATCTCCGACTGGTTCTTCGTCACCGAGCCGGCCGCGCTGGAACACCTGAAGCGCGAAGGCAAGCCTGATTCGGCGGTCCACTACGTCGGCCACGTGATGGTCGATAACGTCCTGTTCCAGGCCGATAAGCTGACCCGCGCCGACACCAGCGGCTTCGAGACCGCCGGCTTCAAGGCTGCGCGCTCGGACGCAAAGCAGCGCTACGGCGTGGTCACCCTGCACCGTCCGAGCAATGTCGACGATGCGGAAAACTTCGCCCGCATCGGCGGCGCGCTGCGCGAGATTTCCAACGAACTGCCTTTGATCTTCCCGGTCCACCCGCGCACCCGCGCCAACCTGGAAAAATTCGGCATCGACCTCGGCCCGAACATCACGCTGGCAGGTCCGCAGGCTTACATGGCCTTCCTCAACCTGTGGAAGGATGCGGCGGTGGTGCTCACCGACAGCGGCGGCCTGCAGGAAGAAACCACCGCGCTGGGCGTGCCTTGCGTGACGATCCGCGAAAACACCGAGCGTCCTGTCACGGTCGATGAGGGCTCGAACGTACTGGCCGGCACCGACCCGGAGAAGATCCTGCTGGAAGCGCGCAAGGTACTGCGCGGCGAAGGCAAGACCGGACGCCGTCCGCACCTGTGGGACGGCAAGGCGGCCGAGCGCATCGTCGAGATCCTCGCGAGGTATGTGTCATGAGCGGGCGCATCACGTTGATGGGGTGCGAGGTCGATAACCTGACGATGGAAGAGACGCTTGGCAAGGTCGAGGGTTTCATCCAGTCGGGCCGGCCGCACCAGCACGTGGTGGTCAATGTCGACAAGCTGGTCAAGGCCAGCCGCGACCCTGGCCTGCGCGGCATCATCAACGAATGCGCCTTGATTAACGCCGACGGCATGCCGGTGGTGTGGGCTTCGCGCCTGCTCGGCAAGCCGTTGAAGGAAAGGGTCGCCGGCGTCGACCTTTTTGAAGCGCTGATGGCGCGCGCAGGCGACAAGGGCTGGCGCGTGTTTTTGCTCGGCGCGCGCGAGGAAGTCGTGCGCGCGGTAAAGGACACGTACGAACGCAAGTACCCGAAGCTGCAGATCTGCGGCTACCGCAACGGTTACTGGAAGGGCGAAGAGGAGGAGGCCCAGGTCGCCGCGCAAGTACGCGACAGCCGGGCCGACCTGCTGTTCGTGGCGATCAGCTCGCCCAAGAAAGAGCAGTTCCTCGGCCGCTGGCAGGCCGACATGAAGATCCCGTTCGCGATGGGCGTCGGCGGCACTTTCGATGTCGCGATCGGCAAGGTGAAACGCGCGCCGGTGTGGATGCAGAAGTCGGGCCTCGAATGGTTCTACCGCTTCCTGCAGGAGCCGCGCCGCATGTTCCGCCGCTATTTTATCGATGACATGGCCTTTATCTGGCTGTTCATCAAAGAGGCCGCAAGGCGCTAAAAATTTACCGCCGTCGTTCCCGCGCAGGCCTCGGCGGCCCCGCAGGAACCCATAGCTTCGCTCAGCATGGATTCCCGCCTCCGCGGGAACGACGGGACTAATAAAGGGACACAGATGAAGATACTCGTTACAGGCGGCATGGGCTACATCGGATCCCATACCTGCGTTGAACTGCTCAAGGCCGGCCATGAAGTGGTCGTCTACGACAACCTCTCCAACAGCAACACCGTCGTCGGCGACAAGGTCGCCCAGATCACCGGCAAAAACATGGCCTTCATCGAAGGCGACATCCGCGACCGCGCCGCGATGGAAGCGGCGTTCGGCTCCAATGCGATCGAGGCGGTGATCCACTTTGCCGGCCTGAAGGCGGTCGGCGAATCGGTGGCGCAGCCGCTGCGCTACTACGATAACAATGTCTACGGCAGCCTGGTGCTGTTCGAGACGATGGCGAAGTTCGGCGTCAAGACCCTGGTGTTCTCGTCGTCGGCCACCGTGTATGGCGATCCGGCCAGCGTGCCGATCGTCGAAGACTTCCCGCTGTCGGCCACCAACCCTTACGGCCGCAGCAAGCTGATGATCGAAGAGATGCTGCGCGACCTGTCGGTGTCCGACCCCAGCTGGCGCATCGCGCTGCTGCGCTATTTCAATCCGGTCGGCGCGCACGAAAGCGGCCTGATCGGTGAAGAGCCGAACGGCATCCCGAACAACCTGGTACCCTACATCGCCCAGGTCGCCGACGGCCGCCGCGAATTTTTATCGGTGTACGGCGGCGATTATCCGACCCCGGATGGCACCGGCATGCGCGACTACATCCACGTTGTCGACCTCGCCATTGGCCATGTAAAAACGCTAACCAAGCTGGCGACAGGTCCTGGCGTTGTTACGTACAATTTGGGGACCGGGCGCGGCAACAGCGTGCTGGAAATGGTACGCGCCTTCGAACAGGCTTGCGGCAAACCCATTCCCTACAAAATCGTTGACCGCCGCCCAGGCGACATCGCCAAATGCTACGCCGATCCCCACCGTGCCCAAACCGAGCTCGACTGGAAGGCCGAACGCGATGTCGCACAAATGTGCGCCGATGCATGGCGATACCAGTCAATGCCGAAGTAACGAAAAGGATGGACCGATGAAAGCTATGATTCTGGCTGCGGGCAAGGGAACACGCGTACGTCCGCTCACCTATGACCTGCCAAAACCAATGATCCCGCTGCTTGGCAAGCCGGTCATGGCTTACCTTGTTGAACACCTCGCCAAACACGGCGTCACCGAAATCATGGTCAACGTCAGCTACCTGCATGACAAGATCGAAGAATATTTCGGTGAAGGCCACCAGTTCGGCGTCCAGATCGGCTACTCGTTCGAAGGCTATACCAACGACGACGGCGAAGTGGTGCCGCAGCCGATCGGCTCGGCCGGCGGCATGAAAAAAATCCAGGAGTTCGGCGGCTTCTTCGACGAGACCACCATCGTCTTGTGCGGCGACGCGCTGATCGACCTCGACCTCAAGTCGGCGCTGTTCGAACACCGCCGCAAAGGCGCGCTGGCCTCCGTCATCACGCGCGAAGTCCCGTGGGACAAGGTCTCCAGCTACGGCGTGGTGGTCACCGACAAGGAGGGCCGCATCACCCAGTTCCAGGAAAAACCATCGAAGGAACAGGCGCTGTCGAACTTCATCAGCACCGGCATCTACATCTTCGAACCCGAAGTCATCGACCTGATCCCATCGGGCCAGTCGTTCGACATCGGCTCCGAGCTGTTCCCTTTGATGGCCGAGCGCGGCCTGCCGTTCTACGCGCAGAAGCGGCCGTTCAACTGGCTCGACATCGGCAGCGTGGCCGACTACTGGGAAGTGCTGCAGGACGTGCTGAAGGGCGAAGTGGCCCACATGGACGTGCCGGGCATCCAGGTCGAAGACGGCGTCTGGGTCGGCTTAAATACCAGCATCGACTGGAACGGCACCGTCATCAAGGGGCCGGTCTACATCGGCTCGGGCTGCCTGATCGAATCAGGCGTGACCATCATCGGGCCGACCTGGATCGGGCACGGCAGCCACATCTGCGAAGGCGCCGAAATCACGCGCAGCGTCTTGTTTGAATATACAAGGGTGTTGCACGATGTAACGTTGCATGAAATGATAGTATTTAAAGATTATAGTGTCGACCGTCAAGGCGAGATGAAACACAGTACCGAATACTCGTCCGAAGAGTGGGTGAATGCGCGCGACCGGCGCCAGCACCGCCGCACTGAAGGCGACATGATTTACGCAAAATAAGAAAAGGATTTACATGAAAATTTACCCAGTCATCCTCTCCGGCGGCGCCGGCACCCGTTTGTGGCCGCTGTCGCGTGCAGTGCTGCCCAAGCAGCTGCTGCCGCTGGTGACGGACCGCACGATGCTGCAAGAGACAGCATTGCGGGTTGGGGACTGGCCTGAACTGATGGCGCCGCTGGTTGTCTGCGGCAATGACCATCGCTTCATGGTGGCCGAACAGATGCGCGAAATCGGCGTGACGCCGCTTGGCATCCTGCTGGAACCGGCCGGCCGCAATACCGCGCCCGCGGTGGCTGCCGCCGCCAACTACCTGATGGCGATCGATCCTGAGGCCGTCATGCTGGTGCTGCCGGCCGACCACGTCATCAAGGACAAGAAAGCCTTTGCCGACGCGGTCGCGCGCGCCGCCAACACGGTGCGCGATGGCGCGCTGGCTACTTTCGGCATCGTGCCGACCGCGCCGGAAACCGGCTACGGCTACATCCGCCGCGGCAGCGCCATCGGTTCCGACGACTGCTACAAGGTCGACCGCTTTGTCGAAAAGCCTGACCAGCCCACCGCAGAAGGTTTTGTCGCCGATGGCGGCTACTACTGGAACAGCGGCATGTTCCTGTTCCGCGCCCAGACCTATCTGCGCGAACTGGAGCAGTTCAAGCCGGACATCGCCGCCGCTGCCGAAGCTGCCGTTCGCCTCGGCTACCGCGACCTCGACTTCTGCCGCCTGGATGAAGCCGCCTTTGCGGGCAGCCCGTCCGACTCGATCGACTATGCCGTCATGGAACGCACCTCGCACGCGGTCGTCGTGCCGGCCGATATCGGCTGGAGCGACGTCGGCTCGTGGTCGGCCTTGTGGGAAGTGCAGGAAGGCGATGCCCAGGGCAACGTGCAGCGCGGCGACGTCTACCTTGACGGCGTGTCCAATTCGCTGGTGCGCGCCGAGAGCCGCATCGTGGCCGTGGTTGGGGTGTCCGACTTGGTCGTGGTCGAAACGCCGGACGCGGTGCTGGTCGCGCACAAGAGCCAGGTCCAGCGGGTCAAGCAGGTGGTCGACCACCTGAAGTCGAAGGAACGCACCGAACACCTGCACCACACCAAGGTGTACCGCCCGTGGGGCTACTACGAAGGCATCGATGCGGGCGACCGCTTCCAGGTCAAGCGCATCTGCGTCAAGCCGGGCGAAAAACTGTCGCTGCAGATGCACCACCACCGCGCCGAGCACTGGGTGGTGGTCAGCGGCACCGCGCGCGTGACCTGCGGCGAAACGGTCAGCCTGCTGGCCGAGAACGAGTCGACCTACATCCCGATCGGCATGAACCACCGCCTGGAAAATCCGGGCAAGGTGCCGCTCCACATCATCGAGGTGCAGTCGGGCAGCTATCTTGGCGAGGACGACATCGTCAGGTTCGAGGACATTTACAAGCGCGCGTAAGCGCCAGGCAAAGGAGGCTCAGGCCTCCTTTTTTTTCGCCTGGAAATATGCATTGCGTAGCGGACTGAGCCGTAAGCGCACTGCATCCTACCGTGCGTGACCGCACCAAACTTCCAGGCCACTGTGGTAGGTTTCACTGATCACCGCATCTATAAAGGATGATGACATGAAGAAAATCAAAATGGCGGGAGCCGCCCTGGTGCTGGCCTGCGCGCTGCCGGCGCAGGCGGGCGCCATCCTCGGCGGCAGCGCGCTGCTTGACGCCAGCGGCCATGCCCAGCTTGAACGCTGGCTGGGGCAGGGGACGTTCGACCTGTCCAACGTGTTCACGCGCGACGGGGACGACACCTCGGCCGACTTCCATGCCGCCACCGACGGCCGCGGCCCCACCTTTACGCTGATGCAGGTCACCAACGACGCCGGCCAGAGCTTCCTGGTGGGCGGGTTCAATCCGCAAGGCTGGTCGTCCACCGACGGCTGGCACAACACGCCCAGCGACGCCTACCGCACCGGCTTCATCTTCAACATGACGGAACCGGCGGTGTACCGCCAGGTGCTGTCGGACTACGTGCTGCCCAGCCAGGGAGAGCGCCAGACCTTCAACGGCATCGACTACGGCCCGACGTTCGGCACCGGCCACGATTTGTACGTGAACGCCTCGCTGAAGGCGGCGTTCTCGTGGCAGGTCACCTACGGCAATCCGCTCGACTCGGGCCTGTCGATCATCGACCGCTCGCTTGGCGGCCAGCTGGTGCAGGTCGATGCGCTGGAAGTGTTCACCTTGTCGCCGATTCCCGAACCTGCCACCTACGCGATGCTGCTGGGCGGGCTGGCACTGCTGGGCGGCGCTGCCCGGCGCAGCATTGTCATAAAATAAGTATTGAAGATTTTTCAACTGATACAGGCAAGCTGAATTTGAAGAGCACAACCCTGCTGGCCCGCCACCTGGTGCGGCGCAACCTGCTGTCGCGCGCGCGCGCCGCCGGCCTGCTGGCGCGCGAGCGGCTATCCCCCGGGCGCCTGCGCGAGCGCCAGCAAACGCTGCTGCGCGCCAGCTTTGACAGCGCGCGGCGCAAGCTGCCGTTCTACGCCAGCCAGCCGGAAGCGCCGCCCGGCGCCGACCTGCACGGCTGGCTGCGCGACTACTACCCGGTACTGTCCAAGCCCGACCTGCTGGCCCGCCGCGCCGAGCTGTACCCGGCGGCCGGCAAGCGCCGCCCGTGGTGGCCGCTTGGTAAA
This sequence comes from Massilia agrisoli, assembly GCF_020831365.1. Classification (GTDB taxonomy): domain Bacteria; phylum Pseudomonadota; class Gammaproteobacteria; order Burkholderiales; family Burkholderiaceae_D; genus Telluria_A; species Telluria_A agrisoli. Next base: position 122,008 of record NZ_JAJHPV010000020.1, read on the forward strand.
ACCAGCGGCACCTCGGGCACGCCGCTCGAAGTGTTCCGCAGCATCCCATCCGTCATATGGGAAGAAGCGTTCAACATGCAGGCCTGGGCCTGGGCGGGTTTTCGCGACGGCCAGCCGCAGGCAGTGTTGCGTGGCGACGATGTTGCCGATGTGGCGCAGACGGCGCCGCCGTTCTGGTTCTGGGACCGTTTCGGACGCCAGCTGTTCATGTCCACGCGCCACCTGTCGGCGCCCAATGCGGCGGCTATGCTCGACGCGCTCAAGGCCGCCAACCCGGCCATGCTGCGCGCCTACCCCTCGTCCTGCGTCGAGCTCGCCCGGCTGGCCGACAACAGCGGCTACCAGCTGGCGCTGCCGGCAGTGGTGACGGGGTCCGAGCCGCTGTACCCGGTGCAGCGCGAGCTGATCCAGCGCGTCTTCGGCTGCAAGATCTTCGATTTTTACGGCATGGCCGAACGGGTCGCCTACGCGGCGCAATGCGAGCACGGCCACTATCACATCAACCCGGAATACTCGGTGGTCGAGATCCTCGACGACCACAACCAGCCGACGGACGACTTCGGCTATATCGTCGGCACCACCTTGCACAACCATGTGATGCCGCTGCTGCGCTACCGCATTTCCGACCGCGCCCGCTGGATCCCCGGGCCATGCCCGTGCGGGCGCAGCTATCCGCGCATCGAACTGTCGTCGGGCAAGGTGGAAGACCAATTGTTCGACCGCGACGGCGCGCCGGTAAGCGCCAGCATCATTACCTTCGCCTTCAAAGGACTGTCCCACATCCGCAAGTCGCAGGTGGCGCAAGTCGGGCCGGGCCGCTGGGAAGTGCGGCTGGTGCCGGACGCGGGCTACGGTGACGCGGACGGCGAGGCGCTGCTGGCCAACTTCGGCAAGTACATCAGCAACAAGCTGGACGTAAGCCTGCGCATTGTCGACGACATCCCCCTGCTGGCCAGCGGAAAATACAAGTGGGTGGCGCAGGAGTGGAAGGGCGCCGCGGCGGCAGGCCCCAGCCTGCCTGTTCAACGATAGGACGCGCTATGCATCGTCTGACCCTTGCCGTACTTCTTGCCATGGTCGGCAGTGCGCAGGCTGAGCCGGCGCGGCCGGGCCTGAGCCCGAAGCAACTGGCCATCGTCATCAACGACGCCGACCCCAACAGCGTTGCGGTCGGCGCCTACTACCGCAAGGTGCGCAATATCCCGAAGGCCAATGTCGTCCATGTGAGCATCCCCAACAGCCCGCAGCGGCTCGACGCCGTGCAGTTCTCGGTGCTGAAAAAGGAAATCGACAGCCAGCTGGGCGACGGCATCCAGGCTGTGCTGATGATCTGGACCGCGCCCTACGCGGTCGAATGCAATTCAATCACCAGCGCCTACACGATGGGCTTCGACCCGGGGCAGTGCACGCGCACCTGCGACGCCGGGCGGCCCAGCAAGTACTTCAATTCCGCCGCCAGCCAGCCCTACGCGGCACTGGGCATGCGCCTGTCGATGCTGCTGCCGGCCGACTCGGTACAGCAGGCCAAAGCGGTGATCGACCGTGGCGTGGCGGCGGGTTTTCGCATCGTTCCCGCCACTGCCTATTACATGGTGACGTCCGAGGCCGCGCGCAACGCGCGCGCCAGGTTCTACCCGCCGGCGGCGCGGCTCGCGTCGAAGAAGATCGCCACCAAAGTGGTGCATGCCGACGTGCTGGAAAACGCCGACGACATCATCATCTACCAGACCGGCATGGCCCACGTCGGCAAGCTCGACACGCTGGGATTTCGTCCCGGCGCGCTGGCCGACCACCTGACCTCGCTCGGCGGCGACCTGCTTGGGCAGTCGCAAATGAGCAGCCTGCGCTGGCTCGAAGCGGGCGCGACTGCCAGCTACGGCACGGTCAGCGAGCCGTGCAACCACTGGCAAAAGTTCCCCCATCCCGCCATCTTGCTGCGCCATTATGTGGGTGGCGCCAGCGCCATCGAAGCCTACTGGAAGAGTGTCGCCTGGCCCACGCAAGGCCTGTTCATCGGCGAACCCCTCGCCGCGCCCTACCGCCGCTAAAAAACAGCTAACAAGGCGCACGTTCTTCCTCTTTCCCAACTTCGGGGTCAGACCCGGGGTCAGGTCCCGGATCTGACCCCGAAGTTGGGGTCTGTCCCCGGGTCTGATCCCGATGTTGAAGCCCGAGATTGCGATGGGTGAGCTGGCCGAGCGGCGACGCGCCAGCGCGGCGATTCTTATCCGGCATGCATACCAGATTAGTCCAAGCGGACTAATGCCCAGTCATCACGTTGTCATTTTGCGCATTTACTATCCTTTTTGCTAATAACCAATACTTTTTGCTAACAGTCGGCAGCCTGGCGCATGGATATTTCCATCACGGCTGGCGCTTTTTCGGGAATTTCAATGACCAAGATTCATGCTCCAGGACGGCTGACCGTCCTTGCCGCGTTGCTGGCCGGGATGGCTGCGCCAGCCTTCGCGGCGTCCGATATCGTCATCAGCCAGGTATATGGCGGCGGCGGGAATTCCGGTGCGGTCTATAAAAACGATTTCGTCGAGCTGTTCAACCGCGGCGCTACCGCAGTCAGCCTCGAGGGCATGAGCATCCAGTACACGTCGTCGAATGGCCCGGGCGCCACCGGTACGTCCAACTGGGGCGTGGCCGTGCTGCCTGCAAAAACGCTGCAGCCTGGCCAGTTCCTGCTGATGCAGATGGCCGCCGGCGCAGGCAGCCAGCCGGCGTTGCCCGTTGCCCCTGATGGCACCGGCTCGCTGAACCTGTCTGGCAGCGGCGGCAAGATCCTGCTGAGCAGCGGCACCGCGCCGCTCACCGGCTTCCAGCCAACGACCTCCGTGCTGGACCTCCTCGGTTGGGGCACCACCAACGGCTACGAGGGCGCCTTCGCATCCGGCACCAGCAACGCGACCGCCATTGCGCGTGCGAACGCTTGCGTCGATACCGACAACAACGCCGCAGACTTCGCGGTGCAGGCTCCGTCGCCACGCAATATGGAAACCACCCCGACCCCTTGCGGCGGCCCGGTGGTAGTCCCGATCGTGGCAAGCTGCCCGGCCAACCTGCTGGTCCAGCAGGGCGTTGCCGGATCCGCGCCCTTGTCGGCGTCCGATGAAGACGGCATCGTCACCGGCGCATCGATCACCGGCGGCGCGGCTGCGGGCATCACCTTGGCAGGCTTTACCGCGTCAAGCGCCAACGGCCAGCCGGCCACGGTCAGCCTCGACGTCGCGTCCAGCGTGGCGGCCGGCACCTATCCGGTGGTCGTCAACTTCACCAACAACCAGTCGCAGGAAAAGAGCTGCACCATCGGCGTGAGCGTGCAGGGCCTGGCCGCCGTCACCCACACGATTCCCGAGATCCAGGGGCCAGCCGCAAAGAGCCCGTACGAGAACACCGTGCAGACCACCGAAGGCGTCATCACGCACAAGGTCGGCAGCGGCTTCTTCATGCAGGACGCGGCCGGCGACGGCGTCGAAGCGACTTCCGACGGCATCTTCGTCTACATGGGCAGCACGGCGCTGTCGGCCAATGTGGGCGACCTGGTGCGCGTCACCGGCACCGTGACCGAATACGCGCCAACCGGCGCGTCGCGTAGCTACACCGAACTGAAAGATACGACCGCGGTCATGGTGCGCAGCAGCGGCCACAGCGTGGCGCCGACCAACGTCGATTCGCTGGCCGGCCTCGACAAGGTCGAAGGCATGCTGGTCAATTTCACCAACACCCTGACCGTCAACCAGACCGCCTACCTGGGCGAGCGCGGCGAACTGACCCTGTCGGTGGGCCGCCGCGAAACCCCGACCAACCGCTTCCGCCCGAACTCGCCGGACGCACTGGCACTGGCCGCTGCCAACGCAGCGAACCAGCTGGTCCTCGACGACAACATCTTCGTCACGCCAACCGTGATTCCTTACATCGGCGAAGGCGGCACCGTGCGCGCCGGCGACAGCGTGACCGGCCTGACCGGGGTGATCGATTTCGGCGCCATCGGCGGTGGCGGCGCCACCTTCAAGCTGCAACCGACCGCGGCGCCGCTGTTCTCGCGCACTAACGCGCGCACCGATGCACCGCTTGTGGCCGCGGGCAATGTCAAAGTGGCCAGCGCCAACGTGCTGAACTTCTTCACCACCTTTACCAACGGCGGCGATGCCTGGGGCCGTACCGGCCAGGGCTGCAAAGTCGGCAGCACCACCCGCGCGTCGAACTGCCGCGGCGCCGACAACATGGCCGAGTTCGAGCGCCAGCGCGACAAGATCGTCCATTCGCTCAAAGCCATCGACGCCGACATCGTCGGCCTGATGGAAATCCAGAACAACGACGACGTCGCGGTATCCTACCTGGTCGATGCGCTGAACCAGGCCGTTGGCTTCACCGCCTACGCCTACGTGCCGCGTCCGCCGCAAACCGGTACCGACGCGATCCGCGTGGCGATGATCTACAAGCCGGCCAAGGTCAGCCTGCAAGGCACGGCGCTGTCCGATGGCGACCCGGTCAACAACCGTCCGCCGATGGCGCAGGCCTTCAAGGCTGCCAACGGCGCACGCTTCTCGCTGATCGTCAACCACCTGAAGTCGAAGGGCTGCGGCGGGGCCTCCGGCCTCAACGCCGATCTCGGCGACGGCCAGTCGTGCTACAACGCCGACCGGGTCGAGCAGGCGGTCCGCCTGCGCGACGTGTTCATCCCGCAGGTCGTCGCAGCCGCCAACGACACCGATGTGCTGGTGATCGGCGACATGAACGCGCATGGCTTCGAAGACCCGATCCACGAACTGATGAAGGGCGGCTATGTCAACCAGCTGGAACGCTTCGTGCGTCCGCATGGCCTGCCTTATTCCTACGTGTTCGGTGGCCACAGCGCCTACCTCGACCATGCACTGGCCAGCGCGTCGCTCAATAGCCAGGTCGCTGATGCCACCGAGTGGCACAACAATGCCGACGAGCCGGAAGTGATCGACTACAACCTGGACGGCAAGCCCCAGGACCTGTACGTCAACAACGCCTACCGCGCATCGGACCATGACCCGGTCGTGGTCAGCCTGGCGCTGGCGCCGACCTACGCCGACGTCACCACCAGCTTCAGCCGCGCGCTGTCGGGCCCGACCTACAACCGCAGCACCGGCAAATACACCGGCAAGGCCACCTTCACCAACAAGACCGGCGCCACGATCAACGGCCCGTTCCATGTGACCTTCAGCGGCCTGGCGGCAGGCATCACGCTCGATAACGCCAGCGGCCAGCACAACGGCGTGCCTTACATCACTGCCACCGCAGCGTCGGTCGCCCCAGGCGCCACCGTCACCGTGTCGATGACCTTTACCAACCCGGCCAAAGCCGGTATCAGCTTCAGCAACGCCGTCTACCGCGGCGCATTCTAAGGAATTATTACCATGTTCAAACTCCAGACCCTTCTCCGCCAGGCCATGCTCGCACTGTTGTTGTGCGGCGCCAGCCTTGCCGCCCACGCCGACGTGATCCCGGGCAGCTACCGCGTCACCATCAACTCCAATGTTGCGGGCGCCAGCTTCCTTGACATGAACTTCAACAGCTTCGGCGGCGCTGCCGAAGCCATCGCCACCATCTCGAACCTGCAGGGCGCTTTCGGCGCGGTCGACTCCTTCGAGGGCAACGTCGGTTTCATGCCAGGCGGCGTATTCACGATCAGCAACCAGGGTACGAACTTCCTGACGCACAGCATTACCGCTGGCGGCATGCTCAGTTTCGATGTCGTCTTCAGCGGCGCCTTCCTGACCGAGATCGGCGACTTCACCAGCATCTTCTCGGCCGCCTTGCTTGGCGATGACTACGCCGCTGTCGGCAACGCCGAGGGCGACGTGATTTTCTCGATCGCCCAGATCAGCGACACCGCGGCCGCCGCCGTTGGCTTCGAGACCTTCGGCAATGCCGAGGTGTCGGTCAACGCGGTGCCGGAACCTTCCGAACTGCTGCTGATGCTGACCGGCCTTGCGCTGATGGGCGCGATGGTGCGCCGCCGCCAGCGTTGACCGGCACGCAACGGGCCACATCGGCCCGTGTTCTGCAAGCACATTTGCTCGGAAACGACAGATGTGCTTTTTTTTAGCCTGTGTGCAACTTGTCTCTTAGAATAGGGCAGGTTTTCATGCACAAGGTGTTTCATGGCAGCACAGATTCTCGTCGTGGACGCCGACCAGGCGATCCAGCAGCTCATCGGGCTGAACCTCGCCAGCGCGGGCTACCAGGTGCAGGCCGCGGCCGACGCCGAGGCGGCGCTGGTGATGCTCGACGAGGATCTGCCCGACCTGGTGCTGGCCGAATGGACCTTGCCCGGCCAGTCCGGGGTTGCCTTGGTCAGGCGCATGCGCTCCCAGCCGCGAACGCGCGAGCTGCCGGTGATCATGGTCAGCGCGCGCAGCAGCGAACACGACAAGGTACTGGCGCTGGAATCGGGCGCCGACGATTACATCACCAAGCCTTTCGGCACGCGCGAGATGCTGGCGCGCATCCACGCGCTGCTGCGCCGGCGCGCCCCGCACGCGTCCGCCGATACCGTCCAGATGGCGGGGCTGCGCCTGGAGCCGGGCACCCAGCGTGTCACGGCCGGCTCGCACCAGATCACGCTGGGACCGGTCGAGTTCCGCCTGCTCAATTTCCTGATGCACCATCCCGAGCGTGTCCACAGCCGCTCCCAGCTGCTCGACAAGGTGTGGGGCAGCCACGTCTACCTCGATGAACGCACGGTCGACGCCCACGTCGGCCGCCTGCGCAGTGCGCTGCAGCCGAGCGGCCACCAGGAGCATATCCAGACGGTGCGCGGCAGCGGCTACCGTTTCGTGGTGGCGTGGGAAGCGCGCCCGCGGCTGGGCTGGCCGAGCGCGGCCTGAACCGTCGATGAACGAACTCGTCATCCTCTCGCCGCTGGAGCAGGAGTACCTGCTGCGGGTGGTGGAAGCGGGCGCCCGGGTGCGCGACATGCGCCAGTTTTTCCTGTGGACGCAGGGCCAGCTGCAGGCCCTGCTGCCGCACCAGGTGCTGCTGTGCATGGAGTACGGCCCCGGCGACGCCTTGCGCCGCCTCGAATGCATCCACGGCGCCGTGCTGGACGAGGATATCCTGCGCCAGCTGACCGATCCGGCCCACGGGCTGGCGGTGCAGGCGGCGCGCGCCGGGCGCGAAGGCTGGCGCATGCCGGCGATCGCCGTCGCCAGCCAGGGCGGCGCGCCGGCGGCAGTCGGGCTGGCGCTGGAGCGCAGCGGCTTTGATAATCTTCTGGTGCATGGCAGCGGCATGCTGGCCGGCGGCGCCAGCGTGTTTGCGCTGCTGGGCCTGCCGATCAAGCCGGGTCCGCGCCACGCCTACTTCCTCGAACTGGTGTTGCCGCACCTGCATTTCGCCTTGCTGCGTTGCGCGCAGCAAGAGCCGGCCCGCATGGTGCAGGGACGCGCCGGCATCGCGCGCCCTCTGTCGGTGCGCGAGGCGGAAATTTTGTCCTGGGTAAGGGAAGGGAAGAGCAACTACGAGATCGGCAGCATCCTGGGCATCAGTGCACTTACCGTCAAAAACCACTTGCAGCGAGTGTACCGCGCACTCGGCGTCAGCAACCGTGCCCACGCCCTGTCGCGCTGCCACGCGCTTCGGCTGCTGGAGCCGGAAGGGATGGCGCCGGCGGGCGGGCGGCGCGCCCGGCCGGGGTAAGCCCGCATGGGCGGCGCAGGATGATTATTGTGCGCGCTGCAGGGTGGCGGTGCCGAGCGCTTCCGGCATGCGTGCCTCGGCCAGGGTCATCGCGTGCGACGGAACATTCGGATAGCCTGGTTGCGCCGAGGCGTCCGCTTGCGCGGCGCGCTCCATCGATGCAGCACGGAACTGGTCCGCGAGGCCGTCCGCGCCGCCCAGGCAGGAAGGATCGTTGCAGGCAGAAGCGACTGGCATCGGGGCTTGGCTTGGCGCTGGCGCGGCAGGCGACGCCGCGATCTGGGCCGGCGCCTCTGCGCTCAAGGCAACGGCGTCGCCGCTGCCGCCACATGCGGCCAGCGAAGCCAGGATCAGCGAGCCAAACAAGGTACGGAAGAAGCAGGATTTCATGATTATTTCCACAGGGCAAATGCGATTAACGTAAAGCATTGTATGTCCGAATTTTGCCGTAGGCCAACTTTTCTTTGTTGATCCAACGCGAAGGTTTACGTTTTTGTATCGAAATGACGTGGAAATCCATGATTTTGGCAGCCAATAAGCGAAAATGTCCTCGCGGAAATGTCAATTTTATAGGATTGGCGTAACATTTCCGCGACGAAAAAAAATCTATTTTGTAAAAAAATGTATGAAAGCTGGCATGCCGACGCGGAGCGCCGTTGCGATTTGAAAAGTTGGAAGGGCGTGCAAGGGCGTGCATGGCCACCGCCGCGATGGCGGGGCGGATCTGCACCAATTTGTCGTAAATTTGTCGGTGTTTCTTACAGCTGGGCCCGGCCTGACAGCCCGGCTTTACCCAACTTGTTGATTAGTATGACGTCTTTCCCCTAGGCATAGATCATGCTTATGGATGAGTTGCTGGCACAAGCCAGCGAGCAAGCGCAGTTGCTTGAAACGCCGGGCCAACAGTTTGGCGTACTCATCATAATTACTAGAACAGGGGATTTCGTGGCTACATTCAAACAGACGCGAGTAGGTGGCAAGCTGGTCAAGCAGCTTGCAGTGGCAGCAGCACTGTGCACCGCTAGCGTGGCGCAGGCAGGGGTGCTGAATTTCGAAGGCGCGGTGTCGCCATTCGTGTTCGCCAATGAGACGGTTACCGATGGGAAGTACTGGATGACCGCCCTCGGCGGCGCCGAAGGTGACCTGACAGGCATGTTCATCAATGGTGCGGAGCAGGCGGATATCTGCGCCGGCGCTGAACTCAAGTGCCCGCAGAACAACAGCAGCACCTACTATGCGGCCCTGGCTGACAGCTACCTCGTGTTTGGTTTGAATAGTGGCAACAGCTTCCGACTGGACAGCTTCTCGGCCAGCTTCATCGGCACCGGCGGCGCGCTGACCCGCGGCCTGCTGCTCCTGCAAGGCTACGGCCAGGATGGCCTGGCCCTGGGCGGCGCGCTCCAGATTGCCTTGCCGGTGGCGGTGAACGGCCAATACAACTTTGGCACCTTCAACCTGGGCGCCGCGTTCAGCACCGAATACGCCGCGGTCCGCTTCCTCGGCTATGGCTGCGACGCCAGTGGCATGTGCTTCCGCAACCTGAACGGTTCCAACTTCGCGATCGACAACATCGTGACCTCAGCGGACATTCCTGAACCAGCCAGCTTCGGCCTGCTCGGCCTGGGCCTGCTCGGAATGGCTGCCTTGCGCCGCCGCAAGCACGCTGCCTGAGCAGTTCCCTCCGCACCCAACTGACCTGATCGAGAACCGTTCATGATGCCCAAACTTCGCCCAATTTCCCTGGCAGCGATGCTGCTGCTGTCCGGTGTCACCCTGGCCGTATCGGCCCAGGAGGCACGCCGCCCTTATATCGTCCAGCTGCAAGACCAGCCTGCCGCCAGCTACACCGGCGGCGTCGCCGGCCTGGCCGCGACCCAGCCACAACCTGGCGTGCCCTTCGACTACACCGCGAGCGGTGTCCAGGATTACGTCCAATACCTCGACGACAAGCGTAGCGCAGTGCTGGCCACCGTCGCCAATGCGCCGGTGATCGCCAGCTACGACGTCGTGCTGAACGGCTTCGCCGCGATGCTGACCGACGCGGAAGTACTCAAACTGAAGAGCAACTCGGCCGTTGCCGACGTGCAGGCCGACGTGGCCCGCCACGTCGATACCGTCTCGACCACCAGCTTCCTGAAGCTGACCGCCAACGGCGGCCTGCACTCCCAGTATGCCGGCGGCGCGCTGGTCAAGGGCGAAGACATGGTCGTCGGTATCGTCGACGGCGGTATCTGGCCTGAAAACCCATCGTTCGCCGACCGCGTCGACGCCAACGGCAAGCCGACCTTCGACCCAAGCGCCACCCTGGCGTACACCAGCATCCCGGCCTCGTTCAAGGGCGGTTGCCAGGCCGGCGAGGGCTTCGACCCGGTCAAGCATTGCAACACCAAGCTGGTCGGCGCGAAATTCTTCAACGCCGGCTTCCTGGCGGCGAACCTGCCGAAGAACTGGACCGAGTACTATTCGCCACGCGACTCGAACATCGGCAGCGACGGCGTGTCGAGCGGCCACGGCGGCCACGGCGACCACACCGCAGCGACTGCGGCCGGCAATGCCGGCGTCGCGGTGACGATCAACGGCGTGCCGATGGGCGAAGCGTCCGGCGTGGCGCCGCGCGCCCGCGTGTCGTCGTACAAGGTGTGCTGGACCTACGACGACAAGACCAATCCGGACGGCTCCAACTCGCGCAACTCCTGCTTCAACTCCGACTCGGTCAAGGCGATCGACGAAGCGGTCAAGGATGGCGTCAACGTCATCAACTACTCGATCAGCGGCTCGCAGACCTCGTCGGCCGACCCGGTCGAGCAGGCGTTCTACCGCGCTTCGCTGGCCAATGTCTTCGTTGCAGCCTCGGCCGGCAACAGCGGCCCGGCCAATGCGGTCGCCCACATCAGCCCATGGCTGACCACGGTAGCCGCGTCGACCCACGACCGCAACTTCCAGGGTAGCGTTGTGCTGGGTAACGGCGGCAGCTATTCCGGCGCGTCGCTCAACACCGTCACCGTCACTGCCCAGCCGATGATCCTGGCCGAGCACGCCGCCCTCGGCGCCGGCAACGCCAGCCTGTGCTACAGCGCCAATGCGCCAGCCGGCCAGGCCTTGCTCGACCCGGCCAAGGTGGCTGGCAAGATCGTGGTCTGCACCCGCGGCGAGAACGCCCGCGTCGACAAGAGCCTGGCGGTCGCCAATGCCGGCGGCATCGGCATGATCCTGGTCGACAACGGCGCCGGCCTGGTCGGTGAAGTCCACTCGGTACCGACTGTCCACGTTTCGGCAGCGGACGGCGCCCTGATCAAGGCCTACGCACCGACCGCAGGCGCGACCGCAACCATCAACCGCTTCACCCTGCAGACCAAGCCGGCGCCAATCATGGCTGGCTTCTCGTCGCGCGGCCCGAACATGGGCGACGCCAACATCCTCAAGCCTGACCTGACCGCGCCAGGCGTCGATGTCATCGCCAGCGTCACGCCGGCGCTGAGCCCGGCCGAGCGCAACGGCGTGGCCGATGGTTCCTTCGTGCCGGGCGACGCGTATGCTTCGTACCAGGGCACCTCGATGTCGAGCCCGCACGTGGCCGGTATCGCGCTGCTGCTGCGCCAGCTGCGTCCGGAGTGGTCGCCTGCCGCCGTCAAGTCGGCGCTGATGACCACCGGCTTCACCACCCTGAACGACGGCCTGGCCGGCGCGCAAAATGGCTTGCTGCCATGGGCGCAGGGCGCGGGCCATGTCGACCCGAACAAGGCTGCCAATCCGGGCCTGGTGTACGACGCAGGCAAGGCTGACTTCATCCAGTACCAGTGCAAGGTCAACAAGGCACTGGTGAGCCCGGCTTCCGATTGCACCACCTTCGGCACCCTGGACGAAACCTACAACCTGAACCTGCCGTCGATTACCGCCGGCCAGATCCAGTCGAGCGTCACCATCCGCCGTACCGTGACCAACGTCAGCGGCGCCCAGGCGACCTACAATGCCACCGCATCGGTTCCTGGCTTTAGCACCGTCGTATCGCCATCGACGCTGACCATCCCGGCCGGCGGCAAGGCAAACTTCACCGTCAAGCTGACCCCGACCAGCGCGCTGACCAGCACCTGGTACTTCGGCAGCCTGGCCTGGAGCGACGGCGCCACCACGGTGCGCAGCCCGATCCAGGCCCGCGCAGCCCAGTCGATCACCGCGCCAGCTGAACTGACCAGCGACAAGGTCTCCGGCAGCAAGCTGTTCCTGGTCAAGACCCTGTTCTCGGGCAAGATGACCGCGACCAAGGGCGGGATGAAAGCCGTGACGATGGGCAGCCCTGTGACGCTGGCTCCGACCAGCGCCTCCAGCGCGACCCTGCGTACCGCCTGCGGCAACGGTTCGCTGGCCGGGTCGGTCAAGACGTATGAAGTGACCATCCCTGCCGGCGCCGTCGTGGCCCGCTTCGCCCTGCGCCAGCAAGACACCAACGGCGCCGACCATGACAACGACATGGGCCTGCTGCACCCGTCGGGCGCCTGGTCGTACTCGGGTAACGGTGGTTCCAACGAGTCGATCCAGCTCAGCAGCCCGGCGGCCGGCACCTACCGCCTGTGCGTCCTGGCATACGGCGGCGCGCCGAGCATGACCCACCAGCTGTCGTCGTGGGTCGTGACCCCGTCCGACGTTGGCGGCAACCTGACCGTGGCCATTCCTTCCAAGGTTGTTGCTAACGCAAACACCACGGTCGGCATGAGCTGGTCCGGCCTGCAGTCGGGCAAGCGTTACCTGGGCGGCGCCCAGTTCCGTGACCTGAGCGGCAACGTCCAGGCCACCACGGTCCTGCGTGTCGAAACCGGCACGGAATCGGTACCGCTGGCGGACGGCGGCGCCAAGGCATCGGCCAACAAGAAGTAATTTGCTGAAGCAGGGCAGCCGCCTGGGATTTCCCAGGCGGCTGTTTGCATTTCAAGGGGGCGGTTTGCCCCGGAAGACGAGCCGCAAATGAAGCGAAAGAAAAGTTGTCTCATCTATTGGCGGCATGGTAGCCTTGCACGCCAAACATCTTTGGCAGTACGCAATATCATTCAGTAATCCAGGAGGCGGCAGCATGTATCGACCAGCGAAACACGGCGCAACCATCATGCATGCGCCATCGCCACGCGCACGCGGCTTCACGCTGCTTGAACTGCTGGTGGTCATCGTCATCATCGGCCTGCTGGCCGCTTACGTTGGTCCGAAATATTTCTCCCAGCTTGGCAAGTCGGAAGTGACGATCGCCAAGGCCCAGATCGAAGCATTCGAAAAATCGCTCGACACCTACCGCCTCGATGTCGGCCGCTATCCGACCACCGAAGAGGGCATGGCCGCGCTGATGACCGCGCCGCCGGCGGCCGGCATCAAGTGGAATGGCCCTTACCTGAAAAAAGGCGTGCCGCAAGACCCGTGGGGCCAGGCTTACCAGTACCGTTCGCCGGGCAGCAAGGGCGACTACGAGATCGTCTCGCTGGGCCGCGACGGCCAGCCTGGCGGCACCGGCGACAACGCCGATATCAGCTCGCAGTAAGCGCGCACAATCAACCGACTTCGCCCACCGACTTCGCCAAGGCACCATGCAGTTTGCTGTCCGTACCCTCGCGCCTGACATGTCGATCGCCAGCCAGGTCGTGGACGCCCACGACGCCGCCGACGCCCGCCGCCAGGTCGAGGCGCGCGGCCTGTTCGTCAGCGCCGTCGAGCCGGTGCGCTCCGGCGGCCTGGGCGCGCGGCGCGGCCCGCGCATGTCGCTCGTCCTGTTCAGCCAGGAGCTGCTGGCCCTGCTGACCGCTGGCCTGGGCATCGTCGAAGGCCTCGAAGCCCTGCTCGAAAAAGAAGCCAACCCGTCCACCCGCGGCGTCATCGAACGCCTGCTTGGCGGCCTGCGCGAAGGCAAGCGCTTTTCCAGCGTGCTGGCCGAACAGCCCGACCTGTTTCCGCCCCTGTATATCGGCATCGTGCGCGCGGCCGAAGGCACCAGCGACCTGCCGCGTTCCCTGTCGCGCTATATCGACTACCAGCAGCGCATCGACCTCGTGCGCAGCAAGATCGTCAGCGCCGCTATCTATCCGGTGATCCTGCTGGCCGTCGGCGGCGGGGTCAGCGTATTCCTGATCGCCTACGTGGTGCCGCGCTTCGCCGAGGTGTACCACGGGGCAGGGCGCAACCTGCCGTGGATGTCGAAGATGCTGCTGTCATGGGGCCAGTTTGCCGCCGCCAACACCACCGTGCTGATGGCCGCCGCCGCCGCGCTGCTGGCCGGCCTGGTGCTTGGCCTGCGCCGCCTCGCCGGCAACGGCGGCTTTGCGCGCCTGGCCGCGCGCCTGCCCGGCATCGGCGAGCGCGTGCGCATCTATGAACTCTCGCGCCTGTACCTGACGCTGGGCATGCTCAGCGAAGGCGGCATCCCGCTGGTGCAGGCGATCGGCACCGTGCAGGCGATGGTCTCGCCCGCGATGCGCGCCAACCTGGCCGCGGCCCGCAGCGACATCGAGTCCGGCCTGCCGCTGTCGGGCGCGTTCGACGCCCATGGCCTGACCACGCCGATCTCCCTGCGCATGCTGCGGGTGGGCGAGCGCACCGGCGACATGGGCCCGATGCTGACCCAGTCGGCCGCCTTCTACGACGGCGAGATCACGCGCTGGATCGACCGCTTCACCCGCACCTTCGAACCGCTGCTGATGGCGGCCATCGGGCTGGTGGTCGGCGCCATCGTGGTGCTGCTGTACATGCCGATCTTCGACCTCGCCGGGGACATGTCGTGAGCGCCGCAATCGATTCGGCGATGCTGGCGCGCGCGCGCGTGCAGAGCGCGGCGACGCGCCGCTCGCTGGTGGCCGAGCTGGAAGCGGCCACCGGGCTGGAGCCGCGCGAGATCGTGCGCGCGCTGGCCGAGCCGTTCGGCCTCGACGTCATGGAAACGGCCGAGATGCTGGGCATGGCGCCGGCCTTCGACCTGCTGCCGCTGGCGCAGGCGATGGCGCGCCACTGCGTGCTGCTGCGCGGCGCCGGCGGCGCGCTGGTCGGCGTGATTGCCGACCCCTTCGACCTCGACCTGCAGACCTGGCTGGCCACGCGCGCCCGCGCCACGCCCGGCGCGCCGCTGGCGACCAGGCTGGCGCTGCAGGCGGACATCCAGGCTTACCTGTCGCGCCAGGAGGAATCCGCGCGCGCCACCGATACCCTGGTCGCCGGCGCGGCGGAAGTGCGCAACGACGGCAAGACCGCGGCGGTGCTGTCGTTCGCCTCGGTGTCGGAAGCGGCCAGCCCGGCGGTCAGGCTGGTCAACTCGACCCTGTACGACGCGCTGAAAGCCGGCGCCTCCGACATCCACCTGGAGAGCACCTCGGGCGGCCTGGCGGTCAAATACCGCGTCGACGGCGTGCTCGATCACGCTGCATCGGTCAACGGCGTCGAAGTGGCCGAACACATCATCTCGCGCCTGAAGGTGCTGGCCGAACTCGATATCGCCGAACGCCGCGTGCCGCAGGACGGCAGCTTCCGGGTAGAGTCGGGCGGCCGCGAGATCGACCTGCGCGTGTCGATCATGCCGAGCATCCACGGCGAGGACGCGGTCATCCGTATCCTCGACAAGCGCGCGATGATCGAAGCCTACGGCTCGCTGACCCTGGAGGCGCTCGGCTTCGACGCGCCGTCGCTGGTGTCGCTGCGCAGCCTGGCGCAGGAAGCCTACGGCATGCTGCTGGTGACCGGGCCTACCGGTTCCGGCAAGACCACCACCTTGTACGCCGCGCTCACCGAGATCCACAACGGCCGCGAAAAGATCATCACCATCGAAGACCCGGTCGAATACCAGCTGCCCGGCATTTTGCAGATCCCGGTCAATGAAAAGAAGGGGCTGACCTTCGCCAAGGGCCTGCGCTCGATCCTGCGCCACGACCCGGACAAGATCATGGTCGGCGAAATCCGCGACCGCGAGACTGCCGAAATCGCGGTGCAGTCGGCGCTGACCGGCCACCTGGTGCTCACCACCGTCCACGCCAACAACGTATTCGACGTGTTCGGCCGCTTTACCCACATGGGCATCGACCCGTACGCCTTCGTGTCGGCGCTGAACGGCATCTGGGCCCAGCGGCTGGTGCGCATGAACTGCCCGCACTGCGCCACCCGGTTCACCCCAACGGACGAAGAACTGGCGTCGGTCAACCTTGAACGGAACGACGTGGCCGACTACGTTTTCATGCAGGGCAAGGGCTGCGGCGATTGCCGCGGCACCGGCTACAAAGGGCGCCGTTCGATCGCCGAGATCCTGACCCTGAACGACGAGATCCGCGAGCTGATCGTCGACAAGCGGCCGATCCGCCAGATCAAGGCGGCGGCGCACGCCAACGGCACCCGCAGCCTGCGCATGGCGGCGCTGGCGCTGGTGCGCCGCGGGGCGACGACGCTGTCGGAAATCAAGCGGGTGACCTTGCATGCGTAGGCGCTTCGGACAGGCATTGCGCATCGGCGTGTCGAACGCCGGGATCACGCTGGTAAAAACCAGCCGCTGGGGCGCTGATCGCGCCGCCGTCGTGGCCGAACACGCTGTTGCCGACGGCGCGAGCGGGCCGCAGGTGGCGGACGCACTGCGCGCGCTGCTGGCAGGCGGCAGCTGGTCGCGCTGGCCCGCCAGCGTAGTGGTGGCCGACGACCTGGCGCGGATGTGGCAGGTCACGCCGCCGCCGGGCGCCGCGCGCATGGCCGACCTGGAAGCCGCCGCCGCGCTGCGCTTCCAGCAGCTGTACGGCGAGCCGGCGTCGGGCTGGCAGGTTGCCGGCAGCTGGGACCCGTCGCGCGCATTCACGGCCGCCGCGCTGCCGCGCCATTTGCACGACGCGCTAACCGGCGCCGCGGCCGAGCACCGGCTCGCGCTGGTCGAAGTCGTCCCCCAGTTTATCGCTGGGTGGAACCGCTGGTGCCACCTGGTGGCGCCGGACGCCTGGTATGGCCTGGTGCATGATGGCGTGCTGACCTTCGGCATTCCTGAAAACGCCGGCCTGGGCGCAGTGCGCGCGGCCCAGGTGCCGGCCGGCGCCGATGCGCGCTGGCTGGAAGCGCACGCCGCGCGCGAGGCGTTGCGCCTTGGCGTCGCGGCGCCGGCCCGCTTGCAGTTGTCGGGACAGGTTCCCGATGCGTGGTTAAGTGGTGGCCTGACCGTGCTGGGCGAAACGCTGGCTGGATGGACCGCAGGCGCGGCGTTGGCAGCAACCGGGAGCCGCGCATGAAGCCGGTGCGTATCGACTTTGCGCCGCCAGGCATGGCGCGCACGCTGCACCGGACGCCGCCTGCGGCCTGGATGCTGGCGGCGTTTGCGCTCCTCCTCTTGCTGGCTGGCGCGGTTGCGGGCGCCGACGTGGTCAAGCGCCAGCGCGCCCATGAACGCCAGCTCGCCGCATTGCAGGCGCGCGCCGCCGTGCCCGCGCCCGCGCCGCTTGCCGCTGCGACGCCGATCTCGGAAACCCAGGCGGCGGCGGTCAATGCCGCCGTCATGCAGCTCAACCTGCCGTGGCGCGCCTTGCAAGACGCGGTCGCATCGGCCACGCCGCCCGGCGTCGCGCTGCTGGCGCTCGAACCGGATGCGCGCAAGCGCAGCTTGCGCATCAGCGCCGAAGCGCGCACCAGCGACGAGATGATCGCGTATGTCGCCCGCCTCAAGCGCGAGGAACTGTTCAGCGACGTCGCGCTGACCCACCACGAGATCAACGACCAGGACCCGAACCGGCCGATCCGCTTCGAGCTCGACGCAGCATGGAGCGCGCCATGAACGACACCAGCGTCCATGCGCTGCTGCTGCGCCTGCGTCTTGCAGGCAGGGCGCTGGGACCGGTCGCCTGCGGCGCGGCGCTGTGCTGCCTGCTCGGCGCGGCCGCGCTGGCCTGGCTGCTGCCGCAGCGCGCGCTGCAGGTGCGCGAACACGAGCTGGCGCTGCGCATCGCGGCCACCCCGGCCGTCGTGGTCAAGGCCGCGCCGGTGCTGGCCAACGAAAACCTCGCGCTGTTCTACGACACCCTTGGCGAACGCCGCTACGCCGAACAGCAGGTCGCCACCTTGTTCGGGCTGGCCGCCAAGTCCGGGCTCAACTTAAGCCAGGGCGAATACAAGGCAGGCTATGACCGCAACGCGCGCGTCTACACCTACCAGGTGGTGCTGCCCGTGAAGGGGAGCTACGGCGCGGTATGGAAGTTCGGCATGATGGCGCTGCGCGCGATTCCGTTTGCCTCGCTCGACGAAATCAGCTTCCGGCGCGATGCGATCGGCGACGCCGCCGTGGAAGCGCGCGTACGCCTGACCTTGTACCTTGCCGGACCTGGTACCGGAGCGCATCCATGAAGCCGCGCATCCTCATGTACGGCCTCGCGCTGGCCGGCGCCGCCGCCTTGCTAATTTTTGGCGATAACACCCCCGACAGCGGCGTGGCCGAAGCGGTCGACCGCGCGCCAGCCGCCGCCGCGCGCCCGGCTGCGCCAGTGCGGGTGGCAGGCAGCGCGCCGCGCGTGGCCGAACCTGCGATCCTGCGCGTGCTGGACCGGGCGGCGCTACTGGGCGACGACGATGACGGCGCGCCTGCCGCGGGCGTCTTCGGCACCCAGGACTGGAACCCGCCGCCGGCCGAACCGCCGCCGCCGCCGCCGCCGCCGGCGCCAAGCGCGCCGCCGCTGCCGTTCACCTACATCGGCAAAGCCGTCAGCGACGGCGCGGTGGAGGTCTACCTGGCGCGTTCCGGCACCACCTATATCGTGCGCGACAACATGGTCATCGACGGTATCTACCGCGTCGACGACATCAGCCCGCCCACCTTGAAACTGACCTATCTTCCGTTGAACCAGGTCCAGCAAATTAACATTGGAGTCCTCGAGTGATGGCAAGTCCCCGCATGCATAAACTGGGCCGCCTGGCGGCGCTGCCGCTGCTGGCGCTCGCGCTGGCCGGCTGCGCCGCGCAGATGGCCTACCGCGACGGCCGCAACCTGGTGGAGCAGGACAAGGTCGAAGAAGGCCTGCTGAAGTACCAGGAAGCGATCGCTGCGGAACCCGGCAACGCGGTCTACAAGGCGGCCTTCCTGCAGGCGCGCGACCGCAATGCGGTGCGCCTGCTCGAGCAGGCCGAGCGCAGCCGCGCGGCGGGCAAGGGCGCGCTGGCGCTGCAGGACTACCGCCGCGTGCTGGCGTTCGACCCGGGCAACGAGCGCGCCCGCGCCGGCATGCTGGCCATCGAAATGGACGAGCGCCACGCTCGCATGATGGAGGCGGCCGCCGCGTCGGTCGATAAAAAGGAATACGAACAGGCGCGCCTGAAGCTCGGCGCCATCCTGTCCGAGCGTCCGCAGCATGAAGAAGCGCGCCTGATGCTGGCGCGCGTGAACGAGCAGGCGGGCGCGCGCGCGCCGGAAGATGCGCTGGCAGCGGCGTTCCGCCAGCCGATCACCATCGAATTTCGCGAGGCGCCGCTCAAGCAGGTGTTCGAAGTGATCTCGCGCCGCTCCGGCCTGAATTTCGTCTTCGACAAGGATGTCAAGGCCGACCAGCGTACGTCGATCTTCCTGAAGAACAGCACCGTCGAGGCGGCCGTCTACTACCTCATGGTCGGCAACCAGCTGGCGCACCAGGTCATGGACGGCAACACCATCCTGATCTACCCGAACAGCGCGGTCAAGCTGAAGGAATACCAGGAGCTGACGGTCAAGACCTTCTTCCTCGCGAACGCCGAGGCCAAGACCATCGTCAACACGCTCAAGACCATCCTCAAGGCGCGCGACGTGGTGGCGGACGAAAAGCTCAACCTCGTGATCATGCGCGACAACCCGGAGGCGATCCGCGTGGCGTCGCGCCTGGTGGCGCTGCAGGACGTGGCCGAAGCCGAGGTGATGCTCGACGTGGAGATCCTCGAAATCAAGCGAAGCCGCATGATGGAGCTTGGCATCTCGTGGCCGAATGAAGTCACGCTGGCGCCATTGACGTCCGCTGGCGGCGGGCCGCTGACGCTGGAAACGGTGCGCAACCTGCGGCGCCGCGACATCGGCATCTCCAACCTGTCGGCGACTGTCACCGCCGCCAAGACGGACGGCGATTCGAACACGCTGGCCAACCCGCGCATCCGCGTGCGCAACAAGGAAAAAGCCAAGGTCGTCATCGGCGACAAGGTCCCCAACGTCACCACCACGATTTCGCCGGGGGCGGGCGGCTTTGCGTCGGAGTCGGTCAACTACATCGACGTCGGCCTGACACTGAACGTCGAGCCGACCATTTACCTGAACAACGAGGTGGCGATCCGCATCGCGCTGGAGGTGAGTAACCTGGTCAGCACGATCACGACGCCGAACGGCACCACCGCGTACCAGATCGGCAGCCGCTCGGCCAGCACCATGCTGCAGCTGAAGGATGGCGAGACCCAGGTGCTGGCTGGCCTGATCAACAGCGAAGACCGCAGCAGCGGCAGCAAGGTGCCTGGCCTCGGCAGCCTGCCGATCGTCGGCCGCCTGTTCGGCACCACGCGCGACGACAACGAGAAGACCGAGATCGTGTTGTCGATCACGCCGCACCTGGTGCGCACGGTGCAGCGCCCCGCGGCATCGCTGTCCGAGTTCAACGCGGGCACCGAATCGAGCTTCCGTTCACGCCCCGACCAGTCGCCGCGCACCGCGGTAGCCGCGCCAGTGCGCCAGCCTGCGCCGCAGCCGGCGCCTGCGATTCCGTCCGCGCCGCCGCCGCCTGCGCCGGCATCACAGCCGCCGCAAGCGGCGCCCGTGCCGCCACAGGTTGCGCCGCAGGTCACGCCGATCCCGGCGCCGACGACTGCCGAAGCGGCCGAACCGCCGCCTGAAACGGAAGAATAATGCTGCAGCGCCTGCCTCGCGGCTTCACGCTGATCGAACTGCTGGTCAGCCTGGCCATCCTCGCCCTGCTGGCGTCGATGGTCATCCCGGTGACGCAGGTGAGTGTGCAGCGCAAGCAGGAACAGGAGCTGCGCCGCGCGCTGCGCGACATCCGGCAGGGGATCGACTCTTACAAAAAGGCGTATGACGAAGGCCGCATCGCCAAGACGCTCAATTCAACCGGGTATCCGCGCACGCTGGAGGTCCTGGTCGATGGCGTTCCCGACCTGCGCAGCCCGAAGCGGTCGAAGATCTTCTTCATGCGGCGCATTCCGCGCGATCCTTTCAACCCAGAGCCGGACCTGCCCGACGCGGCCACCTGGGGCAAGCGCAGCTACGCCAGCGAAGCCCTTGACCCGCGCGAAGGCGACGACGTGTACGACGTGTATTCCACGTCCGAGCGGGTGGGCCTGAACGACGTCCCTTACCGGAAATGGTAGCCTCCATGATGCGCCGCCTGCGTGCCGGCTTTACCCTGATCGAGCTGCTGGTGGTGCTTGCCATCGTCGCCTTGCTGCTGACCCTGGCCGTGCCGCGCTACCTGCCGCGAATCGACGGCGCCAAGGAGACCATCCTGCTCGACAACCTGCGCAACACGCGCGAGGTCATCGACCAGTTCTACTCGGACACCGGCCGCTACCCCGATTCGCTCGACCAGCTGGTGGAAAAAAAGTACTTGCGCAGCGTGCCGGTCGATCCGATCACGGACAGCAGCGCGACCTGGATCGTGGTGCCGCCGGAAGACGGCGCCAAGGGCGCGGTCTACAGCATCAAGAGCGGCGCGCCGGGCGTTGACCGCAGCGGCAAGCCTTACCTCGACTGGTAGCGCGATGGCACCGGGAGCGCGCAACGGCGGCTTTACCTATATCGGCCTGGTCGTGCTGCTGGCGATCCTCGGCCTGGTCGCCGCGGCCGGCATGAAGACCGGGTCGCTGATGCAGCGCGCCGCCGCCGAAGAAGAACTGCTCGAAATCGGCGCTGCCTTCAGCGAGGCGCTGCGCAGCTACGCGGCCGCCACCCCAAGGGGGCAGCCGCAACAGCCGCCCAACCTCGAAGCGCTGCTGAAGGACCCGCGCTTTCCCGGCGTGCGGCGGCACCTGCGCCGGATCTTCGTCGACCCGGTGACCGGCAAGGCCGAGTGGGGCGTCATGACGAACGGCGACAAGGCAGGCGTCACCGGCGTCTACAGCTTGTCTGCAGCCAGGCCGCTCAAGGTCGGCAACTTCGACGCGCGCTTCCTCAATTTCGACAACAAGGAACGGATCTCGGACTGGAAGTTTACCGCGGCTGGACAGGGCATCATCGTGGTCAACCCTGGCGGCGCCACGCCGCCGCCCGCCGACGCCGGGCCGCCACCGGCGCCGCCGGAACCCGCGCCCGTCGCCGAGGAAGTCCCGGCGGTTCGCGAACTGCCGTCGGCGCCGGATCCGGAAGAAGCGGCAACGCCGCCCGAGCCGCCGGCTGAAGAAAAGACCGAAGAAGGCGCCGACGATACGGAAACGCCAAAGCCGGTTGCAAAATAGCCACAGCTCTTTCCTTAAGTTAACGAAAATGCCGTGCGCGGGGCATGGCTGGCGAGGTGGCATGGTACGATCTTGACATGCATTAAACTGCGACAACACAACAATAAAAACAGCCTGAGTAGGTCGGTTGTTTTGCAAAACCCGCCTTAACGGCGGGTTTTTTTTCGCCTGCGCAACGGCCGGGCACGCACGGACCAGTTCAAACGCGAACTTGCCTGTTTTCTGATTTACACTGGAAAAAAATGCGGACGCGGGAGCGCGAATGGGGCAAGACGACAGGCAGGAGCTTGACGAGGAGAGGCTGAAGCTGGTGCTGGAGGCGGCCGATCTCGACCTGTGGGAAAACGACCTGGTGTCGGGCGAAGTCACGCGCCGGGCCGCCCGGGTTTTCGGCGAGCTTGGCTACAGCGGCGACGAGACGGCGCGCCTGATCGACGACCTGTTCTCGCTGGTGCACCCGGATGACCTGCCGGTGCTGAAATCAGCGCTGCAGCAGCACATGGAGGGGGTGACGCCGCATTACCGCTGCGAGTTCCGCCTGCGCACCAAGACCGGCGCCTGGGTCTGGTATGCGAACCACGGCAAGATCGTGGACAGCGGCGACGGGGTGCGCGGGCGGCGCCTGATCGGCGTCTCCTTCAACATCGATGAACGCAAGCAAAGCGAAGAGCGGGTGCGCGACCAGCAGCGCCTGCTGGCGGAAAGCGAGTCGCGCTACCGTGAACTGCTCAGCAACCTGCGTACCGGCATCGTCGTGCACGGTCCCGACACCAGCATCGCCTACAGCAACGCGCGCGCCCACGAACTGCTGGGGCTGTCCGAGGACGAGATCCGGGGCAAGCTGGCGCCCGACCGGACCTGGCGTTTCGTCGACGAACAGGGCGCGCCGCTGCCGCTTGCCCACTATCCGGTCAACCGGGTGCTGGCGAGCGGGCAGGCGATCGAATCCCAGGTGCTCGGTGTGATCCAGCGCGGCGGGGCCCCGGTGTGGCTGCTGGTGAGCGCCTTCCCTGAATTTAAAGGCGACGGCGCGCTCAAGCAGGTGGTGGTCAATTTCGACGACATCACGCCGCGCAAGCACGCGGAGCAGGAAATCCACCAGCTGGCGTTTTACGATTCGCTGACCGGCCTGCCCAACCGGCGCATGCTGATGGACCGCCTGCACGAAGCGCTGGCGGCCTCCGCGCGCAGCCAGCGTTACGGGGCGGTGCTGTTTATCGACATGGATAATTTCAAGGCGATCAACGATGTGCTGGGGCACTCGGTTGGCGACCTGATGCTGGTCGAGGCTGCCGCCCGCATCGGCCACTGCCTGCGCGAAGCCGACATGGTGGCGCGCCTGGGCGGCGATGAATTCGTCGTACTGGTGGCGGCGGTGCAGGGCGACGCGGGCATGGCCGCGCAACGCATCGCGCTCATTGCCGAAAAGATCCGCACCTCGCTCAGCGCCCCTTACCAGCTGTTGGGACATGAACGGCACTCCTCACCCAGCATTGGCGTGGCGATGTTCCTCGGCGGCGGGCAGGGCAATGCCGACACCGTGATCCGCCAGGCCGACATGGCGATGTACAAGGCCAAGGACGCCGGGCGCAACACCTTCCGTTTCTTCAGCGCCGCGATGCAGCTGGCGGTGGAAAGCCGCGCCGCCCTCGAAGCCGACCTGCGCCTGGCCATCGGCCTCGGCCAGCTGCAGCTGCACTACCAGGTCCAGGTCGACGCGCGGCAGAACGTGCTGGGCGCCGAAGCGCTGGTGCGCTGGCGCCATCCGGTGCGCGGCCTTGTGTCGCCGCTGCAATTCATTCCGATTGCCGAGGAAAGCAGCCTGATCCTTGAGATCGGCAACTGGGTCCTCGATACTGCCTGCGCCCAGCTGGCGCGCTGGCAGGACAAGCCCGCGCTGCGCCACCTGACCCTGGCCGTGAACGTGAGCGCCCGGCAATTCCGCCAGGCCGACTTCGTCGACATGCTACGCGCGATCGTCGAACGCCATCCCTGCGATGTGTCGCGCCTGAAGCTTGAACTGACCGAAAGCATGGTGCTGAGCGACGTGGCGGAAGTGGTGCACAAGATGGAATCGCTGCAAGCCCTCGGACTGAGCCTTTCGATGGACGACTTCGGTACCGGGTATTCCTCGCTGGCTTACCTGAAGAAACTGCCGCTGGCCCAGATCAAGATCGATCAAAGCTTTGTCCGCGACATCACGACCGACGCGGCCGATGCGGTGATGGTCAAAACCATCATCGACCTGGCCCGCAACTTCCACCTGGAAGTGATTGCAGAAGGAGTGGAAACGGTGGAGCAGCTCGAGTTCCTGCGCGCGCACGGCTGCGCCATGTACCAGGGCTTTTTGTTCGGCAAGCCGCAACCCGTCGAGGCGTTCGAAGAACAGCTGGCCACGCGGGGCGCTGTCGTCCCCGCGTGAACCGGCTTACTTGCCGCGGCGCTTGAAGTCGCCCAGGCGGAAGCCGAGCGCGAACAGCACGGCGAAATAGGCGGCGGCGCTGGCGCCGATGATGCACAGCAGGGCCAGCGCGCGCAGCCACGGCGTGGACTGCATTGCCGCCCAGTCGAACTGGCTGGCGCTGTACCAGCTCAGCGCGCCCATCACCGATACCGCGACCGCCAGCTTGATGAAGAACACGATCCAGCCCTTTTGCGGCACATAGATGCCACGGCTGCGCAAGCCGCCGTAGAGGAAGCCGGCGTTGACGCAGGCGCCCAGGCCGATCGACAGCGCCAGGCCGGCAACCGCGAAGATCGGCACGAATACCAGGTTCATCAGCTGGGTGAAGACCAGCACGCCGACGGCGATGCGCACCGGGGTGCGCACGTCCTGGCGCGCGTAAAAGGCCGGCGCCAGCGTCTTGACCAGAATAATGCCGAGCAGGCCGACGCTGTAGGCCACCAGCGGCATCGCCGAGGTGGTGATCGCCTGCGTGGTGAATTTGCCGTAGTGGAACAGCGTGGCGATCATCGGTTCGGCCAGGGTGGCCAGGCCGACCGCCGCCGGCAGCGCCAGCAGGAAGGTCAGGCGCAGGCCCCAGTTCAGCAGCGCCGAATATTCGGCCGTGTCGCCGCTGGAGTTCGCCTTCGATAGGCTCGGCAGCAGCACGGTGCCGAGCGCCACGCCCAGCATGGCGGTCGGGAATTCCATCAGCCGGTCGGCGTAGGTGAGGGCGGACACGCTGCCGGCCGACAGGCGCGAGGCGATACCGGTATTAATCAACAGGCTGATCTGGGCGGCGGAGACGGCGAACACGGCCGGGCCCATCTTGCGCAGCATGCGCATTACGCCCGGGTTGCGCAGGGCGGCGATGGGGTTGAACGAGATGCGCGGCAGCATGCCGATTTTCATCAGCGCAGGGATCTGGATGCCGACCTGCAGCAGGCCGCCCACGCACACCGCCACCGCCATCGCGTAGATCGGCTGTTCAAGGTAATCGACCAGTACCAGCGAAGCAAGGATGAAGGAGATATTCAGCAGCACCGGCGTGAAGGCCGGGATCTTGAACTGGCTCCAGGTGTTGAGGATGCCGCCGGCCAGCGCGACGAAGGCCATGCAGGCGATGTAAGGGAACATCCAGCGCGTCATCACGACGGCAGCATCAAAAGCCTGCGGATCGTTGGCCGACTGGCCCATCACCAGCATGATCAGCCAGGGCGCGGTGATGATGCCCACCAGGCTGGTGAGCAGGGTGGCCCAGACCAGCGCAGTGCCGACGCTGTCGGCGAGGGATTTGGTCTCGGCCTCGCCATGCTGGTTTTTATATTCTGACAAGATCGGCACGAAGGCCTGCGAAAACGCGCCTTCGGCAAACAGGCGGCGCAACAGGTTGGGCAGGCGGAATGCAACAATAAAGGCGTCGGTATAGGCGGAAGCGCCAAAGGCGCGCGCGAACAGGCTTTCGCGCAGTAATCCGGTGACACGGGACAGCATCGTCATGCTGGAGACGGCGGCCAGGGTTTTGAGCAAGTTCATGGGGCGAGATTATATCCCGGCAACAGTCTGCCCCGACCCCGCGCGCAAGCGTTGGGGAAACTTATTGTTGAATTTGGAATTGCTCTTGAACGATTATGGCGCTATAATCGAAGGCTGTACAAAATTCTGTTTCGCAGACACTAATGTTTGGCAGGCACTGGTTTGACTCACATGGTTCTTCGGCAGTTATGAAACCAGTTTGACAGACGCATATGTCCGCAAACGCAACTTTGACCCCGATTTAGGAAATTCCATGGCAAATACCGCACAGGCACGCAAGCGCGCTCGTCAAGCAGTCAAACAAAACGCTCACAACTCCGCTCAGCGTTCGACCCTGCGTACCGCAATCAAAGCAGTTCGCAAGGCTATCCAGGCTGGCGACAAAGCAGCAGCAACCACGATTTTCCAGGCATCCGTGTCGAAGATCGACAGCATCGCTGACAAGAAGATCATCCACAAGAACAAGGCAGCTCGCCACAAGAGCCGCCTGGCAGCAGCCCTGAAAGCACTGGCAGCTTAAATAGCGCTAGTTCGGCGGAATGCCGGCCCGCACGGGCCGTTCCGCCAGGCTGTACCAGTTCTGGACTAAGAGAACCCGCCTGACTTGCGTCACGCGGGTTTTTCGCTTTACCTCACTTCGGCAGGCCGTTGACGGTGCTGCCCGGCTTGACGTTTTTCTGCTTGAACCAGCCCAGGTTCATTTCCAGCGCGTACTTCACCGGCGTGGCCGAGCAATGGCTGTCGAGGGTCTGCGGCTGCATGTCTTCGATGTTGACGATCTTGCCCTCGGCGTCGATGAAGGCGACCGACAGCGGCAGCGGGGTGTTCTTCATCCACATGCATTGCGAGGTCGCCTGGTCGAACACGAACACCATGCCGTGGTTGTTGGCCATTTTTTCGCGGAACATCAGGCCTTGCTGGCGCTGGGCGTCGGTCTGGGCGACTTCGGCCTGGATCAGGTGCATGCCGGCCGACAGCTGGATGGTCGTGAAGCGGGCGTTCTGGGCGCCGGCGCCGCAGGCAACCAGCGAGAGCAGGGCGGCCGCGGCCAGGGGGGCGAGTTTCTTGTTCATATTCGTCGAGTTGGATAAGGGTGGCTGATTAAGCCACGCCGGTGCTTCGAGCGTCAAGCGCGGACATGCTCGGTTACACCCCGCGTCGTTCCCGCGCAGGCGGGAACCTATACACCGCGTGCCCGCCCGGCTCGGCATGGGTTCCCGTTTGCACGGGAACGACGTTTACGCGCCGCGGACCGCGCTGGCCGGCACTTCGACAAATTCCCCGGGCATCAAGGGATGGGTCGCCAGCGAAAACGGCCCGATGCTGCTGCGTACCAGCCGCAGGGTCGGCAGCCCGACGGCGGCCGTCATCCTGCGCACCTGGCGGTTCTTGCCTTCCTGCAGCGTAATCGCGATCCAGCTGGTCGGCTTGTCGGCCCGCGCCCGGATCGGCGGATTGCGCGGCCACAGCCATTCCGGCTCGGCGATGCGCACCGCCCGGCACGGCTTGGTGATGAAGTCGCCCAGGTCGATCGGCGCCTGCAGCTTTTCCAGCGCGGCAGCGTCGGCCACCCCATCCACCTGTACCAGATACGTCTTCGCTTCCTTGTGGTCGGGGTGGGCGATCTGGTGCTGCAGGCGGCCGTCGTCGGTCAGCAGCATCAGGCCTTCACTGTCGGCGTCCAGCCGTCCGGCGGGGTAGATGTTGGGTTGCTTCAGGTAGTCGGCCAGCGATTCGCGCCCAGGCTGGGGCGAAAACTGGCACAGCACCTGGAACGGCTTGTTAAAGAGGATCAGGGACATGGGGTGCGGCGGCTGCCTTTCAGGTCGAAAGCCATTGTTCGTGTCTTAAAACGGTGGCACCTAGTAAAATACTAGTGCATAATGTGAAACGGCTCTTATGTCTTATAGAAGACCTTCCGGCCAGTACAACATAATTGTAACCAGTTTCAGTATCCAGACCTATCCATCGCGGCACCGTTCGCGAATACCGAGGAAATGCGCATGAGCAGTGATCAGACCATCATTTACACCCTGACCGACGAGGCGCCGCTGCTGGCAACCCACGCCTTCCTGCCAGTCGTCAGCACGTTCGCCAAAGCCGCCGGCGTCACCGTCGAGAAGAGCGACATCTCGGTCGCGGCCCGCATCCTGGCCGCCTTCCCGGAGCGCCTCAAGCCCGAGCAGCGCGTGCCGGACGCCCTGGCCGAACTCGGCAAGCTGACGCTCACGCCGGAAGCCAACATCATCAAGCTGCCGAACATCAGCGCCTCCGTGTCGCAGCTGGAAACGGCGATCGAGGAATTGCAGGCCAAGGGCTACGACGTGCCCGACTATCCTGCCAGCCCGAAGACCGACGAAGAAAAAGAGATCAAGGCCCGGTACGGCAAGTGCATCGGTTCGGCAGTGAACCCGGTCCTGCGTGAAGGCAACTCCGACCGCCGCGCGCCGCGCGCAGTCAAGGAATACGCCCGCAAGAACCCGCACTCGATGGCCGAATGGTCGGCAGCCTCGCGCACCCACGTCTCGCACATGACCGAAGGCGACTTCTACCATGGCGAGAAGTCGATGACGATCAACGGCGCGCGCGACGTCAAGATGGAACTGATCACCAACAGCGGCAAGACCGTCGTGCTCAAGCAAAAGGTGGCCCTGCAGGACGGCGAGATCATCGATTCGATGTTCATGAGCCGCAAGGCCCTGCTGGCCTTCTACGAAAAACAGATCGAAGACGCAAAGAACACCGGCGTCATGTTCTCGCTGCACGTCAAGGCGACCATGATGAAGGTGTCGCACCCGATCGTGTTCGGCCACTGCGTGCGCATGTTCTACAAGGAAGCGTTCGAGAAGCACGGCGCCCTGCTGGACAGCCTGGGCGTCAACGTCAACAACGGCATGGCCGACCTGTACAACAAGATCGCCGACCTGCCGGTGTCGCAGCGCGATGAAATCGTGCGCGACCTCCACGCCTGCCAGGAAAACCGTCCGGCGCTGGCAATGGTCGATTCGGCCAAGGGCATCACCAACTTCCACTCGCCGAACGACGTCATCGTCGACGCGTCGATGCCGGCAATGATCCGCGCCGGCGGCAAGATGTACGGCGCCGACGGTCGCCTGAAGGAAGTCAAGGCCGTGATCCCGGAGAGCACCTTCGCCCGCATTTACCAGGAGATCATCAACTTCTGCAAATGGCATGGCGCCTTCGACCCGAAAACCATGGGCACCGTGCCGAACGTGGGCCTGATGGCCCAGCAGGCCGAAGAATATGGTTCGCACGACAAGACCTTCGAGATCCCGGAAGATGGCGTGGCCAACATCACCGACCTGGCAACGGGCGAAGTGCTGCTGTCGCAAAACGTCGAGCAGGGCGATATTTGGCGCATGTGCCAGGTGAAGGACGCGCCGATCCGCGACTGGGTCAAGCTGGCCGTCACGCGCGCGCGCAACTCCGGCATGCCGGCGGTGTTCTGGCTCGACCCATACCGTCCGCATGAAAACGAGCTGATCAAGAAGGTCAGGACTTACCTGAAGGACCACGACACGACCGGCCTGGACATCCAGATCATGTCGCAAGTACGGGCGATGCGCTACACGCTCGAGCGCGTGGCACGCGGCCTGGACACCATTTCGGTGACCGGCAACATCCTGCGCGACTACCTGACCGACCTGTTCCCGATCCTGGAACTGGGCACCAGCGCCAAGATGCTGTCGATCGTCCCGCTGATGGCCGGCGGCGGCATGTACGAAACGGGCGCGGGCGGTTCGGCGCCGAAGCACGTGCAGCAGCTGGTGGAAGAAAACCACCTGCGCTGGGATTCGCTGGGCGAGTTCCTGGCGCTGGCCGTGTCCTTCGAAGACCTCGGCCTCAAGACCGGCAACGCCAAGGCCAAGATCTTGGCCAGCACGCTCGACACCGCGACCGGCAAGCTGCTGGACAACCGCAAGTCGCCATCGCCGAAAACCGGCGAACTCGACAACCGCGGCAGCCAGTTCTACCTGTCGATGTACTGGGCCCAGGAACTGGCCGCGCAGACCGACGACGCCGAACTGGCAGCGCACTTTGCGCCGCTGGCCAAGTCGCTGACGGAAAACGAAGACAAGATCGTGGCTGAACTGCTGGCAGTGCAGGGCAAGCCGGTCGATGTGGGCGGCTACTACAAGCTGGACGAAGCGAAAGTATCGGCAGCCATGCGTCCTAGCGCGACCTTCAACGCAGCGCTCGCAACCCTGGCGTAATACCAGCCCCGGCCCCTGATGGCCGAAGAAAAAAACCCGCCCGGCCTTGATGGCCGCGGCGGGTTTTTACTTTTGCGCGATGAGTGGTGCATAATGCAATATTCAAATCATATGTCTTATGGAAGAGTAGCCGCGCCATGCCGCAATGGCGCCTCAGTCCAATTGGGAGAGCACAATGTACCAACATATCACCGTCCCGGCCGATGGCCAGAAAATCAGCGTCAACGCCGATCTGACACTGACGGTTCCGGATAACCCGATCATTCCCTTCATCGAAGGCGATGGCACCGGCATCGACATCACCCCGGTCATGATCAAGGTGGTCGACGCCGCGGTGGCCAAGGCCTACGGCGGCCGCCGCAAGATCAGCTGGATGGAAGTGTTTGCCGGCGAAAAGTCGACCAGCGTGTATGGCCCGGACGTGTGGCTGCCGGACGAGACGCTGGACGCGGTCAAGGACTACGTCGTCTCGATCAAGGGCCCGTTGACCACGCCAGTGGGCGGCGGCATCCGTTCGCTCAACGTCGCCCTGCGCCAGCAGCTCGACCTGTACGTCTGCCTGCGCCCGGTACGCTACTTCACCGGTGTGCCTTCGCCGCTGAAACAGCCTGAAAAAACCAACATGGTCATCTTCCGCGAGAACTCGGAAGACATTTACGCCGGTATCGAATACCAGCAGGGTTCGGACGGCGTCAAGAAACTGATGGACTTCCTGGTTAAGGAAATGGGCGTCACCAAGATCCGCTTCCCTGAGACTTCGGGCCTGGGCATCAAGCCGGTGTCGATCGAAGGTACCGAGCGCCTGGTGCGCAAGGCGATCCAGTACGCGATCGACAACGACAAGCCTTCGGTGACCATCGTCCACAAGGGCAATATCATGAAGTACACCGAAGGCGGCTTCCGTGACTGGGCTTACGCCCTGGCCCAGAAGGAATTCGGCGCGGAACTGATCGACGGCGGCCCATGGTGCAAGTTCAAGAATCCGAAGACCGGCCGCGAGATCATCATCAAGGATTCGATCGCCGACGCATTCCTGCAGCAGATCCTGCTGCGTCCGGCCGAGTACAGCGTGATCGCGACGCTGAACCTGAACGGCGACTACATCTCGGACGCGCTGGCGGCCCAGGTTGGCGGCATCGGTATTGCGCCAGGTGCAAACATGTCCGATTCCGTCGCCATGTTCGAAGCCACCCACGGCACTGCGCCCAAGTACGCAGGCAAGGACTACGTGAACCCGGGTTCCTTGATCCTGTCGGCCGAGATGATGCTGCGCCATATGGGCTGGGTTGAAGCGGCTGACCTGATCATCGAATCGATGCAGAAATCGATCGCCTCGAAGCGCGTCACCTACGATTTCGCCCGCCTGATGGAAGGCGCGACCCAGGTGTCGTGCTCGGGCTTTGGCGATGTGATGATCGAAAACATGTAATTGTTCGCCTTACCGGCCGCGGCGCGGCAGGGTACGCCGGCAAAGGCCCCGTTCCTCGCAAGAGGGCGGGGCCTTTCTCGTGGGCGGTTGATTATTGTTCATGCAATAATCGGGCTTCGCAGCGGAGGGGCTTATGGACGACAATCAGAAGTTCATGCAGGTCGGGCACTTTATATATGGGTTCCAGCGGGTCAGGATGACGCTGGCCGGCCTGTACCAGATGCTGGACGGTAGCGGGCACAACGATTTGCAACTGGCGGAACTCGCCAGCCGCACCGCCGCCTTGTTTGCGCGGCGGCGCGCGGCCGACGCCGTGGCGGTTTCCGGCTTCAACGCGGTGATTGAAAGCGTCCAGAAACACGGTGCGCGCCTGGATAAATTACTCGCGCAAATTGATCCCGACAACGTGCCCGACGAAGACGAGCTTCAAGGCTTGCTCAACTGCCAGCACGAACTGGAACGCTTTCAGCGGCTACTGGCATCGGCGCCGGGCGATATTGCCGGATCCTGATATTCATTCGATCACGAACGTAATTCTTGTTGTTGCGACAAAGCTGTTTTTGTCATGGACAAGAGTTGGACAAAGTGCGGCTTCGGCTATACTTTCTCAGTGGCATCTAATGATGCTGTTGTGACTAGCCGACCCGCGCTATCCAACCCAACACCAGGCCCAAACAATGCCCATCGTCGACCGCACCCATTACCACCAGGCTGATCGCCTCATGCTATTCATCATCTGGGGCTTGTTCCTGATGTCCCTGGGTTTATCGGGCATGCACGACACCATGAAGTGGGCGCTGATCGCCGGGCTGCCAGCGGCGCTGGTCCCGACCGCCATGATCATCATGGCGGGCGGCACCCGCCTCACGGCATCGGTGGTGGCGGTATCGCTGATGGTGTTCAGCGCCTTGCACATCCACCAGGCGGCGGGCATGAACGAGCTGCATTTCGGTATTTTCGTTCTGCTGGCGTTCCTGCTGTGCTACCGCGACTGGATGGTCGTGGTGGTGGGCGCGGCCGTGATTGCACTTCATCACTTGAGCTTCAACTACTTGCAGGAGCTGGGGTACGGCGTGCGCTGCATGACCGAACCCGGCTTCGGTCGCGTATTGGTGCATGCCGCTTACGTTATTGTCGAGACCGGCGTCCTGTGCTTCCTCGCCATCCTGCTGCGCCGCGAAACCCAGCAGGCGGCGGAGCTGACGGCGACGGTGGCCGCGCTGTCCGGCAGCGGCGGCGCGATCGACTTGCGCCGCGATGAACACAGCGCGCAAAGTGCCGCCGGACAGGCGCTCCAGAACGCGCTTGGCGTGATGCATGGCGCGATAGCGCGGGTGCACCAGGGTGTGGAAACCATCGCCGCGGCCTCGCGCGAAATTGCCACCGGCAACCTCGACTTGTCGGAGCGCACCGAGCGCCAGGCCTGTTCGCTTCAGGGGACGGTGGCGTCGATGGAGGCGCTGACGTCGCGCGTGCGACTGAACGGTGAAAGCGCGCGCAGGGCCAACGAGCTGGCCATTTCCGCTTCGAGCGTGGCAGTGCGCGGCGGCGAAGTGGTGTCGCAGGTCGTTGATACGATGTCGTCGATTAACGATTCGTCAAAGCAGATCGTCGATATCATCTCCGTCATCGACGGTATCGCTTTCCAGACCAACATCCTGGCCTTGAATGCTGCGGTGGAGGCGGCCCGGGCCGGGGACCAGGGGCGCGGCTTTGCGGTAGTCGCGTCCGAGGTGCGGGTGCTGGCGCAACGCTCTGCCGCTGCCGCCAAGGAAATCAAGCAACTGATCGGCGACTCGGTCGGCCGCGTGCAGACTGGTTCGGAGCTGGTCAGCAAGGCTGGCGCCACCATGGAAGAGATTGTGCACAGCGTCCGCCGCGTGACCGACATCATGGGCGAGATCAGCGCCGCCAGCGCGGAGCAGGAGTCGAACATCAACGAGATCGACCGGGCGATCAGCGACATGGACAGCGTTACCCAGCAGAATGCGGCGCAGGTCGAAGAAGCCGCGGCCGCGGCGCGCTCGCTGCAGGACCAGGCCGACGAGCTGGCACGGGTGGTGGACACTTTCGCGCTCGACGCCAACCGGGCGCCCGAGGCCGGCAAGGACAGGGCGCGGTTGCCAGGGCGCCGGGTCAGCCAGCTAGCAGCCTGAAAACTTAACGCGGGTGCGCATCTTCCCATGGGGAGCGGCGCACCGACCACTGCACCAGCGGCTCGCCATCGTCATCAATGAGAGTGTCATGCGCCGTGAAACCAAGCGATTGCACGGCCCGGGTCGAGCCGACGTTGTCGGCATTCACCTGGGCCAGCACCGCGTCGACTTGCCCTGAAGCAAACGCAAGCCGGACCAGCTCGCTAATCGCGGCGCTCGCCATTCCCTGCTTGCGGCATGCCGGAGCGACTCCATATCCGATCTCGACGCAGCCGTCGGCCGGTTCGTCCTTGAATCCGCAGGCGCCGACAACAGCCGAATCGGAAACGCGGATAATCAGGAAGGTGCTGCACCAGTCAGGATGTGCGCCCTTGTGCAGTTGGCGCAACGATCGTTCCGCCACGAAACCAGGCGGCAGCGCACCCTCGGCGACAGCGCCGGGCAGCCCGGCGGGAGCGCGGGATGCCGCAAGCGCGCGCAAGTCGGCAGGGGAGAGGGAGTGAAGTCGAACTTTGGTCATCATTGCAAAAAAAACCCCGCCACGGGGGCGGGGTTTTTCACACCAAGTGAGCTTTGATTAAGCGGACTGGATGTTGGAAGCTTGCTTGCCTTTAGGGCCTTGCGTGACTTCGAACTGAACTTTTTGACCTTCTTTGAGGGTCTTGAAACCGTTCATGTTGATTGCGGAGAAGTGTGCGAACAGATCCTCGCCGCCGTCATCTGGAGTGATGAAGCCAAAGCCTTTGGAATCATTGAACCACTTAACTGTACCTGTTGCCATAAAAGAACTTTCAAATATAAACAAATCACACGAGCCATAAAAGCAAGAAGCTTCTTGCCCCCTCCTCAGCTGCTCACATCTTATCAACAAGTACATAAGTACAAGTCAATATCCGCATTGTTGGCGGAATAATTTTTGAAGTCAAGGGCTTTTGAAAATAAATTGTCATTCCTGCCACAGCGGTCCAAAACGCAACTCTTGATTTCCTGAATCGGGTCGCCATCTGCGCTTAGTCTCGAAAACGCGTAAGATGGGAAAATAAATGTAGTGGCCTGATGTTTACACATTGCATCATCGTTGAAAGCCTTAGAATAAGCGTATGGCAACCAAGCAAGATACCGAACAAGTGCTGGAGCGGCAGGTGGTTAAACCGCCTCCGCTATACCAGGTAGCGCTGCTGAATGATGACTATACCCCGATGGAATTCGTAGTGGCCATCATCCAGGAGTACTTCAATAAGGATCGCGAGACGGCGACGCAGATCATGCTATCCGTTCACCGCCACGGCAAAGGAGTGTGCGGCGTGTTTTCCAAAGATATAGCGTGTACCAAAGTGGAGTTTGTATTAACGCATGCGCGCAAGGCGGGGCATCCCCTGCAGTGCGTGATGGAGGAAGTATGATTGCGCAGGAACTTGAAGTCTCTTTACACATGGCCTTTGTCGAAGCCCGGCAAGCACGGCACGAATTCATTACCGTTGAGCACCTGCTGCTGGCGCTGCTGGACAATCCGTCCGCTGCCGAAGTCCTGCGTGCCTGCGCGGTCAACATTGAAGACCTGCGCAAGACCCTGACCAATTTTATCGGCGATAACACGCCGACCGTGCCGGGCACGGGCGAGGTCGACACCCAGCCGACGCTGGGCTTCCAGCGCGTGATCCAGCGCGCGATCATGCACGTCCAGTCGGCCTCGAACGGCAAGAAGGAAGTCACCGGCGCCAATGTGCTGGTGGCCATCTTCGGCGAAAAAGACTCGCATGCGGTGTACTACTTGCACCAGCAGGGCGTCACGCGCCTTGACGTGGTCAACTTCATTTCGCACGGCGTGCGCAAGGACCAGCAGATCGACAGCCAGAAGGCATCCGAAGGCGTGGAAGAAGCCCAGGTCGAAGGACAGACCAAGGAAAGCCCGCTCGACCAATTCACCCAGAACCTGAACAAGTCCGCGTCCGAAGGCAAGATCGATCCGCTGATCGGGCGCGAGGAAGAAGTCGACCGCGTCATCCAGATCCTGTGCCGCCGCCGCAAGAACAACCCGCTGCTGGTCGGTGAAGCCGGTGTTGGCAAGACCGCCATCGCGGAAGGCCTGGCATGGCGCATCACCCAGGGCGACGTGCCTGAAGTGCTGAGCAACGCCATCGTCTACTCGCTGGACATGGGCGCGCTGCTGGCCGGCACCAAGTACCGCGGCGACTTCGAGCAGCGCCTGAAGGCCGTGCTCAAGCAGCTGAAGGACGCGCCGAACGGCATCCTGTTCATCGACGAGATCCACACGATCATCGGCGCCGGTTCGGCGTCGGGCGGCACCCTGGACGCGTCCAACCTGCTCAAGCCTGCGCTGTCCAATGGCCAGCTCAAGTGCATCGGCGCGACCACCTTCACCGAGTTCCGCGGCGTGTTCGAAAAAGACCACGCGCTGTCGCGCCGCTTCCAGAAGGTCGACGTCAACGAGCCGACCGTCGAGCAGACCGTGCAGATCCTGCGCGGCCTGAAGTCGCGCTTCGAAGAGCACCACGGCGTCAAGTACTCGTCGTCGGCGCTGTCGACCGCGGCTGAGCTGGCGGCCCGCTTCATCAACGACCGCCACCTTCCGGACAAGGCGATCGACGTCATCGACGAAGCCGGCGCTGCGCAGCGCATCCTGCCGAAGTCGAAGCAGAAGAAAACCATCGGCAAAACCGAGATCGAGGACATCATCGCCAAGATCGCGCGTATTCCGCCGCAAACCGTCAACCAGGACGACCGCAGCAAGCTGCAGACCATCGACCGCGACCTGCGCAACGTCGTGTTCGGCCAGGACCCTGCGATCGACGCGCTGTCGTCAGCCATCAAGATGGCGCGTGCTGGCCTCGGCAAGACCGACAAGCCGATCGGCTCCTTCCTGTTCTCCGGTCCTACCGGCGTCGGCAAGACCGAAGTGGCGAAGCAGCTGGCCTTCATCCTCGGCATCGAGCTGATTCGCTTCGACATGTCCGAGTACATGGAACGGCATGCGGTCAGCCGCCTGATCGGCGCGCCTCCGGGCTACGTCGGATTCGACCAGGGCGGTTTGCTGACCGAAGCCATCACCAAGAAGCCGCACGCGGTGCTGCTGCTGGACGAGATTGAAAAAGCCCACCCGGACATTTTCAATATCCTGCTGCAGGTGATGGACCATGGCACGCTGACCGACAACAACGGACGCAAGGCCGACTTCCGCAACGTGATCATCATCATGACCACCAACGCTGGCGCGGAAAGCCTGACCAAGCGCTCGATGGGCTTCACCGATTCGAAGGCGCAGGGCGACGAGATGGCCGACATCAAGCGCATGTTCACGCCTGAGTTCCGCAACCGTATCGACGCGACCATCAGCTTCCGTGCGCTGGACGAAGAAATCATCCTGCGCGTGGTCGACAAGTTCCTGATGCAGCTTGAAGAGCAGCTGCACGAGAAGAAAGTCGAAGCGGTGTTCACCGAGAAGCTGCGCAAGTACCTCGCGCGCAAGGGCTTCGATCCGCAGATGGGAGCGCGTCCGATGTCGCGCCTGATCCAGGACATGATCCGCAAGGCGCTGGCCGACGAGCTGCTGTTTGGCCGCCTGGTCAACGGCGGGCGCATCACGGTCGACCTGGACGACAACGACAACGTGCTGATCGAGTTCCCGGAAGGCGACACCATGCCGCCGCCGGCGCCGGCCGAGACGGTCGAAATCGAGTAAGCGCGCAAGCGCAACCAGAAAACCCGCACAGTTCGCACTGTGCGGGTTTTTTTTACGGGCGTCGTTACTTTGGCTGGACCCACCACTTATGCCCTCCCGCTATCTCGTCCTTTGCTTATTGCTTTTCGCTGCTCACGCACCTGCGAGCGATGACCCATTGGCTGAACTGAAGAAAGGGCAACCGAGGGATGTCAAACAACTGATTGATCGCATCGCCCTCTGTACACACTGGAGTGGCGAAGAGCCCTATGACGCTGAACGTAGCCAGGAAATCTCGCGAGCGATGAAAGACTCGCGATGCAATGAACTGGCGAAGGATGAAGCGGCAGCGCGCAAACGCTACGCAAAACGGCCGGGCACGATCAAGGCGTTGGAACAAGCTAAAGAGTTAGGGTATTGACCAGCCGATAGTCGCACGTGCTGCCAGGCCCCGCGGGCAAGGATGTGAATCAAATTACGAACGGACCGACACATGAAAATTCATAGCACCACTCCCATCCTCCGCATCTTCGATGAAGCGAAAGCCAAAGAATTCTATGTGGATTTCCTTGGATTCAAGGTCGACTGGGAGCACCGCTTCGAGCCAGCCCTACCTCTCTACCTGCAAATCTCGCGCGAGGGCTGCATCCTTCACCTGTCCGAACATCACGGCGATTGCTGCCCCGGCTCGGCCATGCGGATTGAAGTGAACGGCATCGACGAGCTGCATGCTGAGCTGATCGCAAAACAGTTTAAGTATGCGCGGCCCTCCCTGGACGACACCCCATGGGGTACTCGTGACATGTCGGTCAAAGACCCGTTCGGCAATCGCCTGACCTTTACCACCGCAATCAGCACCTGAGATGACTGTGCTATGAAACGCGAAGCACCCCATCAACACAGGTCACCGAGTTGCCTCCAACCTCAACAGCCTTTTCGCTGACCGCGAGCCGCAGCTGTCCATTCCGTTTAACCACAACGCCCTGTGACGCGACGAAAGCGCGGCCGAAGCGTTCGACCTGGCCGGTATGCCGGATAAACGCGCCCACGGTCCCCGAGCCGCTGCCGCAGACCGGGTCCTCGTCAATCCCATGCGCCGGCGCGAACGCGCGTATCTCGATGCGCGCCTCGCGCCCATCGTTATGCGGCCCGAAGATCACCACGCCGGTATGCCGACCCTTCCTGTCCTGTTCCTTCATGCGGACAAAGTCCGGCCGCGCATCGAGCACCGCCTGCGCGCTATCAAGCTGCGCGACGATCCAGCGCGCGCCCACATCAACCAGGCATGGCGTATGGCCGCGATCAACGCGCAAGCCGAGCACCGCCTCAAGCTCATCGCACTGCGCCTCGTCCAGGCGCGTGATGGCCGGCTCCGGAAGACTGAACGAGATCGACTGCGCGCCATCCGTTCCAGCCTCCACTTCCAGCCGGACCAGGCCCACGCGGCACTGCTGCACCAGCACGCCGTCGGTCGCCTTCACCATGCCAGCCTCCAGCAACGCATGCGCGGTACCGATGGTCGGATGCCCTGCGAAGGGCAGCTCGGCATGCGGCGTGAAGATGCGCACGTGGTAATCCGCCTGCGCATCGGTAACCGGCACCACGAAGGTGGTCTCCGACAGGTTGGTCCAGTTTGCGACCTGCTGCATCTGTTCGGTGGATAGCGCGCTTGCGTCGAGTACGACGGCGACCGGATTGCCCATGAACGGCTTGCGGGTAAACACATCGACTTGCTTGAACGGTAGGGCGGACATGGCGGGTCCTTCGTAAACGGGAAAAGGGGCTTCGATTATAGGCACAGGGAGATCGCTTACGTCGATCTGGTGTAAAGTTCTCAAGAGCAAACATTCCCGGACTACGCCATGCACCAGATGAACAAACTTGCCGCAGCCCTGTTGGCCGCGGGGCTCCTCAACACCGCCTTCGCTGCTGAGAGAATCGCCGTCGACGTCGCGCTGACGCAGGCCACCATCATCGACGTGGCGGCCGGCACCCGCGCCACCGGCCAGTCCGTGCTCCTGAAAGGCGACACCATCATCGCCGTGGTCAAGGACGCCGAGCTGAAAAACTACGCGCCGAAGAAGGTCATCAAACTGCGCGGCAAATACCTGATGCCCGGCCTGTGGGACACCCACGTCCACTTCGGCGGCGGCGAAGCGCTGATCGAAGAGAACAAGCAGCTGCTGCCGCTGTATCTCGCGCACGGCATCACAACGGTGCGCGACTGCGCAGGCGACTTGTCCGACACGGTGCTGTCATGGCGCCGCCAGATCGCCGAGGGCAAACTGGCCGGCCCCACGATCTTCGCATCCGGCCCCAAGCTGGAAGGGATCAAGCCGATGTGGAAGGGCACCCTTGAAGTGGGCACGCCTGAAGACGTGAGCAAGGCGCTCGACAAGCTGCTGGCGCAGGGCGTCGATTTTGTCAAGATCACCGAGAGCACAATGACGCCGGAGATCTACCTCGAGGCACTGCGCCAGGCCAAGGCACGCGGCATGCGCACATCGGGCCACCTGCCGGGCCAGATGCCGCTGGCGCGCGCCTTCGAGGCGGGGCTCGGCACGGTTGAACACCAGACCTACCTGCTGCGCGCAACCACGCCGCGCGAGGGCGAGCTGGCTGGGCAGGTCGCCGCCGGCAAGCTGACCGGGCGCGAGGTCATGCGCCTGAGCCTGGA
Organism: Massilia agrisoli; assembly: GCF_020831365.1. Lineage (GTDB taxonomy): Bacteria > Pseudomonadota > Gammaproteobacteria > Burkholderiales > Burkholderiaceae_D > Telluria_A > Telluria_A agrisoli. Next base: position 162,231 of record NZ_JAJHPV010000020.1, read on the forward strand.
GGGCTATGACGAAGCCACCGCGCGCAAAGCCTTCCGCCACATGGCCGCCCAAGGCACGGCGGTGGTGCCGACGCTGTGGGGATCGCGCATCACAGCCTATCTCGACCAGGAAAGCCACCACGCTGACGACTACCTGAAGTACATCGGCAAGGGCATTCGCGCGACCTACGAATGGCGGGTGCAGCGCGCAGCGCAGGATGGACCGGAGGCGATCGCGTTGCGGCACGCGATTTTCGAAAAATCCGCCGGGCTGCTGCCCCTGCTGGCGCAGGAAGGCGTGAGCATCATCGCCGGCACCGACGCGGGTTTCCTCAACTCGTTTAACTATCCGGGGCAGGCGCTGCACGACGAGATCGGGCTGTTCGTGCGCTACGGGCTGACGCCGCAGCAGGCGCTGCAAAGCGCGGTGGTCAACGGACCGCGCTTCCTCGGCAAGCTGGAACGTTACGGCAGCGTCGCAGCCGGCAAGACGGCCGACCTGCTGGTCCTCGACGCCGACCCGCTGGCCGATATCGGCGCGACGCGCAAGATCCGCATGGTGGTCAGCCGTGGCGAGGTGCACGACCGTGCGCGTCTCGACAAGATGCTGGAAGGCGTGAAGCGCTGGGTAGCCAGCCGTGGTTGACCAACGTCCGTCTACAATGCGCAACAGCTGGCGACCGGCGAACCGAAGCGTATTTACATATCGCTGATGCCGCGCTAGCATTGATCGCTTGAATTCCGTCGTTTGTGTCGTTCCTGTCGAGGTGAACACCATGCGCAATTCGTCGATCCGCCCCGCTGCGTCAGCCATCCTGCTGGCGTCTGCCCTCAACCTCGCAGCCGCCGCACCGCCGACTTCGGCCACGCTTGACAGGGGCCGGTACCTGATGAACGGCGTCGTCGCCTGCGCCAATTGCCACATGGCGCGCGGCCCGCGTGGCGAATACCTGCCCGACAAAGGCCTGTCCGGCGGGCTGCTTTTCCAGGACAAGATGTTCACGGCCTACGCGCCCAATGTCACGCAGGACCGCGAGACCGGCGTCGGAAAATGGACTGACGCCCAGTTGGCCAGGGCGATCCGCGAAGGCGTCCGTCCCGACGGCAGCCTGATCGGCCCGCCCATGCCGGTCGAGTTTTACCGCCACATGTCAGACGAGGATGTCAATGCGATTGTCGCCGTACTTCGCACAGAACGCGCCGTCAGCAATGCGGTCCCGAAAAGCACCTATAACTTCCCGCTGCCTCCCAGTTGGGGGCCCCCGGTCACGAGCGTAAAGGCGCCGTCGCGTGCCGACAAGGTCAAATACGGCGAGTACCTTGCCACCATCGGCCACTGCATGGAATGCCATACCCAGCGCGACCCGAAGGGGATGCTGGTGACGGCCAGCCTCGGTTCGGGCGGCCGTGTGTTCCCCGGCCCCTGGGGCGAGAGCATCTCACGGAACCTGACGCCGCATGAAAGCGGTTTGAAAAGCTGGACCGACGCCCAGATCTCGAACGCCGTCCGCGGCGGGGTCGACCGCTACGGGACGCCCTACAAGCCGCCGATGGCGTACCAGCACTACAAGAACATCGACGACTCCGATATGGCGGCGCTGACCGCCTATCTCCGTTCGCTGCCGCCGCGCCCATTCGGAGAATAGATGGATAAGCCCGCGCCATCCCCTGAACTCAGATCGCGGCCAGGGCGGTGCGCAAATCGTCGCGCTGGTCATCCAGGTGCTCTACGCCCACCGACAGGCGGATAAAGCTGTCGCTGATGCCAAGCAGCGCCCGCTGCGCCGCTGGAATCGTCGCATGCGTCATCAAGGCCGGATGTTCGATCAGGCTCTCGACGCCCCCAAGGCTTTCGGCCAGCGTGAACACCTCGCACCGCTCCAGGAAGCGGCGCGCCCCGGCCAGGTCGGCATCGAGCTCAATCGAGATGATCCCGCCATAGCCATTCATCTGGCGCCGGGCCAGCGCATGCTGCGGATGCGACTCCAGCCCCGGGTAGTACACCTTGCGCACCTTCGGCTCGCGATCGAGCCACTGCGCCAGCGCCAGCGCGTTGCTGCAGTGGCGCTCCAGCCGCAGCGCCAGCGTCTTAATCCCGCGCAGGACCAGGAAGCTGTCGAACGGCCCCTGTATCGCCCCCACCGAGTTCTGCAAGAATCCCAGCTGCTCGGCCAGCTCGCGCTGATGCAGCTCCGCGCCGACGACTGCGATGCCGCCGATGATGTCCGAGTGTCCGTTCATGTATTTGGTCGTCGAGTGCACCACGATGTCGAAGCCGAATTCAAGTGGCCGCTGCACGATAGGGCTGGCAAAGGTGTTGTCGCACACCGAGATGATGCCGCGATCGCGGCAGATCCTCGCGATCGCTTCCAGGTCCGCCAGCTTGAGCATCGGGTTGGTCGGCGTCTCGACCCACACCATCCGGGTCTCCGGCTTGATGGCAGCCAGCAGCGACTCGGTCGAGGTGAGGTCGACATAGCTGAAGTCATGCCCCGCGCTGCGCCTGCGCACGCGCTCGAACAGCCGGTAGGTGCCACCGTACATGTCGTCGCCCGCGATGATATGCGAGCCGCTGTCGGCCAGCTCCAGCACCGTCGAAATCGCAGCCAGGCCCGATGCGAAGGCAAACGCCTGCGATCCGCTTTCAAGGTCGGCCACGCAGCGCTCCAGTGCCCAGCGGGTCGGATTGTGCGAACGGCCGTAGTCGAGGCCCTTGTGCACGCCGGGGCTTTGCTGCACAAAGGTGGAGGTGGCATAAATCGGCGGCATCACCGCACCGGTGCTCGGGTCGGGAGACTGCCCGCCGTGGATGACCCGCGTGGCGATGTGCTTCTTGGTCGATTCGTTCACGATAGCGTCCTGCGAAGGTGGTTAAGGAGGTCGAAGCGTGTGATCAGGCCGAAGAAGTGGCCGTCGTCGGTGATGACGGCAGTCAGGCCAAGGTCGATGATCTCGCGAAGCTGCTGCATGCTGGCGTTGGGGCGAAGCGTACGTAATTGCGCCGTCATGGTGCTGCTGACAAGGCTGGAGAATTTGCCGCCTGCCGTCGTCACGTGCAGCAGCAGGTCGGACTCGTCGATCAGTCCCACCAGCTTGCCGTTGTCAATCACGGGCAGCTGCGCCAGGTCGGCGCTGCGCATGCGGTTGAATGCGGTGAGCAGGTTGTCCGACGGCGCCACCGTCACCACTTCGCCTTCGTCGTAGCGGCGGCCGATCAGGTCGCGCAGGTCGCCCAGGAGAGGGCGCTTGAGCAGGCCCTGGTCGACCAGCCAGCCATCGCTGTACACCTTGGTGAGGTAGCGGGTGCCAGTGTCGCAGACAAAAGTGGCGACGCGCTTGGGCGTCGTTTGCGCGCGGCAGTAGCGCAGCGCCGCGGCGAGCAGCGTGCCGGTGGACGACCCGGCCAGGATGCCTTCCTCGCGCAGCAGCAGGCGCGCGCTGTGGAAGCTCTCTTCGTCGCTGATGGTATAGGCGCGGGCCACGCGCGACAGGTCGGCGATGCCGGGAATGAAGTCCTCGCCAATGCCTTCCACCGCCCATGATCCCGATACTTCCGACAGCTTGCCCGTCTCGACGTACTCCGCGAGGATCGATCCCTTCGGGTCTGCCAGCACGAACTCCAGCTCGGGGTGCACTGCGCTGAAGTAGCGCGACAGGCCGGTGAGGGTGCCGCCGGAACCGACGCCGACCACAATCGCGTCCAGCCTTTCGCCGCTTTGCCGCCACATCTCAGGCCCGGTGGTCGATTCGTGCGCATACGGGTTGGCCTGGTTGTTGAACTGGTCGGCAAACCAGGCGCCGGGAATTTCACGCGCCAGCCGGGCCGCGTAGTCCTGGTAGTACTCGGGATGGCCCTTGCCGACGTCGGAGCGCGTCGGGTGGATTTCGGCGCCCAGCGCCTTCAGGTGCAGCACCTTTTCGATGGCCATCTTGTCGGGCACCACCAGCACAACGCGGTAGCCCTTGATGCGCGCGACCAGCGCGAGGCCGATGCCGGTGTTCCCCGCCGTCGCCTCGACCACCGTGCCGCCCGCCTGGAGCGCGCCGTCGGCCTCCGCCTTTTCAATCATCGCGCGCCCGATGCGGTCCTTGATCGAGCCGCCGGGGTTTTGGCATTCAAGTTTGAGGAAGAGCCGGCAGGGGCCAGTGTCGATGCGGCTTACTTCAACCAGGGGCGTGTTACCGATCAAGGAAAACAGCGCCGGTTGCGGTGTCTGTGCCATCGTGTTTCTCCAAGGCCAAAAGTTGGGCCAAGGAATGTCCCCGGCCGAATATCTGGACGATTTTGCGCCGATTCAGCGCAAGCTGCATTGACGTGCGGGGAAACGAAACACGGTGGATGTGCTAGTTATGCTTTTCGCAATTTCCGCCACAAGGTGGTGCGGCTGATGCCGAGGTATTGCGCGGCTTCGTCGCGCCGGCCGCCGAAGCGCGCCAGCACCTCCTCGACCGTTTCGCCGGCAGGTGCCGCGGTTGCCACCTCAAGCGCGAGCGGCTCTTTGGGCTGGCGCGCCAGTTCAGGCGCGACCGAGAGCATGAAGGCCGGCGTCAGTGCCTGCAGCGGCTCGGCGGCGAGGAACAGGGCGAGCCGTTCGGCCAGGTTGCGCAGCTCGCGCACGTTGCCCGGCCAGTCATAGCGCTCAAGCAGCGGTGTGCACGCGGCGATCTCGGCGTGCAGGTTCGGGTGCGGCCGCGCGCCCAGTGCAGCCAGCGCGTTCTTCAGCGACCACTCGGCCAGCACGCCGATGTCCGCCGGGCGCTCGCGCAGCGGGGGCAGCGCCATGCGCAGCACCGCCAGCCGGTAGAACAGGTCGGCGCGGAAGCGGCCTTCGCGCACCCGCGCTTCCAGGTCGCAGTGGGTTGCGCTGATCACGCGCACGTTGACCGCAACCGGACGGGTGCCGCCGACGCGCACGACTTCGCGTTCTTCCAGTACGCGCAGCAGCCGCGTTTGCAGCGCCAGCGGCATTTCGCCAATTTCATCGAGGAAGAGGGTGCCCCTGTGCGCGGCCTCGAACAAGCCGGCGTGGCCGCCGCGCCTCGCGCCGGTGAAGGCGCCTTCCTCGTGGCCGAACAGTTCGGATTCCAGCAGCGACTCGGCAATCGCGCCGCAGTTGACGGCGACGAAAGGCCGGTTGGCGCCAAGGCTGCGCGGGCCTTCACGGTGAATCGCCTGCGCCACCAGCTCTTTGCCGGTGCCGGTCTCGCCCTGGATCAGCACAGTGGCGGGCGAACGCGCGTACAGCACGACCGACTGGCGCAGCTTTTCCATGGCGGCCGATTCGCCGCGCAGGTCGTTCAGTCCGTGCTTGGCGCGCAGCGTGTCGGCCACCACGGTGCGCGGACCGCGGTTCGATTCAAGGTGGGTCAGGCGCGCCATCTCCAGCGCGTCGTCGAACGCCTGGCGGATCGACGCGGCCGAGTAGACGAACACCCCGGTCAGCCCGGCTTCCTCGGCCAGATCGGTGATCAGGCCTGCGCCGACGATGGCTTTGATGCCCGCCGCTTTCAGGTCGTTGATCTGGGCGCGCGCATCTTCTTCGGTGACATAGGTGCGCTGCGCGATCGGCACGCCGAAGGTGGCGCCGAATTCGGCCAGCTCGGGCAGCTGCTCCTGGTAAGTGATCACGCCGATGCGGTCGGATACGCGGCGCGCGCGGGCCAGCGCCTGCATTACATCGAAACCGCTGGCCTTGGCGATCACCACCGGCACCGACACGCGGCCTTTCAGGTAGGCCGCGTTGGAGCCGGCCGCAATCACCACGTCGCACCGGTCGGTCGCCATGCGCTCGCGGATGTGGCGTGCGGCGTCGTCGAAGCCGAGGTTGATCGGCTCGATCGATGCGAGATGGTCGTATTCCAGCGTGATGTCGCGGAACAGGTCGGACAGGCGCGACACGGATACCGTCCAGATAACAGGCTTGTCGTTGCTCTCGGCGGGAACGCGGGGTTGATAGCTCATGTTCCAATTTTAACTCAAACGTTTCGCTGTGTTTCATATGAAACGAATTTGGAACATAAATGAAATGTTGTCATGCAAATAATGTTTGCACTTTTTGCTTCTAATGCATTGAATATTCGAGGTTTTTCCAAATATTGCAAAGGAATGAAGGCGCCGCCTGGCGTTGGCACGCCCCTTGCAATAGAAGGGCATCACCGTCACCGATGCAACATGAAAGGGGAGTACACATGAAGGAATCACCAGGCGCGTTGTTCCGCCGCGCAGTGCAGGAAGAATCGCCGTTGCAAGTTGTCGGCGCCATCAACGCCAACCATGCCCTGCTGGCCAAGCGCGCGGGCTTCCGCGCCATCTACCTGTCCGGCGGCGGCGTCGCTGCCGGTTCGCTCGGCCTGCCTGACCTTGGCATCTCGAACCTCGACGACGTGCTGACCGACGTGCGCCGCATCACCGATGTCTGCGACCTGCCGCTGCTGGTCGACGTCGACACCGGTTTCGGCGCATCGGCCTTCAACGTCGCGCGCACCGTCAAGTCGATGATCAAGTTCGGCGCCGCCGCCATGCACATCGAAGACCAGGTCGGCGCCAAGCGCTGCGGCCACCGTCCGGGCAAGGAGATCGTCACCAAGCAGGAGATGGTCGACCGTATCAAGGCCGCAGTCGATGCGCGCACCGACGACAGCTTCGTCATCATGGCGCGCACCGACGCGCTGGCGGTCGAAGGCCTGGAAGCCGCAATCGAGCGTACCATCGCGTGCGTCGAAGCAGGCGCCGACATGGTGTTCCCTGAAGCGATCACTGACCTGGCGATGTACTCGCAGTTTGCGAAAGCGGTCAAGGTGCCGGTCCTCGCCAACATCACCGAATTCGGTTCGACCCCGCTGTTCACCACTGAAGAACTCAAGGGCGCCGACGTCGGCCTGGTGCTGTATCCGCTGTCCGCTTTCCGTGCGATGAACAAGGCTGCCGAAAACGTCTATGGCGCGATCCGCCGCGACGGTACGCAAAAGAACGTGGTCGACACCATGCAGACCCGCATGGAGCTGTACGAACGCATCAACTATCACGACTTCGAGCAAAAGCTCGATGCGCTGTTCGCAGCGCAGAAAAAATAATCCGCCGACGTTTACTGGAGACCCAAACATGAGTGAGCAACAAGCAGCACCAGGCTTCAAGCCAAAGAAATCGGTAGCACTGTCCGGCGTCGCAGCCGGTAACACGGCCCTGTGCTCGGTCGGCAAAACCGGCAATGACCTGCACTATCGCGGCTACGACATCCTCGACATCGCGGACACGTCGGAATTCGAAGAAATCGCCTACCTGCTGGTACACGGCAAGCTGCCCAATTCGGCCGAACTGGCGGGCTACAAGGCCAAGCTGAAATCGCTGCGCGGTTTGCCGCAGGCAGTCAAGGCCGCGCTGGAAGCGCTGCCGGCATCGAGCCACCCGATGGACGTGATGCGCACCGGCGTATCGACCCTGGGCTGCGTGCTGCCTGAGAAGGACGACCACAACGCGCCGGGCGCGCGCGACATCGCCGACCGCCTGATGGCGTCGTTCGGCTCGATGCTGCTGTACTGGTACCACTTCAGCCACAACGGCAAGCGCATCGACGTCGAGACCGACGACGATTCCATCGGCGGCCACTTCCTGCACATGCTGCATGGCGTGAAGCCGCCGAAGAGCTGGGAAAAAGCGATGCACACCTCGCTGATCCTGTACGCCGAACACGAGTTCAACGCATCGACCTTTACCTCGCGCGTTATCGCAGGCACGGGTTCGGACATCCACTCGGCCATCACCGGCGCGATCGGCGCGTTGCGCGGACCGAAGCACGGCGGCGCCAACGAAGTCGCGCTGGACATCCAGAAGCGCTACGAGAACCCGGACGAAGCGGAAGCGGACATCCGCAACCGCGTCGCCAACAAGGAAGTCGTGATCGGCTTTGGCCACCCTGTGTACACGGTCTCCGACCCTCGCAACAAGGTGATCAAGGAAGTGGCGCGCTCGCTGTCGCGCGATGCGGGCTCGATGAAGATGTTCGACATCGCCGAGCGACTTGAGACCGTGATGTGGGAAGTGAAGAAGATGTTCCCGAACCTGGACTGGTTCTCGGCCGTGTCGTACCACATGATGGGCGTGCCGACCGCGATGTTCACGCCGCTGTTCGTCATCTCGCGCACGTCCGGCTGGGCCGCGCACATCATTGAGCAGCGCATCGACAACAAGATCATCCGCCCGAGCGCAAACTACGTCGGCCCGGAAGACCTGCAATTCGTGCCGCTGTCGGCCCGTAAGTAATAGCCACCGTCGTTTGAACCGTCATTCCCGCGCAGGCGGGAACCCATATCGCCGCAGATTTTCCGGCTCAGCATGGGTTCCCGCTTTCGCGGGAACGACGATAAGGAATCAACTATGAATACCGCTCACCGCAAACCCCTGCCGGGCACCAAGCTCGATTACTTCGACACGCGCGCAGCGGTTGAAGCCATCCAGCCCGGCGCCTACGACAAGCTGCCGTACACCTCGCGCGTGCTCGCCGAGAACCTCGTGCGCCGCTGCGACCCCTTGATGCTGACCGCATCGCTCAAGCAGATCATCGAGCGCAAGCGCGACCTCGACTTCCCATGGTTCCCTGCGCGCGTCGTCTGCCACGACATCCTCGGCCAGACCGCGCTGGTCGACCTGGCCGGCCTGCGCGACGCCATCGCCCTCGAAGGCGGCGACCCTGCGATGGTCAACCCGGTCGTGCCGACCCAGCTGGTGGTGGACCACTCGCTGGCAGTCGAGTGCGGAGGCTTCGACCCGGACGCGTTCGACAAGAACCGCGCCATCGAAGACCGCCGCAACGAAGACCGCTTCGACTTCATCAACTGGACCAAGAAGGCGTTCAAGAACGTCGACGTGATCCCGCCCGGTAATGGCATCCTCCACCAGATCAATCTCGAGCGCATGTCGCCGGTAATCCAGGTGAAGGGCAACGTCGCCTACCCGGATACGCTGGTCGGCACCGACTCGCACACCCCGATGGTCGATGCGCTGGGCGTGATCGCCATCGGCGTCGGCGGCCTCGAAGCCGAAAGCGTCATGCTTGGCCGCGCGTCGTACATGCGCCTGCCGGACATTATCGGCGTTGAGCTGACCGGCAAGCCGCAGCCTGGCATTACCGCCACCGACATCGTGCTGGCGCTGACCGAATTCCTGCGCGCGTCCAAAGTCGTCTCGTCCTACCTGGAGTTCTTCGGCGAAGGCGCGTCCACCCTGACCTTGGGCGACCGCGCCACCATCTCGAACATGGCGCCGGAATTCGGCTCGACCGCGGCGATGTTCTACATCGACGAACAGACCATCAAGTACCTGAAGCTGACCGGCCGCGACGACGAACTGGTCAAGCTGGTCGAGATCTATGCGAAGGAAACCGGCTTGTGGGCGGACAGCCTGAAGAACGCCGAGTACGAGCGCGTACTGAGCTTCGACCTGTCGACCGTGGTGCGCAACATCGCCGGCCCGTCCAACCCGCACAAGCGCGTGCCGACGTCGGAGCTGGCAGCGCGCGGCATCAGCGGCACGGTTGAAAACGAGCCTGGCCTGATGCCGGACGGCGCGGTCATCATCGCCGCGATCACCAGCTGCACCAACACCAACAACCCGCGCAACATGATCGCCGCCGGCCTCATCGCGCGCAACGCCAACAGGCTTGGCCTCGCGCGCAAGCCGTGGGTCAAGAGCTCGCTGGCGCCAGGCTCGAAGACTGTCGCGCTGTACCTGGAAGAAGCAGGGCTGATGCCGGAACTGGAAAGCCTCGGCTTCGGCGTCGTGGCGTTTGCCTGCACCACCTGCAACGGCATGAGCGGCGCGCTGGATCCGGTCATCCAGCAAGAGATCATCGACCGCGACCTGTACGCCACGGCTGTCCTGTCGGGTAACCGCAACTTCGACGGCCGCATCCACCCGTATGCCAAGCAGGCATTCCTGGCGTCGCCGCCGCTGGTGGTCGCATATGCGATTGCCGGTACGATCCGCTTCGATATCGAGAAGGATATCCTCGGCCTTGATGCGAACGGCAATCCGATCCGCCTGGCCGACATCTGGCCATCGGACGAAGAGATCGACGCGATCGTCGCATCGAGCGTCAAGCCGGACCAGTTCCGCAAGGTGTACACGCCGATGTTCGCGGTCCAGGCGGACAACGGCGAGAAGGTCAGCCCGCTGTACGACTGGCGCGCGCAAAGCACCTACATCCGCCGCCCGCCGTACTGGGAAGGCGCGCTGGCTGGCGAGCGTTCGCTCAAGGGCATGCGTCCGCTCGCGGTCCTCGGCGATAACATCACCACCGACCACCTTTCGCCGTCGAATGCGATCATGTTGAACAGCGCGGCCGGCGAGTACCTCGCCAAAATGGGCCTGCCGGAAGAGGACTTCAATTCATATGCGACGCACCGCGGCGACCACCTGACGGCGCAGCGCGCAACCTTTGCCAATCCGACCCTGATTAACGAGATGGCGGTTGTGGACGGCAAGGTGAAAGCTGGTTCGCTGGCGCGCGTTGAGCCGGAAGGCAAGGTCACGCGCATGTGGGAAGCGATTGAAACCTACATGGAGCGCAAGCAGCCTTTGATCATCGTCGCTGGCGCCGACTACGGGCAGGGCTCGTCGCGCGACTGGGCGGCCAAGGGCGTACGCCTGGCTGGCGTCGAGGCGATTGTCGCTGAAGGGTTTGAGCGTATCCACCGCACCAACCTGGTGGGGATGGGCGTGCTGCCGCTGGAGTTCAAGGCTGGTGTCAATCGTTTGACGCTGGGGCTCGATGGCACCGAGACGTATGACGTGGTCGGTGACCGTACGCCGCGCGCGACGCTGACCCTGGTCGTCAACCGCAAGAATGGCGAACGCCTGGAAGTGCCGGTGACCTGCAGGCTCGATACCGCCGAAGAGGTGTCGATCTACGAAGCCGGTGGGGTGCTGCAGCGCTTCGCGCAGGACTTCCTCGCGTCTTCGGTGAAGGCTGCGTAACGCAAGCAAAAACGGCGGATGCGGGCCTTGCCCTTATCCGCCCTACGTGAAAGGTTTGCGTAGGGCGGATAAGGGCGAAGCCCGCATCCGCCGAACCCAGGAACCAAAATGACCCACGCACCACAAATCAAAATCCCCGCCACCTACATGCGTGGCGGTACCAGCAAGGGCGTATTCTTCCGCCTGCAAGACCTGCCGCAGATCGCCCAGCTGCCCGGCCCTGCGCGCGACGCGCTGCTGCTGCGCGTGATCGGCAGCCCCGACCCTTACGGCAAGCAGATCGACGGCATGGGCGGCGCAACGTCAAGCACCAGCAAGGCAGTGATCCTGTCGCGCAGCAGCAAGGAAGGCCACGACGTCGATTACCTGTTCGGCCAGGTCGCCATCGACAAGGCCTTCGTTGACTGGAGCGGCAACTGCGGCAACCTGTCTGCTGCCGTCGGTTCGTTCGCCATCAGCGGCGGCATGGTCGACCCGGCGCGCATCCCGGAGAACGGCATCGCCACCGTGCGCATTTGGCAGGCCAACATTGGCAAGACCATCATCGCCCACGTCCCGATCACCAACGGCGAAGTGCAGGAGACCGGTGAATTCGCCCTCGACGGCGTTACCTTCCCGGCAGCCGAAGTGCAGCTTGAATTCATGGACCCCGCGGCCGAAGAAGATGGCGAGGGCGGTTCCATGTTCCCGACCGGGAACCTGGTCGACGACCTCGAGGTGCCCGAGGTGGGCACCTTCAAGGCCACGATGATCAATGCCGGCATTCCGACCATCTTCCTGAATGCGGCGGACATCGGCTACACCGGCACCGAACTGCAGGATGCGATCAACAGCGACCCCGTAGCCCTTGCGAGGTTCGAGACGATCCGCGCGCACGGCGCGGTGCGCATGGGCCTCATCAAGCATGTGGCCGAAGCGGCCAAGCTGCAGCACACGCCGAAGGTCGCCTTCGTCGCACCGCCTGCCGCCTATGTGTCGTCGAGCGGTAAGGAGGTGTCGGCAATCGATGTCGACTTGCTGGTGCGCGCCATGTCGATGGGGAAGCTGCACCACGCGATGATGGGCACCGCAGCCGTTGCCATCGGTACCGCAGCGGCCATACCGGGTACCCTGGTGAACCTCGCCGCAGGCGGCGGCTCGCCAAGCGCGGTGCGCTTCGGCCATCCATCCGGCACCCTGCGCGTCGGTGCCCAGGCCACGTTCAGCAATGGCGAGTGGTCAGTTAGTAAAGCCATCATGAGCCGCAGCGCGCGGGTGCTGATGGAGGGCTGGGTGCGCGTACCGGGGGACGCTTTCTAAGCCCGGATGAGGGCCCGCAGCCTGGTCATTTTGGCCGGCTGCGCGGCTCTTTAGTGTTCAACCCTGACGTAATTCTTCCAATTTAGCGATTTTGCCGCCAAATGTGGTTTATGATCCCGACTGAAGCTGCCCGGTATAGAGGCAGTACTTATTACAGTGTGGGACATGGATCGAGTACTGGCAAATCCTGACTTTGTCGCGGAATCTCTACAGCTATTTGGACTGCCCGCTTGCGCCTGCAACGCGGCAGGCCAGGTGTTTGCGCTCAACGCCGAACTGGCAAGGCTGATCGGGCGCGACGCGCATGGCCTTGAGCTTCCCGAGCTGTTCACGGCGCGCACCGCGCCCGCAGCGGCTGCGCGCCTGCATAGCGCCACCGCAGTTGAGCAGGAGTGGGCCAGTGGGCTGGTGGCGTCCAACGGCAGCGAGATCGCCGTCCAGGTCCACGCCAAGCCCCTTTCCGCAAAGGCCAACGCGCCCGGCGCCATCTTCGTATTCACCGATCTTCGTCCGTTTGAGCGCGACCAGTCGGCCCTGCGCCAATCGCTGCTTGAGCAAAAGGCGATCCTCGATAACGCGTCTGTCGGCATCTTGTTCAGCAAGGCAGGCATCATGTCGTCATGTAATCCCCGTTTTGCCGAGATGTTCGGCTATACGCAGGAGGATATGATTGGGCGGCGCGCGATCGAGGTATTCCCGTCGCCCGACGTGTACGTCAAATTCGGCAAGGACGCGGGCCCTTTGCTAAGCCAGGGCCTGCCGTTTGAAGCACAGGAGGCGCAGTTCAAGCGCCGCGACGGCAGCCTGTTCTGGTGCCGCGTGCGCGCCAAGGCGGTGGATATCGACCGCAACGAAGAGGGCACGATCTGGATCCTTGAGGATGTCACCGATACCCGCCTGGCGATGACCGAAGGCCAGGCGATCATGACCAATGCCTCCTTCACGATCCTGTTCACTCGCAACCGCGTCGTCACGCGCTACAACCGCAGCTTCGGCGAGATGTTCGGCTACGAGGGCGACGAGGCGCTCGGCATTCCTGGCCGCGCGCTGTATCCGAGCGACGAAGTCTACGACCAGCTGGGCAGGGAAGCCACGCCGCTGCTGTCAGTCGGCCGCCCGTTCCAGACCGAAGTGGAGATGGTGCGCAAGGACGGCACCGAGATGTGGGTCCAGGTAATCGCATTCGTTGTCAACCCTGAAGACCCATCGCGCGGCACCATCTGGATCATCGAGGACAGAACCAGGCAAAAGCGCGCCGAGGAATCCCTGCGCAACGCGCTGCTGGAAAACCAGGCGATCCTCGATAGCGCGGTGCTGGGCATCGCCGTCGTCGAAAACGGTTACAACCTGCGTTGCAATACCAAGATGGAAGAGCTGTTCGGCTACGGTCCTGGCGAAATTGAAGGACTGTCCGTGCAGTCGCTTTACCCCGACAAGGCGGGCTGGGATGCGGCCCGCACCGAGACCTCGCGCAACTTCCATTCCGGCCGCATCAGCATGGGCGAATACCAGCTGGTGCGCAAGGACGGCAGCACTTTCTGGGCGCGTTTGTCGGGCCGCCCGTTCGACCTGTCGAAGGCCACCGGCCGCTCGGTATGGGTAGTCGACGACGTGACGGCGCGCCGCGAAGCGGCCGAGGCGATCCGCCGCGCGCGCGACGAACTGGAAGTGCGCGTGCTTGAACGCACGGCCGAACTGGCCGGCGCCAACACCTTGCTGCAGGCGGAGATTGTCGAGCGGCGGCAAGCGGAGGCGCGCGTCCACCACATGGCTTACCACGACAGCCTCACCGGGCTGCCCAACCGCGCGCTGCTCGCCGACCGCCTCGACCGCGCGATGCTGACGGCGCAGCGGACCGACCGCAAGCTGGCGGTGATGTTCCTAGACCTCGACCGCTTCAAGACCATCAACGACTCGCTCGGCCACCTGACGGGCGACTACCTGCTGAAGGAAGTCGCCAACCGGCTTTGCCGCGCCGTGCGCGCCAGCGATACCGTGGCGCGCCTTGGCGGCGATGAATTCGTGGTGCTGGTGCCCGGCATCCGCGAAGCGTCGGAGTGCAACCACGTGGCCGAAAAGATCATCGACGCGCTGGCCTCGCCAATTCCATTCGAAGGCCGGATGCTGCACATCACCCCGTCGATCGGCATCTGCATGTATCCGAGCGACGGCGGCGACGTCGAAACGCTGATGCGCCATGCCGACGCGGCCATGTACCACGCCAAGGCCAGCGGGCGTAACAACTACCAGTTCTTCACGCAGACGATGAACCAGGCCGCGTCGCAGCACTTCGAGCTCGAAAGCAGCTTGCGCGGCGCGATGGCGCGCAAGGAGTTCGAGCTGTTCTACCAGCCGATCATCGACACCGGCACGCGCCGCATCCACACGCTGGAAGTGCTGTTGCGCTGGCGCCGTGGCGGTACAGAGCTGGTGCAGCCGGACCAGTTCATTCCGATCATGGAAGAAAACGGGCTGATCGTACCGGTTGGTGAATGGGTGATGCGGCGCGCCTGCGAGCAAAGTGTCGAGTGGCTGCGCCAGGGCTTCGATCCGGTGCCGCTGGCGGTCAACCTGTCGCCGCGCCAGTTCATGAACCGCGGGCTGATCCAGTCGATCCGCAGCATCCTGGACGAGACGGGCATCGATCCTGCGCTGATCGAGTTCGAGATTACCGAGACCGCGCTGATGCAGCACGGCGAGCAGACGCTGGAAATTCTCGGGCAGATCAACCGCATGGGCATCCGTTTGTCGATCGACGATTTCGGAACGGGCTATTCAAGCCTGGCTTACCTGAAGCGCTTCCCGGTCAAGAAGGTGAAGATCGACCGCGCGTTCATCAAGGACCTCGAAAACAGTGCCGAAGACCGCGCCATCGTGGGGGCGATTATCGCGCTGTCGAACAGCCTGCAGCTGTCGGTGGTGGCGGAGGGCGTCGAGAGTGAAGGGCAGTACAAGCTGCTGCGCGAGAATGGGTGCCAGTATGCGCAGGGGTTCCTGTTCTCGCAGCCGGTCGAAGCGCATGAGGTGATGGCGCTGGTGAGGTAACCGGCGGATGCGCGCTTCGCGCTTATCCGCCCTACATGTAGTACGCGCCTGCACATCCTCTTCATGTAGGGCGGATAAGCGCTCGCGCGCATCCGCCGAATTCAGCCACTGTTATCCGAGCGTGGCAATCACCGGCGCATGGTCCGACGGCTGCGTCCATTTGCGCGGCACGCGGTCGATCGCACAGGCCACGCAGCGCTTCGCGAGCGACTCCGACAGCAAAATATGGTCGATGCGCAGGCCCTTGTTCTTCTGGTATCCCAGTTGCCGGTAATCCCACCAGCTGAACGACTTCTCCGGCTGCTCGAACAGGCGGAACGAATCCGTCAGCCCCAGCCCGATCAGGTGCGCCAGCGCCTCGCGCTCCTTCGGTGAGCACAGCACCTCGCCGCCCCATCCAACCGGGTCGTACACGTCGCGGTCTTCCGGAGCGATGTTGTAGTCGCCAAGGATGGCCAGCCCCTGGCCGCCGTGCGTGCGCAGTTCTTCGGCCAGCCACTCGCGCAGCGACGCCAGCCACGCCAGCTTGTACACGTATTTATCCGAATCGACCGACTGCCCGTTCGGTACATACGCGCTGATGAAGCGCATGCCCTCAATGGTGGCGGCCAGGATGCGCTGCTGCGGATCCTCGAAACGGGGATTGTTCCGCACCACGTCGGTAATCGGGTGCTTCGACAGGATCGCCACCCCGTTGTAGGTCTTCTGGCCGCTGAACGCCACCTGGTAGCCAGCCGCATTAATTTCGGCAAGCGGAAACTTGTCGTCTTCCAGTTTGGTCTCTTGGAGGCAGAGCACATCGACCGGATTGGTTTCCAGCCACTGCAGCAGGTGAGGCAGGCGAACTTTGAGGGAATTGACGTTCCAGGTTGCTATTTTCATTGGTGAGGTCAGGGAAGGGCAGCGAAGACGGAAGTATCAACGCTCATGGCGGGAAGCGCAAGGTTGAGCTATCGCAAATGTCCATGCTATTTGCATTGCCAAGAGGATATATTTTGCCTACAAATGTAGCAAAGTGTAACAACATTTACACACGAGCCCGTGAATAGCCTATTGTTACTCATGAGGAATTAAAAATTGCATTTTTATAACGGCTGGCGTACTATACTATATGCAGGTCGTGAGATTTTGCAGCTACGCCACAGTTCGGTAGGTGGCCTTGTAAAACAATGAAATTTTCGCAGTGTCGCCCCAATAGGTGGTACTATTTTGCAAAGTTGCATTTTCAACATTTGTCGAAATGCGGTAACAGCATTTGTAAAGGAAGATAATGCGTAGTGCATTTGAAGCGTGGGCGCAACGGGACGGTCACATTGTCCGCCGCCGTGAAGACAAGCCAGATGAATATCTGGTATTCGAAACGCAACGCCGCTGGGTAATCTGGCAAGCGGCCCTTGCACATGGGAAGTCCGCTGCCGCGACTGCCAAGTTCGCCGCAGCAAAGGCTCCAGCGCGAGAGCAGGGCGAGCCGGCTGAGAAAGCCGCGCCGATGGCGCCGGATGAGGCCACGGTACGCAACAAGGTGCTCAACGAAGTCCTCGACGCGTTCAGCGACCTGGATGAATCGGACGGCATCGAAGGCGTTCTGAAGGTGATCCAGGGCCTGAAGAAAAAGCAGAAAGTCCTCGCGGAAGATAAAGCGGGTTGATGCAGAAATTCCGGCATTACAAGGGCGGTCTGTACGAGCTGGTGTGCGTTGCCACGCTCGAATCGGACCTGTCCGAAATGATCGTATACCGGGCCGCGAACGGATCCATCTGGACGCGTCCCAAAGATGTTTTCTTCGAACTGGTTGACGTCGACGGCCAGCAAGTGCCGCGCTTCGCCCCAATCGACTAGTCCCGCCGCACAGGCACACTCCCAGGAATGAACATGTTGACCAAAGCTGCTATCGGCCTGGCTTTGTCAGGCGTTCTCGCATCCGCCACGGCCGAAACCGTGGGCTCGGTCGATACCGTATTCAAGCTGCTCGGGCCTGACCACAAGGTGGTGGTGGAAGTGTTCGACGATCCGCGCGTGCGCGGTGTCAGCTGCTATCTGTCGCGCGCAAAAACCGGCGGCATCAAAGGCGCGATCGGCATCGCCGAAGACAAGTCGAATGCCTCGGTGGCGTGCCGCCACGTCGGGCCGCTGGCCTTCAACGGCAAGCTGCCCCGGCAGGAGGAAGTATTCTCCGAACGCGCCTCGATCCTGTTCAAGCATGTGCGCGTGGTGCGCATGGTCGACCCCAAGCGCAACGCGCTGGTCTACCTGGTGTATTCCGACCGCCTGATCGAAGGCAGCCCGCAAAACAGCGTTACCGCGGTGCCGGTGCCGGCCAATTTGCCTATCCCCCTCAAATAAGTCTTCAGGAATCCCCGCAGCCTGCCGTAAACAGGCATATGACAACGGCGGTGGATAACATGGCAATCATCAAACGACTAGTCGCAGTCCTCACGCTCGCCGCGCTGGGCGGCTGCGCCACGATCAGCGAGCCTGACCAGCAGGTGGTGCTGGTGCAGACGATTCAGGACAACCGCGAAGTGGCCGGCATCGGCTGTGTGCTGACCAATGACGCAGGGCGGTGGTTTGTGACCACGCCTGGGCGCGTTTCGGTGCGCAAGAGCGCCGGGAAGCTGTGGGTTGACTGCAAGCGCAGCGGCCACGGGGTAGGGCAGGATGTGGTCGATTCGCGCGCCAATGCGGGCGCGCTGATGGGCAATGTGGTGTTGACCGCGGGGTTGGGATATCTGGTCGATAAGCGGACCGGGGTGGGGTTTGAGTATCCGGATACCTTGACGGTGCTGATGCGGCGGCCGGATGTGTATCACGAGGCGGTGGTAGATGAGGTGGCGTCGAATACGATTTACTAGATCTGCCAGGTACGTAGGGCGGACAAGCGTAAGCGCCTCCGCCGAGTTAAGCGCCACGTTGACGCTTAACTCGGCGGAGGCGCTTCGCTTGTCCGCCCTACGCTTTACCGTGTCGCTTAGGTGCGGTTGATCAGGAACGTCGACAGCAGCGGCACCGGACGGCCGGTGGCGCCTTTTGCAGCGCCGGTCTTCCACGCCGTACCCGCGATATCCAGGTGCGCCCAGGTGTACTTGCGGGTGAAGTTCTCAAGGAAGCAGGCCGCGGTCACGCTGGCGCCGCCCGGCGTGCCAATGTTGGCCAGGTCCGCGAAGTTCGACTTCAGCTGCTCGTTGTAGATCTCTTCGATCGGCAGGCGCCATGCGGTGTCGCTGGCTTGCTTGCCCGCTGCCAGCAGTTCCGCCGCCAGCGCTTCGTGCTTGTCGTCGCTGCGCGTGAACAGGCCGGTGTTGTGGTGCCCCAGCGCGACGATGCATGCACCCGTCAGGGTGGCGATGTCGACCACCACCGCAGGATTGAAACGCTCCGCATAGGTCAGCGCGTCGCACAGGATCAGGCGGCCTTCGGCGTCGGTGTTCAGCACTTCAATGGTCAGGCCGTTCATCGAGGTGACGATGTCGCCCGGCTTGGTCGCGCGGCCCGATGGCATGTTCTCGCATGCGGCCACGATGCCGATGACATTCAGCTTCAGGCCCATCTCGCCAATGGCGCGGAAGGTGCCGAGCACGGAGCCCGCGCCGCACATGTCGTACTTCATCTCGTCCATGCCAGGGCCGGCCTTGATCGAGATGCCGCCGGTGTCGAAGGTGATGCCTTTGCCCACCAGGACCACTGGCGCGTCCTTGGCCTTGCCGCCCATGTGCTTGAGGACGATGAACTTCGGCGGCTGCTCGCTGCCGTTGGTCACGGACAGGAAGCTGCCCATCTTCAGCGCTTCAAGCTGCTTGCGCTCGAGGACTTCGACGCCGAAGTTGAATTCCGCCGCCAGTTCCTTGGCGGTGTTGGCCAGGTAGGTCGGGGTGCAGACGTTTGGCGACAGGTTGCCCAGTTCCTTGGTCAGGTTCATGCCGTTGGCAATCGCGATCGCCTGCGCCAGCGAGGTCTTGACCTGCGCGCTGGCGTCGGTTGCCAGGGTGATCTTGCGCACCCCGGTTGGGGCAGGGTCCTTCTTGCTCTTTTGCGCGTCGGTGCGGAACTCGATCTCGTTGGCGGCGATAACCACGCAGCGCACAGCCCAGCTGGCGTCGCGGTCTTTCACATCAGTCATCGGTAATGCGATAATGGCGTCCGTGGCGCCAATCGATGCGAACGTCTTGAGGGTTGCGGTGACCGCAGACGTGAAGCTCTTTTCGCTGATAGTCTCATCATTGCCCATACCTACGAGCAGCACGCGCGCGGCAGCCGCACCCGATACGCCGCGCAGCATCAGGGTCGAACCTGGCTTGCCGGTGATGTCGCCGGACTTGAGCGCAGCAGTGATTTCACCACCCTGATCGAGGGCCTTAGCCGCCTGCGACATTTTTTTGTTTTCGAATACCGCAACCGCGACACAGCCTGTTTTTGCCGACGTGATGGTGTTCTTTGTATCGAATGCTTTTATGCTAAAGTCCATTTGAATCTCCATATCATGTTTGTGACGCGCACTGCTTAACCTGCGATTATAACTTTCTAATGATCTTTCAACGCGCCCTGCGACGTGAATTGGCGAGTGCCGCCGGCGCCACCTTTACGATCCTCTTTTCGGTCCTGGCTACCTGGACGCTGATCTCCATCCTCGGCAAGGCCGCGGGCGGCAAGGTCGACTCGGGCGACGTCATCGCTTTGATCGGTTTTGCAATCCTGAATTATCTGCCAACTATCCTGATTCTCACCAGTTTTATTTCAGTTTTGGTGGCAGTCACGCGCAGCTATCGCGACTCCGAGATGGTGGTGTGGTTCGCCTCAGGCATGTCGCTGCTGCGCTGGATCCCGCCCGTATTGACCTTCGGCTTGCCGCTGGTTGTATTGACGGGCGCCCTGAGCATGGTGGCCACGCCGTGGGCCAAGCTGAAAAGCGAGGAGTTCGTCCAGCGCTTCGAAAAGCGTGAAGACCTGAAAAAGGTCTCGCCCGGCCAGTTCAAGGAGTCCACCTCCAGCAACCGCGTGTTCTTCGTCGAAGGGGTGACTGGCGAGTCGACGGTGGTGCAGAACGTGTTCGTCAATACCGTCGAAAAGGACGGCAATACGGTGGTGGTGGCAAAGGAGGGCGTCATCGAGCGCCAGCCCGACGGCAGCCAGTTCCTGGTGCTGAAGAACGGGCGCCGCTACCACGGCGTGCCGGGGCAGGCCGATTTCCAGTCGATGGAGTTCGACCGCTACAGCATGCGCGTGGCGACCAAGGTACCCGCGCTTGGCGCCGACCTGCCGGTCGATACCTTGTCCACGCCGGCGCTGCTGGTCGCGCCCAACCGCTACACGATGGCCGAGCTGCTGAAGCGCGTGGCGGCCCCGGTCAGCTGCCTGGTCCTGATGCTGCTGGCGATACCGCTCGGCTTCGTCAACCCGCGCGCCGGCAGCGCGGCCAACCTGATCCTGGCGCTGCTGATTTTCTTCACCTATAAGAACCTCGAGAAGATGGCGGAAGCGTCGATCAGGCAGGGCAAGATGGAATTTGCCGCCGCATCGTGGCCGCTGCACGCCATCGCCATCCTGTGCGTGATCCTGCTGTTCGCGTGGCGCGTCAATCCGAATCACCGCTACCACCCGCTGGTACTGTGGGGCGCATTCAAGCGGTCCCGCAACGCGCGCAAAGGAGCGCTTGCCTGATGAAAGTCCTTCAACGCTATTTCGCGGTCTCGATCTTCCAGGCCGTCGCTTTCGTACTGGTCGCCTTCCTGGCGCTGATCTCCTTCATGGACCTGACCAGTGAACTGCCGGACATCGGCAAGGATGGCTACGAGATCCAGCACGCTTTCCTGTACGTGCTGATGCTGGTGCCGGGCCACGTGTATGAGGTCATGCCCGTCGCGGCGCTGATCGGCACCATCTACACGATGGCGCAGTTTGCCAATTCGTCCGAGTTTACGATCATGCGCGCGTCGAGCATGTCGACCCAGATGGCCGCCGCGATGCTCTTCAAGATCGGCGTCGTGCTGGTACTGATTACCTTCGTCTTTGGCGAACTGATCACCCCGCGCACCGCGCCGTGGGCGGAAAGAATCAGGCTGAGCGCGCAGGGCGCGTCGGTCTCGCAGCAGTTCAAGTCGGGCATGTGGACCAAAGACGTGGTGCGCAGCGACGGCGTCAAGGGCGAGGTCACCGGTTCGCGCTTCTTCAATGTCAGCCAGTTCCGCCCCGATGGGCGCCTGGTCGACGTCAAGCTCTACGAATTCGATAACGACTTCCGCATGCGCTCCCTGATCACCGCAAAGTCGGGCGTCTTTGAAGGTAACAGCAAGTGGCGGCTGGAAGACGTGACCGAAACGGTGTTCTCGAATACTGCCACGGCCGCCACCCAAACCCAGGCCACGTTCGGCCAGGAGACGAGCGCCGTCACCACCCGCAAGCACGAGAGCATGACCCTCACGTCCGAGATCACCCCGAAGATCCTGTCGGTATCATCAAGCGACCCTGAACGCATGTCGGCCAACGAGCTGGCCGTGTACACGCGCCACCTTGCCGAAAACCGCCAGGAGACCGACCGCTTCAAGATCGCGTTCTGGAAGAAGCTGATCGACCCGTTCGCCATCTTCGTGCTGATGGCGCTGGCCCTGCCTTTCGCCTACCTGCACACCCGCAGCGGCGGCGTGAGCCTGAAAATCTTCATCGGCATCATGATCGGGGTGAGCTTCATCCTGATAAACACGCTGTTCTCGCACCTTGGCTTGCTCAGCACCTGGCCAGCGTTCTTCACGGCGGTTGCGCCTAGTTTATTGTTCCTGCTGCTGGCGCTGGGCGCCTTGTGGTGGGTGGAGAGACATTGATGGAAAAACGCGCACTGATCTTGTTTGCCCACGGCGCCCGCGCCGATTCGTGGAAGGCGCCGTTCGAGCGGCTGCGCGACCTGACCCAGCGGCGCATGCCTGAAGTGCGGGTGACGCTTGCGTTCCTCGAACTGATGGAACCGCGCCTGCAACCGCAGGTGACCTCGCTGGTGGCCACTGGCGTCACCGACATCACGGTGGTCCCGGTCTTCCTGGGGCAGGGCGCCCACGTGCTGCGCGACCTGCCGCTGATGGTTGATGAGCTGCGCGTGATCCACCCCAAGGTGGCGATCAGGGTTGCTGGCGCGGTGGGCGAAGACCCTGGCGTGCTCAAGGCGATGACCGACTACTGCATCGCGGCATTAAATTCCTGAAGTCTCGCCTTTTTGTCGTTGTTGAATCCGTTTGCGCACTTGCTGCGTACACAGATAGCCGGGAGCTGCATCCGCTCCGTTAAGGCGATCCCATCAACAGCCGGTAAAAAGGAGAGTCACCGTGAACCCAAGTATTCGCTCAGCATTCGTCATCCTGGCGGCGGTTAGCGCCCTGTCCGTGTCGCACGCAGCAGACAGCAAGTCCCAGCGCGCTGGCAACGCCTGCGCCAGCGGCATGGAAGCGCACAAGGGCGACCGTCACAGGCCGCTCATGGCGGTTGGTTTGACTGCTGACCAGCGCCTGATCTGTTTCAGCGAAAACCGGCCGGGCGATGCGCGCTCGATCGGCACGATTACCGGCCTGATGTCCGGGGACATGCTCGTGGGCATCGACTTCCGCGTGCAGGACGGCATGCTGTACGGCGTCAGCAAGGCCGGCGGCGTCTACCGGATCGACACCGCGACTGCCGTGGCAACCAAGGTCAGCCAGCTGACCGTTGCGCTGGAGGGCACGCAGTTTGGCGTCGACTTCAACCCTGCGGCGGACCGCCTGCGCATCGTCAGCGACACCGGCCAGAACCTGCGCCACAACGTCGGCACGGGCGGCGTCACCATCGTTGACGGCCCGCTCAACTACACTGCCGGAACGGCCGCCACCGGCGTCACCGGCTCGGCCTACACCAACAACGACCTGAACCCCGCAACCGCAACGACGCTGTTTGCGCTCGACACCATGCTCGACCAGGTGGCGCTGCAATCGCCGCCGAACGCCGGCACGCTGGCGGCCACGGGCAAGCTGGGTATGGACGTGGCGGCCGTTGCCGGATTCGATATCTATAACCGCGTGCGCGACGGCGCCAGCGTGGGGGCGGAGGCGCTGGCCGTGCTCGGCACGGGTGGCGCGGACGGGGCGCTGTACTCGGTCGACCTGTTGACTGGCAAGGCCACCGCGCGCGGGACTTTCGCTCGCGGCGACCAGCTCAGCGATATTGCGATACCGCTGAATCAGGACTGAGCGCCCTGGCGCGCCGCGCCGAACACGCGGTCCAGCAAGGTCACGTTTGGCTTTGCCGGGATCGCCTGTTCCACCATGCCAGCCCATTGCTCGGACAATTGCTGGCAGGTGGCGCGCAGCACGGGCGCCAGGTCGCCGTGGCCGGCAAGCGCCTTCAGGTGCCGTTCGATCACCGACGCCAGCTTGAGGCAGGTGCCGGCGTCAGTCCCGCGCGTGCTGTAGTGCGACATCAGGTGCAGCGCCGCCGACACCAGCAGCTCTGGCTGGGTGGACAGGGTGCCAGGCTCTTCAATTGCCCTGGTCGAAAATTCGATAGCCATGCAATGCTCCTTAAGTAAATGAAGTGGCTGGCTACCGCGGCAGGCTGCGGATGGCTGGCTGATTGAACTCAGGCGGTCAGGATCAGCTTGCCCAGGCGCGTGACCCGTAGCTGGTAGACCTTGCCTTCGTGTTCGATGTGCACGGACTTGGCCTGACCGAACAAATTCCGGCTGTCGAAACGCGGAACATGCTGCGGTTCTCTGTCGGCATACGCAGGGTCGGGCAGGCCGGAGTCAGGAGGGATTTTTGTCGTCGGCATTTTAATAAATGAGAACTATTCTCATTTGGATTATGTCCGATTCGGGAAGCGATTGCAAGCTGTCCCGACGTCCGTGGTTCAGAAAGATCAAATCACGTAAGCTTGTTCTGCATCAGTTGCAAGTGGCCCCGCACGTTTGACGTGATTTTTAAAGCGGCACACACTCGACTGAACACCTGGGCGTTGTCCGGGTCTTGAGACGAGATGCGATGCTGACACTTGCCTGGAAAATCCTCGTTTGTGAAGTGTTGCTCGCCTTGAACCGAGCGAGAGGGCACTGGCACGAGCTGATGACGTTCATGCCGCCTGTTGTCAGGCGTATCCGATGCGCACGCCGCATGGAGTCGCTGGCTGGGCGGCTCGCATCAATGCGCCGCAAGATCGCGGCGTTTGAAGTAAGCCTGACTGCAGGGGCGTTCAAGGAAGCGGTCGACGCGGACTTCACGATCCGCGACATGCTCAAGGGGCTGAAGGAAGATATCCGCCACATTCGCTGTGAGATGGCGGCGGTGCCCATGTCCTCGCGCACAGGGTTTTGCGGGGAGCGGCTAGGCGCGGCGATTGCGCAACTGCATGCAGTGGCTGAGGAAACCTACGCGGCGGCTGACCGGCTGCTGTGGGAGATTGGGGAGCACGACCTCAAATACATTTCTTGACGTGGTCCCCTGGCGTATTTTTAGTTCAAGCTAGGCGATGTAACGCCGCTCGCACTCCGTATCGTCGGAGTCCGGTGCCTGGTGCGCGCGCTGGTGCATTGCGTCACCCAGCATCACAAGGACAGGTCCGTGCGCTTCGCCGAGACCGCGTGCCAGTGTTTCAATCGTAAGGCGGAAGATGCGCTGGTCAGGGCGGCTGCAGTTCTCGATGACGACGACCGGTGTATCCGGGCGGCGTCCCTGGGCCAGCAGGCGCTGCGCAGTGGCGATCGCCTCGCGGCCCCCCATGTACTGCACCAGCGTATCGGTGTCCGGGATCGCGGCGTGGCCATCGTGTTCGGGCGCCGTGCTGGACGTGAAGAAGGCGACGCTGCGCGAGACGCCACGTTTGGTCAGCGGCTGCTTGGTCGCTGATGCAGCAGCCAGCGCAGTGGTAATGCCCGGGACGACTTCGACTTCAATGCCAGCTTCCTCAAGCGCACGCAGTTCTTCATCCGCGCGGCCAAACAACATCGGGTCGCCGCCCTTCAAGCGAACCACCAGCCCGAACTTGTGCGCGTTATCGACCAGCTGCTTGTTGATGAACGCCTGCGCAGTCGATAGCTGACCGCAGCGTTTGCCGACCGGGATCTTGAGCGCTTGCGGGCACAGTTCCAGCATCTCGGAAGTCACCAGCGCGTCGTGCAGCACGACGTCGGCTTGCGCCAGCAGGCGCGCGCCGCGCAGGGTGATCAGGTCCTGGGCCCCTGGGCCCGCGCCGATCAGATAGACTTTTCCGAGTGCTGCCATGCTGCTCTCCTGTTATGCCGCCAGGCGGATCATGCCCGCGGCGACGGTCTGGTGCGTGACTTCATCGATCAGGATAAATGCGCCGGTGGCGCGGATATCGTCGTAAGCGTCGGCCGCCAAAGGCTGCTGAACGGTCAGCGCGATACGTGCGATGTCGTTCAGTTTAAGGCCTTCGGCGCTGTGGCGCTGCTGGGTGTTGATGTCTAACAGCGTGTCGATCGCCGTCACCTTGGCGGCGGTCTGCTTGGTGCCGTGCTTGATCCAGTACTTGCGGCGCAGGTCCAGCGGTTCATCCGACATCCAGCACACGTCCGCAGTCAGGTTCTTGAGCAGCGTCGCCGGCTGCTCGCTGCCTGCTAGCAGGTCGCCGCGCGAGATGTCGAGGTATTCGTTCAACAGCAGTGTAACCGACTGGCCGACGGCCGCGCTCTGGTGCGAGCCTTCGAAGGTCAGGATGTCCTTGACCGTCGCGCTCTGGCCCGATGGCTGCACCACCAGCTTGTCGCCGACGCTGACCTTGCCCGCTTCGATGCGGCCCATGTAGCCTCGGAAGTCGTTGGCTTCGTGGCCGTTGTGGCGCGCCACCAGCTGAACCGGGAAGCGGAAGGGTGCATCGTGCGATTCGTCGTACACCGACAGTGATTCGAGCAGCTCGATCAGCGGCGGGCCGTCGTACCAGGCCATCTTGTCGCTGCGCTCGACCACATTGTCGCCGGTGAGGGCGGACAGCGGAATCGGCGTGATGTCCTTCAGGCCCAGCGTCGCCGCGAACTCCTGGTAGGCCTTGACGATGCGGTCATACACGGTCTGGTCGTAGTTCACCAGGTCCATCTTGTTGACCGCGACGATCACGTGCTCGATCTGCAGCAGGTGGGCGATGGTCGAATGACGCTTGGTCTGGATCAGCAGGTCGACGCCGCCGTCTTCGCGCAGCTTCACCTTGGACACGTCGACCAGGATGATCACCGCGTCGGCAGTCGATGCGCCCGTCACCATGTTGCGGGTGTACTGCTCGTGGCCCGGCGTGTCGGCGATGATGAACTTGCGGCGCGGCGTGGCGAAGTAGCGGTAGGCCACGTCAATGGTGATGCCCTGTTCGCGCTCGGCTTCGAGGCCGTCGGTCAGCAGCGACAGGTCGACCGTGTCGCCCACGGTGCGCTTGTGCTTCGAGCGCGACATCGCGTCCAGCTGGTCGGCGAAGATGCCTTTGCTGTCGAACAGCAGGCGGCCGATCAGCGTGCTTTTGCCGTCATCGACGGAGCCGGCGGTGATGAAGCGCAGAAGACCACGCTCAGTCATTTTTTCGTTCATGGCGTTCATCAGAAGTATCCTGCTTTCTTACGTTTTTCCATCGAGGCTTCGGAGGTCTGGTCGTCCATCCGCGTGGCGCCGCGTTCGGTGATCTGGGTGACCGCGGTTTCGGCGATGATCGCTTCGACAGTCGATGCATCCGAGCTCACAGGGCAGGTGCACGAAATGTCGCCCACGGTACGGAAGCGCACCACTTGGGTTTCGACCGTTTCGCCTTCGCGTGCCGGAGTCAGTGGCGTCAGCGGCACCAAGAGGCCATTGCGCGGGATGACCTGGCGTTCGTGCGCGAAGTAGATCGGCGGCAGGGCCAGCTTTTCGCGCTGGATGTACAGCCAGACGTCGAGCTCAGTCCAGTTCGAGATCGGGAAGACGCGCATGTTCTCGCCCGGATGCACGCGGGTGTTGTACAGGTCCCAGAGTTCCGGGCGCTGGGCCTTCGGGTCCCACTGGCCGAATTCGTCGCGGAAGGAGAAGATGCGTTCCTTGGCGCGGGCTTTTTCTTCGTCGCGGCGGGCGCCGCCGATGCAGGCATCGAAGCCGTGTTCGGCGATGGTTTCGAGCAGCGTGACGGCTTGCGCGGCATTGCGCGAGTCGGTCTGCGGATTTCGCAGGCGTACGGTGCCGCGCTTGATCGAGTCTTCGACGCTGCCGACGATCAGGCGTTCGCCAAGTTCGGCCACGCGTGCGTCGCGGAAGGCGATTACTTCGTCGAAGTTATGGCCGGTGTCGATGTGCACCAGCGGGAAGGGGAATTTACCCGGGCGGAAGGCCTTCTCGGCCAGGCGCAGCAGCACCACCGAGTCTTTACCGCCGGAGAACAGCAGGGCAGGGTTGGCGCATTCGGCCGCTACCTCGCGCATGATGTGGATCGCTTCCGATTCCAGCGCGTCGAGGTGGCGCGCGTTGACGTCGGCGATCAGGTGCGTCTTGTCGGTGATTGTGTTCATGGTAGCTGTACCTGTTTTTTCTTGTGGCGCCTTACGCGGCCACTGGTTTAATGCGAATCAGTTTTCCGTCGACGATGTGCAGGCCGCATTCCTTCGACTCCGGGTTTTCCCACCACCAGCGGCCCGCGCGGACGTCCTCGCCCGGTTGGACGGCGCGCGTGCAGGGCGCGCAGCCGATCGATGGGAAGCCCTGGTCGTGCAGTGCGTTGTATGGTACATCGTTGGCCCGGATATAGTTCCAGACGTCGTCCTCCGACCAGTCGGCCAGCGGGTTGAACTTGACCATGCCGTGCGCCGGATCGTCTTCCTCGATCGCCAGGTCCGAGCGCGTTGCCGACTGTGCGCGGCGCTGGCCGGTCACCCAGGCCTTGTTGCCGGCCAGGGCGCGGCCCAGCGGCTCGACCTTGCGGATGCGGCAGCACTCGCGCCGCATCTCGATACTGTTGTAGAAGGCGTCCTTGCCGTTCTGGGCGACGTAGGCGTCCACCGCCTCCGTTTGCGGGCGGTACAGCTGCACGTCATAGCCGTATTTGGCATTGACCGCGTCGAGCACGGCCAGCGTTTCGGGATGCAGGCGGCCGGTCTCCAGCGAGAAGATCGCGATTGGCAGCTGTGCCTTCAAGATCAGGTCCGTCAGTACCATGTCTTCCGCCGCCAGGCTGGATGCGAAAACGGCAGGCGAGAACTCGCCGGCGATGCGTTCGAGCGTGGCGCGGGTGGATGCAATGAGGTCGGTGTCTGGCATGGCGTGCGCCTTCAGATGCCGTAACCTACGTCGCCGCCTTCGGTGCGAACTTCGCGGTGGTGGCGGCGGAACAGCGGTACATTCACGTCCACCGAGGCCTGGTACACCTCGGAGAACACGGTCAGTCCCTTGACTGCGTCGTGGATGCTGCGGTCCTGGCGCGTGGCGTAGGCATCGAAGCCGACGCGGTGCATCGCAAACAGCTGGTCGCGCAGCACGTCGCCGATGGCGCGCAGTTCACCCTTGTAGGCCAGGCGCATGCGCAGGTTGTAGGCGATCGAGTAGCCGCGGCCATCGGTAAACTTGGGGAAGTCGATTGCAACGACGGCGAACTTGTCGAGGTCGCCCTTGAGCAGTTCAGGTTGCTCGGCGGGGGCGATCCATACGCCGATCTCCGGGCGTGCCGACAGCGTCTCGCGCTGCGCCAGCCACACCGTCAGCGGCACGATGACCTTGCCTTCGCGGACAGTCACCGTTTCAGCTGCTTCGCCTTCTTCAAGGCGCAGCACGGCCCAGTCGTCCTGGACCACTTCGTGGCCCTTGATGATTTGTGGGTGGATAATTTCAAGCATATTCGTCTTCCCCTACCAGTGCCCCGGCCGCAATCGGCGTGGCATAAACATGTTCCTTGAACGGCGCAACGCCAAGGCGCTGCACGGTGTCGAAGAAGCGTTCCTCTTCGGTGCGTTCACGGACGTAGACCTGCAGCAGGCGGTCGATCACTTCGGGCATCTGGTGCGCTGAGAACGATGGCCCGATGATCTTGCCGATGGCCGAGTTGTTACCCTGAGCGCCGCCGATCGAGACCTGGTACCACTCGCTGCCGTCCTTGTCGACGCCGAGGATGCCGATGGTGCCGACGTGGTGGTGGCCGCAGGCGTTGATACAGCCGGACATATTCAGTTCGATCTCGCCGATGTCGTGCTGGAAGTCGATGTTCTCGAAGCGGTGCGCGATAGCGGCCGCAATCGGGATCGACTTGGCATTGGCCAGCGAGCAGAAGTCGCCGCCAGGGCAGCAGATCATGTCGGTCAACAGGCCAATGTTCGGTGTCGCCAGGCCCTGCGCCTTCACTTGCTGCCACAGGGCGAACAGGTCCGACTGCCTGACGTCGGCCAGCACCAGGTTCTGCTCGTGCGTCACGCGCAGTTCGCCGAAGCTGTAGCGGTCGGCCATGTCGGCGACAAAATCAATCTGCGATGCGGTAGCGTCGCCCGGCGGTACGCCAGGCTTTTTCAGCGACAGCACGACCGCACTGTAGCCCGGCACCTTGTGCGGCTTCACGTTACGCAGCAGCCAGTTGGCGAAGGCCTTGTTGTCCTCATGCCCGGTGCGCGGGTCGATCGCCGGCAGCGTTTCGTAGGCCGGCAGCGGGAAGTAGGCCGAGATGCGGCCCATCTCCTCTTCGGTCAGGGTGGACGGGCTGTCCTTCAGGTCCTGCCATTCTTGTTCGACCTGGCGGGTGAATTCTTCGAGGCCGACTGCCTTGACCAGGATCTTGATGCGCGCCTTGTACTTGTTGTCGCGGCGGCCGTGCAGGTTATACACGCGCATGATCGCTTCGATGAAGGTCAGCATGTGCTGCCACGGCAGGAACTCGCGCACGACGCTGCCCAGGATCGGGGTGCGGCCCATGCCGCCGCCGACCATTACCTTGAAGCCGATTTCGCCGGCTTCGTTGCGCAGCACCGTCAGGCCGATGTCATGCACGGCGATCGCGGCGCGGTCTTCGGCCGAACCGTTGATGGCGACCTTGAACTTGCGCGGCAGGGCGGCGAACTCGGGGTGGAAGGTGCTCCACTGGCGCAGTACTTCGCAGAACGGGCGCGGGTCGATATGCTCGTCGGCGGCGACGCCGGCGAATTCATCGGTGGTGATGTTGCGGATGCAGTTGCCGGAGGTCTGGATCGCGTGCATTTCGACCGAGGCCAGGTCGGCCAGGATGTCAGGCGTGTGCTCAAGTTCGATCCAGTTGAACTGGATGTTCTGGCGCGTGGTGAAGTGGCCGTAGCCGCGGTCGTACTTGCGCGCGATATGGCCGAACATGCGCATCTGCGCCGACGACAGCAGGCCGTAAGGCACCGCGATGCGCAGCATGTAGGCGTGGCGCTGCATGTACAGGCCGTTTTGCAGGCGCAGCGGCAGGAATTCTTCTTCTGTCAGCTCGTCATTGAGGCGGCGCGCCACCTGGTCGCGGTACTGCGCGATACGCTCACGGACGATCAGATGGTCATATTGGTCATAGCGATACATGTTCAGTTTCCTGGTTGTTGCTCTGTTTTCTGGGCGGAAGGTGTAAGACTTCCCCCAAACTAGACTCAATACTAAGGAATTCAGCTTTTATTCCAAACTACTGAGAATTTATTTGCTTATATGCGTATGGGGCATATAGCATTCTTATAAAATGCGCGTATCGCGAGTTTTACTGAGAAAAAGGGCAATGAACCTCCATCAATTACGCTTCGTGCGCGAAGCAGTGCGACAGAATTACAACCTGACTGACGCCGCCAAGGCCTTGTTCACTTCGCAACCCGGGGTGTCGAAGGCCATTATCGAACTCGAGGAAGAGCTGGGCGTCGACATCTTTACCCGTCATGGCAAGCGCATCCGCGGCCTGACCGAGCCTGGCCGCCTGGTGCTGGAGTCGGTAGAAGTTGTCATGCAAGAAATTGATAGCCTGAAGCGCATCGGCAAGGAATTTGCCGCCCAGGACAGCGGAAGCTTCACCATTGCCTGCACCCATACGCAGGCGCGCTACACCTTGCCGAGGGTGGTGCAGGCTTTTATGCAGAAATACCCGAAGGTCCGCCTTTCGCTGCTGCAAGGCAACCCGCGCCAGATCGCCGACATGGTCCAGCGCGACCAGGCCGACCTGGCCATTGCCACCGAGTCGATTGCCAGCGTGGACGGGCTGATTACCTTGCCGTGCTACCAGTGGGAGCACGTCGTCGTGGTGCCGCCCGACCATCCCTTGCTCAAGTCCAAGGCGGTATCGCTGGAAGAAATCGCCACCTATCCCTTGATTACCTACGATAGCGCGTTTGCCGGCCGCAGCAAGATCGACCACGCGTTTTCGCTGCGTGGCCTGAAGCCCGACGTGCTGCTGGAAGCCATCGACGCCGACGTCATCAAGACCTATGTCGAACTCGGCATGGGCATCGGCATCATCGCCGGCATGGCCTTCGACCCGGAACGCGACAAGAACCTGCGCGCCATCTCGGTCGGCCAGCTGTTTGGCATGAATACCTCGCGGGTTGCATTCAAGCAGGGTTCCTACCTGCGCAGCTATGTGTACACCTTCATCGAACTGCTGGCCCCCACCCTTAACCGCAAACTGGTCGAATCGGCCATGAGCGGCACCAAAGACACTTACGAGCTTTAAAGAAGAACATGATTACCGAACGATCCGCAGAATATTACGCAAAGAGCGCCTCCAGCCACGACCGCGTGTACGACAAACCCGAGCGCCAGGAAGACCTGGCCGAGATGCGCGAGCTGGTCGCCGACACGCTCAAGGGGCACAAGGTGCTGGAACTGGCTTGCGGCCCGGGCTACTGGACCCGTGTGATCGCCGAAACGGCCGACTCGGTGCTGGCCACCGACATCAATCCCGAAATGATCGAGATGGCGAAGCTGCGCGCGCTGCCGGCCGACAAGGTGCAGTTCCGCGTGGCCGATGCATTCGACCTGCCGGCCGACATCGGCAGCTTTACGGCAATCTTCATCGGCTTCTGGTGGTCGCATGTGCGGCGCGAAGAGCAGGAGCGCTTCCTCGCCCAGTTGAGCAAGAAAGTGGGCAAGAATGTGATGCTGGTGCTGCTCGACGACTGCTACGTGGAAGGCAGCAGCGAGACGGTCGCGCGTACCGACCTCGAAGGCAATACTTTCCAGATCCGCACGGCGGAGGATGGCGAGCGCTACGAGATTCCCAAGAGCTACCCGTCCGACAGCGCGCTGCGCAAGAAAATGGGGTCGTCAGTACGTGAGATCAAGATTACGCGGCTGGAGTATTACTGGCTGCTGACCTGCCGTTTGAAGTAAGCCACATCGTCGTTCCCGCGAAAGCGGGAACCCATGGCCGGGCGTTCAGCAGCTAGCGTCAGTTGTATCGTTAGCGCTTGCCCGGTATGGCTTCCCGCTTTCGCGGGAATGACGGGGTTGGCTGACGTAAAAAAGCCCGGACATGTCCGGGCTTTTGCGTTCCTGCTGGTGCTGCTTAGAATGCGTGGCGGATACCCAGTGCCAGTGCGGTTGGGTCAGCACCTGGCGCCGTTGCTGGCGGGGTCACATTGACGCCCGAAGCGTTGATGCCGAACACGCCGGTCGAGTTGTTGCGCATCGATGCCAGGGTGGTGTACACGTTGGTGCGCTTCGACAGCGAGTGGCTGTATGCCAGGGCCCAAAGATTGCCTTTTGCCGAAGCCTGCTCGTTGCGCTGCAGGTTGACGTAGACCTTGCCTGCGCCGCCGACGGCTACTGCCGCGCCGATGTTGGCCTGCTCGAACTTGTTGTTCGCGCCGGCACGGTCGGCCACCATGTAGTTACCCTTGACTTCAATCGCGCCAAACTTGTAGCCAGCGCCGAAGGTGTATTCCTTGTCGTCCTCAGTCGCCAGGCGCTCGACCTGGTGGTAGCCGGCGCCCAGGAACAGCGGGCCGTTTGCGTATTCCAGCGCGACGCCGGCGGTGTCCATCGACGGGCCGGTGGTGGTTTCACCCAGGCCGTAGGCAGCCAGGATCTTGAAGCCGCCCATCGAGCTGCTCTTGTAGTTAACCGAGTTGCTCAGGCGGCGGGTCAGGCGGCCGCTGTTGAACGCCGACAAGTTGGTGCCGTAGAAGCCCTGGCCGAGGATGTCGGACTGGCCGGCAACCGACGCGATCGGGGTGTATTCGCGGCCCAGGGTGACCAGGCCGAACGCGCCTTCCAGGCCGACCACTGCGCGGCGGCCGAACAGGGCCGAGTCGCTTGCGCCGGTGTCGAGTGCAACGCCTGCTTCCAGGTTGAACATGGCTTTCAGGCCGTTGCCCAGGTCTTCGGTACCGCGGAAGCCGATGCGGCTGCTCGACTGGTTGCCGGAGTTGACGACGGTCCGGCTGCCATTGACTGCGTCAGTGTCCTCGCGTGCGATGGAAGCGTCGGCGATACCGTAAATGCTGACGCTCGACTGCGCTGCGGCGACGAGGGGAAGGGACGCGAACAAGGCAGCTGCCAAGAGTTTTCGTTGCATGAAGATCTCCATTAAGTTTCAAGATTGTTACAGTGACTGCTAGGAATCGAAGGCCATGCTAACTGGCCGGTATTTCAACTTCATGACATGGGCAGTGGAGGTTGCTGATTAACAACAGCCGCTGTCAGTCGGGAAGCGGTAAAACAATTTCGATGCGGGTGCCGGGTGGTTCTTCGGCACTGATGGTAATTTCGCCGTTCATCGCCCAGACCCGCTCGCGCATGCCGATCAGGCCCAGCGATTCGGCCTTCTCCATGTCGTCGGGCGTGATGCCGCGGCCGTTGTCGCGTATCGTGACCAGCAGCTGGTGGTCGGTGCGGAACAGGTTCAGGGTGACGTGGCTGGCGTCGGCGTGGCGGGCGATGTTGGTCAGCGCCTCCTGCACGATGCGAAATACCGCGGTGCTGGCGGCGTCGTCCAGGCGCAGCTCGTTCTCGTCGGCGTACAGGTCGCAGGGGATGCCGTAGCGTTCGACCCAGTCGTCGCGCAAGCCTTGCAGCGCGAAGTACAGGCCGCCTTCGTCAAGCGCGCGCGGGCGCAGGTTGGTGGCAATCCGACGCAGCGAGCTAATGGCCGTCAACAGGTTTTCTTCCATGCCTGCCATCAGGCGGTGGGCATCGGGGCTGGCGCCTGGCTGCTGCTGGAGCAGGGTCAGGTCCATGCGCAGCGAAGCCAGCAGCTGGCCGAGGTCGTCGTGCAGTTCGCGCGCAATATGGGTGCGTTCTTCTTCGCGGATGGTCTGCAGCGCGGCCGATAGCTGGCGTAGCTGCGCATGCGAGCGCGACAGCTTTTCCTGCACCTGCTGGCGCGCGGTAACGTCGCGCAGGATGATGGTGTAGAGCGATTCGCCGCTTTCGGTGCTGCTCGACACCGATCCCTCCAGCGGGAAGCTTTCGCCGCTGGCGCGCACGCCGGTGACCGCGTAGTCGGTGGCCCGGCGGCCGCTGCGCCCGGCACTGAACCAGGCCGCGACGCTGGGCGCGGAACCGGCGCCGGCGCCGGCGAGCAGCACAGGGTCGGGGCTGATGAAACGCGATAGCGGGCTGCCCTGCATGTCGGCCACCGTGGTCGAAAACATCGCTGCGGCGGACGGGTTGGCCAGCACGATGTGCTGGTTTTCATCGGTCGAGATGATCGCATCGCTGGCGTTTTCGATGATGCCCGGACTGCGGTTGCGCAACAGGCGCGGCGCGCGGCCGTATTTGACCAGGCGCGCCGCGACCGCACCGCTGGCGATGCCGATCAAAAACACAACTGCCTGCAATCCTTTGGCGGATCGTCTCATCGAACACATATGCTTGCCTGCCGCAGATGGGCACGCGGATTCGAGCCCTCCGCGTACGATAAGGTTCTGGAAAAAATCGCGCCTTGATTTAGGGCAAGCTTTGCGATAGGAAAGATCGAGCCTGCGCGCGAACGACCTTACATCTGCTTGAACAGGTGCAGGAAGCTGCGGCTCACTTCCAGCTTGTCCGGTCGGCCTTTGATCAGCACCAGGTGGCGGCCGCGGATGTCGCGGGTCACGCCTTCGATGGCATTCACGTTGACCAGGGTGGCGCGGTGGATCTGCCAGAACAGCGACGGGTCGAGTTCCTCGGCCAGGTCGCGCACCGGCTTGCGGATCAGCGCTTCAAACTTTTCGGTCTGCACGCAGGTGTACTTTTCGTCGGAACGGAAGAACAAAATTTCTTCCACAGGGATCATGCGCAGGTCCTGGCCGATGCTGGCCTGGATCCATTGCAGGTACGACGGCTTCGGCTTGGACATCTTTTCGGCCAGCTCGGACAGCATCGCCGTCACGCTCTCGGTCACCGCCTCTTTCGGCTTGGCCAGGCGCGCCTTGAGGCGGTCCACGGTGATCTGCAGGCGTTCCTGCTCAGGCGGTTTGAGCACGTAGTCGACCGCGCCGCGCTCGAAGGCTTCGACCGCGTACTGGTCGTAGGCCGTCACGAACACCACATTGCTCTGGGCGCCGATGTCGCGCGCCGCTTCCATGCCGGTCTTGCCCGGCATGCGGATGTCGAGGAAGGTCAGGTCAGGCTTGAGCTCCCTGACCAGGTCGACCGCCTCTTCGCCATTTTTCGCCTCGCCGATGATGTCCAGCTCGGGCCAGGCCTGGCCCAGTCGCAGGCGCAGTTGGTCGCGCATCAGTCTTTCGTCGTCGGCAATGATCGCAGTAGGCATGGGTCGGTCTGATTTTAAGAGTGAGTGACAATTATTCAACGAAACCGGGTGTAAATCAATCGCTTACTTCGACACCTGGTAGGGAACTTCGATGGTAGCGATGACGCCGCTTGGCGAGTTGGCCGTGATGGTCAGCTTGCCCTGGTCGCCATGCAGCAGCTTGAGGCGTTCGCGGATCGTCGGCAGGCCCAGGCCCGTGCCGTCGCTCGGGTGCACGCCGAAGCCGACCCCGTCATCCGAGACGATCACGCGCAGCTTGTTGCCGGCCACTTCGGCGACGATCTTCAGGGTGCCGCCTTCCGGCTTGCATTCGAGGCCGTGCTTGATCGCGTTCTCGACCATCGACTGCAGCATCATCGGCGGGAAGGCCGCGCTGCGCAGTTCGTCGGGAATCTGCATGTCGACCGTCAGGCGTTCTTCCATGCGCATCTTGAGCAGGTTCAGGTAGGCCTTGACCATGTCCGCTTCGCGGCCGAGGTTGGTGACGACGGCGTTATCGCGCATCTGCGGCAGCACGGCGCGCAGGTACTGGATCAGGCTGCGCTGCATGGCCGAGGCGCGCGGCGGGTTGGTTTCGATCAGGTATTCGACCGAGGCCAGCGTGTTGAACAGGAAGTGCGGCTCGACCTGCGCCTGCATCATCTGCATGCGCGCCTCGGACAGCTGGCGCTGCATCGATTCGCGCTCGGCGGCCGCGTTGGCGTTTTGCGTTTCCGCTTCGGCGCGCTTCTTGCCGCCCATCAGCGCCTTGGTCGCAAACAGCGCCAGCAGCAGCAGCGACACGAAGCTCTTGAACCAGGTCGACGCCTGGTTGTGATAGCGCGTCACTTTCTGCTCGGCCATGTCGTCGACCGCTTCTTCGATTGCGTTCGACAATTCTTCGCCAATTTGCGGCGGCAGTTCGATGTGGACGGAACCGTCGTCCGGGTTCGCGCTGGCGCCCGCCGGCGGCGCCGGCGGTACCGGCAGCTCGCCCGCTTCCGGGGGCTCGGGCGGCTCCGGCGGCGCCGGCAACTTGCCTTTGCGCGGATTGAAACGAATGCCGGTGTCGTCGATGACGATGTGGGGTTCGGACGCGTCGCGCTTGCCGCGATGGTTGTCGCTGCGGACCACCATCGGGCCGCCGCTGCCGGAGAACAGTTCTTCCTGCACGATCGAGGCGGCGATCAGCGACAGCGCGGCGAACAGGAAGAACTTCCACCACGAGAGCTGGGTGACCCAGGTCGCCGTCGCGTCGAAACCCTTGTGCAACCAGGCGAGGCTGTTGGCGAATGACTGCTGGAGAGGAGGGCGAGCTTGCATGTGATTCGATTTCCGTGGGCGTGTTGTGCTTTTTTGTCACGCAGTGTAAGCCTGCGCCGCTGGAAAAGCCATTTTGCCCGGTTAAATACTGTTGGGATGGTGCAACTGTAGGCCGCGCCCGCTTGCGGGGCCATCCGTTTGCGACAGTCTGCACAATCCGGGTACTGGAATGCGCACCCG
The DNA here is from genome assembly GCF_020831365.1 of Massilia agrisoli. Lineage (GTDB taxonomy): Bacteria > Pseudomonadota > Gammaproteobacteria > Burkholderiales > Burkholderiaceae_D > Telluria_A > Telluria_A agrisoli. The sequence goes on from NZ_JAJHPV010000020.1 coordinate 199,648, forward strand.
GCTTGTTGCGTAGCAAGGAAGCTGGCGATTGATGTGTACAGGAAACCCGGCAGCGTATGATATCCAATCGCCAGGGCCGAGTCGGCCTTTTGTCATTTTTGATGGAAGGGAATGCCAATGTCTGCTGAATCCAGAAAATTCCGCCTAGTTACACGCAGCGATTTCGACGGCCTGGTGTGCGCCGTGCTGCTCAAGCACCTTGGCATGATCGACGAGATCCTGTTCGTCCACCCGAAGGACATGCAAGACGGGAAGATTGCCGTCAGCGAGCGCGACATCACGACCAACCTGCCGTACGCCCCCGGCGTGCACCTGGCCTTCGACCACCACCTGTCCGAAACCCTGCGCAACAAGGGCGAGCGCGCCAACCATATCATCGATCCGTCGGCGCCGTCGGCGGCGCGCGTGGTCTACGATTACTATGGCGGCGCCAGCAAATTCCCGCTGGCCTGGACCGGCATGATGGCGGCCGTCGACAAGGGCGACTCGGCCAATTTCTCGCGCGAAGAGGTGTTGGATCCGGCCGGCTGGGACCTGCTCAATTTCCTGATGGACGCGCGCACCGGCCTCGGCCGCTTCCATAATTTCCGCATCTCCAATTACAACCTGATGATGGCGCTGATCGATGCGTGCAGGAACCTCCCCATCAAGGACATCATGGCCATGCCCGACGTGCAGGAACGCACCGCCCTGTACTTCGAGCACAGCCAGAAATGCAAGGACCAGATCCGCCGCTGCGCCACAGTCGACAAGAACCTGGTGGTGCTCGACCTGCGCAACGAGGAAGTCATTTTTGCCGGCAACCGCTTCATCATCTACGCGCTGTTCCCAGTGACGAACATCTCGATCCACGTGCTGTGGGGCCTGAAAAACCAGAACACGGTGTTCGCCACCGGCAAGTCGCTCCTGAACCGCAGTTCGCGGACCAACATCGGCGCCCTGATGCTCGAATACGGCGGCGGCGGCCACGAAAATGCCGGCACCTGCCAGGTGTCGAACGACATGGCCGAGGAGGTGCTGGGCGCGCTGAGGCGGCGCATCACCTCCGACGGCTAGGGTCAGGCGGGTGAGCTGGCCATCAGCAAGCCCTCGAGCGCCGATTCCGACAGCGGTTCCGAGAACAGGCGCCCCTGCATCTCGTCGCAGGCGTTCGCACGCAGGAACTCCATCTGCGTGCGCGTCTCGACTCCCTTGGCGATGACCTTGACGCCCAGGTCATGGCCGATGTCGATCAGCGCCTTGACCACCGCGCCGCTGCGCACGTCCTCGGTAATGCGGTTGATGGCCGCGCGGGCGACCTTGACGTGGGTCAGCGGCAGTCTCTGCACATAGTTCAGGTCGCACATACCCTCGCCGAACGCGTCCAGCGAGCGGCGCACGCCGAGGTCGCGCAGCTGCGACATGACTTCCATGCCCAGCTGGTGATTATTGTTGAGCCCATCCTCGCGCAATTCCAGTTCCAGCAGCTCCGGGGGCAAGTCATGACGGTCGAGCACGGCGGCGATGTTCGACACATAGCCCGGCTGGCTGAATTCGCGCGATGAGGAATTCAGGGCCACCGGCAACGGCGGCTGGCCGGCCCGCTGGCGCCGGCGGAGGAAGTCGCAGGCCTGTTCCAGCACCTCGCGGCCGATGTCGATGATCATGCCGTTTTCCTCCGCGTCGGAGAGGAAGGAGCCGGGCAGCAATATGCCGTGCTCCGGGTGGCGCCAGCGCACCAGGGCTTCCAGCGCGTTGATGTAGCCGGTCTCCAGGGTGACCCGCGGCTGGAACTGCAGGAACAGCTCGCGCCCTTCGATGGCGCGGCGCATCGTGTCTTCCAGCTTCTGCTTGGCTTCGGTGGTCGATTTCATGTCGGCCGAGAAGAAATAAGCCTGGTTTGTTTGCGATGCCTTGGCGTGGTACATCGCCACATCGGCTGAACGTACCAGCTCGACCGCGTTGCCGCCGTCGTGGGGATAGACGCTGACCCCGATGCTGGCGCCGCTGCCGATTTCGGTGCTGTCGAACACTACCGGGCGCGACAAGGCATCGCGCAGCCGCTCGACCATGCGCAGCGTGTAGCGCAGCGAAGGCTGGTTGACCAGCACCAGCACGAACTCGTCCCCCGACAGCCGCGCCACCGTGTCGCTTTCGCGCACCGACGCCTGCAGGCGCTTGGCGACCACCTTCAGCACTTCGTCGCCGGCCTCGTGTCCGTAGCTGTCGTTGATCTGCTTGAAGCCGTTCAGGTCGATCAGGGCGGTGGCCACCAGGGTCTTGTTGCGCTGGGCCATATGGATGGCCTGTTCCAGCCGGTCCCACAGGAGGGTGCGGTTGGCGAGGCCGGTCAGCGGATCATGGTTGACTTCGTGTTCCAGCAGGGCGGTGCGCTGCTTGAGGGCGGTGACATCATTGATGACGCCGATAAAATGCGTGACCTTGCCGGTGCCGTCGGCCACCGGGGTGATGGTCAGGTCGTTCCAGAACACCTCGCCGTTGCGGCGCAGGTTGCGGAACACCACATTGACCTGCTGGCGCGCGCGGATGGCCTTGCGCAGGCGTTTGCGCTCCTCTTCATCGAGCCCCGGTGCGGCCATGAAACGCGAATCACGGCCGATGACTTCGCTTGCGGAGTAGCCGGAGATGCGTTCGAAGGCGGGATTGACATACTCGATCGGGTTGTCGTGCTCGGTGCAGCGCGTGATGACCAGGCCGTTGCTGGACGCATGCAGGGCCCGCTCGCGCACGCGCAGCACTTCTTCCTGGGCGCGCCGTTCGGTCAGGTCGATGCCCATGCCGCACAGGTAGTTGCGGCCGCGGCATTCGATCCGCGCGCCGCACAGCAGGTAGGGCGTGGCGTTGCCGTATTTGTCGAGGTAGTTCGCTTCGACGAATGCCTGTGCATCGTTCTGGAATACTTCCTTGATCTTGGCGGACAGGATGCGCTTGTCGGCGAGGTCATACATGTCGAGCGCATGCGCCACCTTCAGCTCTTGCGGCGTCATGGCCGTGACACGCTCGAGGGTTTTGTTCCAGAGAGCAAAGGTGCCGTCCTCGCGAATGACATAAAACGTACCGGGAAGCATGTCGATGACGCTACAGAGCGGCATGCGGCCGACCAGCGACATTTCCTCGCCGCTGGGCGCGGCGACGAAAAAGCCGACAAAACCGGGCAGCTGGCCATTGTCGCCATGCTGTCGCAGTAGAGAGAGTTCAACCTCGCGGCGGCTGCCGTCGGGCATGGGAATGCCCAGTTCCAGCGCATCGCAGTGATTGCTGGTCTCGGCCCCATGTTCGAACAGCTCCGCGCCGCTTGGCACGTCGAGCAGGCTGCCTAGCGGCCGACCCAGCGCGGCGGCCGCGGGAACGCCAAACATCGCGGCGCATTTGTCGTTCCAGCTGATGACATTACCAGCCGCGTCAGTGAGCAGCGCAGCAATCTCGGTTTCTTCGCTGACGAGCATGGAGTCCCCTTGAACATACAGGTTAGACTCATCCTGGCTCATGAGGTTCGATTTTAATACGATGCTTGCAGAAAAAAGCCCGCGTCAGGCGCGGGCTTCGGGCGGGCAAGGGGCAGCTCAGGCGAGCGCGGCTTCCTGCTTTTCAGGCAGCGCAACCTGGTTGTCGACGCTGAACTGGTAATCCTTGAACACGTGCTCGGCCGACAGGATCTGGTAGCTGCCGTCGGCCAGCTTGTGGGTGGTGTCCTTCAGGCGGTAGGTGTAATGCCCGCAGGTCCAGCAGTTGAAGTTGCGCATGTGCGTGCACAGGCAGGTCTTGTCCATGACGACAACCTGGCGGGCATCCGGATTGGCCATCACTTCGCGGTTGTACGAATTGATGTACGAGCAATTGCCAGTGGCGTCGAGCAGGTAGCCGTAGGACTCGCAGCCAGGGCGGATGCCCGAGCCGATTGCCGGGGTGTTCTTGAGCATGCGCATCGGGTAGCCGGTCGGCGACACGCCGTTGACGATGATGTCTTCTTCCGACGCCTTGTAGTACTCCTGCTTGACGTTGTCGGGCAGGCCGCACTCGTGGGTGACGGTGAAGCGGGTCGCCACCTGGACGCCGCCGGCGCCTTTTTCGAGGAAGCTGACGGCGTCGCTGCCGGTAAAGATGCCGCCGGCCGCGATCAGCGGGATGTCGAGGTTTTCCGCGCGCATGAAGGCATGGATCTCGTCCATGATGGTGTGCAGGTCGTATTCGGCCCAGTCGAGCCCGAAGCCGAGGTGGCCGCCGGCCAGCGGGCCTTCGACGATGATGTAGTCAGGCAAGCGGTTCAGCTTGGACACCTTGCGCAGGAACAGCTGCAGCGCGCGCACCGACGACACGATGATGCCGAGATAAGCGTCGCGGAAGCGCGGGTGGTCTTCGATCAGCGCGAACGAGCCCAGGTGCAGGCCGGCCGACATGGTGATGCCGTCGATGCCGGCGTCCAGCGCGGCCGACAGGCGGGTGCGCAAGGTTTCCTTCGGCGAATTCATGGTCAGCTTTTCCATGCAGTTCACGAAGATCAGGCCATCGCCTTTTTTCGCCGCCATGGTGGCGCCCACGTGCAGGCGGGTTGCCTCGGCCAGGCGCTCGAGGTCGAACTGCACCACCGCCTTGTCCATGTTGTTGATATTGAACTTGTAGGTCTTGGTCTTGTCTTTGACAAAGGTGGTGTCGAACTTGCGGTCGGACACATCCTGCACCATCGCATCGGAGATATGGCCGATACCGCCCAGGCGCGCAGCCTCCAGCGCCAGTTCCGAGGTCGAGATATCGACACCCATTCCGCCAATCATGATGGGAACATATTCCTTGTTGCCCAGACGCAGGCGGAAATCATCAACACGTTTCATTGCTATCCTTAGACTACCGAGTTTCCAGGGCGCGTAACACGGCTATCGCGCGTTGCGCACCTTCCATTCTACTCCATGGGCAGGCATGCCCAAAAGCTTCGCTTCCGGGGTGGCTTGGGGAGCGTTGCTTAATCGCGGAAATTGTTAAATTCCAGCGGCATGTCCGGCACATCCTTGCGCAGCATCTGCATGGCGGCCTGCAGGTCGTCGCGCTTGGCGCCGGTGACGCGCACCGATTCGCCCTGGATGCTGGCCTGCACCTTCATCTTGCTGTCCTTGATCACCTTGACGATCTTCTTGGCGTCCTCGGTCTCGATGCCGTTCTTCACCTTGATGACCTGCTTGACCTTGTCGCCGCCGATCTTTTCGATCTTGCCTTCGTCGAGGAAGCGGACATCGACCTTGCGCTTGGACATTTTGTTGATCAAGACATCGCGTACCTGCGACAGCTGGAAATCGGAATCGGCAAAGGCGGTCAGTTCCGCTTCCTTCTGTTCGACCTTGGCCGAGCTGCCCTTGAAGTCGAAGCGGGTGGTGATTTCCTTGTTGGTCTGCTCGACCGCATTCTTCACTTCGATCATGTCTGCTTCGGAGACGACGTCAAACGATGGCATAGTAGGTTTCCTCTGTTGTTTTACTTGCTAATTGTAGAATGCCGATATTTTAACGGACAACCGGCTCCCGTCCCGGTCCGGATGCCGGAAAATGTGGCTTGTGTCCTATAATCGAGCAAAAAATACGGTATCCCATGCACACACGCCTCGCCATCGAACACGATTTCCCGCTCAAGTCCCTCAATACCTTCGGCATCGACGCCAAGGCGCGCCGCTACCTGCGCGTGGCCGGACCCGCCGACCTGGCCGCCGTGATGGCCGACCCGGCGCTGTCTGCGCTGCCGCGCCTGTTGTTGGGCGGCGGCAGCAACGTGCTGCTCACGCGCGACTTCGACGGCCTGGTGCTGCACATGGCCGGCGCCGGCAAGGACATCGTCGGCGACACCGGCACCCATGTGCTGGTGCGCGGCGCGGCGGGCGAAAACTGGCACGGCTTCGTCCAGTACACGCTGGCGCAGGGCCTGGGCGGGCTGGAGAACATGTCGCTCATCCCCGGCACCCTGGGCGCGGCGCCGATCCAGAATATCGGGGCGTATGGCGCGGAGATCAAGGACGTATTCCATTCGCTGACGGCGTTCGACATGGCCAGCGGCGCGCTGCGCACGATGACGGCCGCCGAGTGCCGCTTCGGCTACCGCGACAGCGTGTTCAAGCACGCCGAAGGGCAGGGCCTGGCGATCATCGACGTCACCTTTGCGCTGCCGCGCAACTGGCAGCCGAACCTGCGCTACGCCGAACTGGCGCAGGCGCTGCTCGATGCCGGCATCGAACAGCCTACCGCGCAGCAGGTCAGCGACACCGTGGTGGCGATCCGCCGCCGCAAGCTGCCCGACCCGGCGGTCATCGGCAACGCCGGCAGCTTCTTCAAGAACCCGGTGGTCAGCGGCGCCGAATGCGCGCGCTTGCTGGAGCGGTTTCCGGCGCTGGTGCATCACGCGCAGCCGGACGGCAGCGAGAAGCTGGCCGCGGGCTGGCTGATCGACCAGTGCGGATGGAAGGGCAAACACCTTGGCGCCGCCGGCGTCTATCCGAAGCAGGCGCTGGTACTGGTCAATAATGGCGGCGCCAGCGGCGCCGACGTGCTGGCGCTGGCGCGCGCCATCCAGGCCGACGTGCACGAACGCTACGGCGTCATGCTCGACCCGGAACCGGTGTTCGTCTAGCCGCGCTTAAACGGGCGCGAGGCAAACCCTGTTGCGTCCGTCCGACTTGGCAGCGTACAGGGCCTTGTCGGCGCGTGCCATCAATTCTTCCACCGAGCTCTCCGGGCCGGGCACCACCGTCGCCACGCCGATCGACATGGTCACCACGTCGCCCACCGCCGCGCCGGTGTTGTCGATCGCCAGCGCCTCGAGATGGCTGCGGCAGGCTTCGGCGATCAGCATCGCACCGGCCGAATCGGTATCGGGCAGCACGATCGCAAACTCCTCGCCGCCGTAGCGCACCGCCAGGTCGGCCGGGCGCTTCAGGTGTTCGGTCAGGATCGCGGCGGCTTTTTTCAGGCACATGTCGCCGGCCTGGTGGCCGAAGGTGTCATTATGGTGCTTGAAGCAGTCGATATCGCACATCAGCAGCGACAGCGGCTTGCGTTCGCGCTGGCCGCGCTGCCATTCGACCGGCAGCACCTCGTCGAATCGGCGGCGGTTGCCGATGCCGGTCAGGCCGTCGAGGGCGGCCAGCTTCTGCAGTTCGATATTTGCGTCGGCCAGCCGCTGCTGGCTCTCGCGCAGGAAGCGGAACGCCTCGTCGCGCTGCAGGCGGCTGATGTGGCCCGACGAGTGGTAGCGCACCCGCGCCAGCAGTTCGAGCCGGTCCGGCAGCTTCACCACGTAGTCGTTGGCGCCGACCGCGAAGCTGTGCGCCTTGAGCTTGGCGTCGTCCTTGGCCGACAAGACGATGACCGGCACCGGCGCCAGCGAGGGCTGCTGGCGGTAAGCCTGGATCAGGGCGAAGCCGTCGATGTCGGGCATCACCAGGTCCTGCAGGATCACGGTCGGCTGCATCATCACGGCGGTTTCCACCGCAACCGCGGCATTGCTCACGTAGTGGAATTCGATGTCAGGATGGCCGTCGAGCATGCGCCGCACCGCTTCGATGATGATCAGCTGGTCATCCACCAGCAGCACCCTTACCTTGAAATGCGTGACGTTCGAATCCTGCTGGGTGCTGCCCTGGTTATCTTCTGACATGCTCAACTTTGTGATGGCGCCGCCTGCGCGGGACCGTATTTATAATCTGACGCCAATTTTACTGCGGATGGCGCGTGCAATCCCATCGAGGGACAGAATATTCTGCGCCGCGCCCAGGTCGGCCGCCGCGCGCGGCATGCCGTAGACGGCGCTGGACGCTTCGTCCTGGCTGATGGTGGACTTGCCGGAGGCGCGCATGGCGAGCAGGCCGGCGGCGCCATCGCGCCCCATACCAGTCAGCAGCACCCCGGTCGCCGGGCCGGTCCAGTGCTGGGCCACGCAGCGGAAAAACACGTCGACCGACGGCCGGTAGGCGTAGTCGCGCGGGTTGGCGTCATAGTGCAGGCGCCCGCCCGGCCCGAGCAGCAAGTGGTCGTTGGTCATGGCCACCTGCACGGTGCCGGGCGCCAGCCTGTCGCCGTCGACCACCACCTGCACCGGCAACGCCAGCTGGTCGCCGAGCCAGCGTGCGAACTGCGGTGCGAAGTGGGCGTCGATATGCTGGACGATGACGATGGCAGTGCCAGCCGGCGGCTGCCAGCCAGCCAGGATGCTTGCGATGGCAGCCGGTCCCCCGGTCGAGGCGCCGATCGCCAGCAGGTGGCTGACGGCGCCGTTGTCGGCGGCCGCGGCGGGGGCGGCCCGCGCCGCCGCCGTGTCGGTGCGGCTCACGCGCAGCAGCTTGCCGATGGTTTTGATCTTCGCCAGCAGTTCGGCGTCGCCGCCGCTGCCGCGCAACACTGGCGTGGCCGTCACGTCGAGCGCCCCGGCGCCCATCGCGCGAAATACCGCGCTGACGCTGTCCTGCGGCTGGCCGGTGACGATCAGGATCGCGCACGGCGACTTTTCCATGATCTGGCGGGTCGCTTCGACGCCATCGAGCTCCGGCATGTTCAGGTCCATCAGCACCAGGTCGGGACGGTTGTCGGCGCACATGCGCACCGCCTCCAGGCCGGTGCGGGCGATCCACAGCACCTGGTGTTCGCTGGTGCTGGCGACAACGCGCCGCAGCGCTTCGGCCGCCATGGCGACGTCGTTGGCGATGCCGATCTTCATATCGTCGGGTCTCCGATCAGGTCGAACACCGCGTCGAGCAAGGTCTCGTCGTGGAAGCTGCCTTTGGTCAGGTAGTAGTCGGCGCCGGCCGCCATGCCGCGCGCGCGGTCTTCCGGCCGGTCCTTGTACGACACGATCATCACCGGCAGCTTGTGCAGGTCGATATCCTTGCGGATCAGCGCGACCAGTTCGACGCCATCCATGCGCGGCATGTCGACGTCGGTGATGACCAGGTCGTAGGCGCCGCTGCGCACCGCGTTCCAGCCGTCCATGCCGTCGATCGCCACATCGACCTGGTAGCCGCGCCCGAGCAGCAGCTTGCGCTCCATCTCGCGTACCGTCAGCGAGTCGTCCACCACCAGCACGCGGCGGCTGCGGCGCCGCTCGGTGCTGCCGGCGCCCGACAGCTTGTGCAGGCCACCGGCATGGAGCAGCTTGTCGATCGACAGCAGCAGGTCGGCCACGTCGAGGATCAGCACCGGAGAGCCGTCGTCGAGCAGGGCGGCGGCGCTGATGTCGCGCATCTTGCCGAAAATCGGATCGAGCGCCTGCACCGCCAGGCTGTGTTCGCCGCGGATGGCGTCGACCACCAGCGCGTAGCGCCGCTGGCCGCTGCCGATCACCAGTACCGCCAGTTCGTCGCCGCCGGGCTCCATCTGGCCCAGCTCCAGCACTTGCGCCGCCGGCACCAGGCCAAGATGCTCGCCGCCGCCGGCATCGAAGAACTGCTTGTTTTCCAGGGTGCTGATACCTGACTGGGGGACCTTCAGCACCCGTTCGACCTTGACGATCGGGATGGCGTAGGCTTCGCCCTGCACGTCGAACACCAGTGCGCGCACGATCGACTGGGTCAGCGGCAGCGTGATCGAGGTGCGGAAACCGACGCCCGGCTGCGACTCAAGGCGTACGCTGCCGTTCTGTTCGCGGATCACCTGCTGGACGATGTCGAGGCCGACGCCGCGCCCGGAGATCGCGCTGGCCGTTTCCTTCAGGCTGAACGCGGGCAGGAACAGGAACTCCAGCAGTTCCGCCGACGACATCGCCGCCGCCATGGCGTCGCTGGCCATGCCGCGCGCGACCACGTTGGCGCGGATGCGATCGAGGTCGACCCCGCGCCCGTCGTCGCTGATTTCGATGTTGAGCATGCCGGCGCGGTGGCGCGCTTCCAGCCGGATCGTGCCGGACGCCGGCTTGCCGGCGTCCATGCGTTCGACCGCCGTTTCCATGCCGTGGTCGACGGCATTGCGCAGCATGTGGTTCAGCGGGCTTTCGATCCGGGACAGGATGTCGCGGTCGACCAGCGTCTCCTCGCCTTCGATGATCAGCTGGGCGTCCTTGCCGAGGCTGCGCGCCAGGTCGCGCACCATGCGCGGGAAGGCGTGCACGCCGTCGCGGAAAGGCCTCATGCGCAATGCCAGCACCTCCTCGACCAGCGCCGCCGACACGCCCAGCACGCGCCGTTCGTAGCCCTCGATGTCGGCCATATGATCGATCACGAACTGCTTCAGCGGGGCGGTCTTGTGCAGCAGCTGCGACGAACGCTCGACCAGCGCCGCGTCGCCGCTGCGCATGACGGCCTCGTGCAGCTGTTCGATCGCCTGCAGCACAGCCGACTGGTGGCGCTTGTGGCGCTGCAGCGATTCCACCAGCGGCCGCATCTGGTGGGCGTTGATGCGCGATTCGCTGGCCAGTGCCAGCAGCTGGTCGTAGTTCTGGCTCGCGCGCGGCGCCTGCGGCTGCTGGGCCTGCGGAGCTGGCGCTGCTTCGGCAGGCGCGGGCGGAGCGGGCGGCGTGGGCGCCGCAGCCGGGGGCGGCAGCGAAGGCGCCGACTGCACGGACGCGATGCCGGCAATGGCCGCGATCGCGGTCGTGACGGCGTTTGCGTTCTGCGCCATCCAGCTGTCGATGCTGGCGTCGGTCAGCGCCGCGAACTGCATGATCAGGTCGACGCCCGACAGCAGCACGTCGATGCGCGCCGGAGTCAGTTCAAGCCGCCCCGCCTGGGCCGCGACGAAAGCGTCCTCCATCGCATGTGCAACCTGCACCGCGACGTCGAGGTTGACGATGGCGGCGGCGCCCTTGATCGAATGCGCGGCCCGCATCAGCACGTCGATCGCCTCAAGGCTTACGGCGCCGCGCTCCATCGCCAGCAGCCCGTCGGTGAGCGTGCGCGCCTGGCCCTCCGCCTCCATGCGGAACAGGTCGAGCATCGAGAACTGGCTCAGGTCGCCGTAGGGGGGCTGGCTCATCGCAATAGCCTCGTCATCTGGTGTCCGATCAATGAGGCGTCGAGCACGCCGATGTGCATGTCCTCGCGGCTGGCCACGCCCAGCAGGAAGCGCTCCAGACCGCGGTTGATGGTGGCCGCAGGCGGGGTCAGGCCTGCCGAGGCGTAGCGCACGATGCCGTACAGGTCAGCCACCGGCAGCGCAAAGGACTGGTTTTCCCAGTCCACCACCAGCAGGCGCGCGAAAGTGTGGCGGCCGGCCCGGGCTGGCGCGTCGCGTTCGTCGATGCCCAGCAGCGCCGCCAGCGAGATGGCGGGCACCAGCTTGCCGCCGACGTTCACGATGCCCGCCAGCCCGTTTCCGCCGCGGTGCGGCAGCCGGTGGGCCGGTGCCTGCGGCGCCACTTGCGACACCATCGCCGTTGGCAGCGCGAGCCACTCGCGGCCAATGCGAAACGCCAGTGCCGACGTGTCGCTGGCATCGCCCGCCGCCACCGGCTGGCGCAGCAGGGCGGCCCATTCGGCGCGGTAGTCGTCGCCGACAGGGCGCTGCAGGTTGCGCTGGGCGGCGCCGGCATAGACATCGCAGTTGCGGCAGTGGACGACCGGCGCGAGCTTGTCGCAGCTCTTGTCGCCCGCCACGCCGACCTGGTTCCAGCAGCTGGTCTCGTTCATGGCCTTCCTTTGCGCGCGCCGTCATTGGCGCGCTGGTAGACCCGCGCGGCGCGCTGGCGCAAGGCGTCGGACTGCGCCGCGTCGCCCCGTTCGCGCGCCAGCAACGCCAGGTGGCACAAGGCTTCGTAATGGTCGGGCTTCAGGTAGACGCAGCGGCGCCAGTAGCCCTCGGCCGCGGGCAGGTCGCCGCTGCACTCGCTGGTCAGCCCGAGGATGAAGTAGGCGTCGGCCGCATCCGGTGCGGTCTCCAGCACGCGTTTGCAGGCGGCGGCCGCAGCGGCATGGTCGCCCTGGTCGGCCTGCTTGCGCGCCTGCGCCAGGGCCGCGCCGGCATCGAGGGTGGCCGGGGCAGGGGCGGGCTGGCGCTGCGGCTGCGGCTTGCGCTGGGGCGCCGCGGCAACGGCGGCGCGGGGCGCTGGCGGGCGCGCCGGGCGTGCTGGCGCCGCCGGTGCGCGCGCCGCCGGCGCCGGCGCAGCAGGCGCCTCGACTGCCTTCTGCAACGCAAACGCATTGGCCACGCGCAGGGAGGAAAATCCATAGCGGCAGTAGGTCGGCACCTCCGCATAGCCGGCGAACAGCACGCCGCCGTCGGCCAGCAACGCATGCAGCCGCGCGATTGCCGCGGCGGCGGTCGGCTCGTCGAAATAGATCAGCAGGTTGCGGCAAAAGACCACGTCGTAGCGGCCGCCGGCGGCCAGGTCGCTGGCCAGCAGATTGCCCTGGCTGAAGCTGACTTGGGCGCGCACTTCCTCATTGATCTGGAACTCGTTGCCGACGGCGGTGAAGTAGCGTTCGCGAAACGCCAGGTTGGCGCCGCGGAAGGCATTGCGGGTGTAGCGCCCGCGCCGTGCGCGCTGCAGCGCCACTTCCGACAGGTCGATCGCATCGATGCGGAACAAGGCTGGCGCGACGCCGGCGTCGCGCAGCGCCATCGCCATCGAATAAGGTTCTTCGCCGCCGGCGCAGGGCACCGACAGGATGCGTACCGACCGTCCCGGCGACGCCGCCAGGCGGCGCTGGACAAACGCCACCGCGGCGCTGAATGCATCGGCGTCGCGGAACATCCACGACTCGGGCACGACCAGCAGTTCGATCAACGCGCGCATCTCGGCGGGCGTGATGTTGGCGGCGTAAGCGGAAGCGTCGGCCTCGCCGCATTCGGCCATGCGGCGGCCCACGGCGCGGTCGATCACCACCGCGCTCAGGTCGAGCCCGGTCTGCTGGCGCACCAGGTCGCGGATGCTCATGGCGGCGCCTCCTGCGGCTGGAACAGCAATGCGCGCACCGCGTCGGTCAGCAGGCCTTCAGGTTCGACCAGCTGCAGCATGCCTGCCGCGGAGCTGGCCACCCGGCCGAGGAAGGGCGCGCCCGAAACACCGCTGTCGGACAGGGAGGCCATGTCGATTGTTTCGATGCCCGCGACATGCTCGGCCAGCAGGCCGAGGGCGCGGCTGGACCCGTCCACGCGGTAGTCGAGCAGGATAATGCGCGTATCGAACCACAGCTGCAGCGCCGGGGCGCCCGCCAGCTGAGACAGGTCGATCACCGGCACCGGTTCGCCATGCAGGTCGAGCAGGCCGGCCACGAACGCGGGCGCCAGCGGCAGCAGTTTCAGGCCGGCGGCCGGCAGCACCCGCGCGATGGCGCCGAGCCGCAGCCCATAGCGGTCGCTGCCGATGTGGAAGACCAGTACCTTCATGCGCTGCTTAGTTGGTGACCGCGAAGGTGGCCACCGACGATTGCAGGTCGCTGGCGGCGTACTGCAGCTGGTGCACCGCTTCGCTGGTGGCTTTCAGCGACTCGACGGTCTGCTGGGTGGCGTCGTTCAACTGCATCATGGTCTCCGAAATCTGGCTGGCGCCGACGGCCTGCGACTGCATCCCCTGCAGCACCACGTCGAACTGCGGCGCCAGCTTCTGGACCTGGTCCATGACCGACGACAGCTGCTCGGCCACCTGGCTGACCTCGCCCACGCTGCGGCGGATCTCTTCGGAGAACTTGTCCATGCCCATGACGCTGGCCGATACCGCCGACTGCATCTCCTTGAGCATCTGCTCGATGTCCCAGGTCGACACCGAGGTCTGGTCGGCCAGGCGGCGGATCTCGGTGGCCACCACGGAGAACCCGCGTCCGGCGTCGCCCGCTTTTTCCGCCTCGATCGCGGCATTGAGCGACAGGATGTTGGTCTGGTCGGCGACCTTGGTGATGGTGGTCAGCACGCTGTTGATGTTGCTGGCCTTTTCGGACAGCGCGGCCAGCTTGGCGTTGATCGAATCGGTTGCCGCCACCATGTTCTGCATGGTCTGGTCCATGCGGCGCAGGTTGTTCTGGGCGTCGGCGGTGGCGCTGGTGGTGTAGTCGGCCACCGCGGTCGCGTCTTCCATCGTCTTGAGCAGCTGCGCGGTATTGGCCGACATCTCCTTGGTGGTCGACAGGATCTCGACGCTGGTTTGCGCCTGTTCGACGCCGGTTGCTTCCTGCTGCTTGGCCGAGGCGGCGATCTCGGTGGCCGAGGTGGTCACCTGGATGCCGGCCTTCTGGACGTTGTTGATCAGCTGGCGCAAGTTCTCGACCATGGTTTTCAGGCCATCGCCCATGCGGCCGATGGCGTCCTCGCCGCTGACGGTGACGCTGCCGGTCAGGTCGCCGCTGGCGGCCTTCGACACCACGTCGAGCAGCGCATCGACCTTGGCGCGCAGTTCGTTGGCAGCGGCCAGTTCCTTGGCCTGGCTGTCCTCGATGGCCTGGGCCATGCGGTTGAATTCCGTGGTGACTTCACCGAGTTCGTCGCGCGACAGCACGCGCGCGCGCGCCGACTGGTCGCCGGCGGCGATCTGGCCAACCACCTGGGTCAGGTTGTTCAGTGGCGTCAGCAGGGCCCGGCCCAGCATCACCGCGATCGTCGAGGCAAGCAGGATGCAGATCGTGCCGCCGGCAACCAGCACCATCGACATCGATCGCTGCAGTTCGGCCGATTCGGCAGAGCGTTGCGTCAGCAGGCGGTTCTCTTCAGCCGCTACCTCCGCCAGCATCCTGCGTAACTCCGCTACCGAGGTGAAACCGGCGTTCAGTTCCGGTGCGCGGGCGATCTGCTCGGTGGCGCCGGGCGCCTGGCCAAGCGCGCGGCGCTTTGCGGTCAATGGACGAATCACGTTTTTGAGCCATGAGTCGATGGTGGCGTCGACCTTGCGAATGCGTTCCTGCTGCACGGGGTTGTCGGCGGTCAGGCTGATCGCGTAGTTGACGTTTTTGTGCAGCAGGGCTTCCTCGTCGATTTCGGGCGTCAAAAAGCGTTCGTCGCCGGTCAGCAGGTAACCACGCACCTGGTTCTGGATATCCAGCACATTGGCGCCGATCTGGTCGGCTTCGAGCAGCACTTCCAGCGTGTGGCGGTCGAGGCGGGTGGCCTCAGATACTTTTGAGAAATTGTTGTAGGCGAGAACGAGCAAAACCAGCAAGATCGCGACAATGGCGCCGAAGCCGGCGTAGAGTTTTTGCTTGATGCTAAGGTCTTGCAGCATAGTTTCTCCAGATACCAAAATTTGTGCCCCGAATGTAACATTTTGACGGGCCGGGCGGGGCGTTTTCACAGGAGAAAATCGCTTGTGTTGCTTTGGCGTGAACGAAAAAGGCCGCCCAGGGGCGGCCTTCGAATGCGGCAAAGCTAGGTTACTGGCCCCGTTTTTCGCGTGCCTTGGCCGCAATGCGCATGCGCAGCGCGTTCAGCTTGATGAAGCCGCCCGCATCGGCCTGGTTGTAGGCGCCGCCGTCTTCGTCGAAGGTCGCGATGTTCATGTCGAACAGCGAATCGGTCTTCGAATCGCGCGAGACGACGATCACATTTCCCTTGTAGAGCTTGATCCGTACCCAGCCGTTGACGGTCTGCTGGGTGTGGTCGATCAGGGTCTGGATCGCGACGCGCTCAGGCGCCCACCAGTAGCCGTTGTAGATCATCGACGCGTAGCGCGGCATCAGGTCGTCCTTCAGGTGCGCCACTTCGCGGTCGAGGGTGATCGATTCGATCGCGCGGTGCGCGCGCAGCATGATGGTGCCGCCCGGGGTTTCGTAGCAGCCGCGCGACTTCATGCCGACGTAGCGGTTTTCGACCAGGTCGAGGCGGCCGATGCCATGCTTGCCGCCGAGGCGATTGAGTTCGGTCAGCACCGCGGCCGGCGACATGCGCACGCCGTTCAGGGCGACGATGTCGCCTTTTTCGTATTCGATGTCGAGGTATTCCGGGGTGTCCGGCGCCGCTTCAGGGCTGACCGTCCAGCGCCACATCGATTCCTCGGCTTCCGCGCTCGGGTTTTCCAGGTGGCGGCCTTCGAAGGAGATGTGCAGCAGGTTGGCGTCCATCGAGTAAGGCGCGCCGCCGTTCTTGTGCTTCATGTCGACCGCGATGCCAGCGTCTTCCGCGTACTTGAGCAGCTTCTCGCGCGACAGCAGGTCCCACTCGCGCCATGGCGCGATGATCTTGACATCAGGTTTCAGCGCGTAGGCGCCCAGTTCAAAGCGCACCTGGTCGTTGCCCTTGCCGGTGGCGCCGTGCGAGATCGCGTCGGCGCCGGTTTCGCGCGCGATCTCGATCAGGCGCTTGGCGATCAAGGGACGCGCGATCGAGGTGCCCAGCAGGTACTCGCCTTCGTAGACGGTGTTCGCGCGGAACATCGGGAACACGAAGTCGCGCACGAATTCTTCGCGTACGTCGTCGATATAGATGTTTTCAGGCTTGATGCCGAACTTGATCGCTTTGGCGCGCGCAGGCTCGAGCTCTTCGCCCTGGCCCAGGTCGGCCGTGAAGGTGACGATTTCGCAGCCGTAGTTATCCTGAAGCCATTTCAGGATGACGGAGGTATCGAGGCCGCCGGAGTAGGCGAGAACTACTTTTTTGATGTCGCTCATGGGAGTTCCAGTGTAAGACGTGGGGAGGGGTTAATGGTCAGCCGGCCCTTGGGAACGCCGCTCCTGCAAACAGGAGCGAAGGCCGACGATAGTACAGGGTTGGTGGTAAAGGTTATTTGTTATCGATACGTCCGAGCAGCAGGTATTCGATCAGGGCTTTCTGCACATGCAGGCGGTTTTCGGCCTCGTCCCAGACGACCGACTGCGGGCCGTCGATGACTTCGGCGGAGACTTCCTCGCCGCGGTGGGCAGGCAGGCAGTGCATGAACAGCGCTTCCTTGTCGGCCCGCGCCATCTTGGCCGAGTCGACGATGAAGCCGTCGAAGGCGGCCAGGCGTTCGGCGTTTTCCTTCTCGTAGCCCATGCTGGTCCACACGTCGGTGTTGACCAGGTGCGCGCCTTCGCAGGCGTCGGATGGGTTGGCGAAGAAGGTGTAGCGCTCGGTCGACACCAGCGAAGGGTCGATGTCGTAGCCCTTCGGGGTCGACACGTTCAGGTGGAAGCCGAACACTTCGGCCGCCTGCAGCCACGAATACAGCATGTTGTTGGCGTCGCCGATCCAGGCCACCGTCTTGCCGGTGATCGAGCCGCGGTGTTCGACGAAGGTGAAGATGTCGGCCAGGACCTGGCACGGGTGGTGTTCGTTGGTCAGGCCGTTAATCACCGGTACGCGCGAATTGGCGGCGAAACGCTCGATGATCTCCTGGCCGAAGGTGCGCACCATGATGATGTCGCACATGCGGCTCATGACCTGGCCCGCGTCTTCCACCGGTTCGCCGCGTCCCAGCTGGCTGTCGCGGGTGTTCAGGTAAATGGCGGCGCCGCCCAGCTGGTGCATGCCAGCCTCGAACGACAGGCGGGTGCGGGTCGAATTCTTCTCGAAGACCATCACCAGGGTACGGTCGATCAGCGGGTGGTAGATCTCATAGTTCTTGAACTTCTGCTTGATGACGCTGGCGCGTTCGATCACATACTCGAATTCGTCGCGGGTGAAGTCGGAGAACTGCAGGAAGTGCTTGATCGGATTCGTAGGCATGATGACAACTTGGATACGTGTATCCATACAATTATAAGGGTTTTGCCAAGGCGCCGCCGGGGACGCCCGCGGCGGGCCTTAATACAGCGTTTGCGCCGATTCGTGCAGCAGCTGTTTGTAGAGCGCGTGGCGGAATGGCGCGATCTTGCCGGCGGCGACAGCTTCCAGTACCGCGCACTGCGGCTCGATCAGGTGGCGGCAGTTGTAGAACTTGCAGCCGCCCAGGTAAGGCTTGAACTCGACGAAAGCGCGCTCGATCATCCCCTCGGTGAGGTGGTACAGCCCGAACTCCTGGAAGCCCGGCGAATCGATGATCTGCGACTCGCCCGGCATCTTGTACAGGCGGGTGAAGGTGGTGGTGTGCTTGCCGGTGTCGAGGGCTGCCGAGATTTCGCGCACCGCGATGTCGGCGTCCGGCACCAGGAGGTTGATCAGGGAAGACTTGCCCATGCCCGACTGGCCGATGAAGATCGACGACTGGCCTTCGAGCAGCGGCTTCAGCGTGGCCACCGCGTGCTCGGGATGGGCGCGCGCCGACACCTCATGCACCGGGTAGCCGAGCGACGCATACATCACCAGGCGCTCGCGCGCCTTGGGCAGCAGGTCGGCCACGTCGGTCTTGTTGAGGATGAGGTGGGCGTCGATGCCGGCCGCTTCGGCCGCCACCAGCGAGCGCGAAATCAGGTCGTCGGCAAAGCCAGGTTCGGTGGCGACGACGATGAAGAGGCGGGTCAGGTTTGCCGCCAGCAGCTTGGACTTGTACTGGTCGGAGCGGTACAGCAGCGTCTTGCGCTCGGTGATCGCTTCGATGACGGCCTGGTTGTCCGAGGTCTTGGCCAGCTTGACGATGTCGCCCACCGCCACATTGGTCTTTTTACCGCGCGTGACGCACTGGAGCATCTCGCCGTCGGCGTCGGCCAGGTAGTGGCGCCCGTGGGCGGCGATGATGGTGCCGAGCAGGGCGCTCATGCGCCGGCCCGCTGCGCGTACAGCGCGTCGGCCTTGGCAGCGCAGATGAAATCGTTGTTGGTCAGGCTGCCGCCGGCCGAATGGGTGCAATAGCTGACGGTGCAGCTGTTGTAGGTGACAAGCAGGTCGGGGTGGTGGTCCTGCTGGTGGGTCATCCACGCCAGCGCGTTCACGAAGGCGATGGTCTCGTGATAGTCGCGTAGCGCAAAGCGGCGCTCGAGGCGCGCGCCGCTGATGGCCCAGCCGTCGAGCTCCGCCAGCAGGCTGGCCACGTCCGGCGCGTCAAGCGCGGCGGGGGAGAACGTGCAGTTCATGTCGCGCAGGCTCATTGTGCCGCCGCCAGGTTAAGTTGGCGGATGCGCACCGATGCCGGCGGGTGCGAATCGTAGAAGGCCGAGTGCAGCGGATCGGGGGTCAGGGTCGAGGCGTTATCCTCGTACATCTTGACCAGCGCCGATACCAGGTCGCCCGCTTCGGTGTGCTTGGCGGCGAAGGCATCGGCCTCGAACTCGTGCTTGCGCGAGCTGATCGAGGTCAGCGGCGACAGCACGAAGGTAAATACCGGCAGCACCAGCATGAACAAAATCAGCGCCATGGCGTCGTTGCCGGCGCCAAGCAGCGGCTCGACGCCCAGGCCGGTGTAGAACCACGGCTGCTCTTTCAGGTAGCCGAGCAGGGCGAGGAAGCCGAGCGAGACGGCGAACATCACCGCGATGCGCTTGATGATGTGCTTGAGCTTGAAGTGGCCCAGTTCGTGCGCGAGCACGGCTTCGATCTCCTGCGGCGCGAGGCGCGACAGCAGGGTGTCGAAGAACACGATGCGCTTGTTGGCGCCGAAGCCCGAGAAGTAGGCGTTGCCGTGCGCGCTGCGCTTGGAGCCGTCCATCACGAACAGGCCCTTGGAAGCAAAGCCGACACGCTGCATCAGGCCTTCGATGCGCGCTTTCAGGCTGTCGTCGGCCAGCGGCGTGAACTTGTTGAACATCGGCGCGATCACGGTCGGGTACAGCACCATCATCAACAGCTGGAAACCGCTCCACACCAGCCAGGCGTAGAACCACCACAGCGGGCCGGTCTTGTCCATCAGGGTCAGCACCACCCACACCAGCGGCAGGCCGATGGCCGCGCCCAGCAGGACGCCCTTGACCATATCGGCGATCCACAGCTTGACCGTCATCTTGTTAAAGCCGAAGCGTTCTTCGAGCACGAACTGGCGGTAGTAGTCGACTGGCAGGTCGATCAGGCCCGAGACCAGCGCGAACGCGGCGATCAGTCCGAGCTGGAAGGCCATGCCCGGGCCGGTGGCGTCAAGGACGGCCAGCGACAGCGCCTGCAAGCCGCCCAGCAGGGTGAAGCCGATCAGGACAAAACCGCCGACCAGGGTGGCCAGCATGCCGAACCGGGTCTTGGCGACCGTGTAGTCGGCCGCCTTCTGGTGCGCGTCGAGCGGAATCCGGGACGCGAATTCGGCCGGCACCTGGGCGCGGTGGGCGAGCACGTGGCGCACCTGCCTGCCCGCCAGCCAGAACCGCAGCGACAGGGAGATAGCGAAGAAACTGACGAACAAAATCGAAAACACGAGTGAATACATTCTGTGCCTGTGAGAAAATGCAGGATTGTTTAGGCCAAGAGAGAATTATGTCACATGCCACCGATTTAGCAGCACCGGCCGCGCCGCAGCGCCCGAATGAGTTCAACCTGGTTTGGGTTGACATGGAAATGACGGGACTGGACCCGGACACCGACCGCATCATCGAAGTGGCCGTCGTGGTCACCGACATGCACCTGAACGTGCTGGCCGAAGGCCCGGTATTCGCCATCCACCAGTCGGACGAGACGCTGGACAAGATGGATGCGTGGAACAAGGGCACCCACGGCCGTTCGGGCCTGATCGATCGCGTCAAGGCCTCGACCGTGACCGAAGCCGACGCCGAAGCGGCGCTGATCACCTTCCTGAAGAATTTTGTGCCGGCGAACAAGTCGCCGATGTGCGGCAACACGATTTGCCAGGACCGCCGCTTCATGGCGCGCGGCATGCCGAAGCTGGAAGCGTTCTTCCACTATCGCAACCTGGATGTGTCGACGCTGAAGGAGCTGTGCCGCCGCTGGAAGCCTGAGATCGTGGGCGGTTTCAAGAAGCACCAGAAGCACACGGCGCTGGCCGATATTATCGAGTCGGTTGAAGAGCTGAAGTATTACCGCGAGCATTTCATCAAGCTGTAACGCGAATTCGGCGGATGCGGGCCTTGCCCTTGTCCGCCCTACGCACCCCGCATCGCCGGGTTCAGCTTACGACTGTACCGCCGGCAAACACTGGGCGCGCGGATCAAGCGCCGCCGCGCGCACCTTGCGGCTGGCCTGGCGCGACGCCGCATTCGTCTTGAACACCACGCAAGCCCCATCCTCGGCAATCCTGGTCACCGTGGTTAGCGCCCCGCGCCTGGAGCGGTCCGCCACCGTATCGACCGTATTGACGCGCACTACCAGTCCGACCGGCACCAGCTTGCCGTTGCGCTTGACCATGTGCCATTCGGCCTTGCGTCCCACCGTCGAATACCCGGAACTGACCACATCCCAGAAATTGAGCGGCAGGTTGCGGCGGGCTGGCGGCACCACGTCGATCGAGGTGCGCCCATCCTCGTCATGCACCAGCAGTTTGTAACCTGCCACCCCCTGGCACTGGCGCGTGGCCGCGCCGGTCTCGCGGTCGAAGGACAAGATCTTGCAGGCCTTGCCGTGCAGGTCGGTGGTGACGGTGGCAGGGTAGGCGGGCGTGCCGCTGCTGAAAGCGGTGAGCGCAACAAGCGCGGTGAGTGAGCGGATCATGGCGGTTCCTGGCTGGTGGACGCGGATGCCATTTCATTTTCATACGGCAAATGCGCGCCATATTGGGCCAGCGCAATCACTCAGCAGATGAGCCCGGCTGGGGGCACGCCCAACGGTAAAGCACGTTATATTTCAAGTATTGCAATACCACGCTGCGACAGGACCATGCTGACATTCGTGCGCGCAACCGGAGAGCGCCTCAGGGAAACCGGCTCGATCTTGTGGCGCTGCTTCTACAGCGTCACCCTGACCATCTTGTGCTCGATCGGCCTGGCATTCATCCCGCAAGGGATCGAGTCGCTGCGCCTGGTGAGCCAGCCGGGCTGGAATTTCACGGTCTTTGCGGTGTCTGTGGCGAGCTGGTCGCTGGCGGCCTGGTACAGCGCGCGCCTGACACTGGGCCGCATCTTCGCCGGCAACGCCATTGTCGACAGGTCGGACACGCCTTACGTGCGCTGGCTGCGCACCTGGTTGCCGCGCCTGCTAGGCGTGTTGCCGCCGACCCTGCTGACCGTGCGCTACCAGTTGCTGGGCGAACCGGTGCTGGCGCTGGCCTTCGCCGGCATCGCGCTGGCCATCGGCGCGTTCGTGCTGGCGCCGCACCGCTGGTTTGGCTCGCCGCTGAGCCGCATGCCGGGCAGCGAGGCGTCGCTGCGCTTCGTGGAGCTGCAGAAGCGCACGGTGGTCACGGTGGTGACGGTGATCCTGCTGTCGTTCGCCTTGCTGCTGGCAATCTGGTGGAAGCCCGTCGAGGTCGGCAACATCGTGACCGCGCCTTCCTTGATGTGTTTCGCGTTCGGCAGCTGGATCCTGTTCGGCGACCTGGTGCTGACGTATTACTTCCGCCATTTCAAGCTGCCGTCGATGGCGGCCATGCCCTTGCTGCTGTTTGTGCTGTTCAGCCCGTGGAACGACAATCACGAAGTGGCCCAGCTCGACGTCGCGCCGGGGCCGTCGGTGCGTCCTGCGGGCCCGGACCGCTTCCATGCATGGCTGGCGGCGCACCAGGCCAGCGGCGCGCTCAAGGCAGGCCAGCCGTTTCCGGTGTTCCTGGTGGCGGCCGAGGGCGGCGGGCTGCGCGGGGCTTACTGGACGGCCATGGTGCTGGCGAAACTGCAGGACGACAGCGGGCGGCGCTTCGCCGACCATGTCTTTGCGCTGAGCGGGGTATCCGGCGGCAGCCTGGGCGGGACCGTGTTTGCGGCACTGGTGGCCGACCAGCATAGCGGGGCGCTGGCCCATGCGCCCTGCGCCACGCATGGCCAGGTGGCGTTCCAGGCCTGCGCCACGGCCGTGCTGCGGCGCGACTTCCTCTCACCCATCCTGGGCTATTTGTTGTATCCGGACATGGTTCAGCGCTTCCTGCCCGTGCCAGTCGCGGCGGCCGACCGGGCGCGGGCCATGGAGCTGGCTTGGCAAACCGGCTGGACCGACTCGGTGGGCAGCGAGCGGCTATCGCAGCGTTTCGACACGCTGTGGGAAGGGCAGGCCGGGCTGCGGGTGCCGTCCTTGCTGCTGAACGCCACGGTGGTCGACGGCGGTAACCGCATCATTGCCAGCAACATCGCGATCGACGGCAGTTTTCCGGACGCCTTCGATGCCTACCACGAACTGATCGACCTGCGCCGCATGAGCCTGGCAACGGCCGTGCACAACAGCGCCCGCTTCAGCTACCTGAGTCCGGCAGGCACGGTGTATGCATGCCGCGACGCGGGGAAGCTGGTGCCCTGCGCGAGCGGCGGCAAGCGCGAGCCGTGGGGCAGGGTGATCGACGGCGGCTACTTCGAGAACTCCGGCGTGGAAACCCTGCGCGACCTGCTGTTTGCGATGCGGCCGGTGTTGCGCCAATGGCGCAAGCAGGGCTATGACATTGAGCCGGTGGTCATCGTCATCAGTAACTCGCCCGGTGCGATTGCGCCGTCGGGCAAGCTCGACCCGAATTCGGCACGGCTGGACCAGGCCTTCTTGTCGGAACTGCTGGCGCCGCCGATGGGCCTGTTCAACACGCGCGCCGCGCGCGCCACGTTTGCCGTCACCGCCGAGCGGCGCGACATGAGCGTGCTGCTGCCGCCCGACGCCGAGCGCTTCCTGTGGTTCGGCATTACCACCGCCAACGATACCCCGCTTGCATGGGCATTGTCGGACCGGACCTTCAACGGCATCGACCGGCTGACGAAAACACCACAAAGTGCTCGCTTGCCGTTCGACAAAGTGTTAAAACGTATCCCTACGGCACAAAATTTCGTGCGCGCGGTTCAAGCTGTGCCCTAACTCTGTAGAATGCCTCGTTTCCGCTATCAAAGTTAATCGACAACTCACCGTGCAAATAACAACTGACCGCGCAGCAGAAGAAGCAACCCTGACCATTGCGAGGGGAATCGCAACCGACCACCTGCACCGGCGCGCGGACCTGTGCGGCATCTTCATGGATGCGTTGACCTCCGTCCCCCCGACCATCTTCCACCACGACAATCCCGCGCACGGCGTATTCACCCGCAAGTCGGGCCACATCACGATCGACTGGAAGCGCGTGTTCGAGCGCGCCAGCATGGTGTCACTGAACCTGGTCTCGGACGACTCGCTGGCGCTGGCCGACACTGCGCTGACCCTGTGCGCGCGCCACCTCGCCGGGCCGCGGCTCGACGTGGGCGCCGACGAGGCCACCGTGCTCTGCGCAATCTGGAGCTACCGCAACGTCGACGGCCGCATCGACGTGCAATCGGCGCACCAGGTAGCGACGCAGAATTTCTCGCTGCGCGCGATGGGCGAGCTGGAAGAAGAGCGCTTCGAAGCCATTCTGTTTGCGCTGGGCCGGATGCGCATCCTTGGCTTCACCGACTCGATGATCACGATGCCCGACACGGTCGAGCTGTCGTATTCATAGGCTGCAATGTTGCCTGCCGCACGGTGAGGCTGCCGGGTCCGCCGTAAGGTAAGGGCTGACCATCACAGGAGGCAACCATGAGCAAGCACAAACAGGACAAGAGCGAACAACTGCAACGCGAAGAGCAGCAGGTCCAGCAGGAAGCCAACGAAAACCGCCAGGCGGCGGAAACGGAAGAAGTAGCCGGCCGCCACAAGAACGACGGCCAGAAAAGCCACGAAGGCGCCGACAAGGGCCCGCGCGGCCAATAAAACTTCGGGGTCAGACCACCGATTTTTTGGAATGTTTCCAAATAGCGATGGTCTGACCCCGATTTTTGTTGGCGCTTATTTTTTTGTAAAAAATTCGGGGTCAGACCACCGTTTTTTTGGAATGTTTCCAAATAGCGGTGGTCTGACCCCGATTTTGTTTTGCGAGTTTTGCTGGGTGGCGCTTATTCTTTTGCGCCGGCTTCAGCGCCGCAGCATTTCTTGTATTTCTTGCCGCTGCCGCATGGGCAGTCGTCGTTGCGGCCGACTTTCGGTTCTTCACGCTTGACCGTTTGTACCGCAGCCTTGCGCAGCGGTACCCAGAACTTGTGGATCGCCGGCAGGTTCGCTTCGATCTGCTGGGCCA
Source organism: Massilia agrisoli (assembly GCF_020831365.1). GTDB lineage: Bacteria > Pseudomonadota > Gammaproteobacteria > Burkholderiales > Burkholderiaceae_D > Telluria_A > Telluria_A agrisoli. The sequence continues at coordinate 224,470 of NZ_JAJHPV010000020.1, forward strand.
GCTTGTGGGCCTTGGCTGGGTCGTCGACTTCCTTCAGCTCGGATTCTTCGATTTCGTCCGCGCCCAGCAGGTAGATCGGGCGCATCAGCGGCGCGAGGTCGGATTCCCAGATCGGCTGCCATGATCCCGGGCGCAGTTCCATGCCTTCCCAGAAGCCCCAGCACCAGGCTTCGGCGTCGAGCACGGCGTCGCCGTTGTGCTCGTACTCGCAGAACAGCGGCTCGAATTCCTTCGGCGCGACTTCGAAGGTGACCAGCACTTCGTTCATGAAGCGCATGATCAGGTTGACGATCTTTTCTTCTTCCTTGGCGTTCTTCCACTTCGGCGTGGCGCTGGCGTCTTCGCCCCAGACCTTGACCAGCCACTCGGCCGGCATGATGGTCTCCGGACCGATCGCAATCGCAGTCAGGTAGCCGTGCAGCGTGTCCATCGTCATGGCGTCGTCGGAGCTGCGGTCGGACAGGAGGAACTGGTCGAGTTCGTCGAATTCTTTTTCGGTGAGGGGCTGGTCGAGTTGCATGGTGTGCTTCATGGTGAGGTTGAAGGCGCTAGTTTAACCGCTTGGGGCCCGGCGGCGTGCGAAACTTGTACGCGCCCCTGCCCGCCACCTTACAATTGAGGCATGACGAACCAGCCACCACTTCATCCTTTCGCCGCCCTCGGCCCCGACCGCGTCCTCGATGCACTCGACAGCGTCGGCCTGCGCGGCGATGGCCGCCTTATCGCGCTGAACAGTTATGAGAACCGCGTGTACCAGGTCGGCATGGAGGAGGGGCCGCCGGTGGTGGTCAAGTTCTACCGCCCGCAGCGCTGGAGCGACGCCGCCATCCTCGAGGAGCATGCCTTTGTCGCGGAGCTGGCCGAACGCGAGATTCCGGCGGTGCCGGCGATGGTCATCAATGGCCGCAGCCTGCACGAGTTCGAGGGCTTTCGCCTGGCCGTATTCGAACGCAGGGGAGGGCGCGCACCCGAACTTGGCGACCCCGCCACGCTGGAGTGGATCGGCCGCTTCATCGGCCGCATCCACGCGGTGGGCGCGCTCAAGCCGTTCACCGAACGTCCCGCGCTGACCATCGACACCTTCGGCTACGAGCCGCGCAGCTTCCTGCTTGAAAACGGCTGGATCCCGCCCGAGCTGCTGGCCGCCTACACCAGCGTGGTCGACCAGGCCCTGGCAGGCGTGGCCCATTGCTATGACCGCGCCGGCCAGGCGCCGGTGCTGCGCCTGCACGGCGACTGCCACGCCGGTAACGTGCTGTGGACCGACGCCGGCCCCCATTTCGTCGATTTCGACGACAGCCGCATGGGACCCGCGGTGCAGGACTTGTGGATGCTGCTGTCGGGCGAGCGCGGCGACATGGTGCGCCAGCTTAGCGACGTGCTGGCCGGGTACGAGGACTTCTGCGAGTTCGATCCGCGCCAGCTTTACCTGGTCGAAGCGCTGCGCACCTTGCGCCTGCTGCACTACTCGGCGTGGATCGCGCGCCGCTGGGACGACCCGGCCTTCCCGGCCGCTTTCCCGTGGTTTAACACGCAGCGCTATTGGCAGGACCGCATCCTCGAACTGCGCGAGCAGGTGGCGCTGATGGATGAGCCGCCCCTGTGGCCCGTGTAATTTCGCTAACACCCCAGCTGTAAAGCGCCAATATGCGCCTCTTTTCCCTGCCTTCTCGGTCCTCGGCCGCAGCCCGTCCTGGCCGATAATCATCGCAAGGCCGCCTTTTCGGGTGGCAGTACCGAGCGAGAAGACCATGGATACCGCACCAGCACTGATTGACGACGCCAGCCTGACGATTGACCTGCCACAGGCCCAGGCCGTGCCGCAGGAGGAGTCGCCGACCCGCGCCAAATCGGAAATGCGCGCCATCCATGAAGCCATTGCCCGGGTCGAAGCCGAGGCGAAGGCCTCATGCGCCGCCGAGAGCCGCGCCCATGCCGAATCGCGCGCCCGCGCCCTGGCCGAAGAGCGCGCCGCGATGGACGCCGCCGCTGCCGCCGCCGCGCTGCAGAACGCCCAGGCCTCCGAACAAGCGATCGAAGCCCACCGCGACCGCCTTGAGACGCTGCGCGCCGCCGCCCAGGCCAGCACCGAGCGCCTTGAAGCCGTGCGCCAGGAAACCGCGGAGCTGCGCGCCCGCGTCGAAGCCGACACCCAGATCAAACTGGCCGCCGAAGCGCGCGCCAAAGCCGAAGACGAAGCGCGCCGCCGCGCCGCCGAACAGGTGGAGGCCGAAGCCCGGCTGGCCCAGCAAGCCGCCAAGGCCGCCGACCAGCTGATGGCCGAAACCGAACAAGCCCGCCTGCAGGCAGTCGAGCGCGTGGCAGCCGTGCACGCGGCGCGTGAAGAAGTGGCGTACATCGCCAGCGCCGACGCCCGCCTGGCGACGCTGGCGCGTGAACGCGAGCGCCACGCCAAGGGCGCGCGCCAGACCGCCGAGATGCTGGCCGAGGCCGAAGCCGAAGCGCTTGAGCTGACCGTACAGCGCGAGAAGGCCGACCAGGTGGCACTGGCTTCGGCGTTCGCGCGCGCCGTCGCTGAAGCGCGCGCCCTTGAGGAAGCCCGCGCGCTGGCCCACCTGGAGCAGGAGCGCGAAGCGATCGCCCTGGCGCAGGCCGAGTCCGAGCGCGTGGCCGCCGAGTCGATCCACCTGCGCCTGCAAACCGAAAAAGAACTGCGCGACGCCGCGATCCATCGCGAGCGCGTGGAGCAGATGGCAGCCGCCGGCGCCCAGGCGCGCCGCGAAGCCGAGGCGCGCATCCTGACGGCCACCGAGCAGCGCATCGCGGTCGACCGCCAGCTGCGCGAAGTGGCGCTGGCGCGCACCCGCGCCGAGGAAGAAGCAGCCGAGAAGGTCAGCGCGCGTGTCGAGGCCGAAGCCGAGGCGCTGGAGCACAGCCAGCTGCGTAGCGCGGCGGAAGAACTTGCGGCCGCCGCGGCGCTGCAGGAAGTCCAGGAACAGCAGCGTGCGCGCGCACTGGCAGAAGAACGCGCCGCGCTGGCGCAGGCCGCCAGCGATCTGGCGGCAGCCGAAAACGCAGCCGAACAGGCGGCTGTCGCATCGATCACGGAACAGGTCGAGCTGCAGCGCCAGGCTGCTGCCGCCGCCGCGCGCAAGGCCGAACAGGCAGCGCTGCTGGCGCAAGCGGAGCGCGAACGCGCGCTGGCCGAAGAAGCCGCGCTGCTGCGCCTGCAGGAAAAGCTGGAAGCGGAGAAGGAGGCGGCCAGCGCGGCCCAGGCGCGCGCCGACGCGGAACTGGTGCTGGCCGACCAGCTGCGCCAACAGGCCGACGCCGAGCGCCGCATCGAGCAGGCGCAGTTGGCCGAGATCGAAACCACCCGCGCGCTGGTCGAGCAGGTGGAAGCCGAAGCCGCGCAAAAGTGCGCAGCGGCCGAAGCCGCCGCGGCTCAACTGGAAGCGGCCGCTGAGCTGGCGCGCATCCAGCAGGAACGCGCCCAGGCCGAACTGGCAAAGCTGGCGCTCACCGAAGAACTGCTGGCAGCCGAGCGCGCAGCCGCTTGCGCCGAACGCGAAGCGGCGTCGATGCTGGAGCAGCAGCTGGTGGCGCAGCGCCACAAGGCGGCAGCGGAGGAACGCGCCAGCCAGGCGGCGGCTACCCGTCTCGAATCGGAACAGGCAGCTTGCCTGGCCGCCCAGGCCCGTGCCGACGCCGAGCAGGAAAAAGCGGACATCGCGCGCCAGCTCGAAGTGGCTGCGGAAATCGCGGCGCAAGCGGCGCTCGACAAGCGCAATGCGCAGCGCCAGCTGCTCGACAGCGCGCAGGCCCACGCCGACATGCAGCGCAAGGCCGCAATCACCACCCGCTCGATGGCGGAAGCGAAGCAGAAACTGGCCGAGCTGGAAGCGCGCAGGCTGGAATCGGACACCAAGGCACTGGCTGCAACGCTGGAAGCCATCGCCGTGGAGCAGGCGGAAGTGGCCGCTGGCGCAGCCCAGCGCACGGCGTCGGCGAGCATTACGCGCGAAGTGATCGGGCGCCTGACGCAGCCGGCAAAGCTGTAAGCGCGGCGCTAGACAGACGTATAGGCCGGCCGGTTCGGGTATGATCAAAGCCTGTCACTTATTCTTACTTCGTTTAATGCTCAGGACTTCTTCCTTCCTGTTCGTGCTTGCGCTCGGCGCGCTGCCCGCCCGGGCCGCCGACATGACCTTCCTGGTCGATACCGGCACCGAAATGCCGATGGCGCGGTTTACGGGCTGGGAGCTATCCGGAGGCATTCATTACGATGTCGGCCACGCGCTGGCCAAGGCCATGGGGCGCAACGCAAACTTCATGATCCGTCCGCGCCAACGCATCGTGAGCGCGCTCGAAAAGGGGAGCGCCGATGTTATTTGCGGCTACACGCCGCAGTGGCTTAGCGGGCGTTTCGACTGGAGCCAGCCATTTCTCCCGACCGTGGAAGTGCTGCTGACCAGCGCCGCGGTCGAGCGTCCGCGCAAGCTGTCGGACGTGTCGGGCCAGGTGATCGGCACGGTGCTGGGCTATAAGCATCCGGAGCTGGAACGGGTCCTGGGCGACGGCTTCCTGCGCGACGACGGGCCAACGGCCGAGGCGAGTTTGCGCAAGCTGGCGGTGGGGCGGATGCGCCATGCCGTGACCATCGAATACATCTACCACTACCGCATGAAGCAGCGCGACCTGCCGCTGGCCGTGCATGAGCCGCTGGTGGTCAAGCGTTATGTCACCCAGTGCGCCGTGTCGCCCAAGGGCAGCGTCACGGTTGGCGAGGTGAATGCGGGAATCGCGCAGATGGTGAGCAATGGCGCCGTGACGGCGATTGTCGCGAAATACCGCTAGGGCAGCTGGCTGGACCGATCGCCGTTGAGCTTCATCGCCAGCATCGCATCACTGGGTAACCTGCACCCTCTCTACAAAATACTCCGTCTCGCCGAAGCACGAACTCGGCACACCCCGGTGCTGCGAATAGCTCAGCAAGACGCGCTTGCCGGTGGCTGCGGCCAGCTGGCGCGCCACTTCGTCGTCACGCACGGAAAACGCGAAGCGTTCAGGGATTGCGCCAGGCATGCTCGAGAGCAGGATCTCGCCTTCCCAGGTCTTGCACAGCCATCCCTTGCGCGAGAATTTCTGCAGGTATCCGGCCCGTTCGCCGTCGGAATACGACCAGCTCAGGGTGATCCAGGTGTACAGCGAAAATGCCGCGGCGGCGGCGGCGAGCAGGGCCAGCAGGATGAGGCTCAGGCGTTTTTGTGTCGGCATAAGTGGTGGTTGTTGTTATTGACGGCCAGTGAAGGCTTGTCCATTGTGCCATGCCTCAGGCAGGGGCGACAGGTCAGGATGCCCGTTCACCCGCATGGCGGCGCCGGTGCCGCAGCGACGACCAGATCGACACGACGATAAACGCCACCCCCGACAGGCCGGTGAACCATTCGGGAATGTGATATTCCACGCTGGCGAACATGATGAGAGCGAGGATGCCGATCGCGTAGTGTGCGCCGTGCTCGAGGTAGACAAACTGCTGCAAAGTGCCCTTGTCGACCAGGTACACCGTCATCGAGCGCACGAACATGGCGCCGATGGCCAGCCCAAGCATGATGATGACGACGTCGTTGGTGATGGCGAACGCGCCGATCACGCCGTCAAAGCTGAAGGACGCGTCAAGCACCTCAAGGTACATGAAGCCGCCAAAACTGCCGCGCGAGATTATTTTGCCGATCGAGGGGTCTCGTTCCTCCTCTTCAAGCAAGCCGCTGATCCATTTGACCCCGACATAGATCGCAACGCCGAGCACGCCGGAGGCGAGTACGCTGAGTTTGCGCCCCTGCGGCACCAGCGCCATGGTGCCGAACGCCGCGAGCAGGGTAAGCAGGACCGCCAGCCCTTCCGTGCCGTGCTTGCCGACCTTTTTTTCGATCCAGCCCAGCCAGTGAAGTTGCTTGTCGTCGTCAAACAAGAAGTTGAGGAAGACCAGCAGCAGGAAAGCGCCGCCGAACGACGCAACTTCGGCATGGTGGTCGGTCAGGTGGCGCGAGTATTCGTCCGGGGTCCGGATGGCCATGGTCCAGACATCGCCCAGACCGAGCCCGGTGGCGATGGACACGATCAACAGGGGAAACACCAGCCGCATCCCAAATACCGCCACCAGGATGCCGACCGTGAGGAACAGTTTGCGCCAGAAATCATTCCAATGGCGCAACACCGACGCGTTGACCACGGCATTGTCGAATGACAGCGAGACTTCGAGCACGCCGAGTACGGCCGAGATCCACAGCGCGGCCAGCATTCCCGGGACGCCACCGCGCGTGTAGCCCCACCAGCCGGCCACGGCCATCAGCACCACAGTGACCGCAATGGAAAAGCGGAAGTGCTTCATTCATACCCCTTGGGCTGGTCATGTAAAAAATACCACAGATGCACAGTTTAACCGCTGCCGCGTGGCGGATGGCACAGGGAAGATGGCCGTTTCCCGGCTTGTTCTGCGATAATTCTGGATAGCATTTTTTTATGGAAGCTTTGATGGAATTTATTTACTTAATTACCCCGATCCTGACCTGGCTGGCGGTAGGTCCGATCAAATTCCTGATTAATAGCGCGCGCCACAGGCGCTGGGCGTTTGACCTGGTGGGTAATGGCGGTTTTCCGAGCAATCACAGCGCCGTTGTCACCAGCATGGCGACCCTGATTGCATTACGCGAAGGAATGGCGCATCCTGCGTTTGGCGTTGCCGTCACCCTGGCCTTCATCGTCATGATCGATGCCAACAGCCTGCGCCAGCACGTTGGCCGCCACGCCTCTGCCATCAACCTGCTGCGCACTGGCGCTGACGCAAAAATCCTGCGCGAACGGATGGGTCATACGCTGGTCGAAATTGCCGGGGGAATTGCGACCGGCATCGCCATTGCATTTGCAATCCATTCCCAGTTTTCGGCGCTGTAATTACAGACAGGGGCACTAATTTCCGCATTTCAAGTGCCCTTAAATGCATTTCAGTCGTCCAAAACCGCACTTCATGCATCGAAAACTGCAGTATGAAAGATCGTCAATTGACGGCGCATAGGCCCTCTAGGATACTTCGGCGTTAGCGGTTTTCATTCAAGTTTCGCAATATCAGTCATCATAATTCCCGGAGATATCACAATGCTGCGCAAAACCATTCTTGTCCTTGCCGTCGCAACGACGCTCGTCGCATGTAGCAAGGAATCCAAGGAACCTGCAAAGGCGGGCGCCGGCACCGCCCAGGCGGCCGCCAACAAGGACGCCAAGGCGCCGGTCAAGCTGCTGATTTCTCCGGAAGACCTGCTCACGGTGCAGAGCAACTCGGTCGCCTCGGGCCCGGTCATCACCGGCTCGGTCCAGCCTGAGCGCAAGGCCGACCTGCGCGCCGAAGTTTCGGCCGTGGTGCTGCAGGTGCTGAAAGAGAATGGCGACGTGGTCAAGCGTGGCGACGTGCTGGTCAAGCTTGATGAAACGGCGATCCGCGACAGCCTGAACTCGGCCGAAGCCGCTGCGCGCGCATCCAAGCAGGCACTCGACCAGGCCGAGCGCCAGGTCGAACGCATGAAAACCCTGCGCACCTCCGGCATGACCTCGGCCGCGGCCATGGATGACGCCGAAGTGCGCCGCAACAATGCACTGAGCGACCTGGCTGCCGCCCGCACCCGCGCGGTCCAGGCGCGCCAGCAGCTGCAGCGTACCCTGGTGCGCGCGCCATTTGACGGCGTGGTCAGCGAACGCAAGGTATCGGCCGGCGACACCGCTTCGATCGGCAAGGAACTGCTGAAAGTCATCGACCCGACCAGCATGCGCTTCGAAGGCCGCGTATCGGCCGACCGCATCGCCATGGTCAAGCCAGGCCAGGCGGTCAACTTCCGCATCAATGGCTACCCCGGCCAGGAGTTCCGTGGCGTGGTCAAGCGCGTCGACCCGGCGGCCAATGAAGTCACCCGCCAGGTTGAAGTGCTGGTCGGTTTCGCACCGGGCGCAGCCCAGCCGCGCGTTTCGGGCCTGTACGGCGAAGGCCGTATCGAGGCGGAGACGGCCGCGGCGCTGATGCTGCCTGAAGGTTCGCTGGTCAAGGCCGGCGACTCGGCCTTCGCGTGGCGCCTGAAAGACCGCACCCTGAACAAGGTCGGCATCAAGCTCGGCCCGCGCGATCCGCGCAGCGGCCAGTATGAAGTGCTGAGCGGGCTGGCAGCGGGCGACATCGTGATGCGCTCCGTGAGCTCGACCTTTACGGACGGCCAGAAGGTGGAAATGGCAGCGTCCGCCAAAGTCGCCAGCGCGAACGCTGGCCAGCCAGCCGCACAAGGAAAATAAGCCATGTTCTTATCCGATTTCAGCATCAAGCGGCCAATTGCAACGATTGTCCTGATCGTTGCAATGATGTGCCTGGGCCTGCTGGCCCTGAACAAGCTGCGGGTCAACCAGAACCCGGACGTCGAAATCCCGGCGCTGATGATCATGATCCCGTATCCGGGCGCATCGCCCGAGACGGTTGAGCGCGAGGTGGTCAACCGCATCGAGAAGTCGCTGCAAAGTATTTCCGGCGTTACCGAAGTGAACGTCGATGCACGCGAAGGCTCCGCCAACTTCTGGCTCGAGTTCGGCTTCGACAAGAACCTGATCGAGGCGTCCGACGAAGTACGCAACGCGATCGCCGCGGTGCGCTACAAGCTGCCGGTGGAGATGCGCGAGCCGATCCTGCAGCGCTTCGACCCGGCCAGCCAGCCGATCGTCAACATGTCGCTGTCCTCCAGCACCCAGAGCCACGCGGAAATCTCGCGCCTGGCCGAGGACGTGCTGGCCGACCGCTTCCGCGGCGTCGACGGGGTAGCGGCGGTCAACGTCAACGGCGCACTGCGGCGCGAGCTGTCGGTGCTGCTGCGTTCCGAAAAGCTGCGCGAATATAACGTCTCGGTCTCGGAAGTCGTGGCTGCCCTGCGCAACCAGAACACCAACGCACCGGTCGGCAAGATTCGCAGCGACCTGGATGAAAAGAGCATCCGCCTGATCGGCCGGATCGAGTCGCCGGAGGCGTTCCAGCAAATCGTGGTCAAGCGCCGCGGCGACGAACTGGTGCGCCTGGCGCAAGTGGCTGAAATCCAGGATGGCTTTGCTGAAGTCAACAACGTCAGCATCCGCAGCGGCAAGCCGAACGTTGGTATCTCGGTGATCCGTTCGCGCGAGGCAAGTACCGTCAGCGTGGCCAACAAGGCCAAGGAACTGATCAAGGAAATCGAAAAAGACCTGCCGGAAGGCACCAAACTCGAAGTCACGCGCGACGGCGGCGACGAAGCCCAGCGCAGCCTGAACAACGTGATCGAATCGCTGGTGTTCGGCGCAGTACTCACCATTTTCGTGGTGTACGCTTTCCTCAACTCGTGGCGCTCGACCCTGATTACCGCGCTGTCGCTGCCAACCTCGGTGCTGGCCTCGTTCATCGCAGTCTGGCTGTCGGGGTTCACGCTGAACTTCATGACCCTGCTGGGCCTGTCGCTGGCGATCGGCGTACTGATCGATGATGCGATCGTGGTGCGGGAAAACATCGTGCGCCACATGCAAATGGGCTCGGACCGCCGCAAGGCCGCGATGGAAGGCACCGCGGAGATCGGCATGGCCGTGGCCGCGACGACCTTCTCGATCATCGCCGTGTTCATTCCGGTGGCATTCATGCCGGGCATTTCCGGCGAGTGGTTCCGTCCATTCGCACTGACCGTGACCTGCTCGGTACTGGTCTCGCTGGTCATCTCGTTCACGCTTGACCCGATGTTGTCGGCCTACTGGGGCGACCCGGTCGACCACCACACGGCGCCGAAGAAGGGCCTGTCGAAAGTACTGCAGCGCTTCAACGAGTGGTTCGACCACCAGGCCGACCGCTACGGCAACGTCATCGGCTGGGCCTTGCATCACCGTATCTGGATGACCCTCATTGCTGTCTCCACCTTCGCTGGTGCGATCGCCCTGCACGTGATGTTCGGCGGCTCGAGCTTCCTGCCTGCGGCCGATAGCGGCAACCTGCGGATCGAAATCCGCACGCCGGCATCGTCGTCGGTCGGCTACTCCCAGGCCAAGGTCGAGAAAGCGGCAGAACTGGCGCGCTCGATTCCCGAGACCAAGGACACGAACAGCTTCATCAACCTGAGCGGCGGCCAGGTGTATGTCGACATCGGCAAGCGCACCACCCGCGAGCGCAGCGCCAAGGAAATCGCGGTGGAACTGCGTGCCAAAGTTGCCCAGCTGGTCGGCGCCGAATACACGGTGATCGATGACCTGAACGGCGGCGGCAAGCCGATCCGCATGGAGTTTACCGGCCCGGATTCGCGCAAACTGCTGGAAATCACCACCCAGTACATGGACAAGCTGCGCCAGGTTCCCGGTGTCGTCGACGTCGGCCTGTCGGAACAGGATCCGAAGAATGAACTGCAGATCGAGCTCAACCGCGGCCTGGCGAACTCGATGGGCATCTCCGTCAATGATGCTGCCCAATCGCTGCGTGTAGCGTTCGCTGGCGTGGAAGTCGGCGACTGGGTCGACCCGACCGGCGAAACCCGTGACGTCGCCGTGCGCCTGCACCCTGCCGACCGCGTCAGCGCCGAGAACATCGAGCGCCTGCCGATCGCGGTGACCGGCACCAACCAGATGGTGCCGCTCGACCAGATCGCCACGATTACGATGGGCAAGGGCCCGTCGACCATCTCGCACAAGGATGGCAAGCGCGTTATTGCTGTGTCCGCCAACGTACAGGGCCGTTCGCCTGGCGAGGCGACCCAGGATGCAGTCAAGCTGGCCGAAACGATGGACTATCCGCCAGGCTACGGCCGCAAGCTGGGTGGCGCCGGCGAAGACCAGAAGGATCTGTTTACCAACATGACCATCGCGTTGTTGTCCGGTATCGGCCTGATGTACCTGATCCTGGTCATGCAGTTCGGTTCGTTCACCGCACCGGTCGCCGTCATGCTGTCGCTGCCACTGTCGCTGATTGGCGTGGTGCTGGCGCTGATGCTGACTGGTAATACGCTGAACCTGATGAGCTTCATTGGCATCATCATGCTGATGGGCCTGGTGGCAAAGAACGCGATCCTGCTGCTGGACGCGGCGCGCAAGCGTGAAGCGGAAGGGTATGGCCGCGAGGATTCGCTGATGTACGCCGGCCGCATGCGCCTGCGTCCGATCCTGATGACCACGTTCGCGCTGATCGCGGGTATGTTCCCGGTCGCGCTGGGACTGGGCGAGGGGGGGGAGTTCTACCGTCCGCTGGCGATTGCGATTATCGGCGGCACGATCACCTCGACCATCCTGACCTTGCTGGTGGTACCGACGTTCTACGACAGTATCGAGATCAAGCGCGACAACATGGCTGCCAAGTTCCACCGCCGCGCTGAGCGTTACCACGCGCTGCCTGCGTTCGTGATGACCTTCGTGGAAGTGATCCTGTTCCTGACCTTCATCCGGCTGATCTACCGCCTGGTCATGAAGGCGGTTGGCAAGGCGACCGGCCGCCGCCCGGTGGTGGCGCCCGGGCTGGCGCGGTAAGCAAGGTAGGTTTTAGCAAGAGAGGGGGGCCGCTGATGCGGCCCTTTTTTTTCGTGTCGACGAAAAATGAGGATGAGGGGCGCAGGAGCGGCTTTAACTCGGCGAGTCGTTGCCACGCGAGGGGGCCTCTCATGCGGTGACTCTCGCTGGACACTTGCGACGCACATATCCTCGACGTGCAAGGCACTTGCGACGCACATTTCCTCGACGTGCAAGGCACTTGCGACGCACATCCTCGACGTGCAAGGGCAGTCGACCCCGGACGCCGACGTTTCTTCGCACCGATTCCCCCGCAGTGCATGGGCCGACTTAACAGCCCATGCTGGGCCGGCCTTACTTGGTGTCAGGCGGTGGCGTTGTGGTTGTCGTGGTTGTGCTTTCGGTGGTGGTGGGCGGCGTCGTGGCGTCGGCAGGCGTGGTGGTGGTCGTGGTCGTGCTCTCGGTTGTGGCCGGCGGCGTTTCCATGGTGGTACCTGTTGCCGTGTCACCCGTTGTACCGCTTGTGCCCGACGTGGTGCTTGGCGTCGTGGTCGTCGTGGTGGTGGTGTCCGTGGTGCCGGTCGCAGTTTCATCACGCTTGCAGGCGCTGAGCGACACGGTGACCAGCGCCGCCGCCAGCAGGATTTTCGTTACATTCGAAAGTGATTTCATTGTTTAACTCCTCGTTCACGTCAATTGAGTGTCGCCTGCGCTTCAATAAGTTGCCGAAACGTAGGAAACGCCATTCAGTCCCTCAGTTGAGCCTGATATCGACCCGCGAAAGGGACCATCAGGGAACCGACGCAGCGAGACACGTGGCCCCGTTCAGTGCACGAATTCGACTGTAAAAATTAGACTTGGAAGCTTCTCGCCAGTTCGTCGAATTGTTCAAAACCGCCTCAATTTGACATTCGTGCGCCTTTGGTTTGATACGGCGCAAACTCGTATCACACCGGTTTGCATGCGGACCGGAAATATCCGCAGCACTTCCCCTTCATCCGCGCGCAATGCTCTCCATTAGCGCGGGAATCTCGTGGGGAATTTCGCGCGCCAGGTAGCCCAGCGTGCCAAAACGTTCGGCCAGCTTGTCGCCGGCCCGCGCGTGCAGGGCAACGCCCCAGCACGCGGCTTGTTCGAGTGTTGCGCCGCGCGCGGCCAGCCCGGCGACAATGCCGGCGAGCGTGTCGCCCGAGCCAGAGATCGCCAGCCCGACATTGCCGCCTTCGTGCGACCACATGGCCTGGGCGGGCGCGGCAATGACGGTGCGCGCGCCTTTCAGCGCGACGACAGCGTTCCACTGCCTGGCTGCGCGCGCCGCGTGCAGGTCCGGCTCGGCAAGCACGTCGTCTTTCGGGGCGCCGGTCAGGTGCGCCATCTCGCCCGCGTGGGGCGTAACGATCACCGGAAGGTCGAAACGGAAGGGCGGCTGCTGGGGCGCGAGGTCGGGATTCAGGATGATGCCCATGGCGCAGGCGTCCAGCACCACGCTGGTGCCGTCCAGGCGCGGCAGCAATGCGCGCACCAGTGCGGCAGTCGCCGCCTCGTCCTGCATGCCAGGCCCGATCAGGATCGCGTTGACACGGTCGGCCAGCGGGTTGAGCTCTGCGGTTGCGTCGCGGGTGAAGCCGCCTTCCTTGTTTTCGCGCAGGCTAATCACCCGCGCTTCCGGAATCGCCAGCGCCACCAGCTGGGCGACGCTTGCGCCGGTCGCAATCGTCAGCTTGCCTGCGCCGGCGCGTAGCGCGGCGGTGGCGGCGAGGATCACCGCGCCCGGCATCTCGGCCGAACCGCCGAGGATCAGGACGTGGCCACGCACTTCCTTATCGCCGTCCGACGGCGTCACCGGCAGCGGCCAGGCGCGCAAAAAGGCGTTGTCGACAGCCGTCGGTAGTGCAGGAGGTTCGTGTTTCATCGCGCGCCTTGCTACGCTTTTGGCGCCGCTGGAATGTCTTTTTGCACCGTGATCGGCGTGCCGGTCTCAAGCAGGGGCGCAACGAAGTTCGCCGTTTGCAGCACCAGCTTGCCGCGCTTTCCGAGCGTACGGTCAAAGGAGTACGAGGTAGCCGAACAGTTGGGCACGTCGCCGGCGCGGTCGATGTCGAGGATACGCGCTTCGTCGAGCCGCTCGAACAGGTAGCGGAAGCAATTGACCGTCACCTGGTGGCCCACGATGAGGACGCGCTCCTTGCAGTATTCGCGCGTGATGGTATCGAGCACGCTGCGCAGCCGCAGGATGACGTCGCACCAGCTTTCGCCGCCAGGAGGCCGGAAATAGAACTTGCCGACGTGCTGGCGCTGCTCGTACAGCTCAGGGTATTTGTGCGAAATGCCGTGCGTGGTCAGGCGGTCGAGGATGCCGAACTCTTTCTCGCGCAGCCGTTCGTCAACCTGGACGGTCATCAGATTGTCGCGGCCGATGGCTTTGATGATAATGCGCGCAGTTTCTGCGGCGCGAACGTAGGGCGAGTGAAGGACAACATTGGGCCGCTTGTGATCCGGCAACGAAGCGAACCAGTCGCCCAGCGCATGCGACTGCTGGACGCCCAGGTCCGACAGGGGGACGTCGACGTCCCGCTCCGCAATGTCGATGAGGTGCCCGGCCGCGGCCTCGGCAGCGTCGCGCGCGACGTTGCCCGAGCTCTGGCCATGCCTTACCAGCCAAATATCCTGTGGCCACTTTTGTTCCATTCCTGCCGCCTTGCCAATGTTGACACGGCGTCAATGATAGACGGATTCGGCGGTCCGTCAGCGCACGATAGGCAGGGTCAGGCGACCTGCTCGTCGCTGTCCAGATTGAGTTCGGCGTCGCTGTTGAACACCGCAACATCGGTCTGGCCGAGCACGCGGCTGGTGACCGTGCCCGCGGTAATCGAGCCGCTGACGTTGAGGGCGGTGCGGCCCATATCGATTAATGGCTCAATGGAAATCAGCAGGCCGGCCAGGGCGACTGGAAGGTCCAGCGACGACAGCACGATCAGTGCGGCAAAGGTGGCGCCGCCGCCGACACCGGCCACGCCAACCGAGCCCACTGCGATGATGGCCAGCAGCGGCACGATGAAGGACATCGTCCATGGATCGATGCCGACGGTCGGCGCGATCATCACGGCCAGCATGGCCGGATAGATGCCGGCGCAGCCGTTCTGGCCAATCGTCGAGCCGAACGAGGCCGCGAAATTGGCGATGCCTTCCGGTGTGCCGAGGCGCGCGGTTTGCGTCTGCACGCTCATGGGAATGGAACCGGCGCTGGTGCGCGAGCTGAAAGCGAACGCGAGCACCGGGAAGATTTTCTTTACGAAACGCACCGGGTTCAGTCCCACCGCCGAGATCAGCAGCAGGTGGACGCAGAACATCAGGATCAGGGCGCTGTAGGATGCGGCCACGAAGCTGATGAGCTTGGCGATGTCGTCGGGCTTGGAGCCGGCCACCACCATCGTCATCAGCGCGAAGACGCCGAACGGGGTCAGGCGCAGCACCAGCGTCACCATCCGCATCACGATGACGTGGGCGACCTTGATGAAGTGGCTGAACGATTCGAAGATCTCCGGCATCTTCCTGGCGATGCCGGTTGCCGAGATGCCGATGAAGATCGAGAAGATCACTACGGCAATGGTCGAGGTCTTGCGCGCCCCCGTCATATCCAGGAAAGGGTTAGCCGGGATAAACGACAGGATCATGCTCGGCAGCGAAATGCCCTGGGCAGTCGCGAGGTTGCCCTGCATGTACTCGCCGCGCGCGACTTCCGCTGCGGTGGCGGTCAGGCCGACGGCGGTCAAGCCGAACAGCTTGGCCATGGCGATGCCGATGCCGGCAGCAACAATGGTCGTGGCGATCAGGATGCCGATGGTCAGCGCGCTGATCTTGCCGAGCGAGGAAGCATCCCTGAGCTTGAGGATGGCTGAGATGATCGACACCATGATCAGCGGCATGATGATCATTTTCAACAGGCTGACATAACCGGTACCGATGATGTCGAGGTAGGCGCTGGTTTCGGTGATGACGGGAGAGGCGGCCCCATACAAGAGCTGGAACGCGGCGCCGAGCAGCACGCCCAGGCCAAGGCCCGTGAATACCCGCTTGGTGAACGAAGCGTGGGCGGCTTGCATGCGGTACAGCAGGAAGCAAATGGCAAGCGCGGCGGTGAGGTTCAGGATTAGCAGGGGGCTCATGTGTTCCTTTGGTAAGGCAGGCACGAGACGGGTCGGCCTGCTGCTGGGGCTGCAGGCATTTTAAAGCTAATCTTGCAATGGTGCACTTGAGCCGGTGGACGAAGGAGTCTTGCGGCGATGCCGTGTTCACGGGCGCCGGGCCTGGCGCGGCTGCCGGCGTGAACGCGTCAGGAAAGCGATTACTTGTAGAACGCCTCGACCTTGCCCTTCAATTTGATCAGCATCGGCTTGCCTTTGCGATCCAAGGTCTTGCCGGCGGCGACTTTGATCCAGCCTTCGCTAATGCAATACTCTTCGACGTCGGTACGTTCCTTGTCGTTGATCTTGATGCCAATGTCGCGCTGGAACACGTCACGGTTGTGGAAAGGACTGCTTGGGTCGATCGACAGGCGGTCCGGGAGAGGGGGCAGGGTAGTGGTATCAGTCATGGGCAAGGATTATCCACCAGAAGCGCGCTGGTGACAATCAGCGCGCAAAGCAAAGATTCGCTGGATCCGGCTCGGGCATTCTCAGATCGGGGCGCCGGGTGGTATCGCAGGCAATGGCCGCAGCTTGACCTTGGACGGATCATGGAGGTATCGGCGGATTAATTCAGCCGCCTGCGAGCGCGTGCCGCCCGACGACCCCGATGCGGCATTCTTGCCGAGCCACTGGGCAAACGACGCAAGCTGTGTGCGCAGTTCGGCATTCTGCGCCGGATGCAGCTGCCCGCCATCGACCACCCGCAACAGCGCATCAAGCACGACCCAGTTGGCGCTGGCCTGGACGGCGTCGCCGCCGACGACGCTCGCCGCTACCGGCGTGCGCTTCCAGGTCTGGCCCAGGACCGTATCCACCGTTTCCTTGATGCCTGGCTGGCGCGGATCGCGCGCGTGCTGCCATGCCATTCGATTGAGGCGGGCCGGATCGAACAGGAACTGGCAGGTCTGCGCCGCTGCCGCTTCCGCCGCCGACATCGGGTCGAACACGCCGCTCATGCGTGTGGCGAAGTACTCGCGTCCGCGTTCGTACCCGGTCGCTGCAGGCGTTACCAGGTCCAGCACCTTCGCCGGCAGGGCAAGCGTCTCGGCGCGCAGGCTCGACGCCAGCCTGTCGAGCGCCTGGCGTTGTGTCGACGCCGGTACCATGCGCACGCCGGCGCGCGCCGACCCGGCACGGACGTCTGTGCTGGTCGCATAGTCGAAGTCGCCGCCGCCGAGCAGGCGCGCGATGCCCTCCGCCTGGTAGCGATGCATCAGGTACACCGGCACCAGGCGCGCTTCGACTTCGCCCATCTGCCGGTCGTCGGGCAGCGCATCGACGCTGAAGTTTTGCAGTGCGCGCTGGCGTACCGCCATCAGCTGGTCCCACGCTTGCAACGGGTCGCCTCCGAAGTCCCACAGCACGCCGTTGGGATGCATCGATCCGGCGCTGCGGGCTTCGTTATCGCTCACGTGGGCCAAGCCCGCGGCCTTCGCTTGTGCACGCAGCTGCGCAAGGGCGGCGGCTTCGGCCGATGGTTCAAATTGCGCATACGCGTGTTTGACGACGTAATCGTCCCATGCGCCAACGCCGACGCCATACGCGCCGGCGATGCTGATCCCGCCGTTTGCGTCGAGCTTGACGATCGGGTGTGGATAGTCGAGCACCGAGCCATTGCCGTTCGGGCTCGCGGCAAAGTTATGGGCAAAGCCAAGGGTATGCCCCACCTCGTGCGCAGACAACTGGCGCAGGCGGGCCAGCGCCATCTGCTCGGCCAGCCCCTGTCGCGCACTGCCTTTTCCGTAGGGCGCGAGCAGTGCTTCGGCGATCAGGATGTCCTGCCGCACCCGTTGCGAGCCAAGCGACACCACGCCTTTGATGATCTCGCCGGTGCGCGGATCGGTCACTGCGTTACCGTACGACCAGCCGCGCGTGGCCCGGTGCACCCACTGGATCACGTTGTAGCGGATGTCCATCGGATCGACGCCTTCGGGCAGTACTTCGACGCGATAGGCGTCCTTGAACCCGGCCTTTTCGAACGCGGTGGACCACCATCGCGCGCCTTCAAGCAGGGCGCTGCGCACCGGCTCCGGTGCGCCACGGTCCACGTAGAACACGATCGGTTTCTTCACAGTGCTGACGGCGGCGGAGGGATCGGTTTTTTCGAGGCGGAAGCGGGGCTGCACGCGCACTGCAATGCTCGATGCGAGCGGGGTGCCGAAATCCATATAGCTTATTTCGAACGCGCCCGAGAACGGGTGGTAGGTGCGCGGACGGTAGTGATTGTCCGGCAGCCGCACCATGCTCACGTGCTGGCGCATCGTGATGCTGGTTGCGTCGGCAGCCACCTGGCGCACGAACTCGGCTTCGCCAGGTCCCTGGAATGTCAGGATCGCTTCCAGTTCGGTGTTGTCGGGGAAGCTCTTGGCCTGGTCGGCGAGTACCGCGCTGCGTTTTTCGTCGACCTTGTAGGCGCCTTGCTTGGTGCTGGCCAGGCTGCCCGCTACGTTAAGCCGGTCGGAGACCAGGAAGCTGGAGAAGTCGACCACGTGCTTGCCGCCTTCGCTGGCGATGATATCGCCCGACCAGAGAACGGCGCCGGCAAACGCTTCTGCCACGCTGGCCCGCTCGCTAGCGTTGTCCGATGTGGCCCGGTAGCCGGTGTTGTGCTCGATAAGGAAGATGCGTTTGCCGCGCCGTTCGAACTGCACCAGTTTAGGCCCGCGCGTCATGCCGCGATCGAGGCCGACATCGTTCGATCCGAGGCCGTGGGGCAGGGAGAAAACCATCAGGAACTGCTCGCCTTGCTCCGGTATCGACAACAGGATCCGGCCTTGTTCGGTGTCGCGCCACACGTCCATGAACCCGGGTTGCCGCGCCATGTTGGCGGTGGCTTCAGCAATCGTCTTGCCCTTGGCCGGCTCTGCGGCGAGGACGGGCAGGGGGCTCAACAGCATCGCGCCAGAGAACAGGAGGTGGAGTGTCAATACGGACGATTTCATGGGCGCTCCAGGCAAAAAGATTTCCCATGATGAGGTTTGCTTTTTTGCAAGTCAAGCCTTGCGTCCCGTGCTATCGGGGTCAGACCCCTAACGGAAAAATCGGGGTCTGACCCCTCGTGCGTTCTAACGGAAAAATCGGGGTCAGACCCCTCGTCGTAGTCCGCCGGGTCCAAAACAAAAAAGCAGTTACGATTTCTCGTAACTGCTTCATTGCTTACTGCGCATTCGTGGTAGGCCGTGCGGGATTCGAACCTGCGACCAACGGATTAAAAGTCCGCTGCTCTACCAGCTGAGCTAACGACCCGAAAGAAGCAAGATTATAGGGGGCTCTGGCGATCCTGTCAAATGCCGAGAACCACAAAATCCCCGTTTTTTCTTACTTCAGTGCAGCTAAACGGCTCTTCGCGGTCTGCGCGGCAGGGGAGCCCGGATACTTCGATACCAGTGCCTGCAAGGACTTTTTGGCGTTCTTGGTATCGTTCAGCTCGATGTAGTTGCTGGCGATGTTGAGCATCGCGTCCGGCGCCTTGGCGCTGTCCTTGTAGCTTGCTGCAACCACCTGTTGCGCTGCAATCGCCTTCTTGTAGTCGCGCAGCGCGTAGTAGGCGGTGCCGAGCGAGTACTGGGCGTTGGCAGCGTAAGCCGAGTCCGGATGACGGCGCACGAACTCCGACAGCGCGGCGGCGGCGCCTTTGTAATCGCCGCCCTGGAGCAGCGCCAGCGCGGCCTCGTAATCCTGCTGTTCGGTCGGCGCGACCGCGGCTTCCTGGCCGTCGATGGTGACCTGGCGCGGTTCGAGCTTCTTGATGCGCGCGTCGATGTCGGTGTACAGGTCTTTCTGGTTCTTCTGGATGCTGGCCAGCTCGTTGGCCAGCACTTCAATCTGTCCGCGCAGGCGGGCGATTTCCTGCAGCGTTTGTTCGTGGCGGTTCAGGCCTTCCAGCGCGGCGGTCTTGTCGGACTTGGTCTCAAGGCGCGCGTTGAAGTCGCGGGCCAGGTTGTCGACCTTGGTGCGCAGTTCGAGGATGGCGCGGCGCGCTTCATCGTCGTCGAGCAGGCCGGCCGATGCTTGCAAAGGCAGCAGGGCTGCGAACACGAGGCCGGCGGCGGCCAGGCGGGATTTGGAGAATGTGATCATGGTCGTGACTCTTTCAAAACCGGGTGTCGAATCTGTACTGCTTGCTTGGCAAAGGCAGCGGATCTGCCCCTTGCGTCGGGCCCTACAATAACACGGGGCGCAAGCGCCCCGTTGTCTATCTCTGCATTACAGCCGGCAGAAATTAATAGACGATGTCTGCACGACGGTTTTCTGCCCAAGCCGCTTCGGTCGAACCGGTTGCTTTTGGCTTTTCTTCGCCCAGCGAGACGGCTTCCATCTGCGACTCGGCTACGCCCAGTGCTGCCATCGACTTGCGAACCGCTTCAGCGCGCTTCTGGCCCAGCGCCAGGTTGTACTCGGTGCCGCCGCGCTCGTCGGTGTTACCCTGGATCAGGATCTTGCGTTCCTTGTTCTTGTTCAGGTAGCCGGAGTGGTTTTCAACAACCGCTTTGCCGTCGTCACGCACAACGTAGCTGTCGTAGTCGAAGTAGACGCTGCGGTTAGCCAGAACGCCTTTTGGGTCGTTCAGTGGGTCTACCGAGCCGGTTTCGACTGGACGAACGTCACGGGTGTCGGCCACTGGCGCGGCTTCTGGTGCGCGCTCGACGACTGGAGCGTCGTTCAGTTTGACTGGCGAGCTGCAAGCTGCGAGCAGGGCGGCGCTCGTGATGATGAAGGCTACGCTTTTAATATTGCGCATGGTTTTTCTCCTGATCGGGGTTAAAAATTACTTCATGAAGGGACCCCAGTTGGGCTCCCTGATGTTTCCTGCTTGGGTTGTTAAGCGCTGCTTGACGCGTCCATCGACCGAGACCACGGCGAGCGACGTACGTCCCCCTCCTTTGGTCGCATACATGATGTACTTGCCGTTAGGCGAAAAACTCGGTTCAGTGGCCGAATCGGCCAGGCGGATTTCCTGGCGGCTGGCCAGGTCCATTGCATACAGTGAGAAGCCGTCGCGCTGCGAGATCCAGGCCAGCGTCTTGCCGTCCGAGGATACGCGCGGGCTGATGTTGTAGCTGCCGGTGAAGGTGACGCGCGTGGCTGCGCCGCCGCTGGCGCTCATGCGGTAGATCTGTGGGCCGCCACTGCGGTCGCTGGTGAAGTAGATGTGCTGGCCGTCAGCCGACCATTGTGGTTCGGTATCGATGCCGTTGCTGTTCGACAGGCGGCGCAGTCCGCTACCATCGGCGTTGACGCTGTAGACCTGGGTGTGGCCGTCCTTCGACAGCGAGACCGCCAGCTTGGAACCGTCCGGCGACCATGATGGCGCCGAATTGCTGCCTTTTTCGTTGACGACGATCTTGCGGCCGCCCGTCACGAGGTTTTGCACGTAGATGACCGGCTTGCGCTTTTCGAACGAGACGTAGGCGACCTTGGTGCCGTCCGGCGACCACGATGGCGAAATGATCGGTTCGTTGGAACGCACGGCGACCTGCACGCCTTCGCCGTCGGCGTCGGCGATTTCAAGGCGGTAGTCCTTGGCGCCGCGGTTTTCATTGACGTAGGCGATGCGGGTTGCAAAGGCGCCGCGGGTGCCGGTCAGTTTTTCGTAGATGTCATCGGCGATCTTGTGGGCCGCCAGGCGCGCGTAGCGCGGGGTAGGGGTCTGGCCCAGCGCCGACAGCTCGGCCGACTTGATGGTGTCATGCAGCTCGTAGCGCACGTTGAAGTTGCCGTTGGCCAGCTTTTGCACGCTGCCGACCACCACGGCGTCGGCGCCGCGCGACTTCCACTGGTTGTAGTCGATCGGGGACGTCTCGGACAGCACGGTGCCGGCGTCGATGACCTTGAACACGCCGCTGCGCTCCAGGTCGGCCTTGATGATGGCCGACATCTGCGCAGGTGCGACGCCTTCGTCGGCAAACGTGGCGACGGCGATAGGAATCTGGCCGCTGCTAACACCGGCGATTTCAACTTTTAGCTGGGCATTCGCGTTGGCGCCGACAACGACGGCAGCGCTGAAAAACAGGTAACTGAGTTTTTTCATGGTTCCGATCTATCCAGGTTCGTGGTTCCGACAAAGCCTCAGTCGAGGTCCTTCATCGAGAATCCGATTTCAAGTGTTCGCTCTACCGTACCATCTTTCTTCTTAGGCAGTGGTGACGATTTGATAATGCCTTTCTCAACGGCATCGTCAAACGAGGCCACGCCACTGCTCTTGATCTTGCGTGCCGAGATGATCTCGCCGGTCGGCAGTTGCTCGACCTTGAAGACCGCCCGCGGGTTGCCGGGCACATCGGTACTGCCCAGGAAAGTCGTGTTGCTCTTGACCTTCGCGGTGATACTGGCGGTGTAGCCGCTGTCGATGCGCGGGGCGGTCGACCTGGCGGCGGTGCCGCTGGTGCCGATGGCGCCGGTGATGCGCTGCATCTCCGCGGCGCGCAAGTCGGCCAGCTTCTTCTTCTCGGCCGCTTCGGCTTTCGCCTTGGCCAGCTTGTCCGCTTTCTCCTGCTTTTTCTTCTCAGCCAGTTCCTGCTTCTTCTTTTCTTCTTCTTCCAGCTTCTTGGCTTTTGCCTCGGCCAGCTTTTTCTCTTCGGCTTCTTTTTCCTTGCGCTCTTTCAGTTCCTTGGCGCGCAGGCGCGCCTGCTCCAGCGCGATATCAGGCGGCTTCGGCGTCGGTTCGACTTCCGGCGGACGCTCGACCGGCTTGGGCGGCGGAGGCGGCGGCTCCGGCTCGACCTTCGGCTCCGGCGCAGGCTCGGGCGGCGGCGCGGCCGACTGCACCTTCATGTCCCACACTTCCGCTTCGACCGCGACCGGCGGCGTGCTCTGCCAGCTGACGCCCGCCCACAGGAAGAACAGCAAGCCGGCGTGCACCACCACCGCGAGGGTGAGGGCGCGCCAGCGGCTCGGTTCCGGTGGCACCCGGTACGGCGTGCCGTCGAGGGCTGCAGGATTCATCGTGGACATTGTTGCTTCATCACTTAGTCGCGAGTCCGACCCGGTTAATGCCCATCTTCTTGGCTTCGGAAATCAACTGGATCACGTCGTCGTATTTGCTCTCGCGGTCGCCGGAAATCATCACCGGGTAATCCGGGTTTTCTTCGTGCAGCGCGCGCAGGCGGCGCAGCAGGGCGGTGCGGTCGGGCGCGTCTTCGGCCGCGATCGGGTTCTTGCCGTTGACGCCGATGCTCAGGCTGGCGTCGGGCTTGAGCACGATCTGGATGTAGTCGTCCGGCGGCGCGGCCGATCGCTCGGCGCTCGGCAGGTTGATCACGTTCGGGTCATTGGTCTGCGGCACTGCCATGAAGATGATCAGCAACACCAGCATGACGTCGATGTAAGGAACGACGTTGATTTCCGACTTGAACTTTCGTCCCCGTCCGCCGCGCAGGCTGCTGGAAAATGAAGCCATGTCTGCCTCTTCGCTTAACGGGACTGGCGTTGCAAGATGTTCGAGAATTCTTCGACGAAGCTCTCGAAACGGATCGCAAGGCGGTCGATGTCGTGGGTGAAGCGGTTGTAGGCAACGACCGCAGGGATCGCGGCGAACAGGCCGATGGCGGTGGCGATCAGCGCTTCGGCGATGCCGGGCGCAACGGTGGCCAGGGTTGCCTGCTGTACGCTGGCCAGGCCGCGGAACGCATTCATGATGCCCCACACGGTGCCAAGCAGGCCGATGTAAGGGGAGACCGAGCCAACCGAGGCCAGGAAGTTCAGGTGCGAGTCGAGGCCGTCGATTTCGCGCTGGAACGCGGCGCGCATGGCGCGGCGGGCGCCGTCGAGCACCGCGCCGACGTCGAGCGCCTCGCGTGCGGCCGCCTTGCCTTTGACGAATTCGCCCATGCCGGCTTCGAAGATGCGCGACAGTGCGCCGCCCTGGTCGCGGTTGCTGCTGGCGCTCTGGTGCAGCGCATGCAGGTTGCCGCCGGCCCAGAAGCTGCGTTCGAACTGTTCGGTCTGGCGGCGGGCCGCGCGGATCGCGAACATCTTGCGGAAGATATAGGTCCAGCTAACGAGCGAGAGGCCCAGCAGCAACGCCATGATCAGCTGCACAATCAGGTGCGCATTGCTGATCAGCGCGAGGAAGGAAAGGTCTTGGGCTACATTCATTGGATTGGATTAGTGTCTTGTAATGTGTATGGGTCAGGCGGCACGCATTTTAGCAGCGGTTGCGTCTGGCAGGGAGCGCGGACGCAAGGTGGCGGCGTCGACGCAGCCCACTTTGACGTTGGCCGAAGTCAGCAGCGTATCGCCGCACCAGGCCTGCTGGACGAAACCGACCGACGCGCGGCCCAGTCGTTCGATGCTCAGCGTTAATTTTAGTACATCATCGAGGCGGGCTGGCGCGTGATAGTCGACGCTGGTGCTTTTGACCACGAAGATCGCCCCATCTTCATTGAGCAAAGCCTGCTGCGACACGCCGGCGGCGCGCAGCCACTCAGTGCGCGCGCGCTCGAAAAACTTCAGGTAGTTGGCGTAGAAAACGATGCCGCCGGCGTCCGTGTCTTCGTAGTACACCCGGACCGTCCAGGTAAATGCTGAGGGCATTTCAGTTGTCATAAGTGAATTTGGGCAACATTTTAGCCTAATTAGGTCCCGCTATGTACTAAAGCGTACACATGGACTGGGTATGGCCCGGGAAATTGCCCAAATCGGGGTCTGACCCCGATTTTGGAAATTTTTATGGATGGCACTTAGCTGCGCTTGATGTTGAAAGGCGAGAATCCCTGGCAGGTCGGCATCAGTTCGATGCTGTTGACGTTGACATGGGGCGGCAGGGTGGCGATCCAGTAGGCGGTCTCGGCGATGTCCTTGGCGGTCAGCGGCGTCGTGCCTTCGTAGACCTTGGCCGCGGCCGCGTCGTCGCCCTTGAAGCGGACGTTTGAGAACTCGGTGCCGCCGCAGAGTCCCGGCGCAAGATTCGTGGCGCGAACGCCCGTGCCGACCAGGTCGGCGCGCAGGTTCAGGGTGAATTGTTCGACGAATGCTTTGGTCGCGCCGTAGACGTTGCCGCCCGGGTAGGGGTAGTGGCCGGCGACCGAGCCCAGGTTGATGACCAGCCCGCTGCCGCGCTCGACCATCGCCGGGAGCAGGGCCCGCGTCAGCCGTACCAGGCCGGTGCAGTTGGTGCCGATCATGGTTTCCCAGTCTTCCAGCGGCGCTTCGTGCGCTGGCTTGGTGCCGAGCGCAAGGCCGGCGTTATTGATCAGTACGTCGATCTGGCGCCAGGACTGCGGCAGCATCGCCAGCGCATTGGCGATCGACGCCGGGTCGGTGACATCGAGCTCGATCGGCAGGGCGGCGTCGCCCAGCTCGGCGGCCAAGGCTTCGAGCCGGTCCGTCCGGCGCGCGCAGATGACTACCTGATGTCCGTTTTTAACGAAGGTTCTGGCCATTTCGGCGCCAAAACCGGCCGAGGCACCGGTGATAAATACGATCATGTTGATTGTCCTGGAGGGGGATAGGCTCTTGGGATTGTAGCCGAATTGGATATATATGCTTGAAACCCCCTTGTTTGCCTTGCCATTCCTTGCCCTAATCATTGACTTAACTTACAATTTGGCCTCCATTTCGTCTCACATGACTGGCGAAAAGCCGCGGCATCCCGTGCCTGTCGGCGAAAGGTGGGCATCCACCGGGGAATGTGAGATTTCATAAGCCGTTCGCCTGGGCAGCCCGCGATGGAAGCGCACGACGAGGCTGTCCGCCGTCTTTTCCGGCCCCTCATTCGATCCAAAATCAGCCAGGTGCCACGCACCGTTATCGATTGGAGTTTTTTTCATGTTTGCTAAAGATCACACGCTCGCCAATGTCGACCCGGATTTGTGGGACGCTATCCAGAAGGAAAACACCCGCCAGCAGGATCACATCGAGCTGATCGCTTCGGAGAACTACACCTCGCCAGCCGTCATGCAGGCGCAGGGTTCGCAGCTGACCAACAAGTATGCTGAAGGTTATCCAGGCAAGCGCTACTACGGCGGTTGCGAGTACGTCGACGTCGTCGAGCAACTGGCGATCGACCGCGTCAAGCAGCTGTTCGGCGCCGACGCTGCCAACGTGCAGCCGAACTCCGGTTCGCAGGCGAACCAGGGCGTGTTCTTCGCCATGCTCAAGCCGGGCGACACCATCATGGGCATGTCGCTGGCTGAAGGCGGCCACCTGACCCACGGCATGGCGCTGAACATGTCGGGCAAGTGGTTCAACGTGGTGTCCTACGGCCTGACCGAAAAAGAAGACATCGATTACGAGGCAATGGAGCGCCTGGCGCACGAGCACAAGCCGAAGATGATCATCGCGGGCGCATCGGCGTTCTCGCTGAAGATCGACTTCGAGCGCTTCGCCAAAGTGGCCAAGGCTGTCGGCGCGTACTTCATGGTCGACATGGCGCACTACGCCGGCCTGATCGCAGCTGGCCTGTACCCGAACCCTGTTCCGCATGCCGACTTCGTGACGTCGACCACGCACAAGTCGCTGCGCGGCCCGCGCGGCGGCATCATCCTGATGAAGGCCGAGCACGAGAAGGCCATCAACTCGGCGATCTTCCCAGGCATCCAGGGCGGCCCGCTGATGCACGTCATCGCCGGCAAGGCAGTGGCGTTCAAAGAGGCGCTGAGTCCTGAGTTCGTCGAGTACCAGAAGCAGGTAGTGAAGAATGCCGATGCACTGGCCAAGGCGCTGATCGCACGCGGCCTGCGCATCGTATCGGGCGGCACCGAGTCGCACGTGATGCTGGTCGACCTGCGCGCCAAGGGCCTGACCGGCAAGGAAGCCGAAGCACTGCTGGGCGCCGCACACATGACCTGCAATAAGAACGGCATCCCGAACGACCCGCAGAAGCCATTCGTCACTTCGGGCATCCGCCTGGGCAGCCCTGCGTTCACCACGCGCGGCTTCAAGGAAGAAGATGCGACCACCGTTGGCAACCTGATCGCGGACATCCTCGACAACCCGAACAACGCTGAAGTGACTGAACGCGTGAAGAAGGAAGTCAAGAAGCTGACCGATAAGTACCCGGTCTACGCATCGTAATCGTTGTATCCGCCGGGCCCTCCGATAACGAGGGCCCGGTCCCATTGAGTAGTCCACGGCGGCCCACATGAAATGTCCGTTCTGTCAGCATGAAGACACCCAGGTCCTCGATACGCGCGTATCCGAGGAGGGCGACGCCATCCGCCGGCGCCGGAAATGCGGAAAATGCGATAAACGATTTACCACGTATGAGCGGATCGAGCTGTCGATGCCGATCATCGTCAAGAAGAACGGCAGCCGTACCGAGTTTTCGTCGGCCAAGCTGCGCGGCAGCCTGATGCTCGCGCTGCGCAAGCGGCCTGTGTCGGCTGAGGCGATCGACACCGCCGTCGCCACCATTGAGGAAAAGCTCCTGACCAGCGGCCGCCGTGAAGTGGACAGCGTCCATGTCGGCGAACTGGTAATGCAGGAGCTCAAGCGGCTCGACAAGATTGCCTACATCCGTTTCGCATCGGTCTACAAAAACTTCGAAGACCTGGCCGAGTTCCAGGAAGCTATCGCTGAAGTTGGACACGAACGCAAACCCCGCAAGTAGTTCCCCCGCATCGCCTCTGCACAGTTGAGGTAACTCAGGCGTGGGATAGCCCCGCCTGATAACTTGGGCCTTCATCGATATGGAGGCGCAGGTGCATTCACGTTTCGTCGGCGGCTTTACGCTCATTGAAGTGCTGATGGCCGTGTTTGTGCTGGCTGTGGGCGTCATGGGCGCTGTAGCTGCGCAGACGGTCGCGCTGCGCACGCGCCAGGAGTCCGCACTCATGTCGCACGGCGTACAGCTCGCGTCGTCCTTCGCCGATCGCATGCGCGCGAACACGGTGCAAATGCGCGTGCCCGACGGCGCGAATCCCTATCTCCAGATTGACTACGATGCCGCGAGCGATGGTGCGCCTGCCGTTCCCTCGCTGCCCTGCCACGGGGGAGCCGACTGCGACACCGCGGCAATGGCGGCCTTCGACATCTACGAACTCCGGCGCGAATTGCATGCCGCGTTCCCGGCGCCACGCGTAACAGTGTGCCGCGACGCGGTGATGTGGAGCGAGGCAAGCGATAGCCTGGCGTGGGACTGTACCGGCGCTGCATCGGATCCGGTTGTCATCAAGCTTGGCTGGCGTCTTCGACCAGCCGGCGACGGCGAGCGAGCCGCCAGTGTGCCGATTGTCGCCATCGTCGTATCGGGAGATCCTGCATGACGTCGCTCCGCCAACGCGGCCTCACTTTGGTTGAACTGATGGTGGCAATCACCATCGGCTTGCTGGTACTGCTTTTCGCCGCGGCCATGCTGATCTCCGCCAACCGCGGCCACGCCGCGCAGGAGGAGGCGGCGCGGCTCGATGACAGCGGCCGCTTCGCACTTGAGGTTATTGCGCGCGCCGTCCGGCAAACGGCCTACGTCAACTGGGACCGCGCCGATGCCGGCATCGCCGATGATCCCACTGCGCCGCCCCGGGTTGTGGGCATGGACAACCGATCGCTGGTCAAGACGGCCGACTTCATTTCAGATCCCCGGCCGGACGTCGCCAATGGCAGCGATGTGCTGGCGCTGCGCTTTGCAGGCGCCGGGGCCGGCCCCGACGGCGATGGCAGCATGACCAGCTGCGCTGGATTCGGCGTCAGCGAGCTGGAAGAGGGCTGGAGCATTTTCTACGTCGGGCGCAGTGCCGTCGGCGATACCGAACTGCGGTGCAAATACCGCGGCTCAACCAGCTGGGGCGCCGACGCCATTGTCGGGGGAGTCGATTCGTTCCAGGTGCTGTACGGGCTCGATACGGATGTTCCGGCCGATGGTCTCGCCAATCTGTTCGTCAATGCCAGCGTCGTCTCTGCCCTCGACGATGGACTGACCATCGACGGGGCAAACGAGACGGAACGCGAACTGGACTTGCGGCGCAAGACCTACTGGAAGCGTGTTGCCAGCATCAAGGTCGGCCTGATCCTGCACGGCGAAAAGCGGGTGCGGATGAATGCGCAGCCGATCGTGTTCGATGTCTTCGGCCCGGCATACGCCGATGCGCTCGGCAGTTCCGATCCCGGCACGCGCATCAGCGAGAGCGATATGCCAGGCAGCCTGCGTGAGCGTGAACGGCGGCTGTTCTCTTCCACGATCATGCTGCGCAATCCGCCAAGGTGAGGGCGCCATGGCCTTTTCACCTTCCAGGCGGGCGGGCGGTGCAGCGCTGGTTACCGTGCTGTTTGTCCTCATCGCCGTGCTGATCGTGGCAGTGTCCGCAGCTACGGCTGCGCTGAACGCCGAGAAGTCAGCACGCAATGAACGCGACCGCCACATTGCGCTGCAAGCCGCCGAGGCGGCCCTCGCCGACGCTGAGCGCGACATACGGACACTCGATCCTGCATCGCCGCGTGCAGCCATGTTCGCGCCGGGCAGCGCCTTGGGTTTCGGTGATGGCTGCGGCAAGGGCGCAAATGATCCCGGCCTGGGATTGTGCGGTCGGGCAGAAGCGCCACGCATTCCGGCATGGATTAGTGCCGCGCTGACGGAGGACGATGCTGGCGCACATGGCGCAGTCGCATACGGAACCTTCACCGGCGCGGTCATGCCCACTGGGCTGGGCACGCTGCCATCGCGGCCACCTCGCTACATTATCGAGCTGATGCCGTTTCCACGTGCCGGAGAAGATGCGGGCCAGCCAGCAGCCAATTTCTATCGGGTCACCGCCATTGGATTTGGATCGCGCCCGGCGACGAAGGTCGTGCTGCAGTCGTTTTATCGCAAGAGCGTGCCAGCCGAAGGAGCGGCGCGATGAAGCTTGCGGTATTCACCGCCGCAGCGGTGCTGTGCGCCCTGGCGGCTCGCGCAGCGCCTCCACTGCTTGATATCCCTGACGGACAGCTTGGGCTGCCCGGAAGCCGCGTCGCGCCAAATCTCCTGCTCCACCTTTCACTAACTGGGGCTGACGCTGGTTCTGCCTACCGTGACGACTACAGTGCGGCGACCGAGTATGGTGGTTACTTCAATCCACGCATGTGCTACTCCTATCCTTACAAAACGAAGGCAGGCGTAAAGGAGCCCGATCTTGGTGAGCAAAGCGGGTACTTTTCGATAATGAAGATGGCCGACACGAATCGGCTATGCGGAGGGGACTCCTTTAGCGGGAGCCTGCTGAACTGGGCAAGCATGTCGCGGCTTGATCTGCTCCGCCTCGCGCTGACTGGTGGCGACCGGGTCGTTGACACCAAAGACCTGACGGTGCTGCAACGCGCGTTGATTCCTTCGTTTGGCGCGGATTTCCCGGCCAAGCCAATCAAGCAGGCGAACGCCGTGACGCCATTTGGCGCGGCCACGATTTATGTGCTTTCGTGTCGCAACCGAATGCTGTTCAGCGAAACGGCGACTGGATTGAAGTGCGACAAGCCGCCTGACAAGCACCTTGGAGAATTCAATGCGCGCGTGAAGGTTTGCGATAAGGCCGATAGCGAATCCCGCCCGCTGCTTTGTGCAGCCTACAAGGGTGGCTTCAAGCCCGAGGGCGCGATCCATGCGAACGCTGACCTGATGCGAATGGGCGCGATGGGCTATCTGGCTGAACTGGCCGGCGACGACGCAAACTTTTACGGCGGTGCGCTGCGAGCGCCGCTCAAGTTTGTTGGACATCCCAAGACCGGGGCCCTACGTCCTGAATGGAATCCGGTTACGGGCGTGCTCGAAGCGGACCCGGACAAGGCCGGCGGCGCAACCAGCGGCCTGATTAACTTCGTCAACCTGTCAGGCAGGAGCGGCACATATAAAACCGCGGACCCCGGCGCTGAACTGTTCTATGAAGGCTTGCGCTACTTGCAGGGGCGAGCACCCACCCCTGGAACTGGAGATGCAGTTGAAGACGATAGCCTCGCGGTGTGGAACACGCGCGTGGACCCGGTGACGGCAAGTTGTCAGCGTTCCATGGCCGCAGTCATCGGCCACTCCAGCTTTGTCCGCGACCGCTATGTTCCTGGTAACGCGAGTGCCTACCTTGGCGATGCGGCGCGGGCGCCGGATGTGTTCAGCGGCAGCTTGGATGTGACACAGGCAACGCGGCGGGTAGGGCAGCTTGAGTCGAGGGACCTCGCTCATGATGGGCCAGACGGTGCCGGGAGCTTCTATCTCACGGGCGCGGCATATTGGGCCCATACAAATCCATTCAGGCCCGACTCCGACGTGCTGCTTGACACCTTGTCGCTCGAACTGGACGCGCCAGTGGAACCGGGGAAAAGCCCCTTGTACCTCGCCGCTAAGTATGGCTCCTTCCTTGACCGGAACCGCGATAAGAATCCCATGGTGACGACGGAGGGGCAACCGGCGGACAGCGAGTGGAATATTGACGGGAGCGCGACTGGATATTTTTCCGGGGGTGATCCGCATGCCATTGATTTGGCGGTGCGGGAGCTGTTCGCCGCGGCGCGCCATCCACGCGGCGCAGTAAGCGGTAAGGCTGTGAGCAACGGGCGTTACGTCATACAGGCCAGCTACGACCGCCAGCAATCGAGTGGCACACTGCGGCGTTATGACATGAGCCTGGCCTCGGACGGGAAGGTCAACGCGGGAGCTGTACCGCTGTGGGACGCCGCACAGGAGATGCCTGCGGCGGATTCGCGAAAAATCTATACGTCGGTGCGCGACGCCCAGGGAGGAACCAAGACCATCGAGTTCACCTGGACCCTGCTGCCCACAGCGCAGCGCGCGCTGTTCGAGCAGGCTGGCGATGGATTGGGCGAAGCACGGGTGGACTTCTTGCGTGGGGATCGCACGCGCGAGTCGGGGCAGGCCGGAGGACTTTTCCGCCGTCGCGCCACTGTGCTCGGCGATATCGTCCACAGCGCACCCGCGCTGGTAGGTGGGCCTTCCGTTTCCGTCCAGGGTACCGGCTATGTCCAGTTCCACGCGAGCGCCAGCAAGCGCCGCAGCGCTGTGTATGCCGGCGCGAACGACGGCATGCTTCACGCATTCGACGCCAACACCGGCGCTGAACTGTTCGCGTACGTGCCGGCCGCGCTTCATCCGGAGCTGCATAGATTGAGCCAGCCGGGCTATATGCACCGGCCGTATGTCGATGCCAGTCCTGGCTTCGGCGAGGCCCGGGTCG
Organism: Massilia agrisoli; assembly: GCF_020831365.1. Classification (GTDB taxonomy): domain Bacteria; phylum Pseudomonadota; class Gammaproteobacteria; order Burkholderiales; family Burkholderiaceae_D; genus Telluria_A; species Telluria_A agrisoli. Next base: position 256,241 of record NZ_JAJHPV010000020.1, read on the forward strand.
GCGGCAGTTGGCGCACTATTCTCGCCTCGGGCATGGGTATGGGCGCACGTGGCGTGTTCGCGCTGGATGTCACCAATCCCGCCAGCTTTGATACCGGCCTTGGCGCGTTATGGGAATTCACCGAAAAAGACGATGCCGCGATGGGCCATGTCCGCAGCGCACCAGCCATCGCCAAACTCAGGGTCGGCATGAAGGACCTCGCGCCTCAATACCGGTATTTCGTAGTAGTCGCCAGTGGGCTTAACAACTACGAAGCAGACGATGGCGCCAACGCGGCCCGCGGCGCCCTGTTCCTGCTGGCGCTCGACAAGCCTGTTTCGGAACCTTGGGCCCAGGGCGTCAACTACTACAAGCTGATGACGCCAAAGTCCGAATCGGAGGTGCCGCGCGCCCTTGCGGCGCCTGCCTTCGCCCTTGCTGCAGACGGCAGCATTCGTTATGCGTATGCCGGTGATTTGCAGGGCAACGTGTGGCGTTTCGACTTTACGGGGAAGCCGCCATGGCCGAAGGCTGTCGGCCCGGGAAAGGACGGGGAGCCTCTGTTCGTCGCGCGCGACGGATCGGGCAACCGCCAGCCGATCGTCCATGCGCCACGCGTCGTGTTCGCGCCGGGCGGCGGCTATCTGGTGCTTGTCGCCACCGGCAGGCTTCTGGAGGCCGCCGACCTCGATCCAGCCGGGTATGCGGTTCAGTCGTTTTATGCGCTTCGCGACAGCGCGCAGAAGTCGCCCGTAGTAATCAGTGGCCGCAGCGAACTGGCGGCCCGGTCGGCTTCGGGGAATGGACCGTATGTCATCAATGGCGACGCATTGCGCTTCGAAGGGAGCGGCGCGCGCAAGGGCTGGTATCTCGATTTCCCGAACGGGCGCACCGAAGGGGAGCGCAGTAGCGGTACGGCCCTGCTGGTCTCCGGCGCGCTGATCTTCGACACACTCGCTCCGGGCGCGAGCATATGCGCGCCGATGGTCACACGGACCTACGTGGTGGACGCCCTGACGGGGCTTGCATATGCCAGTAGCGGCGCATCGGAAATCGGACAGGTCACCGGGGACGTGGTGGAGCAGGGCGCCTGGCTGTCGCCGCCGCTGCTGGTTGATATGGGCATGGTTGCCGGACAGCGCAGTGCAACCGGCGCCGCGGTCGCGAACCATACCGTCAACATCGTGCGCATGCGCGGTGACGGCAAGCCGCCGCTATCGCTTCCGATCACGGTCAAGGCACCATCCGGACGGCTCAGCTGGCGCGAGGTCGCCAATTGGCAGGAGCTGCACGAAGCGGCAAAAAAATAGAGGAATTCCGATGAAACGCACCGCAGGCTTTTCGCTGATCGAGATCATGATCGTGCTCGCCATCGTCGGCACTCTCGCCTCGATCGCCTATCCCGGCTATAACAATTACATCACCCGCTCGCGCCGCATCGAGGGCCAGATGGCGCTGCTCGACATCCTTCAACAACAGGAGCGCTTCTACTCGCTGCACAACACCTACGTCGCCTTTTCGGCCGGGTCCACCGACGGGCCGGCGCGCCGCTTCAAATGGTGGTCAGGCGGCGATGCATCCGGCAGCGCCTACGAACTGCGTGGCGAAGCGTGCCCCGATCGGGACATCAGCGAGTGCATTGTGGTGACAGCGGTCCCGGGCACCGCAAACGTCGATGGCAGGTTCCGGGACGCCGAATGCGGAAGCCTGACGTTGAACAGTATCGGCCAGCGCGGCCCTTCCGGCTTGGCGAAGCGATGCTGGCCATAAGGCGCGCGCACGGCTTTTCGCTGGTGGAGCTGCTGGTGGTTATTGCGGTGGCCGCGGTGCTGCTGGGGATTGCGACCAGCGATTTGCGGTCCCTGGTCCGCCATCAGCAGCTGAAGGCGGCGCTGTCCGACCTGTTCGGGGCGATCGACCTGACGCGCTCGCAGGCCATCACACGTGGCATGCGCGTGTACCTGGCGCCATCGGGTGGCGGCTGGAGCAGCGGGTGGACTGTTTTTGTCGACAAGGACGGCGACGGTATCCCGGGCGAGGCCGATGAACTGATCGCGGTGCACGGTCCGATTGCCGAGGGCATCGTCATCACCAGTGGCTTTACGAGTCCTTGGGTCCCCGATTACATTGCCTATAATGGCGGTGGGCGCAGCTGTAGCCATGCCAGCAGCATGGCGGCGCGCTGGGGCACGCTGTCGCTGACGCTCGATGGGCAGACGCGGCGTATTAAAATCAACATGCTTGGCCGCGCGCGCGCCTGCGATCCGGCGCGCGATGGCGAAAGCTGTTCAGGCCCCGAGACACCCTAACCATACTGAAAACTGTGCAGATACTGAACGATAACGACGGCATGGCGCTTGCGCTGGAACTAGCCGCCAAAGGCATGTACACCACCACGCCGAATCCGCGCGTGGGATGCGTGATTGTGCGCGACGGCGAAGTAATCGGCACCGGTTATACCCAGCCGGCCGGCCAGGCGCATGCGGAGATCATGGCGATGCGCGATGCGCAGCAGCGTGGCCACGACGTACGCGGCGCCACCGCGTACGTGACGCTCGAGCCATGCAATCATCACGGCCGCACGCCGCCATGCTCCGATGCGCTGGTCCGTGCGGGGCTCGGCCGCGTGGTCGCCGCCATCACCGATCCGAACCCGCTGGTGGCGGGGCAGGGCATGGCCAAACTGGCCGCGGCGGGGATCGCGGTCAGCTCTGGCGTGCTGGAAGACCAGGCCTACGAGCTGAACATCGGGTTCTTTTCGCGCATGCAGCGCAAGCGGCCATGGGTGCGCATGAAGGCTGCGGCCAGCCTCGATGGCATGACCGCCCTGCACAGCGGCGAAAGCCAGTGGATCACCGGGCCAGCCGCGCGCGATGACGGCCATGCCTGGCGCGCGCGGGCCTGCGCCATCCTTACCGGGATCGGCACCGTCAAGGCGGACGATCCGCAATTGAACGTGCGGGCGGTGGATACGCCACGCCAGCCCCGCCGGATCGTCATCGATAGCAAGCTGGAAATCAGCCTCGATGCGCGCGTGCTTGCCGGCGGCGGAACATGGATCGTCGCCGCGGCCGCAAACCCCGGGAAGGAAGCGGCGTTGACGGCGGCGGGGAACGAAGTGATCATGCTGCCTAATGCGGACGGCAAGGTCGACCTGGCGGCGCTGATGCTGGAACTTGGCCGGCGCGAGATCAACGAGCTGCACATCGAAGCGGGATCGAAACTCAATGGCTCGTTGATACGCGAAGGCTGCGTTGACGAGTTACTGCTGTACCTTGCGCCGTGCCTGATCGGCGATGCGCAAGGCATGTTCGCGCTGGCGCCGCTCGACCGGCTCGATGCGAAGATTGCCCTCAAATTTTACGAGGTTCGGCAGGTTGGCGCAGACTTGCGTATCCTTGCAAGATTCACCCCACAACAGGAATAGAAGCAGCATGTTTACTGGAATCGTCGCCGCTGTCGGCAAAATCACCTCCGTGACCCCGCTTGAAGGCGGACAGGATGCGGGCGTCCGCCTTGATATCTCCTCCGGCGGATTGCCGTTGCAGGACGTGGCGCTGGGCGACTCTATCGCTATCAACGGCGCCTGCATGACCGTGGTGTCGAAGACCGACGACGCGTTCAGCGTCGATGTCTCGCGCGAGAGCCTCAACTGCACTGCGGGGCTGGATGCGACCGGAGAAGTGAACCTTGAAAAAGCGCTGACCCTGGCCGAGCGCCTCGGTGGGCACCTGGTGTCTGGCCACGTTGACGGGCTGGGTCGTGTTCACCGGTTTGAGCCGGTCGGCGAGTCGTGGGAGCTGGTGATCGACGCCCCGCAGAACCTGGCGCGCTTCCTGGCGTTCAAGGGATCGGTGGTGGTGAACGGCGTTTCGCTGACAGTGAACCGGGTTGAGGATGTCGACACCGACGCGGGCAAGGTCTGCCGGTTCTCGATCAACCTGATTCCGCATACGATTTCGGTTACGACGCTCAAGCACCTGCGCGCCGGCAGCAAGGTGAACCTGGAGATTGACCTGATTGCGCGGTATGTCGAGCGGATGCTGTCGCTAAAGGCGTAGGGCCTTACGTTTTCTTGGTTACTCCAGATTCGGCGGATGCGCTTTGCTTATCCGCCCTACGCGAAATTGATGGACGTAGGGCGGATAAGCAAAGCGCATCCGCCGTTTTTTCATATGTACCACTAAATCAGCGTTACTTTTCCGGATACAGCACAACCTGCACGTAGTTGTTCAGGTTGAAGTAGCGCCTGGCCGCATCCCGCACCTGTGCGGGCGTGATCGCCGCAACCTGCTTCTCGTAAGTGAGGATCAACGACGGGTCGGTCTGGTGCAGCAATGACGTTTGCAGGTGATTGATCCAGTACCCGTTCTCGCGCAGCGATTTCTGGTGGCTCTGGATCCAGTTCTGCTTCACCTTGTTCAGGTCCGCGACATCCGGGCCTTTCTCCTTGATCTGCTCGATCTCCGCAAACGTCGCGGCCAGCACTTTGTCCACGTTCGCCGGCCCGGTCGGCAGCGATACGGCAATCGCGTAGTTCTCGTACGGGATCTTGCTGAGGCTTCCGTTCATGCCGCCGCCATAGATTAACGCGAGCTTCTCGCGCAGGATGTCGGTGATCCTGATGTTCATCACTTCGAGCAGCGCGTGGAAGCGCATCTGCTCTTCTTCCGAAAACTGTGCCTTGCCGGTGAAGTTGATCGATACGTTGCTCTTGGCTTCAGACCCGCTGCGCACTTCCTTCTTGACCACCCCGCCCACCGGACGCACGCCCGTGTCCTTGGCTTCGACCGGAATGTCCGGTGTCGGCAGGCTGGCGAGGTAGGTGGCCAGCAGCGGCTTGATGCGCGCAGTGTCGAAGCTGCCGACCAAAATGAAGGTCAGGCCCTTGGCGCTGCCGAAGCGCGCCTTGTAGATGTCGATGGCGCGGTCCAGGCTGACCTTGGAGAAGTCTTCCGGGCGCGGCGTGCGCGCCACCCGCGGGTGGTTGTCGTACAGCGTGGTGATGATCGCGTCGCGGAATACCAGCTCCGGCTGCGTCATCGCGTTGCGGGCCGCGTCGACCTGGCGCGCGATGAACGACTTGTACAGGTCGGAGTCGCGCCGCACGCCGTTGAACTGCAGGTGCACCAGCTGCAGCATGGTTTCAATGTCGCTGCTGCCCGCGCTGCCGCTGACGATGTCGGTATTGCTGCCCAGCCCCGCGCGCACGGTGGCGGACTTACCGGCCAGTACCTTTTGCAGGTCGAGCGGCGAGTAGTCCTTCAGGCCCATGCTGGCGATGATCGAGCTGGCGTAACGCGAGTTGTAGGCGTCGGCTTCGTCGAACAGCATCTGGCCGCCGAAGCGCACCGCACTCATGAGCACCTGGTCGTTGCGGAAGTCGGTCGGCTTGAGGATCACCTTCACGCCGTTCGACAGCGTCAGGCGCGTCAGCCCCAGCGCCGCGTCGTGGGTTTCGCTGGCGATGCTGCCGGGTTTCGGCGGCTGGTCCATCAGGTTCGCGGCCACCGCCTTGTCGTCGCGCGCGGTGACAGCCGTTTTCTCGGCGGCCGACACGGATGCGAGCAATTGCGCGCTGGTCGGCACCGGGGTGTCGCTGTTGGTATTCCCCATGTAGACCACCAGCTTGGCGGAGCTGTCGGGGATCGTCTCGCGGGTGTATTTGTTGATCTCGTCGAGCGTTATGCCAGGCACCATCTCCTGGACGTAGCGGTATTCGCGCTCGATTCCCGGAATGCTTTCCTGCTCGAGGAAGTTGCGCACGTATTCGCCGACATAGCTGGCCGAGTCGGTTTTGTCTCGCTCGTTGTAGGCGCGCTCGTAGAAGCGCATCAGGTTCTTTTTGGCCCGTTCCAGCGCGCCCGCGCTGAAGCCGAACTGGCGCGCGCGTTCGTTTTCCTGCACCAGCGCGTCGATGGCTGGCATGGCGCCGCCTTTGCCAAGCGCGGCAAACGCCGTGTACGACTTGTAGCGCGCGGTCAGGCGGCTGATATTGCTGCTGCCGCCGATGAAAGGCGGGGCGGCCTGCTGCGACAGTTCCTGCATGCGCTGACTTAGCATGCCGGTGAACAGGCTTTCGATCAGCTTTTCACGGTAGGCGCCAAAAGTCGGCTTTTCGATCGATTCCTGCACCGGATAGCGGATCAGCAGGGAATCGCTGCTTGCTTCCTTGTCGGTGATGACCAGGGCCTCGGTCTCAGGGCGGGCCGGGATCGTCGCGTAGGTGCGCGGGCGCGGGTTGGCCGGGTTTTTCAGCGGACCGAAATGGAGCTTGACCAGCCGTTCGGCTTCCTTTGGGTCGATGTCGCCGACCGCGACGACGGCCATCAAGTCGGGCCGGTACCAGTCGCGGTAGAAGCGTTTGAGGGCGTCGTATTTGAAGTTCTTCAGCACCGCTTCGGTGCCGATCGGCAGCCGGTCTGCATAGCGCGAGCCGTTGAACATCTTCGGCAGCAGGACCTTGTTCATGCGGTCATTGGCGCCCTTGCCGAGCCGGAGTTCTTCCTGCACGATGCCGCGTTCCTTGTCGATGTCAGCGTGGTTGAAGGTCAGGCCGCTGGCCCAGTCCTTCAGCACCAGGAAGCCTTTGTGGACGTTGGCCTTGCGGTTGGTCGGAATCGGCAGGATGTAGACGGTTTCGTCGAAGCTGGTGTAGGCGTTAAGATCAGCGCCAAACTTCACGCCGATCGACTGCAGGTAGGACACCAGTTCGTGCTTGCGGAAATTGGCCGAGCCGTTGAAGGCCATGTGCTCGGTGAAGTGCGCGAGCCCGAGCTGGTCTTCGTCCTCCAGGATGGAACCGGCCTTCACCACCAGCCGCAGTTCGAGCTTCTTTTCGGGCTTGTTGTTCTTCTGGATATAGTAGGTCAGGCCATTGGCCAGTTTGCCGACCTTGACCTGGGGGCCGACAGGAATGGTGTCGGCGAGGTTGATCGCGGCGTGGGCCGCGATCGAATACACGAACAGGAAAGCGCTAACGCATACTGTCTTGACGAAGTTGGTGGTCATCGGCACATCATCCTGGCATCGGTCTTGGTGCCGGAATTCTACCCCTTATGCCAGTTCGCAAGCTGTGCCGTGTCGTGTGCCCCTCCGGCATGGTTTGTTGTTGTTTTGTAACAGGCGCGGCGCGGGGGAGGCGCGGGCCTGCGCGGATCGGGTTATTGCTGGGCCTAATGCCGGTGGGAAGCTGGTAAATCCTTTAAAATAGCGGATTACGCTTTACATGCCCGTCTTAGAGGAATCCTTAATGTCTATCTCCAGCACCCAGGAAATCGTTGCCGAGTTGCGCGCAGGCCGCATGGTCATCCTGGTCGACGAGGAAGATCGCGAAAACGAAGGCGACCTGGTGCTCGCGGCCGATTTCGTGACTCCTGAAGCCATCAATTTCATGGTCAAGCATGCGCGCGGCCTGGTTTGCCTGACCCTGACCGAGGACCGCTGCAACCAGCTCGACCTGTCGATGATGACGAGTCGCAACGGTACTTCGTTCGGCACCAACTTCACCGTGTCGATCGAGGCGGCCGAGGGCGTGACGACGGGTATTTCCGCTGCTGACCGCGCCAAGACCATCCAGGTGGCCGTTGCCAAGGGCGCCAAGCCGGACGACATCGTCCAGCCGGGGCACATTTTCCCGCTGAAGGCCCAGAAGGGCGGCGTGCTGATGCGTGCCGGCCATACCGAGGCAGGCTGCGACCTGACCGAAATGGCGGGCCTGACCCCGGCATCGGTGATCTGCGAGATCATGAAGGACGACGGCACCATGGCGCGCCTGCCGGACCTGCTGGAGTTTGCCAAAGAACATAACCTGAAGATCGGCACGATTGCCGACCTGATCCACTACCGCAGCGAGAACGAATGCCTGGTCGAGCGCGTGGCCGAGCGGTCGATGAGCACGATCTACGGCGACTTCCGCCTGATCGCCTTCCGCGACAAGCCAAGCGGCAGCGCCCACCTGGCGATGGTGCACGGTGACCTGGCGCCGAACCTGGAGTGCCTGGTGCGCGTGCACCAGCCGGTATCGATCCTCGACCTGCTGGAAAACAAGGCCACCACCCACTCGTGGACAATGGCGTCGGCAATGCAGGCGATCAAACAGTCAGAACGCGGCGTGATGGTGCTGCTCAACTGCGGCGAGACGGCAGAACAGCTGTTTGCCCAGTTCGCGGCGCTCGACACGACCGACACCCGCCCGCAGGCGCGCGCGGCGTCGATGGACCTGCGCACCTACGGTATCGGCGCGCAGATCCTGAAAGACTTGGGCGTGGGCAAGATGCAATTGCTGGCCAGCCCGCGCAAGATGCCGTCGATGACAGGTTTCGACCTGGAAGTTACCGGTTATCTCGCCAAACCGGCCGCCTGACGCGGTACTATTCACCACCAACCACAAGATAAAAGGGGCCGACCATGACCGTAGGAACTTATGAAAGCAATCTGACTGGCGCCGGCCTGCGCATTGGCATCGTCCAGGCACGCTTTAACGCCGACGTGGGCCACGGCCTGCTGTCGTCCTGCCTGGCAGAACTGAAGCACCTCGGCATCGCCGACGAAGATGTCCTGCACGTTACCGTGCCGGGCGCACTGGAAATTCCGCTGGCGCTGCAAAAGATGGCAGAAACCCAGCAGTTCGACTCGCTGATCGCGCTGGGCGCGGTGATCCGTGGCGAAACGTATCACTTCGAACTGGTGTCGAACGAATCGGGCGCTGGCATTACCCGCATTTCGCTGGACTACGGCATGCCGATCGCGAATGCCGTGCTGACCACCGAGAACGACGAGCAGGCTGAAGCACGCATGGCAGAGAAGGGCGCTGAGGCAGCACGTGTGGCCGTTGAAATGGCCAACCTGTTGCTGGCGCTGGAAGACCTGCAAGCCGACGAAGACTAAGAAGAACAGTAATAAAGAACGGGTAAGAAACCATGACTGACAAATCGATTCACGCCAATCCCAGCAAGAACCGCACGCCGCGTCACCGGGCGCGCGAGTTCGCCTTGCAGGGCCTGTACCAGTGGCTGCTGAACAATGAACCGGCGACCACGGTCGTCAATAACATCCGTGCCGCGCACGGCTTCGAGAAGGCCGACGCGGACTATTTCGCGGCCCTGCTGTACGGCGCGATCCAGGATTCCGTCTCGCTGCGCGACACCTTTGCCCCGCTGATCGACCGTGGCGTGGCCGAGCTGTCGCCGATCGAGCACGGTGTGCTGCTGATCGGCGCGTACGAACTGAAGAACAACCTGGACATTCCTTACCGCGTCGTGATTAACGAAGCGGTCGAGCTGACCAAGTCGTTCGGCGGGATCGATGGCCACAAGTATGTAAATGGCGTGCTGGACAAGCTGGCGCCGGTGCTGCGCGCGGATGAAGTGGCGGCCGCACGCCGTTAAGCCGCGTTTGCGCCAAGAGGATAGCCACCGTGCGTTGCACTGGTGGCTTTTTTTTGGCTTGGGGGAAACGACGGAGCAAACAAAAAGGCTATGTCACCGTTAGGTATGGAATTGAGCACGTCGTGCCCGCCACTGGCGGACCCGACTTCCCGCGAAAGCGGGAACCCATACTATGTATGCGCTGGAGCTCGAATCGCTTTATTACTGGTCGTCTTCAGTATGGGTTCCCGCGTGCGCGGGAACGACGAGGGTGTAGCGCTTCCACACTTTTAACGGTGACATAGCCAACAAAAAGGCCACCGCAACCGCCGGTGGCCTTCTGTCTGGATCAGGACTGCTTACAGGCCGGCGATCGCCTCGCTGCTTACGTCAGTCACGACCGGTGCCTCTACCTTCGGCGCTGGCGCAGCCGGGGCAGGAGCGGCTGCTGGCGCTGCCTTGTCGGCCACCATGGTCGCTGGCGCTGGGCGAGTGAAGATCGGCACGTTCTTGCCGCGTGCAACCTGCTTCAGGCGCTGGTATTCAGCCAGGACTTTCGAGCCGTAGCCGGAATCGGTCTCGAAGGCCGCTGCGCCGACGTAGCTTTTCAGGCCGGCTTCCACCGAGCCGCCGCGCTGGACGTACTCTTTGAGGATCTGCGAACCGACACGGATGTTAGCAACCGGGTTCAGTGCAGCCTGGGTGCCGCCCATTTCCTGGAACTTTTCCTTGTGAACCTTCGACATCACCTGCATCAGGCCCTGCGCGCCTACCGGGCTTTCGGCAAACGGGTTAAAGCGCGATTCGATCGCCATCACGGCGAGGATCAGCAGGGGGTCGAGCTTCATTTCGCTGGCCGTCAGGTAGGCGGTCGATACCAGCATGTTGGCGGCGTCGCCAGCCACGCGATAACGCTTGGACAGCCACGAGGTCACGAATTCCTGCTGCTTTTTAGTGCCGGCCAGCGCCTTGTCATGCGCGGTTGGCTCGACTTCTTCCGCTTCGACAGCCGCGGCTGGCGATGCCATCAGCGCCGTCATCGCAGGCGCTTCGATTTTTGCCACCGGCATTGGTTCCGGTGCGACGAACTGGTAGAACTGCTTGGCCAGGTCTGGGTTGCCATAGAGCAGAGCGATTACCGCTACCGCTGAGAGACCGAATACGGTCAGGGTGTGTTGTGCGGTGGTCAGCACGCCACGGGCCGCCTTGGTCACGGAAACCCACGTGATTGGCTGGATGGCCATGGTTTGGGCGAGCTTTGCTGTCGCCCCGTTGAAACGATTTGTCATCGAATTCCCCTTTGTCGCGGAAAAAGTGATCCCGTCGCTGCCATCTAGGGCAACGGTCTGACTAATGCCGTGCATCAGAAATATCGTCTATCGTCCCGTTCGCGGGTGCCGCGATCCGGTCGATTTACGCCGTCATTGCTTGCTTCAGCTGGTGGTTCCCTTTGGTATTTGACCAGTGGCTAAACAACTTTTTTCGGGGAGGTAGGCAGACGCCTGTAGAAAACACTCCATTAAATGTCATTGGGGCCCCGACCCCGTGAAAGTATGAGAACAGGCTAAAATCATGTCTTTCGACGTGCGATCTCATCAATTTAGAGCAAATTGTATGGGCTGCCTTATATCAAGTCAATACTAACACGATTCATCGTTATTACTTTTGGGTATGACATTTTGTGCTGCGACGCAACAATACCCTGTTAAATCAACCACTTGCCGTGGCTATTTCAACAACTCCGTTGGCCTCAAAAAAAGAACAAACCGATGAAATATTCTGATCTGCGCGACTTTGTTTCCCAACTGCAACAAATGGGCGAGCTCAAGCGGGTGACGGCGCCCGTCTCGCCGTACCTGGAGATGACCGAGATCTGCGACCGTACCCTGCGCGCCGAAGGGCCGGCGCTGCTGTTTGAAAACCCGGCCGGGCACCAGATCCCGGTGCTGGGCAACCTGTTCGGCACGCCGCGCCGGGTGGCGCTGGGCATGGGCGCGGACGACATCTCCGAGCTGCGCAAGATCGGCCACGTGCTGGCGCGCCTGAAAGAGCCGGAGCCGCCGAAAGGGTTCAAGGACCTGGTGGGCATGAGCTCACTGGTCAAGGCGGTGTGGGACATGTCGCCCAAGGAGATGCGCGGCGCGCCGTGCCAGGAGATCGTATGGGAGGGGGCCGACGTCGACCTGGCGCGCCTGCCGATCCAGCACTGCTGGCCTGGCGATATCGCGCCGCTGATTACCTGGGGCCTGGTGATTACCAAGGGCCCGCACAAGAAGCGCCAGAATCTGGGCATCTACCGCCAGCAGGTGATCGGCCCGAACAAGGTGATCATGCGCTGGCTGGCGCACCGCGGCGGCGCGCTCGACTTCCGCGAGCACGCCATTGCGACCAAGGGCCAGCCGTATCCGGTCGCCGTCGCGCTGGGCGCCGACCCGGCCACCATCCTCGGCGCCGTGACGCCGGTGCCGGACAGTTTGTCCGAGTACCAGTTCGCCGGCCTCTTGCGCGGCAGCCGCACCGAGCTGGCCAAGGCAATCGGCAGCGAGCTGCGGGTGCCGGCCTATGCCGAGATCGTGCTGGAAGGGCATATCTACCCGGACGAGAACCACCCGAGCGGCTACGAGCATGCGCTCGAAGGCCCGTTCGGCGACCACACCGGCTATTACAATGAGCAGGACAGCTTCCCGGTCTTCACGATCGACCGCATCACGATGCGGCGCAACCCGATTTATCACTCTACGTATACAGGTAAGCCGCCAGACGAGCCGGCGGTGCTTGGCGTCGCCCTCAACGAAGTGTTCATCCCGCTGCTGCAGAAGCAGTTCAGCGAGATCACCGACTTCTACCTGCCGCCCGAAGGATGCAGCTACCGCATGGCGGTGGTGCAGATGAAGAAGCAGTACGCTGGCCACGCCAAGCGGGTGATGTTCGGCGTGTGGAGCTTCCTGCGCCAGTTCATGTATACGAAGTTCATCGTGGTGGTCGACGAGGACGTGAACATCCGCGACTGGAAGGAAGTGATCTGGGCGATCACCACGCGCGTCGATCCGACCCGCGATACGGTCCTGGTCGATAACACGCCGATCGATTACCTCGACTTCGCCTCGCCGGTCAGTGGCCTGGGCAGCAAGATGGGCATCGACGCGACCAACAAGTGGCCGGGCGAGACCAGCCGGGAGTGGGGCACCACCATTGAGATGACCGACGCGGTGAAGAAGCGGGTCGACGCCATCTGGCAGGAACTGGGTATTTAACGGGTTGCGGCGCGCGGGTTTCCATAAATCCTGCGCGTCGGTTATAATTGAAGCTGGCGGGCCCCTGCGCATTGTGGCACGGCTAACCTGGTCAGGTCCGGAAGGAAGCAGCCACGGCTGTTCACCATAAGTGCCGCAGATCAGGCTCGCCTCTTTCGTTTTTCTCACGCTCCGGTTCCGGACGCGCAGTTCCCAACTCCAGTCATGCGTCGTTCCCGCAAAAGCGGGAATCCATGCCACGCCTTTGGCAGGCGCACAGCATGGGTTCCCGTTTGCGCGGGAACGACGAGGCAGCGGCCAAAATGCCCAATTATCGGTCTGATACAATACCGCTTTACGCGACCCTTTGCTACGACCCGGCAAGCCACATACGGTAAAATCCAGCATGTCCTATCAAGTCCTCGCCCGCAAGTACCGTCCCAAGAACTTCGAAACGCTCGTCGGCCAGGAGCACGTGGTGCGCGCGCTGACGCACGCGCTGCAAACGGGCCGCCTGCACCATGCCTACCTGTTCACCGGGACACGCGGCGTCGGCAAGACGACGCTGTCGCGCATCCTCGCCAAATCGCTCAACTGCATCGGCCCTGACGGCAACGGCGGCGTTACCGCCCAGCCTTGCGGCGCCTGCGAAGCGTGCGTGGCGATCGACAGCGGCCGCTTCGTCGATTACATCGAAATGGACGCGGCCTCGAACCGCGGCGTCGACGAGATGGCGCAGCTGCTCGAGCAGGCTGTGTACGCGCCATCGAACGCGCGCTACAAGGTCTACATGATCGACGAGGTGCACATGCTGACCAACCACGCCTTCAACTCGATGTTGAAGACGCTGGAAGAGCCGCCTGCGCACGTCAAGTTCATCCTTGCGACGACCGACCCGCAAAAAATCCCCGTCACCGTGCTGTCGCGCTGCCTCCAGTTCAACCTGAAGCAGATGCCGCCGGGGCACATCATCGGCCACCTTGAAAACATCCTTGGCCAGGAAGGCATCACTTTCGAACAGCCGGCGCTGCGCCTGCTGGCGCAAGGCGCGCACGGTTCGATGCGCGACGCGCTGTCGCTGACCGACCAGGCCATCGCGTACGCGGCCGGCCAGGTGACGCTCGAAGCGGTGCAGGGCATGCTCGGCGCGCTCGACCAGTCCTACCTGATCCGCCTGCTCGACGCGCTGCTGAAACAAGACGGCGCCGACCTGATGGCGGTGGCCGACGAAATGGCCAGCCGCAGCCTGTCGTACAACGGCGCGCTGCAGGACCTCGGCACCTTGCTGCACCGGATCGCACTGGCCCAGAGCGTGCCGTCGGCCGTGCCGTCGGACCTGCCGGAGCTGGCCGACATCCAGCGCCTGGCCAAAGAGTTCGATGCGCAGGAAGTGCAGCTGTATTACCAGATCGCTGTCCACGGCCGCAACGAGATCGGCCTCGCGCCGGATGAATACGCGGGCTTCACCATGACCTTGCTGCGCATGCTGGCTTTCCGTCCGGGTAACGGCGGCGCGGAAGGCGTTGCGCCAACAGCGCCCGCAGCGGCGCGTCCTGTACAGCCAGCGCCGCGTGCGCCGGCGCCGCCAGCCCGTGCCGAATCGGCAGCGGTGGCAAGCCACGCGGCAGTAGCCCCCGCGCCGGCGGCCGCACCGGCAGCGCCAGTCCAGCAAGCTGCGCCTGCACCTGCTGCTGCGCCATCTGGTCCTGCGCCCGCAATGAGTTCAGCGCGCGCCGCCATCAATGCGGCGCTGGAAGCTGCCCGTTCCGCCAGCCGCGGGCAGGGCGGTGGCCAGAAGCGCCCGACCGCGATGTCGATCCAGGCCGACCAGAATGCCGCGCAGGCCGCCGCGCCAGCACCCGCGCCTGCGCCAGCGGCCCCGCCGCCGGCGATGCAAGCCGCACCAGGCGCGCCGCCACCGGTTGCCAAAGCGCCGCCGCCGTGGGAACAGCCATCGGCGCCGCCAGCGGCGCCGGTCCAGCAGCAGCCGCAGGCCGTCCAGCAAAGCTACGACGAGCCGGAAGCCGACGATGGCCCGCCGTCGTGGGTGATGGAGTTTTCCGATGACACCGCAGTAGCCCAGGAGGCGCCAGCTGCCGTCGCGCCCGCGCCGGTCCGCGCGCCCGCCGCGCCGCGCCACGCCTACGTCATTACGCCAGTGCCCGAAATCGACTGGGACGGCAACTGGCCGGGCCTTGCCGCCGGGCTGCCGCTGCGCGGCGTCGCCCAGCAGCTGGCGTTCCAGACCGAGCTGGTCAATTGCACGGTCGATGGCAACGTCACCACCTTCAAGCTGCGCGTGCCGATCGACACGCTGCGCGCCAGCGGCAACAGCGAAAAGCTGGCAGCGGCGCTGCAGGAACGTTTTACCAATACCAAGGTCGCGGTCGACATCGAGATCGGCCACGTCTGGTACACCGCCAGCGCCGAAGCCCAGGCATTCCGCGAGGAGTGCCAGCGCAAGGCCGAGGAAACCGTGGCGAGCGATCCTTTCGTCAAGGACCTGATGCGCGAATTCGGCGCGTTCGTGGTCCAGGGATCGATCCGCCCGCCGCCGGCCACGGCGGCATAAAGCGCGGAATTTTTTCTACAATATTTGTCCTACTCTTAGATTTCGGAGAACAGCACCATGATGAAGAACCAGCTCGCAGGCTTGATGAAACAGGCGCAAGCCATGCAGGACAACATGAAAAAAGCCCAGGAACAGCTGGCGCTGATCGAAGTGGAAGGCCAGTCGGGCGCCGGCCTGGTCAAGGTCGTGATGACCTGCAAGAACGACGTCAAGCGCGTCTCGATCGACCCGTCGCTGCTGGCTGACGACAAGGACATGCTGGAAGACCTGGTCGCCGCCGCGTTCAACGACGCCGTGCGCAAGGCCGAAACCACTTCCGCCGAAAAAATGAGCGGCATGACCGCCGGCATGAACCTGCCAGCCGGCTTCAAGATGCCGTTCTAAGCTGCTTTAATGTCCAGCTCGCTAGATTTCCTGACCGAGGCCTTGCGCCGCCTGCCCGGCGTCGGTCCCAAGTCGGCGCAGCGGATGGCATTCCACCTGCTGCAGCACGACCGCGAAGGCGCGTCGATGCTGTCGCGCGCACTGTACCAGGCGGTGGACAACGTGCATCACTGCGCGCTGTGCAATACCTTCGCCGAAACGGAAATCTGCGATACCTGTCTGGATGAAAGGCGCGACAAGGCCTTGCTGTGCGTGGTCGAAACGCCGGCCGACCAGTTGATGATCGAGCAAACCCTGACCTACAAGGGCCTGTACTTCGTGCTGATGGGCCGGCTCTCGCCGCTGGACGGCATCGGCCCCAAGGACATTCACCTGGAGAAGCTGGTGGGCAGGGCAGCCGACGGCGTGGTCAGCGAAGTGGTGCTCGCCACCAACTTCACCAACGAAGGCGAGGCCACCGCGCATTACATCAGTGAAATGCTGAAGGCGCGCGGACTCAAGGTCAGCCGCCTGGCGCGCGGCGTGCCGGTCGGAGGTGAGCTAGAATATGTCGACGCCGGTACGATCGCTCGGGCCATGCTGGACCGCCGCAGCACCTGATTGCGCAAGCGGGCTCATCTACACCAAAGCAACACCGGCACTTTGCGCCAGCGCTATCCTTGAACGAAATGACGGCACCCATTTGCGTGTGCTCAAATCCGTGAAGGACGGCGCTGCTATCTTGGCTTTTCATTTTGTGAAGCCAACGTATGCATATCGCCGACATCACGATGTTCTACGCCGCCCGGGGTGGTGGCGTCAGTACCTATCTCAACGCCAAGGCGCGCTGGCTGGTCCAGCGGACGCGGATCCGGCATACCATTCTCAGCCCCAACGTGCCGACCACGGATGGCAAGATGCGTTCCCTTGTCGCCATCCCATCGATGCCGTTTCCTGGAATCCATGGCTACCGCTTGCCCTTGTCGGTGACGGGCACGGCACGCATCTTGCGCGCGCTTGAACCGGACCTGGTCGAGGCGGGCGACGCCGGCCATTGCGCGTGGGCGGCGCTGCGGGTCAAGCGCAAGCTGAACATCCCCGCGGTCGCCTTCTACCATTCCGACCTGCCACGGATCATCGGCGACCGCATGGGCAATGCGTCGACACGGATGGCCAGCGCTTATCTCGCCCACCTGTACCGCCAGTTTGACCTCGTCATGGCGCCAAGCAAACTCATGGTGCGCCAGCTGGACAACATCGGCGTGCGCGGCGTGTTCCATCAGCCGCTAGGCATCGACATCGATACCTTCTCGCCCCGTCGGCGTGCCAATTCACTGCGCCAACATTTGAACCTGGCGCCGGATACGCGCCTGCTGGTGTACGCCGGCAGGTTTACGGCTGAAAAGAAGTTGCCGATCCTCGTAGAAGCGGTACGGCGCCTCGGCCATCCCTACCATTTGCTGATGATCGGTGGCGGCACCAGGCTGCCGCAGCTCGACCGCATGACCTGTATTCCTTTCAAGCGCAACCAGCAAGACCTGGCGCGGCTGATCGCCAGCAGCGACGTGCTGGTGCACCCGGGCGACCGCGAGACCTTCGGCCTGATCGTGCTTGAAGCCATGGCCTGCGGCATTCCGGTTGTCGGGACGACGGGGGGCGGCGTAGCGGAGCTAGTTGAACCTGGGACCGGAATTTTGGTCGAACCGAATAGCGTTGCGCAGCTGTGCGAGGGCATCGACGCCATCTACCGCTGCGACATGGCTGAACTGGGCAAGAACGCGCTGCATCACGCGCGCGAGCAGTACGACTGGAACCGCATCATGCCGCAACTGCTCCAGCGCTACGCAGGGCTGCTCGCCTCGCGTCAACGGGCGGAACTGGAAGCGGAGCGGATCTTTGTTGCTGAATGACCTGAGTGAACCAAGCGACCCGGGCAGCTTATGCGTTTCCATCCACGACGTGGCGCCCGATACCTGGGCCGAGTGCGAACTGCTGTTGCACGCGGTGCGCGCTGTTGCGGATATTCCGCTCACATGGCTGGTGATTCCCCATTACCGGGGCAGCGGCGCCCGCTCGCACCAGCTTGAATCCACCCTTGGGCGCATGCTGGACCACGGGCACGAACTGGCGCTGCACGGCTATACCCATACTGACGACGGGCCCGCGCGCGGCGGGCCATTCGGCGCCTTGGTCCGCACCGTGTACACGCAGGGCGAGGGCGAGTTTGCCGCGATCAGTGAGCAGGAGGCGCGACGGCGCATTGAACTGGGACTGGAATGGTTTCGTGACCGTGGATGGCCGGTGTCCGGATTTGTCGCGCCCGCCTGGCTGATCGGCCCCAAGGCCTGGCAGGCGGTACATGCTTTTCCCTTCCTCTACACCACGACCTTCACGCATTTTCACTTGTTGGCGCAGCGGCGCCGGGTGTTTTCGCCCAGCCTTGTGTACGCGGCACGCAACAAAGGGGGCAGGGCGCTATCGCCGGTTGCGGCATCCACCGTGGCCTGCCTGTTGGAGCATTCGCCGCTGGTGCGCTTTTCACTGCATCCGCGCGACGCGCATTATCCTGCGCTGGTCCTCCATGCCCAGCGCCTGATCGCACAATTGCTCGATTCGCGCATGCCGCTCACCAAGGCGGCCTTCGCCCAAGCCTACCAGTAAGGCCCCCAGCCGGCGCCGACGCTCCAGTGAGGGCGCCCGAACCCGGCGTAATAATACGGATGGTAGCCATAGCGGTCGATATCGTCCTTCGCGCTCAGTTGAAGCACGCAGCTGCGCCATTGGTCGGAATTGGCGGAAAAGCCCAGTCGGGCGCATGCCGGGCCATACACGCGCATCATGTGATCCATCTCGGCCTGCATCCTGGCGGCGCGCTGTTCAGGCGTGGCGCAGGCAGTGGCAAGGACGGCGGTGAGTAGCAAGATCAGGTAGCGAAGCATGGTGATCTCCTTCAGATTGCAGCAACACTGAGGGTGTCGCATTTAAGCTAGCTTAGAAGCCCTAGATCACCGACCTCTGATGCACGTCAAATTGAACGGCGGAACCCTCGCGCAGTTCAACTCTAAACTTCCCGTTTTGCGCTCCCGGTTTTTCTGGCAATATCGCTCCGGGACACATTAAAGGATATCCATGAGAAAGCGTGGCGTTAAAACCTGGACCTTGCGTGCGGTGCTCACCCTGTTCGTACTGCTTGTGCTCGGCATGGTGGGAATCTGGCTGTTCCTGCGCGGAAGCCTGGCCCAGCTCGACGGGCGGCGCGCCGTGCCGGGCCTGACTGCCGAGGTGAGCATCGTGCGCGACGCCCAGGGCATCCCCACCATCAGCGGAACCAGCCGCGACGACGTGGCCTACGCCACCGGCTTCGTCCACGGCCAGGAGCGCTTCTTCCAGATGGACCTGCTGCGCCGGGTCGGCGCGGGCGAACTGGCCGAGCTGTTTGGTGCGCGCGCGGTACCGGTCGACAAATCGCACCGCCTGCACCGCTTCCGCGCCCGCGCCAACGCCGCGCTGGCGGCGATGACGCCGGCCGAGCGCCGCTTCCTTGAACGCTACGCCGCCGGCGTCAATGATGGTCTGTCCGCACTCGCGTCCAAGCCATTCGAATACGCGCTGGTCAGCGCCGCCCCGCGGCCATGGACGGCGGCCGACTCGCTGCTGGTGGTGTGGGCGATGTACTTCGACCTGCAAGGCATGCTGGAGCCGCGTGAACTGGCGCGCGGCTGGCTGCGTGACAATACCGACGCGGCGCAGCTGGCCTTCCTGCTGCCGGAAGCGACCGCGTGGGACGCGCCGATCGATGCGGACAGCGTGCCGGCGCCGCTGGCGCCATTGCCGCCGGCCGCCCCCGCCTGGTGGGGCAAGCCGCCTGCCGATAAGCCGACCCGGATCGCGGCGGCCGATTTCGTCGATTCGGTCGGCAGCAACAACTGGGCTCTGGCGGGCAGCCGCAGCAGGCACGGCGCGGCCATCGTCGCGGACGACATGCACCTCGGGATCCAGCTCCCCAACACCTGGTACCGGCTGGCGCTGCGCTTCCCGGCGGCCGACGGCGCGATGCGGCGCGTGGTGGGCGTCAGCCTGCCGGGAGCGCCGCCCGTGGTGGTCGTCGGCAGCAATGGCAAGGTCGCGTGGGGATTCACGAACAGCTATGGCGATTATCTCGACCTCGTCGAAGTCAGCACCGACGCTTCGCGGCCAGGGCAGGTGCAAACGCCGGCCGGCTGGGAGACCCCGGCGCGGACTGAGGAAACCATCCTTGTCAAAGGCGAGCCCGCCGAGAAGATTGAAGTGCGCACCACCTCGTTCGGGCCACTGCGCGAAACGGGCGGCAAGCAGTATGCGATCCACTGGATCGCGCATTCGGCGCAGGCCATCAACCTGAACCCGATGAAGTTTGAATCGGCCGACACGCTCGATGCGGCCTTGTCGGCCGCAGCGACAGTCGGCATCCCGGCGCAGAACTTCGTCGCAGGCGACGACCAGGGGAACATCGGCTGGACCATCGTGGGAGCCATGGCCGGTCGCGCGCAGCCGGGCATCGCGTCGACGTTCCCGCTATCGCCTGATAACGCCGGGGCAGGATGGCAAGCACCGCTGGCGCCAGGGGCCTACCCGGTGCTGCGCAATCCGGCGGGCGGCCAGCTATCGACGGCCAACAGCCGCCAGTTGAACGGAGCGGGCGCGCAGGTGATCGGCGATGGCGGCTTCGATATCGGCGCGCGTAACCGCCAGGTGCGCGACCAGCTGGCAGCGCTGGGAACGGGCGCGGACGTCGCCGGGGTGTATGGCATTGCGATGGATGACCGCGCCGTGTTCATTGCGCCCTGGCGCGAACGCGCGCTGCAGGTGCTCGATGCCAGCGCCGTGGAAGGCAAGCCGCAGCGCGCCGAGTTCCGTCGACTGTTAGTTGAAAGCTGGAGCGGGAGGGCCAGCATCGACTCGGTTGGCTACCGGCTGGCGCGCCACTTCATGTGGTCGCTGCACGAGGTGCTGTACGGGGGCGCGAACGCGGAAATGGCGACGCTGGATGACAAGGCCACGGCTGCCATGGCCAGTTCACGCTGGCCGGCAGTGGTGGCGCGCCTGCTCGACGAGCAGCCGGCCGGGTGGCTGCCTTCTGCCCATCGCAGCTGGCGGGACGTGCAACTGGCGGCAGTCGATGCCGTGATCGCGGACCTGACGAAGGATGGCAGGCAGCTGTCGGCGGCCACATGGGGCGAACGCAATACCGCCACCATCGTGCATCCGATCGGGAACGCGGTGCCGTTTTTAAAGCGATGGCTGTCGGCGCCGGCAGACATGCTGCCGGGTGACGCCAACATGCCGCGCGTGGCAGGGGCGAAGTTCGGGCAGTCGCAGCGCATGACGGTGTCGCCGGGGCGCGAGGAGGAGGGGGTATTCAATATGCCGGGTGGGCAGAGCGGACATCCCCTGTCGCCGTTCTTCCTGAACGGCCATCAGGATTGGGTGGCGGGGAAGCCGACGCCGTTTTTGCCAGGAGCGGCGAAGTACACCCTGGTGCTGGCGCCGTGAAGACGGCGTGCGCGGCGGCTCAAACGTAGGGCGGATAAGCGCAATGCGCGCATCCGCCGCTTACTTGGCCGGCGCCGCGATCGCGCACACTTTCTGCAGCATCAGCGCAATCGACTCATGCGGCGACGGGTGCCCAAGGTAGAAGCCCTGCACCATGTCGCAGCCCAGCTGCTCCAGAAGCACCAGCTGCTCGTCGGTCTCCACCCCTTCGGCCACCACCGCCATCTTCAGCCCATGCGCCATCGCGATGATTGCGCGCGTGATGGCGGCGTTTTCCGAATCCTGCGGCAGCCCGCAGATAAAGCTCTTGTCGATCTTCAGCGCGCGCACATCGAAGCGCTTCAGGTAGTTCATCGACGAGTACCCGGTGCCGAAGTCGTCGATGGACAGGTAGACGCCGATCGCGCGCAGCTGCTCCAGCGTGGCCATGGTGGCGCGGGCGTCATCCATCAGCGTGCCTTCGGTCAGCTCCAGCTCCAGCAGCTTGGGATCAAGCCCGGTGTCGTGCAGGGCCGACATCACGATCTGCGTCAGGTTTTCGTCCTTGAACTGCTTGGCCGATAGATTGACCGCCATGCGCACCAGGCGCTGGGTCTGGCGCTGCCATAGCTTGGCCTGGTTGCAGGCCGTTCTCAGTACCCATTCGCCAATCGGGACGATCAGGCCTGTCTCTTCCGCAAGCGGGATAAATTCGTTGGGCGAGATGATGCCGCGCTCCGGGTGGCGCCAGCGCACCAGCGCTTCAACGCCGACGATCTCGGTGGAGCGCACGTCGATCTGTGGCTGGTACAGCAAATAGAGCTCATCGTTCTTGAGCGCCTTGCGCAGGCCCACTTCAAGCTTCACGTGGCTCATGATCTGCATCGTCAGCGACGAGCTGTAAAGCTTGGCGTTGTTCTTGCCGCAGTTTTTGGCGTGGTACATGGCGGTGTCCGCGTACTTCAGCAGCGAATCGCAGTCGTCGCCGTCCTCGGGGAACAGCGAGATGCCAATACTGGCGGTGACGAAGATCTCGTTGCCTTCGATGAGGAAGGGCCTGCGCATCGCTTCCTTGACGCGGTGGGCGACGTTGAGCGCGTTCTCGACCCGTTCAAGGTCGGGAATCAGGATCGTGAATTCGTCGCCGCCAAGGCGCGCGAGGTTGGTGGCCTGGTCCCCGCGCGACACCAGGTCGCTCGGGCGGATGGTTTCGCGCAGGCGCTCCGAGACGATCTTGAGCAGGTGGTCGCCGACGTTGTGCCCCAGTGTGTCGTTGATGCGCTTGAAGGCGTCAAGGTCCATGAACAGCACCGCGAACTTCTTGTTGCCGACCTTGGAGCGGTGCAGCTCGCGCTCCAGCGTTTCAAGGAAGGCCTGGCGGTTGGGGATGCCGGTCAGGCTGTCGCAGTAGGCGAGGCGGCGTATCTGTTCTTCGGTGCGTTTGCGTTCGCTGATGTCGCGCACGAGGCCCAGCACTTCTTCCGGGCCGGTGGCCACCAGCCGCGCTTCGAAGTGCTGCACGGCGCCGAAGCGGATCAGCTCATAGTCAACCGAGCGGATATGCTGGGTCTCGAGCACGGCGCGCATCTGTTCGAGCAAGCGCTCGGCGATCTCGCGCGGGAACACGTCGGTAATGTGCTTGCCGACGCAGTTCTCGGTCGGGAAGGCGGCGGAGGCGTCATGGCCCTGCTCGTAGTCGAGGTAGAAGCCGTCCTTGTTCAGCCTGAAGAAGGTGTCGGGAATCGCCGCGAGCACTGCGCGGTTGTGGGCGTCGGCGATGCGCAGGCGGACAATGGCGTCGCTGGCGCGCAGCACATACAGCACGCGGTGGCCAAGGATCGGCCAGTTGATCGGCTTGGATACAAAATCGGTGGCGCCCACTTCGTAGGCGTTGGTGACGGCCTCGATGTCGTCGCCGCCGGTGACCATGATGATGGGGACAGCGGAGCCGGTTTCGATGCGGCGGATTTCGCGGCAAGCCGCGAAGCCGTCCATGTTGGGCATATCGACATCCATCAGGATCAGGTCGGGCGACATGCTCTGGAACAGGTCTACTGCCTGGCGGCCGTCTTCTGCTTCGACTGCATCGAGCCCGACCTGGCCGAGCATTTCGAGCATCAGCAGCCGCATGACCGGATCGTCGTCGGCGACGAGCACCACGCCGCGCTTGGGAGGTTTGGATACGGGCATGTCAATGTTCCTTCTCAAGGATGGCACTGAGCGAATTGCGCACTGCCTGGAATTCGAGCTCCATGTCGGTGAGGATGCTCGAAGCGCCTTCGGTCGTTTCGGTGCGTCCCAGGGTTTCCATCTCTTTGCACAGGTGGGCGAGGGTCTCGGCGCCGACGTTGGCGCTGCTTGACTTCAGGCTGTGCGCGGTCTTGCGCAGGTTGCCGGCGTCGAAAGCGGCGATGGCGCGGCGCAGCGCCTGCAGCTGCTGCGGGGTGTCGTCGACAAAGGCTTCGACCACCTTCTGTACCAGCGCGCCACCGCGGTCGCTCGACAGCGCACGGATGTTCTCCAGTGCGTGGCGGTTGATGACATCGCGGTCGGCCACCGGCGCGGACGCAGCCTGCGATGGCGCAGGCGCAGTGGGTGGAACCGTCGGCGCCGGCGCCGCATACGTGGGGTCGTCGTCGTGGTGGACGGTCGCAGGCATCGGCAGCACGACCCAGCGGCCGATCACGGCGCCCAGCTGCTGCTGGGTGAATGGCTTGCTCAGGTAGTCGTCCATGCCGGCGGCGAGGCAGGCTTCGCGGTCGCCCTGCAGCGCATTGGCGGTGATGGCGATGATCGGCAGCGAACGCGAACGGCTGTTCTGGTGCTCCTGGCGGCGGATTTCCGCGGTGGCCGCGAAGCCGTCCATCACCGGCATCTGGCAGTCCATCAGCACAATGTCGTATTCGCCGCTGCGCGCGGCCTTGACGGCTTCCTCGCCGTTCGACACGCAGTGCACATCGAGCCCGAGGCTATCGAGCATGGCGGTGGCCACTTCGACGTTGACCGGATTGTCCTCGGCCAGCAGCACCTTGCGCAGGCGCGGGCGCTGGCTTGGCTGCGGGGCCGAAGGGGGCGGCGCGATGATGCCGCCGGGTGCGGAGAGCGGCGCGCGCTGGCGCGTGGCCAGGCACTCGAACAGGTCGCCGGCGCGCACCGGGCGAATCATCTGGTAGGCCACGCCGGCCTCGCGCCGCTGGACCGGATCGGCGGCCAACCGGTCGCTGCTCAAAAGGAGTATGCGGGTGGCGCGGGTGGCCGGGTCGGCCTTGATGCCGGCGGCCAGCGCAAGGCCGCTGGTGCGCTGAAGGTGCATGTCGATGATCGCCACTTCGTACGGCGTGCCGGCGCGGGCTGCGGCCAGCAGGCGGTCGACCGCGTCCATCGCGCTGGCGACGCTGTGGGTGCGCACCCGCCATGCGGCAAGCTGCTGTTCCATTTCCTCGCGGCTGCTCTGTTCTTCGTCGACGATCAACACGCGCAATCCTTCGATGGTGTGCAAGGCCGCACCGGGCTCGTCGGGGTCAACCCGACGCTTGTCGAACGGTACCGTGAACCAGAAAATGGAGCCTTGTGATAAAGCATTGTCGACCCCGATTTTGCCGCCCATGAGCTCGACCAGCTGCTTCGAGATCGCCAGGCCAAGCCCGGTTCCGCCGTACTGGCGGGTGGTCGAACTGTCCGCCTGCGAGAACGCTTCAAAGATGCGGGTGCGCGCCTCGCGCGACACGCCGATGCCGGTGTCGTGCACCTCGAAACGCAAGGTCACCGACTGCGGGTCCTCTGACACGACCTGGACCTTGGCCAGGATGTTGCCGTGGTCGGTGAACTTGATCGCGTTGCCGAGCAGGTTGGCCATGACCTGGCGCAGGCGGTTGGGGTCGCCGCAAATGGCGATCGGAATGTCGTTGGCGATCGCGAAGTCGAGCGCGATGCCTTTGGCCTGGGCCTGCGGCGTGTAGACGGTGTTGATATCGTCGAGCATGTCCCACAGGTTGAAGTTGATGTACTCAACGCTCAGCTTGCCGGCTTCGATCTTGGAGAAGTCGAGGATGTCGTTAATGATCACCAGCAGATGCTCGCCGGAGCGCTTGACCAGCTTGGTGAAGTTGCGCTGGGCTTCGTTCAATGGCGTGCCGAGCAGCATCTCGGTCATGCCGAGCACACCGTTCATCGGGGTGCGGATCTCGTGGCTCATGGTGGCGAGGAATGCGCTCTTCGCGCGGCTGGCGGCCTCGGCCGCGTTCTTGGCCTTTTCCAGCTGCTCGGTCCGTACGCTGACCTGGCGTTCGAGCTCGTCGCGGTGGTTGGTCAGGGCGGTGCCGCGGCCTTCGATCTGGGCCAGCATGTCGTTGAAGCTGTCAATCAAAGTACCAAGCTCATCCGTGCGTTCATGCTGGATGCGCAGGCTGTAGTTCTGGCTGGCCGACACGCGCTGAGCGGCGTTGATCAGCTTGGTGACGGGATCGGCGATGCTGCCCTTGAAGCGGCTGGCCAGCAACAGCGCCACCGCGAGCGAACAGCACATCGCCACCGCGATGACGGACATGCTCTTGAGCACATCGAGCCACATATTGGTCAGGTTCGCCTCGATCATCACGACGCCGACCTGCTGGTTCGCCGCCGGGATCGAGCGGTACAGGCGCATGCGCGTCGACCAGAAGGTGCTGTTCTTGGCGTTGAGGGCGGACAGGGACTCTTCGTCGATATCGAGCGAGGACACCTCTTCGTCTTCCTGCTCCAGGTCGCCGGGCGGCAGGTAGCGTGCGAAGGGTCTGCCATTGCGGTCGTAGAGAATCGCGTCGGAAATTTCCTCCTTCGCTTTCAACGCCGACAGGGTGGCCTGCGCCTGCTTGCGGTTCTTGAACAACAAGGCATCGACACTGTTCGCGCCAATCACTCCGGCAAACGACGACAGCTGCATACCCTCGTCCTTGCGGTGGTTCAGCACCGACGTGACAGCGAACGCGATGAACACGAAAAGCAAAGCCGTGCCAGTCGACAACAGCGAAATGATCGTCAACTTCTTGTTCAGGCTCGAGCGCTCAAAATTCAGCATGTGTTTTCCTGCGGAAGGACAACGGAGTGGGCAGGCGGATGAGCTATTTCACTGCGTAAAGTATTGCAATTCCATCAGGAAAAATATACGGGTAAAGATTCCTACAAGCCTTGAGCAGGCGCAAGAGACGCAGGCGGCTGCGTCAGGAAACAAAAAATCGGGGTCAGACCACCGTTGTTTTGGAATATTCCAAAATAACGGTGGTCTGACCCCGATTCGGGAAACACGGCAGTTTCATCACCGAGTTTTATTGGCTAACAGCAGCCCCCACTTCTGGCACTGCCGTAGCGCGCTTCCTGCCGTTCGCGGAAGAATTCCTCGTACGTCATCATGGGCTGGCCCGGATGGGTCGTTTCCATGTGAGACACGTAGGTGTCGTATTCGGGCAGGCCCACCATCAGGCGCATGCTCTGCCCCAGATAGCGACCCGCCTGTGCCAGCTTGTCGAACATGGCTGCCTTAAACAGCCGAGGCCGCGAACGGTGTTTCTTTGGTGCTTGGCAGCGCATTGGCGCGCGCCGCCAGCGCGGACCGGATACCGAAGAAGAGTATCGACACCACCACGACCATGAAGAACATCGACAGCCCCGCGTCCAGGTAATCGTTGAACACGATGCGTTCCATCTGCGCCATCGACTTCGCTGGCGCGAGCACGATGCCCTGGTCGATCGCGGTCTGGAACTTCTCGGCATGCGCCAGGAAACCAACCTTGACGTTCTCGCTGAATACCTTCTGCCAGCCCGCGGTCAACGTGCACAGCAGCAGGAACACGGTCGGCGCCATTGTGACCCATGCGTACTTCGCGCGCTTCATCTTGAAGAGAACCACGGTCGCCAGGATCAGCGCGATACCAGCCAGCATCTGGTTGGCGATGCCGAACAGCGGCCACAGCGTATTGATGCCGCCCAGCGGATCGACCACGCCCTGGTACAGGAAGTAACCCCAGGCTGCAACGCACAGGCCGGTTGCGGTCAGGTTGGCCACCAGCGAATCGGTGCGCTTGAACGAAGGAGCGAACGCGCCCATCAGGTCTTGCAGCATGAAGCGGCCCGCGCGGGTGCCCGCGTCGACAGCGGTCAGGATGAACAGCGCCTCGAACAGGATGGCGAAGTGGTACCAGAAGGCCATCATTGCCTTGCCGCCGATAACTTCCGACAGGATGTTCGCCATGCCGACCGCGAGGGTAGGGGCGCCGCCTGCACGCGAGATGATGCTGGTTTCGCCCACGTCTTTCGCGGTCTGGGTCAGCATTTCAGGGGTGACGTAGAAACCCCACTGCGAGATTGCCGCCGCCGCCGATTCCGCCGTCGTGCCGAGCACCGCAGCCGGGCTGTTCATCGCGAAGTAGATGCCTGGCTCGATGGTCGATGCCGCCACCAGGGCCATGATTGCAACAAACGATTCCGTCAGCATCGCGCCGTAGCCGATGAAGCGGGCGTGCTGCTCGTTTTCAATCATCTTTGGCGTGGTGCCGGAAGCGATCAGCGCGTGGAAGCCGGAAACGGCACCGCAAGCAATGGTGATGAACAGGAAGGGGAACATATTGCCCGACCAGACAGGGCCGGAGCCATCAATGAACTGTGTCACCGAAGGCATCTTCATGTGCGGCGCGACAATGACAATACCGATTGCCAGGCCAACGATGGTGCCGATTTTTAGAAAGGTCGACAGGTAATCGCGTGGCGCCAGCAGCAGCCAGACCGGGATCACGGAAGCAACGAAGCCGTAACCGATCAGCATCCAGGTCAGCTGGGTGCCGGTGTAGTCGAACATCGGGCCCAGCACTGGCGATTCCTGCACGTACTGGCCGCCGATGATTGCGAGCATCAGCAGCACAAAGCCGATCGCCGATACTTCGCCCACGCGGCCGACGCGCCAGTAGCGCGAATACAAGCCCATGAACAGCGCGATAGGAATGGTCGCCATCACGGTAAAGCTGCCCCACGGCGAGTGGGTCAGCGCCTTCACGACGATCAGCGCGAGCACGGCCAAGATAATGACCATGATCATGAATGTGCCGGTAAGGGCGATCAGGCCCGGAATTTCGCCGAGTTCCGATTTGATCAGGTCGCCCAGCGAGCGGCCGTCGCGACGCATCGACAGGAACAGGACGATGAAGTCCTGCACCGCGCCAGCGAACACAACGCCGGAGAGAATCCAGAGCATGCCCGGCAGGTAGCCCATCTGGGCGGCGAGTACAGGACCAACCAGCGGACCGGCGCCGGCAATTGCCGCGAAGTGGTGGCCGAACAGGACGTTTTTATTGGTAGGTACGAAGTCGAGGCCGTCGTTGTTGCGGTAGGCCGGGGTCTGGCGTTTCTCGTCGAGCGACAAGACTTTGGTAGCGATAAACAGGCTGTAGAAGCGGTATGCGATCAGGTAGACGCAGACCGCCGCAGCGACAATCCACACTGCATTAATCGACTCGCCGCGCTTTAGCGCAATGAAAGCAAGCGAGCAAGCGCCCGCAACGGACAGCGCAGCCCAACCGAGCTGGCTTGTAAAACGTTTCATGTAGGATCCTCCAAGGATGTGCGGGCGCTGCAGGGATGAGACCGGTCCGGTGCCGGTTCTTGGTGCGCAGCATGCACTGAAGTATTGAAGAACGCACCACTTCGGACAAGCGCACCACTACCTAGATGCCGTACGTAGTAACACGTACACGCGAATGACGGAAGGCACGTAAAATCTTGTGGATCGGTTACACAGAAAGACGGGCGGCATGAAGTTAAGGCAAAAAGTGATATTCCTCGCGATCACGCCGCTGATTGTTGCCTTGTGCGCGATCGCCCTGTTCGTGCGCCAGGAGGCCGTCGCGCTTGCTCAGCAGCAACGCGCCACTATTCAGCAAGCCTACCTGGCTGGCAAGGAAGCGGAACTGAAGCATTACGTGGCGCTGGCTTCCCGTTCCATCGCGCATATTTACGAATCGGGCCGCACCGACCAAGCCGCATTGGAAGAGGCCAAGCGCATCCTCGGCAGCCTGAGCTATGGCGACGACGGCTACTTCTTCGTCTACGACATGCAAGGCAATAACCTGATGCACCCACGCCAGCCCGAGCTGGTCGGCCGCAACCTGTGGGAACTGCGCGATGCCGCCGGCGTGCCGACGATCCAGCGGTTGACTGCGCGTGCGAAGGCAGGCGGCGGTCTCGCACGCTACACCTGGGCCAAGCCTTCGTCGAACAAGGAAGCCCCCAAGCTCGGCTATGTGATCCCGATGGAAAACTGGGGCTGGATGATCGGCACCGGCATCTACCTGGACGACGTGGAGGCCGCGCTCGCGAAGATCGACGCCCAGCAATCCGAGCACATTCGCGGCACCATGATGTGGATTGCGGGACTGGCGATTGTGAGCGCCGTGGTGGTGGCGGTTGGCGGACTGGTATTGAACATCAGCGAACTGCGGGTGGCCGATGCCAAACTGAAGGTGCTGGCCCAGCGGGTTGTGGAATCCCAGGAACTGGAGCGGGCGCGGCTGTCGCGCGACCTGCACGATGGCATCAGCCAGTGGCTGGTGTCGATCAAGTTGCAGATTGAGGCGGGCATTATCCGGCTGTCGGGCAATGCCGAGCAGCAGCAGAAGGCACGGGGGAGTTTTGAGCACACCGCTGAGCAACTGAACGACGTGCTGGGCGAGGTGCGGCGCATCTCGCACAACCTGCGGCCGGCGATCCTCGATGATCTTGGCCTGGCCGCGGCGCTTGACCACCTGGCACACGAATTTACTGAGCACAGTGCCACGCCCGTGCACTTTTCCGCGGAAGGCAATACCGAGGGCCTGCCGCACGTGGCCAATACCG
Source organism: Massilia agrisoli (assembly GCF_020831365.1). GTDB lineage: Bacteria > Pseudomonadota > Gammaproteobacteria > Burkholderiales > Burkholderiaceae_D > Telluria_A > Telluria_A agrisoli. Next base: position 286,126 of record NZ_JAJHPV010000020.1, read on the forward strand.
TGCTGTTCCGCATTGCGCAGGAGGCGCTGACCAACGTGGAGCGGCACGCGCACGCGCACCGCATCGATATGGCGCTCTTCCGGAAGGGCAAGACAATGACACTCACCGTTCGCGACGACGGCGGCGGCTTCGATCCGCAACGGGTGGCCCTCCATCCGAAACGCGGGATTGGGCTGCGCAACATGATGGAACGAATGGACGCGATCGGAGGCCGCCTCGACATTGCGTCTTCAACTGCTGGGACAACTGTGAAGGCCTCGGTGGAAATCGACGGATTGGAATCATGACGACAGAAATCATCAGGATCATGCTGGTTGACGACCACCCTTTGGTGCGCGACGGCTTGCGTGCGCGGCTTGAAGCAGTCCCGCATTTCCGCGTGGTGGCGGAGGCCGACGGCGCCGACGACGCGCTCAGGCAGGCGGGAGCGGAGCAGGTGGACCTGGTCCTCATGGACATCAACATGCGCGGCACCAACGGCATCGAAGCGACCAGCCGGCTGTGTGCGGCGTTCCCTCACATGGCGGTGCTGATCTTGTCGATGCATGACAAGCTGGAATACGTCAGCCAGGCGATGCAGGCGGGCGCGCGCGGCTACGTGCTGAAAGACGCGCCGGGGAAGGACATTGTCCTGGCGATTGAAACGGTCATGTCGGGCGGGATTTACTATAGCGCAGCGCTGGCGCGGCAGCTCGCGCACCCGATGGCTCAGGACAACCAGTTGACAGTGCGTGAACAGGAAGTGCTGCAGCATATTGCCGCCGGCCAGTCGAACAAGCAGATCGCGCGAGACCTTGATTTGTCAGTGCGTACTGTTGAAACGCATCGGCTGAACATCAAGCGCAAGCTGGGCATCGAAGGGCAGGCCGAGCTGATCAAGTTTGCCGTACAGCACGCCCATTTTGAGGGCGGACGCTAAACCAGATTTCCGCCCGCTGCCCATCCGTGGATGATTTCTGTATAATGCGGGCCTGCAGGAAGCGTGGCCGAGCGGTTGAAGGCACCAGTCTTGAAAACTGGCGACGGGGGAACCTGTTCGTGAGTTCGAATCTCACCGCTTCCGCCAAGGATATGGAACAAGAGCCCCACAAGTTGGGGCTTTTTTTCGTCTTCTTATAGAAGAAATCTCAAAATCTTAATCCGGTGATGTCGACTGAAGTCCCCTAAATGTTGGTTGGAATTTTGGCCTGGGCCGGATCGAGAGCATCCTGGATTGGGCGACGGTAAGTAGATTCAGGCAGGTCGACAATCCTACTCGCTGGCGCGGGCATCTTGAAAACCTGCTGGCCAATCCACACAAGGTTGCGCCGGTCACGACCGTCCTTCGCTTCCGCGGCGCCAGACCGGTGGATTTATGACGCTGTGCGCGAGCGTTAAGGACTGTCAGTGAGGGCCATTGAGTTTGTGATCTTGGCGGCCTGCCGTTCGGGCGGAGTGCGTGGCGCCAGGTCACACGCAGCCCATTTGAAATAGCTTCCAAATACGTTCGCTTTTCGCTGGAGGTCTCCCACTTGGAGAGGTGCCGCAGTCTTCTAGTGATGGGGCGCAGTGTCCAACGTCGGAGCTGATGCGGTTGGTCCGACGATCGCGAGCCGGATGGCATCCGCCCGAGGCTTGGAACGCGACTGAAATCGCACTGTTCGGATTCCGGCCTGCTCCAGGCGGGAGTCCCGTAGTTGATCTTTGGTGGCCGAGTGCGTCCGGTCGTCCAACTCGATGACGGCAACCAGGTCACAGCTTCTTGTGCAGATGATGTAGTCGGCTCGCTGCTGCGCAATTCGAAGGCGGTCGCTATGCGATTTTTTCTTGTCACTGCTTGCGGCTTCGAGCAAGGCTGACATTGCCACCTGAGGGAACACGTAGTGGTCTGGCAGGGCTGACACAAGGCGGCCAAAGAATTCAAGTTCATTTTCCGTCATGAGCTTACGCGCGCGATATGCTCCGGCTCGTGCTTTGCCTTGTAGCCGTTTCATCGCGACCGTCAGTGCGGCGGCAAGGATGGCAAAAATTGCGATTGCGATAAAAATTTTCATGAGATCCATCTGATTAGGTTTGCGGGGAAAGCCCGATGTCGAACGCAATTCATCTTCCCCGGAGCTGCAGCGCCCCGGAACCCGATGGGCCCTTAGCGGGGAAAATACAGCGAACTTTAGGTGCGGGAATCCGTCACTCCGCTGGCCCGTCTCTCAAAATTCCGTCTATGGACACCGCTTCCACCATCGCTCCGACCAGACCCGCATTTCTTTCCCAAATGGCGATGAGGCTGGCAGGTACGGGTCAGCGAACTTGCTCCAGGCGGTTCTTGATCCTCTGCATTTGCTCGATTTCGCGCCGCTGAGCTTTGATAATTTCTCCGCACAACTTCAACAGTTCAGTATCACGTAGCTCGGCTTCACGGCACATGAGAATTGCCCCGGAATGGTGCGGGATCATCGAGTCGATGAACTGTCGATCATCGATCATTGTTTGCGCGCGTGTGGCGGCGAGCGAGGCGATGGTGAGAAATAGGAATACCGCGTAGAGCACGATATTGAGCTTCTTCAAGGGAAACATCCCCGGCATTGTAGCCAGCATGAAAATCCCCATCGGTGCCCACATGGTCACCGCCATGTACAACATGTTGAGGTTGTTCCGGAAATCGTGAACGCCGTCGATCATCGAAAACATCACTACATACATGATGACCAGGCCAAGCGCCATGTTGATCCAGAACATCAGATAGGGACGGTCAGAGCTGCCGCCGTGCTGGTGCTGACTCGTGTGTGAGGGCTGCGCCATGTCAAATCTCCCTTGTGGCTTCGGGTGACTGCGTGTGGGGATATCCGGCGCCGCTAAGGACGGCCAGAAGAGCACGCTCCTCCAGGTCGCTGTCGACCCGAACTTCGCGCGTGGGCGGGTCGGTCTCGACGCGGGCTTTCGGATCGGCGCTCATCAGAACTTTGGTGACGGTCCTGGCGCATCCTCCGCAGCCCATGTTTGGAATATAGAAACGAGGCATCCTGATCTCCTGGCTGGTTAGTAGTCCAACTAGTATGTAGTTTGCCAGTGTGGCAAGGCAAGGCGATTCTAGCGAAATTTTTTTACTTCAACTTCAACTTCGAAATCGTGACCCCGCGTGGTCGAGAACCAAACCGGGATAACTGCAGTGACCCCCTCCGAGCAGGGTCCTGCTTGACCTTTCCATTGTGGGAAGAACTACGGTAGCGCTGTCTACAACTCGGAGAGCGATTATGTTAGAGCAAGAAAACGATGGCACGGGCGTCCCCGCCGTGGTGGCCACCGGGATTGTCGCGGACGTCTGTGGAAGTCCGAAACGAGCGCCACAAAAGCGATTAATCGACCGGGGTGGGAACCGTGATGAAGTGCCGGGTCCAACAATCGACACGGGCAGGCCCAACAGGCCAGTGAGCGCATGTCTTATTTGTCGATATCGAAAGCCAGCTGAGCTGGCCAGGGAGGGACGCTAATGCCTAAGCTCACGATATTGCCGCGACTGGCGGCGTCGCGAATTGACCTGACAGTCGCTGCCTTTAAACCGGGCACTGTCAGGTCAAGTTGGGATTACTGCAGAAGTTCAATGGTTATCCCGGCTCGCCACTCATGTATGCCAGCTCCCAGGTATGCCCATCCAGGTCCTCGAAAGCGTGGCCATACATGAAGCCATGATCCTGTGGAGGGCGCGGCGCCTTGCCGCCGGCCGCCAACGCTTTTGCCACCAGGCTGTCGACTTCCTCACGGCTTTCGCACGACAGGCAGGTCAGTACTTCCGTTACCTCATGCGCCTTGGCAATCTGTTTGTCGGTGAACGTTTTGAAGAAATCTTCCACCAGAAGCATCGCGTAAATGCTGTCTTCCGAGATGATCATGCAGGCGCCTTGCTCATTCGTGAACTGGGGATTGAACGTGTAGCCCAAAGCAGAGAAGAAGGCCTTCGATTTATCCAGGTCTTTTACCGGCAGGTTGACGAAAATTTGCTTGTTCATGGTATGCCCTTATAGTTGGTTGAATGGGTGCTTCTATACCTACGACGTTTGAGCTTTTGGAAAATCGACAGGCTGGCAGAAATTTTTTTTACGCCGCCAGCCCGGCCCGCCAGGATTGCGGAGGTCGTTTTTCGTCGTGTATCATCTGCAAAAATTACGGGGGAAATATGAAGAAACTGATGTTCTTGGCTGCCATTGCATTGGCTGGCTGCGGAAAAAATGAGGCGCCTGTCAGCCCGCTGGATGCTGCCGCGCGTCGTACCTGCATGGATACCATCGAGTCGCGCGCAACCAATAAAAAGTCGGTTGACTATGCCAACGAAGATCCCGCGGTGACGAAGGATGAAAAAGGGCAGCTGCAAGTGTCCATCGAATTCTCGGCAAAGAATGAAATTGGCATGGCTTCGCGAATGGCCGCAAAGTGCGTCGTCAGCCCCGACGGTAAGACCCTGGTCGACATCGCTGTCAGGGAAAAGCGCTAAAAGCGGGCGGAGCACGGCGTGGCCATCCGGCCCGCGCCTGCTATTCGCCGATCTGTCCCGTCGATCTCGGAATCGGGTAAATCTGCCTCTGTCGCCCATCGATGTAGCGGAAGCCTGATTCATCAAAGTATCCGTCTTCTTCGAGCATCACGCGAATCTTCTTGCCCCACTCGGGTACGGTCGATTCGGCGTTGAGCTCGATCGAGTAGGCTGTCTTGTAGTGCATCGGGAACTCGCCGCTGCCGGGGACGCCGCCTTGCATATCCCACATGCCAATCGTTGGTCCCGCTGCGTGCCCGTGCATGCCAAGCGGGTGGGTGTAGATCGTCGCATTGATGCGCTCGGATTTCGCCTGTGCCAGCGCCGCCGCCAGGATCTCGTTGCCGCTGCGGCCCTGCTTGAACTGGCTCGTTAAGATATCCTGCAGTCGGTTGCCGTTTGCAAAGGCGGCCCTGAGCGACGCCGGAATGTCCTTCTCACCTGGTTTGAGCACGTAGGCATGCTGTTGTACGTCGGTGTTGAGGCGCAGGTAGCTGATGCCGATGTCGACGTGCAGCAGGTCGCCCGGAACAATGACATTGCTCTTTGGGCGGACAGCGAAGTTCTTGGCTTCCGCGGTGTCCTTGCGCTGCAAGGAAACCGTTGGGTGAAACCACGTGTCGTAGCCGCTGTCGCGGATTTTTTGACGGAACCACCACTCGACGTCTTCCGTCGTCGTCACGCCCGGCGTGATGACCTGTTCCGAGAAACCGGTGGCGATAATCTTATGGGTTGCGTTGACCAACTGCGGGTAGAGTTGCATTTCCCGTTCGGTGCGCGACTCCAGCCACATCACGGCCAGCTTTTCGGCGGAGACGACTTTATTTTTGTAGTCAGCGGGCAGGGTCCGCATGAACTCCGCGTAGTCCGTCTGGTCCATGCCGTCCGCGTGCCCGTACGCGGCTGAGGTGTTGATTCCAATCCTGTTGGGCATGCGCGTCTTGATGAGGTCCGCCAGGGCATCCCACTGGTCGGGGAAGCGCTTCAGGTCCCACGCGCCTTTGATCGCGGTTCCCACGTCGTAGCGGGCGATCGCCAGCTTTTCGTACTTGGATGTTTTGGGATTCTGGTAGAACACGAGAATGGTGCGGCGGCGCGCGTTGAGCCATTCTGCCGGCAACATGGTCTTGAGGACAGGGTCTTCGTTGTATTCGCGCGAGATCAACACCCACATGTCGATGTCGTTTTTCTTCATCAACGCGGGAAGCAGAATATCCAGCCGCTCGGCCAGGATGTCATTGACGATGCGCGCTTGCTCTCTTACCGGCAGGGCTTGGGCCTGGGCTACACCGGCGGCAGTTAAAAGTAAGGCTGCTAACAGCTTTTTCATTGCGATTCCAGTTCGGTGTTCGGGTGAGTACGAGGGATTCAGCGTGGATGGCTGACGAAGACAAATACGAAGGCGACGATTCCCAGGACGATCAGGCCGATGATGAAGTAGCGCATCGTCGTCGCCAGCGACTTCACCGCCTTGTTCGCGCCTTCGTTGAGCTTGCCTCGCTTGCTCGCCTTGTTCATCACCGTCCAGAACAGGAAAAACAGGGCGGCCAGCGTGATCACGTATTTCATGCGTTCCTTATACTCCGCAGTAAGCCGTCTTCACTGTCGTAAAGAACTCGGCGGCGTAGGTGCCTTGCTCGCGCGAACCGTAGCTCGATCCCTTGCTGCCGCCGAATGGCACGTGGTAGTCGACGCCGGCCGTCGGCACGTTGACCATCACCATGCCGGCTTGCGCATGGCGCTTGAAGTGGGTGGCGTGCTTCAGCGATTGCGTGACGATGCCGCTCGATAGGCCGAACTGCGTGTCGTTGGCCAGGGCCAGCGCGTGTTCGTAGTTGTCGGCCCGGATCACGCTGGCGACCGGGCCGAAGATTTCCTCGCGGCTGATGCGCATGTCGTTGCTGCAGTCGGTGAACAGCGCAGGACGCAGGTAGAAGCCCGGCGTTGCGCATTCGATGCGTTCGCCGCCAAATGCCAGTGTCGCGCCTTCGTCCTTGCCGATGCGGATGTAGTCCAGGTCCTGGTCGAGCTGGCTTTGGTCGACGACCGGGCCGATGTCCGTGCCGGCCGCGAGTGCGTCGCCTATCGTCAGGCTTGCCAGCTTTTCTTTTACTGCGGCCACAAATGCCGGGTAGATGCCTTTCTCTACGATCAGGCGGCTCGACGCGGTGCAGCGTTGGCCGGTGGAGTAGAACGAACCCTGCACGGCGCAGTTCACTGCCGTTGCCAGGTCGGCGTCGTTCAGCACCACCATGGGGTTCTTGCCGCCCATTTCCAACTGCATCTTGGCCAGGCGGCCAATCGCCGCCTGCGCAACCTTCGCTCCGGTTCCCACTGAACCCGTGAAGCTGATCGCATTGACGCGGCGGTCATTGAGGAAGGCCTGGCCGACCACGCTGCCGCGGCCCATCACCAGGTTAAACACGCCATTCGGCAAGCCCGCGCGGCTGATGATTTCTGCCAGGGCCCAGGCGCTGCCGGGCACGAGTTCCGCCGGTTTCAGCAGTACGCAGTTGCCGTAGGCGAGGGCGGGGGCGATCTTCCATGCAGGAATCGCGATCGGGAAGTTCCATGGCGCGATGATGCCGACCACGCCTACCGGTTCGCGCGTGATCTCGATGTCGAGGTTCGGTCGTACGGACGGCAGCTTGTCGCCGCGCAGGCGCAGGCATTCCTGGGCAAAAAACTTGAAGATGGCGCCGGCACGGGCCGCTTCGCCGATGCCTTCGACGCGGGTCTTGCCTTCCTCACGCGACAGCAGTGTGCCAAGTTCTTCCTTGCGGGCGATGATTTCGGTGCCGATCTTGTCGAGCGCGTCGGCGCGCATCTGGATGTTCGACAAGGCCCAGCCAGGCGCAGCCGCAGCGGCCACGGCAATGGCCAGCTGCGCTTGCTGTGCATCGGCCTGCGCGTAGTGGCCGATGACGTCGTTCGTGTTCGATGGGTTGATGTTCGCGGTGCTGCTTGCACCGTCCAGCCAGGCGCCGTCGATATAGTTCTGCTTCATTGTTGTCCTTATTTTTTTGTGTCGATCTTCCAGGTCCAGGCCGCCATGGTCTTGCGCGCCTTGGCGCCACCGAGGGTGTACTGCTGCGGGACGGCGGATACATTGGCGACGACGGTCACGCTGTTGCCATCCAGCTTGCGGCGGTAGGCAATGACCTTGTCGTTGGCGGTGTCGATAAATTCCAGCGTGCCGCCGTACTGGCCATTCCACAGGGCCTTGTTGTCTTTTTTAAGCTTGAGCAGGTCGCGGTAGAAACCTTCGAGCGGGTAGTCTTTCCAGTCGATCTGGTCCTTCTCGAAGAAGGCGAGGCGTTTGTCGAGGCCCGATTCCTGGCCACTGTAGATCAGCGGCATGCCAGGCAGGGTGGCGGCAAGCACGGCCATCGTCTTGAACGCTGGGCCGTACAGCTCGGTGTCGCTGCCTTGCCAGGAGTTGAAGTCGTGGTTGTTGGTGAAGCGCATGCGGTAGGCGTGCGCAGGGAACACTTTGTCCGGGTGCGTGAACACGCGCTTGAGTTCGTCCGCGTCAGCCTTGCCTTTGGCGACTTGTTTCATGACATCGGCCAGGTCCCAGCCATAGGTCATGTCAAAGGCTTGCTCGTGCAGTTTCGGTTCGGCCCACTCGGCCAGCATGAACATCGGCTTGATCTTGTCGAGCTCGGCGCGCGCCTGGTTCCAGAAGGGAATCGGGAGCAGGCCGGCGACGTCGCAGCGGAAACCGTCGATGCCGGCTTCGCGCACCCAGAAGCCCATCGCGTCGGTCATTGCCTTCCAGACTTCCGGCTTGCTGTAGTCGAGGGCCACAACGTCTGTCCAGTATTCGGGTTCCGGGCCTTCATTGAAGGTGACCGGGTAGATTTCACCCTTTTCGTTCTTTTTATACCAGTCGTTGTGCTGCGTTACCCACGGGTTATCCCAGGCGGTGTGGTTGGCTACCCAGTCGAGGATGACGCGCATGCCGAGTCCGTGCGCTTGATCGACCAGGCGCTTCATGTCGGCCATGGTGCCGAATTCCGGATTGACGGCGGTGTAATCGCGCACCGCGTAGTAGCTGCCAAGCTTTCCCTTGCGGTTTTTTTCTCCAATCGGTTGCACCGGCATTAACCACAGGATGTCGACGCCCATCTTTTTTAGCCGCGGAAGGTGGGCGGCGAACGCATTTAACGTGCCTTCTTTCGTATATTGGCGTATGTTAACTTCATAGATGTTCGCGTCGCGCGACCATTCAAGATGTTTTACCGCTGCGGGGACATGGGATGAAGGCGTTTGCGCATGGACTAGCGGGGCGGCAGCGCACAGCGCAATAATGAGGGAAGCGAGGGGGCGTGCGGCGAATCTCATCTGTGTCACTTTCTGTCAGCAGTAAAAGAAATAGTTGCGGTGAGAATAATACACGCTGCCAGACGCACGGCAGAGGGAAGATGAGGCCAGCCTGCCTATTGGCCAGTCGAGCTTGGTTTAAAGCAAGCTGCGCTTATGTGTGGTAACTGACGGAACTCAGGTAGAAATTGAGGGATAAAGGGGCATGTCGAAAGATTAACTCCGGATCACTGTCATGAAAGCATCCTGCCTAGTTGTCGCCGCCTTCAGCGCTTGCGCTGGGCTGGCGCATGCCGAGTCGCCCGTTGCGGTTTTCGGATTGTTGGAAACGGACGCCGTGGCCGATAGTGTCTGTACTGATTGCGCTCCGCAAATCGACAGTATCTCCGTGTTGAATCCCTATAGTTTCCGATACCTGAGCTTGCTCGAAGTGGGTGAGGCATTCGAGGGCGTTTCCGAGGCGCCGTTCGCGCTTGGCGCCAGGCGCGAGGGAAAGCGCATCACTGGTAGCGTCCAGTATTACAGCCGGGAAAACGATAGCGTTTCGCAAGCGAGTCGTTATGGCCTCATCGATTCGCGCGGCAATGCTTCCGGCAATCGCGCATGGGGCATGTCCCTGGGCCTCGAACGCGGCGGGGTCACGCTGCGCATCGCGCACCAGAACAAGAACGTCGCCAAAGTGATTCCAAATATGTCGCTCGGCAATAACCTGTCTGCGAAGAACAGCGTCATTGCCGCGAACATCAAGATTGGCATCGCCAAGGCCTATGCCGCCTACAGCGCCAGCCGTGGCTGGGGCAGTTCGCCGTTGTGGAACCCGGATAATCCGTATGGCGCCTCGCTCAGCGCGACGCCATCGACCGACAGCCGCGACAAGCTGGTCGGCATCGCGTTGCCAATGGGCGATACCACCTTCCTGGCTTCGTTTATCCGCAAGAATGACCGTGATCTCGCCAATCATGACGCGGACCAGTTCGCGCTCGGCGCTACCTACGCGGTGTCGCGCCGCACCGATTTCTACACCACCTGTTCGGTGACGAAGATCCGCAATATCGCCGGGCAGGCCATCCACAGTTCAGTTATGCCGGGCAGCAAAAACGCTGCCATTAATGTCGGCATGCGGCACGCTTTCTGATTGCCTTTGTGCGCCGCATTGCGGCAAGAAAGCGTAGTCTCTTTTAACACATCCACTCACCATCGTTGGAGGCAGTATGTCTGGCAATAGCACATTAGATCCTGATAATTTCCCCGAAAGCCCGGACCGCGTCGTTGGGCGCGGCCACGGAACCGGCGCGCTGGGCCCGAGCGATTCGTCCGACAGCGGTAGCGATATTGCCGGTGGGGGCGGGCTGGGCCTGGACCTGGAGCGGACCGAGGCGCTTGACCTCGGCGAAGGCACGACCTCCGACCTGGACACCAGCAGCGCCGGCGGTTCCGCCGGCCCGGACGTTGGCGACGCCAACCTGGACAGCGACAGTGATTCCGGCGGTACCGGCGAGCGCGCATCTGCCGGGCGCGATACCGTCGCGCGCGACGGCGCCGACATCGATGTCGATCATATCGAGACGATGCCGACAGACTCCCTTAGCGAGGAGGATATTGATTTCCTCGGCAGTGCACCGCCGGGCGAGGATACCGGCCGCCGCGGGGACGCAGGCCGTCGATAAAAGCTTGCCGTAAACGACGCCAGGCCGCGCAAACTTGCGCAGCCTGGCGTTTTTACGTGTGCCTGGTCAGGCCAGGTGTTTTTTGAAGAAGTCGATCGTGCGTTGCCATGCAAGCTTGGCGGCGGCTTCGTCGTAGCGCGGGGTGGTGTCGTTGTTGAAGCCGTGCTGGGTGCCCGGATAGATGAAGTGCTGGTAGTCCACCTTGTTGGCCTTCAGTGCCGCTTCATAGGCAGGCCAGCCTGCCAGGATGCGCTCGTCGTGCTCGGCATCATGGATCAAGAGTGGCGCCTTGATTTTCTTGACGTCCGCCGCCGGTGCCTGCTGGCCATAGAATGGCACGGCTGCGTCGAGGTCGGGCAGCACTGTCGCGAGATAGTTGGCAATGCCGCCGCCGTAGCAGAATCCGACCACGCCCACGTTCCCGGTGGCGTTGGGAAGCTTTTCCAAGACCTTGGTCGCTTCGACAAAGTCGGCGCGCGTTTTTGTCTGGTCCAGCTTGCCGAACAGCTCGCGGGCCTTGTCTTCGTCGCCAGGGTAGCCGCCAAGCGGGAACAGTGCGTCCGGTGCGAAGGCGATAAAGCCTTCCAGCGCGACGCGGCGCGCGATGTCTTCAATATGCGGATTCAGTCCGCGGTTTTCGTGCACGACCAGTACAGCCGCCAGTTTGCCCTTGGCATTGGCAGGCTGGACCAGGTAGCCGCGCATTTCGCCGTAGCCATTTGGCGACGGGTAAGTGACATAGTTGGCTTTGATGCGTGTATCCGTTGGTGCTACCTGCTGGGCGGCCCAGCTGGGGGAAAGCGCAGCGAGCAAACTGGCGGCAGTGGCGCCGCCGACCGCATAACGGCTGGCCGAGGACAAGAAGCCGCGGCGGTCAATCTGGCCGTGTACATACTGGTCAAACAGTTTCAGTACTTCTGGATCAAAGTCGTTTGCGGTCTTGCGGGTCATTGCCGGTCTCCTTGTTATTGGTCGGATTCTCAGGACTGTTGCTCTGCATGAGAAGCGATCATAACGCGGTTTCAATTCGCTCGCGCACGGGAGGCGATGCGAGGTGAGCCGGAGATGTGGTCTACTACTGCCCGGGCTTAGTGCGCTTTCGACAGGATCAGCAGCCAGCGGCTGAACAGCAGGATCTCGACGTGGCCAGGCTCGACGCCGGTATCGCATTCGATGAACGGGTTGACCGCGTAGAAGCGCTTGCGGAAGTCACGCGTCACCAGCATTTCGCGACGGCCGAAGCGCATCATGAATGGGGTTGGGGCGTATTCCATACCGAAGGTGCTGTTCAAGGTGGTCATGACAAGGTCCTTTAAAGGTTTGCGTTGATCGAGTGGTTCCAGAATAGCACAACCACTGTATAAATCTACAGTTACTGTACGAATAAACAGGTATTTTCAACATGTGTGGTTTTTTGACCAACAACAAGAAATGAATGGCTCTATGAAAGAAATCTATCCTCGCGTCCATAAATTCGTGGCCGCGCGCCTGACGCCAGGCGAAGAGCTTGGCCTGCATTTCACTGTCGGCATCGCGCTGATGCTGTTTGCCGCCTGGGTGTTCGGCGGCATCGCGGAGGAGGTGGTCGAAGCCGAAGAAATCACCTTGCTCGATGACTGGCTGGCGCGCTGGTTCAATGCGCGGGCGACGCCAGCGTTCACGCAAGCGATGATGTACATTACCCACGCCCACAACACGGCGGGCATGCTGATCATGACCACGGCGCTTGGCGTCTATTTTTACCTGCGCAAAGCGCAATACTGGCTGCTGGCGCTGCTGGTATCGGTGCCGGGCGGCATGCTCCTGAATGTGATCCTCAAGCATATATTCCAGCGCGCACGGCCGAGCCTGGAGAATCCCCTGCTGACGCTGACGACGTACAGTTTCCCCAGCGGGCACACTGTCGCGGCCACGCTGTTCTACGGCCTGATCGCCGCCTACCTTGTGTGCCAGAGCAGCCGATGGAAGACCCGTTTCCTGATCGTGCTTGGCGCCTGCGTGATGGTGGGCCTGGTCGGCCTTAGCCGCATGTATCTTGGCGTGCACTACCTGACCGACGTCCTGGCCGCCATCGCCGAGGGTTGCGGATGGCTGGCCATCTGTATTACCGGCGTGTCGACCTTGCGTCGGCGCCGCGCGGCACGCGCCACGCGCTGACCTTGCCATCCGTGTGGCCTGTCAACCTGAAGTCGCTGTAATGTTGATACGTTGCGCACGCGGAAACCGCGAGGCGCGTCTTGAGGAGCTTACATGCGTACCCTGGTCCACCTGTCCGACCTTCACTTTGGCAGGGTCGATGCCGAACTGCTCGACCCGCTGCGCGACCTGCTACATGGCATCGCGCCCGATGTCGTGGTGGTGTCGGGCGACCTGACCCAGCGTGCCAAGAGCGAGCAGTTCGAACAGGCGCGGGCGTGGCTCGACACCTTGCCGGGCCCGCAGATCATCGTGCCGGGCAACCACGACATTTCGCTGTACAACGTGTTCCGCCGCTTCGTGCTGCCGCTTGACCGCTACAAGCGCTACATCACGGACGAGCTTGAGCCGGTATATATCGACGATGAGATCGCGGTAATGGGAATTAATACCGCGCGTTCGCTGACCATCAAGGACGGGCGCGTCAACAAGGAGCAGGTGGCGGCAATCCGCGCACGGCTCGGCGGGCTTGACCGGCACATCACGCGCATCATTGTGACCCACCATCCGTTTGACCTGCCGGCGCATGCCGACCAGGACGCGCTGGTTGACCGCGCGCCGATGGCGATGCAGGCTTTCTCGGAATGCGGCGTGGACCTGCTGCTGTCTGGGCACATGCACGCAAGCCATTCGGGCAGCACGGCGGACCGGTACCAGATGAGCGAGTACGCCGCGCTGGTGGTCCAGGCAGGTACGGCTACATCAACCCGCGGTCGCGGGGAAGTGAACTCCTTTAACGTGGTGCGGGTCGAACATGACAAGGTGGAGGTCGATCGCTACGGCTGGGATATGGTGGGAAAGATGTTTTCGGTGATGAGTACCGAGAAGTTCCTTCGTTCAGGCAATGTGTGGGCGGCGCATACGGATGGCTTGTACGCCGCAGGCTTGTAGCGGTGTGGGTAGGGCGGGTAAGCGCTTGCGCGCAGCCGCCGTTTTCAGCGTCAACACGGCTCGGCGGGTGCGCTCGCGCTTACCCGCCCTACGGGTCACGACAACGCGGGGTCGGCAAGGTATTCAATCCGGCACGCGCCCACGTCCAGTATTTAGGGGTCAGATCCAGTATTCCGTCAGGCGCGCAGCCCATTCCTTGAGGCGGTCCGCCCACGGTCGCTTGCGCCATCGCTCCAGCGTTACCTGCTTTGAGTCGCGCAGGTCTTCATTGAACGCGCTTTCCATCTCCATGCCGAAGGCCGGATCGAGAATGACGACATTCAGCTCGTAGTTGTGAAGGAAACTGCGGCGGTCGATATTTGCCGAACCAACCGTCGACCAGGTGCCATCGATAACGGCCGCCTTGGCATGCAGCACCGCAACCTGCAGTTCGTAGATCTTGACGCCATTCTCCAGCAGTTCATCGTAAAACGCCCGCCCGGCATGGAACACCAGCCCATGGTCGGTGACACCCGGAAGCACCAGCTTGACGTCCACGCCGCGGCGCGCCGCCGCGCTCAGTTCATGCACGACCTGCGGATCGGGCACAAAGTATGCCGACGTGACGTGGATCGATTTCTTCGCTTCCTGGATCGCAACAATAAACGACTTGTAGATTTCCGAGTCGCGCCCCGGTTCAGTGGCCAGTATGCGCAGCATCTTGTCACCGACCGGCGCCAGCTTCGGGAAGTATTCGCGCTCCGGCAGTTCGCCAGCTTCCTGCTGCACCCAGGCGTTGATGAAGGTCCACTGTAACTGGGCCACCGCAGGGCCTTCGATCTTGATGTGGGTGTCGCGCCAGCCGACGTCTTGCGCGTTGGTCGTGCCGGGCGACTGGCGCGAGCGGAAGAATGAGCTGTTGGCGTAGGTGCTGCTGATGTTGATGCCGCCGGTGAAGGCGACCTTGCCGTCAACCACCATCAGCTTGCGGTGGTCGCGGTTGTTGAGTTCCCACTTGCCGCCCCGGGCGGCAGGGTTGACCGGGTTGAAGGCGATCAGGCTGACGCCGGCATTGCGCATCCGCTCGAAGAATTCCTTCGGCGTGCCGAGCGTGCCCACGCTGTCATACAGCACGTTGACGGTCACGCCTTGTTTCTGTTTTTCGATGAGGATGTCGGCAAACTGCATGCCGATCTCATCCTGGTCGAAGATGTAGGTCTCGAGGTTGATTGTGCTCTTTGCCGCCTTGGCCGCCTCCATCATGGCGCGCATCGTTGCGGGGCCGTCGAATAGCAGGGTGACTTTGTTGCCTGCAATGAGAGGCACGCCCGTGGCAGCCTCTTCGAGCACAGCAAGTTCCTTGAGGTCGGGCGCGGCCCTGGCCCAGCGCCGCTTCAGCAGTTCGGCCGCTTGCTTGCCCTTGAGCCGGCCGTTTGGCGTGGCAACGGTCGGATTGGCCTTGGCGGCCGTGCCCTGGTTGAATTCGGATGCATCGGGCAGCGAGGCGCAAGCGGCCATGCTTGCCCCGAATGCGAGTGTTACCAACGATGTGGCCAGCCAGCGCGCGACGTTCATTTTGTTCCCCTTGCTTGTATGCCAGGCTCGCCTGGCGCACTATCTTTTGGCCCGATGAAAAATTGGATCGGCGCGGCCACGAAGCGCCGACCCAGGCTTTTGAGTAATTGAATACCCTGGTCGAAATGGATTTCACGGGCGCGCAGCGCCACCCACAGTGCCAAGCCGAAACTGACCACGAGGTTGACGGTGCCGATGGCAAAGAAGCCGGCCACCGACAGCGCCACCAGACGCCAGGTAACGTTGTAGTCGAGCGCGACCATTGCCGTGGAGAAGTTGGCGGCCGAGAAGGTGACGTGGCGGATGTCCAGCGGCAGGCCCAGCAAGTAGCCAATCGTGCCCATCGTGCCGAGCAGGATCCCGAAGAAGAAGTTACCCATCAGTCCCCCGAGATTGTTCTCGACATACGCCGCGAAGCGCGGCAGCCGTTCCGGGCCGAGCAGGCGTGCGAGCCAGCGCAGCTGGGAAACGCGCTGCGCCATGCGGGTGTAGAGGGCCTTGTTGTCGTAGTAGCCGGAGATCAGGCCGGCAACAAACAGGCAGACGCCGGCAATCGCCGCGTAGAACAGCGCCAGGCTGTTGAGCGGGTCGATGTCGTGCAGCAGGACGAGCGCCTTGTGGGGCGAGACCAGGTGTTTGCCGGTAATCCATTGCCAGCTGAAGGCGATTGCCCATGCGGCAGGGATCACGGTCGCCAAGTTGCCCAGCACCGCAATCGTCTGGGTGCGGAACACCTTGTTGACCAGCTCGGCCATGCTGTCGATGTCAAGATGGCGGCCGTCCTTGACCGACAGCTCGGCGGCAATGCGCGAGGCAGTCATCGCCGGCTGCTTGGTGGCAATGGTGAAGTGGAGTATGTGGATCAGCACGAAGCCGAGCGAGTAGTTCAGGCTGAACAGGAATGCCTCGACCAGCGGCGCGGCGCGCAGGTAGCCGAACAGGATCTTGATCAGCGCCATGATGCCGACGATGAAGCCGGCGCCCGCCGACGACAGGAACATGGCGCCCAGCTGGCGGCGCGTGTCGGCAATGTAGTGTTCGCCAGTCCGGCTGGCATTTTCGGTGACGTTGCGCGCCAGCAGGTCGATGTTGTCGGCGACCAGGTCGCGCATCACGTATTTATTGTTGTGCGCCTCGACCAGTTCACGCGCCAGCGAAATGGCGGCGGCGCGGTGCGGGCTGGGCGGCGCAACGCTGGCCAGCGCCGCATCGCTGGCGATCGTTTCCAGGTCAAGCGTGGGCGTGGCCGGCAGCTCGCCGCTGACGTCGACCAGGAACAGCAGCTTGCGCAGGCGGTCGATGCTCTGGCTGAGCGCAACGAGCAGGTAGGTCAGCGCAATGCTGGTGCCCTGGCTCATTGCGTTGCGGCGGATCTTGGCCACCACCGTGTCGCACTGGTCGAGCATCACCAACAGGTGCTTGGCGTCATCGAGGTCCCCCTCGGCCCCATCCAGCAAGCGGGCGTAGCCGTCGAGGTAGTCGTTGACCTCGATATTCTGCATCAGGAAGGGCGAATCGAAGTCCTCGATTTCGGCGTGGCTGCGCAGCAGGCGCGGCTCCAGCCCCAGCGCGCAGACGCGGCAGGAGAGGGTGCGGATCGCTTCGAGCATGCCGAGCACCGTGGTCTGGCGTACATCGGCGGGTTGCGCGCCCGCGGCAGGCGGCGCATCGTGGACGATATCGAACAGTTCCAGCCAATAGACGGCGGGGACGGCATTGACCCACAGGTAATCGGTTTCGACATAGAGCACCTGGTCGATGGCGTCGGCCAGGTAGGTGTCGCCCAGCGCTGGCGGCAGGAAGCGGTAGGCGAAGCGCGTCTTCAGCTCGGTAACAAAACCGTCGTTCGACAGGATCCCGATGTCGGTGTACAGGCTGGAATGGCGGCGGCTTTCGAGCAGGCGCGTCATATAGCTATGCAGTGCGGAAGCCTGCGCGGGATTCCCCTTGAGCAGATGACACAGCAGCCGCACACGCTCGATCGCGTAGTCGGCATCGCGCGGTCGTCGCGGGCGCAAGTGATCCACCAGCTCGACGAGAACGTCGATGCGGTCGCTGTGAGGATCGATGCGTTCAAGGGTGGACAGCATGGCAGGCAAGACATTTGGTACTAAAGGCACAGTGTACGTCCGTTGCGGCGGGAACTTTGTACGGTAGCGAACAAACTCAGCAATAGAAGGGCCCCCAGCGAGGGGTGGGGCACTTCGGTTACACTTTATGCGCACTCACCGGGCGCGGCAAAAGCATCGCGCGCGGGACCGATCATTACTGGGGAAGATTATGTACCTGACTTATTTCAAGGGACAATGGGCCGAGGGTAATACTCCCTTGTTCGGGGCGATGGATCACAGCGTATGGCTGGGTTCGTCCGTGTTCGATGGCGCGCGCGCCGTGCGCGGCCACATGCCTGACCTGCGCCTGCACCTGAAGCGGGTGGTCCAGTCGGCGCAGCAACTGGGCCTGAATTGCCCTTACACCGTGGACGAGATGGAAGCGCTGGTGCGCGAAGGCGTCGCCCGGTTTCCGGCCGATGCCGAGCTGTACATCCGTCCGCTCGTATATGCCGCCGATGGTTTCCTGATTCCCGACGCCGACAAGAGCGGCTTCGCGCTGACCCTGTTCGACGCGCCGATGCCTGCGTTTACCGGATTTTCCGCCTGCCTGTCGACGCTGCGCCGGCCCGACGCCAGCATGGCGCCGACCGACGCGAAGGCGTCGGCGCTGTACGCCAACACCACGCGGGCATTGCGCGAAGCGAAGGAGCGCGGATTCGATAACGCCGTCGTCGTCGACGGCCGCGGAAATGTCGCCGAGTTTGCGTCTTCCAATTTGTTCCTGGTGACTCCCGCTGGCGAGGTGGTGACGCCGGTTCCGAACGGCACATTCCTGGCGGGCATTACGCGGGCGCGCGTGATTGCGCTGCTGGAGGAGGCTGGCGTCAAGGTTGTCGAGCGTACAGTTGATACGGCCGAGCTCGATACTGCGGTGGAAATCTTCAGTACCGGGAACTATGGCAAGGTGACGCCGTGCGTCCGCTATGAGGGACGCACGCTGGAGGTGGGGCCGATTGCCACGCTGGCGCGCGACAAGTACCTGGCGTACATGGAGCGGGAGTAAGGCCTGCGGGCTACTTGGCTTTCGGCAACACCGGCGGCTTGATGTCGCCGCAATCGGCGCCGAGCCAGCGCCCGGTGGCATCCATGTTCATCGTTTCCGGCTTGCCGCTGGCGCTGGTGGTGACCCGCATCTTCATCGCATAGTCGGTATCGCTGTTGAAGGTGACCGTGCCGTCGCCGCGGGCATCTGGCTTGCTGCAGCTGAACGATACCTTCATCGTATTGCCGACAACGGGCGAGCGCTTGTGGGAGCAGTTGCCGGCGTCCTGCATCGGCATCTTGTTTTGGGCCGCCATCTCGCGGGTCATGCACATCTTGACCGACATGCTGCCGCCCGCTCCGACGGTCGGCATCTGCATGCCGTTTTTCGACATCATCGCCTCCATCGACTGGCGCTGCTCGGGCGTCATCTTGGCCATCTGCTCGTGCACCATCGCCATCGCCTGTTCCAGCTGGCCATTGCTGCTTTGCATCTTGTTATTGACCTCCCACAAACCTGGCTTCATGTTTTGCGCAGAACATGGCACGGCAATCAACAGCGCCGCGCTGACAACGGCAATGACGGTATGGCGGACGGGCATGGCTGGCTCCTGGACTGTTTACAGATGCCCTAGCATAGCTGAAAACGCTATCGCCAAGGCGTCACGTATGCATGTAAAACAGGTTTCCCGGCCATGCGGCCTGTGTCATACTTTTCTCCCGTCACTTACTCTTACCGATAGGAAGCATCACGTGAAACTACTCACCGCCTTCATGCTCAGCGCCGGCATCCTGACGCCAGCGTTCGTTTCCGCCGCAGGCGCACCGGCGGCCCCGGCCGCAGTCAAGTCCGCGCGCGTTGCCGCGCCTGTCAAAGTGACGACTGTCGAAGGCATCACCGAATATCGCTTGGGCAACGGCATGCGCGTGCTGCTGTTCCCTGACAACAGCAAGCCTACGCTGACGACCAACATCGTCTACATGGTCGGCTCGCGCCACGAAAACTATGGCGAAACCGGCATGGCCCACTTGCTGGAACACCTGCTGTTCAAGCCGACCGCCAATTTCGGCATCAAGAAGGGCACCAAGACCCCGGTTGAAGTGCTGAACTCGACCGGCGCCGAATTCAACGGCACCACCTGGTACGACCGCACCAATTACTACTCGACCTTCCCGGCCAACGAGGAAAACCTGGCGACCATGCTCGCGCTTGAGGCGGACCGCATGGTCAACTCGCCGATCGACCAGAACGACCTGTGGAATCCAAAGACCCAGAAGGGCGAGATGACGGTCGTGCGCAACGAGTTCGAGATGGGCGAGAGCGACCCGATCGGCGTGACCACGGAACGCCTGCAGGCTGTCGCCTTCGACTGGCACAACTACGGCAAGTCGACCATCGGCGCGCGCTCGGACATCGAGCAAGTCAACATTCCGCGCCTGCGCGCCTTCTACAAGAACTACTACCAGCCGGACAATGCGGTGCTGATGGTGGCTGGCCGCTTCGACGAAGCCAAGGTGCTCAAGCAGATCAATGACAAGTTCGGCCGCATTCCGAAGCCGGCGCGCGTCATCCAGCCGACCTACACGGCCGAGCCGACGCAGGACGGCGAACGCTCCGTAACGGTGCGCCGTAACGGCGGCACCCAGTTCGTCGGCGCCGGCTACCACGTCGCGCCGTCGGGCCACGCGGACGAAGCGGCGCTGTCGCTGCTGGCGCGCATCCTCGTCGATGCGCCGAGCGGCCGCCTGCACAAGGCGCTGGTGGAAACCAAGCTCGCCACCCGGGTGCAGGTCGACTCGGTCAATAACCTCGAACCGAGCTACCGCATCTTCGGCGCTGTCGTGCCAAAGGACGTGAAACTCGAGGCGACCCAGGACGCGATGCTGAAAGTGCTGGAAGACCTGAAGTCGCAGCCGATCACCGAAGCGGAAGTGGCGCGCGCACGGGTGGCGATCAACAAGCAGATCGAACTGGCCACCAACGACACCGCCCAGCTGGCCATCGCCCTGACCGAATCGATGGCGGCCGGGGACTGGCGCCTGTTCTTCCTGGAACGCGACCGCATCGAAAAGACCGACGCGGCAGCCGTGCAGGCGGCCGCACTGAAGTACCTGAAACCAACCAACCGCACCCTCGGCCGCTTCATCCCGACCGACACCGTGGACCGCGCCGAAGTGCCTGGCACGCCAGACATTGCCGCGCTGGTCAATGGCTACAAGGGCCGCGCAGTTGTCGCGCAGGGCGAAGCGTTCGACCCGAGCCCGGCCAATATCGAAGCCCGCACCGAGCGCTTCACCTTGCCAAACGGACTGAAGGGCGCGCTGCTGCCGAAGAAGACCAAGGGCGGCATGGTCAGCGCCAACCTGGTGCTGCGTACCGGCACTGCCGACAGCCTGAAAGGCAAGGCCGATGCGGGCGCATTTGCCGCATCATTGCTGATGCGCGGCACCGAACGGCTGTCGCGCCAGGAAATCAAGGACGCGTTCGACAAGCTCAAGGCGCAAGTATCGGTAGGCGGTGGGGCCGAAGGCGTCAGCGCGTCGGTCACCACCACGCGCGAGAACCTGGCGCCGGCGATGGCCTTGCTGGCGGAAGTGCTGCGCAAGCCGGCATTTGCCGACAGCGAGTTTGCCGAACTGCAGCGCGAGCGCATCGGCCGCATCGAGCAGGACATGCCTGAGCCGCAGCCGCTGGCGTTCAACGCCTTCCAGCGCCTGCTTGACGCCACGCCCGAAGGCCACGTCAAGCACGTCGACACGCTGCCCCAGAAGCTGGCGCAAGTGCGCGCGTTGAAGGTGGCGGACGTCAAGGCCTTCCACTCGGCGTTCTACGGCGCAGGCGACGCCACGTTCGCGGCGGTGGGCGACTTCGATCCGAAGGAAGTCAAGGCGCAGCTGGCCAGCCTGTTCGGCGACTGGCGCGCAGCCCAGCCGTACGAGCGCATTCCCGGCACCATCAAGCACGCCGCCGGCGAAAAGATCGCGCTGGAAACGCCGGACAAGGCCAACAGCGTGCTGATCGCGGTCCACCCGCTGCCGCTGAAGGATGACGCGCAAGCGTTCCCTGCGCTGCTGATGGCCAACCACATGCTCGGCGGCGGCGCGCTGCGCAGCCGGCTGGCGGACCGCATCCGCCAGAAGGAAGGCCTGTCCTACGGCGTCGGCTCGCAGCTCAGCATCCCGGCGCGCGACCCGGCCGGCCTGTGGCTGGCGTACGCGATCAGCGCACCGCAAAACACCGCCAAGGTAGAAGCGGCGCTGCGTGAAGAGATCGACCTGGCGCTCAAGGAAGGCTTCACCGCGGCCGAACTGGCCGAGGCGAAGAAGGGCTGGAAGCAGGGCGAGGAAGTCTACCGCACCGAAGACGGCCCGCTGGCAGGCCGCCTGGCCAGCTACCTGACGCTGGACCGCACGATGGCCTTCGACAAGGACCTCGAAACCAGGGTGGCTGCGCTGACGGTGGCGCAAGTGAACGAAGCGCTGCGCAGCAACCTGAAGCCAGGCAGCGTCTCGATCGTCAGCGCCGGTGACTTCGCGAAGTCCGGCAAGCCAGCCGAGGCGAAGAAGTAAACGCGGCAGCAAGGCGGATGCTGCTTCCATCCGCCCTGTTGTCAGCCCGGCCCGCATCAATTTTCTGCAACAAGCTCGCGGCCAGGCCAGCCACGGTCGCGAGCATTCCCACTACCGCATTCCATCCCAGCCATTTGCGCATGACAATTGTCAGGCCAAAGTCATGGCGGATGCGTCTGGCAGGTGTCGGTCGCCAACCTCATACTTGCCATACCAAAAACTGAGGAGATGACATGAACTTGACGCGCTTGAATGCAGTGCTGCTGGGGCTTGGCCTTGGCATATCAGCCGTAGCGGTGGCGGCGCCGACGCTGGTGCAGGACGTACGCGTGTTCGATGGGAGCGATGTGCATGCGCGCCGCTCCGTGCTGATTGACGGCGGCCTGATCGTTGACGCCGATTTCCACGGGCCTGCGCCGCGCGGAGCACGGCTGGTCAGCGGTGCCGGCCGTACCTTGCTGCCCGGCCTGATCGATTCACACGTGCACGCTTATCGCCATTTCGACCTGCCATTGCTGTTCGGGGTAACCACGCAAGTCGACATGTTTACCGGCGTGCAGGCAATGCAGGAAATCACCCGCGCCATGGCAGCGAACAATAACCGCCATCAGGCCGATTTATTCTCGGCCGGCACGCTCGTGACCGCTCCGGGTGGCCACGGAACCCAGTTTGGCATGCCGATCCCGACCCTGGCAAGGGCAGCCGACGCGCAGGCATTTGTCGATGCCCGCATCGCCGAGGGCTCGCACTTCATCAAGATTGTCCTCGAAGATGGCAGTCACGCGCACCGGGTGAACAGCCTGGACCTGGCGACGGTGAAAGCAGCCATCGACGCCGCTCACAAGCGTGGCAAGCTTGCCGTTGTGCACATCAGCACCCTGGCCAATGCGCGCGCAGCGCTCGTGGCCGGGGCGGATGGCCTGGTGCATCTGTTCAATGGCGAACACATCAGCGACCAGGAAACTGCGGACTTCGCGCGGCTGGCCAGGGCGAAGGGTGCTTTCGTCATCCCCACCTTCAGCGTGCTCGAAAGCGCAGCGGGCGTGCCGGTTCGGCCACTGGCTGCCGGCAGCCCGCTGGCCGGTTTGCTTGACAAGGAACAGCAGGTGCCTTTGCAAACGCGGTACGGAAAGAAGCTGGCGCCGGAGCGGCTGCGGGTGCCGGCAGCGGTGACGGCGGCATTGCACAAGGAAGGCGTGCCGGTGCTTGCCGGAACCGATGCAGGCAATCCGGGCACCCAGTACGGCATCAGCATGCACCGCGAACTGGCCGCGCTGGTCGAAGCCGGATTGACACCGCGGGCGGCGCTGGCGTCGGCCACCTCCGTACCAGCTGCTGCATTCCGGCTTGGGAAGCGGGGGCGCATCGCGAACGGCTACAAAGCAGACCTGTTGCTGGTCAAGGGCGACCCGCTGGCCGACATCTCCGCCACCCAGCAGGTCGAGGAAATATGGAAGGATGGCGAGAGCGCGCGCGCGCTGCGCGACCAGCAGCGCCTGCGGGTGGCGCAGGAAGCCGCGCCGTCGCCGGCAAACCGGGTCCGCTTGCCGGCCGACGGACGCATCAGCCTGTTTAGCGCGGCCAAGCTGGGCAGCCCGGTCGGGACGGGGTGGGGCCCGTCCCACGACGGCATGATGGGCGGCAGTTCGACGGTCGAGCTGGCGCTGCTGCCGGACACGGTTGAGGGCCAGCCTGCGGTGTCGGTCAGCGCCACGGTCGCGCCGGGCTTCCCTTATCCTTGGGCGGGCGTCGCATTCCTGCCGGGGGCCAAGCCCATGCAGCCTGCCGACCTGAGCGCAGCAAAATTAATCCGCTTCAAAGTGCGCGGCGATGGCAAGCGCTACCAGCTCAGCATGATGTCGCGCGGCGTCACGATTCCCGGCCAGGTCCCGTTTACCGCCGGCGCCGAGTGGTCGGAAATATCCGTGCCGTTCAGCGAATTTGCGGGAATCGATCCGGCAGCAGTGACCATGATAGGATTTAATGCAGGACCGAAACCTGGCGGCTACCGCTTCGATATCGCCGACGTCCGGTTGCTCGAGCGCTGATCATCGAAGAAAGGGTGTCATGAACAAGATCAAGGGTGTGCTGCGCGGCCCGTGGGTGCCGCCCGAGCACGGCAAGATGCCCTACCTGTGGGTCTTCTCGCTGTCGTTCATGCTGTGGAAGTACCTCAACGTGCCCCCTGGACCGCTGGAACTGGCGCTGCTCCTGATCACGATCGTCGGGTTCATTCCGCTTTACCTGGCAAGCTTCTGGGCCAGGGGAGAGCAGGCGGTGCTGTGCGTGCTGGTGACCGTGCTGATCGGCGTGCTGTGGGCGCCTTGGAACGTCGGCGCGAGCGCCTTTTTCGTGTACGCCGCAGCAATGTGCGCGAGCCTGAAGCCCATCCGCGCCTACCTGCTGCTGGCCGGGGTGATGATGCTGGCCCTCGTGGTATCGCTCGCGGTGCCGGCATGGGTGCGGATGGCTTTCCTGCTGCCTTCCGTTGCGGTTGGCATTCCGGTCGGAATCGCGTCGGTGATGCAGGCGGGGTTGGAGCAGTCTCGCCGGCAATTGTTGCGTAAGCAGGAAGAGGTGGAGCATATGGCGACCATCGCCGAGCGTGAGCGAATTTCGCGCGACCTGCACGACCTGCTCGGGCATTCGCTGTCGCTGATCGCCCTCAAGGCCGAGCTGGCCGGCAAACTGGCCGGAAACGACGACGACGGCTGCCGGACCGAGATCCGCGATATTGAAACCAGCGCCCGGCGCGCGTTGTCGGAAGTGCGCGCCGCGGTCAGCGGTTACCAGCAAAGCGGCCTGGCCCATGCGCTTGCCAGTGCGCGCGCCAGCCTGGCGGCAGCCAACATTTCGCTGCGCGAAGACATCGGCATGGTCGCGCTGTCCCCTGCGGCCGAGCATGTGGTGGCGCTGGCGCTGCGCGAAGCGGTGACCAACGTGGTGCGCCATGCCGGCGCGGCACATTGCACCCTGAGCCTGGCGTTGCGCGACGGTGCGATCGTGCTGAGGGTGGCGGACGACGGCAGTTCCACGCGCACCGGCATCCGCCACGGCAATGGCCTGACCGGCATGCGCGAACGCGCGGCAACGCTGGGCGGCACGCTCGCCATCCATGTTGCCAAAGGACTGGCGCTCGAACTGCGCCTGCCGGCGCAAGGGGCCGCATGATCCGCATCCTGATCGCCGAAGACCAGGCCCTTGTGCTGGGGGCGCTTGCCGCCTTGCTCCGGCTCGAGTCCGACATCGACGTGGTGGCGACGGCGGGCAACGGCAGGGACGCGCTGTCCCTTTGCCAGCAGCTGGCGCCCGATATCGTGCTGACCGATATCGAGATGCCGCACATGACCGGGCTGGAACTGGCCGCCAGCCTCGCGCAGCTCAGTTCGCCATCCCGGGTCATCATTGTCACCACGTTTGCGCGCAGCGGCTACCTCAGGCGCGCGCTGGCGGCAGGCGTGCGCGGCTATTTGTTGAAAGATGCGCCTGCTGACACGCTGGCCGCTGCGATCCGCACCGTGCACGGCGGCGGCCGGGCAGTGGCGCCGGAGCTGGCGCTGGAGGGCTGGAGCGGTGGCCAGGACCCGCTCTCCGAGCGCGAGCGGCAGGTGCTGCGGCTGGCAGGCGAGGGCAGGAGCAGCGCCGAGATCGCGCGCCAGGTGCACCTGTCGGAAGGCACGGTAAGAAATTACCTGTCGGAGGCGATCAGCAAGCTCAATGCCGGCAACCGGGTCGAGGCATTCCGCCTCGCGCGCGACGCCGGCTGGTTGTAGCGCTCATCCGCCGACAGCGGAACGTAGGGCCGGATAAGCAAAGCGCATCCGCCGATTACGTCAGCTCCGCCAACATCCATTGCAGCACCAAACTCGCGCCCAGGTAAGCCACAGCCGCGAGCAGCCCCAGCACCACCACGCTATCCCAGCCCCTGCGCGCATAGGCCGGGCCCACGGCCCTGGAATGACCAGGCAATGTCGCCCAGACCCAGGCCAGAAACACCACCCCGTTCACCCAGTCGAACAAGGGCGTATCCAAGCCCAGCCGCTGTCCGATCGCGCTGGCCAGCGCATTCCACCCAAGCACCGCCAACCCGCCCAGGCACCAGCGCCACGCCACCGCAGCGGCTGCATCATCCCCCAGCCGCCGGTAGTTGTACATCTGCAGCCAGGCCCCGAACGCGGGCGTGAACAGCACGCTCCACAGCACGATCCCCACCGGGCTCCACAATGGCAGCGTGCCTGCCTCGGCCACCTCAACAACCTGTTCCGATACCTGATCTCCTTGCATCGCCGCCCCCGGATGAGAGTTTCCACTGCTCAACTCTCGCTCATCCGCGCGCGGCGGTGTTGATCCGGCTTACCGCGCCTCGCTTCCTTGCTCACCGTCAATCTGAATGTGGCGCAACTGCAGGTACTGCAGCAGGATCACCGTCTTCGCGTCGACAATCTCACCGCGCGCCACCATTGCCAGCGCTTCATCGAACGCCAGCTCGACAACTTCGATGTCTTCGCCTTCCTCGTCCAGCCCGCCACCGTCGCCGACCCGCTTGCCGGGATCATATTCACCGATGAACAAGTGGACGCGCTCGGTCACCGAAGCCGGGCTCATGAACAGCTCCAGCACCTTTTCGAGGTTCTCGGCGCGGTAGCCGGTTTCTTCCTCGACTTCCGCGCGCACCCGCTTTTCCGGCGGCTCGCCATCGAGCATGCCGGCCGGGGTTTCGATCATGAAGCCGTCATGCTTGTTCAGGTAGGCGGGCACGCGGAACTGGCGCGTCATCAGCACTGTCCGGTTCTTCTTGTTGTAGAGCAGGGCGGTCACGCCATTGCCGCCGACATAGGCCTCGCGTTCCTGTTTCTGCCAGCGCCCGTCGGTACGGCGCAGCTCGTAGGTAATCTTCTTTAGCGTATAAAAATTATCGGAGAGGATTTCCTCCCCGGTGATGCGTACTCTTTCGTTCTCCATCAATCGCTCCTGTCAATAAAAAAGGACGCCGCGCCCCGCGAATCATCGCGGCAGCGGGGCGTCCCCGGCAGCCTGGTCCCGCGAACGGGCGACTGCTATTTAACCGCGTTCAGCAACGTAGATTTCAACGCGGCGGTTGCGTGCACGGCCGCTCGCGTCGTCGTTCGATGCAATCGGCTCGCGCTCGCCGCGGCCTTCGATGGCAATGCGGTTCGACGCTACGCCGCGCTGGGCCAGGTAGTTGCGGGTATTGGCCGCGCGGTCGACCGACAGCGGCTGGTTGACGCTGTCGTCGCCGACGCTGTCGGTGTGGCCGATGATGGTCACGCTAGCCGCCGGGTTCTCGTTCAGCGTCTGCGCGAAGCGTTCCAGCACAGGGCGGAAGTTCGCCTTGATGTCCGAACGGCCGGTGTCGAACGACACGTCGGCCGGGATCTCCAGCTTCAGGCGGTTATCCTGGGTCTGGGTGACTTGCACGCCGGTGCCGCGGGTTGCCTGCTCCATGGCCTGCTTCTGCTTTTCCATGCGGTTCGACCAGATGTTGCCGATCAGCGCGCCAGCTGCGCCGCCGATGACGGCGCCCTTGGCTGCGCGCTCGCCGCCGCCACCGCCGGTAGTGCCGCCCAGCAGTGCGCCGATGCCTGCGCCAACGCCGGCGCCGGTTGCGGTGCCGCGCTGGGTAGCGGACATGTCAGCACAGCCGGACGCGGCCAGTGCGATAACGGTTGCTGCGATGATCGACTTGTTCATAATTTTTCTCATGTGGGTGCTCCTTAAATTTTTGATCCGTTTCGCTGTCACACCAGGCTACGCCGGGCACGACCGCGAAACGGATCTTATCAAACATTAAACATTGTCTGAGGCCTTAATTGTTACTAAATGCCTCGGCCGGTGATCAGGCGTACCAGGATCATGATGACCGCGACGACCAGCAGGATGTGGATGAAACCGCCCACGGTGTAGGAAGTGACCAGGCCCAGGAGCCACAGGATCAGGAGAATGACAGCGATTGTATAGAGCATGATTTAGTCCTCGGTGATGTTTTAGAAGACCCGTAGGCCGTGACTTCAGTATGCTCAGGGGTGTATTTGCGCTCTGTTCGGTGCCGTACACTAAGCACAAGTTTTTTGTTCATTGCGCAACCCCGGCACCCATCCCATCAACCCCAACAGGCCGACCAGGCCGATCAGGCAAGTCAGCAGGCCGCCGGCGATCAGGAAGACCACGTCTTGCGGCTGCATGTCGCCGGACTGCGCTTCCGGCGGCCCCGCCATCGTCAGCCCGAATACGGTGACGATAATTCCCCAAACGATGATGCCAATCCATGCAAGGCTGTTCATATAAGCACCCCTCATTCATTTTATGTGTCGCCGGATTTGTTTCCAACGTGAATCTAGTTTGCTCGTAGCTCAACAGTACTTCCGTGCGGTGGCTCACATTGCACAAATGAAAAGACAACGCCCCGGGGCAAGCAGCCGCGGGGCGTTGTTTTTTGGAGGAAAGGCGGCGTTTGCCGCCGTGGTTCAGGCTACCGAGCGCAGCGATCCGTTGACCACTTTGACGCGCTGTCCGGTGCGCCACTGCGGCTGGGTGTCCTGGCGGAAGGTGCGCGCCGTGCCGTCATCAAGGCGGACCTTGATTTCGTAGCTGGTGGTGGCGCGCGTGTTGCCTTCGACCTGGTTGCCGACCACTGCACCGCCGACCGCGCCGGCGACGGTGGCGAGCTTCTTGCCGCTGCCGTCGCCGATCTGGCTGCCCAGCAGGCCACCCAGTACCGCGCCGCCCGCCGCGCCAAGGCCGCTGCCTTCGGCGCGCTGGGTGATGGTGCGGATCGACTCGACGTTGCCGCAGTTGGAGCACCACGCTTTGGCCGACGCTACCTTGGCTGGGGCGCGCTTGACCGGCTCTTCATAGCGGTCTTCGCGCGGTGCGGTCTCGGCATAGCGTTTCGGCTCGGCGTACTTGCTGGAAGGCTCGTCGCGCAGGTCGATGCCGGCCGGGGCCAGTTGCGATGCGCCGACCGGCGCCATCTGGGCCGACAAGGCCAGGCGGTCGGCCTCGGTCAGGTCGCCGCGCGGCGTGGTGCTGCCGACCGACGAGGGAATCCAGCCCATGATCGCGGCCGTGCCTGCCAGGCAGAACAGGATGACGGCGAGGGCGGCCAGGATCAGCATCGGGTGCATGCCGGGACGTTTATAGGTGCTGTGGAGGGGAGTGTTCATGGTGGGATCCTTTTTGTCGTACTTGCTGTTTTTTTTAACCGGCCATTTCCGGTGTCAGACAGGCCCAGCACATGGTCCATCCGATGCGGCCATTCTCCCTATGTAGTACCGGCGCTTCCGTGCGTCACCGTACATACCTTTACTATTATTGCCGCTACGCTGATTGAAATTGTTTGCAAATGTAAGCTCTACTACAGGCAAGCTCCATTCATGTATGTTTGTAACCGGTCCTGAATTATGTTTGAACACACCCATCGCGTTCGGGAGGGGCCGATGAAGGCAGGCGCCTCTCCCGACTTAGCGCAGCAGAACGGCAACAAGCTACTGGCAGCGCTGCCGGAGGATGACTTTGCGCGCCTGGTCCCCATGCTGGAACCCGTACAAATCGAAGTGGGCGCCGTATTGTGCGAGCCGTCCGAACCACTGCAGCACATCTATTTTCCGCACGACAGCCTGATTTCATTGCTCGGCGTGGCGGAAGGGCGCATGACGCTTGAGGTGGGCCTGGTGGGCAGGGAGGGAATGCTGGGCGCGACAGTCGCGCTGGGCCATGACCTGCCGCAGGTGCGCGCGATCGTCCAGCGCGCCGGCAGCGCCAGCCGCATGGACAGTGCCGAGTTCCGCACGGAGTTCGCGCATAATCCTTCGCTGCAGCGGGTGCTTTACCGCTACACCGACACCTTGCTGGCGCAGGCGATCCAGATTGCCGTGTGCAGCCGCTTCCACGTGCTCGAAGCGCGGCTGGCCCGGTCGTTGCTGGTCACGCGCGACAGGCTGCAGTCGGATAAGTTCCACCTTACCCACGAGTTTCTCGCGCATGCCCTGGGCGTGCGGCGCGTTGGCGTGACCAAGGCAGCCAGCGCCTTGCAGCAGCAGGGGCTGATTATTTACAGCCGCGGCAATATCGAGATCCTCGACGTGCCCGGCCTGACCGCGGCCTCCTGCAAATGCTACGAGATCGTCAAGGACGCGGGCGAGGAAGCGCTGTCGACTGCCTTCGTCTAGCGCCTGGTGTGGCGCGCGTGCAAGCAGCATAAGCCGCGCCGCCGCATCCAGGCAGGCAGGGCTGCCGCATTCCAGTCGCCTGATCTTGCACACTGTCCCGGTATCTTGCCGTTTGTCGCGTTTGCCACCGACATGCTTTCCTTTCCTGCAATGATAGGTTTTTCATTGATGAAGGAAAGCACGTGTCCGATCCAGTCTGCAATGACCTCACTCGCCAGCGCACCCCGCGCCTGGTGCTTCCCCTGTTGCTTGCGACGGCGGGGCTGCTTGCCAGCGCTACGGCATGGGCCGCGGCGGACCAGGCGCGCATCGACCTCATCGAGGGGCGCAAAGTGGAGTCGGTGACGATCAGGCACCCGGCGTCGAAGGTGGTGGTCGTGTTCGAGAGCGGCTTGCGTGGCACGCTCGACAAATGGGACAAGGTACTCGACGCCGTCAGCCCGGACGCCACGGTATTCGCCTACAACCGGCCGGGCTATGCGAACAGCGAAGCGAGCGATGCCCCACGCGACGGCGAGACCATTGTCCGGCAGCTGCGCCAGGTCCTCAAGCATAAAGGGCTGGCGCCTCCCTATGTCCTGGTAGGCCATTCGCTCGGCGGGCTGTATGTGCAGCTGTTCGCCAGGCGGTATCCGGATGAAGTTGCAGGCATCGTTCTCGTCGATGGCCTGTTGCCGCGCATGGTGAAGAAACCCGAGGAGTTTCCATTCACCACGCGCCTGGCAAAACGGGTGCTGTTGTCGAACGCGGTCGGGCGCGAGGTGGATGGCATTTACGACACAGGCGAAAAGATCCTGGCGTTGCCGGGAATCGACGATAAGCCGATGATCAGGCTCATCAACGTGCCGAAGTCCGCCACCGCGATCCCGGTGGATTTCGGCGCTTTTCACCGCGATGCGGACACGGTGGCTTTTGTGCGCGGACTGTATCCGAACGCCAAGAAGGTGATTGTCGATTCGGATCACCAGATGCAAACTGCCCACCCCGAAGCAGTGAGCAAGGCCATTCGCGAGCTGATTGCCCGCCAGGCGGGGCAGGCGGCAAGCGCGGCGCGCTAGCGGCTCGAACGCCGCCGTTTTGCACGCAAGGATGACCGCCATGAAAAACGCCCCGTCGAGGCGGGGCGTTCTTCTGCAAGCAAGCTAACAGGTCACTTCGGTGGCTTGACCTGGTTGCCGATCACGCCGCCGACTGCTGCGCCGCCAACCGTGCCGGCAGTGCTGCCGCCGGTCAGTACGCCGCCGATCACTGCGCCGGCGCCAGCGCCGATCGCGGTGTTCTTGTCTTGCGCCGACATGCTGGAGCAACCGCCCAGGCCGAGGGCGACGGTGACCAGTGCTGCGGTTGCTGCGAGGTGTTTAATGGATTTCATAATGGGTCCTCCTTAGTTGGTTTTATTTCAGGCGGATGTCATTCTTGACCGACTTCACACCCTTGACACTGCGCGCGACCGACGATGCGGTTGCCACGCTGTCCGCCGAGGACACAAAGCCGCTCAGCTGCACCACGCCCTTGAACGTCTCGACATTGATTTCGGAGACTTTCAGGGTAGGTTCGTTCAGGATCGCCGCTTTTACACCAGCGGTGATCGCGGTATCGTCAATGTATTCGCCCACGCTTTCCTGCCTGGCGCTGGAGGCGCAGCCGACGACCTGGGTCAGCATCAGGGCGGCCAGCAGGGTCGCGGCAAACTTCAGGTTTTTCATGTTCTTATCCTCTGTAGTGGGTTGTAATGCCTGCTTTGCGGCGCGGCTTTGCCTGCACCGTTATGGCTAGAGTAGAGCCTGGTCAGCGGGTGGTCTGTTCGCCAACGCACGTAGTGCCGAAAAGCTAATGTTGACCAGCGTCAGCGCCCCGTGGGCTTGCCAGGCGGCGGCGCCACCGGCTTCTGGCGCGCCGCGGCGAGCAACTTGCCGCACTCGCTGTCTTCGCCAGGCCCGGTATTGACCAGGGGCACCAATGCCGCGGCCGGGGCGGCCAGCGTGGCCAGCGCAATCGCGCCGCCCGCCTTCATCGCCAGCACGCCCTTGTCGACGCTGACCGTTGGCTTCTTGAACGGCCCGCGCACGTAGAGCGGGGCGCGCAGCGAGATGATGCGCAGGCCCTTGGTTTTCGGATTGATGGTCAGGTGCAGAGTTTCATCGGCCAGGCTGATGACGCCATCGACGTTGATGATGGCTTCCTCGGTGTCGACGATGAAGGTGCGCGAATACATGATGCCGCGCTCGACCGCGAAATCCGTGGCCATGCAATTGATCTGCACCTGCTTGTCGCCAAACAGCGTGGTCAGCACGATGTTGCCGATGTTCAGGCCCATCTTTTCAAGCAGCATCTTGCTGACCGTGCCCTCGTTGATCAGCGAGTGGATCTCGCCGTTCGACGCC
Organism: Massilia agrisoli; assembly: GCF_020831365.1. GTDB lineage: Bacteria > Pseudomonadota > Gammaproteobacteria > Burkholderiales > Burkholderiaceae_D > Telluria_A > Telluria_A agrisoli. The sequence goes on from NZ_JAJHPV010000020.1 coordinate 318,502, forward strand.
CCCAGCAGGGTGGCGATCGAATTGCCGGTGGCCGACAGCGCGGCGTCGCCGTTGATCTGGCCGACCGACGCCTGCAGGCCTTCAATGGCGGGGAACAGCTGCTTGATCTGCAGGCGGCGGGCGGTGACTTTGGCGGTGGCCTTGATGGCGTTCTTGCCCTGCCGGCCGCTGCCGTCGAGCTTGATGTTCGAGTTGAGCGTGCCGCCCGCCATGTCGAAGGTGAGCGGCGCCAGCGTGATGACCCCGTCCTTCAGGATCAGGTGGGTCGACAGCTTGCGGATCGGCAGCTGTTTTTCTCGCACGATACTGTCCGCCGCGTAGCGCACATCGGCGTCGATCGCGGTCCAGCGCTCGGTGCGGAAGGTCTCGACCGGCAACACCTTGTTGGGCGGCTGCACCGGCGGCACGCCGCGCCGCGTCTTGCTGGCGTTGGAGTCGGCGCCGATCAGGGGGCCAAGATCGTCAAACTGCAGCAGCTTCGACCGCACGCTGCCGCTGAGCTTGCCACGCGGCGCGCCGGTCTGGAAGGTCAGGGTGCCGCCGAGGTCGCTCGAACCCACCTTGCCGGTGAACTTGTCGTAGGTCCAGCGCCGGCTTTCCGGGCTGAGCGCGCCGATCAGGCGGCCCGAGGTGCTGAACGCCGGCGTTTCCGGCAGCAGCACGCCGAGCAGCGGATACAGGCGCGCCATGCTGGGACCGGACAGCTTGAGGTTCATGTCCAGCGCGGCCAGCCTGGTGGGCTTGGTGAGGGTGCCTTCAAACGCGATGCGGGTTGGGCCCATGCGGAAATCGGCCTGCAGCGGGTAGGGCGTGGTCTGCTGTTTGAGCGACAGCACCGCGCCGGCCTTGCCGCTGCCGGTCACCGGCGCGCCGTTGTAGGTGCCGCGCAGCTTCCATCCCACGCCGTACTCGGGGTCGCCTTCGAGGGTGTCGACGTCGGCCCTGACGTCGGCCTTCTGGATCGCGTCCTTGTAATAGACGATGCCCTTGGTAAACACCACGCGCTCCAGGTCCAGCACCCATGGCGACTTTTTCTCTTGTTTCTTGAAGGTCCAGTTGTTCTTGCCATCGCTGTGGCGCTGCAGGCTGACAACCGGCGCCTGGAACTGCAGCAGGGGGATGGCGATGCGTTTGTCCAGCAGAGCCAGCGGGTCCAGCGAGAACGAGAACTGGCGCACGCTGGCCATGTCGCCAGCCGGCATGCCGGGGGGATTGCCGACGTGGACGTCGTTGGCGACCAGGTGAGGCCAGGGAATGAAGTCGCGCCAGGTGCGGTTACGTTCGGCCATCTTCTCTGACGGGCGTTCCCACGACAGCGACAGGTCGCCGGCAATCTGGAAGGGCCGGCCGATCGCCTCGCTGGTGCGCGCATTCAGCCAGGGCCTGGCCTTGTTCCAGTCGTAGGTCAGCAAGATCACCAGCGCGATCGCCGGGATGGCGACCAGCACGCCGGCGATGGCCAGGATGATCTTGGTGCGGCGCGATACCGGCTTGCCGGCGCCGCTGGCGGCTTGTGCTTCGGTCATGGCGATCCTTCCAGTCGAGAAGCCCAGCTTAGCGTGAAACAGGGGCAGTCTTTGTGCGCTGACGCACCCACCACCAACGCTGAGATTTCTTATCTGGATGATATGTGCGTCAGCGAACCGAACTTGCTTTTGAATCAGCTTATAAAGTTACTACGACATCAATCAACGCTGAATGGAGAACAAGATGAACAGGGAATCGAAGAATCGTCTGGCAACGGTGCTGTGCAGCACGATGCTGCTGGCCATGGTCGGTTGCGCATCGTCGCAGAAAGCGCCAGCGACCGCCGATGTCGCGGTCTCGAAGGCAGCGGTCGAAAACGCAGTGAGCGCCGGGGCATCGGACCTGGCGCCGGAAGAAATCAGCGCGGCGCGCGCCAAGATGCAGCGCGCCAGCCAGGCCCTGGCGGCCAAGGACTACACGCTGGCGCGCGACCTGGCCAACCAGGCGCAGGCTGACGCCAAGCTGGCCCAGAGCAAGGCCAACTCGGCCAAGGCGACGGCGGCGTCGAACGCACTGCAGGAAGACCTGCGCGTGCTGCGCGAAGAAGTCGAGCGCGCCAAATAAGCAGGCAGAACGGCGCGCCTGGCGCGCCTGGCTCTTCACTTTAAAACAATAAAGGAACGATCATGAAACACCATTTGCTCAAGTCGGCCATCCTGGCTGGCGCCGTCTTCCTGTCTGCCTGCAGCAGCACGCCCCTGACCACGCCGATCCTGGACCAGGCCCGCGGCGATTTCATCGCGGCCAACAACAACCCGCAGGTGGCCACGTACGCGCCGCTCGAGTTCAAGCAGGCCAGCGACGCCCTCGACCAGGCCAACGCCGCAGCAGCCAAGAACGAAAGCCTGGAAACGGTCGACAAGCTGGCCTATATCGCCAAGCAAAAGATCGCCACCGCGCAAGAGGTCGCCAAGCAGAAGGCGGCTGAAGCCGACATCGCCAAGGCCGGCCAGCAGCGCGACCAGGTGCGCCTGGAAGCGCGCACCGCCGAAGCCGAGCGTGCCAAGGCCGACGCGGCCGCCGCCCAGGCCCAGACCGCCGAAGCCCAGCGCCAGGCCGCCGACGCCGAAGCGATGGCGCGCGCCGCCCAGGCCAAGGCCGCCCAGCTCGAATCGATGATGGCCGAACTGCAGGCCAAGAAGACCGAGCGCGGCATGATCATCACCATCGGCGACGTGCTGTTCGCCACCAACCAGGCCACCCTGACCCCTGCCGGCGTCGCCACCGTGCGCAAGCTGGCCGAGGTGCTGGTGCAGAACCCGGAGCGCACTGTGCTTGTCGAAGGTTTTACCGACAGTACCGGCGGCACCGCGCATAACCAGGCCCTGTCGGAGCGCCGCGCCAACTCCGTGCGCGACGCACTGCTGGGCATGGGCGTCGGGCGCGAGCGCGTTGCCGCGCGCGGCTATGGCGAAGCGCACCCGGTGGCGCCGAACGATACTGCCGGCAACCGCCAGCTGAACCGCCGCGTCGAAATCGTGCTGTCGAATGAAGGCCGCACGATTCCACCGCGCTAACCGATTTTCAAAGCAAGGAACACATCATCATGGAAGAAACCAACAAGCCCCTCGCGCACGGATTTGACGTGGCGGCGATCCGCGCCGCCGCGGCCAACATGGACGAGGGCGCGGTAACGGAAGGCTACGCGGCCGACCGTGAAGCCGTGATCGCGATGCTCAATGACGCACTCGCTACCGAACTGCTGTGCGTACTGCGCTACAAGCGCCACTACTACACCGTCAGCGGCCCCAACACCGGGCACGTCAAGGCCGAGTTCCTGGAACACGCGCAGCAGGAACAGGATCATGCCGACACGATCGCCGAACGGATCGTCCAGCTGAACGGATCGCCAAACTTCAACCCGGCCACCCTGACTGCACGCAGCCATGCCGAGTACGACGAATCGGAAGACGTGCAAGCAATGGTGCGCGCCAACCTGATCGCCGAACGTGTCGCCATTGAGTCGTACCGGCAAATGATTGCCGCCATCGGCGACAAAGACCCGACCACCCGCCAGATGCTCATCAACATCATGGCGGTGGAGGAAGAGCACGCCGATGATATGCGCGATCTTCTGTCCCACTAAACCACCTTTTTAATCACACACGGAGTCCATCATGATCGATACCAATATCCGCACCAACAGCACCTCGTCGTCGGCCCTGAACCACAACCTGGACACCGTCCAGACCGACATCAAGACCCTGGTCCGTGACGCGCAGTCGCTGCTGACCGCGGCGGCCTCGCTGACCGGCGAGAAGGCCGAAGAGATGCGTGGCCGCGGCATGCAGCTGCTGGACCAGGCCATGGGCAAGGGCAAGGAATACCAGGGCCAGGCGATGGTGCGCGGTAAGGAACTGGCACACACCGCCGATGTCTACGTTAAAGACAACCCATGGCGCACGATCGCTGCCGCCGCTGGCGTCGGCCTGCTGGTCGGCGTCATCCTGGGCCGCAAATAATTCACGCCGGGAGAAGCCATGGACCACACGACCACAACAGTACATGGCCCCGGCTTGTTTAGCGGCCTGACCGGGCTGGCAAAAAACATTCTCGGACTCGTGGTGTCGCGCCTTGAACTGGCGGCACTCGAGTTATCCGAGGTGCGCAACCACGTCATCGAGCTGGTCGCGATCGGCGCGCTGGCGCTGATCTGCAGCTGGTTTGCGATTGCGTACGGCACCGCGATGATCGTCGCGCTGGCGTGGGAGTCGATGGGATGGACGATCCTGTTGGTGATGTTCCTGGTTTTCATCGCCATTACCGCGGCCCTGGTATTCAAGGCCAAGGCAATGCTCAAGGAAGGCAAGCTTGCCTTCCCGGAGACGATGAACGAACTCAAGAACGACCGCGACATGCTGCTGTGACCGGCCAATAACAAGAGGGGAACTACATGGACAAAGACGGCGAACTGATCAAGAAGGACCGGGAAAGTACCTCGGACGTGTCGGAGCGCAAGGCGCGCCTGTTGCGCCAGGGTGATTTTTACCGCGCCGGCATCGTCCAGGCGAAAGCCCACATCAAGCATGGGGCAAAGCCTGAAACAATTTTCCACAACGCGATGGACCACGCAACGTTCGCGCTGCGTTCCCGGGTGGATGGCCTGTTGAGGCCGACGGGCATCAATGTCGGCACCGTCATGCCTTACGCCATGAGCGCCATGAGCTTTATCAACCGCCGGCGCCTGCAAAAGCCGGCGATTGGCCTGGCTGTACTGATGGCTGCGGCAGGCTGGTATGCCAACCGCCACCGCGCGCGGCTGGCGCACATGTAAAGCGGCCGCAGGGCCGGCAGACCTGAAATATGGTGGGGCTTGGGCGGCGTCGCAATCGCAGATTCGGCGCCGCTTTTTTTCTGGAGAAGACATGTCCTTACTGCTTCGCAAGGCGGTGCTGGCTGGCCACGGACATTGAACGTGGCAACACCCAACGTCCTGAATCCCCACGGCTTGCGCATTGCACTGGTGCTGCAAGGCGGCGGCGCGCTGGGCGCCTACCAGGCTGGCGTCTACCAGGCGCTGCACGAACACGACCTGGTGCCCGACTGGATCGTCGGCACCTCGATTGGCGCGGTCAACGCAGCCTTAATTGCCGGCAACCGCAAGGAAGACCGGCTCGCGCGGGTGCGCAGTTTTTGGGAGCGAGTCTCCCATCCCGACCGGGTCGACATGGAGCGCGTCAGCGACAGCCAGCGCCGCTCGAATATTACCTTCAGCACCATCGACACAGTGTTCCATGGCGTGCCTGGCTTCTTCATGCCCCGCCCATTCAACGGGTTTGCCTTCGGGCTGCCGGTCGCGCCGGAATTGGCCTCGTTCTACGACACGACGGAGCTGAGCAACACGCTTGCCGAGCTGGTCGACTTCGACTACCTGAACAGCCCCGACTGCATGCGGCTGACGGTCAACGCGGTCAATGTGGCGACAGGCCAGCTGACACACTTCGACAGCCGGGCCATGCGGATCGAGCCCGACCATGTCCGCGCCAGCGGCAGCCTGCCGCCCGCATTCCCGCCTGTGCGCATCGACGGCCAGCTGTACTGGGACGGCGGACTGTACTCGAACACCCCGCTCGAGTCGGTGCTCGGTGCAATGCCCGAAGGCGACGTCCTGTGCTTCATGGTCGACCTGTGGAGCGCGCGCGGCCCCGAACCCTACACGCTCGACCAGGTGCAAACGCGGCAGAAGGACGTCACCTACGCGTCGCGTTCGACCCGCCACATTGCCGATTACGCCAAAATGCACCGGCTGCAATACAAGCTGCGTGACCTGTACGCCCGGCTGCCGCCCGAACAACGCACGGTCGAAGACGAGCGCGACCTCGCGGCGCTGGGCTGCGAAAGCACGCTGCACATCGTGCGCCTGCCGTATTCGGGGCGCGACTGGCACATGGCCGCCAAGGACATCAATTTTTCGAAGGGATCGATCGACTGGCGCTGGGACCAGGGATACGCCGACGGCATGCGCGCTGTCGGCGACGCCGCGTGGCTCAGGCATATCGAGGAAGACACGGCGGTGGTCGTGCACGAACTGCCATCCGACCGCGACCGCCGGACCGCTTTGGGCCGGGAATAGGCCGCGAGCTGATGTCGCCAATGTTCCAGGTCGCGATTGCCTCAATGGTGCGCGACGGCAAAAATTATCAGCGAATGAGCACCTGCCACGTGAGGTTGGGCGGACAAGCGTAGCGCCTCCGCCGAATTGGCCTGAATCACGACCACGCTGTGGCCAACCGGTGGAGGCTTCGCTTGTCCGCCCGGCCGCGTCAACAAATCCCGCGGGAAGTGTTTCAGCGCGCCGCGCCAGCCATCGCCTTGCTCCTGGCCTCGGACATTTCACGCTGATACGTTGCCCGCGCTTCCTTCATGCAGGCCGCGCGTTCGGCAGTCGGCTGGCGCCGGCAGTTTCCCTGCGCCTCCTGCAGTCCTGCGGCGATTTCCTTCTGCATGGTGCGCAGGCGCGCGGCCGGCGTTGCGTCTTCGCGGTACCAGCGCTGCGGATCGCCCGCCGCCACTTCGGCAGCCTGCTTGCGCGCCGTCGCCGGTGGCACGTTCTGGTCGCTCGAATCCTGGGGCAGGGCGGTGGCGGCAGGCTCCGCCGATGCGCTCGCGCTGGCCGATGGGGTCGCGCCCGTCGCCGGCGTCGCAGGCCGTGGTTCCGGCTGTGCGGCCTGCGCGGAAGGCGGCGCTTCCGCTTGCTGGGCCTGGGCTGTCGCTGCCGCCAGCATCAGGGCCAGGGCGGCTGGAATTATGCGCAGAAATCTTTGCCTCGGGTGTGTCATGTCACCTCCTTCGAAAATGTGCTTCAGAAAAGAAAACCGGCGCACGCGGCGCCGGTTCAGCTTGTTTTACAACCGCCCAGTAAGCAGCAGGATGATCAGGATAATCACCAGTATGCCGGTGATGCCGACCGGTCCGTAGCCCCAGTTGCGGCTGTGGTTCCAGGTCGGCAGGACCCCGATCAGTGCCAGGATCAAGATGATCAGCAGTATTGTTCCCATGGTCAGCTCCTCAGTAAGATTCAGACGAGATGAGCTTCGCCAGTGTTGTGTTTATCTGCTGCCCAACCTTCTGGATTAATAGCGGTAGGCGCGGCCGTCGACGATACGCACGCGGTTGCCCACGCGCAGGTCATAGACGCTGTCTTGCACCACCGAGCGGTACTCGCCGTTATCCATGCGGATGTTGATCTGATACATGTCACGGCCGGCGGCAGCGCGGTCGCCTTCGACCTTGTTGCCCAGCGCCGCGCCACCGACGGCGCCGGCAACGGTTGCTGCGGTACGGCCGCTGCCGCTACCAACCTGGTTACCCACCAGTGCGCCGACCAGGCCGCCGACCACTGCGCCGGTGCCGCTGGTGCCGGCCTGGCTACGGGTTACCTGGATGGAATCAATGGTGCCGTAGCCCATTGCTGCGCTCGATGGCGAGCCATAGGCGCCGTAGGTGCCCGTGTTGTACGGGTCGGAGGAGGTGCTTGCGCAACCGCCCAGCAGGGCTGCGCTGGCAATCATCAGTGTTGCAATGGTGGTATTCGTCGACTTCATGTTGTTCTCCTTTTGCAAATGTGTGAGGTCAGGATAGTCCTGCCAGATTTGCAAGGTCTGTGCGTTTCCGCACCTTGGACAGATCGATTTCGCGACAGTTCATCGAAACCTGCGGCCGATTGCGTTGCGTCGTTAGCACGTTTGTACAAATAAAAACTTCAGTGTTCGTTAGCGTACAGAACAGCTGGCTTAAGCAGCGTAAAACATCAACATGACTGATCGTTTTGATAACTGGAGAAAAATAATATGAGAGCTCACCTCGCCATTGCCCTGCTGTGTAGCGGCGCCTGGATGTCCGGGATGGCCCAGGCAGCGACGCCGGAAGCGAAGGTTGCGTACAACGAAGCGCGCGACCGCGCTGCGCTGGAATACAAAACGACCCGCGCCAGGTGCGGCCTGATTACCGGCAATCCAAAAGACATCTGCCTCGCCGAAGCCAAAGCGGCCCGCGTTCACGCCGATGAAGAAGCCCATGCGCATTACAAGAACACGCTCAAGGCCTACACCCAGGCCCGCCTGCGTATCGCGGCAGCCTATTTCGATGTCGACAAGGCCAAATGCGCCGCCCTGACCGGCAACGACAAGGATGTCTGCCTGCAGCAGGCCAAGGCAACGCTGGTCGCGGCCCAGGCCGATGCGCGCGCCGACAGGAAAACCATCGAAGCGCGCAATGATGCGCGTGACGACAAACGAACGGCTGAATACAAAGTCGCACTTGAAAAATGCGACGCGTTTGCCGGCGCGGCCAAGGACGGATGTGTCACTGCCGCAAAAAACCAGTACGGAAAGTAAGGCCCCGCCGTACCGACCAGCTCATTTGAGCATTTTTGATTAACCACCGAAGGAGTTACACCATGAAAATCGCACAACGCATCGCCCATATGATGATTGCAGCATCCGTCCTGACCACCATGGTTGCTTGCGCACCGACCGCAAACCGTGAAGGCACCGGCGAATACATCGATGACTCCGTCATCACCGGCAAGGTAAAAGCTGCTTTCGCTGCCGACCCTAACGTCAAGGCAACCGAAATCAACGTTGAAACCTTCAAGGGCGAAGTCCAGCTGTCCGGTTTCGTGGCCCAGCCAGCCGATGCATCGCGCGCTGCAGATATCGCACGCGGTATTAAAGGTGTAAAGTCCGTAAAGAATGACGTACGCGTAAAATAATTATTGGTCCGGCCGGACCAATCCCGGGCCGGCCTTTTGGCCGGCCTTTTTTTTTGTGAAGTTAACATGCAGCTAGCAGACCCGAACCCGGTACGCGCCGCCGAGGACGCCCTCGGGGACACCCACGCCGCCAGTTCCGATTTCCCCGACGCCGCGCCAGGCCACCCGGCCGGGCTGCGCCTGCCAATCCACGTCAATGCGCGCGGCCTTGCGCTGGGCATCATTGCCACGGTCGCCTTTGTGTACGCGCTGCAGTGGTCGCAGAAATTCCTCGTACCCCTCCTGCTGGGTATTTTCATCGCCTACACCCTCAATCCCGTGGTGCTGTGGCTGGAGCGCTGGCATATCAAGCGCGCCATCGGCGCAACGCTGGTCACCGTCGCCATTGTCGGCCTGATGGGGCTGGTGATCCACCGGGTGCAGGACCAATTCTTCAACATCATCGACGACCTGCCGCAGATCACAGAAAAGCTGACCCGCGTATTGAACAAGACATCGGGCGGACAGCCAAGCACGATCCAGCAGGTGCAGGCCGCGGCCGCACAGATCGAGCAGGCCACTGCCAGCGTCGGCATGGAAGGCAAGCGCGCCGCGCCGCGCAAACCGCCGCCGGCAGTGGGCGGCAGCAGCAGTTTCAAGGTGATGGACTGGGTACTGGCCGGCTCGATGGGCCTGGTGACCTTTGTCACCCAGGCCACGATGGTGATCTTCCTCGTGTTCTTCCTGCTCCTTGCCGGCGACACGTTTAAACGCAAGCTCGTCAAGCTGACCGGGCCCTCGCTGACGCGCAAGAAGGTCACGGTCCACATTCTGGACGACATTAATACGTCGATCCAGAACTACATGTTCATGCTGCTCGTCACAAACACGATGCTGGCGCTGCTGATGTGGGTGGCGCTGCGCTCGATCGGGCTCGAGAATGCCGGCGCATGGGCCGTGGTGGCCGGGCTGACCCACATCATGCCGTATTTCGGACCCCTGCTGATCACGTCGCTGACCGCGCTGGCCGCGTTCATGCAATTTGAATCGGTGCAGATGGTGCTCTTGGTGGCCGGCGCCTCGCTCGCCATCGCCACCCTGGTCGGCAGCCTGATCGCGACCTGGATGACGGGACGCATCGCCAAGATGAATGCGGCGGCCGTGTTCGTCAGCCTGCTGTTCTGGGGCTGGCTGTGGGGCATGTGGGGCCTGCTGCTCGGCGTACCGGTGGTCGTGATGATCAAGGTCGTGGCCGAGCGGGTAGAGGGGATGGAAGTGATTGCGGAGCTGCTGGGCGAGTAAGGGGCGGGAAGGCGGCGTGCCAAATCCGCCGTGGCTTCCGAGTCGACGCACACCAACGATCGTGCGGCTGCTCCAGTAGCCGGTCGCGTAGGGCGGATAAGGCCAGGGGCCGCATCCGCCCACTTCGCAACTTACCCTACCTTCTGCAACTTGTCCGCGCCCGTTTCCTCAGCGGGCTTGTGCTTCAGGCTGCCAAGCTGCAGCGCATACTGGCGCGCGAACTCGGCCCCGAGGAAAAAGATTTGCGCCGAGTAATACACCCACAACAGCAACGCAATCATCGAGCCGGCCGCGCCAAAGCTGTCCGCCACGCCGCTGTTGCCGATATACAGTCCAATGACAAATTTACCCAAGGTGAACATGGCCGCGGTTCCCAGCGCACCAATGGTCACGTCGCTCCACGACAGCTTGATGCGCGGCAGCAGCTTGTAGATCGTGCCGAACAGGGTCGCAATGACCAGGAAACTGATGACCTGCGCGATCCAGGACAGCAGCACGGTGGCGTCCTGCCACACGCCGGTGAAATAGTTTTCCAGGATGGCGAGCACGGCACTGACCACCAGCGACACCATCAGCAGGAAGCCCAGCACCAGGATCAGGCCGAACGACAGCAGGCGCGTGCGCACGATATCCCACCAGCTTGCGTCTTTCGGTGGCGGCACGTTCCAGATTTCATCCAGGCTGTCCTTCAGCTCGGCAAACGCGCTGGTGGCGCCGAACAGCAGCAGGGCAGTGGCAACGATGGTCGCCCACATGCCGCTTTCCTTGTCGCGCGCACCGGCCAGCACCAGCTGGATCGCTTCCGCGCCCTGGGCGCCGACCAGGCCTTTCAGCTCGCTGAGGAGTTGGCCCTGGGCGGCTTCATGCCCGTAGAAGAAGCCGGCGATGGCGATGACAACCACCAGCACCGGCGCAATCGAGAACAGGGTATAAAAGGCCAGCGCCGCTCCTTTGCTGGCGGCGCGGTCGGCAAACCATTCCGTGACCGTGCAGCGCATCAGGTGTACAAGTTGCTTTGAAAACGGCACCCATTCCTTCGCTACATCCATAAACGATTCTCCAGAAATAATAAAAGGGGCAGGCTCGCCCCTTTGTTACTAACACAGCAGGGCTTATTCGGATACCCGCCGTTCGATGGTGATCTGCTCGACCTCGACCCGGCGATTCGGTTCCAGGCATTTGATCAGCTCAGCCCGGTTCTTGTTGGTGCAGGTTACCACCGGGTTCGCTTCCCCCTTGCCGTAGGCTTTCAAGCGTGCGCCGTCAATGCCCTTGGCCACCAGGTAGTCGCGCACCGCATTGGCGCGCTGTTCCGACAGCTTGAGGTTGTAGGCGGCCGAACCCAGGCGGTCGGCATAGCCGGTGATGTCGACGTCGGTAATGCTTGGGTCGGCAGTGAGCGCGGCGGCGATTTCGTCGAGGCGCGACTGTACCGGGCCCAGCTTTGCGCTGTCGAACTCGAACAGCTCGGTGGCCGACAGGGTGATTTTTTCAAACCGCGCCGGTGCTGGCGGCGGCGGTACCGGTGCCGGCGGAGGGGGCGGCGCCGGCTGCTCGGCGACTGGCGGTGGCGGCGGCGGCGGTGCGGGCGGCTTGTTGAATGCGTAGTTAAAGCCGATCGTCAGGTATTTGTTATTGCTTTTGTCGAAGCCAAAATCTTCGTCGTGGCGCAGGCGACCGCGCACGCTGCGCAAGTCTGCCTGCATCGACCACTGGTCGGTAAAGCCCAGCTGGAAGCCGAGGCCGGCGGTCAGGTAGGGCGAGGTTTCGTGCACGCGGCGCAGCGGGTTTTCGACCTTGTCGCGCTGGGCGCCGACGCCGAACAGCAGGAAGGGACGGAATTTTCTGCGTGACATCATCAGCAGGGCATCGGCGCCGACCAGCGTCTGGCGGTAATTGAAGGGTCCGCTCTCCGAGCGCGAGTGGCTGGCGCCGATCTGCAGGTCCCACATTTCGGACAGCGGCCTGCCGAAGCGCAAGCCGCCGCCGTAGTCGCGTTCGTCCGTGCCGAACTCGACGTCCGGTTCAAAGTAATTAATGCTGGGCTGGATGTACCAGGACGGATTTATTTCTTGTGCGAAAGCAGCGCCAGCACAGCAGGCCAAGCCGACAGCCACCGCAATATTTTTCATGTTGTTCACAGGAACTCCCGAAATGTAATTAAACGTAATTGTTGACAGTGTTCTGTGAGGTTCGACTGGAGAATAAGCGTACGAGTTCAACCACTCGGTGCGTTCCCGCACTACGGTGTCCAGGTTGTCATTTTTTTACAACATAACGTCGTTTCGATCCTGCGCAGCATGAAAAAAAGCGCCGGACCGGAACTTAACCGGTACGGCGCTGTCTCATCAAGCGCTATACAGCTTACTTCGCTGGCTGCTCTGGAACGACCAGGACGGTATCGCCGTCCTTGCCAGGCTCGCCAGGGGCGCCAGGAGCACCTGGTTCGCCTTTTTCACCAGGTGCGCCGGCTGGGCCAGGCACTGGTACCGGGACAGGAACCGGCACTGCGGCAGGGGCGGCCGCCGGGGTTTCAACGACGGTGGTCGCAGGCGGGGTGACGGTGGTGCTTTCGGTCTTTTCGCAAGCGGTCAGGCCGGCGACGGCCAGCAGTGCTGCCAGTAGGGTGATCTTCATGGTGGCTTCCTTATAAAAATTGTTCATCAATGTCGATGCGCACGCTGTCAGCGCGGACAACCACAGAATAAATACCCAACCCCGTTTGCTCTGTACGGGAACGCACACAGCCGGGCCTGCTTGCATGATCGTCAGAAAAAGATGACGACGAGCAGGAAATTTCTTGAATGTTCGATGGCGCACAGACCTGATGATGTGAAACAGGCATTCTTGAGCCCAAGGAGTACGGAACCCGCGAAATTGTCAGGCTGTCAAACGACATGAGCGGTTCGTACCAAATGACTATCTCTTCGATGGAGTAACTCAACATGCATGCAACGACACCTCAATCCAACGCGGCGCAAGGCGATATGAATGCCTCGCGGTCGGCCAATTCCACCCTGATCGAGCGCGTCGCGCCTCAGCCGGCGGAGCGTGCCCCGATCTCGATGGCGCCGATTGAGCGCGTGCGTTCGACTTCCGCTACCCAGCGGCGCATTGAAAATATGCAAAAACTGATCCAGGAATTGTCGACCCACGAAATGCTGGCCGACGAAATTGCCTGGTTCCTCAAATTCTCGCCATCGGGCGCGCGTAAATACATCCGCGACCTGCGCGAAGCCGGCGTGATCGAACTGGCCCGCTATATCGAAGGCACCGCCACCTACCTGGGCAAGGCCGTGTACCAGATCTCGCCTGATCCTGAGCGGGTCAAGGCCTTCCTGGCCGCCATCGTCCAGCCAAAGCGCGAAGGGGCAGCCCCGCGCAAGGAGCGTCCAGGCCTGCGCGAGCAGAGCATGGCAGGCACCGGCCGCCACTTCCACATCCTGGCCGACGATACCCATTATGCGATCCGCGTCAACCGCAGCCCGGTCGCCCGCGATCCGCTGGTTGCCGCGCTGTTCGGCGCCGCTCCGGCGGCCAAGCAGGAAAACAACGCCTAAACAGGTGGCCGCCAGCGGCCTCCTACCCGGCACGACCGACGCCGCTGCACCTCCTGGTGCCGCGGCGTTTTGCATTTTGCGGCTTGATAGATTGAAAAGAGCTTAAGCAACCCCACTTGAGCCCCAGCGGCACGATGCCGACACCACTACCTGATCCCGAAAGGAACACCATGTTACCGACCCCCGAATCGCTGGAAGGCAAGCCTGTCCCTCAGATAACATTCAAGGCGCGGCCGGATGACCAGTGGCGGGACGTCAGCACGGATGAGCTGTTCAAAGGCAAAACCGTCATCGTGTTCTCGCTTCCCGGCGCCTATACGCCGACCTGTTCTTCCAGCCATCTGCCGCGCTACAACGAGCTGGCGCCGGTGTTTCGCGACAATGGGGTCGACGACATCGTCTGCATGGCCGTCAATGACGCCTTCGTCATGAACGAGTGGAAGCAGGGCCAGGATGCGGCCAATATCACTTTCATGCCAGATGGGAATGGCGACTTCAGCGAGGGCATGGGCATGCTGGTCGACAAGCGCAACCTGGGCTTTGGCATGCGTTCCTGGCGTTATTCGATGCTGGTGCGCGATGGCGTGATCGAGAAAGTGTTCATCGAGCCGGAAAAGGACGGCGATCCCTTCGAGGTGTCCGATGCCGAGACCATGCTCCGCTACATCAACCCGTCCGCCCAGGTGCCCGAACCGGTGGTCGTCTTCTCCAAGCCCGGCTGCCCGCATTGCGCGCGCGCCAAGGCGGCGCTGGACGATCGCGGGCTCAGCTATACCGACATTTCCCAGAGCCAGCACATCAACGCCAGCGTGCTGCGCGCCGTGTCGGGCGCGTCCACCTGGCCCCAGGTCTTCATCGGCGGCAAGCTGATCGGCGACGCCGACGCCCTCGAACAGCATCTCGCTTCCGGCGCGCCCCCGGCTTCCCCAGCAGCATGAGGCTATCCGTCCTTGACCAGTCGCCGGCCATCGCCGGCCACCAGCCAGCCGAAGCCATTACCGCTTCGCTGACGCTGGCGCGCCATTGCGACGCGCTGGGCTATAACCGTTACTGGTTGTCCGAGCACCACAACAGCAGCAGCATCGTCGGCAGCGCGCCCGAAGTGCTGATGGCGGCGGTCGCCGCCACCACCCACCGGATCCGCATCGGCAGCGCCGGCATCATGCTGCCGCATTACTCGGCCCTCAAGGTGGCTGAGCAATTCCGCGTGCTGGAAGCGCTGGCGCCGGGCCGCATCGACCTCGGCGTCGGGCGGGCGCCCGGTTCCGACCGCCTGACCGCGCGGGCGCTGAACCCGCACGCCAGTCCCGGCGCCGACGAGTTTCCGCAGCAAGTGCGCGACCTGCGCGACTGGATCGAGGGCCGCCGCATGCCGCCCGATCATCCTTACCGCGCGATCAAGGCGCAGCCGCAAGGCGAGGGCAGTCCCGCCATGTGGATACTGGGCAGCTCGAATTATGGAGCGCAGCTCGCCGCCCATCTCGGCCTGCCCTACGCGTTCGCGTATTTCTTCAGCGATGGCCAGGGCGTCGAGCAGGCCCTCGACCTGTACCGCAGCAACTACCAG
Organism: Massilia agrisoli; assembly: GCF_020831365.1. Classification (GTDB taxonomy): domain Bacteria; phylum Pseudomonadota; class Gammaproteobacteria; order Burkholderiales; family Burkholderiaceae_D; genus Telluria_A; species Telluria_A agrisoli. The sequence continues at coordinate 333,650 of NZ_JAJHPV010000020.1, forward strand.
CCGAGCGAGCGCTACCCGCACCCGCAGGCGACCATCTGCGTCTGGGCGCTGGCCTGCGATACCGAACAGGAAGCGGCGCACCAGCTACAGACCCGCGAACACTGGCGCGTCCGCTTCGAACAGGGACTGCTCGGGCCGCTGGTGTCGCCCGAAGACGCTGCCGCCTATCCATACACGACGGCGGAGCTCGACCGCATTGCCCAGATGCGCCGCAGCGCCATGGCCGGCAGCGCCGAACAGGTCGCCGACACCTTGCGCGCGCTGGCCAGCCGGCTCGACCTGTACGAACTGGTCGTCAACACCTGGGCCTACGAGCGCTCGGTCCGGCTGCGTTCCTACAGCCTGCTGGCCGAGGCGTTCAAGCTGAATGTGGAGGGTCCGTGGAGGCGTTAATCTTGTCACTCGCCATCGCTGCGGTGGTGGGCGCGTTCAGCGTTCCGAAGTGGCGGCTCAGGCGCGCACTGGCCCAGGCGATGCCCCAGCAGCACCTGAATATCCTCAACGCCAACATCCCGGTGTACCGCCACATGGATGCCGGGCTGCAGCAGCAGCTGCACAAGCTGGTCAGGCAGTTCCTTTATCAGAAGAAGTTTATCGGCTGCGCAGGCCAGCACATCGACGATGAGGTGCGCGTCACGATTGCCGCCCAGGCCTGCATGTTGCTGCTGAACCGGCCAAGCCGCGTCTACGCCGGCCTCGACACGGTGCTGGTCTATCCGACTGCCTTCATGGCGCCGCGCAAGCACGTCGACGAGGCGGGAGTGGTGACCGAGGCACGCCAGGACCTGCTGGGCGAATCCTGGGGCGACGGCCGCGTCGTGCTGGCCTGGGACCACGTGCTGCATGGCGCCCTCAACTGGACCGAGGGCCACAACGTGGTGCTGCACGAGTTTGCCCACCAGCTTGACAGCGAATCGGGCAGCAACAACGGCGCGCCGTGGCTGGGCGACCGCGCCAGTTACCAGCGCTGGTCGGAAGTGCTGTCGCGCGACTACGCCAACCTGCAGGTCGATGCGATGTACCGCCAGCAAAGCGTGCTCGACCATTATGGCGCCAGCAGCCCGGCCGAGTTCTTCGCGGTCGCCACCGAGGCCTTCTTCGCGCGGCCCTACGAGATGGCCAGCCACCATCCGCAGCTGTTCGGCGAGTTCCTGCGCTACTACCGGGTCGACCCGCGCGAATGGCTGGCCGCGCCGGCCGAGCCCGGGCCGGCGGCGTACTACGGCCGGCCGGCCTATGGCCAATGGCAATGATTGGCCTGGGATTCGGACGCCATAGTGCGTTAGCGAACAGAGAAAACAGCGCTGCTGGCGCATCCTGAAAACATCTTAGATGCAGGAGGGTTTTAGCATGTCCACAATTATTGCAGGTCATTTCCAACTCCAGGACGAAGTCGACATGGCTCGCCGCGAACTGGTGAACGCTGGCTTTGCGGCAGACCGCATCAGCGGCTTTTTCGTCAACCAGCCGGGACAGCACGACCTGACTGCCATCGGCGGTGACAACGTGCTGTCGCCAGGCGCCAAGGAAACCCCGGAGGGCGTGGTGGAAGGCGCCGCCACGGGCGGCGCGGTGGGCCTCGCCATCGGCGCGGCCACTTCGCCGGTGACCGGCCCGGTGGGCCCGATCGTCGGCGGCCTGGTGGGCGCCCACGTCGGTTCGCTGTTCAGTTTTTCAAAGATGAAAGACGCGGGCGAGCGCGAAGAGGGCGGCGAAAACCGGATCGAACCGCGCAAGCCGGGCATGCTGCTGGCAGTGGCGCTGCCCGACGCCGCGGATGAAGCCCGCGCGCTGGACGTGCTGCGCAGGGTAGGCGCGCACCACATTGAGCGCGCTGAAGGCACGGTGCAGGATGGCGACTGGGTGGATTTCGATCCGCTGAGCGTACCAGTGCTGGTCCGCTAAGCGGGCATGGCGCATTCAAGACCCCAGCCTTGTGCCGGGGTTTTTTTTGGCTATGTCACCGTTAAGTGTGGAAGTGCTACACCCTCGTCGTTCCCGCGCAGGCGGGAACCCATTCTGAAGACGATCAGTAATAAAGCGATTCGACCTCCAGCGCACACATCGTATGGGTTCCCGCTTTCGCGCCGAACGACGTGCTGCATTCCAAACCTAACGGTGACATAGCCTGTTTTTGCCCTTAGGGGAAATAGCCAGGTAGGGGACGGCTCAATGCGCCATCAGCACCGGTATCGTCATCCCCTCCAGCACCGAGCGGGTCGCGCCGCCGAGGATGGTCTCGCGAAAACGCGAATGCCCGTACGCCCCCATCACCAGCAAGTCCGCTGAGCGCTCCGCAGCCAGGGTCAGCAGCGCGTCGCCCACCTCATGCCGCCGGTGCCCGCGTTTCTGCTCGACCGGCACGATCGACAGCTCCGCCGTGATGCCATGCCGCGCCAGGAAAGGCACCGGATCGGCCGAGGTCGCGTCCGCCACCGTACGGGCGCCGCTGCGCGTGTCGAACACCGCAACCGTCACGGTCTCGGCCCGCGCCATCAGCGGCAGCGCCAGCTGCAGCGCGCGCGCCGCCTCGCGGCTGGCGTCCCACGACACCAGCACGTGCCGTCCCGGGTCGCACGCTTCCATGCCAAACGGCAACAGCAGCACCGGCCGCCCCGAATGGATCACCACGTAGGCCGGGAAATCGGCCATCAGCGGCGCCACCGCCTGGCCCGGCTCGGCCTGGCCGACCACCACCAGGTCGGCCGCGCGCGCATGCAGGCTGATGCCCGCGCCCGCCTCATCGTCGACCAGCCGGCCTTCGTACGAGGCCACGCCGCTGCTGTCCATTTGCCGCGTGAACAAAGCCAGCGCGTCGCGCGCCCGCTCGCGCAGGAAGTCGAGGTGCAGCGCAAGGGTCGGGTCGTTCGCTTCCGAGGGCATGGCCTGGTACAGGAAGCGCGACACGCCGCTGAGCGCGGCGCCGATCACGTGGCCGCCGCTGCGCCTGGCGATGGCGGCGGCCGCGCCCACCCTGGCGGCGGAGCGCACGCTGTCATCGACATGCACGAGGATGGTCTTGAAATCCATGGCGTCACCTCCGTGTTGGTGGAATTGCTCGGTCAGCTTAATCGTTTGATATCGCTCAACATTACGTGGCGTCTGCACTCCTAGACTTGGCCCTTCACGCTCCCTGAAGCGCGTGTACCGGATAACCGAGAATGGAGAGACAGATCAATGGAAAATAATAAAGTAGCCCTTGTGACGGGCGGAATGGGTGGCCTCGGCACTGCCATTTGCCGGCGCCTGCACGCCGCCGGCTTCAAGGTCGCGGCGACCTATTCGCCCTCCAATCCTACACCGGAAGCCTGGCTGGCGGCGCAGCGCGACGAGGGCTACCGCTTCCTGTCGTACAAGGTCGACGTCGGCAACTATGCCGATGCCGAGTGGATGATGCAAAAACTGCTGTCCGAATGCGGCCGTCTTGACGTGCTGGTGAACAATGCCGGCATCACCCGCGACCAGACCATGCGCAACATGGAGCACGCCGACTGGGCCGCGGTCATGCACGCCAACCTCGACAGCGTATTCAACATGAGCAAGCAGGCGATCGAGCCGATGATGGCGCAGAAATGGGGCCGCATCATCAACATCTCGTCGGTCAACGGCCAGAAGGGCGCCTACGGCCAGGCCAACTATGCGGCGGCCAAGGCCGGCATGCACGGCCTGACCAAGTCGCTGGCGCTGGAGATGGCGCGCCACGGCGTGACCGTCAACACGGTGTCGCCGGGCTACCTGAACACCAGGATGGTGCAGCAGGTGCCGCAGGACATCCTGGTGGGGCGCATCCTGCCGCAGATTCCGCTGGGCAGGCTGGGCGAGCCGGAAGAAGTGGCCGCGCTGGTGGCTTACCTGGCCTCGCAGGAAGCGGGCTTTGTCACCGGCGCCAACATTGCCATCAACGGCGGCCAGCACATGTGCTGAGGGCTTCAGGGCGCGCGCTTTTCGGCGCGCGTCTGGCAGGTGATGCACAGGCGCGCATCGGGGCGCGCCTGCAGCCGCGAAAAACCGATCGGGTTGCCGCATTCTTCGCATTCGCCGTAGCTGCCGTCATCGAGCTTGGCCTGGGCGCGCTTGACCGATAGCATCTGGGCCGCGTTCATGCCGGCCGCTTCCAGCGCAAGATCGTTCAGCAGGCGCACCGTGGCCTTGTCGGCGGGCGAGGTTTCAACCTCCTCGACGGGGAGGTGGTGGTTGCTCTCGACCACGTCGATATCATCCTGGCGCGCCAGCGCGGCGCGGCGCTGCTCCAGCAGCGACTCGAGGATTGCGAGCTGGCCCTGGTCGAGGCCATTCATGGCGTGCCTGCCGCTCATCATGTCGGTACCCCACGTTCTGGAAGGAAAAGAGAGCCGCCGCCACGGCAGGCTTGACCCAGTGTAGCGCGTTCAGGCGGCGATGAACATGGGCGCACGCGCAAGCGGGCGGCGCCGGCGGGGCGGCGGGTTCAGGCGGACTTGTTGACCTTGTGCGCATCGAGCGCTTCGACCTGGTGCTTGATTTTTTCAAGCGCAAGGATGATCGGCGCGGGCTGTCCCGTCGCCGCCGCGCCGGCGAGCGCCACCACCCCGGCCACCAGGCCGGCCAGGTCCTTGATGACGGCGATCTTGCGGATCTTTTCGGCGGCCGCGGCGGTCAGCTCGGCCAGGTGGCGCTGCGGCTTGCCCAGCGAAGTGACGATCAGGCTGGCCGCGTCCGCATACAGGCCATTGGCGCGCTGGCGCAGCACCAGCTCGTGGTCGAACAGCGCGCGCAGCGCGGCCTGGCGGGTGGCGCTGGGCGGCTTGCTGCGGTCTTGCTGGATCTCCTGCATGATGCGCTGGTGCAGTTCGTCGGCAATGTGCGACAGCTGGTCGGCCAGCGCCTCGACGTCTTGCACGGTGGACAGACCGCCCGCTTCCTTGTTCATCGCATACCTCGTTTGCTTTTAGTTTTCGGAAAGGCCTTCGCGGATCACGCGCAGGTCGCGCCCGAAGTTCCTCAGGGTGCCGCGCACTTCGTCCCCGGACAGGTTGTGCAGGTTTTCGCGCAGTTTCTGGTGGCCCAGCGACACCTTGGTCAGCCCCTGCAGCGCCAGCGCGTAGCGCTTGTCGACCAGCTTGTACTCCTGCGACTTGTTGAGGTAATGAACTTTCGCCAGGGTCACCAGCATGCGGTCGTTGGGCCGGTTGGCATACGGGATCTCGATGTCGAAAATGCCGAGGATCGTCTTCTTCTCATTCTCGTTGGTCTTGGCGTACAGCCGCGTGAGCGAAATCATGGCGCCGATCAGGGTCTGCAGGTCGGCGTCGCCGTCGCGCACCATGGTCTCGACGCTGCGGCCCTGGTAGCCCGAAGCGATGGCCCGCGTCAGCAGCCGGGTCAGGCCGGTGTAGGCGGTCACGTGGCGCTGCTCCAGAGCGCTTTCAGCGTTGGCCTTCAGGCCGTTGCCGAGGTCGTCCAGCTGGGGCGTCAGGTCGAAGCGGCTCTCGCCCGCCAGCAGGGCCAGCGTCTGCATGTACAGCACCACCGATTTTTGCAGGGTGCGGAAATCCTCGTACACCGCGCGGCGCTTGGCGTCGTTTTCCTTGGCGATCTTGTCGGCTGCCGGGGTCAGGTAGGGCTGTTCGCGCAGATAGGTGTCGCGGTAACGGGTCGACAGTTCCGCGTAGCCGCCCAGCCTGGCCGAGGCGCCCGCGAACTCGCGGACTTCCACCAGGCTGACGTGGGTACCCGCGCAACCGCCCAGCAGCAGGCAGGCGGCGAGCGCGGCAAGGGTGGTGCAACGTTGGAGCAGGTTCATGGGGTCCTCTCAGGCCGCATTGTTGCGTGCCGGAAGCCCCTATTCTTGCGCCTCTATCTGTAAAGCATCTTGCTGAAGGTCAACTCTGTAGAGCGTGGGCGCGCAGGCGCTCGCGCCAGCCGAGCCCCGCCACGGTACCGTGGGCGGGCGTGTACTCGCAGCCAACCCAGCCGTCGTAGCCCAGTTCGTCGAGCAGGGCGAACAGGTGCGGGAAGTTGATCGCGCCGGTGCCGGGTTCATGGCGGCCTGGCACATCGGCAAGCTGCACGTGGCGGATCAGGGGGAACAGGGCGCGCAGGGATTCCGCCACGCCGCCTTCCATGCGCTGGGTGTGGTAGATGTCGTACTGCAGGAAGATGTTGGGCGCGCCGCAATCGGCGATGATGTCGGCGGCCTGCTGGCTGCCGTTGAGGAAATATCCCGGCACGTCGTAGCTGTTGATCGGCTCGATCAGCACGCGCATCGCGCGCGGATGCAGCTTGTCGGCCGCGAACTTCAGGTTGGCCAGGAAGGTTTCGCGCGCTTGCTCGCGGCTGACCCCGGGAGGCACGATGCCGGCCATGCAGTGCAGCTGGCGCACCCCCAGCGCCACCGCGTATTCCAGCGCGAGGTCGACGCTTTCCTGGAATTCGGCCACCCGGTCCGGGTCGCACGCCATGCCGCGGTCGCCCGCTTCCAGGTCGCCCGGCGGCATGTTGTGCATCACCAGGTGCAGGCGCGCGCGCTCGAGCCGCTCAGTGAGCTGGGCTGGAATGTAGGCGTATGGGAACTGGAATTCAACGGCATCGAAGCCGCTTTCCCGCGCCGCCGCAAAGCGGTCGAGGAAAGCGACTTCGTTGAACATGGTGCTGAGGTTGGCGGCGAATTTTGGCATGCATCGATGATACATCTGCTCAGGCTTATGCGGTGCTTGCCGGGTCGGCAATACGCGAAATATTTGTACAGGCAAATGCCAGCAGCGAGTACGCGACCAGGAACAGGCCTGCCCCCAGGAACAGCTGGCCCAGCGACAGGTACTGCAGCAGGAAGCCCGTCATGGCGGCCGACATCGGCGCCAGGCCCATGAAGATGAACATGAAGATGCTCATCGCGCGGCCCAGCATGGCGCGCGGCACGCGCTGCTGGATCCAGCTGAACACCGCCACCTGCATGCAGCCCCCGATCAGGCCCAGCAGCACCAGCACGGCTGCGGCCTGCCAGCTCGCGTCCACCAGGCCCATCGGCAACAGCAGCAGGCCGGAGACGCCGTCGGCCAGCAAGATGGTGGTGCCGAAGGTGCCGACCCTCACCTTGCCCAGCCAGCCGGTCAGCGCCATGCCGAGCAAGGTCCCCGCGCCATGCACCCCCATCAGCAGGCCGAGCGCGGAGGCGCCGTGCAAGCGCTCGTCCGCCATCACCGGCAGCGCGACCTGCATCAGGCCGCCCACGACGAAGGCGCAGATCGCCCAGTACAGCATGCAGCGGCGCAAGGTGGTATCGCGCCACACCATCGCGAGCCCGTCGCCGATGGCGCGCAATACCGGCGCGGCGATCGCGCGTGGCGGCGCGTGGTGCGCCTGTACCTTCGACAAGGTCCATGCGGTGAACAAGAAGGTAAACGCGTCGAATCCGAACGCGATCGCCATGCCCTTGCTGTTGTCTCCCGCACCGCTGCCGTCGCCGAAAAGCGCGAACACCAGCGCCGCCAGCAGCGGACCGGACAGCATCGTGACCTGGCGCACGCCCATCAGCATGCCGTTCGCCCGCGGCACCAGTCCGGGCGCAACCACGTGCGGCAGCAGCGAGGTGCCGGACGGGATGCTGAACGCGGACGCCAGCCCAAGCCCCAGCGCCAGCGCGCACACGGCCGGCAGCGACGGCTGGCCTGACAGCACCAGTGCGGTCAGCGCCGCCAGCAGCACGGCGTTGGCGTACTTGCTCAGCATGAGCACCGATTTGGGCGAGTAGCGGTCGACCAGCGCGCCGCCTACCAGCATGAACAGCGCACGCGGCACGCTCATCAGCGCGATGACAAGGCCGAGGGTGAGCGCGTCGCCGGTCATCGTCAGCACCAGCCAGGGCAGGGCGACCATGGTGAACTGGTCGCCCAGCGCCGAAATCAGCGAGCCGCCCATCATCCAGCGGAAATTCGGTTCGCGCAGCAGGGTCGAGCGGTCGGATTGGGTCATGGTTTCTTTCGTTAAACGGTGGAGGCCGGCGTGCCGGCGAGGCCGCCGAGCGATCGGGCCATCGCGGCGACCTGTTCAGGCGGCAGCGTGCGCAATACTTCCCGGCTGACCAGGTTGACGGTGACCCCTGCGTTAGCGACCAACTCTTGCCCGGTCGGCGTGATCACCGCAAACCCAACGCGGGCGTCGCGTGGATCGGCCTCGCGCGCTACCAGGCCGATTTTTTCCAGCGGCAGGAGGCTGCGGGTGACGCCCGATGGCGTCAGGCCCAGTTTTTCCGCCAGGTCGACACGGCGCAGGCGGGCGCCGGGCGCCATGCGCAGGTGATTGAGCAGCTGGTAGTCGTTGAAGCTGATGCCGTGATGGCTGCCGAGCGCCGAATCGAAGCGCCGCTGCAACAGAGCGTGCACGCGCGCGATGATCAGGCAAAGCTCGCTGGCGCTGCTGGGATCTTGTGGAACGATCATGAGGCTTCCTTTTATAGTAAACAGGTACTTGATCACTCAACTATATCCCAACGATTGGAAATCGCAAGCGCGATCTCGGCAAATTCTTCTGAATGTTGAAACCGCGTCGCCTAAATCCTACATTCTCATAGCGCGTACACCTACTGCCTGATCCTGCCCAGCGTCCTAGCATGGGATATCGGACCTCTGGTCCGCATTGGATTGAAGGAGAAAACGATGGCGAAATCCAAAACCGGGAATCAGGGCCAACAGCAACAGGGAAGCCGGCAACCGGACCAGGCCCGGCAGCAGGGTAGCCAGCAATCGGACCAGGCACAGCAGGGAAACCAGCAATCTGACCAGGCCCTTACAGGCAACCAGCAGCAGGGCCAGGGCGGCATGGGCGGTAACGACCGTGGCAGCAGGCAGGGCGGCGACGAACCGGCCTATGAGGACGTTGATCTCGGCTATGACCCGCAAGCTGGCAATTTGGGCTCGCAGGAAACGGCTGAAGTCCAGCAAAGCGCCCAGCGCGAAGGAATGGGAAGCCACCGCCACAGCAATCGCGGCAATGAGCAGGCGCTCGACGCCACGGCCGATGTCGACGATCTTGGCAACCACGTCAAGGGCGCGGCCAATTCACGCGCTGACAAAAAAGGCAGCTGACCGCTACCGGTAAAACGAAAAAGCCACCTGGGACCGAAGTCCGAGGTGGCTTTTGTGCGTGTCGTCCGCCCGCGATTAGCGGCCGCGACCGCCGCCGCCGCCCGAGCGGGCCGGGGCCGATGAACGTCCGCCGCCGCCGCTGCGTGCACCGCCACCGCCGCCTGCGCTGCGTGGCTTGGCCGAACCGCGTCCGCCACCGCCGACACGGATCACCTGGCCACCGCCGCCACCACCACCGCCTGGACGGCCACCGCGGCCGCCATGGCCGGGCGCACCGCTGCGCAGCTGGATCGGCTGGGCGCGCGCGGTCGGATCAGGCTCGAAGCCCGGGATCACCTGGCGCGGCAGGGTTTGCTTGATCAGCTTTTCGATGTCTTTGAGCATGTCATGCTCGTCCACGCAGACCAGCGATACCGCTTCGCCGGTGGCGCCGGCACGGCCGGTACGGCCGATCCGGTGGACGTAATCTTCCGGAATGTTCGGCAGGTCGTAGTTGACCACGTGCGGCAGCTGGTCGATGTCGATGCCGCGCGCGGCGATGTCGGTGGCCACCAGCACCTGCAGGGTGCCGTCCTTGAACTCGGACAGCGCGCGGGTGCGCGCGGTCTGGCTCTTGTTGCCGTGGATCGCCAGCGCGCCGATGCCGTCCGCGCCCAGCTGGTCGACCAGCTTGTTGGCGCCGTGCTTGGTGCGCGTGAAGACCAGTACCTGGCTCCACTTGTTCGACTTGATCAGGTGCGCCAGCATCGGGTGCTTCTTGTCGCGGTCGACCGGGTGGATCTTCTGGGCGATGACTTCGACGGTCGAATTGCGGCGCGCCACTTCGATCATGGCAGGCTTGTTCAGCAGGCCATCGGCCAGTGCCTTGATCTCTTCCGAGAAGGTGGCCGAGAACAGCAGGTTCTGGCGCTTCGGCGGCAATGCCGCCAGCACTTTCTTGATGTCGCGGATGAAGCCCATGTCCAGCATGCGGTCGGCTTCGTCCAGGATCAGGATCTCGATCTTCGACAGGTCGACGGTGCGCTGTTCCATGTGGTCGAGCAGGCGGCCAGGGGTGGCGACCAGGATGTCGACGCCTTGCTTGAGCTGCTTGATCTGCGGGTTGATGCCGACGCCGCCGAAGATCACGGCCGAGTTCAGGTTGGTGTACTTGCCGTAGATGCGCACGCTTTCCTCGACCTGGGCCGCCAGTTCGCGGGTCGGGGCCAGGATCAGCGCGCGTACCGAACGCTGGCTGCTCTTGTTGGTCAGCGCGGCGCCGATCTTGTCGGTCGACAGGCGGTGCACGATCGGCAGGGTGAAGCCGGCGGTCTTGCCGGTGCCGGTCTGGGCGCCGGCCAGCAGGTCGCCGCCGTTCATGACGGCAGGGATCGCCTGGGTCTGGATCGGGGTTGGCTGGGTATAGCCTGCTTCTGTGACTGCACGAACGATGGCGTCGGACAGCCCGAGAGTGGTAAATGACATTGTGAACTTTATTGGTAAGATCGGCCCGTCGCCATCGTGATGGCGCCAGTCGCAGGCAATCGATTGAAAAATCAGAGGCGGCAGGGAGACTGGAAGCGGTGCCGCTTAATGTTGCAGTATAAACACAGCTATTCCGATTGGAAAGAAAAAAGTTTCGCTGTGGAAATTACCGCTGGGAGTAGAAGGGACGGGACGTCCCTTCGTCAGGTCAGGCCGTATTTTACGCCAGTCAGCAAAAGCTTGCTTAAGCGAATGGAGAAAGCAGGGTGACCATCTGGCCGAACACTTTCGGGCTGGCCGCGATGATGTCGCCTTTATGCAGGTAGTCGGACTCGCCGTTGAATTCGCCGACGATGCCGCCCGCTTCGGTGACCAAAAGTGCGCCCGCCGCGATGTCCCAAGGCTTCAGGCCTTTTTCAAAGAAGCCATCGCTGCGGCCGGCCGCCACGTTGGCCAGCTCGAGGGCTGCGGCGCCGGCGCTGCGGATGCCGTGGCAACGCTCGGCCATGACGCCGTACATCTTCAGGTAGTCGGCCAGCGCGCGCGGACCGGCGCCGTGGCCAGCCGACAACAGGGCATTGCCGACGCGGTCGTGCTTGGTCACGCGGATGCGTTTTTCGTTCAGGAAGGCGCCGGCGCCCTTGGTGGCGGTAAACAGGTCGTTGCGCACAGGGTCGTAGACGACGGCCTGGGTGGTCACGCCGCGCTGTTGCAGCGCGATCGAGATGCAGTAGTTCGGGTAGCCGTGCATGAAGTTGATGGTGCCATCGAGCGGGTCGATGATCCACGAATATTCACTCTCGTCGTTCAGGTTGGCCGATGCACCCGATTCCTCGGCCAGGATGGCGTGGCCGGGGTAGGCCTTGAGCAGGGTCTCGATGATGGCCTGTTCCGCTGCCTGGTCAATATCGGTCACGAAATCGTTGTGTTGTTTTTCGGTGACAGTGACACGTTCGACGTCGAAGGACGCGCGGTTGATCACGGTGGCGGCGCGGCGGGCGGCCTTGATCGCCGTATTGAGCATTGGGTGCATGTTGGCTTTCTGTTTAATAGAACGCTAACGCGCACGGCGCCCCGTCAGGGCGCTGTGTGCGCTAGTGAAACAAGAATGAATTAAAGAGCGGTGCGGCGGCGAACTGGTTAAAATCGCGGGCTTGGAAGCCCTGGCTTTTTGACACTCGACGCTGCGCGATGGCGCTATTTTAAATGATCATGCCCGAAACAAGCACATCTCTTTTCAATCGCCTGCGCTTTGTGCTGGTCGAAACCAGCCGCGCCGGCAACATCGGCTCGGTGGCGAGGGCCATGAAAACCATGGGCTTTTCCGAATTGGTCCTGGTAAATCCGCGCTTCCCGGGCATGCTGGACGACCCCGAAGCGGTGGCGTTCGCCAGCGGCGCGCTCGATGTGCTGTCCGGCGCGCGCACCGTCGGCAGCATGGCCGAGGCGCTGGAAGGCTGCCAGTTCGCCGCCGCGGTGTCGGCCCGGTTGCGTGAATTCTCGCCGCCCGTGTGGACCCCGCGCGCCTTTGCCGGCCACGTGGCCGGGCAGCAGGGCCTGAACGCGGCCCTGGTCTTCGGCAACGAACGCTTCGGCCTGCCCAACCAGATCGTCGAGCAGTGCAATGTGCTGATCAATATCCCCGCCAACCCGGCCTATTCGTCGCTCAACCTGGCGCAGGCGGCGCAGGTGCTGGCCTACGAATGCCGGATGGCTACCGAAACCGGCGAAGCGCCGCCCACGCCGGTCGGTTTCCACGGCATTGCTGCCAGCGTGACCCAGATCGAGGGCATGTACGAGCACCTCGAGCAGGCGCTGGTGGCGGTCGGCTTCCTCGATGCGGACAATCCGAAAAAGCTGATGCCGCGCCTGAAGCGGCTGTTTTCGCGCACCCAGCTGGAGGCCGAGGAAGTCAACATCCTGCGCGGCATTGCGCGCCAGATCCTCAAGGACCGGGCCGGCTGATGAGCGCGCGCCTGCTGCTGCAACTGCTGTTGTTCGTGCAAGCTGCAGCGGCCGGCGCGATTGCGTATGCCCTGGCGCGCTATGCCGGCGCCGACCCCATGCTCGCGCTGGCGGGCGGGCTGGCCACCGTGGTGCTGGTGCGCGCCCTGATCTCGGTGAACAACTTTTTGATGAGCAGCCGCGCGGCCAGCCCGACCCCGGACGAATTCCGGCTCGGCCGCGCCGCCCGCCTGCGCCTGTTTGGCGAAGAATTCCGCGCCTCGATGCTGCAATCGTCCTGGCTGATGCCGCGGGCGCGGCCCTCGCAGCGCATCTTTCCCGGTTCGACGGTGCCGCCTGTGCTGTTATTGCACGGCTATGGCTGCAACAGCGGCTACTGGAAACACCTGTTGCCGCTGCTTGACGCCGCCCGCATCAGCCATGCCTGCCCCGACCTCGAACCGCTGGGCGGCGACATCGACGGCTATGTGCCTGCGGTCGCGCGCGCCGTCGATGCGCTGTGCGCGGCCAGCGGCGCGCCGCGCGTGACCATCCTCGGCCACAGCATGGGCGGGCTGGTCGCGCGCGCCTACGTCCGCAAGCACGGGGCCGCGCGGGTGGCGCGCATCATCACGCTGGGCACGCCCCATCACGGCACCAGCCTGGCCAACCTGGGGCTGGGCGCCAACGCGCGCCAGATGCGCCGCGCGCGCCGCGGCGACACGCCGGAAAGCGACTGGCTGCGCGCGCTGGCAGGGGGGGAGGACATGGCCACCCGCGCCCTGGTCACCTCTATCTATAGCCACCACGACAATATCGTTGCGCCCCAGACCTCCAGCCACCTGGCGGGAGCGCGCAACATCGCCTTCGGCGGCGTGGGCCACGTTGCACTCGGCTCCAATCCGCACATCCTTTCATGCATCATGCATGAACTTGCACGGGACACCGAATCTCACGAATAAGCGTGGCATGCGTGCTACATTCGTTACAGACCTTGTCGAGGAAACTGTGACAGAACGCAATTGCTTACTCTGCTGAAAATGTGTCACGATGTAACACATGGGAGGGAGCGTGTTCCTCCTGTCTGGCGGCCTGAAGCATGTCGACGCGGCAGCGCCAGAACCACCTGGCCGGGTTAACTATCGGGAGTGCATTAGTGCCAGCACGCATCCTCATTATCGAAGACAACCCCACCAACATGGAGTTGATGGTCTATCTGCTCAATGCATTTGGCTTTACTCCGTTAACGGCAAGCGACGGTATCGCCGGCATCGAGGCCGCGCGCGAGACCGATCCCGACCTCATCATTTGCGACGTGCACCTGCCCCGGCTCGACGGCTACGGCGTGGTGAAACAGCTCAAGCAAGACCCGAACCTGCGCCACATCCCCGTGCTCGCCGTCACCGCGCTGGCGATGGTCGGCGACCGCGAGCGCCTGCTCGAAGCAGGCTTCGACGGCTACATCGCCAAACCGATCGAACCGGACACCTTTGTCGTCCAGCTCGAAGAATTCCTCGACCCGCAGCGCGAACCGCCCGCCGCATCGGCCCCTGCCGGCCAGGCCACCATCCTGATCGTCGACGACCATGTGCTGAACCGCGAATTCCTGCGCACCTTGCTCGGCTATGGCGGCCACAAGCTGGTGGAGGCGGCCAGCGGTGCCGACGCGCTGAAAGTGGTCAGGGAGCAGCGCCCCGACCTGATCGTCTCGGATGTCCTGATGCCTGGCATGGATGGCTACGAGCTGGTCAGGCGGCTGCGCAGCGATCCGCAGACCGCAGGCCTGCCGGTGATCTTTTATACGGCGCTGTACCGCGAACGCGAGGCCGGCAAGCTTGCCGCCGAATGCGGCGTGCGCTGGGTGCTGCCAAAGCCATCGTCGCCGGATGTGATCCTGCGCACCGTGCATGAAGCGCTCGGCATGGGCTTACCGGCCAGCGTCGATGCCGAGGACGAGGAGATGGGCGCCGGCCGGCCCCAGTTCACGGTCGGCGACCAAGTCGCCGATTTCCTCGACGAAGTCGATGCCGGCCACGGCGTGCAGCACGCGCGCGCCGCCGACGCCGCAGCGCCTGACGCGGCGTCGGAGCGGCAGCAGATGACGCAGCGCCTGTCCACCTCCTTGTCCAGCCTGCAGGCGGTCAGCCTGCGCCTGACCGCACTGATCGAACTTGGCATCGAGCTTGGCGCCGAGCGCGACCCGGCTGCGCTGATCGAAAACGGCTGCCGCGTCGCGCACGGCATCTGCGCGTCGAAATATACCTGTATCGGCATGCTGGAAGAGGGCATGGGAACGCTCCAGTACTTTGCCTCCTGCGGCGACGGCGGCGGCGCCCAGGTTGTGCGAAGCGCGCCGCGGGCCGGGGTCCTCGGCAAACTGCTTGGACAGCACGCGCCAGTGCGCGTCAGCGGCATTGGCGGCGACCCCAGCGTGCTGGGGCTGCCGAACGGGCATCCCCCGGTCCATTCCTTCCTCGGCGTGCCGATCGCCTCGCGCGAGCGGGTGCATGGCTGGCTCTACCTGGTCGACAAGGCCGAAACGACCGAGTTTTCCGAGGTCGACGAGCGCGTTGCGGTGACAGTCAGCGCGCAGATCGCCGCGGCCTACGAAAACCTGGCGCTGTACGAGGAAATCAAGCGCCACCATGCCCAGCTGACTGCCGACATGGAAGTGCGCATCCGCCTCGATGAAGACCTGCGCCGCTTCCGTACCGCGATGGATGCAACCGGCGACGCGATTTTCCTGGTGGACCGCGCCGACACCCGGTTCGTCGACGTCAACGACACCGCCTGCCGCATGCTCGGCTACGAGCGCGAGGAATTCCTCGGCAAGGGCGAAGCCGGCGACCACGCCGGCCTGCGTGCGCGGCTCCACGACCTGCTGGTGCAGCTGCAGGGCAGCGGCCTGGCCGAGGCGATGGCGGAACTGCTGCTTGAACGCCGCGATGGCTCGACGGTCGCGGTCGAAGTGCAGCGCCGCACCTTGCGCTCGGGCGCCAGTTCGATCCTGGTGGCGGTCGCGCGCGACATCACCGAACGCAAGAACGCCCAGGAAAAGCTGTTGCACATGGCCCACTTCGACACGCTGACCGGCCTGCCGAACCGCAAAACCTTCTACGACAAGCTGGCCGGCGCGCTCCAGTACGCCGAAGAGCACCGCCTCGCCGTCGGCGTGCTGTTCCTCGATGTGGACCGCTTCAAGACCGTCAACGACACGCTGGGCCACCCGATCGGCGACGAGCTGCTGCGCCAGTTCTCCAACCGCCTGGTCAACAGCGTGCGTCCGCGCGACACGGTTGGCCGCTTCGGCGGTGACGAGTTTGCCGCCATCATCGCGCTTCCCGACGGCCCGCAGGCGGCCTTGCCGGTGATCGAGAAAATCCGCGAGGCGATGCGCAAGCCTTTCGACCTGCACGGCCACGAGGTGACCACCACGGCCAGCATTGGCATCACGATCTACCCCGACGATGGCGAGGACGCGCAAACCCTGATCAAGTACGCGGACACCGCGATGTACCGCGCCAAGGAGGCCGGGCGCGACGCTTTCCGCTTCTTTACCGCGGAGATGAACGCGCAGTCGCTGGCCCGCCTCGACCTCGAAAACGCGCTGCGCCGTGCGATCGACCATGATGAATTCGTGCTGTACTACCAGCCCAAGGTGCACATCGCATCGCGCCGCATCAGCGGCGCCGAAGCCCTGATCCGCTGGAACCGCCCCGGCCACGGCATGGTGTCGCCCGCGCTGTTCGTGCCGATCCTCGAAGAGACCGGCCTGATCGTGCGGGTCGGCACCTGGGTGCTGAACGAGGCCTGCCGCCAGATCAGCGAGTGGGGCAAGTCAAAGGTCGGGCCGGTGCGCCTGTCGGTCAACGTCTCGGGCATCCAGTTTTTTGCCGGCGGCCTTGAGGAGGACGTGCTCGACGCGATCCGCCGGCACGACATCTCGCCTGGCCTGCTGGAGCTGGAACTGACCGAAAGCTCGCTGATGTCGAACGCCGAGGACACCATCGCCGTGCTGCGCAACCTGAAGGCGCTCGGCATCGAGATTTCGATCGACGACTTCGGCACCGGCTATTCCAGCCTGGCCTACCTGAAGCGCTTCCCGATCGACAAACTGAAAATCGACATTGCGTTCGTGCGCGAGGTGACGTCCAACCCGGACGACGCGGCGATCGTCCTGGCGATCATCAATATGGCCCACAGCATGAAGCTCGACGTGGTGGCCGAGGGCGTCGAGACCGAGGCCCAGCTGTCCTACCTGCGCCGCCACGGCTGCGACGAAATGCAGGGCTACTACTTCAGCCGCCCGGTACCGGCCGCCGAATTCGAACGCATGATCGTCGAAGGGAAGGGCTTGAGCGCGCCGGTCGACGAACCGGATGAATTCCAGCAGACCCTCCTGATCGTCGACGACGACGCCTTCATGCTCGACGTGCTGTCGGACTTCCTGGCCCAGGATGGCTACCGCATCCTCACCGCGCAAAGCGCCGCCGAAGGCTTCGACATCCTGGCGCGCCATAACGTGCAGGTCATCCTGTGCGACCAGTGCATGCCGGTGATGAGCGGGACCGAGTTCATGGAGCGGGTCAAGCACCTGTGCCCGACCACCTTCCGCATCATGCTGTCGGCCTACGCCGACCTGACCCCGATCATGGAGGCGATCAACCACGGCGCCATCGACCGCTTCTACACCAAGCCATGGGAAGGCGCCGTCCTGCGCGATAACATCCGCGAGGGATTCCGTGCACAGGCGCTGCTGCATGGCGGGGCGCGCAAGGAGCAGGTCCACTGACGCCGGTTTGCCTGCGGCGGCCCGGTACGGTAGGCTATGCGTTTGCCGCTACTGGCCCGACCAAGGATTCCGTTTGACCCCCAAGCACCGCACCCGCATCATCCTCGCAGCGCTCGCCGCGGCCTTCGCCGCCGCCGCGCTTTTCTGGCCGCGAGGCCCCGGCTCGCATATCGGCGCAAAGATCGGCGCCATCGTCCAGGCCCGCACCGAACTTGGCTGGCCGGTTTATGTCACCACCATCGCGGGCGGGCCCGCGGCCGGTTTTGCCGACCCGTACGGCCTTGCCATCGACCGCGCGGGCAACCTGTTTGCCAGCGACGGCGGCGACAATAACCGCATCGTCAAGATTGCGCCCGATGGCGGCATCACCACCGTAGCGGGACAGCGCGAAGGCTTTGCCGACGGCGCCGGCACGGCGGCGGCCTTCCACACGCCTTCCGCGGTGGCCATCGACGCGTCGGGCAACCTGTATGTCGCCGATACCGGCAACCACGCCATCCGCAAGGTGACGCCTGGCGGGGCAGTGTCTACGCTGGCCGGCAACGGCCAGCCTGGCTACAGCGATGGCCAAGGCAGCGCGGCGCGCTTTAACGGCCCGGTCGGGGTGGCAGTGGACAAGGATGGCAATGTGTTTGTCGCCGATACCTACAACGACCGCATCCGGCGCATTACGCCTGGCGGCATTGTCACCACCGTCGCCGGCGACGGCGTGCCCGGCGACCAGGATGGACAGGCGCTGGCGGCGCGCTTCGACACCCCGGCCGCGCTGGTGGTGGATTCCACTGGCAGCATCCTGGTGGCGGACACCCACAACGGCGCCATCCGCAAGGTGTCGCGCGATGGCATGGTATCGACCCTGGCGCGCGTGCCGGCGGATGTGGAACAGCCGCTGATGCGGCGTCCGGCCAGCCTGGCGCTGACCCACGATGGCTTCCTGTACGTGGGCGACCTGGCGCGCGGCCGCATCCTGCAGGTGTCGCCCGAGGGCCAGCTGCGCGGCCTGACCGGCATCGGCATCGACTTCCATCCTGGCGACGAACGCTCGGCGCGCTTCGGGCGGCCGGCCGGCATCGCGCTCGGGCCGGACGGCTCGCTGTACGTGGCCGACGCGCTCAGGCGCGCGGTGCGCAAAGTGGCAAGGCGCGAGGGCGCGGCAGCCCCGCCGCTCGAGGACCATGCGCAAGCGGCCGCGGCGCCGCCCCAGGCGCCGTTCCCGTGGCCGGTGCGTCCGCAGCAAAACTGGCACGAGGTGGTCGGCGTGGTGGGCGAAGTGCGCGGCAGCTACGAGGGCGAAAGCCGCCACCACTTCCATAATGGCCTGGACATACAGGCGGCGATGGGCGAGCCGGTGCTGGCCGTCGCAAACGAAAAGGTCAGCAGCCCCCTGGCCAACTGGGGCCATGGCGGGGTGGGCGAGGGCATCGCGGTCGATAACTTCAGCTACATCCACATGCGGGTAGGGCGCGGCGCGCGCGACGAGCTGCTCGACCCGGACCGTTTTGCCGCGCTACGCGACGATGCCGGCAAGGTGCAGCGGGTGCGCGTGCGGCGCGGCGCCCGTTTCGCGGTCGGCGATGCGATCGGCAGCGTCAACCGCATGTACCACGTCCACCTGGTGCACCGGCCGCTGGGCGTCGAGCGCAATGCGCTGGCGCTGCCGTTCCCCGGCCTGTCGGACGGCGTGGCGCCGCGCATCAACAGCATTGCGCTGGTCGACCGCGACGGCAAACCGCTGGCGGCCAGGCGCGGCAAACGGCTGGCCGTGCCGGCCGCCGCGGGGCCGCTGGCGATCGTGGTCGACGCCTTCGACCAGGGCGACGGCAATGCCGCGCGCCGCAGGCTGGGGCTGTACAAGCTGGGCTACCAGCTGCTTGGCGCGGACGGCGTGCCGCTGCCCGGCTTTGAAGAGGCGCTGGTGAACATCGAGTTCAACCGCCTGCCACCGGATGAGGAAAGCGTGAAGGTGGCCTACGCCGACGGCAGCGGCATCACGGTCTATGGCAGCAAGGCCACGAGGTTCCTGTACCAGGTGACCAACACGGTGCGCGACGGCGTGGCGCGCCCGGGCAGCTGGAATCCAGCCGGCCTGGCGCCGGGCGACTACACCATCCGCATCCTGGCCGCCGACTATGCCGGCAATGTGGCGCTGGGGGGACGCGACCTGGCCATTACGGTGCAATGACAATAGCGGCGGGGCCCGGTATTAGGGCCGGGCCGCCATTCAGTGGTATCCTTGGAGCAGAAAAACACTGTCTCCCAGCCATGCTCCCGAAAGCTCCACGCCGTACCCGCGAACGCATCCTTGAATTGTCCCTGGGGCTGTTTAACGAGTTCGGTGAACCTAACATCACGACCACCGTGATCGCGGAGGAGATGAACATCTCGCCGGGGAACCTGTACTACCATTTCCGCAACAAGGACGACATCGTCAATTCGATCTTCGTGCAGTTCGAAGCCGAAATTGAACGCATCCTGACCGTACCTGACGGGCGCCGCTCGAACATCGACGACGTCTGGCTGTACCTGCACCTGATGTTCGAGCTGATCTGGCGCTACCGCTTCTTCTACCGCGACCTGAACGACCTGTTGTCGCGCAACCGCAAGCTGGAGCTGCACTTCAAGCTGATCCTCGCCCACAAGATCAAGGTCGCCACCCAGCTGTGCGAAGACCTGCGCAGCGAGCAGTCGCTGGAAGCGTCCGACGCCGAGATCAATGCGATGGCCACCAACATGGTGGTCGTGGCGACCTACTGGCTGTCGTACGAATATGTGCGCAACCCGCGCAAATACACCGAACAGCAGGCCATGGCGGACGCGCTGGCGCGCGGCTGCTACCAGGTGCTGTCGCAGCTCGCGCCGTACCTGCGCGGCGAGACCCGCGTCCTGTTCAACAAGCTGTCCGAAGACTATCTCAAGAAACTCAAGTAAGAGCAGGTAAACAATGAAGTCGATTGCCGTCTACTGCGGCGCCTTGCACGGCGCTTCCCCTGTGTTTGACGAGGCCGCGCGCGCCATGGCGCGTGCGCTGGTCGAACACAACATCGCCCTGGTCTACGGCGGCGGCAACGTCGGCCTGATGGGGGTGATCGCCGACGAGGTGCTGCGCCTCGGTGGCGAAGTGTCGGGCGTGATCCCGCGCCAGCTGGTCGAGCGCGAACTGGCGCACGCCGGGCTGACCCGCCTGTTCGTGGTCAAGGACATGCACGAGCGTAAAGCGATGATGTCGGAGCTGTCGGACGGCTTCATCGCGCTGCCGGGCGGGATGGGAACGTTGGAAGAATTATTCGAAATGCTGACCTGGTCGCAGCTCGGCATCCATGCCAAGCCGGTCGGCGCGCTGAACGTGAACGGGTTTTACGACGGCCTGGTGAACTTTATCGCGCACCAGCACGAACAGGGCTTCGTACGCCCGCAGCACGCCGGCCTGCTGCTGGTCGAACAACAACCCGACGCCCTGATCGCACGCCTGCGCGGCGCCTGACGCGGGGATCAGCCGAGGCTGATCCGGTTGCGGCCTGTGGACTTGGCGTTGTACAGCGCCTTGTCGGCGCGGTTGATGGTATCGGCGAATGGTTCGCGGTCGTGGCGCTGCGCCAGCCCGGCAGAGAAGGTAATGCGCATGCCGCCGCTGATTTCCGCGACCGGCGCCGCGGCCACCCGTTCGGCCATGCGCTCCACCACCAGGATCGCCTGTGTCATCGTGGTTGCCGGTAGCAGCAGCAGGAATTCCTCGCCGCCCCAGCGCGCCAGCACATCCTGCGCGCGCAGTTCGGA
This sequence comes from Massilia agrisoli, assembly GCF_020831365.1. GTDB lineage: Bacteria > Pseudomonadota > Gammaproteobacteria > Burkholderiales > Burkholderiaceae_D > Telluria_A > Telluria_A agrisoli. Next base: position 354,686 of record NZ_JAJHPV010000020.1, read on the forward strand.
GCGCGCCGCAGCCGAAAACGCGCGCAGCACGGCGTCGCCGGCGGCATGGCCGTAGCGGTCATTGACGCTCTTGAAGAAATCGAGGTCGATTAGCGCGAGGCAGGTCGGCTGCCCGGCGGGGTCGATGCGCCTCTCCTGCGCCACCAGCACTTCGTTCATGTGGCGCCGGTTGGCCAGCGAGGTCAGTTCGTCGACCGTGGCCAGCTTGCGGATGGTGGCCATCGCCGCCAGCAGGTCTTCCTTCTGCTGCTTCAGGCGCAGCCGCAGCTTGCTCATCTCGCCGGTAAGGAGCGTCACCGAGATCAGCGCGCAGGCAGCGGAGGCGAAGTGCACGCCTTCGACGTAGGCGGGGTAGGTCGCCGGGTAGGTGGCGACCAGCCACACCATGGTCGCCCCGAGTATTCCCAGCGTGTACGCACACAGCAGCATCGTATGCCGTGGCCGCAGCGAGAAGGTGCAGAACACCAGCACGACCAGCAAGAATATCAGGTACACGCCACGCAGCGGACCGGTGACCACGTAGGCCCCAATGTTGCAGGCGATCGCAAACAGGGCCTGCCAGGCTGCCAGTGTCGACGGCGCGATGCCCATCACGATGCTGGCGCGTACCAGCACCGCAAACACCGCCACGCCGGTCGCCCCAATGCCGATCAGCAGCACGGCGCTGTCGTGGTCCGCGGCGCCGGCGCGCACCTGGAGTATCAGAAGGGCTGCGCCGATAAAATAAAGCAGGCAGGTCGCGGCCCAGTAGCCAAGCATGCGCGCGAGGCGCGGGTCGGACCCGAGCAGCAGGCGGCGCAGGCGGTTCGGCAGCGCCATCAGCAAGCCCCTGCCAGTGCTTCGGCCGCCTGGCGGCGCAGCAGCGCTTCCACCTCGGCGGGCGGCAGCGGACGGCTGAACAGGTAGCCCTGCATCTCGTCGCAATCGTTATCGAGCAGGAAGCGGCGCTGCTGCTCGGTCTCGACGCCTTCGGCCAGCACCCGCAGGTTGAGGCGGTGGCCCAGCGAGATGACGGCCAGCGCGATGGCCTGGTCGCCGGCGTTGTCGGCCAGGTCGCTGACGAAGGACTTGTCGATCTTCAGGGTACTGATCGGGAATGACTTGAGCGCCGACAGGCTGGAGTAGCCGGTGCCGAAGTCGTCGATCGACAGGTTGACGCCCATCGCCTTCAGCTCGCCCATCTTGCCGACCGACTGCGCCAGGTCGCGCATGATCAGGCCTTCGGTCACTTCGATCTCCAGCGCGCGGGCGGGCAGGCCGCTGTCGTGCAGCGCATGGGCGATCCGTTCGACCAGGCGCTTTTCCTCGAACTGGCGCGGCGACACGTTGACCGACATGGTCACGCGCGGCAGGCCGGCGTCGCACCAGGCCCTGGCCTGGCGGCACGCGGTCTGCAGCACCCAGTCGCCGATCGGGATGATCAGTCCGCTTTCCTCTGCCAGCGCGATGAAGCGCGCGGGCGACACCATGCCGTGCTCCGGATGCTGCCAGCGGATCAGCGCCTCGACGCCGAAAATGCGGCCGCTGCGCAGGTCGACCTTGGGCTGGTACAACAGGCTGAACTGGCGGCATTCGAGCGCGTTGCGCAGCCCTTCGAGCAACACCAGCTTTTCCTCGACGCTGGCGTTCATCTCGCGCGCATAGAACTGGAAGGCGTTCTTGCCCAGCTCCTTGGCGCGGTACATCGCGGCGTCGGCGTTCATCATCAGCGTGTTCGGGTCGTCGCCGTCGCGCGGGTACATCACCACGCCCATGCTGCAGCCGACCTGGACTTCCTGGCTGTCGAGGAGAATCGGCTCGTTGACCGCCTGGCGGATCTTTTCAAGTACCGGGGCGACCGCCATCGGGTCGTCCGGCTGGTCGGCCAGGATGATCACGAATTCATCGCCGCCGAAGCGGCCCAGCATGTCGTCGCGCCGCATGCAGCCGGCCATGCGCGCGCCGACCACCTTCAGCAGCTCGTCGCCCGCGTTGTGGCCAAGGCCATCGTTAACCAGTTTAAAGCCATCGAGGTCGATGAAGGCGACCGCGACGCAGCGGCCGTTGCGGCGCGCATGGCGGATGGCCTGGTCGAGGCGGTCCCGGATCAGGCTGCGGTTGGGCAGGCCGGTCAGCTCGTCGTGATGGGCCATGTGGCGGATGCGTTCTTCGGCCAGCTTGCGCTCGGTGATGTCGCGTACGATCGCCACCACGCCACCTTCGACCGGGACCACCTGGCGATGCAGCCAGCGCTGGTCGATTGCCGGGTGGTTGCTCTGCCACTCGGCCTCGTGCACGCCGCCCAGGATCGCGACCTTGACCAGGTCGTCGAAAATTCCATTGTCCCGGTAGGAAGGCATCACCACGCACAGCTGCTGGCCGTGCAGCTCCTGCTTGCTCATGCCGCTCATTTTTTCGGCGCGCGTATTGGTCGCTTCGATGACGAAGTCGACAATCGTACCCTTGTCGTCGCAGATGCTGCGCATGACAAAAAAGGCATCGACGCTGGCCTCGGAGGCGGCCGCGTAGGTTTCCTGGAAGCGCCGGATGCGGCGCCGCGTCCTGGTCATCTGCCACGACAGCACGCATACCAGCGCCACCACCAGCACCAGGGCGGCGCTGCCGCTGCCGGCCAGCCACAGGTAGTTGCGGCGCTGCTGTTCGAACGCCGCCATCTGCTCCGACTCGGCCAGGCCGACGATTGCCGTCAGCGAGAAGCCGTGCAGGCGGCGCACGCTGGTATAGCGGCGCCTGCCATCCCATTTGCTTAGCACCAGGGCGCCGGAATCGTCGCTCGCGGCCGGCGCGCCGCCGCCCCATGCGACATTGTCGCCGACGCGCAGCGCGCGGAATACCCCGTCGCTGCCGAACAGGCCGAGCGCGCCATGCTCGCCCATGCGCGAGCGCTCGTAGCCGCTGGTGAAGTAGGCCGGGTCGACTGCGACCACCACCGCGCCGGCAAAGCCGCCGGCGGCGTCGTTGAGGCGCCGCGAAAAGTGGATGTGCCAGTCGGGGTTGGCCTCGTCGGTGGTGGTCTGGCTGACGTAAGGGGTGTCGGCGCGGCTGTGTTGGTGGAAGCGGAAGAAGGGCTGGCTGGCCACGCTGGCGCCGCCCAGTGGCGGGTTGCTGGCGACAATGCGGCCGTCGCGGTCGACGACCGTCACCATGAACACCAGGCCGGAGGGCAGCAGCCCTTGCCGGTTCAGTGCCGGCAGCGCACCGGCGGCGCCGTTGAGCTCCACCGAGTACTTCAGCACCTTGAGGGTCTGGTCGATGCTGCCCAGGTTGCGCGCGACCTGGGCTTCGTAAGTGTCGATCATTTCCTGGCTTGAAGCGCGTGCCGCCAGGTGCGCCGCTTCGCGGTCGTTGGCGACCGTGCGCAGGGTCACTACCCAGATCACGACCAGCAGGATGGCGGCAAAGACCGGCAGCGAGATATGGGTTTCCAGGCCGAGGCCGAGCCAGCGGCGCAGGCCCGCTTTGTCTGCGGACGCGGACGCCATCGCGCCCATGTCGGCAAGCGTCTTGAGTCGCTCGGCCTGGCTCTGCATGCTGCGCTACCTGACCACCAGCACCGGGCGCACCGACGGGTCGAGCGCGACCCGGTCGATGTAGCCGATCAGTGCAGGGTTGTCGGCCACCTGCTTGCGCACGGCGGCGCTGGTGGCCGCTTCGCGCGGCGGCTTGCCGCGGCCGGTGAAAATCATCTTGGTCCAGTAAGCCTTCAGCAGCGCCGGCGACTTGGACGCGACCTTGGCATAGAACTCGTCGCGCAGCGGCGAGCCGATGCCCAGGTCGAGCGCGACGGCCTCGCCGCCGTCCGGGAACTTGCCGGACTGGCCGAGGAAGATATCGGCCACCTGGTCCGGGCGCAGCGACGCTACCGGGCTCCTGGCCGATACGATCACGACCATGTCGGACGCCGTCGCCGCCTGGGCGGGAAGCGCCAGCAGCGCTGCGGCGAGGAGGGTGCGCAATGTCGGGTTAAGCATCGTTCCCCCCTCAGAAGACGAAGTCGAGGACCGCGCTGGCCACGTGCACCGTCTGGTCCGACGCGTAGTCGTCCCTGACATTGACCAGCGATCCGCGCGAGCCGGCCTGCGGACGCACGCGGTCGTACTGGACCTTCAGCGCAAGGTTCGGCTGGAGGTCCCAGCGCGCGCCGGCGGTGAACGTGGACTGCACGGCGATCGTCGACAGCAGGCGGTTCAGGTAGCCGTTCAGGACGGTCGCAATGTAGGCTTGCTGTGGCGGCATGCCGCGCGGCGAGAGCCCCGGGTCGCTGGTGACGCTGTCCGGATCGACCATTGCGTACGACAGGTATGGCGTGAGGTCACCAAAGCGGTACCCGGCGCTTGCATAGGCCGTATAGGTGTCGCCAAGGTAGGACCATGACTTGATGCGGCCAAGTTCGCCGGTGACGAACCAGTTTCCCGGGTCGTAGTTCATGCCCGCGCTCATGGCATACACGCGCTGGTGGTCGATATCGAAGCGTTCGGCCAGCGCAATGCCTGGCGCGCCGAACTGGCGGTAGCCGTCGAACAGCTCGCGCGCCAGGTCGATGCTGAGGTCCGCCTTCAGCAGGCTGGCGCGCATGCTCAGGTTGCGGTAGCTGGTGGTGTGCGACAGGCCGGCTATGCCGTGCGCCGCGAGCGAGGCGTTATCCCACAGCGGTTTGCGGGTGCTGCCGAAGAAACCCTGGGTGACATTCTTGAGCGCCCCGACGTTCCAGCGGTAGCTGGCGTCGATGCCGTCGCTGTTCGACAGCGGGATCGCGTTGTACATCTCGACCGGAGGGCGCACCCAGGGATAGGCGTAGCCGATCTTGCGGTAGTCGGCGGCCAGGAAGACAGGCAGGGCGATGCGCCCGAAGCGCAGCGACAGGTCGGGCGTCACCTGGTACTTGATGTTGGCCCATTCGATGACCGGCTTGTACGCGCCATCGCTGCGCTGCTCGCTGACCGCCTGCAGCACCGCCGACCATTGCTTGTCGATGGCCAGGTCCAGCTGCAGGCCGAGGCGGCTGTCCACATGGGGGCTCCAGCGCTTGCTGCGGCCGGCGCCGGAATACTTCATGATGCTCGACGTGAAATCGGCGCTCCTGATGCTGGCGTGGGCCACGCCGAGGCTGCCAAAACCGCTGAAGCTCAGTTCCGGGCCGCTGGCACTGGCGCCTTCCGACGCAGCGGCGCCGCAGGCGAACGCCGCAAGCACGGCGGCGCAGGACAGGCGGGGGAAACGGGCGGGCGAATGGATGGGCTGCTGCATTGCTGGTGTTCTCAGTTATTGCCGCAACAATGGCGCGGCGAACGTCGCATGTCGAATCGGGTCGTTTTGGGATAGTGCCGCTGGGGCAGGGCGGGCTGGCCGCACGCGAATGCGTGGACAGCCATGACTCTATAGTGACACACGGCAATTGTCGAGCTATTCGATTTGAGTAATAACTAACTGTTAATGAAGTGTGTGAGAATGCAACATTTGGTTGGTGCTGGGGAAACACCAAGCGTGGAGCGGGAGGATTGATGCGGGCGCGACTGCTGTTACCAGAGCCGCTTGCCCGACAGTTCCAGTTCCGTCAGGTACAGGCGCAGGTCGAATTCGTACTGGTGATAGTTCGGTTCCATGTAGGTGCACAGCTTGTAGAAGGCCTTGTCGTGCTGTTTTTCCTTCACGTGCGCGAGTTCGTGCACCGCGATCATGCGCAGGAACTCCAGCGGCACATCCTTGAACATGCTCGCCACCCGGATTTCGTGCTTGGCCTTGAGCTTGCTGCCCTGCACACGCGAAATCGCGGTGTGCAGCCCCAGCGCATGCTGGATCACGTGGATCTTGCTGTCGAACGCGACCTTGTTGATCGGCTCGGCGTTGCGCAAAAACTCCGTCTTCAGGTCCTGGATGTAGTCGTACAGCGCGCGGTCCGTGCGGATGTCGTGGGCGGCCGGGTAGCGCTTGCGAAGGACGTCGGCGAGTTTGTTCTGTCTGACCTGGGCGCGCGTCTGGTCGGAGTACGCGCTGAGATATTTCAGGGCTTGCATGCGCGCAATGTATCACATTGGCGCGCAAGCGGCTGGGATGGGGGCGCCGTCGGGCGTCGTGCGGCTGAAAACGGGGTTTGCCAGCAACGCCAGGGCAAAAAAACCGGGCGGGGAGTGCGTCCGCCCGGTGGAACACAAGAGCGTTATTATCGATTCGATGGCGCCAAGCGAGGCGCGGTTGCAGGAAGCTTATTCTTTCTCCTTGCCTCCTTGCCGGTTGCCTTTGTGCTCAGCGGTGCCGCGCTCTGCCGCGCCGCGTTCCGCCTGCGCTGCGCGGCTCGCCGACTGCCGGCTTTCTCCGCCTTTGCGGCCGATGTCGGCCATGTGTTCACGGTTGCGGCTGACCACCTCTCCGCCTTTTTGTCCCGCACGGCGTGCCTCTTCCGAATCGAATTCGTGCGCCGTTCCTTTTTGGTGAGCAGCCTGGCCGCCTTTGCTGGCGATTTCGCGCTGCTGGTTTTCATCCATTGCGGCGAAGCCGCGCTTGGCCGGACCCTGGCCGCTGCCGCTGCCGCTCTTTTGCTGCGAGCCGGCGCTCTTGCCGCCTTCCTTAGTTGTCGCCATGTCGATCTCCTTGTGGTGCATCGTCAGTTGCTGGAACTGGATGCGGCGGGAACGCCTGCCAGCCGCTATCCGAGCATCGAACGCCGTAATTGCTGCGCTCGTGGGGTTAGAGGGAAGGCCCTCTCTTTAGTTCCAGCCTCAGTTCGGTGGCCGTGGCGGACGGCGCGCGCTGTCGCGCGGTTCGATCGCGTCGAGCGAGGTGGCCGGCGAAGACAGGTCCTCGTCCAGTTCTTCCTTGCGCGCCGCCAGCTGCTCGCCCAGCTCGTCGAGGTCGAGCCCGGCGCGGCGGGCGGCGTCGAACATATCGTTTTCCTCCTTGTCGATGTGGTGGGCGATTTCTTCGCCCAGCACGGTGACGGTGGCGTCATAGTGGTCGTCGCCCGGGTACATCACCTCGAGCTGGCTGATCAGTTCGCGCGCGCCGGCATGTTCGACATCGGCCTCGTCCATCATGTCGTCGTCGTCGATCACCGAGCGCAGCACCGGATAGAAGATCTCGTCCTCGATCATCGTGTGCACCGTCAGCTCGTAGCAGATTTCGTCGACCAGTTCACCCTTGCGCTCGTCCTCGTCGTCGCTGCCGCGCAGGTCTTCGAACTCGCGGAACAGGCTCTTGACCTTGTCGTGGTCGGCCTTGAGCAGGTCAAGCGCATCCGGCGCCGCCGCCGGTTTCTTGTGTGATTTGTCCATGTTGCACTCCGTATCGATAGTAAGAAGGCCGGGGCTTAATGCGGGGTGCCTGACGGGCGCTGCACGCTGGCGAAGGCGGAGGCGCCGGCCTCCAGCGAGCGGCGCGCCATGTCGTCGGCAATGGCGGCGGCGCTGCGCCCGGCTTCGGGGATGTGGGTTTCGGCCGCCTGGGTCAGGCCCGCCTGGGCGCCGGCCACCAGCGACATCAGCTGCTGCTGGTAGGCGCGCAGGTGGCGCGCCACCGGCTCGATCCGCCTGAGCGCCAGCGTGCCGGCCTGGTACGGGTCCGCGCACGACAGCATCTGGCGGGAGGTCGTGAGCGACTCTTCCATCAGCTGCTGGCCCAGCCGGAGATTGAGCTCGCTCAGCTGGCGGGCGGAATCGAGGCCGCGGTGCGCCAGTTCGGTGAAAAAGTTGACCTGGGTGTCGACATGGGATCGCAAAGCGGGGTTGTTTGCAAGTGCTTGCATAGGATTACCTCGGCATAGGACGATGAAGGATGCCGCTGTGGCAGCGGCGAGCGTGCTCGGGCGAGCATCCGGATAGACGCTGGTTGATCGCTCAAGTTCCGCCGGATGGTGCAGTGCACGTATTCCATCAAGCCGCGTGCACGGGAGCAACGCCCCGTGCGACAATAGGTGGTTCTCGAGCTCATCTTTGACACCATGGCCCCCATGCAACCGGAATACATCCTGACCCTGTCCTGCCTCGACCAGCGCGGCATCGTGCACCGTGTCTCGGGCTTTTTGGCCGAACACGGCTGCAACATCATCGATTCGGCCCAGTTCGGCGACCCCGAATCGCGCCTGTTCTTCATGCGCGTGCACTTCGCGCTGGAAGACGCGGGCATCAGCGACAGCGCCCTGCGCGCCGGTTTTGCCGCCTTGTGCGATGCAATGCAGATGACCGGCCAGCTGCACGACGCCCGGGTCAAGCCGCGCGTGATGCTGATGGTGTCGAAGATCGGCCACTGCCTGAACGACCTGCTGTTCCGCTACAAGAGCGGGCTGCTGCCGGTCGAGATTCCGGCGATCGTGTCGAACCACATGGATTTCTACCAGCTGGCGGCCAGCTACAATATCCCGTTCCACCACCTGCCGCTGGCCGCCGGCGCCAGCGAGGAGGCCAAGCTGGCGCAGGAAGCGCGCATCCTCGACCTGATCGGCACCCACCAGGTCGACCTGGTGGTGCTGGCGCGCTACATGCAGATCCTGTCGCCAGGCCTGTGCGCCGCGCTCAAGGGCAGGGCGATCAATATCCACCACTCGTTCCTGCCGAGTTTCAAGGGCGCGCGCCCGTACGCCCAGGCGCACCTGCGCGGCGTGAAGCTGATCGGCGCGACCGCCCACTTCGTCACCGGCGACCTGGACGAAGGCCCGATCATCGAACAGGATGTGGAGCGGGTCGACCACGCAATGAGCGCCGAGACCCTGGCGGCGATCGGGCGCGACGTCGAATGCGTGGTGCTGGCGCGGGCCGTCAAATGGTTCGTCGAGCACCGCGTCCTGCAAAACGGCGACAAGACTGTCGTCTTCTAACAACTTAGGCAAGCAAGCATCAATGGCACTCAAAGCGACAATCTACAAGGCGGACGTCCAGATCGCGGACATGGACCGGCACTATTACCAGGACCATGGCCTGACCCTGGCACGGCATCCGTCCGAGACCGACGAGCGGATGATGATCCGGCTGCTGGCGTTTGCCATCCACGCCGGCGAAGCGCTGAGCTTCACCAAGGGATTGTTCGATACCGATGAACCGGACCTGTGGCAGAAAGACCTGACCGGCGCGATCCAGCTGTGGATCGAAGTCGGCCAGCCGGACGAGAAACGCATCATGAAAGCGTGCGGACGCTCCGAGCAGGTGATCGTGTACAGCTACAGCGCCACCAGCCATATCTGGTACAAGCAGATCGCCAACAAGCTGGAACGGGCGCGCAACCTCACCATCATCAACATCCCGGCCGAAGCCAGCGCCCAGCTGGAAAAGCTCGCCAACCGCAACATGCAGCTGCAGTGCACGATCCAGGACAGCCAGATCTACCTGACCGATGGCAGCAACACCGTGCTGGTCGAGCGCGAAACCTTCCGCGGCGGCCGCTGAGCGCTGGCGCCCGCGTTGCGGCTATAATCTGGCCCACGCCCGCTTTATGACGAGATTCGCCATGAAAAAACACCTGATCGCGCTTACCGCCATCCTTGCCCTGTCGGCCCAGGCCCTGGCCCAGGTCAGCGTCACCGCGCCCTGGATCCGCGCCACCGTGCCGCAGCAGGAGAGCACCGGGGTGTTCATGCACCTGGAGTCGGCCAGCGATGCGCGCCTGGTCGGCGTCAGCACGCCGGCGGCGACCAGGTCGGAGTTCCACCAGATGGATATGCGCGGCCAGACGATGAAAATGGCGCAGGTCGACAGCATTGAACTGGCGGCCGGCAAGGGCGTCAACCTGGCGTCGGGCGGCTATCACATCATGCTGATTGGCCTGAAACGCCAGCTCAAGGCGGGCGAGGTGGTACCGCTGACCATCGTCGTCGAAGGCAAGGACAAGAAGCGCGAGCGCGTGACGCTCAAGGTGCCGGTCAAGCCGCTGACCTTCGCGGGCCCCGGCGCGGGCCCGTCGCGCCACCACTAGACTGCGGGCTCAGCGCGCCGCAACGCGCGTCACGTCCCCTGAGCCAACCACCGAGCGGCTGATCTTCGGGTCGCCATGGTAATGGACGTCGCCGGAGCCGGCGATGGTGGCGCTGAGCGTGTCGCGCGCCCACACCACTGCGGTGCCGGAACCGGCCACGCTGACACTGGCTTCGGATGCAGGCATCTTGCCCAGGTCGACGTCGCCGGAGCCGCCGATCGACACCGAGACGGTTTTCGCGCTGCCGCCGCCGGTCTTGAAGTTGCCGCTGCCACCCACCGTGACCGCCACGGCGTCGCCATCGATGCTCTTGACGTCGATCGAGCCGGAACCGCCCAGGTCGAACTGCATGCGCCCGCCGCGCAGCGCGTCCGAGCGGATCGCCCCGGATCCGCCCAGCGCTATGCGGTCCACTTCGCGGGCGTGGACGATGATTTTCATCGTGCTCGCCTGCAGGTGCATGTTTTTCTTCACCGGCCGGATCTTCAGGGTGCCGTCGTCGATCGTGGTGTCGATCAGCGGCAGCAGGTTGTCGTCGGTTTCGATGGTGATGCCTTCGCTGCTGCCGATGCGCAGTTCAAGCTGGGCCGGGACACTGAGCGACAGGCCGGTAAAGTGGGCGATGGCGCGCGACTGCTTCTTGACGGCGCCGCTGCCGCGTACTTTTTCGCCGCCGATCCAGTCCAGCGGGGAGGCCGACACCATCGCCACCGGGGCGGCCAGCGCGAAGGCGGCAATCGCCAATACAAGGTTTCGCAGGCCAAGTGTTGTTTTGGACGTATTTTTCATGTTGTCTCCTCGGTCGTAAGTGTAAGAATAGGTAGTTTCAAGCATGGTATGGCAGCGCCGGGACGGCGGCCATGCGTTTGCGACAGGCTGCAGCCAGCGGCTGCCAGGATGCATGGCGGCGCGATATTCCGCCTGCCGGCGGCCCGGCGCGGTATCATGCCGACCCCCGCCCCGGGCGCGGCGCGGCAACCCTTCATCTTTTCTGGACTTAACATGCTGATCATTACTATCAAACAGGGCAAGGAAAAAAGCATCCTTGCCGGTGAACCCTGGATCTACGCCTCCGCGATCGAGCGGGTCGAGGGACGCAACAGCGAAAAGATGAAGCCGGGCGCCACCGCCATCGTGCAGTCTTCCGCGCGCACCTTCCTGGCGCGCGCGGCCTACAACTCGCGCTCGCAGATCCGCGCGCGCGTCTGGACCCTCGACGAAGCCCAGCCGATCGACCACGCGCTGATCAAGCGCCGGGTCAAGCTGGCGCTGGAAAAGAGCGCCCCGGCGGCGGCCAGGGCCAAGCCGGGCCAGGTGGTGCGGCGCGTGAATGCCGAAGCGGACGGGCTGCCAGGCCTGCTGGTCGATGGCTACGGCGGCAAGGACGGCTACCTGATCTGCGAATTCCAGGCCGGCGGCGTGGACGCCTGGAAGGTGCCCATCGTGCAGGCCCTGATGCTTGAAACCGGCTGCGGCAATGTGTGGGAGCGCGCCGACGACCTGGTGCGCAAGGGCGAGGGGCTGCCGGTCACCAGTGGCGCGCTGGCCGGCGACGCGCCGCCCGACGAAGTCATCATCAACGAGGGCGGGGTGCAGTTTTCGCTGGACCTGAAGACCGGCCACAAGAGCCGGTTCCGCTAATAGCGCCCGGTCAGGTTGCTGGCCAGCTCGCCCTGGCAGGCACCGTACAGTCGGAACGTTTCTTCCGGCGTATCCAGCGCCGCCTGCGCCACTTCGAGCCCCGCGATCTGCTTCCTGATGAAGGGACGCAGCCACTGGTCGACTTCCGCCTGCAGCGCGGCGCGGCCGGCGCCGTGCGTCGCGTACAGCGGGCGGTCGCCAAAACGCGCGGCCAGGCCGGCGCGCACGCGTGCCTCGACTTGCGGGAACTGCTCGCGGTACAGGTGCACGTGGCGCATTTCGTGTTCGAGGATCGCCCGGTAGCTGCACGACGTGGGCGCGAACTCGCGCGCCACATACACCGACATCCGCGGCACCAGCAGTTCGACCGAGATGCGCGGCGACACACATTCGCGGCCGGTCGCCTTGTCCGCGAGCGTCGGTCCGTCGAACAGCACGCTGGTGTGGGTTTCCAGCGCCGTCATCCCGATCATGAAATCACCGGCGGAGTTATGGACGCTTTTGTTGTTCAGTACCCGGCTTGACACCGTATTGTCGACCTGGTGACCCGCTTCGCTCAGGCTGACGTCGAAGCGCGGCTTCATCTCGCGCTCACAGCGTTGCTCGAACGCCGGCTCCGAGGCGGTGGTCGCAATTGCCATGCCCGGCAACGCGGCCAGGGCCAGTGTGATGAGCGAGCGCATTTTCACGATGTCGTCCTCCTTCGTGTACTTATCCTGCACCTTCGCGGCGTGCTTGCCAAGCGATTTCCGGCCGCCAGGCTGCTTGGGGCAGATAAATTTATCTTTCGGATTTGCAATTTCTCGGCGGTACTAGTCTTATAATTACCGTCACTTCCGTTCTACGTATTCCCGAGATCACCACATGGAAAACCACGAGTCGTCGCAAATCCGCACCTTGTCGTATGTGGAGAATGAAGACCATCCGGTGTTCGGCACCCTGGTCGAACAAATCCTGCACCTGCTCAATTCGCGCCTGGTGTTCTCCGACATCATCATTCACCAGAATAGCCCGCTGCTGTTGCGCCAGCCGAAGGGCCTGGTCGCGGTGACCGACTCGCCGATCACCAAGGAAGAGCTGGAAGAGTTCTTCGAAGTGATCGAGCCTGACTGGGAAGCGCGCATCACCGACCGCGCCTTCGACCGCTCGATCGACCTGCACACCGCGCGCATCCGCGCCAACTGCTTCACTTTCCAGGGCAAGAAGCGGCTCGGCTGCGTGATCCGGCGCTTCCCGAAAGAGCCGCTGGCGCTGGGCAGCCTGGGCCTGCGCACCGCCGAGCAGGACTTTGCCCACCTCACATCCGGCCTGGTGCTGATCATCGGCGACACCTGCCAGGGCAAGTCGACCACGATCGCCTCGATGGTCGACGAAATCAACAAGACGCGCTCGGGCCATATCATCACCATCGAAGACCCGGTCGAGACCCTGATCCCCCAGCGCAAATGCATCATCACCCAGCGCGAAGTGGGGCAGGACGGCGACGTCGAGAGCTACTACCTCGGCGCGCTGGACGCGCTGCGCGAGCGGCCGGATGTCATCGTGATCGGCGAAATTCGCGATGCCGAGACGGCGCAGGAGGCGCTGGCGCTGGCTGAATCGGGCCCGCTGGTGCTGGCGTCGCTGCACGCGCGCTCGACCGAGCTGGGACTGCAGAAAATGAACCGCCTGCTGGGCAATTCGGAAGCGCAGTCGCAGGCGCTGGCCAATGCGCTGCGCGGCGTGCTGTGCCAGGCGCTGCTGCCGTCGGTCGACGGCGACCGCTACTACCTGGCGACCGAGTGCCTGACCTCGAATCCGGAAGTGGTGCGGATGGTGGAGTCGGCCCGCTTTGCCGACGTGCGTACGCTGATGGACGGCGGAACCGGCAAGTTCAATGCCGGCTGTCACTCGATGAATTCGGCGCTGGTGTACCTGCTGCGCGAAAAGAAGATCAGCATGGAAGATGCGCGCAACGCCACCACCGACCGGATCGGGTTTGCCGACGCCTGTTACGCGGCGATGCTGAACGTGGCGTAAATGTCCTCGGCGGATGACGCTTCGCTCTTCCGCCCTACGCACCTGGCTCGACGTAGGGCGGAAGAACGAAGCGTCATCCGCCGATTTAATCCAGCGGCACTGCGCGGTAGCGATTGACCTCGCCGCTTGAGACGGGCGCCGCCCGGTTTCCCCAGCTGCTGCGCAGGTAAGTGAGCAGCGACGCCGCCTCCGCATCATTGAGCACGTGGCTAAACGGCGGCATGCCGTACGGCCGCGGATTGCCCTGCGTCCCTGGCGCAAAGCCGCCGTTCATCACACTGCGGATCGCATTTACCGGCGAATCCATGGTCACCGCGCGGTTGCCCGCCAGCGGAGGATAGTGGGGCGGCAGGCCTTTGCCATCGCCGCCATGGCAGTCGATGCAGTGGGTCTCGTACAGGCGCTTGCCCTGCGCGACAAGCTGCTCATTTTCGGGGCCGGCGACGATTTCTGGCTTGTCCACCGGTGTATGCGGTAGCGACTTCAGGTACACGGCCATCGCGCCCAGGTCCGGCTCCGTCAGGTGCTGCAGGCTTTGCTGCACCACTTCCGCCATCGGCCCGACCACGGTCGCGCGCGGCGATACGCCGGTCCGCAACAGCTGGACGATTTCGGCCGCCTCCCATTTGCCCAGTCCTGCTTCCGCGTCGGAGGTCAGCGAGGGCGCATACCATCCGATCACCGGGATCAGGCCGCCTGCCAGGCCACTGCCCGGCGCTCCCAGCGTATTGCGGCTGCTATGGCAAGCCGCGCAGTGCCCGAGGCCCTCGACCAGGTAGGCGCCGCGGTTCCACTCGGCGCTGCGCGAGGCGTTCGGTTCGAACACCGCAGGCTTGAAGTACAGCAGCCGCCAGCCTGCCAGTGCCAGCTGCTGGTTGTACGGGAAGCGCAGCTGGTGTGGTTCGCTGGCGCGCTTCTGCGCCGGAATCGTTCGCATGAAGGCATACAGCGCGTCCGAGTCGCTGCGCGTGACCTGCGTGTAGTTCGTGTACGGGAAGGCAGGGTAGAGCAGGCGGCCATCGCGCGACTTGCCGTTGTGGAGTGCATTCCAGAAGTCGTCCGCACTCCAGTTGCCGATGCCGGTCTCATTGTCGGGTGTGATGTTGGGCGCGACCATGCGCCCGAACGGCGTATCGATTGCGCGCCCGCCGGCGTAGTCGGCGCCGCCGCGGGCAGTGTGGCAGGCCATGCAGTCCCCGGCCCGCGCCAGGTAAGCGCCGCGAGCGATGTTGGCGGGCGTTGCGGCCCATGCTTGCGGGGAGCTGGCGGGCACGAACTGTTCGCGCGGCCAGGCAATGGCGATGGCCGCAATCGCAAGGGCGGCAAGGGCAGCGGCGCCGAGGGCGATCTTGTTCATGGCGCGCTACCGCAGGCGATCGGCAGCGGCCGTGCGATGGCGGTGTCTGGACGCGCTGACGGCGACACCGGCTGCGCCGCCAGCCAGCCTGACACGGCCGACACATCGGCCAGGCTCAGGCGGTTGGCGATGTCTGCCATGCAGTCGGGCGCGTGGGCGCGGCGGACCTTGTTCTTCCACGCGCCGAATTGCGCGTTGACGTAGTCGCGCGGCAGCCCGACCAGGCCCGGGATCGATGGCGTGACCCCGCTCAGCGCCTTGCCGTGGCAGGCGATGCAGGCCGGGACGCCGATGGCGCGGTCGCCCTGCATCGCCAGCACGCGCCCGCGTTCCATCACGGCCGCGGGCAGCGCTGGCTGTGGCGTGGCAAGTGGCGGCAGGTGCTGCCGCGAGAAGTGCTCTGCGATTTCGCGCAGGTAGGCGTCGGGCAGGTGGTTGACCATGTAGGTCATCATCGGGAACTGGCGCGCACCGGTCTTGAAGTTGACCAGCTGGTTGTACAGGTAGCCGGCCGGCTTGCCCGAAATGCGCGGGAAGAAAGCGTCGTTACGGTCGGGGCGCGCGTGGCAGCTGGTGCAGGCCAGCACCCGTTGTTCCATCGTGTCCGGCAGGGTGGCCGGGCGGGCGGCCGCAGCCGGCCCGGCGGCGCATGCCAGCAGCAGCAGGGCCGGGGCGCGCATGGCTTAACTGTCCTGGCGCCAGCGGCGGTAGACGCGCAGCGCCACATGGGCGTCGTCGGCCGCGTACAGGATCTGCTTTTCGGTCAGGCGCGGCGTGGCCCAGTTGGTGGTGGTGATTTTCTTCGACTTTTGCAGGCGCTGGCCGAAAAAGCGCGCCACCGCCGTCTTGGCGCCCAGCGTGTTGCGCTCGCCGCGGCGCAGGGCCGTGGACAGGTCGAGTACATTGTTGGCGTCGATGCCGAGCTTGCTGCGCAGGCGGCGCACGTCGTCGGTCAGGCCGAAGCCCACTTTCAGGATCGTGGGCGATTCGAGTACCGCGCGCAGCACTTCGACCAGGGGCGAGGCGCCGATCTGGAACAGGTAGGCCGCGTCGTCGGTAGCCAGTTGCACCAGGTGCGGGCCGGTCGAGACCTCGCCTTTGGCGAAGGTCGGCTTGGATTCGGTGTCGAAGCCCAGCACGTCCGATGCCAGCAGCGCCGCCAGTGCTTCGGCGGCGTCGCGCTCGGACCTGACCATGCGCACCTCGTGCAGCTTGATGCCGTCGTACGGCGGAAGCAGCTCTTCCGGATCAGGCGTCATCAGGCCTGTTAACCGTTGCGGGAGAACTTGGAGGCGAGCTGTTGCAGCTTCTCCTGGCGCAGGCGGTTGGCTTCTTCGGCCTGGGCTGCGTCGCGCTCGGCCTTCTTGCGCTCGGCTTCCTTCTTGAAGCGCTGCTGCAGCACTTCCTTGGCGTGGGCCCGGTGGGTGTCGGTGACTTCGTCGCCGGCATTGCCGTCAAGGTCGAAACGCTGGGTGGCTTTTTCCATGACGCGCAGGTAGCGCAGCGATCCGGTGTGGATGCCGAGCGCGGCGCGCATGGTCTTGCGGTCCACCTCGGGCATGCGCGCGAGGATCTGCTTGTCGATGCCGATGGCCAGCGGCAGGCAGTTGCGGAACGCGGGGAACTGTTGCTGGAGCTGCTTGAGCAGGCTGCGGGCGCTTTGCGGCGCTGCCGCCTGGGCTGGTGCTGGTGCAGGTACGGCGTCGGGCGCGGCAGCGTCCGCTGGCTCAGCTGCAAGGGGTGTTGGATTCATTGACTTCATTGTAAGAGCTGGAACCGGAAGGATAGCACGCGCACATTCGGAAGTGATGGGCCAAATTGGCAACATGTGTTCTGAACACAGTTGACAGTTCGGCAAACTCCCTCTACGAACGCGGGCGCGGCGGGACGAAATCGTGTATGATCCGCCTCTTGCCTTGCGCACGGCTTGACACTGCGCAGGGTTCACCGGAAGGTGAAACGGGGCTGCGTGTGCAGCTATGCGAAAAGCTTATATCCGGTATTTGGTTATTCAATTATCGTGATATGTTGCTATGCCGCATAATAGCACCTGTCTCCTCTATTCTTCCCTGAAAAATAGATTCAAGCCCGTTTTTGCCAGCGGGCTTTTTTTCGTTTTGTAATGCACAGCGCCATTTTGATCACTGCACAATCGACTTACGCCTTTCCATCGGACACGCGAACGCGAACGGTGGTGCTTGCATTCCAGCCGTATTGCCCTTAGCTAGGGCCATCCCAATTCACGCTCCATCGGGTCCGCCTTGCGGGCCCAGGTGGATTATTGACTTCGCAGGCATGCAGCACGCCTCGACTGGAGAGTTTTAATGAAAAACACCGCCAAGACACTGACACTGACCGCCGCCAAGGCCCCGCGCAAAGCGACCGCGCAGCTGGCCGTCCCGAAGACCGCGACCTCCTACTTCCTCGAAACGGAAGCGGCGGCGCCGGTCACGGTGGTGAAGAAGGGCTCGCGCCTGGCGGCGGTGAGTGCGGGCGAGGGCGGTGAAGGGACGGCGGTCGAAGCGGGCGCGGTGCCGGTGGTGGTGCGCAAGCGTTCGCGCCTGGCTGCGGCCGAACCGGTTGTTGAAGTCGCCGCGCCAGCGCCGGCGCAGGCCGAGCCGGCCGCCGCGCCAGCGGCTGCCCCTGCGGCGGCGCGTGCACCGAAGGTGCGCGTGGCGGTGAAGAAGGCGGACGAACCCGTGGTCAGCCATACCACCGCATCGGTGGTCAGCGATGCGGCCACCCTGGCCGCGATCGATACCTCGGGCTACCTGCTGCCATCGGTGAAGGTGCCGGGCCGCCGCGGCCGCAAGCCGAGCGAATTCATGCCGGAGCACGACGAAGTGGCGGCACTGAACGCGGTTGAGCGCGCCGAACTGAAGGCGGTGTCGAAGGCGAAGGAGCGCAAGGCCAAGAACGGCCTGTCGAACATCCTGGGCGGCGATGAGAAGACTTCCGAGGCTGACCTCGAGCGCCGCCGCCAGCAGATCAAGAACCTGATCAACATGGGCAAGGACCGCGGCTTCCTGACCTACGCCGAGATCAACGACCAGCTGCCTGAAAATATCATCGATCCGGAAGCGATCGAAGGCATCATCGCGACCTTCAACGACATGGGCATCGCCGTCTACGAGCGCGCCCCGGACGCCGAGATGATGCTGCTGACCGACACGGTCGCCACCGCCACCAGCGACGACGAAGTCGAAGCCGCAGCCGCCACCGCGCTGTCGACCGTCGATTCCGACTTCGGCCGCACCACCGACCCGGTGCGCATGTACATGCGTGAAATGGGCGCGGTCGCGCTGCTGACGCGTGAAGGCGAGATCGAAATCGCCAAGCGTATCGAAGGCGGCCTGAAAGACATGGTGCAGGCGATTTCGGCCTGCCCGACCACGATCGCCGAAATCATCGCGCTGTCGCACAAGATCGCCAAGGACGAGATCAAGGTCGATGAAGTAGTCGACGGCTTCGTCGACCTGAACGAAACGTCCGCGCCGGTTGCCCCGGTGGCGCACGCCGCCGCGTCCGACGATGAAGAAGACGAAGAAGAGCATGAAGAAGAAGACGGCGACGCCAATGGCGGCGCGGCCGGCTTCTCGACCGAACAGCTGGCGCAGCTGAAGAAGGCGGCGCTGGAAAAGTTCAGCCTGATCGAAGACCAGTTCGACAAGATGGCCAAGGCCTTCGAGAAGGACGGCTATGGCAGCAAGAATTACGTCAAGGCGCAGGAAATCATCTCGAACGAGCTGCTTGGCATCCGCTTCACCGCCAAGATCGTCGAGAAGCTGTGCGACACGCTGCGCGGCCAGATGGACGAAGTACGCCAGATCGAGAAAGCCGTGCTGGCGATTTGCGTGGACCGTTGCGGCATGCCGCGCGCGCACTTCATCAAGGTCTTCCCGGGTAACGAGACCGACCTGGAATGGGTCGACCGCGAAGTCGACTGCGCCTATCCGTACAGCGCGGTGCTGAGCCGTAACGTCCCGGCGATCAAGGAACTCCAGCAGCGCATGATCGACCTGCAGGCGCGCGTGGCGCTGCCGCTGGCGGACCTGCGCAAGATTAACAAGCAGATGGCTGCCGGCGAAAAGCGCGCGCGCCACGCCAAGCGTGAAATGACGGTGGCCAACCTGCGCCTGGTGATCTCGATCGCGAAGAAGTACATCAACCGCGGCCTGCAGTTCCTCGACCTGATCCAGGAAGGTAACATCGGCCTGCTGAAGGCGGTCGACAAGTTCGAATACCGCCGCGGCTACAAGTTCTCGACCTACGCGACGTGGTGGATCCGCCAGGCGATCACGCGTTCGATCGCGGACATGGCGCGCACGATCCGCGTACCGGTGCACATGATCGAGACCATCAACAAGATGAACCGCATCTCGCGCCAGATCATGCAGGAAACCGGCAGCGAGCCGGACCTGGCGACGCTGGCCCTGAAGATGGAAATGCCGGAGAATAAAGTCCGCGAGATCATGAAGATCGCGAAGGAGCCGATTTCGATGGAGACCCCGATGGGCGAGGACGGCGATTCGCAGCTGGGCGACTTCATCGAAGATAACACCACCCTGGCCCCGCTGGACGCGGCGCTGCACGCGTCGATGCGCAACGTGATCAAGGAAGTGCTGGACTCGCTGACCCCGCGCGAAGCGAAGGTGCTGCGCATGCGCTACGGCGTCGAGATGTCGAACGACCACACGCTGGAAGAAGTGGGCAAGCAGTTCGACGTGACGCGCGAGCGTATCCGCCAGATCGAAGCGAAGGCCATGAGCAAGCTGCGCCAGCCATCGCGTTCGGACAAGCTGAAGAGCTTCTTGCACAACCACTAAAACGCCAGCGTCTCCCCACTAAGCCGGCGGATGACGCTTCGCTGTTCCGCCCTACCAGCCGCAATGGCCGTAGGGCGGAAGAGCGAAGCGTCATCCGCCGGTTGCTTGTTCTAAGCCGCCGTCTCCCCCGTCTCATTCGGAATCAGGATCGACAGCCGCGTCCCGCCTGCCTCCACGCATTCGATCCCCAGGTCGCCCCCGAACACGTCGACCCGTTCGCGGATCGCGCGCATGCGCTGCGCCGCCTCATCGCCGCAGCCGATGCCGCCGCCGTCATCGGCGATCGTAATCGACAGCTGTTCGTGCCCCCCGGCCAGCGTGACGTCCACCCGGCTTGCCTGCGCGTGGCTCAGCACGTGCACCAGCGCCTCCTGCACGATCCGGAAAATGACCGAGGTGCGGCGCGTGTCCGTCATCGGCGCATGCGCGCCGGCCACCTTTAGCGTACAGCGTATGCCGCTGCGCTTTTCGAACTGCTCGACCAGCCACTCCAGCGCTACCGGCAACCCCAGCTCCAGGGTGCTCGGATGCAGGTCGTTCATGATCATGCGCACGGAACGGATGGTGGCGTCGATGGTGTCGAGCACGTGGCCGACGCGGCGTTTGAGCCGCGGATGCCGGTCGCTGGCGCGCGCATGCAGCATCTCGACGTCGATCTTCAGCGCGAGCAGGTTTTGTCCCAGTTCGTCATGGATGCCTTGGGCGATGCGCCTGCGGTCTTCTTCCTTCAGCATTTCCAGTTCCGCAGTCAGCGCGCGCAACTGCAGGAAGGAGCGCTGCAGCGCATCTTCGGCCTGCTTGCGCTGGGTGATGTCGACGTACACGCAGATCAGGCTGTGCGGTGCGCCTTGTACGTCGAATACGGGTCGTTTGTAGGCCTCGACCTCGACCACGCGTCCGTTCGCGTCGTTGCGTACCTGCGATTCGCTGACCACCACCTTACGCGCGGCAAACACCGCGCGGTCCTCGTCCAGTACTTCCAGCATCCGGGCGGGCGGGATCCACTGGTGGCCGGCGGTGCCGCCAGCGCGCGCGAAAGGCACGCCCCATTTTTCTTCGGCGGCGTGGTTCATCAGCACGATGCGCGATTGGGCGTCTTTGACGATGACCGGCATCGGCAACGTGGAAAGGATGTCGTGGGTGCGCTTTTCGCTGGCTTCGAGCGCGCTCTCGGCGGCCTTGCGCACGCCGATCTCGGCGCGCAGTCGCTGGTTAGCCCGTTCCAGTTGCGCGCTACGTGCCCTGATCCGCACGCGCAGGCGGTCGTTGTGGATCATCAGTGCGCCCACACCGGTCCCCAGTACGCCCGACAGTACTGGCGAAACCTGTCCGGAAAAACCCGCCGCCAGCGCGGCAATCGCGGCGCCAAATACCATGACGCCGGCAACCCTGGCCGCCCATCTCATCTCGACAGTTCCCATTTGCGCCGCAGTCCATGGAGAGAAAAACTGGTCAATTCTATATGTATCACGAGGAAATAATACTAATAGTTCCATCAGGTTTAAATGATAAGGTTCATTATCGATTGCCTAATTTTTAGGCATCCGCACAACAGTTCGCTGACGAAAGACCGTATGCGGAGTGAATAATCTTGACGCCAGCCTCGTGGCGTTTGAACATGCCATACGGCAATGAAATTCTCCGCCGATCAATTTTCCTCAGTTATTAATACCGCAAGGGTCCCCAAGTGCCAGTCCGCTTTTTACGCAACGCGTCGATCAAGACCAAATTGATGGTCAGCATGGCAGCATGCATGCTGCTGTTCGTTATTATTTCTGCCGTGTTGAGCGTCACCCTGACCGCTACCGGGCTACGCGAGCGCGCGGTCCAGCAGGAATTGCCGGCCGTAATCGGCGAAATCCGCAACGATGTGCGCCGCGAAATCGCCGTGCCGCTGGCCATGTCGCTTGCACTGGCCAATAACACGCTGCTGTACCAGTGGGAAGCGGACGGACTGGGCGACGAAGGCATGCCGGCATGGCAGGGCTATTCGCAGCAGCTGAAGAAGACCAGTCATGCCAGCCTGGTGTTCTGGGCCTCCGACAGCACGGGTAAGTTCCTGACCGAAAAGGGCTTCGACCGCATGCTCGACAAGTCGACGGCGCAGGATGACTGGCTGCCGAAGTTCCTCGCTGGCGGCAAGCCGTTCGAGCTGAACCTCGACCATGATGTGACCATGAACAAAACCATGCTGTTCATTAATGCGCGTGTCGAGGCGGGCGGCGGCAAGCTGGCCGTGGCCGGCATGGGCCTGTCGGTCGAGCAGATGGCCAATACGGTGCGCAACTATAAGGTTGGCAAATCGGGTTATGTCTACATGGTGCGCGCCGACGGCAACGTCGTCATTCACCGCGACCCCAAGGTCGCCGATGGCAAGCACCTGCTGAAGGATATGCCGGGCTTTTCGCCCGAACTGTCGGGCAAACTGCTCAATAACGCGCAGTTCACCCACGTCACCGTCGACGGCGATGTCGGCAAGCGCATTGTCGCCTCGTCGTTCGTGCCTGAACTGAACCTCTACCTGATCGCTGACGTGCCGGAATCGGAAATCCTGGGCGGCCTGGCGCGCTCGGCCACCATTGCCGCCCTGGTTGCGGGCCTGGTCGGCGGCGGCATTGGCATGTTCATCATTTTCCTCGTCAGCCGCGCCATCACCGCGCCGGTAGCACGCGCTGCCGCCATGCTGAACGAAATTGCCGACGGCAATGGCGACCTGACCCGCCGCATGGCGGTGGAATCGCGTGATGAAGTCGGCGCGCTGGCCGAAGGGTTCAACCGCTTCGTGTCGTCGCTGAACCGCACGATGACCAGCGTACGCACCAGCACCAACGCGATTGCCGACGCCTCCAGCGAAATCGCCGCGGGCAACATGAACCTGTCGGCGCGCACCGAATCGCAGGCGTCGAGCCTGGAGGAGACGGCCGCCACGATGGAAGAGCTGACCTCGACCGTCAAGCAGAACGCGGAAAACGCGCGCCAGGCCAACCAGCTGGTGATGGCCGCCAGCGGCCAGGCGGAAAAAGGCGGCGCGGTGGTAGGCGAGGTGGTGCAGACCATGGGTTCCATCACCGACAGTTCGCGCCGCATCGCCGATATCATCAGCGTCATCGACGGCATCGCATTCCAGACCAACATCCTGGCCTTGAATGCGGCAGTGGAAGCGGCGCGCGCTGGCGAGCAGGGCCGCGGTTTTGCGGTTGTCGCCACCGAAGTGCGCAACCTGGCGCAGCGCTCGGCCGCTGCGGCAAAGGAAATCAAGGAACTGATCACCGACTCGGTCGGCAAGGTCGAAGCGGGCAGCCGCCTGGTCGACACGGCCGGCGCGACGATGCACGAGATCGTCACATCGGTGAAGCAGGTCGCCGACCTGATGGGCGAAATTGCATCGGCCAGCAATGAACAGAGCCACGGTATCAGCCAGGTCAACCAGTCGATTGTCGAAATGGACAACGTGACCCAGCAGAATGCGGCGCTGGTCGAGGAAGCGGCGGCGGCAGCCGGCGCGCTGCAGCAGGAGTCGGCGCGCCTGGCCGAGGTGGTGGCGATCTTCACGCTGGAAGAAACCCAGGCGGCGGTTCGCGCCCCGGCTGTCGCGGCTGCGCCCGCGCGCCCGGCGATCGCCAGCCCTGCCGTCCAGCGCAAGGCCAAACCTGCGCCGCGCGTGGAGACGGAGAACTGGGAAGAGTTCTGATCCGTCTCACGTGAACGAAAAATGGCCGGTGATGAACCGGCCATTTTTTTCGAACACCGCCGTCGTTCCCGCGCAGGCGGGAACCCATACTCCAGGCGATCATGGATTCCCGCCTGCGCGGGAACGACGATGGCCGGTGCCGCAGCGACTGGCTCTTCCTTTAGCCCGTATTGCGCAAGCCTGCCGCGACGCCGTTGATCGACAGGTGGATGCCGCGGTGGACGCGCGGGTCGGCGCGCTCCGGGTCGCCTGCCGCCGAACGGTGGCGGTGGATCAGCTCTACCTGCAGGTGGTTCAGCGGGTCAAGGTAAGCGAAGCGGTTCTGGATCGAACGCGCCAGCAGCGGGTTTTTGGCCAGCCGTTCGCCGGCGCCGGTGATCGCTTCAAGACAGCGCAAGGTGCCCGCATGCTCGGCCGAGATGCGCCGGAAGATGCGTTCGCGCAGTTCGGCGTCGGCGACCAGTTCGGCGTAGCGCGAGGCGATCGCCAGGTCGGTCTTGGCCAGCACCATGTCCATGTTCGACAGCAGCGTGGCAAAGAACGGCCACTCCTGGTACATGGCGCGCAGCGTTGCCAGGCGGTCCTCCTGCTTGCCGTCGGCCAGCCATTCGCTGATGGCCGAACCGAAGCCGTACCAGCCCGGCAGCAGCAGGCGGCACTGGCCCCACGAGAAGCCCCAGGGAATCGCGCGCAGGTCTTCGATGCGGCGGGTCGACTTGCGCGAGGCAGGGCGCGAACCGAGGTTCAGCTCCGCGATTTCGGCAATCGGCGTGGCCGAGAAGAAGTAGTCGGTGAAGCCCGGGGTTTCGTACACCAGGTTGCGGTAAGCCTTGTAGGCGCGCGCGGACAGCTCTGCCATCACCGCTTCGAATCCTGCCAGGCGCTCGGCGTGCGAGCCTTCCTCGGCGTGCGGCATCAGGCTCGCTTCCAGGGTCGCGGCGACCAGCAGTTCGAGGTTGCGGCGGCCGATGTCGGCATTGGAGAACTTGGAGGCGATGATCTCGCCCTGTTCGGTCAGGCGGATCTGGCCATTGACCGTGCCCGGCGGCTGCGCCAGGATCGCGTCGTAGCTTGGGCCGCCGCCCCGTCCTACCGTGCCGCCGCGGCCGTGGAACAGGCGCAGCTTGACATTGGCGTCGGCGAACACGCGCACCAGCTGGACTTCGGCTTTGTACAGTTCCCAGTTCGACGTCAGGAAGCCGCCGTCCTTGTTGGAGTCGGAGTAGCCGAGCATGACTTCCTGCAGGCGGCCCTGGTGGTCGATCAACTGGTGTACGAACGGCAGCGCCATCCACTCGCGCATGATGTCGGGCGCGCGCTGCAGGTCGGGGATGGTTTCGAACAGCGGGATCACCATCACGTCGAGCTGGCCCGCCTTGGGGCGCAGCAGGCCGGTTTCCTTTTGCAGCAGCAGCACCTCCAGCAGGTCGGACACGGTTTCCGTGTGCGAGATGATGTAGTTGCGGATCGCGCGCACGCCATAGCGGCTGCGGATCTCCTTGGCAGCGCGCAGGATCGCCAGTTCGGAGTTGGTCTCGTCGGTGTAGTCGGTGTACGGCGAGGTCAAAAGCCGCGGCTGTTCGAGTTCTGCCAGCAGCAGCCGCACCTTCTGTTCTTCGCTGAGAGCCGCGTAGTCGCCTTCGACGCCCGCGCTGGCGAACAGCTCGGCCAGCACCCGCTCATGCACGTCGGAAGTCTGGCGCATGTCGAGCGAGGCGAGGTGGAAGCCGAAGATGGCGGCGGCGCGCTGCAGCCGTGCCAGGCGCGGCGCGATCAGCAGTTCGCCGTGGTTGGCGCGCAGCGAATCGGCAAGCACGCCGAGGTTGGCGCCGAATTCGGCGGCGTCGGCATACGGTGCGGCGTGGCCCACTTCCTTGCGCAGCACGTGGGCGGCGCCCAGTTCGCGCGCGGTGGCGGCCAGGCGCGCGTACATGCCGATCAGGGCGCGGCGATACGGCTCGTCGCCGCGGTGGGGCGATGCGTCGGTCGATGCATCGGCCAGCGCCTGCAGTTCCGGCGACACCTTGACCATCAGCGTCGACACCGACAGCTCGGCGCCCAAGGTGTGCACTTCATCGAGGTAGAAGTCGAGGATCGTGGTGGCGTGGCGCACCAGCGCGTGGCGCATGGTGCCGGCGTTGACATTCGGGTTGCCGTCGCGGTCGCCGCCGATCCAGCTGCCCATCTGGACATACGAGGCGTCCGGGCGCACGCAGTCATTGTCGGGCTGGTCGTACTGGGCCGCGATTTCCTCGGCGATGTCGTCGTACAGGCCCGGCAGCTCGCGCAGGAAGGTGATGCGGTAGTACGACAGCGCATTGTCGATCTCGTCGGCCACCGTCAGCTTCGAGTAGCGCAGCATGCGGGTCTGCCACAAGGTGGCGACGCGCGAGGTCAGCAGCTTGAGGTTGGCGGCGCGTTCGCGCGGCGTCAGCGGCAGGTCGCGTTCGGCCAGCAGGTGCGCGATGTCGTGCTCGACGTCGAGGATGCTCTTGCGCTGCACCTCGGTCGGGTGCGCCGTCAGTACCGGCGCGATCAGCGCGTCGCGGAAGAAGTTTTGCACCGTATCGCCCGACACGCCGGCTTCCTTGAGGCGCGACAGCGCAAAGCTGACGCTGCCGCGCTGCGGCTTGGAGCCGGCCAGCAGGTGGGCGCGGCGGCGGCGGATGTGGTGCTGGTCTTCTGCGATGTTGGCCAGGTGCGAGAAGTACGAGAACGCGCGCACCACCGAAATGGTCTGGTCGCGTGTCAGCTTGTGGAGCAGGGCGTTCAGCTCTTCGCCGGCCACGGGGTCGGCTTCGCGGCGGAAGCGCACGGCGGTCTGGCGGATGGTTTCGACGATGTCGAAGACGTCCTCGCCTTCCTGGTCGCGCAGCACGTCGCCGAGCAGGCGGCCGAGCAGGCGGATATCTTCTTTCAATGGCGCGTCTTTGTCAGCGCCGGGTTCGTTTTCTTGGGCAGATGCTAGGTTTACCATGTTGGACCACAGAATGAAATGTTGGTGCAAAGGCTTATGGCCACGGTCTGCAAAGGAGGCGCGTGATAAAATTTGTGATCTTATGCAAGCGCCGGTAACTGGCATTCGCCGGTTAGGGCAACGACAGTGAAAGAAATCGTTTTGAGAGCAACTGAATTGACGCCACAGCAGCCTTCCAGGTTAATCATCGCTTCGCGCGAGAGCCGCCTTGCCATGTGGCAGGCTGAGCACGTGCGCGCGCAGTTGTCACTATTATATCCGCAGTGCAGCATCGAGATACTGGGAATGACCACGCGTGGTGACCAGATCCTCGACCGCGCCCTGTCCAAGGTGGGCGGAAAGGGCCTGTTTGTCAAGGAGCTGGAGGTGGCGATGGCCGAAGGCCGCGCCGACCTGGCCGTGCATTCGCTGAAAGACGTGCCGATGGACCTGCCGGACGGCTTCGAGCTGGCCGCCGTGCTCGAACGCGAAGATCCGCGCGACGCCTTTGTGTCGAACGACTACGCCAGCCTCGACGAACTGCCGCCGGGCGCGGTGGTGGGCACCAGCAGCCTGCGGCGCCAGTCGCTGATCGCGGCGCGCTACCCGCACCTGGTCATCAAGCCGCTGCGCGGCAACCTCGACACCCGCCTGGGCAAGCTCGATCGCGGCGATTATGCGGCGATCATCCTGGCCGCGGCCGGCCTCAAGCGCCTCGGCCTGCCGGAGCGCATCCGCACCACGCTGACACCTGAAGAAAGCCTGCCGGCCGCCGGGCAGGGCGCGATGGCGATCGAGATCGTCTCGGGCCGCACCGACATCGACTTGCGCGCAGTGCTCGCGCCGCTCAACCACGCCGCCACCGAGCAGGCCGTGCGCGCCGAGCGCAAGGTATCGAAAGTCTTCGGCGGCAGCTGCCAGATCCCGCTGGCCGCGTTTGCCACCGTGGTCGGCGACAGCATGCACCTGACCGCGATGGTCGCGACGCCGGACGGCAAGCGCACCGCGCGCGCTGAACTGAGCGGCGCGGCGCATGCGCCGGAAGCGCTCGGCCAGCAGGTCTCGGACCTGCTGGGGCAGCAGGATGCCCACGCGATCCTGGCCGCGTGCAAGGTGCAGGCCGACGCAGCGCCGGATGTCTGATACGGTCGTTATCACCCGTCCGCTGGCGCAGTGCGAAGACCTGGCGCGCGCCGTCCAAGCGCTGGGCCGCAAGCCCGTGCTGCTGCCGCTGCTGGAAATTTCGGCGCTGGACGACACCGCCGCGCTGAAGGCCGAGCTGGCATCGCTGGACGCGTATGCGATGGTGGCGTTCGTGTCGCCCAATGCCGTCGATGCGGCGTTTGCCCATATCGACCGCTGGCCCGGCGGCGTCACCATTGCGGTGGTGGGCGAGGGCAGCCGCGCCGCGCTGGCGCGCCACGGCGTGACCGACGCCAATGCCACCATCGTCAGCCCGCGCGACCCATCGCGCAGCGACTCCGAACACCTGCTGCAAACGCTCGACCTGGCTGCCCTCGCGGGCAAGCGGGTGCTGATCGTGCGCGGCCAGAGCGGGCGCGAACTGATGGCAGATGGCTTGCGCGCCGCCGGCGCCATCGTCTCGACGGTGGCGGCTTACCGCCGCAGCGTGCCGCCGCTGACGCCGCAAATGGCGGCCACGCTGACCGGCTTGCTTGCAACGCCCAACGACTGGATAATCACGAGCTCTGAAGCACTGCGCGGCCTGATGGCCCTGCTGCAAGAGCTGGAACCCGAAGCGGCTGTGGCAAAAATGCAACAGCAGCACTTGATCGTGCCGCACGCGCGCATCGCCGAAACGGCGAACACTCTTGGACTAACCCGACTGACGCTCACCGGTTCGGGCGACGAACGTCTGCTTGCCGCGTTACAATCTCAAAGATGAACGATTTGCCTACATTACCTGACCAGAACGCCGCGCCTGGCGCGTCGCCATCCCCTGCCGTCTCGCAAGAGATGCGCAGCAGCCGCCCGGCCGACGAGAGCGTGCGCGATTTCGTGCAGCGTCCGCTGACGATCGTGGTGATCCTGCTGGCGCTGCTGCTCGCCGCGCAAGCCTGGTCGAGCCGCAACGCCATTTACAAGCTGCGCCAGGAGATGGCCAAGAGCCTGCAGCGCAATGAACTGACCACCACCGAGACCAGCGCGCTGGCACGCGGCGTGCAGGACCAGCTGCGCGACCTGCAGGCCAAGGTCGGGGTGCTGGAAAACCGCCAGGTCGAGGCGCAGAGCCAGCAGCTGGCGCTGGAACAGCTTTACCAGGACCTGTCGAAGAGCCGCGACGAGTGGGCGCTGTCCGAAGTCGAGCAGGTGCTGTCGACCGCCAGCCAGCAGCTGCAACTGGCCGGCAATGTGCAAGGCGCCTTGATCGCGCTGGCCAACGCCGACCGTTCGCTGTCGCGCTCGGACAAGCCGCAATTCATCACGATCCGCCGCGCGATCGCGCGCGACACCGAAAAACTGCGCGCGCTGCCAAGCCTGGACCTGGCCGGCGTCGCACTGCGCCTCGATAACGTGATCGCACAGGTCGACACGCTGCCGATGCTGGCCGACGAAAAGCCGGTGCTGCCGTCGCGCCCGGATCAGCCGCAGCGCGCGCTTGGCGCCAAAGGCGCCAAGGGTGTGGCTGCGCCTGAGCAGCCGATGGGCCTGGCCGAACGCGCCCAGCAAACCTGGCGCAACTGGAGCAACGAGATGTGGACCGAGGTGCGCCAGCTGATCCGGGTGCGCAGCGTCGAAGAACCGGCCGCGCTGATGGTGTCGCCGTCGCAGGCCTATTTCCTGCGCGAGAACCTCAAGCTGCGCCTGCTGAATGCACGCCTGGCGCTGTTGTCGCGTAATGAAGCGGCCTTCCGCGCAGACCTCGACGCGGCGCAGGAAGCGCTGCTGAAGTATTTCGACACCCGCGCGCGTTCGACCCAGACCGCCCAAGCGCAGCTGCGCCAGGTCCAGGCCAACAACCTGGCGATCGAAATGCCGACCCTGTCCGACAGCCTGAACGCTGTGCGCAACTACAAAGCGAAGCCATAAGCCATGCGACTTCTTCTCTGGTTAGTCGCATTGATGGCCGCGGCCATCGGCATCGCCGTCACGGCGCGCTTCAATCCCGGCAATGTGGTGTTCTTCTACCCGCCGCACCGGATCGACGTGTCGCTCAACTTCTTCGTGGTGCTGGTCGGCCTGCTGTTCGCCTTCCTGTACTTCGCCGTGCGCGCCTTCCGCGCCACCGTGTCGATGCCGGCCAAGGTGGCGGCCTATCGCCAGCGCAAGCGCGAACGTGACGGCAACAAGGGCCTGCGCGATGCGCTCAAGGCGCTGTTCGAGGGCCGCTTCGGGCACGCCGAAAAGGCTGCCGCACGCGCGGCCGAACTGCCGGAAAACGCCGGACTGGCCGCGCTGATCGGCGCGCGCGCTGCGCACCGCATGCGCCAGGCGGCGCGCCGCGACGCCTGGCTTGCCGGTATCGCGCACGACAACAACCTCAAAACCGCGCGCCTGATGACGGTTACCGAGCTGTTGGTCGACGACCACCAGCCCGAAGCTGCGCTCGACGCGGTGGCGGAACTGAACGCCAGCGGCACGCGCCACATCCACGCGCTCAAGTGGGCGATGAAGGCAAACCAGCAGGCCCGCAACTGGCCTGAGGTGCTGCGCCTGGTACGCTCGCTCGACAAGCACAAGGCGCTGCATCCGGCGCTGTCGTCGCGCCTGCGCGAGCTGGCCTATGACGCGCTGCTGACGGACGGCTCGCATGACGCTGAATCGATCAAGCGGGTGTGGGCGACCGTGCCGGCGGCCGAGCGGGTCAAGCCATACATCGCTGCGCACGCGGCGCAAGCGTTGAACGCGCGCGGCCTGCACGACGAAGCACGCATCACCGCCGAAGAATCGCTGAAGGTAGAGTGGGACGACCGCGTGGTGCGCGCCTACCGCGAAGCGGCCGGCGCGCCAGGCTCGCCAACCCTGCTGGCGCAGATCGAGCACTGCGAAGAATGGATCCGCCAGCGCCCGAACGACGCCGAACTGGCGCTGACCCTCGGCGCGCTGTGCCTGAAGCAGAAGCTGTGGGGCAAAGCCCAGCGCTACCTGGAACAGGCGCTGTCCGACGCGTCCGAGGGCCGCATGGTGCGTGAAGCCCACCTGAAGCTGGCGCAGATGCACGAGGCGCTGGGCCAGGAAGCCGAAGCGGCCGCGCACTACCGGCAGTGCGCCCTGGCGTCGATTCTCTGATCAAAAAAATCCCGGAGGCCATTGCTGCGTTGCACAAGAATCAAGCAATGTTCGTTATAATGGCGTCCTCGTTTACTGTATGCACTTAAGGAAATTCCATGAGTTTGAATAAAGTCTCCGCTGGCCGCGACGTGCCGAACGATTTCAACGTGATCATCGAAATCCCGATGAATGCCGATCCGATCAAGTACGAAGTGGACAAGGAGAGCGGCGCGATTTTCGTTGACCGCTTCATGGGCACCGCGATGCACTATCCGTGCAACTACGGCTACGTGCCGAACACCATCTCCGACGACGGCGACCCATGCGACGTGCTGGTGATCACCCCGTTCCCGCTGATTCCAGGCGTTGTGGTCCGCTGCCGTGCGATCGGCGTGCTGAAGATGACTGACGAAGCGGGTGGCGACGCCAAGATCCTGGCCGTACCGGTCGACAAGATCCTGCCGATTTACAGCCACTGGCAAAAGCCGGAAGACCTGCAAGATTTGCGTCTGCAGCAGATCCAGCACTTCTTCGAGCACTACAAGGACCTCGAGCCAGGCAAGTGGGTCAAGATCGAAGGCTGGGCTGGCCCGGATGAGGCGAAGGCCGAGATCCTGGGTGGTGTCGAGAAGTACAAGGCTGAGAGCGGTAAGTAAACCGCGCACAGCTGCGAATTTGTAGGGCGGAAAAGCGATAGCGTCATCCGCCGGGTTTTGCGTCAACCCGACGCTTGATTCGGCGGATGACGCTTCGCTCTTCCGCCCTACACGTTTGTGAGGTGCCAGCACGGCGGATGCGGCCGTTGGCCTTATCCGCGGTACGTGGTCCATCGCCGGACGTAGGGCGGATAAGCGAAGCGCATCCGCCGAATTGTCGGCCGCTACCAGCCTATATCCTGCATCAGCGCCTGCGTCAGGTCCCTTGGCGCCTTCACTTCATGCAGCAGGTCGGCATTGATCGACGGCTCCATCAGCTGGTTGGTCTTGGCGTCGGTCGTAAAGTGCGATACCGACGAGCCCGGATCAAACTCCGCCGGCACAAACATCCGTATCCGCCTGGCGCTGTCGGTGCCAGCGAGCCGCTGGGGATCGATCGTCAGGTTGGCCACAACGCCCGACCTGTTGCGCGAACGCTTGGCCAGCACCGCCTTCAGCGCCGCCCCCGCAGTCTGGCTGATCCGAACCGCCGGAATCGTGATCGCCGGATCGCCGCCGCCCAGGCCTGTTACCGGTCCGGGCGCGTTGTCAGCCACCACCATCCCCCTGGCCCCGGCATCTTGCACATGCTTTGCCTTCACCACAAACGAGCATTCGCCCCGGTCAACCAGCGCGATGTTGCCTTTGACCGCAGCTGCATTTGCCTCCGATAGCGGCGCGCAGGCCAGGCCGGTGCCGTTGGCCTGGTCCACGACCGGCATGACATCGCCCTTGACCCCGGCAGCGTCCAGCGGCGGCCCGAACGAGGCGTCGCCTACGTCATACGCGCCCCTGGCGCTACCCGCGCGCCTGCCGGTGACCGTCATCGTCGATTGCGGCGACAATACGGTTGGCACCTGGCCGGTCACGAACTCGCCATTCCACGACAGCCCCGTTTCGCTCAGGGCGGAGACGCGCCGCTCGTCGTTGCTCATGTTGACCCACAGCTTGTTGGTGCGGTTGTCGATCAGGTGGTGGTCCCACACCGACGGGCGCTTTTCATAGGGCTCGCCAGTCTGTTCATCGGTGAATCCCTGGAAGCCGAGGCCGTGCGCCATTTCGTGCAGCAGCACCGTTACCAGGTTGATCTTGTCGCCGTGCTTGTTGTCGAGGCCAAGGTAGAACCCCGATCCCGGCATACAGTCCGGGAACAGCCCGAGGCGGGAGTTGAAGCGGGCGCGGATATGCGGCTCACCTCCGGGCGCCTGGTCGGCGCCCGCCAGCTTGCTGGCCAGCGCGCTCGGATACCAGGTGTTGGGCCGCGGCGCGTTGGGAAAGTCGCTGAAGATGTCGTTGGCGCCGGCCGATCCAAGCACCGCGGTGTCGGCAGTGCAGGGCAGCGGGACAAAGCTGGCGCCCACCCGCACGGGGATATTGCTCGACAGCGTAGCGCCCCAGATGCCGGCGGCGTGCTGGAAGGCGATCAGCCGTTGCTGGCCGAGCGTGGTGCCGGTGTTGCCGCCGACCGGCTGCGCCGGCGTGGGGTCGTTGAATCCTTCGTTCGGGGCATTGTTGTTGACGATGGTAACAACGACTGCGCCTTGCGCACTTGCCCACATGGAGCACGCAAGCGCCAGCGCCGCGGCGCGGCGGAGCAGGGCAGGTCTATTCGCGTTCATGGCCGTGCTCCTTGATGGCAACGCCCGGGGCGGGCTGCTCGACGGCGGCGCGGGCGGCGTGCTCGCCGCCGGTGCAGCCAATCACCTGCCTGCCCCCGGCATCGCGGGAGAGGACCGAATACACCATGCCGCGCTCGCCGAGGTGCAGGTGGCGGGTGCCGTCAGGGCGTTGAACCGAGGGTGCAATGGCCGGTGCCGGCGCCATCGCTTTCTGCTGCGCGCGCAGGGCGCGCAGTTCGGCTGGAGTGGGTGCGCGCAGCTGGCCGCTTTCGCGGTCGCGTACCACAACCATGCCTTCCTGCCCGGCCGCGCCGGCGGAAGGCGGCAGCGAAAACGCTGCGAGCGCCAGCATCGCCGCCAGGGTTACCCCTGGCGAGCTTCTCTCGTTCATCATGTTTCGATCCTCCAGGTTGCTGCTACGCCTGTCGTCGGCGCAGCATGGTGAATGCGAACAAGCCGGCGCCCAGCATCAGGTAAGCCGACGGTTCGGGAACGGAAAGTACGCTGACTGTATCGATACCGACGTAATTCGAGATCTCCGCGTCGCCGGTGTAGCGGAAGGCAAAGCGGCCTTCGCCCACGTAGGGCAGCGACAGGTTGAATTCCTGCCACGACCCGGGGTAGGGCGTTGCGCCGCCGATGGTGGCGAGCAGGGTGTCGAAACCGGCCGGGTCGCTGCCGCTGCCTTCGCTGAAGCGCACCTCCAGCGTGTCGTTGTAGCCAACAACCGGGGCCGAGCGGGTAAAGAAGGTGAGGGTGGTGGGGCCGATCAGGTCGAGCGTCGGCGTGATCAGCCAGTTGTTGATGCTGCCTTCGCCGCCGGCGGCGCTGAAATAGTTGGCGGCAATGTAGGCGGTCGGCGCGCCCTGGTGGGCCGGGAAGACTTCAGCCGTGCCCTGGAACCAGGGCTCGCCTGGCGGCACGCTGTTATTCATCAGCGACCAGCCGGTAAGCATCTCGACGTCGTCGAAATCTTCGGACAGCACTTCAACCGCCTGTGCGTGCGAGGTCGCAGGCACAATGGCGGCGAGGGCAAGCGTTGCCGCCGCCGCGAGGGTTTTGTACGTTTTCATGGGTGTATTCCTTTTTTATTTGCCAGGTTATGGGTCACCCTCGCGCTGGCATACGTCGAGGCCATTGCCGAGTCCATCATATGTTCAGAAACCCGCTGAACTTTTGCGCTCGCACTAACTTGGGACCTGAACTATTTTGAACAAAACTTGACGGGTTCGATTGCGCAACCGTTGCGTCGGATGCGCCCGGCGGGCTTATCCGGTCCGGTAGGGCGGATAAGCGCGAAGCGCGCATCCGCATGTACAGTGTCGGCAGAGAAAAAAAGAGGGCGCCGTTAGGGCGCCCTCAATGACCACGGTTGGGGAAATAAAGTCAGCGCGCGGGGCGCAGCTTTCCGACGATGCCGGTAGGGAAGAAGTAGATCGAGAGGATGAACAGCACGCCCAGCCACAGCATCCAGCGGTCCGGGTGCAGCGCCTCGCCAAGCACCGGGATGCCAGCCAGCGTCGCCTGGCCATCGTCCATCAGCGATTTCAGGTAGTTCTGGGCGATGATGAAGAGCGCCGCGCCGATCACCGCGCCGTACATCGTGCCCATGCCGCCGATGACGACGATCAGCAGGATATCGGTCATCACCTCGAATCCCAGCATCGTCTTCGGACCGACGTAGCGCAGCCACAGCGCCATCAGCGCGCCGGCCAATGCCGCGACCAGCGCGGCCAGGCAGTTGGCCCAGATGCGGTAGACCACCGTGCGGTAGCCCAGCGCCTCGGCGCGGAATTCATTTTCGCGGATCGCCTGCAGCACGCGGCCGAACGGCGAGTTCACGAGGCGCAGCAGGAAAAGGAACAGCAGCAGGCAGCCAATGAAGACGATGTAGTAGGTGATTACCTTGCCGTCGACCGAACGGCCGAATACTTCGTTTTCCAGCAGCGAGAAGCTGGGGCTGAGAAGGTCTGGAACGCTGAAGGTCTTGCCGTCTTCGCCGCCGGTGAAGTCCGACAGTTGCGATGCGAGCACCGCGAACGACGAGGCCACCGCCAGCGTGATCATGGCGTAGAAGATGGCGCGCACGCGCAGCGCGAACAGTCCGACCACCAGCGCCAGGACCACCGTCAACAGCATCGCCAGCAGCACGCCGACGAAGATGGCGCCCCAGGTTGGCTCGGCGTCGGCAAGTGCGAGGCCGACGCCGTAGGCGCCGATCCCGAAGAACATCGTGTGGGCGAACGACACGATGCCGGTGTACCCAAGCAGCAGGTCATACGACGCCACCAGCACAATGTAGACGCAGATGGTGGCGGCGGTGTTAAGCGGGCGCGCGCCGGTGGTGATGAACGGCGCCAGAGCAAGGCCGACGAGCACCACCAGCAGGGCGGCCGACAGCGCGCGGCTGCGCGGCAGGTCGCCGGAGAGGATTTGATTGAGCATGTGCGTTCCTTAGCGGCCGTTGGAGTACATCCCGGCCGGCCGCCACAGCAAAATGGCGATCATCAGGATAATGTTGGAGACCAGCGCCACCTTCGGCGCAAGGAAGCCGGCGTAGTTCGCCACCAGCGCCATCAGCAGCGCGCCGATGAAGCAGCCGGCCACCGATCCGAGGCCGCCGATGATGATGACGATGAAGATCATCACCATGATCTCCGCGCCCATCGACGCCGACAGCGTTTCCTTGTACAGGCCCCACATCACGCCGCCCAGGCCAGCCAGTGCGGAACCAGCCGCAAACACCGCCACGAACAGGCGGCGGATACGGTAGCCCATCGCTTCGACCATCTCGCCGTTTTCGACGCCGGCGCGGATCAGCAGGCCGATCTTCGTGCGGTTCAGGATCAGCAGCATCGCCACGAACACCACCAGGCCGACGACCACCGCCACCAGACGATACTTCTCGATGGCCGAGTCGCCCAGCAGGATCGCGCCGCGCAGGCTTGCTGGCAGCGGCAGCGGGATCTGCTCCGCGCCCCAGATGACGTTGATGACCTGTTCGGCCACGATCATGCCGCCCATGGTGATCAGGATCTGCTTCAGGTGCTGGCCGTAGACCGGCTTGATGATGATGCGTTCGAACGCGACGCCGATCAGCGCGGTCGACGCCATCGCCACTGTCACGGCCAGCGCCAGTACGCCGAGGTTCTGCAGCAGCGAGTCGGCCTGCAGCGCGCCGCTCATCGGGATCAGCACCGTGGTCGCTGCGAACGCGCCGACCGCGACGAAGGCGCCGTGGCCGAAGTTAAGCACGTCCATCAGGCCGAACACCAGGGTCAGGCCACTGGCCATGATAAAGATCATCATGCCCATCGCCAGGCCGGCAATGGTCAGGGTGACCCAGGTAGGGAAGTCGCCGACCAGCGGCAGCATGGCCAGCATCAGCGCCGGCACCAGCAGCGCGGGCGCATAATCGCGCTTTGCGGCCGGGATGACCATATCGGCGGTCGCGGGTGGGGAAATTGGGACAGTCACGGTGTTGATTCCTATTGATGGGAGTCGAGCGAGAGGCCGAGCAGGCGCTGTTGCAGGTCGCGGTCATCGACCAGGTCCTGCATCGGGCCGGCGTGCACGACGCGGCCATCGTCCATGACGGACACGGTGTCGCCCAGCTTCTTGACGAAATTGAAGTTCTGCTCGACCAGCAAGATGGTGGTGTCGGTGTCCTTCAGTTCGCGGAAGGCGTCGATCAGGTTATTGATGATGGCCGGCGCCAGCCCCTTGGTCGGTTCGTCCACCAGCAGCAGCTTGCGCGGCTCGACAATCGCGCGGGCGATCGCCACCATCTGCTTCTGGCCGCCCGAAAGCAGGCCGGCGGGGTAGTTCCAGAATTTTTTCAGGGCCGGGAAGAAGCCGAAGATCCATTCGAGGCGCTGGGTGTCGAGCGGGCCGTTGCGCGCGGCGAGGTAGAGGTTCTCACGCACGGTCAGCGC
Organism: Massilia agrisoli; assembly: GCF_020831365.1. Lineage (GTDB taxonomy): Bacteria > Pseudomonadota > Gammaproteobacteria > Burkholderiales > Burkholderiaceae_D > Telluria_A > Telluria_A agrisoli. The sequence continues at coordinate 391,555 of NZ_JAJHPV010000020.1, forward strand.
GGAGAACACGGCCATCGATTCCGGCACGTAGGCAATCGACGCCATGGCGATGTCCGGCGTCTGCAGCGCGGTGATGTCGCGCCCATCGAACCCGATGCTGCCGGCGCTGGCGTGCCACATGCCCATGATGGTGCGCAAGGTGGTGGTCTTGCCGGCGCCATTGCGCCCCAGGAGGACCGACAGGCCGCCGCGCGGCACCACCAGGTCGACGCCTTGCAGGATGTGGTACTGGCCGATGTGGGTGTGCACGCCGGAGAGCTGCAGCAGTGGTTCGGCGTCGCTCGGCTTATGCATGTTCGGGTGCTCCAAGGTAGGCTTCCTGCACGATCGGCGAGGCCATCACTTCGACCGGATTGCCGTCCGCGACCAAGGTGCCGTTGTGTAAAACGATGATGCGGTCGGCCAGCGAACGCACCACATCCATCTTGTGCTCCACCAGCAGCACGGTCTTGCTGCGCTCGGCCTTGACCTGGTGGATCAGGTCCAGCACGACCGGCACTTCGTCGACGCTCATGCCGGCGGTCGGTTCGTCGAACATCATCACTTCGGGTTCGAGCGCGAGCAGGATCGCCACTTCAAGCTTGCGCTTGTCGCCGTGGGACAGGGCCGCCACGCGGGTTTCGCGGCGGTCGGCCAGCGCAACCCGTTCGAGGTAATGCTCGGCGCGCGAAATCAGTTCGGTGTGCGAGAACCACACCGAGAACATGTTCATGCCGATGCGCGCCCGGCTTTGCACCGCGAGGCGCACGTTCTCGATCACCGACAGGTTGGGGAACAGGTTGGTCAGCTGGAAGGCGCGGCCGATGCCCATCGTGGTGCGCTTCGCCGCGCCATAGCGCGTGATGTCGACGCCGTCGAGGTGCACGCTGCCGGAGCTGGCAGGCAGCTGGCCCGAGACCAGGTTGAAGTAAGTGGTCTTGCCGGCCCCGTTGGGGCCGACGATCACGGTCAGCGTGCCGGGATAGAAATCGGCGCTGACCTGGTTCACCGCGACATGGCCGCCGAAGCGGATGGTCAGGTCGCGGGTAGACAGCGAAGGCGTGGTCATATTAACGCTTGTTCCTTACCGGTACAGGCAGTTCGGATGCCGGGATCTCGCGCACCAGTTCCAGCAGGTCCCATTCGTCTTTCTGCGTCTTCTTGATGCGGAAGTGGTACATCGACTGCATCGCCTGGTGGTCCTGCTTGCGGAAGCTCATCTTGCCTTTCGGGGTCTCGAAGTCCATGCCTTCCATCGCCGCGATCAGCTTTTCGGTGTCGCCCGAGCCGGCCTTTTTAAGCGCGGTGACGACCGCGCTGGCGGCCGCAAAACCGCCGGCGGTGAACATGTCAGGCGGCGCCTTGAAACGCTTTTTGTGCTCCGCGACGAACCAGTCGTTCATTTTGTTCTTCGGGAAGTCATAGTAGTAGTAGATGGTGCCTTCGGTGCCGGCGTAGTTACGCCAGGTCTTCATCACCGGCAGGATGTTCCCGCCCGGCGCCAGCGCGATGCCGTAACGGCCGGGCTGCATGTCGGCGATCTTGTTCATCGGGCTAGGGCCAGCCCAGACGATGCCGAGCACGCGCGGCTGCGGCTTGTCCTTAAGCGCCGCGAAGATGCGCTGGGCCGACGCGGTGAAGTCGGTGGCGGTCTGCGGTGCGTATTCCTCATGGACGACCTTGGCCTTGCTGCCGGTCGCCGCCAGCGCTTCCTTGCCGGCCTTGATCGCATCCTTGCCGAACGCGTAGTCCTGTGCGAGGAAGGCGACGCTGCCGCCTTTGAGCGTCGCCGCGGCCGACAGCGCATCCTGCATCGAGTTGCGCGCGGTGCGGAAGATGTAGCGGTTCCATTTGTCGCCAGTGATGGCGTCGGCTACGGCCGGCTCGATGATCAGCACTTTCTTGTATTCCGCCGCGACTGGCAGCATCGCGATGGCGGAACCCGACGAGGTGGTGCCGACCGCGATGTCGACCTTGTCGTCGCCATAGGCTTCCGCCAGCAGGGTACGGCCCAGGTCAGGCTTGCTCTGGTCATCCTTGACGATGACCTTCAGCTTGCGGCCGTTGATTTCCATTTTGCCGCCGGTGAGGTATTCGAGGCCCATCATGAAACCGGTCTCGGTCTCTTTCGCGTAAGCCTCGAGCACGCCGGTCTTGCCAGCGATGAGGGCGACCTTGAGGTCCGGCGCGGCCATTGCGCCCAGCGGCAGGGTGGCGGTGAAAGCGGCCAGCACGGCGGCCGAAACGATAGTCCTCTTGTTCATGCTTGTCTCCTAGATTTTGGTACTGCTTAATCGACTTGCGACAAAAACGTCCGGATCGCGTCAAGCGCCGGCGGCTCGGTCAGCATCGGCGCGTGGCCGACGTTGGGCACTTCGGCGTACAGCATCTTCGGCGCGGCTTTTTTCATGTAGCTGGCCTGTTCCGCTTCTACCAGGTCTGACAGGGCACCGCGCACCAGCAGTGTCGGACGCTTGCGCGCCAGGTGGCGGAAGGCGTATTTCGACATCAGCGATTGCGACTTCAGCTTGCCGGAACTGATGGGCTGTGCGATGTTCGGATCGTACCTCATGACCAGTTCGCCCTGTGGATTTTCTGCAAAGGCGCGCTGCGCCCATTTGCCCCATTCCTCCATGGTGTTTTCGGGGAAGGCGGACTCGTTGATGTTCTTGACATATTCGGTGGCCTCGACCCATGACGCGGGCTGCGTCGCCTTGCCCGCGTAGCCGGCGATGCGCGCCAGGCCTTTCTCGGACAAGATGGGGCCGACGTCGTTGAGGATGGCGGCGCTGATCAGGCGCGACTTGCGCAAACCGAGGGTCATCGTGATGATCCCGCCCATCGAGGTGCCGATAAAGACGGCGCGCTCTATGCCAAGGTCGTGGGCCAGCTTGATGATGTCGTCGGCGTAAACGATTGGCTGGTAGTGGGCCGGGTTCGGGTCGCGTGCCGACTTGCCGCGGCCGCGCACATCGACGGCGATCACGCGCCGTCCCAGGCTGGCGATCATGGGCGCCAGTTCGTCGAAGTCGCCGGAGTTACGCGTCAGCCCGTGGATGCAGATCACCGGCAGCCGCGCGGGGCCGCTGTGCGATGCATAGTCCCGCGCATACAGGGCCAGGCCATCGGTGCTGGTGTAGCGGATTTCAGAAAATGTGGACACGCTGCAGATCCTGGGCAAGGTGGTTGTATTTATATGATTTCGCCGATCGTAGGGCCGCAGGGGGCCATGGCTGGCCATGAAGGCCAGCCACGGTGCTGCGTTTCGAGCGGGTTACGGGTGAATCAGAAGCGGTATTCGAGCGTTGCCGATACCGTGCGCGGATTACCGTAGAACGCGGTCAGGACACCTTCGTTACCCAGGGTAGGGAACAGGTAGCCGCCGGTTTTGTACTCCTTGTCGCCAAGGTTCTTGCCATGCAGGCCGGCGCGGATCTTGCCGTTCGCGCTGGTCCAGACGACGCTGGCATCCCACAAGGTGTACGCATCCTGGTCCAGCAGCGAGGTGGTCTCGAACTGGTTGGTGTCGTCTTTGTACGAGGCGTTGCCCGACAGGGTCAGGCGGCCGGTGCGGCCCATGATCGGCATCGGGATATCGTACGCGGCGCGCAGGTTGGCCGAGTTCTTCGGCGTGTTCTGGAACACGCGGTTGGCCGACTGGTCGACACCGGCAACGATGAAGCGGGTGTACTCCGCGTCGATCCAGCTGTACATGCCCGACAGGGTGAAGTTATCGGTGACGCGGGCATTCGCTTCCAGCTCGAAGCCCTTGATCTTGGCCTTGCCGGCGTTGGTGGTCACGCCGGCGAAGCTGTCGTCGCGGCCGTCGCCGTTGGTGTCCACCGCAACCGAGCCAGGGATCTGGACATCTTTGTAGTCGCTGTTGAAGACGGCGATGTTGGTCAGGAAACGGTCGTTGTTGAAGGACGATTTCAGGCCGAGTTCAAAGGTGTCGATGGTTTCAGGAGCGTAGCCTGCACGGGCTTGCGCCGGGCTCAGCTTGGTGCCGAACACGTTCATGCGCGGGTCGAAACCGCCGCCCTTGAATCCGCGCGCAAACGAGCCGTACACGTTGTGGGCGTCGTTCATCTTGTAAGCGACACCGACTTTTGGCGTGAACTTCTTGTCTTCGCGTTCCAGCTCGCCATTGGTGAAGTTGGTATCGGTGCGGAAGAACACGGCCGCCGGATTGCCAAGCTCCGGCGAACCGCCGGTGCCCAGGTAGATCTGGCGCAGGATGCTCGCCTCGCGCTTGTCGACGGTGTAGCGGCCGCCCGCCGACACGCTCCATGCGTCGTTGATCTTGTAGTTGGCGTCCGCGAACACGGCCCATGCCTTGGTGTCGATGTCACCCTTGGTAAAGGTCGAGCTGGCAAACGGCGCGGCCAGGATGGTATCGAAGATGTTGAATGCGTTGGCGTCGATGTAGTACACGCCGGCCACGCCCTGCAGCTTGTCGCCGGTGTAGGTGACCTGGAACTCCTGGCTGAACTGCTTGTTCTTGTACAGCGCAGGGACGTGGAAGTCGGTGGCCGCGAGCGAGTCGAAGTCGATCGGGGCGTACGACTTGTCGCGGCGCGACGCGGTGACGGACTTGAAGGTCAGGACGTCGGAGATGTCCCATTCGATCAGGGCCGAAACGCCGTGGGCGCTGACTTCCTGGTCATGGCCCAGGGCCTGGGTCAGGTTGGCGCGGGTGTCGAATACATTGCTCAGGATAGGCGCGCCGCTGGTGCGGCCCACGATCAGGCGGTGGCCGTTGCGCGGGTTCGAGTCGTCCTGGGTTGCGTCGGCGGCGATGCGGATGAACAGGTCGGTGGTCGGCGTAAATTCGGCCGAAATCCGCGCTGCCGTCAGGTCCTTGTCGTAGTTGCCTTGGCCGGTGGTCAGGTTGGTGCCGAAGCCGTCGCGGGTGAACTTGGCGATCGACGCGCCAACGCGCGCGGTCTCGGACAATGGCGTGCTGGCGGTGAGGATGCCGTCAAGCTGGCCGTGGTTGCCGGCGGTCGCCTTGACGCGAACGTCGGTGGTTGGCGCCAGTTTGCGGGTGACGTATTTGACTGCGCCGCCGATGGTGTTACGGCCGTACAGCGTGCCCTGTGGGCCGCGCAGCACTTCGATGCGCTCGACGTCATAGATCTCGGCCACGGCGCCTTGCGGGCGGGCCAGGTAGATATCGTCGAGGTAGATGCCGACGCCGGACTCGAAGCCCGCCAGCGGATCCTGCTGGCCGACGCCGCGGATGAACGCGGTCAGGGTCGAGTTGGTGGCGCGCGAGGACTTGAGGGTGGTATTCGGGAGCGAGAAGGCGAGGGCGGTGATGTCCGGGATCCCTTGCTTGGACAGCTGCTCGGCGCTGTAGGCGGTGACCGATACCGGCACGTCCTGCAGCGTTTCTTCGCGGCGGCGGGCGGTAACGACGACTTTCCCTACGTTGTTTTCGGTCGCCACGTCGGTGGCAGCAGCCTGTGGTGCTTCGACAGGTGCGGTCTGGGCATGGGCCAGGCCCATGGCGCCGCCGGAAATGGCGAGCAGTGCGGCAGCGGAGCGGTTCAACAGCTTCAGTTTCTTTTTGGTAACACGCATCTTGTGTCTCCTTCTTTTATTAGTGGTATGCGGGACAAAAATCGCACGCAACGGAGTGTGCCCCTATTTCATCGTGTCCGAAAGCTAACAACACGCCCAACGGTTGTGCAAAATTGCACAATGGCTCACCTCGCTAGGGCAGCGCACCTTAGCAGGGCATCGCCAGGTATGTATTGATCTGGATTTATATTTGATTTCAGGGGGATTGCCACGGCAATGTGCAGTGGTGCACAATATTGCTCATGAATAAATCATATTCGCCCCATGAATAACCATACGCTGCCGGAATGGACCGACCTGCGCTTCTTTTTGGAGCTGGCGCGTGCGGGGACTTTGTCTGGGGCGTCGCGCCGGCTGGAAGTCGAGCACACCACGGTGGCGCGGCGCATCGACCGGCTAGAGGCGCAGTTGGGAACCACGCTGTTCGACCGCAGCCGTGAAGGGTATGAGCTCACCGAAATGGGGCAGGCGCTGCTGCCGCACGCGGAGGCGATGGAGAGCGCGGCGCTGGCCGCCACCGAACAGCTGAGCGGGAACGAGGTGTCGGTGCACGGGGTGGTGCGGCTCGGCGTGCCGGAGCTGTTCGCGGTGCGCGTAGTGGCGCCGCTGATGGTGAAGATGCTGCAGACACATCCCGAGCTGAGCGTGGATTTGCTGGTGCTGCCGCGCTTTGCGAACCTGGCGAACCGCGAAGCGGACCTGGGGGTGATGCTTGATCCGCCGACCACGGGGCGGTACATGATTACCCGGCTGGCTACTTTCCGCATGCAGCTGTATGCGGCGCCGTCATACCTTGCGAGACATCCGCCGATTCTTTCACACCTCGACCTCGCGCCGCATGACTTCGTCGATTATGTCCAGGACCGGCTGCCGAGTTCCGAGTTGAGCTATCTGGCCGAGCTGGGATTCACACCGCGCAGGCGCCTGTGCTGTACCGGCATGCCGGCGCAGATCGAGGCAGCAGCTGCGGGGATGGGGCTGATCATGGCGCCGCCGTATGCGGTGCCCGATGACGGACGGTTGGTGCCGGTGCTCAGTGAATTCCATGCAGAGCGTTCGTTCTGGCTGGCGGCGCCGACTGACCTTTTCCGGCTGCAGCGGGTGAGGGCGGTATGGAATGTGCTGCGCGAATATGCGGAGGCGAGGCCGTCGCTGTTTATGCAGACCAGTGAACCGGTCAGGCCGCTGCGGGTAGGCCCTTAGCTTTACACGATTTTGGGATCTGTTCGAAACGGATTTCGATCGTTAAGTTCGTCAATGTAGGCCTCAATACCGCCGCTTTCGCGTTCCAGGAAGCGTTCGATAGCATCAGCGAATGCCTCATGTGCCAGCCAATGCGCTGACCACGTCCGCGTCGGCAGGAAGCCGCGGGCCATCTTGTGTTCCCCCTGTGCGCCGCCTTCGAATACGGCGATCTTCTGCTCGATGCAGAATTCAAGCGGCTGGTAGTAAGCGGTTTCAAAGTGAAGGCAGGGGACATGTTCCAGCTCGCCCCAGTAGCGCCCGAACAGCGTGTCTTGGTTATGGATCACCATCGATGACGCCACCGGCTCGCCGTCCCGCTCCGCGATCACGAGCAGGATATTGTCGGGCATTGTCCGGCCGATGCGCAGGAAGAAGTCGAGGTTCAGGTAGGGCGTCGAGTGGTGGTCGCGATAGGTGTGGCGGTAACAGCGGTTGAACAAGCGCCAGTCGGCTTCCGTCACATCGATGCCCCGCACACGCCGCAGTACCACCCCGGCCTCATGCACCTTGCGCCGCTCGGCGTTGATGTTCTTGCGCTTCTTCCGCTCCAGCGTGGCGAGAAATTCGTCAAAATCCCGGTAGCCCGGATTCAGCCAATGGAACTGCACGCCGCTTCGAAGCATATAGCCCGCCTCGGCAAGCTGCTGGGCTTCTGCTTCCGGCGGATAAAGGATGTGGGTCGATGACACGCCCGATGCCTGCTGCGTCGCGCGCAGGACGTCGATCAGCGCGGCGCGCGCGGCGGCGTCTACCGCCATCAGGCGTGGCCCGGTCACCGGCGTGAACGGAATCGCAGACAACAGCTTTGGGTAATACTCAAAGCCGTTGCGGTGGTAGGCATCGGCCCACGCCCAGTCGAACACATATTCGCCATATGAATGCGATTTGACGTACAGCGGCAGCGCGGCGGCCAGTTCTGCGCCGTCATACAGCACGATGAATTGCGGCTGCCAGCCGCTTTCCTCGCTGGCGCTGCCGGACTCGTGCAGCGCGTGCAGGAAGGCATACGACAGGAAAGGGTTGGGCTTGTCCTGGCGCGCGACCAGGGTGTCCCATGCTGGCTGGCCGACCTCGGCCAGGGAAGAAACGATATGCGTGCGATAATTCATTTATATAAAACCACTCGTATTTTTGCGCGGAAGTCATGAAGAATAACTTTTTCAACCTTTACTCGCACGATTTCGCACGCGTTGCCGTCGCCACCCCTCGCTGCAAGGTCGCCGATCCGGGCTTTAACGCCGCCGAAACGATCCGCCTTGCGCAGGAAGCGGCCAGCCGCGGCGCGGTATTAGTCGCCTTCCCGGAGCTCGGTTTGTCGGCATATTCTTGCGATGATCTGTTCCAGCAGCGCGCACTGCTCGACGCCTGCGAAGACGCTTTGCGGCAGGTCACCAGCGCATCGGCCAGGCTATGCGCTGCCATTATCGTCGGACTGCCGCTGCGCGTCGGGCACCAGCTGTTCAATTGCGCGGCCGTGGTCGCGGGCGGAAAAGTGCTGGGCGTGGTTCCAAAGAGTTATTTGCCCAATTACGGTGAGTTTTACGAGGCGCGCCAGTTCAGCACTGCCGACTGCGCATCGACGACAACTGTAGAACTGCTCGGCGAAACCGTTCCATTCGGCGCCGAGTTGTTGTTTGAAGTCGAAAACCTGCCGCTGCTGCGTTTCCATATCGAGATTTGCGAGGACGTGTGGGTGCCCGTTCCGCCATCGTCGTTTGCGGCGCTTGCCGGCGCTACGGTGTTGGTCAACCTGTCGGCATCGAATGTGGTCGTCGGCAAGAGCGGCTACCGCCACCAGCTGGTCAGCCAGCAGTCGGCGCGCTGCCTCGCCGCCTACCTGTACACGTCAGCTGGCCTCGGCGAATCGTCCACCGATATGGCGTGGGACGGCCAGGCGCTGATCTACGAAAAGGGCGACCTGCTGGGCGAGGCAGAGCGCTTCAGCGATGAGTCGCACATTGTGTACGGCGACGTCGACCTTGAGCGGCTGTCGCGCGAGCGCTTCCACACCACCACCTTTGGCCAATCCGTGCGCCGCCATGCGGGCGAGGTGTCGAAGTTCCGCGTTATCCGCTTCGACCTGGAAGTGCCGCGCGAGGGCGAGTTGCCGCTGGCGCGCACTGTCGAGCGATTTCCTTACGTGCCGGCGGACCCTGCTCGGCGCGACGAGCGCTGCACCGAGGTGTACAACATCCAGGTGCAGGCACTGGTCCAGCGCCTTTCTTCAAGCGGGATTTCGAAGGTAGTCATCGGCGTGTCGGGCGGGCTCGATTCGACGCACGCACTGCTGGTGTGCGCCAAGGCAATGGACCGGTTGAACCTGCCGCGTTCGAATATCCTGGCCTACACCATGCCTGGCTTTGCGACCAGCGAACGCACCTTAAAGCAGGCGAAGGACCTGATGACGGCCGTCGGCTGTGCGGCGAAGGAAATCGATATTCGCCCGAGCTGCATCCAGATGCTGAAGGACCTCGGCCATCCATACGCGGAAGGAAAGGAAGAGTACGACGTCACGTTTGAAAACGTGCAGGCAGGGGAGCGGACCAGCCACCTGTTCCGGTTGGCAAACTTCAACAATGCCATCGTGATCGGCACGGGCGACCTGAGCGAACTGGCCCTCGGCTGGTGTACCTACGGCGTGGGCGACCACATGTCGCATTACAACGTAAACGCGAGCGTGCCAAAGACCTTGATCACGCACCTGGTGCGTTGGGTTGCCGATTCGGGCGCCATCGGGGCGGCAGGATCGGATGTGCTGATCAATATCCTCGACACCGAGATCAGCCCGGAACTGGTTCCCGGCAAGGCGGGCGACACCAAGCCGGCGCAAAGCACCGAACGCGTTATCGGCCCGTACGAAATGCAGGATTTCAATCTCTATTACATCTTGCGCTACGGGTTTGCGCCGTCGAAAGTGGCGTTCCTGTCGTACTCGGCCTGGAGCAAGCGCGATGCCGGCGTTTGGCCTGATGCGCCGCACGCCAGCCGCAACGAGTATGCGCTGCCGGAGATCAAGCGCTACCTCGGCATCTTCCTCTACCGCTTCTTCAAGACCAGCCAGTTCAAGCGTTCCTGCGTGCCGAATGGCCCGAAGGTCGGCAACGGCGGCTCGCTGTCGCCGCGCGGAGACTGGCGTGCTCCGAGTGACTCCGAGGCAACTGTCTGGATGAATGACCTCGACAATATTCCGGACTGAGCAGAAATTATTTATACCGTTCTTGATGCAGCTTAAGTACGCGCGGTGACACGGCCGCGGTTCGGTAATACAGTTGGGATTAGTGCCGCAGCTGTGAAGGAACCGCCATGCAGAGAACCGCGCTTGTCACCGGAGGAACCCGGGGCATAGGCCAAGCTATTTCCGTTGCTCTACACGCGGCTGGCCACCGCGTTGCAGCCGTTTATCAAAGCAATACCGACGCTGCCCGTGCTTTCTCGGAAGCCAGCGGCATCCCTGTTTTCCAATGGGACGTGTCCGACTTTGAGGCCTGCCGACACGGCGTGGGCAAGGTGTCGGAAGCGCTCGGGCCGGTGGACATTCTTGTCAACAACGCCGGCATCACAGACGACGCCATGTTGTATCGCATGTCTGTGGAGCAGTGGTGGAGCGTCATCAATACCAATCTCGGCTCAATGTTCAACATGTCGCGCCACGTCATCCACGGCATGCGCGAACGCGGCTTCGGCCGCATCATCAACATCAGTTCGATCAACGGGCAAAAAGGCCAGCTGGGCCAAGCCAACTATTCAGCCGCGAAGGCGGGCATCCTTGGCTTTACCAAGGCGCTGGCGCTGGAGAGCGCGCGCAAAAACGTCACCGTCAATGCCATCGCGCCAGGATATTGCGATACGGCGATGGTTGCAGAGGTGCCGCCCGATGTGCTGAAATCGATCGTCGACACCATACCGGTAGGGCGCCTGGGCACACCGCTGGACGTGGGGCGCATGGTCGCGTTCCTGGCTGACGACGCGGCTGGTTTCATCACTGGCGCTACCTTCAATGTCAATGGCGGCCAGTACCTGGCGTAAGGAGGGGAGATGGATGTACTTGAGTGGGTTCCGGCGATGGAGCTGGGCCACCCGGCGCTCGATGAAGCGCATAAGGCCCTGTTCCATGAAATGATGCGCTTGTACGTCGCGCCGGATAGCGAACTGGCCGAAGGTTTGCCGCTGCTATGTGACAAGCTCGAACGTGACTTCCGCGAGGAAGAAGACCTGATGGAAGCCATGGATGCTCCGCATATGAAGGAGCACCGTGAGCAGCACGCCAGGGTGCTGAGTGCCTTGCACCATGTTGAGGCAGGCGAACCGGCGGCGGCGCGCGAGGCGGTGATGCTGTTGCCGCAGTGGTTCCAGCTGCATCTGGCGACGATGGACAGGTCGTTGGCAGCGTTTGCGTCTGCATCCGGCATGCAGAAGCGGGAGAATGGAGGCTACGCAACCTTGTAGAAAGCACCACGGTGGTCGCTCGTCGTTTAAAATAGCAGGCGAACCACCTTACAAGGAGAAGCCATGAAACAGATTACCTGCGTGATCAAACCGTTCAAGCTGGACGAAGTGCGCGAAGCGCTGGCCGACGTGAACGTGACCGGGCTGACCGTAACCGAGGTGAAGGGCTTTGGCCGCCAGAAGGGCCACACCGAGCTGTACCGCGGTGCTGAGTACGTGGTCGATTTCCTGCCGAAGGTGAAGATCGAGGTGGTGGTGGATGACGGGATGGTGGAGCAGGTGGTTGATGCCATCATCAAGGCGGCGCGCACCGGCAAGATCGGCGACGGGAAGATTTTCGTGCAAGAGGTCGAGCAGGTGATCCGGATTCGCACCGGCGAAACGGGGCCGGAGGCAGTTTAAGTTTCGTACGCGGCACTACAGCCATGCAAACACGGCGGATGACGCGCTTCGCGCTCTTCCGCCCGACGCTGTTGAGATGATCCGTAGGGCGGATAAGCGCAGCGCATCCGCCGAATTGAGGACGCCGACACGCGTGCAAACATCCGCTATCGTCGTTTCTATGTAGGGCGGAAGAGCGAAGCGTCATCCGCCGATCTATGCAGCCGCGCCAACGGTGTGTCCGTATTCGCGGGCTCGCATGGCAAATTCGGCGGATGCGCTCCGCTTATCCGCCCTACGGTCGGCGGTCAACGGGTCGCGGAGATGGAAAAGCACGGCGCGGATTGCCAAATTACCAGCGCAAAATACGCTACCGCCCCATCTGGATATCAAACCGCCACGTCAGCAGCCGCAGTCCGGTAATAAACGTGGCGCTCGACCACAGCGCAAAGTCATGCGGGAATTCGAAATGCCGCATGAGTAAATACATCCAGCTTCCCAGGAACGAGCAGATCGCGTATGGCTTCCCGTCCCGGAACACCATCGGTACCTCGTTACAGACGATATCCCGCAGCACCCCGCCAAAAATCCCGGTAATCACGCCCATCATCGACGCGATAAAGATCGGCATATCGGCGTCCAGCGCAGCCGACACCCCCGCAATCGAAAACAATCCCAGCCCGATCGCATCCGCAATCACGATCAGCTTCTCGGACAGCACATGCCTTAGCGTGCGGATCAGCGGCGACGCCATCAGCGCAAGGATAAAAATGAGAATCGCATATTCCTGGTGCCTGACCCAGAACAGGGGCCGCAGGTCGAGCAGGATGTCGCGCAGCGTGCCGCCGCCGAACGCGGTAATGAACGCAACCGTGAACACCCCGACCAGGTCCATCCGCTTGCGCCGCGCTTCGATGAAGCCCGAGAACGCGCCGACCAGGATCGCCATGATTTCGATGAATTTAATGAGGGTCATGCATTAGGAGAAAGATAGCGATGTTGCTACCTTACCATGCGCATGACGGCAGGGGGAAGGGCGCGCAGCGCCCTCGGCAGTCCAGGCGGTGTCAGAGCGCGGGCAGGGCCGCCCTCAGCAGGACAATCAGTGCGCCGTGGGGGCGCCCGTCCATGTTTGCGGCGCAGAAGGCGATCACATCGTCTTTCTGCTCGAGCCAGCTGTGCACCATCGAGCGCAGCACCGGTTCGCCGCCAGCCGAGCCGAGGCCCTTGCCATGAATAATGCAGACGCAGCGCAGCTTGCCCTTGACCGCCCGGCGCAGGAAATCGCCAAGCTGGTCGCGCGCGGTGTCGCGCCGCATGCCGTGCAGGTCGAGCTCGTCCTGCACCTTCCAGTAGCCTTTGCGCAGCTTTTTCAGCACGTCGGAACCAACGCCGCTGCGGGTAAAGCTGACACCCGGTTCGTCTTCGAGCAGATGCTCGACATCAAAGTCGTCCGACAGCGATTCGCGCAGCACCGCCGCATCGTCCTCGGCCTGGGTGCGGAACTTTTGCCGTGGCGGAGGTGGATTGACCCCCGGCGGCGCGTTCGGCACATAGCGGTTCGACTCGGGCAGCTTCTTAACGCCGCCGAGCGAGCTGCGGAACACATTGGCTTCCTGCTGCGCAATGCGTTCACGCTTCTCGCGCTCGGCTTTTTCAATGGCGCGCTGCTCTTCCTGGGCCTTGAGCGATTCGCGCAAGGCTTTCAGGTCGGCAAAGTCCTTCATCGACGCCATGATGCTTCCTTAGTCCTCCAGGCTTTCGAGGTAGCGCTGTGCATCCAGTGCGGCCATGCAGCCGGTGCCGGCGCTGGTGATCGCCTGGCGGTACACGTGGTCCTGCACGTCGCCGGCCGCGAAAACGCCCGGGATGTTGGTCGACGTTGCCATGCCTTCGAGGCCGGTCTTGGTCTTGATGTAGCCGTCTTTCATGTCCAGCTGGCCTTCGAAGATGCCAGTGTTCGGCTTGTGGCCGATCGCCACGAACAGGCCATGCACCGACAGCGGGGTAATGGTGCCGTCTTCGGTCGACTTGATATTAACGCCCGTGACGCCGCTTTCATTGCCGGTAACTTCTTCCAGCGTGTGGTTGTACTTGATAACGATTTTGCCTTCCTCAGCCTTGGCCTTGAGGCGGTCGACCAGGATCGGCTCGGCGCGGAACTTGTCGCGGCGGTGGATCAGGGTGACCTTGGTGGCGATGTTCGACAGGTACAGCGCTTCCTCGACCGCGGTATTGCCGCCGCCGACAACCGCCACTTCCTGGCCACGGTAGAAGAAACCGTCGCAGGTGGCGCAGGCGGACACGCCTTTGCCCATAAATGCCTGTTCCGACGGCAGGCCGAGGTACTGGGCCGAAGCGCCGGTGGCGATGATCAGCGCATCGCAGGTGTAGGTGGCGGTGTCGCCAACCAGGCGGATCGGCTTCTCGTTCAGGTAGGTCGTGTGGATGTGGTCAAACACGATTTCGGTGTTAAAACGCTCCGCGTGCTGCAACAGGCGCTGCATCAGCTCAGGACCTTGCACGCCCATCGGGTCGCCCGGCCAGTTCTCGACATCAGTGGTGGTCATCAGCTGGCCGCCTTGCTCGACGCCGGTCACCAGCATCGGCTTCAGGTTCGCTCGCGCCGCATAAACTGCTGCGCTGTAGCCGGCTGGGCCGGAACCGATAATCAGGACTTTGGCGTGTTTGGTAGTGGTCATGGGAGCTTCTATCGAAATGTGTATGAGACGAAACTGGGGTTTATCTATGCCAGATCAAGTGACGCTTGGGTACTAAATGCGTAGCCAAGATTATAGACGATGATGCGTACGTGCATGAATGATGGGCATGTATTGCAATATATGGCTTAGAATGGACGGATTGCAGTTATAGCAGCAGCGCGTTACCTCAGAATGACAAAGACTACCCAAGCTCAAACTTCCAGTTATACCCGCAACACCACCGTCCGGCAGCCGCTGCCGAACCGCCTGGTGCGCCTGCTGTCCGAGGCGCGCTGGATCGCGCTTGCCGTGGTGTTCCTGTATTTCGTCATGATCCTCCTTAGCTATAACAAGGGTGACCCGGGCTGGTCGCACGAGGTGCAGGTGCCGAAGGTGATCAACCTCGGCGGCCGCGCCGGCGCATGGCTGGCCGACCTGATGCTGTTCGTGTTCGGATTCTCCGCCTGGTGGTGGTGCGTCTGTTTCCTGCGGCTGGTCTGGAAGGGCTACCGCTCGCTGACCGACAAGTTTGTGATGGAGCGCGAGTCCGACCCGGAGCATGAGCATGAAGGCGCGATCCGCTGGATCGGCTTTGCGTTGCTGTTTATCGGCAGCGTCGGGATTGAGTACCTGCGCATGCGCTCGCTGAACGTGCAGCTGCCCTTCGTCAATGGCGGCGTGCTGGGCAAGATGATCGGCCAGAATGCGCATGACGCCTTCGGTTTCACCGGCGCCACATTGCTGCTGCTGGCGCTGTTCGCGCTGGGTTTCTCGCTGTTCTTCCAGGTGTCATGGATGGCGGTGGCCGAGCGTATCGGCGAGGCAATCGAGAACGCCATCGAATGGTTCCGCCTGCGCTACCAGGACCGCGAGGACCGCAAGCAGGGTGAAGTGGCGGCCGTCAAGCGCGATGAAGTGGTCGTGCACGAGCGCGCCAAGCACGTTGAAAAGCACGTTTCGGCGCCACCGGTCAAGATCGAGCCGCAGGTGGTCGAGGTCGTCAAGTCCGAGCGGGTGCAGAAGGAAAAGCAGGCTGCCTTGTTCCAGGACCTGCCAGGCGACTCCAACCTGCCGCCGCTGTCGCTGCTGGA
The DNA here is from genome assembly GCF_020831365.1 of Massilia agrisoli. Classification (GTDB taxonomy): domain Bacteria; phylum Pseudomonadota; class Gammaproteobacteria; order Burkholderiales; family Burkholderiaceae_D; genus Telluria_A; species Telluria_A agrisoli. The sequence goes on from NZ_JAJHPV010000020.1 coordinate 406,985, forward strand.
TGAACCACCAGAAACGCAGGAAACGGTTTCCGTCGAGACGCTGGAATTCACCAGCCGCCTGATCGAGAAGAAGCTGTCCGACTTCGGCGTCGAAGCCAAGGTCGTGGCCGCTTACCCCGGCCCGGTCGTTACCCGCTACGAAATCGAACCGGCAACCGGCGTCAAGGGCAGCCAGATCGTCGGCCTGGCGCGCGACCTGGCCCGTTCGCTGTCGCTGACCTCGATTCGCGTCGTCGAAACCATTCCAGGCAAGAACTACATGGCGCTGGAACTGCCGAATCCGAAGCGCCAGATCGTGCGCCTGACGGAGATCGTCGGATCCAAGGTCTACAACGACAGCCCGTCCAACCTGACCGTTGCGCTGGGCAAGGACATCGCCGGCAAGGCGGTCGTGGCCGACCTGGCCAAGATGCCGCACCTGCTGGTCGCGGGTACCACAGGCTCGGGTAAGTCGGTGGGTATTAACGCCACCATCCTGTCGCTGCTGTACAAATCCGACCCGGCCGACGTACGCCTGATCCTGATCGACCCGAAAATGCTGGAAATGTCGGTGTACGAAGGCATCCCGCACCTGCTGGCGCCGGTTGTCACCGACATGCGCCAGGCCGGCCACGCCCTGAACTGGGCCGTGAACGAGATGGAACGCCGCTACAAGCTGATGAGTAAGCTGGGCGTGCGTAACCTGGCCGGCTACAACGCCAAGATTGCCGAGGCGGCAAAGCGCGAGGAACACATCCCGAATCCGTTCTCATTGACCCCGGATGCGCCCGAGCCTCTTGAAAAACTGCCAACCATCGTCATTATTATTGACGAGCTGGCCGACCTGATGATGGTCGTCGGTAAGAAGGTCGAGGAACTGATCGCCCGTATCGCCCAGAAGGCGCGTGCGGCCGGCCTGCACCTGATCCTGGCAACCCAGCGTCCATCGGTCGACGTTATTACCGGCCTGATCAAGGCAAACATCCCGACCCGTATCGCGTTCCAGGTGTCGTCGAAGATCGACTCGCGCACCATTTTGGACCAGATGGGTGCGGAAGCGCTGCTCGGCATGGGTGACATGCTGTACATGCCGCCGGGTACAGGCCTGCCGATCCGGGTCCACGGCGCCTTTGTTTCGGACGATGAAGTGCATCGAGTTGTAAAACATCTGCAATCTCTTGGCGAACCGAATTACATTGAAGGCATCCTCGAAGGGGGAACGCTGGAAGGCGAGGGCGGCGCAGAAGGCGGCGCAGCCGGCGAAGCGGGAGGCGAGGCCGATCCGATGTACGACCAGGCAGTCCAGGTTGTGCTCAAGAACCGCCGCGCATCGATTTCGCTGGTGCAGCGCCACCTGCGCATCGGCTACAACCGTGCGGCGCGCCTGCTGGAACAGATGGAAAACAGCGGGGTCGTCTCCGCAATGCAATCCAACGGCAATCGGGACATTCTCGTTCCTGCTGCCAGTGCTGAATAGAGAAGGAACACAATGGGTATCAGCTTGAAATCTACATTGAGCGTTGTCGTTGCCGCAGGCGCGTTGGCGCTGACGGGCTCGGCGTACGCAAGTGCGCTGGCCCAGTTCAAGACTTTCGTTGCCACCACCAAGGCAGCGCGCGGCGAATTCACGCAGCGCCAGGTCAAGAAGACCGAAGGCAGCAAGGTGTCGCCGCCGGCCACCGGGACCTTTGTCTTCGCGCGTCCCGGCAAGTTCATCTGGACGTATCAGAAGCCGTATGACCAGCTGCTGCAGGCCGATGGGGACCAGCTCTATATCTATGACAAGGACCTGCACCAGGTGACGGTCAAGAAACTGGGGAATGCGCTCGGCTCGTCGCCGGCCGCCATCCTGTTTGGCAGCAACGACCTGGAGAAGAATTTCACGCTTAGCGAAGCTGGCACGCGCGATGGTTTGGAATGGCTGAACGCCACGCCGAAGACCAAGGACACCGCGTTCGAGCAGATCAGCATCGGCCTGCGCAACGGCGCGCCGGAGGCAATGGAGCTGAAGGATGCGTTCGGGCAGACCTCGTTGCTGGCGTTTCAGAAGTTCGAGAAGAACCCCAACCTTGGCGCCCAGCAGTTCAAGTTTGTCATGCCGAAGGGCGCGGACGTCTTCAACAGCAACTAACACCGTGTCGTTCCCGACCCGGTCGGGAACCCATGCTGACTGTCCAAAGCCTGCTCAATGGATTCCCGCATTCGCGGGAACGACAGGGTTTCACATTCCTTGGCAAATTCGATACTGCGCGTCCGAACCCGGCCGGCGCAGCCGTTGTCATATAATTTTGCCACGTACAACCCTACAATACCGATCCGGACCCACCCGTGGATGACCTTTTCAAGACCGAGCCTTCGCCGCCACTGGCCGAGGCGTTGCGCCCGGCCACCATCGACGAGGTGATCGGGCAGAGCCATTTGCTGGCCCCCGGCAAGCCGCTGAATCTCGTATTCAAGTCCGGCAAGCCGCACTCGATGATCCTCTGGGGCCCTCCGGGCGTCGGCAAGACCACGCTCGCGCGCCTGACCGCCAATGCCTTCGGATGCGAATTCATCGCGCTGTCGGCGGTGCTGTCCGGCGTGAAAGACATCCGCGCATCCATCGAACAGGCTGAGCATTACCTGGCCGGCGGCAAGCACACCATCCTGTTCATCGACGAGATCCACCGCTTCAACAAGTCGCAGCAGGACGCCTTGCTGCCATTTGTTGAATCTGGCCTCGTCACCCTGATCGGCGCCACCACCGAGAACCCTTCGTTTGAAGTCAACTCGGCGCTGCTGTCGCGCTCGCAAGTATATGTATTGAAAGCGCTGACGGACGCCGAGATGCTCCAGCTGCTCAAGCGCGCGCAGGAAAGGGTTCTGCAGCATCTTAAATTCGATGAAGTAGCAATCGCCACGCTGATCGGTTACGCCGACGGCGACGCGCGCCGCTTCCTTAACTTGCTGGAACAAACCAAGACCTCGGCGGAAACCTCAGGCATCACCACCATCACCGGCGAATTCGTCGATAACGCGCTGACGCTCAATTCGCGCCGTTTCGACAAGGGCGGGGACAACTTCTACGACCAGATATCTGCGCTGCACAAGTCCGTGCGCGGCTCGCATCCTGACGCTGCCCTGTACTGGCTGTGCCGCATGCTTGATGGTGGCGCCGACGCCAAATACCTGTCGCGCCGCATCGTGCGCATGGCATGGGAAGACATCGGCATTGCCGACCCGCGCGCCATCCAGCTGGCCAACGATGCCGCGGCGACCTATGAACGGCTCGGTTCACCAGAAGGCGAACTGGCGCTGGGGCAAGCGGTGATCTACCTTGCAATTGCGGCAAAGAGCAATGCCGGCTACAACGCGTACAACCGCGCGATGGCGTTCGTCAAAAAAGACAAGTCGCGCGAAGTGCCGGTCCACCTGCGCAACGCGCCGACCAAGCTGATGAAGGAACTCGGCTACGGCCACGAGTACCGCTACGCGCATGATGAACCGAATGCCTATGCGGCTGGCGAAACCTACCTCCCCGACGGCATGGCCGAACCGCGCTGGTACGAGCCGGTCCCGCGCGGCATCGAAGCCAAGATCGCCGAGAAACTGGCGTGGCTGCGCAGCCTCGATGAAGATGCGCAGGCCCGGGATTGACGCCTTAACCGTTTCGCGCTGCCTTCACCATGGCAGCAGACAATTCGTCAAAATAAGATAGTGCAGCCTGCGTCAGTTCGACCTGCTTTCGACGGCTGTCTTCCGTATCCGACAGCGTGATCCACCCTTTTTCCCGCATCGATTTCAGCCGCGTATGAAGCGTGGCCGGCGCACCCAGTTCGTCACGCGCCATCACGTCCCGTACGCTCAGCCGGCTGTTCGCCTGCCCGGCACGCGCCACCAGTTCGAGGATCCGCTCCTCCAATGGATCGAGTGCGGGTAGCGATGGCAGGCCGCGCAACGCTGCCGTCAGGTTCAGGAAGCGCAGGTACAGGTCGGCAGGGCGGGTGGGCTTGGTCATCTGTATCAGGTTGGCGTCATTGATGATTTATTGCAGCTTACTTACTGTATGTATATACTTTTGATTGTCAATAACTGTGGGTAGCTCAACGATGTCGCAAGCTCGTCTCAACGTGTACATGGCTTGTGCTACCGTTCTTCTTTTTTGCTTTGCTCTCGTCCTGAACGAACTGCTATTTACGCAGCTCGAATTCGCTCGCGGTATCAACTGGATCTACCTGCCCGCCGGAATGCGCCTGCTGTGCATCCTGCTGTTCGCCGAAGCCGGGGCGGTTGGCCTGCTGCTTGTTTCCTGGGGCGTCTGCTTCCTGTATTTCTTCCCCGATGATGTGCTGCGCTCGTTCGTAGGCGGCGTCATCGCCGCCGCTGCTCCCTACCTTGTGTATCGCGGTGCTGGTTGGCTGGCCGGAGCGCGTACGTCGCTGGCGGACCTGACGCCAACGCGCCTGCTCGCCTACGCGGTCGTGTTCTCGATTGCGAGTCCCTTGCTGCACCACGTATGGTTCGCGTTGCGCGGGCAGGACAACCTGCTCTCGGGCTTTCTGGTCATGGCTGCCGGCGACCTCGCTGGCACACTCGTCGTGCTGTATTCAGCCAAAGCCCTGCTCACCCTGGCCTCTCCCCGCTCGGCCGCGCCGCGCTAGATTTAAAATCTTACCAGAGTTGAACTAATTTCTGTACAGGAACCAGTTTCTTATGTAGAGTTTCGCTCTAAATATTAGAGCAATCGGGGCGGGGTATGAAACTGAAATCGAAACTGGTGCGTGCAGCGGCATTATCTGCAATGGTCGGCCTGATGAGTTTGCAGGCTGGCTGCGGCACGGAGGTCGGTGCGCAAATCGCGAGCGCAATTCTTCCGGCCGATGTGCACGACGTAACGGCCAGCGTCAATCGAAAAATCTCAGAAGGAAAGTTCAAGGAAGCGCAGGACGAGGGCATGGATTACCTGCAAGACCATGAGGACAAGTCTGGCCAGTTGGCCTGGGCGCTCGCCCGGGCCAGCGCAAGGCTCAGTAACCATCAGCTGGCCGTGAAATTCGCCGGCCAAGCCTACAATGCCGGCGCCGTAAGCACTGTGCAACTGATGTCCGAGCCGATGCTCGCGCCGGTGCGAACCGAGCTACGCATCACGCTGCTGCACCCCGGCGTTGACGCCGCTGATGCGGCTGGCGCCCTGCCTTAGAGTAGAGGGGCGGGTGCTGGAAACGCCTCAATCCGTGATTTTTACAGCTTGTTCCGCGATTCCGGCGCTTCATCGCAAGCCGGTGGCTACTGGTGCTGCGGGTGGTTAAAGTACCACCATACCAACCCGCACCGCACTAAGGAGCCCACCATGAACATCCGTAAAAACGCCGAAGCCGTCTTCCTTGCAGCCACCGTCCTGTGCACGTTTGCGGCGTACGCAACGGCTGAAGTCCCGAACTACCGCGCTGCCACCGCAGTCCAGGTTGCCTTGGCTTCCGACGCCAACATGCAAGTGGTCGTCATCAAAGGCAAGCGCCTGACCGCCGCCGAAAAAGCACAGCTCGATTGATATAAACGAGGTAGCGGGCACGGCGCAGTTGGCTGCATCGTGAAACTCGCAGGAAATGCCTGTCGGCTTGGTACAATTGCGGTTTCGCCATATCCGCCCATCCCGACAAATGATAGACATCCAATTACTTCGCAAAGACATCGACAACGTCGCGGCGCGCCTCGCGACCCGCAAGTTCCAGCTCGACGTGGCAGGATTCAACGCCCTCGAAGCGGAGCGTAAAGCGATCCAGACGCGCACCGAAGAGCTGCAGGGCAAGCGCAATTCGCTGTCCAAGCAGATCGGCATGATGAAGGGCAAGGGTGAAGACACCTCGGCCCTGATGGCGGAAGTCGGCGGCCTGGGCGATGAGCTGAAGGCGAACGAAACCTCGCTGGCCGACGTGCAAGCCAAACTGGCGGCCTTCATGGAATCGGTCCCGAACCTGCCGCACGCATCCGTGCCAGTGGGCACCGATGAAAGCGGCAACGTCGAAGTACGCAAGGTCGGCACGCCGCCTGCGTTTGACTTCGAAGTGAAAGACCACGTCGACGTCGGCGGCCCGCTCGGCCTCGATTTCGACGTCGCGACCAAGCTGACCGGATCGCGCTTCTCTGTGATGAAAGGCGGCATCGCCCGCCTGCACCGCGCGCTCGCGCAGTACATGCTCAATACCCACACGGGCGAGCACGGCTACACCGAGTGCTACACCCCGTACCTGGTCAACGCCGACTCGCTGCGCGGCACCGGCCAGCTGCCGAAATTCGAAGCCGACCTGTTCTCGGTGAAGAAGGGCGGCGCGGAAGGCGAGGGCGAGAACTTCTACCTGATCCCGACATCCGAAGTGTCGCTGACCAACCTGGTGCGCGATGAAATCGTTGCCGCCGACCAGTTGCCGATGAAGATGACGGCGCACACCCCGTGCTTCCGCTCGGAAGCAGGCAGCTACGGCCGCGACACCCGCGGCATGATTCGCCAACACCAGTTCGACAAAGTCGAAATGGTCCAGGTCGTGCATCCGGAAACCTCGTACGACGCGCTGGAAGAAATGGTCGGCCACGCAGAGACCATTCTCAAGACGCTCGGCTTGCCTTATCGCGTCATGTCGCTGTGCACTGGCGACATGGGCTTCGGCGCCACCAAGACCTACGACCTCGAAGTATGGTTGCCAGCGCAGAATACCTACCGCGAGATTTCGTCGCTGTCGAACTGCGAAGCTTTCCAGGCACGCCGCATGCAGGCACGCTTCCGCAATGCCCAGGGCAAGCCTGAGCTGGTGCACACGCTGAACGGCTCCGGCCTGGCAGTCGGGCGCACCCTGGTCGCGGTGCTGGAGAACTACCAGCAAGCCGACGGCAGCGTGGTGATCCCGGAAGTGCTGCGTCCGTACATGGGTGGCATGGAGCGCCTGACCCCGGCAGGCTGACGCGAAAAGTTGCGGAAGAGGAAAATAATCAGGTTTTTTTGAATTTCGCTCTTCCGTTTTTGATGGGCGTTGTCTATAATCTTGTCTTCGCCGCAGTACGCGATTGTCGCAAGACAGAAATACCAGACCACACTTGTGCTGCTTTGGCAGCCAAGGGCTCGATTAGAACACCGGAGAGGTGGCAGAGTGGTCGAATGTACCTGACTCGAAATCAGGCGTAGGGTTTCCCCCTACCGTGGGTTCGAATCCCACCCTCTCCGCCAGCATTTGAAAAAGCCCTTGAATTTCAAGGGCTTTTTCTTTTTTGGTTCCATGGGCACTTCGATCGTCCAGCGTAATCCAGCAAAATCCTAAAACAGGAGTCGACCGTGCAGGTCATGGTCGAGCCGCCGGTCGAGTTGGCGAAGACTTCGCATCGGACGGCTGGCTGATCGGGCGGGCGCTACACGCAGCGTGCATCTCCGCCACCCCGCCAAGCTTCGCGTCTGTGTAGATGATTGAGCATTCCGTCGCGCTGTCTGGCATGCGCTTTGAAATCTGAATAGCGCCGCCGCCATCGTATGTGCAATAGAGCCACTTCTCATCGTCACCGCCAAAGATCCATTTTTGAACGCCAACCCCTTTAGTCTTGTCGGTCTTGAACGGGACGAGATAGGTCATCGAGTCGGGTGGGCCGGCCATCATGCCAAATCCAGTCAAACGAACGAAGGACGGGTTGTACCCTGTCCAACCCGTAGGAGCGTGCACGTTGACAGCGTCTTTTTGCAGAATCAGCGGGCATGATGTTTTCGGCTCGGAGGCGACGGCGAAGGGAAGGGCTAGTAGGTACAGGGCAAGTGCGCGCATCATTTCATCTCGATCACGTAATAGGCTTCGGCGGCATTGCTCGGGTCGCGCAATGTCCCGTCACGATGTTTAAGACCAGGCCGGATTAGGCGGGAAGCGACCCAGGGCCTCTTGTCGTCGTTCTTCCATTGGTCCATCACCCATATCGCGTTTCCCGAATAGGACAGAAAAAACGCGGCATGATTTCCAGTGGGCTTGTTCGGATAGCGCCCGTCGACAAAGGTGGCGATGGCCGTCCCCGGTTGCAATCCACGGCTGTCCACAACCTTGACCCCTGGCCGCCAAGATGAGGTAGCCAATCCTTTCAAACCCGGCGCTAATGCTTTGATGAGCGCGACGCAATCTCCGCCGTCAACCAACGCGTGTCGCTCGAGCGATTGAACTTCTCGATATACGTGTGGCATTTAGACCTCCGGCTTTTCGTCAAGCGATCACTTTGGAGGAGGCGGAAAATGTTGACGTGCTCTAGCGCAATAGAAGGCAGCTAGCCTCTTGCCGCTTCGCAAAAACGAGTCTCTAACGCATCAAGGGGGGAGGGGGGCTTGCTCGGTTGCGCTTTATCTGTTGCAGCGCCGGGCCCGGCCAGGCTAGCGCGCAACGGGCTTCTTGCCAAGCTTGCGCTGCAGTGTGCGGCGATGCATGTTCAATGCGCGCGCGGTGGACGAAATGTTCCCGTCATGTTCGGCGAGAACGCGCTGGATGTGTTCCCATTCCAGTCGGTCCACCGTCAGCGGCACCGGCGCTCTCGCGGAATCGGCCGCCCCGTCACCATCCGGGCTGGCCTTGAGCGCCGACAAAATCGAATCCACGTTCGCAGGCTTGGCCAGGTAATCGTCGGCGCCGAGCTTGATCGCCTGGACGGTCGTCGCAATGCTCGCGTACCCGGTCAGCACCAGCATGCTCGCGTGCGGCAATGCCTTGCGCAAGGGGACAATCCACTGCAAGCCCGAATCCTTCGCGAGATGCAGGTCGATCGTCACAAAATCAAACGCCGTCGTCGCTGCCGCGAGCAAGGCTTGCTCGCCAGTGTGCGCGACTGTGGTCTCGAAACCGCGCCGGCCCAGCGACCTCGCCAGTGTCGCGGAGAACACTTCATCATCATCGAGGACCAGGAAGGTCGGCATTATGCGAGCGGAAGCGAAATCGCTGCAAGCGTCCCGCCGGCAGCGGTCGAGGACAATCGAATCTCCGCACCGATCTGCCGCGCGGTCGCAAAAGCCAGCATCAGTCCCATTCCCTGTCCGCCCGTCGTGCTGCTGACCTGGTCATGGCCGAGTTGCTTTAACAGGTCGGGCGCGATGCCCGCGCCATGATCTTGTATGCGAATGGTGGCGGTGTGCGCGTCTACGCTTAGCGACAGCGAAATCGGCGTATCGCCAGGTGCTGCGGCGCGCGCGGCATTGTCAAGCAGGGTCAACAAAATCTGTCCGACAGCCCCCGTGTTGGCGATGCGCGCGTCGCTTTGCGCCAGCGCCAGTTCGAGCCGGGCGCCGGGGTGGCGCAGGCGCCAGCCTTCGATAAAGCGTGCCAGCCATTGGCCAATGACGACGGTGTGCGCAGCCGACGCCGCATCCGCGCCGGCGTGCTTGCCGAGCCGGTCGAGCGATGTTTTGCACACGGCGATTTGCGTTTCGATTGCGGCGAGGTCGTCGCGGAACTGCATCAGCGATGGATGCTTCTTCATTTCATGCAGCAGGTCGCCCGCTATCACGGCGATCGTTGCAAGCGGTGTGCCGATCTCGTGCGCTGCGCTGGCCGCTTGGGTGCCCAGGGCGACGATTTGCTCGTTCTGCAGGTGCTGCTGGCGCGCGCGCGCCAGTTGGGCGTCGCGCTCGCGCAGGGTGCTCGACATGCGCGCAACGAACCACGTAATGAGCGCGGCGGACAAGGCGAAATTCGCCCACATGCCGGCCAGGTGATAGGTGAAAGCGCGTTCGCCGGGGACGATTTGCAGCGGCACGTACAAGGTCATCATCAGCGAATAACATGCCAGGGAAAATATGGCCAGCAACAGCGAGAAGCCCCACGGCAGGATCGCAGCCGCAACGGCAAGCGCGGGGAGGTAAACGGAGACGAACGGGTTGGTCGCGCCGCCCGAGAAAAACAGCAGGCTGGATAAAGCCAGCAGATCGACGAAGAGCTGGATGAACAAGGTCCCGTCTCCCGTCAGGCGGGCTTTACGCAAACTCCACCAGGTCCACGCGTTAAATGCGGCCAGCAAAACGATCACGGTCAGCATCGGCGCCAGCGGCAAGTCAATGCCCAGCCACCAGTGCGCCGTCGCCACTGCGCTGAACTGGCCGGTGATGGCGATTACGCGCATCCACATGAGCCGGCGCAGGATTTCGTGCTGCGGCAAAGCTTTCGGGGCAGGGGAGAAGATCATGGTCCGATTATATCGGAGCGCATAGCGAGGGCGGCAGGGTGCGACGTTATGACGCATTCCCCGCGCGCGCGTGAGTCCCTATGATGAAAACGAATCTGGATAAACAGGTCATTTCTCACGGAGAGCGCTGTGGTTGATCCCCTTATGCTGGCCCGCATTCAGTTTGCGGGAAATATCACTTTCCATATCCTGTTCCCGACGATTTCCATCGCATTGGGCTGGGTACTGCTGTTCTTTAAGCTTCGCCACAATAAAACCGGCGACGCAAAATGGGCCGAGGCTTATCAGTTCTGGGTCAAGATATTTGCGCTGACATTCGCGCTTGGCGTGGTATCCGGAATTACCATGAGCTTCCAGTTCGGTACCAACTGGCCGGGCTTCATGGAAACGGTCGGGAATATCGCCGGCCCGCTGCTGGCGTACGAAGTATTAACCGCCTTCTTCCTCGAAGCGACTTTCCTCGGGATTATGCTGTTCGGCGCCCAGCGCGTGTCGAACAAAGTGCATACGATCGCCACCTGCCTGGTGGCGGGCGGCACCACCCTGTCAGCCTTCTGGATCATCGCGCTCAATTCATGGATGCACACGCCGGCCGGCTTTGAGATGATCAATGGCCAGGCCCATGCCACCGACTGGCTGGCGATCGTGTTCAATCCTTCCATGCCATACCGCCTGACCCACATGCTGATTGCGTCGGGCTTGACGGTGTCGTTCCTCATTGCGGGTATTTCGGCTTATCGCTGGCTGCGCCACGATCGCACCCCGGCGGTAATGTCGGCGCTCAAAACCGGTGTCGTGCTGGCGGCATTGCTGATTCCGGTGCAGATCCTCGTCGGCGACATGCATGGCTTAAATACGCTCAAACACCAGCCGGCGAAGGTGGCCGCGATGGAAGGCATCTGGGAAACCGAGCGCGGCGCGCCGCTGCTGTTGTTCGCGCTTCCCGATGCAACGCAACGGACCAATCACTTCGAGCTCGCCGTGCCCAATATGGCCAGCATCATCCTGACGCATGAACTGGACGGCGAACTGCAGGGCGTCAATGCATTCGGCGACAAGCACCCGCCGGTGGCCCCCGTGTTCTGGGCGTTCCGCGTGATGGTTGGCGTGGGCATGCTGATGCTGGCCACCGCGTGGCTGGCCGCCTGGCAGCTGCGGCGCGCCGGCGATGTCAGGCCCTGGGTGGCGCGTGCCCTTGTCGCCATGAGTTTTTCCGGCTGGGTCGCCACCGTGGCGGGCTGGTATGTCACCGAGATTGGCCGGCAACCCTACCTGGTGTACGGCGTCCTCACCACCGCGCAGGCTGCCTCGCCCGTGCCCACGGCAATGGTCGCCGCCACGCTGGCCATGTACCTGGCGCTGTACGCCTCGCTCATCGTGGCCTACGTCACGGTCCTGTTCCACCTCGCGCGCAAGGCCGGAGCGGGGAAGGGGGCCCAGCCCGTCTATCCGGCGCCGGGGCTGCCTGTCCCGCAATCACAACTGGTTAATTTCTAGGAGTCCATGATGCCTGACCTGTCCCAACCCGCCGGCTGGCTGCCGCTGGTGTTCCTCGCCCTGATGGGGGTGGCAATGCTGGCGTATGTCATCCTTGATGGCTTTGACCTCGGCGTCGGCATCCTCCTGCGGCGCGCAGGCGATGATGACAAGGACACCATGATCGCGTCGATCGGCCCATTCTGGGATGCCAACGAAACCTGGCTCGTGCTTGGGGTCGGGCTGCTGCTGGTGGCATTTCCGATGGCGCATGGCGTCATCTTGGGCGAGCTGTATTTCCCCGTCGCGCTGATGCTGTTAGGCCTGATCCTGCGCGGCGTCGCTTTCGATTTCCGGGTAAAAGCGCGGGACGACCACAAACACGCATGGAACATGGCGTTCTATGGCGGCTCGGTGCTGGCCACGTTCGCGCAAGGGCTGATGATCGGGCTTTACATCGTCGGTTTCAATTATGGCCCGCCGCAACTGGCGTTCGCCGTCTTCACGGCGCTAGGCCTGCTCGCCGGTTATGCGTTGCTGGGCGCCACCTGGCTGATCATGAAAACAGAAGGCGAACTGCAACTGCGCGCTGTCGCCTGGGCGCGTGGCAGCGTGCTGCTGTGTGCCATGGGCGTGGCGGCAGTGTCGGTGGCCACGCCCCTGGTAAGCCAGCAGATATTCAACAAGTGGTTCTCCTTCCCGGAGATCTTGCTGCTTGCGCCCATTCCAGCGGTAACAGCCGGATTATTCATCCTCACCTATCTCACTTTGCGCCGGCTTCCGGCTTTGCTCGCCGCCGGCAATCACGCATTCTGCTGGGTACCGTTTGCGGCCACCGTCGGGACTTTCCTGCTGGCGTTTAATGGCCTGGCCTACAGCCTCTTTCCATACCTGCTGGTGGACCGGATGACAATCTGGCAGGCGGCTAGCGCGCCTGAGTCGCTGGAGATCATCCTGGTCGGGGTTGTGGTCGTGCTGCCAACGATTATTGGCTACACCGTCTTTTCGTACCGGGTGTTCTGGGGGAAGGCGAGGGCGCTCAGCTACGCGTGATGGCGGCCGACGTGTTCCAAATCGGTGCATTCCAGCACTAATCCGGTGCGCCGCCACGCGTACCTGAGGGCGCCATACAACACCCTGGCAGAATCGTGACAATGTGCAACAATTCCGCAGCGCAAGATAGTAGTATGGCGTCTCCAGGCCGCAAAAGCGCAAGCAGAGCCGGTCATCAAGGCGCCCGCGCCCGGACCTAACCCCCGTCCACGTACATGATCCTGAAACCGCCGGCCACCAGCCAGCGTGTCTCTGCGCATCCGTATCTCGCGCCTTGCAGTTGCCCGCGCCCGAGCGCGTTGTTGCGGTCGAAATCCTTACTCTATAGGTGCCTCATGTTCCGGAATGTGACAGTCAAAGTCCGCTTTGCGGTTGTCGTTGGTTTGCTCTGCGTTATTGCCGGCGTGATTTCGCTCACCGGCCTGTCAGCGCTGGGCGAAACGAACAAGTCAATCGAGACGATCTACAAAGACCGCCTGGTCGCACTTGGCCAGCTGCACAGCATGCTAACGCTCAACCAGCAGAACCAGCTCTCCGTGGCCAAGAGCGTCCTGCTGACCGGCGACCAGCAGCAGGAAGAGGCGCGCCGCGTCACCGAGCGTATCGAAGCCATCAACACGTTGTGGAAAGCGTACAGCATCACCTACCTGACGCCGGAAGAAAAAGCGCTCGCCGCACAGTTTGCCGAAGCGCGCGCGAAGTTTGTGGCGGGCAGCCTAACCCCGGCCCTGGCGGCCATGCGCGCTGGCGATACGCTCGCGCTCCAGGCGATCGTGCAAGGCCCGATGGCCGAGCTGTCCGCGCCGCTTGGCAAAGTGATGGAGCAACTGGTGAGCCTGCAGCTGGCGATCGGCGAACAGGAATACGCCGCATCGCAGGAACGCTATGAAGCGTCGCGCATCCTTTCCATTTCGCTGACGATCATCGGCGTGCTGGCAGGTGTTGCGATCGGCGCGTGGATTATCCGCAGCATCACCCGTTCGCTGCATGGCGCGCTGGTGATTGCGCAGAGTGTGGCGGAAGGCGACCTGACGGCGGAGGTTGCGGTCGACGCAAACGACGAAGTTGGCCGCCTGGTGGCGGCGCTCAAGCAGATGCAGGGCAGCCTGGTCGGTATCGTGCATGAAGTACGTAGCGGCACCGACACGATCGCCACTGCGGCAGGCCAGATTGCCGCCGGCACCCTCGACCTGTCGAGCCGCACCGAGGAGCAGGCAAGCTCGCTGGAAGAAACGGCGTCGTCGATGGAGGAGCTGTCCTCGACCGTGCGCCAGAATGCCGACAACGCGCGCCAGGCCAACCAGATGGCCGTATCGGCTGCGGCAGTGGCCGGCAAGGGCGGGCAGGTGGTCGCGCAAGTGGTCGAGACCATGGGGGCGATCGATAATTCATCGCGCAAGATCGTCGATATCATCGCAACGATCGATGGCATCGCCTTCCAGACCAATATCCTCGCCCTGAATGCCGCCGTCGAGGCAGCCCGCGCGGGCGAACAGGGCCGTGGTTTCGCCGTGGTCGCCAGCGAAGTGCGCAATCTGGCCCAGCGCTCGGCCGTCGCCGCCAAAGAGATCAAGTCGCTGATCGCTGATTCGGTACAGCAGGTCGACACCGGCAACAAGCTCGTTGCCGAGGCTGGCGCGACGATGACCGAGGTGGTCGACAGCGTGCGCCGCGTCACCGACATCATGGCCGAGATCATGGCGGCAACCCAGGAGCAAAGCGCTGGCATCGAGCAGGTCAACCAGGCCGTCGGGCAGATGGATGAAGTGACCCAGCAGAACGCGGCGCTGGTGGAGGAGGCTTCGGCCGCCGCCGCGTCGATGGACGAGCAGGCCGCGGGCCTGCTGCGCGTGGTGAGCGTCTTCAAGCTCGCTGGCAAGCCTGAAGCCGCTGCCGCCAAGAAGCCGGCGCCGGCGGTGCGCAAGCCGCAGCCGAAAGCGGCGCCGCTGCGTGTTGCGCCGCGGGCAGCGCTTGCCACTGCATCGGACTGGGAAGAATTCTGAAATAAACCACCAACAACCGGCGCGAGCCGGTTTTTTTATGCTGGTTGCGCACCCGCGCATTCTTTGCCTGCCATTCCGATTGCTTCTATACTTCCCACCAGTTTCAAATTCGCATCCTCACACAACGAAAAGGAATTCAATGTCGACATCGAATCTCAAAGTCCGCGCGCTGGTGAGCGGCTTGACGCTGGCGCTGCTGTCGCTGCCGGTTGCCGCGGCCGAACTGCCATGGGTTACCAAGAGCAATGCCAACGCCAAGCTGCTGCTGAATGTGGTTGCCAAGTATTCGCCCGAGGGGGCCAGCCAGCTGGGCGTGGATGGATTCGACGAGCAGATCACCGACCTGTCGCGCGACCTGTACGAGCCAAGCAACAAGGACCTGCGTGGGGTGATCGCCGAACTGGAAAAGCGCCTCAAGGCGGAGACCGATCCAAAGGTGAAGCAGGACCTGGAAATCCTGATCGGCAGCGCAAAGGACCAGATGCGCTCGAACAGCCTTGACCGTAAATACTTCATGCCGTTCAACGACCTGACCCAGACGATTTTCGGCGTGATCCGTTCGACCCTGGACCCGCGCATTCCGAAGGAACGCCAGAAAACCTTGCTGGTCCGCCTCGAGAAATATGCCGGGCTGGCAAAGGGCCACCGTCCGGCCACCGAACTGGCCAACGAGCGCTTGCAGGAACGCCTGAAGGCAAACAAGAACCTGCTGGGGCCGTACAAGGGCGAAGTAGAGCAGGCCATCAACAACAGCCCGACCCTGATCGCGGGCATGAAAGACCTGCTCGCCAAGAGCGACCTGAAAGGCTGGGAAGCAAGCTTCGCCGTGCTGGAAAAGCAGCTGACGCAATACAACGCGCAGGTGAAGTCGCAGATCTTGCCGCGCGCGCGCCTTGACCATCGCTTGCCGGCCGAGGTCTACGCAAACAACCTGAAGCAGTTCGGCGTGGACATTCCGCCGCAGGAACTGATCGCCAAGGCGCTGACCTCGTTTGCGGAAATCCGCAACCAGATGAACATCACGGCCGGTTTGATCGCGCGCGAGCGCAACTTGCCGAACGCGGATTACCGCGCGGTGATGCTCGAACTGAAGAAAGAGCAGATCCCGGCTGAAAAAGTGATGCCGCTGTACGCCGAGCGCCTGGCCCAGATCGAAGACGCGGTGCGCAAACAGGACATCGTCACGATGCCGTCGCGCAAAGCCCTGATCCGCCTCGCCAGTGCAGCCGAAAACGCCCGCAGCCCGGCGCCGCACATGAACCCGCCACGTTTGATCGGCAATACCGGCGAGTACGGCGAGTTTGTCCTGACCACCGGCATGGCGCCCGACGCCAGCGGCAAGTCGCTGGCCTTTGACGACTTCACCCACCAGGCCGGCACCTGGTCGATCACGGCGCATGAAGCACGTCCCGGGCACGAGCTGCAGTTTGCCAAGATGATAGAAACCGGCGTGTCGACGGCGCGCGCGGTATTCGCCTTCAACAGCGTCAACGTGGAAGGCTGGGCGCTCTATGCCGAGGCGGAAATGCAACCGTACGAGCCGCTCGACGGCCAGCTGTTCGCCCTGCAGGCGCGCATGCTGCGCGCGGCGCGTGCTTTCCTCGATCCGATGGTCAACCTCGGCGAGATCTCGCCGGAAGGCGTGAAGGGTTTCCTGATGGATGAAGTGGGCATGTCCGAAGGCATGGCAACGCAGGAAATGCAGCGCTACACCTTCCGTTCGCCGGGCCAGGCCACGTCGTACTTCTACGGCTACCAGCGCCTGATGGAAACGCGCCAGGCTGCCGAGGTTGCCTTGCGCAAGAAGTTCAACCGCAAGGCCTTCAACGACTTCGTGCTGGCCCAGGGACTGGTTCCGCCGCAACTGCTCCGCAAGGCAGTGATGCAGGAGTTTGTACCAGCCCAGGGTAAGTGATTCGGGCGGCTCAGGCTGCGACCGCGGCAGCTTGCTTGCGGCGCGGCGCCTTGGCAGGCCTGCGCAGCTTGAGCCACACCACCAGCCCGGTAACGAAGAATGCCAGCGGCACCAGGCCGAACAGGCTGATGAACACCCGGCCAGCGGTGCCGAACGCTTCGCCGGTATGCAGCGGGAACAGCCAGCTGATGAATTTGTCGCCGCCGGTTGCACGCACCGGGTCGATTACGCGCAGCACGGCGCCATTGCCGGAGTCGATGCTGATGCGGGTGGCCCCCGGGCCCATGCGCAGTTCGCCGGGCTGGCGCACGCGCGCCTCGAATGGCTGGTCGGGCTTGGCCGGGAACGACAGGCGCGAAACCCTGCCGTTGGGAAATTCGGCCTGGGCGGCAGCGACTGCCTCGGCAGCGGAGACGCGCGACCCGGCCTCGCTCTTGTTCGTCAGTTTTCCGTTTGGCGATACGTGGGACACGGCCTTGATGGCCGGTGTCACCCAGGCCGGCATATTGAAATAGACGCCTGACAACGCGGTCACCAGCAGCACCGGCGCGGCAAAGAACCCGCCCGCGCGATGCAGCTGGAAGCTGAACCGCGGCCACGAGCCGCCATGGCGCACGGTGATCGCCTTCCAGATCGCCGCCTTTGCCATCTTCGGCCACCACAGGATGATGCCGGTGATCGTCATCAACAGCAGCGATACCCCTGTCACCGCAATCACCACCTTGCCGACCTCGCCTGCGACCAGGTAGCGGTGGATGTGGAACAGGGTGGGCATCAGGAGCGGGCGCGACAAGCCTGCCTCGCCCCAGTTGCGTTCGCCCAACACAACCAGCCTGGCCGGATCGACCATCACCTGGCGGGTGACCGCCTGGCTCCACGGCGCCGCGCCGGCAGCCGGGGCAGGGCGGTACCACGCCACAAAGACGTCGCCGGCGCGTTCGGGCAGTTCCAGCATGCTCGGGCGGCCATATGCCGGGTTCGCCACCAGCGTGTCAGTTGCCGCCTGCACCAGCGCCGCATCCACCTTGAAAGGATCGCCCGCGCGCATGTTTGCCGGCGGCGCGACCTGCAACAGGCCCGGATTGAGCATGCTGTCGAGTTCATGGATCCAGCTCAGCAGCGAGCCGGTCAGGCCGAGGACGACCAGGATGGCGCCGAAGACGAGGCCGGTCCACAGGTGTAGGGTGCGGAGGAATTGTTTCATAGTGCAATTTCAGGTCAGCGAAGCGACAGTATAAATGAGAATAATTCTCGATACGCTTGATTTATCAAATAAGAATCGTTATCATTCGTATTGTACATTGCTTAACGGCAAATGCCGTTTTTTTCATCAAGGATATTTGCCGCATGACCTCTATCAAGCCTCTCTCCCGCGCCGTTGCCGCAGCATGCATGACCATGGCAGCCAACGCCTTTGCACAACAGGCAGTCGCCACCGAAGAGGGGCAGATGGCGGAAGTCGTGGTGACCGCCACGCGCGGTGAAAAAGCCGTCGACAAGATCCCGGGCGCCATTTCCGTGATCAGCCAGCAGGACCTGGCGGCCCAGTACCTGATCGCCGACGATCCGTCGCAAGCGCTGTCGACCTATATTCCCGGCTACGCGCCGAGCCGCCAGAAGATGACGTCCACCGGCGAATCGCTGCGCGGCCGCCAGCCGCTGATCCTGCTCGACGGCATTCCGCAGTCGAACCCGCTGCGCGCCGGCATGCGCGAAGGCTACTTCGCCGACAGCTTCATCATCGAGCGCATCGAAGTCATCAACGGCGCCTCGGCGGTGCAGGGCATGGGCGCGACCGGCGGCATCATCAACTACATTACCAAGGCGCCGCGCACCAACGGCACCACCCATGGCGTCAACCTGCGCGCCTCGACCCAGTTCCGCTCCGATAATCTGGACTGGAAGACCGGCTACTCGATCAGCCACAAGTCGGATGCCTTCGACTTCCTCGGCTATGCGGCCATCCAGCGCCGCGGCATGAGCTACGACGGCAACGGCCGCCGCCTGGGCATCGACACCGTCCAGGGCGATACCCTCGACACCCATGGCAACGACCTGTTCGTCAAGGTCGGCAAAACCTTTGGCAACCAGCGCCTGCAGCTGTCGCTGAACCGCTTCAACCTCGAAGGCGACGGCGACTACAAGAACGATCCGGGCAGCGTGGCCGAAGGCGTGCCGACCAGCTCGCTGCCGGGCACCCCGATCGGCGAAGCGCCGCGCAACAAAGTGCGCAGCGCCAGCCTGGATTACCGCCATGCCGACCTGGCTGGCGGCATGTTCAGCGCCCAGCTGTTCGGCCACCAGTTCGAATCGCTGTACGGCGCCACCAAGGTCGCCACCTTCCAGGACACCCGCATCGCGCCATCGGGCACCCTGTGGGACCAGTCGCAGATCCTCGCCGACAAGCTCGGCTCGCGCATCACCTATGTGCGTCCGGATACCTTGATTGCCGGCCTCGAGGCGACGGTGGGCGTGGACGTTTTGCGCGATGAAACCGAACAGCGCCTGGCGATCACCGACCGCACCTGGGTGCCGCTGCTGAAGTTCAATTCGACCGCGCCGTTCGCCCAGCTGGAGTACGAGTTCGGCCCGGTCACCGTGCGCGGCGGCGTGCGCCATGAGATCGCCGAGCTGGACGTCGACACCTACACCACGCTGGCCGCCTATGGCAGCCAGACGGTGCAGGGCGGCTCGGCCGAGTTCTCGGAGTCGGTCAAGAACATCGGCGCGGTCTGGCGCTTCGCGCCGCAATGGTCGGCGTTTGCCGCCAGCTCGGAAGGCTTCGGCGTGCCGGACGCCGGCCTGGTGCTGCGTGGCGTCAACAAGCCGAACCAGTCGGTGTCGAACCTGATCAGCCTGCAGCCTATCGTGACCCGCAATAACGAAATCGGCGTCAACTGGCGCGGCGAGAAGGGCCAGTTCGGCATCTCGCGCTACGATTCGCGCTCCAAGCTGGGCAGCGTAATCCGCATCACTTCGGCCGGCGTGGGCCTGGTCGAGCGCGTGCCGACCACCGTCAAGGGCTGGGAAGTGAGCGGCGAGTGGCGTCCGACCCGCGCGGTCAGCGCCTTCGGCAGCTACGCCAAGACCGACGGCAAGACCGCCGCCACCCAGGGCGCGCCGATGGACATCGCGCTCGGCGCCCGCTCGCAGGGACCGGACAAGGCCGTGCTGGGCACAAACTGGAAGTGGATGCCGGCGTCCAGCCTGCGCCTGCAAGCGACCCACCTGTTCGACCGCGATATCAATATCGGCCGCATGGTCGGCACCAGCCGCCTGGAAGAACACTTCAACGGCTACACCCTGGTCGATGCGGCGGCAACCTGGGACACGCGTCATGGCAAGATTGGCGTGAGTATCGAAAACCTGCTGGACAAGCAGTATGTCGGCTACTATTCGCAATCGGCGGCGGCAACCGACCCGGGAAATACCTACGCCGGGCGTGGCCGTACCCTGGCAGTCAACTTCAGCAAGACCTTCTAACACCCATTTGCACAGTTGCAATGTAACGTGACGCACATAACGAAGTAACACGTTACACTGTTGGCTCATGCGCCGTGAATGAATGACGGCCCAACAAGAACATCATTATGTGCGAAAGAGGCAACTGTGGACACGCTGGTAAAGACGGGCATTATTGGATTGGATGAGGTGTTGCTGGGCGGGATCCCCCGTAACAACAACCTTATCGTCGAGGGAGCCCCGGGCTCCGGCAAGACCACCCTGGGGCTGGGTTTCATCTACGCCGGCGCCGCCCACTACGGCGAGCCGGGCGCCATCATTTCCTTCGAGCTGGACCCGCAGAAGCTGCTGCGCGATGCGGCCGGTTTCAACTGGCCAATGCAGGAGCTGATCGACCAGGGCAAGATCAAGATCATCCAGACCAGCCCGGCGGTACTGCTCAACGAATTCCGTTCCTCCGACGGCGTCCTGACCAGCGTGCTGCAGGAACTGGGTGCCAGGCGCCTGCTGATCGACGGCCTGACCCCGATCCGCCTGTATGCCGAAGTGCATGACATTCCTTTCCGCGAAGACGTCCACCTGCTGATCGAAGGCCTGACCCGCCTCGGCGTCACCACCATGGTCACCGCCGAGCAGGACGAGGGCACCAATGGCGTCTATCCGCACGAGCGCTTCGTGTTCGACACCATCATTTCGCTGACCCGCGAAGAAAAGCAGCGCCGCGTGCACCGCCGCCTGACCGTGCTCAAGTCGCGCGGCCAGGAATTCATCGGCGGCAGCCACACCATGCGCATCGAAAAGGATGTTGGCATCCACGTCTACCGCCGCGCCCAGTCGCGCCCGGTCACGTCGGACGACCAGCCAACCTCGAGCGAGCGCCTGTCGACCGGCTCCAACACCATCGATTGCATGATGGATGGTGGCATCTACCAGGGTTCGGTCACGATGGTCACCGGCATTTCCGGCACCGGCAAGACGGTGTTCGGCGTGCAGTTCCTGACCTCGGCCATCAAGGCGGGCCACAAGACCTTGCTGGTCAGCCTGGACGAGCACCCGCGCCAGCTGATCCGCAACGCCAGCTCGCTCGGTTTCGACCTCGAAGGCCATGTCGCCGCGGGCGAGCTGTTCATCCACTACGAGTCGCCGCTGGAACTGGAGCTGGACGTGCACTTCGACCGCATCATCAAGCTGGTCGAGGAGCACGGCATCGACTGCGTGGTGTTCGATTCGGTGGCGGTCTACGAAATGACCAGCCGCGAGGAAGTAGCCGACTACCTGTACGCGCTGGCGACCTTCTTCAAGGACCGCCTGGCGACGATCCTGTTCAACTACGAAAGCCCGGAACTGCTGGGCATTTCGCAGATCAGCGAGGAGCTCAAGGGTTCCCACCTGGTCGACAACATCATCTTGCTGAATTACGTAGAGATTTCGACCCAGCTGCGGCGCGCGATCGCCATTCCAAAGGTGCGCGGCAGCCGTATCCACCAGGTCACGCGTGAATATGTGATCGGGGAGGGCGGCCTGCTGCTGATCGACGAGGAAACGGCAGACGAACCGGGCAGCGTGCCGCAATTGCCGTTCTCGTCGTACTACGGCCTGCTGTCGCGTTCGCCTTCGCGCACCGGCCCCAGCATCGAGGTGGCGGTTGCCCAGGGAAAGAAGCTGCCCGAGTCGCCTGAGTTGCCTGTAGAACCAGCGTCGTGATCAGCGTCCACGCAAACGGCGAACCGGTAGTCGACTGGGATGACTGGTCGGGGCCGTTGCGCCAGTTTGCCCACGCGTCGGGGCTGGTGGTGTCGGCCTACGACGGCCACGCCAGGCGCCAGATCGGGCCGCTTCATGCGACCCGCACCGCGACCTTGCTGGCCGGCTCGACCTTGTGGCGCGACGGCGGGCCCGGCAGTTTGCTGGAACAGGAACTGGCGATCCAGGTGCTGGACCACGGCGCCGCCGTGTCGGCGTCCTTTTGCGACGCCTTGCGGGTCTGCGCGATGCCGCTGACCCGCTTCGGCAAGACCTATGGCGTGGTGGTGTATGGCTGGACCTTCCGTGATTTCAGTTCGCCCATGGCGTGCGACCGCATCGGCCGCCAGGTCGGCTTGCTCGGCCACGTGCTGTGGGGCGAGGTGCGGCTCGAGTCGCCGGTTTCCGACGCCCGCATGACGGTGCTGACAGCCTTGCTGCGCACGCTGGTCGATTCGTCCGACCGCCACCGCGAGGCGATTGCCGAGGTCAACCGGGTCAACCGCGCCCGCGAACAGTTTTTGGCGACCGTGTCGCACGAGATGCGCACGCCGCTGGCCGCGCTGTCGCTGCGCCTGGAGCTGATGCAGCGGACCATGCCCGACCTGCCCGAGGCCGCCAGGGCCAGCCTCGGCATGATGCGCAAGCACGTGGCCCAGGAAACCCTGATGGTCAACGACCTGATCGATGCCTCGCGCACCCTGACCGGCCAGATGTCGATCGAGCGCCAGCCGGTGTCGCTGGGGCAGGTGCTGCACGACGCGGTGTCGACCGTCGAAATCAATGCCCACGACAAGCAGGTCACCCTGCAGGTCACGCCGGCCGACTACGCCGCGCGCGTGGTGATCGAAGCCGACGCCCAACGCCTGCAGCAGGTGGTGTGGAACCTGCTGCTCAATGCCGTCAAGTTCACGCCGGAGGGCGGCCGCATCGTGCTGAACGTGCGCCAGGAGCCGCGCCATGTGGTCATCGACGTGACCGATTCGGGGCAGGGCATCGAGGCCCACGACCTGCCGCATGTGTTCGGCGCCTTCAACCTGCAAAAGCAGGGCAATGACTCCGGCCTCGGGCTGGGCCTGTACATCGCCCGCCACATCGTCGAACTGCACGGCGGTACCATCACCGTCAGCAGCCCCGGCCCCGGCTACGGCGCCACCTTTTCGATCCGCCTGCCGCTGACGGCGGCGTGAACCGGCCACTGTTTTTTCCTCCCTTGTAATTCGTTGTGATCGCGCAAATCGCGCAACAGCTGAGCCAGCCCGGTTTTTGCGGCGCGGCAAATCCGACTATCCTGTCTCATCCAATATGCCAGAGAGCCCGGCGCGATTGCGCGGCCAGCTGACTATTGGAGACCGATATGAAGATCAACAAAACCCCGGTGGCTGCGGCAATCTGCGCGCTGGCCTTCCATGCCGCGGCACCGGCGCTGGCGGCCCCCCTGATGATGAGCGCGCCCGTCGCCATCGACGCCCAGGCGGCAACGGCGCTGGTGTCCAAGCTGGCGGCCCACCGCAGCCTGCAGGGCCTCGACGCCGACCATGGCTATGTCGTCACCAACCAGCATCCCGGCGTCGAAGGCACCACGGTGGCGCGCGCCAGCCATACCTACAAGGGCGTGCGCGTGTTCGGTTCCGAATCGGTGGTGGTGGTCAATGCGGCCGGCCAGATCCTCAACGAGTCGGTGTCGGACCGCCGCCTGTTCCTCGGCCGCGGGCCGGCCAACAAGCTTGGGGCGGTCACCGCCAACTTCAGCGTCAGGCCGGCCATCACGCCGCAGGCGGCGATCGCCGTGGCGGTGAAATCGACTGCACCCAAGGGCAAGCCGCTGGTGGCGCCGACGGCCGAACTGATTGTCTACCCGATCGTCAGGACCGAAAGGGTGCCGGCTGCGCTCAGCAAGCCCGAATCGGAGCTGAACGCTTTCGACGTCGAGGAAGTGGTGGCGGGGTATGAGCTGGCTTACCTGGTGCGCACCCGCATGGTGGTCGGCAACCAGCCGTATTACCACGACACCGTGGTGAGCGCGCGCGATGGCCGCATCATCCACCAGTGGAGCATGCTGCAGACCACGGCAACCGGCGTGGGCAACAGCCAGTACAACGGCGTGGTGCCGCTGTCGACCACCCAGCAGGGCGACACCTACAAAATGGTCGACCCGCTGCGCGGCAAGGGCGGCCTGCACGGCGGCCTGGCGGTCACCAATGCCAACCACGGCACCTCGGCCGGCGAACTGTACGCGCACTGGAGCAATACCTGGGGCGACGGCAAGCAATTCGTCGAAGGCGGCAGCACCACCGGCGCCAACGGCCAGACCGCGGCGGTCAACGCCATGTGGGGCCTGATGAATACCTACGACATGCTGAAAAACGCGCTGGGCTGGCAATCGCTCGACGGCCAGAATAATTCGACCTACATCGCGGTGCACGTCAACACGGCCTACGACAACGCCTACTACAGCGACACCTGCAAGTGCATGTTCATCGGCGACGGTTCCAGCTTCAACAACCTGGGCTCGCTCGACGTGGTCGGCCATGAGATGGGGCACGGGGTGACCGCCGCCACCTCCAACCTGCTGTACTTCGGCGAGTCGGGCGGCCTGAACGAGTCGGCCTCCGACATCGCGGGCGAAATGGTGGAAGCCTACGCGCGCGCCGGCGGCACCGGCGCCGAGATACCGGCCAGGGGCAATGACTGGATGATGGGAACGGAGATCAGCAAGTCCAACACGCCGCTGCGCTGGATGTTCAAGCCCAGCAAGGACCGCAGCAGCCCGGACGCCTGGAGCAGCAGCCTGAAGCGGATCGACGTGCATTACAGCAGCGGGCCGAACAACCGCATGTTCTATTTCCTGGCGCAGGGCTCGAACGCCGACAAGGCTAGCGAGCACTACAGCAAGTACCTGAGCAAGGAGCCGCTCGGCATGACCGGCATCGGCAGCGACAAGGCTTACCGCATCTGGTTCAAGGCGCTGACGACGAAATTCACGGCGGTGACCAACTACGCCGACGCGCGCAACAAGATGCTGGCGGCGGCGCAGGAACTGTACGGCATGGACAGCAAGGAAGCCATCGCCGTGCAGCGCGCCTACGCCGCGATCAACGTCGGGCCGGACGTCAGCGAGTAACTGCCGCGGTCGCGGGAGCGGGCGCCGGGTCACCCATCAGCGGATACGGGTTGACCGGCGTTCCCTTCCACCACTGCTTTTCCGGTGTCAGCTCGAACACCGCGAAGTGCAGGTGCGGGCCGTTCGGGTCGGAATTGCCGGTCACTCCCACGTAACCGACCAGGTCGCCGCGCTTGAGGACGTCGCCTTCCTTGATGCCATCGGCGTAGCGGTCCAGGTGCGCGTAGTAGTAGGCATAGGTCTCGGTCGGATCGAACTGGTAGACCGTCAGGCCGCCTTGCTTGCTGTTGAACAGCTTGGCCACTTTCCCGTCCGCCGTCGCGAACACCTTGGTCCCCTTGGGCGCCATGATGTCGAGCGCCTCGTGGGTACGGTCCTCGCCGCGCGGCTGGTTGTAGTTGTCCGACAGGTCGGCCGCCTTGATGCCTTCCACCGGGATCATCAGCCTGGCGGCAGCCGTCTGGGTGACGCCGTCGACCCTGGCGATCGCCGCGGCTTCCGACGCGGCCGGGCGGATCGGCAGGTCGGCTTCGGTCAGGTCGGTGGGGATGTCGGGCGCGCCCGGCAAGGCCGCGGCCGGCACCGGGACCGGCGCCGCCGGCGCGGTGGCGGCGGGAGGGACGACGACCGGCGGCGGCGCTTCGGTGCCCACCTTGCGCAGGTAGATGAACAAGGCGATCACCCCGAGCAGGGTGCCACCGATAAACGTCAGGATCCACTTCATGCTCGTCACTCCGGTTGGGTTGGCTTACTCTTGCAGTTCGACTGCGGTGCCGGCCGCGACCGATTCGCCCAGTGCCGCGACGCTCCAGTTGGTCAGGCGGATGCAGCCATGCGACTGGGTCTTGCCGATGGTGCCCGGGATCGGGGTGCCGTGGATGCCGTAGTGTTCCTTGGACAAGTCAATCCATGCCACGCCGACCGGGTTGTTCGGGCCCGGCTGGATCTTGGCCTTCTTGTCGCCCGGCTCCGCGTCCCAGAACAACTTTGGGTTGTAGTGGTAGACCGGGTTCTTCGAGATGCCATTGACCTTCCAGGTGCCGATCGGCAGCGGGTCGTTTTCACTGCCGGTCGAGACCGGGTACTGGGCGATCGCCTTGCCGGCCGTATCGAACAGGGTCAGCGTGCTGTCGGACTTGTCCACCACGATCTTGCCGGCCTTCGGCAGCGGCGCCAGGCCGGTGACATTCGGCACAACGATCTGTTCGCCGGCGCGGAATTCCTTGCCCGGGTTCAGGCGCGCCAGCAGTTTCGGGCTGGCGTGGAATTTTTCGCCGAGGGCTTCGGCGGCGCTGGCGAAGCCCAGCGCCGGCAGCTTGGCCTTGTCGGCCATATCTTCCGGAATTTCCTGGAACGGACCGGCAACGTCGGCGTCCGTGATGGTGTAGTTGACCAGGGCAGGGCCCTTGTCGGCGTTGAGCGCATCCCAGGTTTTGGTGTCGATCATGCCGCTGGGCTGCAGGCCGCGGGCCCTTTGGTAACCGGCCAGCGCGCGGCGCATGTTGGAACCGTAAGCGGCGTCGATTTCGCCCGGCGAGAATTGCGCGCGGTCGAGCAGGATCTGGGCGCGCAGCATGACCGCGCTGGGCTGTTTGGCCTGGCTGGCCAGTTTGCCGGCCGAGTTGACTGCGTCCGCCGTCAGGCCGGGAGCAGGCGCTGCGGGGGCGGCGTAAGAAGTGGACAAGGCGGCGGCGACGGCGGCGCCGACGGCAAGGTGTGCGAATTTTTTCATGGGGCTCCCGAACTCAAATGATGCGATGAGTCAAGAGTAGTGCTGCGGGGATAATAGGGTCTGTGCGGTACCGTACTCATTGCTAGAATATCCACATGCGTTCCAGTCCGGCCTATCCCATCCTCCTGCAGCCATCCGGCGCGGCGTTCACCGCTGGCCCCGGTGAAACCTTATTGGCCGCGGCCGAGCGGGCCGGCATTGCCATGCCCAGTTCGTGCCGCAATGGCAGCTGCCGCACCTGCCTGCGCAAGGTGGTTGAGGGCAAGGCGCGCCACCTGGTCGACTGGCCGGGCCTGTCCGCCGAGGAAAAGCGCGACGGCTACATCCTGCCCTGCGTGGCGGTGGCCGAGAGCGCGCTGGTGCTGGCCGCGCCCTGAGGCGCCGCTCAGCGTTCCAGCGCGGCGCGGATGAGCGGCAGCACCAGTTTCCAGGCGGGCGAGCTGGCGGCGATTTCGTCGTAGTGGCTGGCGCCCGGCAAGATCACAACGTCGGCCTGGTCGCCGGCCTTGCGTGCCCGCGCCGCGTAGTCGTGGGCCGCGCGCGGCGGCGAGATGGTGTCGAGCTCGCCGGTGACCAGCACGGTGCGGCTGCCGTTCGGCATCAGCTCGGCCGCATTGGTGTCGGAGAACACGTCGGGCCGGGCTGCCGATGGCAGGCCTGCCAGTTCCGCGGTGTCGCGCCCGCAGCTTGATTTGATCAGGCCTTTCTCGTTGCGCAGGTCGGCCAGGCCGCCCAGGCTGATGATCTCGCGCACCGGCAGCGGGTTCGGGTGGAACAGCGGACTCGTTGGCGCGATGCGGCTGCGCCCGGCGATCCACTGCACCAGCTGGCCGCCGGCGGAGTGGCCCATGGCGACGATGCGGCTGGTGTCGAGCTGGTAGTTGGCCGCTTCCAGCGCCAGTTTGTCGAGCGCGGCGTTGATGTCATGGTAGGTGCCGGGATAGCCGCCGCCTTCTTCATCAGACCTGCGGTATTCGACGTTCCACACGGCGATGCCTTCGGCGGCCAGCGCGCCGGCCACATTGCGCATCTGTTCGATGCCGCCGAACTTGATGGTCCAGCATCCGCCATGCACCAGCACCACCACCGGGAACGGTCCCTTGCCCTGCGGCCGGAACAGCTCGGCAAACTGCGACGGTGCGCTGCCATAAGCGATGCGCGCCGTCGGCGCGGGGCCGGACAGCTTCAGGTAATCGTCCAGGGTCATCGGTGCGGCGACGGCCGCGCTGGAAAACAGGAGGGCGGGAAGCAGGGCGCGCAGGCGGTCGGTCATCGGGCATGGTCCATGTGTGAAAGGTGCTGAACTATACCCAGATTCGCGGCAAAAGTGCTAGCGGCAGCAGGCCCGGCAAGGCCGCGCACGATTGAACAGCGCGTACCGACCGTTCAGATCTTCCATGCTAAGGTGACAAAAAACGTGCCCGCAGACAGGCCCTGTCGGGGCTCGCGGCGCGGCGCGCTTTGCTTATTTTTTGCCACCCACAACAAGGAGCACATCATGACCCAAAACAAATCGACCGGTACCCAGAACCAGCAGTCGGCCCATGAGTCCGAGGACGAGGCAGCGAAGAAGCGCGCCGGCGTCAACACCGAAAAAAGCAGCCATGACCACATGAGCCGCGAAAAGGCCGGCAAGGATGAAGGCGCCGGCGGCGGCGCCAAGCAGAAGCAGAACCACCGCTAATCACAAGGGCAGGTCGAGCTGGGCCGCCAGGTGCGGCCCCTCGTTCGTCGAGCGCCCGACTTCGCGGCTGACCGCATGCCACTCGAATTCATCCGGCCCCAGCGCCACCGAGCGCACCAGCTGTTCGGCCGCCTCGGCCGACAGGGCGGGGTCGAGCCACAGCTTGGCGTCCCCGGCCGACAGCACCACCGGACGCCGGTCGTGCACGTCGACCATGCCTCCTTCGGCGTCCGCCGTAACGATCACGAAGCCGGCCTCGCAGGCATTCTCGCGGCACGGCCCGGTGGCGGCAATCGCCGCCATGAACAGCGGCTCGCGCGTCTTCCGGTGGATATGCCAGGGTTGCTTCTTGCCTTTTTCGCCGGTCCATTCGTACCAGCCGTCGGCAGGGATGATCGCGCGCCCGGTGCGCACCAGCGGCGACCAGTAGCGGTTGGAGATTTTCTCGATGCGCGCGTTGATCGCAATGGGTACCTTGCCGACCGCCCACGCTGCGCGGTAGCCCCAGAACCAGTCGTCGATCACCAGCTGGTCGTCGACGATGCGCATCAGGGGGCGGTAGGTGCCGGGCGAAGCGTTATAGCTGGGCGCGGCCTGGCTGGCCACGAACGGATTCTGTTGCGGCCATTGCATGGCGGCGAGGTATTCACTGGCGCTGTGGCTTTGGTCGAGGCGTCCGCACATGCGGTATCCCTTTGTAATAAGTCGGTGACACGAAACGATACCCGAAAACCGCGCGCGCTTCCCGGCCCCAACTCGAAGTTGATTTTCGATAAGGCCGGCAGGGCGCGCTTTGCTACGATTCTTCTTCCGTTGAAAGGTAGATCATGAGTAAGACTTTCGCGCAGCAGGCGCACTCGACCCCCGACCCTGACATTCCGCCGGAGCCGAAGCCGACCCCGGTTCCGGATGACGTTCCGGCGCCGGCCAACGCCCCGGTCGAGGAGCCGACGTTTCCGGAGCCGCCGATCAAGGCGGCTTGAACCCCGGTGGGGGCGGCTTACGGTTGGCCGGTCCCTCGGTTCCTGGAGGCCTCATCGCCGGCCGGTGCCGATGGCGGCAGTGGCGGAATCTGGCGGATCATCTCTTCGGTTTCAGCGTGGCCAGGCGATTTTTCGCCGCTGCCGATGTCGGCTTCCTCGGTCATCGGACGGGCTGCGGCAGGATCGGATTGTGGTTTGGTTGCGTTCATGGGGGCTCCGTTGCAAGTGTTGTATTTGAGTCCATCGTATCAGTCGCGCTGCGCGTCCGGCGCGCAGTATGGGGGGCAACATTTTGTGTTGCCATGCGGATACAAATGTTGCAATTTGTGTCCGGCGTCACATGAAAAGTTTTTAGGCCATTTTTATAATGAATCATCGTTTGATTCATAGTGCTGAGGGGAGAACATGATGGGCAATTCCTTACACAACAAGATCCACCTTGGGCGCACCTCGGTGCTGGAATCGGCGCGCTGGCGTGTGGCGCTGGTGTTTGGCGCCTGCCTCGGCATCGGCCTGGCCTGGCTGGCGCTGCGGGCCCTGGGCTGAGCACCCGGCGTTTCGGCTTGCCGCGCACGGGCTGCGCGGTTACCATGTGGGCCGCCTGGCTTACTTGGAAATTGCTGCAATGAAGAATGAAAAACTGACTACCGACGAATACGACGCGCTCGACTTCATCCGCCGCGGCGCTTCGCATGACAAGGTCAACGCCTGCGTCGGGCGCAACGCCAAGCGCCTGTCGGGCATCAAGCTGATCAAGTACGAGCGCAACGGCAAGGTGCAGCTGACCGACAAAGGGCAGGAAGTGCTGTTCCTGCGCCGCTGCGTGGAAACCCTGCGCGCCCTGGCCGCCGATCCGGCTGCCGCGGTCGATGCCGACGTCCAGCTGTTCCTCGGCAAAAAGTCGCACATCGCGCCGCGCGAGGAAGGCGGTTTTACCCTGACCGACAAGGGCCGCGAATCGCTGGCCGACATCGACGCCCAGGCCTGAGCGCCGCGCCCGTCAAACCCCCGGACAAAAAAGAGACGCCGGGACCTGCCCCTTTCGGAGCCGGTCCCGGCGTCTTTCTTTACTGCGCCGGTTTAGTGCTTGCGCTTGACCGGGTAGGCCAGGGCGCGGATCGCTACCTCAGGCGGGACGTTCATCGCCGACAGGAATTCTGCCGCCTTCTGAAGCCCCAGCGTCGGTATTGCCGCTATTGCCTGGTTCACTACGTCGCGGGTGCGAAAATCAGTACGGATGTGTGCGCTGCCTTCTTCGGCGGCGCCGTTGCTGTTCATCTCTGAGCTCATGTTTTTCCGTGTTGGTCCTGCTCGCGTTGCACTTTGGCATCAGCCGCTGTGACATTTCGTGATTGTACGCAAACGATGTCGATGTGACCACAACAAACTTAACTAAAGATAACTTTTTTTCGCAATTATTTTAGTCCGCACTTGCCGCCAGCAGGACCTGGTCATCCGCCAGGTTATTGTGCTCGCGCAAAAAGCGTTCAAATTCCTGGGCGGGGAGGGGGCGGCTGACGTAATAGCCCTGCATTTCGTCGCAACCGTGGCGGCGCAGGTAGCCGAGCTGTTCTTCGGTTTCAACGCCTTCGGCAATCACCGAAAGTTTCAGGTTGTGCGCCAGGTTGATGATCGATGCGACCAGTGCCGCGTCATTGGCGTCGCGCGTGATGTTGGTGACGAAGGAGCGGTCGATCTTGAGCACATCGATCGGGAAGCGCGACAGGTAGGACAGGCTGGAGTAGCCAGTGCCGAAGTCGTCGATCGACAGGTTGACGCCGATTGCCTTCATGCTGTGCAGCAGTTCGACGGCGAGGGTAACGTCGCTCATGAACAGGCTTTCGGTCAGCTCGATTTCCAGGCAGTGCGCATCTAGCCCGCTGTCCTCCAGCACGGCGCGGATGTTGTCGAGCAGTTCAGGCGAGCCGAACTGGCGCGCCGACAAGTTGACCGCCACCCGCAGCGCGCCCATGCCGGCATCTTGCCACGCGCGGTTCTGCAGGCAGGCGGTACGCATCACCCAGGCGCCGATCGGCACGATCAGGCCGGTATCCTCGGCCACGCTGATGAAACGCATCGGCGGCACCATGCCCAGTTCGGGATGCTGCCAGCGCAGCAGCGCTTCCATGCCGACGATCTTGCCGCTGGCCAGGTCGACCTGCGGCTGGTAGTGCAGCACGAATTCGTCGCGTTCGAGCGCCTTGCGCAGCGCGCTTTCGATGCGCACGCGCTCCTGCGCTTCATCGTTCATGGCAGGCGTATAGAACTGGAAATTGTTGCGGCCCAGCTTCTTGGCGCTGTACATGGCGATGTCGGCGTGTTCGATCAGGCTGTCGGCAAGCGCGCCGGCGGTCGGATACACGGCCACGCCAATGCTGCAGGTCACCGAGTACTCCTTGGCGCCCAGCAGGACTGGCTGGGCCACCGAGTCCATCAGCTGCTGCACCAGGTGCGGCCCGAGCTGCTGGGCCGGGTGCTGGCTCATGATCACCACGAACTCGTCGCCCGACAGGCGCGCCACGGTGTCGCTGTCTTGCAGCGCCGAGCGCAGGCGCGCGGCGACTGTCATCAACAGGACGTCGCCCGCCTTGTGGCCCATGCTGTCGTTGACATACTTAAAGCGGTCGAGGTCGATCAGCATGACCCACAGCGGCTGGCCGCTGCGTTCGGACGCGCCGATCGCCAGGCTTAGCTGGTCCTGCAGCAGGCTGCGGCTGGGCAGGCCGGTCAACACGTCGTGCTGGGCGATATGGTGGATGCGCTGCTCGCTGGCCGAGCGGGCCTTGGCGTCGTCGGCAATGCACTGGTGGGCGCGCTCCAGTTCTGCGCTGCGCTGGTCGAGCAGTTGTTGCAGGTGGCGGGCGCGCTGCGCCAGTACCCGGAGCGCCGCGATGGCGCCGGCGCCAATTGCAATGGCCAGGCCCAGCAAGATCAGCGGCAGCTGGCGCGCATCGGGCAGGCCGGCAGCAGCCAGCAGGGAGGCGGCGTTGGCCGGTCCGCCGGTGAAGGTCAGGGCCGCCGCGGCAGTAAACGAAAGTGACAGGCGGCGGTGCAGCAAATCGGTGGTTCCTAAAGTGCAAAATGGACGCAATGGCGTGCCGGGTGTGAAAAGCGTGCGCCAGTGTGTCACAAAAACCATTCTCATCGCAAATTTTATTGCTAGGTATTTACTTCAAGTTGTCGTTAGGAAAGTAACCACAATCCGCGCCAACAGGCGGTTCAGCCATCCCGCGCCCAGCCCGTTATGCCGCGCCACCAGGCGCTGCGCGCGCAGCGAACGCGGCGGCGCGCCGGCAAGCGGCGCCTTGACGGCAAACAGGATGCGGTTGTTGCCCGCCACCTTGTCGAAGCGGCATACGCGGTCGTCGAACGCCAGGCGCAGGCGTTCGGTCATGGCCGCGTAATGCGAGTCGTAGCTGAAGATATTGGCGACCATCACGCCGCCGTCGCGCAGGGCACGGCGGCAGTCGGCGTAAAAGCGCGCGCTGCCCAGTTCCGGCGGCAGGCCCTGTGCGTCGAACCCGTCGACCACCAGCACGTCGGCGCTGGCGGGCATGCAGGCCAGGTAGCTGGCCGCGTCCGCATGGACGACCTCGAAACGCCAGTCGTCCGGCGGCACGTGGAACTGGCTGCGCAGGGCAATGACATCGGCGCGCACTTCGACCACGGTGATGCGCGCCTGCGGAAAATGGCGGTAGCAGAACTTGGCCAGCGAACCGCCGCCCAGGCCCACCATCACAATATGGCGCGGGCGCGGCACGAACAAGGCAAAGCACATGATCGCACGGCAGTAGGCCAGCACCAGGGCGTCGGGGTCGGACAGCAGCATCTCGCTCTGCACTTCGCCGGGCGCAAATTCGAGCGTGCGGCGGCCGCCGCGGGTGGCGACGATGGGCGCGGCGGGCAGCGAAAAATCGGTGGGCGGCATGGCAAAGGATACCTTGTTGATAAGCATGGGTTTCTGATAAGCTCTGCGGGCAGCCACTCGGAGACGCCATGTTCTTAGATCATCCTACCATTACCGCGACCAACAGCATGACCGAACCGGACCGCATCGAGCGGCTGACCCGCGTGTACGGCTATGTCATGGCGCTGGCCGACGCCAGCGGGAACGCGGCGTTCGTCGAGAAATTCACCCAGCTGCACGACCACAAGGGCACGCTGATCGTATTCTGGAACCTGGCCCCGACCGACGCCGAGCGCGACTACTTCGCCCGCGCCTGGGCCAGCAAGATCGGCGACGGCAGCACCAGCGTCGAACACGAAATCTGATCCAGGCGCGGCGCCATGGACATCACCACGATGGTCTTCGTGCTCGCGCTGGGCAACCTGGCCCTGTGCGCGGCACTCTTCTTCTTTGAATTCGGCAGCCACAAGGCGCCATCGCTGTCGACCTGGGCGATCTCGCGCCAGTGCCAGGCGGCTGGCTGGCTGCTGCTGTACTTCCGCGGCAGCGGCGTCGCCCCCGACCTGGTCTCGATCCCGATCGGCTATGGCCTGCTGTTTGCCGGCGTGGCGCTGGAAGCGGGCAGCCTGTGGGAAGTGGCGGGGCGGCCGCACTGGCGCCGCTTCGTCTACCCGATGCTCGGCCTGTCGATCGCTGCCTTCCTGGCCTGTTACGCCATCGACCAGATCGGGCTGCGCGTCGTCGCCAGCTCGCTGATCTTGGGCGGCTTCTACCTGCTCGGCGCCGCGGCGCTGGCGCTGGGCTGGCGCAATGGCACCATGCTGCGCCGCTTCCTGGTGGTGGCGCTGGCGCTGCTGTCGCTGCTGGTCGCCGCGCGCGGCATCCTGGTGCTGACCATGCCGGGAGGCTGGGGCTGGATCAGCAACGCCCTGGTGCAGGCGCTGTCGTCGGGCGCATTCGTATTGCTGATGCTGCTCACCGCATTCGGCTACCTGCTGCTGTCGCGCGAGCAGCTGCAGCAGGAACTCGCACGGCTGGAGACGACCGACCCGCTCACCGACGCGCCCAACCGGCGCGGCTTCTTCAACCTGCTGGCGCCGTGGATGGCGCTGGCGAGGAGGCCGGGCCAGCCGACCGCGGTGGTGCTGCTCGACCTCGACCAGTTCAAGCGCATCAACGACGGCTATGGCCATCCGGCCGGCGACGTGGTGCTGCGCGCCATGGTCGACACCTGCAAGCGCCAGCTGCGCGACAGCGATATTTTGGGACGCATGGCGGGCGTCGAGTTCGCGCTGCTGCTGCCGCGCACCGACCTGCTCGACGCGCTGCTGGTGTCCGAGCGCATACGCCGCGCGATCGAGGCCACCCCGGTCAAGACCGAGCGCGCGATGATCAAGATGACGGCCAGCTTCGGCGTAACCACCATCCGTCCGGAAGACACCACCGTCAGCCTGTTCCAGCGCGCCGACGAAGCGCTGCGCGCGGCCAAGCAGGGCGGGCGCAACAAGGTGGTGCAGGCCGTCACGCCGGTCGCGCCGGAAGCTTGGGTGCCGCCGGCGCCGTGAGCGGGTCATGAGGGCGTCACATTGCCCGGCTATCGTGTTACGATTTTCACGGCCGGGGTCCCCTCATGACAATAAGCGAAACAGAGGCTCGCATGTATGCTGCCGTTGATTTGGGTTCCAACAGTTTTCGCCTGTCGATCGGCAGGCATGACGGCGAGACCATCCGCGTGCTCAAAAGCGTGCGCGAACCGATTCGCCTTGCCGCGGGCCTCGACGCCAACGGCGACCTGACCGAAACCGCCAAACAGGCGGCGCTCTCCTGCCTGGTCAATTTCCGCGTCGCGCTGGCGGCCTACCGCTTCGACGCCGTGCGCGTGGTCGCCACCTCCGCCATGCGGGTGGCGCGCAACGGCCAGGCCTTTTTGCCCGAACTCGAACAGGCGATCGGCCACCCCATCGAGATCATCTCGGGCGAGGAAGAAGGGCGCCTGATCTACATGGGCGTGGCCAGTTCGCTGGCAGCGCCCAAGGAACGCCGGCTGGTGGTCGACATCGGCGGCGGCTCCACCGAACTGATACTCGGGCGCGGCCTCGATATCGAGCGGGTCGAGTCGTTCAGCGTCGGTACCGTCAAGCAAAGCCTGTCGTTCTTTGCCGGCGGGCGCATCGACGCCGTATCGTTCGAGCACGCGATCCTGTCGGCGCGCAGCCACTTCGAAGATGCGGCGCCGCCTTACCACCCGCATAACTGGAGCCAGGCCTACGGCTCGTCCGGCACCATCCGCACGCTGGCTGACGTCATTGCAAAGAACGGGCTGGGCGACGGCAAGCTGACCCCGGCAGGGCTGGACGCGCTCAAGAAGCGCTTCATCGAATTTGGCAATGTTTCGCGCATCGACATGCCCGGCCTGCGCGCCGACCGCGCCGGCACCATCATCGGCGGGCTGGCGATCCTGATCGGCCTGATGGCCGAACTGGGCATCGCCGAACTGGCGCCGGTGGAGGCCGGCCTGCGCATGGGCGTGATGTGGGACCTGTACCTGCGCTCGATGCACCGCGACCGGCGCGACGAATCGGTGCGCATGCTGGCTTCCCGTTTCCACGTCGACGAGGAGCGCGCGACCCGCGTGGCCGACGCCGCGGCCATGCTCTATACCCAGCTCAAACCGGCCGACGACAGCCTGGTGCGCCTGTTGTACTGGAGCGCCTGGATGCACGAAGTAGGCATGGTCGTGTCCCAGACCGGCGCCCACAAGCACGGCGCCTACATGGTCGAAAACGCCGACCTCCCGGGGTTCACCGCTGGCGAGCAGAAGGCCATGAGCCGCCTGATCCTGGCCCAGAAGGGCAACCTGCGCAAGCTGGGCGGGGCGCTGTCGGACCCTGACTTCGCCAAGGCGGTGCTGGCGCTGCGCTTCGCGATCCTGCTGATGCACGCGCGGATCGAACTGGCGCCCGGCCAGCTGCGCCTGCGCATGAAGAGCCGCATCGACATCGAAGCCGCCCGCGACCTGCTCGCGGAACACCCGACGATCAGCTACTGGATAGAAAAAGAGCAGGAATGGTGGGACGAGGCCGGTACTGACCTGGTCGTCAAGCCAATCTAGCAATACTGTTTCCGGGCGAGTGTCTCGCAAGATCGACATTGCCTCATTCAGCTGATGATGCATGTCAAGTTTTCCCATCCCGTACACCCCGCACCAGCAAGTTTGGCGTATGTTGAACGAGTGAAATGCCCGTTCAGTGCCCTTGTGCGCGCAGCTGGTCCAGGCGCCGCCTTCCGGAAACCGGCTAAATCGTATATATTGTTTTAACTATTGAGCGATGGAGATCCAATGAGCAAGACAGCCCCCGCGAAAACCAACGGACATCCGGTCGACGCCATCAACGCAGTGGCGCAAAAGGCCGCCGCCCGCCCGCTGCCGAAAGCAGCGGCAAAGGCCCCGGTCAAAGCCGCCGCCAAGGCGCCGCTGAAAGTGGCGGCCAAGGCGCCTGCCAAGGCCGCCGCCAGGGTGGCGCCAAAAGCCGCGGCCAAGCCAGCGGCCAAGGCCGCCGCGGCGCCAGCGCTAAAAAAAGCCGCGGCACCGGCCGCGAAGGGCGCCGCCAGGCCAGTGGCCGGCAAAGGTGCCGCCAAGCCCGCCAACAAAGCCACCGCCAGGCCTGCGCCAAAATCATCGGCAAAGGCCGCGCCGAAAGCCGCCGCCAAAGCCGACCCGAAAGCCAGGCCGAAAGCGGCCCCGAAAGCAGTCCAGGGCCAGGGCGAACGCGAGAAAATCCGCAAGCCAAAGCTGGTGCGCGATAGTTTTACGATGCCGGAGGAAGAATACGCCGTGCTGGCGCTGGTGAAGAAGGCTTGCCTGAAGGCGGGCTTCGAGATCAAGAAGAGCGAGCTGTTGCGGGTTGGCGTGGCGCTGATCAGCCAGATCGACATGGCCACCTTGAAAAGCGTACTGGCCAGCTTGCCGCAACTGAAGACCGGGCGGCCGAAGAGCAGTTAAGCGGTATCCAGGAGGCGCGGCGATCGGACCGTCGGGTAACGGCAGTTCGCAGCCCGCGTCTTTAGTGCATCGAGGCGTTCGACAGTTCCTTCAGTTCCTTGATGCTCATGTCCGATTTCTCGTGCATGCGCAGCAGGATGGTGGCGCCGACGGCCAGTTTTCGGTGGCGGATCTTGCTGATGATCGGCGGCTGCACTTCCAGTACACGGCACAGCTCAGCGTCGTTCTTCAGGTTCATTTTCTGGATTAAGGTGTCGAGCAGCTTGTTTGGGACGAAGCTCGACGGTTCCAGCGCGCGGGCGCGGTTCATCGCCTCGATCATTTCCAGTTTTCTCTGCCGTACGTTCATCGTACCCCTCCAATTAGCTCACATTGACAGGATTTGTCGACTTCCGCCCAACGTTGCCGATCGTTACTTTGTGTGAGAATTGATGCAGATCGGGTCGGAATAATGATACTACGTTAAGAATATATACGCAGCATTGTTGACAAATTAAACCTGAAATTTGAACTAACTAGCGCACAACAGGCGCTACCGCCAGCCCGGACCGCGTGAGCACCAGGGTTTTGTCGGCTTTTTCTGCAGCGGCGTGGGAATGCGTCACCATGATGGCGGCGGCGCCGCTGGCCTTGATTTCGGCGCGCAGCAGGTCGAGGATGCCGGCCGCGGTGTCGGGGTCGAGGTTGCCGGTCGGCTCATCGGCAAGCACCAGCGCCGGCTTGTGCACCAGCGCGCGCGCGATCGCCACCCGCTGCAGCTCGCCGCCGGACAACTGGCGCGGAAAATCGCCGCCGCGTCCTCCTAGCCCGACTTTATCCAGCATCCCCAGCGCCGCGCCAGCGTCCAGGCCATTGAGCAGCAGCGGTAGCGCGACGTTCTGCTGCAAGGTCAGGTGCGGCAGTACGTGGAAGGCCTGGAACACGAAGCCCATGCGGCTGCGGCGCAGGCGGGTGGCGGCATCGTCGTCCAGCGCGGAGATCGGCGTGCCGTCCACCACGACTTCCCCGCTGTCCGGGGTGTCCAGCCCGGCGACGAGGTTCAGCAGGGTCGATTTGCCGACCCCGGATTCGCCCATGATCGCGACAAACTCGCCGGCGCCGAAATGGTGGGACAGTTGTGCCAGCACCGGGCGCTGGCTATAGGTTTTGGAGATGTTGATCAGGTCCAGCATGGTGTGCCTAGCGGGTAAGGATACGGCGCAGTGCGAAGCTGGCCGCATCGACCAGCGCGACCAGCAGCAGCATCGCGAGGATAACGGTGGCGGCCTGCTGCATCTGGAATAGCGACAGGTGGTACTTCAGCATTTGCCCGAGGCCGCCGGCGCCGACCACGCCGAGGACAGCGGCGGCGCGGATGTTGTTCTCCCAGCGGTACAAGGTATACGACAGCATTTGCGGCAGTGCCTGCGGCAAGGTCGAGTACAGGAAGGCCGCGCCGGGCGCGGCCCCATTGGCGCGCAGTGCCCGTTCGGGATTCGGCTCGGCGTTCTCGATCACGTCGGCAAACAGCCGTCCCAGCACCCCGGAGGTATGGGCGGCCAGCGCCAGGGTGCCCGCAAACGGCCCGAGGCCGGCGGCCACCAGCAGCAGCGAGGCCCATACCAGTTCGGGAATCGAGCGCAGCACGTTCAGCAGGCCGCGCGCCGGCACGCGCAGCACCTTGCCGAAGCGGCCTGCGGCCGGCATCGCCAGCGCCATCCCGCCGGCGACCGCGAGCAGTGTCCCGAGCGCCGACATCGACAAGGTTTCGGCCGTCGCGGCCAGCACTTTTTGCAGGAACGGCAGGGCGGTTTCGGGCGGCGCGAAGCCGGCTAAAAATTCACGGCTGCTGCGCAGCGTGTCGCCGGAAAACAGCGCGGCCCATTCCAGCGGCAGGGTTGCAAAGCTGGCGGCCACCAGGGCGCACAGGCCGAGCATCAGCAGCAGGGTGGACAAGGAGCGCCGCGGCGGCGCTGGGAGTGCGCGCCTCATGCGAGCCTCGAGCGCAGCATTTTGGAGACCACGTCGGCGCCGGCGACCAGCAGCACGAACACAATCAGCATCGTCGCCACTTCGCCGCCCGCCATCATGCGCATCGATTCATCCATGCGCTGGCCAAGGCCGCCCGCGCCGACAAAGCCCATCACGGCCGAGCCGCGGATCGCACACTCCCAGCGGTACACCGTGTACGACACCAGCTCGGACGCCGATTCCGGAATCGCCCCGTAGAACAGCGCTGGCAGGCGCGCGGCGCCGCCGGCCAGCAGGGCGTCGGTCGTGCGGGCGTCGGCCGATTCGAGGATCTCGGCATACACCTTGCCGAGCATGCCGCAGTAAGTGAGGGCGATCGCCAGCACGCCCGCGGTCGGCCCGAGGCCCACCAGGCGCACGAACAGCAGCGCCCATACCAGTTCGGGCACGCTGCGCAGCAGGACCAGTATCCAGCGGACCGACTGGCGCACGATGCGCGCGGAAAAACGCATGCGGCCGGTGCCAAGGCGCGATATGGACAGGATTTCGGTGACCACCAGCGTGGCCGGAATGGCGGCAAGCAGCGCCAGGGCCAGGCCGGCGGTGGCAATGGCCACGGTCTGCCAGGTCTCGCGCAGCACCATGCGCAGGAACTCGGGATCGTGCGCAGGCGCCAGGAAGCCCGACGCGAAGCTCCACGCGGCGGCAAGGCTTTGCGGCTCGAACAAAGTCCACGGCTTGAATTCGGAGTACACCAGCATCGGCCACAGCAGGGCGATACAGGCGAGGGTAATCACGACGCGCGAGCGCCACGCCGGATCGGGATGGAGGATGACGGCCTGGCCCATGCGCTAGAAGCAGGCGCCGACCGCGAGCCGTTCCGGGGTTTCGTGCATGGCAGGGCGCGCGGCCTCGGCCTGCTCGTTGCGGTACAGGGCGGCGATCATCTCGGCGCTTACCTGGTCGCGGGCCGCATCGAACATCACGCGGCCGTCGCGCAGGCCGACGATGCGCGGGAAATTGGCCAGCGCCATGTCGACCTGGTGCAGGCTGCACACCAGGGTCGCGTTGCGCGCGGCCGCTTCCTCTTGCAGGGTGGTGAGCGTCATTTGCGACAGCGCCGGGTCGAGCGCGGACAGCGGCTCGTCGACCAGGAAGGCTTTGGCGTCGGACAACAACAGCCGCGCCAGGGCGCAGCGCTGGCGTTCGCCGCCGGACAGGCGGTCGACACGGGCGTACAGCTTGTCGCCAAGGCCGAAGCGTTCGAGCGCGTCGAACGCGGCGTCCGGGTCGAGCGGGCGGACCAGCGAGACCAGCGCCTGCCACAGGGTCCAGCGCGGCAGGCGCGCGGCCAGCACCGCGGTGACGACGCGCTGGCGCGGCGGCAGCGGCGGCGTTTGCGGCGCCAGGAACAGGCTGGCGCGCATCCGGTGGCGGCTGGCCTCCGCCAGCGCCCACGGATCGTCGCCAAACACGGTGAACCTGCCGCGCGCGGGACGGTGCGCGCACGCCAGGGTCGAGAGCAGGGTGGTCTTGCCGGCCCCGGAAGGCCCGATGATGGCCAGCTGCTCGCCCTGCGCAACATCCAGGTCGATCTCGTGCAGCGCTACCGGCGCGCCGGGCGCCAGGTGCCGCACTGTCAGTTTGTCGAGCCTGAATGTCATGTGCGCGCCTGGCTTACTTCAGCAGTCCCGCATTGCGCGCGGCCGCTTCGATGGTGGCGTAGTTGGCCGGCTTGGTAGGCACGAACTTCGTGGCGCGCTGCAGCGCCAGGATTCCCTTGCCCTCAGGCGTGGCCGGGTCCAGCGTGAGGAAGGCGTCGCTGATCTTCTTTTTCAGGGCCGGGTCCATATCGCTGCGGACCGTCCAGTTGTAGTCGTAGTAGGCCGGGGTGGTGTAGAACACGCGCACCGCGGCCGGGTCGACCTTGCGCTCGGCGACCAGCTTTTCCCACACCGAGATATTCAGCGCGCCAGCATCGACCTTGCCGCCTGCGACCGCAGCCACCGTGGCGTCATGCGCGCCCGAGAAGGCGATGCGCTTCATGTCGGTGTCCGGATTGATCTTTGCCGCCAGCAGGTAGGAGCGCGGCATCAGGTGACCGGAAGTCGAGGACTCGGAACCGAAGCTGAAGGTTTTGCCCTTCAGGTCGGCCAGCTGCCTGATCTCGTTCGACGCGGTGATGAAGACAGAGCGGAACTTCTCGTCTTCGGCGCGCTGCACCAGCGGGGTGACCTTGCCGCCGCTGCGGGCGTTGGCCTGCACAAAGGTAAAGCCGCCGAACCAGACCATGTCGAGCTTGTTGTTGACCAGGCCTTCGACCGACGCCGCATAGTCCGTCACGGGCGTGAACACCACCTTCAGGCCGGTGGCCTTCGACAGGTATTCGCCCAGCGGCTTGAATTTGCGCTGCAGTTCAGTCGGCGCTTCATCCGGAATGGCCGACACGCGCAGCACGCCGGGCCGGGCCTGGGCCGCGGCTGGCAAGGCGGCAAAAGCGAGCGCAAGGGCGCAGCCGGCGGCCAGCATGCTTTTCATGCTGTGAATTGCGGAGAGACGGAACATGAGGGCTTTCTGTGAAGAAATGCGTTAATGACACGCCGCAGGGACGGCTTCTATTGCGGCGCGAGAAAAATAGATATTCAGCTATGATAACAAAAT
This sequence comes from Massilia agrisoli, assembly GCF_020831365.1. GTDB lineage: Bacteria > Pseudomonadota > Gammaproteobacteria > Burkholderiales > Burkholderiaceae_D > Telluria_A > Telluria_A agrisoli. Next base: position 448,827 of record NZ_JAJHPV010000020.1, read on the forward strand.
CACCAAAAACGCATCGGCGCACCGGGAATCTTATGCTGACTCACTGCCAGACCGAAGTACCTTGTCCCGTTGCCGTTGCCGGCGCCGGCGTTCAAGCCGAGCTCAGCGCAGGCCTGTGCGCCCCCCAGGCAACCATCTCGCCGAAGTTCCTGTACGACCCGCTCGGCTCGCGGCTCTTTGAAGCCATCTGTGAACTGCCCGAATATTACCCGACACGAACTGAAGCTGCCATTTTCGCCCGCTACGGCGCCGACATCGCCCGCGCCATCGGTCCTGGGGCGACCCTGATCGACCTCGGCGCCGGCAATTGCGCCAAGGCGGCCAGCCTGTTTCCGCTGCTGCACCCTGACCAGTATGTGGCCATCGACATCTCGCGGGACTTCCTGCACGAGTCGCTGGCCCGCCTGCGCCAGCGCTTTCCCCACATCGAGATGACGGCGCTGGGGCAGGATTTTTCGTCCAGGCTCGACCTGCCGGCCGACATCAGCCCGGCGCGCCGCCTGTTCTTTTATCCCGGTTCATCGATCGGCAACTTCACCCCCGACGAAGCGCGCGGCTTCCTGCGCCGCGTGCGCGCCCAGTGCGACCCCGACGGCGGCGTGCTGATCGGGATCGACCTGCTGAAGGACGAACAGACGCTGGCCGACGCCTATGACGACGCGCTCGGCGTCACCGCGGCCTTCAACCTCAACGTGCTGCGCCACGTGAACCAGCTGCTCGGCGCCGACTTCGACGTGCGCGGCTGGCGCCACCAGGCCTTCTTCAACCGCGACGAGGGCCGCATCGAGATGCACCTGCAGGCCATGCGCGACATGCTGGTGCGCTGGCCGGGCGGGTCGCGCAGCTTTGCGCGCGGCGACTGCATCCACACCGAGAACAGCTACAAGTACCGCAAGAGCGCGGCCATCGGCCTGCTCGAACAGTCCGGCTTCCAGGCCACCAATGCCTGGGTCGATGTCGACGAATGGTTTGCCGTCATCCATGCGCGCGCCATTGGACCCTGAACTGCTGTGCCGCCGCTTCGGCGAGGTCCGGCGCCGTTCGCTGGCGCTGGCCGGGCCGCTGTCGGACGAAGACTGCACGGCCCAGTCGATGGCCGACGCCAGCCCGGTCAAGTGGCACCTGGCGCACACCACCTGGTTCTTCGAAACCTTCATCCTCGAGCGCCATGAAGCGGGCTTCAAGCCCTTCCATCCCGCTTTCCGCGTCCTGTTCAATTCGTATTACAACGGCATAGGGGCAAAGCACCCGCGGGCCCAGCGCGGGCTGGTGACGCGCCCCGGCATGGCGCTGGTGCGCGACTACCGCCTCGACGTCGACGCGCGGATGCTGCGGCTGCTCGATAGCAGGGCGGGGGACGCCGCACTGGCCGAACTGGTGGTCCTCGGCCTCCAGCACGAGCAGCAGCACCAGGAACTGATCCTCACCGACGTACTGCACCTGCTGGCGCAAAACCCCTTGTATCCTGCGTATGACGAAGCCAGGCCAGCTTTCCCGGCCAGCGCGCCGGCCTTGTCGTGGCGCGGCTTCGACGGCGGCCTGGCCGACATCGGCTACGCCGGCGGGGGCTTCTGCTTCGATAACGAGCTGCCGCGCCACCGCCAGTACCTGGCGCCGTTCGAGCTGGCCAGCCGCCTGGTGACCAATGGCGACTACCTGGCCTTCATCGAAGCGGGCGGCTACCGCGACGCTTCGCTGTGGCTGTCGGAAGGCTGGGACCAGGCCTGCGCAGGCACGCTGGAGCATCCTTTGTACTGGCGGCGCGATGACAGCGGCCAGTGGCGCGAATTCACGCTGCATGGCGAGCACGCGCTCGACCTGGCGCTGCCTGTCACCCACGTGTCGCTGTATGAGGCTGACGCCTACGCCCGCTGGGCCGGCGCGCGCCTGCCGACCGAAGCGGAATGGGAAGCGGCGGCGCTGTCGCACGGCGGCAGCCTGCTGCAGATGCATGGCCATTGCTGGCAGTGGACCAGCAGCAGCTACGCGCCTTATCCCGGCTATGCGCCGCAACCCGGCGCCCTCGGCGAATACAACGGAAAATTCATGGTCAACCAGTATGTGCTGCGCGGCTCATCGTGCGCCACGCCGGACGGGCACGCGCGCGCCAGCTACCGTAACTTCTTTCCCGCCGGCGCGCGCTGGCAGTTCAGCGGCATCAGGCTGGCCCGATGACTTTCAAACGACTGGCGCCGATCCAGATCCTCAACCGGCGCGCCAACGCCTACATCCTCGCGCACCCGCTTGCGTTCACCTTGCAGGTGCTTAAGGGCTTCCGCGCAAACCAGGGCCTGCTGCTGGCCGGCGCGGTGGCCTACTACGCGCTGCTGTCGATCGTCCCGTTCCTGATGCTGGTGGTGGTGGTGCTGTCGCACTTCATGGACCCGGTGGAGCTGCTGGCGACCTTGCAGCGCTACCTGGAATGGCTGCTGCCGGGGCAGTCGCGCGCGATCGTGCTTGAGGTCTCGAACTTCCTCAATGAACGCGGCCTCATTACCGGCGTGCTTGGCGTGACCATGCTGTTTTTCAGTTCGCTGGCGTTCACGGTGCTGGAAAACGCCATGAGCGTGATCTTCATCCACCGCGTGGCGATCCGGCGCCGTCATTTCTTTGTGTCGGCCATCCTGCCGTACTGTTACATCGTGGCGCTGGGTGTCGGCGTGATGCTGGTGACGTTGGTCGCGGGCACCTTGCAGGTGATGGGCGAGGAGGAGGTCAATTTCCTCGGCTGGCACTGGTCGCTGGGCGGCGTGTCCGGCGTGCTGTTGTACCTGCTTGGCCTGTTCGGCGAAATCCTGGTGCTCACCTCGATCTACCTGGTGATGCCGGTGGGCCGGCTGTCGCTGTCGCATGCGCTGGTCGGCGGCGTCACCGCGGCGCTGCTGTGGGAGCTGGCGCGCCATGTGCTGGTATGGTACTTCTCCACGCTGTCGCAGGTGAACATCGTGTACGGCTCGATGACGACGGCGATCGTGGTCATGTTCAGCCTTGAAATCGGCGCCACCTTGCTGCTGCTTGGCGCCCAGGTGATCTCGGAGTACGAGCGGGTAGGGCGCAAGCAGCACGGCGAACCGCAGCCGATGACGACGCGCCCCGCCTGACTTACATGTCGACGACCATCTCGAAGCCGCCCCAGATCATGCGCTTGCCGTCGAACGGCATGGCTTCAGGCTTCATCCATTCCGCCATGCGCGGGTCGTTCATGACCTTGTCGTTGATCTCGTCGCGTTTGGCGCGCGATTCGTAGACGATCCACGAAAAGAACACCACTTCGCCTTCCTCCAGGTTGACGCTTTGCGGGAATGACGTCCATTTCCCCGGCTTGACGTCGTCACCCATGCACTCGCGGAATTCCAGCGCCCCGAACTCGCGCCAGATCTTCCCGCAGATGGTCGACATCTCTTTGTACCGCTCGATATTCTGCTTCGGTACCGGCACCACGAAACCATCGACATACGCCATGACATTCTCCTCTTTCAGGTTGGATGAGCTGTCAATACTACGCCTGTGGCCGGCCGATGGCACGCACATTAACCGGGTGAACCGAGCATCACGGACATTGCTTTTTCTCAATTGCGGGCCTGTGTCCCGGTGGCACATTAGTCGATGCAGCGGCGCAATTTCGGCGCCTGACGCTGCCGACGATACCGATAAAAAGGATGCCCTGAATGACTATTTCCCCACTGTGGATGGCGATCCCGATCGCCTGTTTGCTCGCCGTGCCATTGCTGTTGCGTATGGCCGGGCTGCGCCGGAAAGCCGCCGCGCCCCGCAAGCGCCTCGCATTTGATGAAGGCCCGGAAACCGTCGGTTCCCCCCAGCAGGCCCACCTGTTCCGGCTAGGCCGGCTGTCGCTGGACGAGCCTGGCGCCGGCCGCGCGCGCCGCTAGGGGAGCCCAGATGCCAATCCAGTTAGGTGGACTGCTCGGCGGAATCAAGCGAGCGGTCATCGACGCGCACCGCAGCGTCGCGCGCCAGCATATTGAAGAGCTGGCCCAGTTCTTCGTCCCCGCCCAGGGCCAGCCGCCCGGCCTGCAGTTTCCCGACGGCGAGTGGGAGTCGCGCAACGTCATCATGAATGTCCCCAAGGAAGTCAGCCGCAATGGCAAGGTCTCGCTGGAAAACCACCAGGTGCATGTTCCGCTGATTACCTTGCTGCCCTTAAAGAGCCACGTGATCGACCGGGTAGAGGTCTTGACTACGCTCGACCTGTCGCTGTCGTCGCTCAGCGACGAAGCGCTCAAGGGCAATGAAGACCTGCCGCCCGACATCCTGGTGGACCTTGGCCGCAAAGGGCCGCACACGGCCGAAATCAAGATCGTGGTGCACGCGGTCGACCTGCCGGCGGGGTATGCGCGGCTGGTCGGCGCCTACGAAAAGCTTCTCAATGCGCAGCTTCCCGGCTGAAGCTGTGTTCCTTAGCAGTTAACTTAAAGGAGTTGGCATGGCAGACAATATCGATTGCGGCTTGGCGAACATGGCCCAGCAGTTCACGGGCTTGCCGATGGATTCGCTGATCGGCGCCCCCCTGCACGCGGCGGCGGGTGCGCAGCAAAGCCTGGCGATGACGCAGACCCAGTACATCCTCAACACCGGCTTCAACCAGTCCAAGGACGACAAGGGCAACATCACCTACACGCCGATCACGGCTACCATTGCGATGGGCCAGAGCCAGCCGGTGGTGTCCGGGGACGGCAACGTGAAAGCCGCGAACTCGCAGCTGAACGTCGACTTCCCCTTGATTACGATGGTGCCGATTCCGTCGCTGGCGGTGACCTCGGTCGACATCACCTTCGACATGGAAGTCAAGTCGAGCTACACCCATGAAACCGACACCGAGACGGCATCGAAGACGCACGAAGAAGGCTCGTTCGACGCCAAGGGAGGGTGGGGCTGCCTGAGCGTCGAAGTCAAGGGCTCGGTGTCGCACGACTCGTCGCAGTCGAACTCGGACAAGCAGTCCTACCAGAAGAGCAACGACGCGCGCTACCACGTCGAGGTCAAGGCCGAACAGCAGCCCATCCCGGACGGCATCAAGATGCTGCTCGATATGTTCAGCAAGAACATGACGATGAAACCGATCATGGTCAATAACAAGCCGGTGCCGATCGCGCCACCCGCCTGACCTGCGCAGCTTCCCGATTCGCTATCGGCCGACGCGCCGGTAGCGCCCCCACTTTCTTGACTTGAAGGAGTCCGGCATGGCCGCACTAAAGGACTCGACACAGGCACGGAGCTGACCCGCCACGCAGCAGCGCTGCGCGCGCAGGGCTATGACTTCGTGATGCGCTACGACAGCCACAACGCTGCCAAGAACCTGTCGCTGGGCGAAGCGCGCGCCCTGTCGGCGGCAGGGCTGCTGATCGGCGCGGTGTGGGAAACGGCAGGCACCCACGCCAGCTTCTTCAGCCGCGCGCAGGGCGTTGCCGACGGCGGCGCGGCATTCCACATGGCCAAGGCGGCGATCGGCCAGCCGGCCGGTTCGGCGATCTATTTCGCGGTCGACTACGACGCCACCGAGGCCGATATCGAAGCCCCGGTAAGCGACTATTTCGCCGGCGTGAAGATGGCTTTCGCGGCGGCGGCCGACGGCCTGTCGCCCTATGCCGTGGGCGTGTATGGCTCGGGGCTGTGCTGCGACACGCTGGTCGACAAGCAGCTGGCCACCCTCGGCTGGCTGTCCCAGTCGGGCGGCTTTGCGGGATCGAAAGCGTATGCCGAAGGGGCGCGCTACAACCTGATCCAGCGGCTGCCCGCGCACGCCAGCATCGACGCCGGCCCCGAACTGAATTTCGACCCGGATGCCAGCAACCCGGACCAGCCGCATGGCCTGTTCCGGCTTACCGGCTTTTAACCAACACAAGGAGAACGACGATGGCAGGAGACTTTGCAATTACCGCGACCTTTACCAAGGCCGACCTGGACACGCTCACCAACGCCAGGCTTGGCGTGACGGTGCTGGTGGACCTGTCGCACAACAGCTTCACCACGACTACCGACCATCCGAGCGGGCTGCAGGTGATCAGGAAGCCGGTGGAGCTGGACATCCAGGTCGACAAGGGCTCGGCGGCGCCGGCGGATTTCTTTGGACTGGCGAGCGTGAAGACCACCAGCGCGGCCTTCCAGATCTATAAATGGATCGCCGACCGCGGCGGCCTGGATCGCCTGGCCAAGTCGAACGTGAAGGTGGAAGCGCCGAACTACGATCCGGCCATCGTCGACCACGACAACGGCGCGCTGGCGGCCCCGCTGTCGGCGGCGACCGCACCGACCGTGGCGGCCTTTAACCTGTTGCCGGATAACGTACGCCGCAGCATGGGCATGTACCGCTGGAACCCGGGCGCGAAGACGTACGCGCTGTCGGGCAGCGCCGCGACTGCGGCGCGTACCGCTCCGTAAGCGCTCAGGCGCGCACGGTGACCCGTGGCGCGCCTGCTTCCATGCGGCCGACCACGGCCGCGTGGCCGAAGCCTTCGCGCGCAAACAGCGCCAGGACCTCGTCGACGGCGCTCGGGTCGACCGATACCAGCAGGCCGCCCGAAGTCTGCGGATCGGTCAGCAAGGCTTGCTGTGCCGGCGCGATGCCCTCGAACAGCGTGACATCGCTGCCGTAAGCGTCCCAGTTGCGGCCGGAAGCGCCGGTAAAGAAGCCGTCGCGCGCCAGTTGTTCGACACCCGGCAGCAGCGGGATGCTGGCCATGTCGAGCTGCGCTTCGAGCTTGGCGCCGCGCGCCAGTTCCAGCAGGTGGCCGAGCAGGCCAAAGCCGGTGATGTCGGTCATCGCATGCACGCCGGCCATGTCGGCCAGCGCCTTGCCAGGCTTGTTCAGCTTGGTGGTGTTCTCGATCATCGCGGCGTAGCCGGCGGCGTCCAGCGCATCCTTCTTGAGCGCGGCCGACAGCACGCCCACGCCCAGCGGCTTGCCGAGAATGAGCACGTCGCCCGCCTTCGCATCCGCATTGCGCTTGACCTTCGATGGATGCACCAGCCCGAGCACGACCAGGCCGTAGATCGGCTCGACCGAATCGATGGTGTGGCCGCCGGCGATCGGGATGCCTGCTTCGGCGCAGATCGACTCGCCGCCGCGGATGATCTGGCCGATCGTCTCGAGCGGCAGTTTATTGACCGGCATGCCGACCAGCGCGAGCGCCATGATCGGCGTGCCGCCCATTGCGTACACGTCCGAGATGGCGTTGGTGGCGGCGATGCGGCCGAAATCGAACGGGTCGTCGACGATCGGCATGAAGAAATCGGTGGTGGCGATCAGCGCCTGTTCGTCATTGAGCTTGTAGACCGCGGCGTCGTCGGCGGTCTCGATACCGACCATCAGCTCCTTGGGCACCGGGAAGCCGGTCGAGTTCTTCAGGATTTCGGACAGCACGCCAGGCGCGATCTTGCAGCCGCAGCCGCCGCCATGCGAAAACGAAGTCAGTTTGATTTTTTGCTCTGGTGCTGTGCTCATGGGGATGTCCGTGTGATTAGTTGGTGCCGGCTTGCCGTGCAATGAGCAGATTATCCACCAAGTCGAGCACGGCTGCTTGTTCGGCCTCCGGCGCAAACAGCGCCGCACGCGCGGCGCACTGCGCCTGCAGGCGCGCGAGGAAGGCGCGGTCCGCCATGCAGCGCTCCATCAGCGCCGCCAGCGCCGGCGCGTCGCCGACCGGGAAATAGCCTTCATAGTCGGCCCCCAGCATGCCGCGGTTGCCGTCGATGTCGCTGGCCAGCACCGGCACGCCGCTGGTGACGGCTTCGATAATCACATTGGCGCCGCCCTCCATCAGCGATGCGATCACCATCGCGTCGCTGCACGCGAGCGCCATGCGGGCTGCGTCGTGGTTCAGGTTGCCCATCCACTGGTAGCGCGGATCGGCTGCCGCCGTGGCCTCGGCCGATGTGCCGAGATGTGGATCGAGGGCGCCGCCGATATGGACGAAACGCGCGTGCTCATGCGTGACCAGCTGCGCCGCGCGCATGAAGGTCAGCGGATCTTTTTCGGGGCGCAGGTGGCCGATCATGGCGAACGTGAAGCCTTCGTCGCCGGGGGCGTGCGGCACCTGCGGCAGCGACGGCGCCGATTGCCAGATCACGCGCGCCTTTGCGCGGTATTCCGGCGGCAGCATCGCCAAGCCGGCTTCCTGCAGCAGCACCAGCACGCCGGCGCGCGCAAGCGAAGCCCGGGCGGCAGGATCGTCGTGGATGTCGCGGTACAGGTCGGTGCCGGTCAGGACCAGCACGCGCGGGCTGGCGGGATGGGCGTCGGCGAAGGTGGCCAGCGCGGCGGCGGAGCGGCGCGCGTGCAGCGCGATCAGCAGGTCGGGAGTGGCGCCGGTGACCGGGGTCCAGGAGGGGGCGATGTTGACGTCGTAGCGGGGCGTCAGGAAACGCGCCCACCGCATGGCGGTCTGCCAGTTGCCGTTATTTGCCTCGGCCAGCGCCGGGCTGACAATGGTTACGCGTTGCACCGATACCGCTCCCTAAAAGTCGTTACAATCGTGCCATGACTCCAATTACTGCATCGTTCCGGCAGGCCAGGCCGCAGCAACTGGCCGAAGCGCTGCAGTCTGCCAGAAATTATACGCTGCGCCTGTTCGATTGCCTCGCCCATGCCGGCTACGACGTGGCGGCGCGGGTGCCGCACATCGCCACCATCAACCCGCCTTTGTGGGAACTGGGCCATACGGCCTGGTTCGCCGAGTGGTTTGTCCTGCGCCAGGCCGCCTCCAGCCATCCCGCCGACGCGGTCGGCCATTCACTGCTCACGCGCGGCGACGACTGGTTCGACTCGAATACGGTCGCGCACCGCAGCCGCTGGACGCTGGACCTGCCCAACACCGGTTCGCTGAAAACCTACTGCAATGAAGTGCTCGACCGCGTAGTCGACAAGCTGTCGCGCGAAGCCAGCGTGGACGAGGCGCTGTACCCGTACCGGCTGGTGCTGGCGCACGAGGACATGCATGGCGAAGCCCTGCTGTACGCGATGCAGGTGCTGGGCGTGCAAGCGCCTGCGGAACTGATGCGCGACAGTGCGGCGGCGGTGGCGCCGCGCGAGATCGCCTATCCGGGCGGGACCATCCGGCTCGGCGGAGCGCAAGACAGCGGTTTTGTGTTCGACAACGAAAAAATGGCGCATCCGTGCTACGTGCCGCCGTTTGCGGTCGACGCGGGCCTGGTGACCAACGAGCAGTTCGCGCAATTCGTGGCCGATGGCGGATACCAGCGGGCAGGGTACTGGAGCCAGGCAGGCCAGGCCTGGCTGATGAGGCAGGAGCGGTCGGCGCCGCGCTACTGGCAGCGCGATGGCGGCCGCTGGCTGGCCAGCCGCTTTGGCAGGCTGCAGACGCTGGACCCGCATGAGGCGGTGCGCCACGTAAGCTTGTACGAGGCGCAGGCGTACTGCATGTGGGCGGGGCGGCGCCTGCCCACCGAAGCGGAGTGGGAGTATGCGGCGCTGTCGGGGCAGCCGGGTTTCAGCTGGGGCCAGCTGTGGGAATGGACTGCCTCGCCGTTCGAGCCGTATCCCGGATTCGAGGCGGGGCCTTACCGCGAGTATTCGGCGCCATCGTTCATGACCCACCAGGTGCTGCGGGGAGCGTCATTTGCGACCCCGTCGCGGTTTGGGTCGGCGCGCTTCCGGAATTTCTATTTGCCGGAGCGCGACGATATTTTTGCGGGCTTTCGCACCTGCGCGTACTGACCAAAAAAAACGGCTACCGAAGTAGCCGTTCTTGCTTAACCGTTTAGCCGATTAACGGTCGCCATACGTGCGGCGCGCGCCGTCGGCCGAACGCGGGTTCGAACCTTTGTAGCCGCCGCCCGCAGGGGCGCCTTCACGGCGCGGCGCGCCTGGCTTGCTGAAGGTGCGCTGGCCTGGCTTGGCGCCGGTGCGGTTGTCGCCCGGCTTCCAGCTGCCTGGACGTGCCGCCGAACGTGGCGCCGAAGCGGTGCGCTTTGGCTCGAAACCTTCAATGACATTCACCGGGATCAGCTGCTTGGTGAAGCGCTCGATACGCTTGACGTTCATGCCTTCGGCATGGTTCACCAGCGAGATCGCCAGGCCGTTGCGGCCAGCACGGCCGGTACGGCCGATGCGGTGAACGTAGTCCTCAGGGAACTTCGGCAGGTCGTAGTTGAACACGTGCGTGATCGTCGGAACGTCGATGCCGCGTGCCGCCACGTCGGTTGCTACCAGTACCTTCACGTTACCGCGGCGCAGGCCGTCGAGCGTGCGGTTACGGGCGCCCTGGTGCATGTCGCCATGCAGTGCGGCAGCCGAGAAACCGGCGATGTTCAGGCGGTCGGCGATGGTGTCGGCGTCACGCTTGGTGGCGGTGAACACAACAGCCTGGTCGAGCGTTTCGTCGCGCAGCAGGTGGTCCAGCAGGCGATTCTTGTGCGACAGGTCGTCGACGAAGTGAACGCGCTGCACGATGTTTTCGTGCTTGCTCGACGAGCTGGTGATCTGGATCACCATCGGGTCCTTGGTGATGCGGCGCGCCATGTTGCCGACCATGCCGTCCAGGGTTGCCGAGAACAGCATCGTCTGGCGGCCTTCTGGCGTTGCAGCGATGATCTTCTCGATGTCGTCGATGAAACCCATGTCCAGCATGCGGTCAGCTTCGTCCAGCACCAGGATTTCCAGTTGCGAGAAATCGATCTTGCCCGATTCCATGTGGTCGATCAGGCGGCCTGGGGTGGCGACCAGGATTTCAGGATTCTTGGCCAGCAGTTGCATCTGCTTCGGGTAAGGCATGCCGCCCAGGATCGATACAGCGCGGATGCGGCGGATCTGGGTGCCGTATTTTTCGGTTGCGGTGGTCACTTGCAGTGCCAGTTCGCGGGTTGGGGTCAGCACCAGCATTTTTGGCTGTGCTGCCTTGAAACGTGGACGCTCGCCAGGGGCGCCGCGCGGGGCGACAGGCGCTTGCTCGGCGCTAGCCAGCTTGTGCAGGGCAGGCAGCATGAATGCCGCGGTCTTGCCCGAACCGGTCTGCGAGGAAACCAGCAGGTCGCGGCCCGCGATACCCGCAGGAATCGCTTGCTCTTGTACAGGGGTCGGCTTGGTGTAGCCGGCGTCGGTCGCTGCTTTTACGATAGACGCGTGGAGGCCTAATGCTTCAAAACTCATTGTTTTCTTTTCTTTCGGTATAGATCAGCGCCCGGGCAAAAAATGCCTTCGAGCGCAAAATAGCAACGCCAACCAACACAACGAAATGACTCTGAGATGAAAAAGAAATTTCGGCACAAAAGCTTTGCGCCGGGACGGTGTCAGGTTCGACACACAAGGCGGGAGGGCTTTATTGAGGCTGTCCGGTGGACATGCCTAGGCTTGCGAAGCTGCTAGTTTTACTGCTTTGTAACTGCGTATTGCCATCGCTAAGCTAATTTGCGAGAAACGTATTGCAGCGCACAAATGGAACTATACAGTAGTTTCACTGTACTTGCACGGAATTATCCCGGTTCGTGCGCGGGTGCTGCGGAAAGACAAAGGGCGCGCGCCGCACCCGAGTGCTGGCGCGCGCCCGTTCGGGAATGGCTTAGCGGCGTTTTGGCGCCTTCGACTTGGCCGAGCTGCGGCTCATGCGGCTCTTGATCGACGCGACCTTGGCCTTCACCTTCTGGGCGTTGGTCATTTTCTTCTTGCCGCGCTTGCTGGCAACGCGCTCCGCTTCAAACGCCATCACCGCGTTGTCGATGACATGCTCGGCGATGTCGGAATTGATCGTCGCCGAGGTGCGCGGCACCAGGATGGTCGAGCCAGCCTTCAGGACGGTACGGGCCGGAATGTTATTGGCCTGGCGAATCACTTCCGGGGTCGTGCCGAAGCGCGATGCCAGGGTGGCGATGCTTTCCCTGGCGCCGGTAATCTTGTGCGTGGTCCAGGTCGAAAGCGCCTGGCCCCACTGCGCGAGATTCACGTGGAATTTCTCCGCGTTCTCTTTTGGCAGCAAGATCTTGGTACGCTCGCCGCCGGTGATCACCGGGCGGTTGAACTGCGGGTTGAGCGCCTTGAATTCGTCTTCCGACAGCTCGGCCAGCTGGGCCGCGATGGCCAGGTCGATGTCGCTGGTCTTGTCGATGACCGTGAAGTAGGGCTGGTTATCGATGACCGGCAGCGATACGCCATAGTGAGCCGGATTGTTGACGATATTCTTGACTGCCTGCAGCTTCGGCACGTAGTTGCGGGTTTCCGCAGGCATGTGCGCGGCCAGGCTTTCGAAGTCGGTCGGCTTGCCCAGCGCCTGGTTTTTCTTGATGGCGCGCTGGACGTTGCCTTCGCCCCAGTTATAAGCGGCCAGTGCAAGCTGCCAGTCGCCGAACATCACGTACAGCTTTTGCAGGTAGGTCAGGGCGGCGTCGGTCGAGGCCAGCACGCCGCGGCGCTCGTCCTTGAACATGTTCTGCTTCAGGTCGTAATCGCGGCCGGTGCCGGGAACGAACTGCCACATGCCGGCAGCGTCAGCGCTGGAATAGGCTTGTGGATTAAAGGCCGATTCGATGATCGGCAGCAGCGCCAGCTCGGTCGGCATGCCGCGCTTTTCCAGTTCCTGGACGACGTGGAACATGTAGCGCGATGCGCGGGTGGATACGCGCGCCAGGTAATCAGGGCGGGTGCTGTACCACTTGACGTGGTTGCCGACGAGGGAATTGTCGATGTCGGGAATGGCGTAACCGGTGCGGATACGGCCCCAGACGTCGGTTTCCTTGAACTCGTCGGCTTTAATGCTTGGGTAGGGAGTGAGCGCAGGCTTGGCTGCGGCAGGCGCCGCGGCGCTTGCCACCGGCGCGGATGACGCGAAATCAGCGGTCGCTTGGGCGATGGGAGCCAGGGATACAAGCAGTGCTGCCAGTGCGATGGTAGTACGGGTGTATGTTTGCATAGCTTTCCATTGTTGCGTCCAAGAACTTCAGACTTACATGAACAAAGCCGAGTGTACGTAGGACTTGTTCCCGTCGTCAAGCGTTTTGGCATTGCCGCAGGCAAATTTATTGGCAACTTTTTCCGGCTGAGTTATCAAATGATAAATGGGGGTATGTGAAAAAAATGCCACTTTGTCATCGGTGAAAACAGGCCGCTTTCCTTGGTACCCCCTGGGGGTATGTGCAAATTCTTCCTATGAACGAAAGCGCTAACCCGGCAGGTAGCGGCCCATTGCCGTACATGGCACGGGTTGCGAAAAGTTTAACTCTACCTGCGCTGCGTATCGACGTCTTTAGGCGATGTCTGAACAGGCCATAAACTATGAGCCGGCGCAAAGAGTGCGTACAATCTGGTTTTGCGCGAGCATCCTCTTTTAGTTGAAAGCAAGACCATGAGCACCCCGAATTTGAACGCCGACGACGACCAGATCATTGCGGCCACCGAGCGCTGGCTGGAGAAAGCGGTGATCGGCCTGAACCTCTGTCCATTCGCCAAGGCAGTGCATGTCAAAAAGCAGGTCCGCTACGTGGTGTCGAACGCAACCACGGTGGAAGCCCTGCTTGAAACCCTGATGAACGAGCTGCAATACCTGTCCGACACGCCGGCGGAACAAGTCGACACGACCCTGTTGATCCACCCGTTCGTGTTGAATGACTTCGCCGACTACAACGAATTCCTCGACGTGGCTGACGCGGCGGTGGAAGACATGCAGCTCGACGGCGAGATCCAGGTAGCCAGTTTTCATCCGCAATACCAGTTTGCCGACACCGACATCAACGACATCGGCAACTACACCAACCGCGCGCCTTACCCGATCCTGCACCTGCTGCGCGAGGACAGCATCGAACGCGCGGTCGAAGCCTTCCCCGAAGCAAGCGAGATCTTCGAAAAGAACATTGAAACGATGGAAAAGCTTGGCCATGACGGCTGGGATGCGCTCGATGTCGGCCCAGCCAAATAAGGAAGTGATGACGGAAGAAGAAAAGCTGCCGGAGCGGCCGGACACGCCCTGCGTGGCGGTCTGTTCGACAACCTTCGACGAAATTTGCCGCGGATGCGGGCGCTCGGTTGTCGAGGTCGCGCACTGGGTATCGATGGGAGCTGCGGAGAAGGAGCGCGTCTGGAAGCGCATCCTCGCGCAAGGCTACCCGCGCCGCAACAAATAACGAGACCGCAGCTGGTTAACATTCGGCAGGCCATCAATTTCTGATGCCTCCAAGTTCGGGGTCAGACCCCGAATGCTAAGTGCTTGATTTTGCAGCGGTCGCTGGAATTAATAGCTGCCGATAAAATCTTTTTTGCCGATCTCGACACCGTTGTGGCGCAGTGCCTCCAAGTTCGGGGTCAGACCCCGAATGCTAAGTGCTTGATTTTGCAGCGGTCGCTGGAATTAATAGCTGCCGATAAAATCTTTTTTGCCGATCTCGACACCGTTGTGGCGCAGCAGGGCGTAAGCGGTGGTGGCGTGGAAATAGAAGTGCGGCATCGCGTAATGCACCAGGTAGTCCTGGCCCTTGAATTCGCGCACCTTGGCGCCGCTGCCGGTGACGATGTCGCGCTGGTCGCTCGCTTCGATGGCGTCGCGCGGCAGGTCGCTGATGAAGGCGACGGTGCGGGCGATGCGTTCGCGCAGGTCGGCGAAGCTCTTTTCGGTGTCCTCGTAGCGCGGTACTTCAACCCCGGCCAGGCGGGCCGAACAACCCTTTGCGAAATCGGTCGCCACCTGCACCTGGCGGAGGAACGGGAACATGTCCGGATACAGCCGAGCCTGCAAAAGGGCCGCAGGATCGATATTTTTTTCGTTGGCGTGGGTTTCTGCCTTGTCGATGATCGCGGCCAGGCTGTTCAGGATCTGGGTGAAAACAGGCACGGATGCCTCGTACATTGAAAAACTCATGGGTATTCCTCGTTGAAAGATGCTGCGATAATAGCAAGCTGGCGGGCTTTGCGCTGGAGGCCCCAATTCTCACCCTTTGTCACAGTGGTGTTGCGTCAAATTACGCAAGATGTCTGAATATGTCTCTTGTCTTGACGTAGGTGTTGAACTTGCCATAGAGTAATTATCTTCTACAGAAATGATGGCGCACAGGTCTCGGACTTCCCGGGGATAGTAAATATGGTAATGCCACTGCATGCATAGCACTCCCTATCGACAATTTCGCGCCAGGCTGGGAATTCTGTACGGACGGTCAATCTACGGCGCACTGCTGCTGGTCGTGGTTGGCGGCCTGGTATTCCCGGCGATTATCGGCAGCTATCTGCTGATCGGCGTGCAGGAACAGAAGTCGGCCCAGACCGCGCTCAATGAATCGCTCCAGCGCAATGCCGACATCCTCGCACTCGGCATGCAGGAATCACTCTGGAACATGAACGCCGAGTCGGCCCATTCGCTGGTCGATTCCGTCATGCGCGACCCGTCCGTGCTGCGGGTGCAGGTGATCGGCCAGGCCGACACCCAGTTCATGAACGTGCAGTCACCCAATCGCCAGGTCGGCAATGTCTACCACGCCGAACGCGACATCCTGGTGCGCGGCGAACGTATCGGCCGCATCCTGGTCGAGATGGACGACGCCCGCAGCCAGCAGGACCTGCGCAGCAAGCAGTCGAAATACGCGCTGGTGCTGGCCGGGCAGATCACCATCTCGCTGCTGCTGATTATCCTGTTCCTTAACCGCCGCCTGATGGGGCCGATGCGCAAGCTGATGTCGTTCTCCGACCGGCTCTCGCGCGGCGATTTCGAAACCCACCTCGACCTCGATGGCAATGACGAACTGGGACGCCTCGGCAGCCAGATGGAGCAGATGCGGATCGCGATCAAGCACCTGTTCGAGGACATCGGCCGGCGCGAGGAACGCTTCCGCACCATCGTGACGCAGGTGCCCGGCGCGGTGTTCCGCGTGCGCCTGGGCGGCCCGGTCGATTTCGTCAGCGACGCAATCGAAGACATTTCCGGCTACCCGGCTGCGCAGTTCATGCGCGGCACCGTCGACGCCTGGTCCGACATGGTCGCGCCGGAACACCGGCGCCTGCAGTATGGCGCCGTGCGCGAGGCTGGCCGCACCGGCAATCCGTACGAGATCGAATACCGCATCCGTGACGCCACCGGCACCGAACGCTGGGTCTCCGAAAAAGGCCATCCACGCATGGACGCCGCAGGCAAGGTTGAATGGATCGACGGCATCCTGACCGACATCAGCGAGCGCAAACACAATGAGATGCGCATCGAAGGCCTGCTCGCCGAGCAAAGCGCGATCCTCGACAACGTGATGTTCGGCGTGATGTTCGTGCGCGGCCGCCACGTGGTATCGGCAAACCGCCGCTGTGAGGACCTGTTTGGCTACGGGAGCGGCGAACTGACCGGCGTGTCGGTCGAAGTCTTCTTCAACTCGCGCATGGATTACGAGATGGCCGGCATGCGCGAGCACCCGAGCCTGGCCCAGGGCCGCGATTTCAGCGAAGAGCGTGAGTACCGCAAGCGCGATGGCACCACGTTCTGGTGCATGGTCAGCGGCTGCGCGCTCGATCCGCTCCAGCCAAATGAGGGCAGCATCTGGGTGTACGCGGACATCAGCGAACGCAAACAGGCCGAAGAAAAGCTGCGCTTGTCCGCCACCGTGCTCGAACATATCGCCGACGGCGTCATGGTGGTCGACACCGAACGGCGCATCGTCGCGGTCAACCCTGCCTTCACGCAGATCACCGGCTACACCGAATACGAGGCGCTCGGCCACCCGGCCAGTATCACGCGCTCGGAGCGGCACGAACAGTCGTTCCACGAATCCATGTGGGCGGAACTCAACAGCGTGGGATTCTGGCGCGGCGAGATCTGGAACCGGCGCAAGAACGGCGAGGTGTACCCGGAGTGGCTTACCGTGTCTGCGGTTCGCGACAGCAAAGGCCGCATCACCCATTACGTCGGCGTGTTCAGCGACATCACGGCAGTCAAGGAGTCGCAGGAAAAGCTCGATCACATGGCGCACCACGACCCGCTGACCGCGCTGCCGAACCGCCTGCTGTTCCACGACCGCCTCCAGCACGCGCTGCAGCGCGCCGGCCGCCTCGACGAGCAGCTTGCGGTGCTGTTCATCGACCTTGACCGCTTCAAGAACGTTAACGACACGCTCGGCCACCATGTCGGCGACGAGCTGCTGATCCAGGTTGCGGGCGCCTTGTCGGCGCGGCTGCGCGAAGGCGATACCCTGGCCCGCCTTGGCGGCGATGAATTCATCGTCCTGCTTGAAAATGTGGACGGCGCCTACGGCGCCGGGCTGGTCGCCGAGAAGCTGATGGCCATGTTCGAGCAGCCGTTCATCGTGTCCGACTACGAGCTGTTCGTCACCGGCAGCGTCGGTATCAGCCTGTACCCGAACGACGCCACCGACCTGAATATGCTGATCCGCAATGCCGACGTGGCCATGTACCAGGCCAAGGCGCGCGGGCGCAACGGCTACCAGTTCTACGCGCCGTCGATGACGGGCGAAGGCGTTGAACGCCTGCGCCTCGAAGCCATGCTGCGCCGCTCGATCGAGAAGAACGAGATTTTCCTGAACTACCAGCCGCAGGTTGAAATCGACACCGGCCGCCTGATCGGCGTCGAAGCGCTGGTGCGCTGGAACAGCCCGGAGCTGGGCGTGGTGCCGCCGTTTCGCTTTATCCCCCTGGCTGAAGACATCGGCTTTATCAGCCAGCTTGGCAAGTGGGTGCTGTACGAAGCATGCCGCCAGATGATCCGCTGGGAAGAGCAGGGCCTGTCGGTGCCCAAGATCGCAGTCAACCTGTCGGTTAAGCAGTTCGAGCGGGGCAGCATCGCCACCATGGTGGCCGACGTGCTTGCCGAAACGGGCCTCGACCCGCAGCGCCTCCAGCTTGAAGTCACCGAGTCCGTGATCATGAATACCGGCGATGCGCTGGCTTTCATCAACGACCTGCACGCCATTGGCGTTGGGCTGGCAATCGACGATTTCGGCACCGGCTATTCGTCACTGGCTTACCTGAAGCAGATGCCGGTGCAGACGCTGAAGATAGACCGCAGCTTCATCAAGGACATCTCGACCGACATCAACGACGAAGCGATCACGATCGCGATCATCCAGCTTGGCAAGAGCCTGAACCTGTCGGTGATCGCGGAAGGCGTGGAGACCGCGGAACAGGCCGAATTCCTGCTGCGGCATGGCTGCAACCTGGCGCAGGGTTACTACTACAGCCGGCCGGTGATGCCGCACGCATTGCTGGAATACTCGCAGGTCAAGGAGCCGGGTTAAGTACCGGCTTAAGTGCCGGCTTAAGTGCCGGCGGCGCGCAGCAGTTCGCGCAGGTTGCAGTCCTGCTGCCACTCGCGGCGTTCGGAACTGCTGTTTGCCAGGCGCGCCAGTTCTTCGCCGGACTGCGCCGCCTGCGCCTTGACCAGGCGGTCGGCCAGGGCGGGATCGGGCAGCATCGTGCCGAAGAAGGCCACGACATCGTCGCGCTGGATCAGCAGGGTAGGGAAGTTTTCCACATCAAGATCGCCCACGACGTCAGCCTGGTCCTCGACGTCGATCCACACGAACAGCTTGTCCGGATGGCGCGCGGCCACCGTTTCGAAGGCAGCCTGGTACGAAGTACAGGTGCCGCACCATGCCGCGCACAGGCAGGCCACGACCCAGCGGTCGCTGTCCAGTGCTTGGGCAATCGTGTTGCGGTTATCGGTATCGAGGGTCAGGCTGTGCATGCGGCATTCTACAACGGGCGCCGCAGGGCTGCCAGCACAGGCTGGCCGGGTTAAAATACGGTATGTCTATTATTCTCGCCATTGAAACCTCGTCCGAACTGGCATCCTGCGCGCTGCTGAACGGTGACACGCTGCTGGCACGCGAGTCGTCCGGCGTACGCACCCATTCGCAATCGATCCTGCCGATGGTGCAGGAACTGCTCGCCGAAGCCGGCCTTACGCTCAGGCAGTGCGATGCGATCGCCTTTGGCGCCGGCCCCGGTTCGTTTACCGGCGTGCGCACCGCCTGCGGCATCGCCCAGGGGCTCGCGTTCGGCGCCAGCCTGCCGGTGGTGCCGCTGGTGACGCTCGAAGCGATGGCGCTGGCCTGCCACCTGCAAACCGGCGCCACCGAGATCCTCGCGGTGCTCGACGCGCGCATGGGCGAAGTCTATTGGGCCCAGTACCGTTACGACGGCGGCCTGCAGGTCGTGGCCGAACCGGCGCTGTGCGCGCCGGGCGAGGTGGCCCCGGTTGCCGTCAGTGCGCCACTGGCCGCTTGCGGCAATGGCTTCTCGGCCTACCCCGAAGCGTTTGCCGGGCGCCCTTACGCTGCGCACGCACTTGCCGCCATCATGCCGCACGCGGGCGAGATTGCCCGCCTGGGCGCCGTGGCGCTGGCTGCCGGCGGTGCGGTGCCAAGCGCGCAGGCGCAGCCCATCTACCTGCGCAACAAGGTCGCCTACACCAGCGCCGAGCGCCAGGTGATCAACGCCAGCAAGGCAGCCGCATGACAGGCGCCAGCGCGCCCACCGGACTGCACCTGTCGCGGATGGTGATGGACGACCTCGACGAAGTGTTCGGCGTCGAGCTGTCCGTGTACCCGCACCCCTGGACGCGCGGGAACTTCGCCGACTCGCTCGCCAGCGGCTACCAGGGCCGCGTGCTGCGCGACGACGCCGGCAAGCTGGTCGGCTATTTTTTGCTGATGGCGGCGGTCGACGAAGCGCACCTGCTCAACGTGGCCGTGCGCGCCGAGCGCCAGGGCGAAGGACTGGGCCGCTACCTGCTCGACAAGGTGGTCGACTGCGCGCGCGCGCTTGGCATGGAATCGGTGCTGCTTGAAGTGCGGCCATCGAACCAGCGCGCGCTGAAGGTCTATGAACAGTACGGATTCACCGAAATCGGCCGGCGCAAGGCATACTATCCAGACCATAACGGACAACGCGAGGACGCGATCGTGATGAGGTACGTTTTATGAGTGGCCGCACCGCCGCCTTCCTGGAAGAGATCGGCATCGGCCCGCTGTGGACCCTGCGCCAAAGCGCCGGGGAAGCGGCGCCCGAAGTGCAGGCTGAAGAAGCACAAGCGCCTGTCCAGGAAGCCGCGCCGGCGCCCAGGCCTTACCGTCCCGAGCCGTCGCCGGCGCTTCCGCCGCCGCCGGTCTACCAGCCCGGACACGAACCGCGCGCGCCGATGAACCATCCGCAGCCGCCAGGCAGCGCCTGGGCCGACGACGATGTGCCGGCCGCGGTCACCGACGAGGAAATCGCCTTGATGGACTGGGCGCAGCTGCGCGCGGCCATCGCCAGCTGCACCCGCTGCGGCCTGTGCGCAGGCGGGCGCAAGCCAGTGTACGGCAGCGGCGCCCGGCAGGCGCAGTGGGTGGTGGCCGCGGGCGCCACCACCGCCGCCGATGAAAAAGAAGGGCAGCCAATTGCAGGCGACGCCGGCAAGCTGCTGGTGAACATGCTGGCCGCGGTCGAACTCTCGCGCGACACCAACGCCTACGTCACCAACCTGATCAAATGCCGCCCGACGAGCGTTAACGGCGGCGACCGCGCGCCGACCGCCGACGAGGCGCGCGCCTGCCGTCCATACCTTGAACGCGAAGTCGCGCTGACCGGCGCCGGGATGGTGCTCACGATGGGCCAGATCGCCGCCAACGGCCTGCTCGGCAAACCGCTGGCGGAGCCGCTGTCGGCTTCGCGCGGCATGGTGCACGCCCTGGGCGAGGCGCCGCTGGTGGCGACGCTGCATCCGGGCGAACTGCTGCGCCGCGGCGCCGACAAGGCACTGGCGTGGGCCGACCTGTGCCTGGCAAAGGCGCACGATGGACGCGCCGGCTGACACCTACCAGGCGCACTTTGCGCGGCGCTGGGGCCACCTGCGGCAAGCGCACGTGCGCACGCTGGCGTGGCTGCTCGACGCGCCGGACCTGCTCGACCCGCACGACCCCTACTGGGAACACAAGATCGCCTCGCTTGGCGAAGTGCGCCCTGACGTCGCGCGCTGGCTCGGGCAGCTCGATGCCGACCCATCCGCGCTGGAAGCCGCGCTCGGCGAGCGCGCCTACACCCGGCTCGGCCTGTATGCCGAAAAGCTGATGGCCTTCTACTTCCGCGAACGCGGCGAACTGGTAGCGCACGGGCTGCAGGTGCGCAGCAGCCGCAACGACACGGTCGGCGAATTCGACTTCCTGCTCGACGCCGGCGCCGAAGGCGTCGAGCACATCGAGTTCGCGACCAAGTTCTACCTGCTGGAAGGGACAAGCGCCTCGCGCTTCGACACCTTCGTCGGTCCCAACCTGGCTGACAGCCTCGGCGCCAAGATGCGCAAAATCTTCACGCGCCAGCTGGAACTGGGCATGCACCCGGCGGCGCAGGCGCTGCTTGACCGTCCCGTGATCCGGGCGAGGGCGCTGGTCAAAGGCTGGCTGTTCTATCCCGCCGGCGGACACCTGCCGATGGGCGGCATCTCGGCGCAGCACTGCCGCGGTTTCTGGTGCGCCCTGGCCGACGTGCCGGCGCTGCAACCGGACCGCTTCGTGGTGCTGCCGCGGATGCAGTGGCTGGCGCCATACCGTGGCAACGGCGCCGAAGCGGTGCTTGGGAAAGATGAACTGCAAGCCGCGCTGGCCGGGGCGGAAATGCCATCGCTGGTAGCGGCGGTGCGGGAAGAAGGCGGCAACATCATCGAAACCGAGCGCGGCTTCATCGTCCCCGACACCTGGCGCGAACGCGCCGCCCGCCGCCGCCTCTAGCAACGATCCACCAGAAAAAGTTGCCAAGATCGGGGTCAGACCACCGCATTTGGGGAATATTCCCCAAATGCGGTGGTCTGACCCCGATTTTGGAAAGACTGCCCGATCTGGCGTCCCCGGGGTCTGTCCCCGAATTTTTTAGTGCTTGTGCTCGCCGATCAGGGCCAGGGAGTCGTGCTCTTTCTGGTTCAGCGCGTGGCGCTTCATGATCAGGAACATGATGCCGGCGACCGAGGCGCCGAACAGCACGATGATGATGTTCAGGTCGAGGTTGAGGGTGATCATGACGGCGTAGATCGCCAGCATCGTCAGGATCGAGAGGTTTTCGTTGAAGTTCTGGACCGCGATCGAATGCCCGGCACTCATCAACACGTGGCCGCGGTGCTGGAGCAGCGCGTTCATCGGCACCACGAAGAAGCCCGACAGCACGCCAATCAGGATCAGCAGCGGATAGGCGAGCACAACCGACTGCACCATCGGCATGCACATCACGACCACACCCATCGCAATGCCCAGCGGGATCACGGTCAGCGATTTTTTCAGCGGGATGATCTTGGCCGAGGCCGCCGCACCGAGGGCCACGCCGAGCGCCACCACGCCGATCAGGGTCGTGGCTTTGTCCAGCGGCATGTCGAGCGACTTTTCCGCCCACTTCAGCACGATGAATTGCAAGGTGGCGCCGGCGCCCCAGAACAAGGTCGTTACCGCCAGCGAGATCTGGCCGAGCTTGTCTTTCCAGAGCAGGCCGCAGCAGGTGGCGAATTCGGCAATCAGTTTGGCCGGGTTGCGCTCCTGGTGGGCGTAGACCGCGCCGGTGTCGGGGATGCGCAGGTTGAACAGGGTGGCCAGGATGTACACGAAGACAACCACGGCCAGCGCGGCTTCGGTGGTGGTGTCGATGCCGGTGTCGAGCAGCGGCAGGTCGAAGCCGAGCAGCAGCGCCGAGCCGTGCGCGCTGACCAGCGCACCCCCCATCACGGTGCCGAGGATGATCGACATTACCGTCAGGCCTTCGATCCAGCCATTGGCTTCGACCAGCTTTTCAGGCGGCAGCAGTTCCGTAAGGATGCCGTATTTGGCGGGAGAGTACACCGCCGCGCCGAAGCCGACCACCGCGTATGACAGCAGCGGGTGCAGCTGGAATACCATCAGCGCGCAGCCGAAAATCTTGATCAGGTTGGCAATGAACATGACCCGGCCCTTCGGCATCGAGTCGGCAAATGCGCCCACGAAGGCGGCAAGAAGAACGTAGAAGAGGACGAATGAGAGCTTGAGCAATGGCGTCAGCGATGCCGGCGCATTCATGGAGATCAGCAGGTCAATCGCTACGAACAGAAGTGCATTGTCCGCCAGCGACGAAAAAAACTGCGCCGCCATGATGGTATAGAAACCACGATTCATTCGAAAGCTCTAAAACAAGTGTGGGTTGCTTTATACCATGAATGCCCATGAACCCAAAGAAATCCGCAATGCGAAACGGGCAGCGTCCGGTAAAATAGAGCCTCTTGTAAACTATGCCATTCGTCCCATGCCAAGGCCGCTCAGCGCTACCATCCACCTCGATTCGATGCAACATAACCTGGCCCGGGTCCGCGCCTGCACCCCGGGCGCCAAGGTGTGGGGCGTCGTCAAGGCCAATGCCTACGGCCATGGACTCGAGCGCGGCATGCGCGGCTTCGCCGGTGCCGATGGCCTGGCCCTGATCGAAACCGAGGGCGCTGTGCGCCTGCGCGAGCTTGGCTGGACCAGGCCGGTCCTGCTGCTGGAGGGGATCTTCGAAGCGGCCGACACGGCCCTGCTGGATCACTATGGCCTGAACAGCGCCGTCCATTGTATCGAGCAGGTCGAGATGCTGGAGCGGGCGTCCTTCACCCGTCCGATCGACGTTCACCTGAAAATGAACACCGGGATGAACCGCCTGGGCTTTCGCCCCGACCAGTTCGCGCAAGCCTGGCGGCGCCTGCGCGCCATCGCCGCAGTGCGCGAAATCACCCTGATGACCCACTTCGCCAACGCCGACGAACTCGAGCACCCGCGCCTGACCGTGCGCGAACAGGTGCGCCGCTTCTGCAAAGGGGCCGAGGGCATCGATGGCCCGCGCAGCCTGTCCAACTCGGGCGGCGTGCTGCACCAGGCCGAGCTGGCCGCCGAACTGTCGAATGACTGGGTGCGCCCGGGGATCATGCTGTACGGCGGCACGCCGGGCGGCAGGTCGGCCGAGGACTTCGGCCTGCGCCCGACCATGACCCTGGCCAGCGAAATCATTGGCGTGCAGGACATCGGCGCCGGCGACACGGTCGGCTACGGCAGCCGCTTCGAGGCCACCAGGCCGATGCGCATCGGCGTCGTCGCCTGCGGCTATGCCGACGGCTACCCCCGCCATGCGCCGCACGGCACGCCTGTCGTCGTCGATGGCGTGCGCACCCAGTTGGTCGGGCGCGTCTCGATGGACATGATGACGGTCGACCTGACCGGCATCGAGGGCGCTGGCGTCGGCAGCAAGGTGGTGTTGTGGGGCGCCGGCCTGCCGGTCGACGAGGTGGCGGAGGCGGCCGGCACGATCGGCTATGAACTGATGTGCGCCGTCGCGCCGCGCGTGCGCATGCTTGAAGCCGACCTGGGATCCGCGCATGGCTAAGGTAAAAACCAGCTACACCTGCAGCGACTGCGGCGCCATCGCTAGCCGTTGGACCGGCCAGTGCACCTCCTGCCACCAGTGGAACACGATGGTGGAGTCGGTGGTCGAGGCGCCCGGCGTCAACCGCCTGTCGAACCAGCAGTACAAGAGCCTCGCGCAGACCGCGCCGGTGCTGTCGCTGACCGATATCGAGGCGGTCGACGTGCCGCGCTTTGGCACCGGCATCGAGGAGTTCGACCGGGTGCTGGGCGGCGGGCTGGTGGCCGGCGGCGTGGTGCTGATCGGCGGCGACCCCGGCATCGGCAAGTCGACCCTGCTGCTGCAGGCGCTGGCCAACATCTCGCAGGTGAAGAACACCTTATATGTCAGCGGCGAGGAATCGGGCGCCCAGATCGCGCTGCGCGCGCGCCGGCTGGCGGTCGAGGCGAAAGACCTGAAGCTGCAGGCCGAAATCCAGCTCGAAAAAATCCTCGGCACGCTGGAGTCGCTCAAGCCCGAAGTGGCGGTGATCGACTCGATCCAGACCATTTATTCGGACGCGCTCAGTTCCGCGCCGGGCTCGGTGGCCCAGGTGCGCGAGTGCGCCGCGCAGCTCACGCGCATGGCCAAGCAGTCGGGCGTGACGATCATTTTGGTCGGCCACGTGACGAAAGAGGGCGCGCTGGCCGGTCCGCGCGTGCTCGAACACATCGTCGACACAGTGCTGTACTTCGAAGGCGATACGCAATCGAGCTTCCGCCTGGTCCGCGCCATCAAGAACCGCTTCGGCGCGGTGAACGAGCTGGGCGTATTCGCCATGACGGAGAAGGGCCTCAAAGGCGTGTCGAATCCGTCCGCGCTGTTCCTGTCGCAGCACGACACGCAAGTACCCGGCGCCTGCGTGATGGTGACGCAGGAAGGCACGCGGCCGCTGCTGGTCGAGATCCAGGCGCTGGTCGACACCAGCCACCTGCCGAATGCGCGCCGGCTGTCGGTCGGCCTTGAGCAGAACCGGCTGGCGATGCTGCTGGCGGTGCTGCACCGGCACGCGGGCATCGCGGCATTCGACCAGGACGTTTTCATCAACGCGGTCGGCGGCGTGAAGATCAGCGAACCGGCAGCCGACCTGGCCGTGCTCTTGGCGATCAATTCGTCGATGCGCAACAAGCCGCTGCCGCGCGGGCTGGTGGTGTTCGGCGAAGTCGGCCTGGCCGGCGAAATCCGCCCGGCGCCGCGCGGACAGGAGCGCCTGCGCGAAGCGGCCAAGCTGGGCTTTTCGATCGCCATGATCCCGAAGTCGAATGTGCCGAAACAGCCGATCGAAGGCATGACGATCGTCGCCGTCGAGCGGATCGACGAAGCCTTCAACCGCCTCCGCGAATTAGATTAACCCAGGCCGTAGGGCGGACAAGGTTGTATAGCCGGGACACATAGTGAACACATGTCGGGAGACATGGTGAACACCTTTTATGATCATCGTTTTGCCACCTTGGGGAGCAGACGATGCCTTGGAAGGAGAGTTCACAAATGTC
>NZ_JAJHPV010000021.1 GCF_020831365.1 Massilia agrisoli
TGCATTAAGCTAACTGATACTAATTGCCCGTACGGCTTGTCCCTATAACATTAGTAGTTATAGGTCTGCAAGACTTCAAAACTGATTTGATATAAAACTACTTCTTCCAGATTCAGAGTGCTGTTGCCCCGTTGGGAACAGTTGCTCGTACAAGTTATGCCTGATGACCATAGCAAGTCGGTCCCACCCCTTCCCATCCCGAACAGGACCGTGAAACGACTTTGCGCCGATGATAGTGCTGCAACCAGTGTGAAAGTAGGTTATCGTCAGGCTAGTTATAAAGAAAAAACCCGTTGACTGATGTCAGCGGGTTTTTTTTCGTCCAGAGAAAATTGGCTGTCCCCCCTAATATTTCCCCGCGGCATTCGAACATCGTGCGCTCTATACCGTGTGCGATAATTTCGCAGCTCATATATCGTTGCTTTAAAACGCCTGCTCAACCTGATCCCTGTCTTTAACCTGCGCCAATTCGTCGGCTTGAATGCTTCCGATGCGCTCAATGCACTTCGATTGCACGATGCTCGACGCCCAATGTACGTCCTACCAGTCGCCCAACGGCGAAATCAATGCGCAGCTGTTCCAGGTCAGCCTTGACTGCATCAAGGTCATCAGCCTGGACGGCTACATTGTCCAGGTTAACCCTGGCGCCGCCGATGCACTCGAACTGGACAGCATCGACGATATTTGTGGCGAGAAATGGGTTGAGCTATGGCCAGAAGAATCCCGGCTTGTGGTTCTCGGCGCCATTGCTGGCGCCACGCGCGGCGAGCGCATCCAGTTTGCTGCGTTCTGTCCCACAGCCAAAGGCACGCCGCGCTGGTGGGACGTCATCGTTTCTCCCGTAAGCAACGACAGCGGAAATATCCACGGCTTGCTGGCCGTGTCGCGCGACGTCACCGAGATTTACCTGGCACGCGAAGCGCTGCGCACCGCCGATGTCCGAAAGGATGAATTCCTCGCCATCCTCGCCCACGAACTGCGCAATCCGCTGTCCGCAGCTGGCATGGCGGCGACCCTGCTGGAAACCCAGAAGCTGGAATTCGATCGCACCTCCCAGCTTGGCAAACTGATCGCGAGGCAGGTTGGCCACATGAGCCGTCTGGTCGAAGACCTGATCGACATTTCGCGCGTCTCGCGTGGTTTGATCGTCCTGAAACACGAGCCGGTCGACATGGGGCAGGTCGTCCACGACGCGATGGAGCAGTTGCAAGGATTGGTAGACGCCAAGGCGCACGCCGTGCATCTGGCCTTGCCCGAGCAGCCATGCATCCTGGCCGGCGATCGGACCCGGTTGCTGCAAGTGGTCGGCAATATCGTCGGCAACGCCGTGCGCTATACGCCAGCAGGCGGGCGCATCGATGTCGCGCTCTCTCAAGATGAGGATGCCGTGATGCTCCGGGTAAGCGACACTGGCGTGGGCATCGCTCCCGAGCGCTTGCCTGCGCTGTTCGGCTTGTTCACGCGGGGGGACCGGAGTTCCGACCGGAATGAGAGCGGGCTGGGACTTGGCCTGGCCCTTGTTCAAAAGCTGGTTGAACTGCATGGCGGCACGGTGTCCGCGTTTAGCGCCGGCGAAGGGCAGGGCAGCTGTTTTACCGTCTCGCTGCCGCGCCTGGCTTAAGCGTCGTACGCCCCACGGTGGCTACCTCGCTGCCCAGCTCGACTGCATACGCGGCCGCCAGCCGGGCAAACTTGAGTGCATGGGCTGCCTCACCGCCACTGTTCGCCAGCGTGTCACCCGCCGTATGAATCCTCGGGTTATCTTTCTTGATTTCGGACTCGAACGGCATTGACGCCGCGTACCCCTGCGCGTGCCACGCTGCATGGTCCGAGCAGGCATAGCCGCACTTGTCGTAGCCCACTGTCAGTGTTGGAAGGTAAGCGTTTACCAGCTTGACCAGGAACTGGTTTTGGGGCGCGTCCGTGAAGTCGCTGAAAATATAGATGTCGTTCGCCGAGCCCTTGAAGTTGGTCATGTCGAGCTGCAACACGCCAACGACATTGGTTCCGGTCTTTTTGTATTCCTGGGCGATTTCCTGCGAACCACGCAGGCCCACTTCTTCAGCGGCGTAGGCAATCAGCTTGATGGTCCTTCTCGGCTTGTAGCCAGTCGCCGCAATTACCCGCAGCACCTCAGTCAGCCCGGCGACCCCGGAAGCGTCGTCGTCGGCGCCAGGCGCCTTGGTCGTATCCTTCGTGCCCAACAGGTTGATCGAATCCAGGTGCGCGCCGATGATAATCACCTCGTTGGGCTTGTCGCTCCCGTCGATCGTCGCGATAACCGAGCGCTGGTCAAAGCGCAAGTGCGCGTACTGGGCAATCGAAATGTGATCACGGCCGTTGGCCAGCGCCATCCACCGCGCCTTGAGCCAACCCGATGCGGCAATGCCCGGCGCCGACAAGTAATATCGGTTGGCGAAGCCAGCCAGCCCGGTGATGGTGTCGCGAATACGCGCCTCGTCCATCTGCTGCAGCATCGGTACGACGGTGGCCTGGTTGGTAATTGTGTACGCAGGCCTGGTCAGCGATGTCAGGGGAATGGCGTCGCGCATCGCAAGGGCGCGGCGGCCGTCGGCCTCGCTGGCGTGGTACATGAAACCGCCGCAGTGCCTCAACTCCTGATGCAGCCGCGCACCGAGCTTGTCGAGGCTTGACGTCTTCACCTCAATCAAGTGCAGCTTCTCGGTGCCCGCCATGCCAGGCACACTGCTGCCAAGCACCTTCGCACCCGGCTGTATCTTGCGAATCTTGAGGTAGGCGGTATCGCCCGCGGTGATCCAGCTCGTCGATGCGGCCGCCGGTGTGGCGGCCAGCATCATGCAGATCCAAAGAATCAACGATTTCATGGCCATCCCCTGCGTTATGCGGCAAGGAAATATTACCAGTGGGGAAGAATCGCACCCGTCGATTCGTCAGCGTCACAATTGAGCGAAATCATCCCGCTTGCGATGCCCTGGAGA
Source organism: Massilia agrisoli (assembly GCF_020831365.1). GTDB lineage: Bacteria > Pseudomonadota > Gammaproteobacteria > Burkholderiales > Burkholderiaceae_D > Telluria_A > Telluria_A agrisoli. Next base: position 2,961 of record NZ_JAJHPV010000021.1, read on the forward strand.
AGTGGATCAGAAAGCGCGTGCGGCTTTCAACAGGAGGAAGTTGACGCCACCGTTCGGCTTCTTGAAGCCGCCGTTGGAGAAGTGCTGCAGTTTCATTCCCACATCCCAGCCGTTGGCGAAAACATAGCCGGTGCCGAGGTGGTCGCCAAACTGGAAGTGCGTCGACAGCTCGCTGCCGTCATTGTCATACCGTTCGGAAAGCAGGTTCAGGCCGATACCGCCCTCGGCATACCAGCCCAGCTTGTCGTCGGACTGGAAGCGGAACACTGGCGTCAAGCCCACATTGGTGATGTCCTGGCGTTCGCCGGGGATGTTGCGGTGGGCGGTAGCGCGCCACTGCGCGAGAGACAGGTCCCAATAACCGGACAGATGGGTGCCGTTGGAGACAAACCAGCGCTTTTCGAACTGCTTCTGGACGCCAATGCGTGCGATGCGGGCTTTCGATGTCGAGCCGTATTCGAGCGATGCGCTGTCGATCATTGTGTCGGCGGCTGCAGCCGGAGATGAAACAATTGCGGCGACTAATGTTGCCAGAGATACTTGAACAAAGGATTTTACACTTAACATATTTACTTCCACTCGTTTGGTGCGCTGACTCATGCAGCACAGGAGCGATTATTCTACCGACGTTCCGAAATCCCTGTTGCCACCTTCGTAATTGTTAAAATAGTTATACCAACGACATAAAAGGGAATGCCTTAACTATGCCAACTATCACCTTCCTGGGCATTGGCCTGATGGGCGCGCCGATGGTCGCACGCCTGCTCGGCCGCGGCTTCGAGGTATGCGCTTGGAACCGCACGTACGCCAAAGCGGCCGCCCTGTCGGGCCTTGGCGCACAGGCTGAACCAGGCTTGCAGGAAGCCGTGCGGAAAGCCGATATCGTCATTTCCATGCTTGAATCCGGCGCCGTGGTCGGCCAGGTCATCGACGCCGCACTGCCGGCGCTCAAGCCCGGCGCTTTATGGGTTGACATGAGTTCGACGCGGCAGGACGAAGCGGTGGCATTCAACGCCAGGCTCGAAGGGCGTGGCTTCCATTTCCTCGACGCGCCCGTGTCGGGCGGCGTGGCCGGCGCGGAAGCGGGCACCCTGGCGATCATGGCGGGCGGCAGCGTGCATGATTTTTCGAAGGCAGAAGCTGTGCTGCAAGCGATGGGGCGTCCGATGCTGGTTGGGCCTGCCGGCAGCGGTCAGGTTGCCAAACTGTGCAACCAGCTGATTGTCGGCGGAACGCTGAATATCATCGCAGAAGCGCTCTTGTTGGCGCAGGCTGCGGGCGCCGACCCGGCTGCGGTGCGCGCCGCGATCCGCGGTGGATTTGCTGAAAGCCGCATCCTGGAAGTGCACGGCCAGCGCATGCTCGAGCGTAATTTCCTGCCCGGGGGACAGGTGAAAAGCCAGCTGAAGGATCTACAGAATGTGCTGGCGGCCGCAGCCGACGCAGGCGTCGTGCTGCCTGTCACCGCGCTCGTTACCGAGCACTACCAGTCGATCGCGGCGGAGGTTCCGCGCGCGGACCAGTCGGCCGCGCTTCTTGCGGTAGAAAAACTCAATCCTGGCCAGCGCCTGGGCGCCGGCCCCGACCAGCTGCCTTAGGCTTAGCGCAGCGGCAAGCTCATTTCGGCCAGGCGTACCCAGTAGCTTGCGCCGATGGGCAGCAGCTTGTCATTGAAGTCATAGCTCGCGTTATGCAGCTGGCACGGCCCCAGCCCGTGGCCGCCCATTCGGTGGTCGCCTTCGCCGTTGCCGATGAAGACGTAGCAGCCGGGTTTTTCCTGCAGCATGAATGCGAAGTCTTCCGCGCCCATCGTTGGCTCGACGCTGGTGTTGACCCGGTCAGCCCCGGCCACTGCCTTCATCGCCTCCACGGCAAAAGCGGTTTCCTTTTCGTGGTTGACCAGCGGTGGATAGTTGCGCTTGAAGCCGAAGTCGACGTTCGCATTGAAACCGGCCGCGACCCCGTTGGCAATTTCTTCCATGCGGCGCTCGATCAGGTCCAGCACCTCGGTGGTGAAGGTGCGCACGGTGCCGATCAGCACTGCTTCATCAGGGATGACATTGGTGGCGCTGCCAGCGTGGATCTGGGTAATCGACAGCACGGCGGTATCGAGCGGATTCTTCTCGCGGGAAATGATGGTCTGCCATGACTGCGCGATCTGCACCGCCACCATCACCGGATCGACGCCACGGTGCGGCTGGGCGGCATGCGCGCCCTTGCCTTGGACCACGACACGGAACTCGTTACTGGACGCCATCATCGGCCCGGGCACGACGCCAAAGCTGCCCGCCTCCAGCCCCGGCCAGTTGTGCATGCCATAAACTGCCTCCATCGGAAATTGCTTGAACAGGCCATCGTCCATCATGCGGCGCGCGCCGCCGCCGCCTTCTTCCGCCGGCTGGAAAATCACATACACGGTGCCATCGAAGTTGCGGTGTTTCGCCAGGTAACGCGCGGCGCCCAGCAACATGGCCGTGTGCCCGTCGTGGCCGCAGGCGTGCATCTTGCCGGCATGGCGCGACGCGTGCGCGAAGCTGTTTACCTCCTGCATCGGCAGGGCATCCATATCGGCGCGCAAGCCGATGGCCCGGTCGGAAGTGCCGTTCTTGATGATGCCGACCAGCCCGGTCACGCCAAGGCCACGCACGATCGGGATGCCCCATTCTGTGAGGCGGGCAGCAACAATGTCGGCCGTACGTTCTTCTTCATAGCAAAGTTCCGGGTGTGCATGCAGGTCCCGGCGTATCTCTTGCAGCTCGTTCTGGAAAGCGATGATCGGTTCAACCAGTTTCATAATCTTCTCCGTGATGCTGGAATGCTAATGAGTCATTGTAGCCTTCTCATCCTATGTAAGCCAGTGCAGCACATCAGCGTAACGACCAGCCCGGAATCGTTTACAGTAACGGTTTCAAGCACGATTTTTTCTGGAATTTCCCCATGACGACCACCCAGGTCCGGGCAACCTGCCCGCACGACTGCCCCGATACCTGCGCGCTGCTGATCACTGTGGAGGACGGCGTTGCGACCGAGGTCAAGGGCGACCCGGACCACCCGACCACGGCGGGCGTGCTCTGCACCAAGGTGGCCCGTTACGCCGAGCGCACTTACCACGAAGACCGCTTGCTGCACCCGATGAAGCGGGTCGGCAAAAAGGGCGAGGGCAAGTTCGAACGCATCAGCTGGGATGAGGCGCTCGACACCATTGCTGCGCGCCTGAAAGGCATTGCCGCGCGCGACCCGCAGGCGATCTTGCCGTACAGCTACTGCGGCACCATGGGGCTGGTGCAGGGCGAGTCGATGTCGCTGCGCTTCTTCCACCAGCTGGGCGCCTCGCTGCTCGACCGCACCATCTGCGCCAGCGCGGGCGCAACCGGGTACAAGTACACCATCGGCGCCTCAATCGGCACCGACATGGAACAGTTCCAGGACGCCAAACTCATCATCATCTGGGGCGGCAACCCGATCGCCTCGAACCTGCACTTCTGGACCCGGGCGCAGGAAGCCAAGCGCCGCGGCGCGAAGCTGATCGCGATCGACCCTTACCGCTCGCTCACGGCCGAGAAATGCCACCAGCATATCGCGCTGATGCCGGGCACCGACTCCGCGCTCGCGCTGGGCATGATGCACGTGCTGATCCGCGACGACCTGCTCGACCACGACTACATCGCCCGGCACACGCTTGGCTTCGACCAGCTCAAAGAGCGCGCCGCCGAATGGACGCCGGAACGCACCGCCGAAACCTGCGGCATCAGCGCCGACGAAATCATCGGCCTGGCGCGCGACTACGGCCAGGCTGCGGCCGATGGCGGCGCTGCCGCAATCCGCATCAACTACGGCGTCCAGCGCGTGCGCGGCGGCGGCATGGCCGTGCGCGCGATCTCCTGCCTGCCTGCGCTGGTCGGCGCATGGCGCCACCCGGCCGGCGGCATCCAGCTGTCCTCGTCGGGCACCTTCCCGACCAATAAACCGGCACTGCAGCGCCCCGACCTGCTGAACGGGCGCCCGGCGCGCACCATCAACATGACCACCATCGGCGACGACCTGCTGAAGGAAAGCTCGCCTGGCTTCGGGCCGAAGATCGAAGCAGTCATCGTCTACAACGCCAACCCGGTCGCCATCGCCCCGGATTCGGGCAAGGTGATGCGCGGCTTCGAGCGCGAAGACCTGTTCACCGTCGTGATGGAGCACTTCCAGACCGACACCGCCGACTACGCCGACATCCTGCTGCCGGCTACCACCCAGCTTGAACACGTCGACACGCATACCTCCTACGGCCACCTGTACATGATGGCCAATAACGCCGCCATCGCGCCGATGGGAGAAGCGAAGGCCAACACCGACGTGTTCCGCCTGCTGGCCGCGCGCATGGGCTTCGACGATCCGATTTTCCGCGAGACCGACGACGAACTGGCCGCCCAGGCTTTCGACAACAACCACCCGCGCGCGGTGCACTTCGACTGGGAGTCGCTCAAGCGCACCGGATGGCAAAAGCTCAACGTCCCGGCCGCGCCGTTTGCCGACGGCGGCTTCCTGACCCCGTCGGGCAAATGCGAGTTTTATTCGAGCGCGATGCTGGCCGACGGCCTCGACCCGCTGCCGGCCTACACCGCGCCCTACGAGTCAATCGCGTCGAATCCCGCGCTGGGCGCAAAGTACCCGCTGGCGATGATCTCACCGCCGGCGCGCAACTTCCTCAATTCGACCTTCGTCAACGTCAAGAGCCTGCGCTCGGCCGAAGGCGAACCGCACCTCGACATCCACCCGCTCGACGCTGCCGCGCGCGGCATCGGCCACGGCGACATGGCGCGCATCTTCAACGACCGCGGCACCTTCGTGGCGCGCGCCCGGGTGACGGACAAGGCGCGCCAGGGCCTCGTCGTCGGCCTGTCGGTGTGGTGGAAGAAGCTCGCCAGCGATGGCAAGAACGCCAATGAAGTGACCAGCCAGCGCCTGACCGACATGGGGCGCGCGCCGACCTTCTACGACACGCTGGTCGAGGTTGAAAAACACGCTGCATAGGAACGGGAACTGCCAACATGAAGACCAGGACCCTCAGGCACATGGCGCTTGCGGGCTTTGCTGTAGCCCTGCTGGCCAGCTGCTCCGGCCTGAGCTACTACGCGCAGGCCGCGCGCGGGCAGGTGTCCCTGCTGTCCGACGCGCGGCCGATCGAAGACTGGCTGGCCGATAACGGTACCGATTCGAAGCTGCGCGTGCGGCTCGCCACGGCGCGCCAGATCCGCAGCTTCGCCGTCAAGGAGCTGGGCCTTCCCGACAACGGCAGCTACAAGAACTACGCCAGGCTGTCGCGCCCTTACGTCCTGTGGAACATCGTCGCCACGCCCGAGCTGTCGCTGCGGCCCCTGCAGTGGTGCTTCCCGGTGGCCGGCTGCGTCAATTACCGCGGCTACTACAGCAAGGAAGACGCCCAGGCCTACGCCCGCGAACTGCGCGCCGATGGCCACGATGTCCAGGTTGGCGGCGTACCGGCCTACTCGACGCTGGGCTGGTTCAACGACCCCCTTATCTCCACCTTCATCCATTATCCGGATGCCGAACTGGCGCGCCTGATCTTCCACGAGCTGTCGCACCAGGTGGTGTACGTGCCGGGCGACTCGCAGTTCAACGAGTCCTTTGCCAGCGCGGTCGAAGAAGCCGGCGTCGAGCGCTGGCTGAGCGGCTTTGGCAACGACACCATGCGCCAGAACTACGCCAGCTTCGCGGCGCGCAAAAAGGACTTCCTCAAGCTGCTGCTCGAATACCGCCGTGCGCTGGAGGCAAACTACGCGTCGAAAGCGCCGCCTGCCGCCAAGCGCGAGGCCAAGGCGCGCCTGTTCGCCCAGCTGAAGGAGGACTATCTGGTGCTGAAGGCGTCGTGGGGCGGCTTTGCGGGCTACGACCGCTTCTTCGCCGAGCCGCTCTCCAACGCCCACCTGGCCTCGATCGCCACCTACACCGATTTCGTTCCCGCCTTCCGCACGCTGCTGGCGCGCGAGAAAACCTTCGCCGGGTTTTACGCGTCCGCCCGCAAACTCGCCGCGCTTGAAAAGGCGGAACGCCACCGCCGCCTGAAGGCGCTTGCCCCGCGCGCCTGATGCCTGGCCTTGTGCTGCGGCGCACCAATCCAGCGCGGGTAGAGGCATTGCTCAAATACCAGCAAAAGCGCTTGCGTAAGGCCTCGTCGCCCGATAGCATCACAATGGGAGTAGTCATGTGCCTGCACGAACGGGCCAGACACATCTCCGACTGGCAGGTGCGCCAGGTCCAATAACGATAAAGACGAGACGAGGCAGACATGGATAAATTTTGGTTGAAGTCATACCCCCCTGGCGTCCCCGCCGAAATCGACCCGGACCAGTACCGTTCGCTGGTCCAGATGTTCGAGGAATCGTTCCAGAAGTTCGGTGACCGTAATGCCTACGTCTGCATGGACAAGTTCCTGACCTATTCGGAGCTCGACGCCTACTCGAAGAAGATGGCCGCCTGGCTGCAAAGCCGCGGCCTGAAAAAGGGCGCCCGCGTGGCCGTGATGATGCCGAACGTGCTGCAGTACCCGATCGCGATCACCGCGATCCTGCGCGCCGGCTACACCGTCGTCAACGTCAACCCCCTGTACACCCCGCGCGAACTTGAACACCAGCTGACCGATTCCGGCAGCGAGGCGATCATCGTGCTCGAAAACTTCGCCAACACGCTGCAGCAGGTCCTCGCCAAGACCCCGGTCAAGCACATCGTCGTGGCCAGCATGGGTGAGATGCTGGGCGGCGCCAAAGGCATGCTGGTCAACTTCGTAGTCCGCAACGTCAAGAAGCTGGTGCCTGAATTCGCGCTGCCGAACGCCGTGAAATTCAAGGACGCGCTGTCGCAGGGCGAGCGCATGACCTTCACCCCGGTCGAATCGAGCAGCGCCGATGTCGCCTTCCTCCAGTACACCGGCGGCACCACCGGCGTATCGAAAGGCGCCACGCTCACGCACCGCAACGTGATCGCCAATATCCTGCAGACCGAAGTCTGGGCCAAGCCGGCGCTGGACAAGGCGCCGGTGGTTGAACAGATGACCATCGTGTGCGCACTGCCGCTGTACCATATCTTCGCGTTGACGGCGTGCGCGATGTGGGGCACCCGGGTCGGCGCACTCAACATCCTGATCCCGAACCCGCGCGACATCGGCGGCTTTATCAAGGAACTGCAGAAGTACAAGTTCAACATGCTGCCGGCAGTGAACACCCTGTACAACGCGCTGCTGAACCACCCGGAATTCGAGAAGATCGACTTCAGCGCGCTGAAGCTGTCCAACGGCGGCGGCATGGCGGTACAGAAGGCCGTCAACGACAAGTGGAAGAAAGCGACCGGCACGTCGATCATCGAAGGCTACGGCCTGTCCGAAACTTCCCCTGTGGCGACCTGCAACCGCGCCGACATGACGGAGTTTACGGGCACCATCGGCCTGCCGGTGCCGTCGACCGACATCGCCATCGTCGACGACGACGGCCAGCCGGTTGCGCTGGGCGAGCCGGGCGAGATCGCGATCCGCGGCCCGCAGGTCATGGCGGGCTACTGGAACCGTCCTGACGAAACCGCCAAGGTCATGACCGCCGACGGCTACTTCAAGTCGGGCGACGTCGGCGTGATGGACGCGAACGGCTACGTCAAGATCGTCGACCGCAAGAAGGACATGATCCTGGTGTCCGGCTTCAACGTCTATCCGAACGAGCTGGAAGGCGTGATCGCGATGCATCCGGGCGTGCTCGAATGCGCGGTCATCGGCGTCGAGGACGAGCATTCGGGCGAAGCGGTCAAGGTCTTCGTGGTCCGCAAAGACCCGAACCTGACCGCGCCGCAGCTGATGGACTACTGCAAAGAGCAACTCACCGGCTACAAGCGGCCGAAATACATCGAGTTCCGCGACGAGCTGCCGAAGACGAACGTCGGCAAAATCCTTCGCCGCGTGCTGAGGGACGAGCAGAAGAAGCTCGAAAAGCAGGCCGCGTAACACGGGCGGAAGAAAAGGCCGCCCGCATGCGGGCGGTCTTTTCATTTATGAATCGAACAAATGACAGAGGCATCAGAGATGGACAAGTTTTGGCTCAGGCAGTATCAACCGGGCGTGCCGGCGGAAATCGACATCACGCAGTACCGGTCGCTGTCCCACCTGCTGGAGGATTCGTTCCGCAAGTACGCGGACCGCAGGGCTTACGTCTGCATGGACAAGGCCATCACCTTCCGCGAACTTGACCAGATGTCGCAGCAGATGGGCGCGTGGCTGCAGTCGCGCGGCCTGAAGCAGGGCGCGCGCGTCGCCATCATGATGCCAAACGTGCTGCAGTACCCGATTGCGCTGGCCGCCGCGCTGCGTGCCGGCTACACGGTTGTCAACGTCAACCCGCTGTACACCGCGCGCGAACTGCAGCACCAACTGGCCGACTCGGGCGCCGAAGCCATCGTCGTGCTGGAAAACTTCGCGCACACGGTCGAACAGGTGCTGGACAAGACCAGCGTCAAGCACGTCGTCGTCGCGACCATGGGCGACCTGCTCGGCGGCCTCAAAGGCACGATCGTCAACTTCGTGGTCCGCAAGGTCAAGAAGATGGTGCCGGCCTTTGCCCTGCCAACTGCCGTTGGCTTCAACAAGGTGCTGGCCGAGGGCTCGCGCCTGCCGTTCAAGGCCGCGACCCTGGGCCATGACGACATCGCCTTCCTCCAGTACACCGGCGGCACCACCGGCGTGTCGAAGGGCGCCGTGCTCCTGCACCGCAACGTCATCGCCAACGTGCTGCAGAACGAAGCGTGGCTGCAGCCGACCCTGGACACCCTGCCGAAAGGCACGGAGCCGCAGTTCGTCTGCGCCCTGCCGCTGTACCACATCTATTCGCTGACCGTCTGCGCCCTGATGGGCATGCGCCTGGGCGGCATGAACGTGCTGATCCCGAACCCGCGCGACATCCCGGGCTTCGTCAAGGAGCTGGGCAAGTACAAGATCAACATCTTCCCGGCTGTGAACACGCTGTACAACGCGCTGCTGAACAACGCCGAATTCGCGAAGCTGGACTTCTCCAGCTACAAGGTCTGCAACGGCGGCGGCATGGCCGTGCAGCGCCCGGTCGCCGACAAGTGGCTGAAGCTGACCGGCACGCCTATCATCGAAGGCTACGGCCTGTCCGAGACATCCCCGGTGCTGACCGCGAACCGCTGCGACATCAAGGAATTCACCGGCACCATCGGCCTGCCATATCCATCGACCGAAATCGCCATCCTCGACGATGACGGCAATCCTGTCCCGCTTGGCACCGCAGGCGAAATCGCAGCGCGCGGCCCGCAGGTGATGGCCGGTTACTGGAAGCGCGACGACGAGACAGCCAGGGCGATGACGCCGGACGGCTTCTTCAAGACCGGCGACGTGGGCATCATGGACGAACGCGGCTACACCCGCATCGTCGACCGCAAGAAGGACATGATCCTGGTCTCGGGCTTTAACGTCTACCCGAACGAAGTGGAAGAGGTGGTGGCGGGCCATCCCGGCGTGCTGGAGGTGGCCTGCATCGGCGTGCCGGACAGTGCATCCGGCGAGGCGGTAAAGCTGTTCGTGGTCCGCAAGGACCCGACGCTGACCGAAGAGCAGCTGAAGGACTACTGCAAGGACCAGCTGACGGGGTACAAAAAACCGAAGTACATCGAGTTCCGCACCGAGCTGCCAAAGACGAATGTCGGCAAGATCCTGCGCCGCGAACTGCGCGACAAAGCCTCGACGTAAGCAGCCGTCGTTCCCGCGCAGGCCTCGGCGGCCCCGCGGCAACCCATAGAGCCGTCATTCTGGGGTGTTATGGATTCCCGCCTGCGCGGGAATGACGGTTACAGCTGCACGGCGATGCGGCGGCGCGCCGCGTCGCTGGCAGGCGCCTCGAACACCAGTGTCCGGGCGTCCGGCTGGTAGTCAAACTGCACCGCGCGGCCATCCACCTCGACCTGTGCCGGACGCGCGTCGATATTGTGGACCACCATCGACAGCGCACGCGATAAACGGCGCTGGTTCGCCCCCGCCTCGCTGGCGACCGACATCTCAAGCACCTTGCCGCTTGCACGGCTGGCGAACTGCAGCAGCTCGAACTTACCCTTCTCAAACGCCTCCGGCGTTTCGCCATCGTCCTCATACATCTTGCCGCTGCCTGCTGCAACCGAGCGGTCGTGGTAATAGTGAAGCTCGATGTTCTTTCCTGAATAGTCGCGCGTCGTCTGCATACCCGGCGCCATCGGAATGAACGCGCCGGCCCGCACGAATACCGGGATGCGGTCCGCGGCCAGCGCCACTTGCGCAGTGCTGCCGCCTTCATGCCGCTGTCCGGTATGGAAATCGATCCAGGCGCTGGTCGCCGGGAAGTACACCTCCTGCGCGGTCTTCTTCGCTTCCAGCACCGGGCTGACCAGGATATCGTTCCCCCACAGGTAGGCCGACGACAGTTCGCGCAGCTTCGGGTTGCCGGGCTCTTCATACATCAGTGGCCGCATCAAAGGCAGGCCGGCCTGGTTGTTATCGAATGCGGCCGTGTAGTTGTATGGCAGCAGGCGGTAGCGCAGGCGGATCGCTTCACGCGCCAGCGCCAGCGCCGCCGGCGACCGGAACACCGGCTCGGACGCCACGTCTTCCTGCGCGTGCGGACGGAAGATCGGCTGGAACACGCCGTACTGCAGCCAGCGCGTGTACAACTCGTCGTCCAGGGTCGCGCCGGCAAAGCCGCCGAGGTCGGAATGCATGTACGCGGCGCCCTGCATGCCCATCTGGAGCGAGATCTCCGGCTGCGGCTTCAGGCCATCCCAGCTGCGGCTGACGTCACCCGACCAGGGGATCAGGCCGAAGCGCTGCGAGCCAGAGTAACCGGAACGCATCAGGATGAATGGCCGCTGGTTCGGGAAGTCCTTGCGGTAGCCTTCGTGCACCAGCCGCGCCCATTCGTGGCCGTAGATATTGTGTACCTGCGCGGCAGTGCCGCCGACATGGCGCGTGGCGTCCGGGTGTACTTCGGGCTCGCCCAGGTCGCCCCACCAGCCGGCCACGCCCATCGGCGTGAGTTCCTTGTAGATGTCCCAGAACCAGCTGCGCGCGACAGGGCTCGTGATATCGATCAGTCCCGTATTCCCGAAATAGAAGTCATAGCGGAACGGCGCGCCCTTGTCGTCGGTGGCCAGCACCTTGCGATCGACCGCCTCCTGCCAGCGCGTCGACGCGGTCAGCACAAAAGGCTCGGTGATCAAAATCGTCTTGACGCCCTTGGCCGAAAAGTCGGCCATCATCTGGCGCGGATTCGGGAACTGCGCTTTGCTGAAGGTGAAGTTACCCATCGAGCCGCGCATGTCGGGACCGAACCAGTACAGGTCGAACACGATGGCATCGAGGGGCACCTTCTCGGCGATGAACTTGTCGACCGTCGCGCGCGCCTCGGCCTCGCTGTGATAGCCGAAACGGCTGGCAAAGTTACCGAAGGCCCAGCGCGGCGGCAGCGGTTGGCGGCCGGTGAGGCTGGTGTACTCGTAAGCCAGCTGCTCCCAGCTGTCGCCGGCGATCACCTGGTAGGCCTTGCGCCCGCTCGACGGCTCGTAGGACAGCACGTTGGCCTTTTTGGCGTCGAGGTCGAGGAAACCGGTGGTCGGATTGTCGAAGTGGATCATGTACATGTTCGACGACAGCACCAGCGGCATCGCGTAGCTCATTTGCTCAGACTTCTGGCCATATCCGTAGTGCGCCTTGTTATACAGCGGCAGGCGATGGCCGCGGCGGTTCATGCCCAATGCGCGCGCGCCGCCGCCGTACAGTGCTTCGCCCGGCGTCAGCGCAAAGTCGATCGACTCAAGCTTGCCCTGTCGCGTGTAGCCATTCTTTTCCGCGACCAGCGGCTTGCCCTTGTACGCGTAGCTGATGCCAAAGGGCGCACGGGTGACTGTGGCGCTGATGCCGCCGGTGGCAAATTCCACCGCGCCGGCGCTTGTCCGCAGGCTCCCTGCCGCCTTGGGCGCCATGACGACCGCATGCGAGCGCGGGTCATGCGCTTCGCCCTTTGGGACGAACACCGTTTCCATGATGCGCTCGGAGTAGGGCGTGATCAGGTACACGCCGTCATTGGTCACAACTTCAAGCCGGTTCCCTTTCTGTTCGATGCGCTCCACGGTGCGGCTGCTGTTCTGGGCGAGGGCGAGCGAGGGGAGCATCAGCAGCAGGGCTGCGGTGCAAAGGGTTGGTCTCATCATGGAATTCCGGGCCTGGTGTGGAAATGTAGTAAATGTACAGGATTACGCCATCACTTGTAAGAGCAGCAGTGCTCACCCGTTGAGGCCAAATGCGCGGTTTCACCCCGTAAATATGGCACTTTGCTGCTACACTAAGTTTGCCTCTTATCCAACGATTGCTATGAAAATTACAGCCTCGCTGCCGCGCTGGTCTATCGCCGCCCCGATTGTTGCCTGGCTTTTGCTGGCCGGCTTAGCTGCCGGCGCTGGCGATATCCTGGGCATGGCGTACACCGTGCTGCTGGTTGCGGGACTGTTTGCAGGCGTCCTTGCTGCAGTGTTTCATGCGGAGATCGTCGCGCACAAGGTCGGTGAACCTTACGGGACCCTGGTGCTGGCCATCGCGGTCACCGCGATCGAAGTGGCGCTGATCGTGTCGCTGATGATTGCCGGGGGAGAAACCACGGCGGGCCTGGCGCGCGACACGGTCTTTGCAGCAGTCATGATCATCCTGAACGGCATGGTTGGCTTGTGCATTCTTGCTGGCGCCGGACGGCACGGCGAGCAGACCTTTGGCCTGTACGGCGTATCCGCCGCCTTGGCAACGTTGGCCGCGATTGCGGTGCTGACCATGGTGCTGCCGAATTACACGACCACCACGCCCGGTCCCTCGTACAGCAACAGCCAGCTGGCCTTTATCGCGGTGATTTCGCTGGTGCTCTACGGCACGTTCGTGCTCGTCCAAACCGTCCGCCACCGAGATTATTTCCTGCCTGAAGCTGCTCCAGGGGACGAGGACGTGCACGCGCCGCCGCCGCCGCTGAAGATGGCGTGGATCAGTGCAGGCTTGCTGCTGGCCTGCCTGGCCAGCGTGGTATTGCTTGCCAAGTCACTGTCGCCGACACTGGAAGCTGCCGTGATCGCCATCGGCGCGCCCAAGGCCCTGGTCGGCATCATCATTGCTGCGGTGGTGCTTCTGCCCGAAGGGATCGCCGCGTACCAGGCGGCGCGCGCCAACCGCCTGCAGACCAGCCTGAACCTGGCGCTGGGATCGGCGCTGGCCAGTATCGGCCTGACCATTCCCGCGGTAGCGATCGTGTCGCTGGCCACCGGATGGACACTGTCGCTGGGCATCGACGTCAAGTCGACCGTGCTGTTGCTGTTGTCGATTATCGTCGCCACGCTGTCGCTCGGCACTGGCCGTACCACCGTCATGCAGGGGACTGTGCACCTGGTGATTTTCGCGGTCTACCTGTTTACGACGATTGTTCCTTAGCGCCTAGGTCGCAAACGATGTAAAGACTGCTGACGAGCAACTGGGCACAGTCGCTGAGGGAACCCGGCCTTCCAGGTACAGCGCTGGCGGGGCGCTCAGACCCGGACCGCTCCCGGCCGGCCGTGTTCAACACGGAACTGGGCAATGGCAGCCGCACCCGAACTGGCCAGCTTCACATCGTCCAGGCCCACGAAAATCGCCTTCGTCGCGGCGGGTGCGACCTCCATCAGCATGAACCCCCGCTTGTCGCTGCGGCCATATTTGACGTGTGGATTCATGTCCACGAACTGCAGCGTGCGCGCCTGCGGCCGCGATCCCGATGTAACTGAAGTACCGCAAAATTCGGTCGCAATCACCGGGTTTTGCTTCGACACCGGACGGTTGAAATCCGGCTTCAGGTCGGTCGCGTAAAAGGTGTGCACGTCGCCGGCCAGCACAACCGGATTCGACGCGCGCGTGCTGCCAAGCGCATCGAACAAGCGCTGGCGCGCCGTCGGATAGCCATCCCAGCCGTCGTTCCAGAAGCGGCCGTCGTCGGGATGGATCACCGGCACCTGGCTCGATTGCGCCATGGGCGTTTGCTGGACGAGGAAGTTCCAGCGCGCTTCCGATGTCTGGAGTCCCGCTTCCAGCCAGGCCTCCTGTTCCGCGCCTAGCATCGTGCGCGACGGATCGCGCAGCGCACCGCAGCGCGCGCGCAATACCGACGTCGATCCGCCTTTGCCCGGCGGCTGGCAGGCGTGGGTGGCGCGGTACTGGCGGTCGTCCAGCACGTGCAGGCGCGCCAGCCGTCCCCAGTCAAAGCGGTCGTAGATGCGCAACTGGCCGAAGCCGTTGCGCCGCGCGGGCGCCACGCGCAGCGGCATATGCTCGTAAAACGCCTGGTAGGCAGCCGCGCGCCGTTGCGCGAACGTGGGGCTCAGCCGCTCGTCGCGGTCGCCCGCGTAGTCATTGGCGACTTCATGGTCATCCCACGTGACGATCCACGGCGCCGCGCGGTGCGAGGCCTGCAGGTCCGGGTCGCTCTTGTACTGTGCGTAGCGCGCACGGTACTCAAGCAGCGAATAGCTTTCGTCGACGCGCTTCGCGCGTCCCGGATGGCTGAGGTGGTAGGGGCCCCATTCGTAGATATAGTCGCCAAGGAAGGCCACCAGGTCCGGCGCGGCGTTGGCGATGTGGCGGTGCGCCGCAAAGCTGCCGAACTCCCAGTGCTGGCATGAGGCGACAGCCATCTTCAGCATCGTGGGCAGCGAATCGGCAGCCGGGGCCGTGCGGGTGCGGCCCACCGGGCTGACCGCGTCGCCCAGCATGAAGCGGTACCAGTACCAGCGGCCAGGTTCGAGCCCGGCCACGTCCACATGCACGCTGTGCGCGAGCGCAGGCACGGCGCTGGCGCTGCCCTTCGCCGCGATGCGGGTAAACGCCTCGTCGTGCGCCACTTCCCAGCGCACCGCAAACGCCACTGGCGGCGTGGCCGCGGCATTGAGGGGATCGGCCAGGATGCGGGTCCACAGGATGACCGAGTTTGGCAGCGGCGAACCGGACGCGACGCCCAGGCTGAACGGATACTTGCCAGGCGCGTTCTGGGCGGCAGCGCGTGCGAGCGGTGCGCATGCGGCAAGCACGGCCAACTGCCCCGCGCCCGCCAGGAAGATCCGGCGTTGCTCGTCCATTGCTACCCCGCGTCAGTTGTCGATGAGCGACTCGAGCGGCGGCAGCTGGCGCGGCTTGCGGTCATCGCCGGTGGCGACATAGGTGAGGGTTGCTTCAGTAACCTTGACCGTGTCCGCCGACAGCCTGTTGCGCTCGGCGTAAACTTCGACATACACGGTGATCGAAGTGTTCCCGACTTTGACGATATCGGCATAAAAAGACAGCAGGTCGCCGACAAACACGGGGTTTTTAAAGACGAAGGAATTAACCGCGATGGTCGCGACGCGGCCGTTGGCGCGCCGGGTTGCGGGCAGCGAGCCGGCGATGTCGACCTGGGCCATGATCCAGCCGCCAAAAACGTCGCCGTAGACATTGGCGTCCGATGGGGCCGGCATTACCCGCAGCTGAGGCATCTTTCCTGTTGGAAGCGACGTGTTGACAGGGCAGGGTGCGACGTTCTCGGGCTTGGTCATCTTGAAATCTCATGAAAGGCTACAATCGAACCCGATTGAACCATAAATTACTGAGCTCTGCCATGCGCCGCCATTCCTCCAGTTCCACCGCACCCGCTCCCCCCGTTGATCCGAACGCCCCCAGGCCCAGCGACTGGGCCACGCTCAAGACCCTGCTGCCGTATTTGTGGGTCTACAAGTGGCGCGTGATCGCCGCGCTGGCCTGCCTGATCGGCGCCAAGATCGCCAACGTCGGCGTGCCGCTGATCCTCAAGCAGCTGATTGACCACCTGACCATCAGCCCATCCAATCCCAAGGCGCTGCTGGTGCTGCCGCTCGGGATACTGGTCGCATACGGGGCGCTTCGGCTGTCGACCACGGTGTTCACCGAGCTGCGCGAATTCCTGTTCGCCCGAGTGACACAGCGCGCCGTGCGCACGATTGCGCTACGCGTGTTCCGCCACCTGCATGCGCTGTCGCTGCGCTTCCACCTGAACCGCCAGACCGGCGGCATGACGCGCGATATTGAACGCGGCACCCGCGGCGTCAGCTCGCTGATCTCGTTCACGCTGTTTAATATCCTGCCGACGCTGGTCGAAATCTCGCTGGTGCTGGGCTACCTGGTCCTGAACTACGACATCTGGTTTACCGTGATTACGGTGGTCGCGCTGGTCAGCTACATCGCCTTCACCATCATCGTGACTGACTGGCGCACGCACTTCCGCCGCACGATGAACGACCTCGATTCGAAAGCCAACACCAAGGCCATCGACTCGCTGATCAATTACGAGACGGTCAAATACTTCGGCAACGAAGACTACGAGGCCCGGCGTTACGACGAAGGGCTCAAGAGCTTCGAGAATGCGGCGGTCAAGTCGCAATCGTCGCTGTCGGTGCTCAATACCGGCCAGTCGCTGATCATCGCCACCGCCGTCACGCTGATCCTGTGGCGCGCAACCGAAGGCGTCATTGCGGGCACCATGACGCTGGGCGACCTTGTGCTGGTCAACACCTTCATGATCCAGCTGTACATTCCGCTCAACTTCCTCGGCGTGATCTACCGCGAGATCAAGCAAAGCCTGGCCGACATGGAGCGCCTGTTTAGCCTGCTGGAGCAGAACCGCGAAGTGGCTGACGCCAAGGACGCCAAACCACTGCAGACGCACGGCGCGCGCGTGACGTTCTCGAACGTCGAATTCAGCTACGACCCGAAGCGGCAGATCCTGTTCGACGTCGACTTTACTGTGCCCGCCGGGACGACGACCGCGGTGGTCGGGCACAGCGGCTCGGGCAAGTCGACCTTGTCGCGGCTGCTGTTCCGCTTCTATGACGTCAACAGCGGCAGCATTACCATCGATGGGCAGGACCTGCGCGACGTGACCCAGGAATCGCTGCGCCACGCGATCGGCATCGTGCCGCAGGATACGGTGCTGTTCAACGACAGCATCGAGTACAACATCGCTTACGGCAAGCCGGGCGCGACGAAGGACGAGATCGTCGCCGCGGCGCGGGCCGCGTCGATCCACGACTTTATCGAGAGCCTCCCCGATGGGTATGCAACCACGGTCGGCGAGCGCGGGCTGAAGCTGTCGGGCGGCGAGAAGCAGCGCGTGGCCATTGCGCGCACGCTGCTGAAGAACCCGGCGATCCTGATTTTTGATGAAGCCACGTCGGCGCTCGATTCAAAGGCCGAGCAGGCGATCCAGGCGGAGCTGAAGGAGATTGCCAAAAGCCGCACGACGCTGGTCATCGCGCACAGGCTGTCGACGGTGGCCGATGCGCAGCAGATCCTGGTGCTCGATCACGGACGGATTGTGGAGCGGGGCACGCATCAGCAGCTGCTGGCGGCCGATGGCTTGTATGCGCAGATGTGGGAGAGGCAGCAGGCGAGGAAGGATGAGGAGCTTAAGTCGCCCGTGGAGGAGGCGGGTTGATCGTAGGGCGGAAAAGCGAAGCGCCTCCGCCGAATCTGCCGAATTACCGATAACGCTGTTCAGGCTCATTCGGCGGAGGCGCCCTTCGGGCTTGTCCGCCCTACGGTTCGAGGCGGTGTTAGTAGGTGTAGAACATCCGCTGAATCTCTTTGGTGTTGTTCGTCTTCGTCAGCGCCAGCATCAGCAAAATGCGCGCCTTCTGCGGGCTGAGGGTGTCAGCCACCACAAAGTCCAGCTCATCGTCGTTGGCTTCGCCATTACGCGCCAGGATGCCCTGGCCGACGCGACTCGCGCGCACCACCACCACGCCTTTTGCACGCGCAGCCGACAGCGCCGGACGCACCTTCGCAGGCAAGCTGCCGTTGCCCACGCCCGCATGCACCAGTCCCTTGACGCCAGCGGCGACAAACGCATCGATCGCAGTCGGACCCACGTTCGCATACGCATAAGCCACGTCAACCTGCGGCAGCGCGTTGAGCGAGCTGATATCGAACTCGGTCTCGGTCGTGTGCTTGCGCGCTACCTGGCGGTAGAAAAACGGCTTACCGCCCTGGAAGTAGCCCAGCATGCCCAGTTCCGGCGTGCGGAAGGTGTCGACCATCGTGGTGTTCGACTTCGACACGTCGCGCCCTGCATGGATCTGGTCGCTCATCGACACCAGTACACCGCGGCCCACCGCATCAGGGCTGGCAGCCAGCGCCACCGCGTTGTACAGGTTGGCGGGGCCATCTGCCGAAATGGCGGTCGATGGGCGCATCGAGCCGACCAGCACGACCGGCTTTTTACTCTTCACAACCAGGTTCAGGAAGTACGCGGTTTCTTCCAGCGTGTCGGTGCCGTGCGTGATAACGATGCCGTGCACGTCCTTTTGCGCCAGCAGCGTGTTGACGCGCTTGGCCAAAGCCAGCCAGTGCTCGTTGCTCATGTTTTCGCTGGCGATCTGGAATACCTGCTCGCCGCTGACATTGGCGATCTTGGTCATCTCAGGCACTGCCTGGATCAGCGTCTGCACGCCGACGGTCGCGGCGGTGTAGCCAACCGTGGTAGTGCTGGTGGCGCCGGTGCCGGCGATGGTGCCGCCGGTGGCGAGGATGGTGACGTTGGCCAGTTTTGGATCGGCGGCATGCGCCGATGCGAGAGCGACCATGAGGCCCAGCAGCGCAACCATGGACTGCGCGGATTTATGAAACAACATACGGTCTCCTTTAAAAATTAAGGCTTCTTGTAGACGACGCCGTCTTTCATCACGAACTGAACCTGCTGCAAAATAGCCACGTTGCGCAGCGGATCGCCGCTGACGGCGATGATGTCGGCGGCGTAGCCAGGCTCGATCGAACCGAGGCGCTTGTCCTGGTCCAGCAGGGCTGCCGCGCCGAGAGTGGCGGAGCGGATCGCTTCCAGCGGCGGCATGCCCGCTTCGACCATGTAGACGAATTCCCTGGCGTTCTCACCGTGCGGGAATACGCCTGCATCGGTGCCGAACGCGATCTTCACGCCGGCCTTGTAGGCGCGGCCGAAGGTGGCCTGGATCTGCGGGCCGATGGCTGCTGCTTTTGGGCGCACCAGCGGCGAGTAGTAATCCGCTTCCTTGGCCTTGTCGGCGACATAGCGGCCTGCCGAGATGGTCGGCACGTAGAAGGTGCCGTGCTTCTTGACCAGCGCGATGGTCTCGTCGTCCATCATCGTGCCATGCTCGATCGAGTCGATGCCGGCGCGGACGGCGCGCTTCATGCCTTCGGCGCCGTGGGCGTGGGCGGCCACGCGGAAGCCGTAGTCGCGCGCGGTGCTGATAATGGCGCGCAGCTCGTCCTCGGTGTACTGCGAATTTTGTCCGCTGCGGGCCTGGCTCAGCACGCCGCCGGTCGCGGTCACCTTGATCAGGTCCGCGCCTTCCTTGTAGCGCGCACGCACGGCCTGGCGGGCTTCTTCCGGACTGTTGACGACGCCCTCGTTCGGACCCGGCGCGCCAAGCGCCTTGCTGAAGCGCTGCGAGAAGTTGTTGGTTGGGTCGGCGTGGCCGCCGGTGGTGGCGATCGATTTACCGGCAGTGAACATGCGCGGGCCGGGAATGGCGCCGGTAGCGATCGCGCGCTTGAGCGCGACGTTCAGGCCATCGGGGGCGCCGAGGTCGCGCACGGTGGTGAAGCCAGCCTTCAGCGTGCGGTCCGCATAGGCCACGGAGCGGTAGGCCAGGTCGGCCGGGTCGAAGCTGATGCTCTCGCGCAGGGCGTCGACCTGCTTTTGCGTCTCGCCGGTCAGGTGCACGTGCATGTCGATCAACCCCGGCATGCAGGAGTGCTTCGACAAGTCGATATGGTCCGCGCCCTGTGTCATCGGGCCGACCGACCTGATCGAGCCGTTTTCGACCACCACGCTGACGCGTTCAATCCACTTTCCGGCCTTGACGTCCAATAGCCGGCCGCAGTCGACCGTCTGGGTTGCGGCCTGCGCGAGACCGGTGGATGCAAGGAGAAGGCTCATCGCGGAAAGCTTCAGCATATTGGGTGCTCCAGGAGGTGATAGTGGCAAAAGAGGATACACGATTCAAAACGGAAAGTTTATAAAAAACGTAGGCTAAAAGACACGGGGCGGGATGCGTTAAACGCATACCCGCCCCGTGGCGTCGCGGCGATGGCGCCGTATTTACGGAAGCGGCTCCGTAGCCAGGTCTTTCTTGACCGGGTCGGTAAGCTCATTCTCCCATTTGGCCACGACGGCGGTAGCGATACCGTTGCCGATGACGTTGGTCGCCGAGCGCGCCATGTCGAGGAAGTGGTCGATGCCCAGCAGGAGCAGCAGGCCGGCTTCAGGGATGTTGAACTGGGTGAGGGTTGCGGCGATCACCACCAGCGACGCGCGCGGTACGCCAGCCATGCCCTTGGAGGTCAGCATCAGCACCAGCATCATCACGATCTGGGTCGACAGGTCCATCTCGATGCCGTAAGCCTGGGCGATGAACACGACGGCGAAGGTGCAGTACATCATCGAGCCGTCAAGGTTGAACGAGTAACCGACCGGCAGCACGAATGCCGCGATGCGGTTGCGCACGCCGAAGCGCTCCAGGCCTTCCAGGGTCTTCGGGAATGCGGCTTCCGACGACGCGGTCGAGAAAGCCAGCAGGGTCGGCTCGCGCAGTTCGCGCAGCAGGGCGAATACGCGCGGGCCCAGGAACATGAAGCCGGCGATCGTCAGCACGATCCACAGCAGCACGATACCGAAGTAGAACTCGGCCATGAAGATGCCGAAGGTCGACAGCACGCCGAGGCCCTTGCTGGCGATGGTGCCCGATACCGCTGCGAACACGGCGAGCGGCGCCAGGTTCATCACGTAGCCGGTCACTTTCAGCATCACGTGGGCGACGCCGTCGATGGCGTCGATCATCGCATTGGCGCGCGGCCCAACGGCGGCCGCTGCGGTACCGAAGAACAGCGAGAACACGACGATCTGCAGGATTTCGTTCTTTGCCATGCCATCGACGATCGACGACGGAATCAGGTGGGTGATGAATTCCTTGAGCGTGAGGCCGGTGGTGGCGATGCCGGACGCGGCATCGGCGGCAGGCACCATCGCGGTCAGCGCATCACCCGGGCGGAACAGGTTCACCAGGATCAGGCCAAGCGACAGCGAAATGACCGAAGCGATGACGAACCAGAGCATCGCCTTTAAGCCGATGCGGCCGACTTCCTTGGCGTCGCCCATCTTGGCGATGCCGACCACCAGCGTGGCGAACACCAGCGGCGCGATGATCATCTTAATCAGGCGCAGGAACATCGTCGAGATCAGCGACATGTAATCAGCGAACGTCCCGGGAGTGGCCATGCCGACGTTGGCCAGGTAGCCGACGACAACACCGGCGACAAGGCCGATCAGGATATAGATAGTCAGGCGGTTTCGATTATTCATGTGCTGCTGCGCTTTCTGAAAGGGTGTCGATCCGGGTAGGGAAAAGAAAGGACTGCCTGCCCCAGCCCGTTCTCGGGCAAAATAGCGTGATTTTGCGGGCGAGCGGGCCAGATGCTTTTGATCAATTTTACAAGTCCGGGCAGTATCCTAGGGGTAGAGGGTACTGTCAAGCTCGCCAATCAGGCGCTGTGGTGGGGCGTTAACGACCCGGGTAAATGAACAAAAATATGATCGAACTGAAGAATGTCAGCAAGTGGTATGGCAAGTTCCAGGTGCTGTCCGACTGCACCACCCAGGTCGCCAAAGGCGATGTCGTCGTCATTTGCGGGCCGTCCGGCTCCGGCAAGTCGACCCTGATCAAGACGGTCAACGGGCTCGAACCCTTCCAGCAAGGGCATGTGCTGGTCGATGGCGTCGAGGTCGGCAACCCGAAGACCAACCTGTCCAAGCTGCGCGCGCGCATCGGCATGGTGTTCCAGAACTTCGAGCTGTTCCCGCACCTGTCAGTGCGCGACAACCTCACGCTGGCGCAGGTGAAGGTGCTGGGCCGCACGCGCGAGGAAGCGACCGACAAGGGCCTCAAATACCTGGACCGGGTCGGCCTGCTGGCGCAGCAGGACAAGTTCCCGAGCCAGCTGTCGGGCGGCCAGCAGCAGCGCGTGGCGATTGCGCGCGCGCTGGCGATGGATCCGATCGCGATGCTGTTCGACGAGCCGACATCGGCGCTGGACCCGGAAATGATCAACGAAGTGCTCGACGTGATGGTCGGCCTGGCGCAGGAAGGCATGACCATGATGGTGGTCACCCATGAAATGGGCTTTGCGCGCAAGGTGGCGGACCGGATCATCTTCATGGACCATGGCCGCATCGTCGAGGACAGCCCGACCGAGGAATTCTTTACCCTGCCGCGCGCGGAGCGGGCGCGGGAGTTCCTGGCCAAGATCATCCACTAGCACGCTGGCTCACCGGGTGCCAGTGCGGAATCGGGCGCTGGAGCGGGTAAAATAACGCCATCCGTTTTCCGAAAGCCGCCATGTCCCTCATCGACACTCCCCAAAGCCTGACCATCGCCCGTCCCGACGACTGGCACCTGCACCTGCGCGACGGCGCAGCGATGGCCAGCGTGCTTCCGCACACGGCGCGCCAGTTCGCCCGCGCCATCGTGATGCCGAACCTGCGCCCGCCCATCACCACCACCGCGATGGCCCAGGCCTACCGCGAGCGCATCCTGGCCGCGCTGCCGGCCGGCATGCGCTTCGAACCTTTGATGACGCTTTACCTGACCGACAACACCGACCCCGACGAGATCCGCCGCGCGAAAGACAGCGGATTCGTTCACGCGGTCAAGCTGTACCCGGCAGGCGCGACTACCAATTCCGACGCCGGGGTGACCGACCTGGCGCGCTGCCACAAAACGCTGGAAGTGATGCAGGAACTCGACATGCCTTTCCTGGTGCACGGCGAAGTGACCGACCAGGACATCGACCTGTTCGACCGCGAAGCCGTGTTCATCGAGCGCGTCATGCGCCCGCTGCGCAAGAATTTCCCTGAACTGAAGATCGTCTTCGAGCACATCACCACCAGGGACGCGGCCCAGTACGTGGCCGAAGCCGAAGGGCCGATCGCGGCGACCATCACCGCGCACCACCTGCTCTACAACCGCAACGAGATCTTCAAGGGCGGCATCCGCCCGCACTACTACTGCCTGCCGGTGCTCAAGCGCGAAGAACACCGCCTGGCGCTGGTGACTGCGGCGACCAGCGGCGACGAACGCTTCTTCCTCGGCACCGACTCGGCGCCGCACGCCATCGGCGCAAAGGAAACCAGCTGTGGGTGCGCCGGCTGCTACACCGCGCTGCATGCGATGGAGCTGTACACCGAGGCGTTCGAGCGCGCGGGTGCGCTGGACAAGCTGGAAGCCTTCGCCAGCTTCTACGGCCCGGACTTCTACGAACTGCCGCGCAACACGGAAACCGTGACGCTCAAGCGCGAAACCTGGACGCTGCCTGAAACGGTGCCGATGGCCGATGCGCAGCTGGTCCCGCTCAACAGCGGCGAGGCGATCAACTGGAAGATGCTCTAAACCAGATGCTGGAGACGATTGACTGGACGCGCCGCTGGTATGACTCGGTGCGTCCGGCCTTTGCCCGCATAGGCCAGGGCGCGGGCAGTGTCAGTGCGGCGCTTAATGCTGGCGCTGCCGGCCTTGGCCTTTGCAACGCGGCGGGACTGCCAATTCGCTTCGTTCCCCAAGCCGAACTGCCGGAAGGACAGGCTTACGAACAGTTCATCGGCGCGACCGGATGCGTGCCCACGCGCGACAACCTGCACGACTTCTTCAACGGCCTGGTGTGGCTCACCTTCCCGCGTATCAAACAGCAGCTTAACGCCCTGCAGGCGGCGCAGATCGCCGTGGCGGGTATCGGCAAGTGGCGTGGGCCTGCGCGCGATGCGGCCACCATCTTCGACGAGAACGCGGCCCTGCTGGTGGTGCGCGACAGCGACGGCGCGCGCGGCCTTATCGAGGCATTGCGCGGTCATCGATGGACCGAGGCCCTGTTCGAGCGCCGCGCCCAGTTCGGGACCGACGTCCAGCCCTGGCTGTTCGGCCATGCGCTGATGGAAAAGCTGGTCGCGCCGCGCAAGGCGATCACCGCGCACACGCGCGTCGTGGTGGCTCCCGATGCATACTTCGCGCTCGGCTGGGACGCACAGCGCAGCTGGATCGACGACACAGTGGCTGCGCAACTGGCCGCGGACAACCTGACGACAGCGTCCTTCACGCCGCTTCCCGTACTCGGCATCCCCGGCTGGTACGAGGGACAGGACGAAGCGTTTTATGGCGATACGAGCGTGTTCCGGCCAAAACGGGCAAGCGCCGGCCCCTGACAGGTCTGACAGTGTCGAGGTTCGCGCCGATACTGGAGAATACGAGTTCATTTTCCAGTCATCCTCGAAAGAACTTCAATGCTGATCCGTTCAATCCTGCTCGCCAGCGCACTCGCCTTGCCACAAGCCAGCCATGCCGACCCGGTCCCCAAGGACAAGCTGCACTATGTGGGCGAATGGACGGGAAAGCAGATGCGACTGCAAATCGAAAAAGATGGGAAGATTCAGTATGAGCGGATCCGGGAAAGCAAGCGCGTCGACCTGAACATTGAACTGAAGGGCTTTAACGGCGACAGCTTCGACGCGGGCTTCAGCCTGATCCGGTCGACTTTCCTCGTCAACAAGCCGCCGCACCGCGCTGGCGGCGTGTGGAAGATGATCGTCGACGGCGTTGAACTGATAAAGATTGAATAAGGATGAGATATGGCTGACGAGGTTCGCTGGGGAATAATCGGTACCGGGAAGATCGCGCGGGCGTTTGCCACTGCGCTGAAGGACACCCCGGGTGCGGTGCTGGCAGCAGTGGGATCGCGCCGCATGGACAGCGCGCTCGCCTTCGGCGCCGATTTCGCCCTGCCCGACCGCGCCTGCTACGGCTCGTATGAGGAAGTAGCCAGCGCCACCGATGTCGACATCGTCTATATCGGCACCCCGCACCCGATGCATGCCGAGAACGCGGCCATGGCGCTTAATGGCGGCAAGGCTGTGCTGTGCGAAAAGCCGTTCACGATGAACCGCCGCGAAGCCGGGCAGCTGGTGGCGCTGGCACGTTCGAAAAAGCTGTTCTTGATGGAAGCGATGTGGACGCGCTACCTGCCGGCGATCGATGAAGTCCGCCGTATCATCGCGTCGGGCGAGATCGGCAAGCCAAGGCAGGTGATCGCCGACTTCGGCTTTACGGCGGCGGTCGATAACGAACACCGTTTGCTTAACCCGGAACTGGGCGGCGGCGCGCTGCTCGACCTGGGCATCTACCCCTTGTCGATCGCGGCATACCTGCTGGGCCCCGTCGCATCGGTACAGGCGCAGGCAGAAATCGGCGCTACCGGTGTCGATGTGCAGACCGGGTTCGTGATGAAGCATGAAGGTGGCGGCATGTCGGTGTGCAGCTGCTCGATCCAGGCGCGCACGCCGGCCGAGCTGACCGTGTCGGGCGACCTTGGCCATATCCGGATGAATACGATGTTCCATCGCGCGCCATCGATCAGCGTGTCGCTGGCGGATGGCACTTCGCGTACCGTGCCGACGCCGTATGCCGGGAACGGATACGCCTACGAGGCTGTCGAAGCAGGGCGCTGCCTCAAGGAAGGGCTGCTTGAAAGTCCACGCATGCCGCTCGACGAGACGCTGGCGCTGATGGGCGTGCTCGACGAGATCCGCGACCAGATTGGGTTGCGTTATGCGGCTGATGCGGCGCGCTGGCCAGAGGGCGCTGACATCTGATGTCGTTCCCGCGAACGCGGGAACCTAGCGCGTGCATGCTCAGCATGGGTTCCCGCCTTCGCGGGAACGACGTTACACTTTCAGGAATTCCTCGCGGCCGCCGAGCCACCGCGCGAGGTGCGCTTCGACCGTGTCTTCATCCGCTTCGTGCAGCAGCGAGTGCGCCACGTCGCGCGCCTGCTCGACCAGCCACTGGTCGGTTTCCAGGTCCGCAAAGCGCAGCATCGCCTGGCCCGACTGCCGCGCACCGAGGAACTCGCCCGGTCCGCGTATCTCCAGGTCGCGCCGCGCAATCTCGAAGCCGTCGGTAGTTTCGCGCATCGTCATCAGGCGCTGCTTGGCCACGCCGCCCAGCGGGCTCTGATACAGCAGCAGGCAGACACTGGCCGCTGAACCACGGCCGACCCGCCCGCGCAGCTGGTGCAGCTGCGACAGGCCGAAGCGTTCGGCGTGCTCGATCACCATCAGCGATGCATTCGGCACGTCCACGCCCACTTCGATGACGGTGGTGGCGACCAGCACATGCACTTCGCCGGCCGCAAAAGCGTCCATCACCTGCTGCTTTTCGGCCGGCTTGAGACGCCCGTGCACCAGCCCGACCTGCAAATCGGGCAGCGCTTCGGCCAGCATTGCGTGCGTATCGGTCGCGGTTTGCAGCTGCAGCGCTTCCGATTCCTCGATCAGCGGGCAGACCCAGTAGACCTGGCGGCCTTCCTGCGCCGCCGCGTGCACGCGCTCGATCACTTCGTCGCGCCGGTTCTGGTCGATGGCGCGCGTGACGATCGGGCTACGCCCTGGCGGCAGTTCGTCGATGATCGATACTTCCAGGTCGGCGTAGTAGGTCATCGCCAGCGTGCGCGGTATCGGCGTGGCTGACATCATCAGCTGGTGCGGCGTGCGGCCCTGTGCGCCCTTGTTGCGCAAGGTGAGGCGCTGGCCGACGCCGAAGCGGTGCTGTTCGTCGACGATCACCAGGCCCAGCCTGGCGAACTGCACGGTGTCCTGGATCAGCGCGTGGGTGCCGATGACAAGCTGCGCTTCGCCCGATTCCACCAGCGCCGTCGCCGCCAGTTTCTCTTTTTTCTTCAGGCTGCCGGTCAGCCACGCAACCTTGACGCCCAACGGTTCGAGCCACGCGGCGATTTTGCGGAAGTGCTGGTCCGCGAGGATTTCGGTCGGCGCCATCAACGCGGCCTGGTAGCCGCTGTCGATGGCCTGCGCCGCCGCCAGCGCGGAGACGATCGTCTTGCCGCTGCCGACGTCGCCCTGCAGCAGGCGCTGCATCGGGAAGGGCTGCGTCAGGTCGAAACGGATCTCCTTCAGCACGCGCTGCTGCGCGCCCGTCAACTTGAACGGCAGTATGCGCATGAAGGCTTCCGACAGCGTGCCGACCGCATCGAGCACCGGAGCGCCCTTGCTGCGGCGCGCGACCTGCGCGCGCTTGAGCGACAGCTGCTGGGCCAGCAGCTCGTCGAACTTCATCCGCACCCACGCGGGGTGCGAGCGGTCGACCAGCGCGTTCGGGTCGACTTCCTGCGGCGGATAGTGCAGCAGCCTGACAGCTGGCTCGAAATCGCTCAACTGCATGCGCGCGCGCAGCTGGGGCGGCAGCGTGTCGCGCCAGTCGACGCGCTTCATCGCGTCCGAAATCGCGCGCCGCAAAATGGCTTGTGACAGCCCTTCGCCGGAAGGGTAGACTGGCGTGAGCGCCGTCGGCAGCGGGGCGCCTTCGTTGATGACCTTGTAAGCAGGGTGCACCATCTCGGCGCCGAAGAAACCGTGCTTGAGTTCTCCGCGGGCGCGCACGCGCGTGCCTTCCGCCAGCTGTTTGGTCTGGCTGCCATAGAAATTCATGAAGCGCAGCAGGACGTCGCCGGTTTCGTCGGCGATGGTCACCAGCAGCTGGCGCCGCGGCCGGAAGCTGATTTCGTTCTTGGTTACGACGCCTTCGACCTGCGATACGTGGCCGCCGCGCAGGCAGGCTTCGCGGATCGACACCACCTGGGTTTCGTCCTCGTAGCGCATCGGCAGGTGCAGCACCAGGTCCATGTCGCTGCGCAGGCCCAGCCTGGCGAGCTTGCTTTCGTTGGTTTTTGGCGCCGTTTTCGGTTTAGTTGAGGGCATATCGCGGTAAAATAGAGGGTTGCCCTTTGTGCGTAAGCGCTATTGTAAGGCCCTCGTTATTCATTTTTCCAGAATTAGCAGAATGTACTCGCTTTCCGATTTCGATTTTAACCTGCCGCCCGAACGCATCGCACAGCTGCCGCTGCCGGATCGCAGCGCGTCGCGCCTGCTCCATCTCGACGGCGCGCAGATTATTGACCGCCGCTTTGCCGACATCGTCGACCTGCTGCAGCCGGGCGACCTGTTGGTGATGAACGACACGCGCGTGCTGAAGGCGCGCTTCTTCGGCGTCAAGGAAACCGGCGGTAACGTCGAGGTGCTGGTCGAGCGCGTGCTGGATAACCGCACCGTGCTGGCCCAGGTGCGCGCGTCGAAGTCGCCCAAGCCGGGCATGAAGATGCGCCTGGCCGATGCCTTCGAGGTGACGGCGGGCGAGCGCGCCGGCGAATTCTTCACATTGACGTTCGAGGGCGACGTGTTCGACCTGATCGAAGCGCACGGCCGCCTGCCGCTGCCGCCGTACATCGAGCATGACGCCGACGAATTCGACGAGAACCGCTACCAGACCGTGTATTCGAAAGAGCCGGGCGCGGTTGCGGCGCCTACGGCCGGCCTGCACTTCGACGAGGCGCTGCTGGCCAAACTGAAGGACAAGGGCGTCAACTTCGCCTTCGTCACGCTGCACGTGGGCGCCGGGACCTTCCAGCCGGTGCGGGTCGAGGCGCTGGCCGAGCACAAGATGCACACCGAGTGGTACACCGTGCCGCAGGCAACCGTCGATGCGGTGCGCGCGGCGAAAGCGGCTGGCCGCGATGTGGTCGCCGTCGGCACCACCAGCCTGCGGGCGCTGGAATCGGCGTCGCAGTCGGGCGAGCTGGTGGCGGGCAGCGCCGACACGGCCCTGTTCATCACGCCGGGCTACACCTTCAAGACCGTTTCGCGGCTCATCACCAACTTCCACCTGCCGAAGTCGACGCTGCTGATGCTGGTGTCGGCGTTTGCCGGTTTTGACGAGATCCGCGCGGCCTACGCCCACGCGATCGCCAATGAATACCGCTTTTTCAGCTATGGCGACGCCATGCTGCTCACTACACAGAACAAGTAGGACACGATGCTCGAATTTACACTCCTGAAAAAGGACACCAGCGGCCTGTCGCATGCGCGCCGCGGCCGTCTGAAGCTCAACCACGGCACGATCGAAACGCCGATCTTCATGCCGGTCGGGACCTATGGCTCGGTCAAGGCGATGTCGCCGCTCGAGCTGAAAGAGATCAAGTCGCAGATCATCCTTGGAAACACCTTCCACCTTTGGCTGCGCCCGGGTACCCAGGTGCTCGACAAGTTCGGCGGCCTGCACGGCTTCATGGGCTGGAATGGCCCGATCCTGACCGATTCCGGCGGTTTCCAGGTGTTTTCGCTGGGCGCAATGCGCAAGATTACGGAAGAGGGCGTTAAATTCGCCTCGCCGATCGACGGCGGCAAGCTGTTCCTGTCGCCGGAAATCTCGATGCAGATCCAGAAGTCGCTCAATTCGGACATCGTGATGCAGTTCGACGAATGCACGCCGTACGAAATCGACGGCCGCCCGGCCACGTCCGAAGAAGCGGCCAAGTCGATGCGCATGTCGCTGCGCTGGGCCCAGCGCTCGATGAACGAGTTCAAGGCGGGCGAGAACCCCAACGCGCTGTTCGGCATCGTCCAGGGCGGCATGTACGAGAAGCTGCGCGACGAGTCGCTTGAAGGCCTGGAGAACATCAATTTCACCGGCCTGGCGATTGGCGGCCTGTCGGTGGGCGAGCCGAAGGAAGACATGATGCGCATCCTGGCGCACGTGGGTCCGAAGCTGCCTGAAAACAAGCCGCACTACCTGATGGGCGTCGGTACGCCGGAAGACCTGGTCGAAGGCGTGGCCAACGGCGTCGACATGTTCGACTGCGTGATGCCGACCCGGAATGCCCGCAACGGCTGGCTGTTCACCCGTTTTGGCGACATCAAGATCAAGAACGCCCGTTACAAGGAAGACAATACGCCGCTGGATGAAACGTGCAGCTGCTACTGCTGTCAGAACTTCACGCGCGCTTACCTGCATCACCTGCACCGCTCGAAGGAGATCCTGGGTGCGCGCCTGAACACGATCCACAACCTGCATTACTACCTGCAGCTGATGCAGGATATGCGCGATGCGATCGATGAGGACCGCTTCCACGCATTCCGCCTGCAGTTCAATGCGGAGCGGTCGCGGGGGATTTGAGCACGTCGTTCCCGCGAAAGCGGGAACCCATGCTGAGTTCGCTTGATCGATAACTTTGGTGATATCGCAAGTTCAGCGTGGGTTCCCGCATTTGCGGGAACGACGTTGTTTGGTGTAGTGGAAACTTTTTTGTAAATACTTGCAATAAGAATTACGGCCACAACATGGCCGGAAATGACTTGCATCATCCCAGCCGGTGCTAGAATACAGCGCTACTTTTTTTACCAGACTAACTAACAAACGGAGTCACCGTGTTTATTTCCAACGCTTATGCGCAAGCTGCAGCCCCAGCAGCAGATCCTGGCCTGATGGGCAGCCTGTCGACCTTCCTGCCACTGATCCTGATGTTCGTGGTCATGTATTTCCTCATGATCCGTCCACAGCAAAAGCGCGCTAAAGAACAGAAGGCCATGATGGACGCGCTTGCCAAAGGCGACGAAGTCATCACCGCAGGCGGCATCCTGGGCAAGGTCAGCAAGGTCAGCGACACCTACGTGACCATCGAAGTTGCTGCAAACACCGAGATCACCGTGCAGAAGCACTCGATCACCACGCTGCTGCCAAAAGGCACCATCAAGTCCCTGTAAGCCTGACGGGCGGCTATTCGCCGCCCGCCTGCTCAACATCGAACGCTGGAACACTATGAATCGCTATCCCGTCTGGAAATACGTCCTGATCGTCGTCGCGCTGCTGCTAGCTGCGCTGTACACGGCACCTAACTACTTCGTGGAATCGCCGGCCCTGCAAGTTACGACTGGCAAGGCAACGGTCAAGATCAGCGACGACACCGCCGCACAGGTCGAGTCCGCGCTGAAGTCCGCAGGCATCGCCACCGATGGCATCTCCCGCGACGGGACAGGCAGCAGTAGTTATGTGCGCGCGCTGTTCGGCACCACCGACGAGCAGTTCAAGGCCAAGCTGGCGCTGGAACGCGCGCTCAACCGCGACCCGGCTGACCCGGATTACATCGTCACCGTCAACCTGGTCAAGACTGTGCCGGCCTGGATGCAGTCGCTGGGCGCCACGCCGATGAACCTCGGCCTCGACTTGCGCGGCGGCGTGCACTTCCTGCTCCAGGTCGATGCCGCAGCCACGCTCGACACCCGCGTCAAAGGTATCCAGTCGACCGTTCGCAGCCAGCTGCGCGAAAAGAATGTGCGCCACGCTGGTATTGAGCGTGTCGGCAATGCCATCGAGATCAATTTCCGCGATGTCGCCACCCGCACCGCGGCCCGCGAAGCGCTCGCCAACCAGTCGGCGGACCTGGCGTTTGCCGACCGCGGCGAAGGCGAAGACCTGAAGCTGGTCGTCACCATGAAGCCGGAAGCGCTCAAGCGCACCGTGGAAGAGGGCGTCAAGCAGAACATTGCCACCCTGTCCAAGCGGATCAACGAACTGGGCGTGACCGAGCCGATCATCGCCCAGCAAGGCCTCGAACGTATCGTGGTCCAGCTGCCAGGCGTGCAGGACGTGGCGCACGCCAAGGACATCATCGGCCGTACCGCCACCCTGGAACTGCGCATGGTCGATAAGTCGGTTGTGCCTGGCACTGAATCGGCTGCCGCCATTCCGCTGAACTCGGAACTGTTTGGTCCTGAGCAGGGTGGTCCGCTGGTCGTGTCGAAAGACGTGATTTTGACCGGCGACTACATTTCGAGCGCGGTAGCAAGCTTCGACCAGAACCAGCAGCCGGCAGTATCGCTCGACCTGAACGGCGACGGCGGCCGCAAGATTCGCCTGGCGACGCGCGACAACATCGGCCAGCGCATGGCGATTTTGCTGAAAGAAAAAGGCAAGTACACGATCCTGTCGGCGCCAACCATCCAGAGCGAACTGGGCAGCAGCTTCCAGATCACCAACATGGGAAGCGCCGAGAAGTCGACCGAACTGGCGCTGCTGCTGCGTTCGGGCGCACTGTCGGCACCGATGGAAGTCATCGAAGAGCGCGTGGTCGGCCCGCAGCTGGGCGCCGAGAACATCGCCAAGGGCTTGTACTCGACCGTGTACGGCTTTATCGCGATCGCCATCTTCATGGTTTTGTACTACCACCTGTTCGGTATCTTCAGCTCGCTGGCCCTGGCGGCGAACGTGCTGTTCCTGCTCGCACTGCTCTCCTTCCTGGGTGTCACCCTGACCTTGCCTGGCATTGCCGCGATCGCGCTGGCGCTGGGTATGGCGATTGACTCGAACGTGCTGATTAACGAGCGTATTCGTGAAGAACTGCGTGCCGGTAACAGCCCGCAAGCGTCGATTGCCGCCGGCTTCGACCGCGCATGGGCAACCATTCTCGACTCGAACATCACGACCCTGATTGTCGGTATTGCACTGCTGGTGTTCGGTTCCGGACCGGTCCGCGGCTTTGCAATCGTGCACTGCCTGGGCATCCTGACCTCGATGTTCTCTGCGGTCTTCGTGTCGCGCGGCGTCGTCAACCTCTGGTACGGCCGCAAGAAAAAGCTGTCCAAAGTGTCGATCGGTACCGTCTGGACTCCTGGCCTGTCGGTCGAGAAATAATTAGCACTTACTACTAGGATTCGAGATGGAATTTTTCCGCATCAAGAAAGATATTCCCTTCATGCGCCATGCGTTGATCTTCAACGTGATTTCGGCGCTGACCTTCGTGGCAGCCGTTTTCTTCATCGCGACCAAAGGCCTGCACCTGTCGGTGGAGTTCATGGGCGGCACCGTGATGGAGCTGAAGTACCCGGTGGCGGCGAACACGGAGAAGATCCGTGGCGAACTGACCAAGCTGGGCTACGAGCATCCGGAAGTGGCAACCTTCGGTAATGCGCAGGAAGTCATGCTGCGCCTGCCGATCATCAAATCGGTGTCCGGCGCGGCCGGCTCGCAGCTCGTCTTCAACGGGCTGTGCAAGGCCGAAGGCGGCACCACGCGCCAGCTCAATTCGGTAACGCCGCAAGGCCAGAACGTGGCCAAGACGGGCTGCTTCGACAGCGCCGGTAAAGAAGTGCTGCACCTGCAGAAAGTCGAATTCGTCGGCCCGCAGGTGGGCGACGAACTGGCGCAGAATGGCCTGAACGCACTGATCATGGTGATCGTGGGCGTGATGATTTACCTGGCAGTGCGCTTCGAGTGGAAATATGCGGTCGCGGCTATCCTGGCCAACCTGCACGACGTGGTGATCATCCTCGGCTTCTTTGCGTTCTTCCAGTGGGAGTTCTCGCTGACCGTGCTGGCCGCGGTGCTGGCGGTGCTGGGTTACTCGGTCAACGAATCGGTGGTTATTTTCGACCGGATTCGCGAGAACTTCCGCAAGCAGCGTAAATCAAGCGTGAGCGAAGTAATCAACAGCGCGATTACCGGCACCATCTCGCGGACCATCATCACCCACGGTTCGACCCAGATGATGGTGCTGTCGATGCTGATCTTCGGCGGCCCGTCGCTGCATTACTTCGCGATGGCGCTAACCATTGGCATCTTGTTCGGTATCTACTCGTCGGTGTTCGTGGCCGCGGCAATCGCAATGTGGCTGGGCATCAAGCGTGAAGACCTGATCAAGCCGGTGGTCCAGAAAGACGAGACCGACGGCGCCGTCGTGTAACAATTCGCCGCCCCTTCACGGGGCGGCACCTTGCGCCAGATCAAGAGGGAAACGCGCGTTTCCCTCTGGCGCACACATCCCCGGCGCGATCCCGCGCAACTCATCCGGAAACTTAATTGCAAATTGTGTGTGTTCACGCACAGAGCGGGTATCGCCATGGCGTTAAAGTGGAGCTGTCTCTTTCAGGACATCCCTAGTTTTGGACTTGGCCCGCTCTCGTAGCGGGCGTTTTTTTGCCCGAAAGGTTTACAGCAGGGCGGACGCCAGGCTGCGCACTTCCTCGGCCGATTCGTCCAGGATGCTCTGCAGGCTGCCATCGCCAATGACGAAGTCGATGGTGGAGGCTGCCTGCAGGGAAGTGGCGCCGGCACGCACGTGCAGGGGAGAAGGCACTTGCGCGAGATCATTTGCCAACAACAAGGTGTCGCCCAGCGATTCCGGAGGCAGGGCGCGCATGCCATGCCACATGGCTTCAATTGCCTCCATCACCGTTGCCGGGACGCCAAGCTTGGCCAGCACGCCACGGCCGATGGCCGTTTCACCGAACTCGATCCATTCTTCCGGTTCGCCATCGAGCAGGCCCGGGAACTCCTCGGCCCGCGACAGCACATAGAAACTGCCGACCTCATGGACGATGCCTGCAAACAGCGCGGTTTCCGGGTCGGTCTTGGTGACCCGGCGGGCGATGACTTGCGCCAGCGCCGCCACGTGGGTCGAATGGCGCCACAGCTGGTCGGCCATGGCGCGCAGCTGCGGGTGGGTGATCTTGCTGTCGAGCTGGCGCACGATGACAGCGGCGACCAGCGCATTGAGCGTACGGAAACCCACGCGCTGGATAGCTGCGCGTACATTCGTCACTTCGTTGCCGGCGCGCTTGTAGGCGACCGAATTGGCAATCGCCACGGCACGCGCGGCAAGCAGCGGTTCAGCCTGGACCAGGCGCGCCGCGGTATCGGTATCGCAATCCGGATCGTCGAGGGCGCGCTGGAGCTTCAGCGTCGCATCGAGATTGGTCGGAAAGGTAAGTTCGCCGCGGCTTGCCTCAGCTGCAAGGCTTTTGAAGGCTTCAAGTCTGTCCATGGGGAAATTCTACTCCAGTAAACAGGCCATCCGCCGAAAAAGATGCCTTGCGGCACTTTTTTGCGACAAGATTACGGCTTACGCCTCGGCGAAGATGGCGTCGCAGCCTTCGCGGGTCTCTTCCACGTCGGCCAGCTCATCGACCAGCTCCATGTCTTCCAGCTCTTCGACGGCGTTGACATAGCTGTTCATCTTGGTGGCGCCGATCAGGCGGTAGATGTCGCCATCGTCGTTGCGCACGCCGATCACCATCTTCTCCGCGCGCACTTCGTCGGGCGTGACCGACTCCAGCAGCAGGTTGCCAGTGATTTGCTTATCGAATTTTGCAGGCTTGACGCCATCGAGCAGGGTAGTTTTGAGCATTTTTTATCGTCAATTCAGGAATGTGGGGGATCGGCAGCCGCAGCGCCGGCAATCAGGTTGCGCAGCTTGAGCAAGGACGCATCCAGGTCGGCGAAATCGGCCTCGGAGTACGTCTCGAACAACTTCTTGCCCTGCGCCACGACCACCGGGAAAGCCTGGTGGAAGGTTTCATCGCCTTTCGGCGTCAGGCGCACGAAGAACGAACGCTTATCCTCGCTACTGCGCTCGCGTGCAACAAGGCCTTTCTGCTCCAGCCGTTCAATCACGCCGGTCAGGGTGCCTTTAGTAATCAAGGTACGCTCGCCCAGCTCCTTGTACGTCATGCCGGGCGTGTTGCCGAGCGTGGCGATGATATCGAACTGGGCATGGGTCAAACCGCAAGCGCGGACCGATTCACCGGAGAAGCGCTCGAAGCCCTGCAGGCATTCCGCCAGCAGCCGCACACTCTTTAGATATCGTTCACCCATGGGGCGCAATTATAGCCGCCTGCGCCGGATCGCAGTTGCGCCCCGTCGCTATCGAGGGAAAACGAGGGCTGGACAAGACCGCTGCTGTTGATCTCCGGTATGATATGAGGTATGCAATCCTGAGCCGCTCCAAGGGCTCCCGCCACCCGAGTACATGACACGCCTCCCGCAGTCCGATGCCGTCCGCTGACCTCTCCCGCCTTGCGCAGGAGAAGCCGCTGCGCGTCCTGCTGATCCATGCCGGCGAGCCTGACTCGCTCAGCTGGGCCGGCCTGTACCAGCCGCTGCGGCTCGCCGCCAAGCTGCTCGGGCCCGAACGCCTGCACGTCGACGTGCGCAGTCCCGACAAATTCCCCACAGACATCCAGCGCCACTGGCATTTGGTGCTGCTGGTTGCCGACGAAGCCCAGGCCGCGCTCAAGCCCGGCAACATCCGTGTCGTGATCGAGCGCTGCCGCTCGGCCGCGTTCTGGGGCGGGGTAGGCGCCGGGGTGCTTTGGCTGGCGGACGCCGGCGTGCTGTCGGGCGTGCGCACGGCGCTGCCGTGGTCGCTGTACCCGGACGCCGACTCGATCGACGAGCACACCATGTTCACGCCCAACCTGTTCGAAATCGACGGCGCCCACCTGACCTGCTGCGGCGGCGCGGCCAGCATCGACTTCGCGCTGACCCTGGTGGAAGCGATTTTCGGTGCCGGCATCCAGAGCCAGATCAAGGAACAGCTCTGCATCGACCGCGTGCGCGGCAAGGACGAACGGCAGCGGGTAGCACTGCAGGCGCGCTTCGGCGCCTTGCAGCCGAAGCTGACGGAAGCGGTATCGCTGATGGAAGCCAACATCGAAGAACCGCTGTCGACGGACGACATTGCCAATCTTGTAGGGATCTCGCGGCGCCAGCTCGAACGCCTGTTCAAACAATACCTCGGCAGCCTGCCATCGCGCTACTACCTCGAGCTGCGGCTACAGCGCGCGCGGCAACTACTCCAAAGCACCAACAACTCGATCGTGCAGGTCGGGCTGATGTGTGGCTTCTCGAGTGGCTCGCACTTCTCCACCGCCTTCGGCGCCCTGTTCGGCAACACCCCCCGCGAAGAACGCCAGCGCAAGCTCAGCGGCACCAATTAAAACAGCAAAAGTTTCCAAATTCGGGGTCAGACCACCGGTTTTTGCAAGAAGTTTCCAAATTCGGGGTCAGACCACAGGGTTTTTGAAAGATTTCCAAAAAACCGGTGGTCTGACCCCGATTTTGCAAAAAACGGTGGTCTGACCCCGATTTTGGCAATTTTCGGGCTATTTAGTGGCAGTTTTGTATGAGCAAAAGAGTTTCCAAATTCGGGGTCAGACCACAGGGTTTTTGAAAGATTTTCAGAAACCGGTGGTCAACGTGACCCGGTCTGACCCCGATTTTGGCACTTTTTGAGCGATTTCATGGCAATTTTGTATGAGCAAAAGTGAAAATGGCTGTCGCTTGTTGAAAAGAGTTTTGTTGCTGCGTTTCCTATAATGGCGCACACGCGCCCCGCTGTTGGCCGGGCGCGACCCTTAACTTCGACGAGGAATGCCATGAACGCAAATGATGCCGGTCTTACTACACGGGCTGTGACCCGGGAAACTTTCGACGAGGTCTTGGTCCCAACGTACGCACCGGCCGCCATGGTGCCCGTGCGCGCTTCCGGACTCGATCTGTGGGACCAGGCCGGCAAGCATTACCTCGATTTCACTTCCGGTATCGCCGTGACCAGCCTGGGGCATTGCAACCCGGCCCTGGTCGATGCGCTGACCCAGCAAATGCACAAGGTCTGGCACCTGGGTAATGGCTACACCAACGAGCAGGTGCTGCGCCTGGCGCTGGCGCTGACCGAGGCTACCTTCGCCGACCGCGCTTTCTTCTGCAACTCGGGCGCCGAGGCGAACGAGGGCGCACTGAAGCTGGCGCGCAAGTATGCGCACACGAAGTTCGGCCCGCATAAGTCGCGCATCGTGTCCTGCCTGTCGTCGTTCCACGGCCGCACCCTGTTCACCGTGTCCGTCGGCGGCCAGCCGAAGTACACCGAGGGCTTCGAGCCACTGCCGCAGCAGCTGGACCACATCCCGTACAACGACATCGAAGCGGCGCGCGCAGCCATCGGCGACGATGTGTGCGCTGTGATCGTCGAGCCTATCCAGGGCGAGGGCGGCGTCATCCCGGGAAATCCTGAATACCTGAAGGCGCTGCGCGAGTTCTGCGACAAGACCGGCGCGCTGCTGATCTTCGATGAAGTGCAGTCGGGCGTTGGCCGCACCGGCGAGCTGTATGCCTACATGGGCATGGGCGTGACCCCGGACATCCTGACCAGCGCCAAGGCACTGGGCAACGGCTATCCAATCGGCGCCATGCTGACCACTAACGAGATCGCGCACCACTTCGGCGTCGGCTCGCACGGCACCACTTACGGCGGCAACCCGCTGGCTGCAACCGTGGCGCTGAACGTCATCGACACCATCAACCAGCCTGCCTTCCTGGCGCGCGTGAAAGAGGCTTCGGCCAAAATCTTCGCGAACCTCGACAAGCTGACCGCCGACTACCCGCACGTGTTCGGCAAGGTGCGCGGCAGCGGCCTGCTGATTGGCCTGCCGCTGGCCGAAGGCTTCAAGGGCCGCGCCAAGGACTTCACCAAGGCATGCGAAGCCCTCGGCCTGATGCTGCTGATCGCCGGTCCCGACGTGGTGCGCCTGGCGCCTGCGCTGATCGTCTCGGACGAGCAGATCGCCAACGCCGACCGCATCATGCGCGAGGCGATCGAGCAGATGCTCAATCCGGCGCCTGCCAAGTAATACCACCTGCCGGCGCGCCGCGTTTCGCGCAGCGCGCCGGCCTGCAAGCACTTTAGGAGTTCACATGTTTGTTGTCCGTCCGGTGGAACTTACGGATATCGCCAGCCTCGAAAAGCTGGCCGCGGTGACCATGCCAGGCGTGCACACCCTGCCGAAAACGCACGGAGAAATTGCGGCCTCGGTGGAGCGGTCGATCGCCTCCTTCGCGGCCCATGTCGACATTCCGAGCGAGGAGTCGTACATGTTCGTGCTCGAGGAGACAGCGACGGGCAGTATCGCCGGCACCGCCGCGATCCATGCGTCGGCTGGCTCCAACGGTACTTACTTCTCATTCCGTAACGATGTGATCCAGCAGGTCTCGCGCGACCTGAACATCAGCCACAGCGTGCATGCGCTGACCTTGTGCTCCGAGCTGACCGCCTATTCGCAGCTGTCCGGCTACTACATCAGCAACCGCGAACATGCGGGCGTCGAGGCGGCCCTGCTGTCGCGCGCGCGCCTGCTGTTTGCCGTGCTGGCGCCGCACCGCTTCGGCGACCGCTTCTTCGTGCCGCTGGCGGGCATCACCGACCACCGCGGCCAGTCGCCGTTCTGGGATGCGCTGGGCCGCAAATTCTTCAAGATGGATTTCCTCGACGCCGAGCGCGTCATCGGCGGCGCCCGCAACCGCACGCTGATCGTCGAGCTGATGCCGCACTATCCGGTGTACGTGCCGCTGCTGCCGGGCGACGCGCAAGCGGCGATGGGCCAGATCCATCCGGACGGCGAGCTGGCTTTCGGCCTGCTGACCGAGGAGGGCTTCGAGGCCGACGACTACATCGATATCTTCGACGGCGGTCCGATCCTGCAGGCCCACAAGAACTCGCTGCGCACCTTCGGCGCATCGATGGTGCGCCGCGTGGCCGAAGCCGAACCCGGCGCCGCCAGCGATGTCATGGTGAACTACGCCGTGGCCGCCAGCAACGAGCAGAATTTCCGCGCCATCACCGTGGCTTGTCCGTCGGCCGAAGCACTCGATTCGATCTTGCTGCCGGCTTCCGCACTCGCGGAGTTGATGGTCGAGCCGGGCGACAACGTCATTTGCGTCAGAATCTGAGTGAGATAAACCTATGCTAGTAGTGCGCGCAATTACCGCCGACGACCTCGAAGCCTTGCTCGATATGGCGGGCCAGGTCGGCAGCGGCATGACGACCCTCAAGCCGGACCGCAAGATGCTGGGCGACCGCGTCAGCATCGCCGTGCAGTCCTTCGCCGAGACCATCGCGCCTGAAAAGCGCGACTACATGTTTGTCATGGAGGACACCAGCAACGGCCGCATGGCCGGAATCTGCGCCATCAAGGGCGCGGTTGGCCTGGACGAGCCTTTCTATAACTACCGCATCGGCACGCTGGTGCATTCGAGCCGCGAGCTCGATGTGTTCACGCGCATGGAGACGCTGTACCTGTCGAACGACCTGACCGGCTCCACCGAACTATGCTCGCTGTTCCTGCATCCGGACTACCGCGTCGGTAACAACGGCAAATGGCTCTCAAAGAGCCGCTTCCTGTTCATCGCCCAGTTCCCGCACCTGTTCACCGAAAAGCTGATCGCCGAGATGCGCGGCTACCAGGAAGAAGATGGCCGCTCGCCGTTCTACGAGGGCCTTGGCCGCCACTTCTTCAAGATGGACTTCAACCACGTCGACAACCTGACGGCGCTGGGCAAGAAGTCCTTCATCGCCGAGCTGATGCCGCGCCAGCCGCTGTATGTCGATTACCTGCCCGACGATGCGCGCGAGGTGATCGGCAAGGTGCACACGTCCACCGCCCCGGCGCGCAGGCTGCTGGAGCAGGAGGGCATGCATTACGAGGGTTATGTCGACATCTTCGACGCCGGCCCGGTGCTGCAGGCGCGCGTGTCCGAACTGCGCGCCATGCGCGACAGTATCGTGGTCACCGCGGACGTGGCCGCACTGCCGGCGCCCGGCGAGCCGACCCTGGTGTCGAACACCACGCTGCATGATTTTCGGATGATCGTGGCAAGCGCCGCGCCGGCCCAGGGCGCCATCGCCCTGTCGCCCGACGAGCTGGCGCTGCTGCACTGCCAAGGCGGCGACCAGGTTCGCACGCTGTCACTCAATGTAAGGAAGAACGCACATGTCTAACCTGAGCAACTACATCAACGGCGAGTGGGAAGCCGGCAGCGGCGCTGATCTCGCAACCATCGATCCGGCCAGCGGCCGCCAGACCTGGACCAGCAAGGAGTCGACGCCCGACGACGTGGCGCGCGCGGTAAAGGCCGCACGCGGCGCGTTCGACAGCTGGGCCATGGCGCCGCTCGATGAGCGCATCGCCGTGTGCACCCGTTTCCGCGACCTGCTGAAGGAAAACGCCGAGGACTTGGCGAAGACCATCGCGGAAGAAGTGGGCAAGCCGATGTGGGAAGCGCGCACCGAGGTGACGACCATGGCCAACAAGGTCGATATCTCGGTCCAGGCCTACGGCGCGCGCACCGGCGAGGTGGCCGCCAAGGTCGCCGACGGCAATGCAGTGCTGCGCCACCGCCCGCATGGCGTGTTCGGCGTGTTCGGTCCGTATAACTTCCCGGGACACCTACCCAACGGCCATATCGTGCCTGCGCTTATCGCTGGTAACACGGTGGTGTTCAAGCCGAGCGAGTACGCGCCGCGCACGGCCGTCAAGACCGTGCAGCTGTGGGAAAAGGCCGGCCTGCCGAAGGGCGTGATCAACCTGGTCAACGGTGGCCGAAATACCGGTGTCGCGCTCGGCCAGGCCGATGTCGATGGCGTGCTGTTCACCGGCAGCTGCCAGACCGGCGTCGCGCTGCACAAGCAGTTCGGCGGCCAGCCAGGCAAGATGCTGGCGCTGGAAATGGGCGGTAACAATCCACTGGTGGTGTGGGATGTGAAGGATGTCGACGCGGCCGTGCATCACGCCGTGATGTCGGCATTTATCTCGGCCGGCCAGCGCTGCACTTGCGCGCGCCGGCTGGTGGTGCAGGATTCGCCTGCCGGCGAGGCGTTCATCAAGCGCCTGGTGGAAGTGGCCGGCAAGCTGACCGTCGGCGCGCCGGATGCCGACCCGCAGCCGTTCATGGGCCCTGTGGTGTCGAGCGCGGTGGCGGCCCGCCTGGTGCAGGCGCAGGCCGATATGGCCGCCAAGGGCGGCACCGTGCTGCTGCAAATGAAGCAGCTCGACCCAAATGCCGGTTTCGTCACCGCTGGTATCGTCGACGTGACCAATGCACAAGGCATTCCTGACGAAGAGTGGTTCGGGCCACTGCTGCAGGTCGTGCGCGTCAAGGACTTCGACAGCGCCATCAAGGTCGCCAACGCCACCGAATTCGGCCTGGCCGCCGCGCTGCTGTCGAACGACGAATCCCTGTGGAAGCAGTTCTCGGTCAAGGCACGCGCCGGCATCGTCAACTGGAACCGCCCGACCACGGGCGCAGCCAGCAGCGCGCCATTTGGCGGTGTCGGCAAGTCCGGCAACCATCGCCCAAGCGCTTACTACGCCGCAGACTACTGCGCTTATCCGGTCGCGTCGATCGAGACCGACGAACTGGCGCTGCCAGCCAAGCTGTCGCCTGGCCTGGCCATCTAGGATCACTTATGCAACCAGCACGCGAATTCAACTTCGACGGCCTCGTAGGGCCGTCGCACAACTACGCCGGACTCTCTTTCGGCAACGTCGCCTCGTTCAGCAACGTCAAGAGCGCGTCGAACCCGAGGGAGGCCGCGCTGCAGGGCCTGGCCAAGATGCGCGCGCTGGCCGCGCGCGGCTTCGCGCAGGCGGTCATGCCGCCGCAGGCGCGCCCGAACTTCCGCCTCCTGCGTTCGATCGGCTTTACCGGCACCGACGCCGACGTGCTGGCGCGCGCTTACCGCGAGTCGCCGGTGATCCTGGCCTGCGCGTATTCGGCGTCGCCAATGTGGACCGCCAACGCGGCCACCGTCAGCCCGTCGGCTGACACACTTGATGGGCGCGTGCACTTCACCGCCGCGAACCTGAACAACAAGCTGCACCGCGCGATGGAGCACGAGCAGGCCTGCCGCACGCTGCGCGCCATCTTCTCAGACGCCGGGCACTTTGCAGTGCATGACGCGCTGCCATCGACGCCGGCGTTCGGCGACGAAGGCGCGGCCAACCATACCCGCTTCGCAGCCCGCCATGGCGAGCGCGGCGTCGAGCTGTTTGTGTACGGCCGCGTCGAGTTCGACCCGTCCGCGCCAGCCCCGAAAAAATACCCGGCCCGCCAGACGCTGGAAGCATCGCAGGCCATCGCGCGCCTGCATGGCCTGCATGCCGAGCGCACCGTGTTCGCGTCGCAGAACCCGGACGTGATCGACCAGGGCGTGTTCCACAATGACGTGATCGCGGTCGGTAACGGCAATGT
Organism: Massilia agrisoli; assembly: GCF_020831365.1. Lineage (GTDB taxonomy): Bacteria > Pseudomonadota > Gammaproteobacteria > Burkholderiales > Burkholderiaceae_D > Telluria_A > Telluria_A agrisoli. The sequence continues at coordinate 45,783 of NZ_JAJHPV010000021.1, forward strand.
GCTGTTCTATCACGAGCAGGCCTTCGCGGACGAAGCCGCCGTGCTGGCCCAGCTGCGCGCCGCAATGGCCGGCGTGGGCGCAGAATTGCATGCTGTGCGCGTCGATACCGGCCTCGTGTCGGTCGCCGATGCGGTATCGAGCTACCTGTTCAACAGCCAACTGTTGTCAAAACCCGACGGTTCGATGGCGCTGGTGGTGCCGCACGAATGCGCGGAAAACGAAGCGGTGTCGCGCTACCTGCAAGCGCTGGTCGCGGGCGCCGGCCCGGTCAATGAACTGATCGACTTCGACCTGCGCCAGAGCATGCGCAACGGCGGCGGCCCGGCATGCCTGCGCCTGCGCGTGGCGCTGACGGACGCCGAAGCGGCGGCGATGCACCAGGGCGTGGTGATGACCGAGGCGCTTTACGCAAGCCTGGTGGCGTGGGTCGGGAAACACTACCGCGACCGGATCGAGCCGAAAGACCTGGCCGACCCGCAGCTGGCCATCGAATGCAGCACTGCGCTGCAGGATCTTGAACGCATTTTGGGGCTGCCCGGCCTGTACGACCTGGCGTAGAATGCTGGGTTGCTTTGAGGAACTAATTTTTGGACGGGCCAACCCCGTCTTTCTATCGATCGCGCGAGCACGGCCACAAGCAGGTGCAAACGCGAGGCACTACACAACAAGCATTGGAGAAGCAAGATGAAGAACATGCCACAAAACGTGCGTGCGCAAACGCTGGCACTGGTCAACGCAAGCAAGCCGGCTGCAGACAGCAGCCAGGTCGAAGCCCTGATCGGCGCCTGGCTGGCGTCGCTGGACGACGAAGACCTGGCAGGCACGTCGCCCGACAGCCTCGCGCCAGTGCTGTGGGACGGTTTTTTCCAGGCCGCGCGCCGCGCCTCGCATGGCTGCCAGATCGCCCAGCTGCGTTACGCGGACGGCCGCGGCGGCATGGCGAGCGCCTTGCTTATCCTGAATGACGACATGCCTTACCTCGTCGATTCGATCGTCATGGCCCTGCGCAAGCAGAAGGTCCAGGCGACCGGCGTGATGAACGCCGTGCTCGCTGTGCGCCGCGATGCGAACGGCCAGGCAGTCGCTGTCGGCGAAGCCGGCGCGCCGCTCGAATCGTATGTGCTTTGCCTGCTGGCTGAAGACCTCGCCGCGGATGAACTGAGCGCCCTCGTCGAGCGCCTGCAGATGGTGGCGCGCGACGCCGCCGTGGTACGCCGCGACGCGGTGGCGATGGCCGACCGCCTGACCGCCGTCGCCGCGCAAGCCGCGCAGCAGGGCCCGGCCGGCCAGGAAGTCGCTGCCTTCCTCGAATGGGCCAAGAACGAAGGCTTCGAGCCGTTCGGCTACGCCTACTACGTCGCCAAGCCTGGCGTGCGCGAACTTGAGCGCGACATCCCAAGCCGCATGGGCGTGCTGCAGGATACTTCGCACCCGGTCTACGGCACCTGCCTGGCCAACATCCCGGGCGACTTTGAGACCCTGTCGAACCGTCCCGACGCGCTGTCGATCGTCAAGGCCGACGTCGAAGGCACGCTGCACCGCGACCAGCCGCTGGATTTCATCGGCGTGCGCCACACCGACGCGCAGGGCGCGATCCTCGGCGAGCACTGCTTCGTCGGCCTGTTCACCCGCGCCGCCACCTCGACCCCGCTGGCGCGCCTGCCGTTCGCGCGTGGCCGCGTGGCCAAGGTGCTGTCGCTCGCTGGCGTGCGCCAGGAAGGCTTCCGCGCAGAGAAGTTCATCGAGATCCTCGAATCGCTGCCGCGCACCGAAGCGCTGGAAGCCGATCCTGAATGGCTGGCGCAGGTATGCAGCTCGGTCGTTTCCTTGTACAAGCAGCCGCGCGCAAAGATCTTCGCCCGCCGCGACGTCTATGCGCGCCACCTGAACGTGCTGGTTTATATGCCGCGCGAGCGCTATAGCGCCGCCATCGTCCAGAGCCTGGCCCAGGCGCTGAAGGAAAGCTCGGGCGCGACCGACGTGCGCCCGCAGGCCCTGGTGGCCGACGGCCCGCTGGCCCGCGTCTACCTGATCGCACACGCCGCGCGCAATCCGCTCGACCTCGAAAGCGACATACAGCAGCCGCTGATGTCGATCCTGGAAGGCTGGCATGACAAGTTCGCCGCGCTGACCGACAGCGTTCCTGACGTTGCGGCCCGCACCACCTTGCGCAAGATGTGCTCGACCCTGCCGGTCAACTACGTGACCGCCACCGCGCCTGAAGTCGCGTTCCGCGACCTCGAAGCGATCCTGGCCAACGGCAGCGAAGGCATCGAAGTGCGTATCGACGCCGAAGACGCCGACAGCGCCACGGTGCGCCTGTACTCCATCGAGAACGTGCCGTCGCTGTCGCGCATCCTGCCGGCCCTGCAGAACGCAGGCGTATCGATCGACCGCGAACAGACCTATTCGATCGCCTCGATCGACGGCGCGCGCCGTTTCGTCACCAGCCTGTCGGTTGACGCGGAAAGCGCGGCCAAGCTGGCGCGCCCGAACATCGTGCCGGTCGCCGAAGAACTGTTCACTGCGCTGTTCAACGACGAAGCGGAAGACGGCCGCCTGAACGGCCTGGTCATCGAGGGCGGCCTGTCGACCCGCGAAGTCCAGCTGGTGCGCGCTTACATCAGCTACTGGCGCCAGACCGGCAGCAAGTTTACCGTCCGCTACATGGCCGACACCCTGCGCCGCCAGCCAGGGCTGGTCAAGGAGCTGGTTGACGGCTTCCTGCAGCGCTTCAACCCTGCGCTGCCTGAAGCGGAACGCGCGGCAGGCACCGAGAAGGTCAAGTCGATCAAGTCGCGCCTGGCAACCGTGAACCACGCCGACACCGAAGAAATCCTGGCCGCGCTGGTGGACCTGGTGCTGGCCACCGTCCGCACCAGCTACTTCCAGAACGAACAGAAGGGCGACAAGATCATCTTCAAGTTCGACACCAGCAACCTGGCGCTGGCGCCGGAACCGCGCCCGTACCGCGAGATCTTCGTGTTCTCGCGCCGCTTCGAGGGCGTGCACCTGCGCGGCGGCCCTGTCGCCCGCGGCGGCCTGCGCTGGTCGGACCGCATGGAAGACTACCGCACCGAAGTGCTTGGCCTGGTCAAGGCGCAGATGGTGAAGAACGCCGTGATCGTGCCGGCCGGCTCGAAGGGCGGTTTCGTCTGCAAGCAGATGCCGAAAGATGCAGTGCGCGAGACCATCGCCGCTGAAGGCGAAGCAGTCTACCGCCTGTTCATCTCCAGCCTGCTGGAAGTGACCGACAACCGCGTGCGCGGCGCCATCGTGCCGCCAAGCGACACCGTGCGCTACGACCAGGACGACCCGTACCTGGTGGTCGCGGCCGACAAGGGCACCGCTACCTTCTCCGACATCGCCAACAGCATCGCGGTCAAGCGCGGCTTCTGGCTGGGCGACGCGTTTGCGTCGGGCGGCTCGAACGGCTACGACCACAAGAAGATGGGCATTACCGCCAAGGGCGCGTTCGAAGCGGTCAAGCGCCACTTCTACGAGATGGACCACGACATGGAAACCACCCCGATCACCATGGTCGGCGTGGGTGACATGTCGGGTGACGTGTTCGGCAACGGCGTGCTGCTGTCGCGCCAGCTCAAGCTGCTGGCCGCGTTCGACCACCGCCACATCTTCCTCGACCCTGCACCGGATGTCGTCAGCTCGTTCGCAGAACGCGCGCGCATGTTCGCGCTGCCACGCTCGTCGTGGGAAGACTATGACAAGGGCCTGATCTCGGAAGGCGGCGGCGTGTTCCCGCGCAGCGCCCGTTCGATCGAACTGTCGCCGCAGGTGCGCGCAGCCCTCGACATCGCCGAGACCTCGCTGTCGCCTGAAGAACTGATGCACCGTATCCTGCTGGCGCCTGTGGACCTGTTCTACAACGGCGGTATCGGTACCTACATCAAGTCGTCGACCGAAACCCACGCACAGGTCAAGGACCGCGCAAACGACAATATCCGCGTCGATGGCAACCAGCTGCGTTGCAAGGTCGTGGCCGAAGGCGGCAACCTGGGCGCAACCCAGGCCGGCCGTATCGAATTCGCCCTGGCAGGCGGGCGCATCTTCACCGACGCGATCGACAATTCGGCCGGCGTGGATTGCTCCGACCACGAAGTCAACGTCAAGATCTGGCTCGACACCGAAGTCAATGCAGGCGAACTGCCTGAAGCGGACCGCAACCGCATCCTGAACGAAATGACCGGCGAGATCGAACGCCTGGTCCTGCGCGACAACACGCAGCAGACGCACCTGCTGACCCGCGAAGGCCAGGCGCAGGGCGATGCCCACGTGGTCGACGGCTATGCGTCGCTGATCACCAGCCTGGAAAAAGAGGGCGCGCTGTCGCGCGACCTGGAGCAGCTGCCGACCGACGCTGAACTGCAGCGCCGCAAGGCCAGCGGCCGCGGCCTGACCGCGCCGGAACTGGCAGTGGTTATCGCCAACGTGAAGAACCGCTTCAAGCGCACCTTGCTGGCGTTGCCGCTGACCGACGAGCCATGGGCGGCGACTGTCCTCAAGCCTTACTTCCCGGCGCAGCTGGTGGCAACCCGCGATCCGCTGGCGCACCCGCTGGCCAATGCGATCCTGGCAACCGTGCTGGCCAACGAAGCGGTCAACCGCTGCGGCCCGCTGATGCTGCGCGACCTGGCGGCGGAACATGGCGTCGACGAGACCGAAGTGGTCAAGGCGTGGGGCCAGGCATGGTCGGCGCTCCAGCTGGCGCCGGTGTTCAACGCACTTGACGCCGATGCGCTCAAGGTGCCGCGCGCTGTATCGATGAAGGTCGATGCGCGCACCCGCGTGCTGTTCAAGGCGCTGCTCGACGGCGTGCTGTCGGTGAACGGCGGCGCCCACGCCGGCGGCATGGCCGAACTGGCGCAGCTGTTCGCGCAGCCGGACACGGTCAAGAGCCTCACTCCTGCGCATACCGATGCGGACAGCCACCCAGGCTTGTCGGCCTCGTTTGCACAGGCGTGGAAGGCGGTCGATGCGATCGAATCGGTGTCGAGCTTCCTGTTCGCGGCGGTCGCGGTACGGCGTCCTGCAGGCATGTCGCTTGCGCAGTTCCTGCAAGTGGGCATGGCGCTGCGCGCCCGTGCCGGCATCGACACGCTGGAGCGCGGCCTGAAGCTGACCGCGCAGAGCAAGTCGCAGGAGCAACTGCGCAACTACGCAACGCAGGCCCTGCGCCGCACGCAGCAGCGTTTGCTGGAGCAGGTGCTGGCCCGCGCGAACAGCGGCGCCTCGCCGCACGACGCGGTCGAAGCGGTTGCCAGCCAGCTGGCGCTGACCGGTTTCGAACAGCCGGCCGACCTTGAGCAGGCAATGCTCGATGTCTGGTCGCTGTCGGAATCGACCAGCCCGTCGGCCAAGGCAGCTTAAGCGGCATGGCGCTTGCTGAAGCCGTCCGCGCCCTCGCCGAAGCTGATCTCGGCGGCGTGGCGCAGCGTTTCCGTGATGCCGGCTTTGCGGTAGCGCTGCCGGCGCGCGGAATCATGACCATTCGGTCTGCTGGCGGTCCGCGCGCAAGCGTGGTGCTGTCGGTTGGCGTGCATGGTGACGAGACCGGGCCGATCGAGGTGGTCGCCCACGTGCTTGACGCCTTGTCGCACGCGCCGGCTGAACTGGCGGTGGACCTGATGGTTTGCGTCGGTAACGTGGATGCCATCGCGGCGGGCAAGCGTTTTATCGACGCTGACCTGAACCGGATGTTCCGTCCGGTGCGGGGCTCGCTGGCCGATGCGGCGGAGGCTGCGCGCGCCGATACGATGATCAAGGCTACCGCAGACTTCTTCGCTGGCGCTGGCCCGGTGCGCTGGCACCTGGACCTGCATACGGCGATCCGTCCGTCGGTGTACCCGACTTTCGCCATCGTGCCTGACCTGATTGCCGATGAGGGCAAGGCGGCGCTGGTGGCGTGGCTGGGGCAGGCTGCCATCGGGGCGATCATCATGAATCCGAGTTCGGCCGGCACCTACAGCTACTACTCGGCCGAGCATCACGGTGCGGCGGCAAGCACCGTGGAGCTGGGGCGCGTTGGCGTGCTGGGACAGAATGATCTGGCGCAGTTCGCGGACGTGCAGACGGCGCTGGAAGGCCTGCTGCGCGGCGCTCCGCCAAAGCCGGCACGGACCGAACCGCATGTCTTCAAGGTGGCGCAGGAAGTGATCAAGCTGACTGACGGCTTCCGCATGGCGTTTGACCGCACGACGCAAAACTTCACCGCGCTGCGCCAGGGCGAGGTGATCGCCACCGACGGCGATACCGTCTATACGGTGAAGCATGCCGAGGAGCTGGTGGTATTTCCAAATCCGGACGTTCGCGCCGGGTTGCGTGCGGGCCTGATGGTGGTCCGTATCTAGTCACGTTCGGCGGGTGCGCTGCGCTTACCCGCCCTACGTGAGAACTGTGGTTCGCAGCGCGCCCGCCACACGCGGCTTTGCAGCCTGTTCCGCGTTTTGTGCAGTTCGTCGCACCGCGGTTCTTCCCCACGGATGCTTTTGTTAAGGTTGAATCCTCAACCAACAACAATAAGGTCCGACCATGCGTACACTCCTGTCCCTCGCCTGCGTAGCCGCCCTGGCTGGCTGCGCCATCATCGTCACCCCGGACCACGACGTCCAGATGCATTCCGTCTTTAGCGGCGATGGCGTGGCCGGCGATGGCCGCGTCGCCAGCGAGCAGCGGCCGGTGGCGAACCTGGCCGGCCTCGATGTCAGCGGCCCGATGCAGGTTGACGTGCGCGTCGGCGGCAAGCCTGGCTTGCAGGTCGAGGCAGAGAGCAACCTGCTGCCGATGATCCGTTCGGACGTGTCGGGCGACACGATGCGGATCTGGATCGACGGGAAAATCAAGCCGTCGCAGCCTATCCGCATCAGCTACAGCGCGCCGCAACTGAGCCACCTGCGCGCCACCGGGTCGGGCCGCCTTGACGTCAGCGGCCTGAATGGCGCGCCGCTTACCTTCGTCAAGACCGGTTCGGGCAAGTCTGTTTTGTCTGGCAATGTGGGCAGCTTCGACGTACGCAGCACCGGCTCGGGCACCATCGATGCGCTTGGCCTGCGCAGCACCGGCGCCAACGCCAACCTGACCGGGTCCGGGCGCATCATGCTGGGCCAGGTCCACGGCGACCAGCTTAACGCCCATGTGCGCGGATCGGGCGACATCGAAGCGGCCGGCGCGGTGCAGGCGCTCAACGCGAGCGTGCATGGCTCGGGCGATGTGCACCTGTCGCGCCTGACCGCGCAGCGCGCCGACCTGTCCACCAATGGTTCGGGCGACATCTCGGCGCTGGTCAAGCAGTCGCTGGTTGCCAACGGCAACGGCTCGGGGCGCATCACCGTGCATGGCAACCCTCACCAGCGTAACGTCAGCGGCAAGCATATCGACGTGCTGAACTAAAAAAGATGACGGCCATCGCGGCCGCCATGTGTGTTACAGCAGGTGGTCGAGCAGGTCAGGCCCGAACACCTCGCGGTGCAGGCGCGTCACGGGCACGCCTGCGCCAACCAGCCCAAGCCACTGTTCTTTCATGAACGCCAGCGGCCCGCACATGAAGACATTGGTTTCACTGCGCGGCCACGCTGGCAGCTGGCTGGCCTGCATGCGGCCGGCCTTCGCGTCCACAGCTTCCCCAACCGTTTCATAGAACGTCACGACCTGCAGGTTTGGCATGGCCGCTTTGGCCATCGCCAGGTCAAGCTTGTGCGGATGGTGCGCCGCATCGCGCGCGGCGAAGCCGAAGATCACGCGGCGCTGCGGGTTAATGCTGGCGATGCGGTTCAGCGCCGCGATCATTGGCGTGATGCCGACGCCGGCCGACAGCAGCACGACCGGCTCGTTCGATTCTGTGTCAGGCGCGAAATCGCCAAACGGGTGCGACACCTGCAGCACGCTGCCTTCCTTGACGTTCGCATGGATCCAGTTCGATACCTGGCCCGCAGCCGCTGCGCCGGCGCCGTCCTCGCGCTTGACCGAGATGCGCAAGGTCGCGCCATCCGGGGCGTCGGACAGGCTGTACTGGCGCGTCTGCTGGTAGCCAGGCTCCAGGTCGACCGTCACGCTGACATACTGGCCGGCTTTGAACGGCGGCACGGCGCCGCCGTCGGCTGGCGCCATGCGTACCGAAACCACGTCGTCGCTTTCGCGGGTGACCTTGGTGACGTGCATCGGGCGGGTCTGTCCCGGTTCCACGCTGGCGCTGGCGTACAGATCTTTTTCAGCCTGGATGAACAGGTTGGCAAGCGAGTTGTATGCCTCTTCCCACGCTGCCAGCAGGGGCGGGGTGGCAGCGTCGCCCAGGGTTTCGGCGATCGCGCCCAGCAGGTGGCGGCCGACGATCGGGTAGTGCTCGGCGCGGATGCCGACCGAGACGTGCTTGTGGACGATGCGGTTGACCACCGGGCCGAGCGCGTCCGGATTGCCGATGTTGGCGGCATAGGCGAAGACGGCCGATGCGAGCGACTGCTGCTGCGCACCGTTGGCCTGGTTGCCCATGTTGAACAGGTTGGTCAGCTCCGGCAGTTCGGCGAACATGTTGCGGTAGAAGGTGGTGGTGACGGCCAGGCCATGCTCGCGCAGGACCGGGACGCTGGCATCGATGTAAGGGCGGGAAGCTTCAGAAATCATGTGTTTTATCCAATGTTAGAGAGGGGAGCGGGGACGCTTGGGGTCGATGTCCGCTATTTTACCAAAACAAGTAAATGAAATGAATGTTTACCTTTGGCTCTGGTGAAAGATGTGTATTGGTAAATTCGATATGCCCCTATAATCGCTAGAATTTTTTAGAGCGCGAAAAGGGACTGACGTGAATCAATCATTGGGCCAGAAGCTGTTGCGAACCAAGCGGGTAGACCGAACGGCCGATGGCGCCGGCGGACTGGCGCAGACGATGGGCTTATTCCCGTTGACCATGATTGGCGTCGGCGCCACCATCGGCACCGGTATTTTCTTCACGATGGTCGAAGCCGTCCCCAAGGCCGGGCCGTCGGTCATCCTGTCCTTCCTTATCGCCGCGATTACCGCCGGCCTGACCGCGCTGTGCTACGCCGAGCTGGCGTTCCGCATTCCGGCCTCCGGATCGTCCTATTCGTTTGCCTACGCGTCGGTGGGCGAGTTCGCCGCCTTCATCATGGCGGCCTGCCTGCTGCTTGAATACGGCTTGGCCGCCAGCGCCACCGCAATCGGCTGGTCGTCCTACCTGAATAACTTCCTCGATAACGCGTTTGGCTGGCAGATACCCGAGATGCTACGAACGCCGATGATCGTGTCAGGGCCGAACGGCGTGGAATTCAATGTTGGCCATATCAACCTGCCGCCGATCCTGCTGGTGATCATGTGCGGCATCATGCTGGTCCGCGGCACGCGCGAGTCGGCCACCACCAATGCGGTCATGGTGCTGATCAAGCTGGCGATCCTGGTGTTCTTCGTGGTGATCGCTTTCTCGGGCTTCGACAGCGCCAACTTCACGCCGTTCTTCAACACGGACAACAGCAAGGGTTTCGCGGGCATGGCGGGCGTGACGGCTGCCGCGGGCACGGTGTTCTTCTCCTTTATCGGCCTCGATACGGTTGCCACCGCGGGTGAGGAGGTCAAGGACCCAAGCCGCACAGTACCGATGGGTATTTTGCTGGCACTCGGTATTGTCACGGTGTTCTACCTGCTGGTGGCGCTGGCCGCGGTCGGCGCGCAGCCTGCCCACATGTTCGCGCACCAGGAAGCCGGCCTTGCCGTCATCTTGCAGAACGTGACCGGCCAGAGCTGGCCTGCGCTGGTGTTGTCGGCCGGCGCGGTGATTTCGGTGTTCAGCGTGACCCTGGTGACGATTTATGGCCAGACGCGCATTTTGTACGCGATCAGCCGTGATGGACTGATTCCGAAGACCTTCCAGAAGCTCAGCGTGCGTACCGCGGCGCCGGTCAGCAACACGATTATTGTCTGCATCGTGGTTGGCCTGGTGGCGGGGCTGGTCGATTCGACCTTCCTGTGGGATATGGTCAGCATGGGGACGCTGACGGCGTTCATCGTTGTGTCGATTGCGGTGCCGGTGATGCGCAAGCGCGCAGGCGAGAACACGGGCAAGGGTTTCCGCGTACCGTTCGGGCCTTACCTGATTCCGGGGATGTCGATCTTCGCCTGCCTGTATATCATCAAGGACTTGTCGAAGACGACCTTCACGACGTTTGCGATCTGGATGGCGGTGGCGGTGCTGACCTACTTTGCGTACGGGATTAGGAACTCCAAGCTGAACGGCAAGGGCTGAGGTGTAGCTAGTCGTAGGGCGGACGAGCGAAGCGTCATCCGCCGATTTGCGTCAACGCGACGCTGATTCGGCGGATGACGCACTTCGTGCTCTTCCGCCCTACGGTCCCGGTTATTTATTTAGTCCCACAGGGCCATGAAAATCATCGCGTTCATCGTCAGGTTGAACGCGGCATGCGCCGCCATGGCAGGGTAGAGGGATCCGCTGCGTTTCCTGATTCGCGCAAACAGCAGTGCCGTGCCGAACATCAGCATCATCCACAACGAGCCCGACAGCGGCATCCAGCCAAGCCCCGCAGCGCCCACCATGAGCCCGTGATGGCACAGGTGCACAACACCAAACGCCGCGCTTTCGATCAACGTACTGGTCTGTTCGGGCAAGTGCTGCTCAAGCGTCCGCTGCAATATACCCCGGAAAAAAATCTCTTCAGCAACCGGACTGAAGACCAGCGCCGGCAGCGTGAACATCAGGTACAGCGTCAACAGCGACATGCCGCTGGTATCCGTTATGCCGCGGTATGGTCCCCACCGCAAAGCAGGTCATCGATGCAAGCGCGCCAAGCGCAATGGCGGGCAGCCAGGCGCCTGCAGCGCGCATGGCGGCAAACCCGGTCGCCAGCATCAGCACCACGGCGAGGGCGGGGGCCGGTGATGCTGCCATGCGCCAGATCGCGCCTCTGTTTGCCTGTGTCATCGGACGTTCCCCGAGAATATAAAAAAGCCACGCGGCCTTGCGGCGGCGTGGCTTCTGATACGCATCTTGCGATGCCGTCGTCACATTACTCGACGTTCATTTCTTTCAGCAGGTTGTCAGCCTTGTCGACATGCTTCATGTTCCACAGCATGTAACGGACGTCGACCTGGATGTCGCGGGTGTTTTCTTTGTTGAAGTCCCAGTCCGAGATGATCGAGTCGAGCGTGCCGTCGAATGCCAGGCCGATGAACTCGCCCTTGGCGTTCAGTGCTGCCGAACCCGAGTTGCCGCCGGTGATGTCCAGGGTCGCCAGGTAGTTCACCGGCACGGTCTTCAGCTTCGGATCGACATACTTGCCGAAGTCCTTGGCCTTGATCGCTGCCAGCTGGGCTGCCGGTGCGTTGAACTCGCCTTCGCCGGTTGCCTTCGCTACCACGCCCTTGACGGTCGTGAACGCGGTCCAGGAGCCGGTTCCATCGGCGCCGTGTGCGCGGCCGGCGACTTTGCCGAAGGTCGCGCGCAGGGTGCTGTTGGCGTCAGGGTAGACCGCCTGGCCCTTGCTGGTCATGTAGGCAATCTTCGCTTTCATGTAGTTGGCGTAGGCTTGCTGGATCTTGCCGGCCAGTTCTTCGTCTTCGGCTTCGCTCTTCATGCCCTGCTCGTACATGGCAACCGCTGCCTTGATGAAGCTGTCGTTGCTGGCCTTGAAGTCTTCCGGCTTCTTGCCCAGCCACGCGGTGCGCGCTGCCTTGTCGGCCAGCTGCGAACCGGCGTACATCTTGTCCAGGATGGCTTTCAGCTGCGCTTCAGTCATGCCGTCGGTGATGCCCATGGCAGCGTCGAAATTGGCGCTGCGCTGTGCTTTTGGCTGTGCAGCGTATTTAACCAGGCTGTTCAGTACCAGCGCCTTGTCGACTTTCTCGGCATAGGTGCGGTCAACCGCGGCAACGCCTGCCTGGAAGCGCGGCAGGTCGCGTTCCTGGTAGCCGGCCTTGCGCTCGACGTTCGGTTTGGTGCTTTCGTTCGACAGGCGATACAGCTCGCGCGCGGTGCGCAGCAGGCGTGGCGACGACGAGGTCAGGAAGAAATCGCGCTTGGTGTCGGCGTCGCGCTGGGCGATCAGCTTTTCCACTTCTTCGATGTCGCCACCGAACTCTTTCTTGCGCGCGGCGTTCGAGTTGATCCAGGCCTTGAGGTCTGCGTGTTCGCGGGTCTTGCGCGCCAGGAAATCGCTGTTCTCGTAGCTGGTCAGCATGCCCTTGCGGTTCTTGTAGTAGTTGTTCACGCCCGCGACCTGGCCAGCGTACTTGAGCTTGGCGTCAGGATCGTTCTTGGTTTCGCGGTCGATGATCTGCAGGGTCTCTTGCGATGCCTGCACGAACGCCGGGTAGTTCCAGTCGAAGGTGAACGCCACTTCCGACGGCAGGCGGTGACGGTTGGTGCGGCCTGGGTAGCCCAGCACCATGATGAAGTCGCCTTCCTTGACGCCTTCTTTTGCAATCTTCAGGTGGTGCTTCGGCACGTAAGGCACGTTGTCCTTCGAGAAGTCGGCAGCCTTGCCATCCTTGCTCACGTAACCGCGGTAGAAGCCGTAGTCGCCGGTGTGGCGCGGCCACATCCAGTTGTCGGTGTCGCCGCCGAACTTGCCCACGCCCGAAGGAGGCGCGTGCACCAGGCGCACGTCGCGGATTTCCAGTTGCTTGATCAGGTAGAACTCAAGGCCGCCGTAGTAGCTGGCCACGTTGCAGCGGTGGCCGGCGTCTTTTTCGCACTCGGCTACCATTGCCTTCATATTCTTTTCCATCGCGTCCACGCGCGCCTTGCCCGACAGCTTGGCGACGTCGGCGGTGATGATCTTGTCGCTGACGTTGGTCACTTCCTTGGTGACGAAGATGCGGCTGCCTGGCGACGCCGGCAGTTCTTCCGCGAAGGTCTTGGCCAGGAAGCCATTGGCCAGCAGGTCGCGCTCAGGGGTCGAGTTCACCGCGATGCTGTTGTAGACGCAGTGGTGGTTGGTTGCAACCAGGCCTTGCGGCGATACGAACGACGCCGAGCAACCACCCAGGCTGACAATCGCGCCCATCGGGAATTCGGTCAGCTTGGTCAGGGCGGCAGGATCGAGCTTGAGGCCGGCTGCTTTGAGTTGCTTGGCTACTTGTGGCAGCTGCTGCGGCATCCACATGCCTTCGTCGGCTTGGGCGACGGTCGACAGCAGGGCGAGCGGGAGAAGGATTTTTTTCATTCGCGTTTCGTCTCTTATGGTAATCAGGTCTGGACAGGGCGCTACTGGAGCGCCCTAGAGTATCCGTATCGACCTAATTTAAGTCAACCATATTTTGAACTGTACATATGGGGTTTTGTACAGTTTTGCCAGAGAGTAACGCGACGTTCGTGCTTACAGTTGCGCGCCGATCAGCGAGGCGATTTCGCCGTGCAGCTTGTCGGTCCATGGGCGGTTTTCCCAGGCCTGCAAGGTGATCGGTTTCGATTTGGCCCAGTCGGCGTTGAAGATCTCGACCTGCTGCCTGGCGAATTCGCGGTCCATGATGTTCAGGTTGGCTTCGTCGTTGATGCTGAACGAGCGGTTGTCGAAGTTGGTCGAGCCGACCGACACCATCATCGAGTCGACGATCAGGGCTTTGACGTGGTACATCGTGGGCTGGTATTCGGCGATGCGGATGCCCGCCTTGAGCAGGTCGCCCCAGCGCTCACGCGATGCGGCGCGCACCACGTCGGAGTCGATGTCCGGCCCGGGTGTGATGATGCGCACGTCGACGCCGCGCTTCCTGGCAGCCACCAGCGCCTTGATCGCCAGCTCGTCCGGCACGAAATAGGAGGCCGACAGCTGGATCGTGTGGCGCGCCGCGTTAATGGCGATCAAGTACATCAGGTGCATGCTGCCGCTGCCGCCGGTCGGGGAGCTGCTGAACATCTGGGCGTCGTGGTTGCCGATCTTTTCCAGCGCCGGGAAGTAGTGCGGGCCGTCCAGTACTTGTCCGGTGGCCTTGGTCCAGTTATCGTTAAATACGGCCTGCATCTGCCCAACCACCGGTCCCTGCACGCGGAAATGCGTGTCGCGCCAGTGCTTGTCGTCCTGGGCATTGCCGCGCCACTGGTCGGCAATGCCGACGCCGCCGGTAAAGCCGGTCTTGCCGTCGACGATCAGCAGTTTGCGGTGGGTGCGGTTGTTCAGGCGGGTAAACTTCCACCAGACCGGCTTGTGATAGCGCTGCACATGGACGCCGGCTTGCTTCATGGCGTCGATGGCCGCGAGGTCCATTTTGATACTGCCCATAAAGTCGAGCATGACGTGCACTTTGACGCCGGCGCGCGCGCGTTCGATCAGCGCGTCGGCGAATTCCTTGCCGATCGTTTCTGACCAGTAAATATATGTTTCAAACGTGATGGTGTGCTGTGCGCCGCGGATTGCTTCGAGCATCGCCGGGAAAATCTGGTCGCCATTGAGCAGTACTTCAACCTTGTTCCCTTCGATAATAGGCGGGCCCAGCAGGACGCCCATGGAACGGCGGAATTGCGGATCGGCCGTGTCGTACTTTTGGAGCAGCTGTTTCTCGATCTTCTTTTCGCTCGGCAATAAATTAAATACTAAAAAGACTGCGACCAAGGTGGCGAGAATGCTCAGCAATGCAGTAGTGACCATTTTCCTGTTCATTCGATATTCCAGACGAAAAAAAACCAACGCGGTTTAGGCGTTGGTTAGTAGAGCGTGCTTCGATTAACGTACCTTGCCGCGACGCAGCAGGTTGACGATAGCGAGCAGGATGACAGCGCCCAGGAACGACACCAGCAGCGAAGTGATGCTGAAGTCGTCTGAGTTGATGGTGCCGGTGCCGAACAGTGGAGAAAGCAACCAGCCGCCCAGGAAGGCGCCGATGATACCGACAACGATGTTCAGGATCATGCCCTGCTCAGCGTCCGTTTTCATGACCATGCTAGCCAGCCAACCCAAGATACCACCGACAATAATCCAGATGATGAATAACATGTTGATTCCTCCTATTAGATTAGAAACGTACCCCTTGGCCATCCCTAAAAGTGCTGACCGTGGAAAAAGAATAGTCTTTCGATAACCCTTGGTCGGTGCGGCAACGAACGTAACGGCGATATCGCCTTGCGCGAATTTCATGCCGTTTGGAAAGTCGAAAGTTGGGTGCGTCAGCGTACAGAGCGCAATCTTGTCGAGGCATATTGTTAAAGAACTGGCAACGTATTCCAGGTCTTTTTAAGCCCCGCAGATTGAATAATTCTAGGAGATTGATATGAGTAACTACGACACGACGAATCAGAAAAACCAGCGCATGGTAACCGGTCTGTTCCGCGATCGCGACAGCGCCGAGCGCGCTTACAACTCGCTCTCCGACCGCGGCTATTCCAAGGATGACGTCACGCTGATGATGTCCGACGACGCACGCAAGCGCCACTTCGCCGACACCGACACCGAGCTGGGCAGCAAAGCGGCTGAAGGCGCAGGCGTTGGCGCCGGCATCGGTGGCACCATCGGCGCAGTACTGGCTGGTGTGGCGGCAGTCGGCACCACCCTGGTCCTGCCAGGCATCGGCCTGGTCGTGGCTGGCCCGATCGCAGCGGCACTGGCTGGCGCTGGCGCCGGCGGTATCGCAGGCGGCCTGGTTGGCGCACTGATCGGCGCAGGCATCCCTGAAGAGCGCGTCAAGCACTACGAAGAAGGCATCAAGAGTGGCGGCATCCTGATGGGCGTGAACCCACGTTCGGATGAAGATGCAGCGCACATCGAGCGCACCTGGACTGAAAACAAAGGCGAGCACATCATCGGTACCGGCCTGGGCGCTGGCGCTGGTGCACTGACCGGCGCTGGCATTGGCGCTGCTGCTGGCCCGGTCGGCATCGCCGCGGGCGCAGCCATCGGCGGCATCGCTGGTGGCCTGGCAGGCAAGGGCGCAGCCGAGGTAGTCAATCCAGAACCAGGCGACGAGCTGCATGAGCACCACTTCGCCAAGGGCGTGGGCGCAGGTAGCGGCGCAGCAATGGGCGCAGCCGCTGGTGCGGTCGGCGGCCCGGTCGGCGCGGCAGCAGGCGCGGTGGTCGGCGCAGTTGCCGGCGGCATGGCAGGCAAGGCAGCTGGCCGCATGGTCAATCCGGAAGAAGAGTCGGCTTACTGGCGCAGCGCTTACCAGACCGCGCCGTACTACACCCCGGGCTACACCTATGACGACTACGGTCCGGCATACGAACTGGGCTACAACAGCCGCAGCAAGTATTCGGGCGACTTCGACACCTATGAGCAAGACATGTCGAGCGACTGGGACCGCGTCAAGGGCAATTCGCGCCTGTCGTGGGACCAGGCCAAGTCGGCAACCCGTGCAGCATGGCACCGCGTTGAGCGCGCCATTCCAGGCGACGCGGACGGCGACGGACGTTAATCGCCGCTGGCAGTAACAACGCCAGGCAATAAAAAACCCCTGCTTCCTGCGAAGGAAGCGGGGGTTTTTTCTTTGGCTAAATCATCGGTACGTCGTGCCCGCGCAGGCGGGCATCCATGCGTCGCTGAATCGGGCTGACGCTAACGAGGGTTTCCCGCTTTCGCGGGAACGACGTTGTGACTTAGCTGTTTTTCAGCGCTTCGACTTCGATCTGCAGCTTTACTTCCGGCGCAAAGCGCGGGGTGGCGTAGTTGATGCCGAAATCGGTGCGCTTGAACTCGGCCGAGGCGTCGGCGCCGCACTTTTCACGCTTGGTCATGCCGTCGATGATGCACTTGAACTTGTTGATGGTCAGCGTGACCGGCTTGGTGACGCCGTGCAGGGTCAGTTCGCCTTCCACCGAGACCGGCGTGTCGCCGTTGAACTTGATCGACTTGCCGATGTAGCGCGCTTCCGGGAATTTTTCGACGTCGAACATGTCGGCGTTTCTGGCGTGCGCATTCAGCTTGTCATGGCCGAAATCGATGCTGGCCGCGTCGATGATGATTTCCATCGAGCCGGTTTTCTTTTCGCGGTCCAGCGTGATGGTGCCCTTGGTCGAATTGAACTTGCCGCGCAGGACGGAGATGCCCATGTGGTCGGCCTCGAAGCTTGGATAGGTGTGGCCCGGATCGATGGTGTAGGTATCGGCGGCAAAAGCGATGCTGGCGGCGCCAGCGGTGGCGAGTGCAACGACCAAGTGCTTGAATTTCATCGGGTTTTCCTTTTAATGGGAGTGAAAATTTACTGGCCGGCCAAAACGCGGAACCGGATTACGACCTCGTCGGCAACCATGCTCGTGTCTTTCCACTCGCCGTCGCCGATATTGTAGGCAAGCCGCCTGATTGGCAGCGCACCCTCGAACAATTGCTTTCCGCCCTCGCTACGCACGGCCAGCGGGAAGCTGACATTGGCCGCCTTGCCTTTGATGGTGAGTTTGCCGGTGACGTTGAGCTTGCCCGGCCCGGCCGGCTTGATCGCCGAGGACACGAAGGTCGCCTTGGGGAACTGGGCCGAGTTGAACCAGTCTTTCTTGGCCACTTCGTTGTTCATGTCCGGGTCGCCCAGGTCGAGGCTGGCGGTCGTGATGTCCACACTGGCGCGGGCTGCTTCCGGTTTGGCCGGGTCGTAGTCGAGCTGGGCGCTGAAGGTGCGGAATGTCGCTTCGACCGGCACGTTCATCTGCTTGAAGGTCGCGGTGATGGAACTTTTGGCGGTGTCGGTTTTCAGCGGGGCGGCGCCGGCCGCCAGCGTGACCGCCAGGAGCGAGGCCAGCAGTGGGCCACGGGTCAGGATCATCAGGGTCTCCAGTAGAAAGTTAAGGCAGCATGCGGCGCAACACGCCATCGCGGTCGACGAACTGGTGCTTCAGCGCAGCAGCCACGTGCACGCCGACCGCACCGGCCAGCAGCATGTTGAGCCAGTAGTGCACGCCCTTGAGGACGGGCTTGAGTCCGGGATTGGCGTCGATCAGCACCGGCAGCTCGAACAGGCCGAGGTAGACGACCGGCACGCCGGACGCGAGGCTGTAGAAGTAGCCCGACAGCGGCACCGCGAAAATCAGCACGTACAGCAGGATGTGCAGGCCGTTCGCGGCGCGCTGCTGCCAGCGCGCCATGGTGTCCGGGTAAGCGGGGGCGGGGTGGAACAGGCGCCACAGCACGCGCAGCACGGCCAGCATCAGGACGGTCACGCCAATCCACTTATGCCACGAAAAATAGCGCAGCTTGGTGGGCGTCAGGCCGGGGATGTCGGTCATCACCAGTCCGAGCGTGAAAACGGCCACCACCAGCACCGCGACCAGCCAGTGAAACAGCATGGCAGTGGAGGTGTATCGTTGCCGCATGGAACTGGTTAGCTTGATCGTACTCATTAGAACGAATATACCAGACAAAAGGAATTGACGTTTAAACGCCTCATTCTGATGCCATTACACTATCACGCCGCGCGTTGTTCGTACGGAACAGGCCGCCTCGGAATGTAAAATAATCGCGTTGCCTGCCATAATGGTGAATAATGGCTTGCAGCAACATTTACTACCGTCACGGTAGCCGGGGAACCAGGGGAGCATCATGGAGTCTGTCCACCAGCCGCACGCCGTCGCTTACGTCCCGACGTACCGCCGCGCCTTGCTCGCGCCATTGGCATCGTTGTTGCTGGCGCTGCCAGCCCATGCCGAATACGCCGATGTGCGCGACATGGCGGACCTGTCGATTGAAGAGCTGGCCAACATTCAGATTACCTCGGTATCGAAAAATCCGGAGCCGCTCGGCAGCGCCGCCGCCTCCGTGTTCGTCATCACCGCCGACGACATCCGCCGATCCGGCGCCAGCAGCGTGCCGGAAGCACTGCGGCTCGCGCCCAACCTGCAGGTCGCCCAGTCCAGCGTGGCCGGCTATGCGATCACTGCGCGTGGCCTAAATGGCAGCAACAACAGCGCGCCCAACAAACTGCTGGTGCTGATCGACGGCCGTTCGGTCTACTCGCCATTCTTCTCCGGCGTGTTCTGGGATGCGCAGGACCTGATGCTCGACGATGTGGAGCGCATCGAAGTCGTCAGCGGGCCGGGCGGCACCTTGTGGGGCGTCAACGCGGTCAACGGCGTCATCAACATCATCACGCGTTCGGCCGCCAACACGGCGGGCAGCCTGGCGACCCTGGACGCCGGCAACCGCGGGGCGCAAGTCGCGTTCCGGCAGGGCTGGGCCACGCCGCACGGCGGCTGGCGGGTCTACGCCAAGCATCTCGAAGCCAGCCATACCGAGCTGGCCAGCGGCGCCCGTGTCAACGACGCGCGCCACCAGTCGCAGCTGGGTTTTCGCGCGGACTGGAACAGGGACGCCGACCGCTTCAGCCTTCACGGCAGTGCCTACCGGGGCGCGAACCAGCAGCCGGAGCCGGGCCTGATCGCCGTCAGCGGCACCACGCTCAAGCTAGGAACGGTCGATACCTCGGGCGTCAACCTGACAGGCAGCTGGACGCGCCAACTCGCCGATGGCGGCAGCATCAGCCTCCAGGCCTACCTCGACCACACCCAGCGCACGGTGCCGCCGACCTTCTCCGAACTGCTCAACATCGCCGACATCCAGTTCCAGCACTCGCTGCGGCCGGCCGGCAAGCACCGCATCGTCTGGGGCGCGAACTACCGCCACGCGTGGGATAACGTCACCAACAGCGAAACCATCGCCTTCCTGCCGGCCGAAGTCGAGCAAGACTGGTCCAGCCTGTTTGCGCAGGACGAGATCAGCCTGCGCGACAACCTGCGCCTGACGATGGGCGCGCGCATCGAGCGCAACGATTACACCGGCAACGAGTTCCTGCCGACGCTGCGCCTCGCGTGGCAGGCGGCGCCCACGCATTCCTTGTGGGCGGCTGCCTCGCGCACGGTGCGCGCGCCATCGCGGCTTGATGCCGACGCTTATATTCCGGGCCGCCCGCCTTACCTGCTGCGCGGGGGACTACGGGTGCGCTCGGAGGTGGCCAAGGTATTCGAGCTGGGCTACCGCGGCCAGCCGCTGCCGGGCGTCTCGTACTCGGCGACGGTGTTCCACAACGACTACGACCACTTGCGCACCCAGGAGGTTGACGCGAGCCGTACGTTTATCGTGTTCGACAGCCTGATGGAAGGCAAGGCGAACGGCATCGAGATGTGGGGCAGTGTCCAGGCCTCGCCGACCTGGCGCCTGAGCGCGGGGTTCACCGCGCTACACCAGAGCATGCAGCTCAAGCCGGGCAGCAATGACCTGGCCGGGCCGGGCACGGCGGGCAAGGACCCGTCGCACACGGTGCAGCTGCGCTCGACGTATAACATCGCGCGGGGCAAGGATCTGGAGGTTGCGGTGCGCAAGGTGGCGGAGCTGGACCAGGCAGCCGTGCCGGGTTATACCGCGGTCGATGCGCGCTTCGGGTGGCAGGTCAATCCTGAGTTCGAAGTGTCGGTGACGGCGCACAATCTCAATGGCGATCACCCGGAGTACGGGCCGGCCGCAACGCGCTCGGAGATTCCGCGCTCGCTGGCCGTGCGGCTGGTGTGGGGAATTTGACGGGGCCGGCGGACGCGCTCGCATCCGCCGCTTTTTTAACCCCTTAGATCTCGCGTGCCAGCTTGGCCGCGATACCGGTGTAATTCGCCGGCGTCATGGCCAGCAGCAGGTCCTTGGCTTCCTGCGGCATTGCCAGCGTCAGGATGAACTCGCGCAGCGCATCTTTCGAAATGCCCTTGCCGCGCGTGAGCTCCTTCAGCTGCTCGTACGGGTTCTCGATGCCATAACGGCGCATCACCGTCTGTACCGGCTCGGCCAGCACTTCCCAGTTCGCGTCCAGGTCCTGTTCGAGGCGCGCGCGGTTCACTTCCAGCTTGTTCAGGCCGCGCAGGCAGCTGTCATACGCCAGCAGCGTGTAGCCGAAGCCCACGCCGATATTGCGCAGCACTGTCGAGTCGGTCAGGTCGCGCTGCATGCGCGAGACCGGCAGCTTCTCGGCCATGTGGCGCAGCACCGCGTTGGCCAGGCCCAGGTTGCCTTCCGAGTTTTCGAAGTCGATCGGGTTGACCTTGTGCGGCATGGTCGACGAGCCGATCTCGCCAGCCTTGGTCACCTGCTTGAAGTAGCCCAGCGAGATGTAGGTCCAGATGTCCCGGTTCAGGTCCAGCAAAATGGTGTTGGTGCGCGCGATCGCGTCGAACAGTTCGGCCATGTAGTCATGCGGCTCGATCTGGATGGTGTACGGGTTGAAGGTCAGCCCGAGGCGCTGCTCGATCACGTCCTTCGAGAACGCCGCCCAGTCGAAGCCCGGATACGCCGACAGGTGCGCGTTGTAGTTGCCCACCGCGCCGTTCATCTTGGCCAGCACTTCGACATCGGCGATGCGCTTGGCGGCGCGCTGCAGGCGCGCGACCACGTTGGCGATCTCCTTGCCGAGGGTGGTCGGGCTGGCAGTCTGGCCGTGGGTGCGCGACAGCATCGGCACGTCGGCGTTGTCGTGCGCGATCTGGGTCAGCTTGGCGACCAGCTTGTTCAGGGTCGGCAGCATCACGGTGTCGCGCGCGGCCTTGAGCATCATGCCGTGCGAGGTGTTGTTGATGTCTTCCGAGGTGCAGGCGAAGTGGATGAACTCCGTCGCCGCCACCAGTTCCGGCACATCCTTGACCTGTTCCTTCAGCCAGTACTCGACCGCCTTGACGTCGTGGTTGGTGACCGCTTCGATTTCCTTGATGCGGGCCGCGTCGGCTTCGCTGAAGTCGGCGGCCATCTTGTCGAGGTGCGCGATGGCGCTGCCCGAAAACGGCTTGATCTCGTCGAAGCCCGCCTGCGACAGCGCCTGCAGCCACGCGATTTCAACCTTGACGCGATGATGCATGAAGCCCGCTTCGGACAGGATCGGGCGGAGGGTATCGGTCTTGGCGGCGTAGCGGCCGTCCAGCGGCGACAGGGCCGACAGCGTGGAGTAAGGTGCGGTAGAGGTCATGGGAGAGGGCGTTGATTGAAAATGAGGTGCGATACGACAGAGGATGGATTTTACCACTCGCGCGCCGCCAGCCGGTATAAGCCACGGTGCTATACTGTTGATAATTAATCTACTTTATAAGCCTATGAAACTGATCGGTTCGCTTGCCAGCCCTTACGTCCGCAAGGTGCGCGTGGTCCTCGCCGAGAAAAAGCTCGACTACGACTACGAGCTTGAAAACGTCTGGGCCCCGGATACCAAAATCAACGCGTCCAACCCGCTGGGCAAAGTGCCGTGCCTGATGATGGAAGACGGCAGCCCGATGTACGACTCGCGCGTGATCGCCGAATACCTCGACACCCTGACCCCGGTGTGCAAGCTGCTGCCGCCCAATGGCCGCGACCGCGCCAACGTCAAGGTGTGGGAGGCGCTGGCCGACGGCGTGCTCGATGCGGCCGTGCTGGTGCGCCTCGAAAAAACCCTGCGCCCGCCCGAGCAGCAGAGCCAGGCCTGGATCGACCGCCAGATGGCCAAGGTCGGCGCCGGCCTGGCCGTGATGTCGCAAGACCTGGGCGAGTCGCCGTTCTGCATGGGCACCCACTACACGCTGGCTGACGTGGCCGTCGGCTGCGCGCTGGGCTGGCTGGCTTTCCGCTTCCCCGACATCGACTGGCGCGGCGACTATCCGAACCTGGCGCGCCTGTACGACAAGCTGTCCGAGCGCCAGTCGTTCCGCGACACGGTACCGCAACAGTAAGCGCGGGCCGGCCTGATGACGACGGTGGTGTTTGGCGAGGCGCTGGTCGACGACTTCGGCGGCGACCAGGTGGTGGGCGGCGCGCCGTTCAACGTGGCGCGCCACCTCGCCGCCTTCATGGCGCCGCAGCTGATGGTCACGCGCGTGGGGGCGGACCGCAACGGCAACCTGGTGCGCGCGGAGTTCGAACGCTTCGCGATGTCCGCGCGCGGCCTGCAGGTCGATCCGATGGAAGAAACCGGCCGCGTGCTTGTCGAGCGCAGCGGCGACGGCCATCGTTTCATTATCCTGCCCAAGCAGGCGTATGACTTCATCGCCGCCGACGCCGCACTCGCCGCGGTGCGCGAAGTGAAACCAACGGCGTTTTACTTCGGCACCCTGGCCCAGCGCGGCGATCGTTCACGCGAGGCGCTGTTCGCGCTGCTGGGCGCCGCCACCGCCACCCGCTTCCTCGACCTGAACCTGCGCCCAGGCCAGTGCGACAACGATTGCCTGGAGCGTTCGCTGTCGGCCGCCGACATCGTCAAAGTCAATGAAGACGAGCTGCAAACGCTGTTGCGCCAGTTCCTCGGTATCGACGGTCCCGCCGACGCGATGGGGTTTGAGGACGTGCACGCGGCCTGCGCCGCGCTGGTAAAGAAGTTCAGGCTGGAGGCCTTGGTGGTCACCCTGGGCCATCGCGGCTCGGTGTACTTTGGCGCGGACGGTACGATGATCGCCAACCGCGACACGCCGGCGCCGCCTTACGTGATCGACACGGTCGGTGCGGGCGATGCGTTCTCGGCGATTTTTTTGCTGGGCCGCGCGCTTGGCTGGCCGCTGGCGCAAACCCTCACGCGCGCCAACGAGTTTGCCGGCGCGGTGTGCGCGATACCCGGAGCGGTACCGCGCGACATGGGATTCTACGACAGGTGGGTGGCGCGCTGGCGCGCCGCCTGACGTAGCCGCCAGGTCATTCGCCCATCTGGCTCTGCAGGTAGTTCTGGATGCCGATCTTGACGATCAGGTCCAGCTGCGTTTCGAGCCATTCGATGTGCTCTTCGGTGTCCTCGAGGATCTGCAGGAACAGGTCGCGCGACACGTAGTCCGCCGCCTTCTCGCTTTCCGCGATGCCTTCCTTGACCGTGACCTGGGCGGCTTTTTCAAGCTGCAGGTCGGCTTCGAGCATCTCCTGGGTCGACTCGCCGATCAGCAGCTTGTGCAGCGCCTGCAGGTTTGGCAGGCCGTCGAGCATCAGGATGCGGTCGATCAGCTTGTCCGCATGCTTCATCTCGCCGATCGATTCGTCGTACTCCTTCTTGCCGAGCTTTTCAAAGCCCCAGTGGCGGTACATGCGCGCGTGCAGGAAGTACTGGTTGACGGCGGTCAGCTCATTGGTGAGCTGCGCGTTCAGCAGACGGATGATGTTTGGATCGCCCTTCATGGGATGCTTTCGAAAATGGTGGGTATTCCACCATCATAGCAAACCGACACGCCTGCCGCAAAAGGCGCGTGCTCAGCCGAGCTGGAAGTTGAGCGGAACGATCACAAAAACGGCCACCGGGCGGCCATCTTCGACATGGGGTTTGAACAGCGCGCGCAGGGCAGCCTGGCGCCCGGCTTCGTCGAGGCGGGAGGAACCCGACGAATGCTGCACCAGCACCTGGTCGGGCCGGCCCTTCTCATTGACCAGCACGCGCAGCACCACCTTGCCCTGTTCGCCCATGCGGCGCGACTGCGACGGGTAGACCGGCTGCGGCGGCTGGATGTACTCCACGCCGCTGGAAATGGTTTTCGGGCCCGCTTGCGGCGCAGGCGCCGCTGCGCTTGCCTCTGCCACGCGCAGCGGCTCGGCAGTTGCCGGCGCGGGCGCAGCGGGAGGAGGCGGCAGGGTAATGGCGTCAGGCGCGCGCGCCACTTCGATGACCGGGACGGGCACCACGACAGGTGGCGGCAATTGCGCCAGGGTGACGGTTTTAGGGGCTGCGGGAGGAGCCGGGGCGGGCGGTTCGGGCTCCGTTGCGACGAAGCTTACCTCGACCACCTGGGGCAGGGCGACTTCGGCAACACGGGCCAGCAGGCCGCTCGAGATCAGGTAAAACAGCAGTGCGTGAAGGGCGACGACGGCGGAAATCGGGCCGAACCTGGCGCGCAGCCGCCCGATGAGCGGCGCTGCACCGCTGAAATCGGTGCCGTTGGACCAGGCCATCGCGCTCATGGCACTGTCACGCCGCCTGGGTGGTGCGGAACGACAATTCGGTGATGCGGGTGGTGCTCTCGACGTGCGCGCTCAGGACTTCTTCGGCATAGCTTTCGCACTTGCCGCAGCAGGTTGCTACGCCGAGGGTTTCGCGCAGCTCGGCCATGGACGACAGGCCAAGGTCGACCGCCTGGCGGATTTCGCGGTCGGAGATGTTGTTGCAGACGCAGACGATCATGGCATTACCCTGTCCAGTATGAAGAAGCCGACAATATTGTCGTTTTCTCTAATGCGAATCATTCGCATTACGGTTCGTATTTTGGACCAGTTTCACAAGTGGTGCAAGCGATTTTGTTGGGAAATTCGTCGGCGATGACGATTTTTTTGATCTAGCTTAGCTACTCAAATAGTAATAATTCGCATTTAGGTTTATGATGCAAAGGTGCGACAAGGCCGCCATACCCAGCCGGTCGCCCCAAACCTGAAAGAAGCGACACATGACACTTGCACCTACCCTGACCACACTCGACGCCCTTGCGGCGGGCAAGAGCGCCACCGTAATCCATCTCGCGCCGAGCGAACGCCATGACGGCGACAACGGTGTGGACGTGTCGCGCCGCCTGATGGAACTGGGGTTCGTGCCGGGTGAGCGCATCCGCATGCTCAAGCGCCTGCCGGGCGGCGATCCGGTTGCCGTCAAGGTAGGCCAGTCCACGTTTGCACTGCGCCGCTATGAAGCCGCGCTGGTCTCGATCCAGCCGGAGTAAGCGATGGGAGCAGTTGATTCACCGGTGCAGGCAGCCGCCCGCACCCCGCTGATCGCCCTGCTGGGCAATCCGAATTGCGGCAAGACCGCGCTGTTCAACCGCCTGACCGGCGCGCGCCAGAAGGTCGCCAACTACGCAGGCGTGACCATCGAACGCAAGGAAGGCAGCTTTACATCGCCAGCCGGGCGCGCCTTCCGCGTGCTTGACCTGCCGGGCGCCTACAGCCTGTCCGCCACCACCCCTGACGAAGCGATCACGCGCGACGTCGTGGCCGGCCTGCGCGCCGGCGAACAGGCGCCCGACGCCATCGTCTGCGTCGTCAACGCCACCAACCTGCGCCTGAACCTGCGCCTGGTCCTCGAGATCCAGCGCCTCGGCATGCCGATGGTGCTGGCGCTGAACATGGTCGACATGGCCAAAAAGCGCGGCATCGTGATCGACACGGCCAGGCTGGAAAAAGAACTCGGCTTCCCGGTCGTCGAAACGGTCGCCGTGCACTCCGGCGGCGAACAGGCGCTGCTGCAGGCGCTCGACCGCATGCCGCAGCAAGCGCACGCGGCGCCGCGTCCCCTGTCGGCCATCGATGAAGTATCGGTCGAGGAGACCCAGCGCGAAGTGCGCCGCATCCTCGACGCGTCCACCAGCTATGCCAACGACACCGGCAACCTCACCGAGCAGATCGACAACGTGGTGCTGCACCCGTTCATTGGCCCGGTGCTGCTGGCCGCGATCATGTTCCTGGTTTTCCAGGCCGTGTTCAGCTGGGCCGCCGTGCCGATGGAAATGATCACCGCCGGTGTCGACGCGATCGGCCAGATGGTGTCGGCCAATATGTCCGAAGGCCCGCTGCGCAGCCTGCTGGTCGAGGGTATCCTCGGGGGCGTCGGCAGCGTGCTGGTGTTCCTGCCGCAGATCCTGATTTTGTTCTTCTTCATCCTGGTGCTGGAGGACTGCGGCTACCTGCCGCGCGCCGCCTTCCTGCTCGACCGCATGATGGGCGGGGTAGGCCTGTCGGGCCGCGCCTTCATTCCGCTGCTGTCCAGCTTTGCCTGCGCCATTCCCGGCATCATGGCCGCCCGCACGATCCAGAACCCGCGCGACCGCCTGGTCACCATCATGATCGCGCCGCTGATGACATGCTCGGCGCGCCTGCCGGTGTACGCGCTGGTGATCGCAGCATTCATCCCCGACCGCGAGGTGGGCGGCTTCATGAACCTGCAAGGGCTGGTGCTGTTCGCGCTGTACTTCGCCGGCATCGTCGGCGCGATGGCCGTGGCCTGGATCTTCAAGCGCATCATGGGCGGCAGCCGCCACAACCCGCTGATGCTGGAACTGCCAAGCTACCACTGGCCGCACCTGCAAAACCTGGCGATCGGATTGTGGGAGCGCGCCAAAACTTTCCTGACCCGCGTCGGTACCCTGATCCTCACCCTGATGATCCTGATCTGGTTCCTGTCGACCTTCCCGGGCGCGCCGGAAGGCGCCACCCAGCCGCCTATCTATTACAGCGTGGCGGGCATGCTCGGCCGCGCGCTGGCAGTGGTGTTCGAGCCGATCGGCTTCGGCTGGCAGATCTGCATCGCGCTGGTGCCGGGCATGGCGGCGCGCGAAGTGGCCGTCGGCGCGCTGGGCACCGTGTATGCGCTGTCGCAGACCGGCGACGAGCTGGCCACCACGCTGACCCCGCTGATCGCGCAGTCGTGGAGCCTGGCCACCGCGCTGTCGCTGCTGGCGTGGTACGTGTTTGCGCCGCAGTGCCTGTCGACGCTGTCGGTCGTCAAGCGCGAGACCAACAGCATGCGCTGGCCGCTGATCATGGCCGGCTACATGTTCGCGCTGGCCTACGCGGCCTCCTTCATCACTTACCGCACGGCGCTGGCGCTGGGAGGCTGAGGTGCTTGAATACGCCATCGTTGGCCTGATCGTTGCGGCCGCCGCGTTTTACACGGCACGCAAGTACATGCCGGCGGCGTGGCGCAAGAAGCTATCGTACCGCGTGGGCGGCAGCGAATCGGCGCTGGGCCGCCTGCTCAACCCGGACCCCGGTTGCGGCAGCGGTTGCGACACCTGCAAGGCCTGCGCCGATCCCGCGCCCGCACCTGAAGACCCGAAGCGCGTCATCAAGATCCACAAACCCTGACCGTCGTTCCCGCGAAGGCGGGAACCCAAGCCCGGCGTAAGCATCATGGGTCCCCGCCTGCGCGGGGACGACCTTTATGCTAAACCCAGCTTCTCGATCAACCGGCGCGCGTCGAAGGGTGCGCGCACCTTGATGTCATTGTCAAAGTAGCAGAAGATGTCGCGGCTCTTGCGTGCCGGCGGCGCTTTCGACGACACCAGGTGGGCGTCGCCCGGCTGCGAACCGCCAGACCACGCCTGTATCCGCGCCGCCCACCGGTCCAGTGCTTGATCCGTGTATCCACTGGCATACAGTTCCTTGTCGCCGTGCAGGCGCAGGTACATGAAGTCGGCCGTCACGTCTTCAATGTAGGGCCACTTGCCGGCGGTGTCGGCAACCACCACTGCCACCTTGTACTTGCGCAGCAGCGCGATGAAGGCATCGTCCATGAAGCTCTCATGCCGGATCTCGACCGCATGGCGCAGCTTGCGTTTCTTGTCGACGTCGAGGGCCACCTTGCCTTCCATGCGCGGCTCGTAATGGCGCGCCATTTCCAGCCCGGCCTCGCTGTCATGCGGCAGGATGCTGAGGAAGTGCTCCATCCGTTCGGGATCGAATTTGAAATTCGGCGGGAACTGCCAGAGGAAGGGCCCGAGCTTTTCGCGCAGGTTGAACACGCCCGACGCCAGCACGTTGGCAACCGGACCATCGATGTCCTTCAGGCGCAGGATATGGGTAATGAAGCGGTTGCCCTTGACGCTGAACATAAAGCCGGGCGGCGTCGCCGCGTACCAGGCTGCGTAGCTATCGGGGCGCTGCAGCGAATAGAAGGAACCGTTGATCTCGATGGTGGGCAGCGCGCGCGATGCAAATTCAAGCTCGCGGTGCTGCACGAGATCTTCCGGATAGAAGACCCCGCGCCACGGCTCATATCGCCAGCCAGAAATTCCGATGCGGATCGCGCCCATGGCTGACAGCATAATTGCCCCGGATGGGGGGCTCCGTTCGCTGGCGAACCAACCGCATCGGAACGTATGGGCTCAGTAGACCGGCAGCTCGACGGCGCTTTCCATCCCTGGCGCATGGTAGATGCGCTGGGTGGCCTTGCGGTAGTCGCCCGGCTGGGCGAAGAAAATGTTCGGCACGAAGGTCTGCGGATTGCGCTCGTACAGCGGGAACCAGCTCGACTGGATCTGCACCATCACGCGGTGGCCCGGCAGGAAAACGTGGTCCGCATTCGGCAGCTCGAAGCGGTAGCGCTCGACCTTGTTCGGCGTGATCGCCAGCGGCTTGTCGAAGCCCTGGCGGTAGCGGCCACGGAAGATGTCCATCGAGATGCCCAGCTGGTAGCCGCCCATCTCGGGCTGCGCCGATACCTCGTCCGGGTACACGTCGATCAGCTTCACCACCCAGTCGGCGTCGCTGCCGGTGGTCGACGCGAACAGGTTGACCATCGGGGCGCCTGCGATCTTCAATGGCGCGGTCAAAGGCTCCGACACGTAGGTCAGCACGTCCGGACGATCCGAGAATGAGCGCTGGTCGCTGACCAGCCACGGCTTCCACACCGCGGCGTCATGCATGCGCACCGGGCGCGGCACGAACGGCACCGGCTTGGCCGGGTCGGACACGTATTCGTCGAACTGCGCGCCGCCAGCCGGCTTGCCGTGGCCCAGCGCCAAGCCAGCCTTCAGGTACATTGGCTGCATCTTCTCCGACAGCGGCCACTTGTCCAGCTTTTGCCAGTGGTCGGAGCCGGTGCGGTAGGACAGCACCGGGGCCGTGGCGGCCTTCGGCGCCCCGTCGCGCAGGTGCTGGTCGAAGAAAGGCTGCATCACGTCGCGGCGGAACTGCGCCGCGGTGTCGCCGTTGAACTTCAGCGGCCCCAGGGTCGAGCCCTGGTAATTGACGCCGCTGTGGCGCCACGGCCCCACCACCAGGTGGTTCATGTCGTTGTTCTTGTCCATGCGCTCAGTGGCGGCATAGGCGGCGTAAGGACCGTAGATGTCCTCCTGGTCCCAGCGTCCCACCACGTGCATGGTCGGCACCTTGAGCGGGCGCGCGGCAAGGATGCGGTCTACAGCCTGCTCCTGCCAGAAGCTGTCATACGCCGGATGTTCGAAGATCTTTTTCGTGAATGTCAGCTGGTCGATGCCAAAGCGCCTGGCGTAATCGGATGTGGAGCCGGCGCGCAGCGCGAACTCGTAGTCGTCGTACACGCCGGTCGCCAGCGACGGGCCGTTGCCGCGCGCGCTCGTCTGGTTGGCGAAGTAATTCAGCATCGGCAGGCGGAAAGCGCCATTGTGGAACCAGTCGTCGCCGCGCCAGCCGTCAACCATCGCGCTCATTGGCACCGCCGCCTTCAGGGCAGGGTGCGGATCGGCGATCGCCATCAGCACCGTGAAGCCTTCGTACGACGAACCGACCATGCCGACCTTGCCGTTCGATTCCGGCACGTTCTTTACCAGCCAGTCGATCGTATCCCACGCATCGGTTGCGTGGTCCACGTCGGTCTTGTTCAGCGCGCCGCGCAGCGGACGGTTCATCACATAGTCGCCTTCCGACCCGTGCTTGCCGCGCACGTCCTGGAACACGCGGATGTAACCGCCCGCGATGAAGTTGTCATCGCCTTCGGGAAGCATCGACAGCATATTCGGGCTGATGTTTCGCTCAGCCCGCTTGGCCGCGTTGTAGGGCGTGCGGGTCAGCATCATCGGCGCGCCCTTCGCGTTCCGGGGGACCACGATCACCGTGTACAGTTTGACGCCGTCGCGCATCGGGACCATCACTACCTTCTTCACATAATCGGCGCCTGGAACAGGCACGTCGAAGCGCGCGGCGGAAATGTCGGGAGCCATCGCCGGGGTCTGGGCGGATGACGGGCCATGCAGCGCCGTGACAAGCATGGAAAGGGCGGATAACTGCAGGGCGATTCGGCGCGACATCGATAACTCCACTGATTAGATGCAGGCATACTACCGAAGCATCGAATGTCGCGCAATCTTGGTCTTACTGCCGTTACAATGCACGTATTTGCGAACATGGGGCAGCACAGCATGATCATCGTCCACCACCTGAACAACTCGCGCTCGCAGCGCATCCTGTGGCTGCTGGAAGAACTTGGTCTCACCTACGAGATCAAGAAGTACCAGCGCGACCCCAAGACCATGCTGGCGCCGCCTGAACTGCGCGCCATCCACCCGCTCGGCAAGTCGCCCGTGGTAAGCGATGGCGACATCGTGGTCGCCGAATCGGGCGCCATCATTGAGTACATGGTGGAGCGCCAGGGCGGCACGCAGCTGGTGCCGCCTGCCGGTACGGCCGACAAGCGTCGCTACACCTACTTCCTGCATTACGCTGAAGGCTCGGCAATGCCGCCGCTGCTGATGAAGCTCGTGTTCGACCGCATTGAAACCGCGCCAATGCCATTTTTTGTAAAGCCGGTTGCGCGCTCGATTGCGCAAAAAGTAAAGCGCAGCTTCATCCTGCCGCAGATCCAGCAAAACCTGGCTTTCCTTGAATCCGAGCTTGGCAAGAGCACCTGGTTTGCAGGCGAAGAATTTACCGCCGCCGACATCCAGCTCAGCTTCGTCATCGAAGCGGCGGCCTCGCGCGGCGGGCTGGATGCGAAGTACCCCAAGCTGAACGCCTACCTGGAGCGCATCCATGCGCGGCCTGCATACCAGCGGGCGCTCGAACGCGGCGGCCCGTTCACGATAGCGAAATAAGCGCGATGGGCAAGCTGTTAGCGATCGACGGGCTGAATATCGTCCGGCGCGTGTACGAAGCCAGTCCCGAGCCGGACTCGCGCGAAAAAGCTGACATCGCGCTGCGCCATGCGCTGTCGTCGTTCCGCAACCTGCTCCATGCGCACGAGCCGACGCACGTGCTGGCGGCATTCGATTTTGGGGGCAGCACCTGGCGCCATGCGCTGTACCCCCGCTACCGTGAGAACCGCGCGCCGATGCCCTCATGCCTGCGCGAAGCGCTTCCAAGCTTCCACGACAAGCTCGCGCAGGCGGGACTGCACGTGCTGATGCTGCCCGAGGTCGAGGCTGACGACGTGATCGGCACTGGCGTGCGGCGCTGGCTCGAAGAAGGGCGCGGCGATGCGATCATCGCCACCACCGACAAGGACCTGCACGGCCTGATCGCGAAAGGCGCGCTGGTGTGGGATCACTTCAAGGGCGAATGGCACGACGACGCATGGGTGCGCAACAAATTCGGCGTCGCGCCAGAACTGCTGGTAGACCTGCTGGCGCTGATGGGCGATGTGACCGACGGCGTGCCCGGCGTGTCGAAGGTTGGCATGAAAACGGCGGCCAAGCTGCTCAACGCCTACGGCAATCTCGATGCGGTGATGGCCGGGGCGGGAATACTCAAGACGCCAATCGGCGAGCGGCTGCGCGCCGAGCGCGAAATCCTGTACCTGTCGCGCCAGCTGGTGCAGCTCAAGACCGACGTGCGGCTGGGTGTAAGCTGGAAGATGCTGGCATACCAAACATTCTAAAAACAAGGACAAGAACAGATGTTGAAGGCAGTTCTGGTGGATTCAAACGCCATTTCACGCGGCTTGCTCAATACCGTGCTCACCGACGGCAGCTACGACGTTGTCGGGCACACGCACACCAGCGCGCAGGGCTACGCGCTGCTGCAGAAGCACCACCCGCATATTTTTTGCATCGCGCTCGAGCAGATGGAGGACGGGAACAACATCGTCGAGCAGATCAGGGAGACGATGCCCAAGACGCTGATCTTCCTGGTGTCGGGAGCGCTCGATGCGCCAACCGTGCAGTCGGCCCTGGCGCGCGGAGTTCACGGTTTTATCGTCAAGCCATTCAAGGCCGACGCCGTGCTGAAGACGATCAGGAATACCGTGATCGCTGTCGTCAAAAAGAACAGTCCAGCGAACCGGGCGTAGGGCGGATAAGCGCTTGCGCGCATCCGCCGTGCTTGCGTCAACGAGGCTTAGGCGGATGCGCGCGAGCGCTTACCCGCCCTACGGTCAGTAGTGCTTGATGGGCGAGCGGACGAGCCGCCACACAAAACCGGCCAGCAAGTGAACAAGGCGCGAAAATGACGCGATCACCAGCGCGATGATCGTCGGCAGCACCGCGCCAAAGGTGAACGTCATCCCGAGCACGAAGCCCAGCACATACTCGGCGCGATAGGTCGGCACAATGACCGAGATCGCAAACAGTGCCAGGAATATGTAAGTCAGCGCCGCGTGTTGCAGTGTGAAGGCCAGGGCGAGCATTGCGCCATAGGCGAGCGCGCTGAGGAAGCCCGCCAGTACGGGGCCGCGTTTTGACACCCGGCGGCCAATCCGCCCGGTCAGGAACCATGTGAGTGCGGGAATGACGAGCACACCCCACCAGTTCGAGATTGCCGGCATGTCGGCGCGGTTAAGCAGGTGATGCGCCACGACCCCTCCGTTGACGTGTTCCCACGCGAGGTGGGCGAGCTCGAAAATCAGTGCGGCAGCGGTGAGTACGACACGGGTACGATGGGTGGGAACTGCATTCATTGGCAATATCCTTGATGGTCGCCCCAGTCAGGCGCCCGCCGAGTATATTGGCATATTTACATCGTGTAAACATGCATACGTTGGGACGCCATCCGCCCCAAGCGTCAGATGCGCGAGCTGTCGATAATCCCGCCACCAAGGCAAACATCACCGTCATACAGCACGGCCGACTGGCCCGGCGTCACGGCCCATTGCGGGTCGGTGAAGTCGAGCGTGAACCGGTCCATGCCCTGCGGCGTTACGTGGCACGCCACGTCCGCCTGTCGATAGCGCGTCTTGGCCGACAGCGCGCGCGCCATCGGAGGCTCGCCCGCGATCCAGCTGGCCTGGCCGGCTTCCAGCGACGCCGACAGCAGCCACGGGTGGTCATGCCCCTGCACGATCCACAAGGTGTTGGTCTCGACGTCCTTGCGCGCGACGAACCACGGCTCGCTGGTGCCGTCGTCGTTCTTGTACTTCTTCATGCCGCCCACGCCGATGCCCTTGCGCTGGCCCAGCGTGTAGAACGACAGCCCGACATGCTCGCCCACCACGGTGCCGTCGTCGGTCTTCATCGGCCCCGGCTTGTACGACAGGTAGCGATTGAGGAAGTCGCGGAAAGGGCGCTCGCCGATAAAGCAGATGCCGGTCGAGTCCTTCTTCGCCGCATTGGGCAGCGCCAGCCGTTCCGCGATCTTGCGCACTTCGGTCTTCGGGATTTCACCGAGCGGGAACAGGGTCTTCGACAACTGCGCCTGGTTCAGGCGGTGCAGGAAGTAGCTCTGGTCCTTGGTCGCGTCGACGGCCTTCAGCAGTTCGAATTTGCCGGCGTTCTCGCGCACGCGCGCGTAATGCCCGGTCGCGATCAGGTCAGCGCCCAGGTGCATCGCGTGGTCGAGGAAAGCCTTGAACTTGATTTCGGCGTTACACAGCACGTCCGGGTTCGGCGTGCGGCCGGCCTGGTACTCGCGCAGGAACTCGGCGAACACGCGGTCCTTGTATTCGGCGGCGAAGTTGACGGCTTCGATGTCGACGCCGACCACGTCGGCCACGCTGGCCGCGTCGATCCAGTCCTGGCGCGACGAGCAGAATTCGGAGTCGTCGTCGTCTTCCCAGTTTTTCATGAACAGGCCGATGACTTCATAGCCCTGTTCCTTCAACATCCACGCCGCGACCGAGGAGTCGACTCCTCCCGACATACCGATCACGACTTTTTTCTTGCTCATTTCAGGTCACATCCGTTTTTAGTGAAAGCCCGCCCTCGAATACCGAGGAGTGGGTATGCAGCAGGTCCAGCGCGGTGCGCTTGCCGGCCAGGTAGTCGTCGACGCAGGTGAGCACGATCGGGCTGCGGTGGCGTTCGGGGCAGGCGGCGATTTCGTCGCGCGTCATCCACATCGTGCGCAGGATGCCGTGGTCGAGCGGCTGGTCGTATTCCTTGCCCGCCACGCCGCAGAAGGTGAAGCGCAGGTAGGTGACGTCGGTGCCGCGCCGCTTCGAGGTGTAGCGCGACATGTACATGCCGACCAGCGCGTGCGGGATGAACTCGTGCGCCGTCTCTTCCATCACTTCGCGGATCACCGCTTGTTCAAGCGTCTCGTACGGGTCGAGGTGACCGGCGGGCTGGTTGAGACGCACGCCTTCACTGGTCTCTTCTTCAATCAGCAAAAAACGGCCGTCGCGCTCGATGATCGCGGCGACGGTAACTGACGGTCTCCAGGTGTGTGGCATGTGCGCCCCTCAAAATTGAAGCCGACATTCTACCTTGGCCCCGCATCAGTTGCTCACGCGCACGCGTGTTATGCGATTTGCATGGGATGGAGGGTTGATCTGATACAAGATTTGGCGAGATTCCGCTGGCTGTGGAACACGTGCGGCATGAAAATCGCGGATTGCCCTTTGATTAAGGTTGCGGCATTTTGTATTAACAATTTCCGTGTACTATCTTATCAATCAAATCATTTCACGGAGGCATTTATGAGGATAGGCATCCCCGCCGAAACGCGGGCGGGCGAAACCCGGGTCGCCGCAACTCCCGAGATAGTCAAGAAGCTCGCGGCAAAGCACCAGGTCGTCGTGCAGGCCGGCGCGGGCGTAGCCGCCTCCGTCGTCGACGAAGCGTACGTAGCGGCGGGCGCCACCATCGGCAGCGCGGCAGACGCCTTCGGCTGCGACGTGGTGCTCAAGGTGCGCGCGCCCGATGCCGGCGAACGCGCGCTGATGAAGCAGGGGGCCGTCCTGATCGGTATGCTCAATCCTTTCGATGCAGAGAACACTGCCGCCATGGCCGCATCCGGCCTGACCGCGTTCGCCCTCGAAGCCGTGCCGCGCATCACGCGGGCGCAGTCGATGGACGTTCTCTCCTCCCAAGCCAACATCGCGGGCTACAAGGCCGTGATGGTCGCAGCGAATACCTACCAGCGCTTCATGCCGATGCTGATGACAGCTGCGGGCACCGTGAAAGCGGCGCGCGTGCTGATCATGGGCGTGGGCGTCGCCGGCCTGCAGGCCATCGCCACCGCCAAGCGCCTGGGCGCCGTGATCGAAGCGTCGGATGTACGGCCGCCTGTAAAAGAGCAGGTCGAGTCGCTGGGCGCCAAGTTCATCGACGTGCCTTACCTGACCGACGAAGAAAAGGAAATCGCCCAGGGAGCCGGCGGCTACGCGCGCGCGATGCCGGCCGACTGGATGCGCCGCCAGGCCGAACTGGTGCACGAGCGCGCCAAGCTGGCCGACATCATCATCACCACCGCCCTGATTCCGGGCCGTCCGGCGCCTGTGCTCATCTCCGAAGACACCGTCAAGGCGATGAAGCCAGGCTCGGTGATCGTCGACCTGGCTGTCGAACAGGGCGGCAACTGCCCGCTGTCGGAGCTGAACAAGACGGTGGTCAAGCATGGCGTATCGATCGTCGGCGAGCCTAACCTGGCCACGCTGGTGGCGGCCGACGCGTCGGCGCTCTACGCGCGCAACGTGCTCGACTTCCTCAAGCTGGTCATCGACAAGGACGAAAATTTAGTGATCGACCGCGAGGACGAGATCCTGAAAGCGACGCTGGTGTGTGCCGGCGGCGACGTGCTGCGTAAATAACAAGGACAGGACTTCACATGGAAATCAGCCACACCATCATCAACCTGATCATCTTCGTGCTGGCCATTTATGTCGGCTACCACGTCGTCTGGACCGTCACCCCGGCGCTGCATACGCCGCTGATGGCAGTCACCAACGCGATCTCCGCGATCATCATCGTCGGCGCCATGCTGGCCGCCGCGCTCACCGAGGGCCTGCTTGGGCAGGTGGCCGGCACGGTCGCGGTGGCGCTGGCCGCCGTCAATGTGTTCGGCGGCTTCCTCGTCACCCAGCGCATGCTCGAGATGTTCAAGAAAAAAGAGCCGAAAGCTAAAGCGGGAGACCAGGCATGAACTTCATCAGCATGAATCTGGTGACGCTGCTGTACCTGGTGGCGTCGGTCTGCTTCATCCAGGCGCTCAAGGGCCTGTCCTCGCCATCCACGGCGCGCGCCGGCAACGCCTTCGGCATGACCGGCATGGCGATTGCCACCGTCACCACCGTGGCGCTGATCCTCAAACTAAAAGCCGAAATGGCCACCGGGACGATGGGCTACGGCCTTGTCATCCTCGGCCTGGTGGTCGGCGGCGGCATCGGCGCGTTCGCAGCCAAGAAGGTCGAGATGACCAAGATGCCTGAACTGGTCGCGGCAATGCACTCGCTGATCGGCCTGGCCGCAGTCTGCATCGCGGTCGCGGTGGTGTCGGAGCCATGGGTATTCCAGATCACCGAGCGCGGCGTCGCACTGCCATTCGGTAACCGCCTCGAACTGTTCATCGGTACGTTTGTGGGCGCAGTCACCTTCTCCGGATCGGTGATCGCCTTCGGCAAGCTGTCGGGCAAGTACAAATTCCGCCTGTTCCAGGGCGCGCCGGTCAGCTTCCCCGGCCAGCACATGGTCAACCTCGGCATCGCCATCGCGATCGTGGTGCTGGGACTGATGTTCTGCTTCTCCGAAGGCGCCGAACCGGCATGGACGCCGTTCGTCATCATGGCCATCCTGTCGTTCATCCTGGGCGTGCTGATCATCATCCCGATTGGCGGCGCGGATATGCCGGTGGTGGTGTCGATGCTCAACAGCTACTCGGGCTGGGCCGCCGCAGGCATCGGCTTCTCGCTCAATAACTCGATGCTGATCATCGCAGGCTCGCTCGTCGGGTCAAGCGGTGCGATCCTGTCGTACATCATGTGCAAGGCGATGAACCGGTCGTTCTTCAATGTGATTTTGGGCGGCTTCGGCGGCGAGGCCGCAGCGGCAGGCGGCGCGGCGCAGGAACAGCGCCCGGTCAAATCCGGCTCGGCCGACGATGCGGCCTTCATCATGAGCAATGCCGAATCCGTCATCATCGTCCCGGGCTACGGCCTGGCGGTGGCGCGGGCGCAGCATGCGCTCAAGGAGCTGGTTGAAAAACTGACCCACCAGGGCGTCAACGTGAAGTACGCGATCCACCCGGTTGCTGGCCGCATGCCTGGCCACATGAACGTGCTGCTGGCCGAAGCCGAGGTGCCGTATGACCAGGTGTTCGAGATGGAGGACATCAATGGCGAATTCGGGCAGACCGACGTGGTGCTGGTGCTGGGCGCGAACGACGTCGTGAACCCGGCGGCCAAGGACCCCAAGTCGCCGATTGCCGGCATGCCGATCCTCGAGGCGTACAAGGCCAAGAGCATCATCGTCAACAAGCGCTCGATGGCGTCCGGCTATGCGGGCCTCGACAACGACCTGTTCTACCAGCCGAACACGATGATGGTGTTTGGCGACGCGAAGAAGGTGCTGGAGTCGATGGTGAAGGCCGTCGAGTAAGCAAACGTTCGGCGGATGCGCTTCGCTTATCCGCCCATTCCTTCATGCTGCCTCGACGCGGTTGCGCCCGCCGTTCTTGGCGGTGTACAGCGCGCTGTCGGCACTGGCCAGCGCGTCATCCAGTTCGCTTCCGGGCGTCATGGTGGCAAGCCCAATACTGATGGTCGCGGGCATTTCCGCGCCGTCGGCCGGAATCGGACTTGCGGCAACCGCCTCGCGAATGCGCTGTGCGATGCCGATCGCGGTCTCGGGCGGCGTCTCCGGGAACAGCAGGCCGAACTCCTCCCCGCCGATACGCGCCACAAAATCGGTCGCCCGCGCGGCGTCGACGATCCGCGAGGCGACCGTACGCAGCACGATATCCCCCACCGGGTGCCCATGCTCGTCGTTGATGTTCTTGAAGTGGTCGATATCGGCGATGCCGACGGCGACTGGTTTCCCGGTGCGCCGTGACCGCGCCATCATCTGCGCTGCTTCCGCTTCGAACGCGCGCCGGTTCGCGATCCCGGTCAGCACATCGGTCATCGCTTCCTGTTCAAGCCGCGCCAGCAGCGCCTCGTTTTGTTCCTCCATGCGCCGGCGCGGACGCAGGTCTTCCAGGAAGGCGCCGAAGTAGCGCAATCCATCATGCTCGCCCAGGTCGAGCGCCTTCATTTCGACCGGGATGGCTGTGCCGCTCTTATGCCGTATTGCATACTCGCGCACATAATCGGTGTGGTAAGGGGCGGTGGCGCCGGGCAGCAGCGCCTCCAGCGGCTGGCCCATCAACTCCGACTCGGTACAGCCGCACAGCGTCTGCAGCGACTGGTTGGCGTAACGGATGCGGCAGTGCTCATCGATGATGAGCACTGCGTCGAGCGACTCTTCAATGAGGGCCGACATCAGTGATGTGGGCAGGGCGTTGGACATGGCGTCGGCGAGGTGGAATAGTCTTGCTATTTTCCCACCGCCGCAAGAATCAGGGCGCGCGATGCCCGAACATCATGGTCTCGGCCAGCAGGGTGCGCGCTGGCTTGACGGTGTCAAGCACGCCCAGGGCAAGGCCGAGCAGCCCCTGCGAGGCGCCGCCGCTGGCAAACACACGCGCCATCGTGTCGGTGAGCCCGACCACCAGGCCGCGGTCGCGCCGGCGCTCGGCGGCAAACTGCACCAGTGCGCCAGGGGTCGCTTCGCGTGCGAGCAGGCGCGCCAGCACGGCCGCGTCGCGCAGGCCCAGGTTCAGGCCCTGGCCGGCCACCGGATGCAGCGTCTGGGCGGCATTGCCGATAGCGACAGTGCGCGCGGTGGCAGGTGCGTCCGCATTGAGCCCCAGCGGATACGCCACGCGCCGGGTCGCGCCGGCAAAGCGGCCAAGCCGGGTGCCGAATGCCTGGCCAAGCTGGGACAAGAATTCGGTATCGTCGAGCGCCATCAGCACTTGCGCGCGTTCCGGGCGCACGCACCACACCAGCGCGTACTGCTGGCCGTCGGATCCATCCTGCGGCAGCAGGGCGAGCGGCCCTTCCTCGGTGAAGCGTTCGTAGGCGCGGTGGGCAACGGGGGCATTGGTGCTGACGCGGGCAATCACGGCAGTCTGGCCATAGTCGCGCACGCGCGCACGCGCTTCCTGCGCGCCGAACACGCCGCCTTCGGCCTGCACCGCGAGCGCGGCGCCAACTTCGCGTCCGTCCTCCAGCTGCAGCACCACGCCATCATCGTTTTCCGCCATGCCGGCCACGCGCGCAGGGCGCGTGACGTGGATGCCGAGGCTATCGCACACCGAGGCCAGCACGCCAACCACGTCGCCGTAGCGGGCCACGTAGCCCAGCGCGGGCACCTTGTGGTCGCCGCGGTCGATCATGCTGCGGCCTAAGTGGCCGCGGCGCGACACATGGATTTCATGGATCGGCGTCGATTGCACCGGCCATGCGCCAACAGCTTCGAGTAGCTGGCGGCTGCCGTACGACAGCGCGATCGAGCGCGGATCGGCCAGCGACAGCGCCAGCGGTTTGGCGTCGAGCAGCCCGATTTTCTGCGGGTCCATTCCGCGCCTGGCCAGCAATGCCGCCAGCGCCATGCCGACCGGGCCGGCGCCGCAGATCGCGATGTCAAGCTTGTTGTCTGTTACTTCCATCATCCGTGTTGCATCGCCTTCTCGATATCGGCGACCAGCTTCGGCGCCGTGCCGCTGAGGATATGATGGCCACCTGGCGTGACCACGACGTCGTCCTCGATGCGGATGCCGATGTTCCAGAACTGTTCGGGAACGCCAGGCGCGGGACGCACGTAGATGCCCGGCTCCACGGTCAGCGCCATCCCCGGCTGCAGGATGCGCGACGGCCGGTCTTCCAGCGTGACGTTGCGGTAGGCGCCGGCGTCGTGCACGTCGAGCCCGAGCCAGTGTCCGGTGCCGTGCATGTAGAACTGCGCGAAGGCGCGCTGGGCGATCACGTCGTCGACGTTGCCGAAGCTGGACTTGTCGAGCAGGCCGAAGTCGAGCATGCCCTGCGCGAGCACCTTCAGTGCGGCGTCGTGGATGGCGCTGTAGCGCCGGCCGGGAACGATGGCGGCCAGTGCGGCCGCCTGCGCCGCCAGCACCAGTTCGTACAGCTGCTTTTGCGGCTCGCTAAAGCGCCCGTTCACCGGCCAGGTGCGGGTGATGTCCGACGCGTAGCTATCCAGTTCGCAGCCTGCGTCGATCAGCACCAGGTCGCCGTCGCGCATCTGCGCATTGTTCGCGTTGTAGTGCAGTACGCAGGCATGCGCGCCCGACGCCACTATCGACGGGTACGCGGGCGATTGCGCGCCGCTGCGGCGGAACTCGTGCAGCAGCTCGGCTTCGATTTCATACTCGAACATGCCAGGACGGGTGGCGCGCATCGCGCGTTCATGCGCACGGCCCGAAATATCGGCGGCGCGCTGCATCAGCGCCTGTTCGTGATCATCCTTAAATAGACGCATCTCATCGAGCAGCGCCAGGAGGTCGTGCACGCTGGCAGGGGCGGTGACGCCGCTTCGGGACTGGCTGCGCACCTTGTCCATCCAGCCTTTGATGCGCGCGTCGAATGCGGCGCTGTGCGCCAGCGGGCAGTAGAGGGCAGGGGCATTGGCCAGCAGCTTTGGCAACTCGCTGTCGATGTCGTCGATGGCAAAGGCTTCGTCGAAACCGAAGGCTTCGCGCGCAGCTTCCGGGCCATGGCGGAAGCCATCCCAAATTTCGCGCTCGGCGTTTTTCTGGCGGCAGAACAGGATCGAACGCGCCGGCCTGGCGCCTTGCGCGGCCACCAGCACCACCACGCTCTCCGGCTCGGCAAAGCCGGTCAGGTAATAGAAATAGCTGTCGTGGCGGTACGGGTAGTCGCTGTCGGCATTGCGCTGCACTTCAGGCGCGGTGGCGAGGATTGCAACTGCGCCTGCGGGCATCTGCCCGCATAGCCGTTCCCGCCGTGCCGCATGGTGTTTCAAGCGCTTGCCTTTTTTGCGAGTGGCGCGTTGAGCTCTTCGAGCTGGCCGATGGTGCCGACGTTGACCCACTCGCCCTTGTACACTTCGCCGCCGACCAGGCCGCGGTCGGCGTAATCGCGCATCAGCGTACCCAGGCGCGCTTTCTCGCCCGGCTTGATGTCGGCGAACATCTCGGGACGGTAGACGCCGATGTTCGCAAAGTTCCACTTCGGCGTGCCTTCGTTCGCCACCGAATACATGGTGAGCGCGAAGTCGCCTTCCGGGTTGTGCCACGGGTTCGGAGTCAGGTACAGCCAGCAGGCGTCGCGTTGGTCAACCGGGTAGGGATTGCCCAGCGCGTCCTTCTCCGCCAGCACGTCCTTGACCTGCTCGAAGTCGAAGTAAGGGCAGTAGATATCGCCCGACACCGCCACGAAGGGCTCGTCGCCCAGCAGGTGCAGCGCGTTGGCGATGCCGCCGGCCGTTTCAAGCGCGGTTTCCTCGCGCGAGTAGGCGATGCGCGCGCCGTACTTGCTGCCGTCGCCCAGTTCTTCCTCGATCATGTGGCCGAGGTGGGCGTGGTTGATGACGATCTCGGTGATCCCGGCGCGCACCAGGTTCAGCACGTGCCACGTGATGAGCGGGCGGCCGCGCACTTTCAGCAGCGGCTTGGGGCAGGTGTCCGTCAGCGGACGCATACGCTCGCCGCGCCCGGCGGCAAAAATCATGGCTTTCATCGATGCCTTGCTGTCAGAAGGTGTAGCCGACCTGCGGCGCCTTGTCCTCGAACGTGTCGAGCAGGCGCACCAGCGGTTTGAGCACAGTGTAGCGGTTGGCCGTCTTGCGCACGTAGTCGGTCACGGTTGGCAAATCGCCCATGTAGATCGATTTGCCATCGCGGTAATTCAGGCGGCAGAAGATGCCGAGGATTTTCAGGTGGCGCTGCAGGGCCATGAACTCGAAGTCGCGGTAGAACGCGTCGATGTCCGGGTTGACCGGCAGTCCCACCTGCTTGGCGCGCTGCCAGTAGCGCACCACCCAGTCCAGCACCACTTCCTCATCCCACTGGATGTAGGCGTCGCGCAGCAGCGAACCGAGGTCGTAGGTGACCGGGCCGAACACGGCGTCCTGGAAGTCCAGCACGCCAGGGTTGCCCTGGTCGAGGAACATCAGGTTACGCGAATGGAAATCGCGGTGCATGAACACCTGCGGCTGCGCCAGCACGTTGGCGATGATCGCTTCGAACACGCCATTCAGCTGTTTGCTTTGCTCGGGTGTCATCTCGATGCCGAGGTGCTTGCCGACGAACCATTCAGGGAACAGGTTCAGTTCGCGCTCGACGAAGGCGCGGTCGTAATTTGGCAGCACGTCCGGCTTGCTGTGCAGCTGGAACTGGACCAGCGCGTCGACCGCGTCCGAATACATGAACGGCGCGTTGTCGATATCGAGGCGCTGCAGGTAAGTGGTGGTGCCGAGGTCCGACAGCAGCAGGAAACCGTTAGGGACGTCCTGCGCCACGATGGCCGGCACGGTGACGCCGGCTTCCAGCAGCAGGCCTTGCACATGGATAAACGCCGGCACGTTCTCGCGCTCGGGCGGGGCGTCCATGGCGATGAGGGTGTTGCCAAGTTTCTCACGTAGTTCCGGCACAACATCCAAGCGGAAATAACGGCGGAAGCTGGCGTCGGACGAGGCAGGGCGCTTGGTCTCGACCTGCACCAGGTTAAGCGTGCCCAGCCATGCGGAAAGCTGTTCCAGGCGGGCGTCTGGCTTGGGTGCGGGGGTATTTGATGACATTAAAGACATGAAGCAGGCCTGTGGAATCCGGTTGAGTGACACAATCCCATATAATAAGGGATTAAACTCAAAAAAGCGCCTGTCATGGTGTTTGAACGCATCTTTTCATGAGCTGGTTTTTGGCTCCCCCACCCTCGCAACGTTGGGTATTCGCCCTGACAGCGATCGTCACCGCCACCGCGGTGCCGGCGCACGCCCAGACCGCCGCTTCGCCATCGAACACCGAAGACCCCAACGCACCGGTGACGGTGCAGGCCGAGGAGATCACCGGCCGTCCCGACCGAGAGATCAACCTGAACCGCAATGTCGAACTGACACGCGGCCAGATGCGCCTGACATCGGACACCGCCTGCTACCTGCAGGTGGAAGACGAAGTATCGGCGCGCGGCAATGTATTCATGCAGCGCTTCGGCGACCGCTACACTGGCGACGAATTGAAGCTGAACCTCAGTTCGGGCAAGGGCTATGTGCTCAACCCGACCTACAAGCTCCAGATGAACAACGCCCAGGGCGGCGCCGACCGGCTCGACTTCATCAGCCAGGACGAGGCGGTCGTCACCAACGCCACCTACAGCACCTGCGAAGGCCTGAACCCGGACTGGTACCTGAAGGCCAACACGCTGCGCCTCGATGCGGGCCGCGATGTCGGCGTCGCCAGCGGCACCGTGGTCTACTTCAAGGATGTGCCCATCCTCGGCACGCCGGCGCTGTCGTTCTCGCTGTCGGGCGCGCGCCGCTCCGGCTGGCTGCCGCCAAGCGTGGGCTTCGGCTCCAAGGGCGCCGCCGAAGTGATGGTGCCTTACTACTTCAACATCGCGCCCAACCGCGACCTGACGCTGTACCCGCGCCTGATGCTTGACCGCGGCCTGCAGATGGGCGCCACCGGCCGCTACATCGGCGAAACCGGGGCCGGCTGGTACGGCGGCGAGACCCACCTGGAATTCCTGCTCAACGACAAGGAAACCAAGACCGACCGCTGGCTGGTCAATTCGAACCACTCGCAGGCGCTGGCCAAGGGCCTGTCGTTCGGCTGGAACATCCGCGCCGCGTCCGACGATGAATATCCGAGCGACTTTTCGCAGTCGATTTCGACCAGCGCCGAGCGCCAGCTGCTGCGCGAGATCCGCACCGATTACGTCAGCCAGTACTGGAGCCTGACGGCGCGCGCGCAGAACTACCAGATCCTGCAGGACCCGGCCGCGGCCACCGATCCAAGCCTCACCGTGATCCGCCCGTACGACCGCCTGCCGCAGGTTAACTTCCACGCCGGCCGCTATGACGTCGGCGGTTTCG
Source organism: Massilia agrisoli (assembly GCF_020831365.1). GTDB lineage: Bacteria > Pseudomonadota > Gammaproteobacteria > Burkholderiales > Burkholderiaceae_D > Telluria_A > Telluria_A agrisoli. The sequence goes on from NZ_JAJHPV010000021.1 coordinate 90,359, forward strand.
ACTGGGCGCTCGACGCCGAACTGGTGCGCTTCTCGCACCCTGATTTCCAGACCGGTAACCGCGCCGTGGCGATCCCGCAGGTCAGCTACCCGTTCATCCGCCCGGGCTACTTCGTCACGCCCAAGCTGATCGTCCACAGCAGCAAATACGATGTCGATACGGTCGGCGGCGCTTCGCGCACGCTCACCCGCACGCTGCCGACCTTCTCGCTGGACAGTGGCCTGATCTACGAGCGCGATACCACGCTGTTCGGAAAGAACATCACGCAAACGCTGGAGCCGCGCCTGTTCTACGTGTACACGCCGTACAAGGACCAGAGCATGTTCCCGCTGTTCGATACGGCGGAGGCAGGCTTTAATTTCGCCCAGATCTTCAGCGAGAACCGCTTCATCGGATCGGACCGCGTGGCCGACGCCAACCAGGTGACGGCGGCGGTGACCTCGCGCTTCATCGAAGAAAACGGCGCCGAGCGCCTGCGACTGGCCCTCGGCCAGCGCTTCTACTTCCGCGACCAGCGCGTGCTGCTCAACCCGAGCCAGCCGCGCGACGACCGCCGCTCCGACCTGCTGGTGGCGGCGTCCGGGCGCATCGACGATAACTGGGGCTTCGACAGCGCAGTACAATACGACTACAGCGCGAAGCAGACCTTCAGTTCGAACTACGGCGTGCAGTGGCGCCCGGGCGACAAGAAGGTGATCAACGCGGAGTACCGCTACCTGCGCGACACCTTCAAGAACATCGACCTGTCGTCGCAATGGCCGCTGTCGATGCGCTGGTATGGCGTTGGCCGGGTAAGTTATTCTGTCAGGGATCACAAGATCCTTGAGAGCCTGCTCGGTCTCGAGTATCGTGCCGACTGCTGGGTGTTCCGGATGGGCGCGCAGCGCTTCGTGACCACCTTGCGCAATACCTCGACGCCGATCTTCTTCCAGCTTGAGCTGAACGGCCTGTCGAAGCTCGGCTTCGGTAATCCGCTCGAATCGTTCTACAAGAGTATTCCCGGCTATTCGAGGCTGAACCCTGGCTACGGCCGCTAAGCAGCACAATCGATTTTTTCATTCACCTGAACATGAGTGCTTCCCAGATTATGCGTAAAGTCAGTATGCACCAACTCAAGATCGCAGCTGTCCTGCTGTGCGCCCTGTCCGCCGGCCAGGTAGCCGCCCAGGCCACCGCGCCTGCAGCCAAACCATCGTCGGGCTTTTTGCCGCCGGCGTCGAGCTCGGCTAACGTGATCGATTCGATCGCGGTGGTGGTCAACGACGAAGTCATCACGAGGAACGAAGTGGCCAAGCGGGTCGAGGCCGTGATACAGCGCATGCGCGCAGCAAACGCGCAGATTCCCGACCGCGCCGACCTGCAGCGCCAGGTGATCGAATCGATGATCGTCGAGCGCGCGCAGATCCAGCTGGCCAAGGAGATGGGCGTGCGCGTCGACGACGCCATGCTGGACCGCGCCATCGGCGGCATCGCCGAGCAGCAGAAGATGAACGTGCAGCAGCTGCGCGACGCCTTGGAAAAGGAAGGCACTACCTTCCCCGCATTCCGCGAAGAGATCCGCAGCGAGATGATGCTGCAGCGCCTGCGCCAGCACGAAGTCGACAACAAGATCCAGGTGTCCGACGCCGAAGTCGACACCTTCCTCGCGGCGCGCAAGGCCGCAGCGGCTGAACGCGTCGAGATGAACCTGGCGCAGATCCGTGTGCGCATTCCTGAAAACGCCTCGCCCGAGCAGATCGCCGCGCGCCGCGCACGCGCCGAAGAAATCGCGCGCCAGCTGCGCACCGGCGGCGACTTCGCCAAAATCGCCGCCACCTATTCCGACGCCGGCGACGCGCTCAAGGGCGGCGAGATCGGCTGGCTCGATTCGCAGCGCCTGCCGGAAGCGTTCGCCAAGGCCTTGACGCCGCTCAAGCCTGGCCAGGTCACCCCGATCATCAAGTCGGCGACCGCCTTCCACATCCTCAAGCTGATCGACAAGCGCACCCCGGCTGAAGCATCCGCCGAGGCGGTGGTGCAGCAGACGCGCGCGCGCCACATCCTGCTCAAGGTCACCCCGACCATGACGGCGGACGACGCCAAGCGCAAGCTGCTGGAACTGAAGGAGCGCCTCGACAACAAGGCCGCCAAGTTCGAGGAACTGGCGCGCCTGTTCTCCAACGACGGCTCGGCCAGCAAGGGCGGCGACCTCGGTTGGCTGTACCCGGGCGACACCGTGCCTGAATTCGAGAACGTCATGAACGACCTGAAACCGGGTGAAATCAGCGGCGTGGTCGAAACCCAGTATGGCTACCACCTGATCGAAGTCCTTGAGCGCAAGAGCGACGACAAGTCGAAGGAGCGCGAGCGCACTGCGGCGCGCCAGGCGATCCGCGAGCAGAAGCTGGCCGAAGCGACCGAGGACTGGGCGCGCCAGGTGCGCGACCGCGCCTACGTCGAGTTCCGCGACGAGCAGTAAGCATGAGCACCGTCCCGCATGAGCGCCAAGCTCCCGAGCCGCGGCGCCAGGCGGGCGTTGTAAGACCCACGCTCGCCGTCACTACCGGCGAGCCGGCCGGCATCGGCCCTGAAATCTCGATTCGCGCCGCGTGGGACATGCGGCACGAAGCCAACTGCGTGCTGATCGGCGACGCCGCCTTCCTGGCGCTGACCGCCAGCTACATCGACCCTTCCATCAAGCTGGCGGCGCTATCGGTGCAGGCGCTGCGCAACAGCGGCCTGCCGCAGTTCGGCGCCGACCGCATCGCCGTCATCGATGTGCCGGTCGAAGCGCATGTGGTGCCCGGCACCCTGGACGCCGCCAACGGCCGCGCCGTGCTGGCCACGCTCGACCTCGCGGTGGAAGGCGTGCTGGCCGGCTGGTTCGACGCCATCGTCACCGCGCCGCTGCAGAAATCGACCATCAACGACGCCGGCGTGGCGTTCTCCGGCCACACCGAATACCTCGCCGAAAAAACCGCGACCCGCAAAGTGGTGATGATGCTGGCCGGCGTGCCGGGCGAAGGCCAGCCGCCGCTGCGCGTGGCGCTGGCCACCACCCACCTGCCGCTGAAGGACGTGCCGGCTGCGATTACCGCGGACGGCCTGGCCCAGGTGCTCGACATCATCGACCGCGATTTAAAGACCAAGTTCGGGCTCGAGGCGCCGCGCATTTTGGTGACGGGGCTGAACCCGCACGCGGGCGAGGGCGGCTACCTGGGGCGCGAGGAGATCGACACGATCACGCCCGCCATCGAGGCCGCGCGCGGACGCGGCATCGACTGCAGCGGCCCGTACCCGGCCGACACCCTGTTCCAGCCGCGCTACCTGAAGGACGCCGACTGCGTGCTGGCGATGTACCACGACCAGGGCCTGCCGGTACTGAAGTACGCCACCTTCGGGCGCGGCGTCAACATCACGCTCGGCCTGCCGCTGGTGCGCACCTCGGTCGACCACGGCACCGCGCTCGACCTCGCGGCGCAAGGCCTCGGGCTGGCCGACTGCGGCAGCATGACCGAAGCGATCCGCACCGCGCTGCACATGGCCGGCGCACGGCGCGCGGCCAACCACTAAAACGAAAAGAAATCATGAAACACATCGCTCGCAAGCGCTTCGGCCAGAATTTTTTGACCGACAAATTCGTCCTCGACGCCATCATTGAAGCGATCAATCCCGAGCCGGGCCAGGCGATGGTTGAAATCGGGCCGGGCCTTGCCGCGATGACGGCGCTGATCCTCAAGCGCCTGCCCCACATGCATGTGGTGGAGCTGGACCGCGACCTGGTGGTGCGCCTCGAAAAGGCCTTCCCGCGCGAGAAGCTGACGATCCACTCGGGCGACGCGCTCAAGTTCGACTTTGGCCAGATCCCGGTGCCAGAAGGCCAGAAGCTGCGCGTGGTGGGCAACCTGCCGTATAACATCTCGAGCCCGCTGCTGTTCCACCTGGCGGAGTTCGCGCACCTGATCGAAGACCAGCACTTCATGCTGCAAAAGGAAGTGGTCGAGCGTATGGTGGCCGAGCCGGGCAGCAAGGTGTACGGGCGCTTGTCGGTGATGCTGCAGTGGCGTTACGACATGTCGCTGCTGTTCATCGTGCCGCCAACCGCGTTCGACCCGCCGCCGAAGGTGGATTCGGCGATCGTGCGCATGATTCCGACCAGGCGCAAGCTGGCTTGCGATGGCGCGACGCTGGAAGCGGTGGTCACCAAGGCGTTCTCGCAGCGCCGCAAGGTGATCCGCAATTGCGTGGCGGGGATGTTCACCGAGGCGCAGCTGGTGGAGGCGGGGATTGACCCCCAGACCAGGCCGGAGACGGTGAGCCTGGAGCAGTATGTGGCGCTGGCGAACTTGTTACGACCGCAGTCGTAGAATAACGTAGGGCGGAAGAGCGAAGCGTCATCCGCCGAACAAAGGCGTGCGTCAACATGGCGCATGCTTCTATTCGGCGGATGACGCGCTTCGCGCTTATCCGCCCTACGGTTGGCGCTTACGACCCGATCCTGCCGCCGTCGTTCTTGGTGATCACAATCGTTGCCGACCGCGGCCGCTTGCCCGCGCCGTAACCCGCGTTGCCAGGCCACTGGCTGGTGTACTTCGACGGGTCGGCCAGGTTGGCCTGCGACGTGTTCTCACCCGGATGCTGGATGTTGACGAACATCGTCTTGCCATCCGGCGTCTCCGCGATCCCCGTGATCTCCGACCCCACAGGGCCGACCAGGAAGCGCTTGAGCGTGTCCGGCGCGGCCTTCTTGCCCACGAAGGTATCGACCGCCAGCGTCGCGCCTGAGGCCTGTGCGTAGTTCAGCGTGACCTTGCCGCCATCGCCCACCTGCCCAGGTATCGCCGCCAGCATCATGCAGTTGGTGACATCGGTGTACGCGCCGTCGTCGGTCTGGATCCAGCAGATGCCGGTGTACGGGCTGAACGCCAGGCCGTCCGGGCTGGAGAAGTCCTGGTCGGCCGTCAGGTTCGACAGGTTGACCTTGCCCGCGTCGGCCGATGCTTCCGCGCCGAACAGGTACACATCCCAGGTGAACGAGGTCGCCTGCGCCGCGCCGGCGCCTTCCTTCAGGCGCAGGATGTGGCCATTTGGATTGCCGTTCTGCGCCGACGCGCCCTTCATGTCGGTGTAGGCGCGCGGGTTGGCGCTGTCAGGCGCCAGCTGCGACGAGCCGGACGGATTGACGGTGCGGTTGGAGTTGTTGGTCAGCGTGTAGTACACCTCGCCGTTCTTTGGATTGACCGAGCACCATTCCGGGCGGTCCATCTTGGTCGCGCCAACGGCGTCGGCCGCGAGGCGCGCATTCACCATGACGTCGCCCTGGTCAGCGAACTTGTACGCCGCGTACGCGGCGATGGCGGCATTGGCCAGCGACAGCTCGATCCACTGGCCGCTGCCGTCGGCATTGAGCTTCGCCACATACAGCTTGCCGTTGTCGAGGTATTTGTCGCCCGTGGCCAGGCGGTCGGCCGGCGCCGCGTCCTGCGCCGACCATGCCGCGGCCGACACCCATTTGTAGATGTATTCGTTGCGCGAGTCGTCGCCCATGTAGACGGCCAGCGGCTGGCCGGCCGCCGGCACCGAGAACGCCGCGCTTTCGTGGGCGAAGCGGCCCAGGCCGGTGCGCTTGCGCGCGGCCCTGCTCTTGTCGTACGGGTCGATCTCGACGATGTAGCCCATGCCGTTCATCTCGTTGCGGTAGTCGTCGCTGCCGTTGGCCGAGGCGCCCAGCTTGCTGTTGTTCCAGCGCGCGTACTTGTCGTCGCTGCCGCCGGTCTCCCAGCCGTGGCGCGACCTGGCGCCCTGGCTGCGGCCGTAGCGCTTGAGCGCGACCACGCTCTTGTCGTTGCCGCGCGCCGCGTCGTCGGCCGCGCCGCGCGCAAAGTAGCCCGACCAGTTTTCTTCGCCGGTCAGGAAGGTGCCCCATGGGGTCTTGCCGGTGCCGCAGTTATTCAGGGTGCCGCGGGTGCGCACGCCGGTCGGCGAATGTTTGGTCACCAACAGGGCGTTGCCGCGTGCGGGGCCGGACAGTTCCATGTCCGACAGCGCGGTCAGGCGGCGGTTGAACGACGACTCCTTGACGTACTGCCAGGCGCTGCCGCTTTTCTTCACTTCGACCACGGCCACGCCATGCAGCGCCACTTCCTTGTCGACTTCAGCGGCCGGACGCGGCAGCGTGGTGGTGCCGCCGGTCGGGTGCAGGAAGAACGAGGAGAGCTGCTCGTCGGTGGTTGCTTCGTGGTTAATCGCCAGCAGGCCGCGGTCCGAGCTGCTGGTCGACGGCGTTCCTGCCGCGGTCAGGCCGAAGAATTCCATGCCGTCGTGGTGGTCGCCCGCGCGCTGTTCGAAGTCGCTATCGGTGCCGTCGTTCCTGAACGCCGGGGTGGTGGCCGAAAGCGGGTCGCCCAGCGCATACAGCACGGTGGCGGTGTAACCGGCCGGCACCACGACGGTGTCCGCCAGGCTTTTCGATACGGCGCCAAAGGCCAGCAGTTTTTCCGGGGCGGGTGCCGGGCTGACCGGCGGGACCGGGTCGGGCGGGCCGTTGTCGCCACCGCAGGCCGACAGGCCGGTGGCGCCCAGCACGGCGGTCGCGGCCGAGGCAAAGCTTCCGCGCAGCAGGCTGCGGCGGCTCAGGCGGGCGTTAAGGATCGTGTTGAAGTGTTCGTTAGGCGAATCGTTGCAGTCGATATCGTCGGCGTCGACGTGGCACAACAGGTCATTCGGCTTGTTCATGCAGGGTCCTTGGCGTTGTTGGTTAATCAAGCCAATCGATTCTATCGGCCGAACATGACCGCCAAGTGACCGCTGTGTGACGAGCGCATGACTCTGGCACCCGCTTGCAGTTGCCGGAAAAAAAGAATAAAAAAAAGCCCGCTGTTTGAAGGCGGGCTTAAATCCAATTCTTTTCTGAGGAGAGTTGGAGGAGACAGGTGCAATTATGCTGCAGCACGGAATATAACGCTAATTTATCTTTCCAATACCCGTTATGCGCAAATTACATATCTCATCCTCCGATCGAGGTATTACAGGTGACCGCGATATTTTCTACGTTGGCGTCGCCCATCACGCCGATGCCGTTGCTGACAACGCAGGTCTGGCCGGTGGGCTGGGTCAATACCGTCACGCCATAGCTCTGGCCAAAGGCAACCTGCACGGGGAATGCAAAACCGGCCGCGCCTTTGACGATGCCGACAGTGCCGCCGGTGGTGCCGTTGGTCAGCACGAGGCCATCGGTGGTCAGGCCGGTGATCTTGCCGCCAAGCGAGAACGTATTGACGCGGCACCCGATCGGGACATTGATCGATGCCGTACGGCCCGCAGTGCCGGTGCTGAAGCGCGTGTCCGGTTCGCAGGTCTGGTGGGGCGGATTGGTCTTGACCTTGACATCGAAGGTGTCGCCGTATTCGAGCGAGCCAGGGAAGCTGAAGGTGGTGGCGCCGACCGCGATCGGCAGGTCAGTGCCGTTGTTGGTCAGGACCAGCCCAGGATATTCCTGGCCGAAGACAGTACCGTTGACACTGAAGGAGGCGCTGCCGCCGCACGCGCTCAGGCCCAGTGCCAGCGCAAGCGCCAGTGCAGGGCGCAGGGAAGATGATTTCATAGAATGCTCCAGTAGATAGTAGTAGCGCTTAGCCGCAGGTGACAACCACGTTGGTGACAGCCGAACTGCCCATCGTTCCGGTGCCGTTTGCAACGCTGCAGGTGCGGCCGGTCGGCTGCTGGAGGATCGTGATGCCGTACGGCTGGCCGTCAGGTACGCGGCCGCTGTCGTAGGTGACCTTGTCTTCCTTGAATTTGGTCATGGTGAAGCTGGTCGCGCCGGCAAGAATCTCCTGGCGCTGGCTGCCGTTGATCAGGATCAGGCCGTTCGCGTCGAGGCCGGTGATCGTGCCGCCGAGGTCATAGCTGGTCGTGGTGCAACGGATTTCCACCGAATACACGCTGTACGCGCCCGATTTGCCCTTGCCATTGACCACGTCGCATTTGGTGCTTGGAGGCAAGGTCTTGATGGTGACGTCGAAATCGTCGTCGCTGCCGATCAGTTCGGGGAAAACAAAGCTTGTCGCGCCAGCCGGGATCGCCAGGTCGGGGCCACCTTTATTCTGGACTACCAGGCCGGTCTTGAGCAGGCCGGTCACGCTGCCGCCAAGCTGCAGGTTGTCGTTGCCGCCGCCGCAAGCCGCCAGGCCCAATGCGCACGCCAGCGCAAGGCTGGAACGCAGGTACAAACTTTTCATAATTTCTCCAAAAACGAACAGGGTACGGGCGGGCTACGGGCCGGCGCCATCAAGGGTAAAATTGTTTGCTCGTCATTTTAGTGCATTTGCCATCCGGCAGGCTTATTCGCCTTTGTATCTTGCTGTAACCAGCGGTCCGGGCCGCGGTTTGATTTTTGGGCGCGGCGTGGCTATGCTTGCTATATGAACCCGATGATCCGCCGCGCCTGGCCGAAGGCTATCCTGTTCGACCTCGACGATACCTTGTGGCCGATTACCCCCGTCATCCTGCAGGCCGAGCAAACCCTGCATGCCTGGCTGCAGGAGCACGCGCCGCGCGTCGCCGAGCGGTTTTCGATCGAGAACCTGCGCCAGGCCAGGCTGGCGCTGCTGGCAAAACAGCCTGAATTCAGCCTCGACCTGGGCGAGTTGCGCCGCGCCGGCCTCAAGTCGGCGTTCGAGGAAGCCGGTGAAGACCTCGACAAGGTGGAACTGGCGATGGTCAATTTTTTCGCCGCCCGCAACGCCGTGGTGCCCTTCGACGACGTGGTGCCAGGGCTGCTGCGCCTGAAATCCCGGGTGGCCATCGGGTCGATTTCCAACGGCAATGCCGACCTCGAGGCGATCGGGCTGTCGCACCACTTCAAGGTGTCGGTGGCGGCGCACCAGCTGGGCCACGCGAAACCGGACGCGGCGATCTTCCACGAGGCCTGCCGCCTGCTGGGCGTGGCGCCGACAGACGCGGTCTATGTCGGCGACGATGTGCTGCTCGACGTGCAGGGCGCCCAGAAGGCCGGGCTGCGCGCGGTGTGGCTGAACCGCAGCGGCAGCGCAGCCCACCTGGAGCACGATGTGGTGCCCGATGCGATCTGCTCCAGCTTCGACGAGCTGATCGACTGGCTCAGGCGCGAGCACGGCGACGTGTAGCAGGCGCGGCTGCTGATGCATTAGCGCACACTTGCGTTCGTCGAAAGTGCATAATAGGCGTGTCCACAGCCAGTACCCGCAGAACAATCATGCAACTCGATAACCGTGCCCAAACCCTGCTGAAAGCCCTGGTCGAGCGATACATCGCCGACGGCCAGCCGGTCGGCTCGCGCGCGCTGTCGAAAATCTCCGGCCTCGACCTGTCGCCCGCAACGATCCGCAACATCATGTCCGACCTGGAGGAAATGGGCTACGTTTCCAGCCCGCACACCTCGGCCGGCCGTATCCCGACGCCTCGCGGCTACCGCATTTTTGTCGACACGCTGCTGACCGTGCAGCATATCGATGAGCAATCGGTTGAATCGCGCATGCACTTCCCGGCCCAGCAGCCACAGAAGATCATCGCCAACGCGGCGCAGATGCTGTCGTCACTGTCGACCTTCGCCGGCGTGGTCATGAGCCCGCGGCGCGAATCGGTTTTCCAGCAAATCGAATTTTTGCGCCTGTCCGAAAAGCGCATCCTGCTCGTCATCGTCGACCCGCGCGGCGATGTCCAGAACCGCATGCTGCTGACCGACGTCGACTACTCGCCGTCGCAGCTGGTGCAGTCGGCTAACTACATCAACCAGAACTTCGCCGGCCTGTCGTTCGACCAGGTGCGTGCGCGCCTGACTGGCGAGCTGCAGCAGCTGCGCGACGACATGGGCCGCCTGATGCAGGCGGCCGTGGAGGCGGGCAGCGAGGCCATGGCCGAATCGGAAGACATGGTTATCTCCGGCGAGCGCAACCTGCTGGGCGTGTCCGACCTGTCCTCGAACATGAACTCGCTGCGCCAGATGTTCGACATGTTCGAGCAAAAGACCGGCCTGATGCAGCTGCTCGACGTGTCGAGCAAGGCTACCGGCGTGCAGATCTTCATCGGCGGCGAATCGAAGCTGGTGCCGATGGACGAGATGAGCGTGGTCACGGCGCCGTATGAAGTCAACGGCAAAATTGTCGGCACCCTCGGCGTGATCGGCCCGACCCGCATGGCCTACGAGCGCGTGATCCCGATTGTCGACATTACCGCCAAGCTGCTGTCGAACGCGCTGAGCCACCAGTAACAACGCTCTCCTGCTTATCTGGCGGCGCGCGGGAACGCCGCGGGCGCAGCCTTCATCTAATGGCTCATATCACCTCAAGCAGAGAGCCAGCCCCATGCCGACCATGACCCACAGCGCTGCGCCCGAGCCGGCAACCGATGCCGAGCTGGCGCGCAGCATCGCCGCAGGCGACCAGAAGGCCTTCGTGCTGCTGATGCGGCGCCATAACCAGCTGCTGTTCCGTACCGCCCGCAGCATCCTGCGCGACGACCGCGACGCCGAAGACGCGGTGCAGGACGCCTACCTGCAGGCCTACCGCTCGATCAGCCAGTTCCGCGGCGACGCCCGCCTGTCCACCTGGCTGACGCGCATCGTGGTCAACGCATCGATTGCCCGCGCGCGCAAGCGCAGCCGCGGCGCCGAGGTGATGCAGCTTTATCCGGGCGCGGACCATATTAGCAACGACGACAGCGAGACCGGCATGGAGGCAGAGGCGGGCAGCTCACCTGAAATGGGCGCGATGCGCGCGCAGGCGCGGCGCATCCTGGAACAATCGATCGACGCGCTCCCGGAAGCGTTCCGCATGGTTTTCGTGCTGCGCGCGGTCGAGGAAATGAGCAACGAAGAAGTCGCCCACTCGCTGGGCATCCCGGAAGCGACGGTGCGAACCCGTTTCTTCCGCGCCCGCTCCCAGCTGCGCACCGCGCTGCTGCAGGAGGTCGACCTGGCCTTCGAAAGCGTGTTCTCGTTCGACGGCGAGCGCTGCGACCGCATTGTCGCCGCCGTGATCGCGCGCATCGCGTCACCACCCGGCGCCTGACCCACTCCCGCCGCTAGCCATGCCAGCCGCGCGCGAGCGCCGCCGGTTGCAGTGCTTCGTCCCGACTTTTAAAAGGAAGCCCAGGTTTGTCGAGGACGGGTACGCGAGCCCGCGCTTGCCCTACAGTCGGACGCAAGAGTGCTTGAGTTCGCTATCGAAGCGGGAGGCTTCGAATCGATCCACATTTTCTTGAGACAAGGAGACAACCATGCTTATCAAAAACTTGTGCCTCACCGCCTTGGTGGCGGCCATGGCCGTCCTGTCGGCATGCGGCAGCGACGATCCCGCACCGCCGGAGCCGCTGGATCCGGAACTGGTCAAGCAGGGGAAGCAGGTGTTCCGCTTCGACACCTTCGGCGACGAGGCGCGCTGGACCGATAGCTTGCGCATGCACCAGGTGATCGAATCGGCGGTCGACCCTGTCACGGCGCTTTCGGTGGGACTGAAAGTGGACGCGGAGGCCTTGCCGCCGGCGGTGGTGCAGGGGATCAAGGACGGCAGCATCGACCTGAAAAGCCCGGCCACCACGGTAGCGCTGATCAAGCTCAACGCCGTGGTCGGCATCGCCGGCAAGGTCGAGACGATCCACGGCAAGGACAGGCTGGTGCGGGTCGGCGTCACCTGCGCCCTGTGCCACTCGACGGTGGACGACTCTTTTGCTCCTGGAATCGGCAAACGCCTGGACGGCTGGGCCAACCGCGACCTGAACCCGGGCGCGATCATTGCCCTGTCGCCCGCGCTGAGCGAGGCGCAGAAGGCCGTGTACAACTCCTGGGGCAAGGGCAAGTACGACCCGCGATTTAACCAGGACGGCAAGAATGGAGCGGTGGTGATCCCGCCCGCGTATGGATTGCGCGGCATCCACAGCGTCACCTTTACGGGTGACGGCAACGATGTGACGTACTGGAACCGCTACGTCGCAGTGACCCAGATGGGCGGGCTGGGATCGTTTTCCGACCCGCGCATCGGCGTCAACGTGACCAACGGCACGGTCGACCTGGTCAGCCCCAAGCTGCCCGCACTGCGTGCCTATCAGCTGTCGCTGGACGCGCCTGCCGCGCCGCCGGGCAGCTTCAATATCGGGGCGGCAGCGCGGGGCGGATTGTTGTTTGCCACCAAGGCGCAATGCATCAGCTGCCACAGCGGGCCGAAGTTCACCGACGCCAATTTCCGCCTGCACCCGGTCGCCGATACGGTGGGGGAGCCGGAAGCGCCGGGCGTGCCAAGCTATGCGTCGCGCACCGCCACCGGGCAACATTTCCCAAATCGGGGTCAGACCACAGGGTTTTACCGGACGTCGCCGTTGCGGGGCGTATGGCAGCACGCGCCGTATTTTCATAACGGCAGCGCTGCGAGCCTGGAAGACGTCGTGCAGACCTACAATGTGCGCAAATCGCTGGGATTGAGCGAAGCCGAAGTGAAGGACGTGGCTGAATACCTGAAGTCCCTCTAGGCCGGCAAGGGCTGCCGGCCTGTTGCCCGCTTAGCTGCGGTGCGGGCAGGCCGGCTTGATGCAGTTGCCGTAAATCGCCAGCGCATGCTCGGCGATCTTGAAGCCGCGCTCGGCGGCAACCTTGTTTTGGCGCGATTCGATTTCGTCGTCGAAAAATTCTTCCACCCGGCCGCAGTCGAGGCAGACCAGGTGGTCGTGGTGCGACCCTGCGTTCAGCTCGAAAATGGCCTTGCCGGTCTCAAAATGGTTGCGGTTGAGAAGGCCAGCCTGTTCGAACTGGGTCAGCACACGGTACACGGTGGCCAGTCCCACGTCCATATTCTCAGACAGCAGGATCTTGTAGACGTCTTCGGCCGTCAGGTGCCTGACCTCGCTGTTCTGAAAGATTTCGAGGATTTTCAGGCGCGGAAGGGTTGCTTTCAGGCCGCTTGCCTTCAGGTCGGTTGGATTGGAACTCATGTTTGTTACTCGCTAATTGGCTTAGTGCTTTATCATATAGCGTTTTATACGGGGGTGCCTAGCTTCCGTTTCACGTATCGAGGTCACTTATGCGCGTCAATAATGCTGTTTCGTACCGTTTTTACGTCCGCGCCCCGCTCGTGGCGGCCCTCGTGTGCGCCAGCCTGACCCTGTCCGGTTGCGCCGCCTGGCGCGACCTGACGGGCCCGGCCGCCCCGGTTGACGCGGCCAGGGCCAGCGGCGCCGACGGCGCGGCCGCGGCCAATGCCGGTGCGCAGACCACGCAGGCCAGCCGCCTGCAGAAATTCCTGTGGGTGTTCTCGCCTTACCGCCCGGACATCCAGCAAGGTAACTTCGTGTCGCAGGAAATGCTGGCCCAGCTGAAGGTCGGCCAGACCCGCGAGCAAGTCATCTTCATCCTTGGCACGCCGCTGCTGACCGACATCTTCCACCAGGACCGCTGGGACTACCCGTTCTACCTGGCGCGCGGCGATGGCGAGCTGACTTCCAGCCGCGTGACCGTCTACTTCAAGGACAACAAGGTCGAGAAGTTCGACGGCGGCAACCTGCCGACCGAGCGCGAATACATCGAGCGCATCGCCGGCAAGGCCAAGAAGAAGCCGGATGCGGAAGTACAGAAGAACGACGCCAACGTCGGCAAAATCCAGATGAACAAGTAAGCAGGCGCGATGAACGAGCTGAAGATTGCAGTAGCAGGCGCCAGCGGGCGCATGGGCCGGATGCTGGTGGAGGCGATTGCCGCCGCCCCGGATACGGTACTGGCCGGCGCGCTGGACGTGGCGGGTTCGCCATCGGTCGGCACGGATGCGGGCGCGTTCTCGGGACAGCTGGCCGGGGTGGCGATCCAGTCCGAGTTGTCCAAAGGGCTGGCCGATGCGCACTACCTGATCGACTTCACGCGGCCTGAAGGCACGCTCAAGCACCTCGAATACTGCGCCGCCAACGGCATCAAGGTGGTGATCGGGACCACCGGTTTCGACGACGCGGGCAAGGCGGCGATCCGCGCCGCGGCCGAAAAGACCGCCATCGTGTTCGCGCCGAACATGAGCGTGGGCGTGAACGTCACGCTCAAGCTGCTGGAGATGGCGGCCAAGAGCCTGTCCGAAGGCTACGACATCGAGATCGTCGAAGCGCACCACCGCCACAAGGTGGACGCGCCGTCCGGCACCGCGCTGAAGATGGGCGAAGTGATCGCCGACGCGCTGGGCCGCGACCTGAAGGAATGCGCCGTCTACGGCCGCGAAGGCGTAACCGGCGAGCGCGACCCGTCGACCATTGGCTTTGCCACCATCCGCGGCGGCGACATCGTCGGCGACCATACCGTGCTGTTTGCGGGCATCGGCGAGCGCATCGAGATCAGCCACAAGTCGAGCAGCCGCGTCACCTACGCCCACGGCGCACTGCGCGCCGCGCGCTTCCTCGCCGACAAAGCCACCGGACTGTATGACATGCAGGACGTGCTGGCGCTGCCGCGTTAATCGGGCGAGATGACGCCGCCTGTCGATAACCCGTTCAGCCTTGCCCGCTACTGGGAGCAGGGTGACGCCATTGGCCACGGCGTGGCCTACCTGCTGCTGGCGATGTCGCTGGTCAGCTGGTTCTGCATCCTGGCCAAGGCCTACAGCACCTGGCGGGTGCGCAAGGCAGCCGGCGCGGTCGACGCATTCTGGTCCGCGCCGACGCTCGACGACGGCATCACCCTGCTGACGCTGGCCGACCGCGAAGGCGTGTACTCGCCGCTGCCGGTGCACGGCCGCGCGCACGCAAGTGCCGGCAGCACGCTGGCCGGAGAGATGAGCCGCGACGAGCAGGTCATCCGCATCCTGCGCCAGCAGATCACCCGCGCCACCCACCGCGTCGAAGGCGGCCTGACCCTGCTGGCATCGATCGGCGCCACCGCGCCTTTCGTCGGCCTGCTCGGCACCGTATGGGGCATCTACCACGCGCTGGCCAACGTCTCGGCCAGCGGAACCGTGCAGATCGATAAAGTGGCCGGGCCGGTAGGCGAAGCCTTGATCATGACCGGCTTCGGGCTGGTGGTGGCGATTCCCGCGGTCCTTGCCTACAACGCTTTCAACCGCTTCAACCGCATGACCCTGGCGGAGCTTGACGGCTTCGCGCACGATTTGCAGTCCTACTTCACCGGCAGGTAGGCCAGCATGGCATTCGGCTCCTTCAATCCGCAGCGGCAGCCATCGATGATGAGCGACATTAACGTCACGCCGATGGTGGACGTGATGCTGGTGCTGTTGATCATATTTATCATCACTGCGCCGATGCTCACGCACTCGGTCAAGCTCGACCTGCCACAGGCGCAGGCCCAAGCCAGCGCGCAGCAGGCCGACACCGTCAGCATCGCGATCGACGGCGAAGGCGCGGTATACTGGAATGAGGAAGCGGTAGGCGAGGACGCGCTGGCCGTGCTGATGTCCGAGGCCGCGCTGCTCGATCCGCAGCCCGAACTGCAGCTACGCGCAGACAAGAACACCCGATACGAAGTGGTCGCCCAGGTGATGGCGGCCGCGCAGTCGAAGGGGCTGACGAAGCTTGGTTTCGTCACCGATCCCGTCAAGGAGAAAAAATAATGGCCAGCGTTGAACTGAACGGTGCGGTAATCGATAGCGAACAAGCCTTCCACGCCGAGTGCCGCCGCGCGTTCGGCTTTCCGGAGTCGTACAGCGACACGATGGATGCCTGGGTGGATTGCCTGAGCTATTTGCGCGATGAAGACGGCATGACCAGGTTCAAGCTGGGCGCAAACGAGAAGCTGGAGATCGTCGTGAAGGATGCGGCCACGATGCGCGAGAAGGCGCCGGAGCTGCTGGAGGAGGTCGCGTTCTGCGTCGGCGGCATCAACGAACGCTACGAGGATTACGGCGAGAAGCCGGCGCTGGCGCTGGTGCTGCGCTAACCGCACCCCGGTATTTCGCGTAGGGCGGATAAGCGCAAGGCGCGCATCCGCCGATTTTGCTTATCCGCCATATCGTCGTCGTTCCCGCGCAAGCGGGAACCCAAGCGTCAACGATCGAGCCGCCCAGTATGGATTCCCGCTTGCGCGGGAACGACATGCAGCACAACGGATGCGAGCGAACCCTTACCGCACCGCCTTCAAGTCAAAATGCGGGTTATAAATCAGCCCCAGCAAATTACCGAACGGATCTTGCAGCTCGGCCACCTTGATCGAATCGCCGACATCCTGGATATCCGCGTGCACCTTGGCCCCCAGGCCGACGATGCGTGCGACTTCGGCCTCGATATCATCGACTCCCCAGTACGCGGTGCAGCCCTGCGTTCCCGGCTCGCCGTCGGGCACCAGTCCCAGTTCAAACCCGCCGATCTCGAAGCCGACGTAGAAGGGCTGGTCGAAATAAGGCGCCTTTCCAAAAACTTCGGCAAACCATGCTTTCGCCTTAGCCAGATCAGCTACAGGATATTTGGTGGTACGCATTCCGTGGATCATGCTCGTCTCCTGGTCAGAAAACGCAATGGTAATCCCGGATTGTCAGACACTCAACATTTTTACAAGTATCGCAGTGTTCAGGGCAATGACTACGCCGAACAACCAGCGCATGTACTTGAGCTCCGTACGGATTCCCTCAATTTTAGCTTCGAGTTCAACACGTAACGTCTCAATTTTCCCGCTCAGTTCGGCGCGGACCAGTTCGATCTTGATGCTTAACTCGTCCCGCATGCGCATTGTTTGATTCGTTAATCGTTCTTCGATCTGCCTGAGTTCGAGGCGCAAGCCGTCCTCAGCTGCAGATAATTGCCGCGCCCATACAACTTGTCCAAGTGCCTCATGCAGCACCTGCGCGTGAACAGCGGCCTGATCTCCAGGAACGCCCGCGCGTTCCAGCCGTTGTGCGTACTCCAGCGAGTCAAATTGGCTTGTCATAATCATTAGACAAGGCCCATTCTTTATAGTTCAGCCCACCAGTTCGCTGCACCGCCGCAAGGAATGCTGAACCAGTATAATGTCCTGTTCATATCCACCACTTTTAGCCGGGCCACGCTAGGCCGCACACCATCATGCAAGATAAATATAGTCCAGCCGACGTCGAACAAGCCGCCCAATCCCACTGGAAGGCGATCGACGCCTACAAGGCGGTTGAAAACGACCCGCGTTTCCCAAAGGGTAAGTACTACGCTTGCTCGATGCTGCCTTACCCGTCCGGTAAGCTGCACATGGGCCACGTGCGCAACTATACGATCAATGACGTGATGTACCGCTACCTGCGGATGAACGGCTACAACGTGCTGATGCCGATGGGCTGGGACGCGTTCGGCATGCCGGCCGAGAATGCGGCAATGGCCAACAACGTGCCGCCGGCGCAGTGGACCTACGCGAACATCGCCCACATGAAGGACCAGATGTCCTCGATGGGCCTGGCGATCGACTGGTCGCGCGAAATGACAGCCTGCAAACCCGAATACTACAAGTGGAACCAGTGGATGTTCCTGAAGATGCTCGAAAAGGGCATCATCTACCAGAAGACCGGCACCGTGAACTGGGATCCGGTCGACCAGACCGTGCTGGCCAACGAGCAGGTCGTCGACGGGCGCGGCTGGCGCTCGGGCGCGTTGATCGAGAAGCGCGAAATCCCGATGTACTACGTGCGCATCACCGACTACGCGGATGAACTGCTCGATTACGTCGACAACAAGCTGCCAGGCTGGCCTGAGCGCGTGCGCGTGATGCAGGCGAACTGGATCGGCAAGTCGACCGGCGTGCGCTTCGCGTTCCCGCACCAGATCAAGGGCGACGACGGCGCCCTGATCAACGACGGCAAGCTGTATGTGTTCACCACCCGCGCCGACACCATCATGGGTGTGACCTTCTGCGCAGTCGCGCCGGAACACGCGCTGGCGCAGCAAGCCGCGAAGAACAACCCGGAGCTGGCTGCCTTCATCGCCGAGTGCAAACTGGGTTCCGTGATCGAAGCCGACATGGCGACGATGGAAAAGAAGGGCATGCCGACCGGCCTGTACGTCACCCACCCGGTCAGCGGCGAGCAGGTCGAAGTCTGGGTCGGCAACTACGTCCTGATCACCTACGGCGACGGCGCCGTGATGGGCGTGCCGGCGCACGACGAGCGCGATTTCGCGTTCGCCCAAAAATACAGCCTCCCGATCAAGCAGGTGGTCGCCAGCGAAGGCAAGGAATATTCGCTCGACGCATGGCAGGAATGGTACGGCGACAAGGAACACGGCAAGCTGATCAACTCGGGCAAGTACGATGGCCTGGACTACATCGCCGCCGTCAACGCCGTGGCCGGCGACCTCGCCGCGCAAAACCTGGGCGAGAAGAAGACCACCTTCCGCCTGCGCGACTGGGGCATCTCGCGCCAGCGCTACTGGGGCACCCCGATCCCGATGATCCACTGCGCCGAGTGCGGCGTGGTGCCGGTCCCGGAAAAAGACCTGCCTGTCGTGCTGCCGGAAGACTGCGTCCCGGACGGCACCGGCAACCCGCTGAACAAGCACGAAGCCTTCCTCAAGTGCGACTGCCCAAAGTGCGGCAAGCCTGCGCGCCGCGAGACCGACACGATGGATACCTTCGTCGATTCGTCGTGGTACTACATGCGCTATACCTCGCCGGGCTCGAACGACGCCATGGTCGATGCGCGCAACGACTACTGGATGCCGATGGACCAGTACATCGGCGGCATCGAGCACGCGGTCATGCACCTGCTGTACGCGCGCTTCTGGACCAAGGTGATGCGCGACTTCGGCCTGGTCAAGTTCGACGAGCCGTTCGTCAACCTGCTCACCCAGGGCATGGTGCTCAACGAAACCTACTACCGTGAAGACGCGGCGGGCAAGAAGACCTGGTACAACCCGGCCGACATCGACCTGACGCTGGATGACAAGGGCCGCCCGCAAGGCGCCAAGCTGAAGGCCGACGGCGGCGAAGTGCAGATCGGCGGCACCGAGAAGATGTCGAAGTCGAAGAACAACGGCATCGACCCGGCAGCGCAGATCGAGCAGTACGGCGCCGACACGGCCCGCCTGTTCACGATGTTCGCGTCGCCGCCGGAACAGACCCTGGAATGGTCGGACAGCGGCGTTGAAGGCGCCAGCCGCTTCCTGCGCCGCGTGTGGGCGTTTGCGTATGCGCAGTCGGGCCGCGTGGCCAACGGCATCGCGAACCCTTCGATCGAAGGCGCCGCCGAAGCGCACAAGACACTGCGCCGCGAACTGCACAAGATTTTGCAGCAGGCAGACTATGACCTGAAGCGCATCCAGTACAACACGGTCGTTTCGGCCTGCATGAAGATGCTTAACACGCTGGAGTCGAGCAAGCTGGAAGACGGCGCTGCCACCGACGCAGTGATCGCCGAAGGCCTGTCGATCTTCCTGCGCGTACTGAACCCGGTGGCGCCGCACATCACCCACGCGCTGTGGCAGGAACTCGGTTTCGCCAAGGTCCACGGCGACATCCTCGACGTGCAGTGGCCGCAGGTCGACCCCGCGGCGCTGGAGCAGGCTGAGATCGAGATGATGATCCAGGTGAACGGCAAGCTGCGTGGTTCGGTCAAGGTACCGAAGGACGCCGACAAGGCCGCCATCGAAGCGCTGGCGCTGGCCTCCGAAACCGCGCAGAAGTTCGTCGAGACGCCGCCGAAGAAGGTGATCGTCGTTCCGGGCAAGTTGATCAGCATTGTGGTGTAAGCGATGAAAGTCCTTCGCCGCGCCATCGCGCTGACCGTCCTCGCTGCGTCGCTGAGCGCCTGCGGCTTCCACCTGCGCGGGTCGGACGGCCGCTTCAACATGCCGTTCCAGAGCATCTACCTGGCGTTCCCGGAGACCTCGCCGCTTGGCACTGAGCTCAAGCGCAACCTGCGCGGCGGCGACACCGAAGTGGTAGCCGATCCGGCGCTGGCGCAAGCCCGCCTCGACGTCATGTCCGAATCGCGCGGCAAAGCGATCCTGTCGCTGAACAGCCAGGGCCGCGTGCGCGAATACCTGCTGACGTACACGCTGGTATTCCGCGTGCGCGACAAGGCTGGCGCCGAGCTGCTTGGCCCGACGGAGATCAACCTGAAGCGTTCGATCACCTTCAACGAAACCGAAGTGCTGGCGAAGGAATCGGAAGAAGCGCTGCTGTACCGCGACATGCAGACCGACCTGGTGCAGCAGATCCTGCGCCGCCTGGCCGCAATCAAGCCGGTGTGAGGGCAGGCGATGCAACTGCGGTTTGACGCGCTCGAAGGACACCTGGCCAAGTCGCTCGCGCCGCTGTATGTGATCAGCAGCGACGAGCACCTGCTGGCGATGGAAGCGGCCGACAAGATCCGCAAGGCCGCGCGCGCCAATGGTTATTCTGAGCGCGACGTGCTGACGGTGGAGCGCACCTTCAAGTGGGGCGAGCTGCTGGCGGCGAACAACGCCATGTCGCTGTTCGGCGACAAGAAGCTGGTCGAACTGCGCATCCCCACCGGCAAGCCGGGCAAGGATGGCGGCGCCGCGCTGCAAAGCTACGCCAAGGACCTCAACCCCGACAACCTGACCCTGATCACCTTGCCCAAGCTGGACTGGCAGACGGCCAAGGCGGCGTGGGTGGCGAGCTTGCAGCAGGCTGCGGTGTACATCGAGATTCCGACCATCGAACGCGCGCAGCTGCCGGGATGGATCGGCACCCGCCTTGCGGCGCAGGGACAAAGCGCGGACCGCCAGGGGCTGGACTTCATCGCCGACCGGGTCGAAGGCAACCTGCTGGCGGCGCACCAGGAGATCCAGAAACTGGGGCTGCTGCATGAACCGGGCAAGCTGACGTTCGAGCAGATCCACGACGCGGTGCTGAACGTGGCGCGCTACGACGTGTTCAAGCTCAGTGAGGCGATGCTGTCGGGCGATGCCGCGCGGCTGGTGCGCATGCTGGAAGGCTTGAAAGGCGAGGGCGAGGCGCTGCCGCTGGTTTTATGGGCGGTCGCCGAGGAAATCCGCACGCTGTTAAAATTGAAGTCCGGGATGGCGCAGGGAAGGCCGCTCGGCGTGCTGCTCAAGGAATACCGTATCTGGGGTCCGCGCGAGCGCATGATGGAACCGGCGCTGCGGCGCATCAGCCTCCCGACACTGGAAGCGGCGATGCGCGAAGCCGCGCAGGTCGACAAGATGGTCAAGGGCCTGCGCGCCAAGGCGTTCGCGGGCGACGCGTGGGATGCGATGCTGCAGCTGGCTCTGAAGGTGGCCAGGGGCTGATCGAAAACGGCGGATGCGCACGTTGTGCTTATCCGCCCTACGAAACCCCGCGACCGTAGGGCGGATAAGTGCGCAGCACGCCTCCGCCGAACAGCTGCATAAAGAATCGCACACTATGAACATCACCGACTACATGCAACAAACCGGCCGCCTGGCCCGCGCTGCATCGCGCGCGATGGCGAAAGCCGACACGGCCACCCGCAACCGCGCGCTGCTGCTGATCGCCGACGCCATCGTGCGCGATGCCGCCCTGCTGCGCGCCGCCAATCAGCTCGACCTCGACGCCGCAAAGGCCGCCGGCCTCGACCCGGCCATGATCGACCGCCTGACCCTGTCCGACGCCGCAATCACCACCATGGTCGAAGGCTTGCGCCAGATCGTCTCGCTGCCCGACCCGGTCGGTGAAATCTCGAACATGAAAGTCCGTCCGAGCGGCATCCAGGTCGGCCAGATGCGCGTGCCGCTGGGCGTCATCGGCATCATCTACGAAGCGCGGCCGAACGTGACGGTCGACGCGGCGGGCCTGTGCATCAAGAGCGGCAACGCCACCATCCTGCGCGGCGGGTCGGAGGCAATCAACTGCAACCGCGCGCTGGCGAAAATCGTTGCCGAGGGCCTGGCCGGCGCCGGTCTGCCCGCACACGGCGTGCAGATCGTCGACACCACTGACCGCGCCGCCGTCGGCGCCATGATCACCATGCCCGAATACGTCGACGTCATCGTGCCGCGCGGCGGCAAGGGCCTGATCGCGCGCCTGATGGCCGAAGCGACAGTCCCGATGATCAAGCACCTCGACGGGATCTGCCACGTGTACATCGACGCCAGGGCCGACCTCGCCAAGGCGGTGCCGGTGGCCTTCAACGCCAAGTGCCACCGCTACGGCACCTGCAACACCATGGAAACGCTGCTGGTCGAGCGCAGCATCGCGCCAGCCGTGCTGCCCAGGCTCGCAGAACTGTACGCGACCAAACAGGTGGAGCTGCGCGCCGATCCGGAAGCGTTCGCGCTGCTGGCCGGCTACCCGCACCTGGTCGAAGCCGTCGAGGAAGACTGGAAAACAGAATACCTGGCGCCGATCCTCGCGGTCAAAGTCGTCGGCGGCATCGACGAGGCGATGGACCACATCGCCGCCTATTCGTCCAAGCATACCGAGTCGATCATCACCGAGGACTACAGCGCCGCCATGCGCTTCCTGCGCGAGGTGGACTCCGCATCGGTGATGGTCAATGCGTCGACCCGCTTCGCCGACGGCTTCGAATATGGCCTCGGCGCCGAAATCGGCATCTCGAACGACAAGCTGCATGCGCGCGGCCCGGTCGGACTGGAAGGACTGACTTCCCTCAAATACGTCGTGTTCGGACACGGCGAAGTACGTAACTAACCAAAGACTGGACCCTTATGCTCTGGATTAAAGCACTGCACATCGTTTTCGTGACCTCCTGGTTTGCCGGCCTGTTCTACCTGCCGCGCATCTTCGTGAACCTGGCGCAGGAGTCCGAAACGGTGGCGCACGCGCGCCTGTTGCTGATGGCGCGCAAGCTGTACCGGTTCACGTCGATCCTGATGGTTCCCGCTGTGGTGTTCGGCGTCTGGCTCTGGCTCGGCTACGGCTTCAAGGGCGGCTGGCTGCACGCGAAGCTGGCGCTGGTCGTACTGACCATCGGCTACCATCACGCATGCGGTTCCCTGCTGAAGAAGTTCGAGAACGCCGCCAATAAGCGCAGCCACACCTGGTACCGCTGGTTTAACGAAGTGCCGGTCGTGCTGCTGCTGGCGATCGTCATCCTGGTGGTGGTCAAGCCTTTCTGATCGAGGTGATGGCATGAGCAAAACTGTCGAGTATTTCCTGTCGCCGCAGTCACCGTGGTGCTACCTGGGCCACCAGCGCCTGGTGGACATCGCGCGCGAGACCGGCGCGCAGGTCGAGCTCAAACCTTTTGACCTTGGCAAAGTATTCAGCGTGTCGGGAGGACTGCCGCTGGCCAAGCGCGCCCCGCAGCGCCAGGCCTACCGCCTGGTCGAGCTGGAGCGCTGGGCGAAATTCCTCGGCTTGCCGATGAACGTACAGCCGCAGTTCTTTCCGGTGTCGCCGGATGCGGCGTCGACCCTGATCATCGCGGCGCGCACCAGCCTTGGCGCCGACGCGGCGCTCGAGCTGTCGGGCGCGATCATGCGCGCGCTGTGGGCCGAGGAAAAGAACATCGCCGACGAGGACACGCTGGCGCAGGTCGCCAACCTGTGCGGCTTCGATGGGCGCATGCTGCTCAAGTCCGCGCAGACGCCGGGCGTGCAGGAACAATATGACCGCAATACCGAAGAAGCCATCGCGGCAAACGTCTTCGGCGTGCCCTGGTACGTCGTCGATGGCGAGGGCTTCTGGGGGCAGGACCGGCTTGACTTCGTCAGGCGCGCGCTGGAATAGACAGCGCAAGACTTCATTTTTACAACGGATAAAGGGTACACCATGGCTTCATATTTTTGCCCATGCCCGCGCGGCATGGAAGCGGCGCTGGCCGAGGAACTGGGCGAGATCGCCCAGCAAAGCACCACCATGAAGGTGCACAACCAGGTGCCGGGCGGGGTTCACTGCTCGGGCGACCTGACTGACTCCTACCGCATCAACCTGCACTCGCGCATCGCGTCGCGCGTGCTGATGCGCATGGGCCATTCGAGCTACTCGAACGAAAACGACATCTACGACCTCGTGCTGGCGCAACCGTGGGAAGACTGGTTCGATGTCGACCACACGATCCGCGTCGACGTCACCGCGGTCAAGTCGCCGCTGCGCAGCCTTGAATTCACCACGCTGAAGATCAAGGACGCCGTGTGCGACCGCTTCCGCGACCAGTTCAACAAGCGCCCGTCGGTCAACACCCGCGAGCCGGACATGCGCATCGTCGGCTTCCTCGACCAGCGCAATTTCACCATCTACCTCGACACCTCGGGCGAAGCGCTGTTCAAGCGCGGCTGGCGCGAAGAGACAGGCGACGCGCCGCTGCGCGAGAACCTGGCCGCCGGCATGCTGCGCGTGTCGGGCTGGAAGCCGGGCACGGTGCTGTTCGACCCGATGTGCGGTTCGGGCACCATCCTGATCGAAGCGGCCCAGCAGGTGCAGGGCATTCCATCGGGCGCGCGCCGCAAGTTCGCGTTCGAGAAGTTCCACACTTTCGATCCGGCGCCATGGCTGGCGATGAAGCACGCGATCAAGCCAAACCCGCTGCCTGAGTCGCCGACCATCTTCGGCTCCGACATCTCGGGTGACATGGTGGCGATGACGCGCCATAACCTGAAGATGGCCGGCATCATGTTCGACGTGCCGCTCAAGCAGATCGAGGCGCAGGAAGTCAAACCGCCAACCGAGCAGCCGGGCATCCTGCTGACCAACCCGCCGTACGGCGAGCGTATCGGCGTGCGCGGCGACAGCACCATCCCGGCCGACGAAATGGCCGTTGGCTTCTACTCGGCGCTGGGCACCACGCTCAAGCAGCGCTTCGCCGGCTGGACGGTGTTCCTGTTCACCGCCGACCTGTCGCTGCCAAAGCTGCTGCGCCTGAGAGAAGCGCGCAAGACGCCGTTCTTCAATGGTGCGCTTGAGTGCCGCCTGTTCCGGTTTGACATGGTCGCGGGTTACAACCGCCGCGAAGAAGCCAAGCCGAAACAGGACTGAGATGTTCCCGACGCCGCCGCCCAACGTCCCGCCAGATCCGGTAACCCCGGTACCGCTGCCGCCCGCGCACAAGATCGCGATGCTGGGCGCGACGGGCCTGGCGACCTTGCTGGCGGCCCTGTCGATGCTCGGGCCGTTTTCCATCGATGCCTACCTGCCCGCCTTCCCGAACATTCAGGCGGCCCTCAGCGCGACCCAGATCGAGGTGCAGCAGACGCTGACGGCCTACATGCTGGCGTTCGCGGTCATGGTGCTGTGGCATGGCGCGCTGGCCGATGCTTTCGGCCGCCGCAATGTCATCCTCGTGTCGCTGGTGGTGTTCGCCATCGGTACGCTCGGCTGCGCGTCCGCCCATTCGGTGCACTACCTGTGGGTGTTCCGCATCATGCAGGGGGTGTCTGCGGGGGCCGGGGTGGTGGTTGGGCGGGCGATCATCCGCGACCTGTATTCCGATGCGCCGGCCGCGCGGCTGCTGTCGCTGGTGACGATGATCTTCTCGATCGCGCCCGCGATCGCCCCCGTGCTGGGCGGCTGGATCGTCAAGTACTTCGACTGGCGCACGATCTTCCTGGCCCTGCTTGGGTACACCATCGTGCTGTGCTTTTTCTGCTACAAGCGCCTGCCCGAGACGCTGCCGAAGGAAAAGCGCCAGCCTTTCAATCCCGGCTACGTCGCGCAGAACTACTGGGCCATTTTCAGCTCGCCCCTGTTCCACATGAAGGCAGGCGTCGTCGCCGCCAACTTCGCCGGCATGTTCCTGTATATCGCAGCCGCCCCGGTGATGCTGCCGCAGCACCTGCACCTGGGCCCCGACCAGTTTGCGTGGCTGTTCATCCCGACCGTCAGCGGCTTGTTCCTGGGTTCGCTCGCAGCGAACCGCATGGCCGGCAAATCGACTTTCGGGCGCCAGGTCGCGCTGGGCTTTTGCTTCATGCTGTCGGCGGCCGGCGCCAACGTGCTGTACCACTTGTTCATGCCGCCTGCGGTGCCGTGGTCGGTGGCGCCGATGTTCTTCTACACCTTCGGCAGCTCGCTGATGGCGCCCGCCGTCACGCTGCTGGCGCTGGACATGTTCCCGCATATCCGCGGCACCGTCGCCTCGTGCCAGTCGTTCGCGGTGACCCTGCTTGGGGCGCTGGTGGCCGGCGTGATCGCGCCATTCCTCTCGCATTCGGTGCTGTGGATCGCCAGCGGTCAGCTGGCGTTTGCCCTGTTTTCGCTGGCTCTTTGGGCGGCGTCAAGGCGCTACCGCCGCCGCCGGCCGGCCTAGGGATTTCGGTCGCGAGCTGGAACCACGAGCCCGCCGAACCAGTCTAATTTGTATGCCTGCGACTCCTGCAGGACATTTCGGACGGAGCTCATGATGAACAACGGCGTCCCACTGGATGTGCTCAAAATCGTCGAGCGCCTTGAAGGCGGCGGCGTTCCGCATGAGCAGGCCAGGGTGCAGGCCACGGTACTGGCCGAAGTCATCGGCGACGAACGCAGGCGGATGGATGCCCGCTATCTCCCCCGTGGAGAACTGGCCCATGAGCTCTGGCCAATCAAATCGAGCATTGAGAAGTTGGATGCAAAAGTCGATCGCCTTGCCGCTGAAAGCCAGGCGCGCGACGACCGCCTCGAAGGGAAGCTCGACCGGGTTGAGCTGAAGATTGAGAAAAATGCCGCCGAAGTCAAGATCGACATCCTCCGCTGGGCCGTCTCACTGTGGTTTTTGCAGACCGGATTGCTCGCCGCGCTACTATTTAAGCTTGCTGCATAAACCCTTCATTGTCCGCTGCCTGTTACCGTGGCAAACTAGCGACTTATTTCCGAAAGTAATGTTCTTACAGTCAACTTTAGTGTATATATGCTAATATAAGTTTTTAGAAGCACCGAACAGTGGCCCAGCGAAAACGCCACGTTCATTAAAACTACAAAAAACGTCGTGGCCGCTTCGCCGTTAGCGCCACCCGAATCCATCGACAATTGGCGGCTGTTCCTGAATCATGCATCAATCAGACCATGACATTCGCAATCGCTTGCTGATTGCACGTCTGCCGGCCATGCCGCAGATACTGATCAAGTTGATAGAGCACCTGCAGGCCGACGATCTGGGCATGCCGGAGCTCGCCGCATTGATTTCGAAGGACGCGGGCATGACGACCAAGATCCTGGCCGTCTCCAACAGCTCCGCGTACCACCGCAACAGCCGCAGCGTGGGACTTGAGCAGTCGCTCGTCACCCTCGGCACCGACATGATCAAGACGCTGGTCATCAGCGAATCGGTCTTCCAGACCTTTAATAATTTCCCCCATTCCGGCAGCACTGACCTGCGCGCCTTCTGGAAAAGCTCGCTGACCGCGGCCGTTATCGCGCGCGAGCTGGCCAAGAAGATGGAGTATGCGCAGCTTGAGGAAGCCTACCTGGCCGGCCTGCTGCATAACGTCGGCCGCCTTGCGCTGCTGGCGACGGCGCCCAAGGAATACGCATTCAACTTCAGCGCGCGCGACGATGAAGACCTGTGCGCCGTCGAACAGCGCACGCTGCAGATCACGCACTCCGAGGCGGGCGCCTGGCTGGTCGAACGCTGGCACCTCGATTCCTTCCTGGCCGACTCGGTGCTGTACCACCACGAGCCAAGCAGCCGCTTGGCGCAAGCCCACCCCCTGATCCGCATCGTGCGCGTTGCCCACCTGTTGTCGACGCGCGACGTCGACCAGGAAGAAGTCCGCGACGCGCTTGGCCTGTGCAGCCTTGACGAGGACGACGTGGGCCGCCTGCTGGCGCTGGCCGCGCGCCAGGTCGACAAATCGGCCGCGCACCTTGGCATCGACCTGGCTGGCGCCGACGACATCCCACAGCCGCCCGCGTACGCGCCGCCGGTGATGCAAGACCCGGTGCAGCAGCGCCTGTCCGAAGAAGTACGCAACCTGGTGCTGGTGTCGGAAGTAGGGCAGACCTTCGCGCGCCAGCAGGGCGAGAACGGCCTGCTTGAATCGATGACGCGCTCGGCGCGCATCCTGTTCGACTTCGATAACACCGTCATCCTGCTTGAAAACCCAACCGGCCATGCGCTGGTCGGCATGCCGACCGGCGAGCAGCAGCGCATCGCCGAGTTCTCGATTCCGCTTGAAAAAGGCAATGCAGTGGCCGATGCGGCCATCGAACGCCGGCTGGCATTCCTGAGCCGCGAGCAGCCAGCGCTGGGCCTGGCCGAAGAACAGCTGTTCCGCATGCTCGGTACCGACAGCCTGGTGTGCGTACCGCTGGTCTCCGGCGCGCGCTGCCTCGGCGTCATGATCGGCGGCCTCGCATCGTGGCAGGTGCCGTCGTGCCAGAAGCGCGAACGCTTCATGCAGTCGTTCGGCACGCAGGCCGCCAGTGCGCTGGAAACCGCGCTGGCCGAGCGCGGCTACGCCCGCCGCCAGATCGCCCACGTCGCTGAAGAATACCGCGAGGCCTCGCGCCGCGTGGTGCACGAAGTGAACAACCCGCTGTCGATCATCAAAAACTACCTGTCCGTCCTCGACGACAAGCTGGCCAAGCGCGAACCGGTGGTCGGCGAAATGTCAATCCTGAACGAAGAAATCGACCGCGTCGGCCAGCTGATCAACGGCCTGGCCGACCTGAAGCCGACACCGGTCAACCGCGCAACCGATGCGTCGAAGGTCGTCGACGATGTGCTGCGCCTGTTCCGCGCCACCGACTTCATACCGTCCGGCGTACAGATTGCCGTCAATATGCACGGCGCCTCGTCAGAGATCGAAGGCGACGCCGACATCCTCAAGCAGATCCTGGTGAACCTGGTGAAAAACGCCGTCGAAGCGCTTGGCGGCAGCGGGCGTATTGACATCTCAAACCGCGGCCACGTCAACCGCGAACGAAAGCTGTACCTCGAGCTGGTTGTCAGCGATACTGGCCCCGGCATGTCGCCGGAGGTGCTGGCGAACCTGTTCTCGCCGGTGCGAAGCACCAAGGAAGGCCCGCACCACGGCCTTGGACTGTCGATCGTCCACGGGCTGGTCAAACAGCTGGGCGGATTGATCAGCTGCCGCAGTGGCAGCGGCGGTACAACATTTGAAATCCTGCTGCCTGCGCGCAGCAGTGCAAATATGATCGCCAGCGCGCCAGCGCAGGCGGTGGACTCAGTTTAAGGCCATGATGAACGCGAACACTGCCGGCGCTACGGCAATGACCCAGGCTGCAGGCGAGCCAACCCAGATCTCCCAGTCGGAGACGGTCACCCTTCCGCGCATCCTGCTGGTCGACGACGAACCAAGGCTTCTGTCCTCGCTCTACGAACTGCTGCGCGGCCGCGACTACAACCTGGTGACCGCCACCTGCGGCAGCGAAGCGCTCGCGCACCTGTCGAAGATGCGCTTCGACCTGGTGCTGCTCGACCTGCGCCTGCCCGATGTCAGCGGCCACCAGATCATGGACTTCATTAACGACAAGGGCATCGACGCCGATGTCATCGTGATGAGCGGCGAAGTCGGCATCGATGCGGCCATCGGCGCGCTCAAGCGCGGCGCCTACGACTACCTGCGCAAGCCGTACAGCCGGGAAGAACTGCTCAAGACCGTGGCCAACGCGCTGCAGCGGCGGCGGCTGGAAATGGCCAACCGCCGCATCGCGTCACAGCTCGAGACTTCCGAAAAGCTGTACCGCTACCTGGTCGACAGCTCGCCCGACATCATCTACACCCTGAACCACGAAGGCAAGTTCACCTTCATCAACGACCGCGCCTACCAGCTGCTCGGCTTCTCGCGCGATGAACTGATCGGCAAGCACTACTCGATCCTGGTGCATGAAGAAGACCTGGAGCGCGCGCGCTACGTGTTCAACGAGCGCCGCGTCGACGAGCGCGCATCGCGCAATGTCGAACTGCGCCTGAAGTACCACAGCGGCGGCGGCCAGGACCGCACCTTCAACAACACCCTGATGACGATTTCGCTCAACTCCATCGGCATGCACGTGCCCGACCAGGAGGTGAAAAAGCTCGAGTTCTTCGGCACCTACGGCGTCGCGCGCGACATCACCGACCGCAAGCGCGCCGAAGAAGTCATCTCGTACCAGGCTTACCACGACATCCTGACCGACCTGCCGAACCGCATGCTGTTCAAGGACCGCCTTGGCCTGGCCGTCATCCAGGCCAAGCGCAAGCTGACCGAGCTGGCGGTGATGTTCATCGACCTTGACCGCTTCAAGCTGGTCAACGACACGCTCGGCCACGTCAAGGGAGACGAGTTGCTGCAGCAGGTCGCGCTGCGCCTGAAGGACTGCCTGCGCCGCGGCGATACGCTGGCGCGCCAGGGCGGCGACGAATTCACCATCGTGCTGCCTGAGCTGCGCGACCGCGAAGACGCGAAAGCCATCGCCGACAAGTTCCTCGAATGCCTGCAGAAGCCGTTCGACCTCGATGGCCACCAGGTGCACATCTCGGCCAGTATCGGCATCGCGATCTACCCCGGCGACGGCGAGTCGATCGACGAGCTGCTGCGCCACGCCGACATCGCCATGTACCAGGTCAAGGCGCTCGGCAAGAACGGCCACAGCTTCTATCACAACTCGATGCTGGATGTATCGCACCAGAAGATCGCGCTGGAACAGAGCCTGCGCAAGGCGCTCGAACAGAACGAGCTGGAGATGTACTACCAGCCGCAGATCGACGTCATCACCGGCCGCATCGTCGGCGCCGAAGGGCTGATGCGCTGGAACCACCCGCAGCGCGGCTTGCTGACCGCGGGCGAGTTCCTGCCATTCGCCGAAGAAAACGGCCTGATGCTGCCGATCTCCGACTGGATGATCGGCGCGCTGTGCCGCGACATGCTGCTCTGGAATGCCGCCGGCGGCGAAAACATCCGCCTGTCGCTGAACCTGTCGCCGCAATACCTCGACCGCGGCGACTTCTTCGAGAAGATGCGCGGCGCGCTGGTGCGCTACGGGATCTCGCCGGCCCAGATCGAGTGCGAGATCACCGAGAACATCTGCATCCGCAATCCGCAATACGCGATCGAACAGCTGAACAAACTGTGCCAGCTGGGCGTGTCGGTGGCGATCGACGATTTCGGCACCGGCTACTCGTCGCTGTCGTACCTGCACCGCTTCCCGATCCATACCATCAAGATCGACCAGTCCTTCGTCAAGGAGATCCACGACGAGAACGGACACTATCCGGTCATTTTGGCGATCATTTCGATCGCGCGCGGCCTTGGGCTGCACCTGATCGCCGAAGGCGTGGAGACCGACATCCAGGCGCGCTACCTGAAGGCCAACGGCTGCCTGACGATGCAGGGCTACCTGTTCCACCGCCCGATCTCGCTGCCTAACTTCATCACTGTCCTGCAGTCGCAGGACGCGAAAAATGACGCGCCGGCCCCAGCGCCTGCCGCAATCCAGGCCTGAACTGCATGCAGAACGCGAGCGCGCGCCAGCCTGACGCGGCCCGTGGGCACACGGCCGAATACCTGCGCGTGAAAGCCCTGGCCGAACGCGGCGTGGCGAACGCCCAGCACAGCCTGGGCTTCATGTACGTGAACGGGCAAGGCGTGCCGCAAGACTTCGCGCTGGCGGTCGAGTGGTACCTCAAGGCGGCCAATTCGGGCCTCGAACACGCGCAGTACAACCTCGGCGTGATGTACCAGAAGGGCCAGGGCGTGGCCCAGGATTACATGCAGGCGGCCATCTGGTACGAGCGCGCCGCGGTGCAGGGCTACGCCGCCGCCCAGTACAACCTTGGCTGGCTGTATGCGAAGGGCCAGGGCGTCGGGCACGATGTACAGCAGGCGATGCACTGGTTCAGCAAGGCCGCCGAGCAGGGCGACGCGGGCGCGCAGAACAACCTCGGCATGATGTACGAAACCGGCAAGGGCGTGCCGCAGGACTTCAAGCAGGCGATCTTCTGGTACCGCAAAGCCGCGGAGCAGGGCTACGCACGCGCCCAGTTCAACCTCGCGCTGCGCTACGATAACGCGCAGGGCGTGCCGCTCGACCAGCAACAGGCCATCTCGTGGTTCCGCAAGGCGGCCGAGCAGGGCTACGCGCCCGCGCAGTTCAACCTCGCGCTGCGCTTCGACAAAGGCCAGGGCGTACCGCAGAACAGCCAGAAGGCGATCAGCTGGTACCGCCGCGCCGCTGAACAGGGCCACGCGAGCTCCCAGTTCAACCTCGCCCTGATGTACGACAGCGGCCACGGCGTGCCGCGCGACGAAGAGCTGGCGCTGGAGTGGTACCGCAAGGCTGCGGGACAGGGCCACGCGGGCGCGCAGGATAACCTCGGCCTGCGCTACGAGCATGGCCAGGGCGTGGCCCAGGACTTCACACAGGCCGGGGGCTGGTACCGCAAGGCGGCCGAACAGGGCTTCGCCAGCGCCCAGTACCACCTTGGCTTGCTGTACGACGCCGGCAATGGCGTCGAACGCGACACGGCGAAGGCGATCGGCTGGTTCCACAAGGCGGCCGAACAAAGCCACGTACGCGCCCAGTTTGAACTGGGGCTGCGCTACGAAAGCGGCATCGATGTGCCGCGCGATTACCGGCGCGCGATGGCATGGTACCGACGCGCGGCGGACCATGACTACGCGCCTGCGCAGTTTATGGTCGGCGCGTTGTTCGACAGCGACGACGCGGGCATGCTCGACAGCCGCGAAGCATATGGCTGGTACCGCAAGGCGGCCGACCAGGGCTATGCACGCGCCCAGTTCGCGCTTGGACTGCGGCACGACAGCGGGCAGGGCGTCGCACGCGACTACGAAGCCGCCTATTTCTGGTACTTGCAGGCCGCGCGCCAGGGCCACGCTCGAGCGCAGTTCAACCTCGGGCTGATGCACGCCACCGGCCATGGCGCCGTTCCCGACCTGGTGCAGGCGCTGACCTGGCTGCAGCAGGCCGAGATGGCAGGCGTTGCAGCCGCGACGAAGTACGTCAAGTCGACTGCCGCGCGCATGAATCCGGCCCAGCTGGCGCAAGCGCAATGCCTGGCCGTGCGCACCGAACTGGCGGCCTGACCCCGGCGCGCCGCGCACTTCGTTTCCTCCCTTCCAAACAGGTGACTTCATGAAGCACACGATGCTCTTGCCCATCGCGCTAGGCCTGTCGCTGGCCGCTTGCGCGCCGGTTCCCGCCAGCGCGGCATCCGCGGTGCAGGCCAAGGCTGCGGCGCCAGCGGTATTCGACCGCAAGGCCTATACGATCCCGTACAAGAAATTCGTGCTGGCCAATGGCCTGACCCTGATCGTCCATGAAGACCACAGCACGCCTGTCGTCGGCGTCAACGTCTGGTATCACGTCGGATCGCGCAACGAGGCGCGCGGCAAGACCGGCTTTGCGCACCTGTTCGAACACTTCTTCTTCAACGGCTCCGAAAACTATCCGCATGGCTTCCGCGAGGCGATGGACGACCTGGGCGCGAACAACCGCAATGGCACCACTAACACCGACCGCACCAACTTCTTTGAAGACGTGCCGGTGTCGGCGCTGGAGCGCACGCTGTTCCTCGAATCGGACCGCATGGGTTTCCTGGGCAATTACATCTCGAAGGAGATGCTCGAGCGCGAACGCGGCGTGGTGCAGAACGAAAAACGCCAGGGCGACAACCAGCCATATGGCCGCGTGCACTACGAGATCGACGCCAAGATGTATCCGTATTCGCACCCGTATTCGTGGTCGCCGATCGGCAGCATGGACGACCTGAACGCCGCGACCCTTGACGATATCCGCAACTGGTACCGCACCTACTATGGCCCGAACAACGCGGTGCTGTCGCTGGCAGGCGACATCACCCCGGAACGCGCTTTGGCCCTGGTGGACAAATACTTCGGCGCGATCCCGCCAGGCCCGCCGCTGCCGCGCACCGAGACATGGATTCCAAAGCTGGACCGCGACATCCGCGACGAGATGGAAGACCAGGTGCCGCAGGCACGCATCTACCGCAGCTATCACGCACCGGCGTGGAAGGACCCGGAGCTGCAGCACCTCGGCCTGTTCGCCGATGTCATCGCCGGCTCGCGCGCCTCGGCGCTGCCGCGCCGCCTCGTCTACGAGAAAGGCCTGGCGACGGGCGTGAGCAGCTACGTCAGCGATGCCGAACTGGGGAGCACCTTCAATATCGTCGTCACCGTCAAGCCCGGGGTCGACCCGGCCGAAGTGGAGCGCGAGATGGACGCGGTGCTGGGCGCGATGATCGAAACCGGTCCCGCAGCCGAACCGGTGCGCCGCTCGCAGACGGGCAACCTGGCCGGCTTCTCACGCTCGATCGAGCGCCTGGGCGGCTTCGGCGGACGCTCCGACGTGCTGGCCGAGCACATGACCTATGCAGGCCAGCCCGACGCCTACCTCAACCGCCTCGAAGCGATGGCTACCGCCACCCCGGCGCAGGTCAAGGCCGCCGCGCAGAAGTGGCTGCGCGCGCACCATTACACGATGACGGTGAAGCCATTCGCCAAACTGGCCTCCGCCAAATCGGCGCTGGACCGCAAGGTGCTGCCGGCGCTGGGCGCTGCGCCCGACGTCAGCTTCCCCGCCATGCAGCGCGCCACCTTGTCGAACGGGCTGAAAGTGGTCCTGCTCGAGCGCCACTCGGCGCCTATCGTCAACGCCCCCTGGTGGTCGATGCGGGCGCCGCCTCGGAAAGCGCGGCCAATGCCGGTACGGCGTCACTTGCCCTCGACCTGTTCGACAAGGGCACCAGATCGCGCGATGTGTTCAAGCTGGCCGACGACCTGGCGTCGCTGGGCGCCAACCTGTCGACCGCAACTGGCGCCGACCTCTCGATTGTGCGCTTGCAGTCGACCACGGCCGCGCTGCAACCGTCACTGGCGCTGATGGCCGATGCGGCCCTTAACCCGTCGTTCGCGGCCGACCAGTTCACGCTGCAAAAGCAGCGCAGGCTGGCGCAGATCGCGCAGGAACGGGCGCAGCCAAACGCGCTCGCCCAGCGCATCGTGCCCGGCCTTTTGTACGGCGAGGCGCACGCTTATGGCAAGCCCGCGTCCGGTTCCGAGGCGACGGTAGGGAAGATCGCGCGCGAAGACCTGGCGCGCTGGCATGCCACCTGGTTCAAGCCGGGGAGCGCCACCATCATCGTCACCGGCGATACGACACTGGCCAAGCTGGTGCCTGCGCTGGAAGCGAGCTTCGGCGGCTGGAAGGCCGGAACCGCGCCTGCCAAGCAGGTGAGCACTGTAGCGCGCACCCAGGGCAAGCGCCTCTACCTGATCGACAAGCCGGGCGCGCCGCAATCGACCATCGTCGCCGCGCACGTGTCCGAGGCCGCTGGCCAGCCGGAAGACCTGGCGATGGAACCGGTGATGCAGAACTTCGGCGGCATGGCGACGTCACGCCTGAACCGCAACCTGCGACTCGACAAGCACTGGAGCTATGGCACCTCTGGCCAGTTGACGTACCCGCGCGGCCAGCGCGCGTTCATGGTGGTTGCGCCGGTCCAGACCGACAAGACCAAAGAGTCGATGCTGGAAGTGGCGAAAGAGATCAGGGGCGTTGCAGGTGAGCGCCCACTTGCAGGGGAAGAGTACGCCAGCATCATGCGCAACATGACATCGCGCTTGGCCGGCCGTTTTGCGACCTTGAGCGCGCTGGAGTCCGCCGCGATCACCTCGCTCAACCTTGGCCTGCCCGATACCTACTGGTCGGCGTATGCGGGCAACATCCGTGGCCTGACCGAAGCGCAGCTGGCGGCGGCGTCCGGCAAATTCGTACGGCCGAACGAGCTAGTCTGGCTGGTCATCGGCGACCTGCGCAAGATCGAGGCGGGCGTGCGCGAGCTTGGCTGGGGTGAGGCCACCATCCTGAACGCGGACGGGACCCCGGCGCCCCGCTAGCAGGACTGCGGCGCCGTCGGATCGGCGCCACACAGGTCCGCACGCCAGCGGGCGCGCCTGTCAGCCATCGTGTAATATACTGTATAAACATACAGTCAAAGACAAGCGATGGAACTGACGGACAAGCTGGAAATTCTGGCTGATGCAGCCAAGTACGACGCGTCCTGCGCAAGCAGCGGCGCGCCAAAGCGCACGTCCGAGGGCAAGGACGGCTTCGGCGCGACCAGTGGCATGGGCATCTGCCACAGTTATACGCCGGACGGGCGCTGCGTTTCGCTGCTCAAGATTTTGCTGACCAACTTCTGCGTCTACGACTGCCAATACTGCGTCAACCGGCGCACGTCGAATGTCCCGCGGGCCCGGTTTTCGGTGGCGGAAGTGGTCAAGCTGACCACTGATTTTTACCTGCGCAACTACATCGACGGGCTGTTCCTCAGCTCGGGCATCATCCAGTCCGCGGATTACACTATGGAGCAACTGGTGGCCATTGCGCGCGAGCTGCGCGAAGTCCACCAGTTCCGCGGCTATATCCACCTGAAAACCATTCCCGACGCAGATCCGGCGCTGATTGCCGCGGCCGGCCGCTATGCCGACCGCCTCAGCGTTAATATCGAACTGCCCACTGAAGCCGCCGTCGAACGGCTGGCTCCGGAAAAAAGCGTCCACACGATCAAGCTGGCGATGGGGTCGATCCGCCGCAAGCTCGATGAAAAAGCGGAGGAACCCAGGGCGCCGAAGTTTGCGCCGGCAGGGCAGAGCACGCAGATGATCGTCGGCGCCGACGCCAGCGACGACCAGACCATCTTGTCCACCGCTGAAACGCTGTACGGCAGCTACAAGCTCAAGCGCGTGTATTACTCGGCGTTCAGCCCTATCCCGCAAAGCCCGGGCAGCGTGCCGCTGGCGCCGCCGCCGATGCAGCGCGAGCACCGTCTCTACCAGGCTGACTTTTTGCTGCGCAGCTACGGCTTCCAGGCCAATGAATTGCTGCCTGCGGCCGGCAACCTGGCGCTCGACATCGACCCCAAGCTGGCCTGGGCGCTGGCGCACCGCGAGCATTTTCCGCTCGACCTCAACATGGCCGACGAGAGCATGATTTCGCGCGTACCCGGCATCGGCTTGCGCAACGCCCGCCGCCTGGTCGAGCTGCGGCGGCTGCGGCGTATCCGCTACGCCGACCTGGTGCGCCTGCGATGCAGCATGAAAAAAATCGCGCCCTTCATCGTCGCCGCGGACTACAAGCCTTCGCAGGGCGCCGCGGCATCGGAAGTGCTGCGCCGCTCGATGGCCGAGCAACCAAGGCAGCTGGACCTATGGACGGAACTGCAGGCCGCGTAAGCGCGGCGGCCGCGGTGGCGGCGGGCCATCCGGTCCTGGTCAACTCGTTTGGCCAGTGGCGCGACGCCGCGCGCGACCTGCTTGCGCACAAGGTCGCGCCGCATGCGGTCCAGTGGGTGGCAAGCAAGCACGATGCCGACCTGTTTTCCAATCCCGTCGCTTGCGCCGATGAAGAAGAATCCGACGGCGCCGGGCAGGCGAGCGCCGCGCCGGCTGGCCAGGCACCGGGGCAGGTGCGCGTCTCGCGCGAGCTGATGGACATGCTGCAAACGGCCGCATGCTGCCGCGTGCCGAACCGCTGGGCCTTCCTGTACCTGGTGCTGTGGCGCTGGAGCCATGGCGAGAAAGACGTGATCTCCGCAGCGGACGAAGACGGCGCCAAACTGCATGCGATGGTCAAGGCAGTCCACCGCGAGGAGCATGACATGCACGCCTACATCCGGTTCCGCGAACGGCGCGAGGATGCAGGTCCGCCGCGCTTTGTCGCATGGTTCGAGCCCAGCCATGACGTGCTGCCGCAGGTGGCGCGCCATTTCGCCAGCCGCATGGGCCGCGTCACCTGGATGATCGCCACGCCCGACGCCAGCGTGATGTGGGACGGCGCCAACCTGCACACCACCGGCCCGCTGATGCGCGGCCCGGAAGAAATCGATGACGCCGGCGAGGCCTTGTGGCTGACCTACTACCGCAGCATTTTCAACCCGGCGCGCCTCAACGCCGACCTGTTGCACTCGCATATCCCCTCACGTTTCTGGAAAAACCTGCCCGAAGGCAGCATCGTCCCCGAGATGGTGACCCAGGCCGCGGCGGGCGCGCGCAAGGTCGGGCAAACCCAGAGCGTGGGGCAGCGGGCGGGCACAGCCATCCCGATCGCCGCAAGCCGCGCCCAGCCGCAGCGCGACGCCCCCACCTCGCTCGACCAGTGCCGCCGCTGCGACCTGTGGAAAAACGCCACGCAGGCGGTGGGCGGCGCCGGGCCCA
The DNA here is from genome assembly GCF_020831365.1 of Massilia agrisoli. GTDB lineage: Bacteria > Pseudomonadota > Gammaproteobacteria > Burkholderiales > Burkholderiaceae_D > Telluria_A > Telluria_A agrisoli. The sequence goes on from NZ_JAJHPV010000021.1 coordinate 128,327, forward strand.
AACGCGCGCGCATCATGCTGGTGGGCGAACAGCCGGGCGACCAGGAAGACCTGTCCGGCGAGCCGTTTGTCGGGCCGGCCGGCAAACTGCTCGACCGAGCGATGGCCGATGCCGAACTCGACCGCCGCAAGGTCTACCTCACCAATGCGGTCAAGCATTTCAAATGGGAGCCGCGCGGCAAGCGCCGACTGCACAAGACGCCGGCCCAGCGCGAGATCGAGGCATGCAGCTACTGGCTTGAGCGCGAGCTGAAGCAGGTTGCGCCGGACGTGATCGTGGCGATGGGCAGCACCGCGCTCAAGGCGGTGACGGGCGATTCGCACGCCACCCTGAAGGACGCCATGGCCGAGCCCTTCATGCACGAGGGCCGCTGGATCGTTGCGATCTATCATCCGAGCTACGTGCTGAGGGTGCCAGGCGACGACGCCAAGGCCCAGGCCTTTGCGGCAATGGTGGCTGGTTTCAGGCAGGCCGTCGCGCTGCTGTCGGCGCCGCCCGCCGCATAAGCACGCGCTGCACCGAATCCGCCGATTCGTATTTCGCACCGCTGTAGTCGTGCTTCGTCACCTGCATCTTTTTTGCTTTCCCACATACCCCTAGACTTCCCTCATTGCCTTATATTAACGGCCACAGGGAGGGTGGAATGCTGAGTCGCATCGCAAAGTGGTACAACGGCTGGGAACAGGAGCAACTCGACGTGCTGGACGACCCCAGTCTCGCCGCCAGTTTGCCGCCGGGCTACCGCCGCTATGGCGGACAGAAGCTCGCCGCATTGTCGCCCATCGAGCGCCAGCAACTGCGCGAATTTTGCCTCACCTATCGGGGACGCCGCGGCTGGGCCGCGCTGGGCAAGCAGGTGCTTGCCTTCAGTGCATTGGCGCCGCTGTTGCACCTGGCTTTTCCCGACAAGTTCTCATTGCTGAAAGCATTCCTCCTGACCAACCTCGTGGGAATTACAGCCGTGATGGGCCTGGTTTCCGTCTGGTTCAATTACCGCAAGATCGCGAACCACAAGCTCAAGGTACTGCTGCGTTTTGTTGGCGCCACCCTTTGCGGCGTCTTGATCGGCGCGGCAATGTCCTATTTTTCCGGTGACAAGCCGCTCGACCTTGTACTGGAACAGCTCCCGCGCACCCTTGCGCTGACCGCGATCGGCGTCGGCGTGCTGGGCGCGGTACCGCTGATCATTATCGGCGCCTTGCGCAATCGCTTCTCCGAGACAATTGCCGTCCAGCTCCAGCTTGAGGCCGAGCGGGAACGGATGGCGCGCGAACTCTCCGAATCGCAGTTGCGCCTGCTACGCGCGCAGATCGAGCCGCATTTCCTGTTCAATACGCTCGGCGCCGTGCAGCAGCTTGCCGAAAACGGCGCGCCGGAAGCAGCCCGCCTGACCGCCAGCCTGATCGCTTTCCTGCGAGCCAGCATGACCGACATGCGCAGCGAACAAGCCAGCCTCGGCGCCGAGTTCAAGCTGGTCGAAGCCTACCTGCAAGTGATGCAGCCGCGTCTTGGCGCGCGCCTGCGGTACAGCTTGAGCCTGCCGGATGCGCTGGTATCGGTGAGCGTGCCCAGCATGATCTTGCTCACGCTGGTTGAAAACGCCATCAAGCACGGCATCGAGCCAGCGCTGCGTGGGGGCGAGGTGCATGTGTCGGCGGCCCAAGAAGAGGGCAAGGTCGTGATTCGCGTGCTCGACACCGGGGCCGGTATGAGCCCGGAACCGGGCGCCGGCGTGGGCCTGGAGAATGTGCGGCACCGCTTGCAGCTGGTGCATGGCGGCGCGGCCAGCCTGAAGCTCGATGACAACGGCGAGGGCGTCGCCGCTGAAATCGTCATCCCTTACCAACCTATTGAACAGCAAGCATGAAAACAAGAATCCTGATCGCGGAAGACGAGCCGCTGATGCGCGAGCGACTGCTCGGCATGCTGGCCGATGCGTGGCCAGAGGCCGAGGTTGTCGTAGTCGCGGAGAACGGCAACGATGCATGGGACGGTTTCCTGGAGCACGAACCGGACGTGGTGTTCCTCGATATCCGCATGCCCGGCCTGTCGGGGCTTGAAGTAGCCGAGCGCATCGGCACATCGGCGCATATCGTGTTCGTGACCGCCTACGACCAGTATGCAGTCGATGCCTTCGACGCGGGCGTGGTCGATTACGTGCTCAAGCCCGTCCAGGCGGACCGGCTGGAACGCGCGATCAGCCGGCTTCGCAGCAAGCTGGGCGCAGCTCCCGTTGAAATCGGCGACATCCTGCGCCAGCTGAAGACGGCGATCCCTGAACCGCAGCGCGAAAAAATGAAGTGGATCAAAGCGACGGTCGGCAAACAAATCCGCCTGATCGACGTCAACGACGTGCTGTTCTTTCAGTCCGATACCAAATACACGCGCGTGGTGCTGGCGGGGTCGGAAGCGCTGGTGCGGATACCGCTGAAGGATTTGATGAGCGGCCTTGACCCGCAACAGTTCTGGCAAATCCATCGCTGCACGATGGTGAACGTGAACGCCATTGCCGCCGCTGAACGCGTCGACGCGGAACGCTTGCAGGTGCTACTGCGCGGCAGCGACGAAAAGCTGCCGGTCAGCAGGACCTTCAACCACCTGTTCCGCGACTAGATATGTATCCAAAGTCGCTTTGAGAAATGATGCAAAGCTAGTAATCTTTGCCATCACTTCCAAAGGGATCGTTCCATGCTCAAACACATCGTTTCCGTAGTGTGCCTCTGCGCGTTCGCAGCGCCAGCCTGGTCGCAGACGGAAGCGGAAACGACCAGCGCCGAATCCCTGGAAGTCGCACCGGAGAAAATTTTGGTGGTCGGCCAGCGCCCCGGTCCGGGTTTGTGGAAAGTCTCGAAAGGCGACCATGTGCTGTGGGTGTTCGGCACTTATTCTCCGCTGCCGATGAAAATGGAATGGCGCTCGCACGAGGTTGAGGCGATCCTGGCGAAGTCGCAGGAGTTCATCTGGCCGCCATCACCCAAGATGCCGATCTTCCAGATCGCGCGGGCCCTGCCATTTGCCATCGGCGCCGACAAGAATCCGGGCGACGCGACCCTGAAGGATGTGTTGCCGCCAGACCTGTACGCGCGCTGGCTTCCGCTGAGGGAAAAGTACATCCGCGACGTTGACCGCGTCGAACGCCGCCGTCCGCTTTTCGCGGCGGGTGACCTGTACGGCGGCGCGCTCTACAAGAATGGCCTTTCAAATAGCCGTGATGTCACGGACGCCATCATCAAGATCGCTAAAAAGAATAATCTTAAAATCACTGAACCGAAGGTGGATTTGTCGATCGATAGTCCGGTCAGGGCCGTCCGGGATTTCAAGAAAACGTCGCTGGAAGACGTGCAGTGTTTTGCCAGGACGATCGAGCGGCTTGAAACAGACATCGACGCGATGCGCGTGCGCGCGAATGCATGGGCAAAGGGCGATCTGGAGACAATCCGCAAGCTCGTGTTTGCGGACGGGGGCGAGGCCTGCCACGCCGCAGTCATGAACAGCGCCATCATGAAAGGCCAACCGGACGTCCAGAGCCTGGACGCGCGCCTGCAGCTGGCGTGGGTCGACGCCGCGGAGCAGGCCCTGACGGCCAACCTGTCGACGTTTGCGGTCATGCCGCTCAAGCGGCTACTCGATCCAAAGGGTGTATTGGCCGACCTGCAAGCCAGGGGATATCAGGTCGAGTCGCCGGAGTAGATACCGTCGTTCCCGCGCACGCGGGAACCTATGCTGAGTAGGCTGCGGCTAAGTTTTGCAGCCGATCGAGTTCAGTATGGGTTCCCGCTTTCGCAGCAACGACGGTGAGGGACGGTTCTATCAGGCCGCTACCGCTTCCTGGTCCGCCTCGGCTGGCACATCCACCGGCTGGCGGATCAGGTAATCGAACGCGCTCAGCGCAGCCTTGGAGCCTTCACCCGCGGCAATGACGATCTGCTTGTACGGCACCGTTGTCACGTCGCCGGCGGCGAACACGCCAGGCAGGCTGGTGTGGCACTTGGCGTCGACAACGATCTCGCCGAACTTGCTCAGCTCCAAAGTCCCTTTCAGGAACTCTGTGTTAGGCACCAGGCCGATCTGGACGAACACGCCTTCCAGCCCGACGTGGTGGATCTCATTGCTCACCCGGTCCTTGTAGCTGATGCCATTGACCTTCTGGCCGTCGCCTGTAATTTCGGTGGTCTGGGCGTTGACATGGATGGTGACGTTGTCGAGGCTCTTGAGCTTGTTCACCAGCACGGCGTCCGCCTTGAGCGAATCGGCAAATTCGATCACCGTCACGTGCTGGACGATGCCTGCCAGGTCGATGGCCGCTTCGATGCCCGAGTTGCCGCCACCGATCACCGCCACGCGCTTGCCCTTGAACAGCGGCCCGTCGCAGTGCGGGCAGTATGCCACGCCCTTGTTCTTGTACTCGGCTTCGCCGGGCACGTTCACATTGCGCCAGCGCGCGCCGGTGGACACGATCACGCTGCGCGAATGCAGCACGCCGCCGTTTGCCATGTGCACGGACACCAGCCCGCCCGGCTTTGCCGCCGGCACGATGCGGTCGGCACGCTGCAGGTTCATGATGTCCACGTCGTAGTGGCGCACCTGCGCCTCCAGTGCGAGGGCAAATTTCGGGCCGTCGGTTTCCAGCACGGAGATATAGTTTTCGATCGCCATGGTGTCGTTGGTCTGGCCGCCGAAACGCTCCGCCGCAATACCGACACGGATGCCCTTGCGTGCCGCGTACACGGCAGCTGCCGCGCCGGCAGGGCCGCCGCCGACGATCAGCACGTCGAACGGTGCTTTCTCGTTGAGCCTGGTGGCTTCGCGGTCGGCCGATTTGGTGTCAAGCTTGGCGACGATTTCTTCCAGCGTCATGCGGCCCGAGCCGAACAGCTCGTCGTCCTTAAACACCATCGGCACCGCCATGACCTGGCGGCTTTCAACTTCTTTTTGATACATACCGCCGTCGATGACCACGGTATTGATATTCGGGTTGTAGATTGCCATCAGCGCGGCGGCCTGCACCACGTCTGGGCAGTTATGGCAAGAGAGGGACATGTACACCTCGAAGTTGCCACCGTCCAGCGACTTGATCTGGTCGAGGATTTCCGCGTCTACTTTGGGCGGATGGCCGCCGGTCCACAGCAGGGCCAGCACCAGCGAGGTGAACTCGTGGCCCAGGGGAATAGCGGCAAAGCGCACGCCACGCGTTTCGCCCTGTTTGGCGATAACGAAGGACGGCGAACGGCTGTCGGTGCCCGATTCGTCAACGCTGACTTTGTCGGACAGGCTGGCGATGTCGGCCAACAGCTCACGCAGTTCGGCACTCTTGGCGCTGTCGTCCAGCGTCGCGATGAGTGTGATCGGGCCGCGCAGGTTCTGCAAATAGGCCTGCAACTGAGTTTTTAAGGTGGCGTCAAGCATGTCGGTATCCGTAAGAAAGCGCCTTGCAGTTGAACTGCGAGGGCCGGTGAACTGGCCCGGGCGAAGAAGGGCGGCAAGGCAGCGCGCCCTTCTGTGCCGTTACTACTTAGATCTTGCCGACCAGGTCCAGCGATGGGGTCAGGGTCTTCGCGCCTTCGTTCCACTTGGCTGGGCAGACCTGGCCAGGGTGCGATGCAACGAACTGGGCAGCCTTCAGCTTGCGCAGGGTTTCCGAGACGTCGCGTGCGATGGCGTTGTCATGCACTTCCATGGTCTTGATGACGCCTTCCGGGTTGACGATGAAGGTGCCGCGCAGTGCCAGGCCTTCTTCTTCGATGTGCACGCCGAAAGCGCGGGTCAGCGCATGGGTTGGGTCGCCAACCAGTGGGAACTGGGCCTGGCCAACCGCTGGCGAGGTCTCGTGCCACACTTTGTGCGAGAAGTGGGTGTCGGTGGTGACGATATACACTTCCGCGCCGGCCTTCTGGAACTCGGCGTAGTTGGTAGCCGCATCTTCCACCTCGGTTGGGCAGTTGAAGGTGAAGGCAGCAGGCATGAAGATGATGACCGACCACTTGCCTTTGAGGCTTTCGTTGGTAACTTCAACGAATTTACCGTTGTGGAAAGCTTGGGCTTTGAAAGCAGGAACTTGAGTATTGATCAGTGACATGGGAGATCCTCGTATGCTATGTGTCGGTTGATAAAAACTATCGAATGAGAAGAACTCATTGAAAACATGATACACCAATATCCGGCAGCGCCTGATTGGTTGTTTCAATCGGTGTGATTAAGAATGCTATGAAGGCGTTGCTGCTGAGAACGAGCCAGCCATTGGATGGGGCAGCGCTTGAAATTTGTGTAATACACCCGAACCCGCGTAGAATGCGGTGTCCGCGGGTGTAGCTCAATGGTAGAGCAGGAGCTTCCCAAGCTTACGACGAGGGTTCGATTCCCTTCACCCGCTCCATCGACTGGTGAAACTATGTTCTGGTTACATCATCCCCCGTCTTTCCGTCCGCCCCCCATTCCCACTCCTGCGAGATAATCGTGAAAAGCCTTGCCGCCGTGGTTGCTGTCTGCGCGGGCATCGTCATTGCCCCCACCGCAGCCGCCCAGCGCGCCAGTGCAGTCCATAAAGGCCAGGAAGCGGCCGTCGCCTGGCTGGACCTGCTCGATTCGGGCCAGTACGCGGCAAGCTGGGACCAGGCGGCGGATCAGTTGCAGCGGACAGTGTCGAGGCCGGCCTGGATAGCGCTTGTTCGCGAGCGCCGGGCGCCGCTTGGTCCTGTCCTTGCCCGGCGCCTGAAGTGGGCCAGCTACACCGAAACCTTGCCAGACCTGGCGGTCGGGCAGTCAGTCGTGCTTGAGTATGAAACGCGCTTTGAAAACAAGGTCAGCGCGGTGGAAACGGTTACGCCGGTCAAGGACGCGCGCGGCGTATGGAAGGTGGGTGCATACAGCATCCGTTAAGAGGAGGCACTCTATGAAACGGCATCTGGTTTTCGTCCACGGACGGGCACAGCATGGAAAAGACGCGCTGGCGCTCAAGCAGGAATGGATACTCTCATTAAAGGCGGGGCTGGCGAAAAGCGGCCTGGCATTGCCCATCGGTGAAGACGAGATCCGGTTTCCTTATTACGGCGATACACTGGACCAGATGGTCAAGGGCGCCAGCGCCGAGGATGCTGTCGACATTGTCGTGCGCGGTGTGCCGCTGTCATCAAGCGAGGAAGCCTTCTTCAAGGAATACCTTGGCGAACTGAAGGAGGCCGGCCTGATACCGGAGGAGGCACTGCGAGGCCTGCCGGTCGAACGGGGGCCGCTCAACTGGGGATGGGTGCAGGCAATCCTGAGCGTGTTGGACAAGTCCGTACCTTTCGCCAGCGCCGCCGGGGTCGCATTGTTCACCAACGACGTCTTCCAGTACCTGCATCGCAAGGAACTGCGCACCGAGATGGATGACGGGGTCAGGTCGGCGTTTGTGCCCGGTAGCGAAGCGGTGGTCGTCAGCCACTCGCTCGGCACGGTGGTAGCATACAACGTGCTGAAGAACGATCCGCCGCGCGCCGATCTAAACGTTCCCTTGTTTGTCACGCTGGGCTCACCCCTGGCCATCAGCGCGGTGAAGGCGAAATTGCAGCCGGTCTCGCATCCGGCGACGGTAAGGCATTGGTTCAACGCGATGGATGAGCGCGACGTGGTTTCGCTATATCCGCTAACGTCGGAACACTTTGCCGTTTTCCCGCCCATCGAGAACCTGACGACGGTGGAAAATTTCACCGAGAACCGGCACGGCATTTCGGGGTACCTCAGTGACAAGGACGTGGCCAGGCGGATTCATGCGGCGCTGATTGCGCCTTAAAAAAATCAGAAGGGGCGGTATGGCACCTCCAGAAAACCAAGATACTCCTGCGCCGCGGCTCGACGTCGTCGTCCTCAACGCTGACCTGCGCTTTATCGAACAGGCCCTGCTGGTCGGACATTACCGCTCAACCACGCTGACCGGCGCGGAAGCCGCCATCGACGTGCTGCTCGACCATCGCATGAGCCGCGCCCTGAACGCCGGGCTGTATCCGAGCACACCTGGTTCACACCAGGTTTTTCGCCACCCGTGCATCGCCGAAAGCGGAGAGGGCACCTGCCTGCCCGCCATTGTCGTCGCAGGGCTGGGCGATGAAGGTGAATTGCGGGCAGCCGATCTTGTCTACACGGTGCGGCAGGCGATACTGGCCTATGCGCAGCGCCTGTCCGAGCAGCAGGAAGGCGGCGCACCGACCGAGTTTTCCCTGGCTGCCACCCTGGTCGGCAGTGGCGGCAGCGGTGTCACGGCAGGTAGTTCGGCGCTGGCCATCGTGCAGGCCGCGCATGAAGCCAACGCGAAACTCGAACAAGTCGAAGGCTGGCCGCGTTTGCGCCAGCTCACTTTGGTCGAGCTATATCTTGAGCGCGCAACCGATGCCTGGCACGCGCTGCAGATGCAGGAGCTGGCTGACCGTAACTTGTTGCAACTGGTCGGCAAAATCCACTTCGGCGCCGGCGCCTTGCGCCGCTCTCCCGACTCCAGTTACCGCGGCACCAGCTATGATTTCATCAGCGCGCTGCAGCAGTCGACACCCGACGCCAAGCATCCCGGCATTGCCTATACCCTCGACACCAAACGCGCCCGCGCGGAAGTACACGCGCACCGGGCGCAGGCGACCCTGGTGCGGGAACTCGTGTCCAAGGCCTCGAACGATGCCACAAGCGATCCCGAAATTGGGCGCACCCTGTTCAACCTGCTGATCCCGGTTGAAATGGAACCCTTCCTCGGCGGGTCCAGCGAGCTGGTAATGGAACTCGATGCCGGTACCGCAGGCATTCCGTGGGAACTGCTCGACACAAGTCCCGAGGCGGACGCCGCCGACAAGCGCCCGTGGGCAATCCGCAGCAAGCTGGTACGCAAGATGCAGCTTGAGGAGTTTCGCACCAGCCTGCGACCCGCCAGCATTGGCGACAAGGTCCTGATCATCGGCGATCCGAAAACGACGTCGCCGCTGTATCCGCCGCTGCCGGGCGCGAAACGCGAGGCGATCGCGGTCGCGCAAACGCTGACCCAGCCGGGCAGTGGCGTCGACCCTGCCCAGGTGACCTTGCGCGCCGAAGAAAACGACGCGCAGGCGATCCTGATCGCGCTGCTCAAGGACCCGTACCGCATCGTCCACATCGCTGGCCATGGCGAGCCGGGGCCGCATGGCGGGGTGGTGCTGTCCGGTGACAACACCTTCCTCGGCGCGAACGAGATCAACGCCATGCGCAGCATTCCCGACCTGGTGTTCCTTAACTGCTGCCACACTGGCGGACGCGATACCGAAACGATCCTGCAGCCCTACGACCGCGCCCAGTTCGCGGCCAATGTCGCAGAGTCGCTGATCCGCATCGGCGTGCGCTGCGTAGTGGCTGCCGGCTGGGCAGTCAATGACAACGCGGCCGAAATCTTCGCCACCGCCTTCTACGTCGCGCTGCTCAATGGCTCGCGCTTCATCGAGGCAGTCGGCCTGGCGCGCACCGCTGCCTGGAACGCCCTTCCGGAATCGAATACCTGGGCCGCCTACCAGTGCTATGGCGACCCTGACTGGCGCTGGCGGTCGATGCGGCAGAATGACACCGCGAGGCGGCTGGCGGTGCCGCTTAAAGAGGAGTTCAGCGACCTCGCGTCGCCGGTATCGCTGGCGATTGCGCTCGAGACGCTGGCCGTGCAGAGCAAACTCGGAGGCGCGCCACGCGAAGTGCAGCTGGCGAAGCTGCAGTACCTGGAAAGCGAGTTTGGCCCCCTGTGGGGCGGCATTGGATCGATTGCCGACGGCTTCGGGTTTGCCTACGCAAGCGCGGGATACCACGAAAAATCGATCGAGTGGTATCAGAAGGCCGTGTGCGCGCCGGACGGCACGGCCACGCTACGGGCTGCGCAGCAAGTGGGGTCGCTGAAGGAGGGCTGTGCAGGGTAGCTGGGCTATAATGGCGCTCCCGTACAGCCAATGCTGGCTGTTTTCCAGTTCCTGAAATATCACATCCCATGTCCTCTGATACGCCACCAACCGGCCCAAACCGGCCGATGCTCTACGACCCAACCGAACACCGCATCCGCAGCTTCGTCACGCGGGCGGGCCGCCTGTCGGTGGCACAGGCGCGCGCGCTGGAAGAACTGGGACCGAAGTTTTTGATCGAATACGCCAAGGCGCCGCTCGACTACGAGCAGGCGTTTGGCCGCAAGGCGCCGGTGGTCCTGGAGATCGGCTTCGGCATGGGCGACACCACGTCGCACATCGCGCGCGGCATGCCGGAGAAGGATTTCATCGGTGTGGAAGTGCACACGCCGGGCGTGGGCAGCCTGCTCAAGCAGATCGGCGAGCAGGGCATCACCAACCTGCGTCTTATCCAGCATGACGCGGTTGAAGTGCTGAACCAGATGATCCCGGATGGATCGCTGGCCGGCGTGCACGTGTTCTTTCCCGACCCGTGGCACAAGGCGCGCCATAACAAGCGCCGCCTGATCCAGGGGCCGTTCGTCAAGCTGCTGGCGCAGAAGCTGGCGCCGGGCGGCTACCTGCATTGCGCGACCGATTGGGAAGACTATGCGGTGCAGATGCTGGAGGTGCTGGGCGCCGAGCCGATGCTCCAGAATACCGCTGAAGGGTATGCGCCGCAGCCGGCGTACCGCCCGCTGACCAAGTTCGAGAACCGTGGCCTCAAGCTGGGACACGGGGTGTGGGACCTGGTGTTCGTTAAGAAGTAGCCGCGGGCCGCGCGGATGCGCCCTGCGGGCTTATCCGCCCTACGCAATCGTCCGTGGTTTTCGTGGGTCGGACAAGCGCGAAGCGCGCCTCCGCCGAATTAAAGCATCTCGCCAATCAGCGCGACGATCTCTTCCCCATACGACGCGAGTGGCCGCGCGGATGCGCCCTCCGGGCTTATCCGCCCTACGCAATCGTTCGTGGTTTTCGTGGGTCGGGAAAATCGCTGTGGTTGTCGTAGGGCGGACAAGCGCGAAGCGCGCCTCCGCCGAATTAAAGCATCTCGCCAATCAGCGCGACGATCTCTTCCCCATACGACGCCAGCTTCTTCTCGCCCACGCCGCTGACGCCGCGCAGGTCGTCCAGCGAGCGCGGTTTAGCCTTGGCGATCTCGCGCAGGGTCGCGTCCACGAAGATTACATACGCCGGCACATTGTGCTCGCGCGCCGTACCCATGCGCCATGAGCGCAGCCGGTCGAAGATCTCCTGCTCCGATTTCGACAGCTCGCTCTCGATATAGCCTTTCGACGCCGACGGCGCGCGCTTCTGCTTCACCGGCTTCACGTACTGCCGCAGCTGCACCTTCTGCCCGCCCTTGAGCACCGGCCGCGCCGCATCGGTCAGCTTCAGCGAGCTGTACGAATCATGGTCGACCGTCACCAGCCCAAGCGCGATGGCCTGGCGCAGGATCGCGCGCCATTCGGCTTCGGTGCGTTCGCTGCCGATGCCGTACACCGACAGCGCATCGTGGTGCCACTGCTTGATGCGGTCCGTCTCGGCGCCGCGCAGCACGTCGATCACGTGGCCAGCCGCAAAGCGCTGGTCGACACGGTAGATCGCAGACAGCAGCTTTTGCACGGGCACGGTCCCATCGAAGGACACCGGCGGTATCAGGCAGGTGTCGCAATTTCCGCAGGGGCCGGACTGCTCGCCAAAATAGTCGAGCAGGCGAACCCGCCGGCAGCTCAGCGTCTCGCACAGGCCGAGCATGGCGTCGAGCTTCATCGACAACACGCGCTTGAAGGTTTCGTCCGCCTCTGATTCGTCGATCATCCGGCGCTGCAGCACCACGTCCTGCAGCCCGTATGCCATCCAGGCGCTGGCCGGCATGCCGTCGCGGCCCGCGCGCCCGGTCTCCTGGTAGTAGCCTTCGATGCTTTTCGGGAGGTCGAGGTGGCAGACGAAGCGCACGTCCGGCTTGTCGATGCCCATGCCGAAGGCGATGGTCGCAACCATTACGATGTTCTCTTCGCGCAGGAACTTGGCCTGGTTGGCGGCGCGCTTGGGATGCTCCATGCCTGCGTGATAGGGCATCGCGCGGATGCCGTGCTCGTTCAGGAATTCAGCGGTTTCTTCGACCTTCTTGCGCGACAGGCAGTAGACGATGCCGCAGTCGCCGCCATGTTCGGAGGTGATGAAGTCGAGCAGCTGCTTGCGGCCGTTGTCCTTTTCGACGATCTGGTAGCGGATGTTGGGCCGGTCGAAGGACGAGACGAACTGGCGCGCGTCTTCCAGCTGCAGGCGCATCGCGATTTCGGCGCGGGTCTGCGGATCGGCGGTGGCGGTCAGCGCGATGCGCGGCACGTCCGGGAAGCGTTCGTGCAGGATCGACAGGCGGATGTATTCGGGGCGGAAGTCGTGGCCCCATTGCGATACGCAGTGCGCTTCGTCGATGGCGAACAGCGCGATCTTCGCTGCATCGAACAGGTCGAGGCAGCGCTGCGTCATCAGCCGTTCCGGCGCTACGTACACCAGGTCGATCTCGCCGGTGCGCACCAGCCGTTCGATGCGCATCGATTCTTCGAAGGTCTGGGTCGAGTTCAGGAAGGCTGCGCGCACGCCGACTTCGGCCAGCGCGTCGACCTGGTCCTGCATCAGCGCGATCAGGGGCGACACAACGACGCCGACGCCGTCGCGCAGCAGCGCGGGGATCTGGTAGCACAGCGACTTGCCGCCGCCGGTCGGCATCAGGACCAGCGCGTCGCCGCCGCTGCCGACATGTTCGACGATTTCGGCCTGCTGCCCGCGGAAGGCGGGGTAGCCGAAGACGGTCTGCAGCAGGTCGAGGGCGCGCGCGCTGGTCGCGGGATTCATCTCTAGTGCACCCAAACGACCCATCCGTAATGCGAGCTTGCGAGCACGACGAGCCCGAACACGATGCGGTACCACGCGAATACCGTGAAGTCATGGGTGCTGATGTAGCGCAGCAGCCAGCGCACGCACATGAACGCGGAAATGAAGGCCGAGATCGAACCGAGCGTGAACATCGGCAGGTCGGCCAGGGTGAGGATGTCGCGCTCCTTGATCAGCGAGTACACGGTCGCCAGCATCAAGGTCGGAATCGCGAGGAAGAACGAAAATTCGGTGGCGACGCGGCGCGGCAGGCCGAAGGCCATCGCCCCGATAATAGTGGCGCCGGAGCGGCTGGTGCCGGGAATCAGCGCCGCTGCCTGGGCCAGGCCCACCTTCAGCGCGTCGACGATGCTCATGTCGTCCACGCTCTCGAAGCGCACTGCGGGGGGGTGTTTTTTGTGGTGGCGCTCGACCCACAGGATGATGATGCCGCCGATGATGAAGGCCAGCGCGACCGGCACCGGCGAGAACAGGGCGGCCTTGATGGCGCTGCCGAAGATGAGGCCGAGCAAAGCCAGCGGCAGGAAAGCCACAAACACGTTCAGCACAAATTTTTGTGCCTTCCGGTCATGCGTGATGCCGCTGAAGATCGACACGATGCGCTTCCTGTACTCCCAGCAGACGGCAAGGATGGCGCCGGCCTGGATCACGATTTCAAAAACTTTCGCCTTTTCGTCGGTAAAGTTAAGCAGGCTGCCCGCCAAAATCAGGTGGCCGGTGGAGGAAATGGGTAGAAATTCTGTCAACCCTTCAACCACGCCCATGAGGATGGCTTTTACCGCGATGATGATATCCATGTATTCGGCGAAAACGTACGTCAGTGTTGAGAAAGAGAAAGACCGGAAGGCGTTTCGGTGCGGGGTCGAAGCTTACCACGACTAGCCTGTACGCTATGGTTCTGGAGCAACAACGGAACCGGTCCACGCTCTACTCAACCTTGTGATTGTATCGGGTCGCGGTTGCGCCGCATTGACAATGAATCAGGTCGTCTTCCGGCGGCTGGCTCCCCTGTGGGCGCGGCCTGCACGTGTGCTGTGCTCGCTATTTTATTGCAATGTATATAATAATTTCACGGCCACAGGGGAGTAGATGATCATGGCAGGACGTTTTCCGATGTATGCATTGGCTGGCCTGGTCGTGGTGATGGGCGGGCTGGCCGCATGTTCGCCGCTCAAGGCCTTGAATGCGCTGTCGCCCGGCGGCGCCTCCACGGCCACCGACGGCATCGCGTACGGCGCCCACCTGCGCCACAAGCTGGATGTTTATGTGCCCAACGGAGGAGGGGCGGGCGCGCCGGTCGTTGTTTTTTTCTACGGAGGAAACTGGAACGCCGGCGAGCGCGCCGACTATGCTTTTGTCGGCCGAGCCCTGGCTTCGCGCGGCATCGTCGCCGTCATTCCCGATTACCGCCTGTACCCGGAAGTACGCTACCCCGATTTCCTCGACGACTCGGCGCAAGCGGTGGCCTGGACGGCGCGCGAGATCGGCCGTTACGGCGGCGATGCGTCGCGCTTGTTCGTAATGGGGCACAGCGCGGGCGCCTACAACGCGGCGATGGTCGCCCTTGACGACTCCTACCTTGCAAAGTTCGGCATGAAGCCGGCGTCCCTGCGTGGCTGGATCGGTCTGGCGGGGCCTTATGATTTCCTGCCGATCGAGAACAAGGTGACCCGGCCGGTATTTCATTTCCCGGACACGCCGCCGGGCTCGCAGCCGATCAACCACGTCGACAAGGCGGTTCCATCCGCACTGTTGATTGCCGCATCGCGCGACAAACTGGTTAACCCGGCCCGCAATACCGGGCGGCTGGCGAACAAACTGCGCAGCAACGGCGTGGGCGTCACCGAGGTGTATTACGACGGGGTCAGCCATACCACCCTGGTCGGCTCGATTGCGGCGCCATTGCGCGGCCTGGCGCCCACGCTGGACGCGGTCGATAGCTTCGTCAACGGCAAGCCACGCAAGCCCTGACGCGCGGCGCCCACTTGCCAAACCCATCATTGTCCTCATTTGTTGGCAATGATGAAACAGAAGCTAAACTGGAGGAGGCCGCTTTTCTACCTGCTGCTACCCATATTCTTCGTTATGGTATTTCTCGGGTTCCCGCTGCCCGTGGCGCCGCCGCCGGCTCTCAAGCCGACTCAGGAACAAACGGAAGTGGTCAAAAAGAAGAAGCGCAAACGCCGGACAGGATTTGTTCCGGATAATACTGATGACGCCTGAGCTGGATTACTCAAACGCCCCCGGGGTGGTTGCCCGCTCGAGGTCGCCCAGCCATTGGAGCGCATGCTCCCGCGACGTGCCGCACATGTCGGCCGACGCCTGCAGCCCCGCGCAGAATGCAGGGCGGCTCGGATGGCCAAAGATGGCGCAACCATTGGTGTCCGTCAGCTGGACGCAGCGAACCCCGGCCGGCTTGCCGTTTGGCATACCTGGAATCGGCGAGGTGATCGAGGGAGCGGTGCAGCATGCGCCGCATCCGGCACGGCAGCTGACCTTGTTTGCACTGGCGGACATCGGCAAGTTCGGAAAGAGGGTGCGACAGTATACCCCGGCAAGCGGCGCCTGATGCACCCCAAAATGCAGCTTGAGCGCGTGATCAGGACGGAAAAGCGCGGCAGCGCATGATCCGCTAATTGACTACACGCCGCCAATCACATCCGCACCGTCCAGCAATGGCTCCAGCACCCGACCGCAATTCGGGCACACGCCCGGACCGGCATGCCGCACTTCCGGGTGCATCGGGCAGGTGTAGACGGTGCCGTCAGGCAGCGGTTGCGGGTACGGATGCAAGCCGGACTGAACTTTGGCAAGGGTAAGCGTTCGGAACGTATGCATGCTTGGCCACCGAACGCCTTAACCAGGCGCCGGAACGGGCGCTGGCGTCTCCGGCGTTTCCGTCAACATTTGCATCATCATCTGCATCATGGCCTGGTGCTTTTGGACCATGGCCGGGTCCATGCAGGGCGCACCTGGCTGCATCATGCCCATCGAGTCGTGCATGGCGGCCATGCCTTCGCGCATGACCTTTCGATGGTCCGCCATGAGCGCCTTGCGCTCATCCGGCGTTTTGGCCGACATCATCCTGCCGTGCGCTTCTGTCATCGCCCGCATCCGCTCATCCATCTGGGTCTGCTGCGACACATTCGCCGCTTGCAGGGTAGCGCCACGGGGGCTAGCGCCGCGCTGGCCAGCGCAGGCTGCCAGGAGCGCTGCGGCGAGAGTGGCTACAACAATAAGATTGGTGTGCATTTGGTCTCCTAAGGGGGCGGTTCCCAATCCATCGTAGGCAGCACGGCCGCATGGCGGTTGAGATGTCTCAAAGTCGTGCGGGGAGATTTCGGCGGCGCCCGGTTGGAACTGGCAACCGAAACTAAAGCAGCCCCAGCTTGACGGCCCGTTACCACGGGTCTATATTAATGACTCGCAAGTAAGTTACCCGGATGGCTGCACATGGATTGCTCTTTCAATATGAAACCGCGCTGGGAGCGCCGCAAGGACGCGCGCCCCCAGGAGCTTCTGGCCGCCGCGCTGGACCTGTTTGTCGAACGGGGATTCGCTTCAACCCGGCTCGAGGATGTCGCCAAGCGCGCCGGCGTGTCGAAGGGCACGCTTTACCTCTACTTCACGAACAAGGAAGAATTGTTCAAGGCAGTGGTGCGTAATACCGTCGTGCCCGCCATCGACGCCGCCGAGGAGGATATCGCCGGATTTGAAGGCCATAGCGCCGACCTGTTGCGCCGCGTTGTGCACGGCTGGTGGGAGCGCATGGGCATGACCAACGCGTCCGGCATCATCAAACTGGTGATGGCCGAAGCAGGAAATTTCCCCGACCTTGCCCGCTTTTACCAGGAAGAAGTCATCGCGCGCGGCACCCGCGCCACCGCTGTCATGCTTGAGCGCGCCATCGAGCGGGGCGAGTTCCGCCCCATCGACATTAACGTGATGACCCAGGTGCTGATCGCGCCGGTGCTGATGCTGATGACCTGGAAGCATTCGGTCGGCCCGTGCGCGCAAGGCCAGCTCGACGCCCCTGCCTTCATCGATTCCTTCCTCGACATGGCGCTGCACGGCTTGTTGCCGCCCCCTGCAGCCCAGCCGTGAGTTGCCACAAGCGCCAAGTCGGCGTTTTCGCGGGTTCATTCCCTTTAAACTGCAGACTGTCGCAATTTCTCGCGATCTACGAACCCATGTCGCTAAGATGTGGGTTCTGAGGCCGTTCAACGATAAAATATCGGATTATTATTTTCCCACCGAGTCATAAAGATGAATATCGAACAAGCCCGCTTTAACATGATTGAACAGCAGATCCGCCCGTGGAACGTGCTGGACCAGGACGTGCTCGACCTGCTGGTAGTCGTCAAGCGCGAGGAATTCGTTCCTGCCGCGTGCAAGGCATTGGCGTTTGTCGATACCGAAATCCCGCTGCCAGGCGGCGAGGCAATGTTTACGCCGAAGATGGAAGCGCGCATTTTGCAGGAAATTATGCTCAAGAAGCATGAGACCGTCCTTGAAATCGGCGCGGGCTCCGGCTACATGGCTGCACTGCTGGCGCACAAGGGCCGTCACGTGACGACCGTCGAAATCTCGCCGGAACTCAAGGCGATGGCCGAAGCCAACCTGTCACGCGCGGGCGTGGCCAACGCCACCGTCGAAGAAGGCAATGGCGCTGCTGGCTGGGACAAGGGTGCACCGTTCGACGTGATCGTGATTTCGGGCGCGCTGGAAGTGCTGCCGGAAGCGTTCCTCAAGCAGGTCAAGGTTGGCGGCCGCATCGCTGCGATCCTCGGCACCGCGCCTGTGATGTCGGTAAATATCATCACCCGCGTTTCCGAAACGGCGTACGACACGGTCAAGGTATTTGAGACCAATGTCAAGCCGCTGGTCGGCGCGGCCGCGGTGTCGCATTTTACTTTCTAAGGCGAAGCGGCGATGAAGCACCTTACCGCACCCGAGCTTGCAGAGCGGCTGGCCGATCCATCGCGCCCACGCCCGCTGCTGCTCGACGTGCGCGAGGGATGGGAATTCGAGGCCTGCAAGATCGAAGGCTCGACCCTGATCACGATGAACACCATTCCTGCGCGCCTGCAGGAACTCGATGACGATGCCGAGATTGTCTGCATCTGCCATCACGGCGTGCGCAGTGCGGCGGTTGCGTCCTTCCTGGAACGCAACGGGTTCACGGATGTAACGAATTTGACGGGCGGAATCCACGCCTGGGCTGTGCAGGTCGACAGCACGATGCCGCAGTACTGATCGCCAGCGCTGCGGAATCGGAAACAAGTCAGCTGCAAATTTACTTAACCTTTTGATGACTCCAACGGAGAATGCAATGCAGAAATCCCTAATCGCCGTGCTGATTGCCAGCGCTGTTGTCTCGCTCAATGCACAGGCGGCCGACCTCCTCGACGTGTACAAGCAGGCACTGGCAAATGATGCGGTGTTCGCCAGCGCGCGCGCGTCAGCGGCGGTTGGCAGGGAAAAGGTTCCGCAAGGGCGTT
Source organism: Massilia agrisoli (assembly GCF_020831365.1). Lineage (GTDB taxonomy): Bacteria > Pseudomonadota > Gammaproteobacteria > Burkholderiales > Burkholderiaceae_D > Telluria_A > Telluria_A agrisoli. Next base: position 146,637 of record NZ_JAJHPV010000021.1, read on the forward strand.
CACTGTTGCTCCCCACCGTAGGTGCAAACGGTGCGATCGTCAAGAACGACACCGATGTCTCGCCATGGAATGAGGGCGCGCTCGGAACACTGCCGAACGGCACCACCGGCATCATTCCAGGCGGCGGCAGCAACCTGCGCACCAACGAGTACACGCTGTCGCTGGTGCAGCCGCTGTTCCGCTGGGCGAACTGGCAGACCTACCAGCAGAGCAAGCTGCTGCAGGCTGTCAGCGAAGCGCAGTTTGCGCAGGCCCAGCAAGACCTGATCACCCGCGTGGCGCAGGCCTACTTCGACGTGCTGGCAGCGGAAGACACGCTGGAATCGACGCGCGCACAAAAGACCGCGACCACCGAGCAGCTGGCGTCGGCCAAGCGCAATTTTGAAGTCGGCACCCAGACTATCACCGACACCCACGAAGCACAGGCAGCGTATGACCTGGTTGTGGCGCAGGAGTTCGCCGCCGTCAACGACCTCGAAGTCAAGCGCACCGCGCTGCAGGCCATCATCGGCACCGCGCCATCGGCACTCGCGCCGCTCAAGCCAGGCGTTGCACTGGCCTCGCCCGAGCCTGCACTGATCGACCCATGGGTGTCGTCGGCCGAAAGCCAGAACTACGGCGTGGTCGCGGCCCAGCTGGCGCTGGAATCGGCCAAGCGTGACATCTCGAGGAACCGCGCCGGCCACTACCCGACCCTGGACCTGGTTGCCAACTCGACCCACCGCAAGGTCAACGGCCAGACCAACAGCTCGGGCACCACGCAGAACAACGCCATCGGCGTGCAGTGGAACATCCCGATTTTCAACGGCTTCGCTGTGACCAGCCGCGTGCGTGAATCGATCGCGCTGGAAGACAAGGCCCGCAATGACCTGGAAACCACGCGCCGCAACGCAGCGCAATTTGCACGCCAGGCTTACCTGGGCGTCAACAGCGGCCTGGCGCAAGTGAAGGCGCTGGAAGCGGCCGAAGTATCGAGCACCTCGGCGCTGGAATCGAACAAGCTGGGCTACCAGGTTGGCGTGCGCATCAACATCGACGTGCTGAACGCCCAGCGCCAGCTGTACTCGACCCGCCGCGACCTGTCGCGCGCGCGTTACGACACCATCGTCAATGGCCTGCGCCTGAAGGCGGCGGCAGGTTCGCTGCGCGAGGACGACCTGATCCCGGTCAACAACCTGCTGCAGAAATAAACGCGGCTGGTATAGCGAACGGCGCCGAGGCGCCGTTTTTTTTGGCGAGTTACCCCGGCAAGTGCCGTCGTTCCCGCGAAAGCGGGAATCCATACCGAGTACGCACGGTGAGCGCATAAGTCGCCGCTGCTCGTCTTCAGCATGGGTTCCCGCGTTTGCGGGAACGACGGCATATGGTTTTTTCTGAGGTCAATCGCTAAGCGACTTCGCTTAACGCGGCCAGGCCAGCGCCGGCGCCATTGTCCTTGCGTTCAATCAGCTCGATCTTGTAACCATCCGGATCGGTGACGAAAGCGATCACCGTGCTGCCGCCCTTGACCGGCCCCGGCTCGCGCGTGACGTTGCCGCCGTTGGCGCGCACCGAGTCGCAGGCTGCATAGATGTCGTCGGCAGAAACGGCCAGGTGGCCGTAGGCAGTGCCGAGCTCGTACGTGTTGACGCCCCAGTTGTAGGTGAGCTCCAGCTCGGCATGGTCCGGGTTGCTGCCATAGCCCACGAACGCCAGCGTGTATTTGTATTCCGGGTTCTCGCTCGTGCGCAGCAGTGTCATGCCGAGCACCTTGGTGTAGAAGTCGATCGATCGCTGCAGGTCGCCCACCCGCAGCATGGTGTGCAGGATACGCATCCTTGCTCCTTAGCTGTATGAATGACTACAATTTTAAGCGTTAAGGAGCATTCCTGCGCGCTGTTCCCGCTTTCGCGGGAATAGCGATGGTCAGGCTTCCAGCCTCGCGTCAAGCGTGATTTTTGCGTTAAGCAGTTTGGATACCGGGCAGTTGGCCTTTGCGTCCTGCGCCGCGGCGTCGAAGGCTTCCTGGCTGGCGCCGGGAATCTGCGCGACCAGTTGCAGGTGCACCGCCGTGATGGCGAAACCGCCGTCGACTTTGTCCAGGGTGACGGTTGCGGTGGTAGCCAGGTGCTTGGCCGTCATGCCGGCTTCGCCGAGCTTGCCCGACAGGGCCATCGTGAAGCAGCCCGCATGGGCGGCGCCGATCAGTTCTTCCGGATTGGTGCCGGGGCCGTTTTCAAAGCGCGTGTTGAAGCCGTACTGCGTGTTGTCCAACACGCCGCTTTGGGTCGAGATAAACCCTTTGCCGTCTTTGAGTCCGCCACTCCAGGCGGCAGATGCTGAGCGTTTGTTCATTGGTGCCTCCATGGCTTTTTGGGTTTCTAAAGCCATAGAATGCCACGCTGGGCGCGCGGACTCTGTACGGGGGCGCACAAAGCCCTGCGGGCTTACTTCCTGGCGGCGGCCGGGGCTGCCGCGGCAGGCGCCGCTGTCGGCGTACCGGCCGGCGTGATGCGCCAGACGATGTTGCCGACGTCGTCAGCCAGCAAAATCGCGCCCGTCTTGTCGACCGCGACGCCGACCGGACGGCCATACGCTTTTTCATCCTTGCCCAGGAAGCCGGTGACGAGGTCCTGCGGTGGGCCGTTCGGCATGCCGCCGGCGAACGGTACGTAGATCAGCTTGTAGCCCGAATGCGGCTTGCGGTTCCACGAGCCGTGCTGGCCGACCAGCGCGCCGTTTTTAAACTGCGGCATCAGGTTGCCATCGTAAAAGGCGAGGCCGAGCGACGCGGTGTGGGCGCCCAGCGCGTAGTCAGGCTTGATGGCCTTGGCCACCAAGTCCGGGCGCGGCGGTTCCACACGGGTGTCGACGATCTGGCCGTAGTAGCTGTACGGCCAGCCGTAGAAGCCGCCATCCTTTACCGAGGTCATGTAGTCGGGGACCAGGTTGTCGCCCAGTTCGTCACGCTCGTTGACGCTGGTCCACAGGACTTTGCTCTCCGGATGGAACGCCATGCCCACAGGGTTGCGCAGGCCGCTGGCAAAGATGCGCCCCTTGCCGGTGGCGCGGTCGAATTCCCAGATCGCGGCGCGGCCTTCTTCCTTGTCCATGCCGTTCTCGCCGATATTGCTGTTCGAGCCAACCGACACATACAGCTTGCTGCCGTCAGGGCTGGCAACGAGGCCTTTGGTCCAGTGATGGTTCATCCCGGCAGGCAGGTCGGCCACCTTGGTGGCTTTCGCGGTGATGCGGGTGTCGCCTTCCTTGTACGGGAACTTGACCAGCGCGTCGGCGTTGGCCACGAACAGTTCGTTGCCGACCAGCGCCATGCCGAACGGCGAGGTCAGGCCGTCGAGGAACACGGTGCGGGTGGTGGCCTCGCCCTTGGCGCCCAGGCCGCGCAGCAAGGTGATGCGGTTGGCGGACGGCACGCCGGCGCCGGCCTTCTTCTGCTGCTGGGCCATCACCGCGCCCTTGATCTTCTTGACCACGCCGTCAGGCTTGTGTTCTTCCTTCTTCGGCGGCTTGTTGGTTTCAGCCACCAGCACGTCGCCGTTCGGCAGCACGTACAGCCAGCGCGGGTGGTCGAGGCTGCCCGCATACGCATTGATCGCCAGGCCCTTCGCCGCTACCGGGTAGGTGCCTTTCGGCCATGGCTGCGCCTTGGCCACGTTCACCGTCGGGATCAGCTGCTTGTCCGGCGCCGGCAGGGTCGGGTTGGGCCCGAAGCCGGGTGGCATGGTCTGGGCAACGGCCGCTGCGCACAGGGCGGTCAAGGCTAAGCCTGGGATCAATACGGCTGGTTTCATTATTTTTTTCCTCCGGTTGGGGTGACGACGTCGTGGTGGCGCATGCCGTTGGCAGCGTCGGGCTGGGGTTTGGCCTGGCCCGGGCTGCCGGCGTGTGGAACGGCTTCTTCGATGCCGCGGGTGCCGTGCAGGTCGGTGTCGACCAGTCCCTGTTCGAGGTCGCTGGCTGCCTGCTCCATGACCCCGCGTGGCTTGGTGTCCTGCGCGTCCGGCGACTCGTCGCGTTCGTGCGGCAGGCGTTTGACGCCGTCATTCTTCATCCTGGCGTCGGTGTTGACCCTGCGGTCGCGTGTTTCGGTAACCATGTGTGCTCCCTCGCTGCTTGCGGTTCAATTGTGCAAATGGTATCGCTTTGCATTGAACCGGGTCGCCCAATTGGGCGGCGCGCAGCAGGGAGGCCGCGATGTCGCCGGCCAAGGTGGCGCGGGCCCCGGCGAGATGATGTTTGTCCTTGTCTTGCCGGAAGCTGGCGCCGCACCCTATACTGTGCATTTATACAGCCTTCGCAGCGCGGGGGCGAAGTAGCAGGCGCAGGCATTATCGGGTAATCTCCTGCGTGACGCCATCAATCAACCGCCGAGATTCCTATGCCCGAAACGCCTGACATGCAGAAAACCATTGCGCTGGTCGTGCGTCCGAATACCGCGGGCATCGAGCAGCCGGTGCAGCAGCTGGTGGACTTCCTGCAGCACAGCGGCTACCGCGTGGTGTTCGAAGCGGGCACCGCCGAACACCTGGCCCTGCCCGGCATCGACGCGATGAGCGCGGCCGACATCGGCGCCACCGCGCAGGCGGTAGTGGTGATGGGCGGCGATGGCACCATGCTGGGCATCGCGCGCCAGCTGGCGCCCTACGACGTGCCGCTGGTGGGCATCAACCTCGGGCGCCTCGGCTTCATGACCGATATTCCGGTCGAGCGCATGATCCCGGCGCTGGACGCCATCCTGGGCGGCAAGGCGCGCTCCGAAAAACGCACCATGCTCGAAGGCTGCGTCAAGCGCAACGGCGAAACCATCCATTGCGGCCAGGCCGTGAACGACGTGGTGGTGGCGCGCGGCGCCGGCGCCGGCATGATCGAGCTGAAGGTGACGGTGGACGGCGACTTCATGTACAACCAGCGCTCCGATGGCCTGATCATCTCGACGCCCACCGGCTCGACCGCGTACGCGCTGTCGGCCGGCGGCCCGCTGCTGCATCCGACGCTGGGCGGCATCGCGCTGGTGCCGATCGCGCCGCATGCCCTGTCGAACCGGCCCATCGTGGTGCCCGACAGCAGCACCATCACGGTGGAAATCGTGGCCGGGCGCGACACCAGCGTGAACTTCGACATGCAGACCTTCGCCAGCCTGATGCACGGCGACCAGATCATCATTTCGCGCTCGCCGCATGACATGACCTTCCTCCACCCGGAAGGCTGGACCTATTACGACACGCTGCGCGAGAAGCTGCACTGGAACGAATACCCGGCGGGCGACAGCCGGCCGAAATAACAGAAAACCTCACTACATGCTGCGTACACTTTCCATCCGCGACTTCGTCATTGTCGATTCGATCGAGCTTGAATTTTCCAGTGGTTTTTCAGTGTTGACCGGCGAGACCGGCGCCGGCAAGTCGATCCTGATCGACGCGCTGCAGCTGGCGCTGGGCGGGCGCGGCGACGCCAGCGTGGTGCGCGAAGGCGCGGCCAAGGCCGATATCACGGCGGACTTCACGGCCGGCGGCGCGGCAAGCGACTGGCTGGCCCAGAATGAGTTTGCGACTGAGGAAGGCGGCGCGCTGCTGCGCCGGGTGATCGACAATGCGGGCCGCTCGAAGGCCTACATCAACGGCATCGCAGCCACGGCGACCCAGTTGCGCGACCTGGGCGAGCTGCTGGTCGACATCCACGGCCAGCATGCGCACCAGTCACTGCTCAAGCTCGACGCGCAGCGCGCGCTGCTCGACAGCCAGTCGGCAGCGAAAGAGGGCGGCGGCGCGCAGCATGCGCAGGATGTGGCCGCCGCGTACAAGGCATGGCGCGCGGTATCGCGCCAGCGCGAGGAATTCGAGACCAACGCCAGGAACGTGCTGGTCGAACGCGAGCGCCTGGAGTGGCAGGTGAACGAGCTGGAAAAGCTGGCGGTCAAGCCGGGCGAATGGGCTGACATCACCAACGAGCACAGCCGCCTTTCGCACGCGGCCAGCCTGCTCGAAGGCGCGCAGGAGGCGCTGACCGCGATTTCCGAATCAGAGCATCCGATCCTGTCGCAGATTGCGTCGCTGAACCAGAAGCTGGGCAAGCTGGTCGACATCGACGCGCAGCTGCAGCCGGTGCTCGATTGCATGGAGCCGGCACGCATCCAGTTGCAGGAGGCGGTGTACGCGCTGAACGATTACCTTGACCGGGTCGACCTCGATCCCGAGCGCCTGCGCCAGGTGGAAGGGCGCCTTGAAGCGATCCACAGCACGGCGCGCAAGTTCCGCGTGACGCCGGAGGAGCTGCCCGAAGAACACGCGAGCCTGTCGGAAAAACTCAGGCAGCTGGCCGACGCCAGCGACATCGACGGCTTGCGCAAGCAGGAAGAAAAGCTCAAGGCCGACTACCTTGCCGCGGCGAAGAAACTGTCGGCAGTGCGTACGGGCGCGGCAAAATTACTGGGCACGCAGGTGACGACCGCGATGCAGGAACTGAACATGACCGGCGGCAGCTTTGTGGTTGCGCTCAATCCTGTCGAAGCGTCGGTGCACGGGGCCGAGCAGGTGGAGTTTTTGGTAGCCGGCCATGCCGGCGTGGCGCCGCGGCCGCTGGCCAAGGTGGCCTCCGGCGGCGAGCTGGCGCGCATCGCGCTGGCCATCTCGGTCATCACGTCCAATTCCGCAACGACGCCGACCCTGATTTTTGACGAAGTCGACAGCGGCATCGGCGGCGGCGTGGCCGAGGTGGTGGGGCGCCTGCTCAAACGGCTTGGACAGGAGCGACAGGTGTTGTGCGTCACCCACCTGCCCCAGGTGGCCAGCCAGGCCAACCAGCATTTCCAGGTCGCCAAGGGCACCACGGAGGCCGGCAAGACCGTGTCTCGCATCGACGTACTCGACAATAAAGCACGAGTGGAAGAGGTCGCGCGCATGCTCGGTGGAATAGAGATCACAGCAACAACAAGAAAGCATGCCCGCGAACTATTAGCGTCCTAGAAAACTTATAATAGCGGGCTTTCCGCCTCCTTTTCCGGACCTTCATGCCCTTCCGTAAAGAACCTCCTTATATCCACGGCACCGTGGCCACGAGCGCCGTCGTGCTGGTCAACCTTGGCACGCCTGACGCGCCAACCCGCAAGGCCGTGCGGCGCTACCTGAAGGAGTTCCTGTCGGACCCGCGGGTGGTGGAAATTCCGCGCCTGGTGTGGTGGTTCATCCTGAACCTGATCATCCTGCCGTTCCGCTCGGGCCAGTCGGCCAGCAAGTACCGCACGATCTGGACCCGCGAAGGGTCGCCGCTGAAGGTGCATACCCAGAAGCAGGCGGCGCTGCTGCATGACATGCTGGAAGCGCGCGGCCACGGCGACGTCAGCGTGGTGATGGCGATGCGCTACGGCTCGCCCTCGCTGCCGGAAGTGCTGGACCAGCTGAAGGCGAAAAACGTCGAGCGCATCGCGGTGCTGCCCGCCTATCCGCAATACTCGGGCACGACCACCGGGTCGATCTACGACGCCGTGTTCGCCCACTATGCGGGCGTGCGCAACCTGCCCGAGCTGCGCATGGTGCGTAACTACCACGACAACGAGGCCTACATTACGGCGCTGGAAGAAAGCATCCAGTCTTACTGGGAGGCGCATGGCCGCGGCGACAAGCTGGTGATGAGTTTCCACGGCGTGCCCAAGCGCACCTTGCTGCTGGGCGACCCGTACCACTGCGAATGCCACAAGACCGCGCGGCTGCTGGCCGCACGCCTGCGCCTGACGCCCGACCAGTATGTGGTGACCTTCCAGTCACGCTTCGGCAAGGCCGAGTGGCTGCAGCCCTACACGGCGCCGACCTTGCAGCAGCTGGCGCGCGACGGCGTGGCGCGGGTGGACGTGGTCTGCCCGGGCTTTACCAGCGACTGCCTGGAAACGCTGGAAGAGATCTCGATGGAAGCCAAGCATGAGTTTGAAGCGGCGGGCGGCAAGGAATTCAACTACATCCCCTGCCTGAACGAATCGCCGACCTGGATCACGGCGCTGGCCGAAATCGCCGAACAGCACATCATCGGCTGGCCGACGATGCTGTCGCAGGCGCAGCGCGACGCGCGCCAGCTCGACGCCGAAGCCGGCCGGGCGAACGCCGTAGCGCTCGGCGCCCCATAGCTAGCCGCTTAAACGCGAATGAACTCGGTTGCTAAGCATCAAGATTTTGACAGCCGAGGCGGAGGATGATTGCACCACGCTACCAATGAGGCTGGCGATGGAGGAAATCATGCCATACGTGTATTTGAAGGCTAACAAACTTGAAGGCGAACCCCTGGCTGGCGATGGCGATTGTGTTGCGCTGGTAAAGAAATACGCGCCGGGCCTGCAAGCGCTACCCACTTCGGCATGGCGAGCCGGAAAGCGAGTGATGGACGATGGGAATCTCGCGCCAGGAACTGCGATTGCGACTTTCGTCGGCGGGAAATAGCCGTCGGGCAACCACGCCGCGTTTTTCCTCCGCCGCTCGGGTGCCGCACTCTGGTTTGTCGACCAATGGAAAAATGATCCCGTCAACCGACCGTATATCCGTGCGCGACTCATCCATGGCCCCAAGCCACGAGTTCGGCGCAATGCGGACGGGTCGTGGCCTGATGCCAGTAACGTGTCGGAGGCATATTATGTCATCGAGTAATGCTGGAGCACTACGGGTTTGTAACACGCTCGGCTTGGTGGTGCTGGTTCTCTGGTGGGGACAGGCAAACGCGGGCGAAGCGTGTCCCCTCATATTGCCGGGTGAAACGATCGCCACCCTTCGACCTCCGGCCGAATGGCGCGCGCAGGTCCAGCGTGAAGTCAGGCTTTATACAGCAGGCCTGATTGCCGGCGATCCGTCAGAAGGGGCGTATTTAAAACCGCTGAAGACCGAGCTGACGCGAAACGGTGACACGGATGCCGTAGTGTCTACCTGGGACCTCGGCGTCCCACGGAAGAACGTCTGGCTATACTGCGGTTACGGGGATGCGGTCGAGATGTTCCGGCCAATTCAAAACCATGCGTCCAAGTGTGTCATGACGAGCAAAGTGCGAGGGCGCGCCATACGCGATATCGAACTAGTCTGCAATTAGTCGGCAGCTAGCCGGACACCCCGCATACGCGCTGGTTTCCGGTGCAGACTTCACAATTGACAACCAACATTTGCAGCCTGTTAAAATAGCAGGCTGACATGCATATTCCCCGGATTGATGGATGACAGCTCGGCATAGCAGAGCCACGCCACAGTCAGGACGGTATAGGCAACAACGCTAGCGACGAGCAGGGATAACTTCATGATGAACTCCGGTTGGTAGTTCAATATTAGTTCGTTCCATCCTCACAAGATTGCTCGAATTGGTAAGACTTGTAACTGTAGTTACATCTTGCTTTTAGCACTCATCGCGACAGAGTGCTGTTAATACCCCTTGAAGTTGTAGGCTATAGCCCCATTTGGGGGGAAGTGTAGTTAGCACGACACGTCATACCACCATCCAAGTCATTGATAGTAGGAGCTTTTTCGATGCAAGACCAAGAAAACAAGGATGTGTCCAGCACGCCTGAAGACGAAACCGTCCAGGTATCGGCGGCCACCGCCGCAGACGAAGGTGTTTCCAATCTGGAAGAGCAGCTGAGCGCCACCGAGGCGAAACTGGCAGAGACGCATGACGCGTTCATGCGCGCCAAGGCCGAGGCGGAGAATATCCGCCGCCGCGCCCAGGAAGACGTCAGCAAGGCGCACAAATTCGCCATCGAAAGCTTCGCTGAAGCCATGGTGCCAGTGCGCGACAGCCTGGAAATGGCGCTGAAGGTGGAGTCGCCGACGGTGGAATCGCTGAAGGAAGGTGTCGAGATGACCCTGAAGCAGCTCTCCGCCGCATTCGAGCGCAACCGCCTGGTGGAAGTCATGCCGGCCGTGGGCGAGAAGCTGGACCCGATGAAGCACCAGGCCGTGGCCGTGGTGCCAGCCGACCAGGAAGCCAACACCGTCGTCAACGTGTTGCAAAAAGGTTACATGATCGCTGACCGTCTGTTGCGTCCGGCCATCGTCACAGCGGCACAAGCAAAATAAATACGCGACGAGGCTTCGTAAGCTCTTGAAAGCGCGAAGTTTTTCCAAATATCCGAATCATCTGAAAACATAGTAATTAAAAGGACAACATCATGGGCAGAATTATCGGTATCGACCTGGGAACCACTAACTCCTGCGTCGCGATCATGGAAAATGGTCAGCCAAAGGTAATCGAAAACGCTGAAGGCGCGCGTACCACGCCTTCCATTATTGCTTACCAAGATGACGGCGAAATCCTCGTCGGTGCGCCGGCCAAGCGCCAGGCAGTCACCAACCCTAAGAACACCCTGTTCGCAGTCAAGCGCCTGATCGGCCGCAAGTTTGACGAGAAAGAAGTGCAGAAGGACATCGGCCTGATGCCTTACTCGATCAACAAGGCGGACAATGGCGACGCATGGATCACTGTGCGCGACAAGAAGCTGGCGCCGCCGCAGATCTCCGCTGAAGTCCTGCGCAAGATGAAGAAGACCGCTGAAGACTACCTCGGCGAAGAAGTCACCGAAGCGGTCATTACCGTTCCTGCATACTTCAACGACTCGCAGCGCCAGGCAACCAAGGACGCCGGCCGCATCGCTGGCCTGGACGTCAAGCGCATCATCAACGAGCCGACCGCAGCTGCGCTGGCATTCGGCCTCGACAAGACCGACAAGGGCGACCGCAAGATCGCCGTGTATGACCTCGGCGGCGGTACGTTCGACGTGTCGATCATCGAGATCGCCGACGTGGAAGGCGAAAAGCAGTTCGAAGTGCTGTCGACCAACGGCGACACCTTCCTGGGCGGCGAAGACTTCGACCAGCGCGTCATCGACTACATCATCGACGAGTTCAAGAAGATCAACGGCCTCGACCTGAAGAAAGACCCGATCGCACTGCAGCGCATCAAGGCCTCGGCCGAGCGCGCGAAGATCGAACTGTCGTCGTCGCAGCAGACTGAAATCAACGAGCCGTACATCGCCATGGCGAACGGCGCGCCGGTCCACCTGAACCTGAAGATGACCCGCGCCAAGCTGGAATCGCTGGTGGAGGAACTGATCGCCGCGACCATCGAGCCATGCCGCACCGCGATCAAGGACGCCGGCGTCAAGGTATCCGACATCGACGACATCATCCTGGTCGGCGGCATGACCCGTATGCCCAAGGTGCAGGAAAAGGTCAAAGAGTTCTTCGGCAAGGAGCCACGCAAGGACGTGAACCCGGACGAAGCCGTGGCAGTTGGCGCGGCGATCCAGGGCTCGGTGCTGTCGGGCGAGCGCAAGGACCTGCTGCTGCTGGACGTGACCCCGCTGTCGCTGGGTATCGAAACGCTGGGTGGCGTGATGACCAAGATGATTCACAAGAACACCACGATTCCGACCAAGTTCAGCCAGGTGTTCTCGACCGCCGACGACAACCAGCCTGCGGTGACCATCAAGGTCTACCAGGGCGAGCGCGAAATCGCGGCCGGCAACAAGGGCCTGGGCGAGTTCAACCTCGAAGGCATCCCGCCAGCAGCACGCGGCACGCCACAGATCGAAGTGACCTTCGACATCGACGCCAACGGCATCTTGCACGTCGGCGCGAAAGACAAGGCCACCGGCAAGGAAAACAAGATCACCATCAAGGCGAACTCCGGCCTGACGGAAGCTGAAATCCAGAAGATGGTGAAGGATGCCGAGCTGAACGCGGAAGAAGACAAGAAGGTCAAGGAACTGGCGGAAGCGCGCAACCAGGGCGACGCCCTGGTGCACTCGACCCGCAAGTCGCTGACCGAATACGGCGACAAGCTGGAAGCCGGCGAGAAGGAAAAGATCGAAGCCGCGATCACCGACCTGGAAGGTTCGCTGAAGTCGGGCGACAAGGCCGAGATCGACGCCAAGGTAGCCGCACTGTCGACCGCGTCGCAGAAGCTGGGCGAGAAGATGTACGCCGACATGCAGGCGCAGCAGGCAGCCGGCGGTGAAGGCGGCGCAGGCGGCCAGCCAGGCGGCGAACAGGCCAAGGCTGACCAGGACGACGTCGTCGATGCTGACTTCAAGGAAGTAAAAGACGCGAAGTAAGCAATATAATGGAGGGCGGGCGCGCAGGTCGGCGCCCGCAAACATGGCCGAGCCCGGTGACCTTTTGGTTCGCGGCTCGGTTTTTTTGCATAATGAAGTAAGTTAGCAGATAGACAGCAAGGTGCCCGACATATGGCAAAGCGTGATTTTTACGAGATCCTCGGGGTCGCCAAGAATGCTTCGGAAGAAGATATCAAGAAGGCCTATCGCAAGCTCGCGATGAAATACCATCCGGACCGCAACCCGGACAGTAAGGAATCGGAAGAGAAGTTCAAGGAAGTTAAAGAAGCCTACGAGATGCTGACCACGCCGGACAAGCGCGAGGCATATGACCGTTACGGCCACGCAGGCGTCGACCCGAACATGGGTGGCGGCGGCGGATTTGGCGCCGGCGGTTTCGCCGACAGCTTCGGCGATATTTTCGGCGACATCTTCGGTGGCGGCGGCCGCGGCCGCAGTGCCGGCCCGCAGGTGTACCGCGGCGCCGACCTGCGCTACAACCTCGAGATCACCCTCGAGCAGGCGGCCAACGGTTTCGACACCACCATCCGCGTGCCGAGCTGGGACAAGTGCGACACCTGCCACGGCACCGGCGCCAAGCCAGGCACATCGCCGACCACCTGCACCACCTGCGCCGGCCACGGCCAGGTGCGCATGCAGCAGGGTTTCTTCAGCATCCAGCAAACCTGCCCGAAGTGCCATGGCAGCGGCAAGGTCATCACCGACCCGTGCGCGCCATGCGGCGGCCAGGGGCGTATCAAGCGCAACAAGACGCTGGAAGTGAAGATTCCGGCTGGTATCGACAACGGCATGCGCATCCGCTCGTCGGGCAATGGCGAGCCGGGCACCAACGGCGGACCGTCGGGCGACCTGTATGTGGAAATCCACATCAAGCCGCACGCCGTGTTCCAGCGCGAAGGCGACGACCTGCACTGCGAAATGCCGATCTCCTTCGTCAAGGCCACCCTTGGCGGCGAGATCGAAGTACCGACCCTGTCGGGCAAGGTATCGTTCACGATTCCTGAAGGCACCCAGTCGGGCAAGACCTTCCGCCTGAAGTCGAAGGGCATCAAGGGCGTGCGTTCGGGCTACGCGGGCGATTTGTTCTGCCATGTCGTGGTCGAGACGCCGGTCAAGCTGACCGACAAGCAGAAAGACCTGCTGCGTGAATTCGAGCGCCTGACGGTTGAAGGCGGGGCGAAGCACAGCCCGCAGAGCAAGGGATGGATGGACAAGGTGAAAGACTTCTTCGAGTAAGAAGCGAACCCCGAACCGCTGGCGCCGCAAGGCAGCCGGCGGTTTTTTTACGAGCAAAGGACATAAGATGAGCAACGACAATAAGCCACACGGCCTGACCACCGAAGAACTGTTCAAGCGTAACCAGGACTGGGCAGCATCGCGCATCGCCAACGACCCGGGCTACTTCAAGAACCTGGCCGCGCAACAGACCCCGGAATACCTGTGGATCGGCTGCTCGGACAGCCGCGTGCCGGCCAACGAGCTGCTCGGCATGGCCCCTGGCGAATTGTTCGTTCACCGCAACATCGCCAACGTGGTCGTGCATTCCGACCTCAACTGCCTGACGGTGCTGCAATTCGCGATCGACGTGCTGAAGGTCAAGCACATCATCGTCTGCGGCCACTATGGCTGTTCGGGCGTGCACGCGGCCATGGTCAACAGCCGTGTCGGCCTGGCCGATAACTGGCTGCGCCACGTGCAGGACGTCAACCAGAAACATGAGAAGTACCTTGGCGAGGTATTGCCGACCAAGGAGAGGGCTGAGCGGCTCGTCGAGCTGAACGTCGTCGAACAAGTGGTCAACGTCGCGCAAACGACCATCGTGCAGGACGCCTGGGAACGCGGCCAGCCGCTGACCGTGCACGGCTGGGTATATGGGCTGCAAGACGGCCTGCTGCGCAACCTCGGCATGGATGTCAGCAGCGCCGAAGAGCTTGCACCAAAGCTGAAGGGACGCCTGGAAAGCTACACCGCAGCGCAATGAGCAACGACCTGACCGTCATTCGCGACACTGTCCGCACTTTCGTGGAGGAGCGCGACTGGGACCAGTTCCACACGCCAAAAAACCTGGCGTGTGCGCTGTCGGTCGAAGTGGCGGAGCTGCTGGAGCACTTCCAATGGCTGCAGTCCGGCCAGCGCGACGAGCTGGGCCAGGCAAAGCTTGAGCAGGTGCGCCATGAGATGGCCGATGTGATGGTCTACCTGGTGCGCCTGGCCGACAAGCTCGACGTCGACCTGGGCGCGGCAGTCATCGAGAAAATGGCGCTCAACCGCGCCAAGTATCCCGCCGACCTGGTGCGCGGCGACGCGCGCAAGTACGATGAGTACAAAGCTTAGGTGACACGTGCGCCAACTTACCGATACTATCCTCCGAATCACGTCTAACGGTTAGGCCACCGTCGAGGTGCATAAACGTTCGAAGGTTGCATGAAAGCGCGCGCGAAGCGCCTCGACATCGGAGGTTCCACCACGGCTTGTATTTACATGCTAGCAGCTTGGCGCATCCTCAAGACGCTGCGATTTAATTCAGGAAAAATCCCTGGAAGCGGGATAGCGAACAGAACGAGAATTTGAACGCGTGATACGGTCGAGGTTGGTTCCTACGACACAAAGCAATCCATGTTCGAATTCATCGTTGATTTTCTCGGTAGCGCTGGCTACCTCGGGGTGTTCCTCTTAATGGCGCTGGAAAACATCTTCCCGCCAATTCCATCTGAAATGATCATGCCGTTCGCCGGCTTCATCGTTGCCCGCGGCGAGCTTGGGCTGGTGGGCGTGCTGCTTGCCGGCACGGCTGGTTCCGTGCTCGGTACCTTGCCATGGTTTTACGCTGGAAAGGCCTTCGGCCACGAGCGCCTGCGCCGCCTGTCCGCGCGCTGGGGCCAGTGGCTGACGGTGACGCCCGACGAGATCGACAAGTCGCTGGCGACCTTCGAGAAGCATGGCGCGAAAGCGGTATTGTTCGGGCGCCTGATCCCGGCGATTCGTACGCTGATTTCCATTCCCGCGGGGATTGCCGAAATGCGCCTGCTGCCTTTCCTTGCATGGTCGACGATTGGCTCGCTGGTGTGGTGCTCGATCCTGACTGGTGCGGGATTTGTCCTGGAAGCGAACTACGATGCCGTCGCCAGGTACATCGACCCGGTATCGAAGGTCGTCCTCGGCATCCTGGTTGCCACCTACCTGTATCGCCTCGTCACCTTCCGCCCCGAGCCGGAAAGCCGGCCGGAATAAACCCGCCTGGCCGTCGTCCTCGCGAATGCGGGGACCCATACGCTGTCGCCGGTGGCTCAGCATGGATTCCCGCTTGCGCGGGAATGACGTGTTTTATACCCCGCCCATGCAGATGTACTTGATGACGAGATAGTCGTCCATCCCGTACACCGAACCCTCGCGCCCCAGGCCCGATTGCTTGACGCCGCCAAACGGCGCGACTTCGTTCGAGATCAGTCCGGTATTGACGCCGACCATGCCGCTCTCGAGCGCCTCGGCAACGCGCCACACGCGGCCGATATCGCGTGAATAGAAATACGCCGCGAGGCCGAATTCGGTGTCGTTGGCCATCGCGATCACTTCGTCCTCGGTCTTGAAGCGGAACAGCGGCGCCAGCGGACCGAAGGTCTCTTCTCCGGCCACCTGCATCGATGTGGTGACATCGGCCAGCACCGTCGGCTGGAAGAAGCTATGGCCCAGCTCATGGCGCTTACCGCCCATCATCAGGCGCGCGCCTTTCGACAGCGCGTCGGCGATGTGCTGCTCGACCTTGACCACGGCCTTTTCCTCGATCAGCGGACCTTGCGTCACGCCGGCCTCGACGCCGTTGCCGACCTTGAGCTTGCTTACCGCAGCAACCAGTTTCTCGGCAAATTTTTCGTAAATCCCGTCCTGCACGTACAGTCGGTTCGCGCACACGCAGGTCTGGCCGGCATTGCGGTACTTGGACGCGATCGCGCCTTCCACGGCCGCATCCACGTCGGCGTCGTCGAACACGATAAACGGCGCGTTGCCGCCCAGTTCCAGCGACAGTTTCTTGATCGTCGGCGCGCATTGCTGCATCAGGATGCGGCCGACCTGGGTCGATCCGGTAAAGCTGACCTTGCGCACAATCGGGTTGCTGGTCATCTCGAGGCCAATCGCTTTGGAGTCGCCTGTCAGCACGCTAAGAACCCCTTTCGGCAAGCCCGCCCGTTCGCCCAGCACAGCCAGGGCCAGGGCCGAGAACGGCGTCAGTTCAGCCGGCTTGACCACGATAGGGCAGCCGGCAGCCAGCGCAGGGCCGACCTTGCGGGTGATCATCGCCGCCGGGAAGTTCCATGGCGTGATCGCCGCGCACACGCCGATCGGCTCCTTGGTCACAACGATACGGCGGTCCGGCCACGGCGACTGCAGCGTATCGCCTGCGACGCGCTTGCCTTCTTCGGCAAACCATTCGATAAACGATGCTGCGTAGGAAATCTCGCCCTTGGCTTCGGCCAGCGGCTTGCCCTGTTCCGCGGTCATGATCAGCGCCAGGTCGTCCGCGTTGGCCAGCATCAGGTCGTTCCAGGTGCGCAGGATCGCGCTGCGTTCCTTGGCGGTCTTCTTGCGCCACGCGGGCCAGGCCGCGTTGGCAGCGTCGATCGCGCGCTGGGTCTCGGCCTTGCCCATGTGCGGCACCGTGCCCAGCCGTTCCCCGGTTGCCGGGTTGACGACGTCGATCGTACTGGCATCATTCGCATCGCACCATTCGCCGTCGATGAAGCATTGCTGGCGCAGCAGGGAAGGATCTTTCAGGTTCAGCATGGCATTTCCTCAATCATGTTCGATGGTTCAGATATCACATACTAGCCCGTTTTTGCGCCGTGGGTTGGCGGCTGGATTGCACTTCAGGGTGCGAAATTTGCCGCCCATCGCATTCGGCGGGATTGCCGGGCAGGATTTGCTTAACATCGCGCTTGTCAAAATTCACAGGAGCTTTTTCAGATGGTCCGCAAGTTTATCCTCGCCGCCGCTTTGGCCGCGCTGTCCTCCCCAGGCTTTGCCGCTGCCGATCAGCTTGAAGCGCGCTTGTTCAATTCGGCCGCGCTCGCCAGTCCCTACAAGGCCGACATCAGCGACGATGAAAAGGTGGCCGGCCTGTCGAAGTTCTGGTCCGAAGTGAAGTACAACTTCGTGTTCGTCGACAAATTGAAGGAAATCGACTGGGACCAGCAATACCTCAACTACCTGCCGAAAGTGCGCGCCACCCGCTCGACCGCCGAGTATTACCGCGTGCTGATGGAACTGTGCGCCAGGCTCGGCGATGGCCATACCAACGTCTACCCCGCGAAAGAAGTGTGGGACCGCGACCTGGCGCGACCGCTGATCAAGACCCGCCTGATGGAGGGAAGGGTAATGGTGCGCGACGTCCTCGACGCGGGCTTGCGCGCGCAGGGCGTGGCGCCGGGCGTGGAAATTGTTGCGGTCGACGGTGAACCCGTCACGGCCTACGCCCAGCGCGAAATCGCGCCGTACCAGAGCGCGTCGACGAAGCAGGACCTCGACGTGCGCACCTACGCCTATGGTTTCCTCGTCGGCGCCATCGACAAGCGCCCGAACGTGCGCTTCCGCGACGCCAGCGGCAAAACGTTTGAATTGCCGGTGCAGCGCCACGGCATCGCCGGGATGATGAAAGTACTGACCCCGGCGGCGCCGTTCGAGTTCCGCATGCTGCCGGGCGACGTGGCCTATGTGGCGCTAAACACCTTCAACAGCGACGAAACGGCCGACAAGTTCATTGCCGCGTTCGACAAGATCGCCCAGTCGAAAGCCCTGGTCATCGACCTGCGCGACAACGGCGGCGGCAATTCCAATGTGGGCTTCCGCGTGCTGGCGACCCTGACGGACAAGCAGTTTGAAACCGGCAAGTGGGAGACGCGCAATTACCTGCCGACCTACCGTGCCTGGGGCAAGCCGATGCCCAACTTTGGGCAGGCAGACGAAAACTGGCAGCCCGACCTGAAGCATCAGTACGCCAAACCGGTGATCGTGCTCAGTTCCGCAGCAACCTATTCGGCCGCTGAGGACTTCCTGGTCGCCTTCGACGCCATGAAGCGCGGCACCATCGTTGGCGAGGCAAGCGGCGGCAGCACTGGCCAACCCTTGATGATCAGCCTGCCCGGTGGCGGCTCCGCCCGTATCGTGTCCAAGCGCGACACTTATCCTGACGGCAAACCTTTCGTCGGTGTCGGCATCCAGCCCAATATCCAGGTGAGCCCGACCGTTGCAGACTTGCGCAAGGGCCGCGACACCGTACTGGAGGCGGCACTGTTGACGTTAAGAAAGTAATCAAAGAAATAACTGTCGTGTTGGCATGGTTCGCCGCTTCCCGGTAAGCTCTACCTTCGTACACGTCAAAATTTGACGCGGATTAAGAGCCACTCGCGTTCAGCCGAGATAGGATTTATGATGGGCTGAACGCGACAACAACGGAAAGGTGAGACTCATGCGCCGCCCAATCGTTATCGTTCCAGCCTGCACGCGCGAGATCGGGGACCATCCCTACCATGCCGTCCAGTACAAGTACATCGACGCAGTTGTCCAGGGGGCAAGCTGCGCACCCCTGATCGTGCCTGCCCTGGGCGACGCTTTCGACCTTGAAACCGTGCTGGGCAATGCCGACGGCATCATGCTGACCGGGTCGGCCTCCAACGTCCACGCCAGCCATTACGAGCAGGACGTGCTGGACCTGAGCTTGCCGCTCGACCCGGCGCGCGACGCGACCACCTTGCCGCTGATCCGCGCCGCCCTCAAGCGCGGCGTGCCGATCTTCGCCATCTGCCGCGGCTTCCAGGAGATGAACGTGGCGCTTGGCGGCAGCCTGCACCAGGCGGTGCAGGAAGTCGCGGGCATGATGGACCACCGTGAAAACCCCGAAGACACGCTCGATAACCAGTACGGGCCAAAGCATCCGATCCAACTGGTAGCGGGCGGGCTGATGTCGCGCATTCTCGGCGGCGTCGATGAAATCGTCGTCAACTCCCTGCATGGCCAGGGCATCGACCGCCTTGGCGCCGGCATCGCGATCGAAGCGACCGCCCACGACGGGCTGATCGAAGCGTTCTCGGTGCCGTCGGTGGCGTTCGCACTGGCCCTGCAGTGGCACCCGGAGTGGCGGCTGCTGCAAAACCCCGATTCAATGAAACTGTTTGGCGCTTTCGGCCAGGCGTGCCGGGAGTACCAGGAAAGGCGCTTGGGCCTCAAATGATGAACCGGTGCCAGGAATGGGCCGCCTGCCGCGTGCCCTAGCGTCGCTCTCCACCCCGCCGATTCACGCGCGCGGCCAATGTTGGCCCTGCGCACCGAGCAAGACAATAGAGAGAGCATTATGGCAATTCGTGAAAACTTTACTTATACCGATATGGATTTGTGGCTCAATGAAAAACGAGTCACCGAAATTGAATGCCTGGTTCCCGACCTGACCGGCGTCGCCCGCGGCAAGATCCTGCCGCGCGCGAAATTTACCCAGGACCGTGGCATGCGCATCCCGGAAGCGGTGCTGGGCATGACCGTGACGGGCAACTACCCGGTCAATGACGGGCCGTACGACCGCGCCATTTCGGCCACCGACCGCGACATGATCCTGAAGGCCGACCCGACCACGATTACCATGGTGCCATGGGCCGCCGACCCCACCGGGCAGGTGATCCACGACTGCTATTTCGCGGACGGCAAACTGGTCGACTTCGCGCCGCGCACCGTGCTGCGGCGCGTGCTCAAGCTGTACGAGGACAAGGGCTGGAAGCCGGTGGTGGCGCCCGAGCTGGAGTTCTACCTGACCGCCAAGAACATCGATCCCGACCTGCCGCTGAAGGCGCCGATCGGCCGCAGCGGCCGCGCCGAAACCAGCCGCCAGGTGTATTCGATCGACGCGGTCAACGAGTTCGACCCGCTGTTCGAGGACATCTACGACTACTGCGAAATGATGAACCTCGACGTCGACACCCTGATCCACGAGATCGGCGCCGGCCAGATGGAGATCAACTTCCTGCACGGCGACCCGCTGGGCCTGGCCGACAAGGTGTTCTACTTCAAGCGCACCTTGCGCGAGGCGGCGCTCAAGCACGACATGTACGCCACCTTCATGGCCAAGCCGATGGCGGGCGAGCCGGGTTCTGCGATGCACGTGCACCAGAGCGTGGTGGACGCCAAGACCGGCTGGAACATCTTCAGCAACGAAGACGGCTCGTCGTCGCAGCTGTTCAAGCACTACATCGGCGGCCTGCAGCGCTACATGCCGTCGGCGATGGCCATCGTCGCGCCCTACGTCAATTCTTACCGCCGCATCGTGCGCCATACGGCCGCGCCGATCAACATCCAGTGGGGCCTGGACAACCGCACCGTGGGCTTCCGCGTGCCGGAATCGGGCGTGCAGGACCGCCGCGTCGAGAACCGCATCATTGGCGCCGACGCCAACCCGTATCTCGCGCTGGCAGTGACGCTGGCCTGTGGTTATCTTGGCATGACCGAGCAGCTGGAACCGACCGCCATGATGGGCGGCAGCGCCTACGACATGCCGTTCGAGCTGCCGCAAGGCCTGCCCGAAGCGCTGGCGCTGTTGCGCGGCGAGGACAAGCTGCGCACGGTGCTTGGCGAGCGCTTCATCGACGTGTACGCTGCCATCAAGGACCTGGAACACCAGGAATTCATGACTGTCATCAGTCCGTGGGAACGCGAGCATTTGCTGCTTCACGTCTGACCCTGAACGCAAAACGGGAGGCCATCATGGCAGCAATCGCAGAAACCAAAGCCGGGGTCCAGCAGGACTTCGACACCGCCGCCGTGCGCGAACTCGATTCGGCGCACTTCATCCATCCGTTCACCGACCACGCCGCGCTGGCGGCAAAGGGCGCGCGCGTGATGGTGCGCGGCGAAGGCATCTACCTGTGGGACTCGGACAACAACAAGATCCTCGACGGCATGTCGGGCCTGTGGTGCGTGAATGTCGGCTACGGCCGCACCAGCATCTCGCAGGCGGTCTACCGACAGATGGAGACGCTGCCGTTCTATAACAGCTTCTTCAACACGACCAACCTGCCGGCGGTGCAGTTGGCCACGCTGCTGGCGGAAATCGCCCCGCCGCAGTTCAAGCACGTGTTCTTTACCAGTTCGGGCTCGGAGGCCAACGACACCAATGTGCGGCTGGTGCGGCGTTACTGGGACCTGATGGGCTGCAAGGACCGCCACACCATCATCGGCCGCTACAACGGCTACCACGGCAGCACGGTGGCCGGGGCGGCGCTGGGTGGCATGTCGGGCATGCACGAGCAGGGCGGCATGATTCCGAACGTGGCCCACATCGGCCAGCCTAACTACGCGGAGTCAGGGCGCGGCATGACCGAAGCCGAATTCGGTATCGTGGCAGCAGGCTGGCTGGAAGAAAAAATCCTCGATCTCGGCCCCGAAAAGGTTGCGGCTTTCATCGGGGAACCGGTGCAAGGCGCGGGCGGCGTGATCATTCCGCCATCGACCTACTGGCCCGAGATCCAGCGCATTTGCGACAAGTACGGCATCCTGCTGATTGCCGACGAAGTGATCACCGGTTTCGGCCGCCTGGGCACCATGTTCGGCTCGGAGCTCATGCAGATCAAGCCTGACCTGATTACCTTCGCCAAGGGCGTTACGTCCGGTTACGTGCCATTGGGCGGCGTGCTGGTGGGCAGCCGGGTCGCCAGCGTGCTGATTGAAAAGGGCGGGGACTTCAACCACGGCTTCACCTATTCAGGCCATCCGGTGGCCTGTGCGGCGGCGCTGGAGAACCTGCGCATCATCCAGGAAGAGAATCTGGTGAATGCGGTGGCGGTCGATACCGGCCCGTACCTGCGCCAGAAGTTTGTATCGCTGGCCGACCATCCGCTGGTCAGCCATCCGGACGCCTGCGGTTTCGTCGCCGGGCTGAACCTGGTGAAGAAGAAGGCGGAGCTGGTGCACGACTGCGAGCCGTTCGAGTCGAGCGATGGTGTGGGGATGATCTGCCGCGGCCACATGTTCAACAACGGCATCATCATGCGCGCCGTCGGTGACCGCATGATCGTGGCGCCGCCGCTGGTGATGACCAAGGTGCAGATCGACGAGATGGTAGACCGTATCCGCGACGCGCTCGACGCCACGCTGGCCGACCTGCGCCAGCGCGGCCTGTTCCGCTAAAGCACGGCGGATGCGGCCTCCGGCCTTATCCGCCCTACCTGTCAAGGCTAGATTTCGCGGCGGTCTTCCAGCACTTGCGGCAGCACCGATCCGGCGAACATCCCCACGAACGCGGCCAACAGGCCGGCCAGCTGGCCCGGGAAGTGCTCACCCAGGCTGGTAATTTGCGGGAAGAAGATAATCCACGTTCCCAACCCCGCCGCCACCGAGGCGATCGCGCCCTGGGTCGTTGCGCGTTTCCAGTACAACCCCATCACCAGCGGTACGAAGGCCGCTACCAACGTCACCTGGTAGGCGGTCGACACCAGCTCGTAGATCGAGGTGCCCTGCATGGCGATGGCGTAAGCCAGCACCAGCGCGGCAAACACCACGATCGTGCTGCGCATGGCGAACAGTTGCTGGCGGTCGCTCATCCCCGGACGCAGGTGCTTGAGGATGTTCTCGACAAAGCTCGTGGACGGCGCCAGCAGGGTGGCCGACGAGGTGCTCTTGATTGCCGACAGCAGCGCGCCGAAGAAGATGATCTGCATAATCAGCGGCATCTTGGTCATCACGAAGGTCGGCAGCAGGCGCTGGTAGTCGTTCTTAGCCATCGCCAGCCCAGCGTCGCCCATCACTAGCACCGCGCTGGCCACGATGAACATCGGGACGAAGGCGAACATGATATAGCTGGCGCCGCCGATGATGGCGCCGGTGCGCGCGGTAGGCGCGTCCTTGGCCGACATCACGCGCTGGAACACGTCCTGCTGCGGGATACTGCCAAACATCATCGTCACACCCGCGCCGATGAAGAAGACGATGTCGTTAAAGGTCGGCGGCGGCAGGAAGCGCCACAACTGGCCCTGGTCGGCCATCGCGAATACCTGGCCGGCGCCGCCCGCCAGCTCGGCCGAGAAGAAGGCGATGATCGACAGGCCGATCACGAGAACGATCATCTGGATGAAGTCGGTCAGCGCCACCGCAAGGAAGCCGCCCACCACCACATAGATCAGCACTGCCAGGGTGCCGACGATCATGCCGGCAGCTTCAGACATCGCGCCATTGGTCAGCACCGTGAACACCAGCCCAAGTGCCGTGATCTGCGCCGCGACCCAACCAAGATAGCTCATGATGATGGCGACCGAGCAGAACACCTCGATGCCCTTGCCGTAGCGCTGGCGGTAATAGTCGCCGATGGTCAGCAGGTTCAGCTTGTACAGCTTGGCGGCGAAGAACATACCGACCAACACCAGGCACATGCCAGCGCCGAACGGATCTTCCACGACCGCGTTCAGGCCGCCCTGCACGAAGCGCGAGGGGATGCCCATCACGGTTTCGGCGCCGAACCAAGTGGCGAAGGTGGTGGTCACAACCATGATCAGCGGCAGGCTGCGGCCCGCGACGGCGAAATCGGTGGTGTTCTTGATGCGGGTGCCCGCCCATACCCCCAATGCAAGCGTGCCCAGCAAATACAGCACGACAGAGGTAATCAAGGTGTAATTCATGTATATGAGCTCCGCGCTGGGAAATTGCCTGACTGGAAAATTGGGCGATTATAGCTGTAGAAAGCACGCTTATCGACGGCAAAAATGCAAAAAAACCCGGCATGCGCACATAATTTCCGTTGTCAGTTAAGCTATAGGCGGGTTTCGACCGTTACCAGTTTCAGGAGCGATACATGGCACAGTGGCACGAGCGCGCCAGCGCATTGAAAATCGATGGACGCGCCTACATCGGCGGGCACCGGGTGTGGGCCAATTCGGGGCAGCAGTTTGAAAACGTGTCCCCCGTCGACGGGCGTAAGCTGGGGATGATGGCGCGCTGCGACCGCGCCGACGTCGACCTGGCGGTTGCTGCGGCCCGCGCCGCCTTCGAAGACCGGCGCTGGGCCGGCAAGGCTCCGGCGGCGCGCAAGCGCGTGCTGGTGAGGTTCGCCGAGCTGATGCTCAAGAACTCGGAAGAGCTGGCGCTGCTCGAAACGCTCGACATGGGTAAGCCGATCAAATACAGCCAGGGCGTCGACGTCGCGCTGGCGGCCAACTGCATCCGCTGGTATGGCGAGGCGATCGACAAGATCTACGACCAGATCGCGCCGACCGGCGAAGAATCGCTGGCGCTGGTCACGCGCGAGCCGGTCGGCGTGGTGGGCGCGATCGTGCCTTGGAATTACCCGATGCTGATGGCCGCGTGGAAGATCGGGCCGGCGCTGGCGGCAGGGAACAGCCTGGTGCTCAAGCCGTCCGAAAAATCGCCGCTCACCGCGCTGCGCATGGCCGAAATCGCCATTGAGGCGGGCCTGCCTGCAGGTGTCTTCAATGTGGTGCCCGGCTTCGGCCATGAAGCCGGGGCTGCGCTGGCCGAGCATATGGACGTCGACTGCATCGGCTTTACCGGCTCGACCCGCACCGGCCGCGCAATCCTGCGCATGGCAGCCGAATCGAACATGAAGCGCGCGTGGACCGAGCTGGGGGGCAAATCAGCCAACATCGTTTGCGCAGATTGTCCCGACCTCGACGCCGCGGTCAGCGCCGCCATCGGCTCGATCTACTTCAACCAGGGTGAAAGCTGCAATGCGCCATCGCGCCTGTTTGTCGAAGCGTCGATCAAGGAGGCGTTCATCGAGAAAGCGCTGGCGATGATCCCGCGCTACGCGCCGGGCGATCCGCTGGACGAGGACACGATCATGGGCGCCATCGTCGACGACGCGCAGATGAAAACCGTGATGGGCTATATCGAAGCGGGCAAGGCCGGCGGCGCCAAGCTGCTGGCGGGCGGGGAAGCGGTGCGCCTGGACAGCGGCGGCTACTACGTCGCGCCTACCTTGTTCGACAAGGTCGACAACAGCATGCGTATCGCTCAGGAAGAGATCTTCGGGCCGGTGCTGTCGGTGCTCACGTTCACCGACGTGAATGAGGCCGTCAAGCAGGCCAACGCCACGCCGTACGGCCTGGCCGCTGCGGTGTGGACCGCCGACATCAGCAAGGCCATCAAGGTGTCGCGTGCGCTGCGTGCGGGTACCGTGCACGTGAACCAGTACGACAATGACGACATCACGGTGCCGTTTGGCGGCGTCAAGCAGTCCGGCAACGGGCGCGACAAGTCGCTGCACGCCTTCGACAAGTACACCGAGCTGAAGACAACCTGGATCCAGGTCGGCTGAAGGCGCGCATCCGCCGCTTCGGCTAGCTATATTGTTGAAGCACGCTGTATCCGCCGGCAGTCGATTCCATCAGCGCGTAGCTGTCGACTGCCCACGTCAGGGCTGGACCGCCCTCCGGAGGCGCCGCCTTGACGGCGCGCCGCGCCATCGTCACGTGCGGCTTGAAGGCGCGCTCCTCGACCGGCATGTCGAGCCGTTGCAGTGCGCCGCCAAGATCCGCATGTAGCTGCACCAGCTGTCCCGGCGCGGCGTGCGGCTCAAGCACGGCGATCCCGTGCGGCCACAGTTTCGGCTGGCCGAATTCAATCGCAAAGGGTTCAAACGGCACCGCCAGCGCCTCGCGCAGTTCGGCAATGCGCGCGGTGCTGACGCTGCCGAGGAAGTGCAGCGTCATATGCAGGCGTTCGTTCTTCACCGGGGTCGCGCCGCGCGGCCAGTTCCAGGCGTCGCGCCAGGCGCGCAGCACATGCCGGACCTGCGGGTCCGGCCACAGTGCGATAAACAGCCTTGACTGGGCGTCGCCGTTCATCACGCTGCCTTCCTTTAGAAGCAGTGCTCCGGTCCCGGGAAGCTGCCGTCCTTGACCGCATGGACGTAGGCCGACACCGCTGCTTCAATGGTGGTCTGGCCATCCATGAAGTTCTTGACGAACTTCGCTTTACGGCCCGGGAACACGCCCAGCATGTCATGCATGACCAATACCTGGCCGGAGCAATCCGGGCCTGCGCCAATGCCGATGGTCGGAATCGCCAGGATATCGGTCACTTCCTTGCCAAGGCCTGCGGGAATCGCCTCGATCACCAGCATCGCGGCGCCGGATTCCGCCAGCAGCACGGCGTCGGCCTTGAGCTGGTCCGCGCTTTCGATCGTTTTGCCCTGTACCTTGTAGCCGCCCATCTGGTGTACCGACTGTGGCGTCAGGCCGAGGTGGGCGCAGACCGGAATGGCGCGGTCGGTCAGGAAGCGCACGGTGTCGGCCAGCCAGGCGCCGCCTTCGATCTTGACCATGTGGGCGCCGGCCTGGATCAGCTTGACCGCGTTGTCGAATGCCGCTTCTTTGGTCGCATAGGTGCCGAAGGGCATATCGGCGACCACCATCGCACTTTTGCTGCCGCGCGCGACAGCCGAGGTGTGGTACGCCACTTCGGCCAGCGTGACCGGCAAGGTCGACTGGTGGCCATTGCATACCATCCCGAGCGAATCACCGATCAGCAGCACGTCAACGCCACAGCGGTCCATTAACGCGGCAAAGCTGGCGTCGTAGCAGGTCAGCATCGAGATCTTGGTGCCAGCGGCGCGCATCGCATTGAGCGATGGAATCGTGACGGCTTTGGTGACAACCGGGGCCGCAGGCGCGCCGGGGACCTTCGGATCGCTGCCAGCCATATCTTTACCCTGCAAGTAACCGCTCATATTATTCCTTTGATATCGAATTTGACGCCAACGGCGATAGTGTAATGCCAACCGCGCGAACCTGCCCGGTCAGGTGCGGAAGATGAAGTAGACGGCGCCGACCAGGCACAGGCCGGCCCAGACGTAGTCGAGTTTGAAAGGCTGGTTCATGTAGAACATCGCAAACGGCACAAACACGGTCAGCGTAATCGCTTCCTGCAGGATCTTGAGCTGCGCGAGGCTGTATTCGGTGTGGCCGATGCGGTTGGCGGGGACCTGCAGCAGGTATTCGAACAGCGCGATACCCCAGCTGACGATGGCGGCGTACCACCACGCCTTGGACGACATGTTCTTCAGGTGGCCGTACCACGCGATCGTCATGAAGACGTTGGACAGCACCAGCAGGCCGGTGGTCTGGACGATGACCGGAATCTGCATGGTTAGGAGATCTTTGCGACCTGCTGGCCTGCCACGGCGCCGGCAAACTGCTGCGCGGGGCCGTAGCCTGGAACGACGGCGGCTGGCGCGATTTCCAGCAGCGGCGCCAGCACGAAAGCGCGTTCGAGCATGCGCGGATGCGGCACCTGCAATGTGGGCGTGTCGATGAGGTGGTCGCCGTAGAGCAGCACATCCAGGTCAAGCGTGCGCGGGGCGTTGCGGTAGGGCCGTTCGCGGCCATGCGCCAGCTCGATGGCCTGCAGCGCCGCCAGCAGTTCGTGGGCGCCAAGGGAGGTGTCGATGCACGCAACCGCGTTGATGTAGTCGTCGCCAGACGAGTCGATCGGGGCAGTGCGGTACCGTGACGAGCTGGCGAGCAGCCGCGTGCCGGGAAGGGCTGCGATCCGGACTATGGCGTCGTCGACGTTGGCCAGCGCGTCGCCCAGGTTGGCGCCGATCCCGATGTAGGCGATCATTCCTCGCTCGTGGTGCTTTCGCTCGCTGCTGCGCCGGTCTTGTTGCGCGGTGCGCGGCGCGGCGCGCGCTTGCGCTTGGCGCCTGACGGCGCGGCGTTCGCGGTAGCGACAAGCTGTTCGCGTTCGTTAGGGTCGCCTTCGTAGAACGCGGTCCACCATTCGCCCAGTTCCATCTCGATTTCGCCGGACGCGCAGCGCAGTAGCAGGAAGTCGTAGCCGGCGCGGAAGCGCGGGTGCTCAAGCAGCTTGTACGGCGTCTTGCCGTTGCGGCGCTCGAAGCGCGGCTGCATCGACCAGATGTCGCGCATGTCGGAGGCGATGCGGCGCTGCAGCGCCAGTTGTTCGGTCTGCGATTCGAGCACGTCGTCGGCCGCCAGGTGCAGCGCAGGAATCGGCGATTCGCCGGCGGCGCGGTAGGCGGTCCACTTCTCGACCACCTGGTGCCACAGCAGCGAGGCAAACAGGAAGCCCGGCGATACGCCTTTGCCGGCCTTGACGCGGTTGTCGGTCGACTCCAGCGCCAGGGTGACGAACTTCATGCCGATCGGCTGTTCCAGCACGACGTCGAGCAGCGGCAGCAGGCCGTGGTGCAGGCCTTCCTTGCGCAGCTGCTGCAGGCAGGCCAGCGCGTGGCCGCTCATGAGCAGCTTGAGCATTTCGTCGAACACGCGCGCCGCCGGCACGTTGTCGATCAGCGGGGCCATGACGGGAATCGGCTCGCGCGTCGATGGCTCGATGGTGAACTGCAGCTTGGCCGCAAAGCGCACCACGCGCAGCATGCGCACCGGGTCTTCGCGGTAGCGCGCTTCCGGCTGGCCGATGATGCGCAGGGTCTTGTCGCGGATGTCGGCGATGCCGCCGTGGTAGTCCAGCACTTCCTGGGTCGCAGGGTTGTAGTACATCGCGTTGATGGTGAAGTCGCGGCGCATCGCGTCTTCATGCTGCGGGCCGAAGGTATTGTCGCGCAGGACGCGGCCATGTTCATCTTTCGGCGCATTCGCAGGGCCGGCGCCGCGGAAGGTGGTTACTTCCAGCAGGTCCTGGCCGAACATCACGTGCACGATCTGGAAGCGGCGGCCGATGATGAAGGCGCGGCGGAACAGCTTTTTCACTTCTTCCGGCGTCGCGTTGGTGGCGATGTCGAAGTCTTTCGGTTTCACCCCGAGCAGCAGGTCGCGCACGGCGCCGCCCACCACAAAGGCCTTGAAGCCCGCGTCCTGCAAGGTTGACGTGACGCGGATCGCGTTCGACGACAGCAGTTTCGGATCGATTCCGTGTTCAGCTGCGCCAAGCACCACTGGCTCGGTCGGGTCGCGCTGGTCTTTAACGCCAAGGATCTTGCGGATGAATTTTTTAATCATTGAATAAGTGGAGTGAAGGCCAGCCAAGGTTCGCCGCGTGCGACGCCAGCACGGCGTTCGGGTTGGTCGCGACAGGGTGGGTGACAACGGACAGCAGCGGGATATCGTTATGCGAATCGCTGTAGAAGTGGCTGCGCTCGAATGCGGCGAGCGGTTTGCCGATGGTCTCTAACCATGCGTGGGTGTGCGTGACTTTGCCGGGCCCGGAGGTCGGCACGCCAAGCAGCTTGCCGGTGATGTTGCCCTGCGCGTCTTCTTCCGGCACGGCGGCGATCAGGTGCTGCACGCCGAGTTCCCTGGCGATCGGCGCGGTGACGAAGCGGTTGGTCGCGGTAATGATGGCCACCAGGTCGCCCGCGTCCTGGTGCTTTTGCAGCAGCTCGCGTGCGCACGGGCGGATCGACGGATTGATCACTTCATGCATGAACTGCGCGTGCATGGCGTCGAGCTGGGCGCGCGGGAAGCGCGCCAGGGTGCCGAGCGCGAACTCCAGGTATTCGACCGGATCGAGGGTGCCGGCCTGGTACTGGGCGAAGAATTCGTCGTTGCGGCGCTTGAATTCCACCGGATCGACGGCGTTGGTGCGGACCAAAAACTGGCCCCATTCGTAGTCCGAGTCAATCGGCAGCAGGGTGTGGTCGAGGTCAAACAGGGCCAGGTTGTTCATTCTTTCGGTTCCGACTGGAGCAGCAAGTCGCGCAGCAGCGGCAGGGTGACCGGGCGCTGGGTCTCAAGCGAATATTGGTCAAGTGCGTCGAGCATCGTCGATAGCGAGCGCATGTCGCGCTTAAAGTGTGACAGCAAGTAGGGTAACACGCTGGCCGACAGCGTCAAACCGCGCGATTCGGCCGCATGGGTCAGGGCGGCGATCTTTTCGTCGTCGGACAGGCCGTGGATCTGGTAAATCAGGCCCCAGCCCATGCGCGTGCGCAGGTCCTCGCGCACCGGCAGCACCACTGGCGGAACCGGCCCGGTGGACACCATGTAGGCGCCGTGCTCGCGGATCTGGTTGAACAGCGCAAAAGCGTCGATCTGGGCCTGGCCCGATAACTGGTTGCAGTCGTCCAGCAGGTACAGGCTGATGTCCGGGCTGTAGACAAAGGCGCTCTCGGGCGCGTCGGCGGCGATGTAGCGCGAGTTGGCGGTGGCCGCGAGGGCTTGCAGCAGGTGGGTCTTGCCGGCGGCGGCCTCGCCCCACAGGTAAGCGAAATGCTCGCGCGACGTGCGCTCGGCGAACTGATGCATCAGATGCGCCAGCTCGGCGTTCTGTCCCACCTCGAACGAGTCGAGGCTCTGCGCCTGGTCTGCGCCTAGATCGAGCACCAGTTGTTTCATGGCGTCCGTTTCATCCTGAATTCCCTGCTTTCCGCGTCATTTGCATCAGGCATTATAAAAGCTGTTGCGCGGACAGTCGAAATTCTCGACTGCAAGGACGCGAATGAAAAAGGCATGGATGTGTTGTTATCTCGGTTAAACCGGCTGCGGGCGGGGCATTTTGATAAAATAGCGAATTGACCAGCAACCGGCTGCGAAAAAGACATCGCTTGGGCCGGACTGATCCACCGCCTTCTATTTTACCGCCTCCGCTGCGAAAAACACCATGAGCCAACCTTCAAATGTTTCACTCTCCTACCGCGATGCGGGTGTCGATATCGATGCCGGCGACGCCCTGGTCGAAGCTATCAAGCCGTTTGCCAAGCGCACCATGCGCGAAGGTGTCATGGGCGGACTTGGCGGATTCGGCGCCATGTTCGAGATCAGCAAGAAGTACAAGGAACCGGTACTGGTCTCCGGCACCGACGGCGTCGGCACCAAGCTGCGCCTGGCTTTCGAACTGAACCGCCATGACACGGTCGGCATCGACCTGGTCGCGATGAGCGTCAACGACATCCTGGTGCAGGGCGCCGAGCCGTTGTTCTTCCTCGATTACTTCGCATGCGGCAAGCTGGACGTGCCGACCGCCACCGCCGTCGTCAAGGGCATCGCCCAGGGCTGCGAGCAGGCAGGCTGCGCGCTGATCGGCGGCGAAACCGCTGAGATGCCAAGCATGTACCCGGCCGGCGAATATGACCTCGCCGGCTTCGCCGTCGGCGCGGTGGAAAAGTCGCAGATCATCGACGGCACCAAGATTACCCCGGGCGACGTGATCCTCGGCCTGGCCTCGTCGGGTGTGCACTCGAACGGTTACTCGCTGGTCCGCAAGATCATCGAAGTGGCCAAGCCGGACCTGGAAGGCGACTTCCACGGCCGCAAGCTGTCGGACGTGCTGATGGAACCGACCCGTATCTACGTCAAGCCGCTGCTGGCGCTGATGGCCTCGATGGAAGTCAAGGGCATGGTGCACATCACTGGCGGCGGACTGGTTGAAAACATCCCGCGCGTGCTTCAGCCTGGCCTGACTGCCGTGCTGGACTCGAAGTCGTGGACCATGCCTCCGCTGTTCACCTGGCTGCAGCAGCATGGCGGCGTTGCCGACGCTGAAATGCACCGCGTGTTCAACTGCGGCATCGGCATGATCGTTATCGTGTCGAAGGAAAACGCGGACGCCGCGTTTGCGCAGCTGCAGGCAGCGGGCGAGACCGTGTCGCGCATCGGCACGATCCGCGCACGCGAGGGTGACGAGCCCCAGACCATCGTCGAATAAACATTCGCAGGTCGGACAACACGGCGCCAGTGATGGCGCCGTTTTCATTTCACCCGCCAATATTGCGGCCAGCCTGCCAGCGACCGTAGGGCGGGTAAGCGACAGCGCACCCGCCATGAGCCGCAAAGGACAACGTTCGCCAGCCCTGGCCTTGTCTATTTGTTGAGAATCTTTTCAACAGGCGCCGGGCGCAGCCTGTACGCATCCGGCATCTTCGACCCAAGCAGCGGACGCAGGTACATCCGGAATGCATCGGTCACATCGGTGCCATCGGCGGTGATGAATTCATCCTCCATCACACGCGTCTTGCCGGCGACGTCTTCCAGCGGCATCAGTTCATAGTCGACCGAGTAATAGCCAGTGCGCTTGATGGCCACCGAACCGTCGCGATCGCCCCACATCGCGAACTGCACCCCTTTTTCGCCCACTTCGCGCGCCTCGCGCTGGTCCACGTCCGATACGCAGCCAATGAAGGAGCGCTGCAGGTAGCCGAAGGTGTCGCCGCGCACGCGCTTGATGCCCAGCTTGGTCTTGATTTCCTCACACAGCAGGTCGGCCAGCGCGCCAGTACCCGACAGCTGCACGTTGCCGTGCGCGTCGCGCTCGATTTCCTTGGCCAGCAGCGTCAGGATGGCTTCACCCGACGCATCATGAATGCCCTCTGACACTGCAATCACGCAACGCCCGAAACGCTCATAAGTCTTCTTCACGTCGGCAAGGAACTGTTCGATATCGAAGGTGCGCTCGGGAATGTAGATCAGGTGGGGGCCATCGTCCGGAAACTTCTTGCCGAGCGCCGACGCAGCCGTCAGGAAGCCGGCATGCCGGCCCATCACCACGCCGACATACACACCCGGCAATGCCGCGTTGTCGAGGTTGGCCCCCGCGAAGGCCTGCGCCACGAACCGAGCCGCCGATGGAAAACCCGGGGTGTGGTCATTGCCGACCAGGTCGTTGTCGATTGTTTTCGGGATGTGGATGCAGCGCAGCGGATAGCCTGCCTTGCGCGCCTCTTCGCTGACGATGCGTACCGTGTCGGACGAGTCGTTGCCGCCGATGTAGAAAAAATGCTCGATCTCGTGCGCGCGCAGCACCTCGAAGATCTTGTGGCAGTAGGCCAGGTCGGGCTTGTCGCGGGTTGACCCGAGCGCTGACGACGGCGTGCTGGCGACCAGCTCCAGGTTATGGCTGGTCTCCTGCGTCAGGTCGACGAAATCTTCGTTGATGATGCCGCGTACGCCGTGCATCGCACCGTACACGCGCGTCACATGCCGGAAGCGCCGCGCCTCCAGCACGACGCCGACCAGCGACTGGTTGATCACGGCGGTAGGACCGCCTCCCTGGGCAACGAGGATTTTTCCGGACGACATGCGCAGCTCCTTTGGACGGGTGGTTGCAATCGCATCAGGTTACCGCAAATTGAACGCCATGTTACCGCTTGCCGGCTATTCTGGCGAACGGATATGGTCGACCAGCCCGTCCGATTTGCGGCTCGGCGGCGCAGTCAGCAGGCTGGCGAGCACCATCACCGCAATTCCCGCAGGTACGCCGAACACGCCTGCCGAAATCGGCGCGATGTGGAACCACTGGTCCGCGGCTGAACCGCCCACTCCCGGATGCGTATGCACCATGTAATACAGGCACATCACGAAGCCGGCCACCATGCCCGCAATGGCGCCCTGGTGGTTGGCGCGCTTCCAGAACACGCCGAGCACCAGTGCCGGGAACAGCGTGGACGCCGCCAGCGAGAACGCCGCGCCGACCAGCGACAAGATGTCGGCCGGCTTTTGCGACGCCGCGTAAGCGGCGATGAAGGCCACCGCGAGCAGCAGCAGCTTGGAAATCGTCACCCGCTTCTGGGTCGATGCGGCCGGGTCGACGATCTTGTAGTAGATGTCGTGCGACAGCGCGTTGGAAATCGCCAGCAGCAGGCCGTCGGCGGTCGACAGCGCGGCGGCCAGGCCGCCGGCCGCCACCAGCCCCGAGATCACATAGGGCAGGCCGCCGATTTCGGGCGTGGCCAGCACGAGCACGTCGCCGTCGATGGCGATTTCAGCCAGCTGCACGACGCCGTCGCGGTTGATGTCGGCGATACTGATCAGGGGATTGACCTTGTCCACATTGGCCCAGTACGAAATCCAGTCGGGCAGCTTGCTGAAGTCGGCGCCCACCAGCGCGCTGTAGATGTCGTACTTGACCAGCACCGCCAGCGCGGGAATCGTCAGGTAGACCAGCAAAATGAAGAACAGGGTCCAGAACACCGAGCCGCGCGTCTCGCGCACCGACGGCGTCGTATAGGAGCGCATCAGGATGTGCGGCAGCGCGGCGGTGCCGAGCATCAGGCAGAACACCAGCGCCAAAAAGTTATTGCGCCGGATGTCGGACTGCCCAGGGTCGTCGCCCGGGAACGGGGTCGCGTGGGGCGCCGGCGCGCGCGAGCGCTTCAGGTTGGCCTCGCGCAGGCTGGCCCAGATGCCGCGGGCCTCGGCGGCATCCTTGGGGTAGGCGATGAGGGCACGCTCGGCCGCGCGGATCTCCGCCAGCGATGCGTTGCGCATGCGGACTTCATCAAGCTGGCGCTCGACTTCTTCCTTGCCGCGCTCCCATGACAACGGCAGCGCCGCGATCTTCGCATGGTAGGCGAGGGCGCGCTCGCGGAAGATGGCGCGCACTTCACGCTCCTTCGGATCGGCGGCCAGTTCGGCCTCGCGCTGCGCCAGCTTCGGCATCACCGATCCGTAAGCCAGCTGCGGCAGCGGGTTGTCCGCGTGCTTCACGGACAGCCACATGGTCGGGATCAGGAACGCCACCAGGATGATGATGTACTGCGCCACCTGGGTCCAGGTGATGCCGCGCATCCCGCCGAGGAAAGAACACACCAGGATACTGGCCAGCCCGAGGAAAATCCCGACAGAGAAATCGACGCCGGTAAAGCGCGACGCGATCAGGCCCACCGCGTAGATCTGCGCCACCACGTAGGTGAACGAGACGATGATGGTGGCGCCGACGGCAATCGCGCGCACTGGCCCGCCGCGGCCCCCCGCGCCGCCGCCGAAGCGCGTCGCGAGGAAATCGGGGATGGTGTATTGCGCGAAGCGGCGCAGGTAGGGCGCGATCAGCAGCGCCACCAGGCAGTAGCCTCCGGTCCAGCCCATGATGTAGGCCAGGCCATCAAAGCCGTGCAGGTATAGCCCACCGGCCAGGCTGATGAAGCTGGCGGCGGAAATCCAGTCCGCCGCCGTCGCCATGCCGTTGAACAGTGACGGCACGCGCCTCCCGGCCACATAGTATTCAGAGACGTTCGACGTGCGGCTGATCACGCCGATGGCGGCATACAGCACAATGGTCGCGAACATGAACGAATAGCCGATCCACAGCCGCGGCATGCCCTCCTGTTCAAGCAG
This sequence comes from Massilia agrisoli, assembly GCF_020831365.1. Classification (GTDB taxonomy): domain Bacteria; phylum Pseudomonadota; class Gammaproteobacteria; order Burkholderiales; family Burkholderiaceae_D; genus Telluria_A; species Telluria_A agrisoli. The sequence goes on from NZ_JAJHPV010000021.1 coordinate 181,746, forward strand.
CGCAAGCGCGGCAAGGAAGCCGGCGAAGCAGGCGGTGTACCAGAGATAGTAGCGGGACAGTTTGTTGAAGTAGGGCGAAGCGCGGTTCATGCAAGCTCCCGCTGGCGCTGCTCGAACTGGCGGTCGGCGCGCCGCATCATCCACGCATACGCGCCGATGATGGCGAGATAGATCAGCAGCGATCCCTGGGCGGCGAGGTAGAACGACAGCGGCCAGCCGAATATGGACAGTCCTTGCAGCTCGCGTGCGAAAAACACGGTGCCGAAGGTGGTGGCCAGCCACAGCGCGAGCAGCACGCCGGTAATGACGCGGGTGCGGCGCCAGTGCAGCGCGCGCGCGGTGACCAGCGCGTGCAGGCGGCGGGCGGCAAGGCCCGCGTCTTCGTGCTGTACTTCCATCAGTCGGCTTCCTCTTCGATGATTGGCGGCGGCGGGAACGTCACGCGGAACAGGCTGCCGGGGAGTTTTTTGGCAAAGCCGCGCGGGTTGCTGAACACGTCCACCTCCGCGCCGTGCTGCTGGGCGATCTCGCGCACGATCGCCAGCCCCAGGCCGCTACCGCTGGCGCTGCTGCCCAGGATGCGGTAGAAGCGCTCGAACACGTGGGCGCGTTCGGCTGGCGCGATGCCGGGGCCGGTGTCTTCCACTTCCAAAATCGCCTGCTGCGCATCGAGGCGCACGCGCACGGTCACGCTGCCGCCCGCAGGGGTGTAGCGCAGCGCATTGTCGATCAGGTTCGACAGCAGTTCGCGCAGCATCATGGCGTTGGCGTCGATGACCACCTGCGCATCGGACGCTTCGAAGCCGAGGTCGATCCGGTACGTGAATGAGGCCTGGACCCAGTCCTGCACCGTGTCGCGCGCCAGCACGTTCAGGTCGACCTGCTCGAACGCCAGTCCGGTGTGCGGCTGGTTTTCTGCACGCGCCAGGGCCAGCAGCTGGTTGACCAGCCGGGTGGCCGACTCCGAGCTCTTGGCCAGCTGTTCCAGCGAGCGGTGGATTTCATCGGGGTCGAGCTGGCGCAGCGCCAGTTCCGACTGCATGCGCATGCCGGCGAGCGGCGTCTTCATCTGGTGCGCGGCATCGGCGATGAAACGCTTCTGCATGTCGATGGTTTGCGACAGGCGGCCCAGCATGTCGTTGAGCGAGCCGACCAGCGGCGAGATCTCTTCCGGCACCTGGGTGGCGTCGATGGGGGACAGGTCGTCAGGCCGGCGCGCGCGGATGCGCTGCTGCAGCTCGGCCAGCGGCGACAGGCCGCGGGCCAGCGCAAACCACACCAGCGCAAGCACGATCGGCAAGATGATGAACTGCGGGAGGATCACGCCCTTGATGATTTCGTTGGCCAGGTGGGCGCGCTTGTCCAGCGTTTCGGCCACCTGCACCAGCGCCGCGTGCGGCTCCTCGTTGCGCGCGGCAGGGCGCAGGTTGACGTAGCTGAAGGCGACGCGCACCTGGGTGCCGTTCATCGCATCGTTGCGGAAGTGGACGGTGCCGGTGCGGTAGCGCCCGGGATTGTCGGGCAGCGGCAGCTCGCGGTCGCCGTCGACGTATTCCTTGTATGGGCCGGTGACCTGGAAGTAGACGTTGTCGACGTCATCGGCGCGCAGGATGTCGCGCGCTGTGCCGGGCAGGCGCGACACGGCTACCCCGTCGACTTCGCGCACCTGCTGCGCCAGCACGGTCACGCTGTCCTCCAGCGCGTGGTCGAACGGCTGGTTGGCGATCGACTTGGCGACCAGGTAGGTGATCGCGATACTCATTGGCCACAGCAGCAGCAGGGGGGCCAGCATCCAGTCGAGGATCTCGCCGAACAGCGAGTGCTGGATGTTCTCTTCCGGTTCGGGGTTGGGCGGCTGGTACAGGTCGGCCGGCGCAGGCGGCTCGTTCATCCCGGCCAGGCCGGCGTCGCGATCGTTCACTTCGATTCGGTGTGCGCGTCCGCGCCGGCGCGCGCGGCATCGGAGTATTTTTCAAGGCAGTAGCCCAGCCCGCGCACCGTGGCGATGCGCACGCCGCCCACTTCGATCTTCTTGCGCAGGCGGTGTACGTAGACTTCGATGGCGTTGTTCGAGACTTCCTCGCCCCATTCGCACAAATGGTCGACCAGCTGCTCTTTCGATACCAGCCGGCCGGTACGGGCCAGCAAAATCTCAAGCAGTCCCAGTTCGCGCGCCGACAGGTCGAGCATCTGGTCGTTGACATACGCGCTGCGCCCGACCTGGTCGTATACCAGCGGGCCGTGGCGGATGACGGTGGGGCCGCCGCCGGCGCCGCGCCGGGTCAGGGCGCGCACGCGCGCTTCGAGTTCGGACAGCGCGAACGGCTTGGCCATGTAATCGTCGGCGCCCAGGTCCAGGCCATTGACGCGCTGCTCGATCGAATCGGCCGCGGTGAGGATGAGCACGGGCAGCAGCGACGAGCGCGCGCGCAGGCGGCGCAGCACTTCGAGGCCGGACATCTTCGGCAGCCCCAGGTCGAGGATCAGGAGGTCGAACTCCTGGGTCGACAGGGCGGTATCGGCCTCCTGGCCGTTACGCACGCAATCGATGGCGTAGCCGGACTGGCGCAAGGAACGCGTCAGCCCATCGGCAAGTACACTATCATCTTCGGCAAGTAGAATACGCATGGTGGCACCGGAACGTCGAAACTGGCAGATATCCTATTGTGTTTCATTTCCCGTAACACTGGGAGAATAATCACGATTTTTGAGCTATTCGCGGATATCTGCAAGTTGCGCTTGCAAAGACCACTGTTTTTTTATACAGTACTGGCTGCACCGAGTGACTCCGCCCCTTTTCAAGACTGAAAGAACATTATGGACGACAAAAAAACCGCATTGCATGGCGCTGAAAAGGGCAAGGCGCTCGCCGCCGCCCTGGCACAGATTGAAAAGCAGTTTGGCAAGGGCTCGGTCATGCGCATGGATGCCAGCATGCCGGTCGAGGAAGTACAGACCGTGTCGACCGGCTCGCTCGGCCTCGACATCGCGCTGGGCGTCGGCGGCTTGCCGCGCGGCCGTATCGTCGAAATTTACGGCCCTGAGTCGTCGGGTAAAACCACGCTGACCCTGCAGACCATCGCACAAATGCAAAAGCTGGGCGGCACCTGCGCCTTCATCGATGCGGAACATGCGCTCGACGTCACCTATGCGCAAAAGCTCGGCATCAACCTGTCGGAGCTGCTCATTTCGCAGCCGGACACCGGCGAACAGGCACTGGAAATCACCGATGCGCTGGTGCGCTCGGGCAGTGTCGACCTGGTGGTCATCGACTCGGTTGCAGCGCTGACCCCGCGCGCCGAAATCGAAGGCGACATGGGCGACTCGCTGCCAGGCCTGCAGGCACGCCTGATGTCCCAGGCGCTGCGCAAGCTGACCGGTTCGATCAACCGCACCAACACGCTGGTGATCTTCATTAACCAGATCCGCATGAAAATCGGCGTCATGTTCGGCAGCCCGGAAACCACCACCGGCGGTAACGCGCTGAAGTTCTACGCGTCGGTCCGCCTGGACATCCGCCGCACCGGTTCGATCAAGTCGGGCGACGAAGTCATTGGTAACGAAACCAAGGTCAAAGTCGTTAAGAACAAGATCGCGCCGCCGTTCAAGGAAGCCCACTTCGACATCCTGTACGGCGCCGGCACCTCGCGCGAAGGCGAAATCCTCGACCTGGGCGCGGACAACAAGATCGTTGAGAAGTCGGGCTCCTGGTACAGCTACAACGGCGAACGTATCGGCCAGGGCAAGGACAATGCACGTACCTTCCTGCAAGAGCGTCCGGCGCTGGCGCGCGAAATCGAAAACAAGGTGCGTGTTGCCCTGGGCGTGCGCGAGCTGCCGCCGGTAGCAGGCGATGCCGAAGCGACCCCGAAAGTCGCCAAGCTGAAGGCCGTCGCCGAATAAGCTGGTCATGAAACCCCGGCTCAGCCTGAAGGGCCGCGCCCTGCGTTACCTGTCAATGCGGGAGCACAGCCGGCTGGAACTGGGGCGCAAATTGTCGCGATATGCGGAGGAGGGCGACGATGTCGAAGCCCTTCTTGATTTCCTCGAGAAGAACAACTGGCTGTCGCAGGAGCGCTTTTCGGAATCGCTGGTACACCGGCGCTCCGCACGCTTTGGCAACAGCCGCATCATGGCCGAGCTGCAAAGTCACGGCCTGAGCGGCGAAGCGCTGCAAGAAGTGAAGTCCGGCCTGGCCGGAACAGAAATGGCGCGTGCCCGCGAACTGTGGGAGCGGCGCTACGGCGCGGTTGCCACCGATCCCGCTGAACGCAACAAGCAAATCCGTTTCCTGATGCAGCGCGGCTTTTCGCAGCGTGCCGTATTTTCCGCAGTCAAGGGTGAACCAGACGACGAGTTCTGATTCGCTTCCCGTGGCTTCCGCCGAGGCCGCCTTCCGTTGTTGATGTGCCCTGGCAACGGTGCACATCTCCTCACCAACAGCGGGCGGCCCCGCCGGCGGCAACGCTTTTCGTGTCCATTTCGCCACATTCCCGCCTGGTCTTTGCGCCGCTCCTTGGCGAAATGTCATGCATTCTCCCTTGCCCTGACACCCGCCTGAACCTGCACATTGTGTTGGTTTGTGGAAATTTTTGAGTTGGATCAAAGATTTCTTAGTTTCAAATCCCTATCCTGATCACATTGACCCATATCAAGCTTCTTGATTTGCAAGTCGCGGTAACGGTTCCGCGTACGGCGTCGGGCAATCACAAGGATAGGCACATGTTTAAGCATCTCACCATCAAGTCCCGGCTGCTGTTTGTTATTGGATTCATGTCGGTCTTACTCATCGGCGGCGGCGTCATCGGCATTTTCAGCCTCGGCATGGCCAATGACTCGCTCAAAACCAACTATGAAAACCGCCTGGTGCCGATGGAGCGCCTTGACCAGATCATCCGCATGGTCGATCGCAACCAGCTGGCCGTGGCGCAAGCATTATCGGGCGACCTGGCCAGCGTCGGCGCCGAAATGGATGAGGTCGATAAACGCGCCGCGGTGATCGACAAGGTCTGGCAGGAATACCAGGCGACCGGACCGGTGGGCGAGGAAAAGCAGCTGGCCGACAAATTTATCAGCAACCGCAGCGCGTTCGTCACCCAAGGTCTCAAGCCGGCCGTGGCAGCGCTGCGTGCTGGAGACGTGGAAGCGGCGCGCACCCTGATGAACGGCCCGATGAAGCAACTGTTCAAGCCCTCCCAGGACAGCATGGATGCGCTGCTGCGCCACCAGCTTGAGCAAGCCAAAATGGAGTTCGAGAGCAGCCAGCGGATCTTCGAGCTGGTGCGCATCAGCTGCATCACCGGCATCATCTTCGGCGTCATCATTGCCAACCTGATCGGCGTGTGGCTGATCCGCGCAATCTCCCGGCCGGTGGACAAGGCCGTGAGCATCGCGCGCAGCGTGTCCAGGGGCGACCTGACCCAGTCGATCGAAGTCACCACCCAGGATGAGACCGGCCACCTGATGTCGGCGCTCAAGCACATGAACACCAACCTGACGGCGATGGTGCAGAAGGTGCAGACCGGGTCGGACGAGATTTCCGCCGTGTCGATCCAGATTGCCAGCCGCAACATGGACCTGTCCAGCCGCACCGAGCAACAAGCCAGCTCGCTGGAGGAAACGGCCGCGTCGATGGAGGAGCTGACCTCGACCGTCAAGCAAAACGCCGACAACGCGCTGCAGGCCAACCAGCTTGCCTTGTCGGCATCCGATGTCGCGGTCAAGGGCGGCAAGGTGGTCGCGGAGGTGGTTGCCACGATGGGCTCGATCAACGCATCGTCGATGAAGATCGTCGACATCATCGCCGTCATCGACAGCATTGCGTTCCAGACCAACATCCTGGCCCTGAACGCTGCCGTCGAGGCGGCCCGTGCGGGTGAACAGGGCAGGGGCTTTGCGGTGGTGGCCGGCGAGGTGCGCCACCTGGCCCAGCGTTCGGCGGCGGCGGCCAAGGAAATCAAGGAGCTGATCGACGACTCGGTCGACAAGGTGGAAAGCGGCACCCGGCTGGTCGACCAGGCCGGCACCACGATGGCCGAGATTGTCGAGCGCGTACGCCGCGTCACCGACATCATGGCCGAGATCACCACGGCCAGCCAGGAACAGACCTCCGGCATCGAGCAAGTCAACCAGGCGATCAGCCTGATGGACGAAGCGACGCAGCAAAATGCGGCGCAAGTCGAAGAGGCCGCGGCGGTCGCGGAACTGCTGCGCGAGCAGGCGGAAGCACTGGCCCATACCGTCAGCGTCTTCAAGCTCGTTGCGGCCCCGCCGGAGAGTGCCGCAACTGCGGCTGCACCGGTGCGCCCGCACCTGCGCCGCAGCGCAGTTGTGGCCCAATTGCCCGGCGTAGAGCAATATTGATGACTCGACAACTGCAATGCCGGTATCGACTGAAAAGCAATGTCAGGGCGCAATCGACGCCCTACATGTGATAAACTTTTGGGGTTTAAGCAGCGCCGCATGAGCGGTAGTTGCCGCAGAAGCTGCGGCAACGTGCATCAGCACACCAGCTGCACACTATTTATCGCCGCTTTCCGGCATTCGGTCCTTATGCCCCTGTCTCCACCTGTTCCGCGCGCTTTGCGGCACACCCGCGCCATCCAAGTCGAAGCGTTCAAGCGCGACGATGGCCTATGGGACCTCGATGCGCGCCTCACCGATGTGAAGGTGAACGACGTGACCCTCGCTTCCGGCGTACGGGCTGGCGGAACGCCCCTGCATGAGCTGAACCTGCGCATCACCATTGATCTCGAACTGACCATCGTCGACGCCGAAGCGGCCTCCGATGCGGTTCCGTATCCCGGCTATTGCGACGTCATCGGCCCTGCCTACAAGCAGCTGGCCGGCCTGTCGCTGATGAAGGGTTTCCGCGCCGGCCTCAAAGAGCGCCTGTCCGGCGTACTCGGCTGTACCCACCTGACCGAACTGGCCCAGGTGCTGCCGACGGCTGCCATCCAGGCCTTCGCCAACGACGTCATCAAGACGCGCGACGGCGCTGGCGACTTGCTGCCGCACCGTCCGTTCCAGATCGATAAATGCCACGGCCTGCGCGCCGATGGCCCGGCGGTCGCCATGTACTATCCGCGCTGGGTGGCCAAGGCGGCCAGCAGCTGATAAGAGTTCCGTTTTTCCAAGGTTCGTTTCACATCTCAACCGTATTTCTACAAATCAGCATCATAAGAAGGGAAGCCAGCATGAAAATCCATGAGTATCAAGGCAAAGAAATCCTCCGGCAATTCGGAGTGACGGTACCGCGCGGCATCCCGTGCATGTCCGTAGAAGAGGCTGTCAAAGCAGCAGAAACGCTGGGCGGCCCGGTCTGGGTAGTCAAGGCGCAGATCCATGCTGGCGGCCGCGGCAAGGGCGGCGGCGTGAAAGTGGCGAAATCGCTGGAGCAGGTCAAGGAATACGCAGAACAGATCATGGGCATGCAGCTGGTCACGCACCAGACCGGCCCTGAAGGCCAGAAAGTACGCCGCCTGCTGGTTGAAGAAGGCGCGGACATCAAGAAAGAACTGTACGTGTCGATGGTGACCGACCGCGTCAGCCAGAAGGTTGTGCTGATGGCGTCGTCGGAAGGCGGCATGGACATCGAGGAAGTTGCTCATTCGAACCCAGAAAAAATCCACTCGATCGCGATCGACCCATCGGTCGGCCTGACCGACGCGGAAGCGGACGACATCTCGGCCAAGATCGGCGTGCCTGCCGAATCGATCGCCGACGCGCGCACCCAGCTCAAGGGCCTGTACAAGGCGTACTGGGACACCGATGCATCGCTGGCTGAAATCAACCCGCTGATCCTGACCGGCAGCGGCAAGGTCATCGCACTGGACGCCAAGTTCAACTTTGACTCGAACGCGCTGTATCGCCACCCAGAAATCGTCGCTTACCGCGACCTGGACGAAGAAGATCCGGCTGAAGTCGAAGCATCGAAGTTCGACCTGGCTTACATCTCGCTCGACGGTAACATCGGCTGCCTCGTCAACGGCGCAGGCCTGGCGATGGCCACCATGGACACCATCAAGCTGTTCGGCGGCGAGCCTGCCAACTTCCTCGACGTGGGCGGCGGTGCGACGGCAGAAAAAGTGACCGAAGCATTCAAGATCATGCTGAAGAACCCTGGCCTGAAAGCCATCCTGGTCAACATCTTCGGCGGCATCATGCGCTGCGACGTGATCGCCGAAGGCGTGATCACCGCATCGAAGGCGGTTTCCCTGCAAGTGCCGCTGGTCGTGCGCATGAAGGGCACCAACGAAGACATCGGCAAGAAGATGCTGGCCGACTCCGGCCTGCCGATCATCGCCGCCGATACGATGGAAGACGCAGCGAAAGCCGTAGTAGCCGCTGCTGCTGGTAAAGCCTAATTCGAAGGAAATAACATGTCGATCCTGATTAATAAAGATACAAAAGTTGTAACCCAGGGAATTACCGGCAAGACCGGCCAGTTCCACACCCGTATGTGCCGCGACTACGCGAACGGCAAGGAAGCCTTCGTTGCCGGCGTCAACCCAAAGAAAGCCGGCGAAGACTTCGAAGGCATTCCAATTTTCGCCAACGTCGCTGAAGCGAAAAAAGAAACCGGCGCCAACGTGTCGGTCATCTACGTTCCGCCAGCGGGCGCGGCTGCCGCGATCTGGGAAGCTGTCGAAGCTGAACTGGACCTGGCCATCTGCATCACCGAAGGCATTCCTGTCCGCGACATGATGGCCCTGAAGGACCGCATGGCCAAAGCAGGTTCGAAGACCCTGCTGCTGGGCCCTAACTGCCCAGGCCTGATCACCCCTGACGAAATCAAGATCGGCATCATGCCAGGCCACATCCACAAGAAGGGCCGTATCGGCGTGGTATCGCGTTCGGGCACCCTGACCTATGAAGCAGTCGGCCAGCTGACCGCACTGGGCCTGGGCCAGTCTTCGGCAGTGGGCATCGGCGGCGACCCGATCAACGGCCTGAAGCACATCGACATCATGAAGATGTTCAACGACGATCCTGAAACCGACGCCGTCATCATGATCGGCGAAATCGGCGGTCCGGACGAAGCCAACGCGGCTTACTGGATCAAGGACAACATGAAAAAGCCGGTCGTCAGCTTCATCGCTGGTGTGACCGCTCCTCCAGGCAAGCGCATGGGCCACGCCGGCGCGCTGATCTCGGGCGGCGCGGACACCGCGGAAGCCAAGCTGGAAATCATGGCTGCCTGCGGCATCAAGACCACCAAGAACCCGTCGGAAATGGCGCGTCTGTTGAAAGCCATGCTGTAATTTGTAGGCATGGTCGAAGGTAGTCAATAATGACGGGGAGCGGTTTCGCTCCCCGTTTTTTTTGGCACGTCGTTCCCGCGCAGGCGGGAACCCATAAACTGTCACATGGAGAGGACCCGTGGCCAGGATTATCATATCGCAGGGCGACATGGTGGAGCAGGAGGTCGAGCTGACCAAGCCACGCATGACCATTGGACGCCATTCCAGTAACGATATCGTGATTTCGCACCGCGCCGTCAGCGGCCAGCACGCCGCCATCACCGTGTCTGCCAGCGATATCCAGGTGGAAGACTTGGGCAGTACCAATGGTACTTTCGTCAACGGCCAGCGGATCGCCCGGCACACCCTGGCCGATCGCGATGTCATCAAGGTTGCCTTGCATACTATTAGCTATGTCGCCGGCGCCGCTGTGGCCGCTACTGCGCCGGTAGCGGCGATCGAAGTCATGAACGGCCCGAACCAGGGCAAGAAGCTCACGCTCGTCAAACCGCTGACCACGCTGGGCAGCCCAGGTGTGCTGGTGGTCGTCATCGGGCGGCAGGATGAGCGCTACTTCATCCGTCACGTGGATGGCTCGGGCGTCCCGTTGGTCAACGGCGCGGCCATCGAAGGCGAACAGCACTTCCTGGCCGACGGCGACAGCATTGAGCTGGCCGGAACCAGGATGCAATTTTCTGTCACCGCTTGATCAGTGACAAACTTCGGAACCAAAGCTGACAAAAATTGTCAGTAGTAATGACGAAAAATGGCTGAGTTACCCGGTTTTGATATCTCCGAAATAACATAAACCCGTGAATTCAGGCTGGCACGACAATTGCTCATATGAAAGAGCGGTAGCAGTGCAAGACAAAATTTAAACTCACACGGAGAAACACCATGAAATCGATGAAAATGATGAAGAAACAAGCTCAAGCCGGCTTCACCCTGATCGAACTGATGATCGTTGTTGCCATTATCGGTATCCTGGCAGCTGTTGCGATTCCTGCTTACCAGGACTACGTCAAGAAGGCCAAGTTCTCGGCAGCGCTGGCTGAAGTAACCCCAGGTAAGATGGGTTTTGAAGTCGCCCTGAACGACAACAAGACGCCAGTTCTGGCTGCTGCGACCGGCGATACCGAATGGTTCATCGGCGTGCAAGCATCGAACACCAACAGCACTGTAACCCTGACCGAAGGCGCTGCAGGTACCATCGTTGGCACCATCGTTGGCGGCCCAGCAGGCATCGTCGGCGAATCCATCACGCTGACCCGCGATGAGGGTACCGGCAAGTGGGCATGCACCACCACCGTTGAGCAGAAGTTCGTCGGTCCGGTCGAAACCTGCGACGGCGTTTAATCAAGATGTAGCCCGGTTAATGAGTGACCGGCTGAAATCCCTGACAGTGGAAACGCTGTCAGGGATTTTTCATTTCGGACCCTACTCGCCTACATCCGCCGTCCAGTCTCCGCTCTTTCCACCGTGCTTTTCCAGCACCCGCACATTGGTCATCACCATGCCGCGATCCACCGCCTTGCACATGTCGTAAATCGTCAGCAACCCGACCTGCACCGCGGTCAGCGCCTCCATCTCCACACCCGTTTTTCCCACGGTCTCCACCTGCGCGCGGCAATGCACGCTTGATCCGGCTTCATCCACCTCAAAATCGACCGCAACCCGCGTCAGCGCCAGCGGATGGCACAGCGGCACCAGGTCGCTGGTCTTCTTGGCCGCCATGATTGCCGCAATGCGCGCGATGCCCAGCACATCTCCTTTTTTTGCCGTACCCGACACGACCCGCGCCAGGGTTTCGGGCTTCATCCGGATCGTTCCTGCGGCTACCGCAACCCGATGAGTTTCGGCCTTGTCCGCTACATCGACCATATGCGCCTGGCCGCTTGCGTCAAAATGGGTAAGGTCGCCTGCGCCTTGCGCTGTCTGGTTCTTCGTCATGGTGGGGAAATGAGAGGTGGTAACAAAATGTGTCAATAAGGGGGCGAGGTGATGCGTGATTCGCGGATCCGGGTATCATAGCATCGTGAAAACGAAACCAGCTCCAGCTCTTCGCCGCCTCACCAGCCGCATGCGGCGTGCCGTCACGGCCGTCTCCGCTGCCGCATTGACCTCATTGATTGCCGCCGCCCCGGCCGGTCACGCCCAGGCAACGTCGGGCGCACCCAGCCTGCCGACCCTCGGCGACACTGCCCGCGAAGACCTTTCGCCCGTCTTCGAGCGCAAGCTCGGCGAAGAAATCATGCGCGACATCCGGCGCGACCGCGATTTCCTCGACGACGACGCCGTCCTCGAATACATGAATAACTTCGGCAATGCGCTGGTCGCCGCCTATCCCGGCGCGCGCGGTGAAACCAATGCCGACTATTATTTTTTCGCGGTTCGTGATCCCGTCCTCAACGCATTCGCCTTGCCGGGCGGTTTCATCGGCGCCCATTCCGGCCTCTTGATTGCCGCCCAGTCCGAATCCGAACTGGCCTCGGTCATGTCGCACGAAATTGGCCACGTCGCCCAGCGCCATATTGCCCGGATGCTTGGCCAGCAACGCCAGGACGCGCTGATCCCGCTCGCCGCCATGCTGCTAGCGGCGCTTGCGTCACAGGCGAGCAGCGACGCGGCGATGGGTGTGTTTATGGGCGGACAGGGCCTGGCGATCCAGCGCCAGCTCGATTTCTCGCGCGATGCCGAGCGCGAGGCCGACCGGGTCGGTTTCCAGATCATGGGTTCGGGCGGCTACGATACGACGGGCATGGTGGAATTTTTCCAGCGCCTTCAGTCGGCCAGCCGCAACTACTCGGACCTGACGCCAGCCTACCTGCGCAGCCACCCGCTGACCTCGGAACGTATTTCCGACATCCAGTCGCGCATCCGCGAAACGCCCTATCGCCAGCGCGTCGACAGTATCGAGTTCCACCTGGTGCGCGCACGCGTCCGGGTGCTGCAGGACGAATCGGTACAGGGCCTGCGCGACACCCAGGCGGCATTCGAGAGCCAGCTTTACCAGCTGAGCCGCCAGCAAAAGGCCGGGGCGCAGTACGGTTTGTCTTTCCTTGAGCTAAAGCGCGGCAATCACGTCAAGGCCCAGGAATGGCTCGACAAGGCACGCGCGACGATGAAGCCGCCCGAAAACAAGGCGGTGCTGTCCGCGGAGCGCGCCGATTCCACCGGCGCGGCGATGTTCGCCAGCCTCGGCATTGAGATCAAGCTGGCGCCAAGCCAGTCTGCCGCGGTCAAGCTGCAAGGGATGAAGGATGCTGAGCTGGCTCACCTGCAGTTCCCGCTGTCACGCGGGATCGCGCGTCAGTACGCGGATGCAATGATCGCCAACGGCAAGCTCGATGATGCCGCGAAGTTCCTGCGCGACCAGGTTCAGTCCTACCGGTCGGAACCGAAACTGCACGACCTGCTGGCCAAGACGTATGCCGCGCAGGGCAAGCTGACGCTTCAGCACATGGCGCTGGCGGAATCGTATGCCCTGGGTGGTAGCGTGCTGGCCGCGTTGGACCAGCTCAATATCGCGCGCAAGGCGAAAGATGCGTCGTTCTATGACCTCGCGCTGATCGACGCGCGCGAACGGGAGTGGCAAGCCAAGCGCAGGGAAGAGCTCGAGGAAGCCAAGAAGTAAGGTCTCACACGTCGTTCCCGCGTGGGCGGGAACCGATGCTGAATCGGCTTGCATGCTGCGTATGGGTTCCCGCCTGCGCGGGAACGACATTACGGCTGCGGTATCTGAACGAAACCGAATTCTTCAGGTACCGCCGCCTGCCGGATCCGCTCGACCTGTACCTGTCCGAGCGTCAGCGATCCCGCGCCGCCTTCCATCCACGCCATCAGCGCGTCGTCCGATGCCGGTTGTCCGTCGATGTGCATGGCGCCAATCATCTGCGCCATGTCGCGGTCATCCACCTTGGCGACCTTGCCGCCGCCGGCGACAATCAGCTCACCCGTCTCCGTCATGGCCGCACGCTCGATGTCGCCCAACACTTCGCCAGTCTGCACCAGCAAGCCCTGCTGCGGGTCGGTGCGGGCGATGAATGGCGTCGCTTCCAGGTTCAGGTACACGCGTTGCGGACCGTTCTGGAAATACCAGCAACCGCGTTCGTCGGACGCATAATTTCGGTTGATAAACCCAACCAGGGTCGGCTGGTTCAGTTTGTCGCCAGGCAGGTCAAGCTGCTGCGCGCGTTCGTCGCGCATGCGCCATGCGCCCCGCGCGTCGAGTGCGAGCCAGCCGTAGCAGTGCGGTACGTTCGGCCATTTCGCAATGGCCTGTTTTACGATGTCATCCATGCGCGACAGCTTCGCACACTTCTCGCTCAGCGGGCGCTCGCGTCGGCCCTTCGCCTTCAAGGAAGCGGATCAGGCGCTGCGGCAGCCAGTCCAGGCTGCCCGGCACGCCGCCACTGGCGAAGCCTACGTGGCCTCCCTGCTCAGGGTATTCCAGGGTAACGCTCGGCGATGCCCTGTCGGGCAAATGCACGCCGGGCAGGAATGGATCGTTGCGCGCGTTGAGGACCAGGGTTGGAACCGTGATGTCGCCCAGCACGTGCTTGGCGCTCGCGCGGTCCCAGTAATCATCGGTGTCGCGGTAGCCGTGCAGCGGCGCCGTCACCACGTTGTCGAACGCGTACAGGTCGCGCGCGGAGAGCAGGGCGTCGCGGTCGAACAGGCCGGGGAATTGGTCCAGCTTGGCAATGCACTTGGGCTTCAGCGTTAGCAGGAACATGCGCGTGTAAAGCATGTTGAAGCCGGACGATAGCGACTCGCCGCCGCGCGCAAGGTCAAGCGGCGCCGACACGGCGCAAGCCGCATCGACAATCTCCGCCTCGTGCTGGGATTCTCCGAGCCAGCGCAGCAGCGCATTGCCGCCAAGCGAGACGCCCACCGCGTAGAACTTGCCTGTGGTGCGTGGCCGCAGGCGCCGGATGATCCAGTCGATTTCCTGTGCGTCGCCCGAGTGATAGAAGCGCGGGGCAAGATTGGGCTCGCCCGAGCAACCGCGAAAGTGCGGCACCGCGCCCGACCAGCCGCGTGCAGCAATTGCGGCCATCAGGGCGCGCGCGTAATGGCTGTTGGATGAACCCTCAAGGCCATGGAACAGCACAACGAACGGCTTGCCCGGAGCGCCGTCGACAAAGTCGACGTCGACAAAATCCCCGTCATGCGCATCCCAGCGCTCGCGCCGGAACGCAACCGGCGGCTTTGGAATCGCAATGGCGGGATAAATGGTCTGGAGATGGCCGCTGGGAAGCCAGAACGGTGCGGTGTAACGCATGCGCGGAAAGGTCAGTGCAGGTTGGTTGGCAGCGCGCCCGCAGGTACCGGGCCGGGCGCGACAGACACATGGTGCGACACCATGCGCCAGCCTGCCGGCGTTTTCATATAAACGTTGGTCGCGATCAAATGCGCGGCATCGCCGCCGCTGGAAGTCACGCCTTCGACCACGCTGTGCACCGCGCTCATCATGTTATGGCTGGTGTGCAGCTGCGACGGGCGGATCTGCAGGCCGCCGCGTTCAAGGATCGCTTCCCACGAGGCGTGGATGGCCGCGTGCCCGTGCAGGCGCGGGCCGCCAGGGTGGACGCAGATGATTTCCTCGTCGTCCGCCCACAGTTCCATCAGGCCGTCGACATCGCCGCGGTTGAGTGCTTCATAGAAAGCCGCCTCGACTTCGGCGGCGGTGCCAATCAGCTGTTTCTCGCGTTTCATCTGGTCACCGGCCTGGGCGAATCAGTGGTGCGACAGGACCGTGCCTGGCTTGAGCATGTACTCGGTGCCGCAGTACGGGCACTTGGCCAGGCCGTCGTGGCCGAAGTCGAGGAACACGCGCGGGTGGGACGACCACAGCGGCATCGCCGGGTTCGGGCAGTGCGCCGGCAGGTCTTTGGCTTCGAGCTCTACAGCTGGCACTTGTTTGTGATTCATGGATTCTCCGAAACGCTAAGGGCAAGACCTCGATTTTAGCGGATTCGGGCAGCCATCCGGAATGGCCGTTAAAATAGCGCCTCAACAATCACGGCCGTGCTCGCCGCTTTCCTATGGAAAGACTGGGCCGGCGCCTCACAAAGAATTGCGCTTCATGGCCGACCGTCCCGCATTGCCCGCTCCATTCCCCAGCGTACGCTGTGGCAGGAAAACAACATGAACGGGCCGATCCCTCCTGTGGCGGTGGATGCAACCCGCCCGGCGGACGAAGACCCGGCCATTTTCCGTGAAGGCCTGAAAGTCGGCATCCCGACCCTGTTCGGCATCGGCGCATGGGGCCTGGTGGTTGGCATCGCGATGATCAAGACCGGGCTGACGATCCCCCAGGCGCTCGCCATGACCTTGCTGGTGTTCGCCGGATCGGCCCAGCTCGCCTCCCTGCCGTTGATTGTCGCCAATGCGCCCATCTGGGTGATCTTCGCCACGGCCCTGGTCGTCAACCTGCGGTTCGTCATTTTCTCCGCCATCCTGGCGCCGCATTTCGCCCACCTTCCCTGGAAAAAGCGCTTTGCGCTTGGCTACGTGTCCGGCGACATGAGCGTCGCGCTGTTCCTGCAACGCTTTCCGAACGAAGCACCGGCGGTGGGCAAGCTTTCCTACCTGAAGGGCCTGCTGTACCCGAACTGGGCTGCCTGGCAGGTCGGCTCGATTGCCGGCATCTTCCTCGGCGCGGTGGTGCCGCCGGAATGGGGCCTGGGCTTTGCCGGTACTCTTGCGATCATCTGCATCATGGTGCCGCTGACGGTTAACAAGGCCGCGGCCTGCGGCGTGCTGGTGGCGTCGGCTACCGCGGTGCTGGCCTACGACCTGCCGTACAAGCTGGGCCTGCTTGCCGCTGTGCTGCTCGGCATGGTGACCGCGATGGTCGTCGAAGAAACGCTGGAAAAAATACAGGCCCGCACATGAGCGACCTCGAAATCTGGATCACGATCGGCGTGCTGGCCGTGGCCACCGCCGCCACCCGCAGCTCGTTCTGGCTGATCGGCCACCACATCACGATCCCGAAACGGGTGCAGGAAATGTTGCGCTTCGCCCCGGCCTGCGCACTGGCAGCCATCGTGGCGCCCGATTTGTTGCTCGGTAACAAGGGCGAACTTCACCTCGCCGTCTCCAACCTGAAGCTGGTCGCGGGGCTGGCGTCAATCGGCTATTACCTCCTGCGCCGAAACATGCTGGAAACCATTGTTTTCGGGATGCTCTTCTTTACCGGGCTCAGGCTTTGGTTGCAGTGAGCGTACTGGCAAATTTGCATTGTTCATGAGTTAAAATAGCGTTCTTTCATATTCGACCGTTTGGGGTGCCATGCACGCTGTTCTCAACTTCACCCGTCTGCAAGACCTGATCGACCAAAACGCGCTGCAAGGAAAACGCGTATTCATCCGCGCCGACCTGAACGTGCCGCAGGATGATGCGGGCAACATTACCGAAGACACGCGCATCCGCGCTTCGGTGCCAGCCATCCAGGCCGCCCTCAAGGCAGGCGCCGCCGTCATGGTGACGTCCCACCTGGGCCGTCCGACCGAAGGCGAGTTCAAGCCTGAAGACAGCCTGGCGCCAGTCGCCGCGCGCTTGTCCGAGCTGCTTGGCCAGCCGGTTGAACTGAAGCAGGACTGGGTTGACGGCAAGGGACTCGAGAACCTCCAGCCTGGCCAGGTCGTGCTGCTGGAAAACTGCCGCGTCAACAAGGGCGAGAAAAAGAATTCCGACGAGCTGGCCCAGAAGATGGCCAAGCTGTGCGACGTCTACGTCAACGATGCCTTTGGCACTGCCCACCGCGCCGAAGCGACCACCCACGGTATCGCCAAGTTCGCCCCGGTTGTTTGCGCCGGACCGCTGCTGGCTGCCGAACTGGACGCGCTGGGCAAAGCCCTGGGCGCACCAAACCACCCGCTGCTGGCCATCGTTGCCGGCTCGAAGGTGTCGTCCAAGCTGTCGATCCTGAAGGCGCTGGCTGGCAAGGTCGACAACCTGATCGTCGGCGGCGGCATCGCCAACACCTTCATGAAAGCCAAGGGCCTGAACATCGGCAAATCGCTGGTCGAGGCTGACCTGGTCGACGAAGCCAAAGCGATCATCGACATGATGTCGGCGCGCGGCGCCACCGTGCCGATTCCGGTCGACGTGGTCTGCGCCAAGGAGTTCTCGCCGACGGCCGAAGCCACCATCAAGGATGTGGCCGACGTTGCTGATGACGACATGATCCTCGACATCGGCCCGAAGACGGCGGCCACGCTGGCCCAGCAGATCCGCGGCGCCGGCACCATCGTCTGGAACGGCCCGGTCGGCGTGTTCGAGTTCGACCAGTTTGGCGAAGGCACCCGCATGCTGGCGCTGGCCATTGCCGGCTCGAAGGGCTTCTCGATCGCCGGCGGCGGCGACACGCTCGCTGCCATTGCGAAATACGGCATTACCGATAAAATCGGCTACATCTCGACGGGCGGCGGGGCTTTCCTCGAATTCCTCGAAGGGAAGACGCTGCCGGCGGTAGACATCCTCCTGCAACGCAGCACCAAGTAACACGCCAGCGCAGCCCTCCGGCTGCGCTTTTACTTCAAGGACTCCTATGTATCGTGGCACAAAGATCGTTGCAACCATCGGCCCGGCTTCGACCGACTTCGATATCCTCGTCAAAATGATCAGGGCGGGCGTTGACGTTGTCCGCCTGAATTTCTCGCACGGCAAGGCGCAAGACCACATCGACCGCGCCACCCTGGTGCGCCGCGCGGCTGCCGAGTGCGGCAAGGAAGTGGCGATCATGGCCGACATGCAGGGTCCGAAGATCCGCGTCGGCAAGTTCGAAGACGGCAAGATCTACCTGAACAATGGCGACAAGTTCATCCTCGATGCAAAGTGGGGCGATGAAGGCGAAATGGGCAACCAGGACCGCGTCGGCCTCGACTACAAGGCGCTGCCGCGCGACGTGCGTCCCGGCGACAAGCTGCTGCTGAACGACGGCCTGATCGTGCTGATCGTCGACCGCGTGGCCGGCCACGAAGTGCACACCACGGTCAAGGTGGGCGGCGAGCTGTCCAACAACAAGGGCATCAACCGCCAGGGCGGCGGCCTGACCGCGCCGGCGCTGACGGCCAAGGACATGGAAGACATCAAGACCGCGATGAGCTTCCAGGCCGATTACCTGGCGATCTCGTTCCCGAAAAGCGCCACCGACATGGAAATGGCGCGCCAGCTGGCCAACATCGCCGGCGAGCAATACCATCACAAGCCGAAGATGATCGCCAAGATCGAGCGCGCCGAAGCGATTCCTGTGCTGCAGGAAATCCTCGATGCGTCCGACGGCATCATGGTGGCGCGTGGCGACCTGGCTGTGGAAGTCGGCAACGCCGCCGTGCCAGCGCTGCAAAAGCGCATGATCCGCATGGCGCGCGAGCAGAACAAGCTGGCCATTACCGCGACCCAGATGATGGAATCGATGATCGTCAACGCCGTGCCGACCCGCGCCGAAGTTTCGGACGTGGCCAACGCGGTGCTGGACGGTACCGACGCGGTGATGACCTCGGCTGAAACCGCATCGGGCAAGTACCCGATCGAAACCGTGGAAATGATGGCGGCCATTTGTGCCGAAGCCGAGCAGTCCGAATACAACAAGCTCGACGCCGACTTCCTGAACATCCAGTTCACCCGCATCGACCAGTCGATCGCCTACGGTGCGCTGTTCACCGCACACCACCTGCGCGTGAAAGCGATTGTCGCGCTGACTGAATCGGGCTCGACCGCGCTGTGGATGAGCCGTCACAGCATCGACACGCCAATTTTCGCACTGACCCCGTCACAGCAGACGCAGCGCAAGGCTTCGCTGTATCGTAACGTGCAAGCTTATCACCTGCTGCAGGAAGGCGGCAGCCACGCGGTGCTGCGCCAGGCGGAAGAACTGCTGATGAAACAGGGCGTCGTGCGCAAGGGCGATACCATCGTCGTGACCTGGGGTTCCCCGATGGGACAGGCCGGTGGCACCAACGCACTGAAAATCGTGCGCGTAGGAGAATTCGACTAAAACACGACAACCGCTGTCGTTCCCGCGAAGGCGGGAACCTATGGAGCCTAGACTCAGCATGGGTTCCCGCCTGCGCGGGAACGACGGTGGTTACAGATTTCTATTGTTCTTGGAGTACTACCATGTCCCTCGTATCCATGCGTCAACTGCTGGACCATGCCGCCGAAAACGGCTATGGCCTGCCAGCGTTCAACGTCAACAACCTCGAACAGGTGCAGGCCATCATGGCTGCCGCTGACGCGGTCGGTTCCCCGGTCATCATGCAGGCATCGGCTGGCGCCCGCAAATATGCCGGCGAAGCTTTCCTGCGCCACCTGATCGACGCAGCAGTCGAATCCTACCCGCACATCCCGGTCGTCATGCACCAGGACCACGGCCAGTCGCCGGCAGTGTGCATGGCTGCGATCCGCTCCGGCTTCACCTCGGTGATGATGGACGGCTCGCTCGAAGCCGACGGCAAAAGTGTCGCATCGTACGACTACAACGTCGAAGTCTCGCGTGAAGTCGTCAAGTTCGCGCACTCGATCGGCGTCACGGTCGAAGCGGAACTGGGCGTGCTCGGTTCGCTCGAAACCATGAAGGGCGACAAGGAAGACGGCCACGGCGCCGACGGCACCATGACCCGCGAACAGCTGCTGACCGACGTGGCCCAGGCCGCCGACTTCGTGCAGCGTACCCAGTGCGACGCGCTGGCCATCGCCATCGGCACCTCGCACGGCGCCTACAAGTTCTCGCGCAAGCCAACCGGCGACATCCTGGCAATCGACCGCATCAAGGAAATCCACGCGCGCATCCCGAACACCCACCTGGTGATGCACGGTTCGTCGTCGGTGCCGCAGGAACTGCTGGCAGTGATCCGCGAATTCGGCGGCGACATGAAGGAAACCTATGGCGTGCCGGTTGAAGAGATCCAGGAAGGCATCCGCCACGGCGTTCGCAAGATCAACATCGATACCGACATCCGCCTGGCGATGACGGCCGCGATCCGCAAATACCTGTTCCAGAACCCATCCAAGTTCGACCCGCGCGACTACCTCAAGCCTGCGCGCGAAGCGGCGACGGAAATCTGCAAGGCGCGTTTCCTGGCCTTCGGTTGCGAAGGACAGGCAGCCAAGATCAAGCCGATGCCACTGGAAAAAATGGCCGAGCGTTACAAGAACGGCGAACTGGCCCAGATCGTAAAATAATCAAACCCTGCGCGCCCTACGGGGCGCGCTCAGCTTTTGGCAATGCAAGGATTCGTGATGTCTAGTGTTCTCGAAACAAATCTCAAGTCGCTTCCCTTCCTGCACCGCGGTAAAGTGCGCGACATTTACGCGGTCGGCGACGACAAGCTGCTGGTCGTCCAGACCGACCGCCTGTCGGCGTTCGACGTCATCCTCGACGATCCGATCCCGGGCAAGGGCAAGATCCTGACGGCCATGTCGAACTTCTGGTTCCAGAAATTTGCCGACCTGATGCCGAACCACGAGACCGGCATCGATCCGCTGTCCGTCGTTGCGCCCGAAGAGCGCGCGCAGGTCGAAGGCCGCGCCATCGTCGTCAAGAAATTCAAGCCGCTGGGCATCGAGGCGATCGTGCGCGGTTACCTGATCGGCTCGGGCTGGAAGGATTACCAGAAGACCGGCAAGGTCTGCGGCATTGCGCTGCCAGAGGGCATGAAGGAAGCCGAGAAGCTGCCGCAGGTATTGTTCACGCCGTCGACCAAGGCCCCGGCCGGCGCGCACGACGAGAACATTTCGTTTGAAGAAGCCGAGAAGATCGTCGGCGCCGACGTGGCACGCCAGGTGCGCGACTACGCGGTCGCCCTCTACACCAAGGCCGCCGAATACGCCGCCGAAAAAGGCATCATCATCGCCGACACCAAGTTTGAGTTCGGCCAGGATGACAGCGGAAAGATCTACCTGATCGACGAAATCCTGACCCCGGACTCCTCGCGTTTCTGGCCGATGGAAAGCTACGCCACCGGCATGTCGCCGCCGTCGTACGACAAGCAGTTCGTGCGCGACTACCTGGAAACCCTGAAGGACTGGAACAAGGCGCCGCCATCGCCGCCGGTCCCGGCCGATGTGATCGCCAAGACCCAGGCCAAGTACCTCGAAGCGCTCGAGCGCCTCACCGGCCAGAAACTGGATCTCTGAGATGGATAACCAAGCCAAGCCGCTCGTCGGCGTCGTGATGGGTTCGTCGTCGGACTGGGACGTGATGCAGCATGCGGTCGCCATCCTGAAGGAATTCGGCGTACCGTATGAAGCGCAAGTGGTATCGGCGCACCGCATGCCGGATGAAATGTTTGCCTACGCAGAAAGCGCGCGTGCGCGCGGCCTGCGCGCCATCATTGCCGGCGCCGGCGGCGCCGCCCACCTGCCGGGCATGATCGCCGCCAAGACCATCGTGCCGGTGCTGGGCGTGCCGGTGCCGTCGAAGTACCTGCGCGGCGAGGATTCCTTGCTGTCGATCGTACAGATGCCGAAAGGCATTCCGGTGGCAACCTTCGCCATCGGTGAGGCTGGCGCGGCCAATGCGGCGCTGGCCGCAGTGGCGATGATTGCCAGCCTGGACGATGCCATGGCCGACCGCCTGCAGGATTTCCGCAACGTACAAACAGCGGCCGCAAAGGCCATGGTCTTACCAGCATGAGCGACAAGCAGTTTCCCCCGGCGCGCCCACCGGCGACCTTGGGCGTCATGGGCGGCGGCCAGCTTGGCCGCATGTTCGCGCACGCGGCGCAGGCGATGGGCTTCAAGGTCGCCGTACTCGACCCTGCGCGCGACAGCCCGGCAGGGCAGGCGGCCGACCGCCTGATCGTGGCCGGCTACCAGGACCCTGCGGGACTGGCCGACCTGGCCTCGGCGTGCGTTGCCATCACCACCGAATTTGAAAATGTCCCGGCCGACAGCCTGGCCTGGCTTGGCGAGCGTACCTTCGTGGCGCCTGCCGCGCAGTGCGTATCCGTCGCCCAGGACCGCATTGCCGAGAAGCGCTTCTTTGTCGACTGCGCGCCAAGTTCCGGCGTGATGCCGGCGCCGCACAAGACCATCGCATCGAGCGAAGACATCGACGCCATTCCGGACGACCTGCTGCCGGGTATCCTGAAAACCGTGCGCATGGGCTACGACGGCAAGGGCCAGGTCCGCGTCAAGACGCGCGCCGACGTGCGCGCCGCGTTTGCCGGCATGAACGGCGTCACCTGCCTGCTCGAAAAAATGCTGCCGCTGGCGTATGAGGTGTCGGTGCTCACCGCGCGCGGCGCCGACGGCGAATCGGTGGTCTACCCGATTGCCGAAAACGTGCACCGCGACGGCATCCTGTTTACCACGACCGTGCCGGGCCCGAATGTGTCCAACGCCTGTGCCGGCATGGCGCAGGACGCCGCCCGCGCGATCATCTCGCAGCTCGGCTATGTTGGCGTGCTGTGCATTGAATTCTTCGTGCTCGAAGACGGCACCCTGGTGGTCAACGAAATGGCGCCGCGCCCGCATAACAGCGGGCACTACACCATCGACGCCTGCGTCACCAGCCAGTTCGCCCAGCAAGTGCGGGCCATGGCGCGCTTGCCGCTGGGCGACGTGCGCCAGCACTCGCCGGCAGTCATGCTGAACATCCTGGGCGATGTGTGGTTCGACGAGGGCAGCGACACCGCGCGCGAGCCTGCGTGGGAGCAAGTGCTGGCGCTGCCAGGCGCCTGCCTGCACCTGTACGGCAAGGAAGAGGCGCGCCGCGGCCGCAAGATGGGCCACCTGACCCTGGTTGCACCGACCCTGGCTGAAGCGCAAGCCAAGCTGCGTTCCGCCTGCGCCATCCTCGGCATCGAGCAGGACGCATGAGCGGCCAGGATGTCGACAAGGCGGCAATTGCCGCGGCCGCGCGCCTGCTGGAACAGGGCAGCCTGGTAGCACTGCCTACCGAGACTGTGTACGGCCTGGGCGCCGACGCCGAAAACCCGGCGGCAGTCGCGCGTATCTACGCTGCCAAGGGGCGGCCGATGGACCACCCGGTGATCGTGCACATCGCGCCCGGCGCAGGTCTCGACCATTGGGCCACCGACATCCCGCACGAAGCGCGGGAGCTGGCCGAGGCCTTCTGGCCCGGCCCGCTGACCATGATCCTCAAACGCGCAGCGCACATTCCCGACGCCGTCTCCGGCGGCCAGGACACGGTTGGCATCCGTTGTCCGTCGCATCCGGTCGCCATCGCTCTGCTGCAAGAATTCAAGGGCGGCCGTGGCGGCATCGCGGCGCCATCGGCCAACAAGTTCGGCAACGTCAGCCCGACCACCGCCCAGCACGTGCGCGACGAGTTCGGCGCGGACGGCACGATTGCCGCCATCCTCGACGGCGGACAAAGCCAGGTCGGCATCGAATCGACCATCGTCGACCTGTCGCGCCTGGCCACGCACGGCCCGGTGCTGCTGCGGCCCGGCCATATCAGCGCCGATGCGATCGCCGCGGTCATCGACAGTGTCCCGGCCGCACCGGATGCTGCCGCGCCGCGCGCTTCCGGCACGCTGGAGTCGCATTACGCACCGCACACGCCGGTTGCGATGCAGGACGGCGCCGAACTGCTGGACACGCTGAAACAGTTACAAACGGCCGGCCGCAAGGTTGCCTTGATCCATTACAGCGAGTTTCCACAGGCGCATGCCGAAGCACGGCTGCCGTCCAGCCCTGAAGGCTTCGCGCACGCCCTGTACGCGGCATTGCGCGCGATGGACCAGGCCG
Source organism: Massilia agrisoli (assembly GCF_020831365.1). Classification (GTDB taxonomy): domain Bacteria; phylum Pseudomonadota; class Gammaproteobacteria; order Burkholderiales; family Burkholderiaceae_D; genus Telluria_A; species Telluria_A agrisoli. Next base: position 205,715 of record NZ_JAJHPV010000021.1, read on the forward strand.
GCGCCGACGTGATTTTGGTGGAAGCCCCGCCGCGCAGCGAGGAGTGGCTGGGCGTCAACGACCGCCTGCGCCGCGCCGCGCATGGGTCCAGCGGCATCGTGCATGGCCTGCTGAACCACGACGCACCGGCCTGACAAGTGCGCATTGTTGTTAGCACCCGACGGGAAGATAAGTTTATTGATGTACAAGATTGCTTAACGCTGGCATATTAGTTGTAGTGCAAAAAGCACGGGCGTTCGCATCAAAATAAATTCTTCTTAGGAGACACAATGCGTCACACTAATATCGCGCTGGCTTTGCTGGCGGCGGCTATCCTTTCCGCTTGCGGCAGCAGCGACAGCGACAACAACGTAACGCAAGCACCGAAGCCGAAATTCGCTTCCCAGGTATCGTTCGGCGACAGCTTGTCCGACGTCGGTACCTATGCAGTCGGCCCGATCGCCGCCCTGCGTGGCGGCAAGTACACGATCAACGGCGACAACACCGCCGTCAATGCTTCGCTTACCGGCAAGAACTGGACCGAGCTGATGGCATCGCGCCTCGGCCTGGCGGCGCCGTGCGCCGCGGTCACTGGCCTCGATGGCGACCCCACCCGCGGCTTCGCAGTTCCTATCACCAACAACCTCAATTGCACCGGCTACGCCCAGGGCGGCGCCCGCGTCACCAACCCTGTCGGCCCAGGCAACAAGCTGACCGGCACCCCGATTGGCCAGCTGACCCATCCGGTCGCGACCCAGGTCGCCACCCACCTTGCGCGCAACGGCGGCAAGTTCAGCGGCAACGAAGTGGTGTTCGTCAGCGCAGGCGGCAATGACGCCTTTGCCCTGCTGGGCGAGCTGACCGCCGCTGCAACCGCGGCCGGCAACGCCGCCGGTGCGGCCGAAGGCGCCAAGGTGGGCGCGCAGACCTTCGCCAGCACCCTGGTCGGCCTGCTCGCAGCCGGCGCCACCAACCCGACCACCGCAGCCCAGGCCATCGGCGCCGCAGTGGCCACCGAGTCGGCGCGCGCAGGCAGCACCTCGCAAACCATCGTCGGCGTGGCGGTTGCCACCGCCGCCGCCCAGCCGGGCAACATGGCCGTCGGTTCGCCAACCGTGTACGGCCCGATGGTCACCCAGGCGCAGACTGCAGCGGCCACCGCCGGCGCTGCTGCCGGCGCCAAGGCTGGCGCTGCCGCAGGCGCTGCCTACGGTGCTGAAAACGGTCCGAAGATGGTACCGCGCATGGCCGCTGCAGCTGCCGAGCTGGCGGACATCGTCCGCACCCAGATCGTCGGCAAAGGCGCCAACTACGTGGTCCTGGTCAACCTGCCAGACCTGGGCGGCGCGCCAAGCTCGAAGGCCCAGGCCGCATCGACCCAGACCCTGATCAACGGCATGGTCAATGCGTTTAACATCGCGCTGCGTGTTGGCATCGACGGCCTCGACGCGAAGGTCCTGTATGTCGACCTGTTCACGCCTAGCCAGGACCAGATCCTGAATCCGGCCAAGTACGGCATCAGCAACTCCACCAAGCCTGCCTGCGGACCCAACGCACTCGGCACCACCTCGCTGGTGTGCAACGGCAGCAACGTCGTCGCGGGCGACGTCAGCAAATACCTGTTCGCCGACGACGTGCACCCAACGCCATTCGGCTACTCGCTGATGTCGAACTTCGTTGCCGAGCAAATGGTTGCCAAGGGCTGGCTGTAAGCTGAACGAAGAATAAACCTACCCCGGTGGGCGATGCCGCACAGTCAAAAGCTGTGCGGCATTTTTTATCCCGGAAGGTCAAAAGGGGGAAGGCAAGCAGTTGCCGGGTCAGGCAGAGTGCATATCGCGGATCATGGCTTCGAGCAGGTGCACTTCCATCGGCCGGCCGAACAGGTAGCCCTGGCAGCATTCGCAGCCGAGCTCGGCCAGGAAGGCGCGCTGCGCTTCCGTTTCGACGCCTTCGGCGATGATCGCCAGTCCGAGTGCTTGCCCAAGCGCTACGATGCTGCGGGCGATCGAGGCGTCGTTCGGGTCGACCAGCACGTCGCGCACGAACGAGCGGTCGATTTTTAACTGGTCCAGCGGCAGCAGCTTCAGGTAGCTGAGCGAGGAATAGCCGGTGCCGAAGTCGTCCAGCGCAAAGCTGATGCCACTTTGCTTTAATTGCCGCATCTTTCCGATCGTGTCTTCGACGTTTTCGATCAGCAGTGTTTCCGTCAGCTCCAGCTTCAGGCGGTCGGGCCGGGCGCCCGTTTCGGCGATCGTGGCCAGCGTTTCGCTGACGAAGTCTTGTTGCCGGAACTGGCGCGCGCTGACATTCACGGCCAAGGTCAGGTGCGCCATTTCCGGCACCGCTGCCCATTCGGCCAGTTGCTGGCAGGCGCTGCGGATCACCCAGCTGCCGAGCTGCACGATGAGGCCGGATGCCTCCGCAATCGGCACGAACACAGCCGGCCCGACGATGCCGCGCTTGATGTGGTTCCAGCGCAGCAGCGCCTCCACGCCCACCACCGTGCCGCTGCCGTCGACCTGCGGCTGGTAGTGCAGCACGAATTCGGACTTGCCGAGCGATTCGCGCAGTTCCATTTCCAGGGCCATCCGGTAGGTGACGTCGGACTCCATGTTGTTGTGGAAAAAGCGCAGCGTGTTGCGGCCGTCGCGCTTGGCTTCGTACATGGCCAGGTCGCCGCGTTTCATCAGGTCGTCGATGTCGGTTTCCTGGTCGACCCGCAGGGCGGCGCCGATGCTGCAGGTGGCGTGGTGCGAGCCGCCCCCGATGTCGAACGGCTGGCCGATGGCACGGATGATCTTCCATCCCGTGGCGGCGGTGTGCTCGGCGGCTTCGTCTTCGCGCTCGCCGATGCTCTCCAACAGGATTACGAATTCGTCGCCGCCCAGCCGCGCCACTGTGTCGCCTTCGCGGACGCAGTCACGAATCCGCTGCGCAACCTGCTTCAGCAGCTGGTCGCCCACTTCGTGGCCGCGCGTGTCGTTGAGGTCCTTGAAGTTGTCGAGGTCGAGGAACAGCAGCGCCACCGCCTGCTTGCTGCGGTTGTAGACCGACAGGCAATGCTGCAGCCGCTCGAGCAGCAGGCGGCGGTTGGGCAGTCCGGTGAGCGAGTCGTAGTTGGCGAGCTGCATGATCTCGTCCTGCGCCAGCTTCTGCCGGGTGATGTCGGCCTGGGTGCCGACATAGTTGGTGGTGCGCCCGGCCGCGTTGCGCACCGCCGTCACCGTCAGCCAGGCCGGGTATTCCTTGCCATTCTCGCGCCTGGTCCAGACTTCTCCTTGCCACTTGCCGCGCGTACTGATGATGTCCCACATGTCCGGCCAGAAGTCCTGCCCGCCGGGCTCCAGCGAGACGGGCTGGGGGCCGCGCCCGACCAGCTCGGCGGCGGCGTAGCCGGACATGGTGGTGAACGCGTCGTTGACATCGAGCACCAGCCGGTCGGGGCCCGTGACAAACATGCCTTCCTGGGACTGGAACACGGTCGCTGCGACGCGGGTCGACTCTTCGGCATGTTTGCGCTCGGAGATGTCGGTGGCGATGCCGCACAGCCCGTAGACGCTGCCATCCTCGCGGCACAAGGGGATCCTGGTCGACAGGAAGGTAGGGGCGTCCGCGCGGCTCAACGACTGCACTTCCTCGGCGATCACCCGTTCGCCCTGTTCGATCACCTGGCTGTCGGTCTTGCGGATGGCCGCGGCGGTCGCAGCGTCGAAGATCTCGGCGTCGCTTTTGCCGAGGATGTTGCCCGAGTCCATGCCATAGAACTGGCACACCGCGCGGTTCACGTACTGGTAGCGGTAGTCGGCGTCCTTGATGTAGATGAGGCTGTCGACGCTGTCGAGGATGGTCGACAAGCGCCGCTGGCTGTCACGCAGCGCGCCGCTCTTGATACGGACCTGGCGGCGCAGCCACAGCGCCGCAAGCAGGGCCAGCATCAGGGCGCAGACCACCGCGCCGCCGATCCACCAGACGTAGCCGGGGGTGCGGGCCAGCAGCGTCTGTTGCTGCCAGCGGTTCAACACCTGGAAATAAGGCGAGTCCGGCTCCTCCTGCCACCGCGCCAGATGGCGCTCGATGGCAGCAAGCCAGCCGGCGCCGCGCCCTTTCGCGGTGGCGAAAAACAGCTGGGCCGGCTGGAAGGCGATCGGCGTCTCGGCCAGCCCATAACGGATGGCGAACCTGTCGCCGGCGTATTTGTTGGCCACCATGGCGTCGGCCTTGCGGGCCTCCACCAGCGCGAAACCGTCTTCGATCGACGCCACCGGCACCAGGGTCGGGCGGATGCCGAACTGGCTCCAGAAGGTCTCCAGGAAATGCTGCTGGATCGAACCGCCCAGGATCGCCACGCGCTTGCCGTCGAGATCAAGGATCGAGACGATGGCGGTGCGCGGGTGGCGGTAGACCTGCGACCAGCTGTGCAGCGCCGGGGTGCGGTGGAAATCCAGGGTGCGGCTACGCTCTTCGGACCATGCGACATCGGGCAGCACGTCGATGTCGCCGTTTTCCAGTGCGCGCAGGCAGGCCGCCCACGCGCACGGCACAAATTCGAGCTGCCAGTTTTCCTCCTCGGCGATCTTGCGCAGCAGGTCGATCATGATGCCGTCGGGATCGCCTTTGCCATTGATGAAGATCTTTGGGGCATTCTCATAAAGGCCGACCCTGAGCGGCTGCGCCTGGCCTGCAGCAACCCCGGACCAGCAAAAGAGCAGGGCGAAACACAGCATGAAGCGATGCGTACAACCCACATTTCCTCCAATCGTCGTGTGCGTGGCCGGGCAAACATGTCCTGGCACGCTGAGCATACCGGAAAGTTTTGCCCGGCCAATCACTTCTACCATAAAGCGGCGAGGCAGACTGCCAGTGTACGTACGGCGGGAGCCTGCGGATTCAAGCAGCCATAAAAAAACCCGCCGTAGCGGGTTGGGTCAGCTCCAGCTTTCCTTAGAAAGCCGCAATGCCGGTTTGCGCACGGCCGAGGATCAGCGCGTGGATGTCGTGCGTGCCTTCGTAGGTGTTGACCACCTCGAGGTTGACCATGTGGCGAATCACGCCGAATTCGTCGGAGATGCCATTACCGCCAAGCATATCGCGCGCGGTGCGGGCGATGTCCAGCGACTTGCCGCAGGAATTGCGCTTCATCATTGACGTGATTTCGACGGCGGCGGTGCCGGCGTCTTTCATGCGGCCCAGCTGCAGGCAGCCTTGCAGGCCCAGGGTGATTTCGGTCTGCATGTCGGCCAGTTTCTTTTGCACCAGCTGGTTGGCCGCGAGCGGCTTGCCGAATTGCTTGCGGTCCATCGTGTACTGGCGCGCGGTGTGCCAGCAGGCTTCGGCCGCGCCCAGCGCGCCCCAGGCGATGCCATAACGTGCCGAATTCAGGCAGGTGAACGGGCCTTTCAGGCCGCGCACGTCCGGGAAGGCATTTTCTTCGGGGCAGAACACGTTGTCCATCACGATTTCGCCAGTGACGGAGGCGCGCAGGCCGAACTTGCCGTGGATCGCAGGGGCGGACAGGCCGGCCATGCCTTTTTCCAGCACGAAGCCGCGGATCGCGCCTTCATCGTCCTTTGCCCACACGACGAACACGTCGGCGACCGGCGAGTTGGTGATCCACATCTTGGAGCCGGTCAGCGCGTAGCCGCCGTCGACCTTGCGCGCGCGGGTGATCATCGAGCCAGGGTCGGAACCGTGGTTCGGTTCGGTCAGGCCGAAGCAGCCGATCCATTCGCCGGTCGCCAGCTTCGGCAGGTATTTCTGGCGCTGGGCTTCGGTGCCGAATTCATAGATTGGTACCATGACCAGCGACGACTGCACGCTCGCCATCGAGCGGTAGCCGGAATCGACGCGCTCGATTTCGCGCGCGATCAGGCCGTAGGACACGTAGTTCAGGCCCGGTCCGCCGTACTGTTCCGGAATGGTCGGGCCCAGCAGGCCGAGTTCGCCCATCTCGCGGAAGATCGAGTTGTCCATGCGCTCGTGGCGGAAGGCTTCGAGGATGCGCGGCGCCAGCTTGTCCTGGCAGTAAGCCGCGGCGGCGTCGCGCACCATGCGCTCTTCGTCGCTCAGCTGTTCATTCAGCAGCAGCGGATCATCCCAGTGGAACTGCGCCTTGCGGGGCGAATCGGATCGGTTCATGCTCTTTCCTGTCTCTGTTGGATTGTGGGGCAAGTTGTATATACTGCTTTATAAATATGCAATTCTACCGCGTTTGCGTGCTTCCGAACTGGCCGGCGTGGAAAAGCAGCGACGCCTGCGGATGGAACGCGCAATTCTCGACTTCGCCCACGAAGATCACGTGGTCGCCCTCGGGATAGCGGCTGCGGTTGTGGCATTCGAACCACGCCGACACGCCCTTGAGGATGGGCTGTCCGGTGCGCGACAGTTCGTACTCGACGCCTTCGAACGGGTTCTCGGTGCGGCGTGAAAAGCGCTGCGCCAGATGGGCCTGGTCCGCGCCCAGCACATTGATGACATAGTGCGAGTTGCCGCTAAAGATGGGCATGCTGTTGGCGCCCTCGGCCAGGCTCCACAGCACCAGGGGCGGCTCCAGCGACACCGAATTGAACGAACTGGCCGTCAGGCCGCGGAAACTGCCGTCGGCCAGGCGGGTCGTGATCACGGTCACGCCGGTGGCGAACTGGGACAGTGCCTGCCGGAATTGCGTCGAATCGAAATCGCGCGCTTGCGCGCGGGGGGAGCTAGTGTTCATCGGTGACCTGTCTATTTATACCATTATGCCAAACTTCAGCCCTGAAGTACCGCTAGCAGTCCCTGCGCTTGGTATAGCTGCACGGCATTGCGCTTTGGGTTACAGTTACTCCATACGCGTTTGCGGGCAATGAGGTGTGTGATGACGAACCAATCGGCGGGCAATGTCGCGATACTGGGGGGCGGCTGTTTCTGGTGCCTGGAAGCGGTGTACCTGGAGACGCGCGGAGTGACCAGGGTCGAATCCGGCTATATGGGCGGGCACGAGGACAATCCGAGTTACGAGCAGGTGTGCGCGGGCACGACCGGGCACGCGGAAGTGGTGCGGCTCGAGTTCGACCCGGAAGTGATCAGCTATCACGACCTGCTGGAAGTGTTTTTCACGATCCATGACCCGACCACCCTGAACCGCCAGGGCAATGACGTCGGCACCCAATACCGTTCAGTTATTTTCACCACCACGCCCGAACAGGAGGCAGTCGCGCGGCAGGTGATTGCCGAGATGGCCAACGTGTGGGACGCGCCGATCGTCACCGAGGTGGCGCCCGCGGCGACCTGGTACAAGGCCGAGGATTATCACCAGGATTATTTCCGCCAGCATCCGCTGCAGGGGTATTGCGCCTTCGTGGTGGCGCCAAAGGTGGCCAAGTTCCGCAAGACGTTTGCGAACCGCTTGAAGTAAAAAAGCTGCTGATATCGTAGGGCGGAAGAGCCCGCAGGGCGTCATCCGCCGAATGGCATGTCAATCCGCAGCGGCGCCGCGCAATTCGGCGGATGCGAACTGCGTTCTTATCCGCCCTACGTTTCCCGAGCCGTCACGGGCGGTACCCGCGGCGCCGTGAACTCAACATGGATACATGTACCGCCGCGACCATGGATGGCTGGCCGGCGCCGTTCCCGCCTTGCCGCACACCACCTGGTACAAACTGATCAGGTCGTGGTTGAACGCATACGTGCACCCCGCCAGATAGACATGCCAGATGCGGAAATGCCGCTCATCGGTCAGGGTGCGGATGCGCGCCGCGTTGGCTTCGTAATTTTCGGTCCATAGCTCGCAGGTGCGGGCGTAATGGCGGCGCAGGTTTTCCACGTCGCGCGCTTCCAGCCCGCCTTGCTGCATCGCCCGGATCACCACGCCCAGGTGCGCCAGTTCGCCGTGTGGGAACACATATCTGCTGATGAACTCGCCGCCGCCATAGGGCGTGCCGCGCCCTTGCGGATCGGTGCTGGTCAGGCCGTGGTTCATCGCCAGCCCATCCGGGGCCAGCAGCGCATTGATGCGCGCGAAGTAATCGGGAAGGTGGCGCACCCCCACGTGCTCGAACATGCCGACGCTGGTGATCCGCTCGAACTGTCCCTCCACGTCGCGGTAATCCTGCAGGCGGATCTCGACCTGGCCCTGCAAGCCGGCCTGGGCGACACGCTCGCGCGCCAGCCGGTGCTGGTTTTCGGACAGGGTGATGCCGACGCAGCGCGCCCCGAAGCGCTGGGCGGCGCGGATCACCAGCGCGCCCCAGCCGCAGCCGATGTCGAGCAGGGTCTGGCCGGGCCGCAGGTCGATTTTAGTGAGGATGTGGTCGATTTTCTTGCGCTGCGCCGTCGCCAGGTCTTCGTCGCCATTTTCAAAGTAGGCGCACGAGTACACCATCGCCGGGTCGAGCCAGGCCTGGTAGAAAGCGTCGGAGACGTCATAGTGGTAGCGGATCGCTTCGGCGTCGACCTGGCGCGTGTGCGGCAGCGAGCGCACGAAGCGGCGCAGTGCGCCGTGCGGCTTGACCGAGGCGGCCGCCAGCGCATTGACGACGGCGATCATGTCGGTGGCGCGGCCGCTGACCTCGATCGCGCCTTCGACATACGCGCGCCCGAGGTTATACAGCGATGGCGACACCAGGTAGCGCACGGCCGAGGCCTGCGGCACGCGGATCGTGACGCGCGGCGCCTCGTCGGAAAAATCCAGGCGCTGGCCATTCCACAGCTCAACCCGTAGCGGCACCGTCGCCTTGCTGCGCACACCTGTGCTCCAGGCGTCCAATCTGAGTTGGCTAAACACTCGCATACCTCCCGCTTGTCAGGCAGGGGCCCTGGCGACTCGCCGCTGCCCCTTACGGTTGCAAACGCTGCCGTGTCCAGCTGCCGTCTTGCAGCGTGTACACGATGCGGTCATGGAAACGCGAGCGGCGTCCCTGCCAGAACTCGATGCGCTCGGGCACAAGACGGAAACCGCCCCAGTGGTCCGGGCGCGGCGGCTGCTCGCCATACTGCTGTGCTACGGATTCGTATTGCTGCTCCAGTGCCTCGCGGCTGCCGATCGGCGCGCTTTGCGAGGACGCGATTGCGGCCAGCCGGCTCTTCAGCGGGCGGCTGTGGAAATATTGGTCGCTTTCCGCGGGTGACGTGCGCTCCACCCTCCCTTCGATGCGAATCTGGCGTTCAAGTTCGCTCCAGAAGAAGAGAAGCGAGGCATATGGATTTTGCTCAAGCTGGCGGCCCTTCTGGCTGTCGTAATTCGTGTACCAGGTGAAGCCGCGCTGGTCGAACTGCTTGACCAGCACGATGCGCGACGTCGGCCGTCCGCGCTCGTCCACGGTCGATACGCCCATCGCATTGGGCTCGTTCACCTGCGCCTTCAGCGCCTCATCGAACCACATGCCGAACTGCTGGATCGGGTCGGCGTCGACGTCGTTTTCCGACAGGCTGGCCTGGCCGTAATCCTTGCGCAGGTGGGCCACCGCCTCGCCGGTCAGGGCAGCCGGTGCAATCCCGCGCCGCGCCTGCATCGCTTCGCCCAGGCTGGCCATCTGGCCGGCGCTGAACAGGCGCTTGGCCATCGGTGCGATATGGCCTTCCTCGCGCTCCATGTGGGCCGTGTAGCGCTCGGTAAATTCGCGCACGTCGGCCGCCGACAGCGCCTGCGCGGCGCCGTCGGCAATCGGGCGCAGCTGCTCATGCAGGCGCTGCCACAGCGCGTCCATCTTGTCATGGTCGTCGATGATGCCGGGTGCCAGCGACGCCAGCAAGGCCGCGTCTTCTCCCTGCGCCACCTCGCGCAGCATCGGGATCAGGTTCTGCTCCTCATCTTCATGGTGCAGGTGGGCCGCCTTGTCGAAATAGCGGATCACCGCAGCAGCCGCCTGGCGCGCCTGTTCGTCGGCGCCATGTTGGGGCAGGTGGTCGAGCAGCTTTTGCATGGTGGCAAGCTGCTTGCGGATGCGGTCGTGGCAATGCTTGAGCACGGCGATCGGCTGGTCGAACCCGGGTGCTGCGTCAAGGAGGGCATTGGTCATGTCAGGCTTTCAATTAGTGCTAAGTGTAATCACATTTTAGAACAGTGCGAACCGCAGTGTCCGTTTACAATGCGGGGATGAATACCATCAACACCCATATCTTCACGGACGAGGCTGGCGAGGTCGATTTCGCCCGGCGTTTCGGCGGTATCGCGCGGCTGTATGGCGACGCGGCGCTGGAGCGTTTCCGCGCAACGCATGTGTGCGTGATCGGCGTCGGCGGGGTCGGCTCCTGGATCGTCGAAGCGCTGGCGCGCAGCGCCATCGGCCAGCTGACCCTGATCGACCTGGACAACGTGGCCGAGTCGAATATCAACCGCCAGATCCAGGCCCTGTCCGGCACCATCGGCCAGGCCAAGATCGGCGCGCTGGCCGAGCGTATCGCCCAGATCAATCCTTTCTGCCGGGTCAACCTGGTCGAGGACTTCATCGAACCCGATAACCTCGAACACATGGTCGGCGGACGCGGCTATGACTTTTTGATCGACGCCATCGATTCCGTCAAATCGAAAGCCGCGGTCATTGCCTACTGCCGCGACCATGCGATTCCCATGATCACCATCGGCAGCGCCGGCGGGAAAATCGACCCGACCCGGATCGACATCCGCGACCTCAGCAAGACCGAGCAGGAACCCTTGCTGAAAATGGTGCGCAAGCGCCTGCGCAGCCAGTACGGCTTTCCGCGCAGCCTCAAAACCAAATTCAATATCGATGCGGTATTCTCGATGGAACCGCTGGCCATGCCGGCCGAAGGCGGGGCCTGCGACATCGATGAGGGCGCGGCCGGCATTACCGGCCTGAACTGCGCTGGCTTCGGCTCCAGCATGGTGGTCACCGCCACCTTTGGCATGGTTGCCGCAGGCCACTTGCTGCGCAAACTGGCGGCCGACGCCAACGCCGCAGGCGAGCCGCAGCAAGCCGCTGTGCAGAGCGATGCAGCCGCGTTATCATAAGCACAGGATAATCGCGTTTTGACCACCTTTCAAAGAAAGATCACCACATGATTCGCAGCTCCATCTTGTTCGCCATGCTGAGCGCCGCAAGCGCGCTGGCCCAGGCCCAGTCGACTGGCACGGACACCCACGCGCAAGCCCAGGCGCAGTCGCAGGCGGCAACCGATCCTGCCGCGCAGGCCGCGGCCATTGCCCAGCCGGCCCAGCCAGCACAAGCTACCGCGCCAGTCGCCCAGCCAGCCCCGGCGGCAGCGCCTGCGGTGGCCGCCGCGCCAGCCGAGCCTGCGCTCGATCCGCTGGTCACCAAAGACACCAAAGTCGGCACCGGCCCCGAAGCGTCCGTCGGCGCCAAGGTATTGGTCAACTACACCGGCTGGTTCTACAAGCCGATGGCCAAAAACCAGCGCGGCCGCCAGTTCGATACTTCGATCGGCCGCGAACCGCTTGAGTTCCAGCTGGGCGCCGGACGGGTCATCAAGGGTTGGGACCAGGGCGTGGCGGGCATGAAGGTGGGCGGCAAGCGCACCCTGATCATCCCGAGCCACCTGGCCTACGGCAAGCGCGGCGCCGGCGGCGGCATGATCCCGCCGGACTCGGACCTGATTTTCGAGGTGGAACTGCTGCAGGTGAAGTAAGTCAAATCGATAACGAACCGGTGGGAGACATGTCATGAGAATTGCAAACGACGTCACTGAATTAATCGGCAACACCCCGCTGGTCCGTATCCGCAACCTTGGCCGCGACGCCGGCGCGCAGATCGTGGCCAAGCTGGAATTCCACAATCCGGCCCACAGCGTCAAAGACCGTATCGGCCTGGCAATGATCGAGGCGGCCGAGGCGGCCGGCCTGATCGGCCCGGACACCGTCATCGTCGAACCAACCAGCGGCAACACCGGCATCGCCCTGGCAATGGTGTGCGCCGCGCGCGGCTACCGCTGCAAGCTGGTGATGCCCGAAACCATGAGCACCGAGCGCCGCACCTTGCTGCGCGCCTACGGGGCCGAGCTGGTGCTGACCCCGGGGGCGGAAGGCATGCTGGGCGCGATCCGCCGCGCCGAAGAACTGGTGGCCGGTAACCCGAGCCACTTCATGCCCCAGCAATTCAACAATCCGGCCAATCCCGAGGTGCACCGCCGCACCACCGCCGAGGAAATCTGGCGCGACACCGATGGCCAGGTCGACATCCTGGTCGCCGGTGTCGGCACGGGCGGCACCATCACGGGCGTGAGCGAAGTCATCAAGTCGCGCAAGCCGGGGTTCCAGGCCATTGCCGTCGAGCCGGAAGCCTCGCCGATGCTGTCCAAAGGCACCAAAGGCCCGCACCCGATCCAGGGCATCGGCGCCGGCTTCATTCCGGCCGTGCTCAATGTCCATGCGTATGACGAAGTCATTTGCGTCAGCAACGACAATGCCTTCGAGACCGCGCGCGCGGCGGCGCGTGGCGAAGGGCTGTTGGTCGGCATCTCGGCCGGCGCGGCGCTGTGGGCCGCGCTGCAGGTGGCGCACCGGCCCGAAAACGCGGGCAAGCTGATCGTGACCATCATCCCGTCCTTCGGCGAGCGCTACCTGAGTACGCCGTTGTACGCCAACCTGGCTTAGTGATCGTGATCGTGCCCGTTCAGGGCGCACGCGTGGTCGGTGGTGCCCTGTTCCATCTGCAGGGTGCAGTGATGGATTGCAAAGTTCTCTTTCAGTCCAGCGGTGATCGCGTCGAAGGCGTGGTCGCCCGGGTAGCTGCCCGGCATCACCAAGTGGACGGTGAGGGCGTTTTCGGTGGTGCTCATGGCCCAGATGTGCAGGTCATGGATATCGCTCACGCCGGGCTGGCTGCGCAGGAATGCCGACACCTTCTCGGCATCGACATTGGGGGGCACCGCGCCCAGCACCAGCTGCATCGACTCGCGCAGCAAGCCCCAGGTACTCATTAAAATCAGCAGCACGATCACCAGGCTGGCCGCCGGGTCGAGCCAGGTCCAGCCGGTGCCCATGATCACCAGCCCGGACACCACCACGCCCAGCGAGATGGCCGCGTCCGCCGCCATGTGCTGGTAGGCGCCGCGGATGTTCAGGTCGTTCTTGCTGCCGGCCATGAACAGCCAGGCCGACACGCCGTTGATCGCCACGCCGATGGCCGCCACCACCGACACCGTGACACCCGCCACCGGCGCCGGATTGGCCAGGCGCTGCACCGCTTCCCAGCCGATCGCGCCGCAGGCCAGCATCAGCAGCAGGGCGTTGAGCACCGCCGCCAGGATCGAACTGCTGCGCAGCCCGTAGGTATAGCGTTCGGTGGTCGCGCTCTTCGCCAGCATTGCCGCGCCCCAGGCCAGCACCAGTCCCAGCACGTCGGACAGGTTGTGGCCGGCGTCCGCCATCAGCGCAGTCGAGTTGGCAATGAAACCGTAGGTGAATTCGATCGCGACAAAGATCGTGTTCAGGCCAATGGCCAGCGCGAACGCGCGGTTGTTTCCATCCGGCGAAATATGGTGGTGATGGTGGTGACCGTGGCCGTGGCCGTGGTGATCGTGATGGTCGTGCGGCATGTCAGGGTTTCTGCATCTCGGACTGGATCAGCTTGCGGCTCTTGGCGTCCAGTTTTTCGACGGCGCGCGCCATCTTGTCGGCGTCAGCGAGCGCCCTGGTTTGTTCCGGGGTCAGCTCCTTCGCCTGCACGATGGGCGCGGGCGGCGGGGGAGGGCGGAAGAAGGCAGCCTGGCCGAGCAGCACCAGCACCGCGCCCAGCAGGGCGGCGCCGCCGGCGATGGCGATCACCCGCCGGTCGCCATCGAGCGGCCCGGCATTGGCCGGCTTGGCAGGCGCAGGCGCCGGGCGCGCGGCTGCCGGGCGCGGAATGTGCCCGCCATCCTGCAGTGCCTGCACCTGGCCCGCCAGTTCGCGGGTGGCCTCGTCGAGCAGCGCCACATGGCGCTCGACCGCTTCGGCCAGCACGGCTTCGTTCAGGGCGACCAGGGCAAACACGGGGTCGTCGACGTCGATCTTGACGCCGGTCTTTTCAAACACCAGGGTGCGCAGTTTTTGCTGGTCCATGCCGCTTACCACTGCACTTTGTCGAGTTGGTCGAACAGGTCGCGGAACACCACCTTGATGCGCTGCTTTTCCATCACGTTGAACTTCTCGCTGGCGCGCACTTCTTCTGCGGTCAGGCGGGCGATGTTCATCTTCTTGAGGTCGGCGCCGAAGGTGTCTGCGTTGCGCTGCGACAGCACCACCCGTCCGACCACGCGCCCGGCGTTGTCGGCGTAGGTGTTGGACTCGGTAAATTGCTTGCCGCTGGCCGATTGCAGCAGGCCGAAATGTTCGTTCTCCCACAGCACCAGGGGCACATTGGTCGACTTGGCAGTCGACACGAAACCCATCGCGGTGTCGTGCAGGGTGTCGCCGCCGCCCACGATCACGTGGATGTACACCTTGCGGCCCGACTCCTCCAGCAGCGAGAAGCAGTCGTTCTCGAGCAGGTAGGCCATCAGCGGCGAGAAGGTGTTGGCGCCGTTGTCGACGACGCAGTTGCCTTCTTCTTCCAGGATGTCGATCATCAGGGCGTCGAAGCGCTTCGGGTCGATCATGCGGTTGTCCGTCATCACCGGCACGTGCTTCACGTTCATCGCCTTGTAGCGCGAGAAGGTGGCGTTTTCCTGGTCGGTATCGAAGCAGCGCAGCGGCTTCTCGTCCTTGCCGGCAAGCCATTGCGCGAGGATGGTCGATACCAGGGTCTTGCCGATGCCGCCCTTGCCCTGGAGGATGAAGTGAACCGTGTTATGCATCGAATTGCTCCAAAATTAATGAATCCATCTGCCAGCAACTAATGGCACTGGCCTTCGCCGCGGTCCGGCGCATTACCGTTCGGGAAGCCTTGATACTCGGCCTCCAGGAAAGCCCATTCATAGGCGCCGTCCTTCAGCACCAGCTTCAGCACGCCCGTGCGGCTATTGTCGCGCAGTTCGCTGTTGCGCAATGGTAACAAAAACGGCGTGGAATAGGCGCCGCCGGTGCCCACCACAAACTGGCGGATGCCGCGCGCGTCGTAGCGCGATGCGGCGTCCTGCGGGGCGAAGCGCTCGTAGTCGTGGTCGTGTCCCGACAGCACGATCTCGGCGCCCGCAGCGTGCAAGGCGCGCCACGCGTCGCCCATGCGCGCGATGCTGCCATGTCCGCCAGAACTATACAGCGGGTGATGCCAGTAAGCGAGGATGCAGTGCGATGGATTGGCGGCCAGTTCCTGCTTCAGCCAGTCCAGCTGGACGGCGGCAGGGCCGGGCCCGAGGTTGCTGTCGAGGGAGTACACCTGCCAGCTGCCGAGCTTGACGCGGTAATAGCCGGGGCCGGCGGCGCTGCCGAAATAATCGAAGTAGCCGCGCGCGCCCGGCGTCAGGTATTCATGGTTGCCGGGCGCGGGCCAGGTACGGTCCTTGAAGCGGCCCCAGGTCGGGTGGTAGCAGTCGGTAAATTCGTGCAGCCTGCCGCGCGGGTATGTAATGTCGCCCAGCAGCAGCACCGCGGCGTTGCGGTTTAACGCCAGGCCCGCCTCGACCACCCTGGCAGTGGCGGCGGCACCCGACCACCTGGGGTCGGGGTGGTCGCACCAGGCAATGTCGCCCGCGGCGTACACGGTGTAGGCCTGTGCATGGGCAAGAGCGGCCGGGCCGGCGGCGCAGGCCGCCAACGCCAGCCTCAGCAAGGCAGTTGCCGTGCCTGCCACCTATTCGATGAAACGCAACAGTCCCTGCAGCGCATGCACCACGGTCTGTTCGCGCACGGCCTGGCGGTCACCCTGGAACACCAGGCGTTCCGTATAAGTATGGTCGCCCCTGGCCCAGCCGAAGCAGACCGTGCCGACCGGCTTGCCCGGCACCGCGCCGGTCGGCCCGGCAATGCCTGTGGTCGACAGCGCCACATGGGCATTGCTGTTGGCCAGCGCCCCGATCGCCATGGCCGCGGCCACTTCTTCGCTGACCGCGCCCATCTGCGCGATCAGCGCTGCCGGCACGTCCAGCAATTCGGTTTTGGATGGATTGGAGTAGGCAACAAAGCCGCAGTCGAACCAGCCGGTGGAGCCGGCGATTTCAGTGACGGCTTGCGAAATGCCGCCGCCGGTGCACGACTCGGCGGTTGCCAGCAGCAGGCCCTTGGCCTGCAGGGCCTGGCCAACCCGCGCGGCCAGGTCGAGAATGTCATTCGTCACGTGTCGCTCCTTTGATCGAAATCGGTCATTTCTACTTTACCATGCGGTTCCCCGCAGCGAGCGTTCCGCCACGCTAAAATTGCCGAGCTGCCCCATCGGTAACAAAGGTACAATCCTATCCAATTATCACGAACGGGCGAGGGGCCATTGCGCGAGGGCAATCCCCGGCGCAAGACGTGCGCCGTTTCATTACCTCGCCTGCTATCCTGCTCCGCGCTTGTGCTTGTCACTTTCTACAGCATAATTCGCTTTTTTTGGATTCACGATTGATGCCAGTTTTTCACGCCCGCCTCCGCAGCACAGCACCAGGTTGTTCATGGTTCGCGTGAGCCGCCGGGTTGCGGCCGGGTGCCTGGCGCTGTGCCTGACGGCTGCGGCCGGCCTGGCGCGTCCGCAGGCGCCGCTGGAAAGCGCGGTCAAGGCAGCCTACCTGTATAAGTTCGCGACCTTCGTGGAGTGGCCCGAGGGCAGCTTCGCACGTCCCGACAGCGTGCTGCAGATCGGCGTGGCCGGCAACGACGCACTGGCCGAGCACCTTGCGCGCACTGTCGGCGGACGCAGCGTCAATGGCCACGCCGTCGCCATCCGCAAGGTCAGGCGCGGCGAATCCACCGCCGGCCTGCACATCCTGTTCGTCGGCGTGCAAGACCGCGCCACCATCGGCGATTACCTGCAGGCCGCGCGCGGCCAGTCGGTACTGACTGTCACCGACACCGACGAGGCGCTGGCGCTGGGCAGCATGGTCAATTTCGTCGTCGACGGCCAGCGCCTGCGCTTCGAGGTGGCGCTCGAGAACGTCGCCACCAGCCGCCTGCGCATCAGCGCGCGCATGCTTGCCGCTGCCCTGCGCGTCGAGGGGGCCTCATGATCCGCATGCATTCGCTGCGCCAGAAGCTCGCCGCCGTGGTCATGCTGACCACCCTGGCCTCGCTGCTGGTCTCGGTGGCCATCCTGATCGCCTACGACCTGCGCCATTACCACCGCGCGCTGCTGGGCGACATGAGTACCCAGGCCGAACTGCTCGGGCACATGACGTCGGCCGCGCTCAGTTTCGACGACCAGCGCCTGGCCGCAGAAAACCTGGCGCTGCTGCGCATCCGTCCGCAGGTGCGCGCCGGCGCCATCTACAACGCCCGCGGCGAGCTGTTCGCATCGTATGCGGCGCCCGGCGAGGCGCGCGAATTCCCCGCCAAAGCGCGCGCCGACGGCGTGCAGATCGAAGGCAGCAACCTGTTCCTGTACCGGCGCATCATCGAAAACGGCGAGCTGCTCGGCACCGTTTACCTGCGCGCCGAATATGCGCTGGTGTCGCGGACCCTCGACTACATCGGCGTCGCGCTGCTGATCACGATGGTCGCCATGCTGCTGGCGCTGCTGCTGACGCGGCGCCTCGGTCGCATCGTCACCGCGCCGATTTTCGCCATCGCCGAAGTCGCGCGCGAAGTGGTCAGCACGCGCGACTATTCGCGCCGCGCGCCGCGCACCAGCACCGACGAGGCGGGCGAACTGGTCGACTCGTTCAACGCCATGCTGACCGAGATCGAACAACGCACCGGCGAACTGGAAACCTCGAACCGCGCGATTGCCCGCGAGGCCGAGGAAAGGGCCCGCGCCCAGCAGGAAGTGATGCGCCTGAACGAGCAGCTCGAAGTGCGGGTGCACGAACGCACGCTGCAGCTGGAGACGGCCAACGCCGAACTCGAACTGGCGATGGAAGAAGCGAAGGAGGCCAACCAGGCCAAGTCGGCCTTCCTGTCGGCCATGAGCCACGAGCTGCGCACGCCATTGAACGCGATCCTCGGCTTCGCCCAGATACTGACTTCCGATTCGCTGCCGTCCACGCTGCCGCAGAAGAAGGAGTTTGCCGGCCATATCCTGAAGTCGGGCCGCCACCTGCTTACCCTGATCAATGAAATCCTCGACCTCGCAAAGGTCGAGGCGGGCGCGGTGAACCTGTCGCTCGAGCCGGTGGAGCTGGGCGACGTGCTGGGCGAATGCCGCAGCATGATCGAACCGATCGCCGCCGAGCGCGGCATCCGCGTGCTGTTCCCCGACGCCTGCGAGACCGTGGTCGAAGCGGACCGCACGCGCCTCAAGCAGGTGCTGCTCAATTTGCTGTCGAATGCGGTCAAGTACAACCGCGACGCCGGCGCCGTGGTCGTCGACATCGCTTTCGATACGCCGGGCAAGGTGCGCTTGTCGGTGCAGGATACCGGGCTTGGACTGCGTCCCGACCAGCTCGACATGCTGTTCCAGCCGTTTAACCGGCTGGGCCAGGAAAACAGCGGCCAGGAAGGCACCGGCATCGGCCTGGTCGTCACCCGCCGCCTGGTCGAACTGATGAACGGGACCATCGGCGTATCGAGCCGGGTCGGCGTCGGCAGCGTGTTCTGGATCGACCTGCCGGTCACCGTCCCGCATGCACTGGCGCTGAAAGAAGCGCCGCCCGCGCTGGCGCAACCGGTGGAAGCGCCGGAGGCGAACGCGCGCCACACGCTGCTGTACGTCGAAGACAATCCGGCCAACCTGAAGCTGGTCGAGGAGATCGTGCGTTTCCGGCCCGACCTGCGCCTGATGGCGGCCCAGGACGGCCACCTCGGCATCGAAATGGCGCGCTTGCACCGGCCGGACCTGATCCTGATGGACCTGAACCTGCCCTGCGTCAGCGGGATTGACGCGCTCAGGACCCTGCGCAGCGATCCGCGCACCGCCCATATCCCGGTCATCGCGCTGACCGCCAACGCGATGCCGCGCGATGTCGAGCGGGGCCTGGCCGCCGGCTTCTTCCGCTACCTGACCAAGCCGATCAACATCGACGAATTCACCGAAGCGGTCAACAGCACGCTGGCCTGGATCGACCGCCGCGCGGCAAGCCGCAAGGAGCAGCAGCCTTGATCGCGCAAGAAGAACTGCTGCGCGCGCGCATCCTGGTGGTCGACGACAATCCGGTCAACGTCGAGCTGCTCGAGGTGCTGCTTCGCGGCAGCGGCTACGCCAGCGTCAGCAGCACGACCGACCCGCTGCAGGTCGCGCCGCTGCACGCGGAGCACCGCTATGACCTGATCATCCTTGACCTGCACATGCCTGTCATGAATGGCCTCGACGTCATGCGCGCGCTGAAAGCGGTGGAAACCGGCGCCTGGCTGCCGGTGCTGGTGGTCACCGCGGACCCGGACAAGAAAATGGCGGCGCTGGAAGCGGGCGCGCGCGACTTCATCGGCAAGCCGTTCGATGCGCTTGAGGTGCTCACGCGCATCCGCAACCTGCTGGAAGTGCGGCTGCTGCACCGCGAGTCGACCAGCTACGGCGCGCGGCTTGAACAAACGGTACGCGAACGCACCGCCGAACTGCAGCGCTTCCGCAGCGCGATGGACGCCACCGCCGACGCGATCTTCCTGATCGACGCGGCCAGCATGGAGCTGGTCGATGTCAGCGACGGCGCCTGCCGCATGCTGGGCTACGAACGCGACGAACTGATCGGCGCCGACCCGGCCGGCTTCGGCCTGGCGACCCATGCCCAGATGGCGGCGCAGGCGTCGCCGAAGCGCGCCAGCGGGGGGCAGCCGGAGCTGGTCGAAACCGAACTGACCGGCAGCGACATGGCGGCGCTGCCGGCCGAAGTGCGCTGGCAGCTGGAGGTGTCGGACGGACGCCGCATGCTGATCGCGGTAGCGCGCGACATCACCGAACGCCGCCTCGCGCAGCAGCGCCTGAAACACCTGGCCAACTACGACAGCCTGACCGGCCTGCCGAACCGGGTGCTGTTTTACCAGACCTTGCACGACACGATAGAGATGGCGCGCGACAAGGACGGCCGGGTGGCCGTGCTGTCGATCGGGCTTGACCGCTTCAAGCTTGTCAACGACTCGCTCGGCTCGATGCACGGCGACGAGCTGCTGCGCCAGTTCAGCAACCGCCTGGTGCAGTGCCTGCACGCGCGCGATACGCTCGGCCGCCTTGGCGGCGACGAGTTCGCGCTCATTTTGCCGACCCGCGACCAGGACGAAGCGGTGCATGTCGCCAGCGAAGTGCGCGAAGCGCTGCGCTGGCCGTTCGACATCGACGGCCAGCAGCTGCAGCTGACGGCCAGCATCGGCATCGCCATGTATCCGGACGACGCCACCGACCCCCAGACCCTGATCAAGTACGCCGACACCGCGATGGGCCGCGCCAAGGCGGCGGGGCGCGACGGCTACCGCTTCTTCACCGCCGGGATGAACGTGCAGGTCCTGGCGCGCCTCGACCTCGAGGTGGCGCTGCGGCGCGCGCTGGAGAACGGCGAGTTCGAGCTGTACTACCAGCCGAAGATGAACGTCAACACCGGCCGCATCACCGGGGTCGAAGCGCTGCTGCGCTGGCACCGCCCCGGCTACGGCATGGTATTCCCCGCCGAATTCGTGCCGATCCTCGAAGAGACCGGCCTGATCGTCAAGGTCGGCGCATGGATCATCGACGCGGCCTGCAGGCAGGTCGCAGCCTGGCTGGCGTCCGGCATCGGCGAGGTGAGGGTGGCGGTCAATGTGTCGAGCCGCCAGTTCGTCGAAGGCGACCTGGAAGAAGAGGTCGGCACGGCGCTGCGCCGGCACGGCGTGGATGCGGCCTTGCTCGAACTGGAGCTGACCGAAAGCGCGCTGATGGCCAACGCCGAGCACACCAGCGAAGTGCTCACGCGCCTGCGCGACCTCGGCATCCGCATATCGATCGACGACTTCGGCACCGGCTATTCCAGCCTGGCCTACCTGAAGCGCTTCCCGATCGACAAACTGAAGATCGACATCGCGTTCGTGCGCGACATCACCACCAATCCGGACGACGCCGCCATTGCGCTGGCGATCATCAGCATGGCCCACAGCATGCACATGCAGGTGATTGCGGAAGGGGTGGAAAGCCGCGCGCAGCTGATGTACCTGCGGCGCCACCGCTGCGACCAGGTGCAGGGCTTCCACGTCAGCCGCGCGCTGACGGCGCGCCAGCTGGGCGAAATGGTCGCGGCCAACCGGCTGGCGCCGGACGACCACGCCGCAAACGACACCGAACATCCGACCCTGCTGATCGTCGATGACGACATCAATGCGCTGGCCGCGCTGCACCGGCTGTTCAGGCGCGATAACTACAAGATCCTGACGGCGGTGTCGCCGGCCGAAGGATTCGACCTGCTGGCCCAGCACCAGGTGCAGGTGATCGTCTGCGACCAGCGGATGCCGTTCATGAGCGGCACCGAATTCCTCAGCCGGGTCAAGGAAATGTACCCGGACACGGTGCGCATCATCCTGGCCGGCGAAACCGGGCTGCAGGCGGTGCTCGACTCGATCAACAGCGGCGCGATCTACCGCTTCTACACCAAGCCGTGGGACGACACCCAGCTGCGCGACAACATCCGGCTGGCGTTCCACCATTACTGGCGGGTCAACGGCGCCCGCGACGACCCGCGCCGCAGCCGCGTGATCACCCAGGACGAAGAAGCCGAAGGGCTGCGGGTCAGTCGCCGCTGAAGTGGTCGAAGCCCGCCAGCGACAGGTCCAGCGTGGAGCCGGACGCATCGACCAGGCGCAGGCCAGGTTCGGCGTCGATGGCGCCGACCCGGGTGACCGGCGTACCGGCCCGCGCCGCGGCCGCGATCACCGCCTCGCGCCGTGACGCAGGCGCGGTGAAGCACAACTCGTAATCGTCGCCCCCGGCCGCGCAGAAGCGGCGCTTCAGGTCCTGCTGCTGGCGCGCCAGCACCGGGCCGGCCGGCAGCGCGTCCGCATCGAGCGTGGCCCCCACCTGCGACGCTGCCAGGATATGGCCGAGGTCTCCCACCAGCCCATCGGAAATATCGATGGCGGCGTGCGCCGCCCCCTGTCCGGACAGCGCCATGCCGAGTGCGACGCGGGGCGTCGGCGCGTGCATGCGCGGCGCCGCAGCGGCAAGGCTGCCGGCATCGAGCGCGAATTCGCCGCGGTAGCCGGCCAGCGCAAGGCGCGCATCACCCAGGGTGCCCGAAATCCAGATGTCGTCGCCGGCTTTTGCCGCGTCGCGCCGCAATGCACGCCCTGGCGCCACTTCGCCAAAGATGGTGATGCAGATGTTGAGCGGGCCCTTGGTCGTGTCGCCGCCGACCAGTTCGCACTGGTGGGCGTCGGCCAAGGCAAACAGGCCGGCGGAAAAGCCCTCCAGCCAGCTGCGGTCGGCCGAGGGCAGCGACAGCGCAAGGGTGAAGGCGCGCGGCGTGGCGCCCATGGCGGCCAGGTCGGACAAGTTCACGGCCAGCGATTTATGGCCCAGCATGCGGGCATCGGCGCCGGCGAAAAAGTGGCGGCCCTCGACCAGCATGTCGCACGAGATGGCCAGCTGCATGCCGGGGGAGGGCGCCAGCAGAGCGCAATCGTCGCCGATGCCAAGGACGGCGCGGCCCGCTTGCTGCCGCTGGAAGTATTGTTTGATGAGGTCGAATTCGGAGAGCATGGCCGGATTGTACCCAAGTGTTGTCGGAAGTTGCCCGAAGTTGCTGAGGTGAATCTTTTGCTGGTTGGCGGCCAATCGGCGCCGCCGCCAGGCCCTCGGTAAAAATACGTAGTTGCCAAAAGTGGCGGTCTGCTAAAATCGACAATCCCCGTAAGCTCTTGGAAGGCCGCAACCGATGGATTCGTCATCAGACAAGAAAGAAGAACTGCGTCAACAGCTTCGCCTCGCAGCGCTCGAATATCACGAAATCCCGCGCCCCGGCAAAATCAGCGTCACCCCCACCAAACAACTCCTGAACCAGCGCGACCTGGCGCTGGCGTACTCGCCAGGCGTGGCCGCGCCCTGCGAAGAGATCGTCAAGGACCCGGCCGCCGCCTTTAAATATACTGCGCGCGGCAACCTGGTCGCTGTCATTACCAACGGTACCGCCGTCCTCGGGCTTGGCAACATCGGCGCGCTCGCCTCCAAGCCGGTCATGGAAGGCAAGGGCGTCCTGTTCAAGAAGTTCGCCGGCGTCGATGTGTTCGACATCGAGATCAACGAAAGCGACCCGGACAAGCTGGTCGACATCATCGCCTCGCTTGAGCCTACCTTCGGCGGCATCAACCTCGAGGACATCAAGGCGCCCGAGTGCTTCTACATCGAGCGCAAGCTGCGCGAGCGGATGAAGATCCCGGTCTTCCACGACGACCAGCACGGCACCGCGATCATCGTCGGCGCGGCGATCCTGAACGGCATCAAGGTGGTCGGCAAGAACCTGAAGGACTGCAAGATGGTCGTGTCGGGCGCGGGCGCCGCGGCGCTGGCCTGCCTTGACCTGATCGTCGACCTCGGCTTCCCGATCGAAAACATCACCGTGACCGACCTGGCCGGCGTGGTCTACAAGGGCCGCACCGAGCTGATGGACCCGGACAAGGCGCGCTTCGCGCAGGATACGCCGTTCCGTACCCTGGCCGAGGCGATCCCTGGCGCCGACATCTTCCTCGGCCTGTCGGCCGGCGGCGTGCTCAAGCAGGACATGGTGCGCGCGATGGCGCCCAACCCGCTGATCCTCGCGCTGGCCAACCCGACCCCGGAAATCCTGCCGGAAGAAGTGCGCGCCGTGCGCAGCGACGCGGTCATCGCGACCGGCCGTTCGGACTATCCGAACCAGGTCAACAACGTGCTGTGCTTCCCGTACATCTTCCGCGGCGCCCTCGATTGCGGCGCCACCACGATCACCCGCGAAATGGAGATCGCGGTGGTGCATGCGATCGCCGAGCTGGCCCACGCCGAGCAGTCGGACGTCGTCGCCACCACCTATGGCATCAAGAACCTGTCGTTCGGGCCGGAATACCTGATCCCGATGCCGTTCGACCCGCGCCTGCTGATGCAGATCGCCCCGGCCGTGGCCAGGGCCGCGTTCGAGTCGGGCGTGGCGACGCGCCCGATCGCCGACCTGGACGCGTATGCCGACAGCCTGCAGCAGTTCGTCTACCGCAGCGGCACCTTCATGAAGCCGCTGTTCGCGACCGCCAAGAACACGCCGCCCGAGCTCAAGCGCATTGTCTACGCCGAGGGCGAAGACGAGCGCGTGCTGCGTGCGGTGCAGGTGGTGGTCGACGAGAAGCTGGCGCGCCCCGTGCTCGTCGGCCGTCCCGGCGTACTGGAAAAGCGCATCGAGAAGTTCGGCCTGCGCCTGAAGCTGGGCGTGCATTTCGACGTGATCAACCCGGACCACGACGACCGCTACCGCGATTACTGGCAGACCTACCACCAGATGGGCATGCGCAAAGGCGTGACCGAGGAGTGGGCCAAGCTGGAAATGCGCCGCCGCCACAGCCTGATCGGCGCGATGATGATCCACAAGGGCCACGCCGACGGCATGATCTGCGGCACCTTCGGCACCACGATGCTGCACCTGCATTACATCGACCAGGTGCTGGGCAAGCGCGCCGGCGCCAATGTGTATGCGGCGATGAACTTCCTGATCCTGCCGGAACGCCAGCTGGCGATGGTCGACACCCACGTCAACGAGAACCCGACCGCCGAGCAGCTGGCCGAGATCACCATCATGGCGGCCGAGGAAATGAGCCGCTTCGGCCTGTGCCCGCGCGCCGCCTTGCTGTCGCACTCGAACTTCGGTTCGGCCAACAGCGAATCGGCCAGGAAGATGCGCGCCGTGCTGGCGCTGGTGCAGCAGCAGGCGCCCGGGCTGGAAATCGACGGCGAAATGCACGGCGATGCGGCGCTCGACACCAAGTTGCGCAAAAAGCAGATGCCGCAGTCGACCCTGGAAGGCGACGCCAACCTGCTGGTGATGCCGAACATCGACGCCGCCAACATTTCCTACAACCTGCTCAAGACCGCGGCCGGCAACGGCATCGCGATCGGGCCAGTCCTGCTGGGCTGCGCCAAACCGGTGCATATCCTGACCCCGTCGGCGACGGTGCGCAGGATCGTGAATATGACCGCGCTGTGCGTGGTTGATGCTGTAGCGCAACGCTAAGCAATGCCGGCCGGACACTTTTGCGTCCGGCCGACAATTCGCGCGTTTGATGTGTGTCAGACAAGCCACACATCGGAGCGGAATACACTTAAAGACACTTGAAGACACTAGTAACAAACCGTAAAGGCGCGCCGCCCGAACTGCGTTTCAATGCATAATGCTCAGTGCAGATGTTGTTTATTTTGCACGCCTTACTATCGCGTAATAGGGGCTATATGGTCTCTGTTACAATGCCGGGCTGAATTTAGCCAGTTGGCCATTCCGGCAGCCGGCCACACCACGTCATATACCGAATAACATGCACACAGCAAAAAAAGCCCTCATTACCGGCATTACCGGCCAGGACGGCGCCTATCTCGCGCAGCTGCTGCTCGAGAAGGGCTACCAGGTCACCGGTACCTACCGCCGCTCCAGCTCAGTCAATTTCTGGAGGATTGAGGAACTCGGTATCGAGGCCCATCCCAACCTGAAACTGGTCGAATACGACCTGACCGACCTGTCCTCGGCCATCCGCCTGATGCAGTCGAGCGAGCCGGACGAGGTGTACAACCTGGCTGCGCAAAGCTTCGTGGGCGTGTCGTTCGAGCAGCCGCTCGCGACCGCCAGCATCACCGGCATGGGCGCGGTCAACCTGCTCGAGGCGATCCGCATCGTCAACCCGAAGATCCGCTTCTACCAGGCGTCGACCTCGGAAATGTTCGGCAAGGTGCAAGCCATTCCGCAGCTGGAAGACACCCCGTTCTACCCGCGCAGCCCATATGGCGTCGCCAAGCTGTACGCCCACTGGATGACGGTCAACTACCGCGAGTCCTACGGCATCTTCGGCTCGTCGGGCATCCTGTTCAACCACGAGTCGCCGCTGCGCGGCCGTGAGTTCGTCACCCGCAAGATCACCGACTCGGTCGCCAAGATCGTGCTGAACAAGCTGGACGTGCTCGAACTGGGCAACCTCGACGCCAAGCGCGACTGGGGCTATGCGCGCGAATACGTCGAAGGCATGTGGCGCATGCTGCAGGTCGATACGCCGGACACCTTCATCCTCGCCACCAACCGTACCGAAACCGTGCGCGATTTCGTCACGATGGCGTTCAAGGGCGCCGGCATCGGCGTCGAATGGAAGGGCCAGGGCGAAGCCGAAACCGGCCACTGCTCGCGCACCGGCAAGCTGCTGGTCCGCATCAGCCCGAAGTTCTACCGTCCTGCCGAAGTCGACCTGCTGATCGGCGACGCATCGAAAGCGAAGCGCGAGCTGGGCTGGGCGCCGGACACGACGCTCGAACAGCTGTGCCAGATGATGGTCGAAGCCGATATGCGCCGCAACGAGCTGGGTTTCTCGTTCTGACATGAACCGCCTGGCCACGGAAAAATTCACCAGTCTCGTGCTTGACCGCGAGGGTGAAGGAAAGCGCGCGCTGATCACCGGCCTGCGCGGCTTCACTGGCCATTACATGGCGCAAGAGCTGACCAGCGCGGGTTACCGCGTGTTTGGCACGGTGCTGCCGGGCGAGCCCACCGGTCCTGATGTGTTTACCGTCGACCTGTGCGACCGCGACGCGGTGTTGCGCGCCGTCGAGCAAGTGCAGCCGGACGTGGTGGTGCACCTGGCCGGCATCGCCTTCGTCGCCCACTCCAACGCCGAGCTGATCTACCGGGTCAACATCGTCGGCACCCGCAACCTGCTCGAAGCACTGGCTGGCGCCCGCCACCAGCCGTCCAGCGTGCTGCTGGCCTCGTCGGCCAACATCTACGGCCATGTGGACGTGCCGGTGATTGACGAGAGCATGACGCCGGCGCCGTTCAACGACTACGGCGTGAGCAAGCTGGCGATGGAGCACATGGCGCAGCTGTGGTCGGACAAGCTGCCGATCATCATCGCCCGTCCTTTCAATTACACCGGCGTCGGCCAGGACGCCAACTTCCTGCTGCCGAAGATCGTCTCGCACTTCCGCAGCGGCGCCCGCGACATCGAACTGGGCAACCTGAACATCGCGCGCGACTTCTCCGATGTGCGCGTGGTGGCCAAGGCCTACCGCCGCCTGCTGGCGCTGTCGCCGCCGGGCCAGGCCTACAACGTCTGCTCGGGCCGCGCCTATTCGCTGCGCGGCATCCTTGACACCATGGCCGGCATCGCCGGCTACGACATCGACGTGCGCGTCAACCCTGCCTTTGTACGCGCCAGCGACGTGCCGACACTGGTTGGCAGCAACCGCAAGCTGGCCAGCGTCATCGGCGAGATCGAAGCGACACCGCTGGAAGACACGTTGCGCTGGATGTACCAGGCGTGAGTGCGCTGACTGTCGGCCTGGGGACGACGATGATCGAACCGGGGCTGACTGGCGGCAGGGTCGATGGCATCGGCGTCTACACCGGCGCACTGCTGCGCAACCTGCCGCAGGCCGGCTGCGACGTCAAACCGTATTCCTTTCCGCGGCTGCGCGGCGCCGCGGGCGACATCACGGTGGGGCGCCCGCTGGCGCGTTCGTTCGCCGGCGCGTCGCTGCTGGACCTGGCACTGGCCGCGCCGCGCCTGCATATGCCGGCCGATATCTTCCACGTTACCGACTACCGGGTGGTGCGGATGGACTGCCCGGTGGTGGCAACCTTGCACGATGCGCTGCCGATCAAGTATCCCGAATGGTGCAACCCGCGCTTCCGGGCTGCCAAGAACTGGCTGCAGGTGAAGGCCGCGCGCAAGGCCGACCATGTGATCGCCTTGTCGCATTTCGCCGTCGACGAGCTGGTCGAGTGCTTCGGGGCGGACCCGCGGCGCATCAGCGTGGTGCCTTGCGGCGTCGATGAGGAATGGCTGTCGCCCCCCGACCCGGAGGCGGTGGCCGCGACCCTGGCCGCCAACGGCCTGCGCCCCGGCTACTTCCTGTTTGTCGGCACGCTCCAGCCGCGCAAGAACATCGAGCGCGTGCTCGACGCCTGGCTGGCGCTGCCGGCCGAGGTGCGCAGGGAACGCCAGCTGGTCATCGTCGGCGCCCCGGGGGCGCGCAGCGAGCAGCTGGCCCGGCGCCTGCAGGCCGCTGCCGCCAACGGCGAAAACGTGGCCTGGCTGAGCGGCCTGGCGAGCGCCGCCGCCTTGCGCGAAGTGTATGCTGGCGCAGGGGTGTTTGTATTTCCGTCGCTGTACGAAGGCTTCGGCATTCCCGTGGTCGAGGCGTTCGCGTCAGGCGTGCCGGTGGTTGCATCGAACGCCAGTTCGCTGCCCGAGGTCAGCCAGGGCGCCGCGCTGGAAGTCGACCCGTTTGACACCGGGGCGATCGCCGACGCGATGCTGGCGCTGGTGCGCGATGATGCCTTGCGCGCGCGCTGCATCGCAGCGGGCCGCCGCCGTGCTGAACAACTTACCTGGCGCCACACGGCGCGGCTGACCGCCGACGTGTACCGCGCCGTACTGAAAAACTGATTATGCGTGTCCTTCACTTCTACAAAACCTATTATCCCGACTCGGTCGGCGGCATCGAGCAGGTGATCCGCCAGATGTGCGTCGGGACCGGCCGCCTTGGCGTCACCAACGACGTGCTGACCCTGACGCGCCAGAAGGACAATGCCGACTTCGAGTTCGAAGGCCACCACGTGCGCCGCGTGCCGCTCGACTTTGAAATCGCCTCGAACGCCGTGTCGTTCGCCGCCTTCGGCGAACTGGCGCGCATGGCCGAACAGGCCGACGTGGTGCACTACCATTTCCCGTGGCCGTTCATGGACCTGGCCCACTTCATCTCGCGCGTGAACAAGCCATCGCTGGTGACCTACCATTCCGATATCGTGCGCCAGAAGCACCTGCTGCGCCTGTACCAGCCGCTCAAGCACCGTTTCCTGAAAAGCGTCGACGCCATTGTCGCTTCCTCGCCCAACTACATGGCGTCGTCGCAGGTGCTGGAGCGCTACCAGGACAAGACCCGCGTCATCACCTACGGCCTCGACAAGAGCACCTACCCGGCCGCCAAGCCGGAACTGATGGACAAGTGGCGCGCCAAAGTCGGCGAGCGCTTCTTCCTGTTTGTCGGGGTGCTGCGCTATTACAAGGGCCTGCACATTCTGCTCGACGCGGTCGCCAGTTCGGACTACCCGGTCGTCATCGTCGGTTCCGGGCCGATCGAGGCTGAGCTCAAGGCGCATGCCGAGCGGCTCGGCCTGAAGCACGTGCTGTTCGTCGGCGCGGTCGACGAGGACGACAAGGCCGCGCTGCTGACGCTGTGCTACGCGATGGCCTTCCCGTCGCACCTGCGCTCGGAGGCCTTCGGCATCTCGCTGCTGGAAGGCGCGATGTACGGCAAGCCGATGATCTCCAGCGAGATCGGCACCGGCACCACCTATATCAACATCGACGGCGACACCGGCCTGGTGGTGCCGCCAAGCGATCCGCAGGCGCTGGGCGAAGCGATGCGCACGCTGTGGGACAACCCGCAGCTGGCGGCCGACATGGGCAAGCGCGCCGAGGCGCGCTACTGGGAGCTGTTCTCGTCCGAGACGATGGCCAGCAATTACCTGGCCCTGTACGAAGAGCTCGCCGCGCGCCGCGCGGTGACCCAGCTTGCCCCGGCCGGCGCCTGACCCCGGTATTGCCGCGCACCCGACTATGCTGGTATGCTGAAACCGCGCAGCGGCAAAAGTCCTCTGCTGCCGGAGGTCGGTATGCGAACGTCCCACACCCTGGCTGGCTTGTTGCTGGCCGTATCACTGGTTCCGGCCCTGGCCGCGCAGCCCTCGCTGTACATCGCCACCGAAAGCTCGCCGCCGGCGAGCATGATGGCCGGCCGCACCGTTACCGGCAGCAGCACCGACAAAGTGCGCGAGATCATGGCGCGCAGTGGCGTGGCCTACCGGATCGACCTGCTGCCGTGGAAGCGGGCCTATACCTCGGCCCTGCGGCGCAAGAATGGCTGCGTGTATTCCACCACCCGTACGCCTGAACGCGAAAAGCTGTTCCACTGGATCGGCCCGCTGGACGCGGCCGACTGGGTGTTGCTGGCGCGCACAGACCGGCACTACCGCTTCAAGTCGCTGGAGGACGCGCGCGGCCTGCGCATCGGCACTTACAACGGCGACGCCCGCGAGGAATACCTGCGCGCACGCGGTTTCCAGGTCGACTCCGCCCACAACGACCTGATCAATCCGCGCAAGTTGCTGCTCAACCGGATAGACCTGTGGGCCGCGAGCTTGCGACGCGGCAGCGTAGTGCTCGAACAGAACGGCTGGAGCGCCAGCATCGAGCCCGTGCTGACGTTCCGCACAGTCCAGGTCTATCTCGCCTGTAACAAAGCCGTGCCCGACACATTGGTTGTGCGGATGCAGGGCGCGTTTGAAGCAATGGGGCGCGACGGTACATCGCGCCGCATCGACAGCAAATATGAAGCCTGGGGGAAGCAGAACATCGTCGCGCCGGGACCTGCCCAGCGCAGGCAATAAAAAGTATAAACAGTATTCCCGCTGGCATCGGACCACAGGCCTTGACCCGCCGCGCCCGGCCGCATGATTTTTCGCACAGCGGCACAGTTCGCTATCCCTATGCTGGATCCACCCATCTCGGGTCCACACCAGGGAGAACACCATGTCCTTGCTTCCCAGCCTTTCCCCGCTCGCCTTGGCGGTGCTGATTGCACTGCCGCCGGCCGCGTCCGCGCATTCCCCACGCTACACTGTCACCCAGGTCGGAGTGGCGGGCAGCGAGGCCACCGATATCAACAGCAGCGGGGCGGTCGTCGGCAATTTCCAGTTCGGCGCCACTGTCACCCATGGTTTCGTCAACATCGCCGGCGTGATCACCGACCTGGGCACCCTCGGCGGGCCGGACAGCTATGCGTCCGCAATCAATGACAGCAATGTCATCGTCGGGACCTCCATCAACACCGACGGCTACCGCCGCGCGTTCCGCTACGCGGCCGGAACCATGGTCGACCTGGGTACCCTGGGCGGCAACAACAGTGCCGCGGGCGACATCAACAACCGCGGCGATATCGCGGGCTGGGCCGACCTCGGGCCGGACGCCGCTCTCGAAGCGCGCGCTTTCCTGCTGCGTCCCGGCGTGTCGATGCAGGACCTGGGCCGGATCGAGGTGCCCGATGCCGAAGGCAGCAGCAGCGCGATGGGCCTGAACGAGCACCGCCAGGTGGTTGGCGGTTCGGTCGTGGGGCCGTACAGTCCGCCGGAAAGCGCGTATCACGCCTTCCTCTACAAATGCGAGGAAATGATCGACCTCGGCACGCTGGGCGGCCAGTACAGCGTGGCGCTGGCGATCAATGAGCGCGGGCAGGTTGCCGGCGAATCCTCGACCCCGGAACTGCGCGCCAACCGCGCATTCCTGTACTACCGCGGCGTGATGAAGAACCTGGGCACCTTGCCAGGCGGCGAGTTCAGCTCGGCAAATGACATCAACGACCATGGCCATGTCGTTGGCCACTCTAGCGGGCCGGCAACAGGCGAATCGGACACCGGGTGGCAGAAGGCATTCATTTACCATGCCGGCAAGATGCGCGACCTGAACAAGATGATCAATCCGGCCAGCGGCTGGGTGCTGGTCAGCGCGGGCGGTATCAATAACAGCGGGCAGATTGCCGCCACCGGATGCAAGGGCCTGACATGCTATGCGGTGCGGCTTGACCCGCTGCCTTGAGATCGGCGCGTGCGTGCTGGTAGACTCGTCCGGAGTTTCTTTTTCCAAACAGGAGTTCCGGCCGATGAAAACCTACCATGGCAGCTGCCACTGCGGTGCACTGCGCTTCGAAGCCGATATCGATCTTGGCCAGGGCACCATCAAGTGCAACTGCTCGATCTGCCGCAAGCGCCGGTTCTGGCCAGCCATCGTCAGGCCGGAGGCATTCAGGCTGATCAAGGGAACGCCGGGCGTCTATCAGTTTGGCGCCCGGGCCGACCATCATTATTTCTGCAAGGATTGCGGCGTGCACACCTTCGGCACCGGGACATCGCCGCGCTGGGGCCCTTTTTACGCCGTCAGCGTGACCTGCCTGGACAACGCCAGCGACGAGGAACTCGCGGCGGCTCCCGTGACCTTCCTCGATGGACGCAACGATTGCTGGAATGCGGCGCCGGCAGTCACCGCTTACCTGTAACTATCAGACAGCAGCCGGGGGCGCGGCGGCAATGCTTATGCATCAAGCAAATGCAAATTTGCCACACAATGCTTGCTTTCCTGTTATTTTCCCTGCTGTTCGGCAATAACTTTTCGCCATTTCCTGCGTTCGCGTGTACCCTGTCGGCAATCTATCGAAAACCCACACGACAAACGTGATGCACAAGATAACTGCCGTCCCGGCGCCCAAAAAAACCAGAACCGCGCCGCGGCTCGGCAGTTTTGTGACCCTTGGCGTGTGCGCCGCGGTCGGCCTGACGATGTTGGCGATGCTCGCCCTCGTCAACCATTTCGCCGTCCCGTATGCCACCAGGGAAGCCGAACTGCGGCTGCAGCAATTAGCGTGGCAGATGCGCGACTCCGTCGACCGCGTGGCGAACAAGGCTGGCGGCGACCCCAGCCTGCTGCCCGACGTGCGCTCCGTCCCGGGCAGCTTGCAGGCCACGGTCACGGACCATGCGTTCAAGGAGTACGGCGCCGAGATCGTGGTGGTGCGCCGCGACGGCACAGTCCTGCTGGGGCCGGCTGGCATGGAAGGGCAAAAGATCGCCACCGACAGCCTGAAGCTGGCGCTTGGCGGCGCCACCGGGGCGGTCGCCGAAACATGGCCTGACGGACGCACCTACTTCACCGGCTACGCGCGCACAGGCGATCCGAAGGACCCCGCCCCGGTCGAATGGGCGGTGCTGGCACGGCAGCCCGAAGCGACGGCGATGGCTGGCTGGGACGCGTTGAAATGGCGCATCCTGTGGATCAGCCTGGCGCTGGGCGGCGCGCTTGCGTGGATCGCGACTATGCTGGCGCGCAAGGTCACCCGGCCGATGAACCAGCTGA
This sequence comes from Massilia agrisoli, assembly GCF_020831365.1. GTDB lineage: Bacteria > Pseudomonadota > Gammaproteobacteria > Burkholderiales > Burkholderiaceae_D > Telluria_A > Telluria_A agrisoli. Next base: position 238,707 of record NZ_JAJHPV010000021.1, read on the forward strand.
GCAGCATGATGGAAACGCGCGCCAGTGGCGCCGCGGCCGGTCCGGTGCTGGCGCTTCCCGACGAGTATGGCTTCCGCGAAGCCCAGGTTTTGTCCAAGGCGATGTGGCACATGCTGGAAGCCGAAAGCCAGCACGTGCGCGTGCTGGAGCGCATGAACGAAGAGCTGGAAGCCAAGGTGGCCGAGCGCACCGCCGAGTTGCATGCGATGGCGATGAGCGACACCCTGACGGGGCTGCCGAACCGGCGCGCCCTGATGCACGTGCTGCCGCAGGCGATCAAGCGCGCGGTCAGGCTGCGCCGCTCGTGCGCCGTGCTGTTCCTCGACCTGGACGGTTTCAAGGGCGTCAACGACAGCTACGGCCATGAAGAAGGCGACGAACTGCTCAGGCAGGTTGGCGCGCGCATCGCCGCTTCGGTACGCAAGACCGACACGGTGGCGCGCCTGGCGGGCGACGAGTTCGTGGTGGTCCTTGAAATGCTGCCGGCGCCCGGCGATGCCGAAGCCACCGCGCGCAAGATCCTGCCGCAGCTGCGCCTGCCGTTTGCGCTGTCGAACAACGTGGTCACGGTCAGCGCCAGTATCGGCGTGGCCGTGTTCCTGCCGGACGACGCGCAGGATATGGCGGCGCTGCTGGTGCGCGCCGACCAGGCCATGTATGTGGCCAAGGGCGAAGGCAAGGATTGCATCGCGCTGGCGCGCACCGCGCGCGAAGCGGAGGCCGTGGCCCTCGACTGACCCGGACTTAGCGCAGCACGTAAGCCGCCAGCACGCTCTGGACTTCGTAGATGCTCAGCTTCTTGTTGAACTGCTTCTTGAACGGCACAGCCGTGCCCGAGATCCAGATATTGAGCTCGGCATCCATGTCGAACGTGCCGCCGGTCTCGATGCTGAAGTGGGTGATGCTCTTGTAAGGAATTGAGTGGTACTCGACTTTGCTGCCGGTCACGCCTTGCTTATCGACCAGCACCAGCCGCTTGTCGGTGAAGACGAAATAGTCGCGGATCAGCTGGTAGGCGTGCTCCACTTTTTCGTTCGGGGCCAGCACCTGCTGGAACTCCTGCTGCACCTTTGCCGCATCGATCTTCGATGCATTGCCTAATACGCCGTCGAGCAAGCCCATCTTGTTTCCTTTGTGTTGGAGTGACTAAGCATCATACCCGCAGGCTTACCGGGCGGCCGCTGCGAGTTGCGCCAGGATCGCATGCGCCGCCTTCACGCGCGAGGGAATCGGATAATTTTTGTTTGCCATCATCACGATGCCGATCCTGGCAGCCGGTACGAAGGCCACGTAAGCGCCAAAGCCGCCCGTCGAACCGGTCTTGTTAAACAAGGTACCTTTGGCGGGCGCTGCCGGCTGATCGAGCCGCGTGGCGGGATTCGGATCCATGATCATCGTCGCAGAATTGCCCGCCAACAGGCGCTCCACGGTGATCGGGTAGGGGTACTGCTCCCATCCCAGCCCCTGCACCATCTCCCCGACCTTGAAGTAACCCACATGGGTCCCGGCGACGGCGCGCTGCATCGGGCCGGGCAACTGCCCTGGATCGATGTTCACCTGCACGAAACGGATCATGTCCGCTGCGCTCGATTTGACCCCATAGGCTTCGTCGGCAAATACGCCCGGATTGACGCGGATCGCCTTGTTGTCCCGGTTGTAGCCCCACGCGTAACTGGCCATCGCGCCGGCTGGTATCCGGATATGACTGTTGTAGAGGCCAAGGCGTGGGAACAGCTGGGTTTCCATCAGCTCAGCGAAATCACGCTTCAGGGCCAGCGCGGTCAGGTGGCCGAACAGGCCGAGGCTGGGATTGGAATACCGGCGTTGCGTGCCCGGCGCCGCATCCGCCTTCCACTGCTGGAAGTAGGCGGCCATGCCGGCGTTTGAGACCTCGTCGGGGAACTGCAGCGGCAGCCCGCCGGCGGTATAGGTGCCGACGTGGAGCAGGCTCGCCTTGTCGATCGCGCTGCCTTTGAGCTGCGGCATGTATTTGCCGGGACTATCGTCCAGCGACAGCTTGCCGAGCACCTGCGCGTAGGAGGCCAGCGTTCCCGTGAACACTTTGCTGATGGAGCCCATCTCGAACAAGGTCTTCTCGCTCACCGGCGTCTGCTTTTCGCGCGAAGCTACGCCGTAGTTGAAGAAGGCCGGCTTGCCATCGATGGTGATGGCGACCGCCATGCCGGGCACGTCGTGCTCTGCCATCAAGGGGCGGATGGCGGCGTCGACGATGGCACGCATGTCGGCGGTGTGATCCGCTGCCAGGCTGGTGACCGGAAGCAGTGCAGAACAAAGGAGGGCGATTGCTGCGCAGTTGGCCAAGGTAATGTGTCCTTTTTGATTGGCGAAAAAAAACCCGGCGTCAAACCGGGCTTCGGATGCAGTGCATGGATCAGGAGCCTGCGAACGGTGTCCCGAAAAGGCCGACAGCCAGTTCCGCCCAGACCAGCACCAGCGCGACAGCGAGCATGGCGCCGATGGCCAGGCGCGAACGCGGGCTGCTCATCTTCATCGTCGAGAGGATGTAGGCCAGGCCCGTGCCTGCGAGGAGCACGCCAGCAACCACGAAGTCGAAGGCGCTCCAGTTCACTTCGCCTGTGAACTGCATCGCGATGAGAGGCACCAGCAGGATGGCCGCCGTGACGAGGACGACGATGCCGATCTTTTTCGTTACCGACTGCTGTACGTTAAATCCGTGGCCACCGCTCATGGTTTTCATCGCATGTTTCCTTTCAATTGTCCGGTCGAACTGCATGAACCGCCAGCTTAGCAGGGGTCGCTGTTGTTTTGTCATCCGGGGGCGCAAATTTTCTCTGGTGGGCGCAGGAAGCAGGTTTTGGCGCAGGCGGCATAAAAAAAGACGCAGTCTCCAAGAATGAGAGTGCGTCTTCTTAAGTGTCCTGCATTGTTGCGTTTTGGTGCCTCGGGCCGGAATCGAACCGGCACGCCTTTCAGCGGCAGATTTTGAGTCTGCTGTGTCTACCAGTTCCACCACCAAGGCTCACACGCAAGGTCCGCATTATAGACCAGCGACGAACAGAAAACGAGCTTTTTTAACAGCGCCGGGTCAGTCCAGGCGCTGGTAAAGACGGAAGCGCTCGTCGCGGTCGGCGGCGCGGCGGCCTTCCCACAGCAGCTTCCAGTTGCGGCCCTTGGGCGGGCGCAGGGCTTCGCGGTCGTCCTTGATTTTCACGCTGTCTTGCAACAGCAGCAAGTCGCACTGCTCACGGTCCTGCGTCACGCCGGCAAACGGCAGCTTGCCGAAGTAGGCGAACGAGGCGCGCTGGGGCTGGCCGACGTTCGAATCGATGCAGTTGCTGTTGGCAGGCAGCTTGTCGGCGATCTGCTGTGCGACGGTCGCGTAGCTCTTGCTGTAGTTCAGGTCAGGCAGGAACAAGGTCATCACCAGCACCCACAGCAGGATCAGCCCGCCCGACGACAGCACCACGGCGCGCCACAACACCGATGGGCGGCGCGACACGCGCCAGTACACCAGGAAGAACCAGCCGATGGTGGCGCAGGCGGCCACCAGCACCGGTATCACCTGGAACTCTGGCTCGTAGCCCGGCAGCAGCTTGAGCAGGTTCTTGGCGAACTGGGCCGGCCAGCCGGTCAGCTTGGCGACCCAGAACAGCCAGAAGATGCTGGCGATCATGGTCAGCACCATCACCGAGAACCAGTCGATGGCGTTGATGGCGCTGCGCTTCATGGTCGGCAGGCCGAACGCGGCCATGATGGCCAGCGGCGGCAGCAGCTTGAGCAGGTCGCCGTTTTCAGGGTGCGGGTCGCACAGGACAAGCAGGGTCAGCGCACCGGTAAAGCTGAGCGGCAGCACAATGTGCAGCAGGTGGTTCTGGCGGCGCCAGGCGTAGATGGCCCAGCCGGCAAACGGCAGCGCCGGCCAGAAGAACCAGATGCCGATGCGGAAGAAACTCTTGATCGAGGTCCAGCCCGGCATGCCGAACTGGCTGGCGTTCCAGGCAAACCACGCTGCGACCGGCGCCTCGCCGTAGGGCTCCAGCGCCGATACAGGGAGGATCCAGACCAGGGCGATGGCGACCGCGGCGGCGCAGGCGACAGCCAGGTGGCTCAGGGTGCGGCCAGGCGGCACCGACAGGAAACGGGTGCCCAGGAACAAGGTGAGCACCAGGGTGACCGGCGTCAGCCAGCCGCGCGTGAGGATCAGGCCGCCGAGGGACAGGCCGATCAGGGCGGCGTTGCGCAGGCTTGGCGCTTCTACGTAGCGCACCGCGCGGTACAGGAAGTAGGCGACCAGCGAGCCCTGCAGGGTGACGGCCAGGGTTTCATGGCTGAACAGCAGCAGGCCGAGGCAGCCGAGGTAGATCAGCGCGGCGGTGTCGGCCAGGGTGCGGCCGTAATCGTTGGGTTCGGGCTGGCCGCCGAAGGCCAGGCGCAGCGGCTGGGCTTCGGGACGGCGCCCGAGGTGGAAGGCGGTGTACCAGACCGAGACGGTGCCGGTGACGAAGATGGCAATGGTCGAGACGCGGGCGGCGTTGACGTCGCCCAGCAGCCAGCCGAACAGCTTGATGCAGATGGCGCCCAGCCAGAACGCCAGCGGGCCGTCTTCGGCGTACGGCAGGCCGGCGATGTTGGGCACCAGCCAGTCGTTGAGGCTGCCGTGCGCCATGGTCCACATGATGCCGAAGCTGCCGGCGTCGTCCTTCCACGGGTCGCGGCCGATCAGGCCCGGCAGGATGTACAAAAGACCCAGTGCGAACAGGGCCCATCGTGGCAGCGCCAGGGTGGCGGCGGCGGGAAGGCGGACTGGCTTCATCGATAACGGTAGGGAAAATTTTGGTAAGGCGTAGTATCAACGAAAAAAAAGCAGCCGGGGGCTGCTTTTTTTACCGCTGCAACTTCCAGCGTGCATCGCGCGGCAATTAGCCTGCTGCGACTTCGGTCTTCGAACCGACTTTGCCGAACTTCTGGCGGAACTTTTCAACGCGGCCAGCGGTGTCGACGATCTTGTGCTTGCCGGTGAAGAATGGGTGCGATTCAGCGGACACCTCGATCTTGACCAGTGGGTAGTCTTTACCTTCGTGGTTGATCGTGTCGCGGGTCTGGATCGTCGAGCGGGTAATGAACTTGAAATCGCACGACATGTCGTGGAACACTACTTCGCGGTAATCTGGATGGATATCGGTCTTCATTTGTATAGCCTCGGTTAGTTTGGTAGCCAAACATCACTTCGTCGGTCGGTCTTGCTTCGTGACCCGATTGTTGTTCACTTGCCAGGGGTTAAATACTGCAACCGGCGATTATACAGGGGATTGGTGGGGGAGGGCAAATGCGGGCTATCGCCTTGGCTGGGCGAGGACGGCTTGCTCAACCCGGTCGGCAAGGGAGTTGATCACGCTGAGCATGGTGAGCGACATTCCACCAAACCCCAGCAGCATCGCGATTGCCATCGCAGCAAGCCATTTGTGCACCCCGGCGATCGATTTATGCAGCTCGGTGATCACGCGCATTTCAAGTTGCGCCAGGTCGGCCTTCGTGGCAAGCGTAGGCAGGATAGTATCGAAACGCGTTTCGAGCACGGTGAGGCGGCGGTCCATCTGTCTAATATAGTCATCGTGATCACCATTCGCAATGTCGGATTCCATGCACGCCCCCATGCTAGTCCTGCTAGTTTGCGTAAGCGTCGCGGGTTGCCGTTGAGGCGTGTCTATCGTGCGTGCAAACGTAAAAACGGACGGCAATGCCGTCCGTTCCTGTGATGCTTTTGGCAGTATTACCCGCCGCGGCGCATCATGTCGAAGAATTCCAGGTTGGTCTTCGTCGCGCGCATCTTGTCGAGGATGAACTCCATCGCTTCGATCTCGTCCATCGAGTACAGCAACTTGCGCAGGATCCAGATCTTCTGCAGCTGGTCCGGCTTGATCAGCAGTTCTTCGCGGCGGGTGCCGGACTTGTTCAGGTTGATCGCAGGGTAGACGCGCTTCTCGGCCAGGCGGCGCTCGAGGTGCACTTCCATGTTGCCGGTACCCTTGAATTCTTCGTAGATCACGTCGTCCATGCGCGAGCCGGTTTCGATCAGCGCGGTGGCGATGATGGTCAGCGAGCCGCCTTCTTCGATGTTGCGCGCCGCGCCGAAGAAGCGCTTCGGGCGCTGCAGTGCGTTGGCGTCGACACCGCCGGTCAGCACCTTGCCCGATGCCGGGATCACGGTGTTGTAGGCGCGTGCCAGGCGGGTGATCGAGTCGAGCAGGATGATGACGTCCTTCTTCATCTCGACCAGGCGCTTGGCCTTTTCCAGCACCATCTCGGCCACTTGCACGTGGCGGGTTGCCGGTTCGTCGAAGGTCGATGCGACTACTTCGCCGCGCACCGAACGCTGCATCTCGGTCACTTCTTCAGGACGCTCGTCGATCAACAGGACGATCAGGGTGCAGTCAGGATGGTTGGCGGTGATCGCGTGCGCGATGTGCTGCAGCATGACCGATTTGCCGGACTTCGGCGACGCCACCAGCAGGCCGCGCTGGCCCTTGCCGATTGGCGAAATCAGGTCGACGATGCGGCCGGTGATGTTTTCCTGGCCGTTCATGTCGCGCTCGAGGCGCAGCGGCTCGTTCGGGTGCAGCGGGGTCAGGTTCTCGAACAGGATGCGGTGCTTGGACGCTTCCGGCGATTCGCCGTTGACCTTGTCGACCTTGACCAGCGCGAAATAGCGCTCGCCGTCTTTTGGAGTACGTACTTCACCTTCGATCGAATCGCCGGTATGCAGGTTGAAACGGCGGATCTGCGAAGGCGAGATATAAATGTCGTCGGTGGACGCCATGTAGCTGGCGTCGGGCGAGCGCAGGAAGCCGAAGCCGTCAGGCAGCACTTCGAGGGCGCCGTCGCCAAAAATTTGTTCGCCGGATTTCGCGCGCTTCTTCAGGATCGCGAACATCAGCTCTTGCTTGCGCAGGCGCGCAGCGTTGTCGATATCAAGGCCGATCGCCATCTCAAGGAGGGCTGAGACGTGCATCGCCTTTAGTTCAGATAAGTGCATGTGTTGAGTCCCGTGACGGGAGGTAAAGGTAGGGGAGGGAACTGCGTGGGTTAATCAAGTTGGGAAGGAATCAGTCGAGGCTGTTTCGCTTCCCGGCCAGTCTTTGGCGGCAGTGCGGGCGCGCTGCCGCCGCTTAAGGTTCTTTAGATATTGCTGTCGATGAAGGACGTCAGCTGGCCCTTGGCCATGGCGCCCACTTTCTGGGCGGCGGCGACACCGTTCTTGAACAGGATCAGGGTCGGGATGCCGCGGATGCCGAACTTGGCAGGCACTGCCTGGTTCGCATCGACGTCCATCTTGGCGATCAGGATCTTGCCGTCGTATTCCTTAGCGACTTCTTCGAGGATCGGGCCGATCGCCTTGCAAGGGCCGCACCACTCGGCCCAGAAGTCGACCAGGACTGGACGTTCGGATTTCAATACGTCCGCTTCGAAAGATGCGTCGCTAATGTGTTTGATGTTTTCGCTCATTTTTTTCCTCAAATCAGAGGTGGGTCAATAACGCCTGGGGATTTAGCCGACCCTGCTAAAAGGTATCGCCATCCGGCTTCCGTTTTTTCTTGCAACACTCATGGTGGAGACTGTGTTGCCAATTTCAATATTGGGAAGGGCGGCAAGAGGGTGTCAGGCGGGGAATTAGCCGAAATAATAACCTATTTTCCATAACGTGTCGTGCGCTTGTACAAATTCTCGTGCGGTAGTCAGCCGCGTTCGCCAGCATGGCCGCCGAAGCGCGGCTGGGTGGCCACCAGCGCCTCGACCACGCCGCGCAATGCGTTGAGCGGCAAGGGCTTGGCAAACGAGCCGAGCACACGCAGGCCGTAGGCGCTGGCGAGCCGTTCGGCGGCGTTGCGCACGCCCTTGTCGAGCCCGGACAGCAGCAGCACCCCACCCGCGAAACCGCCGCGCGCGGCCGCCTGCATGAACTCGATGCCGTCCATCTCCGGCATCGACAGGTCGCATACCAGCAGGTCCGGCGCATCGACAGGCAGGGTGCGCAATGCGTGGCGCGCGCAGGTTTCGCGCAGCACCTCGAACGAGCCGAGCTCGTCGAGCATGCCGTGCAGCAGTTCCAGCATGAAGGGGTCGTCGTCCAGCAGCATCACGCGCAGGGGGGCGCGCAATGGTTTTTCCGTCGTGTCGCTCATTGTCGTCCACTTATTTTTTGTAATTAGCCGTTACAGTGGCGGAGTGGATTATCAACCATCGCACCCCCGCGCTGCACAGTGCATTGCAAAAATATTAATGTGTTGTCAAAACGATACGGTGCCCTGTGGAAATATGAAAGAAAATACCGGGAAAATCGATCCGGTGAAAGAATATTTCAGCCAAGCGCGCCGGCGAACTGGTACAGCTGGCCCGGGTGCCACATCGTCACCACCGAAGCGATCTGGTCGTGCGAGCGGGTTTTACGCTTTAAAACGAGGCAGCAGGTGCGCGGTTCGATCGACAGCATGTCCGCCACCGGGCGCGGCGCGGGCAGCGCTTCGATACTGTAAGTAGCGCTTTGCAGCGGCGCGGCCGTCATCAGGTACTGGTTCGGGGTGCTGGCGCTGAAGTCCTGCGCCAGGTAGTCAGGCGCGCAATCCGGGTTGACCCAGCGGTCCTCGACCTGGATCGGGACATCGTTCTCGAAGTGGACGATCACCGAGTGGAACAGCGGGTGGCCCGCCGCCAGCTCGAACTGCACCGCCATCGCATCGCTCGCCTTGGCCGGTTCGAGCAGGTGCAGGTGGCTGCGGTGCACGTGGCCGCGCGCGCGGATCTCGTCGGCGATGTTGCGGATCTCGACCAGCGTGGCCTGGTACTTCTGCGCGGCGACGAAGGTGCCCGAGCCCTGGCGGCGCGTGAGCACCTGCTCGGCGGTCAGTTCGCGCACGGCGCGGTTGACGGTCATGCGCGAGACGCCGAACTGGCGCACCAGCGCCTGCTCGGACGGCACCACGTCGCCTTCCTTCCAGCGGCCCGCGGCGATTTCGCCTAGCAGGTAATCCTTAATGCGCTGGAAAATGGGCGTACTGTCTTGCGCAATCTGTTCTTCCAAACTACTCTCCGAAGGCCGGCTTAAAAGCCGATTCTAGCACCGCGCAGCTTTGTGAATTCAAAAGCAAGCGCCGGGATGACGGTGGTGGCGCCCTGCGCGAAGATGGCCGTCATCAACCAGGCGAGGTGCCCCATGAAAGCAGAGATGATCACCGCAAGATACGCAAGCGAAGCCGAACGCTGGGAAGCCGTGCAGCAGCGCGACAGCGGCGCCGACGGCGTCTTCTATTACTCGGTCAAGAGCACGGGCGTGTACTGCCGCCCGTCCTGCGCCGCCCGTCCGGCGCTGCGCAAGAACGTCGCCTTCCACGACAGCTGCGCCGCCGCCGAGCAGGCCGGGTTTCGCGCCTGCCTGCGCTGCAAGCCTGGCCAGCCATCGCTGGCCGAACGCCATGCCGGCGTGGTCGCGCAAGCCTGCCGGCTGATCGACGCCGCCGACGGCGTGCCCGACCTCGACACGCTGGCGCAGGCCTGCGGCATGAGCCGCTTCCACTTCCACCGCATCTTCAAGGCGCACACTGGCATCACGCCGAAAGCCTATGCCGACGCCGGCCGCGCGCGCCGCGTGCAGCAGGGACTGGCCGATGCGCCCACGGTGACCGAAGCAATCTACGCAGCCGGCTTCAATTCGAGCGGGCGCTTTTACGCGGCGTCGGCGCAAGTGCTCGGCATGACGCCGCAAGCCTTCCGCGCGGGCGGCACCGGCGCCAGCATCCGCTTCGCCATCGCCGCCAGCTCGCTCGGCGCGATCCTGGTGGCCGCCACCGACAAGGGCATCTGCGCGATCCTGATGGGCGACGACCCCGAGCTGCTGGCGCGCGACCTGCAGGACCGCTTCCCGAAGGCCGAACTGCGCGGCGCGGAAGCCGACTTCGAGCAGACGGTGGCGCAGGTGGTGGCCTTTGTCGAAGCGCCCCGCATCGGCCTCGACCTGCCGCTCGACGTGCGCGGCACCGCGTTCCAGCAGCGCGTATGGCAGGCGCTGCGCGAGATACCGGCAGGGCAGACGGTCAGCTATGCCGAACTGGCCGAGCGCATCGGCCTGCCGAAAGGGGCGCGCGCGATCGCCGGGGCCTGCGCCGCCAACCCGGTGGCGGTGGCGATTCCATGCCACCGGGTGGTGCGCAATGACGGCAGCATTTCGGGCTACCGCTGGGGCGTCGAGCGCAAGCACGCGCTGCTCGAGCGCGAAGGCGCGAAATGAACTGGGAACGCATCGGCGCGCAGCTCGACAACGACGGCTGCGCGGTCGTGCCCCAGCTGCTGTCAGCCGGCGAGTGCGCCGCCTACGCGCACGCATACGGGGACGACAGCCTGTATCGCAGCCGCGTGCTGATGGAGCGCCACGGCTTCGGCAAAGGCGAATACAAATACTTCGCTTACCCGCTGCCCCCAGGCCTGGCGCTGCTGCGCGAGTCGCTGTACGGGCCGCTGGCGGCCATCGCCAACCGCTGGCACGAGGCGATGGGCATCGACACCCGCTTCCCGGCGCAGCATGCGGACTTTATCGCGCGCTGCCACGCGGCCGGCCAGCGCCGCCCGACGCCGCTGATCCTCCAGTACCACGCGGGCGACTACAACTGCCTGCACCAGGACCTGTACGGCGAGCACGTATTCCCGCTGCAGGTGGCGATACTGCTGTCGCAACCCGGCAGGGACTTCAGCGGCGGCGAGTTTGTGCTGACCGAGCAGCGCCCGCGCATGCAGTCGCGGGTCGAGGTAGTGCCGCTCGGGCAGGGCGATGCGGTGATCTTCCCGGTGCATTACCGTCCGGTGAATGGCAGTCGCGGCGTCTACCGCGTCAACATGCGCCATGGCGTCAGCCGGCTGCGCGCCGGCCTGCGCCACACGCTGGGCGTGATATTCCACGACGCCGAATAGATGGCCGCGAGGGCGCCGGTTCGCTTTTGACTGTCGCGCCCTGAATTTCGATACACTCCGTTTGTTGTTTTCGAACTTATAAAAAAACGGAGAGATTGATGCGCATGATTCCCCTGCAGAGTTCCCTGTTGGCCCTTTCGCTTGGCGCCATGGCGCCGGCCCTGGCCGACACTGTCATCGACAACGCCAACGGCTACACGCTCAACAGCAAAAATGAACTGGTGAGGTTCGCCTCGCTGGCCTTCGACGACAAGGGGCGCATCATCGCGGTCGGCGGCGCAAAGGAAGTCGCGGCAAAGGCAAAGAACGCGCGCCACATCGACGTGCAGGGCAAAACGGTACTGCCAGGCCTGATCGACGCGCACGGCCACGTGTTCGGCCTGGGCGAGATGCTGACCCAGCTCGACCTCTCCGCCTCCGCCACCCTGGCCGACGCGCTCAAGGCAGCTGGCGACTACGCCCGCGCCAACCCGGGCCAACCCGGGCCAGGCATGGCTGCGCGGGCGTGGATGGAACCAGGAGATCTGGAAGCTCGGACGCTTCCCCACCGCGGCGGAACTCGACGGCGCGGTGGCGGACCGCCCGATCTGGCTCGAGCGGGTCGACGGCCACGCCGGCTGGGGCAACTCGCGCGTGCTGCAGCTGGCCGGCATCACCAGGGATACACCCGACCCGGCAGGCGGCAAGATCGTGCGCGACGCGAACGGTAACGCAACCGGCGTCCTGGTCGACTCCGCCCAGGACCTCGTCACCAAAGTGATGCCGAAGCAAACCGAGGCCGAAGCGCGCCGTGTACTTGACCGCTCGCTCCAGCAGATCGCAAAGATGGGCCTGACCAGCGTCCACGACGCGGGCATTGGCGCGGGCCACGACCGCCTGTACCGCGACTATGCCGGCAACAAGAAGCTGACCACGCGCGTGTACGGCATGATCGGCGACGTGGCCGCCGACTTCGACGAGCTGTCGAAAAACGGCCCGCTCAAAACCTACGCCAACGACATGTATGTACTGCGCTCGGTAAAGCTGTACTCCGACGGCGCGCTGGGCAGCCGCGGCGCCGCCCTGATCGAGCCATACAGCGACGAGCCGAAATCGCACGGCCTGCTGTTCCGTAAAAGCCACGACATCTACGGCCTGATGGAAAAGGCGATGAAGAAGGGCTACCAGGTCAATGTGCACGCCATTGGCGACGCCGGCAACCGCCAGATCCTCGACGGCTACAAGAAGCTGGTCGACCGTACTGCGACAGCCGGGCTGCGTCACCGCATGGAGCACGCGCAGGTCGTCACGATGGAGGACATCGCGCGCTTCAAGGAGATCGGCATCGTGCCGTCGATGCAGCCGACGCACGCGACCTCCGACATGAACATGGCCGAAGACCGGGTCGGGCCGAAGCGCATCAAGGGCGCCTACGCATGGCGCACCTTCCTCAAGCAGGGCTCGAAGATCGCCTGCGGCTCCGACTTCCCGGTCGAATCGCCAAACCCGTTCTACGGCATCCATGCCGCGGTAACGCGCCAGGACGCGGCCGGCCGCCCGGACGGCGGCTGGTACGCCAACGAGGCGATGACCTTGAAGGAAGCGTTCCGTTGCTTCACCCTTGACGCAGCCTATGCCGGGCACCAGGAAAAAGCACTAGGCTCGCTGGAAGCGGGCAAATGGGCCGATTTCATCGTCATCGACCAGGACTTGTTCAAGATGCCGGCGAAGGACATCCACAAGACGGTCGTGCTGCAGACCTGGGTGGCGGGGCAGCAGGTATACAGCTCAAAATAAGCCAACCCGTCGTTCCCGCGTTCGGGGGAGCGACGGAATTGGGGGGCGCTGACAAAAAGAATTGACTACCTTGTATAGACAACTTAGACTTTGAGGATGCATGATGGCGCGCCGGTGCAGGCGCGCCCCTTTAACCTTCAAGGAATAGCGCCATGAGCCACGATTCGAACCACCTGGACGACGATCCGCGTTACGACGGCAGCCGCGAGATCCGCGCCCCGCGCGGCACTGAACTCTCCTGCAAAAGCTGGCTTACCGAAGCCGCCTACCGCATGATCCAGAATAACCTCGACGCCGAGGTGGCCGAGAATCCGAAGCACCTGGTGGTGTACGGCGGCATCGGCCGCGCAGCCCGCAACTGGGCCTGCTACGACCAGATCCTCGCCTCCCTGCGCGAGCTCGAAGACGACCAGACCCTGCTGATCCAGTCCGGCAAACCGGTCGGCGTATTCCAGACCCACGAGAACGCGCCGCGCGTGCTGCTGGCGAACTCGAACCTGGTGCCAAAGTGGGCCAACTGGGAACACTTCAACGAACTCGATCGCAAGGGCCTGTTCATGTACGGCCAGATGACCGCGGGCAGCTGGATCTACATTGGCACCCAGGGCATCGTGCAGGGCACCTACGAAACCTTCGCCGAAGCAGGGCGCCAGCACTTTGGCGGCGACTGGGGCGGCAAGTGGATCCTGACGGCGGGCCTGGGCGGCATGGGCGGCGCGCAGCCGCTGGCCGCGACCTTCGCCGGCGCCGTTTCGCTCAACATCGAGTGCCAGCAAAGCAGCATCGACTTCCGCCTGCGCACCCGCTACGTCGACAAGCAGGCCAGGGACATCGACGACGCCATCGCGCTGATCAAACACCACACCGAAAAGCGCGAAGCGGTGTCGATCGCGCTGCTCGGCAACGCCGCCGACGTGTTGCCGGAACTGGTCAAGCGCGCCAAAGCCGGCGGCATTGTGCCGGACCTGGTCACCGACCAGACCTCGGCGCATGACCTGATCAACGGCTACCTGCCGCGCGGCTGGACCGTGGAGCAGTGGAAGGCAGCCCAAAAAGACCCGTCGCAGCACGCTCGCCTGAAGGCCGAAGCTGCCGCATCGTGCGCCGTGCACGTGCAGGCGATCCTCGACTTCCACGCGATGGGCGTCAAGGCCGTCGACTACGGCAACAACATCCGCCAGGTCGCGCTGGACGAAGGCGTCAAGGATGCCTTCGCGTTCCCGGGCTTTGTGCCGGCCTACATCCGCCCACAGTTCTGCGAAGGGCGCGGCCCGTTCCGCTGGGTGGCCCTTTCGGGCGACCCGGAAGACATCTACAAGACCGACGCCAAGATCAAGGAGCTGTTCCCGCACCACGCGCAGGTGCACCGCTGGCTCGACATGGCGCGCGAGCGCATCGCCTTCCAGGGCCTGCCGGCGCGTATCTGCTGGCTGGGACTGGGCGAACGCCACATCGCAGGCCTGGCATTCAACGAGATGGTGCGCACCGGCGAACTGAAGGCCCCGATCGTGATCGGCCGCGACCACCTCGACACCGGCTCGGTCGCCAGCCCGAACCGCGAAACCGAGAGCATGCGCGACGGCACCGACGCGGTATCCGACTGGCCGCTGCTGAACGCAATGCTCAACACCGCTGGCGGCGCCACCTGGGTGTCGCTGCACCACGGCGGCGGCGTGGGCATGGGCTACTCGCAGCATTCGGGCGTGGTTATCGTGGCTGATGGCACCGATGCTGCAGCCAAGCGCCTTGCGCGCGTGCTGGTCAACGACAGCGGTTCCGGCGTCATGCGCCATGCCGATGCCGGCTACGAGACCGCGATCGACTGCGCCAAGCGCAACGGCCTCAATCTCCCGATGATCAAGTAAAGAATAACGAGACAATGAATATGCATCCAAACATTGGCTGGACCCTGACCCCTGGCGCAATGACGCTGGCCGACCTGCGCTCCGTGTGGGCGTCGCAAACCAAACTGACCCTGGCCGCTGAAGCGTATCCGGTGATCCGCAAGTCGGCCGCGGCGGTCGAAGCCATCGTCGCAAAGGGCGATGCAGCCTACGGCATCAACACCGGTTTCGGCCTGCTGGCAAAGACCCGCATCCCTGACGCCAAGCTCGAAGAACTGCAGCGCAACCTGATCCTGTCGCACTCCGTCGGCACCGGCGAACTGCTGTCGGACGCGGTAGCGCGCCTGATCGTGCTGATGAAAATCGGCAGCCTGGCGCGCGGCTTCTCCGGCGTGCGCCCGGTGATCATCGACACGCTGATCGCGATCTACAACGCAGGCATCACGCCGGCGATTCCTGCCAAGGGTTCGGTTGGCGCATCGGGCGACCTCGCGCCGCTGGCGCACATGACGCTAGCGATCATGGGCGTGGGCCAGGTACGCGTGGACGGCAAGCTGGTCGACGCGGCTGACGCACTGAAGGCGGCGGGCATCGAGCCTGTCGTGCTGGCCGCAAAAGAGGGCCTGGCGCTGATCAACGGCACCCAGACCTCGACCGCGCTGGCGCTGCACGGCCTGTTCATGGCCGAACGCCTGCTGGAAGCGGGCATCGTGACCGGCGCGCTGTCGCTGGACGCGGCCAAGGGCAGCGACTCGCCGTTCGACGCGCGCGTGCACGAAGTGCGTGGCCAGCCTGGCCAGATCGCCACCGCGGGCATGTACCGCCAGCTGGTGTCGGGCAGCGCCATCCGCGCCTCGCACCTGGTTGGCGACGAGCGCGTGCAGGACCCGTACAGCCTGCGCTGCCAGCCGCAAGTCATGGGCGCGGTCATGGACCTCATCAAGAACGTCGCGCGCACCCTGCTGATCGAAGCCAACGCGGTCACCGACAACCCGCTGATCTTCCCGGAGACCGGCGAGATCATCTCGGGCGGTAACTTCCACGCCGAGCCGGTGGCCTTCGCCGCCGACACGCTGGCGCTGGCCATCGCCGAAATCGGCGCACTGTCGGAGCGCCGCATCGCGCTGCTGATCGACGCCACCTTGTCCGGCCTGCCGCCGTTCCTGGTGCGCGACCCTGGCGTCAACTCCGGCTTCATGATCGCCCACGTCACCGCCGCCGCGCTGGCGTCCGAGAACAAGTCGCTGGCGCATCCGGCCAGCGTCGACAGCCTGCCGACGTCGGCCAACCAGGAAGACCACGTCAGCATGGCCACCTTCGCTGCGCGCCGCCTTGACGATATGGCGCACAATACGGCGGTCATCGTCGGCATCGAACTGCTGGCGGCGGCGCAGGGCGTCGACTTCCATCGCCCGCTGGCCTCGTCCGCGCACCTCGAACACGTGCATGGCCAGCTGCGCCAGAAGGTGCCGTTCTTCGACACCGACCGCTTCTTCGCGCCGGACATCGAAGCGGCCAAGCAGATGGTCATCAAAGGTGAACTGAGCGCGTCCTGCAAGGAGCTGTTCGCATCGCTGTATAACTGATTCAGGAGCCAGGCATGGATTTCCAGTTCAAGGCAGGCACGCTTCCGTTCCTGGTGTCGATGCCGCACGTCGGCACCGACATCCCGGACGATATCGCGGCTCGCCTGTCGCCCGAGGCATTGCTGAAGCCCGACACCGACTGGCACCTGGTGCAGCTGTACGATTTCCTGGAGCAGATGGGCGCGTCGACCATTGCGGCGCGCTGGTCGCGCTACGTGATCGACCTGAACCGCCCGCCCGAGGACACCAACCTGTATCCCGGCATGGACACCACCGGCCTGTGCCCGGTCGATACCTTCAGCAGCGCGCCGCTGTACAAGCCGGGCCAGGAGCCTGATGAAGACGAGGTGCGGGTCCGCCTCAAGCACTACTGGCACCCGTATCATTCGCAGGTCCGCGCCGAGCTTAACCGCCTGCTGGCAATCCACGGCAAGGTGGTGCTGTGGGACGCGCACTCGATTGCATCCGTGGTGCCGCGCTTCTTCGAAGGCCGCCTGCCGGACCTGAACTTCGGTACCGCCAGCGGCGCCTCCTGCGCGCCGGGACTGGAGCAGGCCGTGGTCGGCGCCGCGCAGGCGCAGGACCGATTCTCGGTGGCGGTCAACGGCCGCTTCAAGGGAGGCTACATCACACGCCACTTCGGCAAGCCGGACAACAACGTGCATGCGATCCAGCTCGAGATGGCGCAGTGCCTGTACATGGACGAGGCGCCGCCGTTCGCCTACCGGCCGGAGCGCGCCCGCGACATCCAGGGCCTGCTTCAGCAGATGATGGAAGCGGCGGTCAACTGGGTGCGGACATGAACGCCCTGTTCGCCCGCCATGCGCTGCTGCCGGAAGGCTGGCGGCGCGACGTCCACATCGAATGGAACGCCGACGGCGACCTGCTGGCGGTGACGCCCGATGCCGCGCCTCCCGCAGGCGTGGCTGCCGCGGACCTGGTCATGCCCGGCATGGTCAACCTGCACTCGCACGCCTTCCAGCGCGCGCTCGGCGGGCTGACCGAAACGGCGGGCGAGGGCCCGGACAGCTTCTGGACCTGGCGCGACCTGATGTACCGGTTCGCCCGCAACATCACCCCGGAGCACATCGAAGCCATCGCCGCCCAGCTGTTTTCGGAATGCCTGCGCCATGGTTATACCTCGGTGTGCGAGTTCCATTACGTGCAGCGCGACCAGCAGGGAGCGATGTACGCGCGGCCCGCGGAGACCGCCGAGCGTGTCGTGGCCGCCGCGAAAACGGCAGGCATCGGCATCACGATGCTGCCTGTGCTGTACAGCTATTCCGGCTTCGGCGAACAGCCGCTCAAGCCTGAACAAAACCGCTTCCGCACCGATGCAGCCGATATCCTGCACATCATCGACGCGCTTGAACCGCTGCGCGATGCGCAGACCGAGGTTGGCGTTGCGCCGCACTCGCTGCGCGCCGCGTCCATCGGGCAGGTGCGCGAGGTGCTCGCCAGCCTGCCAGGCGAGCGCCCGGTGCACATCCATATCGCGGAGCAGCAGGCCGAGGTGCAGCAAAGCGTGGCGCAGACGGGGGCACGCCCTGTGCGCTACCTGATGGACAACATCGACATCGATGCGCGCTGGTGCCTGGTGCACGCCACGCACCTTGACGATGGCGAGGTCGCGGCGCTTGCCGCCAGCGGCGCGGTGGCTGGTTTATGCCCGACGACAGAGGCCAACCTCGGCGACGGCCTGTTCCCGCTCGAGCCCTTCATCAAGGCGGGAGGCCGCTTTGGCATCGGCAGCGACAGCCATATTTCGCAAAGCGCCGTCGAAGAACTGCGCTGGCTCGAGTACGGCCAGCGGCTGCTGCACCAGCGCCGCAACGTGGCCGCGTCGGGCACGCAGCGCAAGGTCGGCGACTTCCTGTGGCAAGGCGCACTTCAAGGTGGCGCGCTTGCCGCGGGACGCAAGGTAGGATCGCTGTCAGCGGGCCTGCGCGCCGACCTGCTGGTGCTCGACAGCGAGCATCCGAACCTGGACGGCGCCGAGGCATCCGATGTGCTGGGCAGCTTCGTCTTCTGCGGTAACGACAACCTGGTAAGAGACGTGCTGGTTGGCGGCCGCTGGGTGGTGAAGGATGGCGCGCATATCGGCCAGGCGGCGATTACGCAACGCTACAAACGAGTGCTTACCGAACTGCGAAGGCTACGATCATGACAGTCCTGATTCCGTACGCAAGCCTTGAACCGGCGCCGTGGAAGAACGGCGGCGGCAGCACCACCGAAATTGCGGTGTATCCGCCCGGCGCCGCATTCGATGAGTTCGACTGGCGCATCAGCCTGGCGACCATCGCGCACGACGGGCCGTTTTCCATTTTCCGCGGCATAGACCGGACGCTGGCGCTGGTCGACGGGCCGGGCGTCAACCTCGATATCGACGGCGACTCGCGCTTTCTGCTGACCGAGGAGTCGCCGGTCGTGGAGTTCCCGGGCGAGGCGCGGGTGAGCGCGTCGATGCTGGGCGAACCGACTACCGACTTCAATGTGATGACGCGGCGGGCGCGCTGCCACCATCGGCTTGGCCGCCGCAGCCTCGAAGGCATTTCCGAGTTTGCGCCGCGCGGCGACATCACCATCCTGTTCCTGGCGGAAGGCGAAAGCCTGTCGGTGTGCAGCGACACTGAACGCATCGGCATGGTGCGCTTTGACGCCGTGATCTTCGATACCGACACCGTATGGAAGCTCGAAACGACGGAGGCCGCGGTGCTGGTGGTCGATATCTTCCTGGACGGTGCGTAAATGGATCTTGATGTATTGGTTACCAACGTCCACCTGGCGACGATGGTGGACGGCTACGGCGAAATCCGTGACGGCGCGGTAGCTGTCAAGGACGGCCGCATCGCATGGCTCGGCCGGCAGGCCGATGCGCCGCGTGGCGCGCGCGTTGAACATGACGGCGGCGGCTGCTGGCTGACCCCGGGCCTGGTCGACTGCCATACGCACATCGTCCACGCGGGCAACCGCAGCGGCGAATTCGAGGCGCGCCTGAACGGCGCGACCTACGAAGACATCGCCCGCGCTGGTGGCGGCATCATGTCGACGGTGCGGGCAACGCGCGAGGCATCGGAACAAGAGCTGCTGCGCCAAAGCCTGCCGCGCGTCGCCAGCCTGCTGGCCGAAGGGGTGACCACCATCGAGGTCAAGTCGGGCTACGGCCTGTCGACCGAGTCCGAAGCCAAGATGCTGCGCGTGGCGCGCCGGATCGCTGACGTGCTGCCGGTACGCGTATCGACCACCTTCCTTGGCGCGCACGCGCTGCCGCCGGAGTTTGCCGGGCGTGCCGACGACTACATCGATGAAATCTGCGAGCGCATGCTGCCCGCGCTGGCGGCCGAAGGGCTGGCCGACGCCGTCGACGCCTTCTGCGAGCGGATCGGCTTCTCCAACGCCCAGACCGAGCGCGTGTTCAACGCCGCGAAAAAACTCGGCCTGCCAGTCAAGCTGCACGCCGAACAGCTATCGGACCAGAACGGCGCCGAACTGGTGGCGCGTTTTGGCGGGCTGTCGGCCGACCACCTGGAACACCTGACGCAGGCCGGCATCGATGCGATGGCGGCGGCAGGCACGGTCGCTGTGCTGCTGCCCGGCGCCTACTACTTCCTGCGCGATACCACGCCGCCGCCGGTAGCTGCGCTGCGCGCGGCGGGCGTGCCGATGGCGGTGGCGACCGACTGCAATCCCGGCACGTCGCCGATGACCTCGATCCTGCTGGCGATGAACATGGCCTGCACGCTGTGGCGCCTGACGCCGCAGGAAGCGCTGGCCGGATGCACGATCAACGCAGCGCGGGCGCTGGGGCTGCAACATGAAATTGGAACACTGGAAATTGGCAAGCGCGCCGACTTTGCGCTATGGCAGATCGCCCGGCCGGCGGACCTGTCGTATGGAATTGGCTTCAATCCATGCAAAGCAGTGGTCAAGGGAGGGGAATTGAGCCGGAGGGCAATGTTTGACTACGATCAACACGTAAAAGTGTAGATACGTAAATATTCGTTATCGATTGCTTCCCATCTTTAGAAGCGGTAAGCAATTGTAAGGAATCATGAATCGACAAGTATTCGCATCTATAGTGAAAGTGTTCGATTCAACGTCTCCCCTCCCCATCCTAACAGTTGGGTTAACCCACGGCGCTTCACCGCCCGTGGGTTTTTTCTTTCCCTTTGCCCAACTTCGGCGTCCCAACTTCGGGGCTCGTCCGAGGGGACAGACCCGTGGTCTGACCCCGAAGGCGAGGGGAGAGGGCGATGTTGCTGTCCGTTAAGCGCTTGGCGCAGCCAGCTGGGTCAACGCCGGGCCGGTGACGCGGCAGACGCGCCAGTCCGGAAGGATCTCGGCGCCCATTGCCTTGTAGAAGTTGATCGCGGGTTCGTTCCAGTCCAGCACCGACCATTCGAAGCGGCCGCAGTTGCGCTCGACGGCCAGTTGCGCCAGTTTCACCAGCATCCGCTTGCCGAAACCCTTGCCGCGATGTGCTTGCTTGACGTACAGGTCTTCCAGGTACAGGCCTTTTTTGGTCAGGAAGGTCGAAAAGTTGTGGAAGAACAGCGCGAAAGTGACCACCTCGCCATTTTCCTCGCCAATGATGGCCTCGCATGCCGGGTGCGCGCCGAACAGGCCTTCGTGCAGCATGGCCTCGGTGGCCACCACCATGTGCTCCAGTTTCTCGAAGACGGCCAGTTCGACGATCATGCCGTGGATGTGGGCAACGTCGGATGGCTGGGCAGGGCGGATGGAAAAAGCGTTCGAAACGGTCATGGAACCTCAGGTACGGTAGTCAGGTTAATGGATTTGGTGGGCTGGGGCGCGGGCGACGCCATGACCCAGGCCACGCTGGACAGGCACAATATCATGCCGAACCACTCCAGCGGACCGGGACGGTAGTTCTCCAGCTGCATCGACAGCAGCACGGAAATCACCGGCGTGATCACGCCGATGTAGACGGCTTTGGACGAGCCGATGCGGTTGATCAGCGTGAAGTAGGCGGCAAACGCGATCACCGAACCGAACATCGACAGGTACAGCAGGCCGAACCAGTAACGCGGCGCCGCCGGCAGGGTGAACGACTCGCCGTTGGCCAGCGCCCACAAGGTGACCATCGCGGCGCCCCAGAACATCGACCAGGCCATCGTCAGGAACAGGTTCTGCGACTGCTCGCGTACCTTCACGACCATGATGTTGCCGACGGAACTGGCAATCGTCGCCATCAGCGCCAGCACCAGGCCGACCAGGAAGTTGCCGCTGCCGCCTTCGGTAATGTCTTTCCACGAGGACGAAATCGACGGGTAGAACAGCATCGTCACGCCGCCCATCGCCACCGCGCCGGCCGCCCAGGTGCGCCACGAAATCGGCGTGCCGAACGCGAAGCGGCTGCAGATCGGGTTCCAGAAGACCATCAGCGCGAACAGCACCGCCACCAGCGCCGAAATCACGTACTGCTCGGCGTTGTAGGTGCAGACATAGGACAGGCCGAAGGTGAAAAATCCTTGCAGCAGGCTCCAGCGCTGGACTTTCCATGGCAGCCGCAAGCGGTCGCCACGCACCAGGCACCAGGCGAACAGCGCGGCCGACGCCAGCGCGAAACGGTAGGCAACCGACACCGCCGGCGCGACTTCGCCCAGCTGCAGGGTGATGGCCCAGAAAGTCGAGCCCCAGATGAGGGACGCGATAACAAAGAGGAGAGGGGAGGACATCACGAAAGTATACGGTCAATCATAATTTCCTGCTGGATATGACTTGGAAACGACAGGCGGGTCAACCGCCTGTGACGCCCGTCAAACGCAGGAGGGCGGGCCGCGGTTGCGCGGCCAGCGCCACGTATGATGGTTTGGTTAACGCAAAGGACAAAGATGAAGCTGTCGATGCACCTGAGAGTTGCCGTGCTGATCGCGCATGTCGCGCTGTGTACTGCCATCGTGCTGGAGGCCGCCCAGTCCGATGGGGAACACGCGGGCGCGGCACTGTCGCTGCTGCATCCCGCTCATCGTTGACGGAATTAATACGCGACGTTCAGGCGGCGGTACAGGAAGCTGAGCACAAACAGCGGGCCGATCAGAAGGAAGCGCAGGTCGTCGAGGAAGGATGGCTTCTTGCCCTCGATCTGGTGGCCGACAAACTGGCCGACCCATGCCAGCACGAAAATCGCAAGCGACAGCGCCAGCACGGTGGCCGGCGGCAGCAGGGCCAGCGGCACCAGCATGACCGTCGACATCGCCAGCATGCCGACGGCAAACGGTTTCGACAGCTGGAAATAGTAATACAGCGCCGCCGCGACCACGACGAGGGCGGCGACCGGATGCACGGCCCAGATGATGCCCAGCAGCGAAAACACGATCAGCGGCACGCACACGATGTGGATCAGCTCGTTTGTGGAATTGCGGTGGCTTTCGCTGTAAAGCGACAGCAAGGTATGGATGTCCTGCCGCTGGCCGCTGTTTTGCATCGGTCTGTCTCCGTGTGTCGGTGTGGTTGTCCGGGAATTCTACACCGGCCGCGCCGCGCCGAATCGTATTATGATGCGGCCCTGATGCCAGCTACCACACCCCCCCTGTCCGGACTCGCGCCGGTCATCGCCGCCGACACCCGCGTTCTCGTCCTCGGGAGTTTTCCCGGCGCGGCCTCGCTGGCCGCTGGCCAGTATTACGCGCACCCGCGCAACCAGCTGTGGCGCCTCTTGTCCGCCGTGCTGGGCGACGACCTCGCAGCACTGCCGTACAGTGAGCGCTTGCCGCGCCTGCTGGCCCACCGCGTCGGCTTGTGGGACGTGCTGGCCGCGTGCGAACGCGAGGGCAGCCTCGACGCCAATATCCGCCAACCGGCGGCCAACGATTTCGCGCGCCTGCACACGCTTTGCCCGCGCCTGGAGACGGTCGGCTTCAACGGCCAGGCCTCCGGCAAATTCGCGCCGCAGTTCGAGCAGGCCGGATACCGCACGCTGGTGCTGCCGTCGTCTTCTCCAGCGCATGCAGCGCTGTCATTCGAGTCCAAGCTGGCGTCGTGGAGCCGGCTGGTGTCCGGTCAGTAGGTGCGCTTGCGTGCTCCGCCCTTCAACTGGCTAAGCTTGGCCGAATAGCGCTCGGATGACGTCGCGGTAGTGCTGGTGTCGAGCGCCAGCTTCAACTCCTCATGCGCGCGGCGGCCGTCGCCAAGGCGCCAGTGCGCGATCCCCAGCCAGAAGTGGAACTCGTGATTGAACGGCGCCCGCTTGACCTCCTTGGCGAACAGGCCGCGCGCGGTCTCGTACTCGCCTTTCTCCATCGCCGTCATGCCGCGGTTGAAGTAGTAGAACGGCGGGTAGGGTTCGATGACCGCCAGGCGCGCCTTGAGCTGCTCGGCTTCCGCGGTCTTGCCCAGCGCGGCCAGCAAGGGCGCCAGGTTATGCATCACGACCGTGTTCTCCGGTTCGCGTTCGAGCGCCGCGCGGAACACGCGTTCGGCCAGCGCGTTCTCGCCGCGCCGCCGGTAGATCACGGCCAGCGTGTTATAGCCGGTAATGAAGTTCGGGTTCTGCTTTACCGCTTCGCGCGCCCACCAGTAGGCGTCGTTGACGCGTTCCTGCGCCAGCGCTTCGGCGGCGCGGTTGTTCATGTACATGGCCACGATGTCGCGCTCTTCCAGCGGATAGGTGTGGTAGCTCTCCGCATCCTTTGGCGGCAGGAAGTCGATCGTCAGCGTGGCGCGCGATTTCTGGTAGGTGCGCATGAAGTCCGTCAGGTTCTCGCTGAGCACCAGGTTGACGTGGCTGCTGCCGAAGTAGAGGTTCCCGGTGCGGCTCCAGGTGTGGTCAACCATGACGTTCTGGTAGGTGATCGGCACGCCCAGCTCGCGCGCGAACGCCGCCGTCATGACCACCAGCGACAGGCAGTTGCCGACGCCCGCCTCGTAGGTTTCGGCGGCCGTGCGGGTTTTGCTCGACTCGTATTCGAGCTTTAACTCGCCCTTCTGGTACAGCGCCGACACCAGGCCGTGCTGCGCGCCTTGCGAGCGCACCAGCGACGCGAACGCCGGGCTCCGGAGGTAGTCGCGCATCGCGGGGCTGAGGGTGAACAGGTCGGCCGCGCCCACCGGCTCGGACGGCGGTTTGAACGCCGCGTCGGAAAATAGTTCGTTGGCCGGCATCGGAGCCGGCACGCGCACCGCGGCGCAGCCGGTGAGCAGGAGGGGCGCCAGCAGCAGCGCCGCCAGCTTGGGAGTGAGTGTCGCCAGGATCGTCATGTCGCGTCTCCGTCGGGATACGGCGGCATGGTGGCGCCGGATCGATGACTAAAGTATCGTCCTGTGCGCGGCGAATGTAAAGACCGTCAGCGCCCTAGTGGTCGTTGTGGAAGGACTCGTGCAGTTCGTCGAGCAGGTCGGCGGTTTCGTCCAGCGACAGGCCGAGGTATGCACACGCGCGCTCGCCGCCCTTGTTCCATTCGACCGAGTCGACGCAGCCCTGGTACTTCTGGATCGCGCACTCGGCCAGCAGCGACAGCGCAACCAGCGAACGCACGCCGTCTGGGGTGGCGCCGTCGTCGAACACGCTGTAGTCATGGTGGTGCAGGATGGCCCACGAAACGTCGCTCGACAGCCCCCAGTTACGGGCCAGCAGGCAGCCGATGGCGGCGTGGTTGGTGCTGTGGCGCTCATCCTCGAACGCGGTGAAAGGGCGCTCCATATCCAGCGCCGCGGCGGCGAAGGTGCCGGCGTAGTCGGAAAAGCGCTCCATCAGCAGCGGCACGCCGGTATCGCAGAACAGGCCGAAGGTGTGGGCCACGTCGGCCTCGCCGATGCGCAGGCGGCGCGACAGGTACACCATCGCCTGGGCGCGGCGGCCCGAGAGATCCCAGAAGTTCGCCAGTGCGGCGTTGTCGGTGGCGATGGCCTGGCGCGCGAGCAACCCGGTCATCAGCGAGGCAACCTGGTTGATGCCGAGAAAAAGGATCGCTTGTTCGATCGATTTGGCCTTGCGCTTGCCGCCGTAGAACGAGGAATTGGCCAGCTTGAGCAGTGCGCCCGACATGCCGACGTCGCGCGCGACGATGCGGCCGATGGCCTCCGGCGACGGATCTTGGGCGGCCAGTTCGCGCTGCATGTCGGCCAGCAGGCTGGGACGGGGCGGAATCCGGATTGACTTGATCAGGGCATCGACCGGGTCCGCGCTCGGTGTTGCCATATCGGCTAGGTTGCTCATGGGGTAATGCGGCGAGTCGCCGCTGGTGCCTGCTTCAAAGCTCAATCATAAACGAATGCATAATTCGTTGCATCTCGGCAATCGCAATCTGTGGCAAATCGGACTGTACGGGGTGCACAGGCGATATCAATATAAAATTCTTGCATGAAGACTATTCTCGCTGGAATCGACTTTCACGCGCCCGCCCATGAGGTGGCGCAACAACTGATCGGCACCGTGGTGCTGGTCAATGGCGTCGGCGGGCGCATCGTCGAAACCGAGGCGTACGACCGCGAGGATCCTGCCTCGCACGCCTACTCGGGACCGACGGAGCGCAATGGCGCGATGTTCGGCGAACCGGCGCACGCCTACGTGTACCGCTCGTACGGCATTCACTGGTGCCTGAATTTCGTCTGCCGCGAACACGGGCACGGCGCCGGGGTGCTGCTGCGCGCACTGGAACCGCTGGTGGGGCTGGACGTCATGCGCGAGCGGCGCGGGGTGGACGATGCGCGCCTGCTCTGCTCTGGGCCCGGCAAGCTGTGCCAGGCGCTCGGCGTCACGCGCGCGCTGAACGGCGCGTCGCTGGCGGCGCCGCCGTTCGAGCTGCTGGCGCCGGAAGACGCGATCGAACTGGTGGCCGGTCCGCGCATCGGCATCTCGAAGGCGATGGAGGTGCCCTGGCGCTTCGGGCTTGCCGGTTCGCGTTTTGTCAGCAAGCCGTTCCGCACTGGCTAGGTCGCGCCCCGCGCGGCCCGTTCCGCCACCGAAGGATTGACGCCAAGGCTGGCAGGAGGCCCGCCTCGCATCGGGCTGGTGGAGGCGCGCCGCTCGCCGGGGTGATGGAAGCCCGATCCGTCGGCGCCGGCTTGCGAAGCGCCGCTGCCTTCGTCAATCTTGAACACCGCAACCGCCTCGGCCAGCATCACGGTTTGTTCGTGCAGGCTGGCCGCGGCGGCTGCCGCCTGTTCGACCAGCGCCGCGTTCTGCTGCGTCATGTCGTCCATCTGGCCCACCGCGTTATTCACTTCGGCGATGCCTTCGGCCTGCTGCGAGCTGGCCACGCTGATGCGCTCGATGATCTCGTTCACCTGGCGCACCGAGGCCACGATGTGGCCCATGCTGCTGCCGGCCTCGTTGACCGAGGCGCTGCCGCCGTCGATGATCGCCACCGAGTCCGCAATCAGCGCCTTGATCTCTTTTGCCGCCGCGGCCGAGCGCTGCGCCAGCGTACGCACCTCAGCCGCCACCACCGCGAAGCCGCGCCCCTGTTCGCCGGCGCGCGCCGCTTCGACGGCGGCATTCAGGGCCAGGATATTGGTCTGGAACGAGATGCCGTCGATGACGCCGATGATCTCGACGATCTTGCGCGAGCTGGCCTTGATCCGTTCCATCGTCGTCACAGCGCGGTCCACCGCCTTGCCGCCGTCGGCCGCGAGGCTGGCTGCGCTTGCCGCCAGTTCGTTGGCCATGCGCGCATTGTTGGCGTTCTCCTTCACCGCCAGCGTCAGGCTCTCCATGGCGCTGGCCGTTTCTTCCAGCGAGCCGGCCTGCATCTCGGTGCGGCTCGACAGGTCGAGGTTGCCGGTGGCGATTTCCTGCGACGCCGTGTCGATCGAGCGAACCGATGTGAGCACGGTGCGCAAGGCCTGGTTCAGGTTGGCGATGGTATGGTCAAGCGCGCGCGAGGTGTCGGCGATCTCGTCGCGGCCTTTGCTGCCGACGCCCGCGCTCAGGCGGCCTTCGGCCAGTTCCGACACCACGTCCGAGATCGCGCGTATGTCCGTCAGCATCGCGCGGCGCACCAGCATCGTCACCAGCAGCGACAGGCCGATCGACAGCAGCACCAGCACCGCGAGGGTTATGCCGAAGGTGCGGAACTCGCTTTTGGCCGCCGCATAAGCAGCTTCGCTCAGGGTCTTTTCAAGGGTGGCCAGCTGCGCCAGGTTGGCGTTGAGGACACCGAATTCTTTTTCCGCTTTTTGCATCGAGTTGGTCGCGATCGACTGGTCGACCTGGGCCAGTTCGATGGTTTCGGCGACGCTCTTGCGGTAGGCTTCCAGCGCCTTGGCCGAGGCATCGACCAGCTTGCGTTCGGCGGGGTCGGACACGCCGGCCATCGCGCCAAGCTGCGCCTTGATGGTGGCGTGCTTCTTGCCGATGTCGGCGGTCAGCGCGTCGAGGCGGTTCTTGGCGAAGCTGCCATTGATCCAGGCCAGCAGCTGGTAGATGTTGGCGTGTGCGTACTTGGCGTCGCCCGACACATCGGCCGCCGCTTTCAGCCGCGCGGCGCGCACCTGCACCATGTTTTCCAGCGATGCGTTCTGGCGCACCATCCCGTAATAAGCGGCTGCCGACAGCAGCATCAGCAAGGCCAGTACCAGGCCCGGGGCAAGCAGCAGCTTCGGGCCAATTCGCAGTTTGTTCAGCATGCATACCCCCGGCAGATCGTTAAGCGGGCGGCCAGGCCGCCCGCGCTTGCTGTTTACTTCTTGTAGATGCCTGCTTCCAGCACCACGCCATCGACCAGCTGGATGTAAGTGGTCTTCGGCTCGATCTTGCCGCTGGTCGGATTCTTGTAGTGATAGTCGACCCAGCCCTTGTTCGACTTGGCGGCCAGCTCGATGATCTCGCGGCGGTACTTCTTGCCGGTCGCATCGGGCACGTCGGTCAGGTCCTTGCCGACGATCGACTGGTTGATCGGGTGGGCCAGCACGATGCCGGTCTTGGCGTCGCGCATGTCGATGTACAGCGAGCCCTGGACGAAGTCCGGATCCTTGGCGTTGATCTTCTTGATCATCTCGTCCTTGCCCTTGGACTTGACCAGGGCGACGCCCCGTTCAACCATGGCGATCGCGTCTTTTTCGGTTGGTTCGGCGGCGACGGCGGCGCCGGCGGCGAGGACGAAGGACAGGGCGGTGGCGCTGACTAGCAGTTTCATGGTGGTTTCCTCTCGGTTGATGCGCTGGTTAAATATTGCTTAGGTGCATTGGGTAATTTACGCGCCCATTCGAGGGCCGATTTGCGCTACCGCAAGCGGCGCACACCGCGCAGCGCAAGGAGATATATCAATTCCTTCACGGCATTTGTTCCGCTTGGAAATCTTCCCGTCGTTCAATTGACGCATGGCAATTGCATTCCGCACGGCAAGCCTAAGATGACATCTCTGCCGGTAATTCCTTAGCTTTGTAGGAATACCCCGATCCGATTTTTCCAGAACAGGAGACTGTCGTGACTACCGAAAACGTGCCAGCGAAGTTCAAGCCCTATACCCGCCAGACCATCAGCCAGGCGCGCCAGTGGCAATGGATGCCGGCCGACTTGCAGGAAGCCGTGCAGGTGGTGTCGCATGTGCTGCCTTTCCGCGCCAACGAATACGTGATGGAACAGCTGATCGACTGGTCGAACATTCCCGACGATCCGATCTACCGCCTGGTTTTCCCGCACCGCGACATGCTGCACGCCGACGAATACGAAACCCTGCGCGACCTGGTGCTGTTCAACAAGGACGACGCCGCGATTGCGAAGCAGGTGCACGCGATCCGCATGCGCATGAACCCGCACCCGGCCGGCCAGATGACCCACAACGTCCCGCGCGTGAACGACACGCCGCTCAAGGGCCTGCAGCACAAGTACAAGGAGACCGTGCTGTTCTTCCCCAGCTCGGGCCAGACCTGCCACGCCTACTGCACCTTTTGCTTCCGCTGGCCGCAGTTCGTCGGCATGGACGACATGAAGTTCGACGCCCGCGAAACCACCGAGCTGGTGTCCTACCTGAAGACCCATCCGGACGTCACCGATGTCCTGATCACCGGCGGCGACCCCTTGATCATGAACACCCGCTCGCTGACCGAGTTCATCGAACCGCTGCTGGCGCCGGAACTGGCGCACATCCAGAACATCCGCCTCGGCACCAAGTCGGTCGCTTACTGGCCGCAGCGTTTTGTGAGCGACAAGGACTCCGACGACCTGCTGCGTTTGTTCGAGCGCGTCGTCAAGGCAGGCAAGAACCTGGCGATCATGGGCCATTACAGCCATGCGGTGGAGCTGCGCAGCGAGATCGCCCAGCGCGCCGTCAAGCGTATCGTGTCGACCGGCGCCACCCTGCGCATGCAAGGCCCGCTGATCCGCCACATCAATGAAGATCCCACGAGCTGGGCCGAGCTGTGGACCACCGGCGTGCGCCTGGGCGCCATCCCGTACTACATGTTCGTCGAGCGCGATACCGGCCCGAGCGAATACTTCTCGCTGCCGCTGGCGCGCGCCCACGAGATCTTCCAGGCTGCCTACCAGATGGTGTCGGGCCTGTCGCGCACGGTGCGCGGCCCGTCGATGAGCGCATTCCCCGGCAAGGTCGCCATCGACGGCGTGGTCAACATCAACGGCGAGAAGCTGTTTGCGCTGCAGTTCCTCCAGGCCCGCAATCCGGACTGGGTACGCAAACCCTTCTTCGCCAAGTTCGACCCCAACGCGACCTGGCTCGACCACCTGGTGCCGGCCTTCGGCAAGCAGAAGTTCTTCTTCGAGACCGAGGACGACGACGGCCACCGCGCGCCGCAGGCCAAGGTGATACCGATCTCGGTGGCCCAGCGCGCCCAGGGCAAGAGCTGCGAAAACGCCCACACCGCGGCTTGAGGGCAGGGCTGCGACCATGAACGCCGGCCAGCCAGCATTACGCCTGAGCGGCAGGGAAGTCTTCTTTTATGTGTTCCTGCCGTTCGCATCAGGGCACTACCTGTCGGCGCTGCTGCGCACCGTGAACGCGGTGCTGGCGCCCGACCTGGTCGCCTCGCTCGCCTTAAGCCCCGCACAGCTTGGGCTGCTCACCAGCGCGTTCTTCGTGTCGTTCGCGCTGGTGCAGCTGCCGGTGGGGATCGCGCTGGACCGCTACGGCCCGCGCAAGGTGCAGCTGGTGCTGCTGGCGGTGGCTGCCGCGGGCGCGCTGATGTTTGCGTCTGGTGACAGCTTCCTTGAACTGATGCTGGCCCGCACCGTGATCGGCTTCGGGCTTGGCGGCTGCTTCATGGCGGCGGTCAAGGCCATCTCCACATGGATCGATCCCGCGCGGCTGCCATCGGTCCAGGGCTTCCTGATCGCCATCGGCGGGCTGGGCGCCGCGTCGGCCACCGCGCCGGTGCGCGCGGCGCTGCACTACATGGACTGGCGCGGCCTGTTTGTGATCCTTGCACTGCTGCTGGCCTGTACCGCTTTCCTGATCTGGTCCGCCACCCCGCGCCTTGCGCAGGCGCCCAAGGCGAAGTCCGATGTGCCGGTCATCGCGTCGATTGCCGCCGTCTACCGCGATCCCGCGTTTCGCAAGACGATCTCCCTGATCCTGATCCCGCATGCGGTTTTCTTCGGCATCCAGGGCTTATGGATCGGTCGCTGGCTGAGCGACGTCGCGCGGTTTCCCGATCACGCCGTGGTCTACCTGCTTTACCTGTCGATGGCGGCGGTCATCTTTGGCGCCATCGCGGTCGGCATGATCACCGAATGGGCGGGCAAGCGCGGCGTCAAGCCGCTCGATGTCGCGGGCATCGGCATCGCCTTGTTTATCGCGGTGCAGGTGGCGATCGTGTGCAACTGGAAGCCCAGCTTCCAGCTGCTGTCGGTGCTGTTCACGCTGATCGGTACGATCACCGGGATCGAATACGCGATTGTCGCCCAGAGCATGCCCAAATCGCTGACGGGCCGCGCGGCCACCTGCCTGAACCTGCTGATCTTTGTCGGCGCGTTCGTGGTGCAGGCGGGCTTCGGCCTGCTGGTCGGCCTGTGGGAGCCCAACCACCTCGGCCACTATCCCGCCACCGCCTACCGGGTGGCGTTCGGGGTGCTGGTGCTGCTCCAGCTGCCTGGCCTGTTGTCGTTCGCGCTCAGGCGCAGCCGTCCAGCATCAGCAGCGGCAGGCTTGTCCATACGACTCCCATCAACCCCATGATGCCCGATCCGAGCGCCGCCCAGTCGTGCAGCGCCGGCTCGCCGTCGGCCGCGCGCACCCTGAGCCACGCGCGCCACAGCAGCAGGCCGCAACACCCCGCCGCCGCCGCCGACAGCAAGGCCAGCATCCATACGCTGGGCGCCTCGCGCGTGATGACGGCCGGGCTGCACTGGGCCGCCACCAGCGCGTAGCTGGCGAAGAAATGCAGGGCCCACACCAGCAGCGGCAAGGTGCCGTGCAGCGCGCGCACGAAGAAGCGGTCGCGCATGTTCATCCCATCACCATCGGAACGAAATGGATGGCGGCTGCCGCGGCGATGCCTTGCAGGGTCGTGTAGTGCCAGATCAGTGCGACGTTGTCGATCGTGGCGCGGCTTGACTGGTTGACGTAGCCGCACCATCCGCGCGCGGCGAGGAACAGCCCGGACAGCGCCAGCACGACCACGTGCAGCCCCTGGTAGGAAACGATGGCGGCAATCGCCGCGCTCCACGCGTGCTCCTTCGGGTCCAGGTCCGCCAGGCGGTATCCGTTCAGGTCGAAGCCGAATGCCGCGGCCACGCACGCCAGCGCCGCCAGCACCAGCAACGGCATTGGCCAGCGCCCGATAAAGCGCTTGGACAGGGCGATCAACGCCGAACCGGCCACCAACAGGCCGCACGACAGCAGCGGCCACAAAGGCTCGGGCAGCGCCGCCCCGGGTGGCGGGCAGACATTCAGGCGCATTGAGATATGGATGTAGGCGAACACGAAAGACGCGAAGATGGTTGCATCGACCACCAGCATGATCATCGTGCCCCACCACGACTGCGAAGCCGCGCCGGTGGCGCCGACCGGCAGCACCAGCGTATCGGACACCTTGGTCTGCGCCATCGGCGGCTGGCGGTCCAGCTGCCACAGCCACACCATGGTGGCCACCACCGCGGTGATCCCGCAGATCCACGCAATGAGGATCATCTTAATGGTCAGCAGCAGGAAGAATCCCGCAGTGCCCGCCGCCGCAATCACCGGCCACCAACTGTCGCCCGGGAGGATCATCAGGTAGCGCGGCTCTGCCGCCACAGGGCTGGTGGCGATGGTCTCGCGGCGCCCGGTGGCGGTGAACGGCAGGTAGTGCTGGCCCGCCTCGACTTCGGGCGACAGCGAGGGCTGTTCCCACAGCGGATCGTTGCTGGTCACGGTCGGGATGCTGCGGTTTCCATAGTCTTCCGACGGCAGCCATTCGAGCGTCGGCGCATTCCACGGATTGCCGACGTGTTTTTCCGGCTTGCGCAAGGTGCGCATCAGGTCGACGATAAACAGCAGCACGCCGGCGGCAAGGATGAAGGCGCCCACCGTCGAGACCATGTTCAGCGCATTCCATCCAAGCGCCGCGTCGTACGTGTAGACCCGGCGCGGCATGCCGAGCAGCCCGGTGATGTGCATGGTGAAGAAGGAAATGTTGAAGCCGCCGAACATCAGGCCGAATACCCAGCGCGCCACGCGCTCCGACATCTGGTTGCCGTTGATCAGCGGGAGCCAGTAGTACAGCCCCGCAAACACCGGGAACACCATGCCGCCAATGAGGACGTAGTGCAGGTGCGCGACGATGAAGTAGGTGTCGTGGACCTGCCAGTCGAAGGGCAGCACTGCCACCATCACCCCGGTCAGGCCGCCGAGCACGAAAATGAACATGAAGCCAAGGAGGAACAGCGTCGGCGCGTTGACCCGCACCTTGCCGCGCCAGAGTGTCGCGATCCAGGCGAACACCTGGATGCCGGTCGGTACCGCGACTGCCATGCTGGCGGCCGACACGAAACTCATCTCCATCACGCCCAGGCCTGCGGTGAACATGTGGTGGGCCCACAGCGCAAAGCTGAAGAAACCGACCGCCACCAGCGCCACGATAATCGAGCGGCGGCCCACCAGCGGCGTGCTGGCGATGGTCGGGATCATCGTCGAGACCATGCCGGCGGCGGGCAGGAAGATGATGTACACCTCCGGGTGGCCGAAGAACCAGAACAGGTGCTGCCACAGGATCGGGTCGCCGCCGCGGTCCGCGATGAAGAACGGCCAGTCGAAGGCGCGCTCCATTTCCAGCAGCGCGGTGCCGGCGATGATGGCGGGGAAGGCGAACACGATCATCACGCCGACCACCAGCATGGCCCACGCGTACACCGGCATGCGCGACAAGGTCATGCCCGGCGCGCGCGTGAACAGGATGCCGACGATAAGCTCGATGGCGCCGGCGATCGCCGAGATTTCGATGAAGCCGATCCCCAGCAGCCAGAAGTCGGCATTGAGCCCGGGCGAGTACTCCATACCGGTCAGCGGCGGGTACATGAACCAGCCGCCGTCCGGCGCCAGGCCGACAAACAGCGTGCAGAAGAAGGCCAGCCCGCCAATCGCATAGGCCCAGTACGCGTAGGCGGACAGGCGCGGGAAGGGCAGGTCGCGCGCGCCCAGCATGTTGGGCAGCAGGTAGACCGCCAGCGCCTCCACGACCGGGATCGCAAACAGGAACATCATCACCGTGCCGTGCATGGTGAACACCTGGTTGTAGGTGCCGGCGCTGAGCAGGGTGTTGTCCGGCACCGCGAGCTGGGCGCGCATCATCAAGCCAAGGATGCCGGCCAATACGAAGAACAGCAGCGCGGTGCCGATGTACAGCAGGCCGATGTTGGTGTTGTTCACGCTGGAGAAGAAGCGCCAGCCGGTCGGCGTTTTCCAGACCGCTTCCAGGCGTTCCAGTTCGCCCTCTGGACGCGGCAAGGAGCTGGGCAGGTTCTGGTGGTCGGTACTGGTCATTTCAGGTGCTCAAGGTAAGCGGCGAGCGCGCGCAGCGTCTCGCCGTCGATATCGTTTGCGGCAGGCATGCGCGCCCCGGGCTTGATGGATTGCGGGTCGGCGATCCAGCCGGCCAGCGTGCCGCGGTGGTTGCGCAAGGTGCCGGCAACGATATGCAGGCGGCTGCCGACGTGGGTCAGGTCTGGCCCGAGGCGCGCGTCTCCTGCCACCCCGCGGATGGTATGGCAGGCCGCGCAGCGCTGGCCGATGAAAGCCTGGCGCCCGCGCTCCAGGAATGCGCCGGTTGGAGGCGCGGCGTCCTGGCGCTCGCGCGCCAGCCACGTGTCGAACGCCGCCGGGGTTTCGGCCACCACGTGCAGCGCCATGCGCGCATGCTGGGCGCCGCAGTATTCGGCGCACTGTCCGCGGTAGACGCCCGGCTTGTCGGCGCGCAGGGTCAGCCCGGTCATCCGGCCCGGCACCATGTCGCGCTTGCCCGCCAGCGCGGGCACCCACAGGCTGTGAATGACGTCGGTGGCGGTCAGCGCCACATAGACGTCGCGGCCGGCGGGGATGCGTATCTCATTGGCCGAAATGATCTCGCGGCCGGTTTTGGGGTCGTGGTAGCGCACCTCCCACCACCACATCTTGGCGGTCACCGAGATGACCAGCGACGCCTTCGACGACTGCGGCGTCAGCTGCGCGCTGCGCCAGGTGCTCCACGCCAGCAGTGCGGACAGCACCACCAGAGGGAACACGATGCCGGCGCCGGCAATCCAGCGCAGCGGCCGCACCTCGCGCGGCGCGCGCTTGACGCCCAGGGCCAGCAGCACCATCACGCCGATGAAGATCAGGGCGCCGGCGCCAAACATCACCCAGGCGAACTGGCTGATGATGACCGCGTCCGGCCCGGCCGGGTGCAGTACCGACTGCAGCTGGCCCGTCATCGGAGCGTGTACAGGAAAGCGGCCATGTGGCGCGCGTCGTCGGGGGAAACGCCCAGGTCGGGCATCAGCGTGCCCGGCTTCATCGCGGGCGGGTTGACCAGCCAGCGCGTGAGCGCGTCGGCATTGTTGGGGAAGCGTCCGGCCACGTAGCTGCGCCGCCCGAATCCCTCCAGCGCGGGGCCGGTGGTGCCGCGCGCAGCGGGAACGTCGGGAATCGCGTGGCAGGAACCGCACTGGTACTGCTCGACCAGCTGCTTGCCGACCTTGGCGTCGCCGCCGGCGATGCGCGGGGCGTCGCCCTGTTTACCGCACGCGGCAAGGGCGAGAAGGCATACGGCGGCAAGTAGCGGCCTGGCGTTCAACATCGAAAACACGCGCACGGTTGGATCCTGCGAAAGCCTGATGGATATATATAATACAAGAAAAAAATAATGGCATTTTTTCAATAGAACGCGCTATTGCCCACCCTGAACATGCCCTCAAACCGCACCCGCCTCATCCTCAAAACCGCCGCCGCGACCTTGCTCGTGGCTGGCATGCTGGCGGCGGCGGGCGGCTACATCGTGTTCAAGGCGGGCTGGTACAACATCGGCGCGACGGCGCTGCATATGCAGCCTGTACACGACGTGCTGGAGCAGGGCATGCGCGAATCG
Source organism: Massilia agrisoli (assembly GCF_020831365.1). Lineage (GTDB taxonomy): Bacteria > Pseudomonadota > Gammaproteobacteria > Burkholderiales > Burkholderiaceae_D > Telluria_A > Telluria_A agrisoli. The sequence goes on from NZ_JAJHPV010000021.1 coordinate 274,309, forward strand.
GTCGAGTACCGCTCGCGCGACATCCGCGTGCCGGCCGGGCTGGTGGCGCCCCAGCGTATTGCGGCCGGCGCCATCGTCTACCGCGACAAGTGCGCGCAGTGCCACGGCGCCCCGGGCTTCGCGCAGTCGGACCACGGACAGGCGATGCAGCCGGTCCCCGGCCCGCTGGTCGACGCCGCGCGGCGCTGGACACCGGCCGAGCTTTACTGGATTACCCGGCACGGCATCAAGATGAGCGGCATGCCGGCCTGGGAGTTCCACCTGGCCGACGACGAGCTATGGGCAGTGGTCGGATTCATGCAGCACCTGCCGACGCTGACGCCGGCCGCCTATCGCGACATCACGTCCAAAAGCACGGCGCCTTCGGTATCGCTCGCCGCGGGCGCATCGCTGCCGCCGGACGCCGGGCGCGGACGCATCGCCTTGGCCCAATATGCCTGCCAGTCGTGCCACATCATTCCCGGCGTGACCGGGCCGCGGGTGTACGTCGGGCGTTCGCTCGATGGCCTGGCAGAGCGCAAGTACATCGCCGGCACGCTGCCAAACACGCGGGATAACCTGGTGCGCTGGATCCGCGACCCGCACAGCATCGATCCGCACACCCCAATGCCCGTGCTGGGCGTGACCGAAAGGGACGCGCGCGACATGGCCGCTTACTTGTTAACCCGCCAATAAAAACATGAACGATCAAGACAATCGCGCCGCGGCCGGCTCCGAACAGCAGCGCCAGGAGGCCAGCGAGCGAAAATTCCTGCACCGGGTCGCGCTGGTCGATGGCCTCGGACTGGTATTCATCCTGGTACTGGCTGCGATGTGGTTTGCAGCCGACGCGCTGCTGCTGATCTTTGCCTGCATCCTGTTCGCCGTGCTGTTGTATGACGCAAGCCGCAGGCTTGCCAGGCACCTGCCGCTTCCGCGCCAGGTTGCGCTGGGCATCGTCGTGATCATTTTGCTGGTCGTGATTGGCGGAGGCGGCTGGCTGATGGCCCCCGCCATCTCCGAGCAGGCCGACCGGATGGCCGCAATGGTGCCCAAGTCGATCGAACAGCTGCAGCAGTCGCTCAAGCGCTACGACTTCCTCGAAAGCATACTGGGCGGGATGCCTTCCGCGGAGCAGATGCGCTCCACCCTTGGCGACATGCTGCCGCGCGCCGGCCTGTTCTTCTCGGGCGTGTTCGGCGCGCTTGGGAATGTCCTGATCATCACCTTCGTCGGCATCTACTTTGCGGCCCAGCCTTTCCTCTACATTAACGGCATCGTCACCCTGGTCCCCAAGGACAAGCGCGCCCGCGCCCGCGAAGTGCTCGATGAAATCGGCCTGACGCTGTCCAAGTGGCTGTTCGGGAAAATGTGCTCGATGCTGCTGGTCGGCGCGGCCACCGCCATCGGCCTGACGCTGCTTGGAGTGCCGCTCGCGCTCATCCTCGGCATCATCGCCGGGCTGCTCGATTTCATCCCCTACCTTGGCCCGCTGATGGCAGGCGTACCTGGCGTGCTGATCGCCCTGACCATCAGTCCGCAGCTGGCGCTGTACACTGTCGGCCTGTTCGTATTCATCCAGCTGGCCGAAGGCTACCTGCTGCAGCCGCTGGTCGAGAAAAAGACGGTGGCGCTACCGCCGGCGCTGACGATCACCATGCAGGTGCTGCTTGGCGCCCTGTTCGGGTTGGCCGGCGTGGCGCTGGCGACGCCGCTGACCGCGGTGCTGGCGGTGCTGGTCTCGATGCTCTACGTGCAGGACGTGCTGGGTGATAACGTGATGACACCCAGCGAACTTAGCGACCAAAAAAAATAGGTAACAGATGAAATTAGTGCGTTACGGCCGCCCGGGCAAAGAGAAGCCCGGCATGCTCGACGATGAAGGCCGCCTGCGCGACCTGTCCTCGCTTGTCGACGATATCGACGCTTCGGTCTTGTCCGACAAGGCGCTGCGCAAGCTCGCCAAGGCCGACTACAAGACGCTGCCGCTGGTTCGCGGCAACCCGCGCTTCGGCGTACCGGTGCGGGGCATCGGCAAGTTTATCGGCATCGGCCTTAACTACTCGGACCACGCCGCCGAAACCGGCCTGCCCGAGCCGAAGGAACCGATCGTGTTCATGAAGGCGACCAGTTGCCTGTCGGGGCCGGACGATCCGGTGATGCTGCCGCCAGGGTCCAAGAAGACCGACTGGGAAGTGGAGCTGGGCGTGGTGATCGGCACACGCGCGCAGTATGTCAGCGAAGCCGACGCGCTCAAGTATGTGGCCGGTTACTGCGTGGTCAACGATGTGTCTGAGCGCGCGTACCAGTTTGAAGCCGGGCCGCAGTGGGACAAGGGCAAGGGCTGCGACACCTTCGGGCCGGTGGGGCCGTGGCTGGTGACGCGCGACGAGATCTTCGACGAGCAGGACCTGGACCTGTACCTGGAAGTGAACGGCAAGCGCATGCAGACCGGGAATACCGGCACGATGATCTTCACGGTGGCGCAGCTGGTCAGCTACCTGTCGCGCTACATGACGCTGGAGCCGGGCGACCTGATCGCGACCGGCACGCCGCCAGGCGTCGGCATGGCGCGCAAGCCGCAGCGCTTCCTCAAGCGCGGCGACAAGATCAGGCTGGGGATTCCCGGCCTGGGCGAGCAGCAGCAGGAAGTGGTCGCGTTCGAAAAGCCATAACCCGTAGGGCGGATAAGGCCGAAGGCCGCATCCGCGTGGCGGCGTTAACGTAGCGCTTGCACGCGGATGCGCTCCGCTTATCCGCCCTACGTCGCTGACCTTATCCGACCAAGAAGGCACCGGGAGGTGCGGGTCTAAACCCTCAGCGCTGCGTTAACTGCGTCCACCAGGCGCGAAACAATCTCCGCCAGATCCGCGTCGGTCGCAATAAACGGCGGCGCAAGGAGGATATGGTCGCCATGCTGCCCATCGATCGTTCCTCCCATCGGATACACCATCAACCCGTGCGCCATCGCCTGCGACTTGATCGCCGCATGCAGCCTGCGCTCCGGGGAAAACGGTTGTTTGGTTTCGCGGTCCTGCACCAGCTCCAGCGCCAGCAGCAGGCCGCGTCCGCGGATGTCGCCCACGTGCTCATTGCGCCCGAAGGCGTTGTGCAGCATCGCCATCATCGACGCGCCGCGCATGCGAACCGCCGCCAGCAGGTCTTCCTGCTCGATGACCTTCTGCACCGCCAGCGCCGCCGCCGCGGCCACCGGATGCCCGATGTAGGTATGCCCGTGCTGGAAGATGCCACTGCCGCGCCGCAGCCGGTCGACCAGCCATCCCTGCGCCAGCACCGCCCCGATCGGCTGATAGCCCGCGCCCAGTCCCTTGGCCACGGTCACGATGTCCGGCGCCACGCCGTCCTGCTCGATCGAATACATGCTGCCTGTGCGGCCCATCCCGCACATGACTTCGTCGGCGAGGAGCAGCACCCCGTACTTGTCGCAGATCGCGCGCACGCCGCGGAAGTAGCCGGGCGTTGGCGGTATGGCGCCACCGGTGGCGCCCACCACCGGTTCGGCGCAGAACGCGATGACGTTTTCCGGGCCGGCGTCGAGGATCGCCCCCTCCAGTTCCTGCAGCAGCGACGCGGTATAGTCGCCCTGGGTCTGGCCGGGCTTGCGGTCGCGGTATTCGTAGCACGGGGCCACGCGCGGCACGTCCATCAGCAGCGGCGCGAACGGCTTGCGGCGCCACTCGTTGCCGCCGACGGCCAGCGCGCCCAGCGTGTTGCCGTGATAGCTCTGGCGCCGCGCGATGAACACGCTGCGCTGGGTTTCGCCGCTTTCGACGGCGTATTGGCGCGCCAGCTTCATCGCGGTCTCCATCGCCTCCGATCCGCCCGACACGAAGTACACCTCCGACAAGCCCTGCGGGGCGCCGGCCACCAGCCGCGCCGCCAGCTCCTCGGCCACCTCGGTGGTGAAGAACGCCGTGTGCGCGTAGGCGATGGTGTCGATCTGGCGGTGCATCGCTTCGATCACGGCGGGATGGGCGTGCCCCAGCGAGGACACGGCGGCGCCGCCGCTGGCGTCGATGTAGGTACTGCCGCGGCTGTCGCGCACCAGCATGCCTTCGGCACTAACAGCCACGGGCGGCGCGTGGCGGAGATTGCGGTGAATGATGTGGCTCATCGGGACCCTCATGCAAAGAAGATGGTTGATGAATGACAATAATCTTGAACCGGGGCGATTCTTTTGATTTTTCCCCGAAGCTATGCGAATATTTTTCCACTACCACAGTGAAAGTCGCCCATGACGCAGGACCGGCTCGGCCCCATCGACGCGTGGCACATGACGACCGCCCAGCAGGCTGCGGCGCAGGCCATCATCGACGGCCCGCGCGGCGCGGTGTACGGGCCGTTCGTGCCGCTGCTGCGCAGCCCAGAGCTGGCGGGCCATGCGCAGCGCATGGGCGAGTACCTGCGCTACCGCAGCGCCATCGGCACCAAGCTGTCGGAGCTGGCCATCCTGGTGACGGCACGCCAGTGGGACCAGCAGGTCGAGTGGGCGATCCACGCGCCGATCGCGGCGCAGTCGGACATCGGCGCGGCCGCCATCGACGACGTCGCGCATGGCAGAAGGCCGGAAAACATGACGGATGAGGAAGCGGCGGTCCACGATTTTTCGCTGGAGCTGAACCGCGACAAGCGGGTGTCGGACGCCACCTATGCGCGTGCGCTGGCGCTGTTTGGGGAGCGCGGGGTGGTCGACCTGATGGCGATTAACGGCTACTACACCTTCCTCGCGATGGTGATGAATGCCGCGCAGACTGCGGCGCCGCCGTCGCCTGCGGCTGTCCTGCCCCAGCGCGTCTAGGCCAGCGCTTCTTTCGCCGCCTCTTCGGGAGTGAGGCCGTCGTAGAACTGGTCGGTGAACCACTCGATCTGTTCTTCGATGTGTTCCTGGGCTTGTTCAACGGTCGCGCCGCCGGCCACCAGGAATCCTTCGACTTCGATGCACCAGTTAATCAGCGCCATCGTCTCTTCGTCGAGTTCCTCGTTTTTCTTCTTTGCCATGCTGTCCTCCTGTAGGTCAGGCCGCGAGGCCCTTGGCGAGGAGTTCGGCGACCGTCTCATTGAGGTCGGCGCCGCGCTCTTTTGCCAGCGCGTGGATCTGCTGGACCAGGTCGCCGTTCAACTTGACGGCAAACGGCACCAGGCCAAGCGCCTGGTCGCGCTTGCGCTGCTCGCGCCGGTCGACCACTGCTGCATCGGCATTGCCAAAACCGGCGGCCCCGGGAGCGCTCATCTTGCCCATCAATTTTTTGGCGTCGCTCTTTGCCATTCCGGTTTTTTTCATTTGCTGCTTTCTATGCTCAGGCCAGGACTTTTTTTAGCCAGGCGCTGATGTCGTTAACTTCTTCAAGACACAGCGAATGCTGCATCATGTACTCGTGCCACTCGACCTGGTAGCCCAGGGCTTTGAGCAGGTCGCGCGACTGGTGGGCGCGGGCGACGGGAATCACGCCGTCGTGGGTGCCGTGGACCAGGAAGATCGGGGTCTTCAGGCTGGCTTCACTGCGTTCGTTCGAGATCTTGTCGGCCAGCGGCACGTAGCCCGACAGGCACAGGAGGCCCGCCAGCTTTTCATCGTGGCGCAGGCCGGTCTGCAGGGTCATCGCGCAGCCTTGCGAGAAGCCCGCCAGGATGATGCGTTCGGCCGGGATGCCGCGCGCCTTTTCGCGCGCGATCAACGCTTCGATTTCGACCTGCGACGAACGCAGGCCGGCTTCGTCTTCGCGCCGCGCGATGTCGGTGCCGATGATGTCGTACCAGGCGCGCATCACGTAGCCGTTATTGATCGTTACCGGCATCGTCTTCGCATGCGGGAAGATGAAGCGGATGCCCGGCAGTCCGGTCAGGTCGAGCTCCTTCACCAGCGGGACGAAGTCATTGCCGTCGGCGCCCAGGCCGTGCATCCAGATCACCGCAACCTGCGGATTCGGTGCGGTTTCGATTTCGATATTGTCGAGCAGTTGGTTCATTGCGCGTTGTCTTTCGCAGCTGCGGGCGGGCGCTGCGCTGTCTTCGGGCGCCATGCCTTGCATACCGCAGGGTCGGTTTCGATGTAAGGGGCGCCGATCAGGTCGAGGCAGTAGGGGACCGCGGCGAAGATGCCGGCGACCAGCTGCTTGCCGTCCGCGTCCTTCAGGCCTTCCAGCGTTTCCTTGATGGCCTTCGGCTGGCCCGGCAGGTTCATGATCAGGGCCGCGTGGTCGTGCGTTTCGCGGATCACGGCCACCTGGCGCGACAAGATCGCGGTCGGCACGAACTGCAGGCTGACCTGGCGCATTTGCTCGCCAAAGCCCGGCATCTCCTTGGTGCCGACAGCCAGCGTGGCTTCCGGCGTCACGTCGCGCCGCGCAGGCCCGGTGCCGCCAGTCGTCAGCACCATGTGGCAGCGCGCGCTGTCGACCAGCTCGACCAGCGTCTTTTCGATCTGTTCGCGTTCGTCCGGGATCAGGCGCGGCTCGATGCGGTAGGGCGTGGTAAGGGCGTGCGCCAGCCAGTCCGACAGCGCCGGAATACCCTTGTCTTCATACACGCCCCCGCTCGCGCGGTCCGATACCGACACCAGGCCGATGACCAGCATATCCATGTCAGTCGTCTTCCGGGTCTTCATCGGTGATGTAGTCTTCGTCGTCGTCGTCCGGCTTGGCCGCTGCGCCCTTCTTGGACAGGTCCTTGAGGATCTGGAAGATCTCGCGGTAGGCTTTCGGCGGCTTGTTCTCGGCCTGCTCCTTGCGCGCGTTGCGGATCAGGGTGCGCAGCTGCTGCACGTCGAGTTCGGGATGCTCGCCCATCAGCACGGTCAGCGCGTTGTCGTCGGCCAGCAGCTTGTCGCGGCGGCGTTCCATCGCGTGCAGGAAGGCGGTATCGGCCTTCGACATGCCTTTCCAGCTGTCGATCGTGCGGCGGATGACAGCCACTTCTTCCTCGTCCAGCGTGCGCATTTTTTTGCCGACGAACTGCATCTGGCGGCGCCGGCCTTCGTGGTTGGTGATGGTCTGGCACATCAGAATCGCGTCCTTGACGTCCTCGGGCATCGGCACGCGCTTGACCCGGTCGCGCGGCTCGGCCACCAGTTCTTCACCGAGCTTCTGGAGGTCGTTCATCTGGCGCTTGAGCTCAGATTTCGATGGGCGTTCGTACTCTTGTTCGAACTCGTTGGACTGGAACCCGCAGGCACCGCGGTTTGGATTTGGCATGATAGGGAATTCCGGCAGGCGCACGGCCTCCCGGTAAAAACAGTAAACGACTGCTATCATACCCGTTTAACCGGATAGCCGAGAAAAACACAATATGAACGACTCCGTCTTTATCCATACCCAGGACCAGCTCCAGCAGCTCGCACGCGACGTGCTGGGCTTCGCCAGGGAGCAGGGCGGCTCCGATGCATCGGTCGAGATCAGCGAGGGCAGCGGCCTGTCGGTCTCAGTGCGCCGTGGCAAGATCGAGACGATCGAGCAGAACAAGGACAAGGGCATGGGCGTGACGGTCTACATCGGCCAGAAGCGCGGCAATGCCAGCACCTCCGATTTTTCGCCTGCGGCGCTGCGCGCCACCGTCGAAGCGGCGTACAACATCGCCCGCTTTACCGCCGAGGATGACTGCGCCGGCCTGGCCGACGAGGACATGCTCGAAAAGAACCCGCGCGACCTGCGCCTGTGCTATCCGTGGCAAATCTCGGCCGAAGAAGCGGTGGTCATCGCCCAGCGGGCCGAAGCGGCCGCCTTCGAGGTCGACCCGCGCGTGACCAACAGCGAGGGCGCCAGCGTCTATGTGCAGCAGTCGCACTTTGTGTCGGCCAACTCGCGCGGCTTCGCCGGCGGCTACCCGTTCTCGCGCCACACCCTGTCGGTGGCGCCGATCGCGGGCAAGGGCGCCAAAATGCAGCGCGACGACTGGTACACCTCGGTGCGCGACCCGAAAAAGATGGCCAGGCCGGAAGCGGTCGGCCGTTACGCAGCCGAGCGCGCCCTGGCGCGGCTGAACGCGCGCAAGCTCGACACCCGCACCTGCCCGGTGCTGTTCGAAGCGCCGCTGGCCGCCGGCCTGCTGGGCTCTTTTGTACAGGCGACTTCCGGCGGCGCGCTGTACCGCAAGTCGACCTTCCTGCTCGATTCGCTCGGCCAGGCGATCTTCCCTTCGCACATCCAGGTGGTGGAAGACCCGCACGTCATCGGCGGCGTCGGCTCGGCCCCGTTCGATGAAGAAGGCGTGCGCACGGTGCGCCGCAATGTCGTCGAGAACGGCGTGCTGCAGGGATATTTCCTGTCCTCGTACTCGGCGCGCAAGCTGGGCATGAAGACCACCGGCAACGCGGGCGGCTCGCACAACCTGTCGCTGACCTCGTCGAACACGAAGAAAGCGGACGACTTCGCCGGCATGCTGCGCAAGATGGGCCGCGGCCTGCTGGTCACCGAACTGATGGGCCAAGGCACCAACTACGTGACCGGCGACTATTCGCGCGGCGCGTCGGGCTACTGGGTCGAGAATGGCGTGATCCAGTATCCGGTCGAGGAAATCACCATTGCCGGCAACATGAAGGACATGTTCCAGGCCATCGTCGCCATCGGCAACGACGTGCTGACCCGCGGCAACAAGTCGACCGGGTCGATCCTGATCGAGAAGATGGTGGTCGCCGGCAGCTAACTGCCGGGTTCGTCTCATATTTTCGTTGCAAGCTTGAGCGGCCAGCAATACACTAAGTCCAGCTGGTGTATTGCCGGTTTACAAAAAACTCAGGAGACAAAGAATATGGAACGTCGTTCCTTTATGAAGAAGGCTGCGGTAGGCGCTTCGGCCGCCGCGGTTGCTGCCCCGGCACTCGCGCAATCGCTGCCGACCATTAACTGGCGCCTCGCCAGCAGTTTTCCCAAGTCCCTCGACACCATCTTCGCCGCATCGGATACGCTGTCCAAGCGCGTATCGCAGCTGACCGGTGGCAAATTCAACATCCGCACCTTCGCCGCAGGCGAAATCGTGCCTGGCCTGCAGGTCATGGACGCGGTCCAGGCCGGCACCGTCGAAATGGGCCACAGCGCCTCATACTACTACTTCGGCAAGGACCCTACATTCGCCTTCGACTGCGCAGTGCCGTTCGGCCTGACCTCGCGCCAGCACACCGCCTGGTTCGACCAGGGCGGCGGCCGCGAACTGACCCGCGAATTCTTCCGCGGCTACGGCATCGTCAACTTCCTGGGCGGTAACTCGGGCACCCAGATGGGCGGCTGGTATCGTAAGGAAATCAAATCGGTGGCCGACCTCAAGGGCATGAAGATGCGCGTGGCTGGCTTCGCCGGCCAGGTGCTGACCCGCCTGGGCGTGGTGCCGCAGCAGCTCGCCGGCGGCGACATCTACCCTGCACTGGAAAAGGGCACGATCGACGCGGCCGAGTGGGTTGGCCCGTACGACGATGAAAAGCTGGGCTTCTTCAAGGTTGCGCCGTTCTACTACGCACCGGGCTGGTGGGAATCGGGCGCGAATTTCTCGTTCTACGTGGGCGTGAAGGAATGGGAAAAGCTGCCGAAGGAATACCAGGCGGCGCTGGAAGTGGCCACCTATGAAGCGCACGTGGTGATGCAGTCCGAATACGACACCAAGAACCCGGCAGCGCTGGCGCGCCTGCTGAAGAACGGCGTCAAGTTGCGCACCTTCTCGCGCGACATCATGGATGCCTGCTACAAGAACGCCCAGGTGGTGATGAATGAAGAAGCGGCCAAGAACGCCAAGTTCAAGAAGATCTACGAACCATGGAAGCGCTTCCAGCGTGACCAGAACATGTGGGCGTCGGTTTCCGAAGCCAGCATGCAGGACTTCCTGATCCGCGCCGGCCGCGCCAAGTAAGGCCGCCGCCGCAAATGAAAATGCCGCCGGCTTGTGCCTGGCGGCATTTTTTTTAGGCTATGTCACCGTTAGGTATGGAATTGAGCACGTCGTGCCCGCCACTGGCGGACCCGACTTCCCGCGAAAGCGGGAACCCATTCTATGTATGCGCTGGAGGTCGAGTCGCTTTATTACTGATCGTCTTCAGCATGGGTTCCCGCGTGCGCGGGAACGACGAGGGCGTAGCGCTTCCACACTTAACGGTGACATAGCCTTTTTTAGCAAGCGCCTGCCGTTCAGGCGGGCCGGGTGGCGATGGGTTCGCCCAGCCCGATCGGCGCCGGGGTGATATTGGCGATCATCGAGAACAGCTGTTCGAAGGTCGCCATGTCGGCACTGAACTCGTTGACGGCGAAAGCATGGTCGGCGTCGTACCAATCGTCGCTGGTCAGGAACTTGTCGATTGCCGGAAGGATGATTTCTTCTTCCATCCGCATGTGGCCGAAGTAGAAGGCCGCGTAATCCTCGACAGCCTTGAAGAACTTATCGGCCGCGGCTCCGCCCTGCAGCTCGTAGCGTGTCAGCTGGTGTTCGAGATTGCGCACCAGCGCTTCGCCTTGCGCATGCTGGGCTTCCAGCTCTGCGATGGTGTCATCCACGGTGGCCGTACGCTTTTTCAACAGCGCAAACAGTCCGTCTTCCTTCGGGTGGTGCATCTTCTCCGGGAAATCGGCGATATACAGGAGCATCGCGCGGAACACCTTGAACGGGGGCGCCTCGCCGCCCTCGGCAATGCCGCGCACGAAGTGCAGCATGGCGCGAATGACAGCGCCGAGGCGCTGGTGTTCCTGTTCGATGATGCGGGTGGTCGGATGCTGGGCGGGTGTCTTCATTTTTTGGCCATCGTGTGGGGTCAATCTTGATCGTAGGCGTACCGCAAGCCAATTTCCTTGATCTGGATCATGTTAAGCCCAGCGGGGAAAACACCGGGCCTTCCCCGTCGCCTCTGCAATGTTTCGTGCTGAAGGGCAAGTTGGTGGGCTATACTGTTGCCTCGATGACATGCCTGCCCCGTGCGCCTTGTTCGTCACCCCCTGTCCACCGCCCCCAAAGGCTTCGCCTTCATGTCCTTGAATATTGCCTCACTGCTGGTTGCGATGACGCTTAGCATGTTGATCATGGCGGTGGCGTTGACCTCCGTGATGGGGGACGTCAACAGGGCGGCCCGGCTCGGCCAGGGCGGGGCTGTATTGCAGGCCACCGGTTGGGTACTGCTGCTGGCTTCAGGCTTGATGGTGCCCGGTGGAGCGGCCGATTTGACCCTGTCTACCTTGTCGATGGGCTGCATTTCCGGCGGCCTTGCCTGCAATGCTGCCGCTTTCGAGCTGTGGTGCGGCCGCACCACTCCCACCCGCGCCCCGGCCATGGTCGCCGTTATCATGACCGCAGGCTATGCGGCAGGCTTTTCCAGCTACGCGTTCCGGGTTGGCTGGGCAAACGGCTTGCTGGCCGTGCAGATGGCGCTGATGATCGTGACGCTGGTGCGCAGGCCCGCAGTTCCGGTCGGGCGCTGGCGCTGGCTGCTGGTGGTCGGACTGGCGGCGCAGATGATCGTCACCGCCTGGCGGGGCGTACTTGGCGCATTCTTCACCGATCAGTTTCCAGCTTTCCTGACGCCTCACCCAGTGAACGTGGCCTTCGCACTGGTGACCAACGGGACCGCCGTACTGACCCTGGTGGGTATCCTGCTGGCGCACCGCGACGAAGCGGCCCGGGCGCTCGAACGGCTCGCCACCACCGACGGCCTGACGGGCGTGCTGAACCGACGCGCCTGGTTGCTGGCGGCCGACATCGAATTATCCAACAGCATTCGCTCGCAGCGGGCGATGAGCGTGCTGATGATCGACCTCGACTACTTTAAGCAAATCAACGATACCCGCGGCCACGAAGCCGGCGACCATGCCCTGCAGTTCTTTGCCATGGCGCTGAAGGCGGCGTGCCGCAGCGGCGATACCGTGTGCCGCTACGGCGGCGAAGAATTCTGCGTGCTGCTGGTGGGGGCCGAGGAAGATTCCGCACACGCCTTCGACCAGCGCGTGCGTGCCTACCTGGAGGACGCCGCCATGCGCGAACTGGGCTATCTGCTTGACTATAGCGGCGGCATGGCGCGGCGCGCGCCGGGAGAAACGCGAATGGCGGACATCCTGCGCCGCGCCGACCGCGCTTTATACCAGGCCAAGGAAGGGGGCCGGGCGCGCACCGTCGATGCCGGCGCTCCGGCGCGCGCGCGCCAGGGTCAGAGGGCTTCGATGGCCGGATAGAACACGGTATTTTCTTGCTGCATGCGCGCATGCAATACCTTGAGCACGGTGTTCGCGTCCGACCGGAACGTTTCCGGATCCCTCGACAGGCTGGCGGCGCTGTTCCACCGGCGGGCGAAATTCAGGTAGGCCGCCGAGATCGACTCCATTTCGTTCTGAAACTGCTTGCCCATGTGTGCCACGGCCGCGTTGTTGGTGCTTTGCAGCGCCGGGTAGAGCACCGAATTTTCCACCGCCAGGTGCAGCTTGATGAGTGCGCTCATCGAAATGATCTGCTTGCATATCCGGTCGGCGTTCTCGGCGATGCCGTCCTTGACGAGAGCGCGCAGCGCGCCAACGCTGGCGAGAATGTCCACATGCTGGTGCTTGAACTTATCGATATTCATGGCATTTAACCTTGGTGTTTGAGCTGCAAAAAGATGGATACGGCTGACGGTGGCGCCTCGACTGGCGCCCGATAAGTTAGATTTTAAATGCATCTTTAAGTTGCCGCAAGGAAAATGACGCCGGCATGGGCGGACAGGGGCAGGGGGGTACGGAGGGTGAAACGCCAGGCGTGGTGCGCCTGGCGTTGGGGAGGGAAGCTTACTTGGTGGCGCGCAGCGACTGCAGGATCGGCTGCAGCACAGCCGCGCCGAGGCGGGCGCTGCGGGCGCCATCCCAGCCGGTCTGCGCGTCCGGGTCGTTGGCGTTGTCCTTGAACGGCAGTTCAAGCGTCAGCGACAGGCAACCGAAGGCGTGGGTAATGTGCGGCGAACCCATCGTGATGGTCTCTTCGGTGTATGGCGATTCGCCGTAGCCGTGCACGTCCTGGAAGTCCGGGCTGGCGATCTTGAAGTCGTCCGAGAACTTCTTCTCGGCAGCCGCCTGTTCCGCGGTAAACGTCGGCAAGGCGCCGCTGCCCGCCACGAACACGTACGGCAGGCCCTCGTCGCCGTGCACGTCGAGGAACAGGTCGCAGCCGGTTTCCTTCATCTTGTTCTTGACCAGGAACACCTCAGGGCTGCGCTCCATGGTCGGCGTGTTCCACTCGCGGTTCAGGTTGGCGCCGGCCGCGTTGGTGCGCAGGTTGCCGCGGAACGAGCCGTCCGGATTCATGTTCGGCACCACGTACATCACGCATTCTTTCAGCACCTGGCGGCCGAACGCGTCGGCCGGATCGAGCAGCGCGTCCAGCATGCCTTCGACAAACCATTCCGCCATCGTCTCGCCCGGGTGCTGGCGCGCGATGACCCAGACCTTCTTCTTCGCTTCAGGATCGCCGATCACCAGCATGTTCAGGTCGCGGCCGTCGACGGTCGAGCCGAGGTCGACCAGGCGCACGTGCTCGGACATCTGCGCGCGGTCCAGCAGCTCGAGGTGGCGTTCCCACGAGTACGGCTCGAAGTAGGCGTAGTAGACGCTGTCCATGCCGGGCGTGTGGGTGATCGTCATGACCTGGCCATCGAAAGCGGTCGGCACGCGGAACCAGTTCACGCGGTCGTAGCTGGCCATCGCATCGTAGCCTTCCCAGCCGGCCGGATAGGCGGCCTGGCCCGCGTTCAGGAAGCGGATCGTGCACGGCTCACCCTGCGCGCCCTGCAGGCGGAAGTAAAACCACTGGGTGATGTCCGCGTGCGAATCCTTGCGGATGTTCAGGTCGATGGCGTTGGCGCTTGTGGCGCTGACGACCTCGATGGCGCCAGCGTCGAACTGGCTGCTGATCTTGATAGACATGGTAAGTCCTGTGATGAAAATCGGGTAAAGAGCTAGATGATACTAAATTCCTTGCGGCAGGTTACCGGAATCGCACAAGCTGCGGCTACAATTGACTTTCAGGCAAACACTTAAAACCCTCTGGAGACACCCTATGCAACGTCGGTCCTTCCTGAAGAACACAGCAGTTGGCGCCGCGGCCGGCGCGGTGGCAGCGCCCGCGCTGGCCCAGGCTACCCAGCCCGCCATCACCTGGCGCCTGGCCTCGAGCTTCCCGAAAACGCTGGACGCGATCTACGGCCCGGCCGACGCCTTCACCAGGCGGGTGTCGCAACTGACCGGCGGCAAATTCACGATCCGCCAGTTCGCCGCCGGCGAAATCGTGCCGGGCCTGCAGGTGATGGACGCAGTCCAGGCCGGCACCGTCGAGATGGGCCACACCCCGTCCTACTACTACTACGGCAAGGACCCGACCTTCGCGTTCGACTGCGCGGTGCCGTTCGGCCTGACCTCGCGCCAGCAGACTGCCTGGTTCGACCAGGGCGGCGGGCGCGAGCTGATGCGCGACTTCTTCAAAGACTACGGCATCATCAACTTCATGGCCGGTAACACGGGCACCCAGATGGGCGGCTGGTACCGCAAGGAGATCAAGACGCTGGCCGACGTCAAGGGCCTGAAGATCCGCATCGCCGGTTTCGCCGGCCGGGTGATGGAACGCATGGGCGCGGTGCCGCAGCAAATTCCTGCCGGCGATATCTACACGGCGCTGGAGAAGGGCACGATCGACGCGGCCGAATGGGTCGGTCCGTACGATGATGAAAAGCTGGGGCTGGCGCGCGTGGCGCCGCACTACTACGCGCCGGGCTGGTGGGAGGCCGGGCCGCAGCTGTCGTTCTACATCAACATCAAGGAATGGGAGAAGCTGCCGAAGCAGTACCAGGCGGCCATCGAAGTGGCGAGCTACGAATGCCACGTCAGCATGCAGGCCGACTACGACGCCAAGAACCCGGCGGCGCTGGCGCGCCTGATCAAGAACGGCGCCAAGATGCACTTCTTCTCGCGCCCGATCCTCGATGCGGCGTACAAGATCTCGAACCAGGTGATGGAAGAAGAAGCGGCGAAGAATGCGAAGTTCCGCAAGATCTACACGCCGTGGAAGCGCTTCCGCCAGGACCAGAACATGTGGGCTTCGGTGTCCGAAGCGAGCATGCAGAACTTCCTGATCGCTGCCGGCCGCAAATAAGCCGTAGCTGCCCGGCCCCTAGCGGGCCGGGCTGGTCGCCGTGCTTAGTCGGCCTTGTAATGGATCTTGCCGGACAGCTGAACCGTGCCCATGCCCGTGATCATGTCCTGGCCGCCGGTCAGCGAACCGCCGCCCGTTGCCTTGAAATACTTGCCGTTACCGCCGGTGATCTGGAAGGTTGCGCCGCTGAACACGTAAGCCGCGCCCACGCCGGTCGGCACGAACTGCCCGCTATAGGCGGCAAAAATCTGGTCGCCGTTGGTCGTCATGATGATGAAGCGGCCCTGGTCGAAATTGAACAGTGGGCCCGATGGGGTGATGCAGTCGGTTGCCACGAAGGCGACGCGGCCAACCTGGTCACTGACGCCGTGGCCGGTAATCGTGCCGCCGAACTTTGACGGGCAGCGCTGCGAAGGACCCGCTTTTTCCATCAGTACGCCGGAAATCTCGAGGTTTTGCGTCGTCGCCGTATCGGCCGAGGCGCTGAACGAGGCCAGCGCGAGGGCAGCGGCGGAGGCAAGGCGCAGGATGGAAGGGGACATGAAGGTTCTCCGGGTTCGTTGAAATTAGCTTAATAATATAATTTTTATATTTGCTTGCGCGCACGAATGGACGTGCAGCATGAATTCCGCAGGTCACGTAGTATTCGGCAATCATTTGCCGTTTTTCTACCCTTCATGCATATCCTTCCCGCTCCAAAATCCTTTGCTTGCCTGCTGGTCCTCTCCGCGATGGCGCCGCTGCTGCATGCCGCACCGGCCTCGCTTGCCGACTGCATGACGGTGACCGACAACGTGGCGCGCCTGGCCTGTTTCGACCAGCTGGCCGCCGCCAGTGTCGCCAAGCCTGCCGCCCCGGCCGCGCCGGTTCCCGCTGCTGCGGTGCTGTCGGACTCCGACGCTGAAGAAATCGAGGACGCGCACGCCACCGCCACCGCGCCGTCGCGGCTGGCGAACCACTGGGAACTGGGCGACCTCGACAACCGCGCCCTGCGCTTTCGCGCGCACCAGTCGAATTACCTGATCGCCACCTACAGCCACGCGCCCAACGGCGAGCCCTACCTGCCCTACCGTTCGCTGCTGCAGCAGGACAAGGGCCTGTCGCATGCCGAGCTGGCGTACCAGCTGAGCTTCAAGATCAAGATGATCGACCAGGCGTTCAGCAAGCCGCTCGACCTGTGGTTCGGTTACACGCAGAAGAGCTTCTGGCAGGCCGCCAACCACGATGCGTCAAGCCCTTTCCGCGAGACCAATTACGAGCCGGAAGTGATGGCGGTGATGCCCTTGAAGGGATCGTTGTTGGGCATCAATGCGCGTTTTGCCGGGCTCGGCTTCGTGCACCAGTCGAACGGGCAGGCCGGGTCGCTGTCGCGCAGCTGGAACCGGACTTACGCGCAGCTCGGCATCGATAGCGGCAACCTGTCTCTGGTCGGGCGCGTCTGGAATCGGGTCAACGAGGCGGCGGACGACGACAATAACCCGGACATCGTCGACTACATGGGCCGTGGCGACCTGATGGCCGCCTACCACTGGGACAACGGCCAGGAGCTCAACGCCACGGTCCGCTATAACACCTCGACCAACAAGAGCGGCGTGCAGGTCGGCTACACCTACCCGATCGCCGGCAAGGTGGGTGCTTACGTGCACCTGTTTTCGGGTTACGGCCAGAGCCTGATCGACTACAACTACTTCCAGCGCTCGATCGGATTCGGCTTCAAAGTGTCGCCCTGACCGACTGTTGCTGCGCCATCTCAAGGCGCAGCGCTGCCATTTTGATACCTTCGTCGGGTCACTCCGAACACGAAGGAACCGCAATGACAGCCATCCGCATTTCGTGCGCGCAGGTCACCAGCATCAACCAGCACGGCTTCTGGCTGCAGTGCAATGGTGAGGAGTTATACCTGCCGTTTGTTGAGTTTCCGTGGTTCGAGCACGCGACCATCGCCCAGATCTGCCGCGTGCAGTGCCCGAGCGCCAGCCGGGTCTACTGGCCCGAGCTGGACCTCGACCTCACCCTCGATGCCATCCGCTTCCCGATGGCGTTTTCGCACACCGCGCTCAGTTCGGACTGCTAGCGCGGTCACTTGATTCCGTCGTACACCGGCTCGGACAGCGGGTCTTTGTTCAGCCCGCCGAAGCGCTGGTAGAAGGCGTCTTCCGCCGGCTGCGCCTGGGCATCCTCGCGCAGCAAGGTCGCCATGATATGTTCCTCGGCGGCGCGGTAGGTCGCCATGTACAGCGCGCGCGCCACGTTATAGGCTTCCACCCCTGGCCACGGCTGCGGCAGCAACTCCACCGGCAGCATCGGGTCGTGCAGCTGCACGCGGCGGTAGGCGTGGATCAGCAGGGTGCGGATCACGAACGCCTGTTCCGGCGCCACGCGCTCGGCCAGCAGCGCCTGCAGCGGCGCAAATTCTTCAATGAAGTGGCGGTAGCCGGCGGCCACGTCGGACAGGTCCCAGCCTTCGTCGACCAGTTCGCGCAGCGGGCGCGAGTGCACCTGCGGCAGCTCGGCCGCACTAAATACATACAGGCTGTCGCGCACCTGGGCACGGCCAAGGATTTCGTCGAGCACGGCCGGGTCGCCCGCCGGGTGGCCGAACACGCCGGCGCTGATCAGCGCATAGCCTTCCCACAGCAACTGCTTGCGCAGCGACGCGCGGCCCGGCGCATCCAGCCCGGCCGGACCTGACATCACCAGGGTCCACTTGCCATCCCAGTTGATGGTCGGCACGTCGTAGATGCGGCGGTAGGCGCGTTGGAAGCGCGGCAAGGCCTCGGGCAGGATCGCGTAGGAACTGCGGCGGCCGTCGCGGTTGGCAACCAGCCAGCCTTCCTGCGCCAGGCGGAACACGCTGGTGCGCAGGGCCCGGTCGTTGATGCCGAACTGCGCCAGCAGCTCGATCAGGCTGCCCAGCCAGATCGCGCCGCCGTGGGGCACGATGCTGTCGCCGAAAATCGTCATCACCAGCGACTTCGAGCGGGGCGGGTCGCTGGCAAGGAAGTGACTGATCCATTCGCTGCTGGTTAATTGTTTCATTCGAGCATGGTCTGGCGCGGGTAGCCTGTTTGTCAAGGATTGCCGGAGTTTACTTCGCTGGGCAATCGGCGCACGATTAATTTTTAACTATCGCGCGCAGCAAAGGGATACAAATTCTAAATACGACACAATAAAAGTGTGTACATCTCATTTTATGTATCGTATTATCGATTTCACAGAACACGTGATGGAGAACCACCATGTATGCACAGATGGTAGAAACCGGCCTCAAGAAGGTCCAGACCGAAGCGGATATGGGTGCGGAAGAGCTCGCTTTCCAGCAGCGCATCGACGAAGGCATCAAGATCGAAGCGAAGGACTGGATGCCCGACGCTTACCGCAAAACGCTGATCCGCCAGATTTCGCAGCACGCCCACTCGGAGATTGTCGGCCAGCTGCCTGAAGGCAACTGGGTGACGCGCGCGCCGACGCTGAAGCGCAAGTCGATCCTGCTGGCCAAGATCCAGGACGAGGCGGGCCACGGCCTGTACCTCTACAGCGCCGCCGAAACGCTGGGCGTGTCGCGCGACGAACTGCTCGACGCCCTTCACTCGGGCAAGGCGAAGTATTCAAGCATCTTCAATTACCCAACCCTGTCGTGGGCCGACATGGGCGCGATCGGCTGGCTGGTCGACGGCTCGGCCATCATCAACCAGATCCCGCTGTGCCGCTGCTCCTACGGCCCGTACTCGCGCGCCATGATCCGCGTCTGCAAGGAAGAGTCGTTCCACGCGCGCCAGGGCTACGACATCATGATGAGCCTCGCAAAAGGCACGCCGGAGCAGAAGGCGATGGCGCAGGACGCGCTGAACCGCTGGTGGTGGCCTTCCTTGATGATGTTCGGCCCGTCGGACGCCGAGTCGGTCAACAGTGCGCAGTCGAGCAAGTGGCGCATCAAGCTGTTCTCGAACGACGAACTGCGCCAGCGCATGGTCGACCAGACCGTGCCGCAGGCCGAGTACCTGGGCCTGACGATTCCCGACCCTGACCTGAAGTTCAACGCCGAAACCGGGCACTACGAATTCGGCGAGATCGACTGGAGCGAGTTCCACAACGTCCTGAAGGGGAATGGCCCGTGCAACAAGGAGCGCCTGGCGACCCGCGTCAAGGCATGGGAAGACGGCACATGGTTCCGCGATGCGCTGGTCGCGCACGCCGATAAAAAAGCAGCAGCACGCGCCGCGGCGTAAGCGGCTCACACAATAAAACTGGAGCACCGAATGAGCAAAGAATGGCCACTGTGGGAAGTCTTCATCCGCAGCCAGCACGGACTCGCGCACAAGCACGTGGGCAGCCTGCATGCACCGGACGCCGAAATGGCGGTCAATAACGCGCGCGACGTTTACACCCGCCGCAACGAGGGCGTGTCGATCTGGGTCGTGCGCGCCACCGACATCGTCGCCAGCAGCCCGGGCGACAAGGGCGCGCTGTTCGAGCCGTCCAACAGCAAAGTCTATCGCCACCCGACCTTCTTCCCGATGCCGGAAGAAGTCAAGAACCTGTGAGCGCGCCCGTGGACGCCAAACTCGAATACCTGCTGCGCCAGGGCGACAATGCGCTGATCCTGTCGCAGCAGCTGTGCAAGCTGTGCGGCAAAGGCCCTGCGCTGGAAGAAGACATGGCGCTTGCCAACGTCGCCCTCGACCTGCTCGGACAGACCCGCATGTGGCTGGGCTACGCGGCCGAGATCGAAGGCCTCGGCCGCACCGAGGACCACCTGGCCTACCTGCGCGACGCGCACCAGATGCGCTGCTGCCTGATCGTCGAGCAGCCCAATGGCGACTATGGATTTACGATGATGCGCCAGTTCCTGTTCGATACCTGGCACTACTTCCTGATGCAGGGACTGACCAAATCGAGCGACCCGCGCATCGCGGAAATCGCCGAGAAGTCGCTCAAGGAAGTGACCTACCACCTGCGCCGCAGCGGCGACCTGGTGGTGCGCCTCGGCGACGGCACGCCTGAAAGCCACCGGCGCATGCAGGCCGCGCTGGACGCGCTGTGGATGTATTCGGGCGAGATGTTCATCTACGACGACGTCGACAACGAGATGGCCGCACAGGGCGTGGCGCCTGCCGCTGCCGACCTGCGCGCATCGTTCCTCGAGCACGTCGGCGAGATCTTCGCCGAAGCGACGCTGGCAATGCCGCCCGCGGACGCCTGGATGCAGCAGGGCGGCAAAACGGGAAGGCACAGCGAGCACCTGGGCTATATCCTGGCCGAGATGCAGTTCCTGCAGCGCGCCTATCCCGGCGCCGACTGGTAATGAACGCGGCGCTGGCCAGTGTTGAGCAGGTCTGGGCCTGGCTCGGCGAGGTTCCCGACCCCGAGATCCCGGTGATCTCGGTGGTGGATCTCGGCATCGTCCGCAATGTGGAATGGCAGGGCGACGAATGCGTCGTCACCATCACGCCGACCTACTCGGGATGCCCGGCGATGCAGGTGATCGCCGAAGCGGTGACCGAGGCGCTGCACCAGCATGGCGTCGACAAGGTAAAGCTGGTCAGCCAGCTGTCGCCGGCGTGGACCACCGACTGGATGAGCGAAACGGGCAAGGCAGCGCTCAAGGGCTACGGCATCGCGCCGCCGGCGCAGCAGGTGATCGATATCAGCGGCCTGACGGCCGGCGTCAAGCGGCGCCCGATGCCCGAGCTGGTGATTGCCTGCCCTAACTGCGGCTCCACCCATACCCAGCTGACCAGCCAGTTCGGATCGACGCCATGCAAGGCACTGTACAAATGCCTCGACTGCCGCGAACCCTTTGACTACTTCAAGTGCCATTAAGGCAGACAAATGAGCAAATTCTATCCATTGCATGTCGCCGGCGTGCGTAACGAAACGCGCGACACCATCGCTGTCACCTTCGACGTACCGCCTGAACTGGCGGACAGCTTCAAGTACCAGCAGGGCCAGCACCTGACCCTGCGCGCGATGATCGGCGGCGAGGACCTGCGCCGCTCGTATTCGATCTGCTCCGCGGTACAGGACAAGCTGCTGCGCGTGGCCATCAAGCGTACGCCGGGCGGCCAGTTTTCCACCTGGGCCAACGAAAACCTGAAGCCGGGCGCGGTGCTCGATGTCATGCCGCCGATGGGCCACTTCAACGTGCCGCTGGAGCCGGAGGCGAAGCGCCACTACGCCGCTTTCGCAGCCGGCAGCGGCATCACGCCGATCCTCTCGATCATCAAGACCACCTTGCAGGCGGAGCCGAACAGCCAGTTCACCCTGTTCTACGGTAACCGCGCATCGTCCACCGTCATCTTCAGGGAAGAACTGACCGACCTGAAGGACACTTACATGGACCGCCTGAACGTGGCCTACGTGATGAGCCGCGAACAGCAGGACATCGAACTGTTCAACGGCCGCATCACCAAGGAAAAGTGCGAGCAGTTCATGCAGCACTGGATCAACATCGAGGATATCGATGTCGCCTTCATCTGCGGCCCCGAGGACATGATGCTGGGCGTCTCCGCCGCGCTGCAGGAAGCAGGCATGCCGAAATCGAACATCAAGGTCGAACTGTTCGCGGCAAGCATTCCAAAGCACGAGCACAAGCCACGCCATTTCGATCCGACCGTATCGCACGAGACCGAGGTCACCGTCATCATGGACGGCAGTCATACCAGCTTCACGATGGACAAGGACAAGGAGTCGATCCTCGACGCCGGCCTGCGCCACGGGATCGACATGCGCTACTCCTGCAAGGGCGGCGTGTGCTCGACCTGCCGCTGCAAGATCGTCGACGGCAAGGTGGACATGGACGTCAACTACGCGCTGGAAGACTACGAGATCGCGCGCGGCTTCGTCCTGTCGTGCCAGAGCTTCCCGGTGACGGACAAGGTCGTGGTCGACTTCGACCAGGCCGAATAAAACAAAAAATAACGGAGACCGCATGAACTACGAAAACATCAAGTTCCAGATCAAGGACGGCATCGCGCTGTTGACGCTGAACCGCCCGGACAAGCTCAATAGCTTCACGCAGGCGATGCACCTGGAAGTGCGTTCCGCGCTCGACGCGGCGCAGCTTGATCCCAGCGTGCGCGTGCTGGTGCTGACCGGCGCGGGCCGCGGCTTCTGCGCCGGCCAGGACCTTGGCGACCGCGCGGTCGAACCGGGCGCCAAGGGCGTCGACCTGGGCGACTCCGTCGAAAAATTCTACGCGCCGCTGATCAACACGCTGCGCACCCTGCCGATGCCGGTCATCTGCGCCGTCAACGGCGTGGCTGCCGGCGCTGGCGCCAACATCGCGCTGGCCTGCGACATCGTGCTGGCCGCGAAATCGGCCAGTTTCGTCGAAGCCTTCTGCCGCCTGGGACTGATCCCGGACAGCGGCGGCACCTGGCACCTGCCGCGCCTGATCGGCCACGCGCGCGCCACCGGCCTGGCGATGCTGGGCGAGAAGCTGAGCGCCGAAAAGGCGGAGCAGTGGGGCCTGATCTGGAAATGCGTGCCGGACGAAGCGCTGTTCGACGACGCCATGAAGATGGCCGAACACTTCGCCGTCGCCCCCACCAAGGGCCTGGCCTTCACCAAAAAGGCGCTGCAGGCGAGCTGGGACAACACCTTGCCCGAGCAGCTGAAGCTCGAAGGCGAGATGATGCGCGAACTCGGGTACAGCCATGATTACCGCGAAGGCGTCGCCGCCTTTATCGAAAAGCGCCCGGCGCACTTCAAGGGGGAATGAGGATGGCACAGGCTCTCGACAAGGGCAGCATCGTTGCGGTGGTAGGCAGCGGCGCAATGGGCACCGGCATCGCCCAGGTAGCGGCGGCAGCAGGCTACAAGGTCGTGCTGTTCGATGCGCGTCCCGAAGCGGTCAAGGCGTCGATCACCGGCATCTGCAACATGTACGGCAAGCTGGCCGAAAAAGGCAAGATGACCGACGAAGAAGTGCAGGCCGCCAGCGACCGTCTGTCCGGCGCTTCCAGCCTGGCCGAGCTGAAGGACGCCGCCATCGTCATCGAAGCGATTGTCGAAAGCCTGGACGTCAAGCGCACTCTGTTTGCCGACCTCGAAGGCATCGTCCACGACGAGTGCATCCTCGCCACAAACACCTCGTCGATCTCGGTGACCGCAATCGCAGCGCGCCTGCGCCTGCCGCAGCGCCTGGTCGGCATGCACTTCTTCAATCCGGTGCCGCTGATGGCGCTGGTCGAGGTGATCAGTGGGCTGGCCACCAGCCGCGGCGTCGCCGACACCGTGTATGCCACTGCTGCCGCCTGGGGCAAGAGCCCTGTGCACGCAAAGTCGACGCCTGGCTTCATCGTCAACCGGGTTGCGCGGCCGTTCTACGCTGAAGCGCTGCGCCTGCTTAATGAACAGGCCGCGAGTGCCGCCACCCTTGACGCAGTCATGCGCGAGGCGGGAGGCTTCCGCATGGGGCCTTTCGAGCTGATGGACCTGATCGGCCACGACGTCAACTTCTCGGTCACGCAGTCGGTCTTCCACGCCTACTTCAATGACCCGCGCTTTACCCCGTCGGTGCTGCAGCAGGAGATGGTCAACGCCGGCTACCTGGGCCGCAAATCGGGCCGCGGCTTCTTCGACTACGCCGCCGGCGCGGAAAAAGAAGATTCGCAGGCCGAAGCGCCGCAGGAACGGCCTGACGCGGTGGGCCTGAGCATGGAGCCGGGCGTCACCGGCGCTGTCACGGCGCCGCTGGAGGAGCGCCTGCGCGCGGCTGGCTTCAAGGTCGCGCACCGCGAGGCGTTGCCGCACTCCGGCGAAAACGAGGCGCCGGCTTTCCACTGCAATGGCGCGGCGCTGTTCCTGACCGACGGCCGCAGCGCGACCGAACGCGCGGCCGCCAACAAGCACCCGGACACGGTGCTGTACGACCTCGTGCTGGACTACGGCAGCGCAAAGCGCATCGCGCTGGCGCGCGCAGACCAGTGCAGCGACGCCGCCTACAACTCGGTGGTCGGCTTGTTCCAGGCCGCCGGCTTCGCGGTCACCCGCCTCGACGACGTGCCGGGCATGGCCGTGATGCGCACGGTCGCGATGCTGGCCAACGAAGCGGCCGATGCCGTCAACCAGGGCGTTTGCAGCGCGCAGGCAGTCGACATCGCCATGCAAAAGGGCGTCAACTATCCGCGCGGCCCGCTGGCCTGGGCAGACGCGGTCGGCCTCGCCCATGTCGCCACCGTCCTGTCCAACCTTTCAACCACTTATGGCGAAGACCGCTACCGCGTCTCGCCGCTCCTGCGCCGCAAGGTCGCAGCATCAGGGAACTTCCATGCATAAGGATATCCAGCACGACGCCCAGGCACTGGCCGAACTGGCCGGCAAAACCATGTGGGACCGCGATCCGGCCAGCCAGGCCCTTGGCATGAAGCTGAGCGAGATCCGGCCAGGCTATGCCTTGATGACGATGCCGGTGCGGCGCGACATGCTCAACGGGCACCAGACCTGCCACGGCGGCTACATTTTCATGCTGGCCGACAGCGCGTTCGCGTTCGCCTGCAATTCGCACAACCAC
Source organism: Massilia agrisoli (assembly GCF_020831365.1). Classification (GTDB taxonomy): domain Bacteria; phylum Pseudomonadota; class Gammaproteobacteria; order Burkholderiales; family Burkholderiaceae_D; genus Telluria_A; species Telluria_A agrisoli. The sequence continues at coordinate 298,895 of NZ_JAJHPV010000021.1, forward strand.
AAGACCGTCGGCGCAGGCTGCACGATCGATTATGTCGCGCCGGGCCGCGAAGGCGAGATGCTGGTCGCGGAAGCGGTCGAACAGACCCTGAGCGGCAAAACCGGCGTGTACGACGTCAAGGTAAGCAACCAGGACGGGCGCCTGATCGCGCTTTTCCGCGGCAAGTCGCACCGCGTCAGCGGGCCGGTTGCCGAGGTTGCCGCATAAGTTAAATTGGAGGAGACGAAGATGGTCCAACGCATTCCAGCCCAGGGCGACCTGGAGCCGATCGAACGAGCGAGCCGCGACGAGCTGCAAGCCTTGCAGCTCGAACGTATGAAGTGGTCGCTGAAGCACGCCTATGAAAACGTACCGCACTACCGCGCCGCGTTCGACGCCGCCGGCGTGCATCCGGAAGACCTGCGGACCCTGGCCGATCTCGCCAAATTCCCGTTCACCGACAAAAAGACCCTGCGCGACAACTATCCGTTCGGCCTGTTTGCGGTCCCGCGCGAGCAGGTGGTGCGCATCCACGCGTCGTCGGGCACCACCGGCAAGGCCACCGTGGTCGGCTACACGCAAAAAGACATCAATACCTGGGCCGACGTGGTCGCGCGTTCGATCCGCGCCGCAGGCGGGCGCGCCGGCGACATTTGCCACATCTCGTACGGCTACGGCCTGTTCACCGGCGGCCTGGGCGCGCACTACGGCGCCGAGCGCCTCGGTTGCACGGTCATTCCGATGTCGGGCGGCCAGACAGAAAAGCAGGTGCAGCTGATCTGCGACTTCAAGCCGGACATCATCATGGTGACGCCGTCTTACATGCTGAACATCATCGAGGAATTCGAACGCCTGGGCATGGACCCGGCCCAGTGCTCGCTCAAGGTCGGCATCTTCGGCGCCGAGCCGTGGACCGATGCGATGCGCACCGAGATCGAACGCCGCGCCGGTATCGATGCGGTCGACATCTATGGCCTGTCGGAAGTGATGGGCCCTGGCGTGGCCAGCGAGTGCATCGAAAGCAAGGACGGCCCGGTGATCTGGGAAGACCACTTCTACCCGGAGATCATCGACCCGGAGACCGGCGAAGTACTGCCGGACGGTTCGGAAGGCGAGCTGGTATTCACCTCGCTGACCAAGGAAGCGCTGCCGATCATCCGCTACCGCACGCGCGACCTCACGCGCCTGCTGCCGCCGACCTCGCGCGCCATGCGCCGCATGGGCAAGATCAATGGCCGCTCGGACGACATGCTGATCATCCGCGGCGTGAATGTGTTCCCGAGCCAGATCGAAGAACTGATCCTGAAGATGCCGGCGCTGGCGCCGCACTACCAGTTGCAGGTGACGCGCGATGGCCACCTCGACAAGCTGGAGGTGATGGCAGAGATGCGCGACGCCTCGTTGGCCGCCGACGCGATCACCGCGCTGTGCCGCGACCTTGAGCACCGCATCAAGACGTTTGTCGGCGTCAGCACCCGCGTTACGCTGGCCCAGCCCGAAGGCATCGAACGCACGATGACCGGCAAGGCGCGCCGCGTGATCGACAAGCGTCCAAAGAACTGAACAGAGGAGCACTGACTTGAACACCGCAAACGACGCATTCATCTGTGACGCCATCCGTACCCCGTTCGGCCGTTTCGGCGGTTCGCTGGCGAGCGTGCGCGCCGACGACCTGGCAGCGCTGCCGATCGCCGCGCTGATCGCCCGCAATCCCGGCGTGGACTGGACGATGGTCGACGACCTCTTGTACGGCTGCGCCAACCAGGCCGGCGAAGACAACCGCAACGTGGCGCGCATGGCCGGCCTGCTGGCAGGGCTGCCGCCGGCTGTCCCTGGCAGCACCATCAACCGCCTGTGCGGATCGAGCCTGGACGCGGTGGGCACTGCCGCGCGCGCGATCAAGGCCGGCGAAGCGAGCCTGGTCATCGCCGGCGGCGTCGAGCACATGACGCGCGCGCCCTTCGTGATGGGCAAGGCGGACAGCGCGTTCTCGCGCGCCGCCAGGATCGAAGACACCACCATGGGCTGGCGCTTCGTCAATCCGCTGATGAAGGCAAAGTACGGCATCGACTCGATGCCCGAAACGGCTGAGAACGTGGCCAGGGAATTTGGCGTCAACCGCGCCGACCAGGACGCGTTTGCGCTGCGCAGCCAGCAGCGCTGGGCCAGGGCCCACGCCGCCGGCTTGTTCAAGGACGAAATCGTACCGGTAACGATCCACCTCAAAAAAGGCGAGTCGCGTGTTTTCGACACCGACGAGCATCCGCGCCCGGACACCAATATCGAGATGCTGGCCAAGCTGCGCGGCGTGGTCACGCCGGATGGCACGGTCACCGCCGGTAATGCATCGGGCATCAACGACGGCGCCTGCGCGCTGCTGATCGCGTCCGGCGGCGCCGCCGAGCGCTTTGGCCTGAAGCCGCGGGCGCGCATCGTCGGCATGGCGCTGGCGGGTCTTGAGCCGCGTATCATGGGCTTCGGTCCATCGCCGGCGACGCGCAAGGTGCTGGCGATGACTGGCCTGTCGATCGGCCAGATGGACGTCATCGAGTTGAATGAAGCGTTTGCCGCGCAAGGGCTGGCGGTGACGCGCGACCTCGGGCTGCCGGACGATGCCGAGCACGTCAACCCGAACGGCGGCGCGATTGCGATCGGCCACCCGCTCGGCGCATCGGGCGCGCGCCTGGTGACGGCGGCGGTGAACCAGCTGCACCGCACCGGCGGCCGTTATGCCCTGTGCACGATGTGCATCGGCGTAGGGCAGGGGATCGCACTGATCGTAGAACGAGTATAAAACGTAGTTCAAAACGGCGGATGCGCTTCGCTTATCCGCCCTACGCGAAAATGTCACCGTAGGGCGGATAAGCAGGGCTGCCGCCGAGGCCGCATCCGCCAAATACCAGCAGGTCATCACAACAACATCGGAGACAACCATGTTCAAGAAAACCGCACTTTTCGCAGCACTCGCCCTGGCAGCAGCAACCTCCTTCGCTGCCGACACCATCAAGATCGGCTCGGTCCTGTCGGTCTCCGGCCCAGCCGCCTTCCTGGGCGACCCGGAACTGAAAACCCTCCAGCTGTACGTTGAAAAAATCAACGCAGCCGGCGGCGTCCTTGGCCGCAAGCTCGAACTGGTCCACTACGACGACGGCAGCGATGCGGCCAAGGCCAACAGCTTCACCAAGCGCCTGATCGAGTCGGACAAGGTGAACTTCCTGATCGGCGGCACCACTACCGGCGCCACGATGGCCATGGCCCCGCTGGTCGAACGCGCCAAGGTGCCGTTCATCTCGCTGGCAGGCGCGGTGGTCGTCATCGACCCGGTCAAGAAGTGGGTCTTCAAAACCCCACACACCGACCGCATGGCAGCCGAGAAGGTATTCGAGGACATGAAAAAGCGCGGCATCTCGAAGGTCGGCCTGCTGTCCGAAACCAGCGGCTTCGGCGCATCCGGCCGCAAGGAGACCCAGGCGGTCGCCGCCAAATACGGCATCACCCTCGTCGCCGATGAAACCTACGGCCCGAAAGATACCGACACCACCGCCCAGCTGACCCGCATCAAGAACGCCCCTGGCGTGCAGGCTGTCTTCGTGTTCGGCCTCGGCCAGGGCCCGGCCATCGTCACCAAGAACTACGGCCAGCTCGGCATGTCGTCGGTGCCGATGTACCAGTCGCACGGCGTCGCATCCGATGAATACCTGAAGCTGTCGGGCAAAGTGGCGGAAGGCGTGCGCCTGCCGACGCCGGCGCTGCTGATCGCCAAGGCGCTGCCGGCGAACGATCCGCAGAAGGCCATCGTCACCAGCTACGACAAGGACTACCGCGACCGTTACAAGGCCGAGCCATCGACCTTCGGCGGCTATGCGCTGGACGCGCTGAACCTGTCGGTCGACGCGATCAAGCGCGCCGGCTCCACCGATGGCGAGAAGGTGCGCGCAGCGCTGGAATCCACCAAGGGCTTCGTCGGCACCACCGGCGTATTCAACATGTCGCCGAAAGACCATATGGGCCTGGACCTTTCCGCGTTCCGCATGGTTGAAGTCAAAAACGGCGACTGGCAGTTGCTGAAGTAAGGCTCGCATGCTCGCTCAATTTCTCCAGTTCCTGTATTCGGGAATGACGGTCGGCTCGGCGTACGCACTTGCGGCGCTGGGTTTTACGATCATCTACAACACCAGCGGCGTGATTAACTTTGCCCAGGGCGAGTTCATCATGCTCGGTGGGATGCTGGCAGCCCTGCTGTCGGCCGGCGGCGTTCCGCTGCCGCTTGCGATCATCATCGCGGTTGTGGTCACGTGCGCGGTCGGGGTGGTGATGGAAAAGGTCGTGATCGAGCCGGCGCGCGATGCGCAGGTGGTCACCCTGATCATCATCACCATCGGGGCGTCGCTGACCATCCGCGGCCTGGTCCAGATCTGGCTCGGCAAAGGCACGCACGCGCTGGCGCCTTTTTCGGGCGATACGCCGATCCAGTTCCTCGGCGCCAGCCTGCTGCCGCAAAGCTTGTGGGTGCTCGGCGTCACACTGCTGGTGGTCGGCGCGCTGGCCTGGTTCTTCGGCCGCACCATGCTCGGCAAGGCCATGCTGGCCACGTCGAACAACCGGCTGGCCGCGCAACTGGTCGGCATCGACACGCGCCGCGTGCTGCTGCTGTCGTTCGGCCTGGCGGCCCTGCTGGGGGCAGTTGGCGGCATCCTGGTCGCGCCGATCACCTACACCTCGTATGACGCTGGCATCATGCTGGGCCTGAAGGGCTTCGTCGCAGCAGTGCTGGGCGGGCTAGGGGGCGGCGTCGGCGCGGTGGTGGGCGGATTGATCCTTGGCGTTGCCGAGTCGATGACGGCCGGTTACATCTCGTCCTCGTACAAGGACGCGGTGCCGTTCGTGCTGATCCTGCTGATCCTGTTCTTCATGCCGCGCGGCCTGTTCGGCGCCAAGATTTCGGAGCGTGTATGAAGTCACTGAACCAACGCTACGCAGGGCTGCTGGTGCTTGCCGTGATCCTGGTGCTGCTGCCGGTCGTCCTGACCAATCCGTTCTACATCGACGTTGCGATCCGCATCGCGCTCAACGCCGTGGTGGTCATCGCGCTCAACCTGTTGATGGGCTATACCGGCCAGATCAGCCTTGGGCACGCCGGCTTCTACGGCATGGGCGCGTACGCTTCGGCGGCGCTGACCACGCACATGAACTGGCCGCCGGTCCTGGCGCTGGTCGTCGGCGCGGCTGCGACCGGCGTGCTGGCCTTCGTCGTCGCCCGTCCGATCCTGAAGCTCAAGGGCCACACCCTGGCCATGGCGACACTGGGCCTTGGCATCATCATCTCGATCGCGATCAACAATGAATCGCAATGGACCGGCGGCCCGGATGGCATCGGCGTCCCGGCATTCACGCTGTTCGATTTCACGATCGAGGGCGAAAAAGCCTGGTACGCCGTCAGCGCCGGGCTACTGCTCCTGATGACGTGGTTCGCGCTGAACCTGATCGATTCGCCGGTCGGCCGCGCGCTGCAGGCGATCCACGGCTCCGAAGTCGCCTCGCGCGTCGCCGGCGTCGACACCGCGAAATTCAAGGCGCGCGTGTTCGTGCTGTCGGCGGTGGTGGCGAGTATCGCGGGCAGCATCAGCGCCCACTACATCGGCTTCATCACGCCGGGCATGGCGGGCTTCTTCCATTCGATCGAACTGGTGACGATGGTGGTGGTAGGCGGCATGGCGTCCGTATTCGGCTCGATCATCGGCGCCGCGCTGCTGACCATCTTGCCGCAGCTGCTGCAGACTTTCGAAGGCTGGGAAGTGGTCGTGTTCGGCGTGATCCTGATGGCCACGATGATCTTCCTGCCGAAGGGCCTGGTACCGAGCATTGCCCAGCGCCTGCGTTCGCGCAAACCGAAGGAGGCATAAGATGCTGTCGATTGAAAACCTCAGCAAGAGCTTCGGCGGCGTGCACGCGGTGCAGGACGTCAGCTTCAAGGTCAGGCAGGGATCGATCCACTCGGTGATCGGGCCCAACGGCGCCGGCAAAACCACGCTGTTCAATCTCGTCACCGGGGTCTATACGCCGACCTCGGGACGGATCATGTTCGACGGCGAGAACGTCGCCGGCATGTCCCCGGACGCACTGGCGCGGCGCGGCATGAGCCGCACCTTCCAGAACCTCCAGGTCTGCATGAACATGAGCGCGCTCGACAACGTGATGGTCGGCTCGCACCTGCGCCTGAACCAGAACCTGTTCGCATCGATGCTGCGCCTGCCCGCGGTGCGCCGCGCCGACGAGGCCTGCCGCCACGAGGCGGCGGAGCTGATGCGCTTTTGCGGCGTCGGCAAGTACGTCTACGCCGACGCCGGCCAGATGTCGTACGGCGCGCTCAAACGCCTTGAGATTGCGCGCGCGCTGGCCGCCAAGCCGAAGATCATCCTGCTCGACGAGCCGGCCGCGGGCCTGAACCACACTGAAACCGGCGAGATCGAGGAATTGGTGCGCAAGGTGGCGCAGTCCGGCGTGACGGTGGTGCTGGTCGAGCACGACATGAAACTGGTGATGAACCTGTCCGACCATATCCTGGTGCTCGACTACGGCAAGAAGCTGGCCGAGGGCACTGCTGCCGAAGTACGCGCCAACCCGGACGTCATCGCAGCTTATCTCGGCGCGGCCGCTTAAGGAATCACGATGCAAGACGCAACTACCACACAGCCAATCCTGCAGGTATCGGGGCTGGACAGCTATTACGGTCCGATCCAGGCGCTGCACGGCATCGACATCCAGATCGGCGAAGGCCAGCTGGTCGCGCTGGTTGGCGCCAATGGCGCCGGCAAGACCACGCTGCTGCGCGCGATCTCCGGCGTTCAGCCGGCCAGCGCCGGCACCATTCGTTTTGGCGGCGAGGATATCAGCCGCATGAGCGCCGACAAGCGCGTGCGCGCCGGCATCTGCCAGGTGCCCGAAGGCCGCCAGGTGTTCGGCCCGATGTCGGTCGAAGACAACCTGCGCCTGGGCGCCTACACGCGGCCGAAGCACGATTTCGCGGGCGACCTCGAACGCATGTATGCGCTGTTCCCGGTGTTGAAGGAAAAGCGCCACCTGCTGGCGGGCATGCTGTCCGGCGGCCAGCAGCAGATGCTGGCGATGGCGCGCGCGTTGATGGGGCGGCCGAAGCTGCTGCTGCTCGACGAGCCGAGCATGGGCCTGGCGCCGCTGCTGATCCGCGAAATCTTCCGCATCGTCGAGGAGCTGCGCTCGCAAGGCATCACGATCTTTTTGGTCGAGCAGAACGCGCACGCGGCTCTGGCGATTGCCGACGTCGGCTATGTCATCGAAACCGGTTCGATCATCCTGACGGGCCCCGGCCCGGAACTGCTGGCCAACGAACAGGTGCAAAGCGCCTATCTCGGCATGTAAAGGAAACGAAGCATGGTGAAAGTTTATGAAATCAACGGCGTGCGTCCGGTCGTACACCCGAGCGCCTACGTTCATCCGAGTGCTGTGCTGATCGGCGATGTCATTGTCGGTCCGCGCTGCTACATCGGCCCGCTGGCCTCGATGCGCGGCGACTTCGGCCGCCTGATCCTGGAGGAGGGCGCCAACTTGCAGGACACCTGCGTGATGCACGGCTTCCCGGGAGATGACACGGTAGTCGAAGTCGATGGCCACATCGGCCACGGCGCGGTGCTGCACGGCTGCCGCATCAAGCGCAATGCCATGGTGGGCATGAACGCGGTAGTGATGGACAAGGCAATCGTTGGCGAAGAGTCAATCGTCGCGGCGATGAGTTTCGTCAAGGCCGGCATGATCATCCCGCCGCGCAGCATGGTCATGGGCGCGCCCGCGAAAGTGATGCGCGAGCTGACCGACAAGGATGTGGCCTGGAAGAGCTTTGGCACGAAGCAGTACCACGACCTGGCGATTCGCTCGATGGAAACGATGCGCGTAGTTGACGCGCTGCCCGAAGTCGAGCCGAACCGCGCGCGGATCGACCTTGGCCCCGACATGCACGCCCCAAAAGACACTAAATAAGCAACCCCCCCCGTCATTCCCGGCATTGCCGGAAATGACTTCCCGTGAAAACGGGAACCCATCTGACTGTCCGTAGTCGGCTCAGCATGGGTTCCCGCCTCCGCGGGAACGACGGGCACTCCCTGGAGAATTCAGAATGACAAACGTATCAACCCTTCAAAGCCTGATCGCTGGCCGCTGGCTCGGATCTGAAGCATCGACCCCGTTGCACAGCGCCGTCAACAACAACCTGATCTATCACACCCACGCCGAGAAGATCGACTTCGACGAAGCTGTCACCTATGCGCGCAAGACCGGCGTGCCGGCCCTGATGAAGCTCGACTTCCAGAAGCGCGCCGGCGTCCTGAAAGCACTCGCGCTGTACCTGATGGAGCGCAAGGAAGAGCTGTACAAGATCTCGCAGCTGACCGGCGCGACCCGCCCTGACAGCTGGGTCGACGTCGAGGGCGGCATCGGCACCCTGTTCGCCTACGCCAGCATGGGCAGCCGCGAGCTGCCGTCGTCGAACGTGCTGCACGAAGGCCCGGCCATGGCGCTGGGTAAGCGGGGCGGCTTCGCCGGCACCCACATCCTGGTGCCGCGCGGCGGCCTGGCGGTGCACATCAACGCGTTCAACTTCCCGATCTGGGGCATGCTCGAAAAATTCGCGCCGAGCTTCCTGGCCGCGATGCCTTGCATCGGCAAGCCGGCAACCGCCACCAGCTACCTGACGGAAGCCGTCGTGCGCATGATGCACGAGTCGGGCCTGCTGCCCGAAGGTAGTTTCCAGCTCGTGATCGGCAGCACCGGGGACCTGCTCGACCGCCTGACCGGCGCCGATGCGGTCACCTTCACCGGTTCGGCCGATACCGCCGCCAAGCTGCGCGTGAATAAAAACCTGATCGCCAATTCGGTGCCGTTCACCGCCGAAGCCGACTCGCTCAACTGCGCCATCCTGGCCCCGGACGTCACCCCGGACGATCCTGAATTCGACCTGTTCGTCAAGGAAGTGGCGCGCGAGATGACCGGCAAGGCAGGCCAGAAATGCACCGCGATCCGCCGCATCATCGTGCCGAAGCAGCACGTCGACGCCGTCGCCGAACGCCTGCGCGACCGCCTGGCCAAGGTGGTCGTCGGCGACCCGTCGATGGAAGGCGTGCGCATGGGCGCACTGGCCTCGCTCGACCAGCACCGCGACGTCAGCGAGCGTGTCGAGATGCTCGCGCGCGGCAACGAGATCGTGTTTGGCGCGCGCGACGGCTTCAAGCCCGTCGGCGAAGGCGTCGCCAACGGCGCGTTCTTCTCGCCGACCCTGCTGCTGTGCCGCGATGCGATGAACAACGATGCGGTGCACGACGTCGAGGCCTTCGGCCCGGTCAGCACCATGATGACCTACGAAGGCATCGACGAGGCGCTGGCGCTGGCAGCGCGCGGCAAGGGCAGCCTGGTATCGACTTTGGTGACGAAGGAACCCGCCATCGCCGCCTATGCGGTGCCGATCGCCGCCGCGTCCCACGGCCGCGTCCACATCCTGGAGCGCGAAGCAGCAGTCGATTCGACCGGCCACGGCTCGCCGCTGCCGCAGCTCAAGCACGGCGGCCCTGGCCGCGCCGGCGGCGGCGAGGAACTGGGCGGCATCCGCGCGGTGCGCCACTTCCTGCAGCGCGCCGCGGTACAGGGTTCGCCGACGATGCTCGCTGCGGTGACCGGCGAATACGTGCGGGGCGCCGCCGTGCGCGAGAGCGAACTGCACCCGTTCCGTAAGTACTTCGAAGACCTGCAGATGGGCGACTCGCTGCTGACCCACCGCCGCACCGTGAGCGAGGCCGACATCGTCGCCTTCGGCGGCATCTCGGGCGACTTCTTCTACATGCACTTCGACGAGATCGCGGCGAAGGATTCGCAGTTCGGCAAGCGCATCGCGCACGGCTACTTTGTGCTGTCGGCGGCTGCCGGCCTGTTCGTGTCGCCGGCGCCGGGGCCTGTGCTGGCCAACTATGGCCTGGACAACCTGCGCTTCATCACGCCGGTGGCAATCGGCGACACGATTCGCGCGCGACTGACCTGCAAGCGCAAGGTCGACCGCAACCGTACCGATGAACGCGGCGTCGGCCAGGGGGTGGTGGCATGGGACGTCCAGGTGACCAACCAGAACGAAGAACTGGTGGCCAGCTACGATATCCTGACGCTCGTGATGAAGCGTTCCTGACAAGATTAACGTCCTCGCAAGAGCATGCGGCCGTGTCGTTAATGCGACACGAGCCCGTGCCGTGCCTGATAAAATCGCGGCTCACTTCCTGATGTTGAAAGACGCCGCGATGATCGAGATTCTCCCCGCTCCACCCACCGAGGCGCTCGCGATCGCCGAACGCCTTGCCTGCTCCGGATGCCGGGGCGAAGACCATCTCACCTTCGACTTCGATTACGCCTACCAGCCCATCGTCAATGTAAAGACGCGAAGCATCTACGCGCATGAGGCGCTGGTGCGCGGCCCTAACGGAGAGTCCGCGGCCAGCGTGCTGGCACAGGTCAACGACAGCAACCGCTACCGCTTCGACCAGGCTTGCCGGGTCCGCGCGGTGGCCGGGGCCAGCCGTCTTGGCATGCGCGAGTATTTGTCGATTAACTTCCTTCCCAACGCAGTGTACCGGCCCGAAATCTGCATCCGCAGCACCTTCCAGGCCGCGCGCGAATACGGCTTCCCGATCGACCAGATCATCTTTGAAGTGACGGAAGGCGAAGAGGTGCAGGACCGCGCCCACCTGGTCAACATCTTCCGCGAGTACCAGCGCTTTGGCTTCCGCACGGCGATCGACGATTTTGGCGCCGGCTACGCGGGCCTGAACCTGCTGGCCGAATACCAGCCGCATATCGTCAAGATCGACATGGACCTGGTGCGCGACATCGACGCCAGCGCGGCGCGCCAGGCGATCGTGCGCGCCATCGTCGGCATGTGCCAGGAGCTGTCGATTACGGTGCTGGCCGAGGGGATCGAAACGCGCGCCGAGCGCGATTTCCTGGCAGGACTGGGCATTGAGCTGATGCAGGGGTACTGGTTCAGCAAGCCGGTGTTCCGCGGCCTTGGGACGATCCCGGATTCGGCCTGGGAATAGCCCGGCTCAGATGTGGTAGTGGAGGCCCGGCTCCGACGGCGGCAGCAGCATTCCGCTCCTTAGCATTTCTTCGAATTTATCGGCCGCGACCGGGCGGCTGAAATAATATCCCTGGATTTCGTCGCAGCGCAGCGAACGCATGACGTCGAGCTGCCCGCGTGTCTCCACGCCTTCGGCGACCACGCGCAGGTGCAGGCTGTGCGCCATCGCCACGATGGCGGCGGCAATCGCCGCGTCTTCGGGATTGGTGTCGACTCCTGCGATAAACGAGCGGTCGATCTTCACAAAGTCGAACGGGAAGCGTTTGAGCTGCGCCAGCGACGAATAGCCGGTGCCGAAGTCGTCGAGCGACAAGTGCACGCCGAGCTTTTTCATCGCGGCCAGGTTATGCGCCGCCTCGTCGGGATTATTCATCACCGCCGTTTCCGTCAGTTCGAACTCGAGGTACTTCTCTTCGACCCCATGCTTTGCGATCGCGCCGCGGATGGTGGACAGCAGGTCGGGCTGCGCACTTTGTACGGCCGACAGGTTGATCGCCACCGGTATGATCTGGCCGCCGTTGGCGCGCCAGCGTGCCTGCTGCGCGCACACCGCGTCAATGACCCAGGCGCCGATCTGCCGGATCAGGCCTGTCTCTTCGGCCAGTGGAATGAACGACACCGGCCCGACCAGTCCTTGCGCGGGATGGTTCCAGCGGATCAGGGCCTCGGCGCTGACGATGGCGCCGCTCTGCAGGTTCACGCGCGGCTGGTAATGGAGTTCGAACTGTTCCAGCTCCAGCGCCGCCTGCAATTCGTTTTCGAGCGCCAGGCGCGCGGCCAGCGCGGCGTTCATGCGCGGCGCGTAGAAGAGGTAGCGTTCGCCGGACGATCGCGCATTCTTGAGCGCCGCTTCGGCGTGCTTGAACAAGGTATCGGCATCGGCGCCATCGGCCGGCCACAGTGCGAGCCCGGCGCGCGACGAGATACGCACGGTCTGGCCGTCAAGGCGGAACGGCTCGTCGAGCGCGCGGAACACCTTGTCGCGCAACAGCTCGGCTGCTTCCTCTGCGCGTTCCAGCTCGACGAAGGTGAGGCCGAAGGTGTCGCCGCCGATGCGCGACAGGTTGAACGCTTCCGGCAGGCGCTCGCCGAGCCGCGCCGCAATCTGCACCAGCAGGGCGTCGCCGGCGTGGCGTCCCAGCGCGTCGTTGAGCTGCGCGAAGCGGTCGAGGTTAATCAGCGCCACCACCAGCGGGTGGTGGGCGCCGTCCAGGTGCACCAGCTGGGCCAGCCGGTCGAGGAACAGGCGCCGGTTCGGCAGCCCCGTCATCACGTCATGGTAGGCCAGGTAGCTGATGCGTTCCTCGCGTTCGAAGAACAGCAGCGCAAACGCCAGGTCGCCGGCCAGCTCGTTGAGCACTTTCATCTCGTCCGGGTCGAACACGTCTTCAACGTTCGCGTACAGGGTTAGCACTGCTTCGATGCGCTCGCCCACGGCAAGCGGGAAGGCTGCCAGCGAGCGGACGTCGCGCGCATGCATGCGCTCGGCCAGCAGGGCAAAGGCAGGGTCTGACGCGACGTTGTTGCAGATGACCTGGCGATGCTCGCGCATCACCCGCTCCGCCGGGCACAGTTCGACCAGGTCGGGCGGCACCGGCGGCAAGGGGCGCCCGCTGTCCGCGACCACCAGCAGTTCATCGCTGCCCGCCTGCGGGACGGCGATCGCCGCGCTGAGGAAGCCGCCTTCGACGGTGGCCAGGCGGCAGGCTTCCTTGAACAGCGCGTCGCGGTCGCGGATGCGCACGATGGCGGAGTTGATTCCGCTGAGGACCGCATAGACCCGGTTCAGGCGTGCGATCCTGGCGTCCGCCTGCACACGCTCGGTGACGTCGTGGGCCAGCACGAAGCGGCATGCGCGCCCATTGAACTCGATTGCGTGCGAGGTGATCTCGACGTCGATCAGGGCGCCATCTTTTTTGCGGTGAATCCACAGCCCAGACTTCTGGAAGGATGGGCCGGTGCTATAAGTGCTTTTCAGGTTCTGGAGCAGCCGCATCGCCTCGTCCGGCGGGCGCAGGTGCACGATGGTCAGCGCAAGGAATTCCGCTTCGCTGTACCCATAATGCATGATGGCGGCGTTGTTCACCGCCTGGAATGCCAGCGTCTCCAGGTCGTAGATCCACATGGGTATGGGATGGGCCCGGAACAGCTGGTTAAACGACCTGTCGTTCTCTTCGGTCATGTGGAATTCGCCGCACGGCGCCTGTCCATCGCGTGTCAAAATATCGACTACTGGTAGCTGCCGAAGACCCGCCGGTCACCCGGAAAAGCAGGCTGATCCGGCTTATGATTTGATTATAAACCTTCGGTGGAAACACGCGTCGCGTTCAACAAGCGCGTGCGCCGGGTCAGCCGAACGGGCGGTCGATCGAGTGGGCCGGCTGGGTAAACCAGCGCGGCCCCTGCCCGGTCATGTAGAAGTGGTCTTCATGGCGGATGCCGAATTCGCCCGGGATGCAGATCATCGGTTCGTTCGAAAAGCACATGCCGACGTCGAGCGGCGTATCGTCGCTGCCGACCAGGTAGGGCCATTCGTGGATGTCCATGCCGATGCCATGGCCGGTGCGGTGCGGCAGGCCTGGCAGCTTGTAGCCCGGACCGAAGCCGTGCGCTTCGAGCGATGCGCGCGCCGCTTCGTCGACGCGGCGGCAGGGCACCCCCAGCTGGGCCGCCTCGAAGGCTGCCAGCTGCGCGGCCTTCTCGGCCTGCCACACAGCGCGCTGGCGCTCGCTGGCCTGGCCGAACACATAGCTGCGCGTGATGTCCGAAATATAGTCCATCACCTTGCAGCCCGTATCGATCAGCACCATGTCGCCTGCGCGCAGCGCCTGCACGTAGTTGACGCCGTGCGGATAGGCGGTGGCTTCGCCGAACAGCACGATGCAGAAGTACGAGCCGGGGGCGCCGACCTTGCGGTGGGCGCGCGCGATGAAGTCGGCTACCTCGACGGTGGTAATCCCTTCGTACAGGATGCTGGCGGCGGCCTTGTGCACTTCCAGGGTCATGTCCTTCACCCGCTGCATCAGCGCGATCTCCGCGTTTGACTTGCGCGAACGGCAGAATGCCGTCACTGCGCTGGCGTTATCGAGCACGTAGCCGGCGGCCAGCTTGCGCACGCCGTCGGCGATGAACCACGGCGCGCTTTCGCACATGCCGATGCGCGGCGGCGCCGCGTCGCTGGCGGCGATGCCGGTGCGCGCCAGCACGTCGATGAACAGCTGGTAGGGGCTCTCATGCTCTTCCCAGCAGTTGACCGGCCCTTCGACCTGCATGAAGCCCAGCAGCGTGCATTCCTCGAAAGCCGGCGCGATGTATTCGAGCGCGCCGTTGGCGGGCAGGATGGCGCCCACCATGCGCTCGCTCGGATGCCACTTCGTGCCCGTGAAGTAGGTCAGGTTGGTGCCGGCGTTGAGGTAGATCGCCGCCATGCCCAGCTCGCGCATGCGCGCCTGGGCGGTGGCGATGCGCTGCAGGTGTTCGTCGCGGCCGATAGCGACCATGCCGCCGGTCATATCATGCAGGGCGTTGATCGCCTCGTCGAAAGTTTTGCCGCCTATGCTCATTACGTGTCATCCCAGTTGGTTAAAAAGCCACCCGCACCAGGGGTGGGGGTGGCTTTCGGTGAGGCGCGCCGTCCGGCAGGCGCCGCTTATTTTTTCTCGGCTTCGCTGTCGGTCGAGAAGTCCAGCTGCGGGGTCTGGTCTTCTTCCTGGGCCGGGGTGTCCGGCAAGCTCAGTTCCTGTTCCGGGGCAGGCGCGTCGATGCGCAGTTCCAGCTCTTCCGTCATGTCGATCTTCTGTTCGACCGACACCAGCTGCGGGAAAGCGATGATCAGCGTGACCATGATCACCTGGATGACCACGAACGGAATTGCGCCCCAGTAGATGTCGGAGGTCTTGACTTCTTTGGGCGCCACCGACCGCAAATAGAACAGCGCGAAGCCGAACGGGGGGTGCATGAAGGAGGTCTGCATGTTCACGCCCAGCAGCACGCCGAACCAGATCAGGTCGATACCCAGCTTTTCCGCCACCGGCCCGACCAGCGGCACCAGGATGAAGGCCAGCTCGAAGAAGTCGAGGAAGAAGGCCAGCAGGAAGAACATGATGTTCACGACGATCAGGAAGCCCAGCACGCCGCCCGGCAGGCCGGTCAGCAAGTGCTCGACCCACAGGTCGCCGTTCACCGCGCGGAACACCAGCGCGAACACGGTCGAGCCGACCAGGATGAACATGACGAAGCAGGCCAGGCGCGTGGTCGAATTCATCGCCTGCTTGAGCAGGCTCCACGACAGGCGGCCGTTCATCATTGCCAGCAGCAGCGCGCCCATGGCGCCCATGCCGCCGCCTTCGGTCGGCGTCGCGATACCGACAAAAATGGTGCCGAGTACCAGGAAGATCAGCGCCAGCGGCGGCACCAGCACGAACACGACCTTTTCAGCCATGCGCGACAACAGGCCGAGCTTGAGGTAGCGGTTGGCCAGCGCCAGCACGAAGGCGGCGCCGATGCCGGCCGCCGCCGAATAGATGCCCAGTTCATCGGGCGCCAGGTCCGGGTGGCTTGCGCCCCAGGCGGCCGAGAAGGCGAATGCCACGCCAATCGCCGCTGCCAACAGCACCATCAGCGAACGCACGCCGCTGTCGCCGTTTGGCTCGCGCAGGTTGCGCGCTTCGAGCGGCAGCGCCGGCACATGGTGCGGCTTGAAGATCGACACCGCCAGCACGTAGCCGGCGTACATCGCGGTCAGCAGCAGGCCAGGCACGAAGGCTGCCTTGTACATGTCGCCGACCGAACGTCCGAGCTGGTCGGCCATCACGATCAGCACCAGCGATGGCGGGATGATCTGCGCCAGCGTGCCGGAAGCGGCGATCACGCCGGTGGCGATGCGCTTGTTATAGCCGTAGCGCAGCATCACGGGCAGGGAAATCAGGCCCATCGAAATGACCGACGCGGCCACCACGCCGGTGGTCGCGGCCAGCAGGGCGCCGACGAAAATCACCGCATACGCCACGCCGCCGCGGATCGGCCCGAACAGCTGGCCTATGGTGTCGAGCAAGTCCTCCGCCATCCCCGACCTTTCCAGGATCAGGCCCATGAAGGTGAAGAAGGGGATCGCCAGCAGCGTGTCGCTGGCCATGATGCCGAAGATCCGGTTAGGCAGCGCCTGCAGCAGTTCGGGGCGCAGCAGGCCCAGCTCGATGCCGACCAGGCCGAAGAACAGGCCGTTGGCTGCCAGCGAAAACGCCACCGGGAAGCCCGACAGCAGGAAGACGACGAGGGCGCCGAACATGATCGGTGCCATGTTCGCGATGAGGAATTGTTCCATGTGTCTCTTAGTTATTTATTATTGTAGTGAAATCAGTTCAGCTTGTTCGCGGCCTTGATGGCCTCGATTTCTTCTTCCGGCGTGGTGACATGCTTGGCGAACTCGCGGCCGTCGCTCTTGCCCGCCAGGAAGGCGATGCGCTTGATGATCTCGGAGATGCCCTGCAGGATCAGGAGGAAGAAGCCGATCGGCACCAGCAGCTTGGCCGGCCAGACGATCAGGCCGCCCGCGTTGCTCGACATTTCCTGGCTCTGGATCGACACCAGCGCAAACGGGATCGCGTCGTACAGGATCAGCAGGCAGACCGGCAGCAGGAACAGCAAAAAGCCGAACAGGTCGATCCAGACCTGGGTGCGCTTCGAGAAGCGCCCGACGATGACGTCGATGCGCACGTGTTCGTCGCGCTTGAGGGTGTAGGAAGCCGCCAGCAGGAACATGGCGCCGTACAGGTACCACTGGATTTCCAGCCAGGCGTTCGAGCTGACGTTGAAGGTATAGCGAACCAGCGCGTTGCCGGCGCAGATGATGACCGCGGCCAGCAGCGCCCAGCTGACCGTGTTGGCGATTTTCTCATTGAGGCTGTCAATGAGGCGCGAAAGTGACATGAACATGATGCCTATCTCCGTTATTGTATTTATCGCGCCTCACCGGGCGCTGATCATTTTGCCAGCTGTGCCCGTACCCGCGCTATCGCGGCCCGCACCTGGTTCGGCGCGGTGCCGCCCACATGGTCGCGGGCTGCCACCGATCCCTCCAGCGTCAGCACGGCAAAGACGTCGTCGCCGATCAGCGGCGAAAACGCCCGCAGCTGGTCCAGCGACATCTCGGACAGGTCGCATTTCGCGTCGTCGCAGGCGCGTACCGCGCGCGCGACTGCCTCATGCGCATCGCGGAACGGCAGGCCCTTCTTGACCAGGTAGTCGGCCAGGTCGGTGGCGGTGGCGTAGCCCTGCAGCGCGGCCGAGCGCATCGCGTCCGGCTTGACGGTGATCCCGCCGGCCATGTCGGCGAAGATGCGCAAGGTGTCGACCACGGTGTCGACGGTGTCGAACAGCGGTTCCTTGTCTTCCTGGTTGTCCTTGTTGTAGGCCAGCGGCTGGCCCTTCATCAGGGTCAGCAGGGCGGTCAGGTGGCCGTACACGCGGCCGGTCTTGCCGCGCGCGAGTTCCGGCACGTCCGGGTTTTTCTTTTGCGGCATGATCGACGAGCCGGTGCAGAAGCGGTCGGCGATGTCGATGAAGCCCACCCGCGGGCTCATCCAGATGATCAGTTCTTCCGACATGCGCGAGATATGGGTCATCACCAGCGCACTGGCGGCGCAGAATTCGATCGCGAAGTCGCGGTCGGACACGGCGTCGAGCGAGTTATAACAAACCTCGTCGAAGCCCAGGGTGCGCGCCACGCGTTCGCGGTCGATCGGGAAGGTGGTGCCAGCCAGCGCGGCGGCGCCCAGCGGCAGGCGGTTGACGCGGCGGCGCGCATCCTGCATGCGCTCGCAGTCGCGGCCGAACATCTCGACATAGGCCAGCATGTGGTGGCCGAAGGTGATCGGCTGCGCCACCTGCATGTGGGTAAAGCCCGGCATGATGGTGTCGGCATGGCGCTCGGCCAGGTCGACCAGCGCGCTGCGCAGTGCGTTCAGCAGGCCGGTGATGTCGTCGATGGCGGCGCGCACGTACAGGCGGATGTCGGTGGCCACCTGGTCGTTGCGCGAGCGTCCCGTATGCAGGCGCTTGCCGGCGTCGCCAACCAGCTCGGTCAGGCGTTTTTCGATATTCAGGTGGACGTCTTCGAGGTCGAGCAGCCATTCGAAGCTGCCTGCTTCGATCTCGCCCTTGATCTGCGCCATGCCGCGCTGGATTTCAGCGTGGTCGGCGGCGCTGATGATGCCCTGCGCCTGCAGCATCTCGGCGTGCGCCAGCGAGCCCTGGATGTCGAACAGTGCCAGGCGGTTATCGAAGAAGACAGAGGCGGTGTAGCGCTTGACGAGGTCGGAGACCGGTTCGGAGAAGCGGGCCGACCAGGCCTCGCCTTTTTGGGACAGTTGTGAAGTCATGTATTGATCCTGGTGATTACCTGATTATAAACAGGTTGGCGGGGCCCTGTGGATTTATGCCGCATTGCAGCCAGCTCGTATAGATGACTTTTCGGCGAAATTCAAGGATAGTGCCTTACCTCTGATTACGTTGGAACAAACATGAAGAAGATCATCCTGGCCGCGCTTGCGGCAGTTGCCACCGGCGCGCCGGTTGCTGCGCTTGCGGAACAAGCGGCCCCGGCCACCGCCGTTGCCAGCGCCGCCAGCACGCGCGCCGCCGACGTGGCCTCGAGCGAGGCCATCGTGGCTGCGTTGTACGACGTCATTTCCGGGCCGGCCGGCGCGCCGCGCGACTGGGACCGCATGCGCGCACTGTTCGCGCCGGACGGCAAGATGGCCGCCGTGGGCGCCCGGCCGGACGGCAGCTTCGGCTTGCGCAGCATGAGCGTGGAAGACTACATCGCCCGCAACGCAAAGCATTTCGCCACCGACGGCTTCTTTGAAACCGAGCTGGCCCGCACCAGCGAGGCCTTCGGCCAGATCGTGCACGTGTTCTCCACCTACGAAGCGCGCAAGGCGCCGGGCGCCGCGCCGTTCATGCGCGGCATTAACAGCATCCAGCTCTACAACGACGGCGCACGCTGGTGGATCGTCAGCGTCCTGTGGCGCGCAGAGGACGCCAGGCTGGCCTTGCCCGAGCGCTATCTCAAGAGTCACTGAGCCAGATCGATTGCCGGCCGGGTGACTGTCGTACGCGAACGTCGCTTCTTGCCATTCGACGGTAGAATTGGATTTTTTCGTTGGGTGCCATTGCCATGTCCGCCTTGCAAATCAGTACCGACCGATCGGAACTCGACGTTCCCCTCATCTACCGTTTCCTGAGCGAGCAGTCGACCTGGGCGGTCGGCATTCCGCGCGCCGTGGTCGACCGCGCGATTGAAAACTCGCTGTGCTTTGGCGGCTACGTTGACGGCCGCCAGGTGGCGTTCGCCCGGGTGGTCACCGATTACGCCACCTTCGGCAGCATCGACGACCTGTTCGTCGTGCCCGAATACCGTGGCCGCGGCTACGCCAGGGCGCTGATGGAAACCCTGCTGGCGCATCCCAGCCTGCAGGGCCTGCGCCGCCTGAGCGTGGCCACCGCCAATGGGCACGGCCTGTTCGAAGAGTTCGGATTCGCCTCGCCCCAGCACCCTGAAACGATGCTGGAGCGATACTTCCCGAATATCTACGTGTCCTGAGCTACTGGCTCAGCAATGAGCCGGTACGGAAGGCGACCGGGCCGGCAACCTTGCCGACTGTCATGCCGCGCAGCACGTGGCGGTGCACGCTGCGGGCGAAGAACACGCCTTTCACCGTGCAGCGCAAGGTGGTGGTCTCGCCACTCACCGCATCGACCAGGTCGGCGACCGCGTCGCCAGCCTCTACTTTATCCCCCGGGGACTTCAGAAATACCACCACGCCCGCATGCGGCGCATCGATCGGCTCGACGCCTTCGAGCGGCGTCGGCGCGCACAGCGGCGCCGGCAACTGCCCGGCATCCTGGTCGAGCACACCTTCATGCGCGAGGTATTGCAGCAAGCCGCGCGCATCCTGCCCGGCCAGCGCATAGCTGACGTCGGCCTCTCCGCGCAGCTCGACAGTGGTGGCCACGCAGGAAGGCGGAAGCGGGAAGGCCGGGCCGAAGTGGGCCGCCAGATCCCACCACAGCCGGCTGCACGCTTCATCGAAGGGCTCGCCGCCGGCCTGCAGCGCCAGCAGCACCGCGTGCGCGCCCATGATCGCCGCCAGCGGGCGCACCGCATCGGCCAGCGGCGTGCCGGTGTAAATGTGCACCACCGATTCAGTGTCGCAATGCAGGTCCAGCACGATATCGGCGTCGATCGCCATCGATAGCAGGATCTTTTTGAGGGCCTCGGTGTCAGTGGCAGGCTTCCATTGGGCAACGGATTTGCGCGCATGCTCGCGGACCAGCTCGACGTTGGCGGCGGCATCGCTGCCCAGCAAACCTGCGAGCGACGCTTTCAGGTCGTCGGCCACATGCTTGTAGGCGCGGTTGAAATTCGTACCGGTGTACAGGTCAAAGCGGCCGAACGGCGCGCCATGGATCGCCTGCGACAAGCCGACCGGATTGGCGGCCGGCACCAAAATCACCTCTCCCCTGAGTTTGCCTGCTTCCTCAAGGGCGGCCAGTTCCTTGCGCAGGAACTGCGCGACCAGCATGCCTGGCACTTCGTCGGCATGCAACCCGGCCTGGATGTAGACCTTCTTGCCCTGTCCGGGCGTGCCGAAATGAAAGCTCGTGAGCCGGAAATAAGCGCTGCTGTCCTGGATCGAAATTGGATGCGTTTGTGCGTGCATTGTCGTGCCTGATTGTGTTGTACCTAACAGTCCCCGTCCTAATTATCTATTAATCTTATACAAACATCTCGCCCGGCTGCACGCGGCCCGGAATGTGTTGATGGTCAGCAATATCTTCGGAATTGCTTGCGGGTATTCTTCTTTATATGAACCGACCCGCCTGAAAGGTAGTCAGATGTTCTATCGCGTGTTCAGGGATGCAGTGCTGCTGATCGCGCTCCTGGTGGGCGCGCAGTGCCATGCGGCGCAGGTTCCGGCGCCCAAGGGCTCGCTTGTGATCATCGGCGGCGGGCTGCGTGGCGATAACGCGGCCGTGTGGTCGCGCGTCGTCCAGCTGGCCGGCGGCCAGGGCGCGCGCATCGCGGTGTTTGGCGCGGCGTCGTACAACCCGGCGAAAGCGGGCGACGTCAATGCGGCGCGCCTCAACAGCTACGGCGCCCGGGCCTTCGTCGTGCCGGTCGGCCGCGATTCGCTGGCAGCCGCCGACGACGCGCAACTGGCGGACGCCATCCGCAATGCGGGCGGCGCCTACTTTGCCGGCGGCGACCAGGCCCGCATCACCAGCGCGCTGCGGCGTCCGGACGGCAGCAATACCAGGGTGCTCGACGCGCTGTGGGACATGTACCGGCGCGGCGGCGTCATCGCCGGCACCAGCGCCGGCGCGGCGATCATGAGCAGCACCATGTTCTACAAGGTCGACACCGTGCTCTCCACGCTCAGGCAGGGCGTGGCCGAGGGTAATGAGATCGCACCGGGACTCGGCTTCATTGGCGACGATGTCTTCGTCGACCAGCACCTGTTGATACGCGGGCGCTTTGCGCGCATGCTGCCGGCGATGCTCAAGAAAGGCTACAAGCTAGGCCTGGGCATCGACGAAAACACCGCGATGGTGGTCGGCGCCGACCGCGAGGTCGAAGTGCTGGGCTACCGCGGCGCGCTGCTGCTCGATATGAGCGAAGCCACGTCGCAGAAGGGTGAATTCAACGTCAGCAACGTCAAGCTCAGCTACCTCGATAACGGCGACCGATTCCACCTGGCCACCGGCGCCATCACCCCGGCGCGCGACAAGGCCGAAGGCAAGCTCAATCCCTCGCGGCCTTACTACAACGGTCCGCTGTTCACCGCCGACATCCTCGCCAACAGCGCGGTGGTCGACCTGATGGCAAAGCTGATCGACAGCGACCAGCTGGACGCCATCGGCGTCGCCATGAGCAGCCCCTTCGACAAGCAATCGGACCTCGGCTTCGAATTTCGCTTAAGCCGGGTGCGCGAAAGCGTCGGCTACCAGTCGCCGGTCACCGACGCCTACTCGATCTACAAGCTGCGCCTGGACATCCGTCCGATCGCCGTGCGCCAGCCCATGTACCAGTACCGCAACGGGAGCAGTCAGGATTACAATGCTGCACAATCCAACGCCCGCTAGGACCTGCCATGTTGTTTTCCCTGAGCCGCCTGTGCGCGGCCGCGCTTGTATTTGCCGCAGGCGCTGCCTGCGCCCAGCAACCGGAGACCGTTCGCGTCGACTATCTCCACAGCGGTAACGCGCTGCACGACCAGTACGCGCTTGAGCAGGTCGTCATCGAGCCGCTGGCCTGGCCCGGCGACCTCTCGCAAGCCCTCGACAACACCAACCGCGGCCAGAACCGGGTCGAAGTGGTCGACGCCAAAACCGGCGACCTGCTTTACTCGCGCGGATTCTCCACCATCTTCGGCGAATGGCGCACCACCGAGGAAGCCAACCGCATGAACCGCGGCTTCCAGGAGTCGGTACGCTTCCCGAAGTTTGCCAAGCCGGTGCGGGTGCGCATCCTCAAGCGCGACGAGCGCAACGAGTTCTCGGTGGTGTGGAGCGTCGACGTCGACCCGGACGCGCAGGAAGTCGTCAAGAAGCAGGCCGCCGCACCTGCCAAACCGATCCCGATCCGCGTCAACGGTCCGTCGCCGCAAAAGGTCGACCTGCTGGTGATGGGTGACGGCTACACGGCGCGCGACATGAAGAAGTTCGAAGCCGACGCCCGCCGCCTGGCCGACTACCTGTTCACGGTCTCGCCTTTCAAGGAGCGTGCAAAGGACTTCAATGTCTGGGCGCTGGCCGTACCGACCGAAAAATCCGGCATCACCCGCCCATCGACCGGCGTGCACAACCCGTCGGCGCTGGGCACGCGCTACGACATTTTCGGCAGCGAGCGCTATGTGCTCACGCTCGACAACCGCGCGCTGCGCGACATCGCCCAGCACGCGCCGTACGAGTTCATCGAAATTTTGGTCAACAACGAAACCTATGGCGGCGGCGGCATTTTCGGGCAGTTCAGCACCGCGGCGGCAGGCAACGACTGGGCCAACTACCTGTTCGTCCACGAGTTCGGCCACCACTTCGCCGGCCTGGCCGACGAGTACTACACCTCGCCGGTGTCCTACCAGTCGACCGGCGCGCGGATGGAGCCGTGGGAGCCTAATGTCACCGCGCTGCGCGACCCGTCAAAGCTGAAGTGGAAGAAGCACGTCAAGGACGGCACGCCGCTGCCGACGGCCTGGCCGAAGGCCGAATTCGAAGAAGCCTCGCGCGCTTACCAGAAGCGCCGCGCCGCCCTGCGCGAAGCGAATCGTCCGGAGTCCGAGATGAGCGCGCTGTTCCGCGAAGACCTACGCTTCAACGACAAGCTGTTTGCCGCATCGCCCAACCGCCATGTGGTGGGCGCGTTTGAAGGGGCCAATTACGAAGCCAAGGGCTTCTACCGCGCCGAAATGCAGTGCCTGATGTTCGACCGAAGTGAAAAATTCTGTAACGCCTGCAGCGACGGCGTGGCCGAAATCATCGATTTGTACTCGCGGCCGGGTATCGCTAAATAAGCAGCGCATCCGATAACGGCGGGCGTCCCGGCTTTCGGGGCGCCTTTTTTTTAGCCGTTTTTCGGTACTTACAACAGTTACATCCTCAGTGCGCCAACGTACAGACCCATTGCTGAGCAGTGCCTATTCTGGACTCGTCCCATCCACTACTACAAGAAGAGGTCCCACCATGAATAAAGTACTCGCAACCCTGATCGCAGGCCTGTTCGCCACCTCGGCATTCGCACAGACCACCGCAACGACCACCACCACGACCACGGTCCCTGCAACCAAGGAAGTCGTCAAGGCGGAGCACGAAGCGATGAAGGACGTCGCCAAGGCGCAGGAGAAGGAAGCCAAGGCGGTTGCCAAAGCTGACGAGAAAATCACCAAGGCTGGCGCCAAAGCGACCGAGAAGAAGGCTGAAGCCAAATCGAAGGCGCTGAAGAAGCACGCCGACGCGCGTGAAAACGTCGCGGAAGCCGATCCGGAAGACCGCCTGAAGGCAGAAGCCAAGGCCGAGAAGAAAATGGCCGACGCCAACCTGACCGCGGAAAAGAAAATGATCAAGGCGGATGCAAAGGCGGAGAAGGTCGCCGTTGAAGCAGCTGAAGAGAAGGCGATCGCTGCGGCCAAGACCGCCGAAGCGAAAGCGGAAGCTGCCGCGGATATCAAGAAAGCCGCAAGCAAGTAAGCGCTGGCGCTGGAATGAAAAAGGACAGGCGGTGCCTGTCCTTTTTTACGTCAATTCGGCGGATGCGCTTCGCTTATCCGCCCTACGGCCAGAACCAGTTTTTCGTAGGGCGGATAAGCGCCAGCGCATCCGCCGATTTGACTGTTTATGCGTTGGCCTTGAGGTCCTGCACCTTCACCTTGGCCACCAGCGGCTTGCCCTTGCGTGCGCGCTTGCCGATGTGCGGCGCGAGGCCCGTCGCGTTCAATGGCACTTCGCGCGGCTTGGTCGCCCAGATGCCGCTCACGATCACACCCTTCTGGGTAATCGGCTGAACAGCGAGCAGCTTCTCCTTGTCCTCCAGCTCCATCAAGGTCACGCCACGGCCGCCGTTCGACAGCGTCTTCAGTTCATCCATGCCGAACACCAGCAGGCGGCCCTTTTCGGACAGGCACGCGACCGCGCTCGCATTCTCCGCAACCACCTTCGGCGGCAGCGGCAGCGCGCCGTCGTCCAGGGTGATGAATGCCTTGCCGCCCTTGAGCCGGCTGACCATATCCCCGGCCTGCGCGATAAAGCCGTAACCCGCGTTCGACGCCAGCATCAGCCTCGTCGTCGCCGGGCCGGCGAAGTAATGCAGGATCCGCACCGGGCGTCCGCCCGCGCCGCCCGACAGGTCGGCCAGCGTGGTGATCGGCACGCCATCGCCGCGCGCGCCAGGCAGGGCCGCCACCGGCACCGAATAGATCTTGCCGTTATCGCCGAAGGCGAGCAGGGTATCGACAGTGCGGCACTCGAACGCGCCGTACAGCGAGTCGCCCGCCTTGAAGGTGAACTGCGCGGTTTCGTGCCCGATGCCGGTACGCGCGCGCACCCAGCCTTTTTCCGAGATGATGACCGTGACTGGCTCGTCGACCACCTTCTGCTCGACGACCGCCTTCTGCGCTTCCTCGATCAGCGTGCGGCGCGCATCGCCGAATTGCTTGGCGTCGGACTCGATCTCCTTGATGATCAGGCGCTTCATCGTCGCCGGATTGTCGAGGATGTCCTGCAGCGTGCCTTTTTCCTTGCGCAGCTCGGCCAGCTCCTGCTGGATCTTGATGGTCTCGAGGCGGGCCAGCTGGCGCAGGCGGATCTCGAGGATATCCTCGGCCTGGCGGTCGGACAGGCGGAACTCCGCGATCAGCGCGGCCTTCGGCTCGTCCGAATTGCGGATGATGTGGATCACCTTGTCGATGTTTAGCAGGACCGCTTCGCGGCCTTCCAGGATATGGATGCGGTCATCGACCTTGCCCAGCCTGAATTCGGTGCGGCGGCGGACGGTCGCGAAGCGGAAGTCGATCCACTCCTGCAGGATGTCCGAGATGCCCTTCTGGCGCGGGCGGCCATCGCCGCCGATCATCACCAGGTTCATCGAATTCGACGACTCCAGCGACGTATGCGCCAGCAGCATCAGCATGAATTCGGTCTGGTCCTGGTTCTTCGACTTCGGCTCGAACACCAGGCGCACCGGCGCGTTGCGGCCCGATTCATCGCGGATGGTGTCGAGCGAGCCGAGGATCAGCTGCTTGAGCGCCAGCTGTTCCGGCGACAGCGCCTTCTTGCCCATCTTGACCTTCGGGTTGGTCAGCTCCTCGATCTCCTCGAGCACCTTCTGCGACGAGCAGCCCGGCGGCAGTTCGTTGACGACCGCCTGCCACTGGCCGCGCGCCAGCTCCTCGATCTTCCAGCGCGCGCGCACCTTCATCGAACCGCGGCCGCTGCCATACATCTCGGCGATCTGCGACGGCGGGGTAATGATCTGGCCGCCGCCCGGGAAGTCAGGGCCGGGAATGAAGGCCATCAGTTCCGCGTGCGTGATCTTGGGATTCCTGATCATGGCAACGGCGGCCTGCGCCACCTCGCCCAGGTTATGCGAAGGGATTTCGGTAGCCAGGCCGACCGCGATGCCCGAAGCGCCGTTCAGCAGCACCATCGGCAAGCGAGCCGGCAGCGCCTTAGGCTCCTTGTGCTGGCCATCGTAGTTGGACTGGAAGTCGACGGTGCCCTGGTCGATCTCGTCGAGCAGCAGCTTGGCGATGGGCGACAAGCGCGCTTCGGTGTAGCGCATCGCCGCCGCGCCGTCGCCGTCGCGCGAGCCGAAGTTACCCTGGCCATCGATCAGCGGATAACGCAGCGAAAAGTCCTGCGCCATGCGCACCAGCGCATCATAGATCGACTGGTCGCCATGCGGGTGCAGCTTACCCATCACATCGCCGACGACGGCGGCGGACTTGCGCGGCTTGGCGTTGGCGGCCAGGCCCAGCTCATTCATCTGATACAGGATGCGGCGCTGGACCGGCTTCTGGCCGTCGGTCACATCCGGCAGCGCGCGGCCCTTGACGACGGAGACGGCGTAATCGAGATAGGCGCGTTCGGCGAAGGTCGACAGCGTCAGGGTCTCGACATCGCCCTCCGGGACGGTCGCTTGTTCAAAAAGGTTTGCTTGACTAGTCATAGTTCTAACTCAGTTTTTATTGCCAAAATCGGGGTCAGACCACCGGTTTTTTGAAATCTTTCCATTTGTCGGTGGTCTGACCCCGATTTTGGAAACATTCGGGCAATGGTTGTCGCCCCGATTGTGGGAATCAGATGTCGGCTTCGGTTTCGTTGCCGTGCTCTTCGATCCAGGCGCGGCGGGCGGCGGCTTCGCCTTTGCCCATCAGCATGTTGAAGCGCGCGGCGGCTTCGCCCTGGTCGAAGTCGCCCAGCGATACCGGCAGCAGGCGGCGGGTGTCCGGGTTCATCGTGGTTTCCCAGAGTTGTTCCGCGTTCATCTCGCCCAGGCCCTTGAAGCGCGAGATGCTCCAGGCGCCTTCCTTCAACCCGTCTTTCATCAGCTTGTCTTCGATCGCGACCAGCTCGCCGTCGTCGAGCGCGTACAGCTTCTGGATCGGCTTCTTGCCGCGCGCCGGCGCGTCCACCCGGTACAGCGGCGGACGGGCCACGCAGATGTGGCCGTGGTGGAACAGGGCAGGGAAGTGCTTGAAGAACAAGGTCAGCAGCAGTACCTGGATGTGCGAGCCGTCCACGTCCGCATCCGACAGGATGCAGATCTTGCCGTAGCGCAGGCCCGACAGGTCCGGGCTGTCCGAGTGCGAGTGCGGGTCAACGCCGATTGCCACGGCAATGTCGTGGATTTCGTTGTTGGCAAACAGGCGGTCGCGGTCGGTTTCCCAGGAGTTCAGCACCTTGCCGCGCAGCGGCAAAATGGCCTGGAATTCCTTGTCGCGGCCCATCTTGGCCGAGCCGCCCGCCGAGTCGCCCTCGACCAGGAACAGTTCGTTGCGGGTAATGTCCGACGATTCGCAGTCGGTCAGCTTGCCTGGCAGCACCGCCACGCCGGAGGATTTCTTCTTCTCTACTTTTTGCAGCGAGCGCAGGCGCGACTGGGCCTGCTTGATGACCAGGTCGGCCAGCTTCTTGCCGTAGTCGACGTGCTGGTTCAGCCACAGCTCGAGCGGCGGCTTGGTGAAGGTCGAGACGAGGCGCACCGCGTCGCGCGAGTTCAGGCGTTCCTTGATCTGGCCCTGGAACTGCGGGTCGAGCACTTTTGCCGACAGCACGAAGGAGGTGCGCGCAAACACGTCTTCCGGCAGCAGCTTGACGCCCTTCGGCAGCAGCGAGTGCATCTCGACGAAGTTCTTGACCGCGCCATACAGGCCGTCGCGCAGGCCCGATTCGTGGGTGCCGCCATTCGGCGTCGGGATCAGGTTGACATACGATTCGCGCACCACCGCGCCTTCTTCGGTCCACGCCACCACCCACGCCGCGCCTTCGCCTTCGGCAAAGCCGTCGGTTTCGCCGTTCGAGTACTGGGCGCCTTCGAATACCGGGATCAGCGGTTCGCCGCTGCCCTGCGCCAGCATCTCGTTGAGGTAGCCGCGCAGGCCTTCGTCGTACTTCCAGGTCTGGACGTCGCCGGTCTTGGCGTTGGTCAGCGTGACCGTCACGCCCGGCAGCAGCACGGCTTTCGAGCGCAGCAGGCGCTGCAGCTCGACCTTGGAGATCTCCGGCGAGTCGAAGTACTTCGCGTCCGGCCAGGCGGTCACGCGGGTCCCGGACTTTTTGCCGTCGCGCGGCGCGGGGATGGACGATAGCGGCTCGACCACGTCGCCGTGTTCGAACGCCAGCTTGTGCATGCCGGTGCCGTCCGGCTCCTTGCGCCAGACGGTGATCTCCAGGCGCTTCGACAGCGCGTTGGTGACCGAGACGCCGACGCCGTGCAGGCCGCCCGAGAACGCGTAGGCGCCGCCCGAGCCCTTGTCGAACTTGCCGCCCGCGTGCAGGCGCGTAAACACGATTTCCACCGTCGGCACGTTTTCTTCCGGGTGCAGTCCAACCGGGATGCCGCGGCCGTCGTCTTCCACCGTGATCGATCCATCGGCGTTTTGCGTCACCGAGATGTTCTTGCAGTGCCCGCCAAGCGCTTCGTCCGAGGCGTTGTCGATCACTTCCTGGATGATGTGCAGCGGATTTTCGGTCCGGGTGTACATGCCCGGACGCTGTTTGACAGGTTCGAGTCCTTTCAGGACCCGGATGGATGATTCGCTGTAGTCGGATGCAGGTTTTTTAGTGGCCATACTTGGTCAGGCTGAAGAGGTAATTCGAATTCGTCATGTTGCTAGCTTGCGCATTCTATCTTGTCGGGGGGCAAAAGATGGGAATTTGGCGTCAATGAAGTGCTTGCCAGCCTACACGAATGTGGTTAGATTCGAACGATATCGCCGGCAGCGAAGGCGCGATGTTTTGATGTGTTTATAAATATGCACGAGAAAAAATATCCGTTTGCGGTGCGGCTGGCCGGGTTTTCGCCCCTGGAGCACGCCAGCATCGCGGCTTGCCTGGCCCAGGCGCCGCCCGCCGGGCCGGCTTACTTCTGCCTGCTCGACGACAGCCTGCAGGAGCCTGACCTGACCATCGCCAGCGGCGACGACGTCCAGGCGCTGGCCGCGCTGCCCGCCAATGGCATGGCCGAGCTGCACCCGGCGCTGGTGGTGGGCCAGTGCCCGGCCGAACTCGGCTTGCCCCAGATCGCGCGCCCCGTCACAGCGGAAAAGCTGTTCATGGTGATGGCCGCGCTGGTCACGCGCCGCGCCGAAGCGATGGCCCGCATCATGGCCAGCGGCCTTCCTTTCATCCCCGAGCGCCGCCGCAGTCCCCGGCTCGACCTCGACCTGACCGATCCATCCGAATACATCATGCGGCGCAAATCGCCCTCCTGCGGGGCGGTCCTCATCATCGACAAGGGCGCCGCCTTCCGCGACCACGTGGCGCGGCTGGTGGCCACGCGCGGCATGGGTGTCGAATGGACCGACAGCGCGCCCGCCGCGCTGCGCCTGTGCGATGAAACGCCGGTGTCGGTCGTGATGGTTAATACGGCCGCCACCGGCATCGACCCCTATCAGCTGTGCAGCGCGATCAAACGCCAGGATACCGGCGCGCGCATCGCCGTGGTGCTGATGGTCAGCTGCAGCTATCCCTACGACAGCGCGCGCGCGCGCGCCTGCGGGGTGCGCGGCCTGCTCGACAAGCCGATCCCCGACCGCGCGCTAGTCGGTGCCCTGCAACGGCTGCTCTCGCTGCCGGCCTGAGGCGATTAAGGCAAATTTAATCGTGCGCGGGCCCGTCCGGGCTATAGTTGAGGCATGCCAGATACAGACAAGCCCCATCCACCTGATCACCAGGCCGACCGGGACAGCGGCCAGTCACCCGAACTGAGGCCCGAACGGCGCGTCGCGCCCCCGCCAGAGCCCGGCCAGCCCGCGGCCAGGATCCCTGACCGGCGCTCGCCAGGGCGCGCTGCCGACCGCGCCGACCCCCATGACGCGGCTCCGCGCTACCAGCGCGAGGGCGACACCCCGCTGGCGCTCGCGCGCCGCGTGCTGGGGTCGCGCTGGCGCGCCATGCGCGACAAGGTCAGCCGCAACTTCATGCGGCGCACCCTGCGCATCGGCGTCTCGGCGCGCATCTTCCATCCGGAGCCGGGGTCCACTGGCCTGCGCAGCAAGAACCTGCAATATCTTGAAGAGTCGATCGCGCAGTGGGTCATGTCGCGCGACGTGCTGGTGTTCATGATCCCGACGGTGAACACCAACGGCCTTCTCCACCCCAGCAATATCACCTTGCGCCACTACGCGCGCCACCTGGACGGACTGGTGCTGCAGGGCGGCGCGGACGTCTCGCCGCAAACCTATTCCGAGACGCCCACGCGGCCCGAGTGGAGCGGCGACCGCGCGCGCGACCTGTACGAGCTCGAACTGCTGCACGAATTCGTCGACGCGGGCAAACCGGTGCTGGGCATCTGCCGCGGCTGCCAGCTGATCAACGTGGCCTTCGGCGGCACGCTGTACCAGGACGTCGAGACCAATGTGCCGGACGCGCGCGCGCACGTGCACAGCGACTATGACGCGCACCGGCACGAAGTGGTGTTCCCGCCGGGGTCCTCGCTGGCGCAGATGTTCCCGAGGGTGCAGCGGCCGGTGGTCAATTCGATCCACCACCAGGCCGTAAAGGACCTGGGGCGCGATATCACGGTGGAGGCGATGTCGGACCCGGACGGGATCGTGGAAGCGATCCGGTACCAGCGGGCGGACTTTGTGATGGGGCTGCAGTGGCACCCCGAATTCCACCGCGCGGGCGGGGTGGACCTGCTTGACTGTACGCCGATCCTCGACGAGTTCTTGCGCGCCGCGCGCGAAACGCGGCTGTGATTTTGCAGGGCGGATGCGTCCTGCGGACTTATCCGCCCTACGGAAGCGGGTTTAGCGCTGCCCCCTGAACTGCCGGATGGCCGCGTCGACCATGCCCTCGGCGCTTCCCTGTTCGTCGAACTGGCGTCGCAGGTAGGTGGCGTCCCCGCCTTCCTGCACCACCTGCGCCAGATGCCTCAGCGCGTCCATGCTCCCCAGCGCTTCGCCGTGCGGCTCCATCCTGCGCAAGGTGGTCAAAATATCCTCGCGCAGCGACATCGTTTCATACGTCTTCGGATGCGTGATCGCGCCGTCCAACCCGAACCTGCATGCCTGGAAGCGGTTGAAGTTATACACCAGGTAGTCGTCCTCGGCCGGCGTCTCTTCGCGCCGCTCCAGCAAATGCCGGCACAGCGCCTGCAGGTACCCGGCCAGCGCGGCCGCGCGCTCCACCGTCAGCGGCGTGTCGCACACGCGCAGCTCGATGGTGCCGTACTCCGGCTTGGGCCGCACGTCCCAGTAAAAGTCCTTCATGCTCTTGATGATGCCGGTCGCTTCCATCTTGGCGAAATAGACGTTGGCGAAATCGTCCCACGACAGCGTGAACGGCGCGCGCCCGCTCATCGGGAAGGCGAACACGGAGTTGAGCCGCGCCGAGTCGAACAGGCTGTCGTGCCCCTGCACGAAGGGCGACGACGCCGACAGCGCGATGAAGTGGGGGATGTACCGGTTTAGCGAGTGCAGCAAGAACATCGCGTCGTCGCCCGACGCGCAGCCAATGTGCACGTGCTGCCCGAATACCGTGAACTGCTTGGCCAGGTAGCCATACAGCGACGACAGTTCCTGGAAGCGCTGCTTGGGAAAGATGCGCCGCTCGGACCAGTGCTGGAACGGGTGGGTGCCGCCGCCCGCCAGCCCGATATTGAGCTGGTCGGCCGCTGCCACCAGCGTGTCCCGGATCTCCAGCAGTTCATCGAGCAGCGGTCCGTGGCGCGAGTGCACGCTCGAGTTAATCTCGATCATGCTCTCGGTGATCTCGGGCGTCACGTTTCCGGGGAAGGGTTTGCGCGCCAGCAGGTGCAGCAGGTCTGGGCTGGAGGCGTTGAGGTCGAAGTCGGCCAGGCTGACCAGCTGCAGTTCAAGCTCCACGCCAAAGGTGAGCGGTTCGGATTGTGCGAAGGGTTCAAGCATGTCAGGACTCCGGTGCTTCCTTGGCCACCATCAGCGCGCGCTGGACGATGATCGGGCCAAGTATTTCGAGCATGATGATGACCGCCGCCATGGCCGTCAGTTCTCCCGCAACGTGCACGCCGCGCTGGCGCGCATGCTCAAGCAGCAGGATCACGAACACCGACGCCGGCGCCAGCGCGAGCCCCGTCAGCACGCCCTTTTTCCATGAGATGCCGGACAAGTGCGAGAACGCGGCCACGCCCAGCGTTTTGGTGGCCAGGCGGACGGCCACGACGGCGAGCGCCAGCGCACCGCCGGCGGCGATGTCGCGCCAGTCGAGCAGCGAAGCGGCGTAGACGAACAGCAGCACCGTCAGCAGTTCACCGAGCGCGCCGAAATTCCTTTGCGCCTGGCTGAAGGCAATGCGGCGGTGGCGCGCGGTGAGGCCGAACACCAGCGTGGCGACCACCGGCGACAACTGCGCCGTGTAGCTGATCGTCACCAGCAAAATCACGGCCAGCGCGAAAGCGACAGTCGCGTCTTGCGACACGTTGCCGAGGCGGCGCAGCAGCGCGGGCACGGCGACGCCGAAGAAGGCGCCAGTGGCGGCCGATATCGCCAGCGCGGCCATGCTGCTCAGGATCGCGTCGCCGATGTCGTCGGAGGTGTTGAAGATCCAGAAGCCGACGATGATATTGAAGGTGAACACCGCCAGCACGCAGTTCAGGGCGGACAGGTGCAGCACCCGCTCGGTTACCTGCCCTGAGCTGCGCAGCTCATTGACGACCAGGAGGACCGTTGCGGGGGAGGTGGACATCGCCAGCGAGGCGAGCATCATCGCGGCCATGACCGAGCTGCCGAACGCCATGGCGATGAAGTACACGGCGACGAAGGTGAGGGCGGCTTCGGCCAGGCCGGCCACGCCGAACCAGGGATTGGTGCGCAGCCAGCGCAGGTTGATGCGGTAGCCCAGCTCGCACAGGATCAGCCCGAAAGCGACATCGGCAAGCAGCAGCACCGGGCCGTCGCCACGTACTGGCAGCACGCCCACCTGGGAGCTGGCAAGGATGAAGCCGACGATTCCGTAGAAGGTGATTTTCGGCAGGCCGGTGAGGCGGTGCCCGAATTCCCCGGCCAGCCAGGCCAGGCAGATGGCGACCGGCCAGGACAGGTTGGTGAGGATCGTGAGCAGTTCCGGCATGGTGTCCTTGTTGAGTTCGTAGCGCGGTTTTGGCGCTTGCCGATTTTACAAGACTGTGGGGTGCGCACGATTCGAGTTGCGCAACTTGCCGTGGACCTTTTATGTAGGGCGGGTAAGCGCAAAGCGCGCACCCGCCGTTTACTTGCTGAGCAGCCGCATCGCCCGCTCCAGCCCTTCAATTGTCAGCGGGAACATCCGGTTGTTCATGATCTGGAGAATCACCGAAATTGACTGACGGTAATGCCACGATGCTTCCGGTTCCGGGTTCAGCCAGACGAACTTGGGGAAAGCATTGCAGAAGCGCGCCAGCCATTCGGCGCCGGCTTCTTCATTGTTGTACTCGATCGATCCGCCCGGCTGCAGGATTTCGTAGGGACTCATCGTTGCGTCCCCGACGAAAATCAGCTTGGTGTCGGGCGGGTACTTGCGCAGGATGTCCCAGGTCGGAAAACGCTCGCTGCTGCGGCGCCGGTTGTTCTTCCACAGGTAGTCGTAGACGCAGTTATGGAAGTAGAAGAACTCCATGTTCTTGAATTCCGTGCGCGCCGCCGAAAACAGTTCTTCGGTGCGTTCGATGTGGTCGTCCATGCTGCCGCCCACGTCGAGCAGCATCAGCACCTTGATCTTGTTTTTGCGCTCGGGCTGCATCTTGATGTCGAGGTAGCCCGCGTTGCTGGCGGTGGCGCGGATGGTGGCGTCCAGCGCCAGTTCCTCGTCCAGCCCTTCGCGCGCGAACTTGCGCAGGCGGCGCAGTGCGACCTTGATGTTGCGGGTGCCCAGTTCGCGTTCGGCGTCGTAGTCGCGGTAGCTGCGCTGCTCCCACACCTTGACGGCGGTACGGTTGCGGCCGGAGCCGCCGATGCGGACGCCTTCGGGGTTGGTGCCGCCATTGCCGAACGGCGAAGTGCCGCCGGTGCCAATCCACTTGCTGCCGCCCTCATGGCGCTCCTTCTGCTCCTTGAGCAGTTCGTTCAGGCGGTCCATCAGCTTGTCGTACCCGAATTTTTCGAGCTGCGACCTTTGTTCATCGGTCAGCTCGCGCTCCATCCGCTTGAGCAGCCAGTCGAGCGGAATCGCCTTGTTGCCCTCGAAGGCGGCCTGCACGCCCTTGAAGTACTGGGCGAAGGCGCGGTCGAACTTGTCGAAGTTGGCCTCGTCCTTCACCAGGGTCAGCCGCGAGAGATAGTAGAAGTCGTCCATCGACGGCGCGATGACGCTTTTCTCCATCGCTTCGAGCAGGGTCAGGAACTCCTTGATGGTCACCGGTATCCTGGCGTCCTTCAGGGTAAAGAAGAAGTCGATCAGCATGGGGAAGGGTGCTGCTGCAGCTTGTCATGCAGGTGCGATTTCACCTCGGGCCACTCGCCGCGCACAATGCTGTACATGACGGTGTCGCGTACGGTGCCGTCGCGGCGCGGGTGGTGGTGGCGTATGACGCCGTCCATCTTGGCGCCGAGCCGTTCGATCGCGGCCTGCGACGCATGGTTGAAGTTATCGGTGCGCAGGCCCACCACGGCGCAGCCAAGCGTGTCGAAAGCGTGCGACAACAGCAGCAGCTTGCAGCTGGTGTTGACGTGGCTGCGCTGGCGGCTCTTTGCGTACCAGGTCCAGCCGATTTCGACGCGCCCAATCGCCGGTACGATGTCGTGGTAGCTGGTGGTGCCGATGACCGCGCCGCTGGCGATATCGATCACCGCAAACGCAATCCGGTCCGGCATTTCCAGCGCCTTCAGGATGTAGGGTTCGACGTTGTGCGGCTCCGGCACCGAGGTGACGCGTATGTTCCACAGCTCGCCGTCGCTGGCGGCAGCGCGCAGCCCGTCGGCGTGGCCGAGCATCAGAGGCTCAAGGCGGATGCCGTTGAATTCAAGCGCGATCGCGTCGACCTGGATCATCAGCGGTTGGTCCTCGACATATACACAAGGCGTTCGAACAGGTGCACGTCCTGCTCGTTCTTGAGCAGCGCGCCATGCAGCGGCGGCACCGCGGCTTTCGCATCCGGGTTGCGCAGCGCTTCGGGAGGGATGTCTTCGGCCAGCAGCAGCTTGAGCCAGTCGAGGAACTCGGAGGTCGACGGCTTCTTCTTCAGGCCAGGCACGTCGCGCAGCTGGTAGAAGGTCTGCAGCGCGGCGGCCAGCAGGTCCTGCTTCAGGCTCGGGTAGTGGACCTGGACGATCTGCTCCATCGTGTCCTTGTCCGGGAATTTAATGTAATGGAAGAAGCAGCGGCGCAGGAAGGCGTCCGGCAGCTCCTTCTCGTTGTTGGAGGTGATGATCACCAGCGGACGGTGCCTGGCGACGACCATTTCGCGCGTCTCGTAGACGTAGAACTCCATCCGGTCCAGCTCGCGCAGCAGGTCGTTGGGGAACTCGATGTCCGCCTTGTCGATTTCGTCGATCAAGAGCACCACGGGTTCGGGCGAGGTGAACGCCTGCCACAGCACGCCCTTGACGATGTAGTTGTGGATGTCGCGCACGCGCTCGTCGCCCAGCTGCGAGTCGCGCAGGCGCGACACGGCGTCGTACTCGTACAGGCCTTGCTGGGCCTTGGTGGTGGACTTGATGTGCCACTGCATCAGCGGCATGTTCAGCGCCTGCGCCACTTCTTCGGCCAGCATGGTCTTGCCGGTGCCAGGCTCACCCTTGATCAACAGGGGGCGCTGCAGGGTGAGGGAGGCGTTCACTGCCAGTTTCAGGTCGTCGGTGGCGACATAGCTCTCGGTGCCTTCGAAACGGTTTTGCTGATGCGGTGCGTGCATGGGATTGGAGCGGTAGGTTTGATTAATTCAAGTATATTCCAGAATGGACGCCTGCTCCCCTGGCCGCCGTTCCCGCGAAAGCGGGAACCCGTCCTGCGTGTCCGAAGGTGCGGCGAACAGGTTCCCACCTGCGTGGGAACGACGTTGGCGGTGTTGTCCAGACCGCAGCCCCTCGCTCCGCGAATGTGGACGATCGTCCAGTGTTTGGGTTAGAATCGCAGGTTGATAGTGCGAAAGATGTTGTTTTTGCACGTGCGGTACCCGATTACCACTTACCATCGCCACCATGAAAAAATTCTTCGCACTGCTCATGTTCGCCAGCATCGCCAATGTTGCTGCAGCGGCTGACGTCGTCGCCAACGCCAAGGCCGCCAAGGTCGACATGTGCATCGGCTGCCACGGCATTCCTGGCTACAAAGCGACTTTCCCTGAAGTTTATTCCGTTCCGATGATTGGCGGCCAGTCGGCCAAGTACATCGAAAACGCGCTGAATGCTTACAAAAAGGGCGAGCGCAAGCACCCGTCGATGCGCGGTATCGCAGCGTCGATGAGCGACCAGGAAATTGCTGACGTGGCCGCGTACTACTCGCAGCAGACCGCACAAACCGCGAAGAAATAAGGACAGAACCATGAAAAAAATGATTGCAGCCCTGTTCTTCGGCGCGATGTCCATGAGCGCTGTCGCCGCTGGC
Organism: Massilia agrisoli; assembly: GCF_020831365.1. Classification (GTDB taxonomy): domain Bacteria; phylum Pseudomonadota; class Gammaproteobacteria; order Burkholderiales; family Burkholderiaceae_D; genus Telluria_A; species Telluria_A agrisoli. The sequence goes on from NZ_JAJHPV010000021.1 coordinate 335,796, forward strand.
AACGTCGCCAACGGTGAAGCCCTGGCCAAGAAATACAACTGCGCAGCCTGCCACGGCGCGGACTACAACAAGCCAATCGATCCTAGCTATCCAAAGCTGGCCGGCCAGCACGCCGACTACCTGAAGCAGGCATTGGTTGCTTACAAGCGCGGCGCGGGTCCTCACGGCCGCAACAACCCAATCATGACCGGCCAGGTCCAGCCACTGTCGAACGCCGACATGGCCGACATCGCAGCTTACCTGCACAGCCTGCCATCGGGCCTCGTCCTCAAGCGTTAATTCCCCGTCATCTTCGGATGACCTGAAAAATCCTTTCAGCCGGCGCCACGGGCCGGTTCGAAAGGATTTTTTTATTCCTGCGGCGTCTTTACGCCCGCACTGGAGCATGCCTTGCCTGCCTTTGATCTCCGCGACACCAAAACCAACCTGCTCAGCGGCCTGACCGTCGCCCTGGCGATGGTGCCCGAAGCGATTGCCTTCGCGCTGGTCGCCCACGTGTCCCCGCTGACCGGCCTGTACGCCGCGGTCCTGGTGGCCTTCATCACTTCCGCGTTTGGCGGCCGTCCCGGCATGATCTCGGGCGCGACCGGCGCGCTGGCCGTTGTCATGGTGGCGCTGGTGGTAGCGCACGGGGTCGAGTACCTGTTCGCCACCGTCGTCCTGATGGGCATCCTGCAGCTGCTGTTTGCCGCGGCGCGCCTGGGTAAATTCATCCGCATGGTGCCGTACCCGGTGATGCTCGGCTTCGTCAACGGCCTGGCAATGGTGATCTTTATCGCGCAGTTCGGGCACTTCAAGGTCGCCGGCGCCGACGGCGTGCAGCAGTGGATGACGGGCGCGCCGCTGTACACCATGCTCGGCCTCGCGGCCCTGACGATGGCGATCATCTACCTGTTCCCGCGCCTGACCAGGGCGGTGCCGTCGACGCTGGTGGGCATCCTGGCCGTGTCGGCGCTGGTGGCGTTTGCCGGCATCGATACCAAGACGGTGGGCGACCTCGGCTCGATCAAGGGGGGCTTCCCGTCATTCCACCTGCCGCAGGTTCCGCTCACCTGGGAGACCGTGGCGATCATCTTCCCCTATGCGCTGGTGCTGGCGGCGGTCGGCCTGATCGAATCGCTGCTGACCCTGACGCTGATCGATGAGATCACCGACACCCGCGGCCAGCCGAACCGCGAGAGCATGGCGCAGGGCGCCGCCAACGTCGTCACCGGCCTGTTCGGCGGCATGGGCGGCTGCGCGATGATCGGCCAGAGCATGATCAACGTGAACAGCGGCGCGACCGGGCGCCTGTCCGGCATCGCCACCGCGGTGTTCCTGATGGCCTTCATCCTGTTCGGCTCGGCCTGGATCGAGCGCATTCCGCTGGCGGCGCTGATCGGCGTGATGTTCGTGGTGTGCCAGAAGACCTTTGAGTGGGGCAGCTTCCGCCTGTTCGGCAAGGTGCCGAGGGCCGACATCTTCGTCGGGCTGCTGGTGGCGGTGGTGACGCTTGTGTTCGATCTCGCCATCGCGGTCATTACGGGCGTCATCGTGTCGGCTTTGGTGTTTGCATGGGAGCATGCAAAACAGGTGCGCGCCACCGTATCAACTGACGCGAATGGCTGGAAGGTGTACGAGCTGGAAGGCTCGCTGTTCTTCGCGTCGGTGGCCGGTTTCGGGCAACTGTTCTCGCCGAAGGAAGATCCGCAGGATGTGGTGATCGAGTTCCGCAAGGCGAGGGTAGTCGACCATTCGGCCATCCAGGCCATCGATGCCCTGGCCGAACGCTATCGCCAGGCCGGCAAGCGGCTGCACCTGCGCCACCTGAGCCCGGACTGCCGCGAGGTGCTGGGGAACGCAAAAGGCATGATCGAAGTCAACGTGCTGGAAGACCCGCGCTACCACATTGCCGATGACAAGCTTGGCTGACTGAGGCACACTGCACGCCTTACTTGTGATTCATGCAACCGGCGTGCCAAACTCGATCCTGTCCCTGTTATTCCTGATGGCTATCGGCCAGGGCCTGTTCCTGGCCGCGGCGCTGCTGCTGTCGGGCCAGCCGGCCGTGCGCGGCGCCAACCGCTTGCTGGCGGCCTTGCTGCTGGTATGCGCCGCGATCATCGGCCATGCCTGGCTGGGCGCCAATGGCCTGTACCTTGCGTATCCGCATAGCGCGCTGGCGGTGGCGACGCTCGGCCTGCTGGCAGGTCCGCTGCTTTACCTTTATCTTGGCAGCATGCTGTTCGACCGTCCGCTGGGCCGCCGCCAGCTGGTCCATATTGCCCCGTTTGCCATCGCGACGCTGGCCCTGCTGCCTTTCTACCTGCAGCCCGCCGAAGCCAAGCTGGCGTGGATGCTGGGGCGTACAGGTCCGCCGTGGTATCTCGCCGTGGCCGCGGTCGCCAAGTTGGCCTTTTTCCTGGGCTATATCCGCGCAAGTCACCTGCTGGTAAAAAAGATCGACGCCGGGCCGCTCGTCCATGGACTGCGGCGCCTGCTGATTGTATGGCTGGTCGGGGGCGTTCTCAGTGTTGCAGCTCTTGCAATGGAATTTGCCGATGTGCCGATGGCCATCTCGGCCGATGCGGTTGGCGCGCTGGCGCTGCTGTGCTTTGTTTACGCGACCGCTTTCCTGGCCATCCGCCTGCCGCTCGGGTACCGTCCGCAGCCGGAGCCGATGCCCAAGCCCCGTTATGCCAACAGTCTGATGCCGGAGGAGGCGCGTTCAGGGTTCCTGGCGAAATTAACGCACAGCATGGAGCAGCGCGAGTTGTACCGGAATGGCGAGCTGAAGCTGGACGAACTCGCGGCCGAGCTCGCGATGACTGGCCACGAACTGTCCCAGCTGATCAACGAGGCATGCGGCGTCAACTTCCAGGACTACCTGAACCGCTACCGGGTCGAGGCGCTAAAGCTTTCCTTGCTGTCGCCCGCGAATGCGGACGCGACGATCCTCGACCTGGCGATGGCCGCAGGGTTCGCTAGCAAAAGCGCCCTCAACCGGGCGTTCAAGAAGCATACGGGCATGACGCCCAGCGAGTTCCGGCGTGCCGAATCATCATTTGCGACGCAATCCGGGGGCTGAAAGCTGACACTGGGTCTACTTCTAGCCCACTTCACGCTGATTGGAACCCTGATGAAAACCCGACTATTGATCGCCGCAGGCGCCCTGCTCCTGTCTACCGCTGCCGCTGCCGAGACGCTGTGGATTACCAACGTCAACCTCGTCTCGCCTGAACAACCCGGCCGGGTTGGTCCAGGCAGCGTGCTGGTCAGGGACGGGATCATCGCCGCTGTCGAGCGCGGCCCGGCCAGGGCAGTTCCGCCAGGCGTCCGCAAGGTCGACGGCAAAGGCTACTACCTGACGCCCGGCCTGATCGACTCTCACGTCCACCTGTTCGGCGTGCCAGGCATGAGCTTCGACCATGTAAAGCGCCACAAAGGCATTGTTGAAGCCTACTACCGGCAAATGCCGCGATCCTACCTCTATTATGGCTATACGACGGTGATCGACCTGGCTGTCTCGGACCGGGCCGTGATCGATAACTTCAACCGTGCGCCGCTGCACCCGGACGTCGTCCATTGCGGTGAGCCGCTGGTGTACGCCAACGGCTACCCGATGTCATGGATCGCGCCGGTCGAGCGGTTTGAGATGTTCGGCAACTTCATCTACGACCCGGCGCAGGCGGCGGCGATACCGAAGCGCTTCACGCCTGCGGATCACACGCCCGAAGCTGGCGTTGCGCGCGTCGCCAAAGGCGGCGGTAAATGTGTGAAGACGCATTATGAGCGCGGTTTCGGCGCAAATCGCAAGCTTCCGGTGATGAGTGACCGCGTTTTTGCCGACGTTAAATCGGCTGCCGTGAAGAATGGACTGGTCCTGGTCACCCACGGCAACTCGTTTGAGGCCCAATCGTTCGCGGTCCGGGGCAATGCCGATGTGCTGGCGCATGGCATGTGGCATTGGGGACCTCACAATGCGAGCAAGGAGCTGCCCGCCGAGATCCGGGCGCTGCTCGACCAGATCGTCGCAAGGCGCATCGGCTATCAGCCGACCATGCAGGTGCTGTACGGAATGTTGGCCTATCTCAACCCTGCTTACCTGAACGATCCCGCTGTGCGGAAAGTAGTGCCCGCCGCACTTGCCGACTGGTTTGCAACTCCCGAAGGCAAGTGGTTCAAGGAAGAGGTCGCTGAGGGGGAATCCGACGCCGACGCATTACTGGGATTCGAGGCGCCGTTGCGGCGCCAGAAAATGGTGCTCGCCTACCTGGCCAGCAAGGATGCCAACTTTACGTTCGGGAGCGATACGCCGTCGTCGCCGACCTACGGCAACCTGCCGGGGCTCAACGGCTATCTGGAGATGCGCCGCCTGCACCAAGCGGGACTGTCGCTGGAGCAGGTGTTCCGCGCGGCGACCATCAATAACGCCCGCACCTTCCGGCTTGACGCAGAGGTAGGCACGATCGAAAAGGGTAAGAAGGCCAACCTGCTGCTGATGAAAATGTCGCCGCTGCAGGACCTGGCGGCCTACGACAACATCGTGACTGTGTGGATTGGCGGTAAGGAAGTCGAGCGCGCCAGCCTTGCGGCCGGCAACTAGGCTAGCCCGCGCGCTTGCGCAGGCAGTCGATGTAGGCGGCGGTATCCGGCGGGGTGCCGTTGCGCTGCGAGGTCCAGATCATCTCGCCCAGGCATTCCATGATCTGGTGGTGCGCATCATGCTCGCCCAGCCGCTGTACCAGCGCGTTGTGGGCGGCGCGGATGCCGGGAGGCTGGTCGATCGACACCTGTTCGGCAATCGACAGGTGCATCGACAGGTGCAAAAACGGGTTCGGCTGGCCGCCTTCCACGGAATAGTCGCGCGCGATCGCGCTGTCGGCGTCAGCCAGGACGTCGGCGTATTCGGGATGCATGGCAATCCAGTCGGCCGCGATGGCATCCATCGGGGTCAGGACTTCGCCAGCGCGCTGCTTGCGGAACGCTTCGCAAAAGAAGCGCCGCACATCATGGGAGGACGGGGTGAACATGCGCGTATTGTACCGCGTGTCCACGCCGCAAAACATCATTCCCGCGGAGGCGGGAATCCATAACCGATGTGCGCGGGCGCCATGGATTCCCGCATTCGCGGGAATGAGCGTGCCCTAGCTCTTTCCTGGCACCAACACCAGCTGCTGCTCAGCAACCCGCTGTGGCTCGGCCGCCACGGACGGCGCCGCAGCCTGCTGGCTGCGTTGCGGATGCGGCTGGCGCAAATAGCGGGGCGTATGCCGGCGTTCCTGCCCGGCATGCGCCGGCCAGGACAGGAAGCGTGATAGTTCCTGCAATGCCCGCTGGTAGACGTCGCGCTTGAACTCAATCACGACATCGAGCGGCACCCAGTAATCATGCCAGCGCCAGGCGTCGAACTCCGGGTGGTCGGTCAGGCGCAGGTTCACTTCATTGTCGCGCGCGACCATGCGGAGCAGGAACCAGATCTGTTTCTGCCCACGGTAATGCCCGCGAATCTCGCGCTTGATGAAATGGTCCGGAACTTCATAGCGCAGCCAATCGCGGGTGCGCCCCACGATTTTGACATGCTCCTGGCGCAAACCGATTTCTTCCTCCAGCTCGCGGTACATCGCCTGTTCCGGCGTTTCGCCGTATTTAATGCCCCCTTGCGGGAATTGCCACGAGTGCTCGCGCACCCGCTTGCCCCACCACACCTCGTTCTGGGCGTTGAGCAGGATGATGCCGACGTTGGGGCGGAACCCTTCACGATCGAGCATAGTGCACCTCGAAACTTTCTGCGGCCGGGCGCCTTCTTACATTTTTACCCACATATCCGGGCATCCACCCGGTTTTCGCAGCGCGAAAACGGCGGATCCCACATCAAACGGGCCTGTTTGTATAAAGAATGGTCGCATCGGCCAGCTAATCCTTTAAAATTAGGTTGATTATAACTCTCTCTTTTTAAAAAGAATTCATCCATATGCGTGCCTCCCGTTTTTTTATTTCAACTCTTAAAGATGCGCCTTCCGACGCCGAAATCGTCAGCCACCAGCTGATGATGCGCGCCGGGATGATCAAACGACTCGGTTCCGGCATCTATACTTACATGCCGACCGGTCTGCGCGTGATCCGCAAGGTCGAAGCGATTATCCGGGAAGAAATGAACAAGGCTGGCGCCATCGAACTGCTGATGCCGCTCGTCCAGCCAGCCGAACTGTGGCAGGAAACTGGCCGCTGGGAAAAAATGGGCCCTGAGCTGATGCGCGTGAAAGACCGCCACGGCCGCGAATTCGCCATCCAGCCGACCTCGGAAGAAGTGATCACCGACGTCGTGCGCGGCGAGATCAAGTCGTACCGCCAGCTGCCGCTGAACTTCTACCATATCCAGACCAAGTTCCGCGACGAGCGCCGTCCGCGCTTCGGCCTGATGCGCGGCCGCGAATTCACCATGAAGGACGCCTACTCGTTCGACCGCGACCTGGCCGGCATGCAGGCGTCGTACAAGATCATGTACGACGCGTACACCGCCATTTTCACCCGCTTCGGCCTGAAGTTCCGCGCAGTCGCTGCCGACAACGGCGCCATCGGCGGCACCGGCTCGCATGAATTCCACGTCATCGCCAGCACCGGCGAAGATGCCATCGTCTACTGCCCGACCTCCGACTACGCGGCCAACATGGAAGCGGCAGAAGCGCTGCCGCTGGCTGCCGAGCGCGCAGCGCCTAAGCAGGACATGGCCAAGGTGGCGACCCCGAACACCACCAAGTGCGAAACCGTGGCCGAACTGCTCAAGATCGACCTGAAGCAGACCGTCAAGTCGATCGCGCTGACCGTCGAACGCGAGCTCGAAGGCAAGGTCACCAAAGAGAACTGGCTCCTGCTGCTGCGCGGCGACCATGAGCTCAACGAAATCAAGGTCGGCAAAGTACCGGGCCTGTCGAACCACCGCTTCGCCACCGAAGACGAAATCCGCGAAGCCTACGGCACCGTCCCTGGCTACCTCGGCCCGGTCGGCACCCAGCAGCCGGTCCGCGTGGTGGCCGACCGCACGGTCGCCAACATGACGGACTTCGTCTGCGGCGCCAACGAAGAGGGTTACCACCTGACCGGCGCCAACTGGGGCCGCGACGCGCTCGAACCAGAAGTGGCCGACCTGCGCAACGTGGTCGAAGGCGACGCTTCGCCGGACGGCAAAGGCGTGCTGGCGATCGAACGCGGCATCGAAGTGGGCCACGTGTTCCAGCTCGGTACCGCCTACTCGGAAGCGATGAAGGCCACCTTCCTCGACGAAAACGGCAAGCCTGCACCGCTGCAGATGGGCTGCTACGGCATCGGCGTAACCCGCATCCTGGGCGCGGCGATCGAGCAGAACTTCGACGACAAGGGCATCATCTGGCCGACCTCGATCGCGCCGTTCGAACTGGTCCTGTGCCCGATGGGCTACGACCGCAGCGAGATGGTCAAGGAAGAAACCGACAAGCTGTATGCGTCGCTGCAGGAAGCCGGAGTCGACGTCATCATCGACGACCGCGGCCTGCGTCCCGGCGCCATGTTCGCCGACTGGGAGCTGATCGGCGTGCCGCACCGCGTTGTGATCGGCGAGCGTGGCCTGAAGGAAGGCAACCTGGAATACCAGGGCCGCCGCGATACCGAAGCGACCGCAGTGCCGGCCTCCGGCATGGTGGACTTCATCAAGGGCAAACTCGCCCAGTGAAAAGCAGGGCAAGCGCAAGGCGCATCGCCGGCACCGCGCTGGTGGTGCTGCTCGCCTGCGCCAGCGTGGCTCAGGCGGGCAACCAGAAAGAAGAAGCGATGGCGGACTCGGTTCGCCTTGCGCTTGCCAACGCCATCAAGGACGCGCGGCCGCCCAAGCCCGTGTTCCGCGACGAAGCGTCGCGCCAGCGCTACCAGCGCTGGCTGGCAACGATGTCCGAGCGCCTCAAGCGCAAGATCCCCGATGAGCAGTCGCGCACCGAGTTCCTCGAAGCGGCCTGGTACGAATCGAGCAGGGCAGGGCTCGACCCTGGCCTTGTGCTCGGGCTGATCCAGGTTGAATCGGCCTACCGCAAGTACGCGGTATCGATGGTCGGCGCGCGCGGCTACATGCAGGTGATGCCGTTCTGGGCGAAGGTCATCGGCGACAACGACCGCAGCAAACTTTTCCACATGCAGACCAACCTGCGCTACGGCTGCTCGATCCTGCGGATGTACATCGATATGGAGAAGGGCAACCTGTACCTGGCGCTGGGCCGCTACAACGGCAGCCGCGGGAAGCCGAAGTACCCGAACGCGGTGCTCGGCGCATGGAAGAAGTGGGAATTCCACGAATAACTCAACAAACATAAGGCACAACATGCGACTTCACCTCGTTGCGGCCGCCGCATTGGTGGCGACCCTGGCCGGATGCGCCACGGCGCCGCCACAGCAAACGGCAGGCGCCAAGCCGAAGAACATCATCTTCTTCCTCGGCGACGGCATGGGTATCAACACGCTGACCGCGGCGCGCATCTACGCTGTGGGCGAAGAAGGCCAGCTGACGCTCGACACGCTGCCTGAATCCGCGTTCGTGAAGACCTTCTCGAACGACGCGCAGGTGACCGACAGCGCGGCCTCGATGACGGCCTACATGACAGGGGTGAAGGCGAACAATGGCGTCATTTCGATGGGTGCTGTCACGCTGGCCGAAATGGCCAAGCGGCGCGGCATGTCGGCCGGTGTGGTGACCACCACCCGCGTCACTGACGCAACGCCTGCGGCGACCTATGCGCACGTTCCGAAGCGCGAGCTTGAGGGCGAGATTGCCGCATCGCTGGTGCCAGGCGGCGCCGGCTACAACGCAGCCCTTGGCCCGGCCGGGCTCGATGTCGTGCTGGGCGGCGGCGTCGACGCTTTCGCCAAGCGCAGCGACGGCCGCAACCTGCTGGCCGAACTGCGCGCGAAAGGCTACCGAATGCCGGCGAACACCGCCGAACTCAAGGCGCTCGACGAACGTGCCGGCCAGCCGGTGATCGGCCTGTTCGCACCCTCGGACATGAACTTCAACGCCATGCGCGACGCGGCAAAGGAGCCGAGCCTCACCGAGATGACGTCGAAAGCCATCGGCGTGCTGTCGAAGAACCCGAACGGCTTCTTCCTGATGGTGGAAGGTGGCCTGATCGACCTGGCCCTGCATTCGACCAACGCCAAGCGCGCGCTGCAGGAGACGGTGGCCTTCGACCAGGCGCTCAAGGCAGCGATTACGCAGATGGAGGCAATCGACCCGGGCCTGAAAAACACCTTGATCGTGGCGACCGCCGACCATGACCACACCTTGCTGTTGAACGGCTACGCAAAACGCACCGGCCCGACAACGGCAACGCAGCCTGGCGTGCTTGGCCTGCTCAAGCAGGTTTCGGACGGCAAGCCGCGCCGCGACCTCGATGGCGCGCCGATGACGATCATCGGGTTCGGGACCGGCGAGAACCGCGTGAAGGGCAGCCGCGCATCGCAGGCCGGGCTGACCGACGAGATTGTCAGCGCCGACGACTACCACCAGGAAGCGGTGGTACGCATGGAGCCCGGCAACGAGACGCACGGCGGCACAGACGTTTACCTGGGCGCGATCGGTGCGGGAGCGGAAGGCTTCCACGGCACCATCGACAACACGCACGTCTTCAACGTCATCAAGGCGGCAGCCGGCTGGTAAGCCGCGGCGCACACGAACAGGAACCAACGATGAAACCAAACCGAATCCTCGCGCTGCTGCTGGCTGCGTCCATCGCAGCAGCCGCACCGGCGTTGGCCGCCGGCCCTGCAAAGAACATCATCTTCTTCCTCGGCGACGGCATGGGCCCGACCACCATCACCGCCGCGCGCATCTTCAAGTACAAGGAAGAGGGCCTGCTCAACTTCGAAAAGTTCGAACGCACCGCCCGCATCAAAACCTATTCGAACGACGCCCAGACTACCGACAGCGCACCGTCGATGGGTTCGTACATGACCGGCATTAAGATCAACAACGACGTTATCTCGATGGCGGACGCGAAACCGGTATCGCCGGTGAAGGACGCCAACGGCAACGCCACCATCGACCGCTGCGGCGAAGGCAACGGCCGCGCGGCGCCGACGATCCTTGAACTGGCCAAGGCCAGTGGCAAGGCCGTGGGATCGATCACGACCACCGAACTGACGCACGCCACGCCAGCCTCCACGTTCTCGCACGTGTGCGACCGCGACGCGGCGTATTTGATTGCGGCGCAGGTGGTGCCGGGCGGCGCAGGGTACAACACCGCGCTGAAGGACGGCGTCGACGTGCTGATGGGAGGAGGGCGGAACCACTTCACGCCATACGACAAGGAGCGTAATCCGAAAGGCCGCGCGGACGGCCGCGACATGATGGCGGAGTTTGCCGCGCGCGGCTATACGGTGGCGCTGGACCGCAATGGCATGCAGGCGGCGCCCCTGGCGCGCAAGTTCGTCGGCATCTACAGTGCCGATACCCACCTGGACTTCGAATCTGCGCGCCGCCCGGAACAGCCAAGCCTGTCGGAGATGACGCGCAAGGCGATCGACCTGCTGGCGCATGACCCGGATGGCTTCTTCCTGATGGTCGAAGGTGGCAAGATCGATCATGCGCTGCATGGATCGAACGCCAGGAATGCGCTGATCGATGCGGTGGCGATGGACGATGCGGTGCAGGCGGCGGTCGACAAGATGCGCGCGACCGATCCGGGGCTCAAGAACACACTGATCGTGGTCACCGCTGACCATGACCATACGCTGACGTTCAACGGGTATGCAAAGCGCGGCAACCCGATCCTCGACATCGTGCGCAGCTACCACGACGGCCAGCCGGCGCGCGATGCCGACGGCAAGACCTACACGACGCTGGTGTTCGGCAACGGCCCGAACCGCAAGGGCGAGCGGGTCGATGTGACCAGTGAACAGGCGCTGGCGGATGATTATCACCAGGAGACCGGTGTGCGAACGACCACGGAAAGTCACGGTGGCGGCGACGTCAAGCTCTTCGCTACGGGCGCGGGATCAGCAGCGTTCAAGGGGACGATGGAGAACACCAGGGTGTTCCACCTCATGAAGGCGGCGTTCGGATTTTAAGCGTAAGGCACCGCGAACGGTAGGGCGGATAAGCGCGAAGCGCGCATCCGCCATGCGCCGTGTTGAACCAACCTACGGATGACGCACTACACGTACGAGCAGGTCACCCGACGTGCAAATCGAAAGCCGTGAGCCACATGAAACCAAGCGCGAAATCGAAGCGGTACGAACCTAACGTGGTGCCAAAGGCCGAGCGGGTTACCAACATCCTGCTGGCGTTGGTCCTGCTCGTGGTTGCCGCAATCGCATTTTTTACCGGCCGCCTCGATTTGTCAGGAAGGCGGCTACGATGGGGCGTGTTGGAGGGCGGATCAGCATGGCTAATGGCCAGTGCATTTCTGGTCGCGGCGCTCGTGCTGCTCGTGGCAATCATCGATCATTACGACAGGCGAGATAACGAGACCTACTATAGGGCCTTCAACTGGGCGGCGCCACGTTTAGGCTGGTGCTTGGCAGGCTCTGCATTAATTACTCACCTCTATATAGGCTTTGCGCGGTGACGAAGCTATTTCACTTCATCACTGCTGCGTACGGATTGACGACCGCACACGCGGCGGATGCGCGCTTTAATCAAACGTCCGTAGGGCGGATAAGCGCGAAGCGCGCATCCGCCGATCTGCGTCGACGAGACGCCAACCCGGCGGATGCGCTTCGCTTATCCGCCCTACGAACCCCTGTTCACGCCACGGCTAAAACAAAAAGCCCCGGTTCTTCAACCGGGGCTTTTTTTAATTTGCTTGGACAGCTAATTCTTATTATTTCAGGTGGTCGGAAATGAGCTTGGTCATTTCGAACATCGAAACCTGGGCTTTGCCGCCGAAGACAGCTTTCAGCTTGTCGTCTGCGTTGATCATGCGGCGGTTCGCTGCGTCTTGCAGGTCTTGCTTCTTGATGTAGTCCCAGACCTTCTTGGTCACTTCAGTGCGCGGCAGTGGGGTCGAACCAACAACTTGTGCCAGTACATCCGACGGCGTCATCGCCTTCATGAAGGCTGCGTTAGGCTTGCGTGGAGCTGCTGGTTTCTTCTCTGCTGCAGCTTTTGCTGGAGCGGCCTTCTTGGCAGCTGGCTTTGCCGCTGCTTTTTTTGCTGGCGCTGCTGGGGATTTTTTGGCTGTTGCCATCTTCGAGCCTCCTAAACGAACACATGGGGAAATTGCGCAATTGAACGCACCGGCCTATATTGGTGGGGTTTTACTGTTGTTGCAAGTGTTTTTCGAAAATTTTGGCCGTTTTCATAGGGAGAACGCCATTTTTCGCCCCTTGCAGACAGTCAAAGGGGGGACTTGCCCCCCTTTTGCTTAGCGCATCCCGCCCGGCATCATGCCCTTCATCGAGCGCATCATCTTCATCATGCCGCCGCCCTTGAGCTTCTTCATCATGGTCTGCATCTGCTCGTACTGGGCCAGCATGCGGTTCACCTCCTGCACCTGGACCCCGGCGCCGGCCGCGATGCGGCGCTTGCGCGTGGCCTTGATCAGCTCCGGCTTGGCGCGCTCCTGCGGCGTCATCGAGTCGATGATGCCGACCATGCGGCGCACCTGGCGGTCGGCCTGGTCCATGTTGGCGCCGCCCGCGGCTTGCTGGAACTGGGCCGGCAGCTTGTCGACCAGCGAGGCCATGCCGCCCATCTTCTTCATCTGTCCGAGCTGCGACTTGAAGTCGTTCATGTCGAAGCGGCCGCCAACCTTGATCTTGTTGGCCAGGTCCGCAGCTGCCTTTGAATCGACGCCTTTGCGCGCTTCTTCCACCAGCGCCAGGATGTCGCCCATGCCAAGCACGCGGTTGGCCATGCGCTGCGCGTCGAACGCTTCAAGGCCGTCCAGTTTTTCGGAGACGCCGGCGAACTTGATCGGCTTGCCCGTGATGTGGCGGACCGACAGCGCAGCACCGCCGCGCGAATCGCCGTCAAGCTTGGTCAGCACGATACCGGTCAGCGGCAGCGCGTCGTTAAAGGCCTTGGCCGTGTTGATCGCGTCCTGGCCGAGCATCGCGTCGACGACGAACAGGGTCTCGATCGGCTTGACCGCTTTGTGGACCGCGCTAATCTCCTGCATCATCGCTTCGTCGATACCGAGACGGCCGGCAGTGTCGATGATGACCACGTCGTGGTAGTGCTTGCGCGCCCAGTCCACCGCGGCCAGCGCGATGTCGACCGGCTTGTCGGCGCTGGTCGACGGGAAGAAGTCGGCGCCAACCTGCTTGGTGATGGTTTCGAGCTGGGCGATCGCGGCGGGACGGTAGACGTCGGCCGACACGGTCAGCACTTTTTTCTTCTTCTGCTCGCGCAGGTATTTGGCGAGTTTACCGACGGTGGTGGTTTTACCCACACCCTGCAAACCGGCCATCAGGATAATCGCCGGCGGCTGCTGCGCAAAACTCAGTTGCGACGCTTCGGGGCCGAGGTCGGCGCCCATCAGGGCGGCCAGCTCGCGCTGGACTACGCCGACCAGGGCCTGGCCTGGCGACAGCGAAGCGATCACTTCTTCGCCCAGCGCCTTTTCCTTGACGCGGGCGATAAATTCGCGCACCGCGGGCAGCGCCACGTCGGCTTCGAGCAGCGCGAGGCGCACTTCGCGCAGCATGTCGGCGGTGTTCGATTCGGTCAGACGCGCCTCACCGCGCATGGTCTTGACGACCTTGGCAAGGCGTTGGGTTAAGTTATCTAGCATGGGAGACCTGGCTAATAAGAGGCATACAGCGAAAAATGCCGGCACGTAGCCGGTTGCGCCGACATTTTACCCTATGTGGCAGCCATCTCCAGCCTACCCGCGCCGCATACGCAAAGCCGTCCATCTTAAGCAATCGCAAACTTCGGCTTGTTGTAGTTTGACACTTAATGCCTCCCCTTATGCTAATCGGTCGAAACTCTCCAAAACCGGGGTCAGGCCCTTATACCGTTCAGTTAACCCGTGCCGCCGGCTAGGACTGCCCTTCCCAAATTCGGGGTCAGACCACAGGTTTTTTGAAACATTTCCCAAATCGGGGTCAGACCACAGGGTTTTTGAAATATTCCCAAATGGCGGTGGTCTGACCCCGATTTGGGAAAGATGTACATATAAAAATATTGCTGAGTAATGCGGGCCGGCGGTCGGCTGGGCGGGCCGCGATGGTGTAAACTTGGCCGTATGCAGACCTACCTCCTTTTCGCTGCCGCGCTGCTGTATGCCGTGTGTGCGGCGCTTCCTACCCGGCTGGGCACGCTCATTTCCAGTGTCACCGCAGGCGCATGGCTGTTGCATGGCGCGGCGTTGTGGCAGGGAATGATGGGGCCCGGAAGCTTGCGCGTCGGTTTCGCGTCGATGATTTCCGCCGCCATGTGGATCTCGGTAATGGTGTATTGGCTCGAGAACCGCAACTTCGCGCTCGATGGCCTGCGCCGGCTTGTCATGCCGTCCGCCGCCCTGGCCGCTATCTTGCCGGCCGTGTTTCCCGGCAGCGTGTTCCAGCTCGATCATGCCGCGCCTGCCTTCGGCTGGCATATCGCCGTGGCCATCCTCGCGTATAGCACCCTGACCATCGCCGCCTTCCATGCCGTGCTGATGGCGCTGCAGGAGTCGCGCTTGCACGCGCGCCCCGCAGGCAGTGGGTGGTTCGCCAGTGCGCTCGACCAGCTGCCCGCGCTGCTGACGATGGAAAAGCTGCTGTTCCGGTTGATCGGCGTCGGCTTCGTGCTGCTGACACTGACCGTCTTGTCGGGCATCCTGTTCTCCGAGCAGTTGTTCGGCATCGCGCTGAAATGGGATCACAAGAGCGTGTTCGCGATGTTGTCATGGGTGCTGTTTGCGTCGCTGCTGGCGGGCCGCCGCTGGCGCGGCTGGCGCGGCAAGACGGCCCTGCGCTTTACGCTGGCCGGCTTCGCGACCCTGGTGTTGGCTTATGTCGGCAGCCGGTTTGTTCTTGAAGTTGTTTTGCACCGAGGGATCGCATGACCCGTATTTTGTTTTGGATCGCCTTAATTATCCTGGTGGTGATGGCTGTCCGCGCCAAGCTGCGCGCAATGACGCCCAAGCAGCCTGGCGCCGAACGCACGCCGCGCGAGCCGGAGCAGGTTGAGTCGATGGCCAAATGCGCCCATTGCGGCGTGTATTTCCCGGCTTCGGAAGCGGTGCGTGCGGACGGGCTGGATTATTGCAGCCCCGCCCACGTCCGCCTTCCCGCGCAGTAGCCGCCGATGGGACGCTGGCATGCGCTGTCGGCCGAGTCGCGCTCGACCTTCTGGCGCTCGCTCCAGACGCTGAACATTTCGCGCGTCGTCATCGCGCTGGTCCTGCTGGTTTACTTGACTTTCAACGGCCGCGGCGTCAGCGACAGCGGCCAGTTCCTGTACGCCGAAACCTGCGCCGCCTACCTGATGCTGGCGATTGGCTTCGCCGTGCTGACCCAGTACTGGCGCCACCGCTTCCTGCTGCAGCTGTCCAGCCAGGTCGCGGTCGACATCGTCGTGATCTCGTTACTGTACCTGGCCGGCGGCGGCGTGCGCAGCGGCCTGGTGATCCTTTACCTGTTCCCGCTGGCCGGCGCTGCGATCCTCGCGCCGCTGGTGCTGGCGCTGTTTTCCGCCGCGCTGGTGACCCTGTTCCTGCTGGCCGAGACGACATGGCAGGTACTGGTCCAGCAAAGCACCGGCAGCGTGATGCAGGCCGGCCTGTACGGCGCGGCGTTCTTCGCGATTGTCCTGGCTGTGAACAGCCTCGCTGCAAAGCTGATCCGGCAAGAGGAACTGGCGGCCGAACGCGGCATCGACCTGACCACCCAGCAGGCCATCAACCAGATCGTGATCGCCGATGTAGCCGACGGCGTACTGGTGGTGGGGCGCGATGGCCGTGTCCTGGCCAGCAATCCGGCGGCGCGCAATATGCTTGGCCTTGCCGATGGTGAGGTCGATTTCGCACTGGGCGACATTCCGGCGCTGGCGCCTGTGGCCTTTGCCTTCGTCGGCTGGCAGGAGCTGGCGGAGGACGCCGAACGCAGCGAGCCGCACGCCGCCTTCGTCACGATCAAGCCATATCACGAGGCGCCCGCGCCCGGCACCACATTGACCCTGTCCGGCCGGCGCGAGCTGTCGGCCCACCTCAAGCTGCGCTTCGCGCGCGTCGATACGCCCGCTGGCGCGGCCGAGCGCTGCGTGATCTTCCTGCACGACGTGACAGCGATCGAGAACCAGGCCCAGGAGCTCAAGCTGGCGTCGATGGGGCGCCTGACTGCCAGCATCGCGCACGAAGTGCGCAACCCGCTGTCGGCCATCGGCCACGCCACCGCGCTGCTGGCCGAAGACCTGCAAACGCCCGTCCACGCGCGCCTGCTGAAGATCGTCGGCGACAACGTGGCCCGCGTGGACCGCATGGTCGAAGATATCCTGAAGCTGTCGCGCAAGGTGCAACCCAACGGCGAACCCCTGTACCTCGACGCTTTCCTGTCCGAGCTGAAGGCGGAATTCCAGGAAACCTACGGCCTGGCCGATGATATAGTCTGGGTCGGCAACAGCGGCAGCGCACCGGTGCGCTTCGATGCGCTGCACCTGCGCGAAGTTGTCATCAACCTGCTCACCAACGCGATCCGCTACGCCAGCCGCCTGCCGGCCAGCATGCGCCTTTGGGTGGTGGAGACGGGCGGCCAGATGGAGCTGCACGTGCAGGATGATGGCCCGGCCATCACGCCCGAAGTCCGCTCGCACCTGTTTGAGCCGTTCTACACAACGTCGAGCAAGGGAACCGGGCTTGGCTTGTACCTCGCGCGCGAGCTGTGCCTGAATAATGAAGCGAAGCTCGATTACGAGTATCGCTTCGACGCCAATGCATCAGGCCAGCAGAAGGCCAGCGGCAGGTTTGTTATTACATTTGCGCCGCGCGCGTGATGCGGTCCAGTACCAGAAAGGCAGCGCAATGAGTTCTCCACGTATCCTGGTTGTCGACGATGAGGCCGACCTGCGCGAGCTGCTCGAGATAACGCTCCTGAAAATGGGCCTGGACGTGGACAGCGCCGAAACGCTGGGCGAGGCGCGCGCCTTCCTCGCCAAGGCTGAATACGCGCTGGTGCTGACCGACATGCGCCTGCCCGACGGCCTCGGCATCGAACTGGTGCGCGAAGTGACGGCACTATATAAAGGCACGCCGATCGCGGTGATCACCGCTTACGGCAGCGCCGAGAACGCGGTGGTCGCGTTGAAGGCGGGCGCCTTCGATTACGTGACCAAGCCGGTGGCGCTCGACCAGCTGCGCATCATGGTGCAGTCGGCCCTGCGCCTGTCGACGGCGCAGGGCGGCCAGGCGGAGCCCGAAGCCGGCACGCCATCGCGCCTGATCGGCAATTCGCCAGCGATGCAGTCCTTGCGCGCCCAGATCGGACGGCTGGCGCGTTCGATGGCGCCCATTTCCATCACCGGCGAATCGGGCAGCGGCAAAGAGCTGGCCGCGCGCGAAATCCACGCGCAAAGCTCGCGTGCTTCCAAGCCTTTCATTGCTGTGAACTGCGGCGCGATCCCCGAAGCGCTGATGGAAGCGGAGTTCTTCGGCTACCGCAAGGGCGCGTTTACCGGCGCAGCCGAGGACCGCGATGGCTTCTTCCAGGCGGCCAACGGCGGCACCCTGATGCTCGATGAAGTGGCGGACCTGCCGCTGGCAATGCAGGTCAAGCTGCTGCGCGCCATCCAGGAGCGGCGCGTGCGCAAGATCGGCGCGACTGCGGAGGAGCCGGTGGACGTGCGCCTGATCAGCGCCACCCACCAGGACCTGGCCAAGTGCGTCGAGACTGGCAAGTTCAGGCAGGATCTGTTCTATCGACTGAATGTGATCGAGCTGTCGCTGCCGCCCTTGCGCGAACGGCTCGACGACCTGGGCATCCTCGCCGGCGCGGTGCTGGACCGGCTTGCAGGCCCCGGCCAGGCGAAGCTGGGGCCGCAGGTGCTGGAGACGCTGGCCGCCTATTCCTTCCCTGGCAACGTGCGCGAACTTGAAAATGTGCTGGAACGCGCGCTCGCATTTGCCAATGACGGCGTGATCGAAGTGGGGGACTTGTCGCTCAAGAGCGCGCGCCTGGCCGAGCCTTCCGCGGCTTCAATGCCTGCGCAGGCGCCGGTGATCGATGTGCCCGCGCCGGCCGCGCCAGTGGCCAGCCCCATGTCGGCCGCGGCGCCCGCGGGTCCCGATACGCTCCCGAGCAACCTGCCAGAGTACCTTGAGCAGGTTGAACGCGATATCATCCTGCGCGCACTGGCGCAGACCCAGTTCAATCGCACGCAGGCTGCCCAGCTGCTGGGCATTAGCTTCCGCCAGCTGCGTTACCAGATGCAGAAGCTCGACATCCACGCGCCTGAGGACTGATCAAACGAAATCCGTAGGGCGGATAAGCCCGCAGGGCGCATCCGCCGGGTTGGCGTCGGGTCGGCGCATAATTCGGCGGATGCGCCCGGTGTGCTTGTCCGCCCTACCAAAGCGGTGCGCCGGGCCGGTTTTTCCAGCAAAAACCAGGGCTTCGCAAGGGCTGTAAAGCCTCGACAGACCCACCATAAAATCACCAAAACTTTCGTCTTGACGGGCTTGATGTTAGTGCTTACTCACGCGGTAGGTCAGCGCGGACGGGACCTGTGAAATGTCAAGCGCGCGGACCGAAAAAAATGCCAAATAAATTAGACTTTCATGGTCTGAAAGCTATTGCAACGGGATGGGTGCGGCACTACAATTAGTGTCATTCGATAGCAATGCACTAGATGTAGTGGTACCCGAGATCCTCAACCCGATTGTTCCAAAGCGCTCATAAGGCCTTGATCTTGCGTTATAAAAACCTTTTTTGATAGTGTTTCCCCTACCAGGCAGCACCGCTCGGAAGGGGTATTTTTTTGCTTTTTTGATTTGTTCGCGAACCGGCATCCCCGGTTTTACTCATAACAATCGGCGGCAGCAAAACTGTACGTCGTTCCTGGAGAGACTATGCAAACTTCCCAAGACATTTCCACCACCAACCACGTCACACCAGGGACGGGCACGGCAGCGCATTCGGGCGCCGCCATCGTTGCCAACGGCGACTACCGCATCATCCGCCGTAACGGCGCAGTGGTCGCGTTCGAGCCGTCGAAAATCGCCGTCGCCATGACCAAAGCCTTCCTCGCCGTGAACGGCGGGCAGGGCGCCGCTTCCGCGCGTATCCGCGAGCTGGTCGAGCAGCTGACCGACAACGTCGTCTCGGCACTGGTGCGCCGCCAGCCTTCCGGCGGCACCTTCCATATCGAAGACGTGCAAGACCAGGTGGAACTGTCGCTGATGCGCTCGGGCGAGCACGATGTCGCGCGCGCCTACGTGCTGTATCGCGCAAAGCAGATGGAAGAGCGCAAGGCGCTCAAGCAGGCGCAGGGCGGTTCGGCTGAAGTGGCGGCGCCGCAAATCCACGTGACCGAAAACGGCGAACGCCGCCTGCTGGACATGAACCAGGTCACCGGCCTGATTAACGCCGCCTGCATCGGCCTGGAAAAGCACGTCGACGCCGACGCTATTTTGGCCGAGACGGTCAAGAACCTGTACGACGGCGTGCCAGTCGAAGAACTGCACAAGTCGGCCATCCTGGCAGCGCGCGCGCTGATGGAAAAAGATCCTGCGTACTCGCAGGTGACCGCACGCATCCTGCTGCACACGATCCGCAAGGAAGTCTTCGGCAAGGAAGTCGCGCAGGCCGCAGCCGCCGCCGCTTATGTCGACTACTTCCCGCAGTACATCGCCAAGGGCATCGAAAACGAACTGCTCGACCCTGAACTGGCCAAGTACGACCTGGCCAAGCTGGCCAAGGCGCTGGTCGCCGACCGCGACCTCCAGTTCGGCTACATCGGCCTGCAGACCCTGTACGACCGCTACTTCCTGCACGTGCGCGATGTCCGCATCGAGATGCCACAGGCGTTCTACATGCGCGTCGCCATGGGCCTGACCCTGCGCGAAGAAAACCGCGAAGCGCGCGCCATCGAGTTCTACAACCTGCTGTCGTCGTTCGACTTCATGAGCTCGACCCCGACCCTGTTCAACTCCGGCACCCTGCGTTCGCAGCTGTCGTCGTGCTACCTGACCACCGTGTCGGACGACCTCGAAGGCATCTACGACGCCATCAAGGAAAACGCACTGCTGGCCAAGTTTGCCGGCGGCCTGGGTAACGACTGGACCCCGGTGCGCGCGCTGGGCGCCCACATCAAGGGCACCAACGGCAAATCGCAGGGCGTCGTGCCGTTCCTGAAAGTGGTCAACGACACCGCCGTCGCGGTCAACCAGGGCGGCAAGCGCAAGGGCGCGGTCTGCGCCTACCTGGAAACCTGGCACATGGACATCGAGGAATTCCTCGACCTGCGCAAGAACACCGGCGACGACCGCCGCCGCACCCACGACATGAACACCGCGAACTGGATTCCCGACCTGTTCATGAAGCGCGTGATGGAAAAAGGCACCTGGACCCTGTTCTCGCCATCGGAGACGCCTGACCTGCACGACAAGGTCGGCAAGGCCTTCGAAGAAGCCTACGTCGGCTACGAAGCCAAGGCAGCCGCCGGCGAAATGCGCGTCTTTAAGAAGATCGAAGCGCTCGACCTGTGGCGCAAGATGCTGTCGATGCTGTTCGAAACCGGCCACCCATGGATCACGTTCAAGGACCCATGCAACATCCGTTCGCCGCAGCAGCACGTTGGCGTGGTCCACAGCTCGAACCTGTGCACCGAGATCACCCTGAACACCGGCCCGGACGAAATCGCTGTCTGCAACCTCGGTTCGGTCAACCTGCCGGCCCACATGAAGGACGGTAAGCTCGACACCATCAAGCTGCAAAAGACGGTTCGCACCGCGATGCGCATGCTCGACAACGTCATCGATATTAACTACTACGCCGTCGAAAAAGCGCGTAACGCCAACATGCGCCACCGTCCGGTCGGCATGGGCATCATGGGCTTCCAGGACTGCCTGCACATGATGCGCGTACCGTATTCGTCGATGGCCGCGGTGGAATTCGCCGACAAGTCGATGGAAGCTGTCTGCTACTACGCCTACCTGGCGTCGACCGAGCTGGCCGAAGAACGCGGCCGCTACGAGTCGTACGAAGGTTCGTTGTGGGACCGCGGCATCCTGCCGCAGGACTCGGTCAAGCTGCTGGCGGAACAGCGCGGCGGCTACCTGGAAGTCGATTCGTCCGAATCGATGGACTGGACCGTGGTGCGAGAGCGTATCAAGCAGTTCGGCATGCGTAACTCGAACTGCGTGGCGATCGCTCCGACCGCGACGATTTCCAACATCATCGGCGTGTCGGCATGTATCGAGCCGACCTTCCAGAACCTGTACGTGAAGTCGAACCTGTCGGGCGAATTCACCGAGATCAATTCGTACCTGGTGCGCGACCTGAAGGCGCGCGACCTGTGGGACGAAGTGATGATTTCGGACCTGAAGTACTTCGACGGCTCGCTGGCCAAGATCGACCGCATTCCTCAAGACCTGCGCGACATCTACGCCACCGCGTTCGAAGTATCGCCAAGCTGGCTGGTGGAAGCGGCATCGCGCCGCCAGAAGTGGATCGACCAGGCCCAGTCGCTGAACATCTACATGGCTGGCGCATCGGGCAAGAAGCTGGACGAGACCTACAAGCTGGCATGGCTGCGCGGCCTGAAGACCACTTACTACCTGCGCACCATCGCGGCGACGCACATGGAGAAGTCGACTTCCCGCACCGGCGCGCTGAACGCGGTTGCGGTGGACGGCGGCATGTCGGCCAGCGCGATGGCGGCGGCAGCACCATCTGTGGCGGCAGCGCCAGCGGCGGCAGTCGAAGACGGCGCGGCCTGCTACCTGCGTCCGGGTGACGACGGTTTCGAGGAATGCGAAGCCTGCCAGTAAAATATTGACCGTAATCGGCGGGTGCGCGCTTTGCGCTTACCCGCCCTACGAATTTCGGAATACGAATATCGGGGACGGTGCCGTAGGGCGGATAAACGAAGTGCATCCGCGGACACGGGACCGGGACCAACGATCTAAGAAGGAATACGACTATGTTGTCATGGGATGAAGAAACAACGCCAGCAGCCCGTCCAGTGCCGATGGGCGCCGCCGAGCCGGAAGCAGATGCTGCCCTGGTAGCCAAGCGCGTCCACGCGGACGACAAGCGCATCATCAACGGCAAAACCGACGTCAACCAGCTGGTGCCGTTCAAGTACAAGTGGGCTTGGGACAAATACCTGGCCGGCTGCGCGAACCACTGGATGCCGCAGGAAGTTAACATGCAGCGCGACATCGAGCTGTGGAAGAACCCGAACGGCCTGACCGAAGACGAGCGCCGCCTGGTAAAGCGCAACCTCGGCTTCTTCGTGACCGCCGACTCGCTTGCCGCCAACAACATCGTGCTGGGCACCTACCGCCACATCACGGCCCCTGAGTGCCGCCAGTACCTGCTGCGCCAGGCGTTCGAAGAGGCGATCCACACCCACGCCTACCAGTACATCGTGGAGTCGCTGGGCCTGGACGAAGCCGAAATCTTCAACGCCTACAACGAAGTCAAATCGATCCGCGACAAGGATGAATTCCTGATTCCTTTCATCAACACGCTGACCGACCCTGCGTTCACCACCGGCACCATCGAAAACGACCAGAAGCTGCTGAAGTCGCTGATCGTGTTCGCCTGCCTGATGGAAGGCCTGTTCTTCTACGTCGGCTTTACCCAGATCCTGGCGCTGGGCCGCCAGAACAAGATGATGGGCGCGGCGGAGCAGTACCAGTACATCCTGCGCGACGAGTCGATGCATTGCAACTTCGGCATTGACCTGATCAACACGATCAAGATGGAAAATCCGCAGCTGTGGACGCCAGCGTTCCGCGAAGAGATCAAGCAGCTGTTCCTGAAAGCTGTCGACCTCGAGTACGCGTACGCCGAAGACACGATGCCACGCGGCGTGCTGGGCCTGAACGCGACGATGTTCAAGGGTTACCTGCGCTTTATCGCCAACCGCCGCGCGACCCAGATCGGCCTCGAAGCGCTGTTCGCCCAGGAAGAAAATCCATTCCCATGGATGAGCGAAATGATCGACCTGAAGAAAGAGCGTAACTTCTTCGAGACCCGCGTCACCGAGTACCAGACCGGCGGCGCGCTGAACTGGGAATAATCCTGCTCTATATATAGAGGGTGTTCGCGCCCGTCGATTCGAAAGCCCGCCAAGTGCGGGCTTTTTTACACCCTTACAAATCTCGCGCCATGTGCATATGTTGCATCTTTTGCAAAGATGCTGGACACTTCATCCGACGCTGGAATATGCGCCAACGACATCGACCAACTACGGGATCTCACAAAGATGAAAAAGAAATCGACTCTGGGACTTGGCGCGATTGCGCTCGGCATGCTGATGGCTGGCCAGGCTGTGGCCGCGGATGAATACCATGCATTGCTGAAGGACCGGAAGTTTGCGGAAGTCGAAAAGGCCGCAACTGCAAAGCTGGCCCGGGACCCGGCCGACGCGAGCGCGATGATCGCTCGCACCAAGGCGATTCTCGGCGTGCGCGACGGCCGCTATGACGAAGCTGCGGCGCAGGCGGAGAAGTGCGTCGCCAGGCACCCAGCCAATGGCGGTTGCCATCTCGCGCTGGGAAAAGCGCTCGGCAGTAAGGCGGTCGCGGGCGGTATCACCTCCGCTATCGGATATGCCGGCACCATTCGCGATTCATTCAAAAAAGCGGTCGAACTCAATCCGCGCGATTACGAAGCCCGTTTCGCACTGCTCGACTATTACATGATGGCGCCGTTTATCGTCGGCGGCGGCGATTCGAAAGCCCAGGCGCTTGCGCGCGAGACGGCAAGCCTGAATGCCGAAGCGGGAAAGCTGATGTCGGTCAGCCTCGACCTCAAGGGCGATAACCTCGCCAAGGCCGAGGCAGGCGTCCTTGCGATCAAACCCGGCGCCGACGACGCGATCGGCCAGCGGCACGAAGAGCAGCTGATGGCAGTGGGCGCAACCCACTTAAGTGAAAAGAAATACAGTGACGCCGCGCGTGTACTTGGTGAAGCCCAGAAGCGCTATCCGGATAGCCCGGTGATTGCATTCGTGGTCGCACGCGTGCACCAGGAGCAGGGCAAGCATCGCGAAGCGCTGGCGGTGTTGGACGAGGTGGTGACCAAGACTCCGCTGCCGCATGTTTATTACCGGATGGCCAAATCGCTTCAGGCAGTTGGCGACAAGGCGAAGGCGGCCGCAGCTTTTGAAAAAGCGTTGTCGTTCAAAGCCGGGCTCGCGAAATCGATGCGGACCGATTCGGAAGAGCAGCTCAAGACCTTGAAAAGCTAAGACCTGTGATGTCCGATGTGCGCGCATACAAATGCGCGCGCACACATCGCGTGTTCAAGTTGTGGAAAAATCCCAACGGTTTGAGCAGTGAAGCGCGAGAGCGCGCGAGCGGTGCGCGAGCCGTGCACGGCAGCGCTCGCACGCGGCGCAAAAACGTTGGTGTCACAAGCACGCGAGCGCAAAATTTTCGCGCGAAGATCGTGGAAGTTATGACGTCGCCGGCACCGGAAATGATGACGCCGGCGGCTCTTCAAACGGCGCATCGCGCAATCATCCCCGACGCAAAAAATAGCGTGCGATTCTCATCGGCCGCCGGCTCGTTCCCGGACTTTTCCGAGCCAGCAAACACACATTTTATTGGCGCTGTATTCTCGCCGGCGGCGGACGTCAGAATGGACGCACGCTACACGCGCGCAAAAAATTTTCGTGACTAATCAATGCATTGCGAATTCGTGTGCGTCAAACGACGGATCCGCAGGCGCTGGTTTGCCAACGCAAATTGCTTGGCGCGCGGTGGGGAACCAAGCGCGGGCGCACGCATATCGGCACGGGTTTGTGCTGAAGTGAAGCGGGCATAAACGTCGCGTTGCGCGGTCATGCGAGCTACCGTTTTGCCGCCATTCGCGGCGCCGAAAGTCGATGCGCTGCGCCGCCTGGCGTGCGTGAAAACGATGGCGGCGGCGTGCGCGGGATGCGCCGAAAAAAAGGCGCGCGTCGTCATCGCGATGCGCGCACGCGGCGCCACTTTGAAGCGCGTATAAAGCGATTCTTCAAACCGCACGCGCAGATGCATCGCATCGCATTCTTAAAAGCCGCACGAAACTTCGGTGCGCCAGTTGCGCACTGACAAGGTTTTCGTGTACTTTACGTGATTGAATTTGTCAAAACGTGAATGTGTGTTTTTGAACCACGCGCGATGGCAAACAAACGAATAAAAATGGGACGCTGAATCCAACGGATATGCACTTAAAACACGCCGCGAAAACTGAGCCGCACTGCCCGATTTTTTCGGGCATGGCGGCTTTTTCGTTTCGCGCATGTGCAAGTGTGTGAAGAAGGCAGCGCACCGGAACACTGAATTTGTCGTATCTGAAGTTTGGATTTTTTTACCGTCCCCGGCAAGATTGGACGGAAAACGACTATGGCTGAAGTGCTGCAATCGTGAGGAGTTGCAGCAGTTCAGCTGGTGCCGAATTCATTAGCGCAAACACAGAACCAGTTTGTGCCGATGAATAATTCGCCTGGCCTGACTATCGGTCGGACGGGTTTAAATCTTGTAAGTTGAATCTATCCCATCGAAGATGAAGGAGAACTCAAATGGCAACAGCCGCAAAGAAAACCGAAGCTAAGAAGCCGGCCGCGAAAGCAGCCGCCAAGCCAGCAGCGAAAGCTGCAGCAAAACCAGCAGCGAAGAAGGCAGCAGCCAAGCCAGCAGCTAAGCCAGCAGCGAAGAAGGCAGCAGCTAAGCCAGCAGCGAAGAAGGCAGCAGCGAAGCCAGCAGCTAAGCCAGCAGCAAAGAAAGCAGCAGCCAAGCCAGTAGCGAAGAAAGCAGCAGCTAAGCCAGCAGCTAAGCCAGCAGCAAAGAAAGCAGCAGCTAAGCCAGTAGCGAAGAAGGCAGCAGCTAAGCCAGCAGCAAAGAAGACCGCGTCGAAAGCAGCAGCCAAGCCAGTAGCGAAAAAAGCAGCGGCCAAGCCAGCAGCGAAGAAGACCGCGTCGAAAGCAGCAGCGAAGCCAGTCGCCAAAAAAGCAGCAGCTAAGCCAGCAGCAAAGAAGACTGCGTCGAAAGCAGCAGCGAAGCCAGTCGCCAAGAAAGCAGCAGCTAAGCCAGCAGCCAAGAAAGCAGCAGCCAAGCCAGCAGCAAAGAAAGCCGCAGCTAAGCCAGCAGCAAAGAAGGCAGCAGCTAAGCCAGTAGCGAAAAAAGCAGCAGCTAAGCCAGCAGCCAAGAAAGCAGCAGCTAAGCCAGCAGCTAAGACTGCAGCTAAGCCAGCAGCGAAGAAGGCAGCAGCCAAGCCAGCAGCTAAGCCAGCAGCGAAGAAAGCAGCAGCGAAGCCGGCAGCGAAAGCAGCAGCCAAGCCAGCAGCAAAGCCAGCAGCGAAGAAAGCAGCAGCGAAGCCAGCAGCTAAGCCAGCAGCTAAGCCAGCAGCCAAGCCAGCAGCGAAAGCAGCTCCGAAAGCAGCAGCTAAGCCAGCGGCAAAGCCAGCAGCTCCAGCGGCCAAGCCAGCAGCAGCGCCAGCGGCCAAGCCAGCAGCAGCTCCTGAAAAGGCAGCAGCACCTGCGCCAGCAGCACCGGCACCAGCAGCCAAGACTGTCCTGGCTCCAGCAGCAGCATGGCCTTTCCCGACCAGCAGCCGTCCGTAATAGCCAGCTGTGCCTGGATAAGGCAAAATACCGCTGTGTGACACGTTTCACACAGCGGTTTTTTTTTGTGCGCCAGCCAAAGGTTCACGTGGCCACGCGCATGCGCGGCCGGTAAATTATCAAGGAGTCCTTGTGCTCGTCATTCTCAAGTTGATCGTCGATGCGGCCGCCACCATCCTGGGCGGTGTCCTGTTGCTGCGTTTCTGGATGCAGGCGATCCGCGTGCGCCCGCCTTCATCGGTAGCGCAATTTACCTTTACGCTGTCCGACTGGCTGGTGCGCCCTTTGCGCCGCATCGTGCCGGGCGTGGGTGGCTATGACTGGGCAAGCCTGATCGGCGCGTTCCTGGTCGTGCTGCTGGCCACCTCGGTGGTACTGCTCACCGGCGCTTCGGGCGAGGCGATGTTCCTGCTCGCGCTCTACCGCTTCCTCACCTGGATCATCTACGGCTTCATCGCCCTCCTGATCATCGAGGCGATCTTCAGCTGGGTGAATCCGCACGCGCCCCTGGCGCCGTTCGTGCGCGCGCTCAACGACCCGCTCCTGCGTCCACTGCGCCGCGTGGTGCCGCTGGTGGGCGGGCTTGACCTGTCGCTGCTGGTGGCCCTGATACTGCTGCAGATCGCCCAGGTCGTACTTGGCATGGTATTCGGCTTCCGGTGAGTCGCACCTGGTGCTCCGCGCTTCCTGGCGGAGTGCGGCTGGCGGTGCAGATCACCCCGAACGCAAAGAAAACTGAAGTGATCGGGGTGCTGGACGAAGCCCTCAAGCTCAAGCTGCAGGCGCAGCCGATCGAGGGCAAGGCGAACGAGGCGCTGGTGCGCTATCTGGCCGAGACGCTCTCCGTGCCGCGCAGCGCAGTCACGATCACGCACGGCCACACCAGCAAGCGCAAGCTGGTTGAGGTGAAGTCTGCGACCCTGACGGCGGAGCGGGTGGCAAGCCTGCTGCTGCCACCCGGCGCCTGACTGTCAGCGGCGCACCTTCAGCAGTACCAGCCCGGTATTGGCCAGCGCCGCAATCGACCCGTTATCCGACACAGCCAGCGCGCGCGTCACATGGATCCCGCGCGGCGGGGCGTGCAGCTGGGTGTTCAGGTCCACCATGCCCTCTGCTGGCGTCCACGATACCGCGCGTTGCAAGGGATCGGTTTCAGTCTGGGACGAGCCCACCACCACCCCGCTGGCGTTGACTGCCACCGCTTCCGAGAACAGTCCACCGAGCGTACCGATGTCGCGCATCGACGTCCCGTCATGGACGAAGCCATGCTGTGCGCCACTCTGGCTGGTCGCATTGCCGACCACTACCCCGGATTCGTTCATGTCCATCGCCTCGGATACGCCCGTCCCGTCGAGTGATCCCAGGTCCGCCATCACGCCGTCGGAGTAGCGGAATGCGCGCATCACCCCGTCCGCGTTGAGCGACCAGCCGGCAACCTGCCCGGCCTCGTTAATGACTTTGGCGAGCGCGCGGTGGCCGCCCAGCGTGCCCAGGTCCTGCAAGCCGGTTGCGGCCTTGCTGTCGTAAATGAAAGGGCGCATCGCCTCGCTGTTGGCGAAGAAAGAGTAGCCGGCGACGAGGCCGCGGGAATTGATCGACAGTGCAAAGCTGTTGCCTCCGAAGCTGCCAAGATCCCGAATGGCGCCGTCGTGGACGAAGGCGTGTACGCCGCCCGGCGCGGCCGACCACCCGGCAACCACGTCGCAATCGTTGACGGCATAGCCGACCGACTCTCCCCCCAGCGAGCCGAGGTTGCGCAAGGTCCCGTCGTACAGGAACGCCTGCGGCAGCCCCACTGCAGGCTCGGCCCATCCGGTGACATGGCCACATCGGTTGATACCGTTGGCCTGCGAGTTCGCGCCGCCGAATGTTCCAATTTCAAACAGCCGCGTGCCATCGTAAAGGAAGGCACGGGTACCTTCGTCGGAAAAGTTGTGGCCGGTAACCTGCCCGTTGGCGTTGATTCCATGTGGATTGATCACGCCATAGGTCTCCCCGCGCGGGTTCAGCGGGATGACGTCATAGGTGAGCGCATGTGGGCCGGGCGGGTGTGGAGGGGGATGTGGCTTGTCCGAACCGCCGCATGCGGCGAGAAGGCCAGCGAGGCCGAGGGCAAACAGGGTGGGAGCGGTGAGCGGTGCATGCATGGCGGCCTCCTGAACAAGTTGTACTTCAGTCTAGGCCGCTCATCGATGGGAATGCGTGCTAATGATGGGTTCGCTTGTTGACCCTCAAGCGGTTCGTTTCCATAGGTGAATTTGATCGGGGAAGCTGTTAAAAGCCGGTAAACGCGTAGGGCGGACAAGCACGTTCCCAAGGGAACGGGCCTCCGCTTGTTTGCGTTGCGTTGACGCATGCACGCGGAGGCGCGCTTCGCGCTTGTCCGCCCTACGGATCTCGATTAAGGGTGCTTGTATCCGAATGCCGCTTCGAACTTCTCTGCGATTTCCTGCGCAGTGAACGAGTGGTTCTGCCCGCCCTGGTGGGCGATCTTGATCGCGCCCAGCAGGCTGGCCAGGCGGCCAGTGGTCGGCCAGTCCCAGCCGTTGGTGATGCCGTGCAGCAGGCCGGCGCGGAAGGCGTCGCCGCAGCCGGTCGGATCGACCACCGCCGCAGCCGGCACGCACGGAATCTCGAAGCGCTCGCCCTTGGCATAAATTTCCGACCCTTTTTCGCCGCGCGTGACGATCAGCGCGTCGAGGCGTTCCGCGATCTGCGGCAAGGTCAGGCCGGTGCGGTCCATCAGCATCTCGAATTCGTAGTCGTTGGCGGCGACATAGCTCGCTTCGTTGATGAACTGGATCAGCTCTTCGCCGCTGAACATCGGCAGCTGCTGTCCCGGATCGAACATGAACGGTACGTTCAGGCGCGCGCAGTCATGCGCGTGTTTGAGCATGCCGTCGCGGCCGTCCGGTGCAATGATCGCCACGCGCACCGCACCGGCGTCGGCCACGTTGTTCTCATGCGAGAACTGCATCGCGCCCGGATGGAAGGCGTTGATCTGGTTGTTGTCGAGGTCCGCCGTGACGAAGCACTGCGCCGTGTAGGCGTGGCCGATGGTGCGGATGGCGCGCGTTTCGATGCCAAGCTTGCCGAGGCGGTCGAGGTATTCGCCGCCGTCCTGGCCGATGGTGGCCATGATCAGCGGGTCGCCGCCCAGCATTTTAAGATTGTAGGCGACGTTGGCCGAGCAGCCGCCGAATTCGGTGCGCAGGGTCGGGACCAGGAACGATACATTGACCTTGTGGAGCTGGTCGGCCAGCAGCGTTTCGCCGAAACGGCCGTGGTATTGCATGATTTTGTCGAACGCGAGCGAGCCGCAGATCAGCGAGGTCTTGGTCATGGATGAAGCCTTATGGGTAGAAAACGGCAATGCGATAGCCAGATGCTTTGACCTGGCTGAGTTCAAAATAGAGCCGCACCGGCTGCTCGCTGCGTGCGGCAAAGCCTTTGGCGGGCGCGACATCCTTGGGCAGGTACTCGGCTGGCGCGAACACGCGGCGCAGCACGGTCTTGTTGTCGGCGTCGGTCAGGGCCAGCTCGATACTTGGCCAGGCCTGCGTCAGCCGGCCCTGGTTGTGCAGCGAAGTCGTCATCAGGTAAGTGTCGCCGGAGACGGTCTCCAGCTCGCCCGTTTCGATCGCCAGCGCGTCGATCTGGGCTGGCAGTTCGACCCGGCAGCCGAAGACCGCGCAGGTGGCGGTCAGTACTGGCTTCAGCGGCGGGAACTGGGCCGCGAGCGTATTGCGGAAGGTCGTCATCGCCTGGATCAGCAGCGCGAGTACCAGGATGGCCGAGCCGATGGCCATCACGATGCGTCGCGTGCGGCTGGCTTTTTCCAGCAGTCGGCCGCGGCGAACAAATTCGGGCTCGTCGTGTTCCGGTTCGACCGGAACCGCGACTGGCGCAGGGCGCGGCGCTGGCGGGCGCAGTTTGCGGCCAGTCTTGCGCGGGGCAGGGCGGGGAAGCGCAGGCGCTTCGGCTTCGAATGCATCGTGCGGCGCTGCAGGCGAAGATTCGCGCATCAGCAGAACGGCCGGGTCAGGACCTGTGGCGTCGTCCGGTAAAGCGGTTGCGACGAGTTCTTCGTCCGGCACGAGTTCAGCATGC
Source organism: Massilia agrisoli (assembly GCF_020831365.1). GTDB lineage: Bacteria > Pseudomonadota > Gammaproteobacteria > Burkholderiales > Burkholderiaceae_D > Telluria_A > Telluria_A agrisoli. The sequence continues at coordinate 366,610 of NZ_JAJHPV010000021.1, forward strand.
TCCTCTTCCGCAACCATGTGGGCAGGGCGCAAACGAATCTCAGCTTCAGGATGAGGTTCAGGAAGCGCTTCCGGCTCCGGCTCAGGTTCAGGTTCAGGTTCAGGCTCAGGCTCAGGCTCAGGCTCAGGCTCAGGCGCCGGCTCAGGTTCTGGTTCTGGTTCTGGCTCAGGTTCAGGCTCAGGCTCAGGCTCAGGCTCAGGCTCAGGCTCAGGCTCAGGCTCAGGTGCCGGCTCAGGTTCTGGTTCTGGCTCAGGCTCTGGTTCCGGCTCAGGCTCCGGCTCAGGTTCTGGTTCCGGCTCAGGTTCTGGCTCAGGTTCTGGTTCTGGCTCAGGTTCCTGCTGTGGTGCGGGTTCGGTTTCAGCTTGTTGCGGCACAAGGGAGGCCGGGTCGATCGCGGTATCGAAATCGAGGGTGTAGAACTGCTCGACGCTTTCGGCCGGTGACGGCTCGGCTTCTGGAGCCGCTGCGGCTTCGACCGGAGCCTGCTCGTCGGCAGTTACTTCTTGTGTGGGAGGTGCTACAGGTTCGACGGCAGCCGGCGCCGGTTCTGGCGCAGGTGCGTCCAGGTTGACCAGCATGGCATTACCGTCGAATACTTCTTTGCAGGAGCCGCAACGAACAATACCCCCACGCAGCTTGAGCTGGTCCGCAGCGACACGGAAGGTCGTGTGGCAGTGGGGGCAGCGGGTGGCGAGCGCCATGCCGTTACTCGCCAGTTGAACGTGCCGGCGGTACGGTGTCGCTTCCCATCCGGCCGTGCAGGGCGACCCAGCCGTCCTGTTCGGCCCAGACGCCCAGCTTGATGAAGGGTGCGTAGGCTTCGGCTACTTCTTCAGCCTGGCGCGCGAGCACGCCGGACAAAATCAAGGCGCCGCCAGGCGCAACGCGGCCGGCCAGCATCGGCGCCATCAGTTTCAATGGGCTCGACAGGATGTTCGCCACGACGGTGTCGAAACGGCCGGTGGCATGTTCAGGCCTGGCAGTGGCCAGCTGGTCCGGGAGGTAGTAGGCGATGTCGCAGTTGTTACGCTCTGCGTTGTCCTTGGCCGACTCGATCGCCTGCGGATCGATGTCGACGCCGGCCACATCGCCCGCGCCCATCTTTTTGGCGACCATCGCCAGGATGCCCGAACCGCAGCCGTAATCGAGCACGGTCTTGCCGGGCGCAGGGTGCGCTTCCAGCCATTCCATGCACAGGCGGGTGGTCGGGTGGCTGCCGGTGCCGAACGCGAGGCCCGGGTCCAGTTCGAGGATCAGGCCGTCCGGGTCCGGCGCTTCGTGCCAGCTCGGTACAACCCAGATGTTCTTGCCGATATGGATAGGCGCGAACTGCGACTGCGTCAGGCGCACCCAGTCCTCGTCCGCCACCGAACGGGTGGTGAACGCCGGTACCTTGGCGAGTTTGATGGCAGCCGCGGCTTCCGCGACGATCGCTGCCTGGTCGGCGTCGACGTCGGTCAGCGCGACCACGCGGCTGTGGTCCCAAGCCGCTTCGGTTGGCTCCATGCCCGGTTCGCCGAACATCGGCTTTTCCTGGTCGGTGCCTTCGTCAGCGTCTTCCACCGAGACCGACAACGCGCCCGCTTCCATCAGGGCGTCGGACAACGCCTCGGCGTGTTCGCGTGCGATCTCGATGACGACTTCAGTCCAGCTCATGCTTCTGCCTTGACTTCCGATTTGGTGGCGATGCTGCCCGCCTTCGGCAGGTCCGGCTTGTTGGCCAGCTTCTGCTCCAGGTAGTGGATGTTGGTGCCGCCTTCAATAAAGCGGGCATCGACCATCAGTTCGCGGTGCAGCGGGATATTCGTGAGGATACCCTCAACCACCATTTCCGACAGCGCGATCTGCATGCGGCGGATCGCCTGGTCGCGCGTCGCGCCGTAGGCGATGACCTTGCCGATCATCGAGTCGTAGTGCGGCGGCACGTAGTAGCCGGCGTACGAGTGCGAGTCGACACGGATGCCAGGGCCGCCCGGCGGATGCCATGCGTTGATGCGGCCAGGGGACGGCGTGAACTTGAACGGGTCTTCCGCGTTGATGCGGCACTCGATCGCGTGGCCCGACAACATGATGTCGCGCTGCTTGAAGCGCAGCTTTTCGCCGGCGGCGATGCGGATCTGTTCCTGGACGATGTCGATGCCGGTGATCATTTCGGTCACCGGATGCTCAACCTGGACGCGGGTGTTCATTTCAATGAAGTAGAACTCGCCGTTTTCGTACAGGAATTCGAAGGTGCCGGCGCCGCGGTAGCCGATCTTGCGGCAGGCTTCGGCGCAGCGGTCGCCGATCTTTTCGATCAGCTTGCGCGGGATGCCCGGCGCTGGCGCTTCTTCAATCACCTTCTGGTGGCGGCGCTGCATCGAGCAGTCGCGTTCGCCCAGCCAGACGGCCTGTTTGTGTTCGTCGGCGAGGATCTGGATCTCGATGTGGCGAGGATTCTCCAAGTACTTCTCCATATAGACTTCTGGATTGCCGAAGGCGGTGCCCGCTTCGGTCTTGGTCATCGCTACCGCGTTCAGCAGGGCCGCTTCGGTGTGCACGACGCGCATGCCGCGTCCGCCGCCGCCGCCGGCTGCCTTGATGATGACCGGATAGCCGACCTTGCGCGCGGTCTGGATGATTTCCTTCGGATCATCCGACAGGGCGCCTTCCGAACCAGGTACGCAAGGCACGCCGGCGCGGATCATGGCCTGCTTGGCCGATACCTTGTCGCCCATCATGCGGATCGAGTCGGAACGCGGGCCGATGAAGACAAAGCCCGATTTCTCGACGCGCTCGGCGAAGTCGGCGTTCTCGGACAGGAAGCCGTAACCGGGATGGATCGCTTCCGCGTCGGTCACTTCGGCCGCGCTGATAATCGCCGGCATGTTCAGGTAGCTCAAGGTCGATTGGGCAGGGCCGATGCAAACCGATTCATCGGCCAACTTCACGTATTTTGCGTCTTTGTCAGCTTCGGAGTGGACGACTACCGTCTTGATGCCCATCTCGCGGCAGGCGCGCTGGATGCGTAGCGCGATTTCACCACGATTGGCGATAAGGATTTTTTCAAACATAGGTTCGGTGTTTCTGTGAGTGCCGGCCTAGGCCGGGAACAACATGGGAACGCCAGGATGGCTGCGGCAGCGGGTGCCGCGCGCGCTTTCCTTAGCCGATCACAAACAATGGCTGGCCGAATTCGACTGGCTGGCCATTTTCGACCAGGATCTTGGTCACGGTGCCGGAAACGTCGGCATCGATTTCGTTCAGGAGCTTCATCGCTTCGATGATGCAGAGGGTTTCGCCTTCCTTGATGGTCGAACCGACTTCGACGAACGCAGCCGCGCCTGGGGCGGACGAACGGTAGAAGGTGCCAACCATTGGCGACTTGACGACGTGGCCGGTTTCGACGGCGGCGACCGGCGCTGCTGCTGCGGCTTCCACCGGCGCGCTGGACGGCATCGGGGCCGAGTATTGCTGATGCATCTGCTGCGGCTGCATCATGACCATCTGGTTCTGTGGGTTTGCGGACGACTTGACGATGCGAACCTTGCTCTCGCCCTCGGTCACTTCGAGTTCGGCGATGTCCGACTCGGCTACGAGGTCGATCAATGTCTTGAGTTTTCGTAAATCCATGTGAAACCCCTTGGAATTATTGTGTAATTAAGAGTTATGCGGTGCCGCCTGATCGGGCAGCCCGCGCAAATGCGTGAAGATAACGAAGATTAACGCTTTTTAAGGGCGAAGTCGATGGCAAGGCGATATCCATCCGTGCCCAGCCCACAGATTGTTCCCTGTGCTATTGCTGACAAGAAAGAGTGATGGCGAAACTCTTCGCGTTGGTAAATATTGGAAATATGCACCTCAACAAAGGGAATCGCCACGCCTGCCAACGCGTCGCGCAAGGCGACGCTGGTATGCGTCAAACCGCCCGGATTAATGACGATCATCTCCACGCCGTCCGTTTTTGCGGCGTGAATACGGTCGATCAGCGCACCTTCGTGATTACTTTGGTAGCAAGAAAGCGTCGCTCCCGCCGCGCCAGCCTGGGCTGTCGCGGCGCTTTCGATGTCGGCCAGGGTGGCGGCGCCGTACACCTCAGGCTCTCGGGTTCCCAGCAAATTCAGGTTGGGACCATTGAGCAGAAGAAGCTTTTTTGCCATGTTTTGAAGGTCGTTTTCCGCGAAAGTCAGGCATTTTGCCGCCAACGATGGTCATTGGCAAGGGGAAAAATTGCCAGATCGAAATCGTACGGTCGTGCGTTTAAGAGCCAAGCGCGGCGAGGTCTGCCTTCAGTTCGTCGAATTTCAGGCGGCCGAGATAGGTCTTGCGGACCTGTCCGTCAGGCCCGATCAATACAGTGTACGGCAAGCCGCCGCTGGCGTTGCCAAATTCACGCGCGAGTTCGGTTCCGCGCAAGCCGGACACGTACAGCGGATAGGAAATTTTGAATTTCTCGGCAAATTGGGCCACGTTCGCGGCCGAATCGATGCCAATGCCGATGATGTTGATGTTCTTCTTGGCGCTGTCCTTGGCCAGCTGGTCCAGCTCGGGCATTTCTTCCACGCAGGGCGCGCACCAGGGCGCCCAGAAATTCACCACCAGCGCCTTGCCTTTCCATTGCGCCAGCTCCTGGCGCTGTCCCTTGGCGTCGTCCATCGATTCGGCAAACAGCGCGGTGACCGGGGTGTGCGGCCGGCCGTCGGTTGGCGCGATCTTGGTGGTAACAGGGTCGGGTTGCTTTTTTTGAACGCCGACATAGGCGCCCATGGCGGCAAAGGTGGCGGCGATGATGCCGTACACGAGCAGGTTCTTCTTATTGATCATTTATGGTTCATTCAAATCGGGTGAAGCTTCAATCAGCGCGCGCACCGCCTCGATGTCGGCGCGCTGCAGGCGGCCGTCCGCGCGGGGCTTGAGTGCACCGCGCAGGTCGTTCAGGTCATACACTTCTGCGTGCACGCCTTCACGCCGCCACATGAAACTGATGGTCTCGACCGGATCGTAGCGGGCGCCTTTGAAGTGCGGGGTTTCAGAGATATCTATATTGACGTCGCGGTTCAGCAAAAAAATTTCGACGTCCTTGGGGCTCTCGACAAACAATTGTAAATGAATATCGTCGTGTTCCCCGGCAGTGCCGTTCAGCACCGGGCCGGTCAGGTAGGGCGAAAACTCGGACAGCGCTTCCATGACCCCCAGCGCCGCCTTGCGGAGCTCGAGCAGGCGGGCCGGCTGGGTGGCGGACTGGAACAGGGCGATGTACTGGCGTACTTCCTCCTCGACCTGGAGGTTGTCGGGCATCAGGTTGGCCGCGGGCCGCTCGTCGCCCAGCACCTGGGTGGCGGCCTTGCGCTTGGCCGTGGCGTAGTCGGCGCCGTCCTGCGCGATCATGCGCGCAGCGACGGCAGCAATTTGCGAGCGCAACTGCTGGAGATCGTCGTTCTGGTTAGGCATCATGACGAGATCATACTCTTGAACGGAAAATGCCACCTTGTCGGGTAAAATCGCGTATTCCGACTTTTGCCAGCACAACACAACCATGCATATTCACATCCTCGGTATTTGCGGCACCTTCATGGGCGGCCTTGCAGTTTTGGCAAAAGAGGCGGGCCACAAAGTGACCGGCTGCGACGCCAACGTGTATCCGCCGATGAGCACCCAGCTCGAAGCCCAGGGTATCGAACTGATCACCGGCTTCGGCCCCGAGCAGACTGAGCTGAACCCGGACCTGTACGTGATCGGCAATGTGGTCTCGCGCGGCAATCCGCTGATCGAAGAGATTTTGAACAAAAGCCTGCCATATGTATCTGGCCCGCAGTGGATTGGTGAACATATCCTGCGCGACAAATGGGTATTGGCCGTGGCTGGCACGCATGGCAAGACAACCACCTCGGCGATGCTGGCCTGGATCCTGGAAGACGCGGGCTACTCGCCGGGCTTCCTGATCGGCGGCGTACCGATGAACTTCGGCATCTCGGCGCGCCTGCAGGGAAGCACGCCGTCGGACTTCTTCGTCATCGAGGCGGACGAATACGACACCGCCTTCTTCGACAAGCGCAGCAAGTTCGTCCACTACCACGCAAAAACCGCGGTACTGAATAACCTCGAATACGATCACGCCGACATCTTCCCGGACATTGGCGCCATCGAAACCCAGTTCCATCACCTGGTGCGCACCGTGCCCGGCGTGGGCCGCCTGGTCGTCAACGGCGACGAAGCGTCGATCGCACGCGTGATGAAGCGCGGTTGCTGGAGCGACAAGGAGTCGTTCGGCGTGTCCGAAGGCGTCAACTGGACCCTGGTCGAGCATCCGTCGGACGGTTTCGATGTACTGTTCAATGGCGACGTGGTCGGCACTGTCCACTGGGGCCTGACTGGTAAGCACAACCGCTCCAACGCGCTGGCCGCGATTGCCGCTGCGCGCAATGTCGGGGTGCCGCCGGCGCAGGCAGCCGAATCGCTGTCGCGCTTCGAAAGCGTCAAGCGCCGCATGGAAGTGCGCGGCGTGGTCAACAACATCACGGTGTACGACGACTTCGCGCACCACCCAACCGCGATCGCGACCACCGTCGGCGGCCTGCGCCAGAAACTGGGCGCCACCGGCCGCATTTTGGCGGTGCTGGAGCCGCGCTCGAACACGATGAAGCTGGGCGCGATGAAGGATGCGCTGCCGGGCAGCCTGAAGGACGCCGACCTGGTGTTCGGCTTCGGCAGCCAGCAGGCGCTGGGCTGGAGCCTGGCCGACGCGCTGAAACCGCTCGGCGGCATCGCGCACAGCTTCGACCAGCTCGACTTCCTGCTCAAGGCCATCGTCGACGCGGCCCAGCCGGGCGACCACATCCTCGTGATGAGCAACGGCGGCTTCGGCGGCATCCACCAGAAACTGCTGGAAGCGCTGGCATGATCGCCAACGCGCACGTTTTGTATTTGCATGGCTTCCGCTCGTCGCCGCGCTCCTTCAAGGCGCGGGTGGTGGGCGAACGGATGAAGGCCCTCGGCCGCGCCAACGAACTGATTTGCCCGCAGCTGCCGGCCTCGCCAAAAGAAGCGATGGCGCTGGTGCTGACCCTGGTCGAACGCTATCCGGCCGAGCAGCTGGCCGTCATCGGCTCATCGCTGGGCGGTTTCTATGCGACCTGGCTGGCCGAACGCCTTGGCTGCCGCGCCGCGCTGCTGAATCCTTCCGTCGATCCGCTCAAGAACCTGGAAAAGCATGTCGGCGTGACCACCGAATACCACTCGGACAAGCCGTTCGAGTTCAAGCGCGAATACATCGATGAACTGCGCGCGCTGAAGGTTGAACGCATCACCCAACCGGAACGCTACTTCCTGCTTGCGGCCACCGGCGACGAGGTGCTCGATTACCGCGACATGGTGGCGCGCTACGACGGCGCGAAGCAGCATGTCATTGAAGGCAGCGACCACGCGATTTCGGAGTTCCCGCAGTATGTGGACGAAGTGCTCGATTTCTGCCTGGCGGAAGCCGCCCGGTGAGGAGCGGTTCGCTGCGCCGGGCCACGTGGCACCGGCACATCAACGGCGTGGCCGCGCCGTGCGCCGTGCGCGACTGGCTGCTGACCGAGGGCTCGCTGACGGCGCGGCTGGTCGCGCACAGCGCAGCGTTCCGCGTGCAGCGCCTGCACCAGAGCTCAGGCCTGTGCCTGGCCGACGAAGCGCAGGCGATTGGCATGAAGCAGCCGGGCCGGGTGTGGGAGCGTGAAGTGCTGCTGCGCTGCGACGGCGTGCCGGTGGTGTTCGCCCACACGGTGGTTCCGGCCGCATGCACGGCCGCCGACTGGCCGCAGTTTTCGGCCCTTGGCGAGCGCTCGCTTGGCAGCACCCTGTTTTACGACCCGCTGGTAACACGCGGCGAACTTGAATTTGCGCGGATACGCGCCGGCCATCCCCTGCTTGAGCGCGCGCGCGCCGTGCTCGAAGGGATGGACGACCCTGTTTACTATGCGCGCCGCTGCCTGTACCGCCGCCGCAACGGAACGCTGCTGGTGACCGAGGTGTTCCTTCCCCCGGTAACCCGGCTGGCGCCAAACAAGACACTATAAATAAAAGGCATCATGAATTTATTCTTCGAAGAGTCCGGCGATTTCAAGGCTGGCACCGTGCTGTCCCATGCGGGCGAGGCCTACCAGGTTGAACTGGCCAGCGGCAAGCGCACCAAGGTCAAGGCCAAGGACGTGCTGCTCCAGTTCGAAAAGCCCGACCCGTCAGAGCTGCTGGAGCAGGCCAAGGTGGTGGCACAGGACGCCGACCTCGAGTTTTTGTGGGAAGTCGCCGGCCAGGAGGAATTCGGCTTCGCCGAGCTGGGCGCCGAATACTTCGGCCACGCGCCGCTGCCAGTCGAAGCTGCGGGACTGATCCTGGCGCTGCACGGTTCGCCGATCTACTTCTACAAAAAAGGCCGCGGGCGCTACAAGGCCGCGCCGGAGCAAGCGCTGCGCGCCGCGCAGGCTGGCATTGAAAAGAAAAAGCAGCAACTGGTGATCCAGGCTGCCTATGTCGACGAACTCAAGGCCGGCAAGCTGCCGCAGGCGATGGCCCCGATGGTCAACCAGCTGTTGTTCAAGCCGGACAAGAACACCATCGAATACAAGGCGCTGGAAGCGGCCGCCGATGAACTGCACACGACGGCGCAGCGCCTGATGCTGCAGGTGGGCGGCATCGCGTCGCCCAAAGACCTGCACATGGCGCGCTTTTTGTTCGAGAACTTCCCGCGCGGCGCCGGCTTCCCGAGCGTGCCGGTGCCGTCCGCGCCGGCCAGCCTGCCGGTGGCCGACGTGGCCGCGTTCTCGATCGATGACGTCACCACGACCGAAATCGACGACGCCTTCTCGGTACGTACGCTGGACGACGGCTCGGTGGTGGTCGGTATCCACATCGCCGCGCCTGGCCTTGGCGTCAAGCCGGACGACGCGATCGACAAGATGGCGCGTTCGCGCATGTCGACCGTGTATATGCCGGGCGATAAGATCACCATGCTGCCCGACGATATCGTCAACGCCTTCACGCTCGCCGAGGGCAAGAACTGCCCGGCGGTGTCGTTGTACGCCACGCTGAACCCTGCCGACTGGACGGTGCTGTCGACCGTGACGCGCGCAGAGCTGGTGCCGATCAAGAGCAACCTGCGCCACAACGACCTCGATGACCTGGTCAACGAGGAGACGCTGGCCAGCGGCGAAGGCGAGTATCCGCACAAGGCCGAACTGGCGCTGCTGTGGAAATGGGCGCTGCAGCTTGAAGAAGGGCGCATGAAGAAGCGCGAAGGCTTTGGCCTGAAGCCGGAGCAGAACAACCGGGTCGACTTCAACTTCTATGTCGAGGACGACGTGGTGTCGGTAGTGCGGCGCAAGCGCGGCGCGCCGCTCGACAAGATTGTGGCCGAGCTGATGATCTTCGCGAACAGCACCTGGGGCAAGCTGCTGCACGACAGCGGCGTGCCGGGCATCTACCGCTCGCAAGGCGGCGGCGCCGGCGCGGGCTGGGCGGCCAAGATGCAGGTGCGGATGGTGACGCACGCGGCCCCGCACCAGGGCCTCGGTGTCGACCAGTATGCATGGAGCACCTCGCCGCTGCGCCGCTACACCGACCTGGTCAACCAGTGGCAGATCCTGGCCTGCGCCGAGCATGGCGTGACCGCGCCGCTGGTGGCGCCGTTCAAGCCGCGCGATGCGAACCTGTTTGCGATCGTGTCGGCGTTCGATGCGGCGTATGCGGCCTACAACGACCACCAGCAGAACATGGAACGCTACTGGTGCCTGCGCTGGCTGGGGCAGGAGGCCGCAAAACAGGTCGATGCGGTAGTGCTGAAGGATGAAGTGCTGCGCCTGGTCGATATCCCGCTGATCATTCGTTTGCCGGGCATGCCGCAGGTGGCGCGCGGCGCGCAGGTCAAGCTCGATATCATCCGCTGGGACGAGGTAGACCTGTCGATCGAGGCGCGCTTGCTCGAAGTGGCGGCAGTGGCGCCGGCGGAAGTCGACCTCGATTTTGAAGAGGATGAAGGTCCGGATACGGGCGAAGCCGCGGTGGAGGAAGTGGTTGAGGCGGAAGGCGTGGTAGCCGTCGTTACCACGGACCCGGAGCCCGAAGCCCAATAACCGTCGTCGTTCCCGCGCAAGCGGGAACCCACAGTGAACCTGTGTGGCCCGCGGCGTATGCTGGAAATCAGTTGCGCCCCGCCACCGCACACGGGTTAGAATTGCCCATTCTCAGTTTCAACAGCGAAGCACCGGGTGAAGTATTTTCAACAACATAGAACACTGACTATCGCGCTTGCGGTGTCGGTCGCGGTCCATGCAGCCCTGCTGGCAGTACGCTTCGTTGCGCCGGACGCGTTCCGCCTGGAGCCCACCGATCCCGGCCTCGAAGTCATCCTCGTCAACGCCAAGCACAATAAAGCGCCAACCAAGGCGCAGGCGCTCGCGCAGGCTAACCTCGACGGCGGCGGCAATGCTTCGGAAGGCCGCGCCAAGTCGCCGCTGCCCGACCTGCGCCGCATGGAAACCGGCGAAAGCGTCAAGGCCACCCAGCGCCGCATCGCCGAACTCGAACAGGCGCAGCAAAACCTGCTGACCCGCGCACGCAATTCGAACTTCAACGTCGCCCCGGTGACGGAGCGCGACAAGCCAGACCCGAACCGCACCGGCGCCGACATGATCGAAAGCAGCAAGGCGATCGCCCGCGCGGCCGCCGAGATCACCCAGCGCATCGAAGACGAAAACAAGCGCCCGCGCAAAACCTTCATCACGCCGTCGACGCGTGAAGTCGGCTACGCGATGTATTACAAGACCATGCAGCGCAGGGTCGAGGAAATCGGCACGCTGAACTTCCCCCAGGTGAACGGGCGCAAGCTGTACGGCGAGCTGGTGGTCTATATCCCGATTTTCCAGGACGGAAGCATCTACCAGAAAGACGGCGGCGCGCGTATCGAGAAAAGCTCGGGCAACGCGGACCTCGACAAGGCGGCGCTGGCCATCGTGCGCCGCGCGGCGCCTTTTGGGCGCTTCCCGCCCAATATGCTTTCGTCCGACAAGGACGACCTGTGGGTGATCATCACGCGCTTCAAGTTCACGCGTGAAGAACGGATGGAAGCCGACCTGCGCGGAGCCGCGCAATGACAGACCGCTACTGCGTCATCGGTAACCCCATTGCGCACAGCAAGTCGCCCGACATCCACGCCGCTTTCGCTGCGCAGATGGGCCAGAGCCTGACCTATGAGCGCTGCCTGGCGCCCCTGGACGGCTTTAACGACACGGTCCGCGCATTGATCGCCCAGGGCTACAAGGGCGCCAACGTCACGGTGCCGTTCAAGCTCGACGCCGCAGCCATCGCCACCAGCCTGACCGGACGCGCGCGCGCCGCCGGCGCCGTGAACACGCTCAGCTTCGTGGATGGCGGGATCGTCGGCGATAACACCGACGGCGCGGGACTGGTCAACGACATCACCCGCAATGCGCGCGTGGCGATCGGTGGCAAACGTGTGCTGCTGCTGGGCGCGGGCGGCGCTGCGCGCGGCGTCATCCTGCCATTGCTGGAGCAGGGCCCGGCCGAACTGGTGGTCGCCAACCGCACCCGCGCCACCGCCGATGCGCTGGTGGCGCAATTCGGCTCGCCGCTGCTGCGCGCCTGCGGCTTCGGCGACATCGCCGCGCCCTTCGATATCGTCATCAACGCCACCTCGGCCAGCCTGGCAGGCGACCTGCCACCGATACCGGCAGAAACTTTTTGCCCAGAAACACTTGCTTTGGATATGATGTACGGAAAGCAGCCCACCGTATTCATGCAGTTTGCCAGCAGCCACGGCGCCCATGTGCGCGACGGCCTCGGCATGCTGGTGGAGCAGGCTGCGGAAGCGTTCACGGTGTGGCGCGGGGTGCGCCCCGAGACGCCGGCAGTCCTTGAGCAGTTGCGTACATCCCTATAACCAGAACAACGTATGGCCAAAGCAAGAGGGGGCAAGGCGCGCGCCAAGGCGGGACGTCCCTGGATCAAATGGCTCATTTTCGGGCCGCTCATCATCGTCCTGCTGATCCAGCTGTACTTCTTCCTGATGATCTGCTGGTGGACCATGTTCAATCCATCGTCGACCAGCATGATGCGCACCCAGATGTCGGCGCTGCAAGAGACCAATCCAAAAGCCAAGCTGCGGCACCAGTGGGTGCCGTACGAGCGCATCTCGAACAACCTGAAACGCGCGGTGATCGCCTCGGAAGACGCCAACTTCAACGAACATGACGGCGTCGACTGGGCTGCGCTGCAGAAGGCCTACGAAAAGAACACGCGCCGCCACAAGGTGGTGGGCGGCGGATCGACCATCACGCAGCAACTGGCCAAGAACCTGTTCCTGTCCGGGTCGCGCAGCTACGTGCGCAAGGCGCAGGAGATGGTGATCGCGTTCATGCTCGAAACGGTGATGAGCAAGCAACGCATCCTCGAAATCTACCTGAATGTGGTGGAATTCGGACGCGGGGTGTTCGGCGCCGAAGCGGCGGCGCGCTACTACTTCAAGACCAGCGCAGCGGGCCTGGGCACCGCGCAGGCAGCCAAACTGGCGGTCATGCTGCCCAACCCGCGCTACTACGACCGCCACCGCGACACCCGCTATCTCGGGCGGCGCACCAACACGATTTTGATCCGCATGAACTCGGCGGACCTGCCATGAGCATTTATTGGTAAAAAAGCAGCTTCCTTGAGTCAAAATTTTCGTTTCGGGGTGGTAGGGGCAGGGGCTAACGGGTACACTTGCGCTGTTTGCGAAACGCGGCCGAGAAAAGCGCATGATCAACGTATTTGTCCTACAGAATGGCCGCCTCAACCAGGTACCCATCGAGACCCGCGAGGATCTCGAAAACGTCGCGCCCGTGTGGGTCGACCTGACCGACCCGACCGACGACGAGCGGGCCTGGGTCAAGGCCATCTACGGCGTGATTTTGCCGGGCGAGGACGAGGTCAAGGACATCGAAGCGTCGGCCCGCTACTACGAAGCGGAAAACGGCGACCTGCACCTGCGCACCGACTTTTTGCTGGAAGAAGACGACGGCCCGTCGCGCGTGGTCACGGTGGCGTTCATTTTGGCGCGCAAGATGCTGTTCTCGGTGCACACCGACGACCTGCCGGTATTCCGGCTGGTGCGCATGCGCGCCCGTTCGCGTCCCGGCTCGATCGCCGACTATATGGACGTCCTGCTCGACCTGTACGCCACCGACGCCGAATACTCGGCCGACGCGCTCGAGGGCATCTACCAGGACCTCGAAGAAGTCAGCCGCCGGGTACTGCAAAAGGAATTCACCGACCAGGACGCGGCCGACGCGCTGAACGCGATCGCGCGCGAGGAAGACTTGAACGGCCGGATCCGCCGCAACATGATGGACACGCGGCGCGCGGTCAGCTTCCTGATGCGCGGGCGGCTGCTCAACGCCGACCAGTTCGAAGAAGCGCGCCAGATCCTGCGCGACATTGAATCGCTGGACGGCCACACCTCATTCCTGTTCGACAAGATCAACTTCCTGATGGACGCCACGGTCGGCTTCATCAACATTAACCAGAACAAGATCATCAAGATCTTCTCGGTCGCCTCGGTTGCCTTCCTGCCGCCGACGCTGATCGCGAGTATCTACGGCATGAACTTCAAGCGTTGGTTCCCCGAGCTCGACTGGGCCTGGGGCTACCCGTGGGCGCTCGGCCTGATGCTGACCTCGGCAATTGCCCCATTCCTCTACTTCCGCCACCGCGGCTGGCTGAAATAATCCCAAAAAATCCGGCTCGCCGCCCCTCAGCATTTCCAAATTCGGGGTCAGACCCCAGTTTTGGAAATGTTTCGGAAACGTCGTGGTCTGACCCCGATTTAGCATTTCCAAATTCGGGGTCAGACCACAGTTTTGGAAATGTTTCGGAAACGTCGTGGTCTGACCCCGATTTAGGAATGTTTTACGAGGGAGAGAATCGACTGTAGCTGGTCGAAGTCGATCGGCTTGGTCAGGTGGTGGTCAAAGCCGGCTTCGAGCGCACGCTGTTTGTCGGTGGATTGGCCCCAGCCAGTGGCGGCGATCAGGGTGACCGCGGCGCCGGCGGCCGTGCCGCGCACCCTGCGCGCCAGGTCGTAGCCGTTCATGTCTGGCAGGCCGATGTCGAGTAGCGCTACTTGCGGCGCAAAGGCCGCCAGCTGCGCCAGCCCTTCCGTCGCGGTGTAGACCGCCTTCGCTTCGCAGCCAAGCAGTTCGAGCGCCATCGCCAGGGTGTCGGCCGCGTCGGCGTTGTCGTCGACGACCAGAACCCGCAAGGGGGCGATGCTGCCGGCCTTCCCGGCGCCATCGCCTGCCGTGACGGCAGATGAACTTAGCGGCAGGCGCACCACGAACTCCGATCCCAGTCCTACCCCTTGACTCATCGCGCGGATGTCGCCGCCGTGCAGCGTGACGATGCCTTTGACCAGCGCCAAGCCAATACCGAGGCCGCCCTGCGAGCGGTCGAGCGCAGGTTCAAGCTGCGAGAACATGTCGAAGATCGCGGCGAGCGAGCGCTCGGGAATGCCGATGCCGTTGTCGCGCACCGAGATGGCCGCGTCGCCGTCCCGACGCGCCGCTTCCAGCCAGATCTGCCCGCCGCGCGGCGTGTATTTTGCGGCGTTGGTGAGCAGGTTGACCACCACCTGCGTGAGCCGGGTGGCGTCGCCTTCGATCACCAAGGCTTCCGCCGGCAGGTTCACGGACAGGGTGTGGCCGGATGCGTCGATCAGCGGGACGACGTCGGCCGCGGCGGCGCGCGCCACCGTGGCCAGGTCGAGCGGCGCGAGGCGCAGTTCCATCCGCCCCTGCGTGATGCGCGAGATTTCCATCAGGTCGTCGACCAGGTGGGTCATGTGGTTGAGCTGGCGCTCGAATACCGGCAGCACCGGTTCGAGCGATGGGTGGCCGGAGGCCTTGAGCTTCATCACCTCAAGGGCGCTGTGCATGGGGGCGAGCGGGTTGCGCAGTTCGTGCGAGAGCGTGGCGATGAATTCGTCCTTGCGCCGGTCCGCCAGCGACAGTTGTTCATTCAGCGCGTGCAGCTTGGCTTCGGCCCCGTGGCGCGCTTCGAGCGCCGCTTCGGCCGTCTTGCGCGCCGCCAGCAGTTCGCGTTCATAGGAGCGGCGGTCTTCGCCGACCAGCAGCGCAAATTCGTCGAAGGTGTCGGCGCCGTGGCGGCGCCGCACGATATTGATCATCAGGGGGACGCGCGTCTTGTCGCGGCGCCGCATTTCGACCTGCACTTCAGCGACGGATCCCTGCAGCTGCAGGATCGGGTTGATGTGGGTCTGGTGGAACAGCCGTCCGCCGACGGTGAGCAGGTCCTGGACACGCACGCGGCCAACCAGGTCGCCTGCTTCGTAACCCAGCCAGCGGCAGATGGTGGCATTGGCGCGCCGGATCAGTCCATCCGTGTCGGCCAGCAGCAGGCCGCACGCCGCGTGCTCGTAGAGCGCGTCATCCGGCGCACATGCCGCTGTCATTACCGCTCCAGTACCTGCGCCAGGAAGCCTTTGATGGCGACGCTGCTTGCGTCCGGCGCGCTGAGGTGCGGGCAGTGTCCGACGTTGTCGATGATGACCAGCTTGCTGTCGGGGAGGCGCTGGTGCAGGAAGTCGCCGACCGCGCGCGGCGCGATCATGTCGTCGCTACACTGGAGGATCAGCGCCGGCGTCGGCGACCTGGCCACGTCGTCGCGGTGGTCCGAGAGGAAGGTGACGCGGGCGAAATGCTTGGCGATCTCGGGATCGTTGCGGCAGAAGCTGGCGGTCAGCTCGGCTCCGAGTTCCGGCCGGTCGGGCACGCCCATGATCGCCGGCCCGATATTGCTGGACCAGCCGAGGTAGTTGGCGTCCATCGTGTCGAGCAGTTCGTCGATGTCTTCGCGGCTAAAGCCGCCGACGTAGTCGCCTTCGTTGATGTAGCACGGCGATGGCCCGACCATGATCTGCGCCGCAAAGCGGTCCGGCGCCGCGGCGGTGGCCAGCACGCCGATCATGGCGCTGACCGAATGGCCGACAAAAATCACCGGGCCGTCCGCGAATTCGTCGACGATCTCAAGGACGTCGTCGGCGTAACCCTGCAATGAGCTGTATTTGGCGCGGTCGTACGCGCTGCGGTCGGAAGCGCCGCTGCCGACCAGGTCGAAGGTGATCACCTTGAAGCGCTCGGCAAAAGCCGGGGCGATCAGGCGCCACATGGACTGGTCGCAGCCGAAACCGTGGGCGAACAGCAGCGACACCGGACCGCTGCCGTAGCACTGGACGTTGTTCCTGGACTTGACCGACATGGGCTTCCTTAAACGGGCTTGAAATCCGGGCGATCGCACGGATGGGCCGCGCGATTATACGCCCGCCTTGGCGGGCGCCTGTGTACAGTTGAACAACCGTGCTGGCTGGTCAGGCAAGTTTCGCAAAGACCCGGCGGGCCGCAGCGATCGTTTCTTCGATCACGCCGTCGTCGTGCATGGCCGAGACGAAGCCGGCTTCGAACGCCGCTGGCGCGAAGTACACGCCTTCGTCGAGCATGGCGTGGAAGAAGGCGTTGAACCTGGTCTTATCGCCGGCCATCATCTCGGCGTAGCTGGTAGGGACGTCTTCGCTGAAGTAGATGCCGAACATGCCGCCGACCGAGTCGGCGCAGAAGGTGACGCCGGCTTCCTTTGCCGCCGCCGCCAGGCCCGCGGCCAGCTTGGCCGTCTGGTCAGCCAGGCGGGTGTAGAAGCCAGGCTGCTGGATCAACTTCAGGGTGGTCATGCCGGCGGCGACGGCCACCGGGTTGCCTGACAGGGTGCCGGCCTGGTACACCGCGCCGATCGGCGCCATGTTCTGCATCAGGTCAGCGCGGCCGCCGAAGGCCGCCACCGGCAAGCCGCCGCCGATGACTTTGCCCAGCGCCGTCAGGTCGGGCTGGATGTCGTACAGTTCCTGCGCGCCGCCCAGGCCTACGCGGAAGCCGCACATGACTTCGTCGAAAATCAGGATCGCGCCGTGGCGCGTGCACAGCGTGCGCAGCGCCTGCAGGAATTCCGGCGTGGCTTTCACCAGGTTCATGTTGCCGGCCACCGGCTCGACGATCACGCAGGCGATGGTGTCGCCCATCGAGTCGAACGCGTCTTCGATCTGCGCCACGTTGTTGTAGTCGAGGACCAGGGTGTGCTTGACGAAGTCTTCCGGCACGCCGGCCGAGGTCGGGTTGCCGAAGGTGAGTAGGCCGCTGCCCGCCTTGACCAGCAGCGAGTCGGCGTGGCCGTGGTAGCAGCCTTCGAACTTGATGATCTTGTCACGGCCGGTGGCGCCGCGCGCCAGGCGCAGCGCGCTCATGGTCGCTTCGGTGCCCGACGACACCAGGCGCACCTGCTCGATCGACGGCACCAGGCGGCAGATTTCTTCGGCCATCTCGACTTCGCCTTCGGTCGGCGCGCCGAACGACAGGCCGCGCGCGGCCGCTTCCTGCACCGCTTTTACGACTTCAGGGTGGGCGTGGCCGACGATGGCCGGGCCCCAGGAGCCGATGTAGTCGATATAGCGCTTGCCGTCGGCGTCCCAGAAGTACGGGCCTTCTGCGCGCGTGATGAAGCGCGGGGTGCCGCCGACCGAGCGGAAGGCGCGCACCGGCGAGTTGACGCCGCCGGGCGTGGTTTTTTGTGCGCGTGCAAACAGCGTGTCGTTCCTGGAAGTGTCAGTCATGGCTTAGTCGATCGGTGTTGAGGTTGGGTTCAGGGCCGCCGCTTGCGCGGCGTTGAAGAATTTATTCGGTACCAGCTTGCCCATGCCGAAGCGCTGGGCATGCGCGAGTGCGCCGGCGGTGAATCCAAGGGCGGCGGGCGCCGCGTGCACAGGGTCGGCGCCGGACGCCAGCAGCGCGGCCAGGGCGCCGGAGATGGTGGAGCCGGCGCCGATGAACGGGCCAGGCAGGTGCGGCGTGCTGTAGCTGGCGATCTCGCCGTCCTCGCCGTACAGGGTGTCGGCCAGGGTGCCGCCGGCCGAGCCGGTGCCGGTGACCAGCACATAGCCGCAGCCGGTGCCTGTCAGTTCGGCCACATCTTCAGCCAGGGTGGCGGGGCCTTCGCGCCAGGTTTCGGCCATGCGCGCCAGTTCGACCTGCGACACCAGGAGCATTGCCGCCTGCGGTACCAGGATCTGGCGCACCGCGGTGAGCATGTCGTCGTCCAGCAGGCCGGAGTCGGGAAGGCTGGACAGGAAGGGGTCGAGCACCATCGGGATGTCGGGGTAGTCGGAGACGATTTCGGCCACCGCCGCCACCTGTTCGACGCTGGCCAGCGCGCCGACCTTGAAGGCGGCGACCGGCATGTCTTCCAGCAGGACCCGGGCCTGGTCGATCACCCAGTCGGCGTCGATTTCATGCATGTCGTCGACCCGCGCGGTGTCGGCGATCAGGAGGGCGGTAGTGACAGAAAGGCCATGGCAGCCGTGCGCGGAAAAGCTCGCGAGGTCGGACTGGATGCCCGTGGCGCCTGACGGATCGGACACGCCGAAGCAAAGTATGAGTGGATACGATTGGTTTTGCACGGCCAGTAGATTAAGATACCTGATTCGGCATTTTACTAGATAGAAGGATCAACAACGTGAGTAGCAAAGAATCAAGCGGCGCATTCCAGACCTGGATGTGCCTGATCTGCGGCTGGGTCTACGACGAAGCCGCCGGCGCACCCGACGAGGGCATCGCCCCCGGCACCCGCTGGGCCGACGTGCCGATGAACTGGACCTGTCCTGAATGCGGCGCCCGCAAGGACGACTTTGAAATGACCGAAATCTGACCGGTCGCGCCTGGCGCGGCGGCGCGCTTTCAATAAGTTGATTCTACGCAACAGATATCCGCACAAGGGGCGAACCCTATGCTATCGTGCTGAATCTGCCGAGTGAACTTTATATGACGACACCGCCGCAACCGACAGCCTTGAAAATCATGGTGATCGACGATAGCAGTACGATTCGCCGGTCCGCCGAGATCTTCCTTACCCAGGCCGGGTACCAGGTGGTATTGGCGGAAGACGGCTTCGACGCCCTCGCCAAGATCAACGACCACCACCCGGCCCTGGTGTTTTGCGACATCCTGATGCCGCGCCTCGACGGCTACCAGACCTGCGCGCTGATCAAAAAGAGCGCGCGCTTCCACGCCACCCCTGTCGTGATGCTGTCTTCGAAGGACGGCCTGTTCGACCGCGCCCGTGGCGCGATGGTCGGATCGAGCGCCTACCTTACCAAACCATTTAGCAAAGACAGCCTGCTGTCCGCGGTGCGCGAGCATTCCGCCGGCGCCGTGCCGCAGGCTTGACCCAATACGAAAGCTGGAGCGCCCTTTGGCCATTCAAAAAATCCTCATCGTCGATGATTCCCCGACCGAACGCTACTACCTGACCGACATCCTGGTCCGCAACGGCTTCACCGTCAGCACCGCCGACAACGGCGAGGAGGCGCTGGCAAAGATCAAGGCCGACAAGCCGGAGCTGATCTTGATGGACGTCGTCATGCCGGGCGCGAACGGCTTCCAGGTCACCCGCGCCATCGCGCGCGACCCCGAGCTGGCCGATGTGCCGGTCATCATCTGCAGCAGCAAGAACCAGGAGACCGACCGTATCTGGGGCATGCGCCAGGGCGCCAAGGACTACCTGGTCAAGCCGGTCGACCCAGAGCAGCTGCTGGCGCGTATCGCCAGCCTCGGCGCGTGAAACGATGAGCGGCGACACACTGCCGGTCGAGGCCAGGTTCGGCGGGGCGCGTCCCGACGCCGCCGGCCGCCGTGCGCGCCTGCGCCAGTACCAGCAGCAGCTGCTGGAGCGCATGCAGGCCGCCCGTCTCAGCGGCGGCGCCCGCCTGCAGCAGCTGGGCGTGATGATCGGGACCGAACGCTTCCTGGTCGACCTGACCCAGACCGGTGAAATCGTGCCGCTGGCGCCGATTTGCACGGTGCCGCTGACCCAGCCCTGGTACCTCGGGCTGGCAAACATTCGCGGCAACCTGGTTGGCATCATCGATTACGCGCGCTACCTCGACGCCGGCGAAACCGCGGTGGCGCCGGACAGCCGCATGCTGACGTTCGCGCACAGCCTGGGCTTCAACTGCGCCATTTTGGTCAACCGGGTGTATGGCCTGCGCCAGGCATCCGACATGCAGGTGGCGGGCGAGCGCCTGGTCGACGCCGACAACAACGAGTGGCTGGTACTGGACCTGGCTGAACTGGTGCAGGACCCGCGCTTCCTGCACGTGGCTGCAGCAACCTGAATTTAAGTCGTTAACAAGAACTGACAAGGCCGCATCGATAGCGGCCGCACACTAGGGATGGGGGCGGTAATGGGATTTGCGTGGAAGGGGCTTGGCCCTGAAGAGAAGCAGGACGGCGCCGTTGCGGTAGCGGGGCCGGACACCGAGTTCGGCGGCGAGGCCGCAGCACCTGCGCCGGCCCCGGAGCCGCAGCCAGGCGCGCCGGACGACGCCAGCCCGCTCAGTATCGGCGGGGCGATCCGCCGCAAGCGCGGCGCCGCTCCCGCCGATGAAGCCATCGATAACCCGTTGCCGTTCATCGGCCACCTGTCGCTGCCGCGCCAGCTGCGTATCCTGCTGATGGTGTTTGGCGCCGGCATCCTGGTGACGATTCTCGCGCTGTGGCGCAACGCCGCCAGTAACGAGGTGGCGTCGGCCCAGACCCAGATCGCGTCGGACGCGCTGATGCACTCGCAGCGAATCGGTAAAGCGGCGCCGAATGCGGTCCAGGGTAACGTGGACGCCTTCAAGCAGCTTGAGGAAAGCCGCGCGCTGCTCACGCGCGACCTGAACCTGCTGTCGCGCGGCGGCAGCTTTGCCGGCAATACCATTCCCGCCGCGCCCGGCAGCAAGAACAAGGCGCTGGCGGCGGTGCGCACCAAGTGGGTAAGCTCGGATAACGCGGCCGGCACCATCCTCAAGATGAAGCCGGAGCTGACCAGCTTCGACATGACGTTCAAGCAGCTCGATGTGCTGTCGCCGGAACTGCTGGCGCTGTCCGACGAACTGCTGAACCAGAAGGTGCAGGGCGGCGGCAGCGCGCGCGAACTGGCGGCAATCGGCCGCATGATGATGCTGACCCAGCGCATGGCGCGCAGCTCGGGCGAGTTCCTGACGTCGGGCGGCATCCGCTCCGACACCGCCTTCCAGCTCGGGCGCGACACCACCACCTTCCGCCTGATCGTCGACGGCTTCCTCGACGGCAGCGCGCAGCTTCAGCTGGCGCCAATCCGCGACCCCGGCATGCGCGAGAAGGTCATCCAGATCAAATCGAAATTCGACACCTACCAGGGCCTGGTGGCGTCGGTGCTGGAAGACCTGCCGAAGTTTGCGGCGGCGAAGGCGGCCGAACAGTCGATCTTCTACGAGAACGAAGAGGTGCGCAAGCTGCTGACCGACCTGCAATCGAGCTTCCGTAGCGACCAGGATTCGGCCAATGCCTGGCTGTTCCTGCTGCTGTTGTCGGCGGTCTTCACGCTGGCCACCGCCGGCGCGATCAGCCGCGTGATGCTGCAGGATTCGCGCAACCGTACCCGCGGCGCCGACCGCCGCCGCGAAGAAGCCGAGGCGATGCGCCTGATGGCGCAGGCCAAGGAAGAGGAAGCGAAAGCGACCAATGAACAGAACCAGGCCGCGATTTTGCGCCTGATGAACGAGCTGCAGGAAGTGGCGGACGGCGACTTGACAGTCCACGCGACGGTGTCGGAAGACATTACCGGCGCGATCGCCGACTCGGTTAACTACACCGTCGAAGAACTGCGCGGGCTGGTCGAGCGCGTGACCGCCACCGCCGAACAGGTGACCACGGCGTCGGGCAACGCGCAGGAGATCTCCACCGAACTGCTGAGCGCGACCGAGCAGCAGTCGCGCGAGATCCAGGACGCATCCAACACGGTCCTGAAGATGGCAAGCGAGATTAACGACGTATCGCGTTCGGCGAACGAATCGGCCGAGGTGGCGCGCCAGTCGGTGGCGGCCGCCCAGCAGGGCTCGACCGCGGTGGAAAACGCCATCAAGGGCATGATCGACATCCGCGAGCAGATCCAGGAAACCTCCAAGCGCATCAAGCGGCTGGGCGAATCGTCGCAGGAGATTGGCGAGATCACCGAGCTGATTTCTGACATTACCGAACAGACCAACGTGCTGGCGCTGAACGCGGCGATCCAGGCCGCCTCCGCGGGCGAAGCGGGACGCGGCTTCTCGGTGGTTGCGGAAGAGGTGCAGCGGCTGGCGGAACGCTCGGGCGACGCGGCCAAGCAGATCGGCGCGCTGGTGCGCACCATCCAGACCGACACCCACGACGCGGTGGCGGCAATGGAGAAGTCGACCCAGGGCGTGGTCGAAGGGGCAAGGCTGTCGGATGCTGCGGGCGCCGCGCTGTCGGACATTTCGCGCGTGTCGAACCGCCTCGCGGAGCTGATCCAGGGGATCTCGTTTGCGACCGAACTGCAGGCCACGTCGGCGAACGGGGTTGCGCACAACATGCAGCACATCCTGTCGGTGACCGAACATACCCAGGACGGCACCCAGCAGACGGCGGAGTCGATTCGCCAGCTGAGCGCGCTGGCGCAGGAGCTCAAGAACTCGGTAACGCGATTCCGCATCGCGGCCTGACCCGCACACTGAAAGTCCAAGGCAAGCATGACCATGACTGATTTTTCGCACGCGCCGCATTTCGATACCGGACCGCTGTCCTGGGTCATGAGCGAGATCCGCGAGGCGCTGGTGCGCTCGCGCGAGGCGCTGCTGGACGCGGCCGCGCGCAGCGCCGACGCCCAGGGCACACCGCTGCAGCACGCGCGCGCCCACCTGCACCAGGCCCACGGCGCCTTGCAGATGGTCGACGTCGACGGCGTCGGCGCGTTGACCGCGTGCGCCGAGGAGGCCTTGCAGCGCTTCCGCGACGGCGCGCCGGCCTGCGATCCTGCCAGCGCAAAGGTGGTCGCCGACCTGTACCAGGCAGTCATCGAATACCTTGAAGAGCTGCTGTCGGGCGCCGTGCCGCAGCCGGCGCGCCTGTTTCCGTATTACCGCGACATCCAGCAACTGCTCGGGGCCGCGCGCATCCATCCGGCGGACCTGTTCCATCCCGACCTTTCGGCGCGGGTCGACCTGCCGCCGGCTGCGCCTGCGGCGGCGCCCGACTACGCCGCTTGCCGCGCGCGCTTCGAAAAGGCCTTGCTGCCTTTCCTGAAAAGCAGCGCCGATGAAGCGCGCCGCACCCATGCGGCAGCGATGCGCGACGCCATCGGCGACATCGCCGACGGCCAGCAGGACGTGCATGCGCGCGCCTTCTGGCTGGCGATGCACAGCGTCGCCGCGCTGGTCGCCAGCGGCCAGCTGGCCGGCGATTTGTATGTCAAGCAGCTGTTCGGGCTGATCAACCTGCAGATCCGGCGCCTGTCGCAAGGGCAGGGCAGCCTGCCCGAAGCGATGCTGCGCGACGCGCTGTTTTTCATCGCCGCCGCGCCCGAACCCTTCGATGGGGCGATACCGCTGCGCCGCGCCTACCGCCTCGACGGCATGGTGCCGGCCGATTACGAGACGCGCCGCTACGGCCGCATCGACGCCCAGGCGCTGAAGGAGGCGCGCGAAGCGCTGGCCCAGGCCCAGGCGGCGTGGGACCGCGTGGCCACCGGCATCGACCCTGCCGGGGAGAGCGCATTCGCCAACGCGCTCGCGGTGCTGGAAGACGCCAGCACGCGCCTCGGCGCCACCGCGCTGGCGCAGCTGTTGCGCGAACTTGGCCGGGTTGCCAGGGATTCGATCGCAGCAGGGCGCAGCGACCAGTTCAGCCTTGAGATGGCGGCGGCCCTGCTGTTCGTCGAACATGGCCTCGACCAGGTCCGCCAGCTGCCCGCCGACTTCGATGCGCAGGCCGAGGTGGTGGGCGCACGCTTGCTGGCGCTGGCCGCCGGCGAAACACCCGCTGCCGCGCCTGAATGGCAAGGCAACCTGTCGCGCCAGATCCAGCAGGGCCAGACCGTGGCGGTGCTGGCCGACGAGATGAAGGCAGGGCTGCGCCAGGTCGAGAAGGTGCTCGACGATTATTACGCGGACCCCGCCAGGCGGCCGACGCTGGCCCAGATCGACCCGGTGCTGCACCAGCTGCACGGCGCGCTGGCGATCCTCGACCAGGACCACGCGATGCGCGCGGCCTCGCACGTGCGCGACGCGGTGCGCCTGCTGGCGTCCGGCGACGGCGACCAGGCCTCGGAAGCCGCGTCGCTGCAGAACATCGCGCAGAACGTGGGCGCACTGGGCTTCTTTGCCGACATGCTCGGCCAGAACGTCGACACCGCCAGGGAGCGGTTCGAGTTCGACCAGAACGAAGGCATGTTCCGCCAGGTGCCGTTCGAAAAGGCCGCCGCTGCCGCGACGCCGTTCGACCAGGAAGACAGCGTGCCGCCGCCTGCCGCCCCGGTTGCCGAGGAGTTGGCGCCAGTGACTGCCCCGGCCGTGGAGGAACAGGGCGAGGCGGCCATCGAGGCCGAGCTGCTCGAGATCTTCATCGGCGAGGCGCAGGAAGTGCTGGCGTTTGTCGCCGCCACCCTGCCGGCCGCGCGCAATGCGCCGGCCGACCAGGAAACACTGACGCTGTTGCGGCGCTCGTTCCACACGCTGAAGGGCAGCGGCCGCATGGTCGGCCTGGACAGCTTTGCCGATGCCGCAGCCGGCGTTGAGCGCGTGATGAACGTATGGCTGTCGGAGGCGCGCGAAGCGAGCCCCGACCTGCTCGCGCTGCTGGACCATGCGACGCAGGAGATGACCGCCTGGGTGGACGAGCTGGTGCAAACCGGTGCATCGCGCCGCAGTGGCGATGCGCTGGCGGAAGCCGCCGCGCGGGTGCAGGATGGCGGCCCGTTCGCAGCGCCGCAGGCAGCGCCGGTGCCAGAGGCTCCCGCAGCCGAGGCGCGCGCGCCGTCGAGTGGCAATGTCATCGAATTCCCGGGCAACGCGCGGCCGGCTGTCACGCCGCCCGAAGAAAACGCAAGGCGCATCGGCGACCTGGCGATTCCGCTGCCGCTGTATAACATCTACGTCGTCGAGACCGACGAGTTGATGCGCCTGCTGACCCGCGACTTCAGCGAGTGGCGCCATGAGCCGGACCGCCCGGTCACGGCCGAAGCGCTGAAAGCCTCGCATACGCTGGCCGGCACCTCGGCCACCGTCGGCTTCAAGGCGCTGTGCGAACTGGCGCATGCGCTTGAGATGGTGTTGCAGGCGCTGGCGCCGCCAGCACCGGTGCTCGACGAAGGGCAGCGCGCACTGCTCGACGAAACGCTCGAACGCGCCGGCCATATGCTCCAGCGCTTTGCGCAGGGCGCGCTGTCGCCGGCGCAGCCCGAACTGGTCGCGCGCCTGGAGGCGCTGCGCGAGCAGCTCGACGCTCCCGCCGGCCAGCACGCCGATGGCGAGCTGACGGAACGCCTCGACGCGCTGTTTGCCGCGACCCTGGAAGAACTGCTTGATCCGCCACCGGTGCTTGCGGAAGCCGCCCCGCGCGACGCGGAAACGGCGATGGCCGAAACGGCGATCGAAGCAGGCGACATGTACGACGCCGCCTTCGACGACGCTTTCGATGCGCCCGAGCTTGAGCAGGCGGCGCCGCCGCCGGCCCCGCCTGTCGGCGGCGACGACGACATCGAGGACGACGAGCTGGCGCTCGAACTGATTTCCGAAGCCGAACCGCAGCCGTCCATTCCGGGCATCGCGCCGGTAGGGGAGCCTGAACCTGAACCTGAACCTGAACCAGGCGTGGGGCTTGAGGACGGCCTGCAGGCGGTGTCGGGCGACGCGGTATTTGCCGACGAAATCGACCCGGACCTGCTGCCGGTCTTTTTGGAAGAAGCAAGCGACCTGCTGCCGGAAATCGGCCAGGGCCTGCGCCAGTGGCAGCAGAACCCGCAGGACGGCGCCGCCGTGCAAAGCGTATTGCGTGCGCTGCACACGGTGAAGGGCAGTGCGCGCATGGCAGGCGCGATGCGCCTTGGCCAGCACACCCACGAGATCGAAACCCAGATCGAGAACATGGTGCACGCGGCGACCAGCACGCCGGCCGCGTTCGACGAGTTGATGGTCAACTACGACCAGGCGATGGTGCTGTTCGAGCAGCTGCAGCAGCCGGCAGCGCCGGCGCCGGCGCCGGTGGACACGGAAGTCGCGCCTGACGATGCGCTGGCCGCACAGGCGCGTACGCCGCTGGTGCGGGTGCGCGCGGACATCCTTGACCGCCTGGTGAACCAGGCCGGTGAAGTATCGATTACGCGCTCCAAGCTGGAGAACCAGGTTGGCACGCTGAAAACGTCGCTGTCCGATTTCGCCGACAACCTGGCGCGGCTGCGCCAGCAGCTGCGCGAAGTGGAAATGCAGGCCGAATCGCAGATCGCATCGCGCATGTCGATCGCGGGCGAGCGTGAATTCGATCCGCTCGAGTTCGACCGCTTCACCCGATTGCAGGAGCTGACGCGGATGATGGCCGAAAGCGTCAGCGACGTGGCCTCGTTCCACGACAGCCTGACGCGCAGCGTCGATGCCGCCAACGCCGACCTGGCGGTGCAGTCGCGCCTGACGCGCGACCTCCAGCGCGACCTGATGCGGGTGCGCATGGTGCCTTTCGCAAGCCTGTCGGAACGGCTGTTCCGTGTGGCGCGCCAAGCGGCGAAAGAAGTCGACAAGCGGGTCAACCTGGACATTCGCGGCGGCTCGGTGGAGATCGACCGCAGCGTGCTGGAGCAGATGGCGGCGCCGTTCGAACACCTGCTGCGCAACGCGATCGTGCACGGCATCGAAGCGCGTGAGCGGCGCGTGGCCGGCGGCAAAGCCGAAACCGGCGAGCTGCTGGTGCAAGCCAGCCAGCAGGGTAACGAAGTGGTGATCCAGTTCAGCGACGACGGCGCGGGCCTCGACCTGGACCGGATCCGCGCCAAGGCGCGCGAGAGCGGCCTGCTTGGCGAAGGCATCGACGTGAGCGACGCGGAAGCGGCCGACCTGATTTTCGAACCCGGCTTTTCGACGGCGGAATCGCTGACCGAACTGGCCGGGCGCGGTGTCGGCATGGATGTGGTGCGCGCCGAGAGCCAGGCGCTGGGCGGACGGATCGCGATCGTGTCGGAGCCCGGCAAAGGCGCACGCTTCACCATCCACCTGCCGCTGACGCTGGCGGTAACCCAGGTGGTGCTGACTTCCAGCGCGGGAAAAAGCTACGCGCTGCCGTCGGTGCTGGTCGAACAGGTATTGCAGGTGAAGGAAGCGGCGCTGGCGCAAGCCCACGCTGCCGGCCACATCCAGTACCAGGGCCAGCGCGTAGCGCTGCACTACCTGCCCGCTTTGCTCGGCGACCCATCGGCGCAGCCGGCGGCGCAGCGCTCATGCCCGGTGATGGTGCTCAAAAGCGGCTCCGAGCGGGTGGCGGTGCACGTCGACGAGGTGCAGGGCAACCGCGAGGTCGTCATCAAGAATATCGGACCGCAGCTGGCGCGCATGGCGGGCATCGCGGGCGCCACCGTGCTGGGTTCGGGCGACATCGTGCTGATTCTGAACCCGGTGGCGCTGGCGCACCACGGCGCGCACCATGCGCTGCTGGCGGGCCGTCCGGCGAATGCGCCAGCGCCGGAAGCCTTGTCGCGCAAGCCGGTCATCATGGTGGTCGACGATTCGCTTACGGTGCGCAAGGTAACCCAGCGCCTGCTCGAGCGCGAGGGCTTCCAGGTGATGCTGGCCAAGGACGGGGTCGACGCCCTTGAGCACATGCAGGAGATCCGTCCCGACCTGATGCTGGTCGATATCGAGATGCCGCGCATGGATGGCTTCGACCTGACACGCAATGTCCGCGGCAACGAGGCGACGCAGTCGGTCCCGATCATCATGATCACCTCGCGCACCGCCGACAAGCACCGCAACTACGCGCTGGACCTGGGCGTGAACGCCTACTTCGGCAAGCCGTACCAGGAAGACGCGCTGCTGGCGGCCATCAACGGCCTGCTGCAGCGCGAGCTTAAAGCCGGGTAGCGGCGGCCTTCACCACGTCGAAGCGCGCGAGGGTCTTCTTGCGCGCTTCGTCGTGCGCAACGATCGGCGCAGGATAATCGCGCGCCGCGCCTTTGCGCTCATGCAGCCATGGCGCATGGATCTGCTTGCGGCCCATCGATGCGAGCTGCGGCACGTACCGGCGTATGAATTCGCCATCGGGGTCGAAACGCTCCGACTGCGTCACCGGATTGAAGATCCGGAAGTAGGGCTGCGCATCGCAGCCGGTGGACGCAGCCCACTGCCAGCCGCCCGTGTTCGACGCCATGTCGTAGTCGATCAGCTTGAGCGCGAAATAGCGTTCGCCCCAGCGCCAGTCGATGCCCAGGTCCTTGACCAGGAAGCTGGCCGTGACCATGCGCAGCCGGTTGTGCATGAAGCCGGTCTGGTTGATCTGCGCCATGGCCGCGTCGACCAGCGGGTAGCCGGTGCGGCCTTCGCACCAGGCGGCGAACAACTCGTCCGCGTCAGGGCCGGACTCCCACTCGATGGCGTCGTACGCCGGCTTGAACGAGCGCTCGCCCACGTGCGGATGGCGGTACAGGATCATCGCGTAGAACTCGCGCCATATCAGCTCCGATAGCCACACCGGCGCTCCCGCGCCGCCTCCGCCGTAACCCAGCATCGCCTGCACGGTGCGCACCAGGTGGCGGATCGAGATGGTGCCGAAGCGCAGGTGCACCGACAGGCTCGACGTGCCCGCGACAGCCGGGAAGTCGCGCGCCGTCGCGTACTGTTCGATACGTTCGAGGAAGCCATCGAACATTGCCGCGGCGCCGTCCATGCCGGTCGCGACATGCGTGTCCGCCGGGTCGAAGCCAAGCTCCGCCAAGGTCGGCAGCGCTGTCCAGGGCAGCGGCGGCGCGAAACCGCTTGCATGCGGCGCGATATCGAACGGGTCGAGGCTGTCGGGCTGCGCGGCGAGGCGCTTGAGCCAGGCGTTCTTGTAGGGCGTGAAGACCGAGAAGGGCTGTGCGGCCAGCGTCAGCACCTCGTCCTTTTCGAAAATCACCTGGTCCTTGTAACCGTGGAAGGCGCGGCCGTCGGCTTTCAGGCGCGCGGCAACCGCGCCGTCGCGGGCGATGGCGCCCGGCTCGTAATCGTTGTTGGTGAAGACGGCATCGACTCCCAGTTCGGCGGCCAGCGCCGGGATCGCCTCGACCGGATCGGCATGGCGCACCAGCAGCGCGCCGCCCATCTCGCGCAGCTCGGCGTCGAGCTCGGCGATGCTTGCGTGGATGAAACTCACGCGCCGGTCGTCGCGCGGTAGCGGCGCGAGGATCGTGGTGTCGTAGATAAAAACGCAATACACCTGGCCGGAGGCGGTCAGGGCATGATGCAGCGCGGCATGATCGTAGGCGCGCAAGTCGCGGCGGAACCAGACTAAGGATTTATTGAGGGTCATTTATTCGTGTGCAGGGTCAAGGTTTTGCTGTTTTCGGGACGCGCGGCTGGGCGCTTCCAATGGTGAGCGGCGCAAATCAGTGTAAACTATCGAAAAGAGCACGGTTGTAGCCAGTTTGTTGCAATAAACACCAGAGAGCGAGCCTGGAGAGAGTGATGCGTATGAAGAAGAGCAAAGTCGGCAAATCTCTGCCCATCCACGGGCTTGCGCAGCATTCATCCGTCGACGAGGAAATGTCCGCCATGGCGCCATCGACGCTCAACCTTGCAAATCATTTCCTGATCGCCATGCCGTCCATGCAGGATCCCATCTTTGGCGGCGCCGTGGTGTACGTTTGCGAGCACAACGACAAGGGCGTGCTGGGCGTGGTCATCAACAAGCCGACCGACATGACGATGGATGTGCTGTTCGAGCGCATCGACCTGAAGGTGGCCGACAGCGTGCAGGAGCAGGTTGCCAGCGAGCCGATCATGTTTGGCGGCCCGGTCCAGGATGACCGCGGCTTCGTGCTGCACACGCCGGGCGGGCGCTACTCGTCGTCGCTGCCGGTGACCGATGACGTGGCGTTTACCACCTCCATCGACGTGCTTGAAGCGGTGGCGTCCGGCGACGGCCCGCAACGCCTGCTGGTGTCGATCGGCTACGCAGGCTGGAGCCCGGGGCAGCTGGAAGAGGAGATCAGCCGCAACGGCTGGCTGACCGTCGGCGCCGACGCCAATGTCATGTTCGACCTGCCGATCGAGCAGCGCTACACCGCTGCCATCAAGCTGCTGGGCATCGACCCAATGATGCTCGCCTCCGAGGCCGGCCATGCGTAATGGTTGAGCTCGTTTTCGGATTCGACTTCGGCATCAAGCGGATTGGGATGGCGATGGGCAATACCCTGACGGGGCAGGCGCAGCCGCTCGCCGTCATCCAGGCCATCGACAACGCCGCCCGCTTCAAACAGATCGGCGATTTGATTTCCGAGTGGCGCCCGGCCCGCCTGATCGTCGGCGAGCCGCGCCACCCCGACGGCGCCGAGCACGAGATGACCCTGCGCTGCCGCCGCTTCGCCAACCAATTGCATGGCCGCTTCAACCTGCCGGTCGAGCTCGTCGACGAACGCTATTCGTCGGCCGTGATCGCGTCCAAACGCGGCGAGCTCATCGATGCGAAAGCCGCCTCCATCATTTTGCAACAATACTTTGACGATCATGCCAACCACAACAACTGAACAGTTCGACGCGGAAGCGTTGTACCGCGAACTGCTGCAACAGGTGCGCGCCGCCATGCCCGGCTTGCCCAACCTGGCCATCGTCGGCATCCATTCGGGCGGCGCATGGCTGGCCGAACGGCTCGCCGACGACCTCGGCGTCAAGGACCGGCTTGGCTTCATCGACGTCTCGTTCTACCGCGACGACTACGCCAAAAAGGGCCTGCACCCCGACGTCAAGCCGACCCAGATCGGCTTCTCGGTCGACAGCGCCACCATCTTGCTGGTAGACGACGTGCTCTACACCGGCCGCACCACGCGCGCGGCGATCAACGTGCTGTTCGACTACGGCCGCCCGGCGCGCATTACGCTGGCGGCGCTGGCCGACCGCGGCGGACGCGAACTGCCGGTCGCGGCGGACTTCGTCGCCACCCGCGTCGCCCTGGGCGATCATCAGTCGCTGGCGCTGTCGCGCGGCGCAGACGGCAAACTTACCCTGACCATCGAAGACGACAATGCTTAACCCGCAACTGAACAAGAACGGCGAACTCCAGCACCTGCTGACGATCGAAGGACTGCCCAAGTCCATTGTCAACCACATCCTCGACACCGCATCGAGCTTTGTCAGCATCTCCGACCGCGAGGTCAAGAAGGTGCCGCTCATGCGCGGCAAGAGCGTATTCAACCTGTTCTTCGAAAACTCGACGCGCACCCGCACCACCTTCGAGATCGCCTCGAAGCGCCTGTCGGCCGACGTGATCAACCTGAACATCCAGGCATCCTCGGCCAGCAAGGGCGAGTCGCTGCTCGACACGATCGACAACCTGGCCGCGATGAGCGCGGACATGTTCGTGGTGCGCCACGCGCAGTCGGGCGCGCCCTACCTGATTGCCAAGCACCTGAACGACACCAAGCAGGGCCACTGCCACGTGGTCAACGCCGGCGACGGGCGCCATGCGCACCCGACCCAGGGCCTGCTCGACATGTACACCATCCGCCACTACAAGAAGGACTTCACCAACCTGCGCGTGGCGATCGTCGGCGACATCCTGCACAGCCGGGTGGCGCGTTCCGATATCCACGCATTGACCACGCTGGGCGTGCCGGAAGTGCGCGCGATCGGACCGCACACGCTGCTGCCGGGCGGGCTTGAGCAGATGGGCGTGCGCGTGTTCACCAGCATGGAAGCAGGCCTGAAGGACGTCGACGTCATCATCATGCTGCGCTTGCAGAACGAGCGCATGACCGGCGCGCTGCTGCCGTCGGCCCAGGAGTATTTCAAGAGCTATGGCCTGACGCCGGAGCGCCTCGCGCTGGCCAAGCCGGACGCCATCGTGATGCACCCGGGGCCGATGAACCGCGGCGTCGAGATCGATTCGGCGGTGGCCGATGGCGCGCAGGCAGTGATTTTGCCGCAGGTGACTTTCGGGATCGCGGTACGGATGGCGGTAATGAGTATTTTGGCAGGCACACACGGATGAAACTACATATCAAGAATGGTCGATTGATCGACCCGGCAAACGGCATTGACGCAGTCACCGATTTGTTCATTGACGGCGGCGTGGTTGCCGCAACCGGCACGGCGCCGGCAGGCTTTGAAGCCGAGCGCGTCATCGACGCCACCGGCCTGGTGGTCGCTCCTGGCCTGGTCGACCTGTCGGCGCGCCTGCGCGAGCCGGGCTACGAGTACAAGGCGACGCTGGAATCGGAAATGCAGGCGGCGGTGCAGGGCGGCGTGACCAGCCTGGTGTGCCCGCCCGACACCGACCCGGTGCTCGACGAGCCGGGCCTGGTCGAGATGCTCAAGTACCGCGCGCGCAACCTGAACCAGGCGAACGTCCATCCGCTGGGCGCGCTGACGATGGGCTTGCAGGGCAAGGCGCTGACCGAGATGGCCGAATTGACCGAAGCAGGCTGCATCGGCTTCGCCCAGGCCGAGGAACCGATCGAGGACACCACCGTGCTGCTGCGCGCAATGCAGTACGCGAAAACCTTCGACTACACCGTCTGGCTGCGTCCGCAGGACGCGCACATCGGCCGGGGCGGCATCGCCCACAGCGGCCCGCTGGCGTCGCGCCTTGGCCTGTCCGGCGTACCCGTGATGTCCGAGACTATTGCGCTGCACACGATTTTCGAGCTGGTGCGCTCGACCGGCGCGCGGGTTCACCTGTGCCGCATGTCGTCGGCCGCGGGGCTTGACCTGGTACGCGCCGCCAAGAAGGAAGGCCTGCCAATCACTTGCGACGTCGGCGCGCACCATGTGCACATGACCGACGCCGATATCGGCTTCTTCGACTCGAAGGCGCGCGTGGCGCCGCCGTTCCGCAGCCAGCGCGACCGCGACGCGATCCGCGCCGGGCTGTTCGACGGCACCGTCGACGCCATGTGCTCGGACCATACGCCGGTCGATGACGACGAAAAGCTGCTGCCGTTCGCGGAAGCCTCGCCGGGCGCGACCGGGCTGGAACTGCTGCTGTCGCTGGCGCTGAAGTGGGCTGACGATTACGCCGCAAGCCAGCATGCCGAAGCAGGTTCGCAGTCACCGCTGTCGCGCGCGATTGCGCGCATCACGGCTGATGCAGCCCGTGTTGCGGGCCTGAAGGCGGGTACGCTGGCGCCTGGCGCCGCCGCAGACGTGGTGGTGTTCGATGCGGGCGCGCGCTGGAAGGTGGAAGCGTCTGCCCTCGCCAGCCAGGGCAAGCACACGCCGTTCGTCGGCTACGAGCTGACCGGGCAGGTGCTCACGACGATCGTCGCGGGCCACGTGGCCTACGAACGCCAAGCCAAATAGCACCTCGCCGTCGTTCCCGCGAACGCGGGAACCCATACCCTGCGTGCATTGACGCTCAGTATGGGTTCCCGCGGGGCCGCCGAGACGTTCGCGGGAACGACGGTGCCACTGTACTGGTCCACATTGAATCTTCGACTCACCTTACGCCTTGCCCGTATCCTACTGCACCTGCTGGAGGGGCTGGTAACCTGCGCTATCGTTTTCCCGTGGGTTGGAACTGGCCGCCGCAGCGCGCGTATCCAGAACTGGTCGCGCCGCCTGCTGGCGATCTGCAAGGTCACCGTCGCGGCGCCTTCGGGCGCGCCGGCCTTGCATCACGCGCTGATCGTCGCCAACCATGTGTCGTGGCTCGACATTTTCGTCATCAATTCGGTACACCCGTGCCGCTTCGTCGCCAAATCCGAAATCCGCGAATGGCCGGTGCTTGGCTGGCTGGTCGAACAGGCCGGCACCGTGTTCATCGCGCGCGGCAGCCGGCGCGACCTGCGTAGCGTGTTCAAAGGGATTGTCGCCGCGCTCCAGATGGGCGCGCGCGTCGCCTTTTTCCCTGAAGGGACGACCGCGCCGCAGGGTACCGTCCTGCCGTTTCATGCCAACCTGTTCGAGGCCGCGGTGGACGCAAAAGTGCAGGTGCAGCCCTACGCGCTCAGGTATCTCGATGCGAATGGCGCGCTGCACCCGGCGGTGGACTTCGTCGGCGACATGACCTTCGTGCAGAGCGTGATGGCCATCCTCGCATCCGGGTCGATCCGCGCGGAGCTGGTTCGCCTCGCGCCGATCGACGCCGCCGGCGCGCACCGGCGCGAACTGGCGGACCGGGCCCACGGCGCCATCCAGGGCGCGCTCGGCTGACTACTTCTTCTTGCCGCTGTGCGGCTTGTATTCCGGGCAGTCGACCTGCAGCAGGCGGCGGTCGTCAAGGCATACCGCGGTCAGCTTGCCGCCCCAGACGCAGCCACTGTCGAGGCCAATAACGTCGTCGCGCATCAGGAGGCCCAGCGCCGACCAGTGGCCGAACACCACGGTCACGTCGTGCGTCTGGCGGCCTTCCAGGTCGAACCACGGCAGCAGGCCTGACCCTGCCGGCGCAGCGGCGCTTTCTTTCTGCTTGAAGTCCATCACGCCGCCAGGGGTGCACAGGCGCATGCGGGTCAGCGCGTTGACGATGCAGCGCAGGCGCGCGATGCCGGTCAGCGACTCGTCCCAGCGATCCGGGGTGTTTCCATACATCTGGGCGAGGAAATCGCGCCAGCCGGCCCCGCGCAAGGCCGCTTGCACTTCCGCGGCCAGCGCCATCACTTTGTCGGCGGACCATTGCGGCAGCACGCCCGCATGCACCAGCAGGCAGCGGCCGGAGCGCAGCGCCAATGGACGCTGGCGCAGCCAGCCGACCAGTTCATCGCGGTCGGGCGCGGCCAGGATGGGGTCAAGCGTGTCCGACGGCGACACCGCCTGCGCGCCCGCGGCCACCGCCAGCAGGTGCAGGTCGTGATTGCCGAGCAGGGCTTCGACCCGTCCGCCGCTGGCCTCCTGCAGCGCGCGCACGCGGCGCAGCGCGCCGAGCGAGTCCGGGCCCCGGTTGATCAGGTCACCGACAAAAAGGATGCTGGCGTCGCCTTGCGCATCTGCGTGTATCCGGTCGAGCA
This sequence comes from Massilia agrisoli, assembly GCF_020831365.1. GTDB lineage: Bacteria > Pseudomonadota > Gammaproteobacteria > Burkholderiales > Burkholderiaceae_D > Telluria_A > Telluria_A agrisoli. The sequence goes on from NZ_JAJHPV010000021.1 coordinate 401,674, forward strand.
GCAGTTGCGCTTCATGGGCGCAGCCCTGCAAGTCGCCGATGGCGTAAGTCCTCATTCCTGTTTACCCATATGATGAAATTACTAAGAAGAGCGCAAGTTTCGCATAGAATTATGCCTTCGGATCAACAACCCAGGCGGGATACTTCATGATTTTCGTTACCGGCGGCGCCGGTTTCATCGGCTCGAATTTCGTCCTCGACTGGCTTGCGCAGTCGGGCGAGGGCATCGTCAACGTCGACAAACTGACTTACGCCGGCAACCTGGACAACCTTGTTTCGCTGCAGGGCGACGCGCGCCACCACTTTGTGCGCGGCGATATCTGCGATGGCGACGCGATGCTGGCGCTGCTGGAACAATACCGGCCGCGCGCGCTCGTGCATTTTGCCGCCGAAAGCCATGTCGACCGCTCGATCCACTCTCCTTCCGCATTCATCACGACTAATGTGAGCGGTACCTTCGCATTGCTTGAAGCGGCCCGCGCGTATTGGAATACGTTGACCGGCAGGGAAAAGGACGAATTCCGCTTCGTGCATATTTCGACCGACGAGGTGTACGGCTCGCTGGGCGAAAACGACGCGCCATTTACCGAAATGACGGCTTATGCGCCAAACAGCCCGTATTCCGCATCGAAGGCATCGTCCGACCACCTGGTGCGCGCCTATTTCCATACCTATGGCCTGCCCACGATTACCACCAATTGTTCAAACAATTACGGGCCTTACCAGTTCCCTGAAAAGCTGATCCCGCTGGTGATGGCCAATGCCCTCGCCGGCAAACCGCTGCCGATCTATGGCGACGGCGGCCAGGTTCGCGACTGGCTGTATGTAAGCGACCACTGCGCGGCGGTGCGGCGCGCGCTCGAAGCCGGCCGGCCGGGCGAGGTGTATAACGTCGGCGGCTGGAACGAAATGAAGAATATCGACGTGGTGCGCACGCTTTGCGCCATTCTCGACGAGCTCAGGCCGGCACCGGGCCGCAGCTACGCCAGCCAGGTCAGGTTTGTGGCGGACCGTCCCGGCCACGACCGCCGCTATGCCGTCGACGCCGGAAAGATCGAACGCGAACTCGGGTGGAAGCCAGTTGAGACATTCGACACCGGCATTCGCAAAACCGTGCAATGGTATCTGGACCATCAGGACTGGGTGGCCAATGTGCAGTCGGGCGCCTACCTGTCATGGGTCGAGCAAAATTACGCGAAACGGGAGGCCAGTTGAATAGCAGGGCGCGCAAGGGAATTATCCTGGCCGGCGGATCGGGAACCAGGCTGTATCCCGTGACCATGAGCGTATCGAAGCAGTTGCTGCCGATTTACGACAAGCCGATGATTTACTATCCGCTGACCACGCTGATGTTGGCTGGAATCCGCGACATCCTGATTATCTCGACGCCGCAAGATACGCCGCGATTCCAGGATTTGCTGGGTGACGGCTCGCAGTGGGGCATCAGCCTCAGCTACGCGGTGCAGCCGGAACCGGAAGGCCTGGCGCAGGCATTCGTGATCGGGCGCGATTTTGTCGGCGGCGGGCCGTCGGCGCTAATCCTTGGCGACAATATCTATTATGGACATGGCCTCGACCAGAAGCTGAGCGTGGCCAATGCGCGCACCGCTGGCGCCACCGTGTTTGCGTACCACGTGCTCGACCCGGAGCGTTATGGCGTGGTTGAATTCGACGCCGGGCAGCGTGCCGTCTCGATCGAGGAAAAACCGCGCCAGCCAAAGTCCAATTACGCGGTCACCGGGCTGTATTTTTATGACAGCCAGGTGTGCGACATCGCCGCGTCGATCAAGCCGTCGGCGCGCGGCGAACTGGAAATCACCGATGTCAACCGGACTTATCTTGAAGCGCAACAGCTATCGGTGGAAGTCATGGGGCGCGGCCTGGCCTGGCTCGATACCGGCACCCACGAATCGCTGCTCGAGGCCTCGCAATTCATCGCCACCATAGAAAAGCGCCAGGGCCTGAAAGTGGCGGTGCCCGAAGAGATTGCCTACCGCAAGGGTTATATCGATGCGCAAGCGCTCGAGCGGCTGGCCGATCCACTGAAAAAAAACGGCTACGGCCAATATCTGCTCCGCGTGCTCAACGATAAGGTATTTTGATGAAAGTTACGCCCACCTCCATGCCGGAAGTCCTGGTATTCGAGCCGACTGTCTTCGGTGATGACCGCGGCTTTTTCTATGAAAGCTATAACGCGCGCCAGTTTTCGCAAATGACGGGCCTGTCGGTCAATTTTGTCCAGGATAACCATTCGCGCTCGGCCAAAAACGTTTTGCGCGGGCTGCATTACCAGATCCGCCAGCCGCAGGGCAAACTGGTGCGGGTGGTATCGGGCGCGATTTTCGACGTGGTCGTCGATATCCGCGCCTCGTCGCCGTTTTTCGGCCGCTGGGTAGGTGTCGAGCTGTCCGCCGAAAACCGCCGCCAGCTGTGGGTGCCGCCCGGTTTTGCACACGGCTTCGTGGTCACCAGCGATAACGCCGAATGCCTCTACAAGACCACCGATTACTGGTCGCCCGAGCACGAGCGTTCGATCCTGTGGAACGACCCGGCGCTGGCCATCGAATGGCCGCTGTCCGGTACGCCTATGTTGTCGGGCAAAGATAGCCAGGGCAAGCTGCTTGCCGACGCCGAAGTATTCCCATGAGGATATTGCTGACTGGCGCGGGTGGGCAGGTCGGCTATGAGCTGGCGCGCAGCCTGCAGCCACTGGGGCAGGTAATGGCCGTGGACCGGTCCGCCATGGACTTGTCCGACCTCGGCCAGGTCCGCGATGTGATCCGTTCGGTCAAGCCTGGCCTGATCGTGAACGCGGCGGCCTATACGGCGGTGGACAAGGCGGAGTCGGAACCGCAACTCGCACGCCGCGTCAACGCCGAAGCGCCCGAGGCCATGGCGGTTGAGGCGCGCAAACTGGGCGCGGCGATGGTGCACTATTCGACCGATTACGTGTTCGACGGCAGCAAGTCCGGCGCCTACGTGGAGAGTGATACGCCCAACCCGCTCAACGTCTACGGACAGAGCAAGCTGGACGGTGAGCAGGCGGTTGCCGCAGCCGGGATCGACCACCTGATCCTGCGCACCAGCTGGGTATATGGCATGCGCGGGAAAAACTTCCTGCTGACCATGCTGCGCCTCGCAAAAGAGCGCGACGAGTTGCGCGTGGTATGCGACCAGCATGGCGCCCCGACCTGGAGCCGGACGGTGGCGGATACCAGCGCAGTGCTGCTGGCCAAGGCCCAACAGGGCGGGCGCGACTGGTGGGCACAACACACCGGCCTGTACCACCTGGGAAGCGGCGGCCAGACGACCTGGTGCGGCTTTACCGAAGAAATCCTTGCATTGCAGAAGTTGAACTGCAAGCTGGTGCCGATCACAACGGCTGATTATCCCTTGCCGGCGCGCCGTCCCCAGAATTCCCTGCTCGATTGCACCCGCTTGCGCGCCCTGTGTGCGTTGCCGGATTGGCGCGACGCGCTCGCTTTGTGCCTGGAATGAGCGATAAGGTGGAAATTCATTATTTCGAAATGTAAATCTCCTCGGATATATCGAATGCTGCAAGCACAATCTCGGTGCTTTATCGAAAAGCAATTGCCGGTTGTTCAATAAAAGAGTTTGCTGAACTGTCAAGACAGTACCTTCCAATCCGGTACAATCACGGCATTTGGTGTGGATGTTCCGATCAAGCTGCGGTTGCAGCCGCTATTAACTTACCAGGCAGGGCACGAGCTTGCCGGGGGCTTGTTCTTATAGAATAATAAAATTAATGTTTTCTTTCCTCGTGAGTTTCGTCGCGTCCGCGCTCCTGACCCTGCTGGTAATTAAGCAGGTGAGGCTGCACGGGCGCGCACTCGATACCGATTTCCTCGGCGTTCAAAAAGTCCATTCGCACGCGGTGGCGCGGATCGGCGGCCTGCCGATTTTTCTCGCGGTCGTGACCAGCGCGGCGATTTCCATCTGGCGCGTGCCGGACATGTCGGGCTGGCTGCTGGGGCTGTTGTTATGTTCGTCGGTCGCGTTCGCGGCCGGCATCGTCGAAGACTATACCGGCAACGTCAGCGCATCGCGGCGCCTGTTATTGACGATGGTGGCGGCGCTGCTTGGCTACTTCCTGCTCGACGCGCGCCTGGCACGCATCGATATGCCGTTTGGCGGCTCGCTGGTATTCGACTATATCTGGCTGGCCTTGCCCTTCACCCTGCTGGCGGTGGCCGGCATTGCCAACGCCGTCAATATCATCGATGGCTTTAACGGCCTGGCCAGCGTTGTCACGATCTGCATGCTGATTTCGCTCGCCTATGTGGCGTTCCAGGTGGGCGACGTGTTTGTGCTGGTGGCGGCCCTGATGGTGGCGGGGGCGACTGCAGGCTTCCTGATTTGGAATTACCCGGTCGGGCTGATTTTCCTGGGCGACGGCGGCGCGTATTTCATCGGATTCATGCTGGGCGAGCTGGCATTGCTGCTGGTGATGCGCAACCCGCAGGTCTCGACCTGGTATGCCGCCTTGCTGCTGATTTACCCGGCTTTTGAAACCTTATTCTCGGCCTATCGCCGGATGTTTGTACGCGGGAAGTCACCCGCAATGCCGGACGGTATACATTTGCACAGCCTGATATTCCGCCGCATCGTGCAATGGGCGGTAGGCCGCGCGGAGGCGCGCGCCCTGATGCGCCGTAACTCGCTGACATCGCCTTACTTGTGGACGTTTTCACTGATGGCGGTAATACCGGCAACGGTGTTCTGGCGAAATACAGGTATATTGATTTGTTTCTGTTTATTGTTCGTTATCAGCTACATTTGGTTGTATGCGCGTATCGTTCGATTCAAGTCACCGAGGTGGCTGATAATGTACAAGAAGGACTAGCATTTGTCCGGGATTGTAGTATATTGCGACAATTGGTGATATTTCACTTATTCGTTCAAACCACAACTAAGGAACCATGATGGATCTGTCAAATATGTCCGTTGGTGATTTGCGTAACCTGCAGGATCAAATCAAACAGGAAATGAAAAAGCGTGAGCACCAGGAAGTCGCAAAGGCTCGCGAACAAATCATGGCTATCGCGCAAAGCGTCGGCGTACCTTTGAAAGACCTGATCGGCACCGGCGCGCGCGGCGGTAAAACTGGCAGCGTCGCGGTCCGTTATCGCCACCCTGACAATTCAGCCCAGCAGTGGACCGGCCGCGGCCGCCAGCCAAAGTGGGTCAAGGAATGGGTTGAAGGCGGCAAATCGCTGGACAAGCTGCGCGTTTAAGCCAGTCCCATGTAGCGGCACGACTCGCGGGCGCATTTCCCAAGCGCCCCGCTTGCCGCTACAATATGATGTGTTCTATTCAATCTAATTCCCTTAGCTTCCGACGGTTTCCCTTGTTTGCCGCGCCCGCGATTGAACCGGGCCGCGCAGGGTCCGCGCGCCGCGTTTAATTCAAAGGTAAAAACAAACATGGTTTCTCTTTCCAAGACGATTTTCAAGGCCTATGACATCCGCGGCGTCATTGGCAGCACGCTCGACGCCGGTATTGCGCGCCAAATCGGTATCGCATTTGGCAAGGCCGCGCTGGCCAAGGGCGAGCGCAAGGTCGTCATCGGCCGCGATGGCCGCCTGTCGGGTCCCGAACTGTCGGCGGCCCTCGCCGCCGGCCTGCAGCACGCCGGCGTCGACGTCATCGACCTGGGCATGGTCGCCACCCCGATGGTCTACTTCGGCACCAATGTGCTCGGCGCAGCCTCCGGCATCATGGTCACCGGCAGCCACAACCCGCCTGACTACAACGGCTTCAAGATGGTGCTGGCCGGCGAAGCGATCCACGGCGACACCATCCAGGCGCTGTACCAGGCCATCGCCAGCGGCGACGGCGCAGCCGCCGACATCCCGGGCAGCTACAGCACCCACGACATCCGCGCCGCTTACATCGAGCGCATCCTGGCGGACGTGAAGATTTCGCGCCCGATGAAAATCGCGGTCGACTGCGGCAACGGCGTGGCCGGCGCTTTCGCGGGCGACCTGTACCGCGGCATGGGCTGCGAGGTCATCGAGATGTTCTGCGAAGTCGATGGCACCTTCCCGAACCACCATCCGGACCCGGCCCACCCGGAAAACCTGCAGGACCTGATCCGCGTGCTGCAGGAGACCGACGCCGAGATCGGCCTGGCCTTCGATGGCGACGGCGACCGCCTGGGCGTCGTCACCAAGGACGGCCAGATCATTTATCCGGACCGCCAGATGATGCTGTTCGCGGCCGACGTCCTGTCGCGCAATCCGGGCGCCGAGATCCTGTACGACGTCAAGTGCACGCGCCACCTGGCGCCATGGATCGAAAAGCACGGCGGCCGCCCGCTGATGTGGAAAACCGGCCACTCGCTGGTCAAGGCCAAGCTGCGTGAAACCGGCGCGCCACTGGGCGGCGAGATGAGCGGACACATCTTCTTCAAGGACCGCTGGTTCGGCTTCGACGACGGCCTGTACTCGGGCGCGCGCCTGCTCGAGCTGCTGACCCGCGTGGAAGACCCGTCGGCGCTGATGAACGCGCTGCCGCAGTCCGACAGCACGCCCGAGCTGCACCTGCACCTGCAGGAAGGCGAGAACGTCGAGCTGATCGAAAAGCTGCGCACCGGCGCGACCTTCACGGGCGCCGAGCGCATCATCACCATCGACGGCCTGCGCGTCGAATACGCCGACGGTTTCGGCCTCGCGCGTTCGTCGAACACCACGCCGGTCGTCGTCATGCGCTTCGAGGCGGAGTCGCCGGAAGCGCTGAGCCGCATCCAGGGCGAGTTCCGCCGCGTGATCGTGGCCGCCAAGCCTGACGCGCACCTGCCGTTCTGAGCATAGCGTGGCCTTGAATATCCTTTTGGTGCGGGTGTCGTCGCTGGGCGACGTCCTGCACAACCTGCCGATGGTGGCCGACATCCTGCGCCATTACCCCGATGCGAACATCGACTGGGTGGTGGAGGAGGGCTATGTCAGCCTGGTGCGGCTGAACCCGCACGTACGCAAGATCATCCCGTTCGCGCTGCGGCGCTGGCGCAAGAAGCTCGGCGACAAGGCCACGCGCGCCGAGATCAAGGCCTTCTTCGCCACGCTGCGCGAGGAGCGCTACGACTACGTCTTCGACACCCAGGGCCTGCTCAAGACCGGCATCATCATGGGGGCGGCCCGCACTGTCGCAGGCGGCCAGAAGGTCGGCCTGGCCAACGGCAGCGAAGGGTCGGGCTACGAAGGCATCTCGCGTATCTTCCATACAAAGAGCATCCCGCTCGACCCGCGCACCCATGCGGTAGCGCGCGGGCGGCTGGTGGCCGGCGCGGCGCTCGGCTACCCGGTGGACGTGGCGCCCGATTTCGGGCTGCCCGGCCCAGGCACCGCCAACCGTCCGCATTGGATGCCGCCTGAGGACTACGCCGTGTTCTTCCACGGGACCGCGCGCGACGCCAAGAAGTGGCCAGGCGCGAACTGGATCAATACCGCCAATGCACTGGCGCCGATGCCGGTGCTGCTGGCCTGGGGCTCGCCTGGCGAAAAGCGCGAAGCCGAGGCGATTGCAGGCGGCGCGCCGAACGCGGTGGTGCTGCCGAAGCTGTCGATGGACGAAGCCATTTCGCTGGCGCGCAACGCGGCACTGGCGATCGGCGTGGACACCGGCCTGACGCACATCGCCGCCGCCTTCGTGCGCCCGACCATCGAACTGTATTGCGACTCGCCGAAGTGGAAAACCGAAGGCAACTGGTCGCAGCGCATCATCAACCTGGGCGACCTGGGCGCCCCGCCATCTGTGCCCGAGGTCCTGGCCGCAGTGGAGCGCCTGAAAGGCCAGCCTTGACGCGCGGCGTGTACTCCGCGCTGTGGGTGCTGGCGCTGCCGTTCGTGCTCGGACGGCTGTGGTGGCGCGGCCTGCGCGAGCCCGGCTACCGCCAGCACCTTGGCGAGCGCCTCGGATTCTACGGCCGGCGCGACGCCGGCTGGCACACGCTCTGGGTGCACGCAGTCTCGGTCGGCGAAACGCGCGCGGCCGAACCGCTGGTCGACGCGCTGATGCAGGCCTACCCGGACAGCCGCATCGTCCTGACCCACATGACCCCGACCGGGCGCGCGACCGGCAAGGCGCTGTACGCCAAGCACGGCGCGCGGCTGGTGCAAAGCTATCTACCTTACGACATCGAATGGCTGGTGCGGCGCTTCCTGCGCTTTTTTGCACCGCGCATCTGCATCCTGATGGAGACCGAGGTGTGGCCGAACATGATCGCGGCCTGCCAGCGGCACGATGTGCCGGTTGCGCTGGTCAATGCGCGCCTGTCCGAACGCTCGCTGCGCCGCGGCCAGCGCTTTGGCGCGCTGATGATGCAGACGGCGCGCGGCATCACCCTGGTGGCTGCGCAAACCGAAGCCGATGCCGCCCGTGTCCGTGCGCTCGGCTCGCCGAAGGTGGAGGTTACCGGCAGCATCAAGTTCGATGTCGTGGTGCCGCAGGCTGCGCTGGACACTGGCGCCTGGCTGCGCGAGCGCATTGGCGGCCGCCCGGTGCTGCTGTGCGCCAGCACGCGCGAGGGCGAGGAAGCGCTGATCCTCGACGCGTGGCAGGCGATGGCGCCGCGGCCCCAAGGCATGCTGCTGGCGATCGTGCCGCGCCACCCGCAACGCTTTGACGAAGTCGCGGGCCTTGCCGCGGCGCGGGGCATGACTGTGCAGCGCCGTTCGCAGCTTGGCGAAGAGCCGGTTGCCGCCGACGTTTTGCTGGGTGACTCGATGGGCGAGATGTTCGCGTACTACGAAGCATGCGACTGCGCCTTCATCGGCGGCAGCCTGCTGCCGCTGGGAGGGCAGAACCTGATCGAAGCCTGCGCGCTCGCGCGCCCCGTCCTGGTCGGCCAGCACACCTTCAATTTTGCCCAGGCGACCGAGGAGGCAATTGCCGCCGGCGGCGCGTTACGTGTGAAGGATGCGGCCCGGATGCTCGAACAAGGCGCCCGTTTGCTGGCAGACCGTGGCGCGCGCGCCACGATGGGACAACGCGCCGCGGCCTTCGCAGGGGCACACAAGGGCGCGACCCTGCGCACGCTTGAACTGTTGAGGCCATTAATTCACTAACATTTTGTTACCATGTCCCCATAAGAAAAGCAGGGGAAGTTCATGTTAGGGTACAACCAATCCAAAATGGCCGGCACTGAGCCGCTTGCATCGCTCGAACCGCGCACCACGATCAACATCGCCGTTCCGCCAAGCCAGCACGCTGATGCGCGCGTCCCCGTTTTGCATGACGATCCGGCCCGCGTACCGATGGTTTTCTCGGTCCGGTATTCCCTGTCCGAGTACTCCGGCTTCATGTGGGAGCACGGCGGCTACCTGATTCGCCGCCGCCGGCTTGGCGTGCTGCGCACCTACCTGATGCTGCTCAAGACCACTGGTTCGGCCGCGCTGCATTTTGCCGCCGCGGGGCGCGGCAAACTGGTCTACGAATTCACCATCGACGACCATGGCATCGTGCGCAGCTGCTCGCGCGGCGTAACCTTGATTTCGTGGGATGACGTGGTGCGCATCCGGCGCTACCGGCGCGGCTACCTGATGGTGCTCAAGCGCGGCACCTTGCCGATTCCGTACCGCTGCCTCGGCGAGGCCGAGCGGGCAGGGATGGAGCGCTACACAGAGATGCTGAAAATCGCCGCGCAGGCGCGGCATGCCTGATAGTATGCGTCGTTCCCGCCTCCGCGGGAACGACCGATCAATCGAACAATACCGGCAGTTCCTGCGAGCGCTGTCGCAGCGCCGCGCGCGCCCCTTCATAATCCGGATACACCGAACCGACCTGCGCCCAGAAGCGCGGGCTGTGATTCATCTCGAGCAGGTGCGCCAGTTCGTGCGCGACCACATAATCGATCAGCGGCAGCGCGAAGTGCACCAGCCGCCAGTTCAGGCGGATGTTGCCGCCCACGGTGCACGAACCCCAGCGCGTACCTGCCGACGACAAGGCCATCGAGGCGTAGCGCACCCCCAGCTTCTCCGCGTACAGGTCGAGCCGCTCGGCAAACAGGCGCCTGGCCTCGGCCTGGTACCAGATCTTCACGCGTTCTTTCAGCTGCCATTCGGACAGGCCTGGCGCCACGCCGAGGCGGAGGATGCGCGCCTCGCCATCGAACACGCAGTGGCTGCGCGGCGCCTCCTCGATACGCAAGGTGATGTCTCCGCCCAGGAAAGGCAGCTGGGCGCCGTCGGTCCAGCGCACCGGCGGACGTTCTTCGCGGGTCGCGCGGCGCTCGCCCCGTTCATGCAGCTTATTCAAAATCCAGCGCTGCTTGGCGCGGATGGCGGTGTCGATTTCTGCCAGCGTGATGCGGCGCGGCGCGGTGACGCGCAGGCCGTTATCGTCGATCATGAAGCCGATCGAGCGGCGCGTCGAGCGGCGCAGCTCGAATTCGAGGAAGTGCGCGCCAAGCTGGATGCGGCGCAGCGGCGGCGAATCGGGCGAGCGTGGCGACGTTGGGATGGTTGGGCGCGGCGGGACTGGCGGCGCCTTGAACAGCGGTTGTGGCGGAGGTGGCGGGCTTTTCGCGGCTGGTTCAAGCGCCGCGAAAAAGTCCTGTGCAAATAATTCGAGTTGGTGCCCGTTGATCTTTGGTGACGTCATGTTCTGCTGCGGGGTCGATGCGCGGATCAGGGCGCCCATTTCGCTTAGCCAGCGTTGTAGACGTGGGGTGAAATGACGCGCATTTCTGATTCTATCCAATTTTCCACCTCTTCCATCATGCTGTCGGCCGTGTGGCCATCCGGAGCTATTGGTTTTCCGATCGATACCGTAATCAGGCCGGGGCGCTTGATGAATGAGTTCTTCGGCCAGCACTCGCCAGAATTATGCGCGATCGGCACGACGACCGTGTTGGTTTCGATGGCAAGGCGTGTGCCTCCGCTTTTGTACTTGCCCTTTTGGCCAACCGGTATCCGTGTCCCTTCAGGGAACATGATAATCCATTGGCCGTCCGCCAGCCTGCGTTTGCCCTGAGTTACAACATGTTTGAATGCGTTTTTTCCCTGGCTGCGGTCGATCGGGATCATGCGCAGCAGCGCCATGCCCCAGCCGAAGAAAGGTATATACAAAATCTCTTTCTTGAAAACGTAGACCAGGGGGCGCGTCAGGCTTGGAAGCAGGAAGATGGTCTCCCATGCCGACTGGTGCTTCGACAGCACGATGGCCGGCGCGTCCGGCAGGTTGTCATAGCCTTTGAACTCGTAGCGGATGCCGCAAATGACCTTGGCGCACCAGATCACAAAGACATTCCAGCGCGAGGTCACCCAGAAGCGTTTGTTGTAAGGCAGGGGCGCGGCCAGCATGCAGACCCACACCCAGATCACGGTGGCCAGCACCATCACGACGGTGAACAACAGGGAACGCAGGAACAGGGTGAAGTTACGCAAAATATCTCCGGATTTTTTATGTTGTTATGCAGCGCTTGCGGCAGGCGCGGTAGCGGCCTTGAGCAGCGCGTCGACCATGCTGGCCAGGTCGGGGAAGACCTGGGTGCCTGGCGGCAGGCCGCCGGTCTCCAGCGTCTTCTGGCCCTTGCCGGTCAGGACCAGGTAAGGCGCGCAGCCGCTGATGAACCCTGCCTGCAGGTCGCGCAGCGAGTCGCCCACGGTCGGCACGCCCTTCAGGCTGACCTTGAAGCGCTTCGAGATTTCGTCGAACATGCCAGCCTTGGGCTTGCGGCAGTCGCAGTTGTCGATCGCCGCGTGCGGACAGAAGAAAATCGCGTCGATGTCCGCTCCCACCTGCTGCGCACTGGTGTGCAGCTTCTGGTGGATCGCATTCAGGATCGACATGTCGAACAGCTCGCGCGCGATGCCGGACTGGTTCGACGCGATCACGACGCGGTAGCCGGCCTGGTTCAGGCGCGCGATCGCTTCGAGCGAGCCGGGGATGGGAATCCACTCGGCCGGCGATTTGATGAATTCGGGCGAGTCATGATTGATGACGCCGTCGCGGTCGAGGATGATCATCTTCATGGCGGCTCCGATCACGATGCCAGTTTCGAAATGTCGGCCACGCGGTTCATCATGCCGTGCAAGGACGACAGCAAGGCCAGGCGGTTGTTGCGCAGCGCAAGGTCTTCATCCATCACCATCACGTCGAGGAAGAAGGCGTCGACGTCGTCGCGCAGGCGCGCCAGCGTCTTGAGCGTGCCTGTGAAGTCGCCCGCGGCAAACGCCGCATCGACATCGGGACGCACGCGGTTGATCGCGCTGTACAAGTTGCGCTCCGCTTCTTCCTTCAGCAGGCCTTCCGAGACGGTACCGATGGCGGCGTCGGTCTTTTTCAGGATGTTGGTGATGCGCTTGTTGGCGGCGGCCAGCGACGCACTCTCCGGCAACGCGGCAAACGCCTGCACCGCTTCGAGGCGCTGGACGATGTCGTCGAGGCGGTCGGGGTTTTGCGCCAGCACCGCTTCGACTTCGTTCGGTGTGAAGCCGCGCTCGCGCAGCATGCCGCGCAGGCGGTCGATGATGAAGGCGCTGACATCAAGCGTCGGGTCCTTGAACCCGGCACGGGTTTCGAACTGCGCGGCGGCGAATGCCAGCAACTCGCTGATGCCGACCGGCAGGCGCTTCTCGATCATCATGCGCAGCACGCCGAGGGCGTGGCGGCGCAGCGCGAACGGGTCCTTGTCGCCGGTTGGCTGCAGGCCGATGCTCCAGATGCCGACCAGGGTTTCCAGCTTGTCGGCCAGTGCGACGGCGGTGCCGGTCGCGGTCGACGGCAGGGCGTCGCCGGCAAAGCGTGGCTGGTAGTGTTCGGACGCGGCCAGCGCGACTTCCTCGTGCTCGCCATCGTGGCGCGCGTAGTAGCTGCCCATGATGCCTTGCAGTTCAGGGAATTCGCCCACCATGTCGGTCAAGAGGTCGGCTTTGGCCAGCAGCGCGCCGCGCTCGGCCAGCAGCATGTCGTAGCCGAGGCGCTTGGCGATGGCGCCAGCCAGCGCGGCCAGGCGCATGGTACGCTCGGACTGGGTGCCCAGCTTGTTGTGATAGACGACGTTGGCCAGCAGCGGCAGGCGCGCTTCCAGGGTCTTCTTTTTGTCCTGCTCGAAGAAGAACTTGGCGTCGGCCAGGCGCGGACGCACCACGCGCTCGTTGCCGCCGATGATGTGCTGCGGCGATTCGGTGGCGATGTTCGAGACGATCAGGAAGCGCGAACGCAGCTTGCCGGCGGTGTCGGTCAGCGCGAAATACTTTTGATTGGTCTGCATCGTCAGGATCAGGCATTCCTGCGGCACGGCCAGGAACTCTTCTTCGAAGCGGCATTCGTAGACCACCGGCCATTCGACCAGCGCGGCCACTTCGTCGAGCAGCGATTCGGGCATCAAGACCTTGTCGGCGCCGGCTTTTTCAAGCAGCGCCGTGCGGATGCGCTCCTTGCGGGCGGCCGGGCTGGCGATGACGCGGCCTTCGGTTTCCAGGGTTGCTTCGTAGTGCTGCGCGTGCGCGATGGCGATGTCGCTGCCGTCGGTCAGGAAGCGGTGGCCGAGCGTGATGTTCGATGCGGCCAGGCCCAGCGCAGTCAGCGGGATCACCTGTTCGCCATGCAGCGCGACCAGCTTGTGCGCCGGGCGCACGAACTGCACGGTGTCGCCGCCAGGGCGCTGGTAGCTCATCAGCTTTGGGATCGGCAGCTTGGCCAGGGCGTCAGCCAGCGCGGCCTGCAGGCCGGTCGACAGCGCGCTGCCTTGCGCGGTGTGGGTGTAGAAGAAGCTCTCGGCCTTGCCGTCCACGGCGCGTTCGAGGCGGTCGACGGTGACGTCGGCAAAGCCCATCGCGGCCAGCTTCTTGGCCAGCGGCGCGGTCGGGTTGCCGTCGGCGTCCAGCGCGACGCTGACCGGCAGCACCTTGTCGCGGATCGACTTGTCGGGCGAAGTGCCGCGCACGTTGGTGATCGATACGGCCAGGCGGCGCGGGGTGGCGTAGGTGGTGGCGGCGCTGCCGTCGTCGAGGAAATCGCGCGACTTCAGGCCGTTCACGATGGCGGCGGCAAAGGCGTCGCCCAGTTTGACGAGTGCCTTCGGCGGCAGTTCTTCGGTCAGCAGTTCGACTAGTAATGTCTGGTTCATGTTGTTCTATCTGTCGTTCAGGCGGCGGCGTCAAGCGCCTTTGGGGCCATCGGGAAGCCGAGCTTCTCGCGCGAGTCGTAATATGCTTGCGCCACCAGGCGCGACAGCGTGCGCACGCGGCCAATGTAGGCGGCGCGTTCGGTCACCGAGATGGCGCCGCGCGCATCCAGCATGTTGAAGCTGTGCGAAGCGCGCATGATCTGCTCGTAGGCCGGCAAGGTCAGCTGCAGCTCGACCAGGCGCTTGGCTTCGGCTTCATGGTTGGCGAACTGCGCGAACAGCAGTTCAGTGTTCGCGTGCTCGAAGTTATAGGTCGACTGCTCGACTTCGTTCTGGTGGTAGACGTCACCGTACGACAGCGACTTCTTTGCACCGTTCTCTTCCCACTCGGTCCACACCAGGTCGTAGACGTTTTCCACGCCCTGCAGGTACATCGCGAGGCGCTCGATACCGTAGGTGATCTCGCCCAGCACCGGCTTGCAGTCAAGGCCGCCGACCTGCTGGAAGTAGGTGAACTGGGTGACTTCCATCCCGTTCAGCCACACTTCCCAGCCCAGGCCCCAGGCGCCCAGGGTCGGGCTTTCCCAGTCGTCTTCGACGAAGCGCACGTCGTTCTGCTTCAGGTCCAGGCCCAGCGCCTCCAGCGAGCCAAGGTACAGGTCGAGGATGTTTTCCGGGGCTGGCTTGAGCACGACCTGGTACTGGTAATAGTGCTGCAGGCGGTTCGGGTTCTCGCCGTAGCGGCCATCCTTGGGGCGGCGCGATGGCTGCACGTAAGCGGCGCGCCAGGGTTCAGGGCCGATCGCGCGCAGGAAGGTACCGGTGTGGAAGGTGCCGGCGCCGACTTCCATGTCGTATGGCTGGAGCAGGGCGCAGCCCTGCTTGTCCCAGTAGGACTGCAAGGTCAGGATAATTTGTTGAAATGTGAGCATCGTGAGTGGCCGTCACGCCGCGGCGTGAACGATTGTTGGGTTTGCCAAAAGACCAATTTTAGCGGGTTTTGCGCGGGGACTGGGGCCGTTGTGGCGACTATGTCACTTTTGCGCGGGTTGCGAAAGGGTTTGACGGTATTTTCGGCCCATCAGCCAGGCTGCACCGAGCGCCACGCCAGACAGCAGCAGGAACAGCACGTTACCGAAGCGGATGTACGGGGTCGAGCCTTGCATGCCCTGCACGGTGGCCGACAGGCTGCCGCGGCTGTGCGATGGCAGCTTGGCGGTGACCCGGCCTTTGGCGTCGATGACGGCGGTGGCGCCGTTGTTCGTCGAGCGCAGCATCGGGCGGCCGGTTTCCAGCGCGCGCATCTGCGAAATCTGCAGGTGCTGCGGGATCGCGACCGATTTGCCATACCAGGCCAGGTTCGACACGTTCAGCAGCATCGTGGCGGGGTTCGGCGATGAGCGCAATTGCAGCGCGATCTCTTCGCCGAACGCGTCTTCGTAGCAGACGTTCGGCAGCACCATCTGGTCCTTGACTGCGAAGGGCTTCTGCACTTTGGCCCCGCGCGTGAAGTCGCCCAGCGGGATCGCCATCATGTCGACGAACCAGCGGAAGCCCGACGGCACGAATTCGCCGAACGGCACCAGGTGCTGCTTGTCGTAGCGGTAGCTGCGGCCATCGGGCGAAATGCCGGCCACGCTGTTGGCGTACTGGGTCGGGCTGTCGGCCAGCGGTATGCCGTACATCAGGTGGCTGCCGGTCTCGCGCGCAAAGCGCGCCAGGCCGTCGAGGTAGCCGGGCGGCAGCTGCTGCGGGAACAGCACGATGGCCGTTTCCGGCGTGGCGATCAGGTCGGCGGGAGCGGCCTTGATCATGCCGTCGTACAGCGCCAGCGCGCGGTCGATGTGCGCGGCGTCGAATTTCTGGTCTTGCGGGACATCGCCCTGCAGCAGGCGCACGGTGATCGGGGCGCCGGCTGGCCGGGTCCAGTCGATGAAGGTGAGGCCGTAACCGGCGGCCATGATGGCGGCCAGCATGCCAAGCGCCTGCAGGCGCGCACGCTGGGTCAGCATGACCAGGCAGGAGGCGCACAGCGCCACCAGCGCGCCGATGCCGAACACGCCAATGACCGGCGCGTAGCCGGCCAGGGGACTGATGTTATGGGCGTAGCCGGACGAGGCCCACGGGAAGCCGGTGAACATCCAGCCGCGCACCCATTCGGACAGGCCCCACATCACCGGCAGCACGAGCAGCAGGAAGGCCGGCACCGGCAGCGACCAGCGGCGGCGCAGCCAGGTGGCGGCGCCTGTGCCCAAAGCGGAGAACACGCCCATGTAGACGGCCAGCAGCGCAATGGCGATGGCTGCGACCGGCGCCGGCATGCCGCCGTAGACGGTAATGGCGACATACAGCCAGTGCATGCCTGCGACCGACCAGCCGAAGCCAAAGCCCCAGCCGACCAGCAGGCTGCGCCTGGCCGAGGTGTCCATGCCGATTTGGTAGAACAGCCACGCCAGTGCGACGACCTGGACCGGCCACCATGCGAATGGCTGGAACGAGAACAGGCTGGAAAAACCCGCCACGGCGGCCACCAGCATCGGCAGCGCAGTGGTGCGCGGCTTGCGGGTGGCAGGATCAGGCGGGGTGGCGCGGCGACGCAGCATCAATCGTGGTCGTCTTCGCCGGGAGGCAGTTTTTCAACCAGTACCACGTGGACCTGGCGCGCGTCGGCGCGCAGCACTTCGAAGCGCAGGTTGTCGATGTCGACCACGTCGCCCTTGTGCGGCATGCGTCCCAGTTCGCTGGCGACCAGGCCGCCGATGGTATCGGCGTCGTCTTCAGGCAGCGAGGTTCCCAGTTCTTCATTGAACTGTTCGATCTCGGTCAGCGCCTTGACCCTCCAGCGCGGGCCAAGCTGGCCTTCCTTGATCGACAGGATGTTGTCTTCTTCTTCGTCGAAGTCGTATTCGTCTTCGATGTCGCCGACGATCTGTTCTAGCACGTCCTCGATGGTGATCAGGCCGGCCACGCCGCTGTACTCATCGACGACGATCGCCATGTGGTTGTGGTTGGCGCGGAAGTCGCGCAGCAGCACGTTGAGGCGCTTGGACTCGGGAATGAAGACAGCCGGACGCAGCATGTCGCGCACGTCGAACGATTCTTCGGCGTAGTAGCGCAGCAGGTCCTTGGCCAGCAAGATGCCGACCACGCGGTCGCGGTCGCCCTCGACGGCAGGGAAGCGCGAGTGCGCCGTTTCCAGCACGTTGGGCATCCACTCTTCGATAGGCTTGGAGATGTCGATGACGTCCATCTGCGAGCGCGGCACCATGATGTCGCGGGCGGACAGGTCGGAGACCTGGAACACGCCTTCGATCATCGACAGGGCGTCGGCGTCGATCAGGTTGCGTCCATGGGCGTCGTGCAGCACTTCGAGCAGCTCGACGCGGTTCTCGGGCTCGGGGGAAATCAGTGCGGTCAGGCGTTCAAACAGTGACCGGTGGGGTTTGGCGTCTGTTCGGACGTCACTAGGGTGCTCTGGCATAGTTGGCATGAAGCCGTTGTTGCGATGGGGTGTAGGATACACCAAAAGCCCGGTTGCCTGTTTTTTAAGCACGCCTTGGCGTGCCACGGGCGGGGCGCTGGCGGCTTATTCGGGGTAGGGGTCGGGGTAGCCCAGCGCCTCCATGATGTCGCGTTCGAGCTGCTCCATCTCGTCGGCGTCCTCGTCGTGTTCATGGTCGTAGCCCTGCGCGTGCAGCACCCCGTGCACCACCAGGTGGGCGGCGTGCTCCTCGACTGTCTTTTCCTGTTCGGCCGCTTCGCGCTCCAGCACGTCGGTGCACAGGATGATGTCGGCGCGGGTCGGCTCGTCGTCGGCGATGGTCTCGCCTTCGTTGTAGGCAAAGGTCAGCACATTGGTGGCGTAGTCCTTCTCGCGGTATTCGCGGTTCAGGGTGCGGCCTTCTTCTTCGGCGACAAAGCGCACCGTCAGCTCGGCGGGCGCGAACAGGGCGCCATGCACCCAGCGTTCGACCATCTCGGGCGGGATGGTCTTTTCGAGGCGTTCGTCGGGGTACTGGACCTCGAGGTCGAGTTTATTTTTTTCGGACATTTTTAGCAGCGGGACGTTTCGGGAGGACGGCCAGGTCTTCGATCGACGCGGCCGATTCATAGGCATCGACGATGCGCGCCACCAGCGGATGGCGCACCACGTCGGCACTGGAGAAATGGGTAAAGGCGATGCCGCGCACGTCCTTCAGGACATGGGCCGCGTCCACCAGGCCGCTGCGCAGCGTCTTGTGCAGGTCGACCTGGGTGACGTCGCCGGTGACCACGGCCTTGCTGCCGAAGCCGATCCGGGTCAGGAACATCTTCATTTGTTCGACCGTGGTGTTCTGCGCTTCGTCGAGGATCACGAAGGCGTGGTTCAGGGTGCGTCCGCGCATGTAGGCCAGCGGCGCGATCTCGATCACCTGTTTCTCGAACATCTTCTGGGTGCGGTCGAAGCCGAGCAGGTCGTACAGCGCGTCGTACAGCGGGCGCAGGTAAGGGTCGACCTTCTGGGCCAGGTCGCCCGGCAGGAAGCCGAGGCGTTCGCCGGCCTCCACGGCAGGGCGGGTCAGCACGATGCGCTTGACGGCGTCGCGTTCGAGCGCATCGACCGCGCAGGCCACCGCAAGGTAGGTCTTGCCGGTGCCGGCGGGGCCGACGCCGAAGCTGATGTCATGTTCGAGGATCGCGCGCAGGTACTGGATCTGGTGCGGCGTGCGCCCGCGCAGGTCGGTGCGGCGGGTCTTGAGCACCGGGCTGTTGATTTCGATCTCGGGCAGTTCTTCGGTGGGCTCGGCGTCCGGCGATGCCGGGCGCAGGCCGCTGCGCTGTTCGACCAGGGCCAGCTGCACTTCCTCGATCGGCACCACCTTGTTGGCGACCGCGTAGAAGCGCTCGAGGATTTCCACCGCGCGCCCGGCGTTGGCGCCGCTGACGATGAATTTCTCGCCGCGCCGGAAGATGGTGACGTCGAGCGCCGCCGAGATCTGGCGCAGGTTTTCGTCAAGCGGCCCGCACAGGTGGGCCAGCCGCGTGTTGTCGAGTGGCTCGGGTACGAAATATTCGGGCTGGATAGGAGTCTTGGTTTTCAACGGTGCCTGGCGAATGAAGTTTTCAGCGTAAATAGATGTTTTGACAATGCGTTGAACCAGTTTACCGCAAATCCTTTTTTGCGGCCAAAACGGCAATAAACGCGCGTGCGCCATTCCGCGTAATTTCCGCTAGTTAATATTAATTGCCTGTCACCTTTAGTTACATGTTTCCGGATCAAAAGATTAACAATCATTTGATTGTGGGCGAGGTATTTCCTGTTGAAAATCAATGAGTTCCAGAAGAATTGTAATCCCACGAATCAAAACTATTTATTTCTTGCGTGCGACACAAATCTGATTCATGTGTTGAAATAATTATGTGACAAGCTTTCCGCACGATAGCTTGATTTCAAACAATGACGCCTGTGCGCTGGTCGGATGTACTGATGGCGTATGAGTCTGATAATTTGTGTGAAATACAAGTAGACGGTGGAAGGCGCGTAGCGCAGGGAGCCTACGAACCGGTCACGTGCTTGGACTGATGATCGGACTTGTTCTGTAAATCACGTTGAAGGGCGTTTCCGGGAACTTCTTTGGGCAAATCATGGTCTTTAGCAAAGTTCGTAACGGAATCATTTCAACCACACTCACGAGGTAAATCATGGCACACCATGCTCTGGCATCACAGGAAAGTTACAACCCGAACCACCTGCTCGACATCCTGCTGGGTAAGATGCAGCTGAAGAACGATGCAGCCTTGTCGCGCATGCTGGAAGTCGCGCCTCCGGTCATCAGCAAGATCCGCCACCACCGCCTGCCGGTCGGCGCCTCGCTGCTGATCCGTATGCACGAAGTCACCGGCATGAGCATTCGCGACCTGCGCGACCTGATGGGCGACCGCAGGACCAAGTATCGCCTGTCCGACGCGCAAGGCCGTCCAAAGCCAGAAGACAAGGCAGCGGCGGAAGCGGCAGCGGCACAACAGCAGCAGACACCTGGCAATTATGCGCACTAACACCGATGGCGTGACGGCAACAGCGGTCATGCCTTCGGTGGAAGTTGGCAACGGCCCGCCGCCGCGTGCGACGGGCCCTGCCGCCGCCTGACTGCGCCGGTCCGCGAGGACCTTAGCCCATCAGGACAGCAGAAATCTCTTCAAACTGCAGTTCCGTTTCGCGGAATGCATGCAGGTAGGACTCTTCGTTCAGCCCCAGCGCGGTCCACGCGACCGATGAGACTGCGGGAACGAGGTCATCCTCGTCGCGCGCGAGGTCCAGCCCATGGACAATCGCGTTCGCCACGTGCACGATCGTGGCAAGAAAGCCCGCGCCGGGCGCTTCGGGATCATGGTGGTGGGCGATGGCCAACCGCATGGTGTCGGAAAAATTCCAGTGTCCGGCCAAGGCAATTCCCGCCGCCACATGGTCAATCCCCAATACTTCACGCTCGGCATCGAGCAACTCGCAGTCGCGTTCCTTGCGCAAGGCAATTGCCTTGGCGTACTGCGCGGGGAAGCTGGTGACCAGGACCAGGCGCCCGATGTCGTGCAGCAGCCCGGCGGTAAATGCGTAATCCTGGTTGAACTTCATGCGCCGCGCGAGCACCCTGGCGCAGGCCGCGGTAGCGATCGAATGGCGCCAGAACGCCTTGTCGTCGAAGCCGGCGCACTTGCCTTCGGCAAAGCAACCCGTCACGGCGGCGGCGATGATCAGGTTGCGGGTGGCCTGGAAGCCGAGGAAGGTGATCGCCTGGCTCAGCGTGGTGACCTTGACCTGCAGGCCGTAGACCGGCGAGTTGGCCAGCCGCAGCGTCTTGGCCATCAAGGCCTGGTCGTGCGAGACCTTTTTCGCCAGCACTGAAATATCGACGTCCTGGGCGTCGATGCTGCTGAGCAGTTCCATGACCACGTCGGGCAACGACGGCAGGTCATGCAGGTTCCGGACCACGTCGTCAATCGCCAGTGCCGTCATTCCTCGACTCCCCGCTGCAGGCGGTAGTCCTCGACATAACGGCGCAGGATGCCGGTCGCCCAGTCGTTCTGGTTGTCAATGTCATTCTTGCGGAACAGGTGCGCCAGGCGCTGGGCGACGGCGTCCGGGTCGGGTGCGGGCTGGGCGGCGGCGGCCACCTGCACGGCGACCGACTCGATGCCGTGGCGCGGCAGCAGCGCAATGGTGGCTTCGGTCAGCACGGCGCCGCGCGGCAGCAGCAGGTGGCCCTGGCTGTCGAGGAGCTCGTCCGAGAGAATCATTCCTGGCCTTGCTTTGGCCACGGCAAGATGCTGGTAAGCAGCGCTCATCAATTTCTCCAAGTGAATAAGTCGATCTTACCATCGACCGGTGTGGCAACTTGAGGGGGCGTAAGTGCCAGAATGCTTTCTGTTGTATTCTCGGCATTTTGCCCGATAAGCCCCATAACCCTTTCGCAAAGGACCATCATGAAACTGTACTTCAGCCCCGGCGCCTGCTCGCTCTCGCCCCATATCGTGCTGCTGGAAGCGGGACTTGATTTCACGACCGAGCAAGTTGACCTGCGCGCCAAGCGGACCACGGGCGGCGCCGACTACAAGCTGGTCAACCCGAAGGGATCCGTGCCTGCGCTGATGCTCAAGGATGGGGAGGTGCTGACCGAAGGACCGGCGATCATCCAGTTCCTGGCCGACCTGGTGCCGGAGAAGCAGCTGGCGCCGCCGGCCGGCTCCTTCGAGCGCTACCGCCTGGCCGAATGGCTGAACTACATCGGCACCGAAGTACACAAGGGCTTCAGCCCGCTGTTCAACCGCGCCGCCACGCCGGAAATGCGCGACATGGCGATCTCTGCGCTGACGGTGCGCTTCGGCCACCTGGCGCGGTCGCTGGAAGGGCGCGACTACCTGATGGGCCAGCGCTTCACGGTCGCCGACGCCTACCTGTTCACGGTGCTGAACTGGTGCGGCTTCAGCGGCATCGACATGGCGCCCTGGCCAGTCCTGCAGGCATTCCAGGCCAGGGTCGCGGCCCGTCCTGCCGTGCAGCAGGCGCTGGGCGACGAAGGCCTGCTGAAATAATTTTTCCAACCGAAGGGAGAGCTCCAGAGATGTCACTGAAACTTCGCGCCTTGTGCGCCAGCCTTGCTGTTTTCGCCTGCACGGCCCATGCCGCCGACACCAACCCGGCGGTATCGTCGCTGCGCCTGTACGTGTTCGATTGCGGCACGATCGACGTGTCCGACATTTCGCTGTTCAGTCCGGGTGTCGATAAAGGACAGAAGAAAACCCTGACCGATTCGTGCTACCTGGTGGCGCACCCGAAGGGCACGCTGGTATGGGATGCCGGCTTGCCGGACGAAGTGGCCAAGGAGAAGGCAGGCGTCAAGCGCGGCCAGAGCTTCCACTTACGCATGAACAAGACGCTGGCCCAGCAATTCAAGGAGACGGGGTTCTCGCCTGAATCGGTGACCTACCTGGGCCTATCGCACATGCACTTCGACCACATCGGCAATGTCGGCCTGTTCCCAAAGGCGACCCTGCTGATGCAGGCCGAGGAATACGAGGCGGCCTTCGGGCCTGACAGCGCCAAGTATGGCAACGACCCGAAGAACTATCCGACCCTGTCGGCCAACCCGGTGACCAAGCTGGCCGGCGACCACGACGTGTTCGGTGACGGCAGCGTCGTCATCAAGCGGGCGATCGGCCACACGCCGGGGCACCAGACGCTGTTCGTCAAGCTGCCGAAAACCGGTAATGTCTTGCTGTCAGGCGACCTGGTACATTTCAGCAAGAACTGGGAAAACCGCAGGGTGCCGAGCTTTAACGTCGACAAGGAGTTGTCGCTGAAGGCGATGGAAGAGCAGGCCCAGTTCATGAAGGCCAACAAGGCCACCTTATGGATCCAGCATGACCTGGAGCAGAACGCGAAAATCCGGCATGCGCCGAAGTACTACGAGTGATGTAGAGCTCCGTGGTGAAATAAAAAATCCCGCTGCTTGCGGGATTTTTTGAACACTGTTATTCGAATTTTTCGTCGCTGTGCCTGCTGGCCCGCCAGCCGATCAGCACCAGGCCGAGCAGCATCATGGCAAACACTTCCGGCTCGGGCAGCTCGGACATGTCGCCTGGAGAGGGAGCAGTGCCGGCCGCTACCATCAGGTCGGCGCGGGACGCGAAGCCGGCGATGGGCGCGGCATTGACCGATGCGCGCTCGAATTCAACAAGGGCAGCCTGGGCAGTGCCTGTCAGGCCAGCCGCCAACGCAATGCAAAGGGCAAATTTTTTCACGATGTTTCCCTCTTCTTATTGATCTGGACCTGATGCGCCGATATCATGGTGCACCGCAGCGAAAAATACGTCAGTCGCATGCCTTTTCTTCATCGTATTTAACCACGGCCCTGCCGGTTTTCCTACGATGATTCGATTGAATCGCCTGAATTTTCGTGAGAGTTTACAAGCGGAACTTTTCTCCGAGCCAGCTCCAGTGCGGCGCGGAAAAAGTGGCGTGCGTTTACTCGGCTTCCTGCGTCAATAATCCCAGGCAGTATGCTGCGTCCGACAGGTCAATGGCCCCGCCCAGATGGTCTTCCTTCGCGGAAATTGATGTGCCGAACAAGCGGTGAAAAAACGCAAGGAAGTAGGTCATGACAGATCGTCCACTAAGCAGTTCGGACGATGATGGAACGTCATTGCAAACTCATCAACTGCTGAAACGAACTGTTACGAATTCCGCCATTTTTGATAGTTCGCCAAGGAACTTTGCCAGCTTCATAACGCATTCAATTGACACCTTCACCACAGCTGTTGCGACGCAAAATTTTTTTACGAAAACTGTTTGCGTGCGCCTTTTTAAAGGAGGTATAGTCTCCATATCCCTCTTGCTTCCAAGCACTAATTTGATGGCAAAAGATCACGCCGGGCCAGACTTTCCCGGCAATTGCGTGATCTGTATAGCGACGTTGATGAACCGATATCGAGCGTTGCTGTCGCGACCGCGCCCGGAATGCGCGCGGAGAACAGAACTTTTAACGATGTTGCGGTACCTGCGTCCACTATTCACAAAGTAAATTATGCCTAACCTCGCCAAACTCCAGATCGCCTTCAAGAATGTCTACGTGCGCATCAGCGCCGCACTCCTGCTCGCCACGGTCATTGGCCTGGCCATCTATAAGAACGATGTGCCGCAGACCACCAGCCCGATCGTGTACTCGCAAAATATTTCCGAGATTACAAGCCTGGCTGCCCAGAAAGGCAATCTCGAGTACCTGATGGTGGCCAAGCCGCTGTCGGAAACCCCGCGCTACATCTACAAGTTCAAAAATGCCGAGCAGCTGCATGTGGTCAAGGTGCCGAGCACCTCGCACCTCAGCCTCGAGCGCGAAGTGCTGCTCAAGAACGCGATTCCGTATTCGATCGCCAAGGATGACTACCTGGCATCGCACAAAGCCGTGCTGCTCGACGAAGGGCAAGACTCGACCAGCGCCGAAGCGCTGGCCTTCCTCAAGCGCCACGCGCTCGACATCGCCATCATCCTGCTGCTGATCTATGTGCTCAAGTTCGGCATCCCCGGCATGGGCATGTCCGCCAACGTGCTGAGCCCGGACAAGCTCAAGGGCAGCATGGACGACCTGATCGGCATGGACGACATCAAGCAGGAAGTGCTGCACCTCGAAGACATGATCCGCAACCGCGCCGAATACAAGTCGCACAACATCGACAAGCCCTTCAACGTGATGCTGACCGGGCCCGCGGGCACCGGCAAGACCAAGCTGGTCGGCTACCTGGCCAAGCGCCTGAACGTGCCGCTGATCCAGGCCTCCGGCTCGGCGCTGGAGTCGGGCTATGTCGGCGGCGGCTCCAAGGCGCTCAACGCGCTGTACCGCAAGGCCTGCAAGCAAGGCAGCTGCATCATCTTCCTCGACGAAGCGCAGACCCTGTTCACGCCACGCGGCCGCGGCGAAAAGAAATGGGAAGACGACACCGCCAACACGCTGCTCGGCCTGCTCGACGGCGTCAAGAGCGACAAGGGCGCGGGCGTGATCTGGGTGGTTGCCTCGAACTTCGACGACGCCTCGTCCGAGATGGACGAAGCGATGCTGCGCCGCTTCTCGGTCAAGATCAATTTCCGCCTGCCCAACAAAGGCGAGCGCACCGAACTGCTGCGCAGCTTCCTCAAGCGCAAGAAGGAAGGCCTGGTGGACTGGAACAACCTCGACCTCGACCAGGTCGCCGAAATGACGGCCAACCTCAGCCCTGCGCTGCTGGAAACCGTGGTCGAGCGCGCCAGCATGATCTCGATCCAGGAAAAGGCGATCATCGACACCGACCTGATGTTCCGCGCCTTCGAGCGCTCGACGCTGGGCCTGACCGACCGCGCCACCACGGCCGAGAAGGACAAGCAGCGCGAGCGCGTTGCGCTGCACGAGCTGGGCCACTTCTTCATGCAGATCGACCCCTACCTGCGTTCAGGCATGAGCCTGGCTGAAGTGAAGGAAAAGTCGCACCTGCTCAAGATCAGTACCGAATCGGTATCGAAGCTGGGCGCGCTGGGCTACGTGCTGCAATCGGGCGACGACGTCTCGCTGCGCACGCTGGAAGAACTGGAGCGCGACGTCATCCAGCTGTACGGCGGCGTGGCGGCGGAAGAATTGTTCTACGGCGCCCGCGGCATCTCGGTTGGCAGCCAGAACGACATCGAAAAGGCGACCAAGATGCTGAACCTGATGGTCAACCGCCTGTCGATGTACTCGCGCTCGAAGATCGACTACTCGCAGCTCAAGCAAGAGGGCAGCGACAACCCGACGATCCGCCAGGTAGAAGAAAAGTCGGACGAGCTCTACAGCTACACGCTGGGCGCGATCCGCGACTACAAGGCGGTGATCGAATCGCTGAAAGACACGCTGCTGGAGCAATACGTGCTGTCGAAAGACGCCGTGTTCGCGCTGCTGGAAGAGCGCCGCGAACTGCTGATGGCGCACATCCACGCCCCGCGCGCCGCCGCCTTGAAGCTGTGCACGGAAGGCACCGCCGCCTAAGCCCCCCGGCAAACAATTTCCCAATTCGGGGTCAGACCACCGGTTTTTTGGAATATTCCAAAAAACCGGTGGTCTGACCCCGAATTTTTGGGTGTCGGCCTTTTTTTTGCGGATTTGTTTTGGATCAGTGCCCGGCTTCCGCTGTCCTCAGGCCTTCGAGCACGTGGCGGGCCATGCTGGTCGCGAGTTCGTTTTCGCCCAGGAATACCTTGCCCGAGGTTTCCTCGCGCAGCAGCTGCGCTTCTTCTTCGTTGTGGGTGCGAATGACGATGCGGATGTCGGGATTGAGCGCACGCGCCGTTTCGCACATCGCGCGCACGTGGAACGTATCGGGCGTGGCGATGACCAGCGTGCCGGCACGCGCAATGTGCGCCTGGATCAGCACCGCCGGCTCGCCCGCATTGCCTGCCACCGCCGGTACATTTTGCTTGCGCAGCTGGTCGACCAGCTCGCGGTTCTGCTCGGCCACCACGTAGTGCACGCCGTTGGCTTCTAGTTCCTCGGCAATCTTGCGCCCGACCCGGCCGTAGCCGACCAGTACCACTTGTCCGCTCAGCTTGTGCTGCTCGACGGTCACCGGCAGCTCGGCCAGCGGGTCGGCCGAGCGTTCCAGCTTCCGCGCCAGGTGCGATTTGCTGCGCAGCCAGCGCTGGACCGGCTCGATCGTCTTGAATAAGAGGGGATTGAGCGCGATCGAGATGATGGCGCCGGCCAGGATCAGGCTTTGCCCCTCCGGCGGCAGCAGCCCCAGCGATAGTCCGAGCGCGGCCAGGATGAACGAGAACTCGCCAATCTGCGCCAGGCTGGCCGATACCGTCAGCGCGGTGTTGAGCGGGTAGCGCAGCGCGAGTACCAGCACGAAGGCCGCTATCGATTTGCCGAACATGATGACTGCCACCACCAGCGCGACCCGGCCGGGGCTTTCCACCAGCACCATCGGGTCGAGCAGCATGCCCACCGAGACGAAAAACAGCACCGAAAACGCGTCGCGCAGCGGCAGCGATTCGTGCGCGGCGCGGTGGCTCAGCTCGGATTCGCGCAGCACCATGCCGGCGAAAAAGGCGCCCAGCGCAAACGATACGCCGAACAGCTCGGATGAGCCGTAGGCGATGCCGACCGCGGTGGCAACCACCGCCAGCGTGAACAGTTCGCGCGAGCCTGTGGCGGCGACGCGCCACAGGAACCAGGGAAACAGCTTGCGCCCGATCAGCATCATGAAGGCGATGAATGCGGCCACCTGGCCGAAGGTGATGGCCAGCGCTTTCCAGAAATTGTCGTCGCCGCCAGGCGCGGCCGTGCCGCCCAGCGAGCCTGCGATCGCCGGTAGCAGCACCAGCATCAGCACGGTGACGAGGTCTTCGACCACCAGCCAGCCGACCGCGATGCGGCCGTTGATGGAGTCGAGGATGCCCTTGTCTTCCAGCGCCCGCAGCAGCACCACGGTGCTGGCCACCGACAGCGCCAGGCCGAACACCAGGCCCGCGCCGATGCTCCAGCCCCACATGGTCGCCAGCCCGATGCCCATGCCGGTCGCGGCCGCAATCTGCAAGATCGCGCCGGGCAGCGCGATCTTCTTCACTTCCAGCAGGTCCTTCAGCGAGAAGTGCAGCCCGACACCGAACATCAGCAGCATCACGCCGATCTCGGCCAGCTGGCTCGCCAGCGCCACATCGGCAACGAACCCGGGCGTAGCCGGACCGATGACGATGCCGGCCGCCAGGTAGCCGACCAGCGCGGGCAACTTGAAGCGCACGGCGATCATGCCGAAGATGAGTCCGAAACCCAGCGCGGCCGCGATGGTGGTGATCAGGCTGATATTGTGGTGCATGCAGGCGGTCCCGTTGCGCGTTACTTGAGCACCAAGTATAAGCGCCACGGGGCCGCCTGATATGTTTTTACTATGGCTCGGTTGCGAGCGCGGTCAGCGCTTTGCGCACCGAGGCGCGCACCTGCATGAATTCGGCGGGGCGCGCCTGGCGGTCCAGGCGGAACAGCATCAGCCCCTCGACCTGCGCCACGATCAAAACCGCGCGCTGCATGGTGTCGTCGTCGCTGAGTGCAGGCGCCAGCCCGCGGATCAGGTGGAAGATGGTCTTGCGCTCGCGCGCCATCATCTTGTCCATCAGCTTCGAGGCAAAGTCGTTGCGCGAGGCCAGCGCCCAGATTTCAAAGAAGATGGCGTGGGTCACCGGGTCGGTGATCTCGTCGAGGAACATGTCCACCGTCGACAAGAAGCGGTCGATCGGTGATTCGCTCTGCATCGCCGCCGAGATCTCGTCGATCTTGGCCTGGAACACGTCCATCGTGTACAGCAGCACCGCTTCAAGCAGCGCATCCTTGCTCTGGTAATAGTGCTGTACATTGGACAGGCTGATGCCCACTTCGCCGGCCACGCGCCGCATCGACAGCCCCGCATAGCCTTCGGCGGCCAGCACGGTGCGCGCCGCCTGCAGAATTTCGTGGGCGCGCCCCAGCCCCTTGCCGGTGGTGTTCGACGGCTTGTGCTTGAGTGCGGTGGCGAGGGAGGCGGGCATGGCGGGATTATCGCATGCCGCTTGGAAAAATAGTACGGCTGACCTATAATCGTCGCGATAGGTCGCGCGACCTAATCCAACCATCCAGGAGACTTCGATGAGCCGCAACGTTTATGTAACCGGTGTGGGCATGATCCCGTTCGCCAAGCCAGGCGCCAGCGCCCCCTACGACGAGATGGGCGCGCTCGCGGCCCGCCAGGCTTTGGAAGACGCCGGCCTGTCCTACGACGATATCGAGCAGGCTTACGCCGGCTACGTCTACGGCGATTCGACCAGCGGCCAGAAGGCCCTGTACAAGGTCGGCATGACCGGCATCCCGGTCGTCAACGTCAACAACAACTGCTCGACCGGTTCGACCGCCCTGTTCCTGGCGCGCCAGGCGATTGCCAGCGGCGCCGCCGACTGCGTGCTGGTGCTGGGCTTCGAGCAGATGAGCCCTGGCGCACTCGGTTCGGTGTTCAACGACCGCCCAAGCCCGTTCGACCCGTTCGACGCCGTCACCGATGAACTGGTCGGCATGCCGGACATCCCGCTGGCGCTGCGCTACTTCGGCGGCGCCGGCCTGTCGCACATGAAAAAATACGGCACCCCGTTCGACGCCTTCGCCAAGATCCGCGCCAAGGCCAGCCGCCATGCGGCCAACAACCCGCTGGCGCTGTTCAAGAAAGTGGTGACCCCTGAAGACGTGCTGGAGTCGCCTGCCATCTGGCCCGGCGTGATGACCCGCCTGATGGCCTGCCCACCGACCTGCGGCGCCGCGGCCGCGGTGCTGGTGTCGGAAGACTTCTCCAAAAAGCGCGGCCTGAAAACCGACGTCTATATCGCCGGCCAGGCCATGACCACCGACCGCCCAAGCACCTTCGATTCGAACGACATGATGCGCGTGGTCGGCTACGACATGAGCCGCGAGGCGGCGCAGAAGGTGTACGCGCAGGCCGGCATCGGCCCGGCCGACCTCGACGTCGTCGAACTGCACGACTGCTTCGCCCATAACGAACTGATTACCTACGAAGCGCTGGGCCTGTGCCCTGAAGGCGGCGCCGACAAGTTCATCACCGAAGGCGACAACACCTATGGCGGCAAGGTCGTCACCAACCCGTCCGGCGGCCTGCTCTCGAAGGGCCATCCGCTCGGCGCCACCGGGCTGGCGCAGTGCTACGAGCTGACCCACCAGCTGCGCGGCAGCGCGGGCGCCCGCCAGGTGGAAGGCGCGCGCGTCGCGCTCCAGCACAACCTGGGCCTGGGCGGCGCCTGCGTCGTCACCATGTACCGCGCGGCGTGAGCACCATGGAATACACCTCGCCATGGATGAACGCGGAGCTGGAAGGCTTCCGCGATGCCGTACGCCGCTTCGTCGACACCGAAATCGTGCCCAACCAGGAGCACTGGCGCAAACAGCAGCACGTTGACCGCAGCGTATGGGACAAGGGCGGCGAGATGGGCATCCTGCTGGCCGACATCCCGGAACAGTACGGCGGCTCGGGCGGCAGCTTTGCGCACCAGTCGGTCGTGTTCGAGGAACTCGGCTACGCCGGCGACATGGCCTTCGGCATCCACGTGCACGCCATCGTCGCGCACTACATTCTTAACCAGGGCACCGAGGCGCAGAAGCTCAAGTACCTGCCCAAGCTGGCCAGCGGCGAGATGGTCGCGGCCATTGCGATGTCCGAACCGGGCGCGGGCTCCGACCTGAAGGGCATCCGCACCACCGCCACGGCAGGCGCCGACGGCTACAAGGTCAACGGATCGAAAACCTTCATCTCGAACGGTTACCTGGCCGACCTGATCCTGGTCGTGGTGAAAACCGATGCGGCGGCTGGCGCCAAGGGCGTATCGCTGCTGCTGCTCGAAACCAGAAACAACCCGGGCTTCCGCGTCGGCCGCATTTTGGAAAAGGTAGGGCAGAAGGGCCAGGACACCTGCGAGCTGTTCTTCGACGACGCCCACGTGCCGCTCGAGAACGTGCTGGGCGGCGTCGAGGGAAAGGGCTTCGCCCAGCTGATGACCGAGCTGCCGTACGAGCGCACCATCCTTGGCGTGGCTGGCGTAGCCGCAATCGAGCGCGCCCTGCGGTTGACGGTCGAACACACCAAGGAACGCAAGGCTTTCGGCCAGGCGCTGTTCGACATGCAGAACACCCGCTTCGTGCTGGCCGAGATCAAGACCGAGGCCACCATCGCCCGCATCTTCATCGACCGCTGCATCGACGACATGATCGCCGGGCGCATGGACACCGTGCAGGCCTCGATGGCCAAGTACTGGATCTCCGACCTGCAGTGCAAGGTCATCGACCAGTGCGTGCAGCTGTTCGGCGGCTACGGCTACATGCTCGAGTATCCGATCGCCCAGATGTACGTGGACGCGCGCGTCCAGCGCATCTACGGCGGCGCCAATGAGATCATGAAAGAAATCATCGCACGTTCACTGTAGGGAGCACACCGCATGGCAGGACCGCTGGCTGGCGTAAGGGTTGTCGAAATGGTGGGACTGGGCCCCTGTCCCTTTGCCGCCATGATGTTGGCGGACATGGGCGCCGAAGTGATACGCATCGACCGCAAGGCTGCGGCGGGTGCGCAGAACCCGTTCCCGATGCTGGGCACGAAGTACGACGTGATGGCGCGCGGGCGGCGCTCGCTGGCGCTCGACCTGAAGAACCCGGAAGGCATGCAGCTGCTGCTCGAGCTGGTCGACAAGGCCGACGTGCTGATCGAAGGCTTCCGTCCCGGCGTGATGGAGCGGCTTGGCGCAGGGCCCGATGCCTGCCACGCCCGTAATCCAAAGCTGGTGTACGGCCGCGTCACCGGCTGGGGCCAGCACGGCCCGCTGGCGCAGGCCGCCGGCCATGACCTGAACTACATCGCGCTGACCGGCATGCTGCATGCGATGGGGCGCGAGGGCGAGCCTCCGGCTCCGCCGCTCAACCTGGTGGGCGACTTTGGCGGCGGCGCGATGATGCTGGCGTTCGGCGTCGTGTGCGCCGTGCTGGAAGCGCGCACCTCCGGCAAAGGTCAGGTGGTGGACGCCGCCATGACCGACGGCGCCGCGCTGCTTGGCGCGATGATGTATGGCTTTCGCGCCTATGGTTCGTGGGGCCTCAAGCGCGAAGCCAACCTGCTCGACGGCGGCGCGCCGTTTTATGACACCTATGCCTGCGCCGATGGCAAGTTCGTCTCGATCGGTTCGATCGAGCCGCAGTTCTATGCGCAGCTGCTGCACCTGGCCGGTGTCACCGATCCCGCTTTCAACGCCCAGATGCAGCGGTCGGAGTGGCCGTCGCTGAAGCAGAAGTTCGCCGCGGTCTTCCGCACCCGCACCCGCGACGCATGGTGCGAGCTGATGGAAGGAACCGACGTGTGCTTCGCCCCGGTGCTCGACATGGACGAGGCGCCGCAGCATCCGCACAACCGCGCAAGGGAGACCTTTATCGAGGTCGATGGCGTCACCCAGCCTGCTCCAGCGCCGCGCTTTAGCCGCACCCAGCCCGAAACCGGCCTGCTGCCCGCCGCGCCAGGACAGCATGGCGGCGAGATCCTGTCCGACTGGGGCTGGCCGCAAGAGGCGATTGCCGCGCTGCGCGCGCGGCAGGTGATCGGCTGACGCTTAGGCGGCCTGCGTAGTCTGCATGGTCTCACTGACCCAGGCTTCGGCGGCCTCCTCGCCACGCTTCTCCGCCAGGAACGAATAAGCCATGCGCAGTGCATCGTCGGCCAGCCTGCGGTCGTGGCGCGCCGCGCTGCGCAGGTAGTCCAGGCCCTGGCTGTCGCCGTGGCGCAGCAGCAGGCGGCCGTAGGTGTACTCGGCTTTCGGGAAAGGCCCGCCAGGCTGGCGCAGCAGGTGTTCAAGCGTGGCACGGGCGGCCGGCGTCGCTTCCAGGTCGACCTGCAGCATGGCCAGCTCCTGCAGTTCATGCAGCGCCAGGCTGGCAAGCGGCATGCCTGCCAGTTCATCGAGCCGTGTGCGCGAGCGCTCCACGTGGCGGCGCCGCGCGCCCCAGCCGCGGCCCTCGCGCTCCCACCATGCACGGTCGAACTCATCGACCAGCAGCTTGGCCGAGCTTCCCAGCAGCGCGCTGGCGGCGTTCGCGGTGATGGGCTGCGGCAGGCGCGCATGCAGGCCCAGCGCCTCAACCCGGTCGCGCAGGCAGGGGTGCGTGTCGTCCGCGCTTGACCCGGCCTGCCACGCCTGCTTCAGGCGCTCGCCGGTCGCCCAGTCCGCATAGCTCATCTTGAAGGCAGTGTGCATCGCTTGGTACGGCATGAACGCCGGCCGCTCGCGCGTTTCCGCCTGCAGGTACAGCCCGGGCCAGAAGTCTTCGTGGAACCAGCGGCCCTGCAGCGTGTTGCGGATCAAACCATTGGCCCTGGCGTCGGGCCCGGCAAGCTGGCAGGCGGTGCGGTCGGCCTCATACTCGTCCTGCCGCGCCAGCACGAAGGTGTAGGCGTCGTGGTAGGGCATGAAGCGGTCCAGCAGCCAGGCCATCATGGCGTGCCACGGCGATTCGTTGTCCGACGCGCCGACGTTCCGGTACACGGCTTCCAGCGTGTTGCGCTGGCGGTAGATCCACGCGTGCAGCTTGCCGTGCGCGCCGCACAGGTGGCCGTATTCATGCGCGATCACCGACATGATTTCGGAGGTCTGGCCGCCCAGCAGGTAGGGCAGGCCGATGGCCAGGTAGTTGGTGACCGGGCCAACCAGGCCCCAGCGCGGCAGCTGGCAGATCGAGGCGTTGTACTCCTCGTCGACCAGCACGTGGTGGATTGCCGGACCGCCCAGCTTGCGGCGCATTTTATCGAGCAGGTCGAACAGCACCGGGGCTTCGGCGCGCGTGATGGCGCGGCCAGTGGGCGGCGCGAGCGGCGTGAGCAGGGTGCGCAGGACGCCGTAGAAAACCGGCAGCGCGGCCAGCGTCGCCAGCGCGAAGGCGGCCTTGTGCACCCACATGCCCTGGTCGGCGAGGTAGATCCAGCCCAGCACGACAAAGCTCGCGTACAGGGCCAGCGCGGCGAACAGCACGATGTAGGTGGCGCAGCTGATCAGGATAACCTTGGCGCGGAACGCCGCCGGCCGGTTGGCCGCTTCTGCTTCCAGCCGGTTCACCAGCCAGCAAAATTCTTCCTGGTCCACAAGGCCTCCTTGTATTGTCTTGAGGCAATTTTAATCGGTAAAACCCGGATTGTGTTGGCTAAAAAATAATATGCTGGGCGCATAAAAGCCGAGCACGCTTGGAGCTAGGCATGGAGTTGTGCTAAACATAAGACTTCGCCGATCCTGGCAGATGGAGGGCTTATGGATTCACTGATGCGTACGGGCTCGATGGCTGCCGGCCAGCTTGGGGCGGAGGCCATTCCGGGCCGCGACCTGTTCGTGGTCGCCAAATGCCTGGTGCCGACTGACGCCTACGTGGTCCAGGGTTGCCTGGTCGCGGCGGGCATCCCGGCGGTGGTCGCCGACGCCAACCATGTCCAGGCCGACCTGTTGATCGCACCCGCGCTGGGCGGCGTGCGCATCCTGGTCCCGGCGGCGCACCTGGACGAGGCCCGCCGCGTCCTGGACGCCTTCGAGCGCGGCGCCTTTGCGCTGGGCGACGACGCCGACGTCGGCCAGCCCGAATGACCAAGGAAATTGAGCTGCGCAAGGCCAAGCAGCTGGCGCTGGCCTTCCTGGCTGGCGCGGCCGGGCTGTTCGTCCTCACGCTGTTTTTGCCGCGCGTATGGTGGGCCGAACTGCTGGAGGCATTCTCCGAGGCCGCCATGGTGGGCGCGCTGGCCGACTGGTTCGCGGTGGTGGCGCTGTTCCGGCGCGTGCCGATACCGGTGGTGTCGCGCCACACCGCCATCATCCCGAAGAACAAGGAGAAGATCGCCGACAACCTCGCGCTGTTCGTGCGCGAGAAATTCCTCGATACCGAATCGATCGTCGGCCTGGTGCGGCGCCATGATCCGGCCGCCAAGGTGGCGGCATGGCTGGCGCTGCCCGCGCACACCGAGCAGCTGGGCAGCTACCTGGTCAGGCTGGCGTCGGGCATGCTCGACTTTATTGACGACGCGCCGGTACGCAGCTTCATCAGCCGCGCGATCCGTTCGGCGATCGGCACGGTCGACCTGTCGCGCACCGCGGGCGTGGTGCTCGAAGCGCTGACCCGCGACGGGCGCCACCAGGCGCTGCTCGACGCCGGCATCGGCCAGCTGGCCACGGTGATGGGCAGCGAAGAGACCCAGGGCTATATCGCCGACGGCATCGTCAACTGGCTCAAGGATGCCTATCCGTTCACTGAAAAGGTGTTGCCGTCGGACTGGCTGGGCCGCAAGGGCGCGGAAGTGGCCGTGGCCACCGCCCACCGCATCATCAACGACATCCACAACGATGCGCAGCATCCGGTGAGGGTCAACTTCAACCGCTTCACCGCCGAATTCATCGAGCGGCTGAAGACCGACCCGGAGTTCGTCGACAAGGGCGAGGAGATCAAGCGCCACCTGCAGGACGACGAGAGCATGAACGCCTACATCGGCGCGCTGTGGGACGACCTGCGCGAATGGATCAGGAAAGACCTGCACAGCGCAGACTCGGTGCTGCACAAGCGCGTGGTCGGCGCCGGCGCGTGGGTCGGCAAAGTGCTGCAGGACGATGCGCGGCTGCGCGCCTCGCTCAACGACCATCTCGAAGGCGCGGTACGCGGCGCCGGCCCCGAGTTTGCCCAGTTCCTGACCCGCCATATCGCCGACACCGTCAAGAACTGGGACAGCCGTGAGATGTCGGAACAGGTGGAGCTCAATATCGGCAAGGACCTGCAGTTCATCCGCATCAACGGCACCATCGTCGGCGGCATGATCGGCGTGCTGCTGTATCTCGTGTCGCAGCTGGCAGCAATGGTGCGCTAGCGCGGTCAAATTGTACGGTAATGACACATTTCCCATATTTGCATTTAACAAACAGGATATAATCCGCGACGGCACCTGAAAACCTGCGGCACGCAGTAAAAGACCGCCGCATCAGATCCCACCCTTCAACTGACCAGCATGCATGGAAAAATACGACGACAAGCGGCCCACCCTGCTTGATATGGCGATCAGCGAAAGCGCGCCAGGCGCAGTCGAGCGCCTGTTGCAGCGCTGGCACTGGCTGGCCGAAAAACTCACGCCGCTCGTCGGTGAGCGCGGCTTTTGCGCCCTGTACGGGCGCGCCGTCAAGCTCGTCCTGCCCAGCTTCGGATGGCTGACCGCCAGCCAGTCCTGCACCTCGATCACGTCCCTGCTCGAGACCTTGCGCGGCGACCTCGCCTCTGTCGACGGCAGCACGGCAGCCGCCGGCAACACGGCCTTATTCACAACCTTTACCAAGCTGCTTACCGCCCTGATCGGCGAAGCGCTTACGAATCGGCTTCTAGCTTCGGAAAATACCGAGCAAAAGCATGTACAGGAGCACAAGTAATGACCGACAAAGTAACCTTGGGGACATTATCCACAGGCGTTCCCGGGCTTGATACTCTTTTGGGTGGCGGCTTGAGCGAGTTCTCGTTCAACCTCATCGCCGGCGCGCCCGGAAGCGGCAAGACCACGCTGGCGCACCAGATGATGTTCACGCTCGCGAACCCGTCGCGCAGGGCGCTGTTCTTTACTGTGCTGGGCGAGCCGCCCCTGAAGATGCTGCGCTACCAGCAGCAATATTCCTTCTTCGACCTGGACAAGGTCGGCGAGTCGATCCGCTACGTCAACCTGGCCGAGGACTTGCGCGCAGGCGACTTCAGTATGGTGCTCGAACGCATCATGAAGGAAGTCGAGGCGTTTTCGCCAAGCCTGGTGTTTGTCGATTCCTTCCGCTCGGTCGCGCAGACCGCGAAAAGCGGCGCCGAGGGCGTGGCCGACCTGCAGCACTTTATCCAGGAACTCGGTACCCGCATGACCAGCTGGCAGGCGACCACCTTCCTGATCGGCGAGTACGCGCATGCCGACGCCGAAGCCAATCCCATCATGACGGTAGCCGACGGCATGCTGGCGCTTGGCCAGACCCACGAACAGAATTCAGTCGTGCGCAAGATCCGCGTGGTCAAGATGCGCGGCCAGGCCCACATGGCCGGCTCGCACACTTTCCGCATCACCCAGGACGGACTGCGCGTGTATCCGCGCCTGCTGCCGCCGCTGGCTGCGGACCACGCCAATGCAGGCGACGCCGATGGCGAAGTGCGGCGCATTTCCACCGGCGTTCCCGACCTCGACGCGATGCTCCATGGCGGCCTGCCGCAGGGCCACTCGGTGCTGGTGGTCGGTCCATCCGGCTCCGGCAAGACCATTCTCGGCACCCGCTTCCTGCAGGAAGGCGAGCGCAATGGCGAAAAAGGCGTGGCCGTGTTCTTCGAAAAAGGCACCTCGCGCTTGCGCAATGCCGCGCTGGCCAAAATGGTGAAAGCGGGCACTGTGGTGACGGTCGAAAGCCGCTCGCTCGACCTGACCGTGGAAGAGCTGCTGGACTACCTGAACCACGCCATCGACAGCACCCAGGCCACCCGGGTGGTGATCGACTCGCTGTCGGAGTTCGGCCTGTATGTGGCGCCGGAGTTCCGCCAGGACCTGCGCTCGGCGGTGTTCCGCATCTTGTCGAGCCTGGCCCAGCGCGGCGTGACTGTGCTGGTGACGATCGGCATGGATGACCGCTTCACCGAACTGCGCTTCAGCGAGGCCGAAATCTCCTTCCTGACCGACGCGATCGTGGCGATGCGCTACGCGGAAACGCGCGGGCGCCTGGCCAAGCTGATCTCGGTCGTCAAGGTGCGCGGCAGCGGCCACAGCACGGATCTGCGCGAATACCGCATCACCGACGCGGGCATCGAGATCGAAAGCGGGCCGATGCAGTTTGACGGCCTGCTGTCGGGCCATCCCTCACCCCAGCAGCCGATAGGTTAAGGATCACCATTGATGGGAACGTTACATGATGTCAGCCCTGGCTCAACAGAGCGTTCCTTCAATGACGACGCGGCCGCGGCGGCGCAAGACCCGCAGGCGCGGATCGCGGCACTGACCGCCGAAGTGAGCGCGCTGCGCCAGGCGCTGGAAGAACGTAACGCGCTCGAAGGCATGGTGGCGCAGCTGCGCGAAGCCAACGAAAACCTGGTGTTCGCCACCCTCAACGCCCAGGGGCTGCGCGACGACGCCGAGGCGGCCAACCGGCGCCAGAACGAATTTCTCGCCATGCTCGCGCACGAATTGCGCAATCCGCTAGCGCCCATCAACATGGCCGCCGCGCTGCTCGAACGTATTCCCGCAGCCACTCCGCAACTGCTCAACCTGACCCAGGTGATCGGCCGCCAGGTCGACCACATGTCGCACCTGCTTGACGACCTGCTCGACGCGGCCCGCATCAGCAGTGGAAAGATTACCCTGACCGTCCAGCCGGTGTCGCTGGCGGACGTGCTCGCGCAGGCAGTCGAAACGGTGGAGCCGCGTATCGCCGAACGCCGCCAGAGCCTGGTGGCCGGGATTCCCGATGCCGGGCTGATTATCGACGGCGACCCGGTGCGCCTGACCCAGGCGTTCTCCAACCTGCTGGGCAATGCCTCGAAATACACCGGCGACCTGGGCGAGGTGCGCCTGTCGGTTGCGCAGCAGGACGGCTTCGCCATCATCAAGGTGTCCGACAACGGGACCGGCATCGCCGCCGACGTCATCCCGCATATCTTCGACCTGTTCACGCAGGGGCCGCGCTCGCTGGCCCGTTCCGAGGGCGGGCTGGGCGTCGGACTGAACGTGGTGCGCAACCTGATCTCCATGCACGGCGGTACGGTGGTCGCGCGCAGTGAAGGCATTGGCCACGGCAGCGAATTCACCGTGACGTTGCCGGTGTCGGCGCAAGCGAAACTGGCCGCACCACCAGTTGAAGCGGGCGAGGGCGCGGCAAGCCGCTGCCGCGTGCTGCTGGTGGAAGACAATGTCGACGCCTGCACGACCCTGACCTGCTTCCTCGAGATCGAAGGCCACGTGGTCAGCACCGCGTATGACGGCGTGGCAGGGCTGGCGAGCGCGCTGCAGGGCGGCTTCGACGTGCTGGTATGCGACATCGGACTGCCCGGCATGGACGGTTTCGCGCTGATCGCGGAACTGCGCCGCGCGGCGCAAGGCCAGCGCGCGTATGCGATCGCCTTGTCGGGATACGGCCAGGAAGAAGACCGCGCCCGCGCCATCGAGGCAGGCTTTGATGCCTACCTGGTCAAGCCGGTGAGTCCGGCAGCGCTGCTGGCTGCGGTGGCTGCCGCAGGTTCCTGATCACAGCGCATTAGACCTCCATCCGTATTCCGGGTTGTGGTTCATGGGCCTTTACAAAACGGCCGCTTGCCGTGAGAATCGGGGCGACGCGCAAGCAAGCGTCGCCCGACATTCACCGGCAGGCTAACCATCATTTCTCCAGAATCTGAACACTCCCTCACTGCTGGCCTGCTGCGCCGGCGCCAGGTGATGCGCGCCGCGCTGGCCGCCGCGCTGCCGCTGGCCGTGCCGTCGCTGGCGCATGGCCGGGCGCCAGCGCCGCTGGTGGTCGGCGGCCTGCCAGTGACCTGCAACCTGACCTTGCCGGTCACTTGCATGGCGAAGGCTGCGTCGCTCAGGCAGGGCGGCGGCCAGCCGGTCGGCTTCGAGTATGCCAAATACAGCGGCTGGGCGGAGATCAAGGAATCGTTGATGACGGGCCGGATCCAGGCCGCCTACATGCTGGCGCCGCTGGTGATGGACCTGGTCGACTACCGGATTCCCCTCAAAATCGTCTCGCTCGGCCACCGTTCCGGCGCCGTGATCATGGTGCATGCGAATTCGGCTTACCGTAAGTTCAGCGACCTGCGCGGCAAGCTGATCGCGATCCCGAGCCGCTTCGCTGTCGACTACCTGTTCCTGCGCAAAATGCTGGCGAGCGCCGGCATGACCGCGAAGGACATCGAGATCATCGAGATGCCGCCGCCCGACATGCCGGCAGCGCTGTACACCCGCACCATCGACGCGTATTGCACGGGCGAGCCGTTCGGCGCGGCGGCGCAGCGCGCCGGCTACGCGCGGCCGCTGGCGATGACGCGCGACCAGTGGCGCAACTACATCTGCTGCGTGCTGACTGTGCGCGAGGACCTGATCCGCGATCACAGGCCGGTTGTGCAGGACCTGGTGAATTACGTGCAGGCGGCCGGCAGCTGGCTCGACGCCGGCGCCGCCAACCGCGACAAGGCGGTGCGGATTGCCGCGCGGCGCGAGTTCTTCAACCAGGACCCGAAGATTTTGCGCTTCGTGATGGACAACCCGGAAGACCGGGTCACCTACGGCGACCTGCGCATGCTGCGCGCCGAGTTCGACGACCTGATGAAACTGTCGCTCGAGGCGCGCACGCTCAAGCGCCCGGTCGCCTTCGAGCGCTACGTCGACGAGAGCTTTGTGAAAAACCTGAAACCAGTCGCCATCGCGCCCTGAAGCCTGACCATGTTCAAATCCATCCTCGTCCTTGCCTCTTTCTTGCTGTGTGCCGCCGGCGCAGCCGCACAGCCGGTTGCCGGCCTCAAGTCAGGCCTGTTCGAGCCGCCGCGCGTGGCGCCGCCGATCGGCCTGCGCGCCACCGATGGCAGCGTGTTCGACCTGGCCAAATACCGCGGCAAGGTGGTGGTGCTCGAATTTGGCTTTACCCACTGCGTCGAGGTCTGCCCGGTCTCGCTGTACGCGCTGTCGCAGGCGCGCAAGCTGCTTGGCGCCGACGCCGCCAGGCTGCAGGTGGTGTTCATCTCCGTCGATCCGGAGCGCGACAGCATCGCCCGCATGCGTGACTACCTGGCGCCGTTCGGCCCCGGCATCCTCGGCGTGACAGGCAGCGCCGGCCAGGTCGATGCCGTGCTCAAAGCCTACGGCATCACCGCCACCAAGCGAATGACCGGAGGCTCGAAGACTGAGTACATGATGGCCCACTCGTCCTACCTGTATTTTGTCGACACGCGCGGCATGCTGCGCGCGATGATGCCATTCGGCCGTCCGGCCGCCGACATCGCGCGTGACGTCCAGCTCCTGCTGCGCAACTAGATGGCGATGATGCGCAGCTTGCGGCGCCATCCTGCCGCGTGGACCCTCGCCGCTTGCCTGGCGCTGGCGCTGGCATGGGCAGCCCTCGCGCCGCCCCATGCCGCCAGCCGTGACCTGCTGTTCGAGATCCCGAAGGGCACCTGGGAGCGCCGCATGGCCGGCGACAAGGTCGAGATCCTGCCGTCGGTGGTGACGCTGACGCTGGGCGTGCAGGACGTGCTCCTGCTGCGCAACAGCGACACGGTGCCGCAGCAGTTTGGCCCGGTGCTGATCATGCCTGGCCAGGATTTCCGGCTGCCTTTCGAACAGGTCTCCGAAAACCAGTTTGCCTGCACCGCCCACTCGAGCGGCCAGATGACGGTGTCGGTGGTGGCCCCGCCCGCACCTGGCTGGGCGCGGTTGAAGTGGCGGCTCGCCGCGCTGCGCCATTATTTTGAATAGGACTCCAGTTGGATAAATTAAAGCAGCTCATGCCGCCCGCCGCGCTGATTGCAGCCGTACTTGCCGTCTGGTGGATCATCGTCGTGCAAAGCGCCAGCGTGATCTTCCCGACCCCGTTGCAGGTGCTCACCGGTACGCTGGAACTGGTTGAAGACGGCACGCTGTGGACTCACATCGGCAGTTCGCTGTTCCGGGTAGGCTGCGGCTTCCTGGTGGCGGTGCTGGTGGCGGTGCCGATGGGCCTGTGGATGGGGCGCATTGACGGTGTGTTCCGTACCGTGAACCCGCTGTTCCAGATACTGCGGCCGATTTCGCCGATCGCCTGGATCCCGCTGTCGATCCTCTGGTTCGGCGTCGGCAACACCTCGCCGATCTTCCTGATCTTTATCGCCTCGGTATTCCCGCTGATCGTCCAGACCGCCGCGGGCGTGCACACCATCGAGCGGCGCTACCTCGACGCGGCCGAAAACTTCGGCGTCTCGCGCGGCGTGCTGTTTCGCCGGGTGGTCATTCCGGCGGTGCTGCCGGAAGTGGTGACTGGCATGCGCATCACGCTCGGCGTCGCCTGGCTGGTGGTGGTGGCCGCCGAAATGATCGCGCCGCGCTCCGGCCTCGGCTACCTGATCATCGACGCTCGCAATGCCGGCAACCGCTACGACCTGGTGATCGCCGGGATGATCATCATCGGCCTGATTGGCCTGCTGCTGGACGGCGCCATGCGCCTGCTCGAAGGACTCAACTCGGTAAGGTGGCGTTATGGCCGATAAGATTGCCGTCAACGGCGTCAAGAAAAACTTCATGTCCGGCAAGCAGTCGTTGCCGGTGGTGGGCGGCGTCACCTTGAGCGTGGCGGACGGCGAATTCGTCGCCATTGTCGGACCGTCCGGCTGCGGCAAGTCGACCCTGATGAAGATCGTGTCGGGCTTCGAGCGGGCCGACGAAGGGGAGGTGCTGGTCGACGGCGTGCCCCTGCTGCGGCCGAACGCAAAAGGCATCGTCATCTCCCAGCACGGGTCCGTTTTCCCCTGGCTGACCGTGCAGGAAAACCTGATGTTCGGGCTGAACGGCGACGGCCACGGCGACAAGGCGGCGCTGGCCGATCACTACGCCGCGATGGTGGGCCTGAAAGGGTTCGAGAACAGCTACCCGCGCGAACTGTCCGGCGGCATGCTCAAGCGCGTCGAAATCGCCCGCGCGCTGGTGGTCAAGCCCGAAATCCTCTACATGGACGAACCATTCTCGGCGTTGGACGCGCTGATGAACCTGCGCATGCGCACCGAGCTGCTGCGCATTCTACAGGAGGAGCGCCACACCGTGCTGTTGATTACCCACGATGTCGAGGAAGCCCTGTACCTGGCTGACCGCATCATCGTGCTGTCGCCGCGCCCGACCGTTATCCAGGCCAGCTTCGCGGTGCCGCAGCCGCACCCGCGCAAACTGTCCAGTCCGGAGATGCAGGTGCTGAAGGACGCCATCCTGGCTGAGCTCGGGCTGTAAGGCGAAGCAACCTGCTCAGCTGGTATTTCCGTTCCTCGCGTCAACATTATCCGGGACGCGATGCATTGGCGAGGCCAGCCTTTCGATTCGATTGCACGCCTTCTTACAAATGCTTTCGTCTGAAACACTTTACGCGCTTTCGCGTGCGCGCCCCAGCGATTACTCTACTGGATTCGGCACTGGCCAGGACCGTCTTGCGGCCTCCTCCGCGGACTTGTTGCGCCCCACGCTCCGCCCCTGTTTCAGGCGTTGAGCCAAATTGCGGGATGGCAAGCCTGGCCGGGCACAACCCATCAAAAGGAGTCTCCCTTGTTCGACCTGAAAAATGCCCAACCCGACACGGTAATCAAAGTAATCGGCGTCGGCGGCGCCGGCGGTAATGCCGTCAACCATATGGCGACCTCCGGACTGGCCGACATCGAATTCATCTGCGCTAACACCGATGCGCAGGCGCTGTCGAATACCCGCA
This sequence comes from Massilia agrisoli, assembly GCF_020831365.1. Lineage (GTDB taxonomy): Bacteria > Pseudomonadota > Gammaproteobacteria > Burkholderiales > Burkholderiaceae_D > Telluria_A > Telluria_A agrisoli. Next base: position 444,761 of record NZ_JAJHPV010000021.1, read on the forward strand.
CCGAAAACCGCATCCAGCTCGGCGAGAGCGGGCTGGGCGCCGGCAGCGACCCGGTGGTGGGCCGTGAAGCCGCGATTCGCGAACGCAGCGTCATCGCTGAAGCGCTCAAGGGCGCGCACATGGTGTTCCTCACCGCGGGCATGGGCGGCGGCACCGGCACCGGCGCCGCTCCCGTGGTCGCCGACGTGGCGCGCGAGATGGGCATCCTGACCGTTGGTGTCGTATCGAAGCCTTTCGAGTTCGAAGGCGCGCGGCGCATGCGCGTGGCCGACGAAGGCATTGCGATGCTGGCGAAAAGCGTCGACTCGCTCGTCATCGTCCTTAACAGCCGCCTCGAGGAAGTGCTGGGCGACGACATCACGCAAAAGCAGGCGTTCGCAGCCGCAGACGAGGTGTTGAGCAAGGCGGTTTCGGGCATCGCCGAGATCATTGCCGTGCCCGGCATGATCAACGTCGACTTCGAGGACGTGCGCACGGTGATGCGCCAGACCGGCACGGCGATGATGGGCTCTGCCCAGCATGCCGGCGAAGACCGCGCCGTCAAGGCGGCCGAAGAGGCGATCTCTTGTCCACTGCTCGACGGCTCGAACCTGCATGCGGCGCGCGGTCTGCTGGTCAACATCGCGGCATCGGAGGAAACGCTGAAGCTGCGCGAAACCAAGGTGGTGATGAACGTGATCTGCGCGCAGACCAGCGACGAAGCCATCATCAAGTTTGGCGCGGTGTTCGACGACACGCTGGGCGACGCCATGCGTGTGACAGTCGTAGCGACCGGCTTGAACCGGCCCGGCACCGTCTCCACCGGCTCGGCACAGTCGCCGCTGGCGCGATCGGCGCCAGCGGGTTCGCCAAACCAGCTTCGCGGCGGCGTGTTGAGGGAGACGCAAGCGCAGGCGATGCAGCGCCAGACCGCTTTCCAGGCAGCCGTCCAGGCGGCATCCGCCCAGCAGGCGCTGCGGGCGGGGATGACGCCGCGCCAGCCTGCGTCGAACGCCAGCGAGGATTCCCAGCGGGTGTTGGCGACAGATACGAGAGGGCAGGGGGCGTAAGTTTTCGTGCCGATCCACCCGGCCGGCACGCCGGGTGTTCGTGTACAGCTAACGAAAGAATCGTAGCAAACAAAAAAGGCCTGACTCTTGCGAGACAGGCCTTTTTGCGTGTTCTTGGTGGTGATAGGTGGACTTGAACCACCGACCCCAGCATTATGAATGCTGTGCTCTAACCAACTGAGCTATATCACCCGACAGCCGAGCATTATCCAGATTTTCATCCGGTCTGTCAAGGATTCGCGTAAATCGCTGCGAAACTTTGAACAGATATTATCGGAATATTATTTTCTCCGATTGCTCAGCGAGTCCAGCATGATACCAGCAACGTCCGGGCCGAGGCAATCGATAACGACGCGTGCGGGCATCGAACGCAACCAGGTCAGCTGGCGCTTGGCCAACTGTCGCGTTGCGATGATGCCGGTCTCGCGCAGGGTGGGGCGGTCGGTGACGCCTTCCAGGTAGTCCCAGGCCTGGCGGTAGCCGACGCAGCGCATCGACGGCAGCGTAGGATTCAGGTCGCCGCGTGCGCGTAGCCGCGCTACCTCAGCCACCAGGCCTTCGTCGTCGCGCTGGCCCAGCATCTGGTCGAATCGGGTGGCGATGCGCGCGTGCAGCACGGCGCGATCGGAAGGCTCCAGCGCAAATGACAGCAGCTCGAACGGCAGCTCGGTCTTCTCACGTTTGGCGAGGAGTTCGGACATCGGCTTGCCGCTCAGTTCAATGATCTCCAGCGCGCGGTTGATCCGCTGCGCGTCGTTGGGCGCGAGGCGGTCCGCAGTTTGCGGATCGAGCGCGCGCAGCTTGTCGTGCATCGCGGGCCAGCCGATACGCGCCGCTTCCAGCTCGATCCGCGCGCGCAGCTCGGCGTCCGCCGTCGGCAGGTCGTCGAGGCCGTCGGTGAGCCCTTTAAAGTACATCATGGTGCCGCCGACGAGCAGCGGCAGCTTGCCGCGCGCGCTGATGTCGGCTACCAGCCGCAGCGTATCGTCGCGGAACTGGGCGACGGAGTAGGACTCGGTCGGCTCGATGATGTCGATCAGGTGGTGCGGCACGCTGGCCAGTTCTTCAGCGCTTGGCTTGGCGGTGCCGATATCCATTTCGCGGTAGACCAGCGCGGAATCGACCGAGATGATCTCGGCCGGGATCTCACGCGCGATTGCCAGTGCCGCCGCCGTTTTGCCGGATGCGGTTGGACCCATGATGGCAACTGCCAGCGGTTTCATTGCGCCTCCTTGTGATCGACCAGCCGCACCGACGCGAAGATGCAGGCGCCAAGGCCGCATGCGGTTGCGGCCAGCGGGAACAACGTGCCGTCGAAGGTCGCGCCGACGATGGTGCCGACGCCGAAGGCGGCCAGCATGACGATCGCGCCCATCAGGCCCGCCGCGGTGCCGGCCTGCTGCGGGAACGGCGTGACCGAACCCGATTGCGATACGGGGAAGTTAATGCCGTGCGCGCCCATCGTCAGGAACATGGCCACGACCACCACCGACCAGTGCGCGAGCCCGACCCCGACCGCAGCAAGGAACAAGGCGCCGGCGGCTAGTGACAGCGTGCTGCCGATGCGCAGCGTGGCCGATGGACCGAAGCGCGGCAGAAGGCGGCGGCATACAATCGTCCCGCACAGGTAGCCGGACACGCCGAACGCGAAGCAGTAGCCGAACAACTGGGTCGGCACGCCGAGCACGCGGATCAGCACCAGCGACGAGCCGGAGATGAATGCGAAGATCGACCCATACGACAGCGCGCCGGGCAGCACGTGGGCCCAGAAGGCGCGCGAGCCAAGTACGTGGCGGTAGTTCGCCATCAGGCCGCGCAGTTCGGTAGCGCGCGGGTTCTTGTGCACGTTCGTTTCGGGCAGCCGCAGGATGACGGCGCCAAGCACGATGGCCGACAGGATCGACAGCGCGACAAACGCCGCGCGCCAGCCAAAGGCCACTTGCAGGTAGGAGCCGAGGATAGGGCCGGTCAGCGGCGCCAGCGACAGCCAGCTGCTGGCGCGCGCGATCACCCTTGCGCTGTCGGCTGGTGCATAAGCGTCGCGCACGATAGCGCGGGCGATGATGATGGCCGAGCAGCAGCCCAGCGCCTGCATGAAGCGCGCGGCGACCAGCACCTGGATGGTCTGCGCGAAGGCGCACAGCAGGCTGGCTGCGACGTAGAGCGCCAGGCCCCATATCAGCACCGGGCGGCGTCCGTAGCGGTCCGACAGCGGGCCGATGACCAGCTGCGCGCCGCCAAAGCCAATGACGAATACCGACAAGGTCAGCTGCACAGTGGAGGCGGGCACGCCGAAAACGGTGGCCAGGCTTGGCAGCGATGCCAGGTAGAGGTCCGTCGACAGCGGCTGCAGCATCATGAAGCCGATAATCAGCAGCAGGATCGGTGCGTGGGCGTACTCGGGAAGTGGACGCGGGGTTGGGCTGTGGTCCGACATCACTGGCCGCGCAGGAAAAGCTTGTCGAGCGCGGAGATCTCGAGCTGTACCCAGGTCGGGCGGCCGTGGTTGCACTGGTCCGCGCGTTCGGTGCTCTCCATCTGGCGCAACAGCGCGTTCATCTCCGGCACGGTCAGGATGCGGTTGGCGCGCACCGCCGTGTGGCAGGCGAGGGTGCCAAGCAGTTCATTGCGGCGCTCGATCAGCACGCGCGAGCCGCCGAATTCGCGCACGTCGCGCAGCACGTCGCGCGCCAGCGTCTGGGCGTCGGCGTTCTTCAGCAGCACAGGCACCGAGCGCACCGCCAGCGTGGTCGGCGACAGCGCGCCGATGTCGAAGCCGAGCTTGCGCAGCGTGTCCTGGTTTTCCTGCGCGGTGCCCACTTCCACCGCATCGGCGAAGAAGGTCACCGGGATCAGCAGCTGCTGCACCTGCATGTCCTGGCCGTCGACCTGCGCGTCGAGCGCGGTCTTGAGCTGCTCGTACAGGATGCGTTCGTGCGCGGCGTGCATATCGATCAGCACCAGGCCCTTGGTGTTCTGGGCCAGGATGTAAATGCCGTGCAGCTGGGCCAGTGCGAAGCCAAGCGGGTATTCGTCATTCGACATCGCCTGCGGCGACACGACCGGCTGCGGCATCTGGGCGACCTGCTGGGCCGGGCTCGAAGCGAACAGCGCGCCGTAGTTGTCGGTGGTCTGCGCCACGCCGGGCGCGTCCCAGCGGCTGCCGGCCGGATAGGGCGAGGGCGAGAAGGTCGACAGCTGGGCGCCGAACGAGGTCTGTTCATGCTCGCGCCGCCACGTCGACGTGCCGGCGCCGATTTCTCCGGCGGTCAAAGGGGCAGGCACGCTGCCGAACGCGGTGGCGGACGTCTGCGCCAGCGCGCGCTGGACGGCGTGGAACACAAACTGGTGCACGGCGCGGCTGTCGCGGAAGCGTACTTCGATCTTGGACGGGTGGACGTTGACGTCGACCAGCGCAGGGTCGAGGTCGAGCGCCAGCACGTACGACGGGAAGCGGTCGCCGTGCAGCACGTCCTGGTAGGCGGCGCGAACCGCGTGCACCAGCAGCTTGTCGCGCACGAAGCGGCCGTTCACATAGAAGAACTGGCCGTCGGCGCGCGCTTTCGATGCGGTTGGCAGGCCTGCATAGCCGTGAATGCGCAAGGGACCGGCCGATTCGTCGATGGGCAGGCGTGCTTCGGCAAAGTCGTTGCCGAGGATGTGGGCGCTGCGCTTGGCCATCTCGCAGGTGTTCCACTGGTCGATCGTGCGGCCATTGTGCGACAGGGTGAACGACACGTCGGGCCGCGCCAGCGCGATGCGGCGCACGACTTCGGCGCAGTGGCCGTATTCGGTCTGCTCCGACTTCAGGAACTTGCGCCGCGCCGGGGTATTGAAGTACAGGTCTTGGACGTCGATGGTGGTGCCGAGCGCGCCGGACGAAGGAGCGACGGTGCCGTGGTGCGAGCCGACGATTTCCCAGGCGTGGGCGGCGTCGGCGGTGCGTGAGGTGACGCTGACCGCTGCAACTGCCGCGATCGATGCCAGCGCCTCGCCACGGAAGCCCAGCGTGTTGACGTTTTCAAGGTCGTGCAGCGATGAGATTTTGGACGTGGCGTGGCGAGCCAGCGCGAGCGGCAGCTGCTCGGGCGGGATGCCGCGGCCGTTATCGGTGATGGCGATGCGTTTGACGCCACCTTCCTCCAGGCGCACGGTGATCTGGGTCGAGCCGGCGTCGAGTGCGTTTTCGAGCAGCTCCTTGACCACCGCCGACGGGCGCTCTACCACTTCGCCTGCGGCGATTTGGGAGATCAACTGGTCGGGGAGGGCCTGGATGGGGCGGGGTGCGGGAATCGGGGCGTTCATCGGGAAGATTATAGCTTGCGCCGCCGGTCGTCGTTCCCGCGGAGGCGGGAACCCATGCTGACTGTGAATAGCAGGCGAACTATGGGTTCCCGCGTTCGCGGGAACGACGGGTAGGGGGCGCGGCTATCCTTGTTCCATTACTTCACCTCGCGCACCGGAATCGGTGCATTGCACAGGTCGACATGGCCTGCGGCCACCTTGGTCCACGGTCCGCCACGGTTGCGCTGGGCTTCGACCACTGCTTTATAGGTCGCGGTTTCGGTGCGCATCACTTCAAACTTGCTGCGCTCCGCTTCCGGCACATCGGCGGCGACCTTAAATGCGCTGATCGGCACGTTCAGCTCCGGCTTGTCGTAGAACCCCATCGCGGCGGCGCCACGCGGCAGTGACGCCAGCAGCGGCATGCCCGACACAACCCGCCCCACCACCGTGATATTGCGGTCGAGGTGGCGTGGCGCGTGGCCGGTGACGGCGTACAGCGCCGAGCCGCCGCCGCTGTCGGCATCGGTGTCTCGTGCGACGCCAACCATGCCGTAGCAGTGCGCCAGCCAGGCCTCGCCGGTTTTCGGGTCGCGCGCGGACGGGAAGCCATTCGAGTGGCCGACCTGCGGCGCGTAGCCGTCAACATCCGGCAGGCGGGTGAAGTGCCTGACGTTCTTCATCGGCACCGTGAATTCCGCCTTCAAGGCCGCTTTGGCGGTTTTGAACGGGCGCGGGTTCTTCTCGTCCGGGTCGCCCCACTGCGCCACCCAGTTGTCCTGCGAGCGGATCACGGCCAGGCCGTCGAAGTATTTGTCGCGCGCCAGCGCCTTGATGTTGGCAACGTGGTTGGGCGCGAAGTCGGGCGCCATTTCGATCACGACCCTGCCACCTGGCAGTTCCATGTAAACGGTATTGGCCGGGTCGAGCGGGCGCCAGTCCGACGGCTTCGACGCCTTGACCAGGTCGGCCACGGTCGGCTTTTCCGCCAGTGGTTTGGCAGCCTGCGCCAGCGGCAGTGCCAGGAATGCCACGGCGGCCGCCCCCGCCAGCAGCATCGCCTTGTTGTGCGCGTTAATCATTTGCATCGCTTGTCTCCGGTTCTGAATTCTTTTTTGTTGCTGCCCCTTGAGGCCAGCGCGTGCCGATTGTAATCTGGAATATGGACGACTAGGAAACTTCTGAGCCAGCTCAATATTCTCCCGCGGTTGGCGGCATTTGACCGGATTATCGGGGCCGGAGTGGTGGTATGATGCGGCGCTACCTTTTAGGAAATTTATGGACCTGATGCAGTTTCTCGACATGATCCTCCATGTCGATAAAACCCTCGGCATGCTCCTTGCCGAGTACGGAATTTACGTTTACGTCGTTCTGTTCGCTATTGTGTTTTGCGAAACCGGGCTGGTTGTCTTGTTCTTCTTCCCTGGCGACACCCTGCTGTTTATTGCCGGCGCGTTCTGCGCAACCGGCGAGATGAACTATTGGCTACTGATGGCGCTGCTGATCACTGCCGCGGTGACGGGCAATACCCTGAACTACTGGATAGGCGAGAAAGTGGGCCAGCGCGTGTTCACCCACGATTACCGGTGGATCAACAAGGACGCCTTGCACAAGACGCATGACTTCTTCGAGAAGCACGGCGGCAAGACCATTATCCTTGCGCGCTTCGTGCCGGTGGTGCGTACCTTTGCGCCTTTCGTGGCCGGGGTGTCGGACATGACGCACACACGCTTTCAGTTCTACAACTTCACCGGCGCTGCGCTGTGGGTGGTCAGCCTGGTCACCGCCGGTTATCTGTTCGGTAACATCCCTGTCATCCGCGACAACCTGACCGCCATTGTGCTGGTCGGCGTCAGTGCTGCCATCGTCCCGCTCGCCCTCGGCGGCCTGTACAAATTTGGCCGCAAAATGCTGAGCCGTTAAAGTATCGAAACGACACCGCGCGATTTTTTATCGCGCGGTAGTTGCCCCGCGGACTCAAGTTTCCAGCGGTATGCGCCGATAAACCAGAATGTAAGCCTACTTTCTGGATTCTCATGCGTAACCTGATTGTCCTCTCCGCCTGCTGCTTCGTCATTGCGACGGCCGGCGCGAAGGATCCCCCAGCCAGCCCAGCCCCAGCGAGCGCCGCCGCCAAGCCGGCCGCCGCTGCGCCTGCCCCTGCGCCATCGAAGGCTGAAGCGCCGGCCCCGCGCCGCCTGACGGCTGCCGAGCAGCGCGTCATCGACGAGCAGGCCGAGCTGGACCTGCAAGCACGCATTGCCGCCCGCATCGCCGAAATGCGCGCCAACCAGCAGCAGCGCGCCGCGGCAGCGGCCAAGGCTGCGCGCCAGGCCGCCGCGGCGAAAAAGAAAAAGCAAGCGGTGGCCGCCAAGCCGCCGCCTCCTGCCAACGGCACCCATTGGGCCTACGATGGCGAGTTCGGCCCGGCCAACTGGAGCAAGATCAACGCGAAATGGAGCCAGTGCGGGCAGGGCGGCCGCCAGTCGCCGATCGACATCCGCGACGGCATGAAGGTCGACCTGGAAAAGCTGGCCTTCGACTACAAGCCGTCGTCATTCAGCGTGATCGACAACGGCCATACGGTCCAGGTCAACGTCGCGGGCGGCAACTACCTGACCGTGCAGAACCGCTCGTACGAGCTGGTGCAGTTCCACTTCCACCGTCCGTCGGAAGAGCGCATCAACGGCAAGAGCTTTGAAATGGTGGTACACCTGGTGCACCGCGACGTCGAGGGCAGGCTGGCGGTGCTGGCGGTGCTGCTTGAACGCGGCGCCGGGCACAACATGATCCAGACGGTGTGGAACAACCTGCCGCTGGAGAAGCACGACACCGTGCAGCCATCGGTGGTGCTCGATATCGCCGAGATGCTGCCGGAGCGGCGCGACTACTACACGTATATGGGTTCGCTGACCACGCCGCCGTGCACCGAGGGCGTGCTGTGGCTGGTGATGAAGCAGCCGATGCAGGCGTCGCCGCAGCAGATGGCCATCTTCAGCCGCCTGTATCCGTTCAATGCGCGCCCTGTTCAGGCGCATTCGGGACGGGTGATCAAGGAATCGAACTAAGCGCTGGCTGATCGGCGGATGCGCGCTGTGCGCTTATCCGCCCTACCGTCAGCGGTATTCGTAGATACCGTCTTGATCGTCAAGCCTGAACGGCAAAATTTGCCTCGTATGCCCGTCCAGTTTTGACGACACCGAAGCACAAATGTGCAAGCTTCCGCATGGCGGCCCCAATGGCCG
>NZ_JAJHPV010000022.1 GCF_020831365.1 Massilia agrisoli
TGAAGGGCTTCATCTACATTGCAAGGTCAAGCCTTCAGGGCGGATCCAAGCTGGTCCTCACCTCAGTTAGTAGTAGCTAACCACTAACTCGAACAAGATACAAGGGCGGATAAGCGCGCAGCGCGCATCCGCCGTTCCAGCGCTTCAGGCAGCGATGACGCTGACCTGGTGTTGCCCGGTCCAGATGCCGCCGGCTTCCAGCTCGATGGGCTCGACCAGCGCAGGCTCGATGCACACAAAGTGCTGGTACTCGTCCCCCTCCATATCGGCCAGCGCCGCCGAATCGGCCGCGCCCGGATTCCACACCACGGCATCCGGGAAACCCTGCTGCTCCAGCTTCAAGGCCCCCATCCCGGACCGCAGGACGATCGCTTCGGTAATGCCGAAGTGGATATGGTCGTATTTGTCGGTGATGATCATCTCGCCATCCTGCACGCCGTCGATGGCGGCATTGGCGATCCGGTCGACCATGAAGTAGGTGTGCAGCGCGGCCGCGAAGGGGAAAGCCTGTGCGCCAGGGTTGCGCACCTCCAGCGAGAAGCGCAGTTCATCAGCGAGCACTTCGATCCGCAGCGCCAGCGCGAATGAATAGGGCCAGGCCGCGGCGATGGCCGGCGCGAGGTCCCCTTCAGCCAGCGAAAATTCCGCGAAGCCGTCACCGCTGCCGACCAGCCGCCACGTGCTGACGCGCGCGAAACCGTGGCGCATGCCAGTGCCGCGCGCCGCAAACTGCGGGAAGATAACCGGTACGCCGCCGCGGATTGCACGGCTGCCGTCCAGCGACGACCTGGCGCTGCAGAAAATGCGCTCCTGGCCGTCGGCGGTCTTCCACGAAACCAGGTGCGCGCCATACAGCGTCACGATCACCGCCGCGCCGCCGGGGCCTTCGATCCGCACTGCCGGCAGTGCGCCGTAATCGACCATCGAAATTGCCGTCATGTGCGCTCCCTTTAGCTGATCCGGCTTTTTGCCATCGGCGGATTCTTGGCGAAGTAGTTTTTGATGCCCTTCATGATTGCCGACGCGATTTGGTCCTGGTAGCCGTTGTCGCGCAGCTTGGCTTCTTCTTCCGGGTTCGAGATAAAGGCCGTCTCGATCAGGATCGACGGAATATCCGGCGCCTTGAGCACCGCAAATCCGGCCTGTTCCACCGACGCCTTGTGCAGGCGCGCGAAGCCGCCGATTTCGCTCAGTACCGCTTTGCCAAGCTTCATGCTGTCGTTGATCTGGGCGGTCGTCGACAGGTCGAGCAGCACGCTGGCCAGATGGCGGTCATGCGTCTTCATGTTGACGCCGCCGATCGAGTCGGCCAGGTTCTCCTTGTTCGCCAGCCAGCGCGCCGCGCTGGAGGTGGCGCCCTTTTCGGACAGCACGAACACCGAGGAGCCGCGCGCGCTCGGCTTCATGAACGCGTCCGCGTGGATCGAGACAAACAGGTCCGCCTGCACCTTGCGCGCTTTTTCAACGCGGGTGCCGAGCGGGACGAAGTAGTCGCCGTCGCGGGTGAGCATCACGCGCATGTTCGGCTGTTCCTCGATCTTGAACTTGAGGCGCTTGGCGATCGCCAGCACGATGTCTTTTTCGCGCGTGCCGGCCGAGCCGATGGCGCCCGGGTCTTCACCGCCATGGCCGGGGTCGAGCGCGATCGTCACCATGCGCACCACCTCGGGCTTCACCGCCCGCGGCGCCGCCGGCTTGACCGGGGCGACCACTTCCGGTGTCACCACCGCCATTGCCGGCATCTCGGATTTCTGCTTTGCGAGCGGGTCGGCTGGCGCTGCCGCGGCGGGCAGTTCTGGCCGGCCCGCTGGCGCGAGGTCGTCGCGCATCCATTCGCCTTTTTCGATCATCTGGGCGATCGGGTCCACCGGCGCGACCGGGTACAGGTCGAAGATCAGGCGGTGCTTGTACGCGCCCACCGGCTCCAGCGTAAACACCTGCGGCTTGATTTCTTCCTTCAGGTCGAACACCAGCCGCACCACGTTGGGCCGGTTCTGGCCCACGCGCACCTGCCGTATGTACGGGTCTTCCGATTCGATTTTCGCGACCAGGCTTTTCAGGGTCGGGTCCAGGATCAGGCCCTCGATGTCGACCACCAGCCGGTCCGGGTCGGGCACGATAAAGTGGCTTGCCTTCAGGTCGCTGTCGTTCTCCAGCGTGACGCGGGTGTAGTCGGCGGCGGGCCAGACGCGTACCGCGAGGATCTGCGCCGCCGCGGCCGGCAGGGGCGATAGTACCGACAGCAGCAGCGTGCCGCCGGCTTTGAGGATCGTACGGCGGTTGACCGGTTTCGTGGTCACCGGGAGCGGGGGAGTTCGAGGCGGTCGAGGCATAACAGGCCCAAGGGGGACAACGCTTGCAATTCTACATCACGACCTTGCCCGGAAACACTTAAGGACACATTCAAGTCGGGCGCAGGCAACACCGGCTCGGCTTTCTCCGGCCATTCGACGATACAAATGTTATGACCATTGAAATCTTCCCGGAACCCGGCGTCGAGGAATTCCTCCGGGCTCGACATGCGGTACAGGTCGAAGTGAACCACGTTGACGGCCGCGCCGCCCAGTTCGATGCGGTAGGGCTCGGACAGCGTGTAGGTCGGGCTGCGCACGGGGCCGACATGGCCGGCGGCGTGCAGCAGCGCGCGGGTGAGCGCCGTCTTGCCGGCGCCGAGGTCGCCGTGCAGGTGGATGACGAGGCCGGGCGCGATGGCGCGCGCGAGGGCCGCGCCAAGCGCCGCGGTGGCTGATTCGTCGGGGAGATGGGTCTTCAAATGCTGCATCGAATAGAATGTGAGGTTAAGTCCTGCCTGATCCGGCTGGCGCTATTTTAATCCTGCCGAGCATGCAACACTCACAACCCGACCTCCAGCAACTTGCGCGCGCCATCAAAGAATGGGGCGCGGAACTTGGCTTTGCCGATGTGCGCATTGCCGACGTCGACCTGTCGCATGCCGAAGCGGGCTTGCAGGCCTGGCTCGACGAAGGCCGCCATGGCGAGATGGATTATATGGCAAGCCACGGCATGAAGCGCGCGCGTCCGGCCGAACTGGTGCCTGGCACGGTGCGCGCGATCTGCGCGCGCATGGATTACCTGCCGCAAACCACCCCCGCCAACTGGCGCGAAGCCGAGACCGCGCGGCTGCGCGATCCGCACACGGCCGTCATCTCGATGTATGCACGCGGCCGCGATTATCACAAGGTCATCCGCAGCCGCCTGCAGCAGCTGGCCGACCGCGTGACGGCGGCCATCGGCGAATATGGCTACCGCGTATTTACCGACTCGGCCCCGGTGATGGAACTGCCGCTGGCGGAAAAGGCCGGTTTGGGCTGGCGCGGCAAGCACACCTTGATGCTGAACCGCGAGGCCGGCTCGATGTATTTCCTCGGCGAGATACTGGTCGACCTGCCGCTGCCGGTCGATCCGCCTGCCAGCGCCCATTGCGGGCAGTGCCAGGCCTGCATCGACGTATGCCCGACCGGCGCCATCCTCGGCCCGGGCAAGCTGGATGCGCGGCGCTGCATCTCCTACCTGACCATTGAACTCAAGAGCAGCATCCCGGAAGAGCTGCGGCCGCTGATCGGCAACCGCGTGTATGGCTGCGACGACTGCCAGACCGTGTGTCCGTGGAATAAGTTCGCGCAGCGCGCGACGGTGCCGGATTTCGACGAGCGCAACGGCCTGGGCAGTGCCAGCATGGTCGAGCTGTTCGCCTGGACAGAAGAGGAGTTCAACCGCCGCCTCGAAGGCAGCCCGATCCGGCGCATCGGCCATGAGCGCTGGCTGCGCAATATCGCTGTGGGGCTGGGCAATGCAGCCGACGGCGCACGCGGCGATGCGGCCATCGTGGCCGCCTTGCGCTCACGCGCGGAGCATCCTTCGGAAATGGTGCGCGAACATGTGGCGTGGGCGCTGGCGCGCCACGCCTGAGCTCAGAGGCGTTTCAGGCGCAGGGCGGACCAGTCGCTGTCCATTGAAATCATCGCCACGCCGGTGACCCCATTTTCCTTGGCGTAAGCGTTGATGCTGTCGCGGTTGATGTCGGTGGCTTTTGAGGCGGTTTGCTTCAGATAGGCAATCCACAGCGAACCCTTTTCGCCGAGGCGGGCGAGGGCTTCCGGGAGGAACTTTTCCAGTTGGTCCCGGTTCAGCGCGAACAACAGCACCACGTCGGCCGGGGTGTCGCCTTCGACAATCAGGGACTGTGGCAACTGCTCGACCACGCGTGGATGCGCTATGCCGTTAAGAATCGCCAGCGATTTGGCGTTCTTCAAATACATCTTGTCCGCAATAGTTTTTTCACTCATCTGAATAGCCATTTATGGTTGACATGTATTGCGGACATGTGGTCCCGAGTCCGCCTCAACGATGGTATCAGCAATCAGGCTGCGCACGATTCGGGGCTGTGGCCAACATCAATCCATGTTGAGGGTGAGTGCGGTTGCCGTATGGATTCCCGCATTCGCGGGAATGACGGGAGAGGCGGGAATGACGGGAGAGGCGGGAATGACGGGAGAGGCGGGAATGACGGGGGCGCTTATTTCAGCAAGCCGGCCAGTTCCACAGCCGTTTTCACCTGCATCTTCTCGAAAATATTTGCACGGTGCACTTCCACCGTGCGCATGCTGATACCCAGCTCGTCGGCCACGACCTTGTTCATTTTTCCTGCCAAAATCTTTTCCAGCACTTCGCGCTCGCGCGCCGACAATGCCGCCAGCCGCGCCTGCACCTGCGCCGCCTCGCCCGCGTGGCGCGATGCTGCCAGCGCTTCCTGTACGCGGTCCATCAGCTGGTTGTCGTTGAAGGGCTTTTCGACAAAGTCGAAGGCGCCGCGCTTCAGGCTGTCGACCGCCATCGGCACGTCGCCATGGCCGGTCAGGAAGATCACCGGCATGCGCGCCGTCAGTCCGCGCGCGCCGAGCTGGTCAAACACCGCGACGCCGTTCATGTCCGGCATGCGCACGTCCAGCAGCACGCAGTCGCCTTCGGGCGCAAAGCGCGCGCCGGCGCTCTCGAGGAAGGCCTGCGCCGTCGCATAGCCGCATGCTTCGATGCCGCGCGAGCGGGCAAGCCAGGCGAGCGAGTCGCGAATGACGTCTTCGTCGTCAACGATGTGCAACATGGAAGTCTCCGTATTATTTCAATGTGCCGCTGCCAGCATCTTAGGCCACGCCCACCTCGGCCGGCAACGAAAACGTGAACACTGTCCCGCCGCCCGGGTTGGGCCGGTGGTTCAAGGTGCCGCCGTGGAATTCGATCGCGGTGCGGCAGATCGACAGTCCCATTCCCATGCCTTCGGCCTTGGTCGTGAAGAATGGCGAATACAGGCGCGCGTTGACGTCGTCCGGGATGCCGTGGCCGTTGTCGATCACCGATACCTCGACCCGGCCGTTCGCCGCGCGCGCCTCGATGCGCAGGATGCGCCGCTCGGGTGCGATGTCCTGCATCGCCTCGACGCCGTTGCGGGTCAGGTTCAGCAGCACCTGTTCGAGCATCATGCGGTCGGCACGCACCGGCGGCAGCGCAGGGTCGGCGTGGATCTGGACCGCCACGTAGAACCTGCGCGCCTGCAGCTCCATCAGCTCGCGCACGCCCTCGATCACGGCGGGAATCTCGACCAGCTGGCGCACCGGGTCGCGCTTTTTTACGAACTGGTGGACGCTGCGGATGATCTGGCCGGCGCGCTGCGCCTGCAGGCCTGCCTGCTCCAGCGCCGGGCGCAAGGTGTCGGCGTCGACCGGCTTGCCGCCGTCGCCGGACAGCATGTTCAGCGCACCGGAGGTGTAACTGGAAATGGCCGCCAGCGGCTGGTTCAGTTCATGCGCCAGCATCGACGAGATTTCGCCCATCGTCGCCAGGCGCGAGCTGGCCTGCAGCTTTTCCTGCTGCTGGCGGTGCAGTTCTTCGGCGTGCTTGCGTTCGGAGATGTCGAGGATCGATCCCATCCAGCCGGTGTGCTGGCCGTCGGCGCCGATCAGCGGCGCTTCGAAAATCAGCACCGGGATGCGTTGCCCGTCCGCGCGCTGGAACACGGTTTCGAACTGCGGCGTCACGTTACCCGACAAGACTTCCGCAAAGCGCTGCTGGTATTCGCCGATGACTTCCGGCGCCCAGTAAGGCATCGGCGGCGCGCGGCCGACCAGTTCCGCTTCGGTCAGCCCGACCATGCGGCAGAACGCCGGGTTGACGTAGGTGATGCGGCCTTCGAGGTCGCGCGCGCGCAGGCCGGTGACCATCGAATTTTCCATCGCGGTGCGAAACGCCATCTGCTGGCGCAGTGCGCCTTCGGCGGCGAGGCGGCGCGTGACGTCGCGCCACAGCGCGGCCAGGCTGGCCAGCAGGCCAAGCGCCAGCAGCACGACCGAGCCGACCAGCAGGTTGGGCAGCAGGCGCGGGGCCGCCTTGACGCTGTTCGTGGCCAGCAGCAGTTCGGCGCCGTTCAGGTCAAGCGGGCGATTGTGCGTGTAGACGCCGCGCCCCGGGCCGGCCGACTCGCGCCGCGCCACCACCTTGTCGTCGGCGTCGAGCAGGGCAACCGCGTTGTCCTGCGCGAACCACCAGGGCACCGTTTCGTCCAGCAGGGCGTCGAGGTCATAGCTGACGACCAGGCTGCCGGCGTGGAAGCCGTCGCGCGTGATGGGCAGGTGGTAGTCCATTTGCGCGCCGGCCCCGCCGGCGCTGGCCGGCCGGCTGTAGCGCCCATTGCCGGTCTGGTGCGCCAGCAGCGCCGCCTCGCGCGAGGCCGGCGTGGTGGCCACCGGCGTGCCCGACGAAGCGCGTACCTGGCCGGCCTCGTCAAGCCAGGCCACCCGCGTCAGCTCGCGCGCCACCTTGCGCATCTGGTCCAGGCGCGCCTGGACTGCCGCGGGCTCGATGCCGCCAACGGCGATTTCGGCGCCCAGGTTTTCCAGGCTCTCGGCATTGCGGTCCAGCTCGAAGCGGATCGCCTGCTCGACCCACAGCGTGTCGGCAATCAGCTGCTCCTGCCGTTCGTTGCTCTCCATCTGGCGCGCCTGCCACGGAAGCCACAGCAGCACGGCGAGGAACAGCAATACCAGCGTGACCGGCAGTGCCCAGCGCAGCGGGCCGGCAAGCTGGAGGCGGGAAGGGGGGAGCAGGGTATCCATGCTGTACTGTGAATGGTTCCGGCGTGACAGGCTATTGTGGTTTTCCATAATAGCAGTGCAGAATGGGGGATAGTGTGGAGTTCCACCGTTTGAGGAGACATGATGCAGCTGAAAGCCATGCTGGCCGTGCTGGCCGCCGCGGTGAGCTTCAACGCGTGGGCTGCTGCGCCCATCGTCATCAAGTTCAGCCACGTGGTTGCGCCGGACACGCCCAAAGGGCAGGCGGCGGAGCGCTTTGGCATGCTGGCGGCAAAATACAGCAAGGGCCGCGTCAAGGTCGAGGTGTACCCGGACAGCCAGCTGTACAAGGACAAGGAAGAACTCGAAGCGCTGCAGCTTGGCGCGGTGCAGATGCTGGCGCCGTCGCTGGCCAAGTTCGGCCCGCTGGGCGTCAAGGAATTTGAAGCCTTCGACCTGCCTTACATCTTCCCGTCGAAGGCGGCGCTGTACAAGGTGACCGAAGGCCCGATCGGCAGGGCGCTGCTGAAGAAGCTCGAACCGAAGGGGATTGCCGGGCTGGCGTACTGGGACAACGGCTTCAAGGTGATGTCGGCCAATAAGCCCTTGCGCATGCCCGCCGATTTCCGTGGCCTGAAGATGCGCATCCAGTCGTCCAAGGTGCTCGACGCGCAGATGCGCGCGCTTGGGGCTTACCCGCAGGTGCTGGCGTTCTCCGAGGTGTACCAGGCGCTGCGCATTGGCGTGGTGGACGGCACCGAAAACCCGCCGTCGAACATGTTCACGCAGCGGATGCACGAGGTGCAGAAGCACGTCACGCTGTCGAACCACGGCTACCTGGGCTATGCGGTGATCGTGAACAAAAAGTTCTGGGACGGCCTGCCGTCGGACGTGCGGCGTTCGCTGGAACAGGCGATGCGTGAAGCCACCGCCTACGAAAAGCAGATCTCGCAGCGCGACAACGACCTGGCGATGGAGGCGATCAGGCGGGCCGGCAAAACGGTGGTGCACAGCCTGAGCCCGCAGGAGCAGGCCGCATGGCGCAAGGCGCTGCTGCCTGTTCATAAGCAGATGGAAAACCGCATCGGCAAGGACCTGATCGAGGCGATTACCCGGGCGGCAAAATAAGTCCTTTACGACTAAATGAAAAATTCCGCAAGTGTACAAAAAGCCACAACCTGGGATTCCAGATAGGCTATTATTGCCTCCGACATTAGCCACCCATGCAGATGGGGGCACAAGGATTCGATTTGGGGAGTAGTAGATAAAAGCACGGTAGTCCATACCGGAGATATATCGAGGAGACGCGCGTTTTACAGAATGCCGTTGGCATGACCGACAGCCGGAAACGTGACCAAATTTGAAGCGCACCCCGTGGGGTGCGTTTTTTTTGGCTATGTCACCGTTAGGTATGGAATTGAGCACGTCGTGCCCGCCACTGGCGGACCCGACTTCCCGCGAAAGCGGGAACCCATACTATGTATGCGCTGGAGGTCGAATCGGTTTATTACTGATCGTCTTCAGTATGGGTTCCCGCGTGCGCGGGAACGACGAGGGTGTAGCGCTTCCACACTTAACGGTGACATAGCGTTTTTTTTGGCTTGCGCCCCGCCGCTGCGCTAAACTGCGGGCATGAAACCACAGCAAGGCAGTGACATCTTCAGCGCCATCGTCGCAGCGCCGTTCGGCGCGATCGGTATCCGCACCGACGCCGGCGTCATCCGCGAGCTGGTGTATTTGCCGCCGCACTTCCATGAGAAGGACGCTACCGACGCGCTGGCCGACGAGGCTTCCACCCAGGTGCAGCGCTACCTCGCCGACCCCGACTTCCAGTTTGACCTGCCCCTGACCGCCGCGGGCAGCGCATTCCAGCAAAAGGTATGGGGCGCGATTTCATCGATTCCGCGCGGCACCGTGCGCACCTACGGGCAGATCGCCAAGCACATCGGCTCGGCCCCGCGCGCCGTCGGCCAGGCATGCGGCGCCAACTGGTTCCCGCTGATCATCCCTTGCCACCGCGTAACCGCGGCTGGCGGCCTCGGCGGCTTCTCCAACCACGATGACGAAAACGGCTTCCACCTGAGCGTCAAGCGCTGGCTGCTCCGCCATGAAGGCGTCACTGATTCTCCATGGCAACAGCAAGCAATCTGGCCCTGATCGACGAGTTCTGCGACAACCTCTGGCTGGAACAGGGGCTGGCCAAGAATTCGCTTGAGGCGTACCGGCGCGACATGCGCCTGTTCGCGCGCTGGCTGGAGGTCAAGCGTCCCGGCAACGACTCGCTGTATGCGGTCCAACCGCATGACCTCGCCGCGTATTTCGCCGACCGCCACGCGGAGTCGAAGCCCAGTTCGGCAAACCGTCGCCTGTCGGTGCTCAAGCGCTTTTACCAGCTGGCGCTGCGTAACAAGCAGGTGAACGGCGATCCCTGCCTGCACATGGCCTCGGCCAAACAGCCGACCCGGTTTGTGCACACCCTGAGCGAGGCGCAGGTAGAGGCGCTGCTGGGCGCGCCCGATGTCAGCACGCCGCTGGGCCTGCGCGAACGCACCATGCTGGAGCTGATGTACGCCAGCGGGCTGAGGGTATCGGAACTGGTAGCCCTCAAACTGGTCGAGCTGAGCCTGAACGACGGCGTGCTGCGCATCACCGGCAAGGGCAGCAAGACGCGGCTGGTGCCGTTTGGCCAGGAAGCGCGGCGCTGGATCGAACGCTATGTCAGCGAGGCGCGCGGGGTGATCCTGGACGGCCAGGTCGACGACGCCTTGTTCGTCACCGCGCGCGGCGGGCCGATGACGCGCCAGATGTTCTGGGTGGTGATCAAGAAGCACGCGGCCAGGGCTGGCATCACGGCGCCCTTGTCGCCGCACACGCTGCGCCACGCCTTCGCCACCCACCTGCTCAACCATGGCGCCGACCTGCGGGTGGTGCAGCTCTTGCTTGGCCACTCAGATATTTCCACAACGCAAATCTACACCCACGTTGCGCGCGAACGGCTGAAACAGCTGCACGCAGAGCATCATCCACGTGGTTAATTCAAATGCCTTCCGCATAACTGCGTCATAATGGCAACGGGGGGCAGTGTTTACTATCCCATTAACCTGAGAGGTGACGCATGGCTAAGACCAATTTCTCGTATGAGAAACGGCAGCGGGAATTAGAGAAGAAGAAAAAGGCTGAAGAAAAGGCCCGGAAAAAAGCAGAGGCCAAGCTCAGGGGCGAGCCAGAGGCCGCGGAAGAAGGCGACACGCCAGAGGAAACGCAGGAAGAGCAAGGCCAGGCTTAATACCGGGCTGTTACATCGTAGGGCGGATAAGCGCGTCGCGCGCATCCGCCGATTTTGTTCGTAGTCACGCGAACGAATCGGCGGATGGTGGAGCAGGGGTTTCGAATCGCATGCGATTCGCCTGCGAAACGGTATTCGCTTGCAAGCGGATACTCCTTTGCGCTTTGCGCTTATCCGCCCTACCGATCATGGCTAGGCGGTCACGCCGCCTCGGCCAGCGCGGCCTGTTCTTCTTCGCTATCCGGCGCGCCCTTGAACCAGCGCGCCGCCTTCCTGCCGAGGTTGTCCAGGTAGGTATACGCCACCGGCACCACCACCAGGGTCAGCAAGGTCGACGTGATCACGCCGCCAATTACCGCGCGTCCCATCGGCGCCTGCGATTCGCCGCCGTCACCCATGCCGATCGCCATCGGCAGCATCCCGAAGATCATCGCCAGCGTCGTCATCAAGATCGGGCGCAGCCGTACCTGGCCTGCGTCCAGGATCGCGTCATGCTGGCTCTTGCCGTGGCGCTGGCCGTGGTTGGTAAAGTCGACCAGCAGGATCGCGTTCTTCGTCACCAGTCCCATCAGCATCACGATACCGATCACCGAGAAGATGTTCAGCGTGCTGCCCGTCACCAGCAGCGCAATGAGCACGCCGATCATCGACAGCGGCAGCGACACCATGATGGCGATCGGCTGCAGGAAGCTGCCGAACTGCGAGGCCAGCACGAGGTAGATGAAGATGATCGCAATGCCCAGCGCCTTGGCTGCGCCGCCCAGCGTTTCGGCCATCTGCTCGGCCTCGCCGCCGACGTCGAAGCGCACGCCTTCAGGCAGTTCGATGCTATCCATCGCCTTCTTCACTTCGCTGTTGACGTCCCCGTTCGGGCGGCCTTCAATGGCGGCGTACACGGCCACCCGGCGTTCCAGCGCCTGGCGCTTGAGCACTTGCGGGCTGGTCGACGGCACGAACTCGACGACCTGGCGCAGTGGCACCATGACCGGGTTGCCGTCAGCGTCGCGCTTGCTGGAGGCGAGCGACAGGTCGGCCAGGTCGGACACCTTCTGGCGGCCCGACTTCGGCAGCTGCACGTTGACGTCGTAGTTCTGGCCGTCCGGCGCCAGCCAGCGGCTGATCTGGTCACCCGCGACGAAGGGACGCAGCGCCAGGCCAATCTGCTGGGTCGACAGCCCGAGGTCGCTGGCCAGCTCGTTGTTGATCTTGACGATGGTCGCCGGGTTCGCGCCTTCCTGGCTGTATTCGATATCGACCACGCCCTTAATCTTGCGCATCTTGTCCATCAGGCGATGGGCGGCCGCATCGAGCTTGGCCTCGTCCTGGCCCAGGATCGCGATGAAGATCGGCTTCTGGCCGACCGACATCGTGATGCCGGCGATCGGCTGCAGGCGGGCGCGGATCAGCTGTTCCAGTTCCTTCTGCGAACGGCGTTTGGTTTTCTTCACATCGGTCAGCTTGAGGTTGACCTGCGCGGTATTGCGGCCATCCCAGGTGCCCACCGTGGTGATCACCTTGTCGATTTCCTTGAATTCGCCAAGCGCCGCTTCGACCTGGTTCACCTTGGCGTTGGTGTAGTCAAGGCTGGAACCCACCGGGGTCTTGAAGCGCAGCTGGATGTAGCCATTGTCGGTTTCCGGGAACATCTCGCCACCGACCATCGGCATCAGGGCCAGGCTGCCGATGAACAGGGCCAGCGCCAGGGTCAGGGTCGACTTGCGCCAGCGCAGGGCAAGCTCCAGCACGCGTCCGTACCAGACGTGCACGCGGGTGATGCCTTGCTCGACCTTTTCCATCAGGTGGCCCAGCCACGGCACGTACTTGAAGCGGTTCTTGACCGGGTCGCGCCACACCGACGACAGCATCGGGTCGAGCGTGAACGAGACGAACAGCGACACCAGCACCGCTACCGCGACGGTAATGCCGAACTGGAGGAAGAAGCGGCCGATGATGCCGTCCATGAAAGCCACCGGCACGAACACGGCGACGATCGCAAAGGTGGTGGCCATCACGGCCAGGCCGATCTCGTTGGTGCCGTCGTTGGCCGCATCGACGTGGTTCTTGCCCATGTCGTGGTGGCGCACGATGTTCTCGCGTACCACGATGGCGTCGTCGATCAGCAGGCCGATGCACAGGGACAGGGCCATCAGGGTCAGGAAGTTGAGCGTGAAGCCGAAGTACTTCATCGCGATGAAGCTTGCCATCACGGAGATCGGCAGGGTCAGGCCGGTGATGACGGTGCTGCGCCACGAGTGCAGGAACAGGAACACGATCAGCATCGTCAGGATCGCGCCTTCGATGATGGTGCGCTTGACGTTGTCGAGCTGGCTCTGCACGCGCTGCGACTGGTCTTCCAGCACGGCCAGCTTGATATCGGCCGGCAGGGTCTTCTGCATTTTCTCGACCGCTCGCTTGATGCCGGTGCCCACTTCGACCACGTTGGCGTCCTGGATCTTGGTCACTTCCAGCGTAATGGCGCGCACGCCGTTGATGCGCGAGATCGACATTTCTTCCTGCTCGCCGTCGACCACCTCGGCCACCTGCTCGAGGTAGACCGGTCCGCTGGCGCGGCGCGCCACGATGATCTTGTTGAAGCCGCGTGCATCCTTGATCTTGCCCTCGACCCGCACCAGCCGCTCGGCCGCGCCGTAGCTGATGTTACCGGCCGGGAGGTTGGTGTTGGTGGCCTGGATCGCGCGCAGCACTTCGTCGACGCCGACGTTTTGCGCCGACAGCGCTTCGGGCTTCAAATTGACCAGCACCTGGCGGTTGGTCTTGCCGTTGACGCGCACCTGGCCCACGCCGGCCACGCCCTGCAGGCGCTTGGTGATGACCTGCTCGGTGAGCGTCGACAGGTCGCGCACGCTGCGGGTGTCGGACATCAGGCTCAGCTCGACCACCGCCTGCTCGTTGTCGCCTTCGGCGCGCACGATGAACGGTTCCTTCGCTTCCTTCGGGAAGGCAGGGCGCACGCGGCCGATCTTGTCGCGCATGTCGATCATCGCCTTGTCCATGTCGGTGGACAGGTTGAATTCGATCGACACGCCGGCGCGGCCTTCCCATGAATTGCTGCGGATGGTCTTGACGCCGCTGACGGTGTTGATGGTGTCTTCGAGCTGGCGCGTGATGTCGTTCTCGACCTGCTCTGGCGAGGCGCCCGGATAAGCCACTTCCACCCATGCGAACGGCAGCGCCACGTTCGGCATCGCTTCGACACCCAGGCTGCGGTACGAGAACAGGCCGAGCACGACCAGCGCCACCATCACCATGGTGGCGAACACCGGATTCTTGATACTGGTTTTAGTGATCCACATGGCTTAGCCTTTCGCGCCCGCGGCCGCTGCCAGGGCCGCCTTGGTGGCGGGCGCGTCGACCTTGACCTTGCTGCCCGGCTTGACGCCATCGAGCTTCGCAACCAGCACGCGCGCGCCTGCCGCCAGGCCCCCGGTGACTTCGGCCATGCCGTCGTCTTCGTTGCGCAGGCCCAGCGTGACCGGCGTCGACACGACCTTGCCGTTTTCAAGCGTGTAGACCACGTCGCGGTTGTTCTCTTTGCGCAGCGCGGCCAGCGGCAGCAGCGGCGACGGCGCCGACTTGGTGGTGGTCAGGCTGCCCTTGGCGAACATGCCGCCGCGCAGGGCGGCGTCGGCGTTGGCCACGCTGATGTAGACCATCATCGAGCGCGAACCTGCCTCGGTGGTCGGATTGATGCGCGCGACCTTGCCGCTGAAGCTGCGGTCCTGGTAGCCATCGACCCTGAACGCGACTTCCTGGCCTACCTTCACCTGCGGGATGTCCGAGGCCGGCACCTGCGCTTCGAGCGTCAGCTGGCGCAGGTCGACAATCGAAAACACCGGCATGTCGGGCGAGAGCTTTTCGCCGGCCTGCACGTGGCGCTTGCTGATCACGCCGGACATCGGCGCGACGATCACGGTGTCGTTGAGGGCGTTGCGCGCGAGGTCAAGCTGGGCCTGGGCGGCCTTGACGCTGGCGCGCGCCAGCGCCACTGCGTTGGAGGTCGCGTCGAATGAGTTTTGCGAGATGAAGCTCTGCTTGAGCAGGGCCTCGCTGTTGGTGTTGTTCTTGACGGCGAGGTCGAGGCGGGCATTGGCTTCGTCCAGCACCGCCTGCTGCTGCGCGACGCGCGCGCGCTGGTCGGCCTGGTCGAGCCGCGCCAGTACCTGGCCCCGGGTGACGGCGGTGCCTTCTTCGATGGTGGCGCCGGTCACCACGCCCGACACCTTCGACTTGACGGTGGCCTGGGCCAGCGGGGTCAGCGAGCCTGACAGCGGCAGCTTGATGCGCAGCTCGCCCTGGGCGATGCTGGCGACGTCGCGCGGCGACAGCTCGTAGACGTCGACCTTCGGCTCGCCATTCGCCCCGGCTTTGGCCGCGACCGGCGCGGCGGCGGGCTTGGGCGGCTGCATGGCATACCAGCCGGCGCCGCCAATGGCGAGCGCGGCAACGGCGATCACGGGGGCGCGCCAGCGTTTTTTGCTGACAGTCTTGATGGAAGGGGCGGCCGGAGGCAGGTTTTCGAGTTTCATATTCGTTCTTCTTGTGTGTTCGGTTGAACGGCAGCGGTCGCGCATGTGCTCCGCCCTGGAAACCAGGATGGAGCTCCACGCGCATGTTGACACTCTAGAAAAGCCGGGCCTCGCGCGCCAACGAAATGCGACAGGAAGCGATTTCGATCCGCTGGAATGCAAAAAAACGGGACGAAACGTCGGCGCGGGCGGTTTTGATGGAAGCCGGAAAGTGCAAGGGTCGCCGCTTTGCGTGTGCGCAAGCGCAGGGCGATTTCGGTGCCGCAAAATGGGCTTTGAAGTGCGCGACTAGTGCGCTCACTGCTTATTAAAGGATGTGCCGTGATTGCCAGCCCAAAGTCCACGCCTCGACAGCTCGAACCGGATGGGCCCGGGCGCGAGGCCATCGACGTACTGTACCGCTTCGTTGCAGCGATCGAACTGGCGCCGACCGTGGGCATCCACAGCATCGACCGCAATGGCGTGGTGCGCTTCTGGAACCGCCGCTGCACCGAAATGTTCGGTATCAGCGTCAATGAGGCGCTGGGCAAGCCGCTGGTGAGCCTGGCGTCGCATCACAGCGAAACCGAATTTGCCTCCGTGCTCGAGTCGGTCTGGGAAACCGGCGAACCGCAGGCGCGCGACTGGGAGGTCGGCCTGCGCGACGGCAGCACGCGCTGGATGTATTCCACCCACTTTCCCGTGCATCACAATGGCGAGCCGCAGCAGCTGTTCTGTATGGAAGTCGACATTACTGAGCGCAAGGCGCATGAGGCAGGGCTGCCGGACAGTCCCGGTTTCCAGGAACTGTTCGCGCTGGCCGGCGATGCGATGGTGCTGCTGCGGAACAACGTGGTGGTCGACGCCAACCCGGCCGCGCTACAGCTGTTCCACTGCAGTTCCAAGCAACAGCTGGTCGGGCGCACCTTGCCGGACTTCGCGCCCCCGTTGCTGGCCGCAGGCGAGCGGCCCGGGCAGGCCGCGCAATCGCTGGCCGATGTGGAAGGACGTTACGAATGGCAATACAAGCTGCCCGACGGCAGCGGCTTCTGGGGCGAGGTCCAACTCACGCCGCTGATGCTCGACCATGCTTCGATGGCGTACGCCACCATCCGCGACATTACCGTGCGCAAGGCGTCCGAACGCACCCTGATGATGGCGGCGCAGGTGTTTGAAAACTGTCGCGACGCCATCGTGGTGCTCGACCGCAACTATACGGTCATCGCCGTCAACCAGGCCTTCTCGCAACTGATGGGTTATGGGCCGGATGACGTGGTGGGACGCCAAGCGCCCAGCCTGCGCTCGGGCGTGCACGACCAGGACTTCTACGACGAGATCTGGGAATACGTCGAACGGCATGACCACTGGGAAGGCGAAATCTGGACCCGCCGCCGCGATGGCCAGGAGTTTCCTTGCTGGGTCGCGTTGACGGCGATCCGCAGCAGCAACCCCGAACTGGCCGACTACATGGCGATCCTGTGCGACATCACCGACCGCAAGCGCGTGGAGGAGCAAAACCGCCACCTTGCCGAGCATGATTTCCTGACCGACCTGCCCAACCGCGTGCTGTTGCTCGACCGGCTGCGCCAGGCGTTGGCCGCCGCGCGGCGCCAGCACACCAGGGTGGCGGTCATGTTTATCGACCTCGACCGCTTCAAGGCCATCAACGACGGCTTCGGCCACCAGGCCGGCGACCACGTGCTGAAGGAAACCGCGGCACGCCTGATGCGCTGCGTGCGCGGGGTGGACACGGTCAGCCGCCAGGGAGGCGACGAATTTGTCGTGGTGCTGGCCGACATTGGCGGCGTCGACCAGGCCGCCCACGTGGCCCAGACCATCATGCATTCCATCATCCAGCCCATCAATGTGGCGGGACAGCAAATGAGCGTCAGCGTGTCGATCGGCATCAGCATCTATCCGGCGGACGGGGCCGACATCGACACGCTGATGCAGCATGCCGACGTGGCCATGTACCACGCTAAGCACGACGGGCGCAACGCGTTCCGCTTCTTCAGCCCGGAAATGAACGCCCACGTGGTGCAGCGCGTGCAGATGGAGAACAACCTGCGCCGGGCGCTGGCCGGCAAGGAATTCATCATCGAATACCAGCCCGAGATCAGCGTCGAATCCGGCAAGGTGGTGGGGCTCGAGGCGCTGCTGCGCTGGCGCCACCCTGAACGCGGCCTGCTTGGCCCGGACGAATTCCTGCCAGTGGCTGAAGCAAGCGGACTGATCGTGCCGATCGGCGAGTGGGTATTACAGCAGGCATGCGCACGGGCCAGGCGCTGGCGCGACGCGGGCCATGCCGTGTCTGTCGCCGTTAACCTTTCCAGCACACAATTCTTCCATAACAACCTGCTGGCTTGCGTCGACCGGGTGCTGGCGCGCACCGGGCTGGAAGCGCGCTACCTTGACCTCGAGATCACCGAGGATGTCATCATGAGCGCGGACGAGGCGACCATCGGCGCCGTGCACGCACTGGGGCAGCGCGGCGTCCAGCTGACCATCGACGATTTCGGCAGCGGCTGCTCGAACCTGTCCTTCCTGCGCCAGGTTCCGCTGTCAAAACTGAAAATCGACCGCACCCTGGTGGGCGAAATCTTGCGCGACCCTGGCGATGCGGGAATCATCCCCGCCGTCATCGCGGTGGCGCGGGGGCTGAAGCTGCGCGTGATCGCCGAAGGCGTCGAGACCGAAGAACAATTGCACTTCCTGCGACGGCACGGCTGCGACGAGTACCAGGGCTTCTACGCCGGCAGGGCGTCAGCCGACCCGGACCTTACACGCCCGCATCGATAAGCCCGTGGGTTTCATCGAACAGGCGGATGCGCGCCAGCACCTGGCCGTGGTCGGACGCCTCCGGCAAGGCCAGCACCAGGTGGTCGTTCAGGTAGTTCACCTCGATAACCTCGCCGATCGCGTTCGGCAGGGCGCCATTGAAGTCTTCCGACAGCAAGATATGGTCGATGGTGCTGTAGCGGCCGTCATGCATGCTGGAGAAGCCGACATGGCGCATCCGGTCCTGGCTGCGCTGGAGGTCGTAGGCGTCGTACATGCGGTCGCCCAGCGGCGCGCCCACCCCCTGCACGATGGCCGTCGTGACCGAATCGGCGACATCGTTGAAGTCGCCCAGCACCACGCGCGGACGCTTGTTGGCCTTCGCCATGTTGCTCAGCATCACACGTAAGCCAACCGCCTCGGTGCCGCGCCGCACCAGTGAGCGCAGGCAGGCCATGGCGTACACCTGGGCGTCCTCGCCGGTGTCGCCGTTGCGGTAGTCGGGCCTGCGCGACTTCAGGTGCACCACGACCACATCGACGATGCAGTCCGGCGACACGGCGATCGGCGCGTGGACCACGGCGCGGGTAAAGCGGTCGGCATCACGGCTGCCTGGCGGCAGGGCAATACCGGGCGGGAACAGCAGGTAAGGCGTGGCCGGTCCGGCCAGCGGCAGGCGCGATACCAGGGCCACGCTGGGGGTCAGGCGCGGGGCAGCCGGGTCGGGGTCGAAGCCGATGTGGTGCGCATTGCGGTATTTATGCGTGCGCGACAAGGCCTCGCGCAGCGCAGCCTGCGAGAAGATCTCCTGGAAGCCGATCACGTCGGCATCGAGCAGGTCGACCTGGCGCGCGGTCCATGCGACCTTGGCCTCATACTCCTCGGGCGTCGAGGGCAGCAGGTTGTCATACAAACGCGCACCGGGCGGTGCGAGGTTGAAAACATTGAAGGTGGCAAAGCGAATCTCTTGCTGCATAATAAGACTCCTCAATGAACCTTTAGCGTAACACGCATGGCCCGCAAAGAGCATATTTCAGAAACACAGGCGACCCAGTTCCTGCGCAAACACCAGGTTGCCTTCACCGAACACCCGTACGACTATGAGGAGCACGGCGGCACCGCGGTGTCGTCGCGCGAACTTGGCGTGCCCGAGCATGACGTGGTCAAGACCCTGGTGATGCAGGACGAAGCGGCGCGTCCCTTGATCGTCCTGATGCACGGCGACTGCAAGGTCTCGACCAAGAACCTGGCGCGCGCGATCCCGTGCAAGTCGGTCGAGCCGTGCAAGCCCGAGGTGGCGCAACGGCATACCGGCTACATGGTCGGCGGCACCTCGCCGTTCGGCACCAAGAAGGCGATGCCGGTGTATGTCGAGGAAAGCATCCTGGCGCTGGAAAAGATCTATATCAATGGCGGGCGGCGCGGCTACCTGGTCGGCATCGATCCCCAGGCAGTGGTGGCGTTGCTGGGTGCAAAGCCGGTCCAGTGTGCTTTGGAATAGCGACTGTATATAATCACGCCCGGCCTTGAGCCCGGACTATAAAAAGAGAGACACCATGAATACAGTTTTGTTTGTTATCGCCGCCTACCTGATCGGCTCTGTTTCGTTTGCCGTTGTGATGAGCCGCCTGTTCGGCCTGTCCGACCCGCGCACTTACGGCTCGGGCAACCCGGGCGCCACCAACGTTCTGCGCAGCGGCAACAAGAAGGCCGCCATCGCCACCCTGATCGGCGACGCGGCCAAGGGCTGGTTCGCGGTCTGGCTGGCGCTGCGCCTGGCTGACCGCTTCGGCATCGACGACACTGGCATCGCGCTGGTTGCGCTGGCCGTCTTCATCGGCCACCTGTGGCCGGTGTTCTTCCGCTTTGTGGGCGGCAAGGGCGTCGCGACCGCGCTGGGCGTGCTGCTTGGACTGAACGTGTGGCTGGGACTGGCGACGCTGGCGACCTGGCTGATCGTGGCCTACGCCTTCCGCTACTCCTCGCTGGCCGCGCTGATCGCGGCGGTGTTCGCGCCGTTCTACTACGGCCTGCTGTTTGGCGCCGACGAGATTCTGTTCGCCGTTGCCGCCATGAGCGCGCTGCTGCTGTTCCGTCACAGCAAAAACATTTCGAATCTGCTCGCTGGCAAGGAAAGCCGGATCGGCAGCAAGTCCGGCGCCGCTGCGAAGGCATCGGCAAAGAAGAAGTAAGGCCGGGGTAATGCGCGCTTGCTCCGCTGTGCCTATGCCAGAATGGAAGTAATTTCAAGAAAGGCGGTGCGGTGTGAGCAAGCAGATCAGAATCGATTTCGTGTCCGATATTTCGTGCCCGTGGTGCGTCATCGGGCTCAAGTCGCTCGAACAGGCGCTGGACCGCGCGAAAGATGCGGTTGGCGCCGAGATTCATTTCCAGCCCTTTGAACTAAACCCGGCCATGGCGCCGGGCGGGCAGGACATCGGCGAGCACCTGGCCCAGAAATACGGGGCCACGGAAGAACAGGGCGCCAAAACCCGCGAAATGATCCGTTCGCGCGCGGCCGAACTGGGTTTCGACTTCAATATGGAAGCGCGCAGCCGCATCTATAACACCTTCGACGCGCACCGCCTGCTGCACTGGGCGGATACGCAGGGGCGCGAGTATGCGCTGAAGACAGCGCTGTTCGAGGCTTACTTTACCAAGGGCGAGAATCCGGGCGACCATGCGGTACTGGCGCGGGTGGCGGGGGAGGTCGGGCTCGATCGGGCGGAAGCGGAGCGCATCCTGGCGTCGGATACCTACGCTGCCGACGTGCGCGAGCGCGAACAATATTACCTGCGCGCTGGCATCAATTCGGTGCCTGCGGTCATTATCAACGAACGCCACCTGATCTCTGGCGGACAGCCGCCGGAAGTGTTCGAGCAGGCGTTAAGGACGATTGCCGCGCAGTCCTGACCACGCCCCGGATTTGCACGCACGCGGATGCGGCTTCGCCTTATCCGCCCTACGAAATGCCCCACGTTAACGTAGGGCGGATAAGGCGAAGCCGCATCCGCCGAATCCGCACCGGGCGCGATTAAGTGAGGTCGATGACGATCGGCTGGTGGTCCGACGCCGCGGTTTCGGACTGCACCGTTACCTCGTTCAGGCGCGGCACCAGGTCTTCTGTCACGAAGAAATAGTCGTAGCAATCCGGGCGGTCAGGCCACTTGAAACCGTGCAGGCCGGCAGTCGGCGCGCGCGCCGTGTCGGGATGCGTGTGGGCCCATGCGTCGACCAGGGGCAGGGCAATGCTGTCGTCGGTCGCCAGCATCTCTGCGTGCTCCGCCGAATCAGGCGTGAAGTTGAAGTCGCCACAATAGATCGCGCTGCCCGGACGAAAACCCAGCTGGAAGGGCGCGTCGAGCCCGGAGTTTGGCTGGTAAAGGCGGGCGCGTTCGCACGCTTCCCAGTGCAGGTACTTGATGTGCCTGACCTGCGCCATCCGCTGGACCTGGGAATAGTATTCGAGGTGGGTGGTCAGCACGCGCAGCTTGCCGCCTGGCGCTTCGACCACGGCTTCGATCAGGCCGCGCGGCATGCCGGGGTTGGCAGGGTCGGGCGGCCACGGCAGCGAGTGGCGATGGACTTGTGTGATGCGGTATTTCGACAGCAGCAGGTTGCCGAACTGGCGCGGCATGTTGTTCTGGTAGATCTCGCTGGTCGGCTCCAGCACTGGCTGGTAGCCCCCGAAGGCGCCTGCGAGCTGGCGGAACTGGTTGGCGCTGGCATTGCCTTCCAGTTCGGGATGATTCGCCGCGACTTCTTGCAGGCAGATGATATCGGGATTTAACTTGCGCAGGACATCGATGATCGCATGGATGCGGATTCGGCTATCCTTGCCGCAGCCCCAGTGAATATTCCAGCTAACAACACGCATACGCCACCTCCGGAAAAACACGACCCGGGGAGTTTGCCATTTTTAGGCGAACAGCGTGACACCTTATGAGGACGACAACGGTTGTTTCTATGCCGCTTCAATTTCGTCCAGCGGCCAGCGTGGACGGACGTTGAACGCGTAGTCGCGCTGGGCGGCGTCGGGGTTGATCTGCAGGCGCATTGCGCCGGCGAAAGCGATCATCGCGCCGTTGTCGGTGCAAAATTCCAGCTCCGGGTAGTAGACGCGGAATTTCTTTTTCTCGGCCGCCGCATTGAGCGAGGCGCGCAGCTGCGAGTTGGCGCCGACGCCGCCGGCGATCACCAGGCGCTTGAGGCCCGAGTGGCGCAGGGCGCTCACGCATTTTGCGGTCAGCACGTCGACGATGGCGTCGACGAAGCCGCGCGCGATGTCGGCTTTGTCCTGGTCGCAAATGTTCGCGATCACTTTTTCTTCGTGGTTCTTCACCACCGTCAGCACCGCGGTTTTCAGGCCCGAGAAGCTGAAGTTGAAGTCTTTCGAGTGCAGCATCGGGCGCGGCAGCTTGTAGGCGTCCGGGTTGCCGAATTCGGCAAGGCGCGAAATGGCCGGGCCGCCGGGGTAGCCGAGGCCAAGCAGCTTGGCCGACTTGTCGAAGGCTTCGCCGGCCGCGTCGTCCAGCGTTTCGCCCAGCAGCGTGTACTTGCCGACGCCGTCGACCCGCATCAGCTGGGTGTGGCCGCCGGAAACCAAGAGGGCGATGAAGGGGAACTGCGGCGGATCGCTGGCCAGCAGGGGCGACAGCAGGTGGCCTTCGAGGTGGTGCACGCCGAGCACCGGCTTGTCGAGCGCCAGGCCGAGGCTGCATGCGATCGAGGAACCGACCAGCAGCGCGCCCGCCAGGCCCGGGCCCTGGGTGTAGGCGATGGCGTCGATGCTGGACGCTTCGATGCCGGCTTTGGACAGGGTTTGTTCGAGCAGCGGGATGGCGCGGCGGATGTGGTCGCGCGAGGCCAGTTCGGGCACGACGCCGCCGTACTCCTCGTGCATCGCAACCTGCGAGTGGAGTGCGTGCGACAGCAGGCCGCGTTGCGTGTCGTACAACGCAAGGCCGGTTTCATCGCAGGAGGATTCGACGCCGAGAACGATCATGGGGAACAAGAAGTGGAGCTAGAAAGACGACATTGTAAGGTACACCTCGTCTTTCCCGCGCAGCCGGGAATCCATACTTCGCTTGCTGCGAAGCTCAGTATGGGTTCGCGCCTTCGCGGGAACGACGATGTTTAGGGACGCTGCAGCAATTCCTGGTGCGCCGCCTTCAGCATTGCCTCAGTCGTCTCCCAATCAATGCACCCATCCGTCACCGAGCAGCCATACTTCAGCTCCGACAAGTCGTTGGGAATCTTCTGGTTGCCGCCGACGATGTTCGACTCGATCATCACGCCGACGATCGACTTGTTGCCGTGCTTGATCTGCTGGATTACATCCGACATCACCAGCGGCTGCAGTTCGGGCTTCTTGTAGCTGTTTGCATGCGAGCAGTCGACCACCAGGTTGGCCGGCAGCTTGGCTTTGGCCAGCGCCTGCTCGGCAATCGCCACCGACACCGAATCGTAATTCGGACGGCCATCGCCGCCGCGCAGCACCACGTGGCCATACGCATTGCCGCTGGTACGCACGATCGACACCGTGCCCTGGCTGCTGATGCCAAGGAAGGAGTGCGGATGCGCCGAAGACAAAATGGCGTTGATCGCAATGCTGATATCGCCGTCAGTGCCGTTCTTGAAGCCGACCGGCGTCGACAGGCCCGACGACATCTCGCGGTGGGTCTGCGATTCCGTGGTGCGCGCGCCGATCGCCGTCCAGGCGATCAGGTCGCCCAGGTATTGCGGCGAAATCGGGTCGAGCGCTTCGGTGGCGGTCGGCAAGCCGAGTTCGCACACGTCGATCAGGAACTTGCGCGCGTTGCTCATCCCCACGTCGACGCGGAAGGAGTCATCCATATCCGGATCGTTGATATAACCCTTCCAGCCGGTGGTGGTGCGCGGCTTTTCGAAGTACACGCGCATGACCAGCAGCATGGTGTCGGCCACTTCTTCCTGCAGCTTCTTCAGGCGGCGCGCATAGTCGAGGCCGGCAACCGGATCGTGGATCGAGCACGGGCCGACCACGACAAACATGCGCTTGTCCTTGCGGTCGAGAATGTTGCGCAGCGCTTCGCGGCCGCGCATCACGGTCTGGAAAGCGGCGTCGGAGAGCGGCAGCATGGCGTGCAGCTGTTCGGGCGACGGCATCAGCGCGAACGAACTGACGTTACTATTTTCGATATCTGGCGTGATCATTGGTGTCAGCTTTTTGGGTAGGAAGTTTCCAGTGGTGACCTGCCAGTGTAGTACGAATTTCCGCGTGCTGCATTGCACCAGGCCAAAATCCCCGCCCGATTAAAAACTACCCGGTGTAAGCTTCCTGAATGACGACAAATTTTGAATCTTTTCCCGCCGCTCATTTCATCAAAGAAATTGGACGTGGCAAAAAAGGCGCGCGCAGCTTGTCGCGCGACGACGCGCGGGCGCTGTACGGAGCGATGCTCGACGGCAGGGTATCCGACCTGGAGATGGGCGCGGTGGTGCTGGCGCTGCGCTTCAAGGGCGAGTCGGTCAATGAGATCGCCGGGTTCCTGGAAGCGGCGGAGGCTTCGTTCCCGCTGCTGCCGGTGCCGGCAAGCGAGTACGCGCCGATTTTGATTCCCAGCTATAACGGCGCGCGCAAGCTGGCCAACCTGACGCCCTTGCTGGCGCTATTGCTTGCGCGCGAAGGCGTGCCGGTGCTGGTGCATGGCGTCAGCACCGACCCGGGCCGGGTGACAACCGCGGAGATCCTCGCGGCGATGGGCTTCGCGCCTGCAAGCTCGGCAGCGGACCTCGCAGCGGCGGTGGCGCGCCGCGAACCTTGCTTCATGCCGATCGAAACGCTGGCGCCGAAAATGGCGCGGCTGCTGGCGCTGCGGCGCGTGCTTGGCGTGCGCAACTCGACCCATACCCTGGTCAAGATCCTCCAGCCGTTCGCCGGTCCCGCGCTGCGCCTGGTTTCTTATACCCATCCCGAATACCTTGAGATGCTGAGCGAATACTTCACCACCGCAGCTCCGGAAGGGCGCGGCGACGCCTTCCTGATGCGCGGGACGGAAGGCGAAACGGTGGCCAATGCCAACCGTGGCCAGCAAATCGAGTGGTTCCACGCCGGCGAAGGCATCCTGCTGGTGCAAAAGGGCGACCCGACCGACGAACTGGCGGAAATGCCATCGGCCCGCGACGCGGCAAGCACCGCCGAATGGATTGCGCAGGCGCTGCGTGGCGAGGTTCCCGTGCCGGAGCCGATCCTCGAGCAGGTGCAGCAATGCCTGAAAGTAGCGAAAGCATTGAAGGCCTGAGCCCCGCCCGGTTTACAATCACTCCTTTTGTAACTCGCGGAACTTAGCACCAGATGGCAAAACAATTCGATGTAGCAGTGATCGGCGCGGGCGCGGCCGGCATGATGTGCGCGGCAGTTGCCGCCCAGCGTGGCAAGCGCGTCGTCCTGATCGATCACGCGGCCAAGCTGGCTGAAAAGATCCGCATCTCCGGCGGCGGCCGATGCAATTTCACCAACATTAATGCGGGACCGGCCAACTTCTTGTCCGAGAACCCGCACTTCTGCAAGAGTGCGCTGTCGCGCTACACGCCGCAGGACTTCCTCGCGCTGGTCAAGAAACACCGCATCGGCTACCACGAGAAACACCGTGGGCAACTGTTTTGCGATGATTCCGCCGAGCAGATCATCCAGATGCTGAAGGACGAGTGCGCCGAGGGCCTGGTGACCTGGCGCATGCCCTGCCAGGTTGGGTCCGTCGAGAACACCTCCGAAGGCTTCCTGGTCGCGACCGACACCGGCGACATCCTGGCCGACAGCCTGGTCATTGCCACCGGTGGCCTGTCGATCCCGAAGATCGGCGCCACCGACTTCGGCTACCGCATCGCCACCCAGTTCGGCCTGAACATCATCGAACCGCGCCCCGGCCTGGTGCCGCTGACCTTCGACGGCCCAAGCTGGGAGGCATTCGCGCCGCTGTCGGGCATCGCGCTGGAAGTCGAAGTGGCGACGGGCTCCGGCAAAGGGAAGGGCGCCAAGCGCGGCCATTTCCGCGAAGACTTGCTGTTCACCCACCGCGGGCTGTCCGGTCCGGCCATTTTGCAGATTTCCAGCTACTGGCAGCCGGGCACGCCGATCGTGCTCAACCTGTTGCCGGACATGGACGTGGCCCAGGTCCTGATCGAGGGCAAGGGCACCATCAAGAAGCAGCTCGGCAACGTGCTGTCGCAATGGCTGCCGGTACGGCTGGCGGAGGGCCTGCTGGTAGCCAACGGCTTCGAGCCGGACGCGCGCCTGGCCGACATGCAGGACGCCAAGCTGCGCAAGCTGGGCGACGCCATCAACCGCTGGGCGATCGTGCCGACCGGTTCGGAAGGCTACCGCAAGGCCGAAGTGACCCTGGGCGGCGTCGACACGCGCGAGCTGTCGCAGCAGTCGATGATGGCCAACAAAGTGCCCGGCCTGTACTTCATCGGCGAGGCGGTGGACGTCACCGGCTGGCTGGGCGGATATAATTTCCAATGGGCCTGGGCCTCTGGTGTTGCGGCAGGGCAGGCAGTTGGTGAATGAGGTTTTCAGTGTGGCGCTTGCGAAACATGAAATCGAAAAGCTTCCCATCAGTTTGAAATGCTGCTAGAATCTCGTTCTTCCCATCTAAATCTAACGGTTTGATTTTTACATGACCACTATTCGCCTTAAAGAAAACGAGCCGTTCGAAGTAGCCATGCGCCGCTTCAAGCGCACTATCGAAAAAACTGGTCTGCTGACCGAACTGCGTGCACGCGAGTTCTACGAAAAGCCAACGGCTGAGCGCAAGCGCAAGCTGGCAGCTGCCGTAAAGCGCCACTACAAGCGCATTCGCAGCCAGCAACTGCCAAAGAAGCTGTACTAAGACACTTCGTCAAGACTGGTCCGGTGACTGGCTATCCGCCGCGCCGGATGGATTGTCTTGAACAGTCGCAGACCCGCTCCGGTTTACCGCAGCGGGTTTTGCTATTTTTACTTGGCCAACGTGGCCTGGCCGAATGCGGCCACTCGACGCGAGGATGACATGAGCTTAAAAGAACAAATCACCGAAGACATGAAGACGGCAATGCGCGCGAAAGAAGCGGGACGGCTGCAGACCATTCGCCTGCTGATCGCTGAAATCAAGCGCAAGGAAGTCGACGAGCGTATCGAGCTCGACGACACCCAGACGCTGGCGATCGTCGAAAAGATGATCAAGCAGCGCAAGGACTCGATCAGCCAGTTCGAAGCCGGCAACCGCCAGGACCTGGCCGACATCGAGAAAGCCGAGCTCGCCATCCTCGCCGCCTACATGCCTGCCGGCCTGTCGGACGAAGAAGTTGCCGCCGAAGTAGCAGCGGCCGTCGCCGCCTCTGGCGCCGCGGGCCCGCAAGACATGGGCAAAGTCATGGCCATCGTCAAGCCAAAGCTGGCTGGCCGTGCCGACATGACGGTGGTATCGGGCC
This sequence comes from Massilia agrisoli, assembly GCF_020831365.1. Lineage (GTDB taxonomy): Bacteria > Pseudomonadota > Gammaproteobacteria > Burkholderiales > Burkholderiaceae_D > Telluria_A > Telluria_A agrisoli. The sequence continues at coordinate 27,129 of NZ_JAJHPV010000022.1, forward strand.
TCGTCAAGAAAGCCCTGAGCGGCGGCTAAGCCAGCGCTCCAAAAGACCGGCGGTCCGAAAAACCCAAGACCGGCGCTCTAGCACCGGGATCCGTCCCCGGGGACAGACCCCAATTGGCGGTGACTGAAAATTTCCAAATTCGGGGTCAGACCACCGGTAGTTTGGAAGATTGCTTTGATTGAATTTCCAAATTCGGGGTCAGACCACCGGTGAATTTCCAAATTCGGGGTCAGACCACCGGTAAACTGGAAGATTGCTTGAATTGGGGTCTGTCCCCAAATTTGGAAAGATTTTTAGGGGCGTCCCACGATCGCTCGAGGAATAAATCGATGTCGCGTATTGTTTCAGCTCAACGCTGCAACGTGCCCGGCGGTATAGTCTGACCTAAGACAAAGACTGTTCATCAAACGTGATTCCACAATCATTCATTACCGACCTCCTCAACCGCGTCGACATCGTCGATGTTGTCGGCCGCTACGTGCAGCTGAAGAAGGGCGGCGCGAATTATCAGGGCTTGTGCCCGTTCCATAACGAAAAATCCCCCAGCTTTACCGTCAGCCCAACCAAGCAGTTCTACCATTGCTTCGGCTGCGGCGCCCACGGCACGTCGATCGGTTTCCTGATCGAATACTCTGGGATGGGCTTCGTCGATGCGGTCAAGGACCTGGCCCAGAACGTCGGCATGGTGGTGCCCGATGCGGATGACAAGATTCCCCCGGCCCAGCGTGCCCAGAACCAGGCCCAGGCGCTGGCCCTGTCCGACGCGATGACGCGCGCCTGCGACTTTTACCGCGGCCAGCTGCGCACTGCGCCCAACGCGATCGAATACCTGAAAAAACGTGGCCTCACCGGTGAAATCTGTGCCCGCTTCGGCATGGGCTACGCTCCGGGCGGCTGGGATAACCTGCGCTCGGTGTTCCCGGAATACGATGCGCTGGCGCTGGTCGAATCCGGCCTTGTCATTGATAAGGTCGACGAAGAAGGCAACAAGCAGAAGCGCTATGACCGTTTCCGCGAGCGCATCATGTTCCCGATCCGCAACGTCAAAGGCCAGGTCATCGGCTTCGGCGGCCGCGTGCTCGATTCGGGTGAGCCGAAATACCTGAACTCGCCGGAAACGCCGCTGTTCCAGAAAGGCCTTGAGCTGTACGGCCTGTTCGAGGCGCGCCAGGCCATCCGCGACGCCGGCTACGTGCTGGTGACGGAAGGCTACATGGACGTGGTCGCCCTGGCGCAACTTGGCTTTCCGCAAGCGGTCGCGACGCTCGGTACCGCCTGCACCAGCACCCACGTACAAAAGTTGCTGCGCCAGACGGATACTGTCATTTTCAGTTTCGACGGCGACAAGGCCGGCCGCAAAGCCGCGCGCCGCGCCCTTGAGGCTTGCCTGCCGCAAGTAACCGACGACAAGATCATCAAATTCCTGTTCCTGCCGCAAGAACACGACCCGGACAGCTTCGTGCGCGAGCGCGGTGCGGATGCGTTCGAGCAAGAAATCCACGAGGCCATGCCTCTGTCGCAATTCCTGCTGCGTGAAGTGTCGGCTGAACATGACTTGTCGGAACCCGAAGGGCGCGCGCGTGTCCAATTCGATGCCAAGCCCTTGTTGCAATCGATGGCGCCATCGGCGCTCCGCCTGCAGATCGTACGCGGGCTGGCTGGCCTGACGGAATCGACCCCGGCCGAGATCGAGGGCCTGTTCGAACTGGCCAAGCCCGTTGCGGTTGCGCGCAAGGCGCCGCCACGGCAGGGCAGGCCGCAACCGGTGGGATTGGAGGCGCAGATCATGCGCCACCTGGTCGCCCACCCGCCGCTCGCGCTTGAGCTGGACGAGTCGGCCCTCCAGGCGTTTAACCATTTCGGGCCGGAATCGGCCGAACGGTTGCTGCAACTGGTTGCGGCAGCGCAGGCACTGGGGCCGAACGGCGGCTTTGCCGCCTTGTCCCAGCACCTTAAGGACGAGGGCCCGGATTACGACGGCCTGATCGCCGAAATTGCTTCGGAGCCCGAGTCCGATTTTGACAGCGTTAAATTATGGCTTGCTGGAGCTGTGAGGCAGATCAAGATGGACGCATTAAAACACGAGCTCAATCAGTTGTTTTCATCGGGTTTGACCTCAGATCAGGTTGGAATTCGATACCGCGAGATCACCGCGATGCAGGATCAATTGTTGCGAGAAGCACAAGCAGAACTGGCGGCGCGCTAGCTGCGTCAACCCGCCTTGGAGGGTGGGCGTTAGTGACTGGAAAAAGCCGGGGTGCGTGCTATAATAAAACGCTAAGTGTTGTATTCTTAGAAAGCTTATTTTTTAACTGGAAGTGAATGTTCTTCCTATAAGTTAGGCTCTTGATCGGCGCGGATATGGCGCCGGCGGCCAGGGCCAGCTTTGGTTGAGAAGGCGCGAAGCGCCTCGCGGCGAAAATGCCAATCAACCACTTACGGCCCTTGCCCCCGTCCGCCGTTCTGTTGCAGCCGACTTCCGCCGCCAGGCCGATGCCGGCCGCGGCATAAGGCGTGCGGCGATGCGCGGATCTGCCTGCAAGGTGATGTAAAGGTGTAACGAGTGCAGCAATGCCGGACTGGCCCGCAAGGCGGGTCCGGAACGTAGGGCCAGCAACAAATTTTACTTAAACCATCGTAAAGCTAGTCGTTGTGACATCGAAAGCGCCTGTGCCAATCAAGAAACCCGAATCCAAAGTGGCTGCAAAGCCGACGAGAGCCTCCGCCAAAGCGGATAAAGCAGACAAAGCGGACGTACGCGCACCCGCTGCGCCGCCCGCGGTCAGCCAGACCACCGATGCCGCCGCCCTGGCAGCCATCGACACGTCGGGCTATGTGCTGCCAACCGTAAAGGTACCGGGGCGGCGCGGCCGCAAGCCAAAAGAGTTCCAGCCCGAGAACGACGAAGTCGCCGCGCTGAACGCGGTCGAACGCGCCGAGCTCAAGGCGGTCGACAAGGCCAAGGCCAAGGACCGCAAGGCCAAGGAAAAAGCGCTGCTGAAGGATGCCTTCTCGTCCGACACCGAGGCTTCGGAAGAAGAGCTCGAGCGCCGCCGCACCAAGCTCAAGACCCTGATCAAGTTCGGCAAGGAACGTGGTTTCCTGACCTACGCGGAAATCAACGACCACCTGCCTGAGAACATTGTCGATCCGGAAGCGATCGAAGGCATCATCGGCACTTTCAACGACATGGGCATCGCTGTGTATGAACACGCGCCCGATGCCGAAACCCTGCTGCTGTCCGATAACGTTGCCACCGTCACCAGCGACGACGAAGCCGAAGCCGCTGCGGAAGCGGCGCTGTCGACGGTGGACTCCGACTTTGGCCGCACCACCGACCCGGTCCGCATGTACATGCGCGAGATGGGCTCGGTCGAACTGCTGACCCGCGAAGGCGAAATTGAAATCGCCAAGCGCATCGAAGACGGCCTGAAGGACATGATCCAGGCGATCTCCGCCTGCCCGGTCACGATCGCCGAGATCATTTCCGCCGCCATCCGCATCCAGAACGACGAAATCAAGATCGACGAAATCGTCGACGGCATGGTCGACGAAGACGGTGAAGCCACCACACCTCCGGGCGCGGCGCCGACTGCGTCGGACGAAGACGAAGATGACGAAGAAGCCGAAGGCGAAGAAGAAGCCGAGGAGGAAGAAACCACTGCTTCTGGCGCGGCTGGTTACTCCGCGGAACAGCTCGAAGCGCTGAAAGCCGAAGCGCTGGAGAAATTCGAAGTCATCTCGGTGCAGTTCGACAAGATGCGCAAGGCGTTCGAAAAGGACGGCTACAACTCGAAGGCCTACGTTAAGGCGCAGGAAGCAATTTCCAACGAACTGCTGGGCATCCGCTTCACCGCCAAGGTCGTCGAAAAGCTGTGCGACACGCTGCGCGGCCAGGTCGACGAAGTGCGCCACATTGAAAAGCAGATCCTCGACGTTGCTGTGAACAAGTGCGGCATGCCGCGCGCCCACTTCATCAAGGTCTTCCCAGGCAATGAAACCAATCTTGACTGGGTCGACGGCGAAGTGAACGCCGGCCACGCGTACTCCGCCATCCTCGGGCGCAACATCCCGACGATCAAGGAACTGCAGCAGCGCCTGATCGACCTGCAAGCGCGCGTCGTGCTGCCGCTGCCGGACCTGCGCAACATCAACCGCCAGATGGCGGCGGGTGAAATGAAGGCGCGCAAAGCCAAGCGCGAAATGACCGAGGCCAACCTGCGCCTCGTGATTTCGATCGCCAAGAAATACACCAACCGCGGCCTGCAGTTCCTCGACCTGATCCAGGAAGGCAATATCGGCCTGATGAAGGCAGTGGACAAGTTCGAATACCGCCGCGGCTACAAGTTCTCGACTTACGCAACGTGGTGGATCCGCCAGGCGATCACGCGTTCGATCGCCGACCAGGCGCGCACGATTCGTATTCCGGTGCACATGATCGAGACGATCAACAAGATGAACCGCATCTCCCGCCAGATCCTGCAAGAGACGGGTGCGGAGCCTGATCCGGCGACGCTTGCGATCAAGATGGAAATGCCGGAAGATAAGATCCGGAAGATCATGAAGATCGCCAAAGAGCCGATCTCGATGGAAACGCCGATTGGCGACGATGACGACTCCCACCTGGGCGACTTCATCGAAGACAACAATACGCTGGCGCCATCGGATGCGGCGCTGCACGCCTCGATGCGTGGCGTGGTCAAGGACGTGCTCGATTCGCTGACTCCGCGCGAAGCCAAAGTGCTGCGCATGCGTTTCGGTATCGAGATGTCGACGGACCACACCTTGGAAGAAGTGGGCAAGCAGTTCGACGTGACGCGTGAGCGGATTCGCCAGATCGAGGCGAAGGCGCTGCGCAAGTTGCGCCACCCATCGCGCTCGGACAAGCTGAAGAGCTTCCTCGAAGGCAATTAAACCTTGACGGGGCGAGGCAGAGATTCTATCCTCGCCCCTTCCAAATTTTCACCGTCGTTCCCGCGAAAGCGGGAACCCATACTGAGCGTCAGAGCCCGGTATGCGTCCTCGCCCATGAGGTAACGGAACCCTCCAGGGGCCTCTAGCTCATGCTTGGTTAGAGCAGCGGACTCATAATCCGTTGGTGCCGTGTTCGACTCACGGGAGGCCCACCAGAATCTTCGTGTACTGAAATCAAGCCCTTACGAGAAATCGTCGGGGCTTTTTTCATCCCCGGTTGAAGGGGAATGCCAGCCAAGGGCCGGATTGATGCTTATCAACCCGACCATAGTGAGCCCCGCGATAATGTCAGGGACCCTGCGCGCGGAGCACATTATCCAATGACAAATCTGGCTAGCCGGCTGTATAGCGACTACTTTATGCCTTCGCGCTTGCCGGGCTATGAGCGTTTTATTGTTGCGGCGCGCGACATGGGCTACGCGCAGACGTCGGTGCGCGAGTATTTCGATGCCATTTCCAATGGCGAGGTGCAGGACGGCCGGAAGGTCGTGGTGCACCGGCATGACATCGATACCGATCTTCGCACCGCAAGAAAGCTGTTTGAGGTGGAAAAAAAGTACAAGATCAAGTCGACCTTTTACTTCCGCCTCTCCACGCTGGATTTCAAGCTGATGCGTGAAATTGAGGAATATGGCAGCGAGGCCAGCTATCACTACGAAGAACTCGCCACTTTCGCGAAAAAACACCGCATCCGCGATCCAGCTGGCATCCATGCCCGGATGCCGGAGATCCGCGACACCTTCACACGCAATTTCTGCTCCATCGAGCAGCGGCTCGGCACCAAGATGACCACGGTGGCGAGCCACGGCGACTTCGCCAACCGGCGGCTCAAGCTGAATAACACCGAGTTGCTTAAAGACCAGCAGCTGCGCGAACACTGCGGCATCCGATGCGAGGCCTACGATCCCGCGCTGCTGCAGAGCTTCAACTTCTACGTCGCGGACCGCCCACATCCCAAGTATTACCATCCGAGTTCGCCAGATGAGGCTCTTGGCCAGTACCGCCGGATCTGCTTCCTCAGCCATCCGCGCCAATTTGAGACCAACTGGATCGAAAACACCAAAGACAATCTGTTCCGGTTTTACGAAGGCGCACGGTGGTGAGCTTGCGCCGCTAGTTGTTTGTGCTCCATCAAACCAGGCCTGTGGCCCGCAGCGTCACTTATGCGCCGTCAACCGCCTGCCTGGGCCCGCAGACTAGCCTGTAGGCGGACTGCCATTCTCAACACTCCCCGGTAACTATCCATGAACGCTGACTTCACGTTTTGGGGGCACAACTGCTTCCTGATCGAAACCGACCGCGAAGCATTGCTGCTCGACCCCTGGCTCAACGATATCGGGGCATTCTTTGGAAGCTGGCATCAGTGGCCCCCGAATGGACATCTGCGCGAGCTTGTGAAGAAACGCTGTGCCGAAAAAAAGCTGAGTATTTTCCTGAGCCATGAGCACCAGGACCATTTCGATAAGTCGACGCTCGCCGCCTTGTCGAGCCATCCGGATTGCACCATTTTCATTCCAGCATACAAGGACAAGTATCTGCTCGAAGCGCTAGGGCAGATGAACATGCGCACGGTCGAACTGGCGGAAGGTGAGCAGGCCGGTGGAGACATCCAGTTCCGTATTTTCATCGATGACAGTGGCATCAACCATGACGCCGCAATTTTTGTGGCAACTCCGGGCTTCACCTTTTTTAACCAAAATGACTGTAAGATTTTCGATCGTCTTTCATTATTGAAGAATGAATTACCGAAAATTGACTACTACTCGGTACAATTTTCCGGTGCAAACTGGCATCCATCATGTTTTGTTCTACCCGAAGACCAGCGACGCCTTGTGGCAACGAAAAAGGTGCTCAGCAAGTTGCGTAATGTCCTCAGCGGCATAAAGATTCTTGGCCCGCGCTTCTTCGTCCCTGCCGCCGGCCCTGCGTTTTTCCCTTTCCTCGATCCTACCTTGAATGCTGGCGCCGGAACGATTTTTGTACACCAGGATGAGCTCGACAAATACCTTGCCCAGAACCGCATCCAGAACGTGCTCTATCCGAGGCCGGGCGAGCGGGTCGATGAGCATGCCAACCGGCTGCCGATCGCAGCGCCGACGCCTGCAGAGATTAACCAGTACGCTGCGTCGCACCCTGACGTTTGGGAGGGAATTGAGGACAACTTTTCGGTCGAGCGCTTTGCCGATGTGCTACGGCGTCGGTTGAGCCTGATCGCCAGCATTGCCTTGCCGCCCGGGACGCCCTCCATTGCCTTCCGCTGGGGCAGCGAAAAATCCCAATCCCTGGTGGTAGACCTGGTCGGCAACGCGCTGTCCCAAGCGCAGGAGCCGCAAACGCCTTGCCTCGTCCTGAGCGCCAGCACCAAATACTTTTCGCTGATGTGCGGCGAAGATCGCTGGCAGGACATTGCCTTGAGCCTGCGCGCCAGCATCGAACGGCTGCCCGATGTGTACAACACCATCGTCAACATCTTCCTGTTTGCCGACGAATCCAACCTCGCCGAATCGCTGATCCGCAACCTGAACCTGTCCAGGGAGCGAATCGTGATCGAACACCAGGGGCAAAAATACGAAATCAACCGCTACTGCCCGCATCAGGGCGGCGACCTGGCCTACGCCACCATCGACGACGAACTGCATGTGGTCTGTCCACGGCACAGCTGGCGCTTCGACCTGGCCTGCGAGGGCATGTGCAAGACGTCCGGCATGAGCATTGACGCGGTGAAGCTCGACAGCCAAAAGCAGCCGGAATCGCCCACTGGCAAATAAACGACACTTTGTGCATCGCCTGCCGACGGCGATGCAAGCGGCATATAATGAATTCCTTGCCTTAACGCAAAATTCATTTCTATGCTCCAAGCCCTCGACGCCTCTGCTGTCGCCCGGTTGCCGGCTGGCGACGCCATTCAGCTGTCGGAAATCATCGGCGCAATGAGCTATGCGCTCGACATTACCGAGGGGCAGCCGGCTGGCCATTGCGTGCGCTGCTGCTGGATCGGAATGCACATCGGCCAGCAGGCCGGGCTGCCGGATAGTGAGTTATGGGAGCTGTACTACACGCTGCTGCTCAAGGACCTGGGCTGCAGCAGCAATGCGGCGCGCATTTGCGAGCTGTACCTGACGGACGACATCCAGTTCAAGCGTGACTTCAAGACCGTCGGCGATAGCCTGCCGCAGGTGTTGTCGTTCGTCTTTAGCCACACGGGATTGAAGGCGGGCCTGGCCGAACGCTTCCGCAGCGTGCTGGGCATTTTGCGCAATGGCAGCGAGATTGCACAGGAACTCATCGCCACCCGTTGCCAGCGGGGTGCTGAAATTGCCCGGCTGCTGCGTTTTCCCGAGGCCGTCTCAAGCGGCATCTTCTCCCTGGATGAGCATTACAACGGCAAGGGCAGGCCCGCCGCGCTGGTGGGCGCGGAGATTCCCGTCTACGCGCGCATTGCACTGCTGGCGCAAGTGATCGACGTGTTCCACACCGCTGACGGGCGAGACGCCGCGCTTGCCGAGGCACGCGCGCGTGCAGGTACCTGGTTTGACCCGATGCTGGTTGCTTCGTTCGAGGCGGTCGCGAAAAGCGAGCAGTTCTGGGCGACCCTCGCGTCGCCCGAAGTCGATAGCGCCGTGGTGGCGCTTGTCCCTGCGGGCCACGAAGTGCCGCTCGATGAAGATTACCTCGACGATATTGCCACCGCCATCGGCCAGGTAGTCGACTCCAAAAGCCCGTACACAAGCGGCCACAGCGCGCGGGTCGCGCTCTACACCGACATGATCGGCGAAGCGCTCGGCCTGTCCGAGCAACGGCGCCGGTGGCTGCGCCGCGGCGCCTTGCTGCACGATGTCGGCAAGCTCGGCGTCAGCAACAGCGTGCTCGACAAAGCAGGCGCGCTCGACCGGTCGGAATGGGATGCGGTGAAACAGCATGCCGAGTATTCGGAGCGCATTCTTTCGCGGATCAGCGCCTTCCAGGAGCTGGCGCTGGTAGCCGGCGCCCATCACGAGCGGCTCGACGGCACCGGCTACCCGCGCGGGCTGAAAGCAGACGAGATCAACATCGAAACGCGGATCATCACGACTGCCGACATCTTCGATGCGATCACCGCGGAACGTCCTTACCGCGGCGCGATTCCTATCCCAAAAGCACTCGAGATGATGGAGCAAACTGTCGGCACCGCGCTCGACCCGGCCTGTTTTGACGCCTTGAAGCGGGCCATTGCCCGCTTGCCCTTGCCCTTATAAAGCTTCAACCAGTCGCAGGGTAGCGCGCCTGGAACGAGAGCGACATCACACTCCCGCCGCAGTTCCGCACTCGCCGCAGAAACGCATCTGCGGCACCAGCGCGACGCCGCATCCTGTGCAGAAACGTGGACGCGGCGCCGACTCGACGGCGGGTTTGGTCGCCAGCGCCAGGTCGGACTCGCCCGCTTCCATCGCCAGCGCAGCAGCGGAAACCCCTGCGGTAACGGCCTGGCCGGTGGCGCCCACCTGGCGCGCGCGTTCGAGGTCCGCGGTCGAGGTCGGCGCAACCACCATCGAGCGGGTCTCGCCAAAGGCTTTCAGGTGTGCCGACAGTTCGTTGGCGGCATCTTGCCTGCCGCGCATGCGAATCAACTGGCGCCCCGCGTCCTTGCCGAAGATAACCGTATCGATCTCGGACACCCATACGCGCATCGTCATCGCCTCGACATTGATCACGCTCTTTTGCGTCTGCACCTGGCCGCTCAGCTGGTTGCCCACATTCACCCTGGCCGATTCATAGCTGCCCGACAGCTCCACCCACATCAGTTCGGACACGAAATCGAAGCGGCCCCACAGCACGTGGGCGGCGCGGAAGCAGAACACGCCGACGGCGAGCTGGAACAGCGCGATCGCGGCGATGGTCGTGTTGACTTTCCCGGCAAGCACTCCCTTGCTGAACATCAGCGTGGCAACGGTGCCCGCAACCATGCACAGCGCCGCAAACGCGGTCAGGATGACCAGCCAGCGGAATTGCGGAGTGGCCATTGCATGCGCGACGCCTTCGGCCGTGCGGTTCGGCTGCGGCCGCGGCTGGGTTTCCTCGAGCAGGTCGGCGGAGAACTGTCCCTGCTCGCCGTTGATAACAGGCGAACGGCGCGTATAGCGGCGGTTCGGAATGCGGCTGTACCAGCGTTCCATCAGCACACGGTCGATCTCTTCGATGAGCTTGTTCGGATGGGCGTTGATGGTCAGGGTTTCGCTGGCGCGCGCCGAGCCGATCGCTTGCGGTGCGGGTTCCAGCTGGTTGTTCAGCGCCACGCCGAACGCGGCGCAGCCGAGCAGCGCGCACAGCAGGCCCAGTGCCAGCGCGCCATTGATCGAGAAGCCGTGCAGGTCCGGCAGCAGGGACGCGCCCAGGCCCAGCAGGGCAGGGCCCAGCAGCGCGAGCACGATCAGAACCACCAGGCTGCGCAGGCCGATGGCGGTCGACGTGTCCATCGGGCCAGCAGCGGCCGTGTTGTGGCGCGCGAGCGGCTTGAGGACTTGCTGGGCAGCGAACAGCGCATAGGCAATGCCGATCCAGCCGCTGGCCGCGCCCTGGCCAAAGAAGAACCAGCACACCAGCAGGCTGGCCAGGGTGACGGCCAGCGACAGGAAGCGGTAGAACTGCGCCTGCGCCGTGTGCTGCAACACCAGCGGTGCGAAGATCAGGTGCGGCAGCATCGAATACAGCAGGCCGTTGAGCGGCCCTTTTGGTTCTTCGAAACTCATCGCGTTCTGGCGCAGCAGCTCCTTGAGGTGGTCGGCCCTGATGCTGTTGCCGTCCGTATCCGCCGCCACGCGCGGCGCCAGGTCCTGCGGCCGGTCGCGGCCGAAGAAGAAGCGCAGTTGCATGAATGCCTGCGCAAGCTGGAGGATGCCGAACACCAGCAAGGCCACGGCAATCGCCGCGACCACAAATTCCTTTCCGCCGAAACCCTGCGCAAGCCGCGCGCGCACGTCGAGCAGGATGATGCAGCTCACCAGCACCATCAGCGCGCCCGCGCCGATGCGGAAAACGTTCTCCACCTTGTACGGATTGGGAAACTCGAAGATCGGATTTTCAGGGTTGAATTCGTAACTCATGGTGAGAAGATTTAGTGACTGGTGGAAACAAATTGCACTATCGCGGAAGATGTATTATTTGTCAATCTGGTAAGCCTGCAGCAGATGAATCTTGCGCGATTCCCGGCGCGGGCTATTGACGCACTTTCGCATCCAGCTTGAAAAAAGGAGACCGCATGGACATCGAAATCTGGTTCGACTTTGCCAGCAACTACAGCTACCTGAGCGTGATGCGGATCGAGGAGCTGGCGCGCGCGCGCGGCGTGCCGGTCGCATGGCGGCCGTTCCTGCTCGGGCCCGTGTTCAAATCGATCGGCATGGACAACTCGCCCTTCGTCACCCAGAAGCTGAAGGGCGCTTATGTCTGGACCGATATGGAACGCCAGTGCCGCAAGTACGCTCTGGGGTGGACCAGGCCGGCCAGCTTCCCGCGCCGCAGTATTTTGCCGGCACGGATAGCCACCCTGGCCGACGGACAGCCGTGGCAGGCCGAATTCATCCGCCGGGTGATGCGCCTGAATTTTGTGGATGACCACGACATCGAGGACAGCGCGGCGCTAAGCCAGATCCTCGATTCGCTCGGGCAGGATGGCCAGGCGATTCTGGCGGCAGCCGAGAGCGACGATGTCAAGCAAGCCTTGCGCGCACGCACCGCCCAAGCCCAGCAGCGTGGCGTGTTCGGCGCCCCGACCTTCTTTGTCGGCGACGAGATGTTTTGGGGGAACGACCGCCTCGACGATGCGCTGGACCTGGCGGCTGGCCAACGCTGATGCACTCGCCGCTATCAGGCGGTACGCAGGGTTGGGACGAACACGCACAGGTAAATCGTGACGCCGATGGCAATGCTGACCAGCAATGCGATCAGCGCCGTGCTGCCCACGCTGTACGCCGAGTAGCCGATCGACGCCCACAGCATCGCCAGCGCCACCACCTTGCCGCGCAGCGGAATGCCGCGTCCCTGTTCGTAGTTGCGGATGTATTCGCCGAACAGCCGGTTGCTCAGCAGCCAGTTGTGCAGCTTGGTCGAGCCGCGCGCAAAGCATGCCGACGCCAGCAATAAAAACGGCGTGGTCGGCAGCAGCGGAAGGAACATGCCGACGATAGCGAGCACGACGGCAATTCCGCCTATCAGGTTCAGCGCAAATTTCATGGGTCTTCAGGTCTGTCGCGGCGGAAAGGATTCCCGGGCGGGCTCAGCGGAATCGTATCACCGATCGCCAGCCGCGCGCAGCCAGTCGCGTTCTCATGTTTTTGCGATTTGTTCTAGAATCGAACCAGACAGAACATTGATCGATAGACAACTGAGGAGTGTGATCGTGGAGAGCGACCAAAACCGGCCTCAGGCAGATGGCGCCGGCCCTTCGGACCCAGGCCAGGCATTTGCGGCGGAACCAGACTTTTCGCGCTTCAAACCCGACGTCAGGGAATCGCTGTTGCCGCGCTGGCTGCAACTGTCGCTGTTGTGGATTCTTGGCCTTGGCGCCGCCGCCGCGCTCGTCATGGCGGGCATGTTCGTCACCCAGCAACGCAAGACCGACAAAACGCTGGAACTGCTGGCAGTCAGTTCGCGCAGCATGGATGTGCCGGTCGCGCCTGCGGTCGCGCCGATCGTTGAAAAGAAGCCGAGCGATATGGTCTTCCTGCCAGCCGCCGAGCAGGTCCAAGCTGCAAGCGCCGGCCGGACGAATGAGGCTGCGGGAAGCGCAGATCTCGCCGCTGTCAGTGCCAGCCCGGCGGCTCCAGCGGCTGTAGCGCGGCAGCGCACGTCGCCCGCAAAGGCTCCAGCGAAAGCGTCTCCAGCAAAGGCGAAACAGGGCGCCGTGAAGAAAAAGCCCAAGCCCAGGAAGTCGACAGCCCTCGCGCAGCGCGGTAAAACGCAGACCTGGCCACGCCGGCGCGGCGATTCCATTACCGAGCGCCTGAACGCCGCGGTCGCAGCCTGCCGCGCGCGCCCCCACGAACCGGGCGAATGTAACCTGCGCGCCTGCGACATCCTCGGCAGTTCCGACCCAGCCTGCCGCTAGGAATTACCGGCGCCGGTACTCAAACGGCGGCAAGGCTTTCAAGGCTTCCCGCGTTGCGCCCTGCAATACCAGGCGGCCTTCCTCGAGCCTGAGCTGCTCCATCGGGATGGCCACATCGTGCCGCTTGATGCCAAGGAAGCCGCCGACGCCAACAATCGCAAAGCTGGCGGCGTTCATCCTGGCGCCCGGGCTGGGGGTGATGATGATGTCGTCGACAACGCCGATTCGCTCTTTTTTCTCGTTGACGACGGCTTTTCGTAACAGGTCTTCCCTGACGCTCCACCCGGCGATGATGGCGTCCATTTCGATGACGGCCACGCCCAGTGCTGTCCGGCCGGCAACCGGCACCGCCGTGCTTGTCACCGGCGGTTGCGCCGTTTCGGTTGCCTGCGTTGCCTGTGCCATGGCGGCGCCTGCACATAACAGGCTGCCTGCGAGCACGAGCGCGGTCGCCTGGTTCAGAGAGTTCATCGAGTACCTCCTGTTTGAAGTAGGGGAGCAGGTCGATCATATCGACCAGCACCGGGCCGCACCGCAGCCGCTCCAAACCCTTTGACTTTGCTCAAGCGCCCCATCCGGCTGAGTGCGCCTGGATAGGCTGTTGCAGATAAACGTTTTGTTACCTCGAATTGCTTGTCGGCACTTGGCACGCCCTCATACAATCGAGCTTTCCGCATTCGGCTTAAAGGGCGTCATGAAAAATCGTTCCATTGTAAAAATTGCAGCAGTGCTCCTGCTTCCGGCCGTGCTCGGCGGTTGCGGCGTGCTGGCAGCGCCATGCCGGGTCGGCTCAGCCGTCATCAAGATGGTTCCGGTCGTCGGCCATGCCGCCGCCCTGCCTACGGATGCCTGCGCCGCGGTTATCGATCCTTGAAGCATGAAGGAATCGTGCGCTTGGGTTGTGCACGATTCTGTCATCATGGGGCATGGCTACTCTTTCCATCCCCCTGTTTCCGTTAGGCACAGTCCTTTTTCCGGACGGCGTGTTGCCGTTGCAGGTGTTCGAGGTGCGCTATCTCGACATGATGCGCAAGTGCATCGACAGCGGCAGTCCTTTCGGCGTCGTACTGCTGACGCACGGCACCGAAGTGCGCACGCCTGAAGGCGATGAGCAGTTCGAACAGGCCGGCACACTGGCTACTGTCCAGGAAACCCTCGAGGCGACGCCAGGCCTGCTCAAGGTAATGTGCCGTGGCGCGTCGCGCTTCCATATCGTGTCGAGCGAACGCCGGCCCAATGGTTTGTGGACAGCTGAAGTGGAGCTGCTCGAGAACGACCATGCCGTACCCATTCCCTCTGAACTGCAGGGCGCCGCTGACGCGCTGGACCGTGTGCTGGAATCGCTGGGAGATATTCCGGAAGACCGCTGGCCGCTGTTGCCGCCATTCCAGTTAGATGATTGCGGATGGGTGTCGAACCGCTGGTGCGACCTGCTGCCGCTTCCCGCATCGCAAAAGCAGATGCTGCTAACCCTCGACAATCCGCTGATCCGCCTCGAGCTGCTGCATGACATGCTCGACGAGCATGGCTTGATTACTTCCTGATTCCTGCGCCAATGCGCTGGCGAGGACCCGGCATCCCGGGCCCTCTGCCGCGCAAACTGGTTTAGTTCGAACCGCTGGCGTTGGCCGAACCGTTTCCACTTGCCGAGCCGCTTGCGCTTAGCGACGGCTGCACCTCAACCGAGTTCGCGCCATTGACGGCGGCCTGCTTGCTGCCGCGTACGGCGCTGCCTGCGGTCGCCGCGCTGGCGCTGGCGTAGTCGCGGGTATTGCGGGCTTGTTCGCGCGCACCTGCGGCAATCGGCTGCGCCACGTCGCGCATGCCCTGCGCCGCATTGCCCACCATGTTTGCGTTGCCGCTGGCATCGATCCCGACCGACGCATTGCCGTTGCCCGAACCGTTGGCCGCGCCCTGCGCGCCGCGCGCGGTGTCCATTGCCGCCGGGGCCGCCGGGGCCGCCTGGCTTGCGCTGTCCTTGCTGCCACGGAACCATCCGAACAGGCCGCCCGAACCGCTGCCGCTGGCCTTGCCTTCGGCCGCAACTTCTTTCGCCGCATTACCGGCCATGTCGGCGCCCGGCCTTGCGCCTGCCACCTTGCCTACCAGGCTGCCCGAGCCGCTGCCGCTTGCGTCGCCGCCAGCGTTAGCCGATTGACGCATCCGGCTGGTATCGAGTCCCTGGGTTGCGGAGCGGGCGCTGCCGATCAGCGAGCCCTGTCCGCCCATCGAGCCCATGCCGCCGGCCTGGCCGCCGAGGTTGCCGGCGCCGCCGATCATGCCGCCGACCGAACCGCCAAGCGCGCCGCCGCGGCCCAGCAGTTGCGCTTGGGCAGAGAAGGCCATGCCGATGGACAGGACGAGGACAGCTTGTTTGACGATGGTGACTGGTTTCATGTTGGTTCTCCTTGGAAGCGCCGCAGACAATCTGCAGCTGTTGAAAGGAAAACGTACGAGCTCAGCGGTTTATTCCATCGATTTGAAAATTTTTTTAAAAAATTTAGCGGAAGGCCGACGGATCGTTACGGAAAGCCATTCCAACCACCCCGTAACCGGTCTCGTTGCTGACCGTATTCGATGCGCCGCCGCCAGCCTGCTTTGCCAGCGCATCGATGGCCGACCTGGCGGCCGCGCCGGACGGTGCGGGGACGGAAGGCGCTAGCAGGGCCGCGACGATGGGCGCGGCGAACGAGGTGCCGCGCATGGTGCGGTACGGCGGGCGGCCGATCGCCGCGCTGACCATCTGGTTGCCGGGCGCGGCAAACATCACCTGCGGGCCGCGCGCCGCTTCCGGCAAGGTGCGCCCGCGCTTGTCGACGCCGGTGACGCCAACCACGCCGCGGTAGCTTGCCGGATACAGCGGCGGCGCGGCCGGCCCGTCATTGCCCACCGCAGCCACCAGCACATGCCCGCGTCGAACCATCGTCGCCACCACCCGCTCTAACAAGATATTAGGAGGCCCGACGAGGCTGATGTTGATGACGCCAACCTGTTCGCTGGCGAGCCACGCGAGCGCGCCGGCAATCTTGTCTGCTGAACCGCCCGTGGCGCTGTCGCAATAAATGTCGGCGGCATACAGCAGCGCGGACGGGACGACGCCGCGAAACTGTGCCGACTGGCCGACCATCAGCGCGGCGACCGCGGTGCCGTGCGGGGCGGGGTGAGCGGTTCCGCCGCAGCCCCAGCGCCGTATGTCTGCGTCGCGAAACACCGCGTGGCCGCCGTCGACGCCGCTGTCGATGAGGCCGACCCTCGCTGGCCTTGCCGGGTCCGGGCTGCCGCCAGTCTGGCGGGCCGGGCCTGCACCGGCTGTGCCGGCGTTTGCCCCAGCATCGAGTGGCAGCGTTGAGCTGCCTGTATAGATATGGTTAAAGTCATAGGACCCTTCCGGGTCGAGGGCGCGCAGTTTTTCCAGTTCGGCGGCCAGGTCGGCGCCGTCCGGAACGCGCAGCACCACCACCGCGCCGAGCGCGTCCAGCGCCTGTTCGCGTACCACCTCCATGCCTGCCTTGCGCGCCGCGGCCAGTCCCGCCGGGCTGGGCGCCCACGCCAGTATCTCGCGCCGCACCACCGGCTCGCCGCGCGGGTCGGCCTCAAGCACATCGCGGTGCTGGCGCAGCAGG
The DNA here is from genome assembly GCF_020831365.1 of Massilia agrisoli. Taxonomy (GTDB): domain Bacteria; phylum Pseudomonadota; class Gammaproteobacteria; order Burkholderiales; family Burkholderiaceae_D; genus Telluria_A; species Telluria_A agrisoli. Next base: position 43,809 of record NZ_JAJHPV010000022.1, read on the forward strand.
CGCCCGATCTGGCCGAGGCGCAACTCGCCGAGGTTGACGAGGTCGGCCGAACCCAGCAGTCGTTCGCCGCGGCTGCGCAGCGCATTCGTGTCGAGCGGACCGAGGCGGTCGGGCAGGGGCAGGTTAAGCGACGGCACGCGCAGTTGCGCAGAAGCGCTGGTGCCGCCCAGCGCAAGAGTGAGTGCTAACGCAGCCGATGCCGCACGGAAGGGATAATTGGGCTTCATGGTCGGATGATAATATAGAGAAATCGGAAATCCTGACGAGTAAACGTTCGGGACAGGGAATAAAATCCCTAGCCGGATCGTTTACCTGCTATCCATGACTTTTACCGCCACATCGCTCCCTACCCAGATTGCCGCCTTGCTGCCGCGCCTGCGCCGTTTCGCCCGCACCATCACGTTCAATCGCGAGGATGCCGACGACCTGGTGCAGATCGCGGTGGAACGGGCGCTGAACCGCACTGACCAGTGGGAAGCGGGTACGCGGCTGGACAGCTGGATCTTCCGGATCATGAAAAATGCCTGGATTGATGAAGTCCGCTCACGTATCCGCCGCGACGCCGTATTCGCCCCCGAAGAAGCGGGCGAGCACGTCGGCGACGATTATGCCGAGGCCCACCAGCAGCGCATGGCGATCCAGAAAGCCATCAGCCTGCTGTCCGAGGACCACCGGATCGTGATCGGCCTGGTGCTGGTGGACGGGCTGCCCTACAAGGAGGCGGCGGAAGTGCTGGAAGTACCGATGGGGACCCTGACGAGCCGGTTGGCGCGCGCACGCGAAGCCCTGCAGGGTTTGTTATCCGATCAAGCGAGGAACGTATCATGAAGTTTTCCGACGAAACCCTGATGGCGTATGCCGATGGCGAACTCGACCCCGTCACCCGCAGCGCGGTCGAACGCGCCATCCGCGCCGACCCGACCCTGGCCGCCAAGGTCCGCCAGCACTCGGCCATGCGCTCGAACGTGTTTGCCGCGTTCGCGCCGATTGCCGATGAACCCGTGCCGCAGCGGCTGAAGGACGCAACCCGCTCCGGCAAGGTGATCCAGCTCAACACCGCGCGCGCCGCGCGCACCGAGTCGACGCAGGAAAAACGCCGCTGGTCATGGGCAGAGTGGGGCGGCATCGCGGCCGCGCTGATGGTCGGCGTGCTGGTGGGCGGGGCTGGGGTCAGCGGCCTGCAGGACCAGCCGCAGCTGGCGGCCACATCGGGCGGCGCCTTGCTGGCGCAGGGCGACCTGGCAGAGGCCTTGTCGACCCAGCTGGCCGGCGCCTCGCCGCAGGATGCGAAGGTGAAGATCGGCGTCAGTTTCGAGGCCAAAGATGGCGGCTACTGCCGCAGCTTCATGATGGGCGCGGCGGCCGGGCTGGCCTGCCGCAACGGGGCCGAATGGAAGGTGCCGGTAATGGCGCAGGCCGCCCAGGGCCCGGCGGGCGAGTACCGCCAGGCCGGCAGTACGATGCCGCCAATGGTGCTCGACGCCATCGACGAAAGGATGTCCGGCCAAACGATGGACGCCAAGGCGGAGGAAGCCGCCCGCGCCCGGGGCTGGAAACGCTAAGCAGCCCTGAACGCGAACTCACAAAACCAACGTCGTCCCTGCGAAGGCAGGGACCCATATCACCTCAGCTCATACGGTGCATGGGTTCCTGCCTTCGCAGGAACGACGTCCGGTCAACGCCTTCGTGTGGCTAGCGCTTCAGCCTGCGCCTGACCGCCGCCATCGCCGGCCGTTCCACGACATGCCAGCTCAGCACCGCCAGCGGCAGGATCACCGCCAGCGACGCCGTCAGCAACGCCAGCGCATCCACCGGCGGCAGCGCCGCCCGCATCATCAACAGCACCGGCCAGTGATAGATATACACGCCATACGAATAATCATGGCGCCGCAGGTGCGCAAATTTCTCCACCCGTGCCGTGCCCAGCCACAACGCCACGGCGCCCATCGCCAGCGCGATGCCGAACCAGGTCAGCGGGCTGGGCGTCAGCGCTTCCGAGCGGGTCCAGTTCAAGGCGATCAGCACCGCCGCGCACGCAACGTGGCGCAGGCCGATACGCAGGTTGGGCGCCAGCGTCTGCAGCAGCATCCCGGTCAGGAACAGCGACCACATCCGCACTTCCCAGATATAGCCCGACAGCACGGTCGGAAACAGGTTGGCGGCCAGCAGCAGGAAGATCGCCGCGCCGCGCATCCAGGTGCGCATCGGCATCGCCGCCGACAGGCCGATCAGCGCGACCATCACATACATCCGGCCTTCCCAGTACAAGGTCCACAGCGGGCCGTTGATGTACTGCCCGCCCAGCACGCCCGGGATCGCCAGTTCCTCCGGCGGGATGTTGTACTGCAGCCAGTGCAGCACCGTATTGCCGAAGATATAGCGCCACGGCTCCACGCCCAGCAAGCCGCGCCAGCCCTGTTCCGAGAAAAACGCCACCGCGGTGATCACGGTGACCAGCATGCAGAAGAGCAGCCCCGGCACGATGCGCGCCACCCGGCGCAGCGCAAAGCGCAGCAGGTGCGGGTCACGCATCCAGCTTTGCGTAATGAACATGCCGCTGATAATGAAGAAGATGCCCACCGCGATGTTGCCCAGGTCGGCATTGGGCACTGTCAGCGCGCTGATCGGGTCGGGCCGCGGCGCGACCAGGTTCATCTGGAAAGCGTGGAAGACCACCACCAGCAGCGCGCAGGCCAGCCGGACGAGGTTGAAGCCGTTATCGTGGGAATCGATCGCGTTGCCGAGGGTACGCGGAACCTTGAGCTTGAATGACATAAGGATGGAGACAGCAGCCTGGACAGCAAAACGGGCAGTGTAAACCAAGTTATCCTTAAAGCAATGGTTCTTTCAAAATACACGATTCGATATACAGTTGATGGGAATTAGGGTATCGTTTAGGGCGCTGCTATTGTATCTACGTCCGAGCGCCTGCCCAGCTGGCGCGATCGTGGCACTACGCAAGCCGGCCCCCGGCCCGTCATTTGGCGGCGGCCAGGTCCCCGCCCATTCTGGAGTTCCCCACGTTGGCCTTCATCCAGGGCAGTGCCCGCCGCATTGCCGGACGCAGAGCACATTCATCAATCGCACAAGAGAGCTATGTCTGAAACACCGATTACCGTAGAACCCGATAGCGCGCCGACCGTGCGCTTTGCCGATTTCGGCCTGTCGCCGGAGATCCTGCGCGCGCTGTCCGACCAGGGTTACGTCCACCCGACCCCGATCCAGGCCGAAGCGATTCCCGTGGTGCTGCAAGGCCGCGACGTGATGGGCGCGGCCCAGACCGGCACCGGCAAGACGGCTGGCTTCTCGCTGCCGATCATCCAGCTGCTGCTGGCGCACGCCAGTCCGAGCATGTCGCCGGCGCGCCACCCGGTGCGCGCGCTGATCCTGACCCCGACCCGCGAACTGGCGGTGCAGGTGGCGGAAAACGTCAAGGCCTACGCCCGCCACACGCCGCTGCGTTCGACCGTCGTCTTCGGCGGCATGGACATGAAGCCGCAGACCGTCATCCTGCGCAACGGCGTCGAGATCGTCATCGCCACGCCGGGCCGCCTGCTGGACCACGTCGAACAGAAGAACGTCAGCCTCGGCCAGGTCCAGATCCTGGTCATGGACGAAGCCGACCGCATGCTCGACATGGGCTTCCTGCCCGACCTGCAGCGCATCATCAACATGCTGCCGAAGCAGCGCCAGAACCTGATGTTCTCGGCCACCTTCTCGACCGAAATCAAAAAGCTGGCCAACAGCTTCCTGACCAACCCGGTGACCATCGAAGTCGCGCGCAGCAATGCGACCGCCGACAAGGTCACCCAGGTGGTCTACAAGGTCGACGAAGACGCCAAGCGTGATGTGGTCGAACACCTGATCCGCCAGCGCAACCTGAAGCAGGTCATCGTGTTCTCGAACACCAAGATCGGCGCCTCGCGCCTGGCGCGCCACCTGGAGCAGGCCGGCATCAATGCCGTCGCGATCCACGGCGACAAGACGCAGCAGGAACGCATGGCGGCGCTCGATTCGTTCAAGAAGGGCGAGATCGAAGTGCTGGTCGCCACCGACGTCGCCGCGCGCGGCCTCGATATCACCGACCTGCCTTGCGTGATCAACTTCGACCTGCCGTACAACGCGGAAGACTACGTGCACCGCATCGGCCGTACCGGCCGCGCCGGCGCGTCGGGCGATGCGCTGTCGGTGTACTCGGACAAGGACGAGCGCCTGCTGGCCGATATCGAAAAGCTGATCAAGCAAACCGTCACGCGCGGCACGCTGGAAGGCTTTGCGCCACGTTCTGCGCGTCCATCGCGCGACGCCGCGCCGGAGCGCCGTGCACGCCGCGAACCGGAAGGCGCAGGACGTTCTTCGTCCGAGCGTCCGGCCGGCCGTTCGAGCGGGCCAATGCCGCGCCGCGAAAAGGTCGATCCATGGTTCCTGAAGCCGTACGAGCCAGCGGCAGCGCCTGAGCCGGTCAAGGCGGCCACGCCATCGTCCTCGTCGATCAAGCCGGCCAAGCAGAAGCTGGCCGCGCTGTTGGGCGGCATCCCCAAGTAAGCCACTGTCGTTCCCGCTCATGCGGGAACCCATGGCCCGCCTGAGCCGCAAGTGAAGCATAGGCTCCCGCTTTCGCGGGAGCGACGGAGTTGCTTGCGTCAGTCTGCCGGCGTTCCGATTTCCACCCGTTCCAGTCCCAGTCCAATCCGGCGCGTATCGCCCGACCATCCCAGCTCTTTTGGCGACACCGCTTGCGGCACGTCGATCGTCACGGTCTTCTGCAGGCCATCCGTATCGAACTGCAGGAAAATCTCATGGCGCAGCGGCGCCAGCTTCACGCGCTGTTCCGCGCCGCCCACGCGCACCACGAAATCCTTGCCCACATTCGGGCCGAACGCCTGCATCGTCAGGAACAGGTTGAGGCGCTTCGGCAGCGGCTGCGCGAAATGCAGGCGCACCTGGTCGTCGTTGGACCAGCGCCCCCAGCCTTCGGGCCCGGCCAGGCCGTCGGCGCCGGCCAGCAGGCCATTGCCGAACGGTGCGGACAGCTTCGCCTCGCCCAGCGCGCGGTTGTTCGACGGCGCAGCCACCAGCGCGAACTGCGCATTCTTGAATACAGTGGCCACGCCCGCCGGCAGCTTGTAATCGCCAACCACCAGCAGCCAGCTCTTGCGGCCCGGGAGCGAATAGGGTGCGATCTCCCAGCCGGCCGGCAGCACCATGGTGTCGGCCTGGGGCGCATCCACATGGAAGCGCGCGCGCAGCAGTTCGCCCAGGTTGTCGCCGGCGATGCGCACGCCGTTGCGCTGCTCTTGCGTCAGGTGCTCGCGCGCGTAGCGTCCCGCATTGTCGTAGGCGTTCGCCTGGCGGTACTGCGACATCCAGGTGGAAAACGTCATTTCGCCATTCACGATATATAGCGGCATGAACACCAGCAGGAAGGCCAGGCTACCGAGCCGGCGGCTCATCGCCCACAGCGCCAGCACCGCGATTTCAACCGCCAGCACCATGGTCGCCATCGAGCCGGGCTTGCCCAGGCCAAGCGCCACGATCTCCGGACCGTCCGCCACCAGGAACAGGTAGGAAGCGGGCAGCGCCGCGCTGGCGTACACGATGGCTGCGGCAAGCAGCGCCGCCAGCACCCACGGCAGCGCCGCGCGCGAAGGACGCCAGCTGCCCGCGCTGTGCGCCGCGGCGATCATCACGGGCAGGATGAGTGCGAACGTGTAGTAGCGCGCGTGCAGGCGCTTGCCGTCGAACGGGCCGAAGCTGGCGGTCGACGCAGTGTAGAACACGGTCAGCGCCAGCGCCGCGCCCAGCATCAGCACCGTGTAGACCATCAGGGCGCTGGCCTGCGGTCCGGCGGCCGCGCGCGCGTTGCGGCTGGCGCCGTGCCACGCCAGCGCGGCCAGCGGCAGCGCGAACAAGAGCACCAGCGACATCAGGTGTCCCTGGAGGCTGAACCAGGCTGCGGGAAGCAAGGTTAGCAAGGTGGCGCCGGCGCTGACGCCCTCGCTGGCCTGGTTGCCATAGAAGCTGCCCAGCACCTGGAGCCCGTCCTTGCCGACAAAGAGGAAGCCGGCGATGAACTTGGCGGCGAAAACCGCCGCCACGCTCAACACGGCAGCGGCCACGCCGCGTCCCAGGCCCGCGCCATCGCGGCTATGGTTCCAGCCCAGCCAGGCCATGAACAGCGCCAGCGACGGCGCCAGGAACAGCGCGTGCACCTTCACCAGTGTCATCAGGCCGAGCACCGCGCCGGCAGCCGTAGCACGCGCCGCCCAATGCATCCGGTCCTGGGCAAGGGCCAGCCAGGTCAGTACCGCAAATCCAAAGAAGTACATCGACTCCGGCATGAAGTAGCCGGTGTAGGTGCTGGTCGGCGCGGCGACGCACAGCACCGCCGCCAGCATCGCTACCGGTTTCGGCGCAACCGTCCGCGTAGCGAGGTAGATGAACGGCGCGGAACCGACGAAGAACAGCAGGTTGAGGTAGCGCGCACAGGACAGGAACGCATCGCCGCAGGCATTTGTCAGGCCGTAGGCCGACAGGTACAGGTAAGACGGAATCGTTACGTCCTCCAGCCGCACCAGCCGGGCGAAATGGCTGTAGATCTGCTCATCGGCGAACACCGATGGGTAGGTGCCGGCATGGCGCGCAGCGATGTACGCGAACACCAGCAGCAGGGCGAGGCCGAATCCGGTCTCCCAAAGCCGGTTGCGTAGCAGTGCAGTTAATCTTTTCATCTGGTCAGCGCAGGGTTATCTGGCGGAGGAACAAGGCCATCTCGCGCGCGTCGGCCGCGCTGGGCTTGCGCGGCGCTTCGTGGGCCAGCTCGATGCGGATGTCGCCCGCCACCCCCGCCGGAAGCGCCAGGCGCTGCGGCTTCGCCAGGTCGTGCCATCCGAGGTCGACCCCGTTGATGCTGACACGAGTGCGCGCATTGCCCTCGAAATAATGGCCGAGGATGAGCACCGTCGCCGGCTTCATTCCCATCGCTGGCCTGATCACGGCAACCGAACGCGGGCCGTGCGACCAGGCGCCGTTCCAGTCGCCGCCATTCGCCTCCGCGCCGCCCCATCCTGACACCAGGGCGACGCCGGCGCCGGCCCTGATCTGCTCGTACTGGAACGACTGCTGCGGCATGCCTTGCGAGATGCAACGTACCTGTCCATCGATATAGCGCCAGTGGCGCGCGGTGTAGGTGATGTCGTTATCCGGCGCCAGCTGGCCATCGACCCCGCACAGCCGCTGTTCGACGCCGGGGTGGACGCCGTGGTACAGGGTCTGCACGGGTGCGCCAGCGCTGGTGCGCAGGTGGATCTGGTCGGGGTAGATGTAGTTGTCGTGGCGTCCCAGGCGCTCGGCGAAGATTTCCGGCTCCGGGTGGTACATGCGCGGCGCATGCTGCATCACCCACTTTGCGGGCGGGCTGAACTCGATATAGTCGTAGCTGCGCGCGCTGAGCATGGCGATGCTTTGCACGAGTACGACGAACAGGATCACCCATGCCGGCCAGCGTGGCCGGTGCGACAGCCGCAGCAGGAACACGAACAGCAAAGGCATCGCGGCCCAGAACGCGTAGCGCATCACGCCGGCGGCGCCCGAGTTCCAGTTCAATACCGCCAGCGCCGGCACCGCCAGCGCCAGCGTGAACAGGGCGGCGGCGCCAAGTATCAGCAGCTCGCGGCGCGGCCCGGCCGGATGTGCGCGCCAGCCCCATGCCAGCAGTGCGATGGCCAGGCCGGGGATGCCGACGATCATGCCCTGACTGAGGTCGAAATAGAACGAGAACAGGCGCGCCCGGCCAATCAGGCCGGGGTCGGAGAACAGCTTGGCGATGATGTTCGGGACGCCGAACTGGTACAGGTTGAACAGCATCGGCAGCGCAAACACCGCCACGCCCGCTGCGATACCGAGCAGGTAGCGGCGCTGCAGCACGTGCATCAGGTTGGCGCGCAGGCTGCGGCGCGCATCGTAGTCGAGCAGCAGGTGCAGCAGCGGCGCAAAGCCGAAGAACACCAGGATGGTCGGATTCTGCTGTGCGGCCAGGCCGGCCAGCACGGCGCCGGCAAGCGGCGCGCCGCTCATGTACAGGGCGAGGCCTGCGAGAAGGAAGGCGGCGCTCAGGCATTCGGGGCTGGACCAGTTGAAGTACAGGCCCCCGCCGCACAGCATGAACAACCCGACGCCGAACAAGGCTTTGCCGGGCGAGCGGAACAGGCGGTTCAGCGCCAGCCCGAGGATGAAGATCGCGGCCAGATTCACGGCCTGGAGGGCCTTGAGCGGCGACGCGCCGACGGCGCCCAGCAGCTTGAACGGGCCCGCGGCCAGCGCCGGATAACCCCAGAAGTGGATCGCGTAGACCTTGCCCTCGCGTCCCCGGGTGAAGGCCGCGTACAGCTGTTGCGCGTTCTCGCGCATGCCTTTTTCAAGCAGGTCGTACGGCTCTTTCAGGCGGGGCAGCAGCTCGCGCCCGCGCGCAATGTCCTCCAGCCTTATGTCGGCCGTTCCATGCGATGCGATCGCGATGGTGGTCAGCGAATACTCGACCACGTCGCCACCCATGCGGGGCGGCGTCACTGCAAACAGGCCGGCCAGCATGAGTGCCAGCAGCAGGTGGAAGTGCCACGCGCGTGAAAAGAGTTTCATTAAGAATTTGGCAAAATTGCAGAACCGGGAGTGTACTGCATTGACCGTCGCCAGTGCGCAGATGTTGCCTGTTGGTATAGAATCCACGATCGATTCGAGGAACCTTATGACAGCACGCTGGCCGGACACGAAAATCACCCAATGGATAGGCCGTTACGCGCTGCCGCTGGGGCTTGCCGCCGTGTTCTTGCAGCTGGTCTGGCGCAATGCCGGTTTGTACCCGATGGTGTTTGCCGACGAGTGGCTGTACAGCAGCGCCGCGCGCCTGCTGCCATTCGACAAGTCGATCCTGCCTTCCTACCTGTTCCTCGGCGTGTACCGCCTGACCAATGCCTGCGGCCCCGGTTTCCTCGATTGCGCGCGCATCCTCAATGCCGCGCTGCTGGTGGCCGCGGCCCCCTTCATCTACCTGACCGCGCGCACCGTCTGCGGCCGCGCCAGCGCCACCGTGCTGGCGCTGGCCGCCGTGCTCGCGCCAATCAGCTCGTTCACGACCTACTTCATGCCCGAGACGATGTATTTCCTCGTCTTCTGCGTATTTGCCTGGGTGGCGCTGGCGCGTGCATCGCTGCCGCCGCTGCACTACGGGCTGGCCACCGGCGCGGTGCTCGGCCTGATGAGCGGCATCAAGGTGCACGCCTTGTTCCTGCTGCCGGCGCACCTGGCCTTCATGCTCTACCTGTGCCTCGCCCGCCACCGCAACGACGGCTGGCTGCGGCGCGCGCTGACGATGATGGTGATGGCCGCCGTCGCCATGGTGGCGGTCAGGCTGGCGATCGGCTACGCGGTGGCCGGCCGCGCGGGCCTGAACCTGCTCGGTAATTTCTACGGCGCCCATGCGACCAACAGCGCATCGAACCTGGACTCGCTGCTGCGCATCCTGCCGGCCGCGCTGGTGAGCCTGAAAGGGCACATGCTGGCGCTGGCGCTGCTGATGTCCCTGCCGCTGGCCACGCTGGTGCTGCACCTTGTCGATGCGCGCACCCGCGCGCAAGCCAGCCCGCAGCAGCGCGCGCTCCAGGTCTTCGGGGTATTGATGCTGTGCGCGGCCGGTGCGCTGACCGTGATGTTCACCGCCAGTATCGCGTCGGCCGGTCCGCTCGAAGGCGTGCGGCTGCACCAGCGCTACTACGACTTCACTTTTCCGCTACTGCTGCTGATCGCCGCGGCCCCGCTGGCGCTGCCGGCCGCGCGCCAGGGCCTGCTGCTGCGCGCCGTGGCGGCATTGCCGCTGGCCGCGCTGGTGCTGTACGCCGCGCGCGTGCTGCCGGCCGAGTACTCGATTGGCCTGGTCGACTCGCCCGAACTGGCCGTGCTCAAGGAGTTTCCCCAGCTGCTGAACCTGACCGCCGGCTTGGCCGTGCTGACGCTGGCTGTGTGGACCTTGCAGCGCAGGGCCGGCATTTTGCTGTTCGTGTTCTTCGCCTTGCCGCTCACTGCGCTGAACGCCTACCGTAGCGTGGGCGCCATCCAGGCGCGTTCACAGGCACCCAATGACTACGACAAGGCGGCCATGATGACGCGCCATTACCTCGACCGCCAGCAAACCAGCAAGCTGACGGTGGCGGGCGAGGGCGCCGGGCTGACCCGCGCGCTGTTCCACATCGATAACCCGGACACCCTGACGCACGACCTGCTTCCAGGCGTGCCGTTCGCGCGCGAAGACCTTGCTCCCGGGCGCGACTGGGTCCTGATCGTGGGCGACCATCCGCTGCCGGCCGACATCAAGCCCGAAGTGCAGACCGCCGAATTCGCGCTGGTCAAGGTCAAGGTGGATCACAAGCCGCTGGCGAAAATTGAATTTGCGCGCCCCGACCGCAGCCTGCTGGCAAAGACCGAAGGCCTGGCCAATCCCGAGGCGTGGGGCGTGTGGTCGGATGGCCCGCTGGTGCGCCTGCACTTTGCCAGGCCGCTGCCGCAAAAGCTCAACATCCTGCTGCGGGCCAATGCCTTCCCGCCGAATGCGGACCAGGAGTTTGTGCTGGTGGTCGGCGGCCAGCGCAGGCCGTTCCGCTTGTCGGGCACTGCGCAGGACCGCTTCTTCCAGTTCGACACCGATGGCGCGCAGCAGCTGGTGACCATCGAGATTCCCAAGCCGGTGGCCCCGCGTTCCCTCGGCTACGGAACGGACGACCGCCTGCTCGGCATCGCCTTCACCAGCCTGGAATTAGGTACTCGCTAGGCACTATCCAAGTCATTCCCGCGAAGGCGGGAATCTATAGCCCAGCTGCGCTTGGATGCTATGGGTTCCCGCCTTCGCGGGAACGACGATTGGCGGGAACGACGATTGTGCCTAGCGCGACAGCGCAAATGCGCCGAGCGCGATCAGCACCATGCCCGCGACCTTGCTGATGGTGAGCGGCTCGTCGAGGGCCGCGATGCCCAGCGCGGCCACCATCGCCATCGCAATGCCTGTCATCACCGGGTAGGCCAGGCTCATGTCGAGCTTTTGCAGCGCCACGGAATAGCAGACGAAGCCGAGCGCGTAGGTGGCGCCGGCGCCGCCAAGGAAGGCGAGGCGCACCAGGTTCCAGTCGGCCCCGTGGTTATTCGACAGCTTGATCAAGAAGGTGGCCATTGCGCTTGCAAGCGCCGCCAGTGCGCACCACAGGTAGCCGGTCATGGCTGGAGTCATTGGGTCTCTTTCTAGAATGCCGCGGCGGTGGCCAGCGCCAGGCATAGCGCCAATACGGCCAGGCTGACCTTGTCGCGGCTGACATACAGGACCGGGTCTTCATTGACCTGGCCGCGGTAGGCCAGCGTCCACAGGCGCCCCAGCCAGAACACCAGCAGCGGCACGATCCCGGCCAGCCAGGCCGGGGTTTCATATTGCAGCAGCGCGTTCTGCGACTCCACGTACAGGATGAAGATCAGCACCGACACGAAGGCGCTGTTGATGCCCATGATGCCGACCGGTCCCTTGTCGGCGGTGGTGTAGCCGCGCCCGGCCGTCTTGTGCTTGCCCTGCTGCTCGAGGTTGTATAGCTCGCTGAAGCGCTTGAGCAGGGCCAGGCTGAGGAAGATAAAGAACGAGAACGCCAGCAGCCAGAACGACGGTTCGATACCGGTGGCGGCGCTGCCGCCGAGGATGCGCATGCTGTACAGGATCGCCAGCGTGACGATATCGATCATCAGGATGCGCTTCAGATACAGCGAGTAGCACAAGGTGGCCGCGAAATACAGGAACACCGCCGCCAGCAGCAGCGGATTGAAGGTGGCGCACAGCAGCAGCGCGGTGGCCGCCAGCAGCGGGCTGGCGACCATCGCGACTGAGATTGGCAAGGTGCCGGCCGCGATCGGGCGGGTGCGCTTGGTCGCATGCAGGCGGTCGTCGGTGGCGTCGAGCGCATCGTTGAGCAGGTAGGCGCTGGACGCGCATAGCGAAAACGCCACGAAGGCCAGCAGCGAATCGAGCGCCGCCACGGCGGTAATCTCGTGCGCGGCCAGCATTGGCACGAACACCAGCAAATTCTTCAACCACTGGCGCGGCCGCATCGCCTTGACCAGGGCCATGCCCCAGCCGCCGCGCACGGCGCCCATCTGCTCGGTCGAACGGCCGTCGCCGAGGTGGAAGGGCCGCTGGGTCACCGAGTAGGCGGCGCGGCTTTTCAGCCAGACGGCGCGGTCGGCGTTGGCGTTGCCGACATAGTCGAAGCCCTTGTCGCCGTAGATGCTGGCCAGGTGGCGCGCCTTGTTGTGCGATGTCAGGTTGATGCCGTCGCCGGTCGCGTGGACGTGGTCGAACAGCCCGAGGTGCGCGGCGATGCTGTCGGCGAAGCGGCGTTCGGACCCGGTGGCCAGCACCAGGATGCGGCCCTGGCTGCGCTCGGCCGCCAGCATGGCCAGCAAGGTCTGGTCGTAGGGCAGGGCGGCCGGGTCAAGGATGACGGCGTGCGCCAGCTTCTGCTTGAAGCCCGCCTTGCCGGACAATAGCCAGAACGGCAGGCGCCACAGCTCAAGGAAGCGGGTGCGGATGAACAGCAGCAGCGCTTCCCACAGCAGGTCGGAATGAATCAGCGTGCCGTCAAGGTCGACCACCAGGGGCGGCGCGGCTTCGCGTTCGAGATTGTCCTGGTCCACGTTATTTGAATATCCAGTGTTTGCCGAGAATGAAGCCGTTGATGGCCACCAGCGGCAGCGACAGCAGCTTGCCGACGACCGCCAGCCCAAGCAGGTGCACCGACAAGGCCACGCAGGCCAGCGTGAACAGGTAGTTCATCGCCACCACCGCGAGGTAGCGGCCCATGCTGCGTCCCGACGGCGGTGCCGTGAAGGTGACGGTGGCATGGTAGCCGTAATTGAAAACCAGTCCTGCGATGAAGCCGACCGAGGTCGCGGTGACGTAATCGACGCCGCTGTGGATCAGGAACTGCATCAGGCCGACATCGATCAGCGCGCTCGCCACGCCGCCGGCCAGGTACAGCAGGAACTGGCGCTGGCGCGACAGCAGTTCACGCATGCTTGGTGCGCGACCAGATGGTCTTGTGGATCGGCCGGCGCGGCACCGAGGCGATGTCGTAGGCGAGGAAGGCGAGTATCAGCTGCACGCCCATCAGCACCGGCAGCGCGGCCGCCATGACGGTGCCTGCCGGGGTGGTCGTGCCCAAGCGCGCCGAATGCAGCCAGGCGTTGAGGCCATACACGGTGCCGAATGCCAGCATGGCGCCGCCCAGCGGCAGCTCGATGGAGGCCAGCGACATGTTGCGCAGGTAGTAGTTGTAGAACACCCGCTTGAAGAAATTGCGGAAGTGCTTGGCCACGAATTCGGTGACGATGCGCGAGATCTTCAGGTTACTCACTTCATCGCCGTACACAGCGTCCATCGGCACGTCCACCACCACCGCGTGCAGGGTGTTCAGGCGGAACAGCATGTCGGTCTCGAAGAAGTAGCGCCGGCTGATTTTCTCGAACGGCAGGTGGCGCGCGGCGTCGGCATGGATCGCCGTGAAGCCGTTGGTCGGATCGAAAATGTCCCAGTAGCCCGATGACACCTTGCTCATCAGGGACAGCACCGCATTGCCGAACAGGCGCAGCGGCGGCATGGTGCGCAGCTGTTCCAGGTCGTAGAAGCGGTTGCCCTTGGAGTAGTCGGCTTCGCCGGCCAGGATCGGCACGATGAAATTCGGGATCAGGCGCGGGTCCATCTGGCCGTCGCCGTCGACCTTGACGATCACCGCCGCGCCGGCCGCGATGGCGGCCTGGTAGCCGGTCATCACCGCGCCGCCGACACCCTGGTTCTTCTCATGTTCCAGCACCACCACGCGCGGGTCGGCGCAATTTTCGCGCACGAAGGCGCCCGACTTGTCCGGGCAGCAGTCGTCGACCACGTAGATGTGCGTGACTTCCGGACCAATCGCGCCGATCACGCCAAGGATATGGCGGGTAACCCGATAGGACGGAATGACGACGGCGATGGAATCGTTCGGATACATGAAAATGAATCTAGGTTAAAAGATTGGCAAGCAGCATGGTAGCGTAGTGCGGGGCAACGGTCACGCGTTTCACGCAAATATCGGCGCGTACCCGTCGTTCCCGCGGAGGCGGGAACCCATAGCGCAGGTGTATCGCCAGGAAATTGGATTCCCGCCTGCGCGGGAACGGCGTCAGGCGCCCGGCACCACCTTGTACCACTGCTGCTTTTCCACCGCATTTAACACCTGGCCGGCGCTGTCGCTCCAGGTCAGCCAGGTCATGCCGGTCGACTGGGGCGCCTTGCCCTCGGCGTTCAGCACCAGCCATTTGGCGACCGAATCGGACAAATCGTGCGGCGCCAGTCCCTCGAAGTACCAGGCATGGTCGCCGGCCACCTCGCGGAACACCGGCAGGCTGCGCGCGATGATCGGGATGTTGTGCTGGGCCGCTTCGATCAGCGGCAGGCCGAAGCCTTCGCCCTCGGACGGCGCCAGCAGGGCGGCCGAACTGGCGTACAGCTTGAGCAGCATCTCGTCGGAGGCGCCCGGAAGCCAGAACAGGCGGCGTCCGCTCTCCGGGCTTTTGGCAATCCGCTCGACCAGCTTGTCGACCATCCAGCCTTGTTTGCCCACGATGACCAGGTTGATCTGCGATCCCTGCTTCCACAGCAGCTCGAACGCCGCCAGCGCCTGCGCGTGGCCCTTGCGCGGCTCCACGGTGCCGACCATCAGGAAGCTCGGGCGCGAACGCACCGCTTCCAGGATCTGCCCGGCGTCGTCCGGCAGGCCGAAGCTCGGCGCGCTGGCGTCGATGTCTGCGCCCAGGTGGAAGTAGCCGATGTTCAGCGGGCCCGGACGTTTGGCCGGCTGGCGTGCGATCCAGTCAATCAGTTCGTCCGCCACCGCGCGCGAGATGCACAGCAGGCCGTCCGATACCCGGGTCACGGTACGCAGGAACTCGCCGAAGTACTGCTCGGTCCCATACGGGAACACGTCCGGGCGCAGCACCGGCAGCAGGTCGTATACGACGAAGTAGACCTGCACCCCATGGTCGCGCATCGACTGCAGCAGCGGCGCGTTTTGCGAGGTGCCGGTGGTGAACAGGTCGAGGCCGAGGAAGATGTCGCCCGGACGCACTTCGATCGGCGCGTCTTCCAGCGCCAGCGCGCCTTCGCCCGTTTCGCCGACCATGGCAAGCGTGAACTGTCGCGCGTACTGGTAGCTGCGGTTGCCGCCATGCGAAAACACCGGCTCGATGCGGTAGCCAGGCGGCGGGTCGGCGATCAGCGCCAGCAAGATGCTGCGCACGACGCGCTGGATGCCGGTCTTGATGTCGGTCTGGACCACTGCCGATACGTCCACCAGCAGCTGGCGCGGCGCGGTCGGGGGCTGGTTGAATGCGATCGCCTTTGCCATCTGGGTCAGGCCGGCCTCGGTCGGTTCATGGCCCGGCATGTTGGCGAGCGTATCGACCAGCCTGCGGTAGTGGCCATGCCGGCTGTGCGCGGCAAAGTGTTCGATGGCGTCGGCAAACTGGGCGCCCACCTTGGCCGGCGCGTGGTGCTCGCGCATGTGCGCCAGCGCGCGCGTCGAATAGGTCTTGCGCAGGGTAGCGTCCTGGTGCAGCAGCGCCAGCGCGCCGGCCAGCTCGTCGCGGGCGAATTCGTCCGGGATCTTGAGCAGCAGCGCATCGCTGATCGATGCGGTCGAACCGTGCGCGTTGACGATGGTCGGGGCGCCGTACAGCAGGCAGTCGAGCACCGCGGCCGAGGTTTCGCCGCGGGTGGCGCCGCGCAGCTGCACCGCGATGTCGCAGGCAGCCAGGTAGTCTGCGTATTCGTTCGCGCTGACAAAGCCGGTGATGCGGATGCGGTCCGACGCCACGCTGCCAGCGATCTTTTTCGCCAGCGCTTCGCCATATGGGCCGGCGTCGTTTTCGCCGACGAACAGCAGGCGGCAGCGCGGATCGGAAACCAGCGCGGAGCTCAGGTAAGCGTCCAGCAGCTCCTCGTTTTTCTTGGTGCGGCCCAGCATGCCGAAGGTGCAGACGATGAACTCGTCGGCGCCGATGCCGAGGCGCGCGCGCGCCGCGCTGCGGGCGTCGTCGGCGTGGATGCCTTCCGGCTTGCCGCGCAGCAGGGGAATGGTGCGCCAGCCTTCGGCGGCGCCGGCTCCGTACCACTGCTCGGCGAGCTGGCGCGAGAAGTCCGAGTGGACGATGACGCCGGCGGCGTTATCGAGCACGCCTTTATTGACCGGATGCTTCCAGATCGACGGATTGCGGCCGATCGCGCGGTGCTCCAGCAGGCCGGTGTAGCCGTGCGATTCATACAGCGCCTGGGTGTAGGCCTGCGGCAGGTAGCCTTCGCGGTCCAGGTTGTCGAGGATTCCGGAGAAAAAGAAGTCATGCAGCACCACGATGCCCGGGTGGCGGCGGATCAGCTCAAACATGTGCTGGTGCGCGTGCGAGTTGCCGAAGTGGTAGAGCACGCGCTCGAAGCCGCCCGCATTCTGTTCGAACCAGGCCACGTCGCGCATCTGGAATTTGCCGTTCAGGCGCGCGTCGTCCACCACCGGTTGGTCGGTCACCAGGGTGATGTCGTAGAAGCGCGCCAGTTCGACGATCAGTTCCGCGCTGTAGTCGGCGATGCCCGATTTGGCCGGCGGCAGCGGCGAAATGTAGGCCAGCTTCTGGCCCTTGGCCTGCGCCTTCGGCTGCGCGGCGGCGGCGTCGACCAGGCGCTGCAGTTCATTGGCCGGGTCTTCGTCGCGCGGGGTGTAGACCACGTCGGCGCCCAGCGCGGCAAAGAAGTTTTCGCGAATCAGTTCGGCGCCGCCGGTTTGCGCAGGCGGCAGTTCGTACACGCGGATGCGCTCGGGCGGCAGCAGGCCGGCAAAAGCCAGGCGCAGCGATTCGATCGAGGATGGGTGGAGGCTCGACAGCGCGATCCACGCTTCGTGCGGGGCGCACTGGCGCACCAGGTCCTGGACGCGCGCGAGCGACGCTGGCGCGATGCCGGCCTGGCAGCATTGGAGGTCAAAAACGAGACGCATGGCTTATTTCACTTCTGGGTTACGGCGGGCGCGCTGCAGGTCGGCCAGGACTTTCCGGGCCGACGCCGGCAAGGTGGGCGCGTGGCCCGGGCCCTGCTTGATGGCATTGAGCGTGCGCGATACCTTGGTGGCCTGCTCCGGGAAGCGCAGCAGCAGGGGGATGAACAGGCGGCGGACACGCTCGTTGCGGGTCAGGCGGGTGAGGATGCGGCGCGCCAGCGCAGCGGCGCGCGCCTTGTACGGCACCGCGCGCATGCGGTGCACCAGCGTGCCGGCCATGCGCAGCGGCCGGGTGACGCGCCACGAGGTGCTGGCCAGCGTCGCCAGCAGGCGCTGTTCAAGGTCGCGGCCCCACGCTTCGGCGCGCGCGTGTTCGGCGGCCACGTGCTCGATGTGCTGCTGTAAGGCGGCGCTGTGGGCCAGGGCGTCCTGGGCGCGCTGGTACTCGCGGTCGCCGCGTTTCTCGGCTTCCCAGCGGTTGGCGTCAGCCCGCGCGACCCGGTCCTCGGCCAGCACGATGGCCGATTCGGCGCGCGCAGTGGCGCGCCAGGCCTCGTCGAGGTGGCGGGTGATGTAGTCGTCGAACACGTTCGGCTGGATCGACAGCACCTGCGCCAGTTCGGCGTGTTCTTCCGCCACGTAGTAGCGGTTCAAGCCATCGAAATGGGCGTAGCGATAGCGCCGGCTGGTGACCAGCGCTTCCCAGGTTTCGTGGTTGGTGACGCGGCTGTTCGGCATGGTTGCCTCGATCACCAGCACCCACGGGCGCCAGCGTTCGAAGTCCATGCCGCGCAATACCTCGCCCTCGAAACCTTCGACGTCGACCTTCAGGAAGTGGATGTCGCCCTTGACGTAGTTGGCGCAGACGCCGGCCAGCGTGCGGACCGGCACCGTCAGTTCCGCCACCTCGAAGCCGCCGGCGCGGTGCGCATCGGCTACGGCGCGGTCGGGCGAGGCCCAGCCGTTCACCGAGGGGACGTCGAACAAGGTCAGGCTGCCGTCGCTGGCGCCGGCGGCGATGGCCAGGTTGATGTCGCGCGGGCGCTGCTGTTCGAACTGCTGGTGGAAGGCCGGCAGCGGCTCGATGTTGATGCCGCTCCAGCCGGCGTCGTAGAACGCCTTGGTGACCGAGTGGTCGACCGGGTCGTTGGCGCCGACGTCGATGTAAAAGCCGTGCTTGATGTGGCCGAGCGCGCGCCACAGCAGCACGTCTTCCAGGTTCTGGGCGTAGCTGATGAAACTCATTGCGTACCTCCGAAAATCGTCGCTGCACTGGTGCGGGCGGCGAGGAATTCGGCCAGCGAGGGCTTGTCGTAGACGAACTGCGCGATCAGGACCTGGGCCAGCAGGCCGTGTTCGTCGGCCACCAGCTCCGGGCGCTTGAAGAACACAGCGTCGCCCCAGCCGAGCCGGTCGCGCGAGGTGCTGCCCGAGGCGCAGTGGTAAGGATAGTGCGTGGCGGAGCTGAAGTCGACAAAGTAGAAGCCGTGCTGGCGCAGCAGCGTCTCGACCTCGGAGAACAGCGCCTGTCCCTGGTAGATTTCGGCGAACGATACTTCGCAGTGAACCACGTTGGTGCGCGACAGCAGGGCGCCTGCGTGGCGCAGCGCCGGCAGCTCGAAGCCCTGGATGTCGAGCTTGAGGAAGTCGACATAAGGGGTATCGGCCAGCACCGCATCGAGCGTGCTGGTGGCTACCTGTTCGGTGCTGACGGTGGCCAGGTTGCTCAGGTCGACCAGGTCGGCCGTGAGCGCGCGGTTCAGCGGCAGCAGCGACGAGGTGGCGTCGAAGTTATTGATGTGGAAGGTATGCGTGCCGCCGTCGCCGATAAAGGTCGGGTACAGCGTGATGCGCGGATTGCGCCGCTGGCTCTCGTCGCGCTTGTCGGCCAGCGGCTCGAAACCGATGATGCGGTTCGGCAGGCCGTGCGCGTCGAGCGCGGCGTACACGTGCTGCTCGCCTTCGAGCTCCTGCGCGCCGACGTCGACGATGGCCAGCGGGCGCGCGTGCAGCACCTCGGCGGCATGGGCCGCCAGTGCCGCGCGCACCGCATCGCGCCGTGCAAGGGGGGCGCTGAGCGCCTTGAATTCATCGCTCTGGGTCAGCGCGTTGAGCACCGCCCCGGCGTCGCCGCCGGCGAGGATCACGCCGCTCCAGTAGTCGAGGCCAGCCGGTTCGGGGTCGCGCGCCAGCAGGCCGCGGTACAGGCCGCGCACGATGTGCTGCGCTTGCGCCAGCACGACCGGATCACGCTGTGTCGGTGTTTGGTTCATAGTGGTCAATCGCCTCAGTATTTTTCAAAGCTCAGTTGCGGGCTGAGGTTCACCGCGCCGGCCCAGGTGATGGCGGCGGGGTTGGGCAGTACGGCCAGCGCGGTCACTTCGTGCAGGTAGCAGATGACCTCGCGGAACTGGCCGTCGCCGTAGCCGCCATTGGCCAGGCCGACGGTAATGGTGTACTCGTCAGGGCGCAGGCTGAGCGCAAACGCAAAGCGCACCGCCAGGATGCTGCCGGCAGCGGCTGCGCCCAGGTGGGCGCGCATGCAATAGGTGTTCGTTTCAAACAGTACCACGCCGAAGCGGTCGCGGATCTTGAACCCGGCGTGGGGATCGTCCAGTTCCTCGTCGATGCGGAATTCCAGCTCCAGGGTGGCCGGGCTGTCGGCCACCAGGGTCAGCTGATCGGCGCCGCCCGCGTCAACGAAGCGCGCGCCGACGCATTCGGCGCGGCCGGTGCGGATGCTGCCGGCCTTGCCGTCGAGCGGAACCGCGTCCCTGACCAGGAACGCATGGCGTTCACGCGCCGCTTCCATGTGGGCGGCAACGCCGGGCGCCGTCACCTGGAAGGCGTGGCCGGCGCGGTCCTGGCGCCCGAGCAGCGCAGCCTGGTACAAGTCGATCGCCTCCTTGGGCGCGCCGTCGAAGGCCAGTGCGCCATTTTCAATGAACAGGCAGCGCGTGCAGGTTTTCAGCACCGTCCCGGTGCTGTGCGAGACGAACAGCAGGGTGGTGCCGGCTTCGGTGAACTGGCGGATGCGCTCGAAGCATTTCTGCTGGAAGAACACGTCGCCGACCGCCAGCGCCTCGTCGACGATCAGGATATCGGGGCGCACGCAGGTTGCGACGCTGAACGCCAGCCGCATCTGCATACCGCTGGAATAAACCCGCACCGGCGCGTCGATGTGCTCGCCGATCTCGGCGAACGCGATAATTTCGGGCATCAGTGCGGCGATCTCGTCCATCGTCAGGCCCATCAGCTGGCCCGCCATCACGATGTTGTTGCGGCCAGTCACGTCAGGGTGGAAGCCCATGCCCAGTTCCAGCAGGGCGGCAATGCGCCCGCTGGTGCGGATCGCGCCTGCGCTGGCCTGGGTGGTGCCGGTGATCAGCTTGAGCAAGGTGCTCTTGCCGGCGCCGTTGATGCCGATGATGCCGATCGCTTCGCCGGCGGCGATCGCGAAGTTGATGTCCTGCAGCACCCATTTGAGCTTATGGCGCGGACCGCGGAACGGCAGCATCCATTCGGCCAGGCGCGACCAGCGCGTCGGATATTGTTTATAGGCCTTGCCCAGCCCGGCGACGTGAATGCTGCCCATCAGAGTTCGTCCACCATTTCGCCCGAGCGCTTGCGGAACAGGCGCAGCGCGAACACGCACATCAGGACGGCAAGCACCAGCGGCAAGACCAGGCTGTTCCAGTCGGGTGCGCGGCCATTGACCAGGATGGTCTGGTAGGCGCCGATGATGGACGCCATCGGGTTCCATACCAGCAGGCCACGGATCGTTTCAGGCAGGATCGAGGCCGGATAGACGATGGGCGTGAACCAGAACCAGAACTGGATGAAGATGCTGAAAAACTGCCCGACATCGCGGAAGAATACATTCAGCACGCCGATAATCATGCCCAGCCCGATGGCGAACAGCACCTGCAGCGCCAGCACCGGCACGATGGCGACGAAGGCCATGCCCGGGAAGTTGCCGCTGATGGCGAGGAAGGCGGTAAACAGGGCGAAGATGATGCCGAAGTTGAGCAGCGCGTTGAGCACCACGATCAGCGGCAGGCTGATGCGCGGGAAGCTGATCTTCTTGATCAGGTTGGCCTGCTCGATGAACATGGTCTGCGAGCGCGCGATGATCTCGGCAAACAGGCCCCAGGTCAGGATGCCGGCGCACAGGTAGATGCTGTAGGCGAAGGTATTGTCGCTGCCGGGCAGCTTGCTGCGCATGACCTCGGCAAAGATGACCGTGTACACCGCGATCATCGCCAGTGGACTGAGCAATGACCAGGCAGCGCCAAGGATGGCGTTACTGTATTTCGATTCGAATTCCCGCTTTACGCTGCCAAGCACAAACCCGCGATAGGCCCACAGGCCGCGGAAAGTGTGGCTGGAAATCATGGGCTGGCCCGGAGCGCCAACCTGCGTGCAAGAGGGTAGATTGTCGTCATAGCGGTCGGATGGTCTGTGAGCGCAAAATTATACTCTACAGGACAAGACGACAATTGTTACAGTTGTAAGTAGCGCGGAGCGACAACTGCTGACAAATTACGGCTCTTTTCAGGCCTGCACCAGTTTTTGCAACGCTTCAGGCTTGACGATGATGAGCCGGTGCGCATCCTTCTGCACGATGCCCTGTTGCACAAGGGTCAACAATGCGCGGGTGACTGTTTCGCGGCTGGTGTTGATCATGTTGGCGATGTCCTGGTGGGTCGGCAGGTTTTCGACCACGGTCTGGATACCGGCGCTGCCGCTCTGGGTACGCTGCATCAGCACCAGGTAGGTGTAGATGCGCTTGGCGGTGTTATTAATGGAGAGCAGGGCGCGGAACTCGGAATCGCGCTGGATCTTCTGCGCCAGGTGGCGCAGCATCTGGTTGGCCACTGGCGGCGAGTGCGAGAACAGGTGCAGCGCCGTGGGCGCCGGCAGGAAAGCCACCAGCACCTCGGTCATCGCCACCACCGATGCCGACCGGGTCGAGTTGTTGATCAGCGCAATCTCGCCGAAAAAGTCGCCCGGCGCCAGCATGCGCAAGCCGATCGCGCGGCCGTCCTCGGTAATGTCGACCACCTGCAGCTGGCCGGACAGCAGGAACAGCAAGCCGTCGCCGCTGCCGCCCTTGTGCAGCACCACCTCGCGTTTTGCATAGCGGCGGATGCGCAGTTCCGGTTTGACGCGGGCGATCTCCTCGTCCGTCAGTTCGGCAAGCAGGGGAATCTTGCGCAGGTGGAGTTGCGCCACGCGCAGCTCTTCCGCGCCCGCGTTGGCGCCGTCATTCCCGTCTTTTTCTGGCTGTCCGCGCGACATGGTTAATTGATCAACAAGTAAGGGTGAGATGCATCTGGAATGGCGCCATCATACCGTCCCGCCCGATTCTTGGCAGCACTTGATACCGTTTAGCAAGTGACTCACGGCATCTGAAGCTGCCAGCTCAACTGCACCTGGCGGTTGTCATAGGCGAAAAAGCTGATGGTTTCCTTGTTGCGAATGGCGCGCGCTTCCAGTTGCACCGACTGGGCCTTGGTCAACTGATAGGTCCAGGCGGCGCGCAGCACGTCGGTACGCTGGTCGCGCACGATGTCGATCAGGCCGGGCAGGTACATCTCGCTGCCGTTCCAGCGCTGGCGCGATGCCCCGATCTCGCCGATCAAGGCGTCGCCCAGCTTGCGCCGCGCCAGCAGGTTGATGGCATAGCCGGCGCGGTCGCCGCCGGGACGCATGTCGCGCGCACGGTCGGTCTGGACGCCCAGGGTGGCGTTCGCATACCAGTCATCCTTGCGGTAGTTGAACTGGCCGCGCAGCTCGTAGGTGTCGGCGTTGAAGTTAGCCAGCGTCAGGTAGGCGGTATTGGTCACGCTTGCCAGCAGGTGGAACTGCATGCCGGCGGGCAGCGGCAGCGGGGGCGTGACACGGGCCTGCCCCTGCAGCTGGCGCTGGTAGAACTGGCCGCCCAGCCCCACCAGGCCAACCAGGCCAGTTGCGCGGACGGTCCAGTCGCCCAGCCGGTACGGCACTTCCGCACCCAGGTACAGGGTGGCGCTGTCGTATTCGCTCAGCTTGTCGTTGCGGCGGCCCTGGAACTGGGCGAAACCGATCGTGCCGCCAGGCGCCAGCTCGCGCATATGGTCCGCCGTGACGACCGAGTACTGGTCGCTCTTGGGCAGGAACTCGGGCAGCAGGCGGTCGAGCGTGTCGACATTGACAAAAATGGGGTTGTTCGCGCCCTGGTTGACGTTGCGGTCATAGCCGCGCCCGAAGCTGACGGACGAGCTGCTCAGGCCCTGCCATTTGTCGCAGCCGGTTTCGCGCGCCTCGGCGATCAGCGCCAGGATCCCGGGCGGCGGGTTAAACCGCGTTTCCACGATGGCGAACAGGCGTTCGGCCTCGTCGGTGCGGCCCAGGCTGCACTGGATCAGGGCCACTTCGAGGTAGGCGCCCGCATGCAGCGGCTCCTTTTCAATCACGCGCATCAGCGTTGCCGAGGCATCGTTCTTGCGCCCTTCCGCAATCGACTGGAGGGCGCTTTCATACAGGCTCTGCACCTCCGACTCGGGAGGCGGCGCCTGCTGCGCGCCGGCAGGCGACGCGGCGAGCACGGCCAGCGCCAGGGCCAATGGCCTCAGGTAGGCGCGGGTCATGCCGGCTGTCCGGTTGGCGGCATTTTCACAGCGTGTGTTACTGGATCCATGCTTGGGTCGAACGTAAAGAGTGTTGTCGGGTTTTCCTTGCCGCGCAACAGGCGTTCGCCCAGCAGGATGAAACGGTGGCGGCTCGCGCGTTCCACTGCGCCCGGGCCGATGATGACTTCATGCGGATAATCGCGCGCGGCCTGCTCCAGCCGCGACGCGGTATTCACGCTGTCGCCGACGGCAGTATAAATGCTGCGGAACGAGGTGCCAAAGTCTCCCGCCATGGCCAGCCCGCTTTCGATACCGATGCGTACCCGCAGCGGCGCATGCCCGGCCAGGACGCGCGCGTCGCTGAGCACGCCAACCCGGCGGACAATCTCGCGCGCGGCGTCGAGCGCGAGGTCGGCATGGCGTTCCATCGGCAACGGCGCCCCCCAGAATGCGACCAGGCCGTCGCCGGTGTATTTGTCGAGCGTGCCGTTGGCCTCGATGACCGGGCCGGTCAGGCAGTCGAGGAAGTCGCGGGTCAGGCGCGCGGCATCTTCCACCGGCAGCGACTCGACATGGGATGTGTAGCCCTCCATGTCGGCAATCAGGGTGGTGACGTCAAGCTGGCGCGGCTGCAAGGGATCGTCGAGGTCGCTGCGAAGCAGCTCCTGCACCACCGCGGGGGCGACGTACTGGCGCAAGGTGTCGAGCAGGTGGCGCGAGCGGCGCTGTGTCAGCTGCCATTGATACGGTACGGCAAAAGCCAGCAGGAACAGGTTGCTTGCCAGCGGCCCGGTGGTGGAAAAATCAGGATCGTGGCGGCTGGCGAAATAGGCTACCGCCAGCCAGCAGGCCGACATGGCCCCCAGCAGGCCCACGCTAAACACCGCCGACAGGCGCGGGAATGCGTATGTGGCGAGCAGCGCGGACGCGAGCGAAAACAGCAGTGCCAGCACGGCGCCGGGCCACGGCGCGGGCGCCACGCCTTGCTGCAGGTCGAGCAGGGTCGTCAGCATGGCCGCCTGCACGCCCAGGCCCGGCCGGATGCTGCCGAGCGGCGTGGCGACGCGGTCACCCTGGCCCAGCGAGGACGAACCGATCAGCACCAAGCGGCCCGACAGGCTGCCCGGATCGACTTCCTGGCGCAGGATTTCGGCCGCCGTGACGACCGTATAGGCTGGCCAGTCGCGGGTAAACGACACTCGCATCATGTCCGTGGATGGGAGTGCAAGCGGCGCGCCGCCGCTGCAGCAGTTGAGCAGGGCGAGCGACAGCGCGGGATAGACGCGGCCTTCGAAACGGGTTTGCAGCGGCACCCGGCGCAGGACGCCGTCGGGGTCGGGGATAAAGCCGATATTGCCTACCTTGGGCGCGCGCGCCAGGCCGGCGTGGTTGGCGATATAGCCGGTCGCCGGTACGGCGGCCTGCGCCGCGGCGCCCGCTGTTGCGCCGGCAAGGACGCCAAGACGCAGCGGCTCGGGGCGGTTCGGCTGGAAGTCGAAGGCCTGGGCCAGCACCACCGGTCCGTGTTGCGCAAGCAAGGCCAGGCGGGTGTCGCCATTGGCGTCGGCCGCCTCCGGCATCAGGATGTCGAGCGCCACGCCGCGCGCACCGTACTCGGTGAGCAATGTTTCGACCAGCTCGGCGATGCGCTCGCGCGGCCATGGCCACGGCCCCAGCCTGGCAGTACTGGTTTCATCGATGTCCACGACCAGGATGCGCGGCTCCGGGGCATCGCTTTTCTGGACCTTGAGGAAAACGTCGCGCAGCCATTCGTTGCCGAAAAACGACACCGCCGGGGCAGGGCCCCACTGCGACCACACGGTCAGCAAGATGGCGGCAGCGGCGATCGCGGCGCGGATCAGCTCCGGCGGCAAATGGAACAATCGGCGCGACGCCACGGAGCGGAGGAAGGAGACAGGCACGCCAGCCGGAGAAGTGCAGAGCACTTGTTGGAAATAAACATGAAGTATATCGCGTCGGCGGTGGTGCAACACGGTTTGCTACAAAATGTAACTCGGCAATATTAGGGTTGGTTTGCGATAAAATGTGATGGCGGTCACGTCTATCCTGGTCGCATGACGGGATAATCGGGGGAAAAGGGGAAAACCATGTTGCGAAATCTATCTGTCTTGGCAGCACTCGTGCTGTGCAGTAACCTGGCGTTTGCCGCCGAGGCGGGGAAGGTCATCTTTGTTGCCGGTAAGGCGAGCATCGCCGACAGCCCGGTAGCAGAAGGCCAGGCTGTGCAGGAGGGCCAGATGCTGACGACAGGGCCCGACGGGTTTATCTATGTCAAGACCATCGACAGCGGGCTGTTCATCCTCCGCCCCAACACCCGCGCCCGTATCGTTTCCTATCACGTCGACGCGAACAACCCGGCCAATACCCGGATCAAGCTCGACCTGTTGAGCGGGGTAGCGCGCAGCCGTTCGGGCAACGCCGTCAAGCTGGCCCGCCAGAATTTCCGCTTTAACACCCCGGTCGCGGCCATTGGCGTGCGCGGCACCGATTTCACCGTATTTACCGACCAGGATACCTCGCGCGTCGCCGTCATCTCCGGCGGCGTGGTCGTGAGCGGTTTCGCCGGCGGTTGCCGCCCGGATGGCATCGGGCCGTGCGAAGGCAGCACCAGCCGCGAGTTGTCAGCGACCCAGCAAGGACAATTGTTGGTAGTCAAACGTGGCAAGGCCGCCCCCGTGCTGGTGGAAGGCACCCTGTCGACCGATCCGTCCGCTGCCCCGCATCCGGACGAACCGGTCAGCCAGACCGGTGGCAAGAGCAGCAACTCGGTGGTCGGCGTGAGCCAGAACCTCGATCCGCAAAAGAGTGAATCGCTGCGCCAGGCCAGCAACCAGCAGCCTCCTGTCGTGCCGACCGTGCCGCCAGTAATGCCCGACACGGGCGTGATTGATATTCCTGCGCCTCCCCCTGTCGTCGCGCCCAGCTTGCCTGAGCGCTCGATCGTCTGGGGACGCTGGCAGCGCCTGATGGCCCAGACGGCGAAAATCAACCTGGCAACCGAGCAGGCCAAGTCCGAACTGCTGGCTGTGAATGGCAACTATGCGTTGTTCCGCACCCCCGGAAAAGACTATGTGGCGCCGGAAAAGGGCAGCATCGGGTTCGCGCTGCACGACAGCGAGGCGTTTATATATAGTGATGTCGGGAGCAAGCGCACGGTGTCGTCGGCCATGGTCACCAACGGCAAGCTGAATGTGGATTTTGGCACGCGCAGTTTCAAGACCTCGGTCGATGTGCACAATCGCCTTGAGAAGTTCAGCCTGGTCGGCGCGGGCTCGATCGGCACGGACGGCCGCATGCATGGCGACCTGGCCCAGTCGCAACTTGGCGTGATGAATATCCAGGGCCTGCTCAGCAACGAAGTCGAGGGGGGCGCTGCCGCCTATATATTCGATGCCCGCCTTGATAATGTGCGCACGGTAAATGGCGTGACGTATTGGCGAAAATAGGCGTTTTCGGCGCTTATAGAATGATCCCCGGCATGTCCGGGGATTTTTTTTGTGGTTTTCACGCGAAATACGATGGAGAAGCCGAAACTAATTTGTTTCAGTTTGTAAGTCACCAAATGTAGCGCAGCTGCTGGAAACCCATGCTGAAGCAGGATCGCGCGCTTGATTGCATGCCAGGCACACGGGTTTTCACTCTGGGGAAGGGGCAAAGTCTTGCATTCTGGGAAATCTTCTCTGATAATAAGCGCCCAATGTTTTTAGTTGTTTTACAGAAAAATTTGATTGAAGTTGTTGTTCTTTGTGATGGCTGTCACATTATGATGCCAATGGCTTCTGTCATGATTCGGGACGTTGGGCTGCAGGTCACATCCGTGTAGCTGCAATATTAAACTTATCGATCGTTTGATCTACTCAGGAGCACTAAATGGCAACTACTTATCACACCGAAATCCAGAAGCTGTACGTCGCTTACTTCAACCGTCCTGCAGATCCAGGCGGCCTGGCGTTCTGGGAAGGCGTTGTTGAAGCCGCTAACGGCAGCACCACCGCTGTTGCTGCAGCCTTCGCCGCTTCGGCAGAGTACCAGGCAGAATACGCTGGCATGTCGACCGCCGACATCATCAACCAGATCTACATCAACCTGTTCGGCCGTTCGGCAGAGCCAACCGGCCTGGCATTCTGGGCAAACGCTGTTGCTAACGGTGCAGTCACCATCGACACCGCAGTAACCACCATCGCAGCTGGCGCACAAGGCACCGACAAAGTTGCTTTCGACAGCAAAGTTACCTACGCTTCGGCATTCACCGCTGCTCTGGACACCCCAGCAGAACAAGCTGGCTACGCTGGCGAATTCGCTAACGACGCAGCTAAAGCAATCGTTGCTGGCATCAAGACCGCAGCTCAGCTGACCGCAGCACTGGTTCCAGCAACCCTGGCAGCATCGGTTGCTGCAGTGATCGACGCATCGGTACCATTCACCCTGGCCGGTGGCCTGGCTGCTCTGGACGCTGCAAACACCGCACGCGCTGAATTCCTGGAAGAAATCGAACTGGATGCAGCCGGCGTTGCAACCGCTGTGACCGACGCAGAACTCGCACTGGACGTTCTGATCGACGACGCTGATACCGTCGCTGACGAAGTCTACGTTGATGCTACCCCAGCAATCGCTGCTGCAATGCTGTCGGACGAAATCGAAGAGCGCGCTGAAGTCCTGGCAGGTGCTCAGGAAGACTACGACGCAGCCGTTACCGCTGCTGCTGCAGTCAAGGGCCTGACCACCGCGATCGCTAACATGACCGCTGCTGAAACCAACCTGGAAGCAATGGTTGAAGCTCAGGTCGAAGCAGAAGCCAACCTGGCAGCTGCCCTGGCATCGTACGAAGTCAAGACCTCGACCGACGTGACCATCACCGCTGACGGCGAAGTCGCTGGCGTTATCGTTCTGGACGAAGACGGCGTACTGGTCCTGGCTGACGACATCACCGAAACCACCAACCCAGGCGTTACCGCCCTGCTGGCCGCTATCGTTGCTAAGCAAAGCGCTGACCTGGAAGTTGCTGGCGCCGAGCAAGCTGTCTTCGAAACCACCCTGATCGTTGACGTGATCGACCTCACCGCAGGCGCAGGCACCACCGCGCTGGCAGCAGTTGGCGCAGCGATGACCGTGGTTGTTCCAGTGTCGGCTGCTAAGCCAACCGGCGTGGAAATCATCACCGAAATCAATGCTCTGACCGCTATCGCAGAAGCCAAGCGCGCTCTGTCGGATGCTACCCCGGCCGACGTGGCCCTGGACGCTGAAGCTGACACCGCAGAAGCTAACCTGGCTGGCTTCCTGACCAAGGTAAGCGATTTCCAGGCTGCTGACGCCGATCTGAAGGCACAGGCTGTTGTCGATACCGCTGATCTGGTGGCTGACGCTGCTGACGCAGTTGAAGCTCTGGACGAAGCAATTGCTGACCTGGCAGAAGCGACCGCAGTTGCTGCACAACTGAAAGCACTGGACGACGCAATCGTTGACGCTAAAGCTGAGTTCACCGAAGCCAAGCTGCAACTGCCAGTTGACCTGACCGCATTCGTTGCTGCAACCGCAGGTTCGGACATCTACCTGGCCGGCGACGTAGCTACCAGCACCGTTGTTGGTTTCGGCGACCTGGGCACCGACTCGCTGTTCATCGGCAGCCAGTACACCCTGAACACCACCGGCGACCTGACCAAAGGCAACAACGCAGTTCTGGAAGCCTTCATGGTTCAGAGCGGCACCAGCGTCAAGGTCTACCTGGAAACCGAAGTGTACGGTTCGGACACCGCAGCAGTTGCAGAGCAGGTCATCACCCTGACCGGCATCACCGTTGCTGAACTGACCCTGGCTAACGGCATCATCACCGCTGCTTAATAGCTGACCTCATAAGCCCCCGGCCTGCCGGGGTGCTTCAGGCAAAAAACCCCGCTACCGCAAGGTAGCGGGGTTTTTCCGTTTACACGGCCGGCGCGTGGCCGGAACGCGACAGAAGTACCGGAAGTTCAAAATTTGTGACGTGCATCACATTTTCCGAAGGTTTTGAGCGATAATGTCTGCGCATCACTTTCTCCTGTAGCATCGTTCTCTGTCATTGAACGGATAGCCGAGCCATGCTCGTTCTCATAGTTGCCACGCAAGCACATGAAAATTAATTTAAAAAAGCCTAAAAACGAAATCGAGCAGGTACTGCTAACGTTCAAGAACACGTTCTGGACAGTCGGCGCCTTCAGTGCGGTCACCAACCTGCTGATGCTGGTGCCATCGCTCTACATGCTGCAGGTCTACGACCGCGTCCTGGCAAGCCAGAACGAACTGACCCTGTTGATGCTCACGATCTTGATGCTGGGCGCTTACATGCTGCTGGCAGGACTCGAGCTGATCCGGTCATTCGTGCTGGTGCGGGTGGGAGCGAAATTCGACATGCAGCTCAATAAGCGCGTGTACACCGCCGCCTTCGAGCAAAACCTCAAGCAGGCAGGCGGCAATGCCGGCCAGGCACTGCAGGACCTGACCAGCGTGCGCCAGTTCTTGACCGGCAATGCGCTGTTCGCGTTTTTCGACGCGCCGTGGTTCCCGATCTACCTGATCGTGATTTTCTTCTTCGAGCCGTCGCTTGGCTTCTTCGCGCTGGGCGGGACCATCGTGCTGGTCGCGCTTGCCTATATTAACGAGCGCGTGTCGCACAAGCCGCTCGCCGAGGCCAACACGATGGCGATCTCCGCCAGCAACCTGGCCACCAACAACCTGCGCAATGCCGAGGTGATCGAGTCGATGGGGATGCTGCCCAACCTGATCGGCCGCTGGTTCAAGATGCACAGCAAGTTCCTGCACCTGCAGGCAGACGCCAGCCAGAAGGCCGGTACGGTCGCCGCGATCACCAAGTTCGTGCAGGTCTCCCTGCAGTCGCTGGTACTCGGTTTCGGCGCGTTGCTGGTCCTCGAAGGCAAGATTTCCGCGGGCATGATGATCGCCTCGTCGATCCTGGTCGGCCGTGCGCTGCAGCCGGTCCAGCAAGTCATCGGCGTCTGGAAATCGTTCAGCACCACCCGGAGCGCCTACGAGCGCCTGACCGCGCTGCTCGAAGCCAATCCGGCGCGCGAAGCGGGCATGCCGCTGCCGAAACCGGCGGGCGCGCTGAGTGTCGAAGCGGTCACCGCTGCGCCACCCGGCTCGACTGTGCCGGTGGTGAAAAACCTGAGCTTTGCGATTGCACCTGGCGACGTGCTCGGCATCATCGGGCCTAGCGGCTCCGGCAAGTCGACACTTGCCCGATTGCTGGTCGGTGTCTGGCCGGCCATGATCGGCAAGGTGCGCCTCGACGGCGCCGACATCTACCACTGGAACAAGGGCGAGCTGGGACCGAATATCGGTTACCTGCCGCAAGACATCGAATTGTTCGGCGGCACGATCAGCGAAAACATTGCACGCTTTGGCGACATCGATGCCGAGAAAGTCGTGTTGGCGGCCAAGCGCGCCGGTGTCCACGACATGATCCTGCACCTGCCGAACGGCTACGACACCAGGCTGGGCGACGGCGGCGCTGGCCTGTCCGGCGGCCAGAAGCAGCGCCTCGGGCTGGCCCGCGCAATGTATGGCGACCCATCGGTGATCGTGCTCGATGAGCCCAATTCCAACCTCGACGACGCCGGCGAAGCGGCCCTGGTCCAGGGTGTGCGCGACCTGCGCGAACGCGGCAAGACGATTGTGCTGATCACCCACCGTACCAGTGCGATCGGCATCACCAATAAGTTGCTGCTGATGCGTGACGGCGGCGCTCAGATGTTCGGCCCGACCACCCAGGTGCTGGCGGCGCTGGCCGAGGCCAACCAGAAGCAGCTTCAGGCGCAGCAGGCGGCCAATGCACAGCTGGCGGCGAAACAGAAGGGGGCCCAAGCAGCGCCCGACGGCCCGGCAGCCGTGACGGAAGAAGGAAAATAAATGAAATCTTTGATGAACAAGAACGCCGCAACCGAGGTGGTCTCGCATGAGGTCACGCCGATCACGGTGAACACGGATGCGCGCGGCTACAGCCGGCTTGGCTGGATCATCGTGCTGCTCGGCTTTGGCGGCTTCATGCTGTGGGCCCTGCTGGCGCCGCTCGACAAGGGCGTGCCGATGGCCGGCACCGTCACCAAGGAATCGAACCGCCAAGCGGTGCAGCACCTGACCGGCGGAACTGTGCAGGAGATCCTGGTGCGCGACGGCGACATCGTCAAGGCTGGCCAGATCCTGGTGCGCATGAACCCGGTCAGTGCGGAAGCGAATGCAGGCATGATCCGCGCCCAGTACATGACCGCGCGCGCGACCGAAGCGCGCCTGCTGGCCGAGCGCGACGGCCTGAAACAGCTGGCCTTCCCGAAAGAACTCGACAATGCCGCGGTCGATCCGCGCGTGGCCGAAGTGCGCACGCTGCAGTCGCAACTGTTCTCCTCGCGCCAGATGTCGCTGCAGAACGAACTGGCCGCGGTCGACGAAAACGTCGCGGGCCTGAAATTGCAGATCCAGGGCATGCAGGAAGTGCGCGAGAATGAAAAAGCGCAGCTCGGCTTCCTCAAGGAACAGCTCGCCGGCATGCGCGACCTGGCCAAGGAAGGCTATGTTGCCCGTAACCGCTTGCTCGACCTGGAACGCACGTATGCCCAGATCAATGCATCGATTGCGGAGAATATCGGCCAGGTGGGCCGGATGCAGCGCCAGGTGGCCGAACTGAACCTGCGCCGCAGCCAGCGCGTGCAGGACTTCCAGAAAGAAGTTCGCACCCAGCTGTCCGAGGTCCAGACGGAGGCGCGCGCACTCGGCAGCCGCATGAACGCCGTCAACTATGAACTGGCCAACGTGGACGTGAAGGCGCCTGCCGACGGCGTGGTCGTTGGCCTCGCGGTGTTCACGCGCGGCGGCGTGGTCCAGCCTGGATTCCGGATGATGGATATTGTCCCGACCGGCGACCCGCTGGTGGTGGAAGGCCAGCTTGCGGTCAACCTGGTGGACAAAGTCCACCCCGGCCTGCCGGTGGACCTGATGTTCTCCGCGTTTAACGCCAACACCACCCCGCACATCCCCGGCGAAGTGACGCAAGTCTCGGCCGACCGTTCAGTTGACGAGCGCACTGGCGTGCCGTACTTCATCGTGCGCGTGCGCGTGACGCCCGAAGGCGAAAAGCTGATCGCCAAGCACAAGCTCGACATCCAGCCGGGCATGCCGGCTGACCTGTTCGTCAAGACTGGCGAGCGCACCATGATGAACTACCTGATCAAGCCGATCATCGATCGGGCCCGATCGACCATGAGCGAGGACT
Organism: Massilia agrisoli; assembly: GCF_020831365.1. GTDB lineage: Bacteria > Pseudomonadota > Gammaproteobacteria > Burkholderiales > Burkholderiaceae_D > Telluria_A > Telluria_A agrisoli. The sequence goes on from NZ_JAJHPV010000022.1 coordinate 76,805, forward strand.
GACCGTGGCCCCTTCCAAGACCCGCCTGACTACCAAACGCGTGCGCCGTGCCGCCTGGGGCGCAGGCATCCTGCTGTCGCTGCTGGCCGGCGCGGCCAGCGGCATGAGCCTGCAGCAAGCGTATGCGGCCGCGCTGAAGAACGATCCGGTCTTCCGCATGAATTTCTACGAGAACGAAGCGGGCAAGGAGAACCGGATCATCGGCCGCTCCGCGCTGCTGCCGAATATCAGCGGCAACTATGGCTATACCCGCAACAAGACCGACCTGACCCAGATGCTGGGCAACCGCGAGGTGCTCACCCATCCCGACTTTACCGGGCGCAGCGGCGTGATCCAGCTGCGCCAGCCCTTGTTCAACTGGGACGCTTACGCGCGCTACCGCCAGGGTGTGGCGCAGGCAGGCGAGAGCGCGGCGCGGTTCGAGTTCAACAAGGATGAGGTCGCGCTGCGTGTGGCCGGCGCCTATATGGACGTGCTGTATGCGGATGACCAGTTGAAACTGGCGCGCGCCCAGCGTGACGCCTTCATGGAACAGATGAAGGTCAATGCCCGCTTGTTTGAAAAAGGCGAGGGCACCAAGACTGACATGCTGGAAACCCAGGCGCGCCTCGACCTGGCCGAGGCGCAGGTGCTGGAAGGGCAAGACGCCGTCATCGCCGCGCGCAATACCTTCGAAGGCGTGGTCGGCATGCCAGTCGACAAGCTCGAGCCTTTGTCCGCGGATTTCCGTGTCGATGCGGTACCGCCGGCCTCGTTCGAAGAGTGGAGCAAAATTGCGCTCGAAAACAACCCGGACCTGCAAGCCGCCCGGCTTGCGGTCGAGGTGGCGCAGCAGGAAGTAAACCGCGCGCGCGCAGGCCATGCGCCCCGGCTCGACCTGGTGGCCAGCTACAGCAAGAACGACTCTGAATCGCTGACCACGCGCGGCCAGGAAACGGTGAACCGCGCTATTGGCGTCCAGCTGAACGTGCCGATTTATTCCGGTGGCCAGGTCAGCGCGTCGGCGCGCCAGGCAGTCGCCGGGCGCGAGCGCGCCAAGGCCGACTACGACCGCCGCGCCAGCCTCGTCATGGTTGAACTGCGCAAGGCGCACAGTGTGGTGCTGAGCAGCGTGTCGCGGGTCGACGCGCTGGTCAAGGCGGTCAGTTCCGGCACCTTGCTCAAGACCGCGACCGAGCAGAGCATCAAGGGCGGCGTGCGGATCAACCTCGACTTGCTCAACGCCGAACAGCAACTTGCCGCCAGCCAGCGCGACCTCGCGCAGGCGCGCTACGGCTACCTGCTTGGCCTGCTGCGGCTGCGTGCGGCGGCGGGCACGCTGACTGATGAGGATGTCTACAAGGTGGCCAGATACTTCGAATAGTGCGCGCTTGTTTTCCGGTTAACGTTAGCATGAGATCATTAACTGGAGGACGCTATGGCCACAAATTTCGAGCAGATTCAGCAGTTGTATATTGCAATGTACGGCCGGCCGGCAGATGTTGCTGGCCGAAATTACTGGGGCGATAAGTTCGCCACCGACCCCGGCGCCATGCCGACCATCGCCCAGACTTTTTCGCAAATGCCGGAGTATGCGGCTGAATTCGGCGGCAAGTCGAATACGCAGATCGTCACCACCTTCTACGACAACCTGTTCGGCCATGCGCCCAGCGCCACCCAGCTCAATAACTGGAGTGCGCAGCTAAGCCTCCCGGGCGGCATCGGCACGGTCATCAGCAGCATGATCACCAGCGCGTCGGCCGCCGATGCCGCGGTGTTGCAGAACAAGGTCAATGTGGCCGTCGCGTTTACCGCATCGCTCGATACCGCGGCCGAGGTCAACGCGTATCTGACCGAAGCGGGGCGCAACACGGCGGAACAGTTCATCAACTATGTCGACGACAACAATTCGGTCGGCGCCACCACGACACCGTTCGCGCTCAACCTGGTGACCAGCGACATGATGGCAGGCATCAACTGGTCGGCGCCCGCGCGCGTGGCGCAGCAAGTGCAGGACCTCTACGTTGCCTACTTCTCGCGCGCGGCTGACCGTGGCGGTTTCGACCACTGGACCTCCCTGCTTGACGGCAATGCTGCCAATCCCATGCTCCAGAACATATCGGGCAACTTTGCCGCGTCGGCCGAGTACCGTGCGGAATACTCGCAGGCGACCAACGCCGAAAAGGTCAATGCCGTTTATCAGAACCTGTTCGGCCGTGACGCCGAAGCAGCCGGCCGCGACTTCTGGGTGAGGGCGCTCGATACCGGCGCGATGACGATCGATAATTTCGTCACCACGATCGCCACGGGGGCGCAGGGCTCCGACCTGTATGCCTACCGCGCCAAGGTGGATGTGGCGAAAGCGATTACCGCGGCGATCGATACGCCTACCGAAGTGCAGGCGTATGCCAGCGCCAGCGCACTTGCCGCAGTGACTGCCTACATCGCGCAGGTCAAGGACGTGGCCAGCTTTAATGCGGCAATCAACGCCACGTCGATCAACAACCTCGTTGCCGGCTTCTCAGGTCAGCAAGCGGCGCCGGAAATGGGCGCCGACAGTGTCCAGCTGGTGGGTGTCGCCGGATTTGAACCGACGGGCGCCATCGGCTAGGCAGCCAGAAAGTCAAAAGGCGGATGACCGCTACGTCATCCGCCTTTTTTGATTGCTGATCCAGTCCGTCAGGCCTGCTGCTGTGCCGGCTGCTCGCGTTCAGCCGGCGCCACGTAGCAGTGCGGGCATGAAACCTCGTACACGTATTCCGGCGCCAGCTGCTGGCGCGGGGTGACCACCGCGCGGCAGGCGAAGCATTGCACCGTGGTCGACGGTTCCAGCTTCGGATTGAGCGCGGTGCGGTAGTCGAACACGAAGCAGTCGCCGGTGTAGTGTTCGCCGCCCACGTCCTCGAAATACTTCAAAATGCCACCTTCGAGCTGGTAGACATTTTCATAGCCGATGTTCTGCATATGGATGGCCGCCTTCTCGCAGCGGATCCCGCCGGTGCAGAAGGTCACGACGGTCTTGTCGTTCAGCGCATCCTTGGCAGCCGCAATCACTTCCGGGAATTCGGTGAACTTGTCGATGCGGTAATCGATGGTGTTGTTGAACGTTCCCACGTCCACCTCGAAGGCGTTGCGGGTATCGACCATCACGACCGGACGGCCCTTGTCGTCATGGCCCTGGTCCAGCCAGCGCTTGAGTGTCGCCGGTTCGACTGCAGGCGCGCGCCCCAGTTCCGGCTTAATCAGCGGCATGCGCATGGTGATGATCTCTTTCTTGATCTTCACGAGCATGCGCTTGTGCGATTGCTCTTCGGACAAGCTCTCCTTGACTTCGATGTCGGCAAACCGCGGATCGCTGCGCAGCCACCCCAGGTAGGTGTCGATATTTTCGCGCGTGCCCGACAGGAACATGTTGATGCCTTCCGGCGTCAGCAGGATCGTGCCTTTCAGGCTCAGTTCGGCGCAGATCGCCTGGTACTGCGGGCGCATCTCTTCAGTATTGTCAAAAGTGACAAATTTGTAAGCGGCAATATTTACGTAGGGGGTGGCGGATTGCATGGCATTCACTTGCATTTGAACAGCCGCCATTATAAAGCAATGGCCCTAGTAGTTGTGGGGCTATGCCGATTCGGCGGAGCCACGCTGCGCGCTTATCCCCCTGCCGGAACCCGTGCGGGCAGGGGGATAAGCGAAGCAGAACCAGCGAATCGCCGGCCTTCCAGGCAGGTTCAGATCTTGAAATCGTCGAACGCAATCCGTTCGTCGCTGACCCCAAGTTCCTTCAGCAATTCACGCGTCGCCGCCAGCATGGCCGGCGGGCCGCACACGTAGAAATCGCACGCCTGCAGGTTAGGGTGGGTGCGCAGCAGCGCGTCGCGCGCCGCCTCGTGCACGTATCCCTTCGCCGCGCCGCCCGCGTCGTCGTCTTCCGACAGCACCAGCTGCCACTTGAAGTTCGGATGCTTGCTCGCGAACGCCTGCATCTCATCGACATACGGCGCATCGCGCTGGCTGCGCGCGCCGTACCAGAAGTGCAGCGGCTCGCGCGCACCGGACTGCAGCAGCGAATGGATCATCGCGCGCAGCGGCGCCATGCCCGCTCCGCCGCCGATAAACACTTTCTCGCGTCCGCCCGGCTTGATGGCGAAGTCGCCGAACGCGCCGCTGAAGCGCACGGTGTCGCCTTCCTTCAGCGTATACATATAGCTCGACCCCTTGCCCGGTTGCTGGCCAGGGATGAAGCGCACCAGCAAGGTCAGCTGCCCGCCTGCCTGCTCAACCGGCACCGCCAGCGAATACGAACGGCGCAGCGGGGCGGGGTTGACCAGTTTTTCCGGCAGCTGCACGCGCTGCCAGTCGTCGCGGTGGTGCTCAGGCATCACGATATGGCTGGCGTCGCGCGCATAGTCGGGCACATGCACCTGGATGTACGATCCTGGCCGGCACGCCACCGGCTTGCTTGGGCGGATCGTAATCTCGCGCAGGAATGGCGCCACTGCTTTGACGCTCGTGACCGTGGCCGCATATTCGGTGGCCAGCGCGGCCGCGCCCGCCACTTCGACATCCACGCTGCCGTCCACCGGCAGGTTGCACGCCAGCCGGTAGCCCGCCGCCAGCTTCTCGGGCGACAGCAAGGCGCGGTCCGCGCTGGTCGGTTCGGGCGCCTTGCCGAGGCAGCGCACTTCGCACAGGCCGCAGCTCTGGCCGCCGCCGCAATTGGATGGCAGCTGCAGGCCGCCGCGCGCCAGCGCCTGGAACACGGTGTCGCCCTGCGATGCTTCGATAGCGCGCAGCTTGCTGCCGTCTTCGCCGAAGACGTTGATGCTGCTGGCCCGGCGCATCCGCTGCGGGATGAACTCGGCCAGGCGCAAGCTGGTAAACAGCAGCCAGATGCCGGTCAGCGCCATGAACAGGCCGCCGATGGCGCTCGTGACGAGCAGCTTGTTGTTGAAGTTCTCGCGTTCGGCGTAATCCATGATGTGGAGCATCCAGAAGAAGTCGAACAGGCGCCACGTGCTGTTGCGGTGTTCGAGCACCTTGCCGGTGTTGGCCGACACGTACACGGTGGTTTCGTCGGCGTCGTTGAAGTTCACGCCCCACACCGGTTCCTTGTGCTTGCGCGTCTCCAGCGTGTACTTCAGCAGGCGCGCGCCGGTTGGCGTGCCGCTGCCCGAGTACGATGCCTGCGCGATGCGCGTCGCCAGCGCCGCGTCCAGCGCCACTGGCGTGCCCTTGAGGGCGTCGACCATCCAGGTGGCCTTGTCGTTCACCAGCATGTACACCGGCCGGTCCAGCAGCCAGCCAGACGAGATGTTCATCACCTGCGCGCTGGCGTTTGCCAGCACGGCATCAACCGGCAGCGCGCTCGCCGGCCACAGCGCAGCGGCGGGCGGCTTGATGCGGAACTCGCGGCCTGCCACCTTCTTCGCATCGAACAGGCTCATGACCACGCCACTGGCCAGCCACAGCACGAACTGGATGGCGATGATCAGTCCCACCCACTTGTGTATTTTTCTCATCAAAGGGGTCATGCGCGCTTCCTCCGCGTGAAGCTGTACAGCAGCAGCCATGCGCCGCTCAGGGCAAACGCAAAGCCGGTGATCGAGGCGACGCGCAGCAGGGTGTTGTTGACGTCCGTGCGCTCTTCGTAGTCCATGATGTGGAGCATCCAGACGAAATCGAAAATGCGCCACAGGTTGTGGCGGCGGGCGACCAGGTCGCCGGTATGTGGCGAGAAGTACAGGGTGGTGTCGCCGGCTTCGTCGTAGTGCACTGCCCACAGCGGGACAGGGCGCGAGCCTACTTCGGACGGCGCCTTGGTGACCCATTCGATGCCGCGGATGTCGCCTTCGCCGACGTGCGATTCTTCGGCCAGCGCCATGATGGTGCCGCGGTCGAGTGGGCTCAGCTTTGCGCCCGTGGCCACATCTACCAGCGCGGCGTCCTTGCCCTGGCGGATTTCGTAGACTTCCTTGCCCAGCATGTTTTTCAGGCGAACCGAGTTCAGGCCGGGATAGAGTTCGGCCAGCCTGGCATGTCCGATGCGGGTCGCGTCAGGTTTGAGGGGTTCGGTAGAAACGTGGGCGAGGTGATCGCCGTGGATGACGTCGAGGGGGACAACGACCATGTACAAGCCGCTGATCATCCACAGCAGGGCTTGCACGCCGATCACCAGTCCGAGCCATTTGTGGGCGCGGCGTACCCAGAATGATGTTTGCATGTTGAATCCGTAATTGTCGTCGTTCCCGCGAAGGCGGGAACCCATGCGACGCTGAGCAAGGATGCTCGGCATGGGTTCCCGCCTGCGCGGGAAGCCGTTGCCGGGAATGCCGGCAACGACGTGAGCTATTGCTTAGAAACGATAGCCGAGGCGGACGTGCCAGCGGCGGCCGAGCAGGTCGTAAGTCATCGTGTCGGTGTTGCCGTCAGTCCAGCTCTGGATGTAAGGCGGCGCCTTGTCGAGCAGGTTGTCGACACCAAACGACAGCGTCATCGCTTTGTCGAACGCGTACTTCACGCTGGCGTTATGGTACGCCACGCTCGGAGCGCGCGCACCGATGTCGCCGGCCGATGCGTTGATGTCGTCAGCTTTGCCGATGTACTGGATGTTGTACGAACCAGACCATGGACCGTTCGCCAGCGTCATCCCGGTGGCAGCGCGCCATTGGGCATAGCTGCCTTGGCCGCCGGTGATCTTGCCAGCGTACTCGATGGTTTCGCCGCCAGGGAAAGGCGTGACGTCGAAGCGGTTCAGGCGCGACACGTCGGCATTGAGCGCCACGTTCCAGCCATAGGCCTTGAAGTCATACAGCGCGCCCAGGTCGATGCCCGACACCCGCTGCTGCGCGGCGTTGGCCGGCTGCGACGACAGGAAGTTGATCTCGCCGGTCGCCGGGTCGCGCGTGAAGCTTGCCGGGCTGCAGAAGATGTGCGCCAGCCCTGGTGAGTTGTAGCACACCGACAGCTTGGTCGAGCCCGGCACCGTTTCGATCGCGTTGTTGATCTCGATGTTGAAGTAGTCGAGGGTCAGCGTGACCGATTTGGACGGCGTCCATACCGCGCCCACGGTAAAGGTGTCGGCGTCTTCCGGCTCCAGGTTGACGTTGCCGCCACCGGTGGTCAGGATCGACGGGCCGAACTGCTTGAAGCCAACCGGTACGCGCGAAGCCTGGCAGTTCTTGTAGATGTTCGAGTTCGGGTCTTGCAGGTTCCAGCTGTTGCAAGGATCGGTCGTGGTCAGGTTGCCCTCGGACACGCCGCCGAACAGTTCCGGCACGTTCGGCACGCGGAATGCGGTCGAGCGGTTGGCGCGCACCTTCAGCGACGGGATCACTTGCCAGTCCAGGCCCAGCTTGTAGGTGCTCTTGGAGCCGAACAGGCTGTAGTCCGAATAGCGCGCGGCGGCGTTCATGGTCAGCGAGTCGACCATTGGCAGCTCGGCCAGCAGCGGTACCGACAGTTCCGCGAACACTTCACGGGCGCTGTACTCGCCGGCGATCGGGTCCTGGCGGTTGGTGTTGGCCGCGCCGGACACGATCAGGCTGTCCGGATCGCGCCAGCCTTTTTCCTGGCGATATTCGAAGCCCGACGCAAAGCCGACCGCGCCAGCAGGCATGTTGAACAGTTCGCCGCTGACGCCGGCGTTAAAGCTCTTCTGGTCATTGCCGCCGGTGTCGCGGGTGTCGAAGTGAATATAGTCGAGCACCGCAGGGCTGAGGTTGCCGTAGCCGAGATAGTTGCCGCAAGGCGCCGACGTTGGCGTCTTGCCGCAGTTGGCGGCGTCCAGCGTCGCGTCAACACGGTCGAGGTTGATGATGTTGGTCATGCCGTCGATGCCGGTGTTGCGTCCCCAGTTGACCGACGTCGACCAGTCCCACTTGTTGTTGATGTGGCCGTTCAGGCCGGTGGCGATGCGGAAGGTATTGGTTTCCTGGAAGAAGGTGCGCGGACCGACTTCGGCCACGCGGCGGCGTTCGAGGGTCAGGTCCTGTCCGGTCGGGTTGGTCGGGTGCGAGGCCGCGATGCGGATCGGGCGGTTGGCGCCGATGGCGCCCGGGGTGGCAAGCTGTTCCGACTTGCGGTTGGTGAACATCAGTTCGGTAAACAGCGCGACGTGGTCGGTCAGGCGGGTGTTGCCGAACGCTGACACGCCGATGCGCTTGATCGGATTGACTGCATTCAGGAAAGGATTGCTGTTGTAGCCGTGCTTGGCTGCGGAGTAGGTCTCGAAACCGCGCGGGTTGCCGGCCGGATCCTGGTTGAAGTTGACGCGGCGGCCGTCGGCCAGGCGCGCGCGGCCGCCGATGGTCGCGGAGCTGCCGCTGCACACCAGTTTGCCGTCCTCTTCGAACAGGGCGCAGGGCGCGCGCGATGCCAGGTTCACCTCGCCGCTTTCCGAATAATTAAGCGACGCCATCATCGAGCTGCGCTCGCCGCGGGTGCCCCAGACCAGGTCGGCGGACTTCTCTTCGCCGTCGCCTTCGGCCGTCTTGCCGTAGCGGACCGCCATTTCCACGCCGTCGATGGCTTTCTTGGTGATGATGTTGACTACGCCGGCCACCGCATCGGCGCCGTAGATGGCCGATGCGCCGTCCTTCAGTACCTCGACGCGCTCGATCATCGCGATCGGGATCATGTTCAGGTCGACCGAGCTGTTGGCGCCGGTGCCGCCTGCGACGACGCGGCGGCCGTTCAGCAGCACCAGGGTGCGGTCGATGCCGAGGCCGCGCAGGTTGACCTGGGTGGTGCCGTAGCCGTTGCTGGTCCAGTAAGCGCTGCTCTGGTTGCCCGCGGTGCCTGCGGAGGAGGGCATGCGCTGGAGCAGGGTTTCGACCGAGATCGCGCCCGAGCGCTGGATGGTTTCGGCATCGATCACGGTGACCGGGCCGACGCCGGAAATCTGGGCTTGTTTGAGGTTGATGCGGCTACCCGTGATCTGTACGCGCTCGATCGGAATCATTTCGAGGGTACTGCCGGTAGCCGGCTGTTGTGCGTAGGCGCCATTGCTGAGGAGCAAAAGGCCGAGTGCAGTTGCTGTTGGAACGTTTTTATAAGACATCTGATCTCCGCTTGATTATTTCTTGTTCGAACCGCTTCGCACGCCAGGCATGCGTTACGACGCATTTCCCTAAATCATCAATTGCAAACGACTTCAACCAGTCCGAGGCTTGCGCCTACGACACGGACTTGTATAGACAAATCTGTAAAAACACTTTAATCCTTGATTTAAGTCAAGGCAAGCAATCTTTAATTGTAGTGCCAAATAATTGAGAAAATTTGCTCACATCGGCCCTTGTGCAAATTTCATTCGTCTACTTCAATTTTTTCGGGAAAAATGTAGTTGTTGTGCAACATAATCTGATGGAATAACCCTATTCAACTCGCATGAAATTAGTGCCCTAAGCCAACAAAACTGGCCGGATTGAGGGTGAGCGATTCTGACCGTCCCGCCGCCCGGCACGGTAAAATAGCGTCCTTTGCACAGCAGGAAAACGGAACATGAGCATGGATGTCCTTGAAGTCGGAAATGAAGCGCAGCTCGCGCCACCCAAGCCAGCCGCCCCGGCCTTTGTCCACCTGCGCGTGCACTCGGAATACTCGATCGTCGACGGCCTGGTGCGCATCGACGACGTGGTCGCCTCGGCCGCCAAGGACAAGCAACCGGCGCTGGCGATCACCGACCTGGCCAACCTGTTCGGCATGGTCAAGTTCTACAAGGCCGCGCGCGGCAAGGGCATCAAGCCGATCATCGGCGTCGACGCCTGGATCTCCAATGACGACAACCGCGACAAGCCAAGCCGCCTGCTGCTGCTGGCCAAGAACCGCATGGGCTACCTGCAGCTGTGCGACCTGCTGTCGCGCGCGTGGCTGACCAACCAGAACAAGGGCCGCGCCGAGATCCGGCCCGAATGGCTCGAAGCGCTGGCCACCAGCGAATCGACCCTGAACCCCGGTGAAGACCAGGGCAATGGCCTGATCGTGCTGTCGGGCGCCCACTTCGGCGACGTCGGCACCGCCATCGAGAACGGCAACCTGGCGCTGGCCGAACGCTGCGCGCAGCGCTGGGCCGCGGTCTTCCCCGGCCACTTCTACATCGAAGTGCAGCGCGCCGGCCAGGCCAACCAGGAAGCCCAGGTCCGCCAGGCTGTCGCACTCGCGGCCAAACTTGGCCTGCCGGTGGTCGCGACGCACCCGATCCACTTCCTGTCGCGCGACGAATTCATCGCCCACGAAGCGCGCACCTGTATCGCCGAAGGCGAGATGCTGGCCAACGCCAAGCGGGTCAAGCGCTTCAACGAAGAGATGTGCTTCAAGTCGCAGTCCGACATGGCAGAACTGTTTGCCGACATGCCGGCCGCGCTGCAAAACTCGGTCGAAATCGCCAAGCGCTGCAACGTCGTGCTCACGCTCGGCAAGCCGCAGCTGCCTAACTTCCCGACCCCGCCGGGCATGACGATCGATGAATTCCTGGTCGCCGAATCGAAGGCCGGCCTGGAGCAGCGCCTGCTGCACCTGTACCCGGACCCGGTCAAGCGCGAAGCCGAGCGCCCGCGCTACGAAGCGCGCCTGAAATTCGAGACCGATACCATCTGCAACATGAAGTTCCCCGGCTACTTCCTGATCGTTGCGGAGTTCATCAAGTGGGCCAAGGAAAACGGCGTACCGGTAGGCCCGGGCCGCGGTTCGGGCGCGGGCTCGCTGGTGGCGTATTCGCTGCTCATTACCGACCTTGACCCGCTGAAGTACAACCTGCTGTTCGAGCGCTTCCTGAACCCCGAACGCGTATCGATGCCCGACTTCGACATTGACTTCTGCCAGGAAGGGCGCGACCGCGTCATCCAGCACGTCAAGGACCTGTACGGAAAAGAGGCGGTTTCGCAGATCGCCACCTTCGGTACCATGGCCGCAAAGGGCGCGATCCGCGACGTCGGCCGCGTGCTCGACTTCGGCTACAACTTCTGCGACGGCGTCTCCAAGCTGATCCCGTTCAAGCCGGGCAAACCGGTGACGATTGCGGACGCGATCGAAGAAGAACCGATGCTCAAGGAGCGCCTCGAGAACGAGGAAGAGGTCAAGCAGCTGCTCGACCTCGCGCAGCAGGTCGAAGGCATCGCCCGTAACATCGGCATGCACGCCGGTGGCGTGCTGATCGCGCCTGGCAAGCTGACCGACTTTTGCCCGCTGTATACCCAGGGCGGCGATTCGGGCGTGGTCTCGCAGTACGACAAGGACGACGTCGAAGCCGTCGGCCTGGTCAAGTTCGACTTCCTGGGTTTGACGACGCTGACCATCCTGGACCGCGCGGTCCGCTATATCAAGCAGCTCGACCCGGCGGCCAACGCCAACTTCGCGCTCGAAACGCTGCCGCTCAACGACAAGGCTTCGTACGACCTGCTGACCAAGGCCAAGACGGTCGCGATTTTCCAGCTGGAGTCGCGCGGCATGCAGGGCATGCTGAAGGACGCGCGTCCCGACCGGTTCGAGGACATCATCGCGCTGGTGGCGCTGTACCGCCCGGGCCCGATGGACCTGATCCCCGATTTCTGCAAACGCAAGCACGGCGAAAAGTTCGACTATCCCGACCCGCGCACCGAGTCCATCCTGTCCGAAACCTACGGCATCATGGTGTACCAGGAACAGGTTATGCAGATGGCGCAGATCGTCGGCGGCTACTCGCTGGGCGGCGCCGACATGCTGCGCCGCGCGATGGGCAAGAAAAAGGCCGAGGAAATGGCGGAACACCGCGAGATCTTCCGCGCCGGCGCCGCCAAGGATGGCCTGTCGACCGAAAAGGCCGACGAGATCTTCGACCTGATGGAAAAGTTCGCGGGCTACGGCTTCAACAAGTCGCACGCCGCCGCGTATGCGCTGCTGTCGTACCACACGGCCTACCTGAAGGCGCACCACACCGCCGCGTTCATGGCGGCCAACTTGTCGCTGGCGATGGACGACACCGACAAGATCAAGATCCTGGTGGAAGACTGCATCGACGTCTGCAACCTGACCTTGCTGCCGCCGGATATCAACCACTCCGACTACCGCTTCACGCCCGAAGGCCCGCCGCCTTCGGTGACGGGCAAGCGCGTCACCAACATCCGCTATGGACTTGGCGCGGTCAAGGGCTCGGGCCAGTCGGCGATTGAAGCGATCATCGCCGCGCGCACCAGCGGCGGTCCGTTCAAGGACCTGTTCGACTTCTGCAAGCGGGTCGACCGCAAGCAGATCAACCGCCGCACCATCGAATCGCTGATCCGCGCCGGTGCGATGGACTGCTTCGGCGTCGACCGCGCGATTTTGCTGGCGTCGGTCGCGTTTGCGGTCGAAGTGGCCGACCAGGCGCAGGCTTCGGTCAACCAGGTCAGCCTGTTCGGCGGCGACGACAGCGACCTGGTGGCGCCGCCGGAGTATGTCAAGGCGATGCCGTGGACGGACAAGCAGAAGCTGTCAGAGGAAAAAATCGCGCTCGGCTTCTACCTGTCGGGGCACATGTTCGATTCGTACGCGGGCGAGGTTAGGCGCTTTGCGCGCACCAAGCTGGCCGACCTCGACCCGTCGCGCGAGCCGCGCATGCTGTGCGGTGTGATTACCGGCGTGCGGCCGCAGATGACCCAGCGCGGGAAGATCTTGATCGTCACGCTGGACGACAAGACCGCGGTGGTGGAAGTGACGGTGTACAGCGAAGTGTTCGAGGCGAACAAGAACATCTTCAAGGAAGATGACTTCCTGCTCGTGGTGGGCAAGGTCTCGGAAGACCGCTTCAACGGCGGACTGCGGATCACGGCGGAAAAGGTGTACGACCTGACTGCGTCGCGGATCCACTACGGCCGCCAGGTCGGCCTGTTCCTGCCGGCGCCGGTGCCGACGGCGAAGATCGCCGAAGTCTTGAAGCCGCACCGCATGCCCGATGGCCTGCCGCTCGCGATGCGCCTCAAGCCGGGGGGTGTCGAGTGCACGATTCAGCTGGGGGATGAGTGGCTGGTGGCGCCGTCGGATGCCTTGACCCTGGCGCTGGAGCAGGTGCTGGGTGCGAAGGAAGTGGCAATCGAGTACTAAGCGCGTTGCCGGCGTACCGCTAGAAAAACGTTATTGCTTGGTACTCGCCGGAGGATCGTCGGGAATAACGAAGCCAATGGGCCGCTTCGCAACTGGCTCCGGTGAAGTCATCAGTTCGCGGAGAGCGTCGAGGATGCGCTTGATTTGCTCCTCCGTCGCATGCTGGAATGCGCTGTGCTCGAAAGTGATTAGTTCCACATTGCATTCCAGGTGATTTAGGCGAAGTGCAAGCTCTTGGGTGGAAACAACCAGCTCGCGCAATTTCACGAAGGCCCGAACGACGTAGACGGAAACCTGCGTTGCCATGGGGCTATTCAGGATCATCGCCGCCATGATCGCGCCATGCTCGGTGAAGGCATATGGAAGATAGCGCCTGCCGCCGCGCCCGGCGGACTGGTTCTTTGAGGTCGCAAATTGCGACCTCAAAGCGTCGAACTCTCGCTCATCAATCTGAAACATAAAGTCATCAGGGAAGCGTTCCAGATTGCGTTTCACCTGTTCATTGAATCTCTTTGTCGTGACGCCATACAGCTCGGCCAGATGCGAATCGAGCAGAACCTTCTGCCCCCTCACTATGCAAATGTTGGAGGTAATGGCGTCCAGTGGAAACGGATCAGTGTTCATGGTGGAGTCTGGCGACTGCCCAATGCGGCAGGGGCATGGCAGGTGATCTGATGGGAATCCGCAGTTAAGCTCCATGATTTCTCAACTGGACATCGATGGCGGGACATGGATCAAGGGTGCGTACGCTACCTGGGTCTTTCAGCGGCAGTATTGGCTCACCTTTACTATGCGCAATGGCCGCTTATCGGGCTAGCCGTGCTCCGCCAACCCCCGCACCGCCCGCACCGTCCCGTCCTTCGCCCGCTCCATCACAAGCTTCTTGTTACTCGACTCCTGGTCCCGCTTCGCCTCGCGGTGCCACAGGTGCAGCACTTCCGTCGCAAAAGCCCCTTCCTTGCGCATCACGCCCGCATTGAACAGCCGGACCACCAGGTCCGAATCCTCGTGCCCCCAGCCGGTAAAGCTTTCGTCGAACCCATTCACTTTTTCCAGGTCCGACTTCCACACCGCCAGGTTGCAGCTCTTGATGCGGCGCCACGAGAAGCGCCTGCGGTGCCGCCCGATATCCGGCCAGCGCACCATCAGCTGCGCCACCTTGTTGATATGTCCCTTGAACCGGTACGCCAGCTTGTCGCCCGCGCCGGCCTGGTGCAGGTCGATCCGCTCTGCCAGCACGCGCGCCGTCAGCGCAGGGCTAAGCAGCACCCGGCTGCCGGAGACCAGGTAACCGCGCCGCGCCAGCTTGCGGTGCTGCGTGATGAAATCGCGCTGCGGAATGCAGTCGCCATCGATGAAAACGATATAGTCACCCGCCGCGGCCAGGGTGCCGCGGTTGCGCGCCATCGCAGCGCGAAAACCCTCGTCGGGCTGCCAGACATGGTGCAGGGGCACCGGCGAGCGCGATTTCAGGCTGTCGATGCAGTCCTTCGTGTTGGCAGTGGAGCCGTCATCAGCGATAATGATTTCGAAATTTTTATCATCCTGGCCAAAACAGGCCTCCACGACCGCTTGCAAAGCGTCCGGCCTGTTGTAAGTCGTAATGACGACGGAAATTGTTGGTGCTTGCTGCATGTCTGCCATGGTGCTTTCAGTTGCTGAAGGTAGCAGAATATCCCACCTAAGAATGAATGAACAATAACTCGATCAAATTGGCGGACCCAAAACAGGCGGTAATTGGCGTCCTGATCTTTTTGTTCCCCTTCCTTAGCCTGATTACCCCCTTCGGCATCGGCCTCGCCAGCTTCACTTTCCTGATCGCCGCCCTGTTCTTCCTCAAGCCAGGCCTTGGCGCGCTGCGCCGCCACTGGCGGGAGGTCCGCTGGGTCGTCATCTTTTTCGCCTTTAATTTTTTCTACACAGTTGCGTGCTTCGCGCTGCGCGACCAGTCGCTGGGCGATGTGGAAAAACCGGCCCGGATGCTGTTTGCGGTGTCCGCGATGATGCTCGTCATGGCGGTCAAGCCCGAGCGCAAATCCCTGTGGTGGGGCGTGATCGGCGGCGCCTTCGTGGCGATGCTGCTGGTCGGCTACCAGCGCGTGGTGCTGGGCGAGGACCGTCCGGGCGGCCTGCTCAATGCCATCACCTTCGGCGACATCGCCTTGTCGCTCGGCCTGATCGCGCTGGCCGCGATGATCGACGTGCGCTCGGTGCGCAAGGTGTTCTGGCCCGCCATCGGCGCGCTGGCCGGCCTCGCGGCATCGACCCTGACCGGCACGCGCGGCGGCTGGCTCGGGCTGGTCTTGTGCGGCCTGCTGTTCATCCAGTACAGCCACGTGCTGAACAACCGGCGCGTGCGCGCTGTCGTGGCGTTCACCTTTGCGTTCATGGCCGCGACCTATTTCGTTCCCGAGACCGGCGTGCGCGAGCGCGTGCGCCAGGGCATCCTCGACATCACCACCTACTTCTCTGGCGGCAGCGCGTTTACCAATGTCGGCGTGCGGCTCGAGTTGTGGAAGGCCGCCGGCATCCTGATCGAGGACGCCGCCGTGCTCGGGCGCGGCGAGGAGGGCTACCGCAAAGTCCTCGAACCGCTGGTGCGCGAGGGCGAGCTCGATCCGGTGGTGCTGGAAATGCCGCACTTTCATAACGAGGCGCTGCAGGCCATGGTGACCGGCGGGGTCGTCGGGTTTGCCGCCTGGTTCGGCATGATCCTCGCGCCGTTCGCCTTCTTCACGCGCGCCATGCGCGTCAAGAACGCCAGCAAGCAGGAGTTCGCGACCGCGCTGGCGGGCATCCTCCTGGTGACCAGCTACTTCGGCTACGGCCTCACGGAAGTGATTTTCTGGTCGGTCAAGGGCGCCATGTTCTACGCGCTGATGGTGTTCCTGCTGATGGGCTTTTACCTGAACGCGAAAGAGGCCAACGCCAGCGATTCAAGCCGTCATTCCCGCGAAGGCGGGAATCCATAGCACGTCAGCTCATCGATGCTATGGATTCCCGCCTTCGCGGGAATGACGTGGCTCGGTTTGACAGTATTGACGATAAAAAGAGATACTTGGACATGCCAAACACCATCAATGTAGTTGAGCCGACCCTCACTACCGCCGCCGGCCACTGTTACAGCTTCATCACCGCCCTGTGCAGGATGGGCGACGAATCGCGCACCCTGCGCCTGTGGGCCAGCCGCAAGGTCGAGGTGACGTTCAGCGGCGCCAATGTCGAAGTCAGGAAGACCTTCTTCCGCCGCATCCGCCGCGTGCAGAGCTATTTCGTTTACAAGTCGCTGCTGAACTCCCCGGGCAAGCTGTTTATCTCGACGGCGCGCCATGCCGACCTGCTGATGCTTGACTGGGCCGCGCGCGGCACTGTGGTCGCGCCCAAAAAAGTCTACCTGTACGTCCACTGGTTCAATGCCAGCAGCAGCAAGATGGCGCAGCTGAAGGCGATCGCGCGCAAGCAGCCCAATTTCGAGATCTACGGCCCGACCCCGTCGGTGATCAAGATATTCCAGGAAGCCGGTTTCGCCAACGCGCGGGTGGTGCCCTATCCGATCTCCAAGCCCTGGGTGCCGGCTGCCGCGCAGGCGCAGCCGTTTCGCCATGTGCTGTATGCTGGAGCCGCGCGCAGCGACAAGGGCTTTTCGCAGGTGGTCGACCTGGTCGCGCAAATGCACAGGGACGGCGCGCGGATTCCGGTCGTGCTGCAGACATCGCCCGAGCAGGCGGGTAAATACGACGCCGCCATCCGCGCCGACCTGAAGCGGCTTGGCGAGATCGGCTATCCGCACCTGCGCATCCATGGCGAGACGCTGTCGCCGGAGCAGTACGCGGACCTGTTCCGCGGCGCGGTATGCCTGCAGCTGTATGACGCCGCCGCGTTCGCCGACCGTATCAGCGGCGTGACGCTGGACGCGTTCTCGCACGGCAGCCCGGTGGTGTCGACCCCAGGGTCGTGGATTGCGCGGATGGTGGAGCGCTTCGGCGCCGGCAGCATCGTCAGCGACACCGCGCCGGAAACCGTGCTGCGCGCGGTGCAGCAGCAGATCGCCGGGTACACCGGCTATGCGCAGCGCGCCACCGAGGCCGGCGCAGTCCTGCAGGAAGAAAATAGCGCGCAGACCTTGTTTGACTTACTGACCACACGCGCTTGACGCAGGCAAGAGAAGAATGAATAACCAGACAGTGGCCTCGCGCCTGTTCAACCTCGTAAAACCTTACCGCGCGCGCGCCCTGTTGTCGCTGCTGGCCATGGCCGGCACCGCCGCCACCCAGCCGATGCTGGGCAAGGCGCTCGAACTCCTGCTCGACAAGGGCTTCGGTCCCAACAAGGTTGAATTCAGCCTGTGGCTGATTCCGCTGATCCTGCTCACCATCTTCATCCTGCGCGGCGTGTTCACCTTCTCGACCGCCTACCTGAACAACTGGATCATGAGCCGCGTGCTCAACGACCTGCGCCGCATGGTGTTCGACAAGCTTCTGCGCCTCCCGGTCGCGCGCTTTCACGAAGAATCGACCGGCAAGGTCATCAACACCGTCATCGGCGACGTGCGCCAGGTGGTCGACATGATCAACTCGGTGTTCCTCGCCTTTGTGCGCGATACGCTGGTGATCATCGGCCTGCTGGTGGGCCTGCTGTACCTGAACTGGAAGCTGACCCTGATCGCGCTGGTCGTCATCCCGCTTACCGCGCTGATCGTCCGCACTACCACCAAGCGGCTGCGCCGCCTGAACCGCGAGAACCAGCGCGTGACGGCGGAGATGACCCAGGTGGTCGAAGAAGCGGCGCGCGGCCACCAGGTGATCCGCGTGTTCTCGGGCGAGCGCTACGAGCGCCGCCGCTTTGAAGAACGCAGCACAGCGCTGCGCGGCTTTACCCAGCGCGCCACCGTCGCCGCCGCCGCCACCGTGCCGATCACCCAGATCGCCACCGCGCTGGCGGTGTCGATCGTGATCGTCATGGCGATCCGCTCGGACATGACGGTCGGCGAATTCACCAACTTCATCACGCTGATGCTGATGCTGCTGCAACCGCTCAAGGCGCTGGTCGAAGTCAACGGTCCCATGCAGCGCGGCATGGCCGCCGCCGAAACCGTCTTCGGCATGATCGACTCGCCAGTCGAAACCGATACCGGCACCAAAGTGCTGGGCCGCGCAAAGGGACACCTGAAGCTGGAGAATGTCTCGTTCCGCTACTCCGAGCAGAACCCGCTGGCGCTTGCCGGCGTCAACCTCGAAATACTGCCTGGCCAGACGGTGGCGCTGGTGGGCGTGTCGGGCGGCGGCAAGTCCACGTTCGTCAACCTGGTCACGCGCTTCTATGCGCCGAACGAAGGCCGCATCACGCTCGACGGCGTGCCGTACGAGGAGATCACGCTGGCCAGCCTGCGCGAGCAGCTTGCGATGGTCAGCCAGAACGTCGTGCTGTTCGACGACACGCTGGGCGCGAACATCGCCTATGGCGCCGAGACGGTCGACCATGATCGCCTGGCCGCAGCCATCAAGGCCGCGCATTTGTCCGATGTCGTGGCCGCGCTGCCGGAAGGCGTCGACACCCAGATCGGCGAAAACGGCATGCGCCTGTCGGGCGGGCAGCGCCAGCGCGTGGCGATCGCGCGCGCCATCTACAAGGACGCGCCGATCCTGATCCTCGATGAAGCGACATCCGCGCTGGATAACGAATCGGAGCGCGCCGTGCAGGCCGCGCTGGACACGCTGATGGCTGGCCGCACCACGCTGGTCATCGCGCACCGCCTGTCCACCATCGAGCGGGCCGACCGCATCGTCGTGATGGAGCAGGGCCGCGTGATCGAAGCAGGCCGCCACGACGAGCTGCTGGCCGCAAACGGCATGTACGCCAATTTGTACCGTCTCCAGTTCACCAAGGCCGAGCAATGAGCAAGGAACGCACACTCATCATTTCACCCAACTGGATCGGCGACGCCGTGATGGCGCAGCCGCTGCTCCAGCTGCTCAGCAAAAAGCACCCCTCGCGCCCGATCGACGTGCTGGCGCCGCCATCGGTGGCCCCGGTGTGGCGCGCGATGAAGGAAGTCGACAACGTGCTGGTGACGCCGTTCCGCCACGGCGCGCTGCAGCTGCGTGAGCGCTGGAACTACGCCCAGGTACTGCGCGCGCGCGGCTACGCCGACGCCTACGTGCTTCCCAACACCCTCAAGTACGCGCTGATCCCGTGGCTGGCCGGCATTCCCCGGCGGGTGGGTTACAAGGGCGAGATGCGCTACGGCCTGCTGAACCAGCTGCACCACGACGACCAGCCGCCGCGGGCGATGGTGCCGTTCTACGCCGCGCTGGCCGATGCGCCGCGCGACCGCCTGCGCGCCAACCTGCCGCGTCCCGTGCTGACGGTCAGCGATGAGCAGGCGGATCTCGCGCGCGGCGTCCATGGCCTCGCGCTGGACAAGCCGCTGGTGGTGTTTGCGCCGGGTGCTGAATTTGGTTCGGCCAAGCGCTGGCCGGCCGGGCATTTCGCCAAGCTGGCGCGCGAGATCGTGACGGAAAACCCGGGGACGCAAGTTGCGCTGCTCGGGTCGCCGAAGGACAAGGAAGTCTGCGATGAAATCGTCGCGCTGGCGCTGGCCGACTCGGTCCGCGTGCTGAACCTTGCCGGGGCTACCAAGCTCGATGAAGCGATTGCCCTCATTGCCAGTGCCGATGCGGTGGTCTCGAATGACTCCGGCCTGCTGCACGTGGCCTCGGCCCTGAACCGGCCGGTGCTGGCAATTTACGGGCCGACCGACCCGGACCATGCGCCGCCGTTTTCGGACATGGCCAAATCGATGTCGCTGCGGATCGAATGCGCGCCCTGCAAGCAGCGCGAGTGCCCGCTCGGGCATCATGCCTGCATGCAGAAGCTCACCGCCGACATGGTGTGGCGCGAGTTGCGCCAGATGGTGGGGTAGTCAAGCGAAACCGGCGGATGCGCTATCGCTTATCCGCCCTGCGACGTACCGCGAACTGTAGGGCGGACAAGGCCCAGGCCCGCGTCCGCGTGCGCCACGTTGGCGCGTGCTTGTTGTACGATTAAGCCATCGCAACCAAACGGAGCAGCGCGATGTACATGGTGTACTGGACGATAGTCGAAGGCGGCAAAAACACGCCTCACTCCGAGGCCTTCGACACTTCCGAAATGATCGCGGCCATGACCTTCATGGAAGGCTTGCGCAAGCGCCAGCGCGCAGGCGAGGGCGTCTGCTTCGTCACCATGTCGTCCGAGCACCCGGACTTGGTCGGCCACCCCGGCGTCGACGTCACCGGCCCAGACTACAACTGGAAAAAGCGCCGCCGCTAAGCCGCCGGCCGCGGACCGAACGCCTCGTCGAGCGTCAGGATGCGCCCGGTGTCGGCAGCGTCATATCCCGTCAGCTTGTCCACTACCGCGTGGTACTCCGGCAGCTGCAGCACCCCGATCATCTGCTGCATCAGCGGCTCCTGCACCGCCGCTTTCGACAGCGCGAAGAAATAGCGCTCGCGCACCAGCGGAATGAAATCAAGGTTGAAGCGCTGCGCCGCCGTGCGCACGCCGACGCCCACATCGGCCATTCCGCTGGCGATATAGGCGGCCACTGCCGAATGCGTGAACTCGGCGTTGTGGAATCCGGTGATGCTCTTGCACGGGACCCCGGCCGCATTGAGCATCAACGACAGCAGGGTGCGCGTGCCCGATCCGTTCTGACGGTTGACGAAGCGCACGTCCGGCCGCGCCAGGTCCTCCACGCCCTTGATCCCGAGCGGGTTTCCCGCCGCCACGAACAGGCCCTGGTCGCGTACCGCCAGGTGGATCAGGCAGTGCTGCTCAGGGTCGAGCCAACGCATGTACACGTCCAGCATCTCTTGTTCGAACTCCCCGGTCGGCACGTGGAAGCCCGCCAGGTCGCACTCGCGCCGCGCCAGCGCCGCCACGGCATCCGTGCTGTTGCGGTAGCGCAGTTCCACCGGCAGCTCGACCTTGTTCAGGTGGACCATCAGCGCCGCCACCGCAAAGCCGTGGCTGGCGTCCATGCGGATCATGCGCAGCTTTTCGGCGGTGATTTTTCCCAGCTCGCTTTCGAGTTCAGACGCCAGGCTGTCGAGCGTCGGCGACAGGCGCGCCGAAATGCGGCGGTCGGCCCACACCAGCTTTTGCGCCAGCGCCGTCAGCTGTGTACCGCGCCCGCGGCCGGTCGCCAGCAGGCTTTCGCCGAACAGGGTTTCGGCTTCGCGCAGTAATCCCCAGGCGTAACGGTAGGACAGCTTGACCGACTTGGCCCCTTGCGCGATCGAGCCGGTTTCCTGAATGCCGAGCAATAAGCCGAGCAGCGCGGCCGTATCCATCGCCGGCTGCGCACCGAAACTGATTTCCCAGTGAGGGCGGATATTTACCTTTAGCATATGCTTTAAATAGCCTATTTTTATCCCAATTGCATCATGATACCCTCCAAAAACAATAAAAGTTGTACAGGATATATGCTTTATAAAGCATATTCGACGTCAAATAAAATAGTGGAGCGAGACAATGGCTTTTCTGGATTTTCTGGATAAGAAACACACGATTGCGGGCCCGGGGTTTAACCGCTGGCTGGTCCCGCCCGCAGCGCTGGCAATTCACCTGTGCATCGGCATGGCGTACGGCTTCTCCGTATTCTGGCTGCCGCTGTCGAAAGCAATCGGCATCACCGAATCCCTGGCCTGTTCGGCGGACATGAGCTTTATGGCGCAGATCATGTCGAGCACGTGCGACTGGAAGATCTCGATGCTGGGCTGGATGTATACCCTGTTCTTCGTCTTCCTTGGCCTGGCCGCGTGGCTGTTCGGCGGCTGGCTCGAGCACGCAGGCCCGCGCAAGGCAGGCCTGGTCTCGGCCATTTGCTGGTGCGGCGGCCTGGTCATCTCGGCCCTCGGCATCTACACCCACCAGATCTGGCTGATGTGGCTCGGTTCCGGCGTCATTGGCGGCATTGGCCTGGGCCTCGGCTACATTTCGCCCGTCTCTACCCTGATCAAATGGTTCCCGGACCGCCGCGGCATGGCGACCGGCATGGCCATCATGGGCTTCGGCGGCGGCGCGATGATCGGCGCTCCGCTGGCCGACCAGCTGATGAAGCACTTCGCCACCGCCACGTCCGTCGGCGTCTGGGAAACCTTCCTGGCCCTGGCCGCGATCTACTTCGTGTTCATGGTCGCCGGCGCAATGACCTACCGCGTACCCGCCACCGGCTGGAAGCCTGAAGGCTGGACCCCGCCGGCGCCTAGCGCCAACACCATGATCACCTCGCGCCACGTGCACGCCAGCCGCGTCTGGGGCATTCCGCAGTTCTGGCTGATCTGGGGCGTGCTGTTCCTGAACGTCTCGGCCGGCATCGGCATCCTGGGCATGGCTTCGCCGCTGCTGCAGGAAGTGTTCGGCGGCCGCCTGATCGGCGTCGACCTCGGCTTTAACGACCTCGACGCCGCGCAGAAGGGCCAGATCGCCGCGATTGCCGCCGGCTTCACCGGCCTGCTGTCGCTGTTCAACATCGGCGGCCGCTTCGCCTGGGCATCGTGCTCCGACTACATCGGCCGCAAGGCAACCTACTTCGTCTTCCTGATCCTCGGGTTTATACTGTACGTATCGATTCCGTCGATGGCGCACGCCGGCCAGCTGGCCCTGTTTGTCGGCTTCATCTGTATCATCCTGTCGATGTACGGCGGCGGCTTTGCCACCGTGCCTGCCTACCTGGCTGACCTGTTCGGCACCCAGATGGTCGGCGCGATCCATGGCCGCCTGCTGACCGCCTGGGCTGCCGCCGGTGTACTTGGTCCGATCCTGATCAACTACATCCGCGAATACCAGATCGCCAACGGCGTGCCGAAGGCGCAAGCCTACGACGTGACGATGTACGTGCTGGCCGGGCTGATCGCGCTGGGCGTGGTGCTCAACGCGATGATCGGCCCGCTGGCCGACAAGCACTTCATGACCGATGAAGAACTTGCCGCCGAGAAGAAACTGGCGCATGAGCGTGAAATCACCTCGGCCAACGGTCCGCGCGTCGTCGGCGGCGGTGGCGGCAGCGCTGTTGCCAGCAATCCTCTGGTGACGGGCTTCGCATGGGCGGCGGTCGGCATCCCGCTGATGCTGGGCATCTGGATCACGCTGCAGAAGGCGTCTGTGCTCTTCAAGTAACAATGTGATCGATCGCGCGGGGGCGGCCACGGCCGGTCCCCGCGTTTAGCTGAACTACCCAGGATTAAAACATGAACCACCCCATCATTCCGATCGCAGTCCAAGGCGCTTCCCGCGAGCGCAAGCGCCAGGCACCGAAGGGCCGCCGTGTCGACCCACAGGCGCTGCTTGAGGTGCAGGCGCTGCTGGGCGAAGAATCGCGCCAGGCTGACCTGCTGATCGAGCACCTGCACAAGATCCAGGACCGCTACGGCTGCCTGTCGGCGCCGCACCTGGCCGCGCTGGCGCAGGAAATGCGGCTCGCCCAGGCCGAGGTGTATGAGGTAGCCACGTTCTATCACCACTTTGACGTCGTCAAGGAGGGCGAAGCTGCGCCCGCAGCCCTGACGGTGCGCGTCTGCGACGGCCTCTCGTGCGAGATGGCCGGCGCACGCGACCTGATCGACAAGTTGCCAGCCATTCTGGGCCGCGATGTGCGCATTGTCCCGAGCCCGTGCATTGGCCGCTGCGAGCAGGCGCCCGCGGCGCTGGTCGGCCAGCACCCGGTGCCGTTTGCGACCACCAGCGCCATCGCCGCCAAAGTGGCGGCAGGCGAAACGAAACATGTACCAACCGGCTTCGTCGACTATGCAGCTTACCGTGCCAACGGCGGCTACACGCTGCTGCGCGACTGCGCCGCCGGCGTCCACGACATTGAATCCGTCATCGCCACGATGGAAAGCTCGGGCCTGCGCGGCCTTGGCGGCGCAGGCTTCCCGGCCGGCCGCAAGTGGCGCATCGTGCGCAGCGAGCCCGCGCCGCGCCTGATGGCGGTGAATATCGACGAAGGCGAACCTGGCACCTTCAAGGACCGCTACTACCTTGAACGCGACCCGCACCGCTTCATCGAAGGCGCGCTGATCGCCGGCTGGGCGGTCGACGTCGAGACCATCTTCATCTACCTGCGCGACGAATACCACGGCTGCCGCGCGATGCTTGAAGCCGAACTGGAAAAGCTGCGCGCCGATCCGCCGATGCCCGGCATGCCCAAGCTGGTGCTGCGCCGCGGCGCGGGCGCCTACATCTGCGGCGAAGAATCCGCGATGATCGAATCGATCGAAGGCAAGCGCGGCATGCCGCGCCTGCGTCCGCCATACGTGGCGCAGGTGGGCCTGTTCGGCATGCCTACGCTGGAACACAATTTTGAAACCCTGCACTGGGTGCGCGACATCCTGGAAAAGGGCGCCGACTGGTTCAGCAGCCATGGCCGCAACGGCCGCAAGGGCCTGCGTTCGTTCTCGGTATCGGGCCGCGTGAAGGAGCCGGGCGTCAAGCTGGCGCCGGCCGGCATCACGATCCAGGAACTGATCGACGAGTACTGCGGCGGCATGCAGGACGGGCAGCAGTTCTACGCCTACCTGCCGGGCGGCGCGTCGGGCGGCATCTTGCCCGCGTCGATGAACAATATCCCGCTCGATTTCGATACGCTGCAGCAGTACGGCTGCTTTATCGGCTCGGCGGCGGTGGTGGTGCTGTCCGACCGCGACACCGCCACGTCGGCGGCGATCAACACCATGAAGTTCTTCAAGCACGAGTCGTGCGGCCAGTGCACGCCATGCCGCGTCGGCACCGCCAAGGCGCTGCAGCTGATGGAGCAGCCGGTCTGGGACGTCACCCTGCTCGACGAGCTGTCGCACGTGATGCGCGACGCATCGATCTGCGGCCTGGGGCAGGCGGCGCCAAATCCGTTCGACTGCGTAGTCCAATACTTCCCACATGAGCTGACCAAATGAACGTGACCGCCCTCAAGTTCGAAATCAACGGCCGCGAAGTCGAAGCGCTTCCCCACGAAACGCTGATCGCCGTGGCCGACCGCGAAGGCATCGATATCCCGCGCCTGTGCTACAAGCCGGGCATGGACGAAGTCGGCAACTGCCGTTCCTGCATGGTCGAAATCGACGGCGAGCGCGTGCTCGCGCCGTCGTGCTGCCGCTACCCGACGCCGGGCATGAAGGTCAGCACCGACAGCAAGCGCGCCGTTGCGGCGCAAAAGATGGTGCTCGAACTGCTGATGTCCGATATGCCAGAAACCGAGTACACCCGCCATAACGAGCTCGATTTCTGGGCCGGGAAAATGGCCTTGGGCCGCCCGCGCTTTGCCGCCCGCGCCCAGGTCCAGCGCGACGCTTCGCACGCCGCCATCACGGTCAACCTCGACGCCTGCATCCAGTGCACGCGCTGCGTGCGCGCCTGCCGCGATGAGCAGGTCAACGACGTCATCGGCTTCGCCTTCCGCGGCGAGTCGAGCAAGATTGTGTTCGACATGGACGACCCGATGGGGGCGTCGACCTGCGTGGCTTGCGGCGAATGCGTACAGGCCTGCCCGACCGGCGCCTTGATGCCGGCGCGCGAAGCCGCGCTGTCGGTCCCCGACAAGAAGGTCGATTCGGTCTGCCCGTACTGCGGCGTGGGCTGCCAGCTGACCTACAACGTCAAGGACAACAAGATTTTGTACGTCGAGGGACGCGACGGCCCCGCCAACCACGGCCGCCTGTGCGTCAAGGGCCGCTACGGCTTCGACTACGCGCACCACCCGCACCGCCTGACCAAGCCGCTCATCCGCCGCGCGGGCGTGCCCAAGACCGGCGAGTTCACAATGGACCCGGACCGCGTAATGGACGTGTTCCGCGAAGCGACGTGGGAGGAAGCACTGGAGCTTGCCGGCGGCAAGCTGGCGCAGATCCGCGACACTTTCGGCAAGCGCTCGCTGGCAGGCTTCGGCTCGGCCAAGGGCAGCAACGAGGAAGCCTACCTGTTCCAGAAGCTGGTGCGCACCGGCTTCGGCAGCAACAACGTCGACCACTGCACGCGCCTGTGCCACGCATCGTCGGTTGCGGCGCTGCTCGAAGGGATCGGCTCGGGCGCGGTATCGAACCCGGTGATGGACGTCACGCGCGCGGAAGTCGTGATCGTCATTGGCGCCAATCCGACCGTCAACCACCCGGTCGCGGCAACCTGGATCAAGAACGCGATCAAGCACGGCACCAAGCTGGTGGTGTGCGATCCGCGCAAATCCGACCTGGCGCGCAGCGCCCACCGCTACCTGCAATTCAAGCCGGACACCGACGTGGCGCTGCTCAATGCGATGATGCACGTGATCGTCAGCGAAGGCCTGGTCGACAAGGACTTCATCGCCAGCCGCACCATCGGCTACGCCGAGCTGGAACAGAACGTGGCCGACTACAGCCCGGAGCTGATGGCGCCGATCTGCGGCATCGACGCGGAAACCATCCGCTACGTAGCGCGCCTGTATGCGACCTCGAAAGGCTCGATGATCCTGTGGGGCATGGGCGTGTCGCAGCACATCCACGGCACCGACAATGCGCGCTGCCTGATCGCGCTGGCCCTGATGACCGGCCAGATCGGCCGTCCCGGCACCGGCCTGCATCCGCTGCGCGGCCAGAACAACGTGCAGGGCGCGTCCGACGCGGGCCTGATCCCGATGATGTTCCCCGACTACCAGCGCGTCGACAACGCGGCCGCCCACGCCAAGTTCGAAAAGGCATGGGGCGCAACCCTGGACGACAAGCCAGGCCTGACCGTGGTCGAGATCATGGACGCGATCTTGCGCAAGGAAGTGCGCGGCATGTACATCATGGGCGAAAACCCGGCGATGTCCGACCCCGACGCCAACCACGCGCGCGAATCGCTGGCGGCGCTCGACCACCTGGTGGTGCAGGACATCTTCCTGACCGAGACCTGCTACCTGGCCGACGTGATCCTGCCGGCTTCGGCCTTCCCGGAAAAAACCGGCAGCTTCACCAATACCGACCGCCTGGTGCAGATCGGCCGCCAGGCCATCGCCCCCCCGGGCGACGCCAGGCAGGACCTGTGGATCATCCAGCAAATGGCGCACAAGCTGGGCCTGGACTGGCAGTACACCCACGTGTCCGAAGTGTTCGACGAGATGCGCCACACGATGCCTAGCATCGGCGGCATCACCTGGGAGCGCCTGGACCGCGAACACGCGGTCACCTATCCGTGCACGGAAGAGGGCGACCCGGGCCAGCCGGTGGTGTTCACCGAGACCTTCCCGCGCGAATCGGGCCGCGCACGCTTCGTACCGGCCGATATCATCCCGGCCAACGAGCGGCCCGATGCCGAGTACCCGATGGTGCTGATCACCGGCCGCCAGCTGGAGCACTGGCACACCGGCAGCATGACCCGCCGCGCCACGGTGCTGGACGCCATCGAGCCCGACCCGGTCGCGCTGGTCCACCCACTCGACCTGTCCGCGATGGGCGGCAAGCCGGGCGACGTGGTTACGATCGAATCGCGCCGCGGCAAGGTAACCTTGTATGCGCGCGCCGACGACAGCTCGCCGCGCGGAGCCATCTTCGTCCCGTTCTGCTACTACGAGGCGGCGATCAACAAGTTGACCAATGCTGCTCTCGATCCGTACGGAAAGATTCCGGAGTTCAAGTATTGCGCGATCAAGGTGGCGCTTGGCGGGCAGGTCGAAGAACAGGGTTCGTACGGTGGCGGACAGATACTGGAAGACATGGCACAATCACCAGCATGACAAATTCGCCATTCCGGTACAGGCCGCAACTGTCGGAAGCCGCCGCCAGCCTCACGCACGACGTCGAGGTGGTGGACGAACGCGGCCGCCGTTCGGTGATCGCCATTCCGGCGGAACGGCCGCTGACCGTGTATGTCGACAAGCGCGAACTGGTCACCTTGATGACGCTGGGCGGCGCGCCGGAAGCGCTGACCCTGGGCTACCTGCGCAACCAGCGGCTGGTCAAGTCGATCGAGGACATCGTCTCGGTGCAGGTCGACTGGTCGGTTGATGCGGTGGCGGTCGTCACGCGCAACGGCATCGCCGACGTGGAAGAGCGCACGTCGAAAAAGGTGGTGACGACCGGCTGCGGCCAGGGCTCGGTGTTCGGCGGGCTGATGGACGACATCGAACAGATCTCGCTGCCGCCGGATGCGCGGCTGCGCCAGTCGACCATCTACCGCATCGTCGAAACTATCCGCACGCAGCAGTCGATCTACAAGCAGGCCGGGTCGGTGCACGGCTGCGCGCTGTTCTCGAAGGACGGCGAACTGCTGTACTTCTTCGAAGACGTCGGCCGCCACAACGCGGTGGACGCCATTGCAGGCAAGATGTGGCTTGAACAGCTCGAAGGCGGCGACAAGGTGTTCTACACGACCGGGCGGCTGACATCTGAAATGGTGATCAAGGGCGCGCAGATGGGCATCCCCTTCCTGCTGTCGCGCTCGGGCACGACCCAGATGGGCCATATGGTGGCCGGCAAGGTAGGCATGACCCTGCTGGCGCGCTGCACCGGCAAGCACTTCCTCTTATTGACGGGGCATGACAAGATCGATTTCGAGCCGCAGCTGCTCGAGGTAGCGCCCCGCATCGCCTGATGTCCCTCGCCGACGCCACCGCCGCCGCCTTCGGACTGCTCGTGTCGGGAGATGCGACGTTGTGGCAGATTATCTGGGTGTCCCTCAAAACCAGCGTGCTCGGACTGCTGTTCGCCACGCCGGTCGCGGTGCTGCTCGGGTATGCGATCGCCAGCTACCGCTTTCCCGGCCGGCGTATCGCCATCTGGCTGTCACAGGCCGCACTGTCGCTGCCGACGGTGTTGATCGGACTGCTGCTGTACCTGCTGCTGTCGCGCCAGGGCCCGTGGGGCGCGCTGCAGTGGCTGTTCACCCAGCCGGGCATCATCCTCGGCCAGTTCATCATTGCGATGCCGGTGCTGGTGGCCTTTACGCTCGCCGCGGTGCAGGCGGCCGACCCGCGCTTTGCCGAGACCGCGATTGCCCATGGCGCTTCGCCGTGGCGGGTGATGGCAACGGTGCTGCATGAAGTGCGTTTCGGCGTCATGGCTGCCGTGATCAGCGGCTTCGGGCGGGTGATCTCCGAAGTCGGCTGCGCGCTGATGGTGGGCGGGAACATCGCTGGCGAAACGCGCACGATCACCACCGCCATTGCGCTGGAGACCAGCAAGGGCGAATTCGCGCAGGGGATCGCACTTGGCATCGTGCTGGTGGCGATAGCGCTGCTGATGAACGGCGCGCTGATGCTGCTGCAAGGCGATGCGCACGCGGCGAGGGGAAGGGCATGAGCACCTTGCTTCGCATAGCGCGCCTGCGCAAGTGCTTCGGTGAGCGCGTCCAATTCGATATCGAACGCCTCTCGCTCGACGCCGGCCGCGCCTACGTGCTCACCGGCGTGAACGGCGCCGGCAAGAGTACGTTGTTGCGGGTATTGGCGGGACTGGAAGGCGCGCAGGCCGAGGGCGTGGTGTTTGACTCGCAGGCGACGACCCTGGCGCCGTACCCACCGCTCATGCGCGCCGCCGTCGTCTATGTTCACCAGCATCCGGTAATGTTCTCCACCAGCGTGAGCGCGAACATCGGCTACGGGCTGGTGGCACGCGGCATGCCAAAAGCGCAGGTGGCGCGGCTGGTGGATGCGGCGATGGAATGGGCTGGCGTAGCGCACCTGCGCGGCAGCGATCCGTCGCGCTTGTCGGGCGGGGAGAAGCAGCGCATCGCGCTGGCGCGGGCGCGTGTGCTGGAACCGAGATTGCTGCTGCTCGATGAGCCGACCGCGAACCTGGATGGCG
Organism: Massilia agrisoli; assembly: GCF_020831365.1. Classification (GTDB taxonomy): domain Bacteria; phylum Pseudomonadota; class Gammaproteobacteria; order Burkholderiales; family Burkholderiaceae_D; genus Telluria_A; species Telluria_A agrisoli. The sequence continues at coordinate 106,627 of NZ_JAJHPV010000022.1, forward strand.
CGGCGCGCGAACAGGTGCTGGCGTTGATACCGCAACTGGTCAGGGGAGGCGCCTGCGTGGTGATGGCTTGCCATGACCGTGATTTGATCGCTCTGCCGGGAGTCGCGCGTTTGAAGCTGCGCGATGGAAGGCTTGAGCGGCGTAACGCTGATCGTGACGGTCCTTCGATCGCACTCGTAACCTAACACGTCATTCCCGCTTTCGCGGGAACGACGACATCGGAAAGAACCCATGAATCGCCTGACCCTGATTGTTCTCGCATCGCTCGCGTTTGCACCATTTGCCCACGCCCAGCAAGTCATTCGGCTCTCCACCACCACCAGCACCGAGAGCTCCGGCCTGCTGGCCCACCTGCTGCCCGCCTTCGAAGCGAAGACCGGCACGAAGGTCCATGTGATCTCGGTCGGGACCGGCAAGGCGCTGGAACTGGCAAAGAACGGCGACGTCGACGTCACGCTGGTGCATGCGCGCGCCGCGGAAGATAAATTTGTCGCGCAAGGCTACGGCACCGACCGCCGCGACGTGATGTACAACGACTTCATCGTCGCGGGACCAACCGCTGATCCGGCGCGGGTCAAGGGCAGCAAGGACGTCGTCGCCGCATTCAGGACCATCGCCGCCAGCGGCGTAAAATTTATTTCGCGCGGCGACAATTCCGGCACCGACGCGATGGAAAGATCGTACTGGAAGCTGGCCGGCACGCAGCCGGCGGCGGGCAAGTACATCTCGGCCGGCCTCGGCATGGGCGAAGTGCTGACGATGGCCGCGGAACTCCAGGCCTACACGCTGACGGACCGCGCCACCTACGGCGCCTACAAGGCGAGGACGGGCCTTGCCGTGCTGGTCGAAGGCGACAGCAAGATGTACAACCCCTACGGCATCATCGCGGTGAACCCGGCGCGCCATCCCGGGGTGAATTACAAAGGCGCGAAGATGCTGATCGACTGGATCACATCGCCGGAAGGCCAGCAAAGAATCGCCTCCTTCCGGCCCGCTGGACAGCAGCTGTTCTTCCCGTTGCCGCGCTAAGCTTTACCGGCGCGCGCCGAGCAAGCGCAGTACCTCCTTGGCGGCTGCCTCGGATGACGCCGGGTTCTGGCCGGTCACCAGGCTGCCTTCGGTGATGATGTAAGGCTCCCAGTCGGGGCCTTTGCTGTAGCGGCCACCGTTTTCCAGCAGCGCGTCCTCCAGCAGGAAGGGCACGATGTCGGTCAGCTGCACTCCTTCCTCCTCGCTGTTGGTAAAGCCCGTCACGCGCTTGTGGCGCACCAGCGGACTGCCGTCGGGCCCACTGGCGTTGAGCAGCGCGGCAGGGGCGTGGCAGACCGCCGCGACGACCTTGCCATCCGCGTACATGTCTTCGATCAGCTTGATCGAGCGCTGGTCGGTCGCGAGGTCCCACAAGGGGCCGTGGCCGCCGGGATAGAACACGGCGTCATAGTCCTTGTCGGAGACGTCGCCCAGCGGAACAGTGTTGGCCAGCGCCTTCTGGCCGTCCGGGTCGGATTTGAAGCGCTTGGTCGCTTCGGTCTGCGCATCGGGCTCGTCGCTCTTGGGATCGAGCGGCGGCTGGCCGCCCTTGGGAGACGCGAGCGTGATCTTTGCGCCGGCATCCTTGAAAACGTAATAGGGCGCGGCGAATTCTTCCAGCCAGAAACCGGTCTTCTTTCCGGTGTCACCGAGCTTGTCGTGTGACGTCAGCACCATCAGGATGTTCATGTAGCCCTCCATGTTTTCGAACGGTGAGCTTACCCCGAATTGGTCAGCGCACGTTTTGAAGCACGAAAGTTTCTTGTCGGCAGCTGCTGTACGAGCGCTTGACCTGACCCTCGCTGCAACTGCGCGAGGCGCCGCGCTTGTCGTAGCAGACATGGACTTCGCGCAGGTAGCGCCCGCCAGCGGCGCAGAAGGGCAGCACGGAATACTGCTGCATCTGCGGGTTGGCCGCCTTGAACGCCTGGACGAACTCGCCGTAGCTGACGCGCACGGGGGACGTGGGTTGCTGGAAAGCGCGCGGGATCGCCACCTGGTTCTTCAACTTACCGGACAGGATGAAGTAGCCGGCCGGATCAAGCCCCGAACAACTGCCGTGCTTCTTCCACTCATGCTCTGCCAGCCGCTCGGACGGGAACAGCGAACTGTATTGGTCCTTCACGTGGCGCGGCAGTTTTTCGGTCGAGCAGTTCTCCGGATAGCCGCGCTCGTACTGGGGCCACAGGCCGTGCAGGACAAAGCCGAGCCGGCGGCCGGTGGCGCACTGGTCGGGGTCGTTGCGGGTTGCGCAGTATGACGGCGACCAGCTCAGCGCCACCGCATAGTAATCAAAGTTGCCAGGCTGGTCGGCGGGGCGGCGCGCCTGCGATGTGGCGGCGAGGCTCAGCAGCGCCACCAGCAGTAGGGTTTTCGGTTGGACCATTGCGTCTCGGTGTCTGGAAGGCAGGTCAAAATGACATGCCAATAGGGAATATTAGCAGGGCTTGGCCATGCCGCCGTCGCAGAATTGGCACAGCGCCAAAGCTTGCGCTGCAATAACCCGGCGCACCCTGACAAACCCCGCCATAATGGACGTGGGCGTCTTTACTCCGAGCACCATCATGTCTACGCAATTTGAAGATTTCGATTCCTTTTCCAGCGGTGCGCCAGTCGCAACGCAGGCCGCGCCCCCACTCGTACGTCTTCAATACCTGATCGACAATACCCCGGCCATCATCTACAGCTCGGTGCCGACCGGCGACTTCAAGATGACCTTCGTCAGCAAGAACGTGTTCAACGTCCTTGGCTATCGGTCCGAGGAGATGACCGCCGACCCCAACTTCTGGTTCGACCATCTCCATCCAGACGATGCGCCGGGCATTTTCTCCAGCCTCGCCCAGCTGTTTGTCGAAGGCGAGCGGACTTACGAATACCGCTTCCGCGCGGCCAACGGCGAATTCCTGTGGATGCATGACGACCTGCGCCTGATCCGCGACGAGAACGGCGCGCCGCTGGAAGTGATCGGCTCGATGAGCGACATTACCGAGCGGGTGCAGATGCAGCTGGCGCTGCACGCCAGGGGCGAAGAGCAGCTGCAGCTGATCGCGCGCCTGCGTGAAGCCCATGACCAGCTGCTGCAGTCGGAAAAGATGGCGTCGATCGGCCAGCTCGCGGCCGGCATTGCGCACGAGATCAACAACCCGGTCGGCTTCGTCAGCTCCAACATGGGCACGCTGAAGAACTACCTGGTGACCCTGTTTGGCGTCATCGAGGGATTCGACGAGGCGGTGTCGGGCGCAGCGCCGGGCTCCTCCGTGGCGCGCAAGCTGGCGGAAATACGCCGGAACGCCGAAGTCGATTTCCTCAAGGAAGATACCGCAGACCTGATCCGCGAATCGATGGACGGGCTCAAGCGGGTGAAGGATATCGTCCAGGCGCTCAAAGATTTCTCGCACGTGGGCGAGACCGACTGGCAGCCGGCTGACCTGCACCAGGGCATAGACAGCACGCTCAACATCGTCTCGAACGAGATCCGGTACAAGGCCACCGTCGAGAAGCACTACGGCCAGCTTCCCGAGGTCACGTGCATGGCGTCGCAGCTGAACCAGGTGTTCATGAACCTGCTCGTGAATGCAGCGCATGCTATTACGGCCAATGGCCTGATCACGATCCGCACGGGCGCCGCGGATGGCTGGGTCTGGGTGGCGATCAGCGACTCCGGCTGCGGCATTCCTCCTGAAAACCTGAACCGTATTTTCGAGCCGTTCTTCACCACCAAGCCGGTGGGTAGTGGCACCGGGCTAGGCCTGTCGCTGTCGTACAGCATCGTCAACAAGCACGGGGGACGGATCGAGGTCGATTCCCCACCTGGTGCGGGTACGACGTTCACGGTACGGCTGCCGGTTAAGCCCCCCGACGCCGCATCGGCCCCCGTATGAGGCGGGCTGCGATCCGCTTGGAAATTTTCCATGAGCACCACTTTAGCTTGTGGTACTGTTTCGCCCTTCAGCCCAACGCCGGGGTGGCATGGCGACCAGGCGGCGTAACAGTATAAGCGTTCAAGACCTATGCAAACTCAACAACAACCCGGTTCCGAGCCAGATCGCGTGCGTCAAACGGAGGAGCTCAATCGCAACGAGTTGCGATTCCTGGACATTGCCGACGCGGCGCCCGCCATGCTCTGGGTCACCGAGCCGGACGGCAACTGCTCCTTTCTCTCGCGCGGATGGCTTGAATTTACGGGGCAGAGCAAGGAAGACGGGCAAGGTCTCGGCTGGACCGAAGCGATTCACCCTGATGAACGGCAGGCGGCGACCGACGCCTTCCTGGCGGCCAATACGCAAAAGAAGGAATTCAGCCTCGAACATCGGATCTTGCATGTAAATGGCCACTACCGCTGGGTCATCGACGCCGGCCGCCCACGGTTTTCCGCAAACGGCGACTTCCTTGGATTCGTTGGCAGTGTCCTCGATATCACCGATCGCAAGGAAGCGGAAAAGGCGCTCCATGCGACCCAAGGCATGCTCTCCGCCGTCTTCGAGGCGTTGCCCGTCGGCGTCGCCGTGGTCAACCAGGCTGGACAACTTGTGCTTTCCAACCAGGAAATGCACCAGTACCTTCCCACCAACATCATGCCGTCGCTCGATGATGCACGCCACCACCGCTGGAAAGCTGAGCACGCTGACGGCCGCCCTTTTGCGCGCTCGGACTTCCCGGGTGCGCGCGCCCTGCGCGGCGAACGGATCGTGCCGGGCATTGAAGCGCTGCACACAAGTGATGACGGAGCCGAGATCTGGACACAGGTTGCCGCCGTCCCGCTGTTGAACAGTGATAATCAGCCGAGCGGGCAGGTATCCGTTGTCACCAACATCGATAATTTCAAGCGTACCGAAGCCGCGCTCCGGCTGTCCGAAGCGAACCAGCGTGGCCTGCTCGACGAGGTAACGAAGTCAAACAAGAACCTCAGCGAATTCCTTGCGGTCCTCGCGCATGAACTGCGCAATCCACTGGCGCCGATATTGACCGGGCTGGAGATCATGCGCAGGCGCGCCGACAATCCGGATACGGTCACGAACGTGCGCGGCATCATCGAGCGCCAGGTCACGCAGCTGTCGCACCTGATTGACGACTTGCTGGATATTGCCCGCGTAACCAATGGCAAAGTCGATATCAAGAGGGAATTGGTCGACTTGAAGGGCATTGTGTCGAACGCCGTCGAGACCAGCCTTCCTTTGATCGAACAAGGCGGACACGAATTCAGCCTGAAGCTGCATGCGGCACCGCTGCCGGTGAATGCGGACGCCACCCGCATTTCCCAGGTGATCGGCAACCTGCTGACGAATGCGGCGAAATACACGCCGCACGGCGGCAGCATCACACTCACTGTCCAGCGGGACGGCGACGACGCGGTCATTTCGGTAATTGATAGCGGGATCGGTATTCCCGAGGAATCGCTGGAGTCGGTGTTCGATATGTTCAGCCAGGTGGGGCGCAACATGGATCTCGCCCAGGGTGGACTGGGCATCGGCCTGTCGCTGGTGCGCCAGCTGGTCGCCCTGCATGGGGGCACGGTTGCCGCCAGCAGCGAGGGCGCAGGCAAGGGCAGCACTTTCGTCGTCAGGCTGCCGCTTGACCTGGAAACGGTAGCCGGAGGCGCTGGCGCGGATAGCCTGGGAGCGGCTGGAGCGGCAACGAAAACTTTCCGCATCCTGGTGACGGACGATAACGTGGATGCGGCGCTGACGCTCGCCGCGCTGCTCGAGATGCAGGGGCATGACTTGCGGGTTGCGCACGATGGGCCGGAGGCGCTGCAGCTCGCCGGGCAGTTCCGTCCCGAAGTCGTATTCCTCGACATCGGCATGCCGGGCATGACCGGCTATGAAGTGGCGCGCCGGCTCCGGACGATGGAAGGCCTGGCGCGCAGCACGATCGTTGCTGTTTCCGGATGGGGCGCGAAAGATGACCTGGCCCGTGCAGAAGAGGCCGGATTCGATATGCATTTTACGAAACCGGTTGAGGTCTCGCGCCTGAGTGAGTTTTTGGCGTCGCTGGACTGAGCGACGGTAAAACTTGTCACATCAGGATAACGTCGTACTGTTCCTGGTGATAGCTGTTTTCCACCTGAAGTGAAATGCGCTTGCCGATGAAGTCACCCAGCATCGCCAGGTGCTGTGATTCTTCCTCAAGGAACAGGTCGACCACTTCCTGTGAAGCGAGGATGCGGAATTCGCGCGGATTGAACTGCTTCGCCTCGCGCAGCAGTTCGCGCAGGATCTCGTAGCAGATCGTGCGGCTGGTCTTTACCTGGCCTTTGCCCGAGCACGCAGGGCAGGGCTCGCACAAGATATGCGCCAGCGACTCGCGCGTGCGCTTCCTCGTCATCTCCACCAGGCCAAGCGCCGAGAAGCCCGACACCGACACCTTGGTGCGGTCGCGCGCCAGTGCCTTCTTCAACTCCGCCAGCACCGCATTGCGATGCTCGTTGTTCTCCATGTCGATGAAGTCGAGGATGATGATGCCGCCCAGGTTACGCAGGCGAAGCTGGCGCGCGATCGCGTGCGCCGCTTCCAGGTTGGTCTTGAAGATCGTGTCCGCAAAATTGCGCCCGCCAACAAAGCCGCCCGTGTTCACGTCGATGGTGGTCATCGCCTCGGTCTGGTCGACGATCAGGTAGCCGCCGGACTTGAGATCGACGCGGCGGCCCAGCGCGCGCAGGATCTCTTCCTCGACGCCGTACAGGTCGAACAGCGGGCGCTCGCCTGTGTAGTGCTGGAGGCGCGACAACACGCTTGGCGTGTACGCCTGCGCGAACTCCACCAGCTTGACGTAGTTCTCGCGCGAGTCGACCTGGATGACCGCCGTCTCGTCGTGCACGAAATCGCGCATCACGCGCTGGGCCAGGTTCAGGTCCTGGTACAGCAGGCTGGTGGCAGGGCGGGTGCGCGCGCCGTGCACGATGGCGGCCCAGGTTTTGCGCAGGTAGTCGACGTCGGCGGCGAGGTCGGCGTCTGGCGCTTCCTCGGCCATCGTGCGCACGATGTAGCCGCCTTTTTCGTCGGCGGGCAGCAGGCTTTGCAGGCGCGTGCGCAGCAGTTCACGGTCGGACTCTTTTTCGATTTTCTGCGAGATGCCGATATGGCAGTCCTGCGGCAGGTACACCAGCATGCGGCCGGCGATCGAGATCTGCGTCGACAGGCGCGCGCCCTTGGTGCCGATCGGGTCCTTGATGACCTGTACGGTCAGCACCTGGCCGTCGAACAGGATCTTTTCGATCGGGGTAGGGGCGACGTTGGCGCCGTCGTGGCTGCGGGCTTCCCAGATGTCGGCCACGTGCAGGAAGGCGGCGCGTTCGAGGCCGATGTCGATGAATGCCGATTGCATGCCGGGCAGGACCCGCACCACCTTGCCGGAGTAGACATTGCCAGCCAGGCCGCGCGTGAGCGTGCGCTCGATGTGCAGTTCCTGTACGGCGCCTTGCAGGATCAGCGCGACGCGCGTTTCTTGCGGGGTGATGTTAATCAGGATGTCTTCGTTCATGGGGCACGGGCGGCGGCTGGGGAAAGCATGATGATACACGGGCGCGGGGGGCGCCGGGGTGTTAGGCGCAGGGTGGTGGCGTGCATGGCGGATGCGCGCTTGCGCGCTTATCCGCCCTACCTTCACAGGTGCATATGCGTAGATACCGTCTTGATCGTCAAGCCTGAACGGCAAAATTTGCCTCGTATGCCCGTCCAGTTTTGACGACACCGAAGCACAAATGCGCAAGCTTCCGCATGGCGGCCCCAATGGCCGC
>NZ_JAJHPV010000023.1 GCF_020831365.1 Massilia agrisoli
CATTTTGGACTTTCCTTTGGCGATGAGACGAAGATATATCGCCTGAACGTGGGCATTTTTTCGGATGGCGACGAGCGCTGGCATATACAGCAGCTTGCGCAGATGTGCCGGGCCGGCCTTTGACATGCGTGGTCGACCTCGGACTGATGATCCCGATTCCCATTGCACCGGGACGAGGCCGAGATAAGCAGCGAGCTGCTCTGCGCGTTCGAAACTGCGCGCTGCCAGTAGTGCAGTGATGTGGTCTGAGACGCGCTTGCCTACACCTGGGATGGTTTCTAACAGTTCCTTCTTCCCGCGCAGATCGGGATCTTTATCGATCAGATCGTCGATACTTTTCTGTAATCGCTTCAGCTCGTCATTTAGGAACTTGATTGAGGCATCAATGGACTGCAGCACGAGTGGCGGTGTCTCGGTTGCCACGAGCTTTTCCTGGCGATTTTTCTCACGTTGAAGATCATCCGCGACAGCATCGCGGCGTGCGAGTAACGCTTTGAGGGTACGGGCAGATGCCGGCGGAGGTATCCAGGCCTCTGGTTTTTGCGTGTTGCCGAAGCGGGCAAGGACCTCGCTGTCTTTCTTATCGGTCTTTGTCTTGACACCAATAC
>NZ_JAJHPV010000024.1 GCF_020831365.1 Massilia agrisoli
CGAGATGAGTATTCTAAGGCGCTTGAGAGAACTCGGGAGAAGGAACTCGGCAAATTGGTACCGTAACTTCGGGAAAAGGTACGCCCCAGTAGCTTGGCTGATTTACTTCAGTAGGGCGAAAGGGTTGCAATAAACTGGTGGCTGCGACTGTTTAATAAAAACACAGCACTCTGCAAACACGAAAGTGGACGTATAGGGTGTGACGCCTGCCCGGTGCTGGAAGATTAAATGATGGGGTGCAAGCTCTTGATTGAAGTCCCAGTAAACGGCGGCCGTAACTATAACGGTCCTAAGGTAGCGAAATTCCTTGTCGGGTAAGTTCCGACCTGCACGAATGGCGTAACGATGGCCACACTGTCTCCTCCCGAGACTCAGCGAAGTTGAAGTGTTTGTGATGATGCAATCTACCCGCGGCTAGACGGAAAGACCCCATGAACCTTTACTGTAGCTTTGCATTGGACTTTGAACCAATCTGTGTAGGATAGGTGGGAGGCTTTGAAGCGGGGACGCCAGTTCTCGTGGAGCCAACCTTGAAATACCACCCTGGTTCGTTTGAGGTTCTAACCTTGGTCCGTTATCCGGATCGGGGACAGTGCATGGTAGGCAGTTTGACTGGGGCGGTCTCCTCCTAAAGTGTAACGGAGGAGTTCGAAGGTACGCTAGGTACGGTCGGACATCGTGCTAATAGTGCAATGGCATAAGCGTGCTTAACTGCGAGACTGACAAGTCGAGCAGGTACGAAAGTAGGACATAGTGATCCGGTGGTTCTGTATGGAAGGGCCATCGCTCAACGGATAAAAGGTACTCTGGGGATAACAGGCTGATTCCTCCCAAGAGTTCATATCGACGGGGGAGTTTGGCACCTCGATGTCGGCTCATCACATCCTGGGGCTGTAGCCGGTCCCAAGGGTATGGCTGTTCGCCATTTAAAGTGGTACGTGAGCTGGGTTTAAAACGTCGTGAGACAGTTTGGTCCCTATCTGCCGTGGGCGTTGGAAATTTGAAGGGGGCTGCTCCTAGTACGAGAGGACCGGAGTGGACGAACCTCTGGTGTACCGGTTGTCACGCCAGTGGCATTGCCGGGTAGCTAAGTTCGGAAGAGATAACCGCTGAAAGCATCTAAGCGGGAAACTTGCCTTGAGATGAGATTTCCCGGAGCTTTAAGCTCCTTGAAGGGTCGTTCGAGACCAGGAC
>NZ_JAJHPV010000025.1 GCF_020831365.1 Massilia agrisoli
TGAAGGGCTTCATCTACATTGCAAGGTCAAGCCTTCAGGGCGGATCCAAGCTGGTCCTCACCTCAGTTAGTAGTAGCTAACCACTAACTCGAACAAGATACAAGGGCGGATAAGCGCGACGCGCGCATCCGCCGAGTTGCATCAGTTACCCGTTTCCTGCTCAATCCACCGCTGCACCTTCGCCTCCAGCAGCGACAACGGCACTGTCCCATCTTCCAGCACGATCTCATGGAACTTCGGCAGGCTGAACTTCGGCCCTAGGGCCGCAGTCGCCTTCTGCCGCAGCTCCGAGATCTTCAGCGAGCCAATCTTGTAGCCCAGCGCCTGCCCTGGCCACACCATATACCGCTCGGTCTCGCTACGCGCCACTGCCTCTGTGTACCCCAGCGTATCGCGCATGTACTGGATCGACTGCTCGCGCGTCCATCCCTTTGAGTGCATGCCCGTGTCGACTACCAGCCGCACGGCGCGCAGCATCTCGTCGTTCAGGTGGCCGAAGTAATCCTCCGGCTTCTCAAACAAGCCCATCTCCTTGCCGAGCGTCTCCGCATACAGCGCCCAGCCTTCGGTGAACGCGTTATTCCCGCCAAACTTGCGGAACTTCGGCAGGTCCATCTCCTGCAGCAGGGCGATGTGGAAGTGGTGCCCCGGCTGCCCCTCATGCAGGAACAGCGTCACCATGCCAGTGCTGCCGTAGTCCTTCGGATCATTCACCACCGACCAGAACACGCCAGGACGCGAGCCGTCAGCCGCAGGCGCCGTGTAATGGTCTGAGGCCGTCGCGCGGCTCAGTTCAGGCTCAAGGCGCAGGTCAAGCGGCGCCTTCGGCATCAGGGTAAACAGCGCCGGCAGCTTCTCGCGCAGCACGCCATCGAGCTTGCGGTACACGTCGATGACTTCCTGCTCGGTCTTGAACGGACGGTACTTCTCCTGCGCCGCTACCCAGGTCGGCAGGCCGGAGGCCGGACCCGTGTAACCCATCTTCGGCCCGACAATGCCGTACTCCTGCTGGATGCGCGCCACTTCCTTCAGGCCGGTCGCGTGGATCTGCTCCGGCGTCAGCGAGGTGGTGGTCTGCGCGGCGACGTTCGCCTGGTACCACTCCTTCCCGTTCGGAAGGCCATCGATGCCGGTGCTGGTGCGGGTCGCGGGCAGGTACTCTTTTTCGAGGAAGGTGGTCAGCTTTGCCAGCGAAGGCATCAGCTTCTTCGAGATCGTTGCGCGGTAGGCCGCCGTCAGCTCCTGCTTGTCCTTCGCGCTGAAGGTCGCGGGCATATTCTTTACCGGGGTGTAGAAGATGTTCGATTCAGGCGTCTTGCCGGCCAGCTTCTGGAACTGCGGCAGCGCCGACGTCATCGCCGCGCGCTGCAGCACAACGCCCGTGCGCATCCCTTCGCGCATGTTGGCGATGGCCTGGTCGATCCATGCCGGCAGCTGGTTAAGGCGGCTCAGGTAGGCGCGGTACTGCTTCGGCGTCGTCAGCGCTTGTGGGCCTTCGCCACCGGCGAAGTTAGCCAGGGTGACCGGCATGCTGCCCATCTGGTCGATCGGCAGCAGGTGCTCCGGGAAGCGCTTGAAGGTCAGCAGCGTCTTCAGCTCGTATTCGAGGATGTCGTAATTGATTTGCGCGCCGCGGTCGAGGTTGTCGCGCTTGATCGCATGCAGGCGCTTGAGGAAACCCTCGTAGCGCGCAAACTGCTGCGCGCGCAGTTTCGGCGAAATGGTAATGCCAAGCTTGTCGTCAAAACGGTTGTCACCGTTCTGGGTCGCGCCAACCGGGTCGTGGCGCGCTTGCGCTTCGTAGTAGTCGTCGGCCAGTTTGTCGAGCTGCTTCTCGGCCTGGTCGGCCACAACGCCGGCGACTTTGCCAGCCGGCGCTTGCGCGGCCGCGGTAGCTGGCGCGAACGCCAGGGCAAGGGCCGCGCTGAGCGCGCAGAGGGTGAGGGTTCTTTTCATATTCGTGTTCGCTTATTCAGTTATAAAAGCGCCAGGTCGGCCGGAAATCGCGCGGGATCTTTTCGCCCTTCAGCCGCGCGCGTACCAGTTCGGCCGGCAGCATGCCGCCTTCGAGGATGCGGTCGTGGAAGTGCTTGAGGCTCATCGCGCCGCTGCCGACCAGCTCCTTGTTCAACGCGCGCAGCTGCAGTGCGCCGATCATGTAGCCGGCCTGGTACAGCGGCGAGTAGTCGCCGTTGAACGAACGGCGCACCTCGGCGCGCGCATTGTCAGGCTCGTGGCCGACGCGCGTTATCAGCATGTCGACCGCCTGTTCCGGCGTGATCTTCCCGAGATGGAAACCGAGCGAGAACAGGATGCGCGCCGCACGGTGGTTCCGCCAGAACATCATGCCGATGCGGTCTTCCGGCGTCACCGCGAACTTGCGGTCATACAGCAGCATCTCCCAGTACACCGGCCAGCCTTCGATGAAGAACGGCGTGTCGAACAGTTTGCGCTGCGGCTGGTAGCGGTCGGCCATGAACAGCTGCAGGTGATGGCCAGGTATCAGTTCATGGTGCACCACCGCGCGCGAGAAATGCGGATTATTGCCGCGCATGGTCATCACCTTCTGCTCATGCGTCATCTCGTCGGTCGGATAGGAGACCTGGATGGTGTCGCCGCCCAGGAAGAATGGGCTGATCATCTGGCTCTCGGCCGACAGCATGTCCATTCGCCAGCTGCGCAGCGCCACTTCCGGCACCGTGACCATGTCGTTCCTGGTCACATAATCGATCGCCTCTTGTGCCAGCGCGCGTACCATCGCGGGCTGTTCTCCCGGCGCGACGTACTTGTCCTTGACCTTCTCCATGGCCGCGCGCCAGTTGTCGCCGAAGCCCATCTCGTTAGAGGCGCGGCGCAGTTCCGCTTCGCCCCACGCCAGCTCCTTTTCGGCCAGCGCCATCAATTCTTCCGGCGTGTAAGGAAGCATCTCGCGCTTGAACGCACTGACCAGGCCATCACGGCCGATCGGGTCGCCCGTCACGTTCAGCAGTTTCGGGGACGCCTTGCCAACCAGGCGCTCGTCCAGCAGGGCCGAGTAGTCGGCGATGGCCTTGTCAAGCGCAAGGTAAGGCTGCTTGACCCACCACGTCAGCTGTGGATCGTAGCCGTCGTAGTAGCCAAACCATTCCTTCAGGTCCGCGCTCAGTTCTCCCAGCACCTTTACAGCGCGATTGGCGGTGCTGCGCGACGCCATCGGCCTGGCGGACGACACGTCGCCGCCAGCCCTCAGGCGTTCGCTGGCTTGCTGGACGGCGGCGAGCGAGTTTTGCAGCAGCGCTGCGGTAGCGCGGCCATCCTGGACCTTCATCAACCGGCGCGCCTCCGCCAAGTCGATCAGCGGCCGCGCAAACGGCACCAACGGCTCCGCTTTGCGGAAGCGGGCCGCCACGTCGGCCTGTTCGCGCAGTTCGAACTCGATCTGGTTGCGCAGCATGACCCAGTCGATGCGGTCTTCCACGCCCAGCGTATCGAACGGCAGCGCCTCTAGCGCTGCCAGCCACTGCCTGTAGAAGCGGCCAAACTCCGCGTCGCGCGCAACGCCGTTACGGACGGTGTAAAGGTGGGCGAGGCTGGCGTGATCGAGCTGGTAACGCTGGATCAGCGCCGGCATCGCCTGCTGCGACGGGCCGAATGACGCCATCGGAGGCGTCAGCAATGCTGGCGCCGCAGGCGGCTCGGCGTACGCAGCGCTGCAGGCCAGCGCCGCTGTGAGCAAAAAACGGCGGCGCATCAGTAGCTTGCCAGCGGCGCCAGCGCTCCGTTGCGGAAGGTATAAATGGTGACGCTCGACTTCTTCATGTTGCCCGCAGTGTCGTACGCGTAGGTGCCTACCACGCCTTTGTGGCTGGTCGAATGCAGCGCGGTGCCGACAACCGTCGGATCGGTCGAATTGGTGGCCTGGATCGCCTGCGCGATGAACATCATCTGGTCGTAGAACGACGGAGCGTAGACGTCCGGCTCCTGCTTGAAACGCTTCTTGTAGTTGGCCTTGAAAGCAGGACCGGCAGGCTGCTTCTCAAGGATCGCTCCACCCTGCGCGCACAGCACGTTCTCGCCGACGGCGTCGCCGCCCAGCTTGGCCATTTCGGGGCTGCACAGGGTGTCGCCGCCCAGCAGCTTGGCGTTCAGGCCCAGCTGGCGCATCTGGCGCACCATCGGAGCGCCTTGTGGCGCATAGCCGCCGAAGAAGATCGCATCGACCTTCTTGGCCTTGAGCGAGGTCAGGATCGCGGCGAAGTCGGTCGACTTGTCGGTCGTGAACTCATGCCCCGCCACCTTGACGCCGGAGCGTTTGGCCTGCTTGATGAATTCCATCGCGATGCCCTGGCCAAAGGCGGTGCGGTCGTCGATGACGCCAACCGTCTTTACCTTCAGCTGTTTGGCCGCGTAGTCCGCCACCGACGAACCAACCTGGGTATCGCTGGCGACAATGCGGAACACGGTTTTGTAGCCCGACTGCGTCACCTTCGGATTGGTGCCGACGGTGGACATCAGGATGCCTGCTTCGTTGTAGACCCGCGAGGCGGGAATCGCCACGCCGGAGTTGTACGGGCCGAGGACGAACTTGACGCCGTTGTCGACGAACTTCTGCGCCACCGCGACGCCCGATTTCGGATCGCCCTGGTCGTCCTCGGAACTGAGCACGAAGGTGACCACCTTGCCGCCTGCTTTGATCTTTTTTGCGTTGAGTTCTTCAATGGCGAGGCGCACGCCGTTTTCATTGTCCTTGCCCGCAAATGCGTTGGCGCCGGACAGCGGACCGCTCACGCCGATCTTGACGACTTCTTGTGCGTTCGCGGCGTGGGCTGCGAACAGCAGGACGGCGCCAGCGACCGGCAGTGTGTATGTACGTGACGGCATGGTATGTATGTCTCCTTCAATTTCTCAGAGCGGCAATGATCGCACGATTCAGGCGCTAAATGTATAGGTCAAATAGCTACGTGGAGAGTCCGTGCGAGACCAGTTCGAGCGGCAGGGCGGTGCTGTATTTGATCTGCTCCATCGAGAACGCCGACGACACGCCCGATAGCCGCGCGGCCTTGATCAGTTTTTTGTAGAAGCGGTCGTAGCCGTCGATATCGGTGGTGACGACCTTGAGCAGGTAATCGACGTCGCCGCTCATGCGGTGGAACTCCAGCACTTCGGGCAGGCTGATGACGGCGGCAGCGAAGTTCTTCAACCATTTTTCATCATGGTCGCCCGTCCGCACGCTGACGAACACCGTAACCGGCAAGCCGACCTTGCGCCGGTTGACGAGCGTGACGCGGCTCTCGATGTGGCCTTCCTCCTCCAGCCGCTTGACCCGCTTCCAGCAGGGGGTGCTGGACAGCCCGATCTTCTCGGCCAGCTGCGCGATCGACAGGGTGGCGTCGCCCTGTAGCGCAGAGAGTATCGCGTAATCGTACTTATCTAGATCGTTCATATCAAAATGGCCGTGTTATTAGAATGAATGTTCTTTATTCTAGTTAGAAACAGCACATTTTGGAATGCCTTCACTCGATCCTCTGGCTAATATAGGTGCCAGATGAATTAACACGCACCACTGCCATGACCTACGATATCTACCTCGACGCCAACGCCACCTCGCCCGTACTGCCTGCCGCAATCGCCGCGGCTGCGGACGCCATGGACGGCTGCTACGGCAATCCAAGCAGCGGCCATGCCACGGGACTGCGCGCGAAGGTGCTGCTTGATGGCGCGCGTGAGCGCGCGCGCCGGATGATTGGCGCGGGGACCGGGCGTGTGATCTTCAACAGCGGGGCCACCGAAGGCATCCAGACGGCGGTGCTGTCCGCCCTGTGCGCGGTGCGCGAGCGCCAGGCCGCCGGCGAGACGGTGGGCGACCTGCTGCTGTACGGTGCGACGGAACACAAAGCCGTGCCGGAAGCGCTGGCGCACTGGAACCGCCTGCTCGGCACCGGCCTGACTTTGCGCGTATTGCCGGTCGACGGTGAAGGGCGCCACCGGCTCGACGTGCTGCGCCAGTTGGCGCCGCGCGCCGCGATGGTGTGCACCATGGCCGCGAATAACGAAACAGGCACGATCTCGGACCTCGCGGCGATCGAAAAAGCGCTGCTGGTCGGTGCCAGCAAAGCTTACTGGATGGTCGACAGCGTACAGGCGCTGGGCAAGCTGCCGCTGGCGCTGGACGCCACGCGCATCGACTACGCCCCGTTCTCCGGCCACAAGCTGTATGCCCCCAAAGGCATCGGCATGCTATATGTGCGCGATGGCGCACCCTACACCGCGCTGATGGCCGGCGGCGGGCAGGAAGGCGGACAGCGCGCCGGCACCGAAAACATGGCCGGCATTGCCGCGCTGGGCGCCGTGCTGGCAGCGCTGGAAGCCGGCGACACCTTCCGCACGCTCGCGCAGCTGCACGCCTATCGCGATCGCCTGGTCGCCAGCCTGCGCGAAGCGCTGCCGGGCATTGTATTGAACACGCCGCTTCAAGCATCGCTTCCAACGACCATCAACTTTTCCGTCGAAGGACTGTCGGGCCGCGACCTGCTCGACGTGTTCGATGCAGCCGGCCTGCGCGTCAGCGCGGGCTCGGCGTGTTCCGCAGCCAAGGCCGCGCCAAGCTATGTGCTCGAAGCGATGGGGCTGGCCGACTGGCGCTGCGCCTCCGCCGTGCGGTTGTCGTTCGGGCCTGCGGCCGACGACGCCTTCATCGACGCCGCGTGCGAACGCATCGCGCACTGTGGCCGGGCGATGTTCACTGGCGGCCTGGTTCCGCCGGCGCTGCGCCACGAAGGGCAAGAGGACGTTGTCCGCCTCGGCCATGAAGGCGCTAGCACCTGGCTGGCGCTGGACGAAGCAAGCCGCAGCTGCGTGGTGATCGACCCCGTCGCAGCGCTGGGCGAACGCATCGCCTCGATGGTCCGGTCGCGCGACTACCGGGTGCGTGGCATCATCGGCACAAGCAGTGGCAGCGACCAGC
This sequence comes from Massilia agrisoli, assembly GCF_020831365.1. Taxonomy (GTDB): domain Bacteria; phylum Pseudomonadota; class Gammaproteobacteria; order Burkholderiales; family Burkholderiaceae_D; genus Telluria_A; species Telluria_A agrisoli. Next base: position 6,944 of record NZ_JAJHPV010000025.1, read on the forward strand.
TCTCGGTCCGCGCCGCCCTTGCTGCGCTGCTGGGCGAACAGGTCGACTTTACCGGCACCGGCGATCCTTTCGGCTGGCCTGCCGGCAGCGGCAGCGTCAGGCTGGGCGATGAAACCCAGACCGATGGCATTGCCCTCGGCGGCCAGGTGCTCGCGCGTGTTTCGCACGACGGCGACGCGACGCGAAGCTACCTGATGGGCGCCAGCACGGGCGGCGCCTTGCAGGCAGGGGACGTGCGTTTTGCGTTCACCAGCGCTGCGAGTGGCGCGCAGCAGATGACGGCGCTGCTCAATGGAGACACCATCGTCTGTCCATCGCACGACAGCGCGAACCTGATTTGCACGACACCGACGGCCGCAACACGCCTGGCGCCATCGCTCGATGCGATGGAGCTGCGGCCCGCGGACCTCGACCGGTTCCTGCGCGAGCGTCCGGACGCTATCCTGGTCGACGTGCGCGACCCGTGGGAGCACGAAGCCGGCCGTCCCGTGATTCACGGCCGAACCGCCTCCAACGTACCGCTCTCGCGCCTGCCATCGCAGCTCGCACAATGGCTGGGCGTGGAATCGCGTCCCCTCGTTTTCATCTGCCGCCTCGGCACACGCAGCCAGCGCGCCGCGCAGTGCCTGCACCGCGCCGGATACGCCCAGGCGTGGCACCTCGGCGGAGGGCTGGCACTGCATTTTTCCGACCGGAAAACCGACCTTTCCCGTCCTTAACTTTTGTCAATCAGACATTAATTAATTGACACTATTCAATTGTCGAGGTCATGTCCCCCAGCTGTGGAGTTGCGAAGATGTTAATAACGCAACCGGCTCGCGGGGAACGCCATGCAATCAAGTCTCATCCGCAACTTCCTATGGACCATGGCGGCACTGTCCGCCGCAGTGCCTGCTATGGCATCGGTCGCCGACCACCGCGAGTTGGACGCCACGCTGCACGCGCCCTACCTTGGCGACAAGGCGGGAAGTGGCGCGCGCACCTTCACACTCACGTTCGACTATCCGTTCTCGCGGTCCGCGCTGCCGGTCAAGTGGCGGGTGGAGGTGCTGGCGCCATCGGGTAAGCCGGTCCAGCGCTGGCGCGGCGCGCTCACGCTCAAGGGGAGGCCAGCCATCGTCAACCTGAAGTGGGGCGCGGGGGCGCTGCGCGACGGCTTGTACCGCGTCCGCATGCACGCAAGCGCGCATGGCGACGCGATCGAGCAAAGCTGGGACATCGCCGTCGGCAAGCCTCCTGCTGCCGCGATGCCGCCGTTTGCGGCGATGGCAACCGGCCCTGCATCCAGCGCCGCGCGTGGCCCGCTGCCCCCGTCTGCTGCGCCGGCGCCGGCATCGCTGCCGTTCACCGTCTACCTCGCCAACCTGCACAGCCAGACCAATCACAGCGACGGTGGCGGCGACCTCGATAACTGCAAGGGCGCGCAGTCACCGCAGGGAGGTGCGCAAGGCCCGCTTGAAGCCTACGGCTACGCGCGGGCGCGCGGGCTCGATGTGCTGATGGCGTCCGAGCATAACCACATGTACGACGGCTCGGACGGATCGAACCCTGACGCCAGCGCGGACGCGGCCAAAGCCCTCTACCAGCGCGGGCTGAGCGACGCCGCCAGCTTCAGCGAAGCCAACCCGGGCTTCCTTGCATTGTATGGAATGGAATGGGGCGTCATCAACAACGGCGGCCACCTCAACATCTTCAATGCGCCCGAACTGCTGGCGTGGGAGCGCGATGCGAACGGCCAGCTGATTGGCGACACGCTGACGGCGAAGGGCGACTACGGCGCGCTATATAGCCTGATGCGCCAGCGCGGCTGGATCGGCCAGTTCAACCACCCGTCGGTGAACGGGCAGTTCATCGTCAACGGCGCCGCGCTTGGCTACACCAGGGACGGCGACGAAGCGATGGTGCTGTGCGAAGTGCTCAACACATCCGCGTTCTCCACCAAAACCGCTGAAGACGAAACGCGCCGCAGCAATTACGAGATGGCCTGCAACAAGGCGCTGGAAGCGGGCTACCACATTGCGTTCAGCAGCAACCAGGACAACCACTGCGCCAACTGGGGCGCCTCGTACAGCAACCGCACCGGCGTCCTGATCCCTGCCGGCACAGCGCTCACGCAGGCGAGCTTCATCGAAGCGCTCAAGGCGCGGCGGGTATTTGCGACGATGGACAAGAACTCGCAGCTGGTCCTGACGGCGAACGGGCAGCCGATGGGATCGCGCATCAAAAACAGCGGCCCGCTGCGATTGACCGCCAACTACGCCAATACCGAAGGACGCACGGTAGCCAGTGTCTCGATCATCGAAGGCGTCCCTGGCCGCAACGGCACTGTGAGCGAAGCCGCGGCGACGGCGGACGTCACGCTCACTCCCGCGCCCGGAGAACACTTCTACTACGCGCGCATCACCCAGGACGACGGCAAGATCTTGTGGTCCGCCCCGGTCTGGGTAAGCCAGCAAGCGGACTGAGCAACCAATTAGTTGCCAAAATCGGGGTCAGACCACAGGTGTTTTGGAATATTCCAAAACACCTGTGGTCTGACCCCATTTTGGCAATTTCCTGTGGTCTGACCCCGATTTTGGCAATTTCTTGCTCAGATACCGAAAGTTTTGCCGGCGCCGAGGAGGGTGGCGATGCCGAGGGCGAGGAACAGGGCGGCGGCGATGCCGTGCACCAGCTTGAGCGAGATTTTGTTGGCGATCCGCTCGCCAAAATACACCGCAGGGACGTTCGCGATCATCATGCCGACCGTCGTCCCGGCCACCACCGCGATCACCGCTTCGTAGCGCGCCGCCAGTGCCACCGTGGCGATCTGCGTCTTGTCGCCCATCTCGGCGAGGAAGAACGCGATCAGCGTGGTGGCAAACACGCTGTACCTGCCAAGGCTGCTTTCTTCTTCGTCAAGCTTGTCGGGAATGAGCGTCCATCCGGCCATCGCGATGAACGATATGCCAAGCACCCAGCGCATCACGTCCGGCCCGATCAGGGCATTGATCCAGGCGCCCAGCGCGGCGGCGAAGGCGTGGTTGGCGAGCGTCGCCACCAGGATGCCCAGCACGATCGGAACCGGTTTGCGGAATTTTGCGGCCAGCAGGAAGGCCAGCAGCTGGGTCTTGTCGCCAATTTCAGCTAGGGCGACGATACCGGTGGAGATGAGGAAGGCTTCCATTGTCCTGGCGTTGGGCAAAGGACGGATCATAGCAGGACGCCCGGTAAATACGGGCCGGGCGGTCAGCCGGGATGCTTTCGCCGCGCTGGCGGAAGTGATATTCTGCACCCCGCCCGGGGGCCTGCCGCTCCCGCATATAACTGAGACGCCCATGACCAAGATGACCTTCCTGCGGGTGGCGGCTGCCGCCTTCCTCGCCCAGTGCAGCGCGCTCGCGCTGGCCCTCGATCCGCTTAGCTATGCGCGCTACGACCAGGTGAAAACCAGCGCGCTGCACATGGACCTGAAGGCGGACTTCGCCAAGAAGACGCTGTCCGGCTTCGCCGAGCTGTCGCTGGACTGGCTCGACAAGTCGGCGCGCACCCTCGACCTGGATACCCGCGACCTGTCGATCTCGAAGGTCGAGGCGCAGGATGCCAAAGGCGCATGGAAGACCGTTCCCTACACGCTCGGCAAGCGCGATGCCGAAAAAGGCCAGGCGATGCATGTGAAGCTGCCAGGCCAGCCGCAGAAGGTGCGCATCCACTACCGCACCGCGCCGACCGCGACCGCGCTCCAGTGGCTGTCGCCGGTGCAGACGATGTCCGGCAAGCGCCCGTACATGTTCAGCCAGTCGCAGAACATCGAGGCGCGTTCGTGGGTGCCGCTGCAGGATACGCCGGCCGTGCGCTTTACCTACACCGCGCGCATCGAGGCGCCGGACGACCTGCGCGTGGTCATGAGCGCCGATAACGATCCGAAGGCCACCGGCAAAGGCGGCTGGCGCTTCACGATGCCGCAGCCGATTCCGTCCTACCTGCTGGCGATCGCCATCGGCGAGATCGATGCGCGCACCCTCGGCCCGCGCACCGGCGTCTACGCCGAGCCGAAACGCATTGAGGCCGCCGCATACGAGCTGGCCGATACCGAGAAGACGTTGGCCGCCGCCGAGTCGCTGTACGGCCCGTATCGCTGGGGGCGTTATGACATGCTGGTGCTGCCGCCGTCCTTCCCGATCGGCGGCATGGAAAACCCCCGCCTGACCTTCCTGACCCCGACCATGATCGCGGGCGACCGCAGCCTGGTCGACCTGATCGCGCATGAACTGGCGCACAGCTGGTCGGGCAACCTGGTGACCAACGCATCGTGGAAGCACTGGTGGCTTAACGAAGGCTTCACCACCTATGTCACCACCCGCATCCTCGAAAAGATCTACGGCGAAGAAGTCGCGACCATGAACCTGCAGCTGGAGCAGGAGGAGGCGCTGACATCGCTGGCCGAGATCGCGCCAGCGAAGCAGGCCTTGATTACCAAGCACCCTGACAGCTCGTCGCAGCACTACACCGATGACGCGCTGGCCTACCCGAAGGGCGCGTGGTTCCTGCGCACGCTCGAGCAGCGCGCCGGCCGCGAGGTGTTCGATCCCTTCCTGCGCGGCTGGTTCGACCAGCACGCCTTCCAGAGCGTGACCACCGAGCAGTTCGTGAGCTACCTGCGCAAGAACCTGCTGGAGAAGCATCCGAAGGTCCTGAGCGAAGCGGAGCTTGAAGAATGGCTGTACGGCCCCGGCATCCCGGCCAGCGCCACGCGCGCGATGTCGCAGCGCCTGGCCGCGCTGAACGCCACCCGTGACGCCTGGCTGAAAGGCCAGGTAAAAACCGCGCAGCTCGATACCAAAAACTGGAACGCCACCGAATGGATGAAGTTCCTGAACGATATCGACGAGAAGGCGAACGCCGCCCAGCTCAAGGAACTGGACCAGGCCTTCAAGCTGTCCACCACCGGCAATAACGAAGTGGCGTTCCGCTTCTACCGCGCCTCCGTCAATGCGGGCTACCGCGATATCCGCCCGGCGCTTGAATCTTTCCTCATGAGCGTAGGCCGCCAGAAGTTCGTTGTACCGCTGTACACCGCGCTGCGCAAGAACCCGCAGGACAATGCGTGGGCCGAAAGCGTGTATAAAAAAGCGCGTGAACGCTACCACCCGGCGACGCAAAAGAGCGTCGACAAGCAGATGGCCAGCAAAAGCAAATCATAAGGGACAGACCAAGTGCACACCATGAACAAACTCGCGGCAGCAGTTCTCTTCGCATTCAGCGCCGCTGGCGCCTTCGCCCAGGCCCCGGCCGCGCCGGTTGCGGCTCCGGCCGCGCAAGCGCCGGCATTCGACCTGGCTGCGGACGTCAAGCGCACCATGGCCACGTTCGACGTGCCGGGCATCGCGATCGCCATTGTCAAGGACGGCAAGGTCGTCGCGGCCCAGGGCTTCGGCGTACGCAAGCTGGGCGAGCCGGCGCCGGTAGACGGCAAGACGATTTTCGAAATCGCGTCGAACTCGAAGGCATTCACCGCGGCGGCCCTGGCCATGCTGGTCGACGAGGGCAAGCTGGCATGGGACGACCCGGTGACCAGGCACCTGCCCGACTTCCGCATGTACGACGCCTACGTGACGCAGGAGATGACCGTGCGCGACCTGCTGGTACACCGCAGCGGCCTTGGCCTTGGCGCCGGCGACCTGCTGTGGTGGCCGACCACGCAGTTCACGACCGATGAGATTATCGACCGCCTTAAGTTCATCCGTCCCGCGACCAGCTTCCGCAACAGCTACGCGTACGACAACCTGCTCTACATCGTCGCCGGTAAAATCATCGCGCAAAAGGCGGGCAAGCCCTGGGGCGACGCGGTCCGCGAGCGCATCCTCAAGCCGGTCGGCATGAACACGACCACCACCAGCCTGCTCGAAAACGCGGGCAACCCCAATGTGTCGAACGCGCACAGCAAAATCAACGGCAAGGCTGCGCCGGTGAAGGCGATGCCGGTTCCGAACGCGGTCGGCGCGGTTGGCATCAACACCAACGCCGAAGACATCGCGCGCTGGATGAACGTGCTGCTCGACCAGGGCAGGATCGGCAAGGACGCCAATGGCAAGGACGTGCGCCTGTTCAGCGAGAAGCAGAGCCGCGAGATGTGGACCGCGCAGACGCCGATGAAGATCTCGGAGCCGAAGCCTGCGCTGGCGGCCACCCGGCCTAATTTCTACGCCTATGGCCTCGGTTTCCAGCTGCGCGACTACAAAGGCCGCAAGATCGCCATGCATGGCGGCGCGCTGCAGGGCTTCTATTCGCGCGTGCTGCTGGTACCTGAAGAAAAGCTCGGGATCGCCATCCTGACCAATGCCGAAAGCGGCGGCTCGCTGAGCGCGCTGCAGTACCGCCTGCTGGACCAGTACATGGGAGTGAGCCCGACCGACTGGATCAAGATCATCGGCGATATGGAGAAGGAAGCATACGAGAAGGACCTGGCCGCGCAGAAGAAGGCCAGCGCCACCCGCGCCGGCAAGTCGCAGCCTTCGCTGCCGCTCACGGCCTACGATGACGAGTACCAGGATGCGTGGTATGGCCTGGTGACGATCCGCCCTGAGGGCAAGAAGCGCGTAATGAGCTTCTCGAAAACGCCTGACCTGACCGGCGAACTCGAACACTTCCAGCACGATACCTTCATCGTGCGCTGGAAGGAGCGTAACTTCAACGCGGACGCGTATGTGACTTTCTCGCTGAACCCTGACGGCAGCATCGAGCGCATGAAGATGGCGCCGGTATCGTCGCAGACCGACTTCAGCTACGACTTCGCCGACCTGTCGTTCACGCCAGTGAAGAAGAAGGAAAAGGCGGAGTAATCACGGCGGCGCCAGGCAGCAGCGGTCGGTCCGCAACGCCTGGTATGCCGCAGTCGTTCCGAAGTGCCGCACGTTCACCGTGACGTGCGGCGCCAGCTGGCCCAGCGCCCGCGATGAAGGCGCGATGGCGTCGTGGCCGCGGTGTTTGCGCGACGGGTAGATCATGCCGTGCACGCGCCCGTCGCGGCTTTCAATTACCTTGTCGACCATGCAGCCAAACCACTGGCACCATTCATGGTCGCAGTCCGATATCTCGTCAAAGATCCCCAGCTTGCTCGACGCCAGGCCGTTCAGGTCCACCAGCTGGATCGGTACGCACAGTGCGAGCGTCGCAATCAGCGCCGTGCGCGCGCCCCGTTCGATGTAAAAGGTGCCTGGCAGCTCGGCGTCGTTCAGGCACAGGCCCGCTTCCCACGCCGCCGTGTACACGTCGTCGGCTGCGTAAATCCAGTGGAAGGGGTAGCCGCCGTCGGCGCCGCGCAAAACGGCGGGCGGCCCAAAACGGTAGGTGCGGTCGACCCGCTGGGGCAGGATGGACGCGCTGTTCCATGCGGCCCGGATCAAAGGCGTGCGCGCGTCGATGGTCTTGACGTGGGCGAGCAGGGTGTCTTGCAGGAGGGCCAGCGGTGGCAGGCGCTTCGCGATGTGGTCCGGTGGAGTGGGCTGTCTGGGCATCCACTCAGCTTATGATGCCCGCCTTTCCGGCAGACTGTTGTTGCGCAAACTCGGAGACTTTTTGCTGGCGTACAACGGGTGGCTGGTCGAGCAGGAAGCGCTGGGCGGGATGGAGCGATGTTGTTGTTTCGAACGGCAGCCCCGCGAGGACTTCGGCGGGAGAAAGTTCATTCAGTTCATCGGCGCGGGTGACCCAGAACGCGTGGATCTGGGTGCCCGGCAAGCTGGAGAGGCGTTCCAGCACGCTGCCGATCAGTTCGGGTACCGGCTCGACAAATTGCCATGCAGGAAATAGCCGGCCGATGGTCTTGCCGCGCGGGGTAGTGGTGTAGAAGCGCCGCTGTTCCAGCGCCCGGTACAGCGTGGCCTGCGACATGGCAACCAGCCCCTGCGCCACCACATCGGCGGCGCGCAGGCGGGTGACGGGGAGGCTGGCGCTGGGCGGCTGCGAATGGTTCAGCGCATCGACCGTGGCGTCGAACGCCTGCTGGGCAGCCGCGGCAAGCGCCTCGCGGCCCGCGCCGGGCATGGACGGCGCCAGCCTTTCCTCAACCTCGTGCGTGAAACGCTCGACAAATTGCTCAGCCCAGCCAGCCATACGTCCTCCCGGTCAGATAACTACACCGTAGCAGACTTTCGCATCTTTATCAAGATTCGCGAGTTTATCGCTTGATTGGCGTTTTGCCGTTCCACACGTCCATCATGTCTGGGCTGCCCTGGAGGCGAATGCCGTTGTCGGACAGGACAGTTTCGGTCGCTTCCAGCATCTCCTTGCGCGGGAACACGATGGTTTCGCCGCCACGCTGGTCGAAATGGATGACAACCAGCTCATCTTTGAGGTCGCGCAATACGCTGACCAGGTGCGCCAGGCTGCGGACCGGCACTTTGTTGACCGAATAGATCACCGAGGCGAAGCGGTTGCTGTACCCGGCGCTGAGCTTATGCGGGAAGAACGGGGCGCTGACGACGACCAGTTCTTCGCGCTGCGCATCCGGCTCGTCGCCGCGGCGCGTGACCAGCGGGTTGCCCAGGTAGCTGAGCGCGTTGAAGCCTGCCAGGTTCGACCCCAACGCGCCGACGAATTCGGCGCTCGCGCGCGCAAACACTACCGGGCCGTAAATGAAGTACGAAGGGTAGCCGCCATCGAGGTCCGGGATCAGCATGTTGCGCTCTCCGCCAACCGGCAGCTGCACCTGCATCGGCTTGCCCGCGCGGACGACGGTCAGCGGCACTTTGCCATTTTTGGCCAGCTGCTGCACGCGGTACTGGAAGCGCACGCGCAGGTTGGACCCCAGCTTGACCATGCCCTGGTTGTCGATGGGCGTGTCGCCGATGTGCGTGATGATGTCCCATTCCTTCAAAGGGCCGTCCTTGCGGTGCGGGCTCTGCACCACCGCGCCTTCCACCGTCTTGTCGACCTTCAGGAACTGGCGCAGCACAGGATTTTCCAGCGTCTGTATGTAGTCGAGCATGACCGGCTTGCCGTCGTAGCGGCCGTCCGCGACGTCGCGCAGGAAGATCTCGATTTCCTCGTTCGGAATGATGTAGCCCATGTTCTGCGCGTTCGATGCGGTCGCATAGGCGAGGCCGATCATCTTGTCGTCGCCGATCGCGGGCCCGCCGCTGTTGCCCGGGTTGATGGCAGCGTCGATCTGGATGCGCAGGCCGGAGGTGCCGAAGTTAAAGTTGACGAACTCGATGCGCGAGACGATGCCCTTGGTGATCGAGAGCGAATTGCCGCCGGTTGGATATCCGTAGGCGAAGACCGCGTCGCGCACGCCGGGCAGCGCATTGGTGCGCGCCACTGGCGCGTGCGTGTCGAAGAATGATTCGTCATCGAGCTTGAGCACAGCGAGATCGATTCCGCGTGCCAGCGCGACGACGGTGGCGCCGATCTTGTCGCCCGACTGGCTGGCCTGGATCTCGACGCGGCTGGCGTAGCCGACCACGTGCGCGTTGGTCAGGATGCGCTTGCCCTCGATGACGACGCCCGAGCCGGTAATGTCCTGCGGCGCGGCTTTGCTCCACGGCTTGAACAGGTCTGGACGGCGCATCGTGGTGAATACCTTGACGACCGAGTTTTCGAGATTGGCGGGGATGACTGCGGGAGCCGCTGCAGCAGCTGGCGCTTGTGCGCACGCGGTGAAGCTCGCGGCGGCCAGCAAGGCGGCTGCGATGATACGAATAATCGTCATGGTTCTTATTCTGGTGGTGTCGATGGAATGATTCTAACGGCTTCCGAAAGTCCGGCCCCCGTAAACATCACTCCCGGCGATGCCGGGAGTGATGAGTGATGCTTTTTACTGCTTGACGAACTTGAGCGTCATCCGGTCGCTCTCGCCGATCGCCATGTACTTCTCGCGGTCGACTTCCTTGTTGGCCAGCGTTGGCGGCAGCGCCCACACGCCCTTGTTATGGTCGGCGGTGTCCTTTGGATTGGCGTTCACTTCTGACTTGCCAGCCAGCTTGAACCCGACGCTCTCGGCCATCTTGATCACGTAAGCCTCGTGCACATAGCCGTTGTCGGCAGCCGGGCGCGATGCCGGCAGGCGGTGGTCGACCACGCCGAACACGCCGCCCGGCTTGAGCGTCTCGTGCACCTTGGTGAAAATCTCCTTGACCTTGTCGTCGCCCGCGCCAATCCAGTTGTGCAGGTTACGGAAGGTCAGCACCATGTCGACGCTGCCGGCGGGCGCGATGTTATAAGCGCGCGGCGGCTCGAACAGGCCGCGCTGCACCTTGCCGAACACCGCGGCGTCGGACGCGAGCTTCTTGGTGAAGTTGTCTGCATAGCGGCGCGCGCCGGCGTTGGTGGACTCCGGCGATTCGCCCGCGGCAATCAGCTTGCCCTTGTCGCGCAGGTAGGTCGCGAGGATCTCGGTGTACCAGCCGCCGCCCGGCGACAGTTCCACCACCGTCATCGTCGGCTTGATGCCGAAGAAGGTCAGCGTCTCATACGGATGGCGGGCCGCATCGCGCGCAGCGTTGGCCGCAGAACGGTGCTTGCCCGCGATGGCTGCCTTGAGCGCGTCGTCGGCGTGGGCAGTGCCTGCGGCCGCGGATGCCGCCAGCACCGCGGCCAGGATCAGTTTTTTCATGTCTTCGTGTCTCCCAAGGTGGTTGAATGTCCGGCGATGATCAGACAAGCCATTGTGCCGGTCAAGCGCATTCTAATATGCATACGCCGGCAGGCCTGTACATACTGTCCGCGCGGTGCGCCGGACAGGGTTGCGGACACGCCGGACACCTGTGTCGGACGGCCGCCGTTTAAGAAATCAACAACTTAGCAATTGGCATAAAGTTTGCGTGTTCAACTCGCGAATTTGCTGGTAAGGTTTCTGCTGCTTTTAATCGGGCAAACGAATTTGCCGGATGTCTGTACTTACAACAAGAGCGGCCGGCATATGCATGGCGCGCCGCTTCCCTCGGGAGTATTTGGAGATACTATGGAACGACGCGCTTTCCTCAACATCAGCGGATTAGCCCTCGGTACGATGCTGGTACCGGTTTTCGGGCACGCTGTCGCAGCTGACGAACTACTCAGCCCCCTCGCAGATAAATTCAAGAAGACGCTGGCCGATACGGCCCTCAACGCCGCCACCGCTGCGGGAGCGAGCTATTGCGACGTCCGCATTGGCCGCTACCTGAACCAGTTCATCACCACGCGCGACCTGAACGTGGAAAACGTGACCAACACCGAATCTGCAGGCGTGGGCGTGCGCGTCATCTGCAATGGCGCATACGGCTTCGCGGCGACCAGCGACATGTCGCCGGACTCGGTTGCAGCGGCCGCGCGCCAGGCGGTTGCCATCGCCAAGGCCAACGCCAAGCTGCAGGTGGAGCCGGTGCGCCTGGCCCCGGTCAAGGGCGTCGGCGAAGTGAAGTGGGCCACGCCGATCAAGAAGGACTGGCGCGCCGTTCCAATCAAAGAAAAAGCCGAACTGCTGATCGCCGCGAACAAGGCCGGTATGGATGGCGGCGCGAGCTTCATGCAGTCGCTGATGTTCCAGGTGAACCAGCAGAAGTACTTCGCATCGACCGACGGTTCGTACATCGACCAGGACGTGCATCGGATGTGGATGCCGCTGTTCGCCACCGCGGTCGACAAGTCGACCAATAAATTCCGTTCGCGCCAGGGCCTGTCCTCGCCAGTGGGGATGGGCTATGAATACCTCGACGCGCGTCCGGAGGACAAGCTGAAGGCGGCAGGCGGCGTCTGCACGCTGTACAAGAATTCGTATGACCTGATCGAAGATGCGCGCGCCTGCGGCCGCCAGGCCAAGGAAAAGCTGACCGCCAAGTCGGTCGTGCCGGGCAAGTACGACCTCGTGCTCTCGCCTGAGCACATGTGGCTGACAATCCACGAGTCGGTCGGCCACCCGACCGAACTCGATCGCGTGCTCGGCTACGAAGCCAACTACGCCGGCACCAGCTTCGCCACGCTCGACAAGTGGCAGACCAGGAAATTCAAGTACGGCTCCGAGCGCGTCAACATCGTCGCCGACAAAGTGGTGCCAGGCTCGCTGGGCGCAGTCGGTTACGACGACGAAGGCGTGAAGACCAAGCGCTGGGACATCATCCGCGACGGCATGCTGGTCAACTACCAGGCAACGCGCGACCAGGCGCATATCATCGGCGAAAAAGAATCGCATGGCTGCTCGTACGCCGACAGCTGGAGCAGCGTGCAGTTCCAGCGCATGCCGAACATCTCGCTCGAAGCGGGCAAGAAGAAGCTGACTCCTGACGAAATGATCAAGGACGTCAAGAAGGGCATCTACATCGTCGGCGATGGATCGTTCTCGATCGACCAGCAGCGCTACAACTTCCAGTTCGGCGGCCAGCTGTTCTATGAAATCAAGGACGGCAAGATCGGCGCGCCGCTTGAAGACGTGGCGTACCAGTCGAACACCCAGGAATTCTGGAACGCCTGCTCGGCGATCTGCGATGAGCGCGACTGGCGCATGGGCGGCTCCTTCTTCGACGGCAAGGGCCAGCCAAGCCAGGTCAGCACCGTGTCGCATGGATCGAGCACGTCGCGCTTCAACGGCATCAACGTCATCAACACCGCTCGCAAGATCGGCTAAGGCAAGGACCAACATGAAACTTCTGAATTCTGAAGAAACCAAGCGTATCTGCGACCGCGTGATGGCGCTGTCGAAAGCCGATGAATGCAGCGTGACCCTGAGCGGCAGCCGCACCGGCAATATCCGCTATGCGCGTAATAACGTATCGACGGCCGGCCTGGTCGAGGACACCGAGCTGGTGGTGCAGGTCTCGTTCGGCAAAAAAGAGGGCACTGCGACCATCAACGAGTTCGATGACAAGTCGCTGGAAAAGGTCGTGCGCCGCGCCGAGGACCTGGCCCGCCTCGCGCCGGAAAACCCGGAGTTCATGCCGGCAGTGAGCAAGCATGCATTCAAGGAGTCGGGCACCTTCAGCGCCAAGACCGCCGCGATCGATCCGGAGTTCCGCGCCCAGACTGCGGCTTACAGCATCGAAGAAAGCCGCAAGAACAAGCTGATCGCTGCGGGCTTCTTCACCGACAATGCCTCGTTCGAGACCATCGCCAATTCGAAAGGCGTGTTCGGCCACCAGGAACAGACCGGCCTCGATTTCACCTGCACCGTGCGCACTGAAGATGGCCGCGGGTCGGGCTGGGTCAATCGCTCGGCCAACGATGTGTCGCGCTTCGATGTGCGCGAAGCGTCCAGCGTGGCGATCGAAAAAGCGCTGCGCTCGGTCGACGCCAAAGCGCTCGAGCCAGGCCGCTATACAGTCATCCTGGAGCCTGCCGCGACATCCGAACTGCTCTCCGTGATGATGGGCGGCTTCGATGCGCGCCGCGCCGACGAAGGACGCAGCTTCCTGTCCAAAAAGGGCGGCGGCAACCGCCTGGGCGAGAAGCTGTTCGACCAGCAGGTCAACATCTGGGCCGACCCATGGAATCCGGACGTGCCGGTGCTGCCGTGGGATTCGCAGACCATGCTGCCGCGCGAACGCATGGCGCTGATCAAGGACGGCAAAGTCGCCTCGCTCGATTACTCGACGTTCTGGGCCAAGAAGCAGGGCGTGCGCGCGGTTGGCGCGCCGGGCAATATCATCATGGCGGGCACCGACAAATCGACCGCTGACCTGATCGCCAGCACCAAGAAGGGCATCCTGGTCACGCGCACCTGGTACATCCGCATGGTCGATCCGCAATCGGTGCTGCTCACGGGACTGACGCGCGACGGTACCTTCTACATCGAGAACGGCAAGATCAAATATCCGATCAAGAACTTCCGTTTCAACGAAAGCCCGGTAACGATGCTGAACAATATCGAGGAAATCGGCAAACCGCAGATCATCGGCCGTGACGAAGGCCGGTTCGCGATGGCGATTCCGCCAATGAAGGTCCGCGACTTCAATTTCACGTCGCTGTCGGACGCAGTTTAAAAAGTTTGGAGTAATACAGTGGAACGACGTACCTTCCTTAAAATCGGCAGCGGCGCCGCAGGCGCCATGCTGATCCCCGTGTTCGGCAACGCGATTGCTGCCGAAGAGTTGATGAACCCGGTCGCTGTCGCCTTCAAGAAGGCGCTGGCCGACGCGGCGATGAACACGGCCACCAAAGCCGGCGCCACTTACTGCGACGTGCGTATTGGGCGCTACCTGAACCAGTTCATCACCACCCGTGACCTGAACGTCGAAAACGTCGTCAACACCGAATCATCCGGTGTGGGCGTGCGTGTGATCGCGGGCGGCGCCTACGGCTTCGCGGCCACCAACGATATGTCGCCCGATGGCGTGGCCAATGCGGCACGCCAGGCGGTGGCCATCGCCAAGGCCAACGCCAAGCTGCAGGCCGAGCCTGTGCGCCTGGCGCCGGTCAAGGGCGTGGGTGAGGTGACCTGGTCCACCCCGTACAAGAAGGACTGGCGCGCCGTCCCGGTGAAGGAAAAGGCGGACATGCTGATCGCGGCGAACAAGGCCGGCATGGATGCTGGCGCCAACTTCATGACCTCGACCCTGTTCCAGGTCAACCAGCAGAAGTACTTCGCATCGACCGACGGTTCCTACATCGACCAGGACGTGCACCGCTTGTGGGCGCCGTTCACCGCCACCGCGGTCGACAAGGCCACCAACAAGTTCCGCACCCGCGACAGCCTGGCTGCGCCGGTCGGCATGGGCTACGAGTACTTCGACGCGCGCAAGGAAGACAAGGTGATGGCCGCCGGTGGCGTCACCACCCTGTACACCAAATCGTACGACATCATTGAGGACGCGCGTTCGGCCGGCCGCCACGCGCGCGAGAAGCTGACCGCCAAGAGCGTCGAGCCGGGCAAGTACGACCTCGTGCTCTCGCCGGAACACCTGTTCCTGACGATTCACGAGTCGGTCGGCCACCCGACCGAACTCGATCGCGTGCTTGGCTACGAAGCCAACTACGCGGGCACCAGCTTCGCCACGCTCGACAAATGGCAGACGAAGAAATTCAAGTTCGGCTCCGAACGCGTCAACTTCTTTGCCGATAAGACCACGCCGGGCTCACTCGGCGCGGTCGGCTACGACGACGAAGGCGTGGCGTCGAAGCGCTGGGACATCATCAAGGACGGCGTGCTGGTCAACTACCAGGCGACGCGCGACCAGGCCCACATCATCGGCGAAAAAGAATCGCACGGCTGCTCGTATGCGGACAGCTGGGACAGCGTGCAGTTCCAGCGCATGCCTAACATCTCGCTGGCCGCCGGCAAGGAGCGCCTGACGCCGGACGAGATGGTCAAGGACATCAAGAAGGGTATCTACATCCTGGGACGCGGATCGTATTCGATCGACCAGCAGCGCTACAACTTCCAGTTTGGCGGCCAGATGTACTACGAAATCAAGAACGGCAAAATCACCGGCCCGATCGAAGACGTGGCGTACCAGTCGAACACCCAGGAATTCTGGAACGCGTGCAGCGCGATCTGCGACCAGCGCGACTGGCGCATGGGCGGTTCCTTCTTCGACGGTAAAGGCCAGCCTAGCCAGGTCAGTGCGGTTTCGCACGGCTCGTCGACGACCCGCTTCAACGGGGTCAATGTGATCAACACCGCGCGCAAGATCGGCTAAGGGAAAAACATGAAACAGCTGAACCAGGAAGAAGCAAAACGCATCTGCGACCGCGTCATCGGATTCTCGAAAGCCGATGAGTGCCGCGTATCCATCAGCGGTGGCCGCACCGGTAACATCCGCTACGCGCAGAACAGCGTATCGACCGCGGGCTTGGTCGAGAACACCGAGCTGACTGTCAGCGTCGCCTTCGGCAAGCGCCAGGGCACCGCGACCATCAACGAGTTCGATGAGAAGTCGCTGGAAAAAGCAGTGCGCCGCGCCGAAGACGTGGCGCGCCTTGCGCCGGAGAACCCGGAGTTCATTCCGGCCGTCGGCAAGCAAGTGTTCAAGCCATCGAACACCTTCCGCGCCTCGACCGCAGCGATCGATCCGGAATACCGCGCCGACGTGGCGTCGCACAGCATTGTCGCGGGCCGCAAGAACAAGCTGGTTACCGCCGGCTTCTTTACCGACACCACGGGCTTTGAAACCATCGCCAACTCCAACGGCGTGTTCGGCCACCAGGAATTCACCAACCTGAGCTTCACCTGCACCGCGCGTACCGAAGACGGCCGCGGTTCGGGCTGGGTGACCCGTTCGGTCAATGACGCCAGCAAGTTCGATCCGCGCGAAGCTTCGCAGGTCGCCATCGAAAAGGCGCTGCGTTCAGTCGACGCCAAGGCGCTCGAGCCAGGCCGCTACACGGTCATCCTAGAGCCGGCGGCGACGTCCGATATCCTCCGCTTTATGTTCAACGCCTTCGATGCGCGCCAAGCCGACGAAGGCCGCAGCTTCCTGTCCAAAAAGGGCGGCGGCACCCGTCTCGGCGAAAAGCTGTTCGACGAACAGGTCAACATCTGGGCCGACCCGTGGGACAAGGACGTTCCGGTGCGGCCATGGGACAACGACTCGATGCTGCCGCGCGAACGCACCGACATCATCAAGAACGGCCGCGTCGCCTCGCTCGACTACACCCGTTACTGGGCGCAGAAGAAGGGCATTGAGGCCAAGGGCCGTCCCGGCAACATCATCATGGCGGGCGGTAACCGGTCGCTGGAGGAGCTGGTCGCGTCGACCAAGAAAGGCATCCTCGTTACGCGTACCTGGTACATCCGCATGGTCGATCCGCAGTCGCTGCTGCTCACGGGGCTGACCCGCGACGGCACCTTCTACGTCGAAAACGGCAAGATCAAGCATCCGGTCAAGAACTTCCGCTTCAACGAAAGCCCTGTCACGATGCTCAACAACGTCGATGAACTTGGCAAGCCGGTCGTCATGGGCGGCGAAGGACGGTTCCAGATGGTGCTGCCGCCGATGAAGATCCGCGACTTCAACTTCACGTCCCTGTCGGACGCGGTGTAAGGCAGGCAGATGGCAAGCTACGATTTCTACTTCACGCGCCTGATGTACGACTCGGGCGACTGGGACGTGGATATCCGCATGCCCAGCAACGTGCTCAACTCGCTGGTGGAATACACCACCTTGCGGGTTGATCCGGTCGAGCGGGTGATTGCGCTGTCGGACCCGAAGATGCTGGAGGCGCCGTTCTGCTACCTGGCCGGACACAAGCTGGTGCAGTTTTCGCCGGCCGAGCGCAAGAACTTCGAGCGCTACGTGCGCGGCGGCGGCTTTGTGTTCGTCGACGACTGCAACCACGACATCGACGGCCTGTTCGCCAAGTCATTCGAAGCCGAGCTGGCGCGCATGTTCGGGCCGAAAGCACTGCGCAAGATCCCCAACAACCACCGCATTTATTCGAGCTTCTTCGAATTTGACGGCCCGCCCAATACGGGCGTGGAGCTCAACGGCTGGGGCGACGACCTGGTGCACGATTACCTGAAGGCGATCGAGTTCAATGGCCGTGTGCGGGTCCTGTATTCGAACAAGGACTACGGCTGCGAGTGGGACTACGACTTCCGCAACAAGCGCTGGCTGGCGATCGACAACACGCGCTTTGCAGTCAATATTATTCAGTACGCATTGGGAGCTTGAGAGTGTCGGAACGTGATGCAACAGCATGGAATGAATCTGAAGTAGCCGACCTGACGGCCCGCGTAAAGGCGCTGACGGCCAGCATGTCGAAGGTGATCATCGGGCAGGACAACGTGATCGAATCGCTGGTCATCTGCCTGCTGGCAGGCGGCCACGCGCTGGTTGAAGGCGTGCCGGGGCTGGGCAAGACGCTGCTGGTCAAGTCGCTGGCGCAGGCCACCGACATGCAGTTCCGCCGTGTGCAGTTCACCCCCGACCTCATGCCCTCCGATATCGTCGGCACCGAGATCCTCGAGGAAGACACCACCACGCACCAGCGCGTATTCCGGTTCCAGAAGGGCCCCGTGTTCACGCAGGTGCTCCTGGCCGACGAGATCAACCGCGCGCCGCCAAAGACGCAATCGGCGCTGCTTGAAGCGATGCAGGAACGCTCCGTCACCTTCGCGGGCCAGACCCACAAGCTGCCGCAGCCTTTCTTCGTGCTGGCCACACAGAATCCAATCGAGCAGGCTGGCACCTACCCGCTGCCGGAAGCCCAGCTTGACCGTTTCCTGCTGCGTATCGACGTCGGCTACCCGACCGAAGATGAAGAGATGATGATGGTCTCGCGCACCACGCACGCGGGACTGCAGGACGCACAGCCGGCGATGGATGTGCAGACGCTGCTGCGCCTGCAGATGCTGGTGCGCGATATCGAAATTGGCGAGCACCTGCTGCGCTACGCCACCCGCCTGGTGCGCGCGACCCGCCCTCAAGACACCACGGTTGCGAGCATCACGAAACACGTCGGCTGGGGCGCCGGGCCGCGCGCCGGACAAGCGCTGGTGCTGGCATCGAAGGCGCGCGCGCTGATGCATGGCCGCCTCGCCGTCACGCGCGAGGATATCGGCGAGATGCTGCTGCCGGTGCTGGCCCACCGCGTGCTGCGCAACTTCGAAGCGGAAGCGGACGGCGTCGCGATCGCGGACATCCTGCAGGCGCTGCGCAACGAGATCAAGGTCGACTGAGCGATACATGCTGGCCACGCCTGCGCTGCTTGCGCAAACCAATGACCTCGACCTGATCATCCGCTATGTCCTAGCGGGGCTCGGCCACGGCATCCATGCCGGGCGCGAGCGCGGGGCCGGCGTCGAGTTCTCGGAATACCGGGCCTACGCGCCCGGGGACGAGTGGCGCCGGGTCGACTGGAAGCTGCTGGCGCGCGCCGACCGCTATTACGTGCGCGAGGCCGAGCGCGACAGCCATGTGGCCGTCTGGCTCTGGCTGGACGCGACCGCCAGCATGGCCGAGCCGAGCCTGGCGATGCCGAACGTCGACAAGCTTTGGTATGCGCGCACCGTGCTGGCTTGCCTGGCAGCCGTCGCCCAGCGGCAGGGCGATGCATTCGGCCTGGTCGTGCTGTCGAATGGACGGGTCAACTTCACGCCCGCCGCACGCGGGCCGCGCCAGATGCACCGCGTGCTGGCGCAGCTGTCGCGCGCCGAAGCGTCGGGCGAACTACCGCCGGCCGAGACGCTGCGCGCCAGCCTGCACTTCGCACGCTCGCCAAGCCTGGTGTTTGCGGTCAGCGATTTTCTCGACTTTCCCTCGCCGATGAGCGATGCGCTGCTGCGCCTGCGCCACATGCAGCATGACGTGCGCGCCCTTTGCCTGCAAACCCGCGCCGAGGTCGACGCCAGCTTCCCGGCGAATAAATCGTACCGCGACCGCGAGCACGGCGATGGCGTGTTCCGCTTTGGGCCTGACGAGCAGGCGCAGTACCGCCTGCGCCGCGACGAGCACTTTGCCGCCGTGACGGCGGAGTGGCGCAAGCACGACATCCGCGCGCTGTCGGCATGCATTGAAGACCCGGTGGCCTCGGTACTGCGCGGCTGGCTGCGCCAGGCGGGGCGGGCATGACGAGCATGTGGTGGTTGGCCCTGCCGGTCCTGCTGCTGCCGATCTGGTGGCACCGGCAAAAGCGCGAGCGTGTCAAGGCAGTGCCGCTGGCAACCGCACGCTTCCTGCCGCGCTCCGACCCGCAGCAGCAGCGCGTGTGGCAGTGGGTCGACCGCTTCCTGTTGCTGCTCCGCTGCCTGCTGCTGGCCTGCCTGATCGCGTGGCTGGCGGACCCGGTCGTGCCATGGCGTGGCGACAGCGTGCTGGTGGCCGGGGGAGCCGATCCAAAGTGGGTGCAGCAACAGGTTGAAGCGTCTGGATTCGACAGGATCGATGTCGCGGGCGATCCGCTTGTCTGGTTCCGGCAGCATGAACGTGAATGGCTGGCCGACGCAAAGGTGCTTGTGCTTGGCGCCGTTGCCATGCCGGCGGAAAAGCCGCGCTTCCGCCACCAGGTCGAATTGCGCACCAAGGCAGCGCCGTTTGCGAAAACCGAGCACCGCGTGGCGCTGGTGAGCAAGCGCCCGGACGAGTGGCGCGCGCTGTTTGCCGCGCTTGGCGGACCGCAGCGCTACCTGGTTGAAGAAGCCACGGGCGGCAAGCCGGAGCTGGTTATCTGGGACGTAGCCGAAGCGCCGCCTGCGGGCTTGCGCGCGCCCTTGTGGTGGATCGGCGATACGGCCGCTTTCCCCGAGCTGAAGAACGCGAAGCAGGTTGACGGCCTGCGTTATGCGGATAGCAGCCGCGGACGCTTGTGGACATCGCCGGCGTGGCCGCCGAAGGACGCCGCCGCGGCGCGCCGATTGTTTGAGGACTGGCAGCGGCTGCATTACCCGCCAGTGCCTTATGTCGCCGCGGCGCAGGTGCTCGCGGCAGACCCTGCGGCCCCGCTCGGCCCGGGCACCCGCGCCCTGCGCGACATGCTTTCCATCGCACTGGTTGTCCTGTCTGCGCTCGAACGGATCGTGACGTATGCACGCAAACGCTGACATCACCCGCCGCATCCTGCGCGCCGCCGTCCTGCGGCGCGCGCCCCTCTGGCTCGCCGTGGCGCTGCCATGGATACTGCTGCGCTCCATTCCCGGCGTGATCGTTTGCGCCGCCTGGGCGGCATGGGACTACTTGAAGTTGCGCCAGCGCGTGCTCGCTAACTGGACCCGTTGGGTGGACGGCGCCGTGCCAGAACTGGAAGACAGCAGCGCCCTGCTGGTGCATGCGGAGACGCCGGTTGGCAGGCTCCAGCAACAGCGCTTGCTCCAGCGGGTGTCGTCGGCTGTCGGGCGTAATGAACTGCGCGGCATCGCGCGTGCGCGCGTGCCGCTAGGCCTCCAATGGTTTGCCATCAGCTGCGCTGCCGCGCTTGCCTGGTGGGCAGTCCAGCGCGTTGACGCCGGCCACGCGCCCGCCGCGCCTGCGCTCGCCCGCGCAGCAGCGGTTCAAAAGGCCCAAATCGCGATGCGCATCACGCCGCCAAAGTACACCGGCGTGGCGCCGTCCATGACTGCGCCGCGCGATCTGCAGGTGCCCGAACAGAGTATCGTCGAGTGGTGCCTCAAGGCGCCGCGCGACGGCGAGCCGCCGATCGAATTGTCGGACGGGCAGGTGCTCAAGATCGGGCAGGAATGCGTGCGATGGACGGCGACGGAATCGGTGTTCTGGCGTTGGCGCGGCGCCCGTTTCAACCTGAAGGTCGTGCCGGACAACGCCCCGCGCATTACGGTCTCCGCACCGAAAGAGATGGTGCATGTGCTTTCGATGGACGCCAGGAGCGCGCGCATTGCCGTTGAAGTAAGGGACGACTACGCCGTCACCCGCGCCACCATGCACCTGACCCTGGCGCGCGGCAGCGGCGAGAACGTACGTTTCAGCGACCGCGAGGTGCCCTTGCCGGGATCGAAAGATCCCCGCGTGCGCAACTGGGCCAAAGACTGGTCGCTTGCGGACCTGGGCATGGAGCCGGGCGACGAGCTGTACTTCTTCATACGCGCGTTCGACAACGCCGGGCGCGTGCAGCAATCGCAGTCCCCAACCTACACGCTGCGGCTCCCTGGCCCGGTGGAGGAGGGGGAGGAAAGCACGGCACTGCCGATGCTCGTCAAGCCGGAGAACCTGCGCAGCCAGCGCCAGATCATCATCGATACGGAACAGCTGGTGGCGGACCTGAAAGCCAACCCACGCATGCCGGCGGCCACGGTGCAGGCCCGCAGCCAGAAAATCGCAGGCGACCAGGCGATGCTGCGCCGACGCTACGGCCAGTTCCTCGGGGAGGAATCGAGCCTGTTCGGCGGCGAGGAAGAACACGGGGACGAACATGAGGCATCAAAGGGCGGGATGATCGCCGAGTACGGCCACATGCACGACGAATCAGAGAACGCCACGCTGTTTGACGAAGCCACTAAAAAGATCCTGCGGCGCGCGCTGTCGGCCATGTGGGACGCCGAAAAGGCGCTGAGGGCGATCACCCCGAAGCCCGCGCTGCCGCCGGAGTACAAAGCGCTGGAAGCGATCAAGGAGCTGCAGCAGGCAGACCGGATCTACCTGCACAAGACAGCGTTCGCGCCGCCTGCGATCAAGGAAGAAATTCGCATGACCGGGGACGTACTGGGGGCAAAGAGCTACCGGCGCGAGCAGGCCGCCGCGGACGAAGCGATTCCCGCCGAAGTCCGCGAGCTGCTGCAGTCGCTTGCAGGCGATGGCGCATTGCCGGCGCTGTGGACGCGCGAGGCGCAGGACTGGATACGCGCAAGGATCACCAACGACGACCAGCGGCTCGCGGCCCAGCGCGCGGTGCAGGACGTCGCCGATGGCTGCGTGCCATGCCGTCCGGTGCTGCGCGCCTGGCTGCGCGGCGCAATTACCGAAGCGCCGGTCGTGCTGCAGGCGAAGCCCGTCACCGAAACACCGTTCACCCGCGCATGGCGCAGCGGAGCGAAGCCATGAACATCCGTATCAAATGGGTAGACGCTGTTCTCGTCATCGTCGCGACTGCGGCGCTGGCCGGACTTGTGAGCGAGCTTTCTGTGCCTGTCGAAGGCGGGCCGAAACCGCTGAAGGTTGATGGCGATGGACTGCGCGCCGCGCAGTGGCACGACATGCCCGCCCGGGCCATCGACTGGCAGGCCCCGGTGACCGATGTGCTCCGCCTCGATTTTCCGCGCCAGCTGACGTTGGGCCGTATGTTCACCTTGACGGTCCATCGCAGCAAGGCGGGCAACGCGCGGCTGCAGCTGCTGGCCGAGAACGACCAGGTCATCGCGGAGGCGGCTGGTTCCGGCAGGGACCTGACTGTCCAGTGGCTGCCGCCGGTGGTGGAAAAACTGGTACTGAAGGCGCGCCTGCTCGATGGCGCCGGCAAGGTTATCGCACAAGGCCCGGTGCCGTTTGCGGTGCGCGAGACCGCGCCCCTGCAGGTACAGGGCCGCTTTGCCGCGCCATCGTTTGATACGCGGGTGCTTAATGAGCTGCTGGCCAACAGTAACGCGGTGCTCGACTGGCAAGTCACGCTTGGCAAGACCGTTACGCGCACGGAGACCGCGCGCGAGGAAATGCCGGCGCCGGGCCTGATGGTGGTGGATGCCGCCTGGTTCGAGCGCTTGCCCGGCGCGGCGCGCGGCGCCTTGCTGGAGCGGGTGGCGGGCGGTATGCCGCTGATTGTGCTGGCGTCGAACGCAGCCGATCCGGGCATGTGGTCGCGGACCTTGCAGCTGAACCTGAAACCGAGCCAAGAGAAGGCCGTCGGCGCGCCGCTGGCAATGACCCCGGCGCCGCTCAATCCCGTCGCGGGAGCATGGACGGCTGCCGGCGACCTGGCGTGGACGAGGCAATGGCAAAAAGGCCGCATTGTCTGGCTTGGCGCGGTGGACTGGCACCGCTATGCCATCAGCGAACCGCGCGCGCTGGGACTTTGGTGGCAGCGCGTGCTGGACACTGCGGGCGTGTCGCGGCCTGAGCCCGTGTCGTGGCTTGATCCGGAAGAGATGCCGCTGGCGGGACAGCGCCTCGAAGTTTGCGCGCAGGGCGTGCGCGGGGGCGCATGGCAACGCCGGCCCGACAAGGCGGACGCGTCGTGCATGGCGCTGTGGCCGGAAAAGGCAGGATGGCTGCAGGTGGATGCGCAGCACGCGGTGTATGTCTACGAGAAAAACGACTGGCCGATGTGGCAGATGGCGCAGCGCCGGGATGCAACCGCACGTTATGCGGCGCGTACCCCGGCGCCGCAGGCAGCGGGATCAACACCACTGCCTGCCTGGCCGTTCGCATTGCTGTTCACAATGGCGATGCTCGCGCTCTGGTGGCGCGAGCGGCGGTAGAACTTAGAACGCCCAGTCAACCCGCGCGTACATCTGGCGGCCGTTGATGCCGATCGGGCAGGTTTCCCAGCAGTGGGTGAAGCCCAGCTGCGGGAACGGGAATGCCTTCTCTTTATCCCATTCGGTCGGGTAGGTGTCGAACAGGTTGTTGGCGCCGACCGACAGGCTGATACGCTTGGTGAACGCATAACGCACGCTCATGTCAACCAGCCACTTTGCGTCCCAGGTCTGGATGAACGGCGCGGTAAAACCCTGTCCCTGCACTTCGCCGAAATAGCTGGCGCGGGTGTTCAGGTTCCATGGACCGGTCGTGTAGTCAGCCGCGATGACGTGGTGCTGGCGCGGCTGGCCGCGCTCGATCAGCGTTACCTGTGCATCGTCAAACAGCTGCGTACCGGTCAGCACTGGCGACTGCGAGTTACGGCTCGTGACTTCAGTCCTGTTGAAACCCAGCTGGCCGGACAGCACCAGGGTCGAACCAGGCCACTTGGTGGTGTGTTCGGCGACCAGGTCGAAACCTTCGGTGGTGGTGTCGATCGCGTTGGTGAAGAACTGCGCCTGGCCTACCTTGAGCGGATCGAGGATGGCCTTGACCGGGCACGCGGCAGCGGTCAGGCAAGCACCCGTCTCAGGAGCGATATTGCTCGAGAAGACGATGCGGTCGTCGATGTCGATGCGGTACAGGTCGGCCGTTACCGAGAAGTTGGTCATCGGACGCAGCACCATGCCGATGCTGGCGCTCTTCGAGGTTTCTTCCTTCAGCGGCGAAATGCCGAATGCGCGGGTGACCGGGCTGCCCTCTTTCGCGGTCAGCGTCTCGGTCAGCACGCCGGCCGAGTTCAGGTTGGTCGACACCGAGCTGTAGAACTTCTGCTGCACCGACGGTGCGCGGAAGCCGGTCGATACGCTGCCGCGGATGCCCAGCGTGCGCGATGGATCGTAGCGCATGCTCAGCTTGCCGGTGGTGGTGTTGCCGAAGTCCGAATACTTCTCGAAGCGCATCGCTGCCGCGACCAGCAGCTTTTCGCTGATGTTGTGCTCCGCGTCGATGTAGAGCGCGACGTTGTGGCGGCCGTCATCGACTTCGGTACCTGGCGTGTAGCCCGGGAAGCCCTGGGCGCCAGCAGCTGCGATGCCGCCGGTCTGGTCGAAGATCTTGATGGCCGGGTTGTTGGTACGGCCGTACTGGTACGACACAGGGTCGCCCGCGACGATCTCGTAGTTATCCTTGCGGTATTCGAAGCCGGTAGCCAGCGAGACCTTGCGGCCGCCCAGGTCGATCGGGCCGCGCAGGTCGGCGTTGAAGGTGGTCTGGTTGAACTTCAGGGTGCCGGTATCGGCTTCCAGCGGCGACTCGGCGTAGATGCCGCCGCCCGGTTTTGGCTCGTACCAGTAGCTGACGTTGATCGACTCGCGCTCGTGGAATCCGAGCTCGCTGCGGCCGTGGTTCAGGCTGACGTCGAAGTTCCAGTCGTTGGCCAGGTCGCGGCGGTAGCCGACGGCGAACGACGCGTCCTTCACCGTGGTCATGATGTTTGGCAGGAAGCCGTTAGGGTACACGGCTGGCACGTTGCGGCCATCGCCGGCCGAACGGAAGAAGCCTGCCGAATCGCCGGTGCGCTTGGACACGCCGCCGAACGCATACAGCTCGCTGTCCTTGTCCATCGGGACTGCGGCGTTCCACCACAGGTAGGCATCTTTGGCCAGGCTGTCGCCGATGCGCTGGGTGACGCGTGGCGGATTGACGCGCAGCGTGTCGACGCCGGCGCGGTTGGTTTCGTCGCGGCGGCGGCCTTCGACGGACAGGTTCAGGTAGCCGCCGTCGCCCAGTGCGAAGCCGGTGTTGGCGCTGCCGGAGATCAGGTCGCCGTCGCCTTCTTTGGTGGTGCCGACAGAGCTGCTCAGCTGCGTCTCGTTGGTCTGCGATTTCAGCACGATGTTGATCACGCCGGCGATCGCGTCGGAACCGTATTGGGCTGCCGCGCCGTCGCGCAGCACTTCGATGTGGTGGATCGCCGACATCGGGATCGCGTTGATGTCGGTGCCGGCGGAGCCGCGGCCGATGGTCTGCTGCACGTTGACCAGCGCCTGCTGGTGGCGGCGCTTGCCGTTGACGAGCACCAGCAGCTGGTCAGGGCCCAGGCCGCGCAGCGTGGCAGGACGGATGATGTCGGTACCGTCGCTGATGAAGGTGGTCGAGAAGTTGAACGACGGGTCCAGCGTCTGCAGCAGCTTGCCCAGTTCGAGCGGGCCAGCGGTCTGCATGTCCTTGATGTTGATCAGGCCGACCGGCGCAGCGGTGTCGAGCGCCGTCTTGGCCGTCGAGCGCGAACCCAGCACCACAACGGTTGCCGGAGCGTCGTCGGTGGCGCGGGCTACCGTGGCGGTGCCTTGCGCTTCCTGCGCATATGCGTTGCCCATGGCTGCCAGGATGGCGGTGGCGATCAGGGTACGTTGAAGGAGCGGCCGGGTGCTGGAAGGTCTCGTCATGTGTGTCTCTCTTTGTTATCGTTTGCAGTTTTCGTTTGTTCTACGGCAACATTTAGCGTTGCCGCAGCAAATGATACTAAGGGAAACAATTTGTACGTACAACGCGTATCGCATGACTGTTGTGTTTACGTAGGGATCGGGCAATATTGCCTATCGCCCAGCGCAAAACACGGTATGCTACTGCGTCTTTGGTGCTTACTCCTGATGGTCCTGCATCCATGACTTGAGGCCATTGACCCAGTTTTTGGCAGGCAGGTTCATACGCCGCTTGATGTCGCCGGCACGCTCGTACAGCACACTGAAATCGATCTGCGGCGCGCGCTTGAACGCGATGACGATGATGTTCGCGTCGTGTACCTCGGGCAGCCACACCACCGCGTCGAACACCAGCTCCATGTTCTGCAGATTCTTGTCGTAGTTCGAAAACTCCCCGAATACATTGGCCGTCATGATGCCGTCATCAAGCAGGCAGTCGAAGCAGGCCTGGTAGAACTCCTGCGAGTCGAGCACCGGTCCGCGCGCTTCTTCGTCGTACAGGTCGACCTGCAGCACATCGATGCTGTTGCGGTTGGCCGGATCGAGCACAAAGTCCATCGCGTCCATCTCGCGCACGTTCAGGCGCTCGTCGTTCGGCGGCAGGCCGAATTCGGCGTGGCAGATATCGATCACGTTGGGGTTCAGTTCCGCCACGTCGACGCGCGCCGAGGGAAACCGCTGGTAGCAGAATTTGGTCAGGGCGCCGCTGCCCAGGCCGAGCTGGGCGATGCGCTTCGGCTGCTCTTTGAACAGCATCCACATCATCATCATCTGGACGTATTCGAGCTCGATATTGTCGGGCTTATCGAGGCGCATCGCGCCTTGGACCCATGAGGTGCCAAGGTGCAGGAAGCGCACGCCGCGAAATTGTGTAGTGGTCGCGGGCGGATGGCCGGGCGCGGCGAAACGGGAAGTGGGTGTGGAAGACATGACGGCGCATCTTACCACCGCAGCTTACATGGCGGCGGCCGCAGGGAGGATCAAGGTGACGGCAAGCCCGCCGCCATCGCGGTTGCCGAGCGTGATGCGCCCGCCATGAGCCTCGGCGATTTCACGCGCGAGCGCCAGCCCGAGTCCCGTGCCGCTGCGCTTGGTGGAGTAGAACGGCACCAGCGCGTTGGTCAGCACAGCGTCGTTCATGCCCGTGCCGCGGTCGGCCACCTCGATCCGCACCACGCCCGGGGCGGCGCGCACGTTCAGCTCTACCTGGTCCGGCGGCGAACCGGATTCGTGGGCGTTCTTGAGCAGGTTGAGCAGGGCCTGTTCCATCTGCGCCGTGTCGAACCATGCCGGTTCGGCCGGCAGCTCGCCCGAAACACTGAAGCCCACTTGCGACGCCAGCCGCGCCACGAAACCATCCCAGCCGCAGGGCTCGATGCGCGGCGACGGCAGCTTGGCGAAGCGCGCGTAGCCGAGGATGAAGCTTTCGAGGTGGCGGGTGCGTTCCTCGATGGTGGCGAGGATTTGCGGCAGGCGGTCGGTCTGGCCGCGCCGGACAAGTTCCGCGCCCGAGTGGGCCAGCGACGTCAATGGCGCCAGCGAGTTGTTCAGCTCATGGCTGATCACGCGGATGACCTTTTTCCAGGTCTGCACTTCCTGCCGGCGCAGCTCCAGCGTCAGCTGGCGCAGAAGCAGCAGCTCGTGCCTGCGCCCGTTCAGCATAAAGCTGCTTCGCGCCAGGTGGTAGACCTCTTCGTCTTCGCTTTCGCCAGCGGTGAACAGGCCATCGCCGCCGCGCCCCAGCGCTTCGACCAGTGTCGGCGCGGCCTGCGCGAGGATGTCCTTCAGCTGGTGGCCTTCGAGTTTGCGGCCGTCGCCCAGCAGCTGGCGCGCCGCCACGTTGGCGTACACGACTGCGCCCGCATCGGCCACCAGCAGCATCGCGACCGGCGTGTTCTGGACCATCGTATCGAGCAGCAGTTCGCGCTGGACCAGGCCGAGGCGCTGCTCGCGCAGCACGTTGCCAAGCGCGTTGTGCGCGTCGATCAGGTCGGCCAGTTCGTCGTTATGTGCCCAGTGCAGGCTGAACGAAAAATCGCCATCCTTGTAGCTGGTGACGGTGCCTTCCAGCGCGCGGAACAGCGACAGGATCGGCTGGATCTGCGAGCGCAGTGTGATGATTGAAATCGGCACCACGCAGGCGACGCAGATGGCGAACACCAGCCAGGGTTCGCCGGGAATGAAGTGGTCGAGCGCCAGGGCGATGATGATGCCCAGCGCGAGCAGGGTGCCGACCAGCGCCGACAAGCGCGTGACCAGCGACAGGCGGAATCCGCGGCGCGCGCTCATCAGGGACGGGCGATGCCCAGCCGTTCCATGCGCCGGTACAGCGCCTGGCGCGACAGCCCGAGGTCTGCCGCTGCCTGCGCCACCACACCGTTGGCACGCGCCAGCGCCTGGGCGATGGTGTCGCGGTCAGGCTCGTTCTCGGCCGCTGGCAGTGCTGCCAGGGGCAGGCCGAGGTCTTCCGCCTTGATGGTGCTGCCTTGCGCCAGCAGCGACGCGCGCTGCATGACGTTTTTCAGTTCGCGCACATTGCCCGGCCACGCGTGCGCCATCAGCGCGGCCTGTGCGCCTGGGTTTAAGGATTTGCCCGGTGCGAGGAAGCCCGCAGCCAGCGGCAGGATATCGGCAGGGCGCGATGCCAGCGGCGGCAGCCGCAGTTCGATGACATTCAGGCGGTAGAACAGGTCTTCGCGGAACGAGCCGGCGCGGATCATCGCCTGCAGGTCGGCGTTGGTGGCGCTGATCACGCGCACCTTGACCTGGCGCTCGCGGTTCGAGCCAAGGCGCTCGAAGCGGCCGGTTTCCAGCACGCGCAGCAGCTTCATCTGCCCGGCCAGCGGCAGGTTGCCGATTTCGTCGAGGAAGAGGGTGCCGCCGTCGGCGGCTTCAAACTTGCCTTCGCGCGCACGCGAGGCGCCCGTGTAGGCGCCTGCTTCCGCGCCGAACAGCTCCGCCTCGATCAGGTCAGCGGGCAGGGCGCCGCAATTGAGTACGACGAACGGTCCCTCTGCCACCTGCGAATTGGCCTGGATGATTTCAGCAATGCGTTCCTTGCCGGTGCCATTGGGCCCGGTGATCAGCACCGGCACGTCGGCGCGCGCGACCTGGCAAGCCAGGTTCAGTACACGCTCGGTGGCCGGGTCTTCCCACACCATGCCGCGCAGGTCGAACTTGTGTTCGAGGTCGCGCTTCTCGCGGCGTTCGCGCTGCACCCGCTGCTGCAACGCGCGGTTGGCCTGGCCAAGTTCGATCAGGTTGGTGACGGTGGCCAGCAGGCGCTTGTCGTCCCACGGTTTGGACAGGTAATCGGCGGCGCCCGACTTCACCAGGTCGACCGCGGCGTCGAGGTGAGTCCATGCGGTGAGCAGGATGACCGGCAGGTCGGGGTGGCGTTTGCGGATCTCGCGGAACAGGGCCGTGCCCTCCACGCCCGACGTGGTGTCGGCCGTGAAGTTCATGTCCTGGATGACCAGGTCCACATTGCAGCGGTCAAGCAGGGCCAGGCCCTCGTCGGGCGACGCCGCGCGCAGCGCGTCGATGTCATGCAGCGAAAACAGGACTTCGAGCGCGATGGCGACGGCGGCGTTGTCGTCAATGATGAGTACAGTGGGCATGGCCGCTAGCATACCACCGGAGAATCGCGGTCAGGCACTGCGGGTCGCCATCGCCGGCGAGATCGTCGCAGCGCGCCACGCAGGGCCATATACCGCCGCCACGCCGAGCGCCCAGAACAGGCCTGCGCCTGCAAGCAGGTAGCCCATCGGCAGGCGCGTCAGTTCGAGCTTGCTGACCAACAGGTGGTTCAGCCCGAGCGCCATCATCACGCCGCCAAACACGCCGCAGCTGGTGATCAGGAAGTTCTCGGTCAGGAAGTAGCGCAGGATGTCGATGCGGCGCGCCCCGAGTGCGCGGCGTACGCCGATCTGCTTGCGGCGCTGGGTAACCCACAGGCTGGCCATGCCGACGATGCCGCTCGCGGTGATCAGCAACAGCAGCACGCTGACCGTGATCAGCATCCAGGACAGTGCGTTATCTGCGCGGTAACGGTCGGTGCGGTCTTCATCGACGGTCTTCACGTCGAGAAGGACAGGTCGCGGTGCGGCCTTGCGCAGCGCTTCTTCCGCTTCCTTCATCACGCGGTCGCGCTGGCCCGGTTCGGCGCGCACCGTGTAGATCGTGCCGAAGCCATTAGTCAGGCGCAAGGGGATGATGGTAGAAAATTCGCCGCTTTCGTCGACCTGCGCCGACTGCGTCTGCAGCGTTTCGACTACGCCCACGACGGTGGTGCCGTTGGCATCTTCGCCTGTGCCGAAGAACAGGGTTTTGCCGAGCGGGCTGGCGTCGTTCGGCCATACCTTCCTGGCCAGCGCGCGCGTCACGATGACCGACTTGGGGAAGCTGTCGCGGTCGGCGCTCGCGTCGATCTCGATAACTTCGTCCGGCGTAAAATCGCGCCCTTCGACGATCTTCAGGCCCCAGGTCTTGACCAGCGATTCGGGGCTGAAGTAGGCCGAAGCGTCTGCACTTGGCGTGACCTGCTTGCGGTCGGCTGCGACGCTGTTGGTACTTCCCGAACGCGACATCGGCATCTGGTTGGTGAAAGCCACCGAGGTCACGCCAGCCACTGCGCGCAGGGTCGCCGCTTCGCTCTTCTGGAGCGCGAGCTGGCCGTTGTGGTCGGACTCGTCGAGGTGGCGCACGCGCAGGTAGAACAGCGAGCCTTCGTCGTGCATGCCGCTGGGGCGCGCTGCCACGCCCTGGCGTACTTCAACGATATGCAGCGCGTTGGACAAGATGGCCAGGCTGATTGCTACCTGCACGGCGACCAGGATGGCGCCGGTTTTGCTGCGTAGCAGGGCCGACAGGATTGGACGGATTTCCATTGCTTACCTCACTGCGATTTAAGTTGAATGGCGGGCGTCACCTGGCAGGCGCGCCAGGTTGGCAGCAGGCCGGCGACGATCGCGGCGAGCAGCGACATGACAAAGGTCAGCCCCAGCATCTGCCAGTCCATCTGCGTGACCACAGACAGCTGCTCCGACTGCATGCCGATCAGCGCCAGTGCGCCAAACGAGAGCAGCAGGCCCAGCATGCCGCCGGCAAGGCCGACCACCGCGGTCTCCATCAGGAACTGGGTGAAGATCTCCTTTCGCGACGCGCCCAGCGCGCGGCGGATGCCCACTTCGGAAGCGCGCACCGAGAACTTCGCCAGCAGCAGGCCGATCGTGTTGACCAGGCACAGGACCAGGAAGCCAAAGGCCAGCCATGCGGCCAGGCGGCTGTCGTTGCCGACCACCTTGCGGCGTTCCAGCCATTCCATGACGTCGAACAGTTCGTTCTTCGCGTTGCGCTTCAGGCGCCCGAGCTTGCGCTGTTCGTTGGCGTAGTTGTCCAGGTAAGCCTGCAGGTCGGCGCGGTCGCCGCTTGAAGCAGTCTCGAACATGAACTGGAGCCAGGTGCATTCGGAGTCGAGCAGCCCCTGCCAGCCCGGTTCACGGCGCGAACTGCAGCTCATGCTGCCGTTATGTCCAGTCTCATGGCGAATCGCCGAGGCAAACGGAATCATGAATTCCTCTGCCTTGCCGAAGGCGCCGTCGCCCCCTACCAGGCGGTAGTACTTCGGCACCGGCACCCACTGTTTCAGTACGCCGACCACCTGGAAGTCGAAGCCCATCATGCGTACGCGCTTGCCCACCGGGTCGACAGCGCCGAACAGCTTTTCGGACAGCTCCTTGCTCAGCACGACCACATCGGCGCCGGCCTTGTCGTCCGCTTCGCTCCACGGCTGGCCGTACAGGAAGGGCGCTTCGACCATCGCGAAGAAGTCGCGGGTCGGCGCGAGGCCTTCGGCGGCCATCACCGCGAGGTCCTTGCGCTCTGGTTCGACCGGGGCGCTGATGGCATACAGGACAGTCCTGCGTTCGCCAAAGCCATCCTTGAGCAGGTTGGCGGCGTCGCGGTAGCTCATCATGTCGTGGCCGCGGTTGTCGTCCGCAGGGTTGTAGCCCTCCAGCGGGCCGTTGTCGATCACCGGTACGAACAGCCGGTTGCTCTTGTGCGGAATCGGGTCGCCCGACATCACGTGCAGGATGGTCAGGGTCGACATGGTGGCCGCTACGCCGATGGCCAGGGTCAGCACCATCAGCGCGGTCAGCGCGGGGTTGCGGCGCAGGCTGTGGACGCCGAGCCGGAAGTAGTAGAGGAACATGGCGCCTCCTTACGCGACGTGGCCGGCGACCAGCGTCGGCGCCTTGCGCACCAGGTCGGACACCTGGCCGTCGATGATGTGCACGTTGCGCTGCGAACGCACCGCCAGCTCAGGGTCGTGGGTGACCATCAGGATGGTGGTGCCCTGCGAGTTGATCTCTTCGAGCAGTTCCATCACGCCGCGCGCCATCTGGGTATCGAGGTTACCGGTCGGTTCATCGGCCAGCAGCAGCTTGGGCGAGCCGGCCAGCGCGCGCGCGATCGCCACGCGCTGCTGCTGGCCGCCCGACAGTTCGGCGGGGTAGTGTTTCATGCGCGACGCCAGGCCGACCTTGGCCAGCGCGTCTTCGATGCGCTCCTTGCGTTCGGCGGCATTGAAGCCGCGGTAGCGCAGCGGGACGTCGACGTTGTCGAACAGGTTCAGGTCGGGGATCAGGTTAAAACCCTGGAAGATGAAGCCCAGCTTCTCGTTGCGCAGGCGCGAGCGCGCGTTGTCGTCCATGCCTTTGACGTTGATCCCGTCGAGCACATATTCGCCGTCGGTGAAGTCTTCGAGCAGGCCTGCGATGTTCAGGAAGCTGGTCTTGCCCGAACCCGAAGGGCCGGTGACGGTGACGAATTCGCCCTGCTTGACGTCGATCTCGAAGCCGCGCAGCGCGTGGGTTTCGATCATGTGGGTGCGGTACACCTTGCTCAGGTTTGTCATGCGCAGCATGGGATGTCCTTTCAGGTTCGGTTGATTGTTATTGATTGATTGAGACGCGGGCGGCGTTCTTGAACGTGTCGGTACCCGCGATGACCACCTTGTCGCCCGGCTTGAGGCCGGACAGGATTTCGACCGCGGAGATGCTGGTCGCACCCACGGTGATCGGGCGGCGCACGGCGACGCCGCCCTCCACCACGTAGGCGAAGCGTCCGCCCTCGTTTTCGACGAACGGGCCCCGCGGCACCATCAGCACATTCGGTTTTTCCTCGATCAGCAGGCGCGCGGTGAGGCGCTGGCTCTGGCGCAGGCCTTTCGGCTGTTCGCCGTCGAAGCGCACGCGCGCCAGCACCTGGTTGCGCACGACCTCCGGCGACAGCGCGGACAGCTTGCCGGTGGCGGTACCGGACGGCAGGGCGATTTCGGCGGTCATGCCCAGGCCCATATCGGACACGTAGGTCTCCGGTACTTCGAGTTCGACTTCGAGGCGCGACAGGTCGACCAGCGTCATGAGAGCGGCGTTGGCAGGGACCACGCTGCGGTTCTGCACCGACAGCGTGCCGATGAAGCCATCGACCGGCGCGCGCACCGTCAGTTCGTCGACGCGGCGCTGGGCGTTGGCCATCGACAGGCGCTGGCGGTCGAGTTCATTGACCTTGGTCTTGAGCGCCAGGCCGACGTCGTCGCCTTCCAGCGCTGCGGCGTCGGCTGCGTGTTTGGCGCGGATCTGCGCCGATTTAAGCGCGTCCTTGGCCTTCTGGTAGTCGATCTTGGCGATGATGCCGTCGTTGGCGACGCCCTCGTAGCGCTCCAGCGTGCGCTGGGCGGACAGGCGGTCGATCTCGGCGGTGTCGGCTTCGCGCTGCGCCAGCAGTTTCTGCTTGCGCGCGAGGATGCGCTGGCGCGCCACTTCGGCTTCCAGCTGCTGGTAGCTGGACTGCTCGACCTTCAGTGCGTCGGACAGGTCGGGCGACTCCAGCACCGCCAGCACCTGGCCGCGCTTGACGGTGTCGCCTGCTGCGACCTTCAGCGTGACGGTCGACGGGGCGGTGGAGTAGAGGGTAGGGCTGACGGCGGCGACCACGCGGCCGTTGACCGACGCATCGCGCACCAGCGTGCCGCGGCCGACTTCAGCGACGCGGATGCGGTTGGCGTTGACCGAGTGTTCGCTGCTGCTCCATGCGGACAGCAGGAAGACGACGGCAGCCGCACCGGCGGCCACGCTGCCCGCAATGATGGCGCGGCGCTTGTTTTTCTGGCCCTTGGGCGGGGCGACGACGGTGTCCTGGTGTGAGGTATCGCGAATCATGGCCTGTTTCAGTTTGTGCATTGATGTAAATATCAATGCACGAACTGTGCCAGAGCATAAATGCTTGATTTGCAAGCATATTTTATTCTGGCGTCCGCTGTCCGCGATGTCCGGACGGGCGCCTGCGGACGCGCGCGGACGCTGTCCGGGCCTACTTCTCGCGCCTGAGCGGCGTACCCCGGTCGATCACTTCGCGGCAGTCGCCCTTGAAGTTGGCATTGTCGTAGTTACTCCAGCCGTAGCTGTCCACATAGCGCTTGTGTTCTTTAAACGCAGGATTGACGAAGCTGCGTTCGAGGTGTTCGCCTGCATAGCGGATGTCGCCGAGATCAAGCAGCGTATGGAACATGTTTTCGGTCGCCAGCCTTGCGCCGCGGTGCCGCGCCAGCTGGCCAACCTTGTCCGGGTAGCGTTCACGGTAAGCGTCCGAGTACCAGACGAAGGCCGGCACATGGAAGTCGTTCTTTGTGTTGTGGCCATGGAAGCCCAGCTTGCAGCTGCCATCGTAGAGTAGCTGCCCGTGATCGGCCACATACACCATCGCGCTGCGGCTGCCGGCGCCTTTCAGCTTGCCGATCACCTGCGCCAGGAACCAGTCCGTGTACAGGATGCTGCTGTCGTAGCTGTTGTTCAGGTGCGTCTTCAGTTTGACGTCGGTGTAGACCGGCTTGTCCATGCCCTTCAGCGACGGCTGCCATTT
Source organism: Massilia agrisoli (assembly GCF_020831365.1). GTDB lineage: Bacteria > Pseudomonadota > Gammaproteobacteria > Burkholderiales > Burkholderiaceae_D > Telluria_A > Telluria_A agrisoli. The sequence goes on from NZ_JAJHPV010000025.1 coordinate 42,144, forward strand.
GTCGAACGCCTTTGGATAGCGCTGGCTGTAGTTCCAGTGGCTGCCCAGAGAATGCAGGACGATCAGTTTTTTCGGTGAGGCGTCGGCCAGCGCGATCCGCAAAGGATCGAGCAAAATCTCATCGAGGTTCGAGTTGTTGGTGAAGCCGCCCAGGTTGAGAAACTGGATGACATCCGCCTCTTTCGCAAACACCGACACCGGCGTGTCGTATTCGCCAAACGAGATCTGGTTCGACAGCCAGTAGGTCTTGAACCCGGCTTCCTTGTACGCGGTGATGAAGGACTTCTCCGCGAAGCCGTCCTTCAGGCTTTGCATCGACGGCTTGCGCGAAATGATCACCGGGATCGACAGGCGGGTGGCCGAGACGGCCGTGATCACGTCGGGCAGCGTGACCAGGTTCGCTTCCTTCGCCAGCTGCGGATTGGTCTCGCGGGTGTAGCCGTTCAGGCTCCAGCGGTCGAAGCGCGAAGATTCGCCGAGCACCAGCACCACGGTTTCGGGCGCGGCATCCGGCGCGGCCTGGCGTGCGCCAAAGCGGAAATTGCTGCTGCGCTTGCCCAGTTCAGCCAGGTGCTGGCGCTCTTTATAGTAGTCGGCGCCGCGCGCCACCAGCCCGAACGGCCAGGACCGGGCGAAGGCTTCGAAGTCGACGGGCAACCGCGCCCAGTGCGCAAGCGGAGGGAGGTCAAGCCCGGTATGCCCGGCGCCAACCGATGCCGATGCGGGCTTCGGGGCTTCGGTCTTGGCCTTGACCAGATGGGCCAGCGGGGGCAGGGGGCGTGTTGCCGCCTGCGTCTCCTGGGCGGACACGCCGAATTCATGGCCATAGCCCCACACTGCGCCGCCCACGGCCAGCGCGACGAGGGCCACGATGCGCGAGCTGTCGTTCCAGTCCAGCTGGCGGGTTGCGCGCGCCGCCCGCAAGGTCATGAACCACCATGCGATTGACCCGGCGAGTACCGCCAGCATCAGCCAAACCTTGCTGCCAAGGAACTCCATCGCTTCCATCGGGCTGGTTTCGGCGATGATGCCGAGGTGGTGCGTCGAAATGCCCTGCCCGTAATAGGTCAGCAGGTAGATTTCGGTCGGCAGGGCCAGGAAGGCAGGGATCAGCAGCCAGTGGAAGCGCGCCGGCCGCTTGAACACCGCCCACGCCGCCATCCAGGCCAGCAGCTCGATGCCCAGCACCTGCCACGGGCGCACGACCGGCTTGCCCAGCAGGGCAGGCACGAACGGCACCGCCGACACGCATACATAGGTCAGCAGCAGGAACAGGGTGGCGGGGCGCAGCAGGTGTCGCATGATTGGACGAAAGCAAAAAGTCGTCTATTATCACGGCGTTCCCAGCCGTCGTGGAACTTTTTGACCCGTCGTTCCCGCGCAGGCGGGAACCCATGCTGGGTCGACCCGTACGCGCGCTATGGATTCCCGCCTGCGCGGGAACGACGAGCGCGATTTGTCGCCAGATAACGACGCCAGGCCGCCGTTTACCGCATTGTTGCGCCCGCCAGGCCGGTAAACCGGTTGACCCTGCCCTGCATCAAGTCTATACTCGCGAGTTCTCGAATTTATTCTGCACACCGCGTGCGTTGCTCAGCCGCTCCTTCGCGAGTGGCTATTGTCGCCTCCGCTGTCAGTCCAAACCGGGACTCAGTTTTAGTCCCCGGGCATCGCCCGGGTTATTCACGTTGTATCTTTGTTGGATTAATAACGATGCCAACCATCAATCAACTGATTCGCAAACCACGTGTCGCTACGATCGTGAAGAGCAAATCGCCGGCGCTGGAAAATTGCCCGCAAAAACGTGGTGTTTGCACCCGTGTTTACACGACGACCCCAAAGAAGCCTAACTCGGCTCTGCGTAAAGTCGCCAAAGTTCGCCTGACCAACGGTTTCGAAGTCATTTCGTACATCGGCGGTGAAGGCCACAACCTGCAAGAACACAGTGTCGTGCTGCTGCGCGGCGGCCGTGTGAAAGACTTGCCGGGTGTGCGTTACCACATGGTTCGCGGTGCACTGGATACTCAGGGCGTTAAAGACCGTAAGCAAGCTCGTTCGAAGTACGGTGCGAAGCGCGCTAAAGCCGGCAAGAAGTAATATTTTTGCCCATCTATTGAGTTGAACCGACCGCAAGGTCGAGTAAGTGGATGGCTATGATGGCCACCGCGAGTGTGCGCAGCGCACTCAACTGAAGACTGAAAGGAATTGAAATGCCACGTCGTCGTGAAGTACCCAAGCGCGAGATCCTGCCTGATCCAAAATTCGGCAATACCGATGTCGCCAAGTTCGTTAACATTCTGATGCTGTCCGGCAAGAAGTCGGTCGCTGAGAACATCATCTACGGTGCGTTCGAGCACATCAAGCAAAAGTCCGGCAAGGACCCGCTTGAAGTCTTCGCTGCAGCGATCAACAACGCTAAGCCAATGGTCGAGGTGAAGTCCCGCCGCGTTGGCGGCGCCAACTACCAGGTGCCAGTTGAAGTTCGCCCAGTTCGCCGTATGGCGCTGTCCATGCGTTGGTTGCGCGAAGCCGCAAACAAGCGCAGCGAGAAATCCATGCCACAACGCCTCGGCGGTGAGCTGATGGAAGCAGCTGAAATGCGCGGCGGCGCAATGAAGAAGCGTGACGAAGTTCACCGTATGGCTGAAGCGAACAAGGCGTTCTCGCACTTCCGCTTCTAATCTGTTGGCCAGGCCCTGCGAGGGGCGCGGCCATCCATCCGTTGTTCGAGGCCGGGCTCATTTTGTTGAAAAAATGTGGCTCGGTTTTGTTCATTAAAAGATTTAGGAATAATTATGGCACGCAAGACCCCCATTGAGCGCTACCGCAATATCGGTATCTCCGCTCACATCGACGCCGGTAAAACCACCACTACCGAGCGCATCCTGTACTACACGGGCGTGAACCACAAGATCGGCGAAGTGCACGACGGCGCCGCGACGATGGACTGGATGGAGCAGGAGCAGGAACGCGGTATTACCATTACCTCCGCAGCAACGACTTGCTTCTGGAAAGGTATGGCTAACAACTTCGAGCCGCACCACATCAACATCATCGACACCCCGGGCCACGTTGACTTCACCATTGAAGTTGAGCGCTCGATGCGCGTGCTCGACGGCGCCTGCATGGTTTACTGCGCAGTCGGCGGCGTTCAGCCACAGTCGGAAACCGTATGGCGCCAGGCTAACAAGTACAAGGTGCCACGCCTCGCGTTCGTCAACAAGATGGACCGTACCGGCGCGAACTTCTTCAAGGTCTACGAGCAGATGCGCGCTCGCCTGAAGGCAAACCCGATTCCGCTGCAGATTCCAATCGGCGCAGAAGACAACTTCAAGGGCGTGGTCGACCTCGTCAAGATGAAGGCAATCTACTGGGACGACGCGTCGCAGGGCATGAAGTTCGACTACCGCGACATTCCTGCAGAACTGCAGGACCAGGCCAACGAATGGCGTGAGAAGCTGGTCGAGACCGCCGCTGAAGCGTCGGAAGACCTGATGAACAAGTACCTGGAAGAAGGCGACCTCTCGGAAGAAGAGATCAAGGCCGCACTGCGCCAGCGCACCATCGCGTCGGAAATCGTTCCGATGATGTGCGGTACCGCGTTCAAGAACAAGGGCGTTCAGGCAATGCTGGACGGCGTCATCGAATACCTGCCATCGCCAGTGGACATTCCACCAGTGGGCGGCACGGACGAAGACGACCAGCCGACCACCCGCAAGGCAACCGACGACGAGAAGTTCGCTGCACTCGCGTTCAAGATCATGACCGACCCGTTCGTCGGCCAGCTGATCTTCTTCCGCGTGTACTCGGGCACCATCAACTCGGGCGACACCGTGTACAACCCGATCAAGAACAAGAAAGAGCGTCTTGGCCGTATCCTGCAGATGCACGCTAACCAGCGTGAAGAAATCAAGGAAGTACGCGCTGGCGACATCGCCGCTGCTGTTGGCCTGAAAGAAGCGACCACGGGCGAAACCCTGTGCGACCCTTCGGCCATCATCACGCTGGAAAAAATGGTCTTCCCGGAGCCAGTGATCCAGCAGGCAGTCGAGCCAAAGACCAAGGCTGACCAGGAAAAAATGGGCCTGGCGCTGAACCGCCTGGCACAGGAAGATCCTTCGTTCCGCGTCAAGACCGACGAAGAGTCGGGCCAGACCATCATCGGTGGTATGGGCGAGCTGCACCTGGAAATTATCGTTGACCGCATGAAGCGCGAATTCGGCGTGGAAGCAACCGTCGGCAAGCCACAGGTTGCATACCGCGAAACGATCCGCAAGGTCTGCGAAGAAATCGAAGGCAAGTTCGTCAAGCAGTCGGGCGGTCGTGGTCAGTACGGTCACGTTGTCCTGAAGATCGAACCGCAAGAGCCAGGCAAGGGCTTCGAGTTCGTCGACGCGATCAAGGGCGGTACCGTTCCACGCGAATACATCCCTGCAGTTGAGAAGGGTGTTCGCGAGACGCTGCCAACCGGCGTTCTGGCTGGCTACCCGGTCGTTGACGTCAAGGTCACGCTGTTCTTCGGTTCGTACCACGATGTTGACTCGAACGAAAACGCGTTCCGTATGGCTGCTTCGATGGCGTTCAAGGACGGCTGCCGTAAAGCATCCCCGGTCATCCTCGAGCCAATGATGTCGGTGGAAGTGGAAACCCCGGAAGACTACGCCGGTTCCGTGATGGGCGACCTGTCGTCCCGCCGCGGTATGGTGCAGGGCATGGACGAAATCCCAGGCGGCGGCGGCAAGATCATCAAGGCCGAAGTACCACTGTCGGAAATGTTCGGTTACTCGACCTCGCTGCGTTCCGCAACGCAAGGCCGTGCAACGTACACGATGGAATTCAAGCACTACTCCGAAGCGCCTAAGCACGTTACCGACGCAATCGTTACTGCTAAGTCGAAGTAATTTTAGTCAGAAAAATCTAGTTAGTTGAGGACAGAGCGGGGCGCTAGCCCTGCTCTGTCCGCAAAAAAATAATCATTTAAAGGAAGATCAAAATGGCAAAAGGTAAATTCGAACGGACCAAGCCGCACGTCAACGTCGGCACCATCGGTCACGTTGACCACGGCAAGACCACCCTGACCGCAGCTATCGCTACCGTCCTGTCGAAGAAATTCGGCGGCGAAGCAAAAGCTTACGACCAGATCGATGCAGCACCAGAAGAAAAAGCACGCGGCATTACCATCAACACCGCGCACGTCGAGTACGAGACCGCAAACCGTCACTACGCTCACGTTGACTGCCCAGGCCACGCCGACTACATCAAGAACATGATTACCGGTGCAGCGCAGATGGACGGCGCGATCCTGGTTTGCTCGGCAGCTGACGGCCCAATGCCACAGACCCGCG
>NZ_JAJHPV010000003.1 GCF_020831365.1 Massilia agrisoli
GGGCGCTTACCACGGTAGGATTCGTGACTGGGGTGAAGTCGTAACAAGGTAGCCGTATCGGAAGGTGCGGCTGGATCACCTCCTTTCTAGAGTAGCACCGGCCTAGAGCCAATTCATTGAGCGTCCACTCTTATCGACTGTTGAAATTAGAAGAAACAGTAGCAGTGTCCAAGTCGGGGCTGTAGCTCAGCTGGTTAGAGCACCGTGTTGATAACGCGGGGGTCGTTGGTTCGAGTCCAACCAGCCCTACCAACGCGGTCAAGAATTGGGGGATTAGCTCAGCTGGGAGAGCACCTGCTTTGCAAGCAGGGGGTCGTCGGTTCGATCCCGTCATCCTCCACCACTCTACTTAATATCTTGAAAGTGCAAACGTAAGCATAGATGCTTAGGTTTGATCTTTTAGAGATCATTAGCTGTTTCGTTCTTTAACAATCTGGAAGAAGTAAAGTTTTATTAAGCGTGTTCTGTAAAAGGAGCACACTTAGGGTAGTAGTAAAACTCATCAAACACAGTAATAAATGAAGTCTTGCTTGGAACTGTAACGATCCCTGGCAACAGGGGCTAACGTTATAGGGACAAGTGAATAAGTGCACATGGTGGATGCCTTGGCGATTACAGGCGATGAAGGACGTAGTAGCTTGCGATAAGCTGCGGGGAGTGAGCAAACACACTTTGATCCGCAGATTTCCGAATGGGGAAACCCGGCCTTTTAGGTCATTGCATACTGAATACATAGGTATGCAAAGCGAACGCGGCGAACTGAAACATCTAAGTAGCTGCAGGAAAATAAATCAACCGAGATTCCCAAAGTAGTGGCGAGCGAAATGGGATGAGCCTGCATGATTTAGCATGACGCATAGTGGAACAGATTGGAAACTCCGGCCATAGCGGGTGATAGCCCCGTACACGAAATGCGATGTGTGGAACTAAGTATGCGACAAGTAGGGCGGGACACGAGAAATCCTGTCTGAACATGGGGGGACCA
>NZ_JAJHPV010000004.1 GCF_020831365.1 Massilia agrisoli
AGGTGAAGGGCTTCATCTACATTTCAAGGTCAAGCCTTCAGGGCGGATCCAAGCTGGTCCTCACCTCAGTTAGTAGTAGCTAACCACTAACTCGAACAAGATACAAGGGCGGATAAGCAAAGCGCATCCGCCGTTTTGACGTCGCGTTGACGCTTAAAACGGCGGATGCGCTTTGCTTATCCGCCCTACGAAAAGCCTTACTTCAGGTCGGCGGTATCGAAATAGACCGTTCCCGTGACCTTTGCACCCGGCAGGGCGCGTTCCAGCGCCGCTGCAGGCGTTTCGTCCAGCGCCTGCTTGTCAGCGACCACCGCACCAGTAGCAAGGGCAGGCGATGCTTCCAGCGCGACGATATGGTCGAAGTCCGGGCGGCTGTCGATCTCTTTCACCAGGTAGCGCTGCTTGCCGCTGCCTAGCTGCACGTAGCGCGCGCTGGCGCGCCTGGCCGCATCGGCCGACAGCTGGCGGTACACCAGCACCTTGTCGACCACCACCGTGGCGCCCGCATATTGCGTCTTGCCGCCGCGTTCGAAGTGGCCGTCCACCAGGTCGGCCTTGAACTCGCGCACCGCCGCCGCGGCATGCGGCGCCAACCGGTTGAGCTCAAATTTTTCCGGATCGATGGTCCACAGCGCGGTCTTGCCGTCCAGGCGCTGTCGCAGCGCCGCGTCCAGCTTCGGGTCGGCGATGCGCACCTGCAGGACAACCTGGTAGTCGTGCGGCGCATGGAACATCGGCAGGTGCGATGCGTACAAGGCTTCCTTGCCGCCGAACAGGGCCATGCCGTGGGTGCCCCAGGTCGGGCCCTTGTCGGCTGCGGCCGCGGCGCCTGCCAGCAGCACGCCGGCGAATATCAGTGTCAGTCGCTTCATCGTCCGTTCCAGTAAGGCCGGCGCATCAGCGCAGTTCAACCTCGATCATATTATCCGATGGCTTGCGGTCGATCAGCTTGTTGTCGGGGTCGATGCCGGCCTTTGCCGGACGGCCGTCGACGATCAGCGTCACGAGTACGTCGCGGCTGCCGACGATGCGGCGCTCGCGCACCAGCGGCCTGCCGTCCTTGTCGTCGACGCCGAATTCGATCACGTCCTTCAAGGCCGCTTCCTTTTCCTCGCCCAGTTCACCGGCGCGCATCTTGATCGCGGTGGCGGCCAGCGTGACCGCGTACTTGCCGTCGGCGCGGCGCTGGGCGGTGGCCGTGGTGGCGCGGTTTTCGTACAGGACGATCGATTCAAACAGGTCGTCGATCAGGTAGGTGTATTCCGGAGGAGTGACGCCGCGCAGCGCAGTGACCAGGACATCCACGCCAGGGTAGGGCGCGCCGTGGAAGGCGTGCTCGGTCAGCAGGCCGTGCAGGACCTGGTTGACCTTTTCCTCGCCCAGCACGTCCTGCAGCAAATACATCGCCAGCCCGCCCTTGCGGTAATGGATGTAGTCCTGGTTTTCGTTCTGCGCCAGCGGCAGCTCCTTGCGGTTTTCGAGCGCCCGTCCCATCAGGTAGCGGTCAAGGTCGTAGCGCAGGAAGCGGCGCATCTTGTGCGGGCCCATCGTCTTCTTCATCACCATCAGCGCCGAATACTCGGCCAGCGTCTCCGACAGCACGGTGGCGCCGCGCGTGTTCGCGCCCACCAGTTGGTGGCCCCACCACTGGTGCGCCACTTCATGCGCGGTGACGTGGAACGGGTAGTCGATGTCCTTCGGGTCCTGGTCGTCGACCTTGGCGATAAAGCCGATGTTCTCGGAGTACGGGATCGTGCCCGGATAGGACTGCGCAAACGTCGCGTAGCGCGGGAACTCGATCACCCGCACCACCTTGTGCTGATAGGGGCTGAAGTTGGTCGAGTAGTATTCCAGCGAGGCCTTGACGCCGCGGACGATGCGGTCGAGGTTGAAGTCGTGCGCCGGGTGGTAGTAGATGTCGATGGTGACGTCGCGCCAGCGGTCGTGCCGCACTTCGTAGCGCGCCGACTGGAACGCGTAGAAGTTCAGGATCGGCTTGTCCATCTTGTAGTGGAAGTAGCGGCGGCCCTTGTCCAGCCATTCCTTCTCGAGGGTGCCCGGCGCGATCGCGACCTGGTCCGGGCTGGTGCTGACCACGGCGTTGAAATTGATCCAGTCGCCGTCCGAGCTGATGTAGTTGTTGGCGCGGCCCTGCGGGTCGTCGCGCGCCAGCATCCGTTCGCGCGGCGGCAGGCCATGGCGCTTGCGGTCGCGCGCATCTTCCAGCTCCGCCGAGCGCAGGTAGCCGATGGACGGCAGCGCGTCCTTGTTGAAGAAGGTGCCGTTGCCGACCACCGGCGTGTCGAGCCCCATGCCGAGGATGCCTTTTGGCGCGTAGGCGACGTCGAACGCCATGGCGATGCGCGCGCCCGGCGCCAGCGGCGTGGCCAGCTTGTAGACGTAGAGGCCGCGCGCGCGGTCCGCGATGACCCGGCGCGCCGGCTGGCTGAAGCGCAGCTGCATGGCCGCGCGGCGGTCCTGGTTGACCATGATGTCGGTAACCGGCCGGCCCGAACGGTTTTCCAGCTGGTAGGCGCCGCGCACCGACAGGCTGCGCTGCTCGGGCATGATGTCGACCTTCAGGTCGACGCTGGTCACGCGCGGCTGCGCCAGCGCGGCCAGCGGCTTGTAGCGCTGCTCGTATTCGGCGCGCTGCTGCTCGTCCTGCCAGGCAGTGTGGAAGTCGTTGGCGATGTGCAGGTTGAAGTACAGGAATGAGCCCGTGCCGGCGAAAATGACCAGGCCAAGGGCGAAACTGGCCAGCACCGGACCGCTCAGGTTGCGGCGCGCCAGTCTCATGCGGCTGCCCAGTTCATCGTTGCAGCCGCGCGGCCAGAACACCAGGGTCAGCACCAGCAGCAGCAGCGCCGCGCCGCCCCAGTACAGCTGGAACCAGCGCTCGCGCGCCAGGTAGTGGCCGAAGCCGTTCATCGCCGAGTACACGAAGTCGGGCGAGGTGCCGTACAACAGCATCGGATGGTCCAGGCCCAGCGTGTCGAAGGTGATCGTCGCCACGTAGTACAGGATCATCGCGAAGTAGGCGACGTACTTGTGGTTGAACAGCACCTGCAGGGCGATCGCCAGCACCGCGATCAGCGCGTACTGCGGCAGCTGGATCAGGAACAGGGTCTTGACGTACAGGCCCAGCTCGAACATGAAGTAGCCGTTGAAGATCTGGATCAGCAGGCCGCACAGCATCAGCACGAACAGCATCAGCGCCTGCAGGCCAACCAGCGCGAACACCTTGGCCAGCATGCGCACCCAGGTCGGTACCGGCATCACGTCGAGCATCGGCGCCATGCGGGCCTCGCGCTCGCGCCACACCAGTTCGCCCGCGTAGAAAGTGGTCACCACCAGCATGAACAGCGCGAAGGTCTCGCTGATCATCTCCAGCACCTGGTAGGTCACCGGATAGGTGTTGGTGCCGTAGATCGCGCCCAGGTTGAGCGAGCTGGCAAACACCGCCAGCACCGCGGCCAGCGCGATGACGGCGAAGTAGATGTTCTTGACCGACTCGCGGAAATTCAGCCAGGCGGAGCGCGCCAGCAGCAGCGCCAGGCTGCGGTTGGCGAAATCGGGCTTTTCACGCGTGTCGGCGGCGGTCTGTGACAGCGGCAGCGGCAGTTCGCTGTCGGGCCGGCGCGCGGCGCCGCTGTCGGCGGCGCTGATGAAGTGGAAGCGCCAGTAGCCAAGCAACAGCACCACCAGCCCGAAGCCCGACCAGATCAGGCGGTTGGTCAGGTAGACCCCGCCGAAGGGAATGGTGCGTACATTGCGTTCGGCGATGGTCCAGTATTCCGTCACCCGGATCAGCGCCGTCGTGCCGAACGGGTCGATCAGCGCGGCCAGTGTCTTGTAATCGAGGTCGCGCGCCAGCTGCGGCGCCACGATATAGCCGATCATCATCACCACGCTGGCCACATACACCGGCATCATGCGGCGCGTCAGCGCGGCCAGCACGAAGAAGATCGAACCGAAAATGAACAGGTTGGGCAGCAGCGTGAAAGCGAAGGGCCGCAGGTACATCAGGGCATTGGATGGCCCCAGCCGGTCCGGCTCAATGCCCGGTATCCAGGTGCCCAGCCAGGCGCCGAGCACGATGCTGGAGAAGACGATCGCCATCGTGATGTAGGCGCCGAGGAAGCGCCCGAATACGTAGTCGGCCTTCCTGATCGGCGCGCTGAAGAAGAAGTGGTGCATGTCGTACTCGAAGTCCTGCTGCACCGAGCGGCCGGCGATGGCAGCGACCACCACCACGCCAAGGCAGCCCAGGAAGGCGACCGTCAGGTCGATCGAGCGCGGCGCGTTGATCAGGACCTTGCCGCCGAAGGTGACGACCGCCTCCTTGAACACGCCGCCCGCGGCGGCCATCCACAGCATCGCCAGGGCGAAGAACATGCCGAAGTAGACCCAGGTCGACAGCAGCTTGAGCCGCTGCCGCGCTTCGAACAATGCGATTGCCAGCATAAACTGTCCTTAGCAGTTGCTGGCCGCGAAACTGCGTCCGGCGATGGTGGCGAAGTACACGTCTTCGAGGTCGCCGATGGCCGGCATGAAGCCGTCGCCCGGGTCGCGCTCGTCGTACACGCGGATCAGGGTGCGCCCGGTCAGCAGGCGGGTCGAAATCACCGCGTGGCGGGTCTGGAAGGCCGCCACTTCCGCTTTGGTGACGAAGCGCTCCCAGATCCTGCCGTCGATGGCGTCGATCAGCTTTTGCGGTTCGCCGCACAGCAGCACGTGGCCCTTGTTGATGATGGCCATGTTGGAACACAGGTCGGCGACGTCAGACACGATGTGGGTCGACAGCAGCACCGTCTTGTCTTCGCCGATGTCGGACAGCAGGTTATGGAAGCGCACCCGCTCCTGCGGGTCGAGGCCTGCCGTCGGTTCATCGACGATGATCAGTTGCGGGTCGCCCAGCAGCGCCTGGGCGATGCCGAAGCGCTGGCGCATGCCGCCAGAAAACCCGCCGAGGCGCTGGTGGCGCACTTCGAACAGGTTGGTTTGCTGGAGCAGGCCATCGACCACCTCGCGGCGGCGCGCGCGGTTCGACAAGCCTTTGAGGACGGCAAAGTGGTCGAGCAGTTCGTAAGCGGTCACTTTCGGGTAGACGCCGAAGTCCTGCGGCAGGTAGCCCAGCAGGCGGCGCACCTCGTCCTGTTCGTCCAGCACGTCGATATCGTCGAGGAAGACCGAGCCGGAGTCGCATTCCTGCAAGGTGGCGAGGATACGCATCAAGGTCGACTTGCCGGCGCCATTCGGGCCGAGCAGGCCGAACATCCCGGTGGGGATGTTCAGGGTGACCTTGTCCAGCGCCACCACGCCATTGGCGTAGGTCTTGGACAAATTGCGGATGCGTAATTCCATGCTGACTCCAGGTCTGTAACCATACGTAAGCAAAAATGCAACGGTTACACTTTTATGATAGTTGCATTGTATTAAATTTAGGAGCGCTATGGCCACTCCTTGCGATACACGGCAATTTGATTGGAACAGAGTGCAGTTTTCCGGGAACAGGGCGACAGGGCGCGGCGTTCCCCGTCATGCGCCGGAACGTGGGTAATGAACAGGGGAAAGAGTCAGGGCAGGGCGTCGTCGGGATCGACGCCGATCAGCAGCGTGCCGGCGCCGCGGAAGGAGTGCGGCGGAACTTCCATGTTGGTCGGCGCGGGGACGTTGCGGAACACCCGTCCCGCGAGGTCGAACTTCGATCCGTGGCACGGGCAATAGAAGCCGCCTGGCCAGTCGTCGCCCAGATCGGCCGCCCCTGGCTCGGGCCGGTAGCTGGGAATGCAGCCTAGGTGGGTGCAGATGGCGGTCAGCACCAGGAACTCGGGCTTGAGCGAACGGGTAGGATTGGCCGTGTACGCGGGCTGCTGGCGCACCCTGGAGCCGGGATCGACCAGCTCGGCATCATGCCCGCCAAGCGAGGCGATCTGTTGCTCGGTGCGGTGCAGTATCCACACCGGGCGCCCGCGCCATTCCACCGTCACCAGTGCGCCGGGGCGGATGCTGGCGATGTCGGCCTCTACCGGCGCCCCCGCTGCGCGCGCCCGTTCGCTGGGCGACATCGACGCCATGAAGGGGATTGCGGTTGTCACCAGGCCAACCCCGCCGATGGCGGCGGTGCTCACCGTCAGGAAATGCCGGCGGCTTGGCCGGTACGTGAGAGTAGTCGCCATGGCGTGCCTCAGTCATCTCGCCGCGCGGATGCGCTTGTTATATTGGACTTCCGGGCATGGCATTTAGTTCGGTCAGGCGCCGGGGAACTGTCCTAATCCATCAGAAAATGTGGATAATGTCCCTATGGATACAGCTACCAAAGAAAACGTTCTGGCGGTCATGCGAAGCGGCCAGGCCATGGTCGAATCGACCGACTTCTTCCGCACCGCGCTGGGGCTGTACTACCTGGCCGCGCTGATGACCGACGAAGCGATCGACTTCAAACAGGTTGACCGCGAATTCAACCGCTTTATCTATCAATCGATCGGCAAGGGCCATACGATCACCAGCGTGCTGCAGTTCATGAGCGGCGCCAAGGTGATCCCGGTGCTCGAGTCGAAGCGCTTCCTGCCCGCGTTCGCCGCGCACTGCCCGGATGTGCCGGTCGACAGCGTGCCGTTCCTGCTGTCGCTGAACCTGTCGGTGGCAAAAAAAATCTCGGGGATCGACATCGCCGGGCCGGTGCTGGACTGGATCGAACGGCAGAAACCGGCCGAGGCGGGCGCGCCGGCGCCGCGCGACGTTTTATAATGGCGTTTTTGACAGCATTACTGGACACCGCCATGCCATCCCAGCGTTCACTCAATCCCCTCGATAGCCTGATCGTCAACGTCGACAAGGCGCTGCGCGTGATCGGCGGCGTCGCCACCTCGTCGCGCCCGAACCCGGCGGCCCATGCGGCCGACGCCGCGCTCGACGAGCGCGAGCAGCGCCACAGCGCGGGGCTGATGCGGGTGAACCATGTGGGGGAAGTATGCGCGCAGGCGCTGTACGACTCGCAGGCGCGCTTCGCCAAGAACCCGCAGATGCGGCAACAGTTCGAACAGGCCGGCCGCGAGGAAGAAGACCACCTGGCCTGGACCGCGCAGCGCCTGTCGGAACTCGGTTCGCAACCCAGCCTGCTCAATCCGCTGTGGTACGCCGGCGCGTACACCATCGGTGCCGTAGCGGCCCATCTTGGCGACGCGCGCAGCCTTGGCTTCGTGGTTGAAACCGAGCGCCAGGTCGAGGCCCACCTGAACAGCCATCTCGACCAGCTGCCGGTGCAGGATTCAAAATCGCGCGCCATCGTCGAACAGATGCGCGCCGACGAAATCGCGCACGGCGCGGCAGCCCAGGCAATGGGCGCGGCCGAGACGCCGCTGGCGGTCAGGGCAGGCATGACGGCGATGGCCAAGGTCATGACCACCACCGCCTACTACATCTGATTTATTACGGCTGGTTTACTACAGCTGATTTACCCGGCCGCCTGCGCACCCGTGTCGACGATGTCGAACGAGTGGGTGAAGGTGGCGGTCTTGGCGAGCATGATCGAGGCCGAGCAGTACTTGTCATGAGACAGGTTGATCGCGCGCTCGACCGCCGAGTGCTTCAGGTTTTTGCCGGTCACCACAAAGTGGAAATGGATGCGCGTGAAGACCTTGGGGTCGGTCTCGGCGCGCTCGGCGCGCAGGGTGACTTCGCAGCCTTCGACCTGTTCGCGCCCGCGCTTTAAAATCAGCACGACATCGTAGGCGGTGCAGCCGCCGGTACCCAGCAACACCATCTCCATCGGGCGCGGCGCCAGGTTATGGCCGCCGCCTTCCGGCGCGCCGTCCATCGACACCATATGGCCCGACCCGGTCTCGGCCCGAAAACTCATGCCCGACGGGCCGTTCCAGCTGACTTTTACATCCATTGCTGCCTCCGTTTAAAACGTGACTATACCGCCAGTACGTAACGTTCGCTGCGCAGCCGCCAACTGGCGAAGGCCACGCCCGCCAGCGCCGGCACCATCGAACTGAAGAAGGTCAGCAGGTAGGGCATGGCGCCGATGTCCTGGCCCTTGGCCACTTCGCCCAGCAAGGTCTGGTTCGACAGCATCGGCACGGCGTACATCCAGGCCGCCGTTTTCAGTTCCATCATCGATACCACCACGCCAGGGATCATTGGCACCAGCATCGCGACGCTGGCCGTGGTCTGGGCCTCCTTGAACGATTTGGCGTTCATCGCCATCGCAATGTGGACCGACGCGGCCAGCATCGACAGGGGCACCGATGCAAGGCAGATCAACGCCAGGTCAGCCGACGTCACCCGCCACGAGGTGCCCACTTCTTCGAGCGGCAGCCAGCTGAGGATGCCGTGCGCCAGCGCCAGTTCCAGCGTAATGGCGACCACCGACAGGATCCCGGCCGCGAGCCATTTGCCGCCGATCAGTTCCCAAGTGCGCAGCGGCTGCGCCATCAGCACTTCCATCGAACGCCGTTCGCGTTCGCCGGCGGTACTGTCGACCGCCGCCGACAGGCAGCAGGCGAAAGCCGGGAAGAACAGGAAGCCGATCATCGCGCCGATCACGCCCGAGCGGCCAGCGGTGCCGCCGGTGTCGTAGCGCTGCACTTTGACCGGCGCCATCGTCACCGGCGAGACCCCATGTGCGAGCAGGCGCGCGCTGGCGATGTCCATGCTGTAGGCGTTGAGCACCGCCTCGACGTCGCGCACGCGCGGCCCGTGGTCGATCGCCGAATCGAACCACAGCTCCACCTGTGCCGGACGCATCGCCTGGTAGTTCTCGGTGAACTTGTCGTCGATGCGCAGCACCGCCACGACCTTGCGCGACTTAAGCAGTTCGCCGATGGCTTCTTCACCCATCGCGTCGACTTCCGTGACGGTGACGTTCTTCTGCTTGAACTGCGCCATCAGGTTCGGGGCCTGCGCGGCGCCGATCACGGCCAGCTCCATGCCTTCGCGTTCGGGCTGGGTGGCGCGCTCGATCTGCTTGTTGAGCATGTAGCCGAGCATCAGCGGATACATCAGGGTGAACAGGGCCAGCAGCACCAGGGAGCGGCGATCGCGCAAGGTCTCGCGGAACTCTTTTTTGAACACGACCATCAATTTCGACTTCATGCTGCGATCCCTTCTTCGCCGACCAGGCTGACAAATGCATCTTCGAGGTTGGCAATGCCGGTGCGCCGGCACAGTTCATCGGGCGAACCCTGCGCCACGGTGTGGCCTTTGGCGATGACGATCACGTCGTCGCACAGGTGGGTCACTTCCTGCATCACGTGGGTGGCCATCAGCACGCAGCAGCCTTCCGCGCGCAACACGTTGAGCGCATTGCGCAGCGCGCGCGTGCTCATCACGTCGAGACCGCGGCTAGGCTCGTCGAGCAGCAGGTGGCGCGGGCGGTGCAGCAAGGTGCGCGCCATCGCGACCTTGATGCGCTGGCCCTGCGAGAAGCCTTTGGTCTGGCGCAGCAGGATGTCTTGCAGCGACAGCAGGTCTGTTACCTCGTCGATCCGCTGGCGCAGTCCGGCGCCGCCCATGCCGTTGAGCTCACCGAAATAGGTCAGGTATTCGCGCGTGGTGAGGCGCTCGTACAGGCCGAACTGGTCGGTCAGGAAGCCGATGTTCTGGCGTACCGTCATCGGGTCGACGGCAGGGTCGATGCCGCCCACCGCGATGCTGCCGTGGTCGCGTTCGAGCAGGCCGACCAGCAGGCGCAGCAAGGTGGTTTTGCCGGCCCCGTTGGGGCCCAGCAGCGCGGTGATCTGGCCGTCGCGCGCGGTGAACGACACCCCGCCGAGAGCCTGCACCGTGCCGAATTGTTTTCGGACGTCGTTTGCTTCAATCATATGTGCCTCGGATGTTAAGGATGCGGTCCGGCGCTGCCGACCTGGAAGGTTGGAGCGGGGATCTCGGACAGGCATTTGGCGTCGAGCTTTTGCGCCGGGTTGTCGAGGAAGGTGCGCAGCAGGCGTGGGCCGCAGCCGAGCTGCGAAATGCCGTGGCCCGCATGCGTGACCACCACATGCTGGGCGCGCGCCATGTGCTTGCCGGCGGCGTCGGCGCGGCGCGGCGGCGTGACCGGGTCGAGCGCGCCCGACAGCATCAGCACCGGCGCGTCGATGCGCGAAGGCGCGCGCCACGGCACCGGCGGCACGCCGGCGGCCTTGCAGGTGCCCTCCATGCGCTTGACGATGGCCGCTGCCAGCAGCGAGGCGCGCGCGTCTTCGGCCGCCATCTGCGGCGTCAGGCGCGCGTAGTCTTCGGCGCACACCACCGCCATGTACAGGCCCGGGGAGATCGGGCCGTCGGTGGCGAAATCGCCGTTCGCGTTCCGGCGCGCCACGAACGGCTCCCAGCGGCCCTGGTAGGCGCTGTGGATCATGTACGGCAGGCGGCGGCTGTCCATCGGCGAATACAGCACGCTGTGGACGGTCGACAGGAAGCGCGCCCGCGTCATCTGCTCGCGCAGCGGCAAGGTGGTGCGCGGATTGGCGAGCGACACGTCGGCCGGCGCAGTGCCCAGGCGCGCGACCAGCGCGTCGTATTCGGTGCGCAGGGAAGGGAAGGCTTTGCTGCACGCGCTGTCGCGCGCACAGGCGCTGAACAGGCCTTCGAGGGCAGCTTTGCCGTCGACGCCGCCGGCCGGGATGATCTGGTCGGGCGCGGCCACGCCGTCGAGGACCAGCGACCGTACCTGGGCGGGGAAGGCGCGCGCGTATTCCTGTCCAAGGCGGGTACCGTAGGAGCCGCCCCACAGGTTGATCTTGCCGTAGCCGACCGCCTTGCGCACCATCTCGATGTCGCGCGCCGCATTGGCGGTCGAATAGGCGGCGAGGTCTTTGCCAAAGCTGCCGATGCACTGAGCCGCCACGATGTCGAGCTGGTCGTCGGTCATCACTTCGTGTTCCGGCTTGCTGGCGCAATCGAGCTTGCCGGACAGGCCGGTGCCGCGCTGGTCGATGAAGACGATGTCACGGGTGGCGCGCACGCGGCGGAACACGTGGTCGAGGAAAGGCAGCAGGTCGCTGCCGGCCTGGCCGGGGCCGCCGGCAAGGATGAACAGCGGATCGGGGCGGGCCGATTCACGGAAGGCCGGCGCCAGGGTGACGTGGATGTCGATGGTGCGGCCAGGTGCGGCGTAGTCGAGCGGCACCTTGACCTTCAGGCAGCGCAGGGGATCTTCCGATCCGGGCAGGTGGCAGGTGCGTCCGGCCTGGGAGGGCGGCGCGGCGCCGGCAACGGCAGGCAGCACGAGGAGCGGGAATAACACGACGGCAAGGCAGGCGCTGAATTTCACAAGGACTCCTAAAAAGGTACTCGGCCATACTAATTTCGCAACGTTCCCCCAGTCAACCCGTTTGGCATGGAACGCCGGTTGTTTGCCACGAAGCGCCGGATGTCCGGCACGAACTGCGGCTGGCCAGCCTGTGCCTGCATGAGACAGCGATCCCAGCTGGACCTTGACGCGGCAAGGCCCGGTACGTTATGATTGTCGGCTTTCCGTTTGCTCAGGAAAAGTAAATAAGGCAGAGTCCGCTGGTTGCGAAGGCGGAACCACCATTTGAGCGATTTAAACATTAGGAAGTCATCATGAAAACTTTTTCCGCTAAAGGACACGAAGTCCAGCGCGATTGGTTCGTGGTTGACGCGACGGACTTGGTCCTCGGACGTGTTGCCAGCGAAGTGGCACGCCGACTGCGCGGCAAACATAAGCCAGAATTCACTCCTCACGTCGACACCGGCGATTTCATCGTCGTCATCAACGCAGGCAAACTGCGCGTGACCGGCACCAAGGCAACTGAAAAGACGTACTACCGTCACAGTGGCTACCCAGGCGGCATCTACGAGACCAACTTCCTGAAAATGCAACAGCGTTTCCCAGGCCGTGCTCTCGAAAAAGCGGTCAAGGGCATGCTGCCTAAGGGCCCGCTCGGCTACGCAATGATCAAGAAGCTCAAAGTGTACGCGGAAGGTTCCCACCCGCACGCGGCCCAGCAACCTAAAGCACTCGTTCTCTAAGGAGCTGACATGATCGGTAACTACAATTACGGCACCGGCCGTCGCAAGAGTGCAGTCGCTCGCGTGTTCATCAAGGTTGGCACTGGCCAAATCATCGTCAACGGCAAGCCAGCGTCGGAATACTTCTCGCGCGAAACCGGCCTGATGGTCATTCGCCAGCCACTGGAACTGACCGGCAACGTCGAGCGTTTCGACATCAAGGTTAACGTCCACGGCGGCGGCGAATCCGGCCAGGCTGGCGCGGTTCGTCACGGCATCACCCGTGCGCTGATCGACTACGACGCAGCACTGAAGCCAGACCTGGCTCGTGCAGGCTTCGTAACCCGTGACGCACGTGAAGTCGAGCGTAAAAAAGTTGGTCTGCGCAAAGCACGTCGCGCAAAGCAATTCTCGAAGCGTTAATTCGTTTCCTGGCAGCGCCCTGGCGCTGCTACCGGAAAGCCGCCGGCTGCAAAGCCCGCGGCTTTTTGCTTTTCTGGCCCCCATTGGTGTTGCCAAATTCGGGGTCAGACCACCGGTTTTTTGGAATATTCCAAAAAACCGGTGGTCTGACCCCGAATTTGGAAACGTTCCACCCAAAAGCCGGTGGTCAGCGTGACCCGGTCTGACCCCGAATTCGGAAACGTTCCATCTTTGCGGCTTGGTCGGCGCGGCGAGGTTTTGGGGAGGCTGTTAAAATTGTTACCTTATCGGGCTTTGCCCAACCATTTCACGAAGGAAAGAACATGATCAAAGTTGGCATCGTCGGCGGTACCGGTTACACGGGTGTGGAGTTGCTGCGCTTGCTGGCCGTCCATCCGGATGTGAGGCTGACGGCGATTACTTCACGTAAGGAAGATGGCTTGCCCGTGGCCGATATGTTCCCGTCCCTGCGCGGCCGCGTCGACCTGGCGTTCTCGGCCCCTGACAAGGTCGACCTGAAACAGTGCGACGTGGTGTTCTTCGCTACCCCGCATGGCGTGGCCATGGCGCAGGCGCCCGAGCTGCTGGCCGCCGGCGTCAAGGTCATCGACCTGGCCGCCGATTTCCGCCTGAAGAACCAGTCGTCTTTCGAACAGTGGTACAAAATTCCCCATACCGCGCCGCAGTTGCTGGAAGAGGCCGTCTACGGCCTGCCTGAACTGAACCGCGAGGCGGTGAAGTCGGCGCGCCTGATCGCGAATCCCGGTTGCTATCCGACCACCATGCAGCTGGGCTTCGTGCCGCTGCTCAAGGCCGGCGTCATCGACGCAGGCTCGCTGATCGCCGACGCCAAATCGGGCGTGTCGGGCGCGGGCCGGAAAGCCGAGATCGGCACGCTGTTCTCGGAGTCGAGCGATAACTTCAAGGCCTACGGCGTGTCCGGCCACCGCCACACGCCGGAAACCGTTGCTCAGTTGCAGCGTTTCACTGACCAGAAGGTCGGCCTGGTGTTCACGCCCCACCTGGTGCCGATGATCCGAGGCATGCACGCGACCTTGTATGCGCGCCTGACCAGGGAGATCGACAACGCGGCCCTGCAGGCTTTGTTCGAGGACGCCTACAGGAACTCCGACTTCGTCGATGTGATGCCGTTCGGCTCGCACCCTGAGACCCGCTCGACGCGTGGTTCGAACATGTTGCGCCTGGCCCTGCACCGTCCTGAGCAGGATGGCGCGCCGGGCAACATGCTGGTGATCCTGGTGGTGCAGGACAACCTGGTCAAGGGCGCCTCCGGCCAGGCTGTCCAGTGCATGAACCTGATGTTCGGCCTGCCTGAGACGACCGGCCTGCAACAGATCGCACTGTTGCCGTAATGCTATAAACCGTATGCATTGCTTCAGGACGATGTAGATCAACGCGACTATGGTTGAGCACGGTAAATTAGCCAGACGTCTGGTCGAATTTACAAGGGGCCCATCATGTTCGGTCGCAACGCTAAAAGCGAAATTGATAGTCTGGTTGGCATTTCCGCCCGTATCGAGGGAGACCTCTGCTTTACGGGCGGGCTGCGCATCGATGGCGAAGTGCACGGCAGCGTGATCGCCGCCGAGGGCGCCGACAGCATGCTGGTGGTGTCCGAGCACGCGCGCATCGAGGGCGAGGTGCGATGTGGCAACTTAATCGTCAACGGCTATATCGCCGGCCCGGTTTATTCGTGCGAAATGCTTGAATTACAGCCGAAAGCCCGCATAGTAGGGGATGTCCATTACAAAACCCTCGAAATGCATGGCGGCGCCATGGTGACCGGGCAGTTGACGCACATGCAGACGGGTGAGCCAGTGTTCCATTTGGCAACAGCTGAACTCTCTGAAGCGTGAGGGACGCCAACGGACTATAATGATCGAAATTGTTCCCCAAGTAGGAGTTCCCCATGAATGCAGTCGTCGAAAACCTGGACGCGATCCCCGCGCCGATCAACTTTACTGACAGCGCCGCTGAAAAGGTCGCGCAACTGATCGAAGAAGAGGGCAATCCCGACCTGAAACTGCGCGTGTTCGTGCAGGGCGGCGGGTGCTCGGGCTTCCAGTATGGCTTTACCTTTGACGAAATCGTTAACGAAGATGACACCACGATGGTCAAGAACGGCGTCCAGCTGCTGATCGATTCGATGAGCTACCAGTACCTGGTCGGCGCCGAGATCGATTACAAGGACGACCTCGAAGGCGCCCAGTTCGTCATCAAGAACCCAACCGCAAGTTCCACCTGCGGCTGCGGCTCCTCGTTCTCGGTTTAAGCTTCAAGCGGGGTAGAGGGCGCCCAGGATCCTGGGGCCCTTTGCTCCCGTCACCGCCGCCAGGTTGCCCGCTTCGCGCTGCGTGAAGCGGTAGCCCAGCCAGGCAAACGCCAGCGCTTCCACCCGGTTGGGCGCCACGCCCAGCACCGCCGTCGATTCCACCCGCGTTTTCCCTCCCAGCGCCGCCGCCAGATCGCGCAGCAGCGTGCCGTTGTACGCCCCGCCTCCGCATACATACACCGCATCGACTTCCGCCGTTTCGTTGCTGATCGCGTGCGCGATCGTCTGCGCCGTCAGCGCGGTCAGGGTCGCCTGTACGTCTTCCGGCGGCATGGCCGGGCATTGCGCCAGGCGGGCGTCCAGCCAGTCGGCATGGAACAGGTCGCGGCCGGTGCTTTTCGGCGCCGGCTGGGCAAAATAGGGTTCCTCCAGCAGGATGCCGAGCAGCAGCTGGTTGACCGTGCCGGTGGCGGCCCAGGCGCCGTCGGCGTCGTATTCCTTGCCCAGGTGGCGGCCAATCCACGCATCCATCAGCACGTTGCCCGGACCGGTGTCGAAACCGCTCACGCGGCCGTCCGCGCGCAGCACGCTGATGTTGCCGATGCCGCCGATGTTGACCACCACCCGGGTCTGCCCGGGCTGGCCAAACTGTGCCTGGTGGAAGGCGGGCACCAGCGGCGCCCCCTGGCCGCCGGCCGCGATGTCGCGGCTGCGGAAATCGGCAATCACGTCGATGCCGGTGATTTCCGCCAGCAGCGCCGGGTTATTGGTCTGGCGCGTAAAGCCGAGTTCGGGGCGGTGGCGGATGGTCTGGCCATGTACGGCAACCGCTGCCACCGGGCCGGGCGCGTCCGGCAGCAGGGCGGCGACGCAGTCCGCGTAGCAGAACGCCAGCTGGTTCGCGGCCACGGCTTCGCGCTCGATCTCATTGTCGCTGTTGGCCTGCAAGGCCATCAGTTCGCTGCGCAGGGCAGGAGGAAAGCTGGTAAAGGCGGCCTTGATGGTGGTGATCTTGCCATCGGCGAAGTCGGCCAGCACACCGTCGACGCCGTCCATGCTGGTGCCGGACATGAGGCCAATATAAAGGTGGGAAGATGTCGTCATGGTGTGATTATGCGCGATCGGGGAAAGTTCAGTCGTAAAAAAACCTTCCCGAGGGAAGGTTTTTAGCGGTTCAGGGCAAGGGCGGCTTAGCGGGCTGCCATCGCGGTGCCGGCACCTGCCGGACGCAGCAGCGCGAAGCGGTGCGACATGTCGGCGGCGGCCATGCGGAAGCGGGCCATTTCCGCTGCGTTCAGCGGAGCTTGCTGGACCAGGGCAACCTTGCGCGGGTCGCGTGCTTCGTTGTTGACGCGGAATTCGAAGTGCAGGTGGGCGCCGGTGGACCAGCCGGTCGAGCCGACGTAGCCGATGACGTCGCCCTGGCTGACCTTGCTGCCGCGGCGGATGCCTGGCGCGAAGCGGCTCATGTGGGCATAGGCGGTCGAGTAGCTGGCCCAGTGTTTGATCTGCACGAAGTTGCCGTAGCCGCCCTTGACGCCGGCGAAGTCGATGACGCCGTCGCCCACCGCGCGGATCGGGGTGCCGGTCGCTGCTGCATAGTCGACGCCCTTGTGCGCCTTCCAGACGCCCGAAATCGGGTGCGAACGCATCGAGAAGCCGGACGAAATACGCGAGAACGCCAGTGGCGACTTGAGGAAGGCTTTTTTCAGCGACTTGCCGTCCAGGCTGTAGTAGCCGCCGCCCTGCTTGCTGTGCGGATCTTCGAACCATACCGACTGGTAGGTGACGCCGCGGTTGGTGAACTCGCCCGCCAGGATACGGCCTGCGCGCACCATCACGCCGTCTTGCCAGAAAGTCTCGTACACAACGTTGAAACGGTCGCCGCGCTTCAGGTCCGAGCGGAAGTCGATGTTGGTGGAGAACATTTCAATGATCTGGGCAACGATGGCGTCAGGCAGCTTGCTGCCGTCCGAGTTCGAATCGGTTGCCGCATACAGCGACGAGGTGATTTCACGGGCGCGCATTTCAACGCGGCGCTCGAGCTGTACCTGGCTTTCTTCGGCCTTGAAGCGTTCGCCGTCGCGCGAAATGGTGATGTTCTTGATTGGCAGGTCGCGGCTGTCGACCACGGTCGTGCGCAGCCACAGCAGCTGACCGTTTTCGCCGGTGCGGGCCTGCACGCGCTTGCCGCTCTTGAGCTGCATGACGCCACGGGCCAGTTTGTTGGATTTGATGAACTGGACGGCTTCGGCGTCGTCTACACCAAGACGGGTCAGCAGCGCGGCGAGGGTGTCGCCGGCGCGAACGCGCTCTTCCTGGGCGAACTGCTGTTCGTCATCCTGGAGGGCCGCGATCTGGTCTGCCAGGTTCGGCAACTCGAGATCTTGGGCGATTGAAACTTGGGGAATGTCGGACGCGTCCGGTGCAATCGGCGCGACACCTGCGGCGCCGAAAGCACAAACTGCCAGGAAGATCGCGGACGCGCTCAGAATGCGCGCCTTTCGCGTGGTGCCTAGCAGGCCGGTCCAGCTTTTGCCTGTGATTTTGTTTGTAGGGTTCATGCAATCAGTTAAAATTTGCTGCTTGAACATCCGTAAGGCTACAACTTTTTGTTTTTATTAACTGTGAGATGTTTTCGGTCAGCAAGATTGATGGGATCGAGGATTATATCAAACAAATCGAAGTTGTAGGACGAATCTCTCACGGAATGTAGGACAATTACTCTTTTGATAATATGACGAACCCTTCCGTAACACCCAAGACCGCTGCCGCCGTGCATGGTTCCGCCCCCCTGCCGCTGACAGATTCCGTCCTGGAAGCGCTCGCCATTACCAAACGCGGCGTCGAGGAATTGCTGATCGAGAGCGAATTTGCGCAAAAACTGGCGCGTTCCGAAAAAACCGGCCAGCCGCTGCGCATCAAGCTGGGCCTGGACCCGACTGCTCCCGACCTGCACCTGGGCCACACCGTGGTGCTGAACAAGCTGCGCCAGCTGCAGGACCTGGGCCACCAGGTCATCTTTTTGATCGGCGACTTTACGTCGATGATCGGCGACCCGTCGGGCCGCAATGCCACCCGTCCGCCGCTGACGCGCGAGCAGATCGAGGAAAACGCCAAAACCTACTTCCGCCAGGCGTCGCTGGTGCTGGACGCCTCGCGCACCGAAATCCGCTACAACTCGGAGTGGTGCGACCCGCTGGGCGCGCGCGGCATGATCGAACTGTCGTCCCGCTACACGGTGGCGCGCATGATGGAGCGCGACGACTTTACCAAGCGCTTCAAGAGTGGGACTCCCATTTCGATCCATGAGTTCCTCTATCCTTTGATGCAGGGCTACGATTCCGTGGCTTTGAAGGCAGACCTTGAGCTAGGTGGAACAGACCAGAAATTTAACTTGCTGGTGGGCCGCGAGCTGCAGAAGGACTACGGGCAAGAGCCGCAGTGCATCTTGACGATGCCGCTGCTGGAGGGCCTGGACGGCGTCGAGAAGATGTCCAAGTCCAAGAACAACTATATCGGCATTACCGAGCCTGCCAATACGATGTTCGGCAAACTGATGAGCATTTCCGACGTCATGATGTGGCGTTATTTCGACCTGCTGTCGTTCCGCTCGATTGCCGACATTGCCCAGCTGAAGTCCGAAGTCGAAGGCGGCCGCAACCCGCGCGACGCCAAGGTGGCGCTGGCGCAGGAAATCGTCACGCGCTTCCATTCGGCGCAGGCGGCCGAGGAGGCGCTGGCCGACTTCGTCAACCGTTCCAAGGGCGGCATTCCGGATGACGTGCAGGATGTCGCCGTTTCCGGTGCGCCACTTGGCGTGGCCCACCTGCTCAAGCAGGCCGGGCTGTGCGCCTCCACCTCGGAAGCGATGCGCATGGTTGACCAGGGCGGTGTGCGCATCGACGGCGCGGTGGTCGCCGACAAGGCGCTGAAGCTGGAAGCCGGTACCTTCGTGCTGCAGGTCGGCAAGCGCAAGTTCGCGCGCGTCACCCTCAGCGCATGATCGGTCTGCTCCAGCGCGTCACCCAGGCCAGCGTTGCCGTCGGCGGCGAGGTCGTCGGCGCCATCGGGCCTGGCCTGATGGTGCTGGTCTGCGCGCAACGGGGAGATAGCGAGCGTGAGGCGGACGCCCTGCTGGCCAAGTTGCTTGGATACAGGGTGTTTGCTGACGACGCGGGCAAGATGAACCGCAGCGTGACCGATGTGGAAGGGGGGCTGCTGCTGGTTCCCCAGTTCACCCTGGCTGCCGATACCAAGTCGGGTACGCGGCCGTCGTTCACCCCGGCGGCCAGTCCCGAAGACGGGCGCCGGCTGTTCGACCACTTTGTTGCTTCAGCCCGCAAGCGCCATCCTGTTGTGGAAACCGGCCGTTTCGGCGCCGACATGCAGGTATCGCTGACCAATGACGGCCCGGTCACGTTCTGGCTCCAGGTCGATCCGAAATAATGTCCCGCTCCGCCGTCGTTCCCGCGAAGGCGGGAATCATGCCTTACCGATAGCATTCAATGCCACCAACCCGCATCATCCTGATCCGCCACGGCGAAACCGCCTGGAACGCCGAACGCCGCTTGCAAGGCCACATCGACATCGCCCTGAATACCGAAGGAGAGCGCCAGGCCGATGCGCTGGCCGGCGCCCTGGCGAGCGAACGCTTCGATGCCGTCGTCTCGAGCGACCTGCAACGCGCGCTCCAGACCGCGCTGGCCGTCGCCGGCATCCACGGCATCGCGGTCCAGACCGATCCCGCGCTGCGCGAACGCTGCTATGGCGCCTTCGAAGGCTTGCTCTACGCTGACATTGAACAGCGCTACCCGGCCGAATTTGCCGCCTGGCAGGCCCGCGATGTCGATTCGATGGTCCCGGACGGCGAACGCCGCGCCGAAACCTTCCGCCAGTTCTACCAGCGCTCCATCGCCGGCATCCTTGCCTGGGCCCACAGGCATCCTGGCGGCACCGTGGCCGTAGTGGCCCACGGCGGCGTGCTCGAATGCGCCTACCGGGCCGCGCTCGGCCTGTCGCTGGAAACGCCGCGCACCTTCAAGGTCATGAACGCGAGCATTAACCGCTTTACCGTCGCGCAAGGAAAGCTGGTGCTCGACAGCTGGGGCGAGGTGGCGCACCTGCGCCAGGGTGCGCTGGATGAACTGCCCTAGCTGATAAGGCAAGCCCGATCAAGCGTACTTTTAGAGTGCTCCGTCGCCGCCCGGCGACAAAACTGCTAATTAATTGAGCAGTAAATCGGTTAAAATAGAAGGTTCCCGCAATTCTTTCTCTGCTGACCAGTGCAAATCGGACCGTACATACTGCGCAATAACGTCTTCGTCGCCCCGATGGCCGGCGTCACGGATCGTCCGTTCCGCCAGCTGTGCAAGGAGCTGGGCGCGGGCTATGCGGTGTCCGAAATGGCGGCGTCCAATCCGCGCCTGTGGGCAACGGAAAAGAGTTCGCGCCGCACCGACCACGCGGGTGAAATGGAGCCGAAGGCGGTGCAGATCGCCGGCGCCGACCCGCAGGACCTGGCCGACTGCGCCAAATTTAACGTCGACCGCGGCGCCCAGATCATCGACATCAACATGGGTTGCCCGGTAAAAAAAGTGTGCAACAGCTGGTGCGGTTCCGCGCTGCTGCAGCACGAAGACCTGGTCGAGCGCATCTTGCATGCGGTCGTCCAGGCGGTCGACGTGCCGGTGACCCTCAAATTCCGTACCGGCTGGAACCGCGAAAACAAGAACGCGCTGCGCATCGCCCGTATTGCCGAGCAGGCCGGCATCCAGATGCTGACCTTGCATGGCCGCACCCGCGCCGACGGCTACAAGGGCGATGCCGAATACGACACGATTGCCGCAGTAAAAGCATCCGTTGGTATTCCGGTGGTGGCCAATGGCGACATCACCACGCCTGAAAAAGCCCGTTACGTGCTCGACTACACCGGCGCGGACGCCGTGATGATCGGCCGCGCGGCGCAAGGGCGCCCGTGGATCTGCCGCGAAATCGATCATTACCTGCGCACCGGCACGCACCTGCCGGCCCCCTATGTCGACGAAGTGCGCCGCCTGATGAGCGAGCACCTGCAGGCGCACTACGCTTTCTACGGCGAATTCGTCGGCGTGCGCACGGCGCGCAAGCACATCGGCTGGTATGTCCAGGATCTTCCGGGCGGCGAAATTTTCCGCCAGCAAATGAACCGGCTCGAGTCCACATCCGAGCAGTTATTGGCAGTAGATAAATTTTTTGAATCGCAACATAGTCTCGGGGAGAGGTTACAATACCGCCCCGCGGACGTTTCCTCCGCAGGCGAAGACGCCAGCGAAGCGCTGGCAGCATAAAAAGAAAACCATGGGGCGGACCCCGGCGCCAAAAGCGGCGGGCGGAAACACATCACACGCAGGAAAAGCACGAACATGAGCAAAGAAAGCATCCAGGAAGTTGTCCAGAAGAGCCTTGAAGACTATTTCAATGATCTGGGCGAACAGCAACCGTCGAACATTTACGACATGGTCGTGTTGACCGTTGAAAAGCCGATCCTCGAAGTGGTGATGACGCGCGCCGAAGGCAACCAGTCGCACGCGGCCCAGATGCTTGGCATTAACCGCAATACCTTGCGCAAGAAACTGCAAGAGCACGGACTGCTGTAAACCTCTTTAGCACCGAGTGGCCGTGCTAGCGAGCGCGAGCCATTCGCGCCGCCGCGCGGGCCAGGCATCCTCCCCGCGATTGTCATGGCTGGCACCCCCGAATACTCAACAACCAGGCCACTCACATGATCAAACAAGCCCTCATTTCCGTCTCCGACAAGACTGGCGTGCTCGATTTCGCACGCGCACTGTCCGCGCTCGGCGTCAGCATCCTGTCGACCGGCGGCACCGCGAAACTGCTGCAAGACAACGGTGTGCCAGTCACGGAAGTGGCCGATTACACCGGTTTCCCGGAAATGCTCGACGGCCGGGTCAAGACGCTGCACCCGAAAGTGCACGGCGGCATCCTTGCGCGCCGCGACTTCCCTGAGCATGTCGCCAAGCTTTCCGAGCACAACATCCCGGAAATCGACATGGTGGTGGTCAACCTGTATCCCTTCCAGCAAACCGTGGCCAAAGACGACTGCACCCTGGAAGATGCGATCGAGAACATCGACATCGGCGGCCCGACCATGCTGCGTTCGGCAGCCAAGAACCACAAGGACGTGGTGGTCGTGTGCGACCCGGCCGACTACGGCCTGGTGCTGGCGGAAATGAAGGGCACGGGCGCTGCCGCCGGCCCGGTCAGCTACGACACCAAGTTCATGCTCGCCAAGAAAGTGTTCGCGCATACCGCGCAGTACGATGGCGCCATCACCAACTACCTGACCAGCCTGGGCGCCGACAAGGCCCACGCCACCCGCAGCAGCTTCCCGCAGACGCTCAACATGACCGTTGAAAAAGTGCAGGACATGCGCTACGGCGAAAACCCGCACCAGGCAGCCGCGTTCTACCGCGACCTGGCGCCTGCCGCCGGATCGCTGGCTGCCTACAAGCAGCTGCAAGGCAAGGAACTGTCGTACAACAACATCGCCGACGCGGATGCCGCGTGGGAATGCGTTAAGTCGCTGGGTGGCCTCGGCCAGGGCGCCGGCTGCGTGATCGTCAAGCACGCTAACCCATGCGGCGTGGCAATCGGTACCGATGCGCTGGACGCCTACACCCGCGCATTGCAGACCGACCCGACCTCGGCTTTCGGCGGCATCATTGCCTTTAATGTCGAAGTCGACGGCAAGGCGGCCGAAGCGCTGGCCAAGCTGTTCGTCGAAGTGCTGATCGCGCCATCGTTCACCGCGGAAGCACTGGCGACGATGTCGGCCAAGCAAAACGTTCGCCTGCTGCAAATTGCGCTTGGCGATGGCCAGAACCCTTACGACGTCAAGCGCGTCGGCGGCGGACTGCTGGTGCAATCGCCGGACGCGAAAAACGTCGGCCTCGGCGACCTGCGCGTGGTGACCAAGAAGCAGCCAACCCAGCAGCAGTTGCAGGACATGATGTTTGCGTGGCGCGTGGCCAAGTTCGTCAAGTCGAACGCGATCGTCTTCTGCGGCAACGGCATGACCCTCGGCGTTGGCGCCGGCCAGATGAGCCGTATCGATTCGGCCCGCATCGCCTCGATCAAGGCCCAGAACGCCGGCCTGAGCCTGGCGGGCTCCGCAGTGGCGTCGGATGCCTTCTTCCCGTTCCGCGACGGCCTCGACGTGGTCGTGGATGCGGGCGCGACCTGTGTCATCCATCCGGGCGGCTCGATGCGCGACCAGGAAGTGATCGATGCGGCCGATGAGCGCGGCGTCGTCATGCTGTACACCGGCACGCGCCACTTCCGTCACTAAGCACATTAATTGGGTTCCCGCGTTCGCGGGAACGACGGCGATGTCGTTCCCGCGAAGGCGGGAACCCAATTTCGCCTCCACAACTGTGTTTTTACACAGTATTTCCCCACAAGCGTTGCCGGCCGGTATAACATTCGGTCATGATTATTTTAGGTATTGACCCAGGCCTGCGCACGACCGGCTTCGGCGTCATCGAAAAGCAAGGCAGCAAGCTGCGTTACATCGCGTCCGGCACCATCAAGACCGGCAGCGACGGCGCCTTGCCGCCGCGCCTGAAAGTCATTTTGAACGGCATCGGCGAAGTGGTGCGCACTTACCGGCCCGACTGCGCGGCGATCGAAAAAGTCTTCGTTAACGTCAATCCGCAATCGACCTTGCTGCTTGGGCAGGCGCGCGGCGCGGCCATTACTGCGCTGGTCGGCTCCGACCTGGCGGTCGCGGAATACACCGCGCTGCAGGTCAAGCAGGCCGTGGTCGGCACCGGCAAGGCGGCCAAGGAGCAGGTGCAGGACATGGTCTCGCGCCTGCTGCTGCTGCCCGGCCTGCCGGGTTCGGACGCAGCCGACGCGCTCGGCGTCGCCATCTGCCATGCCAACAGTTTTGACGCGCTGGCGCTGATCCAGTCGCTCGCACCCTCCCTCGGCGGCCTGCGCATGAAGCGCGGGCGCCTGGTCTAACTCATAAAGAAGGCACCCGATGATCGGCCGCATTTCCGGAATCCTGCTCGAAAAAAATCCGCCGCAACTGCTGGTCGACTGCAATGGCGTCGGCTATGAAGTCGACGTGCCGATGAGCACTTACTACAACCTGCCCAACGTCGGCGATAAGGTGACCCTGTTCACCCATCAGGCGATCCGCGAAGACGCCCACTTGCTGTTTGGCTTCGGCAACGCCAACGAGCGCGCCGTGTTCCGCCAGCTGATCAAGATCAGCGGCGTCGGCGCGCGCACCGCACTGTCCATCCTGTCGGGCATGACGATCACCGACCTGGCGCAGGCCGTCACCTTGCAAGAAGCAGGGCGGCTGGTGAAAGTGCCCGGCATCGGCAAGAAAACCGCGGAACGGCTGCTGCTGGAACTGAAGGGCAAGCTCGGCGCCGACGTGGGCGCCGTGGCCGGCGCGCCGCGCGACGATACCCAGTCGGACATCCTCAACGCGCTGCTGGCTTTGGGGTATTCTGACAAGGAGGCCACGGCCGCGCTGAAGAACATGCCGGCCGGCGCCAGCGTATCGGACGGCATCAAGTTCGCGCTCAAGGCGCTGTCGAAAGCTTAAACAATGAGTATCCAGACCGACAATTTCACCGAGCAGCGCATCATCGACGCCAAGCCATCCTCGCCCAACGAGGAGGCGATCGAGCGCGCGCTGCGCCCCAAGCAGCTCGACGAATATGTCGGCCAGGAGAAGATCCGCGACCAGCTGGAGATCTTTATTTCGGCGGCGCGCAAGCGCGGCGAGGCGCTCGACCACACCTTGCTGTTCGGCCCCCCGGGCCTGGGCAAGACCACGCTGGCGCACATCATCGCGCGCGAGATGGGCGTTAACCTGCGCCAGACTTCCGGGCCGGTGCTGGAACGGCCGGGCGACCTGGCCGCAATCCTGACCAACCTCGAAGCGAACGACGTGCTGTTCATCGACGAGATCCACCGCCTGTCGCCGGTCGTCGAAGAAATTTTGTACCCGGCGCTGGAGGACTACCAGATCGACCTGATGATCGGCGAGGGCCCGGCCGCGCGCTCGGTCAAGATCGACCTGCAGCCGTTCACGCTGGTCGGCGCCACCACCCGCGCCGGTATGCTGACCAATCCGCTGCGCGACCGCTTCGGCATCGTCGCGCGGCTCGAGTTCTACAACGCCACCGAGCTGACCCGCATCGTCACGCGCAGCGCGGCGCTGCTGGGTGCCCCGATCACGGAAGACGGCGCGCATGAGATCGCGATGCGCGCGCGCGGCACCCCGCGTATCGCCAACCGCCTGCTGCGCCGGGTGCGCGATTACGCGGAAGTGAAGGGTACCGGCGACATCACCAAGGCGATGGCCGATGCCGCCTTGGTCATGCTCGACGTCGACTCGGTGGGCTTCGACGTCATGGACCGCAAGCTGCTCGAAGCGGTGCTGTTCAAGTTTGGCGGCGGGCCGGTTGGCATCGGCAACCTGGCGGCGGCCATCGGAGAAGCGGCCGACACCATCGAGGACGTGCTCGAACCCTACCTGATCCAGCAGGGTTACCTGCAGCGCACCCCGCGCGGACGGGTTGCGACACCGGCGGCCTACCAGCACTTCGGCGTCGCCGCGCCGCGCCTCAGCCCGACGGGCGACCTGTGGGATAACCTCGCGAGCTGATATGGAAGAGGGCGGCAGGATGAAGATTTGGGTGGATGCGGACGCGTGCCCTGGCGTGATCAAGGAGATCCTTTACCGCGTGGCCGAGCGCCTCGAGATGGAGGTTGTCCTGGTGGCCAACAAGTTGATGCGCGTGCCGGGGTCGCGCTTCGTGCGGTCGATGCAGGTGCCGCACGGCGCGGACGTGGCCGATGCGGAAATCGTACGCCTGCTGGCGGAGGGCGACCTGGTAGTGACCGGGGACATTCCCCTGGCCGCCGACGTCCTTGCCAAGGGCGGCTTCGCCCTCAACCCGCGCGGCGAGTTCTATACCGAGGCGAATATCGCGCAGATGCTGACGATGCGCAAATTCATGGAAGAGCTGCGCCAGAATGGCGTCGATACCGGCGGTCCAGCGCCATTCAACCAGGCCGACCAGCGCAATTTTGCCAACGCGCTCGATCGCCATTTGAGCCGGCACGCCAAACGAGCGAATTGAAGCACAAAAAAAGGGGCCAGCAGTTGCGTGGCCCCTTTTACATTCGGCTTCAGCCGCGTCGCTTATGCTTGCGGCAGCTTGCCGAACTGCTCGCGCAGCTTGTCGATGGTGGCAGTGAAATTGACCAGGCGTTCCTTCTCCTGAGCCACAACCGCCTCGGGCGCGCGCGCCACGAAGCTCTCGTTGCCCAGCTTGCCGTTAACCTTGGCGATCTCGCCCTCGATGCGTGCGATTTCCTTGGACAGGCGCTCGCGTTCGGCCTTGACATCGATCTCGACCTTCAGCATCAGCTTGGTGGTGCCGACGATCGACACCGCGGCAGGCGATTCCGGCAGCGCATCGACGATGCTTACCTCGGACAACTTGCCCAACGACTGGATGTACGGCGCGAAGCCCTGCATGCGCGCCTTGCCTGCGGCATCAGACGCTTCGACGATCAGCGGCACGCGCAGCGACGGCGCCAGCTGCATCTCGCCGCGCAGGTTGCGGGTGGCGTCGGTCAGCGCCTTCAGCTCCGTCATCCATTCCTCGGCCTTTACGTCGATCAGCTTCTCATCGGCAACCGGGTAAGGCTGCACCATGATCGAATCGCCGCTGCCCTCAACGGTCTTGCCAGCCAGCGGGGCGACCGCCTGCCACAGCGCTTCGGTCACGAAGGGCACGATCGGGTGGGCCAGGCGCAGGATCACTTCCAGCACGCGCAGCAGGGTGTTGCGTGTCGCGCGCTGCTGGCCGTCGCTGCCTTGCTGGACCTGGACCTTGGCCACTTCCAGGTACCAGTCGCAGTACTCATCCCACACGAACTTGTAGATGGCCGCGGCGATGTTGTCGAAGCGGTAGTCCTCGAAGCCCTTGGCCACTTCCAGTTCGGCGCGCTGCATCAGCGAGAGGATCCACTTGTCGGCCTGCGACAGGTCGGCGTCGCTGGCGGCGCAGTCCTTGCCTTCGGTATTCATCATCACGAAGCGGGTCGCGTTCCACATCTTGTTGCAGAAGTTGCGGTAGCCTTCGGCGCGGCCCAGGTCGAAATTGATGTTGCGGCCCAGCGATGCGTAGCTGGCCATGGTGAAGCGCAAGGCGTCGGTGCCGTAGGCAGCGATACCTTCCGGGAACTCCTTGCGGGTGGCCTTGGCAATCTTTTCGGCGTCGCGCGGGTTCATCAGGCCGGTGGTGCGCTTGGCCACCAGGGTCTCGACATCGATGCCGTCGATCAGGTCGATCGGGTCGAGCGTGTTGCCCTTTGACTTGGACATCTTCTGGCCGCTGGAGTCGCGCACCAGGCCGTGCACGTACACGGTTTCGAATGGCACCTTGCCGGTGAAGTGGGTGGTCATCATCACCATCCGGGCAACCCAGAAGAAGATGATGTCGAAGCCGGTCACCAGCACCGATGACGGCAGGAAGGCCTTCATGTCAGGCGTTTCTTCCGGCCAGCCCATGGTCGAGAACGGGATCAGCGCCGACGAGAACCAGGTGTCGAGCACGTCGTCGTCGCGGCGCAGCGGCGCGCTGACGCCAGCGGCCTGCGCCTTGGCTTTTGCTTCTTCTTCGGTCTTGGCGACAAAGATATTGCCGGCGTCGTCGTACCACGCCGGGATGCGGTGGCCCCACCACAGCTGGCGCGAGATGCACCAGTCCTGGATATTGTTGAGCCACTGGTTGTAGGTGCTGCTCCAGTTTTCCGGCACGAACTTGATTTCGCCGCCGGCGACTTTTTCCAGCGCGACTTCGGCGATCGACTTGCCAGGGAAGTGGGTGCCTTCCGGCGCCGGCTTGCTCATGGCGACGAACCACTGGTCGGTCAGCATCGGCTCGATGACCACGCCGGTGCGGTCGCCGCGCGGCACTTGCAGCTTGTGCGGCTTGACTTCCTGCAGCAGGCCCTGGGCGTCGAGGTCGGCCACGATCTGCTTGCGCGCGGCGAAACGGTCCATGCCGCGGTAGGCTTCCGGCGCCTCGTCGCTGATCTTTGCGTCCAGGGTCAGCACGCAGATCATCGGCAGCTTGTGGCGCTGGCCGACCGCATAGTCGTTGAAGTCGTGGGCCGGGGTGATCTTCACGCAGCCGCTGCCGAAGGCCTTGTCGGCGTAGTCGTCGGCGATGACGGGGATTTCGCGGCCCGTCAGCGGCAGCTTCAGCATCTTGCCGTGCAGCGCCATGTAGCGCTCGTCGGTCGGATCGACCGCGACGGCGACGTCGCCCAGCAGGGTTTCAGGACGGGTGGTGGCCACGGTCATGTGGCCGCTGCCATCGGCCAGCGGGTACTTGATGTACCACATCGAGCCGTCTTCTTCTTCCGACACCACTTCCAGGTCCGACACGGCCGTGCCCAGCACCGGGTCCCAGTTGACCAGGCGCTTGCCGCGGTAGATCAGTCCCTGTTCGTACAGGCGCACGAA
The DNA here is from genome assembly GCF_020831365.1 of Massilia agrisoli. Taxonomy (GTDB): domain Bacteria; phylum Pseudomonadota; class Gammaproteobacteria; order Burkholderiales; family Burkholderiaceae_D; genus Telluria_A; species Telluria_A agrisoli. The sequence goes on from NZ_JAJHPV010000004.1 coordinate 28,272, forward strand.
GACCTCGGCCACCACTTTCGAACGCGGCTCGTCCATGGTGAAGTATTCGCGCGCCCAGTCGGGCGAGGTGCCCATGCGGCGCATCTGGCCGGTGATCGTGTTGCCCGACTTTTCCTTCCACTCCCAGACCTTCTTGATGAATTCGTCGCGGCCAAGGTCATGGCGCGAGATTTTCTGCGCGTCCAGCTGGCGTTCGACGACGATCTGGGTGGCGATGCCGGCGTGGTCGGTGCCCGGGATCCAGGCGGTGTTGTAGCCGCGCATGCGGTAGTAGCGGGTCAGGCCATCCATGATGGTCTGGTTGAAGGCATGGCCCATGTGCAGGGTGCCCGTCACGTTCGGCGGCGGCAATTGGATGCTGAACGATGGCTTGTCGGCATCGAGGGTGGCGGTGAAGTACCCGCGCTTTTCCCACTCGTTGCGCCAGAACTGTTCAATGTCGGCGGGCTCGAAAGACTTGGCTAATTCCATGGTTTGGCTAGTGTTGTATGCGAAAACAACCATTATAAGGGAGGGATGTCGTCAAATGACGGCGGGCAAAAAAAAGGACGCCGAAGCGTCCTTTTTTCATGCCGCCTGGAGCTTAGTTACCGCAACCCAGCGAAGCGATGCGGTCGTGGGCCGCCTTGGCCTGTACAAGACCGAAGCCGTACTTGGTATCGCGGCCGACCGGGCCCAGGTCCTGTGCGCTCTTGGTGAGCGAGCTGCGGATCTGAGCGCCCGTGCAGGTTGGGAAGTAGCTCCACACCAGGGCTGCCACTGCCGATACGTGCGGGGTAGCCATCGAGGTACCGTCGAAGTAAGCGTAGTTGGAAGCCTTGATGCCGACGGTTGCCGACTGGCCCAGCTGGTTCTTCATCGCTGCGCCTTCAACGTCGGTTGCCGTTACCGAAGGGATGTTGGTCACGGTGGTGCCCAGCGTGCCGCCGAAGGCGCCGGCCACGTTGTTGTACACAACCGCGCCGACGCCGCCCGATGCCTGGCAGTTCGAGACCTTGGTGGCGAAGTCGATCGTGCCGCGTGCGATCAGGCAGACCTTGCCCGATACCGCGGTGTTGACTGCGTCGCCGATGCCGAAGTCAGCCAGTGCGCCGGTGCGAACGATCGCTGGCGAACCTTCCATTGCGCCAGGCGCGTAGGTCGTGCTGCCAACGGTCAGGACTGCTTCGGAACCGGTGCCCATTGGAACGGTCGACAGGACTGCCACACCAGGGCCGGAGATTTCGACCTGGCTGTTGTACTGCGAGAAGGTCGCCCATGCCTTGTTCTCGTCCAGGGCGCCAACCATCATCACGCTGTTGTAGCCGGCTGGGTAGGAGATGACGGTGTTGCCGTCATTGCCAGCTGCGGCGATCGACAGCACGCCTTTCGATTGCAGCGAGATGAAGGCGTTTTCTTCGGTTTTGGTCTTGCGGCCGCCGCCCAGCGACATGCTGATGACGTTCGCGCCAGCGGCGCCGCACTTGTTGGCAGCCGACGCCAGGGTCGACGAATACGCCCAGCCCGAAGCGCTGAACACCTTAACGATGTGCAGGTTCAGCTTTTTGTTGGCGTTCACGCCGACCACGCCGGTGCCGGCGTTGTTGACTGCGGCGATGGTGCCGGCCACGTGGGTGCCGTGCGAGTTTTCGTCGGTGTACCACCAGCCGGTGCCGGAATCGTATTCGCCAGCCATCGGATTGCCGACCAGGTCTTCGTGGTCGCGGTTGATACCGGAGTCGATGATGCAAACCTTGCGGTTCGCTGCATTGGTGTCAGGCAGGATGTCGGCCTGGACCATCTTGATGCCGTAAGGGACCAGCTGTCCACTCGCGTATGGGGTGCCGGTCGATGGCGAGGTCAGCGCGAACGGCTTGCGGACGACGTCTTCTTCAACGTACTGCACGTTCGGGTTGTTCTGCAGGCCTTTCAGCGCGGCTGCCGACACTTCGATCGCCATGGCGTCCATGCCGAAGATTTCGTGCTTGACGCTACCTTTAGCCGCAGCGACGGCCGATTTGACGTTTGCTTTTGAACCAGGTTTGAACGCGACGATCACGCGGGTGGTGTCAGGGGCGGCTGCCGAAGCTGCACCCATCACGCCAACTGCCGTGGCTGCTACGACCATCTTGACTGCGAAAGCGATGGTGGACATGCGAGTCTTGCTTTGCATCATGAATCTTCTCCGATTAAAAAATAGTTATGTACGCCGCGGCTCTGATGGCCCGTAAGCGTGGTTTTGTTGAACCTTTGCCGACCATTTATGGAACAGCAATGAAGCCAGTGTATTTGTAAAATTTAAGCAAAATCAATCGAACTCAGCAGGGTGCACTGCACCATGTTGTATTGCATCGAAAAAGTTTTTGTTTTTGCGTTTGGTAAAAGTTCGTGGAGAGAATCGGTGATATTATTTTGCGCCGGCAAGCTTAAGATGTTAATAAAATACTATTTATAGCCGTCAGGAAACGATTTAAATGAAAAAAAAGGACGCCGCAGCGTCCTTTTTTGTTGTCGCGGAGGTTTTAGTTGCCGCATCCCAGGGTTTTGATACGGTCATACGCAGCTTTTGCCTGCACCAGCCCATAGCCATAGCGCTCGTCGCGCCCGGCGCTGCCCAGGTCCTGCGCGCTCTTGCCCAGTGACGAGCGCAGCTGGGCGGCGGTGCAGCTTGGGAAGTAGCTCCACACCAGCGCCGCCACCGCCGACACGTGCGGCGTTGCCATCGAGGTGCCGTCGTAGTACGCGTAGTTGACGCCCTTGACCGATACCGTCGCCAGCTGGCCCAGTTGCCCCTTCATCGATGCGCCCTCGGTATCGGAGGCGGTCACCGAAGGGATCGATGTGACGGTGGTGCCGAGCGTGCCGTTGAAACCGCCGGGGACATTGTTGTAGACCACTGCGCCAACCCCGCCGCTGCTCTGGCAGTTCGACACCTTGGTCGCGAAGTCGATCGCCCCGCGCGAGATCAGGCAGACCTTGCCCGACACTGCTGTGTTGATCGCGTCGCCCAGCCCGAAATCGGCCAGCGGCGCGCTGGCGCTGGCCTTAGGCGATCCGTCCATCGTGCCTGGCGCGTAGGTGGTACGGCCAACCGTCAGGCCGGCTTCGGCGCCGCCGCCCATCGGCACCGTCGACAGCACGCTCACCCCCGGCGCCGACAGCTCAACCTTGCTGTTAAACTGCGAAAAATCCGCCCATGCCTTGTTCTCGTCCAGCGCCCCCACCATCACCACGCTCGGATAGCCGGCCGGATAGGAAATGGCGGAATTGCCGTCGTTGCCCGCCGCCGCCACCGACAGCACGCCCTTGGTAGCCAGCGCGGCAAAGGCGCGGATCTCGATCTGGCTCGGGCGCGCGCCGCCCAGCGACATACTGATCACGTTCGCGCCCGCGTCGCCGCACTGATTGGCGGCGGCTGCAAGAGTCGACGAGTATGCCCAGCCGTCTGCGCCGAACACCTTGACGATGTGCAGCTTCAATTGACGGTTTGCGGCAACCCCCACCACCCCGGTGTCGTTGTTGTTGATCGCGGCCACCGTGCCTGCCACGTGCGTTCCGTGGTGGTTTTCGTCGGTGTACCACCAGCCGGTGCCGCGGTCGTAGATGCCGCTGGCGGTGTTGCCTGACAAATCCTCATGCGCGCGGTCGTAGCCCGAGTCGATGATGCACACCATGCGGTTGGCCGCGTAGGTGTCGGGCAGCTGGTCGGCCTGCACCATCTTGATGCCGTACGGGACCAATTGCCCTGACAGGTAAGGCTTCTTCGACGGCGTCGCGAGTGCCAGCGGGTAGCGCTTGACGTCCTCTTCCACAAATTCGATGTTCGGGTTGTTGCGCAAGCCGCGCAGGGCGATCGCCGGGATCTCGACGGCGACCGCGTTCATGCCGGGGATATCGAGCTTGACCCGGCCGCGCGCCGCGCCCACCGCCGCCTTCACCTGCGCCGCCGCGCCCGGTTTGAAGGCAACCACCACCCGCGTCGTCTCCGGCGCGGCGGCCGCAGCCGCGCCGGCCCCGGCGACACTGGCAGCCAGCGTTGCCAGGCACAGCCGAACGGCCGCGGTGAGTGTCGATACCCCAATGTTTATTTGATTCATGTGAGTCTCCCTCTGGATGTCATGCCTGCGCGCTACGCCGGGCGTATGGAAAATGCTGTGGCCGCATCGCTGCGACGGCTCGATCGTACTCCCATCAATAAGACGCGCTGTTGTATTTTTTGTAGCGTTTGCTGTCCCGCGCTTGACCTCGTCGGCAACCCGTGCAGAAAAAACCATGTTGTTCATGTCGCCAACAGTTATAATTTCCGCGCTGCCGCAAGGCGGCACACGCTAGGGGTCCTGCAAATCGCATTGTTTCGCGAGGCGCGGGTGAGAAACACCCTCTGAACCTGATCTGGATAATGCCAGCGAAGGGAAGCATGTCGACCACGGCCGGGCACTCGCTGCGCGGCGGGCCGGCGCTCCTTTGCTGGCTCCTGCACGCAAAGGAGCCACATGAACGCCCAAGTAAAGTTTGACCCTGCCACCGCCACGGTGGACCAGGCCGCCATCGCGCCGTTTCCCAACTCCACCAAGGTCTACATCGAGGGCAGCCGGCCCGACATCCGCGTGCCGATGCGTTCGGTGAGCCAGTCGGCATCAGGAGGGGAAGGCAATCCGCCGATCTTCCTGTACGACACGTCCGGCCCCTACACCGACCCGGCCGCCGCCATCGACATCCGCTGCGGCCTGGCTGCGCCGCGCGCGCCGTGGATCCACGGGCGCGGCGACACCGAAGTGCTGGCCGGCCCGAGCTCGGACTTTGGCCGCGCCCGCCTGGCCGATCCAACGCTCGACCAGATGCGCTTCGCGCTGGCGCGCGCGCCGCGCCGGGCCCTGCCTGGCGCCAACGTCACCCAGATGCACTACGCCAGGCGCGGGATCATTACGGCGGAAATGGAGTTCGTGGCCTTGCGCGAGAACCTGCGCCGCAAGGAATACCTGGCCCACCTGGAACAAGCCGGTCCGCTGGGCCGCCGCACCGCCGAGCTGCTTGGCCGCCAGCATCCCGGCCAGTCCTTCGGCGCCGCCATCCCGGCCGAGATCACGCCCGAGTTCGTACGCTCGGAAGTGGCGCGCGGGCGCGCGATCATTCCGGCCAACATCAACCACCCCGAAATCGAGCCGATGATCATCGGCCGCAACTTCCTCGTGAAGATCAACGCCAACATCGGCAATTCGGCAGTCACCTCGTCGATCGGCGAGGAAGTCGAGAAGATGACGTGGGCAATCCGCTGGGGCGCCGACAACGTGATGGACCTGTCGACAGGCAAGCATATCCATGAGACGCGCGAGTGGATCATCCGCAACAGCCCGGTGCCGATCGGCACGGTGCCGATTTACCAGGCGCTGGAAAAAGTGGGCGGCAAGGCCGAGGAACTGACCTGGGAAATCTTCCGCGACACCCTGGTCGAGCAGGCTGAGCAGGGCGTCGACTACTTCACGATCCACGCCGGCGTGCTGCTGCGCTATGTGCCGATGACGGCCAACCGGCTGACCGGCATCGTCTCGCGCGGCGGCTCGATCATGGCCAAGTGGTGCCTGGCGCATCACAAGGAGTCCTTCCTGTACACGCACTTCGAGGACATCTGCCAGATCATGAAGGCCTACGACGTCTCGTTCAGCCTTGGCGACGGCCTGCGCCCGGGCTCCATCTACGACGCCAACGACGAAGCCCAGCTGGCCGAGCTGAAAACGCTGGGCGAGCTGACCCAGGTCGCGTGGAAGCACGACGTGCAGACCATGATCGAAGGGCCGGGCCACGTGCCGATGCAGCTCATTAAGGAAAACATGGACCTGCAGCTGGAGCAGTGCGGTGAAGCGCCGTTCTACACGCTCGGCCCCCTGACCACCGACATCGCGCCCGGCTACGACCACATCACCTCGGGCATCGGCGCGGCGCAGATCGGCTGGTACGGCACCGCGATGCTGTGCTACGTGACGCCCAAGGAGCACCTCGGCCTGCCCAACAAGGACGATGTCAAGGAAGGCATCATCACTTACAAGATCGCCGCGCACGCCGCCGACCTGGCCAAGGGCCACCCGGGCGCGCAGGTGCGCGACAACGCGCTGTCCAAGGCGCGCTTCGAGTTCCGCTGGGAAGACCAGTTCAACCTCGGACTCGATCCCGACAAGGCGCGCGCCTTCCACGACGAGACCTTGCCGAAGGATTCGGCCAAGGTGGCGCATTTCTGCTCGATGTGCGGGCCGCATTTCTGCTCGATGAAGATCACCCAGGAAGTGCGCGACTACGCCAGCCGCGGCATGCAGGAAAAGGCGATCGAGTTCGTCAAGGGCGGCGCGCAGCTGTACCCGAAGGAGGCGCCGTGAACCTAATAGACATCAACGGCGAACCACGCGAGGTCGCGGAGGGCTGCACCTTGCTTGAGCTGCTCGGACAACTGGAACTGGCTGGCCAGCCGCTGGCGCTGGCGGTCAACCGCACGGTCGTGCCGCGCCAGCAGTGGCCCGAGCGGCGCCTGGGCGCCGGCGACAAGGTCGACATCGTGCGCGCCATTGGCGGCGGCTGACACCATCACAGGACAAACACACCATGAACCCACAAGACAAATTGATTATCGCCGGCGTTGAATATGGCTCGCGCCTGCTGGTTGGCAGCGGCAAGTACCGCGACCTGGCGCAGACGCGCGAAGCCACCGACGCCGCCGCAGCGGAAATCGTCACGGTGGCGATCCGCCGGGTGAACATCGGCCAGGACCCGCATGCGCCCAGCCTGCTCGACGTGCTGCCTCCCGACCAGTACACCATCCTGCCCAACACCGCCGGCTGCTACAACGCGAAGGACGCCGTCTACACCCTGCAGATGGCGCGTGAACTGCTGGGCGGGCGCAAGCTGGTCAAGCTGGAAGTGCTGGGCGACGAAAAAAGCCTGTTCCCCAACATGCCCGAAACGCTGGTCGCGGCTGAAACGCTGGTGCGCGACGGCTTCGACGTCATGGTCTACTGCAGCGACGACCCGGTGCAGGCGCGCCTGCTCGAAGGCATCGGCTGCGTGGCCGTGATGCCGCTGGCGTCGCTGATCGGCTCCGGCATGGGCATCCTCAACCCGTGGAACCTGTCGCTGATTATCGAACAGGCCAAGGTGCCGGTGCTGGTGGACGCCGGCGTCGGCACCGCCTCGGACGCCGCCATCGCGATGGAGCTGGGCTGCGACGGCGTCCTGATGAACAGCGCGATCGCGCTGGCGCAGGACCCGGTGCGCATGGCGCGCGCGATGCGCCTGGCGGTGCAGGCCGGCCGCGAAGCCTTCCTTGCCGGGCGCATGCCGCGCCGCTTCAGCGCATCGCCGTCGTCGCCGATGGCCGGACGGCTGCAGTGATGCGGCCCGCCGTCCTCGTATTCTCCGGGCTCGACCCGTCCGGCGGCGCAGGCATCGCCGCCGACATCCAGGCCATCGCCGCGCAGGGTGCGCACGCGCTGCCGGTAGTGACGGCGCTGACGGTGCAGGACCACAACCGTGTCTACGACGTCGACGCGGTCGACGCCGGCCTGCTGCGGCGCCAGGCGCGCGTGCTCGCTGCGTCCTGCGACATCAAGGCCATCAAGGTCGGCATACCGGGCAGCCGCGCCAATGCCGAGGCGATTGCGGCGGTGGTCCTAAGGCTGCGCGAGGACATGCCGGCGCTGCCGCTGGTGCTCGACCCGGTGCTCGCCAGCGGCAATGGCGACGCTTTGTCGTGCGGCGACGCCATGGCGGCGATCGGCCCCTTGCTGGCGCTGGCTACCGTGGTGGTGCCGAACCTGCCGGAGGCGCGCGCGCTGGCAGGTGCGCGCTTTCCGCACCTGCTGGTCACCGGCGGCCACGGCGATGGCGAGATGGTGGTCAACCGCTGGCACACCGAAGGCCAGTCGCGCGAGTGGAAGTGGCCGCGCCTCGCGGGCAGCTTCCACGGCAGCGGCTGCACGCTGTCGGCGGCCATCGCCGGCCGGCTGGCGCTGGGCGAGCCGTTCGCGCAAGCGCTCCAGCGCGCCCAGGCCTACTGCCACGGCGCCCTCGTATCGTCATTTGCGCTTGGCCCCGGCCAGCGCATCCCGGACCGCGGCGCCCCATCCATTTAAAGGACACTTTATCCATGCACCAGGGACTCTACCTCGTCACACCCGACTGGGATGACACCGACCAGCTGGTCGACACCACCCGCGCCGCGCTGCATGCCGGCGCCGCCATGCTGCAGTACCGCCACAAGGGCGCCAGCCCGTCGCTGCGGCGCGAGCAGGGCGCGGCGCTGCTGGCGCTGTGCCGCCGCTATAACCGCCCCTTGATCATCAACGACCACATCGCGCTGTGCCTGACCCTCGACGCGGACGGCGTGCATGTCGGCGGTACCGACGCATCGGTCGCCCAGGCGCGCAGCATCCTCGGGCCTGGCAAGATCGTCGGCGCTTCCTGCTACGGCGACCTGGCGCTGGCGCGCGCCGCCCAGCGCGACGGCGCCAGCTATGTGGCGTTCGGCGGCTTTTACCCGTCGCGCGTCAAGCAGTACAGTTTCCGCACCGATCCTGCCATCATTACGCAGGCAAAGGCGGAGATCGCGCTGCCGCTGGTGGTCATCGGCGGCATGACCCCGGCGAACGCCGCGCCGCTGGTGGGGCGGGGCGCCGACCTGGTCGCGGCGATCAGCAGCATTTATACGGCCGAGGTGCCGGGCGCGGTGGTGCGCGCGTTCGACGTCCTGTTCGCCGGACAGCGGAAAAGCTGCGCAAAGCAGGGGGGCGCCGTATAATTCATGTCACATTTTGACATTTAGGACTGCCAAAAGATGACTACCGCGCCCGCGGCCAAACGCCGCATCCTGATTGTCGACGACGACCCAATCCTGCTGCAGTTCATCGGCGAAGTGCTGCGCCATGCCGGTTACGACACGGTGTCGGCATCGTCGGGCGCGCAGGCCATCGCACAGATCGAAGCGCGCGAGCCCGACCTTGCGCTGCTCGACATCACCATGCCCGGCATGTCGGGGCTGGAGCTGGCGCGCCACCTTAACGAGCTCACCACGGTGCCGTTCATGTTCCTGTCGGCCATTGGCGACACCGATTCGGCCAGGCAGGCGGCCGCCTACGGGGCGGTCGGTTACGTGGTCAAGCCGGTCGACGCCGAACGCCTGATGGCGGCGTTTGAAGCGGGGCTGGCGCGGGCCGACGAAATCCGCCAGCTGCGCCGCACCGAGACCAACCTGAACGCCGCGCTGGCCGCCGGCCGCGAAACCAGCCTGGCGGTCGGGCTGCTGATGGGTAAGTTCCAGACCGACCGCAACACTGCCTTCGAGGTGCTGCGCGACCACGCCCGCTCGAGCCGGCGCAAGATCAACGAGGTGGCCGACCAGCTGCTGGCCGCCGAAGAAACTTTAAATAGCTTGCACGCCGGGTTTGCGGCGCGCCTGAAGGCGAAATAGCCGATAGAGTCGGTTTATCGCGACAATTGTTAAAAATATTCCCGGAATTTGTTTCTCTGGAGCTAAATTCCGGTACACTTGCCTTGTGGTCCCTATGACCCGCGCGAGGCCCTGACCCGCCCGCCAGCAACACCAGTGCCGCCCCTTCCTCGCGGCCGAAGTTATCATCTCGGCCCAGCTCCGCCGATTGTTCCCTCGACTTGTTTATCGCGCCTGCCCATGGCAGCGCCGCGGCTTTGCGCCGCGCTCGACAAGGGCCATCGATCGTCCAGAAAGGAGTCGCATGAAAGCGGCAACCCCTCAATCAAGAACAGCTGCGGCCCGGGGCCGCACTGGCGCCGCGCACCTGCAGCGGCGCACGCCCGCCGCGCCGCGCTGCACCGCCCCGCAGGTGCGGCGCATGGTAGGCGCGGCCGACACGCCCGATGCGGCGGAAGCGGACGCCGAAACGGACACCTGCAACGATGCCCGCGAAGTCGGCGTGCCGCGGGTACTGCTGGTCGACAAGGATGTGGAAAGCGCGGAAGCGCTGACCGCGCTGCTGATGCCGGAAGCGCATGTCATCCACGCCGCCACGCTGGCTGAAGCGCAGCACCTGCTCCGGCGCGACATTTTTGCCTTGGTCATCATCGATCCAGCACTGCCGGACGGCAATGCGGGAAGCCTGATGCCGCTGATCGTGGCCACGCCGGTGCTGGTGCATGCCCAGCGCGAGCCGGCATGGCGCGAACCGATTGCCGCTTTCCTGCCCAAGCCCTGGACCTCGCAACGGCGGCTATGGAGCACCATTTCACGCCTGCTTGGCGTGCCGACCGATATGTCCGCCGGAGACTGACATGAACGCAGCCCACACCCAGCAAGCATTGAAATCGATCCTCTATGTCGAAGACGACCTGCACGTACGCACCACGGCGAAACTGGTGCTGGAAGTGATCGGCAAGCTGGAGGTGCGCGACTGCAGCTCCGGCCACGAAGCCCTGTACGCCGCGCGCGGCTTCCAGCCGGACCTGATCCTGCTCGACGTCATGATGCCCGAGCTCGACGGCCTGGCCACGCTCGAGCGGCTGCGCAGCATGCCCCACCTGGCCGACACGCCGGCGCTGTTCGTCACCGGGCTGACCACCGCCAGCGACATCGAGCGCTATGCCGACGTTGGCGCGATCGGTGTGATTCCCAAGCCGCTGGTGCCGCTCAAGCTCACCGACCAGCTGCGCACGTTCTGGGAGCAGCACCAGCTCGGCCACGCCAGCGCCTAAGCCATCCTTAGCAACAACTTCAAAAAACCGGGGTCAACGTGACCCGGTCTGACCGCGGGGACAGACCCCATGTCTTCCTCCATGTCTTTCCAAAATCGGGGTCAGACCACAGTCATTTTGGAATATTCCAAAATGACTGTGGTCTGACCCCGAATTGGGCAGCAAAATGACTGTGGTCTGACCCCGATTTGGGCAGTAAGATGGACCGATCTGTGTAAGCTATTTCTCCCGACAAGTGTTACCTATGTCTGCCGGCTAGTCACCCGGGGACAGACCCCGGGTCACATTGACCGAAGGTTTCTCCAGCCCATTCCCACTTTTCCGCCGTCTGTCGCACGTCGCTGGATCCCGCCGCCATCCCTGCCTAAAGTCCCGCCATAGAGGCTGCCGCGCGCCGCCGCGAAGTAGAAAAAAACTTCTAGACAAATTTATCTAGATATTTTATTCTACATTCAACGATACGGAGACTTCATGACAACGTTCCGCCTTTCCCCGGGAGTGACACGATGAGCGCGCTGCTGCCCGCGCTAGCCTGGGCCTTGCTCGACTTCGTCTGGCAGGGCTTGCTGGTGGGCTGGGGCGCCGCGCTGGTACTCGCCGCCATGCGCGGCGCGCGGCCGCAAGCCCGCTACGCCGTCGCCTGCGCCGCGCTGCTGCTGTGCGCGGCACTGCCGCTGTCGGGCGTGGTCCAGCGTATCGCTGACGCGCAGGCGCTGAACTCGACCTTTTTGCCGCTGGCGGACGGCGCCGCGCTGCCAGCCCTGGCGGCGCCGGGCGCGATCATTCCCGCCGCCTCGCTCGCCGGGCGGCTGGCAGGCTGGGAGCAGGCCTTGCAGGCACGCCTGCCGCTGGTGGTGCTGCTGTGGTCGTGCGGCGCCGCGCTGCTGGCGCTGCGCATGATGGTGGGCCTGGCCTGGGTGCGGCGCCTGACCAGCAGCGCCCACCACCGCGCCGACCCGGCATGGCAGGCGCGCCTCGACCGCATGGCCGAAGGCTTCGGCATCTCGCGCAAGGTCGTGCTCGGGCTGGCCGACGATATCCATAGCCCCGTGACGGCGGGCTGGTGGCGCCCGATGGTGCTGGTGCCCGCGTCCCTCATTTCCGGCATGCCGCCGCACCTGCTCGAAGCGCTGCTGGCGCACGAGCTGGCGCATATCCGGCGCCACGATTACCTCGTCAACCTGGTGCAGGGCGCGATCGAAATCGTGCTGTTCTACCACCCCACCGTGTGGTGGCTGTCGAACCGCATCCGCGTTGAACGCGAACAGATTGCAGATGATTTAGCCGCAAGCATGCTTGGCGAACCGCGGCGCCTGGCACTTGCATTGTCCGAACTGGACCAGTTCCAGTTCTCCATCCCTCAACTCGCCCATGCGGCACACGGAGGAAACCTTATGTCACGCATCAAACGCCTGGTACGCCCGGATACCGAACCGCTTAACTGGAAGATGGCGCTGCCCGCGCTCGGCCTGGCCGCGGCCTTTGCCGGCTTCTATGCCCACGCCAAGTCCACGCCGCCCGAGCCGCCGGCGCCGCCTGCGCCATCGATGGCCGACATGCCGGCCCCGCCTGCGCCACCTGCGCCACCTGCGCCACCTGCGCCGCCGGCCCCACCGGCCCCGCCGCCGCCGCCACCAAAGAAATGGAGCGTCCACCGCGCGGCGGGCGAGCTGCCCTACGCGATTGTCCGGGCCGATGACCGCGGCACCAGCATGAATGGCCACAGCGACGATTTCAACGACCTGAAGGCCGCGAAACGCGCGGTGGGCGGCGACTTCCTGTGGTTCCGGGACCGGAATGGCAAGGCTTACATCGTGCAGGATGCCGGGATCATGGCCCGCGTTCACAAGGCATGGGAGCCGCTCGACCGGCTCGGCAAGCAAATGGACGTGCACGGCAAGGAGATGGACAAGCACGGCAAGGTGATGGAAGCGCTGGGCCGCGAGATAGAGGCCGTCGCGCCTGTCAACGCTCGCAGCGCCGCGATGCGCGACGCCGAGCGCAACATGCAAGCGCTGGGCGGCGAACAGGACAAGCTTGGCCGCGAGATGGAAAAGCTGGGCCGCAAGATGGACGGCGCGACGGACGAGCAGCGCAAGAGCCTGTCGCGCGACATGCAGCGCCTGGGCGAAAAAATGGAAGTACTCTCGCGCGAGATGGAGTCCCACGCCAGGGTGATCGAGCAGCAGGCCAGCCAGGTCGAAAAGGCCAGCAAGCCAATGGAAGCGATCGGCGCGAAAATGGAGCAGGCCGGCCGCCCGATGGACGCCCTCGGCAAGAAGATGGGCGCGCTCGGCAAGCAGATGGAAGCCGAGAGCCACGCCGCCGGCAAGACCGTGCGCGGCCTGATCGACGAAGCCATGTCGCGCGGCCTGGCCAGGCCCGCCCCGGGTTCGGGCGCAAGCTGATTCCCGCCCGGTCGCGCGCTGGCATGGCCAATTTGCCAACGCGGGACCGGGGCCGATTCGGGCATCGGGAAACCACCCCGCCCGGTATAATCACGGGATGCAAAATCTCCTCCACAACCTCAATCCCGAACAACTCGCCGCCGTCACCCTGCCGCAGCAAAGCGCCCTGATCCTGGCGGGCGCCGGTTCGGGCAAGACGCGCGTGCTGACCACCCGCATCGCGTGGCTGATCCAGACCGGGCAGGTGTCGCCGGCAGGGATCATGGCCGTGACCTTTACCAACAAGGCCGCCAAGGAGATGCTGACGCGCTTGTCGGCGATGCTGCCGATCAGTACGCGCGGGATGTGGATCGGTACCTTCCACGGCCTGTCGAACCGCCTGCTGCGCACGCACTACCGCGACGCGGCGCTGCCGCAGACCTTCCAGATCCTCGACTCGCAAGACCAGCTGTCGATGATCAAGCGCCTGCTCAAGGCGAACAACGTCGACGATGAAAAGTACCCGGCCAAGAACCTGATGTACTTCATCAATAACGCCAAGGACCAGGGGCTGCGCGCCAGCCAGGTCGAAGCGTTCGACCCGATCGAGCGCAAGATGGTCGAGCTGTATGAACTGTACGACCAGCAGTGCCAGCGCGAAGGCGTGGTCGATTTCGCCGAGCTGCTGCTGCGCTGCTACGAGCTCCTGTCGCGCAACCAGCCTTTGCGCGAGCATTACCAGACGCGCTTCCGCCACATCCTCGTCGACGAGTTCCAGGATACCAACGACCTGCAGTACCGCCTGCTGAAACTGCTGGCCGGCCACGGCGAGCGCCACGGCGGCGCGCTGTTCGCCGTCGGTGACGACGACCAGAGCATCTACGCATTCCGCGGCGCGAACGTGGGCAACATGAGCGCCTTCGAACGCGAATTCCGGGTCGAGAACCTGATCAAGCTGGAGCAGAACTACCGCTCGCACGGCCACATCCTCGACAGCGCCAACCACCTGATCGCCAACAACAGCAAGCGCCTCGGCAAAAACCTGCGCACCGACGCCGGCCACGGCGAGCCGGTGCGCATCTATGAAGCGTCGTCGGACCTCGAAGAAGCCCAGTGGATCATCGAGGAAGCCAAGAGCCTGATGGCCGAAGGCGCGGCGCGCAGCGATATCGCGATTTTGTACCGCTCCAACGCGCAGTCGCGCGTGATCGAACACGCGCTGTTTGCGGCGGGCCTGCCGTACACCGTGTACGGCGGCCAGCGCTACTTCCAGCGCGCCGAGGTCAAGCACGCCATCGCCTACCTGCAGCTGATGGACAACCCGCACAACGATTCGGCTTTCCTGCGCGTGGTGAACTTCCCGACCCGCGGCATCGGCATGCGCACCATCGAGCAGCTGCAGGCGGCGGCCGACCAGTACGGCGTGTCGCTGTATGCGGCGGTGCCTTACGTGGCAGGCAAGGGCGGTTCGTCGCTGAACAGCTTTGTGCGCCTGGTGGAAGGGGCGCGCTTCGAGACGCAGCAGCTGTCGCTGCCCGAGATGGTGCGCGTGGTGCTCGAATCGAGCGGCCTGCTGACGCACTACCAGAACGAAAAAGAAGGCGCCGACCGCATCGAAAACCTGGAGCAGATGGTCAACGCGGCGACCCAGTTCGTGCAGGAGGAAGGCTTCGGCCAGGGCGCGCCTGCCCACCTCGGACCGCAAGCGCAGGCGCAGGCCGGCGACGCCATCGTCAACCAGGATGGCATCGAGATCCTCGACGCCGACCTGCCGCTGTCGACGGTCATGTCGCCGCTGTCAGCCTTCCTGTCGCACGCGTCGCTCGAGGCGGGCGACGCGCAGGCGCAGGCAGGGCAGGACGCGCTGCAACTGATGACGGTGCACTCGGCCAAGGGCCTGGAATTTGATGCGGTATTCATCACGGGCCTGGAAGAAGGCCTGTTCCCGCACGAGAGCAGTTCGCGCGAGATGGATGGCGTGGACGAAGAACGGCGCCTGATGTACGTGGCGATCACGCGCGCGCGCCGCCGCCTGTATATGAGTTTCACCCAGACGCGCATGCTGCATGGCCAGACCCGCTACAACATGAAGTCGCGCTTCTTCGACGAACTGCCGGAGGATGCGCTCAAGTGGTTGTCGCCGCGCGTGCAGGCGCAATGGTTCGGCAACAAGAAGTCGGCGTGGGACGACGCCAAGTTCACTGGCGGATCGGATAACAAGATCGCCCAGCAGATCACGCAGAAGTCCAGCAGCGGTCCGGGCTGGCGCATTGGCGAGTCGGTCTCGCACAGCAAGTTCGGTGAAGGCGTGATCGTCAATATCGAGGGCAGCGGCGGCAATGCGCGCGCCCAGATCAATTTTGGACGCGCGGGCATGAAGGTGCTCGACCTGTCGGTGGCCAAACTGGAGCGGGTCGCCCGCTAGCCGTCGTTCCCGCGCAGGCGGGAATCCATGCTGGGCCGGCTCACCCTGGGTTCCCGCCTGCGCGGGAACGACGTCAGGGATGAATCTCTTCGATTCGTGCTTCGCTCTCTGGCGCCCCGAACAGGCTGCGGTAGATCGCATAGAAGGAACAGAAGGCCGCGATCGTGTAGATCAGCGAGACCGGGATCAGCACGGCCTGGAACATCGCGGTGCGTCCGAAAATCAGGTGCGCCACCTGTCCGATGATCGCGCTGATGCCGAACCACGACAGCGCGAAAACGACGAATGGTTTGAACGCGCCAACAATCCCCACCACACTGTAGAACACCGCCTTGCCTGCGCCCATGCGCTTCCAGTGGACCAGCGGTCCGGTGAAGGCCAGCAGTACGAAGCCGATGAGCTGGGCGAATGCGGTAAACAGGATCGCCGCGGCGAACGCGCGGGTCTTGGTCTCCGCGGCATCCGGCTCGACCTGGCGCAGCAAAACCTGCAGCCACACGCCGCCGTCGACCAGCGCGGAAGCGACAATGGCCAGCACCGCCAGCGCCATGTAGACCAGGCCAAGCCTGATCAGGGATGCAAAGGCGGGCGAGCGGAAGCCTGTCAGCAGCAGGCCCGGATGGACGCGCTTTCCCTGCTCGGCATCGGCGCAGCCCTGCATGAAAGCGACCGTGAACATCGGGACCAGCAGGTACGACAGGAGTTTGCCGACCAGCGGCACCATGCCCAAGGCGAGGGTTACCAGCAGGTAGCCGAAGAACAGGGCGGCCAGGCCCAGCGGCTGCTTGCGGAACAGGGCAAAGCCTTGCTTGACCCAGGTCCAGCCTTCGCGCGCTGGCAGTTTATTCATGAAACAGCTCCGGTGCCGGTGTGGCGATACGTTCGCGCAGGATGCGCTCGAAATGGCCAGGGTCGTGCGGGGTCAGCATTTCGGCCTCGCGCGGCTGGTGGAAGTCAAACAGGCGCGACAGCCAGAAGCGCAGCGCGGCGGCGCGCAGCATTGGCTGCCACGACGCGTGTTCGGCGTGGGTGAACGGGCGCTCGGCGTGGTAGGCGTCCAGCATGGCGCGGGCGCGCGCGACGTCGATCGCGCCGCTGTTCAGGTCGATGCACCAGTCGTTGACCGTGACGGCAACGTCGAACAGCCAGGTATCGCAGCCGGCAAAGTAGAAATCGAAGAAGCCGGTCAGCCGCTCGCCGACGAACATCACGTTATTGCGGAACAGGTCCGCATGCACGGGGCCGCGCGGCAGCGCAGCGTAAGGCGCGCAGCCATGGAAGGCTTCCTGGAAGTGCATCTCGGCGCGCAGCAGGTGGGCGCGGGCGTCGTCGAGGTAGGGCAGGACTTTCGGGGTGGTCTCGTTCCACCAGTCGAGGCCGCGCAGGTTCGGTTGCTGCATCGGGAAGTCGCGCCCGGCCAGGTGCATTCGCGCCAGCATCGCGCCGACGGCGGCGCAGTGCGCCGGCAGCGGCGCCATCTGGGAACTGCCTTCGAGCTTGCTGACGATCGCCGCGGGCTTGTCCTGCAAGGGCACCACCAGTTCGCCCTGGTCATTGGCCACCGGCGCCGGCACGGGAATGCCGCGCAAGGCCAGGTGGCGCATCAGGTTCAGGTAAAACGGAAGCTGTTGGAAGCTGAGGTTCTCGAAGATGGTGAGCACATACTCACCGCGCTCGGTCGTCAAGAAAAAGTTGCTGTTCTCAATGCCTGAGGCGATGCCTTTGAGCGCCAGTGCGTTGCCGAGAGGGAACTGCTTGATCCACTGGGTGAGGTCACCCAGCCCGACCGCGGTAAAAACTGCCATGTGAACGCAAAGAGAGAGAAAGTGTCAGTTGAGAACGGCGCGTTGTGCAAGGCCCGGGATGGCCGGGCCCTGGGGCATTATTTTGCCAATGCCGGCGGTGGCGGAACGGCTGCCGGTGGCGCTGCGGCAGCGGCGGCTGCCGCTTCTTCGTCGCGCTGGGCCTGCTTTTTCTTGCTGAGGTCAAACTCCAGCACCTGCCATTGCGGCGGACGCAGGGTGCTGCCGGTGCCGACGCTGTTCTCAGCGACGCTGCCAGGATTGCTGCCCTTCATCGTGTAGGTACTCTTGCCGCTCTTGACCTGCACTTCCTTGACCTGGCCGCCGTCCTTGGTTTCCTTGATGTTGCGCTGCTGGTCGCGCTTGGGGACGATGGTCACGGGCGTGTCGCTGCCTTCCTCGATACGCTCGAGCTTGGGCGGGGCCTCGCTCGGACGGGCCTGGGCAAGCGCCGAGCCGGAATGGGCCAACAGGAAGAGGGCAAGCAGTTTCAGGGCTGGGGATGTGCGCATCATGATGGTCACCTTTAATCGTTGTGACCATTGTAACAAACACCTGTGCTTCCCTGTGAAAATGCGCCGAATCGTCCCCATATGGGCTACTGGACAGATCGTTCCCTTGCGTTTTCTTCAAGCGCGATTCTGCGATAATGGCAGATATTCGCCGGCCCGCGCCCGGCCCACCTTCTTACTTGGCACTATGCAAAATACCCTGTTGTTAGTCGACGGCTCCAGTTACCTGTACCGCGCTTTCCACGCCTTGCCCGACCTGCGCAGCCCGGACGGCCACCCGACTGGCGCCATGCACGGCATGGTCAACATGCTGCGCCGGCTGCGCCAGGATTACCCGGCCGCTTACATCGCCTGCGTGTTCGATGCAAAGGGCAAGACTTTCCGTGACGACATGTATCCCGAATACAAGGCGACACGCGCCTCGATGCCGGACGACCTGCGCCTGCAGATCGAGCCGATCCACGAAGCGGTCAAGCACATGGGCTGGCCGATCCTGATGGTCGAAGGCGTCGAGGCCGACGACGTGATCGGCACCTTGTCGGTGCAGGCCACGCAGCTGGGCATGAACACGATCGTTTCGACCGGCGACAAGGACCTGGCGCAGCTGGTCAACGACAAGGTCACCCTGATCAACACGATGACCAACGAGAAGCTCGACGAAGCCGGCGTGCTGGCCAAGTTCGGCGTGCCGCCGAACCGCATCATCGACTACCTGACCCTGATCGGCGACACGGTCGACAACATCCCCGGCGTGAGCAAGTGCGGCCCGAAAACCGCGCTCAAGTGGCTGACCCAGCACGGCAGCCTGCAAGGGGTCATCGACAACCACCACACGATCACAGGCGCCGTTGGCGAGAACCTGCGCAGCGCGCTCGAATGGCTGCCGCAAGGCCGCACGCTGATCACCGTAAAAACCGACTGTGACTTGTCCGGCCACATGGTATCGATTTCGGAAACGCTGGTCGGGCGCGAGGAAGACAAGGACGGCCTGCGCGACTTCTTCCAGCGCTACGGCTTCAAGACACTGCTGCGCGAGATCGGCGCTGCCGTCGATGCCGGCGGCGCGCGCGCCAGCGGCGTGCTGCTCAATTCGCCGGAAGGCGACTTGTTCGGCGTCGCCGCCACGCCGGTGATCCGCGGCGAATACGAAACTGTGCTGACCGAGGACGCGCTCGACAACTGGCTGGCGCTGGTGGACGCGGCCGAACTGACGTCGGTCGACACCGAAACCACCTCGCTCGACCCGATGACGGCGGAGATGGTCGGCATCTCGCTGAGCGTCGAGCCGGGCAAGGGCGCCTACATTCCGGTGGCGCACCGCTACGCCGGCGTGCCGGAGCAGCTGCCGCGCGAACTCGTGCTGGAAAAGCTGCGCGGCTGGCTCGAAGACCCGGCCAAGCCGAAGGTCGGCCAGAACCTCAAGTATGACAGCCATATCTTCGCCAACCACGGCGTCACGCTGCGCGGCATCGTGCACGACACGCTGCTGCAATCGTACGTATTCGAATCGCACAAGCCGCACGACATGGACGGCCTGGCGATGCGCCACCTCGGCTACACGACGATCCCATTTACCGAAGTGTGCGGCAAGGGCGCTGGCCAGATCTGCTTCGACCAGGTCGAACTGTCGCGCGCCACCGAATATGCGGGCGAAGACTCCGACATCACGCTGCGCCTGCACCACGCGATGAAGGGGCACGTTGAAAGCGACGAGAAGCTTAACTTCATCTACCGCCAGATCGAGCTGCCGACCTCCGTGGTGCTGCAAAAGATCGAGCGCAACGGGGTGCTGATCGACGCCGCGCTGCTCGAGACGCAGTCGAACGAACTTGGCGCGCGCATGATGGAGCTGGAGCAGAAAGCGCACGAACTGGCCGGCGGCCCGTTCAACCTCGGCTCGCCCAAGCAGATCGGTGAAATCTTCTTCGGCAAGCTGCAGCTGCCGGTGGTCAAAAAGACGCCGAGCGGCGCGCCGTCGACCGACGAAGAAGTGCTGCAAAAGCTGGCCGAAGACTTCCCGCTGCCGAAGGTGCTGCTGGAGCACCGCAGCCTGTCGAAGCTGAAATCGACCTACACCGACAAGCTGCCCAAGATGGTCAACCGCGACACCGGCCGCGTGCACACCAATTACGCGCAAGCGGTGGCGGTGACGGGGCGCCTGTCGTCGAACGACCCGAACCTGCAGAACATCCCTATCCGTACCGCGGAAGGGCGCCGCATCCGCGAAGCCTTCATCGCGCCGCCGGGCAGCGTGATCGTCTCGGCCGACTACTCGCAGATCGAGCTGCGCATCATGGCGCACATCTCGGAAGACGAAGCGATGCTGCGCGCGTTTGCCGAAGGCGAGGACATCCACCGCGCTACCGCTGCCGAAATCTTCGGCGTGCCGCCGGCGCAAGTCGAAAGCGAGCAGCGCCGCTATGCCAAGGTGATCAACTTCGGCCTGATCTACGGCATGAGCGCGTTTGGCCTGGCCAGCAACCTCGGTGTCGACCGTTCGGCCGCGCAGAGCTACATCGAGCGCTACTTTGCCCGCTTCTCGGGCGTGAAGCAGTACATGGACGACACCCGCATGCAAGCCAAGGCGCGCGGCTATGTCGAGACGGTGTTCGGGCGCCGGCTGTGGCTCCCCGAGATCAACTCCCCGAACGGCCCGCGCCGCCAGGGCGCCGAACGCGCCGCGATCAACGCGCCGATGCAAGGCACCGCGGCCGACCTGATCAAGCTGGCGATGATTGCGGTCCAAGGCTGGCTGGAAACAACGGGCATGGCCACGCGCATGGTGATGCAGGTGCACGACGAACTGGTGCTGGAAGTGCCGGAAGCGGAGCTGGAGATCGTCAAGGTCAAGCTGCCGGAACTGATGGCAGGCGTCGCGCAGCTGAAAGTGCCGCTGCTCGCCGAAGTCGGCGTCGGCCCCAACTGGGACAAGGCGCACTGATCCCGGGCGGCAAAACGCACCATCAAATTTGCCACTCTCTCAGTTCGAGGTCCGTCCCCGGGAACGGACCTCGATTTTCTTGTCGTATATGTAATGTGGCGCGGCTGGCAGGCCACAGAATCTCGCCAAAGTTGTAAGCAAAAGTTGCTATGTGGGTTAGCGCACACAAAATTGCCCCTTGGAAATGTAAAGTATGTCCATACAGCGCAGAACGCGCTCGACATGATCCGTTACCAACAAGAGGCTTTATATGAACCCGAAACTCCAACGTCTTACCCTGATCACCAGTGCTGCTTTCGCAGCCGCGACCATTGCCGCTTGCGGCGGCGGCGGCGGGGACAGCGGCGCGCCTGCGCCGGCTCCTGCCCAGTCGGGCACCCTTGGTGTGTCGCTGACCGACGCGCCGGCTTGCGGCTTTGATGCGGTCAATGTCACGGTAAGCAAGGTCCGGGTTCACCAGAACGCGGCAGCTGGCGAGACCGAGAGCGGCTGGAGCGACATCACGCTCAGCCCGGCACGCAAGATCAACCTGCTCAACCTGACCAACGGCGTGCTCGATTCGCTCGGCGCGACCAGCCTGCCGGCAGGTAAGTACAACCAGCTCCGCCTGGTGCTCGATGCTAACGCAGGCGCCGGCACCGCCAACACGGTGGTCCCGACCGGCACCACGGCCGAGAAAACGCTGGAAACGCCAAGCGCGGTCCAGAGCGGCATCAAGATCGCCGGCCAGTTCGACGTTGTCGCCGGCCAGCGCACCGACCTGGTGCTCGACTTCGACGCCTGCAAATCGGTCCTGACCAAGGGCAACGGCAAGTACGCGCTCAAGCCTGTCATCAAGCTGGTACCGACCGTCAGCAATGGCATCAACGGTTTCATCAGCCCGGCGCTGCTGTCGAGCGGCGTGAGCGTGAGCGCGCAGCAGAACGGCGTCATCATCAGCTCGACCGCGCCGAACGCCACCACCGGCGAGTTCTTCCTGTCGCGCCTGGCTCCGGGCAACTACGACGTGGTGATTACCGCCGACGGCCACGCCGCCTCCGTCATCGCCGCCGTACCGGTCGCGACGACGTCCAGCACGACCGCGCTGAGCACGGTTGCCGCACCCCTCGTCATGGCAACCAGCGCAACGGGCAGCATTGCCGGTACCGTCACGATGACGCCAGCCAGCACCAGCGGCGAAGCGGCCTATGTCGCCGCCAAGCAGACCTTTGCCGCCGGCCCGACCGTGACGATCAAGTATGCCGGCGCTGACCTGGCCACTGGCGCTTACACCCTCAACAACCTGCCGGTCGCCGCGCCGCAATACGCCACCTACAGCGCGACGCTGCCGCTGGCCTTCTCGGCCAGCACGACCTCGACGCCAGGCGCGGGCAAGTATTCGGTGTCCGCGTCGGCCACCGGTTACGCGACCCAGACCCGGGTCGATGCGGTCGATATCTCGACGCAGAACGCGGTGAACATCAACTTCGCGCTGGTGCCGTAAGCTTCGCGAACCAGGAAACATCGACAAGGCCTCCCTCACCGGAGGCCTTTTTTCTTGCGTCGGTTTAAGATATAGCCTTTGCGCAACAGGAACTGGATGAATCAACGCACTCAAGGGCAAGCCGCCGCGCTTGCGACCCGCGGGATCGGCTTTGCCGCGGCCACGCTCCCGGTCTCTGCCCACACCGTCATTGCCACCGACGACGCTGGCCTATGCACTGGCTGGCACGACATCGTCGTAGACGGCCAGGCGGTGCCGGTCTTTTTCGCGCAGCCGGAAAATGCGCCGAATCTTCCCGTGCTGCTGTTGATTTCCGAGATCTTCGGTGTGCACGAACATATTGCCGACGTCGCGCGCCGCTTCGCCAGGCAGGGTTACTTCGCCATCGCCCCCGACCTGTTCGTCCGCCAGGGCGATCCGACCAGCGTGCCGGACATTCCTTCGCTGATGAAAGGCATCATCGCGCGCACACCCGATGCCCAGGTCATGGCCGACCTAGACGCCTGCGTCGCATGGGCTGCGTCCAGCGGCGGCAACATTGAGCGGCTGTCAGTCACCGGCTGGTGCTGGGGCGGCCGGATCGCCTGGCTGTACGCGGCCCACAACCCCTGCGTCAAGGCGGGCGTGGCGTGGTACGGCCGGCTGGTGGGCGAATCCAGTGCGATCCGCCCGCAGCACCCGGTCAATATCGCGCGCACCCTGAAAGTGCCGGTGCTTGGCCTGTATGGCGCCAAAGACCGGACGATTGCGCTGTCGACGGTGGAAGCAATGGAAGGCGAGCTTGCGCTCGGCAGCAGCAAATCGGAGTTCGTGGTGTACCCGGCGGCAGGGCATGCGTTCTATGCCGACAACCGGCCAAGCTATGTGGAGGCGGATGCGCGCGACGGCTTCAAACGCTCGCTGGAGTGGCTGGACGCCAACGGCGCGGCGTGAGCGGGGACGTTTAGCGAGCCGAGGCGGTACAATGCCGGGCTTGCGCATCACGCAACATTCGTACAAGAGGCAACAAAATCGACCCGATCCTGATATCCATCCTGCTGGCGACCACCATTGGCGGCGTTGCGAGCATCACTGCAGCCGCAGTGTTTTCGTTTACGCTGCTCTCGAAAATGGTCGAGCGCATGGTCAGCCTGTCGGTGGGGATCATGCTGTCGACGGCGCTGCTGCATGCGCTGCCCGAAGCATTCGAGTCGGGCGCCGACACGCACAAGCTGTTCGCGACCCTGCTGGGCGGCCTGCTGGCGTTCTTCATGCTGGAAAAGCTGGCGATCCTGCGCCACTCGCACCACCACGAAGGCGACGGCCACCACCACGCGCACGGGCATGATGCGCGCGAGGCGGGCAAGTCGGGGTGGATGATCCTGATCGGCGACGGCATGCACAATTTCACCGACGGCATCCTGATCGCCGCGGCCTTCCTGGCCAACCCGGAACTGGGCATCATTACCGGCCTGGCCATCATCGCGCACGAGATCCCGCAGGAGATCGGCGACTTCATCGTGCTGCTCAACGCCGGCTTCTCGCGCCGCCGCGCATATATCTTCAACCTGCTGTGCAGCCTGATGGCGGTGGCCGGTGGACTGATCGGCTACTACACGCTGGACCAGGCCAGCGGCCTGATCCCGTATGTGCTGGTGTTCGCCTCGTCGGGCTTCCTGTATATCGCCGTCAGCGACCTGATGCCGCAGATGCAGCGCCGCGCCACCGTGCGCGAGTCGGTGCCGCAGGTGCTCTTGATCGGCGTGGGCGTGCTGCTGGTGGTGTTCCTCACCGGCGCGCACTAAGCGCGGCAGGCGCGCCGCGGCGCCTTAGTCGCCGGTATGGACCGGGCGTGAAGGGTCCGAACTCCACTCGCTCCATGAACCAGGATACAGGGCCGCGCCCGGCATGCCGGCCACTTCCAGCGCGAGCAGGTTGTGGCAGGCGGTGACGCCGGAGCCGCACTGCATGATCACGGCCGTCGGCTCGGTAACCAGCATGGCGAAGTCCGCCTTCAGCTGCGCCGGTTCCTTGAAGCGGCCGTCCGCCTGCAGGTTGTCCTTGAAGAAGCGGTTCTTTGCGCCCGGGATGTGGCCGCCGACGGGGTCCATGGTTTCGTTTTCGCCGCGGAAGCGGTCGGCCGCACGCGCGTCGATCACAACGCGCGCGCCGACGGCGATATTTTCCAGCACCTCGTCAGCGGAGACAGTTTCCACCAGCGGTCCGCGGTCGTTGATCATGCCGCGTTCACGGACCGGCGCTTCGGTCGACATCGGGAAGCCGCCGGCCTGCCATGCAGCCAGGCCGCCGTCCAGCACGGCCACTTTCTGGTGGCCGACCCAGCGCAGCATCCACCACAGGCGCGCGGCGAACATGCCGCCGTGGGCGTCGTAGGCGACCACCTGGGTGTCGTCATTGATGCCCCAGCCGCGCAGGGTTTCGATGAAGGTGTCGCGGTCGGGCAGGGGATGGCGGCCGCGGAAGCCGCCGTCGGCGCCGACCTTGGCGCCGGACAGGTCGGTGTCCACGTGGGCAAACAGCGCGTGGCTGATGTGGCCGATGGCGTAGCCTGCATGGCCGGCATCGGGATTGGCCAGGTCATGGCGGCAGTCAATGACGGCCCAGTTCGGGCTGTCGATGTGCGGGGCGAGGTCGGCGGCAGAGATCAGTGTCGTGTACATGGTGTCCTCAGAGTTCGCTTGCAATCGGGTCGGTCTTGACCGCTGTGGGCGGCGTGCTGCGTGTATTGTAGAACGTTGCAGCAACGCCCGATACCAGGATCACGCCCATGCCAAGCCAGACGTGCCAGTCGAACACGTCACCCCACAGCACCATGCCCCACAGGCTGGAGAAGATGATGCCGGTGTACTGCAGGTTGGCCACCACCAGCACATTGCCGACCCGGTAGGCGCGCGTCATGGCCATTTGCGCCATGGTCGCGCTGACGCCGACCGCCAGCAGCAGGCCGGCGCCGTACCAGGTGTGCGGATGCAGCGACGGCTGGCCCGCTTCGCCAGGCGCAAGCGTGCCGACCATGCCGAACACCACCGTCATCAGCGAGAAATAGAACACCACGCGGTATTCGGGCTCGCCCATCTGGCCGAGCCGGCGCACCTGCATGTACGCCATCGCCGAGATCACCGACGAGGCGATGCCCATCACGCCGCCCAGCCACTGGTGCGACTCGACGGCAGGCTGCAGCGCCAGCACCACGCCGACGAAGCTGGCGCCGACCGCGACCAGCATCGGCCACTCGACATGGTGCTTGCCGCGCCACCAGCCCATCAAGGCGAGGTACAGCGCGATCCAGATCGGCGCCAGGTAGTTGAGGGTGACGGCGGTGGCCAGCGGCAGCTTGCCGATGGCGTAGAACCACAGCCACAGCGAAATCACGCCGACGAAGCCGCGCCACAGGTGCTCTTTGGGGAAGGCGGTGCGCAAGGTGCCGCCCTGGTGGCGCACGAGCAGCAGCAGCATGATCGTGCCGACCATGCCGCGGTACATGACGATTTCAGAGGTGGAGTAGAACCCGGAGGCCAGCTTCACGGCCGCGCCCATTCCGGCGAACGCAAAGCTGGCAAACAACATCCATAGTGACGCCATTGGATCCTTTGGCGTTAAAGGTCGATATTACTGCGGTACCACTCGTGGAAATGCTGCATGCCGTCTTCCATCGGCGACTGGTAAGGGCCGACTTCGTTGACGCCGCGCTGCACCAGGATGCGGCGGCCGGCGTCCATGCGCATGGCGATCTCGTCGTCCTCGACGCAGGTCTCCATGTAGGCCGCGCGTTCGGCCTCGACGAATTCGCGCTCGAACAGCACGATCTCTTCGGGGTAGTAGAACTCGACCACGTTGCGGGTCTTCTGCGGGCCGTCCGGCCACAGGGTCGACACCACCAGCACGTGCGGATACCACTCGACCATGATGTTCGGGTACAGGGTCAGCCAGATGGCGCCGTACGGAGGCGGTTCGCCGCGGCGGAACTTGAGCACCTGCTCCTGCCACTTCTGGTACGCCGGCGAGCCGGACTTCTGCAGGCCGCGGTTGACGCCCACCGTCTGCACGCTGTAGTCGCGCCCGAATTCCCAGCGCAGGTCGTCGCAGCTGACGAAGCCGCCCAGGCCCGGGTGGAACGGCTCGACGTGGTAGTCTTCCAGGTAGACCTCGATGAAGGTCTTCCAGTTGTAGTCGCAGGTGTGCACCTCGACGTGGTCCAGCATGTAGCCGGTGAAATCGAGATCCTTGGTCACCGACAGCGTGCCAAGCTTTTCCATCACGTTGTAGCCGTTCTGCTCGAACAGCAGCCCGTTCCAGCTCTGCAGCGGCGTTGTCGCCAGCTGCACGCAAGGCGTTTCGGGGAAGTGCGGCGCGCCGATCAGCTGGCCCTTGAGGTCGTATGTCCAGCGATGCAGGGGGCACACGATGTTGTTCGCATTGCCGCGGCCATTGAACATCAGCGCCTGGCGGTGGCGGCAGACGTTGGACAGCACTTCGATGCCATTTGCGTTGCGCACGAGCATGCGACCCTCGTTCTCAGAAGCAAGGGTGGCAAAATCGCCCACTTCGGGCACCATCAGTTCGTGCCCGACATAACGCGGGCCGTTCTGGAATAACTGCTGCATCTCGCGCTTTAGCAGCGCTTCATCAAAGTAGACATCTACCGGAAGCTGTGCGCACGATTGCGCCAGCTTGGCGTGGGTAGCCAGATCGGACATCCCAACCCCCCTTTTAAATAAGCATCAAGCCAAAGAAGAGAAAGAATCCAAAGACCAGTATTTTGGGAATGCGGAATACGGTATTTCGGACAGAACCGGAGATTATACCGCGTAACGGACTCTACAGTCGCGGGCCGGCGCGCGAATGTGGCGTAGCGAGATGAAGGTATTGCCGGAACGGCATGGTTTTCATGGGCAGCCCCCTAATTGGGATAAAATCTGGCCTGACTGGCAAGCTGTCGCTGGCGAACCGTCGTTACCCGCTGGGGTGAATTATTCTAAAATAAGCGATTAGACTGGCGCGCAATGCATAAAGTTGCGTGCCTTCGCCTCACTTAAAGTATTTATGTCAAACAAATTAACAGCCGACGGCGTCGCCGCCCCGGAGTCGTTCGAGCAGGCAATGGCCGAACTGGCGCAACTGGTCGCCCAAATGGAGGCCGGACAACTGCCGCTCGAAGCGTCGGTGGCGACGTACGCGCGCGGCTCGGAACTGGTGCGCTACTGCGCCGCCCAGCTGGAAAAAGTGGAAGCCCAGGTCAAGGTGCTCGAAGGCGACATGCTCAAGCCTTTCGCGGCCGGCAATGGCGGCGAGGGCGACCAATGAGCGCGGGAGCATTCGACGACTGGATGAAAACCGTGCAGGCCCATGTTGAAACGGCGCTGGCGGCTTACCTGCCGGCGGCGTCCACGGAGCCGCACAAGCTGCACGAAGCGATGCGCTACACCGCGCTCGGCGGCGGCAAGCGGGTACGCCCGCTGCTGGTGTTCGCCGCGGGCGCGCTGACCGGCGCCGACACGCGCGCGCTCGAACGCGCCGCGGCGGCCATCGAGATGATCCACGTGTACTCGCTGGTGCACGACGACATGCCCTGCATGGACGACGACGATTTAAGGCGCGGCAAACCGACCGTGCACGTGGCGTATGACGAAGCGACCGCGCTGCTGGTGGGCGACGCGCTGCAGGCGCAAGCCTTCAGCGTGCTGGCCGAAGGCGACAGCGTGCCGCCGGCGCGCCAGCTCGCCATGGTGCGCCTGCTGGCGCAGGCGGCGGGGTCGGGCGGGATGTGCGGCGGGCAGGCGATTGACCTCGACAGCGTGGGCCTGTCCCTGACGCTGGAACAGCTTGAGCGCATGCACCAGCTGAAGACCGGCGCGCTGCTGCGCGCCGCGGTGGTACTGGGCGCGCTGGCCGGCAAGGACCTGTCGGCCCAGGAGCTGGCCGCGCTCGACGCCTACGCGGGCGCGGTCGGGCTGGCGTTCCAGGTGGTCGACGACGTCCTTGACGCCACGGCCGACTCGGCCACGCTGGGCAAGACCGCCGGCAAGGACGCGGCGGCCAACAAGCCGACCTACGTATCGATATTGGGCCTGGAGCCATCCAGGATCTTGGCGGAGAAACTGCGGAACGACGCGCACCAGGCGCTCGAACCGTTTGGAGAACAAGCACGCAGGCTGCGCGACTTAGCGGACCTGATCGTGCAGCGGAAAGCGTAAATGAAATTGCTAGAGACTATCAACAGCCCGGCTGAGCTGCGCAAGCTGCCGCGCACGCAACTGACGCCGCTGGCGCACGAACTGCGCCACTTCCTGCTCGACTCGGTATCGAAGACGGGCGGCCACCTGTCGTCCAACCTCGGCACGGTCGAACTGACCATCGCGCTGCACTACGTGTTCAACACCCCGCACGACCGCATCGTATGGGACGTGGGCCACCAGACCTACTCGCACAAGATCCTCACCGGCCGCCGCGACCAGATGCACACGCTGCGCCAGTTCGGCGGCGTCTCGGGCTTCCCGCGCCGCGTCGAAAGCGAATACGACACCTTCGGCACCGCGCACTCGTCGACCTCGATTTCGGCCGCGCTGGGCATGGCGCAGGCGGCCAAGATCAAGGGCGAGCATCGGCACGCCATCGCCGTGATCGGCGACGGCTCGATGACCGCCG
Source organism: Massilia agrisoli (assembly GCF_020831365.1). Classification (GTDB taxonomy): domain Bacteria; phylum Pseudomonadota; class Gammaproteobacteria; order Burkholderiales; family Burkholderiaceae_D; genus Telluria_A; species Telluria_A agrisoli. The sequence goes on from NZ_JAJHPV010000004.1 coordinate 57,153, forward strand.
GCATGGCCTTCGAAGCGCTCAATAACGCAGGCGTCCAGGAAGACATCAACCTGCTGGTGGTCCTGAATGACAACGACATGTCGATCTCGCCGCCGGTCGGCGCGCTCAACCGCTACCTGGCGCGCCTGATGTCGGGCCAGTTCTACGCTGCCGCCAAAAACGTCGGCAAGTCGGTGCTGCCCGGCCCTGTGCTCGAACTCGCGAAGCGCTTTGAAGAGCACGCGAAGGGCATGGTGGTGCCTGCCACGATGTTCGAAGAATTCGGCTTCAACTACATCGGCCCGATCGACGGCCATGACCTCGAATCGCTGATCCCGACGCTGGAGAACATCAAGAAGCTCAAGGGTCCGCAGTTCCTGCACGTGGTGACCAAGAAGGGGCAGGGCTACAAGCTGGCCGAGGCCGAGCCTATCCTGTACCACGGCACCGGCAAGTTCAACCCGACCGAAGGCATCGTGCCTGCGAAGGCCGGCAAGATCACCTACACCGAAGTATTCGGCAACTGGCTGTGCGACATGGCCGCCGCCGACAAGCGCCTGGTCGGCATTACGCCGGCGATGCGCGAAGGCTCGGGCATGGTGCGCTTCGAACAGCAGTACCCGGAACGCTACTTCGACGTCGGCATCGCCGAACAGCACTCGGTGACGTTTGGCGCGGGCCTGGCCACCGAAGGGCTCAAGCCGGTCGTCGCGATCTACTCGACCTTCCTGCAGCGCGCCTACGACCAGCTGATCCACGACGTCGCGCTGCAAAACCTCGACGTGACGTTTGCGCTTGACCGCGCGGGCCTGGTCGGCGCCGATGGCGCCACCCACGCGGGCAACTACGACATCTCCTACCTGCGCTGCATCCCGAACATGGTCGTGATGGCCGCGTCGGACGAAAACGAATGCCGCCAGATGCTGACGACCGCCTACCGCTACGAAGGTCCGGCCGCGGTGCGCTACCCGCGCGGCGCCGGCATCGGTGCGGAGATCCTGAAGGAGCTGACCTCGATCGAGATCGGCAAGGGCGAGATCAAGCGCGAAGGCAAGGACGTTGCGATCCTCGCGTTCGGCTCGATGGTGGCGCCAAGCGTGGCTGCCGGTGCTGAACTCGGCGCCACGGTGGCCAACATGCGCTTCGTGAAGCCGCTCGATGTGGAACTGGTCAAGTGCCTCGCGGCCGACCACGACTACTTCGTGACGGTGGAAGAGGGCTGCGTGATGGGCGGGGCCGGTGCGGCGGTGGCGGAAGCGCTGGCCGCAGAAGGCATCGTCAAGCCGATCCTGATGCTCGGCCTGCCGGACAAGTTCATCGACCACGGCGACCCTGCCGCGCTGCTGGCTGGCGTCGGCCTCGACGCCAAGGGCATCGCCGCATCGATCCGCCAGCGCTTCATGGCCGGCGAACCGCGCCTCGTCGTCAACAACACCTGATACGCTCGTGTAGGGCGGATAAGCGCAAGCGCATCCGCCTTTCGTGCGCCAATCATACCCTCTTGCCGGAGGACCTTCGCGTACCAGCCTGCGTCGTTCCACTTCCCGGTTTTTTTGCTCAGCGGTTTTGACGATTGGGTCGAATGTCAGGCAGCACTACCCGTTTGGTTAGCGCGTCCAATTCCCGGCTGTGGTAAAGGTCAAGGCATTTGAGCAGGTTGAACTCGGCTACTGGGCCGCCTTGTTCACCTAATGGATTGCGGTACTGCCGGCCAAGGAATCGGTTCACCATCCGGTTGATCTCATCGGGGCTCGTCTCGGCGTCATACCGGGTCCATTCCACCAGCGCGTTCGCGCTACTCGCTGCATCCGCCGCTGCCTGGCCTTGCTGATACCGGGAAATGCAAACGGCTAGCACCATGTCTTTAAAATTAGCTGTGCTGGGCCGCACTGAGGCGCCGGGTGTCTGCGTCGGGTTTGCTTGGCTCTCATTGGCGGCGAGCGCGAGTAATCCAGCCGCTGTGAACACGGCCGCGGCTGCGCGCAGTAGTTGGATCATGGCAAGCTCCAATAGCTGGCCCGACTGGTTCGATAGTTCACGCCATCCTGATTAAAGTAACAATGGTCATAGCATCTGCTTCCGTCCCATAGACTGGCGTGCCCGCTCGCGTCTTGCCAGCCGCTGACCTCAAACAGGATAACCCCATGCTTATCGTTCATGGACTCGTTCCGCGAAACCGGGAAGGGTAGGATGAGGTCTGCCCGTCCCCAACGATATGTGAGAAATTCAATCAGGTCTCGGACCCGGTAGAAATACCATTTCTTGTCGGCGCCGGAAACTGTTTTGCCGACAATGCGCGGTATCGGCATTCCTGAATGATTAAGGATGTAGCTCATTCGTATAGCGCATGTATTTCTCCAGCCAACCGGCGGCGTAAGTCCGATATTTTTTGCTACCGTACCGCCGATCATCGACGCTACCTTTTCGCTTTGATTAACTGGGGAGATTATGCGTTGAGAAGCTGCCCACGCTGCTTTGAATGCCGGCCGTGTCATAGATCCTCGCTGTCGGAAATAATGGAATGAATGTTACCGATCCATTCCCATGTTGCACCTCGACAAGCGCAAACTTCGATCAGTTACCACTCCGCCTGGCGACCCTTACCATCAGCCTTGCCCGTACAGCGTCTCCGCGCGCTGGAACAGGATCCAAGACGTGGCAATGTACTTGTCGCCGCTTCTGGCTACATGCCCCTTGTGCGAGTGCGTAAAGCCGGCCGGCGCGATGATCAGCCGTCCCTGGCGCGCTTCTACCTTGCGCTCCTGGTACAGGAACTCGGTCTCGCCGCCTTCGTCGACGTCGTTCAGGTAAAACTGGAACAGCAGCGCGCGGTGCAGCGTCTCGCAGCTGGCGTTTTGCGGGTAGATCTCTGAATGCCAGTGGTGGTAGCCGCCGCTCGACTGAAGGTATTTCTGCAGGTTGATCGGCCCGGCGCGGTACATGTGCTGGATCAGCGCGTCGATGTTCGGCGCGCCGCATTCGTCGAAATTGGCCAGCGTCAGGACCACCGGCTCGCCGGTTTGTGGATGCGCCACCGTCGGCGACAGCGCTCCCACCAGCAGCATCCGGTACTTGTCCATGTAGGCCCGCAGGTGCTGGCGCACCACCGACAGCATCAGGTTGCCGACGTCGTGCCACTCCTTGTGCGGCCCGATCGTCAGGTCGTAGCTGTCCTTCTTTTCTACATCGACGCCATTGCCGGTCCTGCCGCGGATTACCTTGTCGCTGGCGTTGAAGCGCGCGATGATCTGGCTGCACTGTGCCGGCGTCAGCGCGCCGTCGTAAATCTCGATAAAGTCGCCCACCGTCCTGCCTCCGTTTTCGTTATCCGCACGATAGTACACAAGCCGGGCTGATCAGTCATTTCGTACTTGCGCCCGCTCCTAGTAAACCTGATAGGTTGGCCTTGGCGCGTGGTCGAACCGGGACGTTTCCGGTGTATGTTTCATGTTCAAAATTCAGATAGGGATCTGATGTGGCGAACTACAAGAACCTGATCAAGACGGCGGCCAGCTACGGGCTGATCGTCGCAGCCGGGCTCGGTGCTGGCTATGCGGTGAACGTGGTGCCGGCGATGCTCAAGCCGGCTTATGTGGAGGGCGACTATTCGGCGTATTTCCCGAACGCGCAAACCAAGGTGGTGCTGTACGGGACGTCGTGGTGCCAGTACTGCGCGAAAGCGCGCGATTATCTCAAGACGAACAATATTCCCTACGTCGATCTCGATATCGAGCAGTCGGAACAGGCCCGCAGGCAGCACGCCGCGCTGGGCGGGGGCGGCGTTCCGGTGCTGCTCGTCGGGGACCGCAAGATGACCGGGTTTAACCCGTCAGCCCTGCAGTCGGCAATCAAGGAACTGGGCGGCTGAGAAGCCCGTTAGCGCATCGAAGGCGGCGCGGACAAGACGGCGCGGCGCCGGTTGCACTTTATCCGTCTATATAAATCAATCGGAGACCAGCAATGAAGAAAAAACTCGGCCTGTTCCTGTTTTCACTGGCGTTTGGTGCGTCGTTTGCTTATGCCGGCGAATATGATGCGTGCTTCGCTACTTGCGACCTGAAGTACGAAGACTGCATTTCCAAAGGCTATATCGATGCGAACTACTGCCGCTGGCGCAAGGACGAGTGCAACCGCGCCTGCGTCGGTGAAACGCTGGATTAACAGCCAGGCAGGCCAGAAGGCGCGCTGGCGCGATGCCGGCGCGCCTTTTCCCTTATCCCCGCTTGCGGTCGTTCTGCCACAGGACGTCACTTCCGCCCGCATAGCGGTTCAGCACGCGCGACAGCACGAACATCAGGTCCGACAGCCGGTTCACGTACTGGCGCGGATGCTCGTTGATCTTCTCATCCCTGCCCAGCCTGACGATGCTGCGCTCGGCGCGGCGGCACACGGTGCGGCATACGTGCGCGAGGGCCGCGGCGCGCGATCCGGCCGGCAGGATGAAGTCCTGCAGCGCCGGCAGGGTGGCGTTGTACTTCGCCAGCAGGCCGTCGAGGCGCTCGACGTGGACATCGGTGATCAGCTGGTAGCCCGGGATGCACAGTTCACCGCCAAGGTCGAACAGGTCGTGCTGGATAGAGACCAGCTCCTCGCGCAGGTCGGCCGGCATGTCTTCGCACAGCAGCAAGCCGACGAAGGAGTTGAGTTCGTCCACTTCGCCCAGCGTATTGATGCGGATGCTGTCCTTTTCGGTGCGGCTGCCGTCGCCGAGTCCTGTAGTGCCGTTGTCGCCGGTGCGGGTGGCGATTTTTGAGAGTCGATTGCCCATGGTTGTGCCTTGAGTGCAAAAAAGAATAGGCTGAGCATACGACAAAACCGCTGGAATGTGCTTACAATCGCATCATGTCAGCCTCCATACACGTCAATAACGAGCGACGCCAGCAAGTCGCCGCCGCCCTGCGTGCCCGCGTGCCCGACCGCTGCATCCTGTCGGACCCGGAAGACACGCGTCCCTACGAGTGCGATGGGCTGGCCGCCTACCGCCAGCTGCCGATGATCGTCACCCTGCCGGACAATGAAGAGCAGGTGCTGGCGATTTTGAATGTGTGCCGCGAACTGAACGTGCCGATCGTGCCGCGCGGCGCGGGTACCGGCCTGTCCGGCGGCGCGCTGCCGATCGCCGATGGCGTGGTGATTTCGACGGCGCGCCTGAACCGCATCGTGCGGGTCGAGCCGTATGCCCGCCTTGCCGTGGTCCAGCCGGGCGTGCGCAACCTGGCCATCTCGGACGCGGCGGGGTCGTATGACCTGTACTACGCGCCCGATCCGTCGTCGCAGATCGCCTGCACCATCGGCGGCAACGTGGCCGAGAATTCGGGCGGCGTGCACTGCCTGAAGTACGGCCTGACCGTGCACAACGTGATGCGCGTGCGCGTCGCGACCATCGATGGCGAGATCATCGAGCTGGGCGGCGAATCGCTCGATTCGCCCGGCCTCGACCTGCTGGCTGTGTTCATCGGCTCGGAGGGCATGCTGGGCATCGTCACCGAAGTCACCGTCAAGCTGGTGCCAAAGCCAGCCACCGCGCGGGTCATCATGGCCTCGTTCGACGATGTGGTCACCGGCGGCAATGCCGTGGCCAGCGTGATCGCCGCGGGCATCATCCCGGCCGGGCTGGAGATGATGGACCGGACCTCGTCGCGCATGGTCGAACCCTTCGTCAAGGCGGGCTACGACACCGACGCAGCGGCCATCCTCTTGTGCGAGGCCGACGGCACCAAGCTCGAGGTGGACGAAGAGATCGCCCGCATGACGGCGGTGCTGGAGCAAGCGGGCGCCAGCGCGATCGCGGTGTCGGAAACCGAGGCGGAGCGCATGCGCTTCTGGTCCGGCCGCAAGAACGCTTTCCCGGCCGCGGGCCGCATCTCGCCGGACTACTACTGCATGGACGGGACCATCCCGCGCAAGAACCTGGCCCAGGTACTGATCGGCATCGAGCAGATGGAAACCACCTACGGCCTGCGCTGCGCCAACGTGTTCCACGCCGGTGACGGCAACCTGCATCCGCTGATCCTGTTCGATGCGAACAAGCCGGGCGAATTCGAGCGCGCCGAGGCCTTCGGCGCGGCCATCCTGGCGCTGTGCGTGGAAGTGGGCGGCACCATCACCGGCGAGCACGGTGTCGGCATGGAGAAGATCAATTCGATGTGCGTGCAGTTCACGCGCGAGGAACTCGACGCGTTCTTCGCCGTCAAGCGCGCGTTTGACGTGCCGATGCTGCTCAACCCGGACAAGGCGATTCCGACACTTAACCGATGCGCCGAATTCGGCAAGATGCGCGTCAGCGGCGGCGTGCTGCCGTTCGCTAACCTGCCGCGCTTCTGATGGGAGCCACTTTGCAGTCGATCGATCAATTGAAAGAACAGGTACTGGCGGCAGCGGCTGCGGGCAGCGCATTGCGCATCCGCGGCGGCGGCACCAAGGACTGGTACGGGCAACGCCTTGAAGGACAGGTGCTCGACACCCGCATCCACAGCGGCATTGTCGACTACGAGCCGACCGAGCTGGTGATCACGGCGCGCTGCGGCACGCCGCTGGCCGAAATCGAAGCCGCACTGGCCGAGCGCAACCAGATGCTGGCCTTCGAGCCGCCGCATTTTGGCATTGGTGCCACCTTTGGCGGCGCCGTGGCCAGCGGCCTGTCCGGCCCGCGCCGTGCCACCAGCGGCGCGGTGCGCGACTTCGTCCTGGGCGCCACTCTCCTTGACGGCAAAGGCCAGGTGCTCTCGTTCGGCGGGCAGGTCATGAAGAATGTGGCGGGATACGATGTATCGCGCCTGCTCGCCGGCTCGATGGGCACCCTTGGCGTGATGCTGGAAATGTCGGTCAAGGTGCTGCCGCGGCCGATACGCGAGACCACGCTGCGCTTTGAAACAAGCGAGATCGATACGCTGCGCATGCTGAACGAATGGGGCGGACTGCCTTTGCCCATCTCGGCCAGCTGCTGGCATTGCGGCGTGCTCACCGTCCGGCTGTCGGGCGCGCAGGCGGCCGTTGATGCCGCTGCGCGTGACCTGGGCGGCGAAGTGGTCGACAACGCCGGTGCGTTCTGGTCGCGCCTGCGCGAGCAGCAGCACCCGTTTTTCGCGGACGCTGGCAGCTTGTGGCGCCTGTCGGTGCCGACCAGCGCGGGAGCGATCATCCTCAAGGGAGATCAGCTGATCGAGTGGGGCGGCGCGCAGCGCTGGCTGAAAGCCGACGCCGACGCCGATATGGCGCAGCGCATCCGGCGCACCGCAGCGGCCGTGGGCGGGCATGCGACGCTGTTCCGCGGCGGCGACAAGAGCCTGGGCGTGTTCCATCCGCTCGCGCCTGCGGTGGCGAAGATCCACGAGCGCCTGAAAGCCTCGTTCGACCCATCGAACATCTTCAATCCAGGACGGATGTACTGACATGCAAACCAATCTCGCCGATTTCATCAAAGGCACGCGCGAAGGCGACGAGGCCGAGGCGATCCTGCGCGCCTGCGTCCACTGCGGCTTCTGCACCGCCACCTGCCCGACCTACCAGCTGCTCGGCGACGAACTCGATGGCCCGCGCGGGCGCATCTACCTGATGAAGCAGGTGCTCGAAGGGGCAGAAGTCACGCGCAAGACACAGATCCACCTCGACCGCTGCCTGACCTGCCGCAATTGCGAAACCACCTGTCCGTCGGGCGTCAAATACGGCCGCCTGGTCGACATCGGCCGCAAGGTGGTGGAAGAGCGCGTGCAGCGCCCGCTGGGCGAACGCATCAAGCGCACCGTGCTCAAGGAAGCGCTGCCGCGCAAATGGCTGTTCACGCCAGCCTTCAAGGCGGGGCAGCTGTTCCGCCCACTGCTGTCGCCCAAGCTCCAGGACAAGCTGCCGCGCACCGCCAGCCCGGGCAAGTGGCCCGCGCGCACCCATGCGCGCAAGATGCTGGTGCTGGAAGGCTGCGTGCAGCCTGCGATGGCGCCCAACATCAACGCAGCGACCGCGCGGGTGCTCGACGCGGTCGGCGTGCAACTGGTGATGGCGCCGAAGGCGGGCTGCTGCGGCGCCGTGCGGTACCACATGAACGACCAGGAAGGCGGCCTTGACGACATGCGCCGCAACATCGATGCATGGTGGCCGATGATCGAGCAGGTCGAGGCCATCGTGATGACGGCGTCCGGCTGCGGCGTCACGGTCAAGGAGTATGGCCATCTGCTGGAGCACGACAGCGCGTATGCGGCAAAAGCGAAGCGCATTTCGGAGATGACCCGCGACCTGTCCGAGATCATGCCCGCGTTCGAGGCTGAACTGGCTGCGCGGTTTGCGGGAAAGGTGGGGCCGAGGGTAGCGTTCCATCCGCCGTGCACTTTGCAGCATGGCCAGCAGATCAGGGGGAAGGTGGAAGGGGTGTTGCGGGCCTGCGGCGTCGATGTGAAGCTATGCGCCGAAAACCATCTGTGCTGCGGCTCGGCGGGCACGTATTCGGTGCTGCAGCCGGAGCTTTCTACTGAACTGCGGGACAGGAAACTGGCGAACCTGCATGCCACCCGTCCCGAGCTTATTGTGTCGGCGAACATCGGTTGTGTGACCCACCTTCAGTCAGGTACCGACACGCCGGTATCGCATTGGATCGAATTGATCGACCAGGCCTTGACGACGGCGCTTACCAGTCCAGCGTAGCCGACACGCCCTTGGCATTGACGACCAGGGTCGCCGATTTTTCAACGCTGTAGGCGCCAAGGTCGCCGGTGTGGCCCTGGCCAGCCGGCGACGCGAATGCAGCGGCGCTGGTCAGTACTATGGAGCCTACGATCAAAATAGCTTCCATGTGTTTGGCGATGTTCACAATCGTTCCTTTCTCTCTGGTTTGTATAGACAGATTATGGAATCGAGTGATTTATAAGGCCAATCACATTTCCTGATGGCGCCATTCAGTATTTGAATAACTCATCAGTGGAAATCGGACGATGCGCTTTGCTTAACCGCCCTACAGGTTCAAGCCAACAAAAGCTTTTCGATGTCTTGTGAGATCGACCGCGGCGAGGTCGTCGGGCTGTACCGCTTCACCACCCGCCCATCCTTCCCGACCAGGAATTTGGTGAAGTTCCACTTGATCAGCCCAGTCCCCAGCAGCCCCGGCTTCTCCTTCTTCAGGTACCGGAACAAAGGATGCGCGCCCTCGCCATTGACGTCGACCTTGGCAAACATCGGGAACGTGACGCCAAAATTCCGCTCGCAGAAGGCGCCAATCTCCGCCTCGCTGCCACGCTCTTGTTCGCGAAACTGATTGCAGGGGAATCCAAGCACCACCACGCCCTGGTCGCGGAACTGCTGGTACACCTGCTCCAGGCCTTTGTACTGCGGCGTGAACATGCATGCGCTGGCCGTGTTCACGATCAGCAGCACCTTGCCGCGGTACTGCGCCAGGTCGACCGGCTCGCCCTTGATGTCGGTGGCCTTGAAATCGAATACGCCGGTCACACGATGCCCAGGTGCTCAGTCCCGGCCGACAGGTCGCGGTTCTTGGCGTCCTTGCCCTGCAGCTTGATGGTCAGGCGCAGGTCGTTGACCGAGTCCGCATTGCGCAGCGCGTCTTCGTAGCTGATCTTGTCCGCTTCGTGCAGGTCGAACAGCGCCTGGTCGAAAGTCTGCATGCCCAGCTCGCGCGACTTCTTCATGATCTCCTTGATCTCGTGGACGTCGCCCTTGAAGATCAGGTCCGAGATCAGCGGCGAGTTGAGCATGATCTCCACCGCGACCACGCGGCCCTTGTTCTCCTTGCGGGGAATCAGGCGCTGCGATACAAGGCCCTTCAGGTTCAGCGACAGGTCCATCAGCAGCTGCTGGCGGCGCTCCTCGGGGAAGAAGTTGATGATGCGGTCGAGCGCCTGGTTGGCGCTGTTGGCGTGCAGCGTGGCCAGGCACAGGTGGCCGGTTTCGGCGAAGGCGATCGCGTGTTCCATTGTTTCGCGGTCGCGGATCTCGCCGATCTGGATCACGTCCGGCGCCTGGCGCAGCGAGTTCTTGAGCGCCGCTTCAAAGCTGTCGGTGTCGACGCCCACTTCGCGCTGCGTGATCACGCAATTCTTGTGCGGGTGGACGTATTCGACCGGGTCTTCAATCGTGATGATGTGGCCGTAGCTGTTCTCGTTGCGGTAGCCGACCATCGCGGCAAGCGTCGTCGATTTACCCGAACCGGTCGCGCCGACCATGATCACCAGGCCGCGTTTGGACATGATGATGTCGGACAGGATCGGCGGCAGGTCGAGGTCTTCCAGCTTCGGGATCGTGGTGGTGATCGTGCGCAGCACCATGCCCACGCAGCTCATTTGCACAAACGCGGAGACGCGGAAGCGCCCGAGGTCGCCCGGGCTGATCGCGAAATTGCATTCCTTGGTCAGCTCGAACGCGGCGGTCTGCTTGTCGTTCATGATGGCGCGCGCCAGGTCGGCCGTGTGCGAGGAGCTCAAGGCCTGGCTGGAGACCGGCGTCATCTTGCCGTCGATTTTCATCGCAGGCGGGAAGCCGGCGGTGATGAACAGGTCGGAGCCGCCCTTGCTGGTCATCAGGCGCAGCAGGTCGAACATGAATTTTGAAGCCTGGTCGCGTTCCATCGCGTGTCCTTTATAAGCTTAGCCGGGGAAGTTGTCCGGGATCTTGGCGGCGGAGCGCGCTGCGCTGCTCGAGATGATGTTACGGCGTACCAGGTCGGTCAGGTTCTGGTCCAGCGTCTGCATGCCGACGTTGCTGCCGGTCTGGATCGCCGAGTACATCTGGGCGATCTTCGCTTCGCGGATCAGGTTGCGGATCGCCGGCGTGCCGATCATGATTTCGTGGGCGGCCACGCGGCCATTGCCGTCCTTGGTCTTGAGCAGGGTCTGCGACACCACCGCTTGCAGCGACTCGGACAGCATCGCGCGCACCATTTCTTTTTCATCGGCCGGGAAGACGTCGACGATACGGTCGATGGTTTTCGCCGCCGACGAGGTGTGCAAGGTGCCGAACACGAGGTGGCCGGTTTCGGCCGCCGACAAGGCCAGGCGGATGGTTTCGAGGTCGCGCAATTCGCCGACCAGGATGCAGTCGGGGTCTTCGCGCAGCGCCGAGCGCAGCGCGTTGTTGAACGACAGCGTGTGCGGTCCCACTTCGCGCTGGTTGATCAGGCACTTCTTCGATTCGTGCACGAATTCGATCGGGTCTTCGATGGTCAGGATGTGGCCGTACTCGTTTTCATTGAGGTGATTGACCATCGCCGCCAGCGTCGTCGATTTGCCCGAACCGGTAGGGCCGGTGACCAGCACCAGGCCGCGCGGTTTCATCGCCAGCTCGCCGAAAATCTTCGGCGCGTTCAGGTCTTGCAGGCTTAGGATTTTCGATGGAATCGTCCGCAGCACGGCGGACGCGCCGCGTTCCTGGTTGAACGCGTTGACACGAAAGCGCGCCAGGCCCGGAATCGCAAACGAGAAGTCGACCTCGAGCACTTCTTCGTACTGCTTGCGCTGGCCGTCGTTCATGATGTCATAGATCATGCTGTGCACATCCTTGTGCTCCAGCGGCGGCAGGTTAATGCGGCGCACGTCGCCGTGGACGCGGATCATCGGCGGCAGGCCGGCGGACAGGTGCAGGTCGGAGGCTTTGTTCTTGACGGAGAATGCGAGTAATTCGGAGATGTCCATTTATAATCCCTGTGCCTGATATCGGTGTCTGCTCGATAACACCGTTAGCATTTATTTACCTAAGTGCTTGATTGCTCTAAGAAAATGATTATGTCCACAATCGCCCAGAACTTGCAAGCAGTCGATCACACAATTGTTGCAGCCGCAAACGCCTGCGGCCGCTCCCGCAACGATGTGCAATTGCTTGCGGTGTCCAAGACGTTTCCCCCTGAAGCAGTGGTCGAGGCGATCGCCTGCGGCCAGCGTGCGTTCGGCGAGAACTACCTGCAGGAAGCGCTCGACAAGCAGCTGGCGGTGGCCGCCGCGGTACCGGGTGTCCATATCGAGTGGCACTTCATCGGCCCGATCCAGAGCAATAAGACGCGCCCGATTGCGGCCAGCTTCGCGTGGGTGCACACGGTCGACCGGCTGAAGATTGCGCAGCGCCTGTCGGAGCAGCGCCCGACTGGCATGGCGCCGCTGAACATCTGCCTGCAGGTGAACATCAGCGGCGAAGCAAGCAAGAGCGGCATCGCCGCGGATGAACTGCCGGAGCTGGCGCGCGCGGTTGCGCTGCTGCCGAACCTGCGTTTGCGCGGCCTGATGGCGATTCCCGAGCCGGAGCTGAACCTGGCCCGCCAGCGCGCGCCATTCGCGCGCCTGCGCGAGATGCTGGAACAGCTGCGCGATGACGGTATCGCGGTGGATACGCTGTCGATGGGCATGTCGGCCGACATGGCGGCCGCGATTGCCGAAGGCGCCACCATCGTCCGCGTCGGCAGCGCCATCTTCGGCTCGCGCACATACGAATAAAGGGGAAGCACATGAAGATATCGTTTATTGGTGGCGGCAATATGGCCTCCGCGCTCATCTCCGGCCTGGCTGGCAAGTTCACGACGGGGTCGAACATCCACGTGGTCGATCCGAATCCCGAAGCGCTGGAGCGCTTGCGGCAAGCCCACGGCGTCACCGTGGCGCACGAGATCGGCGACGATATGCGTTCGTCCGAAGTGGTGGTGCTGGCGGTGAAGCCGCAGCAGATGCGCGAGGCCGCGGCACTGCTGCTGCCGCAGCTGCGCGCCGATACCCTGGTGCTGTCGATTGCAGCAGGCATCCGCGGCGCCGACCTGTCGCGCTGGCTGGGCGGGCACCGGGCGATCGTGCGGACGATGCCGAACACGCCGGCGCTGATCGGGCGCGGCATCACCGGCATGGTCGCCATGGACGGCGTCAGCGAGGCGCAGAAAACGGCGGCCGACGCGATCATGAAGGCGGCCGGGCAAACCGTGTGGCTCGATGATGAAGCGCTGATCGATCCGGTGACGGCGGTGTCGGGCAGCGGACCGGCGTATGTGTTCTATTTTCTGGAGGCGATGCAGCAGGCCGCGGTGGAACTGGGCCTGAGCGTGGACCAGGGCAGGGAGCTGGCGGTGGCCACGTTTGCCGGCGCGGCGGAACTGGCGGCGCGCTCGCCGGAGAGCCTGCAGGTGCTGCGTGAAAGGGTGACGTCGAAAGGCGGAACGACTTATGCGGCCATTACCAGCATGGAGCAGGGCGGCGTGAAGGATGCGGTGATCAAGGCGGTGAAGGCGGCGTCGGCACGCGGGCGCGAGCTTGGTGAGGAAATGGGTAGGAACTGAAAACGGCGGATGCGGGCTTCGCCCTTATCCGCCGAACTGCTAGCCGCGCTGGCGCCACGCGGCCAGGCCATCCCGGCCCAGCTTCCACAGCGACAGCCCCGTGGTCAGCATCGGCACCAGCCGCCCGCTGCGCGTGGCAATCAGCCCGCCAACCAGGCCCGCCAGCGACACCGGTATCGCAAAATTCCCGCCCACCTTATGCCGCAGGTTGTGCACCGGCGCCATGATCTCGTGGACTTCGCGCGCCACCGTAATGCGCTGCAGCGCGCACTCGGTCACCAAAGCCTGGCGCCGCGCCGCCAGCGCGGCGCGTGAATGTTTGCCTTTGTTACTCATCCGTGTTCCTCGCACTGCGCGCATACGCGATGTCGTTGCGGATTTCTTCGATGGTGTTTTGCAGCAGCCGCGGCTTGTTGTCGAAGCCGGACTTGACCTTCATCGCGATGATCGCCCCGGCCACGCCAAACAGCGCCGCCATGCCGCCGACGGCCGCGACGCGGTGCGTGTCCCAGAACAGCACGATGACAAGGAAGGCCAGCAGCAGGAAGGCGATCCCGAACAGGATGAGTGCCAGCAGGCCGAACAGCAGGTAGCCCAGCATCCGCTGGGATTCCTCCTCGACCTCCACCGCGGCCAGTTCCAGCCGCGTGTGCACCATGTCGACCAGGGTTGATCCCAGCCGGCCCACCGATTCGAAGATCGCCATATGCTTAGCGGCGCGAGATCAGCACGCCCAGCAGCAGGCCGACGCCGGCGCCGATGCAGACCGACTTCCATGGATTCTCATGGACGTATTCGTCGGTGGCCTTGGCCGCTTCCTTGGTGCCTTCCACGACGCTTTCCTGCAGGTGGATCAGGTCGGCCTTGGCACTGGTCAGCGTCTGCTCGAACTTGGCCTTGGCAGCCTGGAACTCTTCGCCGGTCAGGTGGCCGCCGTGGCGCAGCCAGGCTTCCGCGTCCTGGATCACGGTCTTCAGGTCGTTCATCAGCTGGTCACGGGCGCCGGTCTTGGTTGGGATTGATTGAATCATGAGTTCCTCACATGTTTAAATTATTGATCCACTGTAGGCAGTGCAGCCTTGCGCATATTGCGCTAGAACAACACTGGCCCGCCGTGCTTTTCGGACAACATTATCCTAGCGCGTAGTCTAACGCGACACCAGCAAAAACCGCCGCACCCAACCAATTGTTGTGGCGAAAAGCCGCAAAACAGGCCATCCGCTCGCGTCCGCGGATCAGGGTGTAGTGGTAGAGCGCCATCACGGCCGCCACGGCGATACCGGCGACGAACCAGTAGCGCAGTCCGAGATGCCAGCCGCACACGAGGATGATCGCCAGCGCCGCGCCGTAGCACAGCATGACGGCGGCCACGTCGAAGCGGCCGAAGGTGATGGCCGAGGTGCGGATGCCGATCTTCAGGTCGTCGTCGCGGTCGACCATCGCGTATTCGGTGTCGTAGGCCACGGCCCAGAACACGTTGGCCACCAGCAGCCACCAGGCCACCGCCGGCACGTCGCCGGTTACGGCGGCAAAGCCCATCGGGATGCCGAAGCCGAAGGCGATGCCGAGGTAGGCCTGCGGGATCGCGAAAAAGCGCTTGAAGTAGGGATAGGTGCCGGCAATGATGACGGCCGCCACGGACAGCTGCTTGGTCAGGGTGTTCAGCGGCAGGATCAGCAGGAAGGACACCACGGCCAGCACGCCGGCCACCATCAGCGCTTCCCAGCTCCTGATGCGCCCGCTGGTGAGGGGACGTTCGGCGGTGCGCTTGACGAACTTGTCGATGTCGCGGTCGGCGTAGTCGTTGATGGCGCAGCCGGCCGAGCGCATCAGGACGGTGCCGAGGACGAAAATCGCGACGATGGCGATGTCAGGCCGGCCGCCGGAGGCCATCCACAAGGCCCACAGGGTAGGCCACAGCAGCAAAAGGATACCGATCGGCTTGTCCAGGCGGACCAGCCGGTAATAGAGCGCCAGCTTGTTCATGTCGTGCTTTGCTTATAGTTGATGCAACGCACGATTTTAACCCCTTTGCGGGATGGGCGAGGGCGCGGGCTCAGGCGGCGACGGCTTCGTTGGCCAGCATGTCGATGCCCGGCAGGTCGCAGGCGGCCACGGCGGCGCAGACGGCGTCGATGGCGGCGCGGCGGGTGAAGCTCTTGCGCCAGACGATGACCACGCGGCGTGACGGCGGCGGCGCGTCAAACGGCAGGTAACGCAGCATGCCGTCCTTCGGGTGCATGTCGGTGACGGACGCGCGCGGCAGCACGGTCAGGCCGATGCCGCTGGCCACCATGTGGCGGATGGTCTCGAGCGATGAACCTTCAAAGGTGCGCTGCATGCCATTGCCCGGCGCCGAGAAGCGCGCCATCTCCGGGCACACTTCCAGCACCTGGTCGCGGAAGCAGTGGCCGTTGCCCAGCAGGAGCATGGTTTCCGACTTCAGGTCGGCGGCCGGAATCGATTTGCGGCTGGCCCACGGATGCTGCTTCGGCATGGCAACCACGAAGGGTTCGTCGTACAGCGCCTGCATCGACATGCCGTGGTCGGGCAGCGGCAGCGCCATGATGGCGGCGTCCAGCTCGCCCTGGCGCAGCATTTCCAGCAGGCGCACGGTGAAATTCTCTTGCAGGATCAGCGGCATCTGCGGCACCTGCTCGATCACATGCTTGACCAGCGGCGGCAGCAGGTAGGGGCCGATGGTGTAGATCACGCCCAGGCGCAGCGGGCCGGCCAGCGGGTCCTTGTTTTGTTTTGCCAGTTCCTTGATGGCCGCGGTCTGCTCCAGCACGCGCTCGGCCTGGGCCACGATCTGCGCACCCAAAGGCGTGACGGACACTTCCGCGCCGCCGCGCTCGAACAGCACGACGCCAAGCTCGTCCTCAAGCTTCTTGATCGCCACCGACAGGGTCGGCTGGGCGACATAGCAGGCCTCGGCGGCGTGTCCGAAATGTTTTGCACGCGCGACGGCAACGATGTATTTCAGTTCGGTCAGGGTCATGGGCGTATTCAACCACACTGGGTCGGAAAGATTTTATATTCTACCGGAAAGGTGTCGATATAATTGCCGCGGGGGCTAGTCCAGCTCCAGCATAATCCGTGAAAGGCTTCCATGTCTACGACCTTTGGCCCCGCCGAAGCCCAGGCTTACATCCACAAACTGCTCACGGTGATGCATCACCAGGGCGGTTCCGACCTGTTCATCTCGTCCGACTTCCCGCCCAGCATGAAGCACCAGGGTGCGATGAAGCCGCTGAGCCAGCAACGGCTGACCGGCGAAGTGACGCGCGCCCTGGCCATGTCCTTGATGAACGAGCGCCAGCGCGCCGAGTTCGATGCCGAAATGGAATGCAATTTCGCGATCTCACTGCCCAATGTATGCCGCTTCCGCGTCAACGTGTTTGTGCAGCAGCAGGCCGTGGCAATGGTGGTGCGGACGATTGCCTCCGAGATCCCGAACTTCGAAAAGCTTGGCCTGCCTGAAGTGCTGAAAGACGTCATCATGACCAAGCGCGGGCTGGTGCTGGTGGTGGGCGGCACGGGGTCGGGCAAGTCGACCACACTGGCGGCGATGATTGATTACCGCAACGCCAATTCGGCGGGGCACATCATTACCGTTGAAGATCCGGTCGAATACGTCCACAAGAACAAGAACTGCCTGATCACCCACCGCGAGGTTGGCGTCGATACGCACTCGTGGCACAACGCGCTGAAGAACACCTTGCGCCAGGCGCCCGACGTGATATTGATCGGCGAAATCCGCGACACCGAAACGATGGAGCACGCGATCGCGTTTGCCGAGACCGGCCACCTGTGCCTGGGCACGCTGCACGCTAACAACGCCAACCAGACGATGGACCGCATCATCAACTTCTTCCCTGAGGAGCGGCGCAACCAGTTGCTGATGGACCTGTCGTCGAACCTGCGCGGCATTGTGTCGCAACGGCTGGTGCGCACCGAGGACGGCAAGGGGCGCAAGGCGGCGATTGAGATCCTGCTCAACACGGCGACGATCAGCGAGATGATCCTGAAGGGGAACTTTCACGGCATCAAGGAGATCATGCACAAGTCGCGCGAGCTCGGCATGTGCACCTTCGACCAGGCGCTGTACGAACTCTACAACCAGGGCCACATCAGCTACGACGAGGCCATCCGCAATGCCGACTCGGCCAACGGCCTGCGCCTGCAGATCAAGCTGCGCGGCGACCGCAAGGAGCCGGGCAACGCCAGCGCGACGACGGCCGACGACCTGTCGATGGCGATTGAGGAAGAGCCGGAAGAAGACAAGCCGGCGCAGTGACCTTATTAACTTTGAAGCGATTCCATGCCTGATTTTGAAAACAAGATTTGCACCCGTAGCGAACTGAAGCAGCGCGTTGCTGGGCTGCCGAAACCGGTGGTGCTGACCAACGGCGTGTTCGACATCCTGCACCGCGGGCACGTGACCTACCTGGCGCAGGCGCGCGCGCTGGGCGCCTCGCTGGTGGTGGCGGCCAATACCGATGCGTCGGTCAAGCGGCTCGGCAAGGGCGACGACAGGCCGTTGAACACCTGCGCGGACCGGATGGCGGTACTGGCGGCGCTGGAGTCGGTGGCGCTGGTGGTCGATTTCGACGAGGACACGGCGCTGGAAGTGGTGCAGGAAGCGCGCCCGGAGATTTACGCCAAGGGCGGCGATTACGACATGACGGCGATTCCCGAAGGGCAGGCGGTGCTGGCTTACGGCGGACAAGCGGTCGCGATCGATTTTGAACATGACCGGTCGACGACCAAGCTGTTGACCAAGGTCCGGGCAGGCTAGCGATTCGGCGGATGCGCGCTTCCGTCCGTGCGTATCGCGTAGGGTGGATAAGCGCGAAGCGCGCATCCACCGATTTCACTGTGCGATTACCAGCGGCGAGTATTTCTTCAGGTTCCGATCCGCTGTCAGCATGTGCAAGCTTTCAAAAATTGCCTGTGCAATCAACAATCGATCAAACGGGTCTCGATGGAATTGCGGTAAATTTCGCACCTGGACGGCGTGGCTGAAGCGAATCGCGAGCTCGCGGAAACCACTGTTCTCGACAAATGCGGACAGCATTGCCACGTCCGCACTCAGCTTTCCCAAGCTGGTCTTGATTGAAATTTCCCAGATGCTTGCACTGCTGACGAATACATCTTCTGCGTCGCGAATCAGGCGTCGTGCCGAGCCCTCCAATTTTGGATCATCGCGCACGAACCACAGATAAATATGCGTATCGAGCAATAAGCGCATTACCTGCCTTCAAAGCCGGCAATTACGTCATCGGGTAACGGTGAATCAAAATCATCGGAAATTTCAAACTTGCCCTTCAAGAGTCCAGCACGCCGAGGACGCTTTGCAGCAGGTTCAATGCGCACCAGGCGGACCGCAGGCAGGCCATCCTTTTCGATGACCACTTCCTCACCACAAGCAGCCGCATCCACAAGCTGCGCCAGATGTAGTGCTGCTTCGGGAATAGACACGTTCTTCATGGTCGGCCGCCGTACTCGCGCTTAAATTTAACTTAGCATAAGCCACTGCAAAATCGGGTGCAAGGCTCGCACTTGAGGTCCCGCAGGCCAAAATGAGATTCACCCGCGCGCCGGGGTGAGCCGAATGCAGTGTGGCTTTCCTTGTTCGGGTGCCATTGCGGTTGCCGTCTCGCCGGCCGATACTGACTTTGAACCCACACGGGAGACGATCATGAACGAACAAGCCAACATCGAACTGATCCGGCAGGTGTACGACGCCTTCCTCAACGGCGACAGCCAGCGGCTGTTGTCTTACATGGCGCAAGACATCGACTGGGACGAGCCGCAGGTGCCCAACCTGCCGTTTGCCGGCAAGCGCCAGGGCCGCGACAGTGTCGCGGAGTTTTTCCGGATGGTCGCGACCGCGCAGCAGCTACGCGACTTCAGGCCCGGCGACTTCATCGCACAGGGCGACCGTGTTGTCGTGACCGGCCACTACGAGTGGACCGTCCGCGCGAACGGCGTGGACTGGGGCAGCGACTGGGTGCATCTTTTCACGGTTCGCGATGGCAAGATCACTGCCTTCCGCGAATTTACCGATACCCACCGCGCCGTCGAAGCCTTTCAAACCGGGCAGGCAGGCAGCCGCAACATCCCGGTCACGGACTCGTCGTCGCCACCGTCCATCCACTAGCTCAGGCGCCGCCGGCGTAGCCGTTCTGGCGCCACGCCTCGAACACCACCACCGCCACCGTGTTCGACAAGTTCAGGCTGCGGTTGTCGGGCATCATCGGCAGGCGGATGCGCTGCGAGGGCGGGAAGGATTCACGCCGTTCGGGCGCGAGTCCGCGCGTTTCGCTGCCAAACACAAACACGTCGCCGGGCCGGAAGCTGGCGCTGGCAAACGGCGACGAGCCGTGCGTGGTCAGCGCAAACATGCGCGCGCGGTCGGGCTGTTCCGACGCCAGGTAGTCTTCCCAGCTTTTGTGCACCTTCATGCTGGCGTATTCGTGATAGTCCAGCCCGGCCCGCTTCATCTTGGTGTCGTCCAGCGGAAAGCCTAACGGTTCGATCAGGTGCAGCTGCGCCCCGGTGTTGGCGCACAGGCGGATGACGTTGCCGGTATTCGGCGGGATCTCTGGTTCAACCAGAACAACATGGAACAAGGTGCTTCTCCTTTAAATCAGTGGGGCGGCGTGCGCGCGAACACCAGGTTGCTCACGCGCGCCGCGCCGAAACGCTTGAACGTCGCGGCCAGTTCATTCAGTGTGTAGCCGCTGGTCATCACGTCGTCGACAATGCCGATGTGCTGGCCGCGCACCATCGCCAGCGCATCCGGCGACACGATGAACGCGTTGCGGATGTTGCGGCGCCGCTGGTTCGGCGCCACGCCCGATTGCGCCGGCGTCTCCAGCGCGCGGATCGCCAGGCGCGGCCGCAGCGGAATGCCCAGCAGCTTCGACAGCGGCCGGGCAATTTCCAGCGCCTGGTTGAAGCCGCGTTCGGCCAGGCGCTGCCGCCCCAGCGGAACGGGGCACAGCACGTTCGGCAGCAGGAACTGGCGCTCGGCCCGGACCGTGTCGCCAATCATCTGCGCACACCATGGCGCCAGGGCCAGCCGCCCGCCGAATTTGAGCTGCAACACCAGCTGGTCGAGCGGCGCGGCATAATCCGTCGCCGCCAGTGTCGCGTCGAAGGCGCGCCGGTCGGCCAGGCACGCGCCGCATTCGATCCGCCCGTCGCCATCAAACCCCAGCAGGTTGGCGCAGCGCCGGCAGCGCGCCTTGCGCGGCGCCAGGTGTTCGCCATGGCAAGGCGGGCAGATGACCCCAGTGCAGCGCCCCCCGCACAGGGCGCAGGAGGAGGGCAGCAGCGCGCGTGCCAGCGCAGGTGGCCAGCCTTGCAGACACAGGCGTAAACGGTCGGCCACGGGCTCGCCTCGCAACAAACATGTACACTTCCGCCATTATCTCATTCCCGCGTCACGTATTCGCAACACCGCCATGGCAAATCCCCAGTCCCCTTCCAAAATGAGCGCGCCGATCGACCTGGCGCGTGTACGTACGCTGTTCGCCGATCCTGACCGGGTGGCGCCGTCAGGCTTCCTGCGCCGCGAAATTGCCTCGCGCATGCATGACCGGCTGGCGCTGGTGAAGCTGGCGCCGGCCCAGGTCCTGGATGCGGGCTGCGGCGATGGGGCCGACCTTGGCGTACTGCAAAAGGACTACCCGGCCGCCCAGGTTATCGGGCTCGACGCCAGCGCCGCGATGCTGGCGAACGCGAAAGGGGCGGCGCCGGCATCCGGCCTGAAGTCGATGCTGCACCGCCTGATGCCGGCCAGGACCGGCATCGACCTGGTGTGCGGCGATTTCGGCGCCTTGCCGCTGGGGCCGAACTCCGTCGACCTGGTGTGGTCGAACCTGGCGCTGCACTGGCATCCCCAGCCGGACCGGGTGTTTGCCGAATGGCGCCGTGTGTTGCGCGTGGAAGGCTTGCTGATGTTTTCGAATTTCGGTCCGGACACTTTCCGTGAACTGCGCGCGGCCTTTGCCGAGGTCGATGAGTCGCCCCACGCCTTGCCCTTCGTCGACATGCATGATTTCGGCGACCAGCTGGTGGAGGCGGGCTTCTCGACCCCGGTGATGGACATGGAAGTCATTACGGTCACCTATGACACGCCCGAGGCGCTGCTGGCCGACGTGCGCGCGCTGGGCGGCAACCCGCTGGCGACGCGCACGCGCGGCCTGCTCGGGCGCGCGGCGTGGCAGAACCTGCGCGCCGCGCTGGAGCGGCAGCGCCGTCCCGACGGCAAGCTGGGCCTGACCTTCGAGGTGATCTACGGACACGCTTTCCGTCCGGCGCCACGCAAGACGGCGGCCGGCGAAGCGATCATCCGCTTCGAGCCGCCGCGGCCGCGCTAGCGGGCCGGAACGTGGGTACGCCTCGGCGAAATACAAGGGTCTAGAGCATAACGGCGGCGATTATTCCTTGATGTAGACACTAGTCCTTGAGTATAATCAACGACTAATTTTGTCGACTGTGGCTGGTTCTGCTTAAAAAACGGGCGAACACAGCAGCATAAAAGTCGAGCGCAATAGCAAGCCAGCGTCCACAGGTGCGTTTTCTCCACCGGGTGCGCTGTGATTGGTTCCAACCGGATTCGCGGCAATTGGCGCGGGGACTCGGTATGGAGCCTTTTTGTGCGATGGTTTTGGAGCGTCGGCGGTAGCAGGCCAGGATTGCTGGGCGTTTAAAAATATTCTTATCTTTGGGTGGTTGGGGAAAACATGACATATGCAAAGCGACTTCAAGTCTTGATGCTCGGTCTGGCTGTTACGGCAGCCGGCCTGCCGGCATTGGCCGTGGCTCAGGTGCAGGGGCGTCCGGTTGAGAATCAGTTGAACCTGCAGATGCCTGTAACGCGCATCGCTGACGAAATCAACACGCTGCACACCTGGATGATGATCGTCTGCCTGGTGATCTTCGTCGCCGTGTTTGGCGTGATGTTCTACTCGGTATTCAAGCACCGCCGTTCGCAGGGCCACAAGGCGGCAACCTTCCACGAGTCGACCGCAGTCGAGATCGCATGGACCGTGGTTCCTTTCCTGATCGTTATCGGCATGGCGCTGCCAGCGACCAAGACCGTCGTGGCAATGAAGGACACCTCCAACGCCGACCTGACCATCAAGGTCACCGGCATGCAGTGGAAGTGGGGCTACGACTACCTGAAGGGCGAAGGCGAGGGCATTTCCTTCCTGTCGGCCCTGTCGACCCCGCGTTCGCAGGTTGGCGAGCCTGGCGTGGCCGCGACCGAAGCGCGCACCGAAAACTACCTGATGGAAGTCGACAACGAAGTCGTCGTTCCAGTCAACAAGAAGGTCCGCCTGGTCCTGACCGCCAACGACGTGATCCACGCATGGACCATTCCAGCGTTCGGCGTCAAGCAGGATGCGATTCCTGGTTTCGTGCGCGATACCTGGTTCAAAGCTGAGAAAATCGGTACCTACCGCGGTAACTGCGTTGAACTGTGCGGCAAGGAACACGCGTTCATGCCGATCGTTGTGCGCGTCGTCTCCGATGCCGACTACAGCGCATGGGTAGCAGGCAAGAAGAAGGAAATGGCAGCACTGGCCGATGATCCAAGCAAGGTATGGACCATCGACGAACTGAAAACCAAAGGCGAAACCGTCTACAACGCCAACTGCGTCGCTTGCCACCAGGCAAACGGCAAGGGCGTGCCAGGCGCCTTCGCGCCGCTGGATGGCTCGGCGCTCGTGCTGGGACCGAAAGGCCCGCAGATCGACGTCCTCCTGAATGGCCAGAAGAGCGGCAAGTACCCTTCGGAAATGCCAGCATGGAAACAACTGTCGGATTCGGATATTGCTGCGGTGATCACCTACACCCGCAATAACTGGTCGAACAAGGCATCGGAAAACATCGTTCAACCAGCCGAAGTTCTGGCTGCACGCAAGTAATTAGGAGCTTCAGATGAGCACAAGCACAATCGATCACGCACACGGCCACGACAGCCACGATCACGCGCACGATCATCCACATGGTCTGAGCCGCTGGTTGTTCGCAACCAACCACAAGGACATCGGTACCTTGTACCTGTGGTTCTCCCTCATTATGCTGATGTCGGGCGGCGTTCTCGCGCTCGGCATCCGTACCGAGCTGTTCCAGCCTGGCCTGCAGTTCTTCCAGCCTGAGTTCTTCAACCAGCTGACCACGATGCACGGCCTGGTGATGGTGTTCGGCGCGATCATGCCGGCCTTCGTCGGCTTCGCCAACTGGATGATCCCGCTGCAGATCGGCGCATCCGACATGGCGTTCGCGCGCATGAACAACTTCTCGTTCTGGCTGCTGCCGCCTGCGGCAATCCTGCTGGCCGCGTCGTTCTTCGTGCCTGGCGGCGCAACCGCTGCCGGCTGGACCCTGTACGCACCGCTGTCGACCCAGATGGGTATCGGCATGGACATGGGTATTTTCGCGATGCACCTGATGGGCGCGTCGTCGATCATGGGTTCGATCAACATCGTCGTCACCATCCTGAACATGCGCGCTCCTGGCATGACCCTGATGAAGATGCCGATGTTCTGCTGGACCTGGCTGATCACCGCCTACCTGCTGATCGCCGTGATGCCAGTCCTGGCAGGCGCGATCACCATGACCCTGACCGACCGTCACTTCGGCACCTCGTTCTTTAACGCTGCCGGCGGCGGCGACCCGGTCATGTACCAGCACATCTTCTGGTTCTTCGGACACCCAGAGGTGTACATCATGATTCTGCCTGCGTTCGGTATCGTGTCGCAGATCTTGCCAGCCTTCGCGCGCAAGCCGCTGTTCGGCTACGCATCGATGGTGTACGCAACCGCGTCGATCGCGATCCTGTCGTTCATCGTCTGGGCGCACCACATGTTCACCACCGGCATGCCGGTGACCAGCCAGCTGTTCTTCATGTACGCAACCATGCTGATCGCGGTGCCGACCGGCGTGAAGGTCTTCAACTGGGTTGCCACGATGTGGAAGGGCGAAATGACCTTCGAGACCCCGATGCTGTTCTCGGTCGGCTTCATCTTCGTGTTCACCATCGGCGGCTTCACCGGCCTGATCCTGGCTGTGACCCCGATCGACATCCAGCTGCAGGACACCTACTACGTGGTTGCTCACTTCCACTACGTGCTGGTGGCAGGTTCGCTGTTCGCGCTGTTCGCCGGCTTCTACTACTGGGCGCCAAAGTGGACCGGCCACATGTACAGCGAGTTCCGCGGCAAGTTCCACTTCTGGGCATCGCTGATCACCTTCAACATCACGTTCTTCCCGATGCACTTCCTGGGCCTGGCAGGTATGCCACGCCGCTATGCGGATTACTCGGCGCAGTTCACCGACTTCAACGCCATCGCCACCATCGGCGCGTTCGGTTTCGGCCTGTCGCAAGCGTACTTCCTGTTCTTCGTGGTCCTGCCGACCATCCGTGGCGGCGCCAAAGCTGCCGACAAGCCATGGGATGGCGCGGAAGGCCTGGAGTGGACCGTACCTAGCCCGGCGCCTTTCCACACGTTCGAAACGCCGCCGCTGGTGAAGTAATTGCAGTACCGGCTGCGCGGGCCCGACGGGCCCGCGCAGCGAAGGAAAGAGTGGTAACCATGACTGACCCGAAGAAACCGAATAACCTGAAGACCGGCCTGATCATCGGCGGGATCGCACTGTTCTTTTTCGTCGCGCTGTTCGTCAAGCGCATGTGGTTGATGTGATATGAGCCGCGAACAGTCAGGCAGGATCCAGCTCAATAAAAAGATGCTGGGCAAGTTGGTTGTACTGGCCGTGATGATGTTTGGCTTCGGCTACGCATTGGTCCCGATGTACAAGCAGTTGTGCGAAGTACTCGGCATTAACGTGCTGACGCAGGATGGCATGGCGTCGCGGCCTGAGAATACCCAGGTCGACAAGACGCGCAAGATCACCATCGAACTCGATGGCAATGCGCAGGGACCGTGGCGCTTCCGCCCGACCACGCGCAGCATCGAGGTTCACCCGGGCGAGCTGGCCACCGTGATGTACGAAGTGGTCAACACCCAGGCGCGGACGATCAAGGCGCAGGCGATTCCGAGCTATGCGCCGCAGTCGGCCACGCCGCACTTCATGAAAGTGGAGTGCTTCTGCTTCAAGGAGCAGACGATGGGCCCGAATGAAGCAAGGCAGATGCCGGTCGTGTTCTTCATCGACCCGAAGCTGCCGCGCGAAGTGAAGACGATTACGCTGTCGTACACGTTCTTTGAGATCGCCGGCATGAAGACCGCGGCGAAGTAACAGGGCAGGGCAATGGACGATGAACTGAAGCAGGCCGCGCGCCGCAAGGCGTCGTTCGGCGCCACGATGAAGGCCGTGTTCTGGTCCTTTTTCGGTGTGCGCAAGGGCAGGGATTACGCCAGCGATTCGGCCAACCTGAACCCGGTGCATGTGATCATCGCCGGCTTGATCGGGGCGGTCATCTTCATCGGCGTGCTGGTGATGGTGGTGCGGATCGCGGTAGCACAATAAGATTTAATTTAACAGCAGCAAGACATTCACCGAATACAGTTTGATTTAGGAGATGAAGATGAGTTCAACCAAAGCCGCCGCACCGTACTACTTCGTGCCCGGCCCGTCCCGCTGGCCGCTGTTCGCAGGCATGTCCCTGCTTGCCACGATGATCGGTGCATCGGGCTGGGTCAATGGCGCCTCGTTCGGCCCGATGCTGACCATCGCCGGCATCGCGTCGACGCTGGTGGTGCTGTACTTCTGGTTCGGCGACGCCATCAAGGAATCCGAATCCGGCCTGTACAGCAAGCGTATCGACCTGTCCTACCGCTGGTCGATGAGCTGGTTCATCTTCTCGGAAGTGATGTTCTTCGCGGCCTTCTTCGGCGCGCTGTTCTACGCCCGCGCCATCTCGATGCCGTGGCTGGCCGACCTGGACCACAAGGTCATCTGGCCTGACTTCTCGGCACAGTGGGGCAACACCGGTCCTGCAGGCGTCGTCGACAGCTTCCAGACCATGGGCCCGTTCCCGATCCCGACCATCAACACCGCGCTGCTGCTGCTGTCGGGCGTGACCCTGACCATCTCGCACCACGCCCTGCTGGCTGGCAAGCGTTCGAAGACCATCGTCTGGCTGGCTGCTACCGTGCTGCTGGGCGCCATCTTCATGGGCTTCCAGGTGTATGAATACATGCACGCTTACAGCGAACTGAACCTGAAGCTGACCTCGGGCATCTACGGCTCGACCTTCTTCATGCTGACCGGCTTCCACGGCTTCCACGTGACCGTCGGCGCGATCATGCTGGCAGTCGTGCTGTACCGCCTGATGAAAGGCCACTTCACGCCGGAGAACCACTTCGGCTTCGAAGGCGCCGCCTGGTACTGGCACTTCGTCGACGTCGTCTGGCTCGGCCTGTACGTCGTCGTCTACTGGCTGTAATTGCCGGAGGGGCGACCCTCCACTCGAAAAAGCCGCACGTGGGATAATCCTGCGTGCGGCTTTTTTGCCGAATCGCCGATCGTTTAGCAAACCAACAAAAACGCCATGAAAATCCTCGTCGCCCTAGCCTTCATCATGATTATCGCCAGCCTTGGCTCGGCGCTGTTCTTCCTGATGCGCGACAAGGGCAAGAGCCCGCGCACGATGCGCGCGCTGGCCATGCGCGTCGGCCTCTCGGTCACCTTGTTCCTGCTCATCCTGCTGGCCAATAAGCTCGGCTGGATCACGCCGACCGGCATCCGCTGATCCCGATGCGCGCCTTCCGCTTCCGCCCGATTCCGTTCGTCGCCACCGTACTGCTGGTGGCGCTGGGGATTTCGCTCGGCCAGTGGCAGGACCGCCGCGCCGCCGGCAAGATCGCGGTGCAGGAGCAGGTCGACGCCGCCGCCAAAGCCGCGCCGCTCGCGCTGGGCGGCGCGCTGGTCGATGCTGGCGCCGCCGAACACCGCAAGGTGACGGCCACCGGCGAGTTCGTGGCCGGGTGGCCGATCCTGCTCGACAACCGCCCGCAAGAAGGCAAGGGCCCCGGTTTTTACCTGTTGATGCCGATGCGCCTTGGCGGCACCGATACCCACGTGCTGGTGGCGCGCGGCTGGCTGCCGCGTCCCGCGGGCGCCGCGGGCCTGAAGCCTGCCTTCGACACCCCGGCCGGCACGGTGACGGTCAGCGGCGTGGCGCGCGCGACCCTCGGCAAGGTGATGCAGCTCGGTAGCGCGCCGCCGGTGGCGCCGGGCGCGATTTTGCAGAACATCGAAGTGGCGCAGTTTGCACAGGCCAGCGGCCTGAAACTGCAGCCCTTCTTCATCGAACAGACCGACCCAGTGCAGCCCGGCGAACAGCTGGTGCGCGACTGGCCGGCTCCCTCCCTAGGCGTAGAAAAGCACCAGGGCTACGCTTTCCAATGGTATGCGCTGGCTGTGATGGCGCTGCTGTTTTTCGTGATTACAGGATTCAGACGTGGACCAAAACCAGACCAGTAACATCAACAAGAAGCGCACCGGGCGCTGGAAGCTGTTCGCCGTGCTGCTCGTATGCGCGTCGCCCCTGCTGCTGTCGTACCTGGCCTATTACGTGATCAAGCCGACCGGCCGCACCAACTACGGCGACCTGATCGACCCGCGCCAGTATCCGATCCCGCAGCTTGGCGCGACGACGCTAGACGGCAAGCCGGCCAGCCTCGAACAGTTCAAGGGCAAATGGATCATGCTCAACGTCGACAACGGCGACTGCCAGCAGGCTTGCAAAGACCAGCTGGTGCAGATGCGCCAGCTGCGCCTGATGCAGGGCAAGGAGCGCGAGCGTATCGAGCGCGTCTGGCTGATCACCGACGCCACGCCGCTCGACACCATGCTGATGCGCGTGGTCGAAGGCACCCACTTCCTGCGCGCGCCGGCCGGTGAGGTCGCCAAATGGCTGCCGGTCGAGCAGGGCGGCAACGCGGCCGACCACATCTACCTCATCGACCCGCTCGGCAACCTGATGATGCGCTTCCCGAAGGACGCCGACCCGGCCAAGGTGAAGAAGGACATCGGCAAGCTGCTCAAAGCTTCCGCGATCGGCTGATCCATGGAGACCTCGGCACTGGTACTGCTGGCCTTGAAAGGCCTGCTGGCGGCAAGCCTGCCGCTGGCGATGGTGTGGATGTCGTCCGACGCCAATAAATACCGCAAGCTGGTCTGGGTGATCGTGTTCCTGACCTTCGACCTGATCGTGTTCGGCGCCTTTACGCGCCTGACCGACTCCGGCCTCGGCTGCCCGGACTGGCCTGGATGCTACGGCGCCGCCAACCCGTTCATCGCGCATGAGCAGATCGCCGCAGCCGAAGCCTTGATGCCGACCGGCCCGGTGACCGTGGTCAAGGCCTGGATCGAAATGACTCACCGCTACCTCGCGATGGGAATCGGCGCGCTGATCATGGCGCTGATGGCCACCAGCTGGATCCAGTGGCGCAAGACGCGCCGGGCCGAGTTCTCGCCGGCGATTCCGACCGCGCTGTTCTTCTTTGTGTGCGTGCAGGGCGCGTTCGGCGCCTGGACCGTGACCCTCAAGCTGCAGCCGGTGATCGTCACGATCCACCTGCTGCTCGGCATGGGCCTGCTGGCCCTGCTGGTGTGGATGGGCGGACGCCAGGACCACGCGATGCATCGCTTCCCGGCTGCCGGCAGCAACGCGCCCGTGCTGGCGGCGCTGCGCCCGCTGGCGATCGTGTCGTTCGTGCTGCTGTTCGTGCAGATCGCGCTGGGCGGCTGGGTCAGCACCAATTACGCCACGCTGGCCTGCACCGACTTCCCGCTGTGCGGAGGCAAGGTGGTGCCCGACATGGACTTCGAACATGGCTTTACCTTGTGGCGCGAGCTGGGCAAGACGGCGGCGGGCAGCTACCTGCCGTTTTCCGCGCTGACCGCGATCCACTGGGTGCACCGCAACTTCGCCTTCGTCGTGTTCGCGGTGGTTGGCTGGACCGCATGGCGCGCCTGGCCGCACGCGGGCCTTGGCAAGACCGCCCGCTTGATGGCCGTTGCGCTGGGCGCGCAGTTCGTCACCGGCGTGGCCACCGTGTTCCTCGACTTCCCGCTGGCCATCGCTGTACTGCACAACGCCGGCGCTGCCGTCCTGGTGCTGTTGGTGACCATGTTAAACTACCAGTTAAAGTATCAACTCGTTCCTGCGCAACGCGCTCCCGCAAGCGCGCTTTCGCCGCAAGCCTCACACCCCTGATGATGACCCAGACCGCAATCCCAAAACCGACCAGCCGTGTCGCCCAGTACCTTGCGCTGACCAAGCCGCGCGTTACCCAGCTGGCGGTGTTCTGCGCCGTGATCGGCATGTTCCTCGCCACCGATGAATTGCCGCCATGGCGCACCGTGCTGGCCGCCACGGCCGGCATCTGGCTGCTGGCGGGCGCCGCCTTCGCGGTGAACTGCATTCTTGAAGCGAAGATCGACGCGCGCATGGCGCGCACCGCCCGCCGCGCCACCGCAATGGGCGAACTGACCAACACCCAGACCATCGCGTTCTCCGCGCTGATCGGCGGGGCCGGCATGTGGATCCTGTACTTCCTGGTCAATCCGCTGACGATGTGGCTGACCTTCGTGACCTTTGTCGGCTACGCGGTCATCTACACGATGATCCTCAAGCCCGCCACGCCGCAGAACATCGTCATCGGAGGCCTGTCGGGCGCGATGCCGCCGGCGCTGGGCTGGGCGGCGATTGCCAACGACGTGCCGATGGAAGCATGGCTGCTGGTGCTGATCATTTTCGTCTGGACCCCGCCGCACTTCTGGGCGCTGGCCATGTACCGCCGCGACGACTACGCGCGCTCCGGCCTGCCGATGCTGCCGGTCACCCACGGCATGAACTTCACCGGCTTCCACGTCTGGCTGTACTCGATCATGCTGGCCGCGACCACGCTGCTGCCGTTCATCGTGAAGATGAGCGGCTTGATCTATCTCATTTCGGCGATCGTGCTCAATGCGGTCTTCCTCTGGCATGGCTGGCGCGTGTACCGCCACTACAGCGACCAGGTCGGCCGCAAGGCCTTCGCCTGGTCGATCATGTACCTGTCGCTGCTGTTCGCCGCACTGCTGGTCGACCACTACATCAAGCTCTGACATGAAAAAACTGCTTTCGATTTTTGCGCTGGCGCTGCTGCTGGCCGGCTGCGACAAGCTGCCAAGCCAGCCGCCAAGCTTCAAGAACACCGACCTGACTGGCCTCGACTACGCCAAGGACTTCGCGCTGACCGACCATACCGGCAAGCCGCGCACCCTGGCCGACTTCAAGGGCAAGGTGGTGGTGGTCTTCTTCGGCTTCACCCACTGCCCGGACGTCTGCCCGACCACGCTGGCCGAGATGGCAGGCATGATGAAGGCGCTCGGCCCGCAGGCGGACGACGTGCAGGTGCTGATGGTGACAGTCGACCCGGAGCGCGACACGCAGGAACTGCTGGCCCAGTACGTGCCGGCGTTCGACAAGCGCTTCATCGGCCTGCGCGGCACGCCTGAGCAGACCGCGGCCGTGGCCAAGGAGTTCAAGGTGTTCTACGCCAAGGTGCCGGGCAAGGAGCCGGGCAGCTACACGATGGACCATACCGCCGCCAGCTACGTGTTCGACCGCAATGGCAAGGTGCGCCTGTTCGTCCGCTACGGCCAGGGCGTCGAGCCGCTGGTACACGACATCAAGCAATTGCTGTAGTCCCCACAAAAAACAAAGAACAACATGGACCGACGCGAAGGACCGACCAACTACGCCAAGCTGGCCGCCATCTCACTGCTGACGATAGGCTGCCTGTACGTACTGCGCCCCTTCCTCGCTGCGATCCTGTTCGCCGGCGCCGTCGTCATCTCGTCCTGGCCCCTGTACATGCGGCTGCTCGCCGCCATGCGCGGCCGCCGCACGCTGGCGGCGCTGACCATGACGCTGTCGCTGACCTTTGTCGTCATCATGCCGCTGGCACTGGTGGCCTACAACCTGGCCGACGATGTCGGCCACTTCTACGAACAGCTGCGCATCGCGGTCGAAACCGGCAACGCCGACCCGCCGCTGTGGCTGCGCCGCATCCCGATGGTGGGGGAATCGATCTACGCCTATGCGGTGGAGCTGATGCACAGCCGCGAGCAGATGCTGGAACTGGCGCGCAACATGCTTGAGCCGGCCCGCAAATACCTGCTGAGCGGCGGCATGGTGCTCGGCGCGGGCGTGGCCCAGATGAGCCTCGCCGCCTTTGTCAGCTTCTTCCTGTACCGCGACGGCCTGCAGCTGGTGTCGTCGGTGGCCGTGGCCATGCAAAAGGTGATCGGCGAGGGCGCCGCCAAGGTCGCCGAGATCGTCAGCCAGACCGTGCGCGGCGTGATGTACGGCCTGCTCGGCACCGCGCTGGCGCAGGCGCTGGTGGCGGCCCTGGGCTTTGCCATTGCCGGTGTGCCGGGCGTGCCGCTGCTGGGCGTTGCCACTTTCATCATGTCGCTGGTGCCGATCGGCCCTCCCGTCATTTGGGGCGGCGCCGCACTGTGGCTGTTCGACCAGGGCAGCACCGGCTGGGGCGTCTTCATGATCGTCTGGGGCCTGGTCCTGATCAGCGGTGTCGACAACGTCGTCAAGCCGCTGTTGATCAGCCGCGGCAGCGACCTGCCATTCCTGCTGGTGCTGCTCGGGGTGCTGGGCGGCGTGCTGGCCTTCGGTTTCGTCGGCCTGTTTATCGGACCGACCCTGCTCGCCGTCGGCTACTCATTGATGCGCGATTGGACTGGCGTCAAGCCCGCGGTGCCCCCAGCCGAAGACTGAAGGTCTATACTCGGCAGGTCGAAACGCACATGGAGCATCCATGAACGGCGTTGCCCTGATTGACCCCGCACTCGCCGGCGCCAGGCATCTCCTGCGCCAGCTCAATCCCGCCGCCGCCGAATTCAACGACGGCTACCGCATGCTGGTTGAACTGGTGCCCGAGGCGATCTGGATCAATTGCGGCGGCCAGATCGTGTACGCCAACCCCGCAGCCCTGCGCATGTTCGGCGCATGCGACCCGGCGCTGTTGTCGGGCAGCGAAGCGCTGGCCCGGGTCCCGCTTGAGTCGCGCCACCAGATGGCGCAGTTTGTTTCGGTCGACGCAGGCTGTACGCAGCAGCCGCCGCGCTGCCCGCTGCAGCTGCGCCGCCTCGATGGCACCCTGGTCGACGTCGAGTACTTCGGCTGCGCGGTCCGCTTCAACGACTGCGAGTCGGTAATGAACGTCGCGCATGACGTCACCGAACGGCGCGAGCACGAACAGGCCATCGAACACCAGGCCACCCACGACCTGCTCACCGGGCTGCCCAACCGCGCGCTGTTCCTCGACCGCCTTGCGCTGGCAATCCGGCGCGCCGAGCGGCACCACGGGCGGCTGGCCGTCATGTTCGTCGACCTCGACAAGTTCAAGCACGTCAACGACACGCTCGGCCACGCCGCTGGCGACCAGCTGCTGTGCACTGTCGGCGCCCGGCTGGCGCAGTGCGTGCGCGACGCCGACACGGTGGCGCGCCTCGGCGGCGACGAATTCGTGCTGCTGCTCGACCATCCTCTGGGCGAGAGCACGCCCGCGATGGTGGCCGAACGGGTCGCACGGCGCCTGGGCGAGCCGGTGACCCTGGGCGGGCATGAGCACGTGGTGACCGGCTCGGTCGGCATCAGCATCTACCCCGACGACGGCGGCCAGGCCGAGGAGCTGCTGCGCCAGGCCGACATCGCGATGTACCGCGCCAAGGAGGGAGGGCGCAACGGCTTCCAGTTCTTCACCCATGACATGCAAAGCCGCCTCGACGCCCGCATGATGCTCGAGCAGGGCCTGCACCGCGCGCTGCAGCGCGACGAATTCGTGCTGCACTACCAGCCCCAGGTCGACCTGCGCAGCGGTCGGGTGGTCGGTGTCGAAGCGCTGCTGCGCTGGCAGTCGCCGGAGCTGGGCCTGGTCCAGCCTTTCCAGTTCATCCCGGTGGCCGAGGAGAGCAGCCTGATTACCCAGATCGGCCAGTGGGTGCTGGACAGGGCCTGCGCCACCTTGCGCGCCTGGCTCGACGCCGGCGTGCCGGTGGTGCCGATCGCCGTCAACGTGGCCGCCTCCCAGTTCGCCGACATGGCGATGGACCAGGTGGTGCGCGCCACCCTGGCGCGCCACGGCGTCGAACCGCGCCTGCTCGAGCTGGAGCTGACCGAAAGCCTGTCGATGGAAGACCCGGAGGCGTCGGTCGCCCTGATGCACCGCCTGAAGGCGACCGGCATCTCGATGTCGATCGACGACTTCGGCACCGGTTATTCCAACCTGGCCTACCTGAAGCGCTTCCCGGTCGACAAGCTGAAGATCGACCAGTCGTTCACGCGCGGGCTCACCTGCGAACCCGGCGACCGCGCCATCGTCACCGCGGTGATCCGCATGGCCCACAGCCTCGGGCTGCGCGCGATTGCCGAAGGCGTTGAAACCGAAGGCCAGTTGCGGGTGCTGGCCGAACAGGGCTGCGACGAAGTGCAGGGCTTTTACTTCAGCCGGGCGCTGTCCGGTTCCGCAATGGTGGCGATGCTGGCCGGGCAGGCGAAGATCGGTCTTGCGCCAGCGGCCGTGGCTTGCGAACGCCGTACGGTGCTGCTGGCCGCCGCCGACCCGCTGCTGCGCGAGGACTTGCTGCGCGTGGCCGGCCGCGCCGGGTACCACGTCCTGCTGGCGCACTCTGTCGACGACGCCTACGAGCTACTGGCGGGGAACGCGGTTGGCGTGGTGCTGGCCGGCCAGGAACTGGCGGGCGATTCGGCCATCGGCTTTTTCGGGCGGATCAAGCACATGCACCCTCGGACTGTGCGCGTGCTGGTGACTGACGATACGAGCGCAACCAACCTGGCCGACGCGATCAACCGCGGCTCCATCCATCAATTTGCCACCAGGCCGTGGTGTGATGCGATGCTCGACGGGCTGCTCGCCACCTCCTATTCGTATTACGAGCGTAGCTGCAACGAAGGCACTGAGGTATCCGGCTAGCGCGTTAAAGATACAACGCGTGTTGCTAACCGACGACACGAGCGCAACAAATCCGGCTGGCGCGATCAATCGGGGCGCGATCTGCAAAATCGCCCCCAAACCATGGCCAGACCTTGCCCTCACTGGGTTGCGCGCCGGGGCCCCGGTGATATTACGCGTACTTCTGATGCATCTTTATCCACATCGGGCGGGTTTGTATTAAATATCGCTCATGGCCGTGTCACAATATCCCCGATATACTCCAGCCTTCATATAATGCACTGGGGAAAAAAATGAAGGGCGTCGTATTCACGGAGTTCATGGAGCTGGTCGAGTCGCGCATGGGTCTGGACATGCTGGACCGGATCATCGGCGAGTCCGACCTGCCAAACGACGGCGCCTACACCTCGGTCGGCACCTACGACCACGCCGAGCTGGTACGGCTGGTCACGGCGCTCTCCAACGCCACCGGCCTCACCACCTCCGACCTGGTGCTGATGTTCGGCGAACACCTGTTCGTGCGCTTTTCGGTCGGCTATCCGGCGCTGTTTGGCGACGTCGCGAACTCCTTCGACTTCCTTGAGCGGATCGACGGCGTGATCCACGTCGAAGTGCGCAAGCTGTATCCGGACGCCGAGCTGCCAAGCCTGCAGTGCGAGCGTCCCGCACCGGGCCAGCTGGTGCTCACCTACAGTTCGCCGCGCGGCTTCGCCGACCTGGCCGAGGGCCTGATCAAGGGCTGCATCAAGCATTTCGGCGAGCCGATCACCGTTGTCCGCACCAACCTCGAGAAAGAAGGCGGCGTGCACCGCGCGCGCTTTAACCTGACAACCGGGCACGCATGACGGAACAAGTAGTCAGCACGGTCGCCTCGCGCAGCCTGATCCGCGAACGCACGGCCCGCAAGGAAGCTGAAACCCTGCTCGAACAAAAGAGCCGGGAGCTGTACGACATCAACCTGAACCTGCGCCAGCTGAACTCCCACCTGGAGGAGAGCGAGACGCGCTACCGCACGCTGGTTGAGCTGATGCCGGACGCGATCTGGATCCATACGGGCGGGCGCATCGTGTTCATGAACCCGGCGGCCCAGCAGCTGTTCGGCGCCTGCGCGCCCGAACAGCTGCTGGGCCGCGAAGCAATCGACCTGATTCCCGACGAGTTCCGCGCCCAGATGGCGCAAGGGATCTTCGGCGACCTCGCGGCGGCGCAGGAGCAGCCGCGCTGCGCGCTGCGCGTGGCCAGGGTCGATGGCTCGCTGGTCGACGTCGAATTCTTCGGCTGCGCGATCCGCTTCAACGACGCCGAATCGGTAATGAACGTCGCCCACGACATCACCGAGCGGCGCCAGCACGAAATGGCGATCGAACACCAGGCCACCCACGACCTGCTGACCGGGCTGCCCAACCGCGCGCTGTTCCTCGACCGGCTGGCGCAGGCGATCCGGCGCGCCGAACGGCACGGCGAACGGCTTGCGGTCATGTTCGTCGACCTGGATAAATTCAAGAACATCAACGACACGCTCGGCCACGCCAGCGGCGACGACCTGTTGCGCATGGTGGCCGACCACCTGCGCCAGTGCGTGCGCGGCTCCGACACCGTCGCGCGACTGGGCGGCGATGAATTCGTCCTGCTGCTCGATAACCCGCTGGGCGACACCACGCCGGCCATGATCGCCGAGCGCATCGCCGCGCGCCTCGGCGAGCCTGTCATGCTGGGCGGGCAGGAGCACGTGGTCACCGGCAGTATCGGCATCAGCATCTACCCCGAAGACGGCACCCGGGCCGAAGCGCTGCTGCGCCAGGCCGACATTGCGATGTACCGCGCCAAGGAAGGCGGCCGCAACAGCTTCCAGTTCTTCACCCAGGAGATGCAGAACCGCCTGGACGCGCGCGTGGCGCTGGAGCAGGGCCTGCACCGTGCGCTCCAGCGGGACGAATTCGTCCTCCACTTCCAGCCGCAGGTCGACCTGCGCAGCGGCCGCATCGTCGGCATGGAAGCGCTGCTGCGCTGGCAGTCGCCCGAGCTCGGGCTGGTGCCGCCGATGCAGTTCATCCCGGTGGCCGAAGAAAGCAACCTGATTA
Organism: Massilia agrisoli; assembly: GCF_020831365.1. Classification (GTDB taxonomy): domain Bacteria; phylum Pseudomonadota; class Gammaproteobacteria; order Burkholderiales; family Burkholderiaceae_D; genus Telluria_A; species Telluria_A agrisoli. The sequence continues at coordinate 93,434 of NZ_JAJHPV010000004.1, forward strand.
ACGCGATCGGCCTGTGGGTGCTGAACAAGGCCTGCGCCACCTTGCGCGCCTGGCTGGATGCGGGCGTGCCGGTGGTGCCGATCGCGGTCAATGTGGCGGCCTCGCAGTTTTCCGACCAGGAGATGGACGAGCTGGTACGCAGCACGCTCGAACGCCACCGGGTTGAACCGGGACTGCTCGAGCTGGAGCTGACCGAAAGCCTGTCCATGGTCGACCCGGAAGCCTCGATCGAACTGATGCGCCGCCTGAAGGCGACCGGCATCGGCATGTCGATCGACGACTTCGGCACCGGCTATTCAAACCTCTCGTACCTGAAGCGCTTCCCGGTCGACAAGCTGAAGATCGACCAGTCGTTCACCCGCGGGCTGACCAGCAATCCGGAAGACCGCTCGATCGTCACGGCAGTCATCCGCATGGCGCACAGCCTCGGGCTGCGCGCGATCGCCGAAGGCGTCGAGACGGAAGGGCAGCTGCGGCTGCTGGCGGCGGAGGGCTGCGACGAGATCCAGGGCTACTATTTCAGCCGCCCGGTGCCGGAACAGGCGATGCTGGCGATGCTGGAGCGCGGCATGGGCATGGACATGGCGCCGCTCGCGCGCAGCGTGCAGCGCCGCACGGTGATGCTGGTCGACGACGAGCCGCAGGTGCTGTCGACCTTCCGCAAGATGCTGGACGGGCAGGGCTATGAGGTGCTGACCGCGCACGGCCTGCCGGAAGCGTACGAGCTGCTGGCCGGGCATGAAGTAGGCGTAGTGATTTCGGACCAGGAACTGATCGGCAATACGGGGATCGACTTCTTCCAGCGCATCAAGCGCATGTACCCGCGCGTGGTGAGGGTGCTGCTGACGGCCGATACCACGCCGGCCAACCTGGCCGATGCGATCAACAAGGGCGCGATCTACAAGTTTGTCGAGAAGCCATGGCGCGACGAGGATTTGCTCGGCGTGCTCGCCAGCGGGTTTGCGCATTACGAGAGGTTGTAGCGCCGGCGCGTGTCCGCGGATGCGGCCCTTGGCCTTATCCGCCCTACGCATGCGTCAACGGTTTTCGTGCGGTTGATAAAGCCGAGGGCCGCATCCGCGTGTCCGCCGATGCGTCAACGGTTTTCGTACGGTGGATAAAGCCGAGGGCCGCATCCGCGTGTCCGCCGATGCGTCAACGGTTTTCGTGCGGTGGATAAAGCCGAGGGCCGCATCGGCGTGTCCGCCGATGCGTCAACGGTTTTCGTACGGTGGATAAAGCCGAGGGCCGCATCCGCGTGTCCGCCGATGCGTCAACGGTTTTCGTGCGGTGGATAAAGCCGAGGGCCGCGTCCGTGTGTCCGCCGATGCGTCAACGGTTTTCGTGCGTGGATAAAGCCGAGGGCCGCATCCGTGTATCCGCCGATGCGTCAACGGTTTTCGTGCGGTGGATAAAGCCGAGGGCCGCATCCGTGTGTCCGCCGATGCGTCAACGGTTTTCGCACGGGACATAAAGCCGAGGACCGCATCCGCGTGTCCGCCGATGCGTCAACGGTTTTCGTGCGGCGGATAAAGCCGAGGACCGCATCCGCGTGTCCGCCGATGCGTCAACGGTTTTCGTGCGGTGGATAAAGCCGAGGACCGCATCCGCGTGTCCGCCGATGCGTCAACGGATTTCGTAGGGCGGATAAGGCCAAGGGCCGCTTCGCTAAGGAGTATCCGCGTGCACGCGGATACCGTTTCGCAGGCGAATCGCGTGCGATTCGAAACCCCTGCTTCACCATCCGCCGAACGTGTGCTTAATCGTGCTCGTCGTGGTCCTCGGGACGGTGCAGGCGCGGTATCACCTTCACCAGCACAATCCGCGGCCCGTTCATTTTCTTGACCACGATATCAAACTGCGGGAACTCGATCCGCTGTCCCTGCTTCGGAATATCGCCCAGCTTCACCATCAGCAGTCCACCCACCGATTCCACCTCGTCCATGCCAAGCGTCTCGTTGTCGATGTCGATGCCGAGGCTGCGTTCGAGGGAGAAGATCGGCAGGCTGGCCTTGCCGATCAGGGTGCCGTCCGGCTGGCGCAGCCAGTCGTTTTCATTGAGCCTGAATTCGTCGTGGATCTCGCCGACCATGGCGCCGAGCAGGTTGTCGAGCGTGATAAAGCCAACCGGGCGTTTGCCCTTTTCGCCGATCAGCGCAAAGTGCGGCGCCCCTTCGCGGAAACGGCGGAACATCTGCTGCGCCGGCGTGCGCGCGGACACCGTCTCGACGGGGCGCAGGAACGAGGTCAGTTCGGTGATCTTCTTGCCCGACTGCTGGGCGAAGAACAAGTCCTTCAAGTGGATCACGCCCAGCACTTCTTCGCCGGTGGCGTCAAAGTAGGGATAGCGGCTGAAGCGGTTGCGCTGCACCGTCTGCAGGTTTTCTTCCAGCGACTTGCTGGCGTACAGCGCGATCACTTCATTAATCGGCCGCATCAGGTCCAGCACCGTCAGCGCGCTGAAGTCGAGCGACTGCGCCAGGATGTGGCGCTCGTCGCGGGTGAACTTTTCGCCCGGCTGGCTGGTGCGCAGGATCAGCTTGAGTTCTTCGTTCGAGTAGTGCGAATCGTGGCCGCCTTTGCCTGACAGGCCGGCCACGCGCAGCACGAAGTTGGCGCTGCCGTTGAGCAGGTAGATGGCCGGGTACATCATCCAGTAGAAGGCGTATAGGGGCGGTGCGCTCCACAGGCCGACGACTTCAGGATTGCGGATCGCCATCGACTTCGGGGCGAGTTCACCGATGACGATGTGCAGGAAGGAGATGACGCTGAAGGCCACCACGAAGGAGATGCCGTGCAGCAGCTGCGGCGACTCGACGCCGACGGCAAGCAGGATAGGTTCGAGGATGCGGGCGAATGCCGGTTCGCCGACCCAGCCGAGGCCGAGCGATGCGAGGGTAATGCCGAGCTGGCAGGCGGACAGGTAGGCGTCAAGCTGGCCGTGGACCTTGCCGAGGATGCGGCCGCGCAGGCCCTGGGTCTTTGCAATCGCGCGCACGCGGGTCTTGCGCAGGGTAACGATGCCGAATTCGGCCGCCACGAAAAAGCCGTTGAGCACCACGAGGATGAGGGCAAGTACTACTAGTAGAAAATTTTCCATGAAGTAAGGTTAATTGAACAGCACGGGCTGTCGAACAAGCATTGTACAGTTCATGCCGAATGCAAGACACCCTGGTGAATTGCCGTCATGATGGCCTCCACCGCCGGATGGGCGATCTTGCGTTCGTTCGAGATGGCGTAGCATTGCTCCCGCACCTCGGGCACGTCGCCGACCAATGAGGCGCCGAACTGCTCCTTCATGTCGGCGGCGGCCATGCTGGAGGCAAAGAACAGGCCGGCGCCGCGGCGGCCAAATGTGGCGAGCAGGGCGTTGTCGTCAAACTCGCCCACCACGTCAGGGCGCAGGTTGTGATGGTCGAACCATTCGTCGATCTTGCCGCGCAAGACGTTGTTACGGGTGGGCAGGAGAAACGGCGCGCGGTCCAGGCTGCGGGGGAAACCGGCGCTGTAGGCCTCGGCCAGCGGCGCGGCGCCGACCACGATGGTCGGGCTTTCGAGCAGCAAATGGCTGAACACCCGTAGCGGCGTGCCCGAACGCACCGCGCGGTCGGTCAGCACCAGGTCGAGCTTGTGCAGGGCGAGGTCGGTCAGCAGGCCATCGAAGGGGCCTTCGTTGCACACCAGGCGCACAGGCGGCGTCAGCTGCATGGTCGCTTCCAGCAAACGGAACGCCGTGGGCTTAGGCAGCGAGTCCGAAATGCCGACAGTGAGGCGGGTGCGGGTGGTTTCGGGCTGGCCGAGCGCTTCCTGCATCTGTTCGCCCAACAAAAAAATCTGATCGGCGTAGGATAGCGCGGTGCGACCGGCCTCGGTCAGCACCAGGCGCCGGCCTTGCTGGGTGAACAGGGATTTCCCCAGCGACTGCTCCAGCAGGCCCAGTTGGGTGCTGACGGTCTGGATGGCAAGGCCCATGCGCGTGGCAGCGCGGGTGATCCCGCCTTCCTTGGCGACGACCCAAAAATAGTAGAGATGCCGAAAATTGACGCCGCTGTCTTTCATCTGACTTCCGTTTTTACGAAGTAATGCTTCAATTATCTCCTATTTTTAAATTGGCAAAGGCAAACTACACTCCTGCAGTTAACTAACAATATCGAGGGGAAGCATTTTATGAAGCATTTCAGGTGGTCATTTATTGTCGCAATCGTCTGTCTCGCCGTCGCCGGCTGGTGGGGATACCAGAACGCGGGCCTGGGCGGCGCGATGACCGCGCTCGGCATTGCCGTCATCCTTAGCGTGATGGAAGTCTCGCTGTCGTTCGACAACGCGGTGGTCAATGCGTCGGTCCTCAAGAACTGGGACGAATTCTGGAAGAAGCTGTTCCTTGGCCTGGGCATCATCATCGCGGTGTTCGGCATGCGCCTGGTGTTCCCGCTGGTGATCGTGGCCGTTGCCGCCGACCTGGGCATGGCCGAGGTGTGGAACCTGGCGCTGACCAACCCGAAGGCATTCTCGATGCACCTGACCAACCACCATGCGGAAGTGGCGGCGTTCGGCGGCATGTTCCTGCTGCTGGTTTTCCTGAATTTCCTGCTCGATGACGAGAAAGAGCTGCACTGGCTCGGCAACGTCGAGAAGAAGATCGGCTCGCTTGGAAAGGTATCGTCGATCGCCGTGATGATTGCGCTGGGCACCCTGATGGCCAGCATGACCATGGTCGAGGAAGCCCAGAAGATGATCGTGCTGATGGCCGGCCTGTGGGGCATCCTGATCTATGTCGGCGTCGACATGATCTCGAGCTTGCTGGAAAAAGGCGAAGAGGGCGGCGGCGAAATGGGCGAGATGGTCAAGCGCGGCGGTATCGGCGGCTTCCTGTACCTGGAAGTGCTGGACGCATCGTTCTCGTTCGACGGCGTGATCGGCGCGTTCGCGATCACCAGCGACGTTGTGATCATCATGCTGGGCCTGGCCATTGGCGCGATGTTCGTGCGCTCGATGACCATCTTCCTGGTCGAAAAGGGCACGCTGGACCAGTACGTCTACCTTGAGCACGGCGCGCACTATGCCATCGGCATCCTGGCCGCGATCATGTTGGCAAGTATGAAGTTCCATATCCCGGAGATTTTCACGGGCCTGATCGGCGTGGCCTTTATTGTCGCCTCGCTGTGGTCGTCGCTGCGCTACAACAAGCAACAGCACCTCGAGCAGGTGAAGATGGGCGTGCGCCACCATTAAGTAACACGCTGCGGCCAACAGTGCGCAGCGCGTATTGCATCTGTCAGTGACACCTCCCCGTCCGGTTACCGGACGGGCCGGGGAGCGGTCAGCGGCTGGTGCAATATGCGCTGCGCATTGTGCGTTTACGGCCCGCCTCTCAAAACCGCTTGACACCGGCCTCCGATATGTTTACTGTATTAATCACCTAATACACTAGACATCATGGCCATCCACTCCTCCAAGCTGTTTTCCATCGCCACCGGATCATCCGAGCCGATCTACCGGCAGCTGGTCGACCAGGCCCAGCGCCTGGTCGCTGGCGGCCAGCTGGCGCCCGGCGACGCCATGCCCTCCGTGCGCGAGGTCGCGCAGGCGCTTGCGCTCAATCCCATGACCGTGTCGAAGGCCTACGGCATCCTCGAACTGGAGGGTGTGCTGACGCGCAAACGCGGCATGGGCATGTTCGTCGCCGACGCACCGAAAGGCACGCACAGCGTCGCCAGCCGCATCGAGCTGCTGCGGCCCACGCTGGAGCGCGCCGCGCTGGAAGCGCGCCAGCTTGAACTCGACCACGACACCGTTCTCACCCTGTTCACCAAACTACTCAAGGAAAAACAATGAGCACTGCGATCATGCATGCGAAAGGCATCAAGAAGTCATTCTCCGGGCACGCAGTACTTAACGGACTCGACCTGGAGGTGAAGCCGGGCCAGGTGATCGGCCTGCTGGGCCGCAATGGCGCCGGCAAGTCGACGCTGATCGAATGCCTGCTTGGCCTGCGCGAGCTCGATGCCGGGCAGGTGTCGATTTACGGCGAAGATGTGGCAAACCTGTCGGAGGCGACCCGTGCGCGCATCGGCTATGTGCCGCAGAAGTCCGACCTGTTCGAGTGGCTGACGCCGGACCAGATGCTGGCTTACTTCAAGGCGCTGTACCCGCGCTGGAACGACGCCAAGGTCGAGGGCCTGCTGGAGCGCTGGGGCTTCGATGCGCTGATGCGTAACAAGGCAATCGGCAAGCTGTCGGGCGGCGAGCGCCAGCGCCTGTCGATCATCCGCGCGCTGGCGCATGATCCGTCCCTGCTGGTGCTGGACGAACCGGTTTCCGCGCTGGACCCGGTGGCGCGCCGCGACTTCCTGCGCGAGCTTGTCGACAGTGTCATCGAGCGTGGCACCACCGTGATTTTTTCTACCCATATCCTGACCGACCTCGAACGCGTGGCGGTGGACGTGGCTTTCCTCAAGGACGGCAAGATCGTGCTGCAGGGCGGCCTGGATTCATTGCTGGAGAAGGCCCGCCTCAGCCTGGAAGACCTGTTTGTCGAGGTGACGCAATGAGCGCGGTCCTTGCCGATTTCGGCCTGATCTGGCGTCACTCGGTCGCACCAGGCAGGCTGCGCAAAGTCATTGCTGGCGTCTGCGCGGCGCTGGCGATTGGTGCGGGCATGTTCGTCTACCGCGAAAGTGGCGGGCACCTTATGCCGCGCGACACGCTCCTTGTGTCCCTCCCGTGGCTTTTCCTCGGCATGCTGTACTGGCTGGATCTCGTGTCGGGCGCGGTCAGGCAGGATACGCCGGCCAATGCCAGGCTGGCGCCGCGCCTGCGCCTGCGCGCCATGCAGCTGGTCGGATCGTGCTGGCTTGTATTCGTTCTCCTGATCACGCTGGCGCTGAGTAGCGCTTTTGGCAATCCCGCCCTGTGGGCGGCGGCCGCCGCAGGCTGGCTGCTTGGGAGCGCCATGGTGCGAATCGGTTTCCAGTCAGGCATTGCGTTCATGTCCTTGCCTTTCCTGCTGATGCTGTTGCCGCACGAGGCCCTCCCGGCCGTGCGCTCCTTCGCCGGAACGGCGGCCGGCATCACAGCATGCGCACTGTGGATCGGCCTGGTTGTGTGGTTCGGCGCCCGCACGCTGTTCCCGCGCGGCGACCGCCACTTCGACCAGCGTGTGGTTGTCGAAAAAGGCGTGCGACAGTCGCAGGGCAACCATGCCGCGAGCATGCGCTCAAGCTTGTACGCCACGGAGCTGGCTCGCGCCAGCCATGCTCGAAACAGTGCTGGCGAGCTTGTGTTGCATGCGCTCGGTCCCGGCGCCCATTGGAGCGTATCGGCACGGATGTTCGTGGTGCTGGCCGCAGTGCTGGTCGCGGGAAGGGTGCTCATTGAGGTGATGGCGGCAGACAGCAAGGCGCTGGCCCCCTTTGTCGGCGGCTTCATCATCATGCCGCTGCTGTTGTCGTTCGCGGCGATCCCGCAACGGATAGTCGGCCGCGCCAGCGCGAGCCAGGGTGAGCAGGCCCTGCTGCGCCTGGCGCCGGTGGTGCCGCGCATGGACCAATACAACGGCGCGCTGGCCAGTGCACTGCTGCGCCGCGCGCTGGGCGAGTGGGCGATTGTCACTGCGGCCCTGGTTGCCGTCACGGGGGCGGTTGACGCGCACCCCAGCATTTGGCTGCTGCAGTTCGCGGCGTGCTGCCTCGCCATGCCGTTGATGACGATGGTCTTGCGCGACTACGCCCGCGCGCCCGCGCTGAGCATGGCCTACATGTACCTGGCGGCTGTTTACCTGGTCTTATCGGCGGGCGCGGCCTATTACGCGATGCTGCGCCTGACGATCGTGCCGGTCGCCGTCGTGTCATTTATCCTCGGCGTCGGCGCGACTGCATACCTGGCGGCGTCGCGGCGGCGCGCCATGGTCGGGGCGCCGGTGGCATTTCCCGCAGGCCGGCTGGCGGCGTAATCAGCGCGCCGGTTTCTGGACCAGCGCAGAGCCGACGCCGTGCCGCCTGGCTTCGCTGACGGCGGTTACGGTGCCATCCGCATGGAAGGCGATGGCGTTGGCCGCACCGATTTCTTCCGGCACCGGGTTGAACTTGTGGCCGATCCGCTCCAGCCCCTTCGCCTGCAAGGTGCCGGCGAAGCCGGGTTCGATGTCGGTGATGGTGTCGTTGCGCTGGCTCATGCGCGGCGCGTTCAGCGCGCGGTCCATCGGCATGCCGAAGTCGACGTGGTTGACGATGGTCTGCAGGACCGTGGTGATGATGGTCGACCCGCCCGGGCTGCCGAGGGTGAACGCGGGTTTGCCGTCGCGTAGTGCGATGGTCGGGGCCATGCTGCTGCGCGGGCGCTTGCCGGCTTCGGGCACGTTCGGGTGCGGTCCGCTGAAATCGAAGTCCGTCAGTTGGTTATTCAAGATGAAGCCATAGCCCGGCACCGTGATGCCGCTGCCGCCCCACGATTCGATCGTGAAGGTGTAGGCGACGATATTGCCTTGCTTGTCCGAGACCGTGAGGTGGGTGGTGTGGGCGCTTTCCGCCAACAGGCGCGCCGCTTGCGGGCGCAGCGGCACGCTGGCGTCGTCCTGGAACGGGTAGGGATCGCCCGGCCCGGTCTTGCCGAGCGCGCGCTCCATGCTGACCTGTGCGCGGCGGCGCGCCGCGTAGTCCTTGCTCAGCAAACCTGCGACCGGGACGTCGACATACTCCGGGTCGCCCGCGTAGGCGTTGCGGTCCGCAAAAGACAGCCGGCTCGCTTCGAGGTAGAGGTGCTCGGCGCTAGCGCGCGGCAGTGCTTTCAGGTTGAAACCTTCGAGGATGTTCAGCGCTTCGCCGATTGCGATGCCGCCGCTGCCCGGCAGCCCCATGCCATAGATCTCGTAGCCGCGGTAGGTGGTGCGAACCGGAAGGCGGATGCGCGATTCGTAGTTGGCCAGGTCGGCCATGGTTATCGCGCCGCCGCGCACCTTGACGCCGCTGGCGACCGGCGGCGTGTTCACCGCGCCGACAATCGCGCGCGCCATCGGGCCGCTGTAGAAGGCGCGGTAGCCCTTGGCCGCGATCTCGCGGTACGCCTTGGCCATGCCTGGGTTTTTCAGCACGTGGCCAGGCGGCAGTGCCTTGCCGCCCTTTAGGTAGAGGGCGCTGGTGCTGGCAAAGCGGCGAAATTTTGTTTCATTCTGGGCCGTCAGATGAGAGAAAGTTTCACTGACCGGGAAGCCCCTGGTGGCCACGCCAATCGCTGGCGCAAGCACGTCCTTGAACGACATCGTGCCGTAGCGCGCCAGCGCTTCGTGCCAGCCGCGCACCGTCCCCGGCACGCCGACCGATGCGCCGCTGGCGACGGCCGTCTCGAAGTCGATCTCGCGTCCGTTGGACAGGAACAGCGACGGCGTGGCGGCGGCGGGCGCGGTTTCGCGGTGGTCGATCGTGATCACGCGCTTGTCCCTGGCCAGGTAGACCATCATGAAGCCACCGCCGCCGATACCGCAGCTGAACGGATCGGTCACGCCCAGCGTGGCCGCCGCAGCCACCGCTGCATCGACCGCGTTGCCTCCCTTGTTAAGGATCGCCATCGCCGCTTGCGAGGCCTGGTCGCTGATGGTGGCCACGGCGCCGCCGGTGCCGGTGGCGACCGGTGTCTTGGCGGTTGCCGTCGGGTAGGCGGCGAGCAGTGACAGTGAAAGGGCGGTGGCGAGGAGGCGGCTTGTCATGCTTGGCAGGGGCGAGGGTTCAGATGTTGGTGACGCTGACGGTGACCGGATGTGGCGGTGGCGCCTGGTTGGACATGCGCACCGGCGGCGGCTCGGTTGTCGCCAGCACGATGCGCACGCCCTTGAGCAGCTTCGACTCGAAGGCGGGCTGGTCGATGTCGAGCTTGAACGGCTCGGATGCGGTTTTGCCGACCAGCGTGAAGTGGTAGATGATGATGCCGGCCCAGACGCAGCGCGCGTCTTGCGGGCAGCGGCTGTCGTCGGCGCGTTCGTAGCGCAGGCTGATGGTTTCGCCGAGGGCGAGCGTCTGCTGCGGCTGGAGGGTCAGCGTGGCGTCGTTCACGGGAGCCTCGCGGATGGTGGCGCATGCCGCGAGAAAGCATGCTGCTGCGAGAGTCAGATAGCGGGCGCGGTACACGTTCATGGCGTTATCCCATCGGTAGATGCGATGAGTGTATCAAACTTGCCATCGGCGGGACGCGCGCCCCAATGCAAGAAGGCGCCCGCAGGCGCCTTCGTTCGGTCAGTCCGTACCGGCTTAAACGAAAGCCGCCAGCGAACCTTTCATTTTCTTCAGTGCCGCCGCCTCGATCTGGCGGATGCGCTCGGCGGACACGCCGAACTCTTCAGCCAGGGTGTGCAGCGTGGCGCCCGAACCATCGTCGTTGGCCAACCAGCGCGCTTCGATAATGCGGCGCGAACGCGGGTCCAGCTTCGACAGCGCGGACTCCAGTCCTTCCGACTGCAGGCGCGTGACCTGTTCGGCTTCGAGCACCTTGGTAGGCTCCGACAGGTCGGACGACAGGTAGGCGATCGGCGAGAACTTGTCGTCTTCGTCGTCGGTCGGCGATTCGAGCGCGATGTCGCGGCCCGACAGGCGCGTTTCCATTTCGATGACTTCTTCGCGCTTGACGTCGAGCAGCTTGGCCAGCGCATCGATCTGGGTCGGCGACATGGCGTCCAGGCCCTGCTTGTTGCTGCGCAGGTTGAAGAACAGCTTGCGCTGTGCCTTGGTCGTCGCGACCTTCACCAGGCGCCAGTTCTTCAGGATGTACTCATGCATTTCGGCCTTGATCCAGTGCATGGCATAGGACACCAGGCGAACGCCCTGGTTAGGGTCGAAACGCTTGACCGCCTTCATCAGTCCGATATTGCCTTCCTGGATCAGGTCGGCGTGCGGCAGGCCGTAGCCCAGGTAGCCGCGCGCGATCGAGACCACCAGGCGCAGGTGCGACAGCACCAGTTCCTGCGCGGCGCCGAGGTCGTTGTTGTCGCGCAGGCGTTTAGCCAGCGACTGTTCTTCCTCGTGCGTCAGCATCGGCAGGCGGTTGACCGCCGAAATGTAGGCATCGATATTGCCAAGATTGCCAGTAAACCCGAGTCCGAGAGCACGACTTCCAGTCGGAACCAGTGCGGATTGTGCGGACGTCATAGTCATCTATTTCCTCGTATGTGAGCAGTGCTGCATCGTCAATTTGCCATGGCAGCTTAGCCCATGGAGCGGCTGTTACGGTTATTTACCAGACGCGAGCGGCAGTTTTTTCGATAGCTCCGCTTTGCGTTGGTCATATATTAGCACTCTCCAGCGGAGAGTGCCAATCGCACCCAGATTTGCTTTTCAACACTGATTTTTGCTTGCCGCTTGGAAACAATTTCACCAGGTTTCACTCTATGGCGAGTCCGGTTGTGCCGGCTTGATTTGAGTCAAAGGCGATGCAGAGGAATCATGCACCAAGGGCCTTAGGATGGCCTTAAGACACCTTAAGACAGCCGCACGATCGACGAGTTCATTCTAACTTCAGGGGGAGGGAGTTTCTGTACGATGACTCACGTACGCGCTTGAAGCGTGACCTTGCTGCTACCCCGGCGCGGCGGCCGGGATAGCAAACCTGCCCTTAAGCCAGCCGCGCCAGGTGGCGGCGGATCGACAGCATGGCGCCGACCAGGCCGAGTGCGGCGCTGATGGCCAGCAGGCCGAGGCTTTCCAAAGGACCGAGCGGCATCAGCTGGAACTCGGACGCATACAGTCGTGCAAACTCGGCAACCGCGCTGTTGAGCGGCTGCAGCGACAAGGCGACCGCCCCAAGCGCCACCACGCCAGCCGCAAGGCCGAGCAGCATGCCGGTGTAATAGAAGGGGCGGTGGATGAAGTTGTCGGTCGCGCCAAGCAGCTTGGCCATCGTGATCTCTTCACGCTGGGTCAGCACCTGCAGGCGGATGGTGTTGAACACCACCGCGATGACGACCATGCCGAGGGTGGCCGCCAGCAGCAGCAGCACCAGCCGCAGCACGTTAAGCAGCGCGGCCAGGCGCTTGACCCAGGCCGAATCCACATGCACCGACTCGACATTCGGCAGTACGCGCAGCTTGTCGGCCAGGGCGTCGATGCTGGCGGCGTCCTGCGCGCTTTCGTAGCCGTCGAGCTTGAGGACATAACTGTCGGGCAGCGGATTTTCGCCGAGCGTGTCGAGCACCTCGGCGGTCGCACTCTTGGCCTTGAGCTTTTCCAGCGCTTCTTCGCGCGGCACGAAGGTGATGACGGCGCGCTGGACGCCGACGCTCTTTTGCAGCGCCGGGGCAAGGGCGCGCGCCTGCTCGCGGGTCGCACCGGGCGACACGAACAGGCTCAGTTCAGGTTCGACCGCGAGCTGCTGCGACAGCGGCCTGACGTTATCGAGCAATGTCAGCCCCGCAAACGGCAGCGCCAGCGCGATGGCGACGACGATCACATTAAAGAAAAAGCTGCCCGGCGCGCGGCGGATGGTGGCAAACGCGCCATCGAGGGCGAAGCGGTGTTGGCGGATCCAGCTCTTCATGCCGCACCCCCAACCAGCTGGCCGTGTTCGATGTGGATCACGCGCTTTGCGCTGTCGAGCACCTGCTCGTCGTGGGTCGAGATCAGGCAGGTGACGCCGACCGCGTTAAACGCGCGCAGCGCGTCGAGCACCTTGTCGGCGCTGGCACGGTCCAGGTTGGCCGTCGGTTCGTCGGCCAGGATGATCTGCGGGCGGTTGACGATCGCGCGGGCGATCGCCACGCGCTGCTGCTCGCCGCCGGACAGTTCGAGCGGCATGGCGGGCGCGCGGTCCAGCATGCCGACTTTTTCAAGCGCGGCGCGGGCGCGCTGCTCGGCCTCGCGGCGCGGCGCGCCGGTTACCAAGAGCGGCAGCATGGTGTTGGCCAGTACGCTGCGGTCGGTCAGCAGGCGCTGGTCTTGCAGCACCAGGCCCAGTTTGCGGCGCAGGAAAGGCACCCCGGCGTGACCGAGCTTGCCGATGTCCTGGCCGTTGACCAGCACCCGTCCGGCGGTCGGGCGCTCGATCGCGGCGATCATCTTGAACAACGTGGATTTGCCCGCGCCGGACGGGCCGGCCAGGTAGGCCAGCTCGCCCTTGGCGATGTTGAACGATACGTCGCGCAGGGCGACAGCATCGGCGGAGTACTGCTTTGACACCGATTGAAATTCGATCATGAGGCCTTATCCGAGCAGCGCTTCGACAAATTCGTCAGCCTTGAATGGCTGCAGGTCTTCGATCTTCTCGCCCACGCCGATGAAATACACCGGCACCGGACGGGTGCGCGCAATGGCAGCCAGCACACCGCCTTTCGCGGTGCCGTCCAGCTTTGTGATGACGAGGCCAGTCAGGGTCAGCGCGTCGTCGAAAGCCTTGACCTGCGCCAGCGCGTTCTGTCCCGTGTTGCCGTCAATGACCAGCAGCGTCTCGTGCGGGGCGCCGTCCATGCCCTTGCCGATCACGCGCTTGATCTTGCGAAGTTCTTCCATCAGGTGCAGCTGCGTCGGCAGGCGTCCGGCCGTATCGACCATCACCACGTCCATGCGCCGCGCCTTACCCGACTGCACCGCGTCGAACGCGACGGCGGCCGGGTCGCCCGACTCCTGCGAGATCACGGTGACGTTGTTGCGCTGTCCCCAGACCATCAGCTGTTCGCGGGCGGCGGCGCGGAAGGTGTCGCCCGCGGCCAGCAGCACGGACTGTTTATAGGTCTGCATGTGCTTGGCCAGCTTGCCGATGGTGGTCGTCTTGCCGGCCCCGTTGACGCCCGCGATCATCATCACGAGCGGTTCGTAGCGGCCCAGTTCAAGCGGCTTCTCGAGCGGGCGCAGCATGTCGGTCATCAGCACCTTGAGCGCGGCCTTGACGGCGGCCGCGTCGAGCAGCTTGTCTTCCTTGACTTTCTTGCGCAGGCCGTCGAGCAGGTACTGGGTGGCGTCCATGCCGGCGTCGGACATCAGCAGCGCCGCTTCCAGTTCTTCGTACAGGTCTTCGTCGATGCGCGCGCCGACGAACAGCAGGCTCAGGTTGTTGGACGTCTTGGACAGGCCAGCCTTAAGGCGGTCCATCCATGACTTCTTGCGGTCCGCTTCGCTGCCGAGGCGTTCTGCGGTTTCGGGGATCAGTTCTGCGGCTTCGGCCACCGGCGCCGGGGCAGGGGCAGGGGCAGGGGCAGGGGCAGGCGCCGGCACAGGCACAGGCACAGGCACAGGCACAGGCACAGGCACAGGCACAGGCACAGGCACAGGCACAGGCACAGGCGTTGGCGCGGGCGGCGGCTGGATGACCGGCGGCGCGGTGAATGTCGAGGTGGTTCCGTAGCGCCGCGCCATGCCCGAAGGGGCTGGCGCCGGGGAGGTGGCCGGGGCCGGGGCTGCCTGGACCGGAGCTGGCGCCGCCGGAGGGACGGCAGGGGCTGGTGTTGGCGCTGGTGCAAAGGCTGCAGGCTGGACAGGCGCAGCTTGTACAGGCGCAGGCTGGACAGGAGCAGGCGCAGGAGCAGGCGCAGGAGCAGGCGCAGGAGCAGGAGCAGGTACGCGGGCGGCGGGTTCTACATGAACAGGTGCAACCGGCGCGGGAGCGGGCGGAGCAGGCGGCGGCGCGACCGGCTCAGGCGGATGGCTCTCTTCCGTGCGGAGAATTTTTTTGAAGAAACTAAACATGGGTCTGTATCGGCGGGCGCTGCATGCACATTCCCCTGAAAGCGGGGAACGATGAATTGGATCGCGCGTATTTTACCAGAGCAGGGCCCGTGTTTCTTGTCATCCTGTCTAATTGACAAGTGCGGCGCGGCTGCTGCGCCAGCGTTGGACTGCCCCGGCGATGCCTTCGAGGTCGAGTACGCATTCTGGCCCGAGCTGGCGCATCAGTTGCGCGGCGCAGGCCCCGCCCACCCAGACGTCGGCGGCGCCGTCGAGGCGCTCGCGCAGCTGCGAAATATTGTCCATTGCGGCGCGGCAGGAGACGCCCGCCGAGAACGACAGCGCCACGATGTCGGCGCGATGCGCCTTGGTCGCGGTGACGATATCGGACAGCGGCGTCTGGACACCCAATGAAATGCAGGAGGCGCCTTCCAGCGCAAACAGCGCTTCGGCCATCAGCAGGCCAAGTCCATGCCGTTCGATCGGAACGGTCGTCAAGAGGATGCGCGGGGCGGCCTGCTCGCGGTCGGTCTGCTGGCTGGCGGTGAAGATGGCGGCCCGCATCACGCTTTGCAGCGTCTCGGCATACAGGTGTTCTTCAAAAATGGCCAGCCGTCCGGCGGCCCAGGCGTCGCCCACCAGCGTGGTCAGGGGAGCCACCAGGTCGGTGACGAAGTTGCGCAGGCCGAGGCGCAGCTGCGCCTGCATCATCGCCTGGCGCAGTTCATGGACGCGGTGGGCGGTGATCAGCGCCATGCATTCGGCCAGCATCGGGTCGTCGGCATCCGGCGGCGGCAGCGCGGACTTGCGCGCCGCCAACTGGGCCAGCTCATTCAGTTCCTCACCCGGCAAGTGGACGATTTTCCCCGGGCGGTAGCCGTTGTCGATCAACCGCTTAATTAATTGCAACCGACTGCGTTGCTCCGACGTATATATCCGTTCACCGTTGGCATCCCGGCCCGGCTTGGGGAAGTCGTAGCGCCTTTCCCAGACGCGCAAGGTTTCCTTGGCGATTCCGGTCTCCCGTTCTACCTCGCTGATGTTGGTCATGCGGTCGTCGTTGCTTGTTGTGCTCATGGGAAACCCTGTAATGGAGCCGGTATGTATAGGACAGTTTTTTCATTGTAAGCGGATTTATGGTGGTTTTGCCACGAGATTCAAAAGAAAAGAAGAATTGTTGTATGATTTGAATAGGACAAATCAATTGACAAACGCAAGGAAGTTGTTGAATATCCGTCTCATGAGCGTTTTGTCATGGACAAAAATTAACCTGCAAGGAAGCACATGAAAATCGCAGTTATCGGCGCCGGCGTCTCCGGCCTGTCAAGCGCCTACCGCCTGGTCCAGGCCGGCGCCGACGTCACCCTGTTCGAAGCGGGCAGCTACTTTGGCGGGCACAGCAACACAGTCGATGTCGAGGTCGACGGCTTCCGCTTCGGCGTCGATACCGGCTTCCTGGTGTTTAACCAGCGCACCTACCCGAAGCTGATTGCCCTGTTTGAAGAACTTGGGGTGGACAGCGTCGGCAGCGACATGTCGTTTTCCGTCAAGTTACCCTTGCCAGGCCGCATGCTTGAGTGGGCGGGCAGCAATCTCGACACCGTGTTCACCCAACGCCGCAACCTGTTCAATCGACGTTTCTTGCGCATGCTGCGCGACATCGTGCGCTTTAACAAGGAAGCAACCAGCCTGGCCACCGGCAACGGGCCGATGCCGCCGGAGTCGCTCGGGCAGTTCCTGTCCGGGCGCCGCTACAGCGACGAATTCCGCAACTGGTACCTGCTGCCGATGGCGGCCTGCATCTGGTCCTGTCCCGCCGGTCAGATGCTGGCCTTCCCGGCCGCCACCTTCATCCGCTTCTGCCACAACCACGGGCTGCTGCAGGTGAGCGACCGCCCGCAGTGGCGCACCGTGCGCGGAGGATCGCGCAACTACGTCGACAAGCTGCTGGCCGCCATCCCGACCCGCCGCCTCGTCATGCCGGTACGCTCGGTCACGCGCGCGCCAAGCGGCGGTGCGCGCTCGGTACGTGTCGAGACGGCCGCCGGAGCGGAGCAGTTCGACCAGGTGGTGCTGGCCTGCCACAGCGACCAGGCGCTGGCGCTGCTGGGCGACGCCCGCGCCGACGAACAGGCCGTGCTCGGCGCCATTGCCTACCAGCCCAACCGCGCGGTGCTGCACACCGACGCCAGCTGCCTGCCAGCCAGCACCCGCGCATGGTCGGCCTGGAACTACCAGAGCACGGCATCTGCCACCCCCCAGGTCTGCGTGCACTACCTGATCAACAAGCTGCAGCCGCTGCCTTGCCGCACGCCGGTGATTGTCTCGCTCAATCCCATCGACGAACCCGACCCGCGCCTGGTACTGGGCGAGTTCGACTACGCGCATCCCGTGTTCGACGCCGCCGCCATCGCCGCGCAAAGCCGGCTGCCTGCGCTGCAGGGTGTCCAGAACACCTGGTTCGCCGGCGCCTGGACCGGCTACGGCTTCCATGAAGACGGGCTGGCGTCCGGGCTGTCGGTGGCAGCCGCGCTGTCGGCGCGCCTCGCAGGGCAGGGCGATGCAGTCGCCTGACGCAACATCGCCGCAGCTGTGCTTCGGCCAGGTCCGGCACCGCCGCTTGCGGCCGCGCGAGAATGCGTTCGCCTACGGCAGCTACTACCTGCGCCTGCCGCTGCGCGCGATGGGCAGCCGCGGCTTCGGCTGCAGGCTGGCGTCGCGCAACCGCTTCAACCTGCTGTCGTTTGTCGACGCCGACCATGGCGACGGCAAGCGCCCCCTGGTGGAATGGATCGACGCGCTGCTAGCCGCCGAGGGCGTGCACGACGCCGACGGCGAGATCTGGCTGCAGGCGATGCCGCGCGTGCTCGGGTATGCCTTCAATCCCGTCTCGTTCTGGTTCTGCCACCGCGCCGACGGCGCCCTGCGCGCCGTGCTGTGCGACGTGCGCAATACCTTCGGCGAACGCCATTTCTACCTGCTCGACACTGGCGCCGCCATCGCCAATGGCAGCGAGCTGAGGGCCCGCAAGGTGTTCCACGTATCGCCGTTCTGCCGTGTCGAAGGCGGCTACCGCTTCCGCTTCATGCGTGCGCGGCGCGGCCAGTCCGAGCACACCCTGGCCTGCATCGATTACGACGATGCCGACGGCCTGCTGCTGCAAACCAGCCTGTCCGGGTTGGCGGTGCGCCTGTCCGACGCCGGCGCGGCGCGCGCGTTCTTCGCTTTTCCCCTGATGACCTTTGGCGTCGTCGCGCGCATCCACCTGCAGGCCCTGCGCCTGTGGCTGCGCCGCGTGCCGTTTTATTCCAAACCCGCTCCACCTGAACAGAAGGTAAGCCGATGAGTTCCGATCTGATGCCGTCCGCAGCCGCGGTCCCCCTGCCAGCGCGTGCGCGCAAGCAGTCCATTCCATCTTCTGGCCGCGTGGCCCTGCGCCTGCTAAGCAAAATCCAGCACGGCACGCTGCACCTGCGCACGCCGGCTGGCGAGCACCTTGTGTTTGGCGCGGGCGGCGTGCCGGTCACGCTCGAACTGCACAACTGGAAGGTATTCGCGGCGGCCCTGCGCTCCGGTGATATTGGCTTTGCCGAGTCGTACATCGCGGGCGACTGGCACACCAGCAGCCTGCCTGGCCTGCTCGAACTGCTGGCGAACAACCGGGCCCAGGTCGAGTCGGCGCTGTACGGCAGCTGGTGGGGAAGGCTGGCCTACCGCGTGCGCCACCTGCTTAACCGGAACAGCCGCGCAGGCAGCCGCAAGAACATCCACGCCCACTACGACATCGGCAACGACTTCTACAAGCTGTGGCTCGATCCGTCGATGACCTACTCGAGCGCGCGCTTCACCGCGGCCAGCGGCGCCGACCTGGCGCTCGCCCAGGCCGAAAAGTACCGCGCCGTGCTTGGCCAGCTGCGCCTGCGGCCCGGCCAGCGGGTGCTGGAAATCGGCTGCGGCTGGGGCGGATTCGCCGAGGCCGCCGCGCGCGAAGCGGGCGCCCATGTCACCGGGCTGACCCTGTCGGAGCAGCAGCTCGCCTACGCCACCCAACGGCTGCAAGGCGCCGGCCTGGCGCACCTGGCCGACCTGCAGCTGTGCGACTACCGCGACAGCGACGGCCAGTACGACGCCATCGCCTCGATCGAGATGTTCGAAGCGGTGGGCGAGGCCTACTGGCCGAGCTACTTCGAGTGCATCAAGCGCAACCTCAAGCCAGGCGGGCGCGCGTGCGTGCAGACCATCGTCATCGCCGACGAGCTGTTTGACCGCTACCGCAAGGGGACCGACTTCATCCAGCAGTACGTGTTCCCCGGCGGGATGCTGCCGTCGCCGCAGGTGTTTACCCGCATGGCGGAGGACAGCGGCCTTGTCGTCACGCGCCAATTCGCATTCGGCATCGACTACGCCGATACCCTCGCGGCCTGGCGCACCGCCTTCCACGCCAGGCTTGACGCGGTGCGCGACCAGGGTTTCGACGAGCGCTTCATCCGCACTTGGGACTTCTACCTGGCCTACTGCGAGGCCGCGTTCAGGGCGGGCAATACCAATGTCGTGCACTTCACGTTGGAGAAGCCCTGATGGCGCGCCGCCTGCTGCTCGCACTGTTGGCGGGCTTGCTCGCCGGCGGCGCCGCCCTTGCGGCCATGCCGCAGGTCGCGCCTGACCTGCCAGGCGCGCGGATGGCGGGACAGGGTACCTTCACCTGGTTCGGCATGAAGATCTACGATGCCAGCTTGTGGGTCGGGGAAGCCGGTTATGCGCCAGGTGCGCCGTTTGCGCTTGAACTGCATTACGCGCGCGCCCTGAGCGGCGCGCGGATCGCCGAAGCCAGCGCCGACCAGATGGAAAAAACCGGCGGCGGCACCGCAGCCCAGCGCGCGCTGTGGCTGGAGCAAATGCGCGCCGTTTTCCCGGACGTGAAGGAAGGCAGCAGGATCACCGGGGTGTTCCTGCCCGGCGGCGCGGTGCGCTTCCACCTTGGCGCTTCCGTGCTCGGCACCATCGCTGAGCCGGGGTTTGCGCAGGCCTTTGCCGGCATCTGGCTCGGCCCCCGCACCACCGCGCCGCGCCTGCGCGAAGCGCTTTTGCGGGAAGCGGCGCGGCGATGACACACCTGGCCATGCCCCAGCTGGTGTCCTACGGCCTGCTCGGCCTGCCGCTGGCGATGGTCGCGCTGCCCATCTACGTTTATCTTCCGAAGTTTTACGCCGAACATTCAGGCTTGTCGCTGACACTGATCGGCGCCGCGCTGCTGGCCGCGCGCGTCGGGGCAGCCTTCCTCGACCCGCTGCTTGGTTGGTGGATCGAGCGCGGGCGCGGCGGCTTTGCGCGCTACGTCGCTGGCGGATCGCCGGTGCTGCTGGCCGGATTCGTGGCGCTGTTCCATCCTCCCGTGCTGGAAGGCGCGGCAGCGCTGGCATGGTTCCTCGGTACGCTGATGCTGGCCTATCTGGGCTTCGGGCTGGTGACCATCGCCCACCAGAGCTGGGGCGCGGCGCTGACCCAGGCCCCGAGCGAACGCGCGCGCGTGACCGGGGTGCGCGAAGCGTTCGCGCTGGCGGGCGTGGTGCTGGCAGCGGCGGTTACCAGCGCCGCCGGATATGTGGCCCTGTCGGTGTCGTTCGCGCTGGCGCTGGGAGGCGCGGCGCTGCTGCTGTTGGCAAGGGCGCCGCGTCCCGCGATGGCGCCCGCTGCCAGCGCCACGGGCTTGCAGGGAATGGCCGCGCCGTTCGCCAACCGGCGCTTTCGTGCGCTGTTTGCCGTCCTGCTCGTCAACGGGGTGGCATCGGCGATCCCCGCCACCCTGTTCCTGTTTTTCGCCTCCGACCGGCTGCGCCTGGCGCCGATGGCGGGCTTGTTCCTGAGCCTTTACTTCGTCGCCGCGGCGTGCTCGGTCGCGCCGTGGGTGGCTGCCGCGCGCCGGGTAGGGGAAGCGCGCGCATGGGCTGGCGGCATGCTGGTCTCGGCGCTGGTGTTCATATGGGCGTTCGGGCTGGGCGAGGGCGATGCGCTCGCCTTTGGCGCGATCTGCCTGCTGTCTGGCTTTGCGCTGGGCGCCGACCTGGCGCTGCCGCCCGCGCTGCTGGCCGGCGTGATCGCCAGCGAAGGCGACGCAGGCCAGCGCGAAGCAGCCTATTTCGGCATCTGGAACTGGGGCGTTCAAATCACATTGGCACTGGCGGCGGGCATCTCGCTGCCCTTGCTCGACTGGCTGGGCTATGTACCCGGCGGCACCGCTGGCACCGGCGCGCTCGCTGGCGCCTACGCGCTTCTTCCATGCGTCCTGAAACTGCTGGCCGCCGCAATGCTGTGGCGCGCCCCTTTACGCGATTGCTGAACAACCAAAAAGGAAACCGCTATGAGAATCTCAACTGTATTGATCGCGGCCGCTGCGGCCGTCACACTCACTGCCTGTACCGCGCCCAAGCCTTCGCAGTACGCCAGCGAAAAGCCGGTGTTGGATGTGCAGTCCTACTTCAACGGCACGCTCGACGCGCACGGCATGTTCCAGGACCGCTTCGGCAAGGTGGTCAAGCGCTTCGTGGTCGTGATGCGCTGCAGCTGGAACGGCGATGTGGGCACCCTGGATGAAGACTTCGTCTACTCCGACGGCACGCGCCAGAAGCGCGTGTGGACCTTGCAAAAAACGGGGCCCGCGACCTTTACCGCAACCGCGCCCGACGTCGTCGGCACCGCCGAAGGCATCGTCTCGGGTAACTCGCTGCGCTGGCGCTACGTGCTGTCGCTGCCGGTTGGCGAACGGGTCATCGACGTCAACATGGACGACTGGATGTTCCTGATCGACGACAAGGTCATGCTCAACCGGACGGCGATGAGCAAGCTCGGTGTCGACCTGGGCAACGTCACGTTATCGTTCACCAAGCGGTCGCCGTGAACCCGCGCATCGAACACTGGCAGGGCAAGCGGGTCTGGGTGATCGGGGCGTCGACCGGCATCGGCCAAGCCACTGCGGACCTGCTGCATGCGCTGGGCGCCACGGTAGCCCTGTCGGCGCGCAGCGGCGGCAAGCTGCAGGCTGCCGCCGCCGACATGATGCGTGCGATCGCCGCGCCGCTGGACGTCACCGACCATGAGAGCGTGATGGCCGCCAGCGAGCGGATCGTCAGGGAGTGGGGCGGCATCGACCTGGTGCTGCTGGTCGCCGGCGGCTACAACGAGATGCGCGCCGATGCCTTTGACCTCGACGCGGCCAATGCGCTGGTGGACCTCAACCTGCGCGGCGCGTTCAACTGCATCGACGTGGTGCTGCCGCAGCTGCTGCGGCAAGGGTACGGCGGCATCGGGATCGTCGCCTCGGTGGCCGGTTACGGCGGGCTGCCGAAGGCGCTGGTGTACGGACTGACCAAAGCGGCGCTGATCAACCTTTCGGAGTCGCTCTACCTCGACCTGCGCCCGCGCGGCATCGCCGTGTACCAGATCAATCCGGGCTTCGTCGACACGCCGCTCACGGCAAATAACGATTTCCCGATGCCCGCGCTGATGACGCCCGCCGACGCGGCGCTGGCGCTGGTCGACGGCCTGGAAAAGGGAGAGTTCCACATCCACTTTCCGCGGCGGTTCACCAATTCGCTGCGCCTGGCGCGCTTGCTGCCATACCGCCTGTACTTCTGGCTGGTCCACAAGGTGACGGGACTATGAGCCGCTCGCCCGAACTCGAACGGCTGGTGCGGTTTTACGAAACCATCGAACCCGCGACCCTCGAGGCGCGGCTGGCCGCCGTGTATGCGCCCGATGCGCATTTCAAGGACCCGTTCAATGAGGTGCAGGGGCATGCGGCCATCGGGCGCATTTTCTCCCACATGTTTCACCAGGTTAATGACCCACGTTTTGTGGTTGTCACCGGAATCCAACAGGGCAAGGATGCCTTCGTCACCTGGGAGTTTCGCTTCCGCATGAAGCGCTACAACCCGGAATTGCAGTGCATCCGCGGCGCCAGCCATCTTGTTTTCGACGACGCCGGCGCCGTGAAAGTGCACCGTGACTACTGGGACGCGGCCGAAGAGCTGTACGAAAAGATACCTTTACTGGGCGCTTTCATGAAAATGCTAAAACGCTCTGCCGCACGATAGAAAAATATTAGGGCCACTGCTGTGACAGTTTGCCTTCGATCCGCTAAGATTCTGGTCAGGGATGTCCTTTAATAACAATCACTTAGCATACGGCAACAGCCTGGAGAGACTGTGAAAGAAAACGATCATTTGCAAGCGCAACTTGCACTTCAAAAAGTGCAATCGTTCGGCGCCGTGGCTGCCAGGTATATCGTTTGCGGCCTGTTCATCGCCCTGATCGCACTGCTGGCAACGTCCGGCGAACTGGTCAGCGCATTCGACGCGCCAATTCCAATGCCGGCGGAACTCGGGCTTAAATAAGCCTGTTCCGCCAGCTTTCCAAAACGTCCTTATGTCGCCGCTTTCGAGGCCTGCGCGGTCTGGCGGATGGTCTCGAGCGTTGCATTCGGCGTGATCAGGTTGCCGTCGTAGCGTAACTCGATCAGCGCAGGCAGCTGGGTCGCACGCGTGTGTTCCAGTGCGCGCGCCAGTGCCGGGCCGAAGGCTTCCGTCGTGTCGACCTGCTCGCCGTGGGCGCCGTAGGCGCGCGCCAGCGCCGCGAAATCCGGGTTGTGCAGCTCGGTGCCTGACACGCGGCCCGGATAGTCGCGCTCCTGGTGCATGCGGATCGTGCCGAACATCCCGTTGTTAAACACGATGATCACCACACCCGCCTTGTACTGCACTGCGGTCGCCAGTTCCTGCCCGTTCATCATGAATTCGCCATCGCCAGCGAAGGTGACCACGGTGCGTTCCGGGTTGACGATCTTGGCGGCGACGCCGGACGGCACGCCGTAGCCCATGGCGCCGTTGGTCGGCGCCAGCTGGGTGCGCATGCCGCCGTAGCGGTAGAAGCGGTGCGCCCACGACGCGTAGTTGCCGGCGCCGTTGGTGATGAACGTGTCATGCGGGACCGCCTTCATCAGGTCCTGCACCACCTGCCACAGGTCGAGCGGCGCCTTGCCGTCCTTGAAGACCGGCGGCTGCTCCTGGTATGCGGCCAGTTCTGCCTTTGCCTCCGCCACGCTGGCGCTCCACGCGCTCGAATCGACCGGCGCCATCGCGGCCAGCATCGCGCAGGCCTGCGGCGCGCCGCTGTTGATCATCAGGTCGGCCTGGAATACGCTGCCCAGCTCCTCGGCGTCGCAATGGAAGTGCACCAGCTTTTGCTGCGGCACCGGTGACGACAGCAGTGTGTAGCCGCCGGTCGTCATCTCGCCAAGGCGCGGGCCGATGGCGATGACCAGGTCGGCGTTTTTGACGCGGGCGGCCAGTTTTGGATTGATGCCGATGCCGACGTCGCCGATGTAGTTAGGGTGCGCGTTGTCGAGCAGGTCCTGGAAGCGGAAGGTGCAGCCCACCGGCAGCGCGTTCGCTTCGGCGAAGCTGCGCAGGTCGGCGCAGGCCTGGGCGTTCCAGGTGCCGCCGCCAAGCAGCACCACCGGGCGCTTCGCTTCAGCCAGCATGCCGCGCAAGGTGTCGATTTGCGCTGCGGAAGGCGAGGCCTGCACCGGCTGGTAGCGGCGGGTATCGGCCACGGTGGCGGTCTCGATCAGCATGTCTTCGGGCAGGGCCAGCACCACCGGACCCGGGCGGCCGCTGGTGGCCACCTGGAAGGCGCGCGCGATGTATTCAGGGATGCGGTCGGCGCGGTCGATCTGGGTGACCCATTTGGCCATCTGGCCGTACATGCGGCGGTAGTCGATTTCCTGGAACGCCTCGCGGTCCATGAAATCACCGCCGACCTGGCCGATGAACAGGATCATCGGGGTCGAGTCCTGGTAGGCGGTGTGCACGCCGATCGACGCATTGGTGGCGCCAGGCCCGCGGGTGACGAAACAGATGCCGGGCTGGCCGGTCATCTTCCCGTAGGCCTCGGCCATGAACGCGGCGCCGCCTTCCTGGCGGTTGATGATGAAGCGGATGCTTGAATCATGCAGTGCGTCGAGCACGTCGAGATAGCTCTCGCCGGGCACGCCGAAGGCGGTGTCCACGCCATGGATCTTGAGCGCGTCGACCAGGATCTGGCCGCCGGTACGGGAAGGATGCGTCATGTGTCATGCCTCTTAGTTTAGGTATGCCTCATTCTATGCGAGCCGCTGGCGGCCGGGCTTTTGAAATAACGACACCAAATTTAAGAATCAGCCGCCATGACGCATCCTTTATCCTCAGCCCGCCGCTGGATAGGTATAGGTTGAGCCGATACCCAGTGGGATATCGAACGCCCAGAATCCGAGCAGGAAGGAAGTCCACAGCACCAGCATGGCGATTGAATACGGCAGCATCAGCGCGATCAGGGTGCCGATGCCGGTCGATTTCACGTATTTGCGGCAGAACACGACGATCAGCGGGAAGTAGGGCAACAGCGGGGTAATGATATTGGTCGACGAGTCGCCCACCCGGTAAGCCGCCTGGGTCAGGTCGGGCGAGACGCCAAGCTCCATCAGCATCGGCACCATGACCGCCCCGATCAGGGCCCATTTGGCCGAGGCCGAGCCGACCAGCAGGTTTACTGAGCTCGTCAGCAGCACGATGCCGACCAGTGTGAACCCCATCGGGAAGGACATCTCCTTGAGCCATATCGCGCCTTTGATCGCCATCAGCGCGCCGAGGTTCGACTGGCCAAACGCATAGATGAACTGCGCGCAGAAGAACGCCATCACAATGTAGTACCCCATCCCGCTCATCGCCTGGCTCATGCCCTTGACGATGTCGCGATGGTTGCTCACGGTGCCGGCCACATAGCCATAGACGACGCCAGGGATCAGGAAGAAGATGAAGATGATCGCGACGATGGACTGCATCAGCGGCGCGGACGAATGCGTCAGCTGGCCGTTGGTTGGGGAGCGCCATGCCGAGGTTTCAGGCAGGACCGACAACACCAGCAGGGCCAGGCTGGCAAGCATTGCGACAGTGGCCCAGCGCAGGCCTTTGCGCTCGCTGGCCTGCAAGGCGTCCATCTTCGGCAGGTCGGCAGGGTCGCCATCGACCGCGGTGGCTTTCAGGCGCGGCTCGATGAACTTGTCGGTCAGGACCCATCCGATGAGGACGACCAGGAAGGTGGAGGCGGTCGTGAAGAAGAAGTTATTGAGGGGATTGATGACGATGTTGGCGGCAGCCGGATCGGATGACAGGCGGGCAGCGACCTGGGTCAGGCCTGCCAGCAGCGGATCGAGGCTGGACGGCACGAAGAAGGTAGCCGAAAAGCCGCCCGACACGCCTGCGAAAGCGGCGGCGATGCCAGCCAGCGGATGACGCCCCGCCGCGTAGAAAATTACCGCGCCCAGCGGGATGACCAGCACGTAGCCGGCGTCGACCGCGACATGGCTCAGTACGCCAACGGCGACCAGTACCGGGGTCAGCAGGAATTTGGGCGTGACCGCCAGGATCGAGCGCAAACCGGCATTGATGAAGCCCGTGTATTCGGCCACGCCCAGGCCGAGCATGGCCACCAGCACCACGCCCAAGGGCGGGAAGGTGACGAATGTATTGACGAGTTTGGCGATAAAATCGGTCAGCGCAACGGGCGCCAGAAGGTTTTTGATTTCAATGGCCTGGCCCGACCGCGGGTCGATTTCGTTGAAGCTAACGCCAGACAAGGCCCAGGATACAAGCCAGACAACGGCCATCAACATGGCGAACAGGACGGCGGGGTCCGGCAGCTTGTTTCCAACCACTTCAATGGCATTGAGCGCGCGCGCCAGCCAGCCGGCCTTTGCTGCCGTAGCGTGTACAGACATGTTTATTCCCTTCTGGGGGCAAAATTGATAATGAATTTAATGGATGAGTGTGGCAGAAAAAGTTGGCGCCGGGAAGCCCGGCCAGCGCGCAAGGGCCCCGCCTGCACCTGTTACAATACGCCCCGTGAAGCAGGCCAAGGCAGCCGCTGGCTGGCGTGTAATGCGTCGGCGGGAGGAAGGTCCGGACTCCACAGAGCAGGGTGACGGTTAACGGCCGTCCGCTGAAAGCTTCCCGCGCAAGCGGGGGTATAAGGCGAGGAATAGGGCCACAGAGACGAGCGTATTAAGTTACGGTGAAACGCGGTAACCTCCACCTGGAGCAATTCCAAATAGGCACGCGTTGATGTTGCTCGCGGAGCGTGCGGGTAGGAAGCTTGAGCGCCGGAGTAATTCGGCGCCTAGAGGAATGGCTGTCATAGCGAACGTTCGCAAGGGCGTTCGCCGTATACAGAATCCGGCCTATCGGCCTGCTTTACACTTATATTCCGGCCCCGGCACACCCGCGGGCCACGCGCCGGGGGACCTGATCGATGACTCAATACATCCTCGCCCTCGACCAGGGCACCACCAGTTCCCGCGCCATCCTGTTCGACCGCGAAGGCCGCATCCGCGGCGCCGCGCAGCAGGAATACCCCCAGCATTTTCCCCAGCCCGGATGGGTCGAACACGACCCGCGCGATATCTGGAACAGCCAGTTGAAAGTGGCGCGCGAGGTGCTGCGCGCCAGTCATGTCACGCATGCGCAGGTTGCCGCAATCGGCATCGCCAACCAGCGCGAGACCACCGTGGTCTGGGACCGCGCGACGGGCGAGCCGGTGGCCAACGCCATCGTGTGGCAGGACCGGCGCACGGCGGGCGAATGCGACCGCCTGCGCGCCGAAGGGCTGGCCGAACGCATCAGCCAGCGCACCGGGCTTGAACTTGACGCCTATTTCTCGGCCAGCAAACTGGCGTGGCTGCTGGAGCACGTGCCGGGAGTCCGCGCGCGCGCCGGGCGTGGCCAGCTGGCGTTCGGCACCGTCGATAGCTGGCTGGTATTCAAACTATGCGGGCGCCATGTCACGGATGTGAGCAACGCGTCGCGCACGATGCTGTTTAATATCCACGAGATGCGGTGGGACCATGAACTGCTGGACCTGTTCGGCATTCCCGATTCGATGCTGCCTGAAGTCGTCGAAAGCGCGGGCGAGATCGGGGCTGCGTCGAGCGAGTGGTTTGGCGGCCCGGTTCCGATAGCGGGTATCGCGGGCGACCAGCAGGCCGCCATCTTCGGACAGGCATGCCATCGTCCAGGGATGGTCAAGAACACCTACGGCACCGGGTGCTTCATGCTGATGCACGCGGGGCGGCGCCCGGCGGTGTCGCACAACCGGTTGCTGTCGACGGTGGGCTGGAGCGTCGGCGGGACAACGGACTACCTGATCGAAGGCAGCGTGTTCATGGGAGGCGCGACGGTGCAGTGGCTGCGCGACGGGCTGGGCATCATTCGCGAGTCGCACGAAGTAGAGGCGCTGGCGTCAAGCGTGCCTGATAACGGCGGCGTATTCATGGTGCCTGCGTTTGCCGGTCTTGGCGCGCCCCACTGGGACCCGTACGCGCGCGGCACGCTGGTCGGCATGACGCGCGGGACCAACAAGGGCCACATCGCGCGCGCGGCAGTGGAGGCGATTGCGTACCAGAGCGCGGAGCTGCTGGCGGCGATGTGCAAGGATGCGTCGGTGCCTGTGGCCGAAGTGCGGGCCGACGGTGGGGCTGCGCGCAATGACTTGCTGATGCAGTTCCAGGCCGATTTGCTGGGCGTTCCGGTGGTCAGGCCGAAGGTGACCGAGACCACTGCGCTGGGCGCTGCGTACCTGGCCGGGCTGGCGGTGGGGTTCTGGGAGTCGCAGGAGGAGATTGCGGCGCAGTGGCAGGCCGAGCGCAGGTTCGAGCCGTCGATCGGCGACGATGAGCGGCGCGGGTTGATGGGGCGATGGGATGAGGCGGTGGGAAGGTCCAAGGGGTGGGCTTAGTTGAGTCGGCGGCCAGTGCCGGTGCGCGCGAGGACCCCGTGCAGCTCTACTAGTTGGCCATCGTCCTTCGCCGAAGTTGGAATGCCCCCGATACTGCGCAGGCGTTTTGGATCGATAAAAATCCTTCCATCCTTTTCTATCACGGGCGACCAGGACACTATGCCAGCTTCTTCGCTCACCAGGATCGGCTTTTCGGTTACCGGAAAACTTGGACCGTATTCGCCGATGCCCGACTTGAAATGCCGCGCCCCGGCGCCCGCCTCACCACGATAGATATGGTCGACCTTGACTTCCATTGTCTGGCAACCGCCCTGGTTCGATACGCAAACGGTTTGTGTACCGTCGGGGCGAACATTCGCTTTGGCAGGGCAGGGCGGCGGGCAATTCTCGGTTCCTGATGGTTGCAGAATGACCCGCTGGACGCGGCCAATCAGCAGTACATCTTGGGCGGAGACCATGGAGCATGCGCCGAACAGGGCAGTGGCGATGAGCTTGAACTTGGCCATTCTTCTCTTCGAATAACCTGGCAA
This sequence comes from Massilia agrisoli, assembly GCF_020831365.1. Classification (GTDB taxonomy): domain Bacteria; phylum Pseudomonadota; class Gammaproteobacteria; order Burkholderiales; family Burkholderiaceae_D; genus Telluria_A; species Telluria_A agrisoli. The sequence continues at coordinate 122,421 of NZ_JAJHPV010000004.1, forward strand.
TCAGTTGCTTCATCTTACCTGCCATCACCGCAGAAAAATCCGCAAATTATTTCACTTGCCGAGATGCGGGTGGATTGCGAAAACTCGGACATTCGCTTCGCGAATGGTAGTACATCTAAATCGAGATCACCCGCTGACGAACGAACGAATCGTCTGAGGCATTAAATGTCGATTCCTGGGCGACTGCTGGCGGTTGCCAAAGGACCGGAATCAACCCACAGCGGACGTCCGCAGACTTGCTCAGGATCCAACAATGCTGGCCTGTCCCCTAGTGCGCCGCAAGCCGACCCAGAACAACCCGCCCAGCACGAAGCACAGAATCGATGTCATTACCTCGAATAGGCTTACCTGTGCTGGGGCTGTTGGAACGACCGCGAGAATGACTGGCAAGGCCGCTGCTCGAAGCATGAAAACCGCCGATGTGGCGTAGAGCAAAGGCCGGGATAAGGGTAAGGATCGAATGTTACCTGCTGTAGATAACGCAGCAAACCCAACGAGGAAGAGAAGCATCGCAATACTGGAGATTACTACTGGAGCAACCCAGGTCCCCTGCATTGCTGACTCAACAATGTTTGGAGGCGCTCCCAATGCCGCTATCAAGCCTGGACCTGAGAAAACTGCTCCCACATGAAGAACGGCAGCCCCTAATATTACGACGCCACCCAGTTGTAGTGGCCAACGTCCATTTCGCTTTTGCATTGCTCTGATCGCTTTCAAATATTGTGAACTTGCTTTAGAACCCTCTTTGAGGAGCGAGATTGTGTGTCGAGACGTTGACTGCACGGTAGACCTGTACCTCGACTCAATTGATGAGACATTCGCAGGCGCGAGTTCTTGCTGCATTTTTTCGACAATAACGCCTCGGCAAGCGGATCCTCGAAGCAATGCGATGAATTGCAGAAATAGCGGGCTGAAATGTACTTTTTCCCTCAACGCCATCAGCGCTTGCAGTTGCAGCTATGTCCGCGTTTGGCCGATTGCAGACGTGTTCTAGCGACCGCCTTTGGGCCGGGTTCCCGTCACACGGAGCATGACCGCTGTCGATCAGACGCACATCCCGTCCATGCACAGTCAAGGACCTCGCTTGGCGAGCAGAAAGAGCAGCGGAATCTCCAGGCGTTCAGACCAGGCCCTCTCGCTGTGATCGGTGCCGGGGAAAACCCGGTGCATGTAATTGGCGTCCGTGTAGCCACGTTCACGGATGACTTCAGCGCCGAAATCGAAGCTGGGACCGTACATCGCATCCAGGGTCTCGGTGCCGCGGTCCAGATAGAGGCGGCGTCCGGCCGGATCCGGCAGATGCTCGCTCAGGTAGGCGAAGGTGGCCATGGGGATGGCGGCATTCCGTTCGAACTTGCCGATCCAGTGAACGGACAGCCCGGCTGCACCGCCAAACACGCGCGGGTATTCGCTCATGGCATAGACCGAAAGAACGGCGCCCCGGCTCGAACCCATGACGAATGTCGACTCGCGCCCTCGCCGGGTCGCATAACGGCTGTCGATCACCGGCTTGAGTTCGTCGACGAGAAAGCGCAGATAGTTGTCCGATTGCGCCTTTCGTTCCATGTAGGTGTCGAGCATGAATCTGCGTTGCTTAGGAGCCAGGCGCTCCAGTACTTTTTTTGGAAAGTATTCCGAGGCGCGGAATTTGTCCCGATTCCAGATGGCGACGACGATCGTTGGGGCAATCTGCCCATTGCGCATCAATCTGTCGAGCGTTATATCGACGTGCCAGGCCTGTTTGTTCCAGGTCGTGGTTGGGTCGAACAACATTTGGCCATCATGCATGTAGAGCACCTGAAACCGCTCGCCTCGACGGACGCGCTCCACGTAGTCGGTCGGCAGCCACACGTCCACCGGTCGATTTTCAATATGGCGCGAGGGAAGTTCGATGCGCTCCAGGCTCCCGGTCGACGGCTTGGGCTGCCGGTCCTGCGCCCGCGCTGACGATAGCGTCAAGGCGGCGGACATGCACATCAATATGGCGAAGAAGCGAACAGGGTGGAAGGAGGGCATGAATGCTTTGAGGAATGAACAACGAAAAGCATTGTAACTTGGACCGCTCCTGGCCCGAACCCGTCCGTTGGATCAGCATAACAGGTGAGGCAATGCAAAGTCGTAGAGTGTATGTCGGCCGGTCCCATTGGCGCAGCCCAAAGCTGCCCTCTCAAAGTACTAATCGAAACCGCCGACTGGCGATTGCGATTTCGCGTGGGGGACTTCGAGCGAATAATCAAAACCCGATCCGCGATTTCGCCGGCGTCGTCTTCAAACGAATATCCTGGCCGCTCACCTCATCGCGCCCATCCGCCGCCGCGTATCCCAGCCCATCTAATAAAGTCTTGCGCATGTCCCTCGGCGACACCCCGGCCAGCTTGTCGAGCACTGCGGACGACAGCTCCGGCGCAAACTTCACCAGCTTCAGCTCGGCCACCAGCCCCGCATAAATCCGCTGCGCGATCCCGGCGGCCTGCTCCGGCGTTGGCGCCGGCACGTCGTACACGGCCATCCGGTTGAGCAGCGGCGCTGGTATTCCATCGGTGCTGTTCGCGGTCAGCACCCAAAAAATCTGGCTCGCATCGATTTCCACATCGATGAACTCGTCGCGGAACGCGCGCGAGGTCTCCGGCTCCAATAACTGGTACAGTGCCGCCAGCGGATCGGACTGGGTCGAGCCGCTTGCTTTTTCCACCTCATCGAGCACCACTACCGGGTTGGCATATTGACCACGGACCAAACGCTCGGCCACCTTGCCGCACTTGGCGCCTTTCCAGCTGGCCGAACTGCCTGTAATAACAAAGCCGGCCGACAAGGCGTTCATGCTGATCAGTTCACACTCGGTTGCCATCGCCCTGGCCAGCCGCTTGGCAAAGTGGGTTTTTCCCACCCCGGGGTCGCCCAGCAGCAGGATCGGCATCACATTGATTCCGCCGTCGCCTGCATTGGCCAGCGCCACGTAGCGGCGCAGGTCAGCCACCACTTCGTCGAAGTTGGGGCATTCGTCCATCAGGGGAGCGAGCGCGTCGGTGGAGGAGGGCGTGGTGACAAAGCGCTCGGCGCCGTTGTCGAGCATGCGTTCGTAGAACGCTTCGAGCTCCGGCGAGCGGCCCTTGCTGCGGTCGAGGGCGCCTTGCACTTCACTCAGGTCGTACACGGCGCGGGTACGGGCTAGGGTGATGTTCATGACATTCTCCTGACGCTTGGTTTGCCTTGCACCTGCGCCTTTATCCTAACTCTACTACTTGGTTTCTGCAATTTCACTTGTAACCAAAGTTGTTGCTAAAAAGTAAGCTGGTATTGATTTTGTTTTAGCTCAATCAGGCGGAAATCGCCACCGTACAGATGAAGTAGCACATTCAATGTCTTTTCTAAGTGCCTGTTTTATGACACATTTTCTCGCGATGCCGCTTCAACGAAGTGCGCTAAGTCATTGACTTCATTAGAAAAATTCCGATTTTCGATACGGAAACCGCTTGACCCACTTCAATGCTTACTCTAAAGTGGGCAACAGTGTGAAAAAGTGTAGTTTTGTGGGAGACAAAGAAGCTTCCCGAACTAAAACAGCAGTTACATAAAATCAATCCAGAACCAGGCTAAAACGTGTTTCAAGGTGCGTCCGCAATCAACCTCGATGCGAAAGGCAGGATGTCAATTCCGGCCAAGCATCGTGACGCACTCGCGGTTCAGTGCGAAGGACGGCTCACGCTTACCAAGCACCCGCACGGCTGCCTGCTGTTCTTCCCGCGCCCGGTCTGGGAATCGCATCGCGACCAGATCGCCGCCTGGCCCATGTCCGCGCGCGCGTGGCAGCGGATTTTCCTTGGTAATGCCTGCGATGTCGAGATGGATTCGGCAGGCCGCATCCTGATTTCGCCGGAACTGCGCCAGGCCGTCGGCTTGACGCGCGACGTGATGCTGCTCGGCATGGGCACCCATTTCGAGATCTGGGACGCCGCCAAGCTGGCCGAAAGCGAGCAGGAAGCTGTTGCCGGCGGCATGCCCGACGTCCTTTCCAATTTCTCCTTCTAAAAGGCGCCAGCGAATGACCACAGTGGCGGCGCCTGAGTTCCAGCACCGGACGGTGCTGCTCAATGAAGCGGTAGATGCGCTTAACATCGAAGGCGCGCGCGCCGACGGTATCTATATAGATGGCACCTTCGGCCGCGGCGGCCACAGCCGCCTGATCCTGTCGAAGCTGGGGCCGAAGGGCCGCCTGTTCGGCTTCGACAAGGACCTGCAGGCCATCGCCACCGCCAACCAGATCAACGACCCCCGTTTCGAGATCGTGCACGACAGCTTCGCCACCATGAAGAGCGCGCTGCAGGAGCGCGGCGTGCACCACGTGGACGGCATCCTGCTCGACCTGGGCATCTCTTCGCCGCAGGTCGACGACGCCGCGCGCGGCTTCAGCTTTCAAAAAGACGGTCCGCTCGACATGCGCATGGATACCACGCGCGGCGTCTCGGCGGCCGAGTGGCTGGCAACGGCAACCGAACAACAACTGGAAAAGGTAGTGCGCGATTATGGGGAAGAACGGTTTGCTTTTCAGATTGCAAAGGCGATTGTTGCTAGCCGGGCAGTCGAACCAATTTCAACCACACGACAGCTTGCCGGTATCGTGGCAAACGCGGTCAAGACCCGCGAAAAGGGCAAGGATCCGGCCACCCGTACCTTTCAGGCTATCCGGATTTTCGTCAATAAAGAGCTTGAAGATCTCGAGACAGGCTTAGGCGAAGCGTACGCGCTGCTCGCGCCCGGCGCGCGCCTGTCGATCATCAGCTTCCATTCGCTGGAAGACCGCATGGTCAAGCAGTTCCTGGCCAGTAAAGCCAAGGTCGAGCAGCCGGACCGCCGCCTGCCGATCCGCGCCGTCGACCTGCCGCAGCCGTTGATGAAGCTGGTCGCCAAGATCAAGCCTTCCGAGGCCGAGGTGAAGGACAACCCGCGTTCGCGCTCCGCGGTCCTGCGCGTGGCCGAACGCCTGCCGTTCGCCGGAGCTGCCGCATGAGCTTCAAGATCAACCTGGTCCTCGCCGCGCTGCTGGTGAGCTGCGCGCTGGCGCTGGTGAACTCGCAGTACAAGGCGCGCAACCTGTTCATCGAACTGGAAAAACTCCAGCAGCAGTCGCGCCAGCTCGACATCGACTGGGCCCAGCTCCAGCTCGACCAGTCGACCCTGGGCAAGAACGCCCGCATCGAAGAGATCGCGCGCACTGAACTGAACATGGCGCCGTTGTCGCCGGCACGTACCCAGTACCTCACGGAGGGCGACAAATGAAGCGCAACGCTAACGGCGTGAACTCGCGGGTCGCTGCCTCGAAAGGGGTGTCGTTCTCGAAAAGCCCGGTGCTGGCGGTCAGCCTGCCGACCTGGCGTTCGCGCGTCGTCTTGTTTGTGCTGTTCGCGGCATTTGCGGCGCTGGCCGTGCGCGCCCTGTGGCTGCAGGGGATGTCCAACGAGTTCCTGCAAAAGCAGGGCAAGAGCCGCTACGAGCGCACCATCGAACTGCCGGCCACGCGCGGCAAGATCATGGACCGCAACGGCCAGGTGCTGGCGTCGTCGCTGCCGGTCAAGGCGGTGTGGGCGATCCCGGAAGACGTACTCAAGTCGCCGCCTGAAAAGCTGGCCGAACTGGCGCGCCTGCTCGAGATGAGCGATGCCGAACTGCGCAAGAAGCTCGATTCGGACCGCACTTTCGTGTACCTGAAGCGCCAGGTCGAAATGGACGTGATCGCGAAGATCGACAAGCTCGCAATCGCCGGCCTCGACACGCGCAAGGAATACAAGCGCTTCTACCCGCAGGGCGAAGTGATGACCCACGTGGTCGGCTTCACCAACGTGGAAGACGCCGGCCAGGAGAGCATGGAACTGGCGCAGCAGAAGACCCTGCAGGGCGCCACCGGCAGCCGCCGCGTGATCAAGGACCGCCTGGGCCGCATCGTCGAAGACGTCGGCCTGTCGAAGCAGCCGCACGACGGCAAGGACCTGACCCTGTCGGTCGACAGCAAGCTGCAGTACATCGCCTTCTCCAGCATTAAAGAAGCGGTCGAGAAGTTCAACGCCAAGGCCGGCGCCGCCGTGGTGCTGGACGTGAAGACCGGCGAAGTGCTGGCGCTGGCCAACTACCCGACCTACAATCCGAACGACCGCCGCAAGCTGACCGGCGAGCAGTTGCGCAACCGCGTGGTGACCGACACCTTCGAGCCCGGCTCCACGCTCAAGCCGTTCACGGTGGCGCTGGCGCTGGAAACCAGGCGCGTAACGCCAGAGACCATGTACGAAACCGCGCCGGGCTTCATGGTCATCGGCGACCGCCGCATCCGCGACATGCACACCTACGGCGCGCTCAGCGTCGCCGAGATCATCCAGAAGTCGTCCAACATCGGCATGGCCAAGATCGCGCTGCCGATTCCGCCGCAGGAGATGTGGGAGATCTTCACCAAGTCGGGCTTCGGCCAGCAGCCTAAATTCGGCTTCCCTGGCGCCGTGGCTGGCCGCGTGCGTCCGTATAAATCGTGGAAGCCGATCGAACAGGCCAACATGGCCTTCGGCCACGGCATTTCGGTATCGCTGCTGCAGCTGGCCCGTTCGTACATGATCTTCGCGCGCGACGGCGACATCATCCCGCTGTCGTTCCAGAAGGTCACCGAGCAGCCGGTCGGCCAGCAGGTGATCTCGCCAAAGACGGCGCGCCAGATGCGCATGATGCTCGAGAGCGTGGTCGGCCCTGAAGGCACCGCGTCGAAGGCGCAGGTGCCAGGCTACCGTGTCGGCGGCAAGACCGGTACGGCGCAGAAGCTGATCAACGGCCGCTATTCGAACAACCGCAACGTGGGTTCGTTTGTCGGCATCGCGCCGATGTCGAACCCGCGCTTCATCATCGCCGTCATGCTCGACGACGTCAGCGGCGTGTACCGCACCGGCGGCTGGGTCGCCGCGCCGACATTTGCCGCGCTGGCCGCCAACGCGCTGCGCGCCGCCAACGTGCCGCCCGATTCAACCGTCACCGATATCATCATTCCTGAAAACCCTCTGGAGGACAGCCTGTGACCCCGGTTAGCATCCAGGACATCTGCCAGTGGATCCGCGACACTGCGCCCAACGCGCAGCTGGCATCCGACTCGCGCCGCATCAAGGCGGGCGACGTTTTCTTCGCCTACAAAGGCGAGGGTAACGACGGCCGCGACTACATCAAGACCGCCGTCGAGCAGGGCGCAGCCGCCGTGCTGTTCGAAGCCACCGACTATGCCTGGGATAACGCACTCGATGTGCCGCACCTGGCCGTCGAGCACCTGAAACGCCACGCCGGCGAGATCGCCCATGCGTTCTACGGCATGCCGGACGCGGGCATGTTCACCGTCGGCGTTACCGGCACCAACGGCAAAACGTCGTGCGCGGTCTGGCTCGGCCAGGCCATGTCGCGCCTGGGCAGCCCGACCGCCGTCATCGGCACGCTCGGCGTTGGCCTGTTCAGCGGCCGCGGCGAACCTGAATACGACGTCACCGGCTACACCACGCCTGACGCGGTACTGCTTGCAGGCAAGCTTGCGCAAGTACGCCAAGCGGGCGCTGCCTCGCTGGCGATCGAGGTATCATCGATTGGTTTGGAGCAGGGCCGTACCTCCGGCATGCATTTCGATGTCGCGTTGTTCACCAACCTGACGCGCGACCACCTCGACTATCACGGCGACATGGCCAGCTACGAAGCGGCCAAGATTAAATTGTTTGAATGGCCTCACCTGAAGACCGCTGTACTTAACCTGGACGACCCAGCCGGATTGCGCCTCGTGGAGCACCTGCGCGCCAAGTTCGGCGATGCGCTCGCGCTGATCGGCTACACGCTGCGCGACGCAGTCGCCCAGCCGCAGCTCGACGGCGTCGCCATCCTGCGCGCGTCGCAGTTCCGCAGCCGCCACGCGGGCACCGACTTCCACCTTGAATCGCCGTACGGCGCCGCTACCGTCAAGACCCAGCTGGTCGGCCACTTCAATATCAGCAATGCGCTGGCGGTGCTCGGCGCGCTGCTGGCCAAAGGCACTCAGCTCCGCGCCGGCGTCGATGCGCTCGAAGCGCTGACCCCGGCCCCGGGCCGCATGCAGCAGGTCGGTGGCCAGGACGCGCCGATGGTCGTCATTGATTACGCCCACACCCCAGACGCACTGGAGAAAACCCTGCAGGCGCTGCGCCAGGTGGCCGATGAGCGCGGCGGCCAGCTGTGGTGCGTGTTCGGCTGCGGCGGCGACCGCGATCCGGGCAAGCGCCCGCAGATGGGCGCCATCTCGCAGATCGCGCAGCACGTGCTGGTCACCAGCGACAATCCGCGCAGCGAAGAACCGGGCGAGATCATCGACCAGATCGTTCGCGGCATGGACAAGAACCACCCTGAATCGACCTTCCAGGCGATCGAAGACCGCGCTGCGGCGATCCTCTCGGCGGTCAAGCACGCCGCGAAGCAGGATGTCATCCTGGTTGCCGGTAAAGGCCACGAGCCGTACCAGGAAATCAAGGGCAAGAAGATGCCGTTTTCCGATGCAGACCACGCCGCGCTGGCCTTCGCCGCGCGCGTTACCATGATGAGGACAAACTGATGCGCGGCTCACTGGCACTGATGGTCCCGTCGATCGCGGGCGCACGCATGACGCAGAACGCGACCTTCGAATCGGTCACCACCGACAGCCGCACGGCTAGCGCCGGCGAGCTGTTCGTCGCGCTGCGCGGCGAGAACTTCGACGGCCACGACTTCCTCGAACAGGTCGCCAGCCGCGGCGTGGGCGCGGTCGTCGTCGAGCAGCTGCCGCCGGGACTGAAGCTGCCAGCCATCGTGGTGCCGAATACACTCGTCGCGCTGGGCCAGATCGCCAACTTCTGGCGCACCCGTTTTGACATCCCAGTCATCGGCGTCACCGGCAGCAACGGCAAGACCACGGTCAAGGAAATGATCGCGTCCATCCTCGCGGCGGCGTACGGCGAAGAAGGCCGTCTCGCAACCCGCGGCAACCTGAATAATGAAATCGGCGTCCCGCTGACCCTGATGCGGCTGACCGAAGCGCACAAGGCCGCCGTGGTCGAACTGGGCATGAACCATCCCGGCGAAATCGGCCGCCTGACCGCGATCGCGGCGCCGGCCATCGGCCTGGTGAACAATGCGCAGCGCGAGCACCAGGAATTCATGCACACCGTCGAAGCGGTAGCGCAGGAAAACGGCGCGGTCATCGCGGGCCTGCCGGCTGACGGCGTGGCCGTGTTCCCGGCCGACGACACCTACACCGACCTGTGGATGGGCCTCGCGCAGCAGCGCGGCCAGCGCAAGGTCATCACCTTCGGCCTCACCAGCGCCGCCAACGTCAGCTGCGCGCACCGCGCATCGGGCGCCGGCAGCGAACTCGATGTCACGGTCGCCGGCACCGGCAAGGGCGACGGCACCTTTACCGTGCAGCTGGCGGCGTTCGGCCTGCACAACGTGCGCAACGCGCTCGCTGCCATCGCCTGCGCCGTCGCGGCAGGCGTCGAACGCGACGCCATCGTGCGCGGCCTTGAGTCGTTCGCGCCGGTCAGCGGCCGCCTGCAGCGCAAGCAGGCCGCATGCGGCGCGACGGTCATCGACGACACCTACAACGCCAATCCGGATTCCGTGCGCGCCGCCATCGACGTGCTGGCCGAAGCGGCCGAGCCGCGCATCCTGGTGCTGGGCGACATGGGCGAAGTCGGCACGCAGGGACGCGAGTTCCACGAAGAGATCGCAGCCTATGCGGCCAGCCGCGGCATCACCACCGTGCTGGCGACGGGCGAACTGGCGCGCCACATGACGGCCGCCGGCGCACAACATTTTGAGCAGTTTGACGAGTTATTGGCAGCACTGGACGCAAAGCTGGGCACCAAATCTGACGCAACTGTGTTGGTGAAGGGCTCGCGCTTCATGAAGATGGAACGCGTGGTTCAGCACCTGCTTGGACAACACAACTCTGGCAAGGAAGCCCACTAATATGCTGCTCTGGCTCGCACAATTCTTCCAGGACGAAATCGGTCCGCTGCGCGTTTTTAACTTCATCACCTTCCGTGCGGTGTTCGCCACCATCACGGCGGTGCTGATCGGCCTGATCGCGGGTCCGTTCGTCATCCGCAAGCTGGTGCAGATGAAGGTTGGCCAGGCAGTGCGCACCAACGGTCCGCAGACCCACCTGAAAAAGCACGGCACCCCGACCATGGGCGGCGTGCTGATCCTGATCGCCATCGGCGTATCGACCCTGCTGTGGGCCGACCTGTCGAACCGCCTGATCTGGCCTGTGCTGGTGGTCACGCTGGGCTACGGCGCCATCGGCTGGGTCGACGACTACCGCAAAGTGGTGTACCAGGACCCGGAAGGCATGCGCTCGGGCGAAAAGTACTTCTGGATGTCGCTGATCGGAATCGCCGCCGCGCTGTACCTGGCGTTCTCGGTGTCCGCCGCGACTCCTGCCAAGGTGTGGGAACTGTTCTTCGCGTGGGTGCAGTCGGGCTTCTCGATGGACCTGCCGCCAAAGGCCGACCTGATCGTCCCGTTCTTCAAGACCATCAGCTATCCGGTCGGCGTGTGGGGCTTCATCGCGTTGACCTACTGCGTCATCGTCGGCTCCAGCAACGCGGTCAACATCACCGACGGCCTCGATGGCCTGGCCATCATGCCAACCGTGATGGTCGGCTCGGCGCTTGGCCTGTTCGCTTACCTGACCGGTAGCGCGACTTATTCGAAATACCTGTTCATCCCGCACATTGCAGGCGCGGGCGAACTGCTGATCTTCTGCGGCGCGATGGCTGGCGCGGGCCTGGCCTTCCTGTGGTTTAACGCGCACCCTGCGCAGATGTTCATGGGCGACGTCGGCGCGCTGGCGCTGGGCGGCGCGCTCGGCACCATCGCCGTCATCGTGCGCCAGGAAATCGTCCTGTTCATCATGGGCGGCATTTTCGTGGCCGAGACCATCTCGGTAATGATCCAGGTGAGCTGGTTCAAGTACACCAAGAAGCGGTACGGCGTGGGGCGGCGGGTATTCCTGATGGCGCCTTTGCACCACCACTTTGAACAAAAGGGCTGGAAAGAGACCCAGGTCGTGGTCCGCTTCTGGATTATCACGATGATGCTGGTCCTGATCGGCCTGTCCACACTGAAGCTGCGCTAATAATGATCTACGAAGGCAAAAAGGCACTGGTGCTGGGGCTCGGGGAATCCGGGCTCGCAATGGCGCAATGGCTGGCACGCTGCGGGGCAACCGTGCGCGTGGCGGACACGCGCGCCGAGCCACAGCGCCTGCCGGCCTTGCACGACACCGTGCCTGGCGCGGAATTCGTCGGCGGCCCACTGGCGGCAAGCCTGGTCGACGGCGTCGACTTCGTGGCGGTCAGCCCTGGCCTGATGCCGCAGCGCGAGCTGGCCGACATCACCCCTTCGGCGCAAGAAAAGAACATCCCTGTCTGGGGCGAGATCGAACTGTTCGCACAGGCGCTCGCACACCTGAAACAGGAGCGCGGTTACGCGCCGAAGGTCATCGCGATCACCGGCACCAACGGCAAGACCACGGTCACCAGCCTTACCGGCCTGCTGTGCGAACGCGCGGGCTTGACGACGCGCGTGGCCGGCAACATCAGCCCGGCGGCGCTTGACGTGCTGCGCGAAGTGCTCGATGCGGACGAACTGCCGCAAGCCTGGATCCTTGAGCTGTCCAGCTTCCAGCTGCACGCCACCTTCAGCCTCGACGCCGATGCGGCGACGGTGCTGAACGTGACCCAGGACCACCTTGACTGGCACGGCGACATGGCGTCCTACGCCAATGACAAGGCCCGCATCTTCGGTGAGCACACCGTCCGCGTGCTGAACCGCGACGACGCAGCGGTGATGCGCATGGCCGCGCCAACCGCCGATGTGGTCACCTTCGGCACCAACGAGCCGGCGCAGGCCGGGTCGTTCGGCCTGCAGAACGAGCGCGGCGTGCTGTGGCTCGCCGTCGGCGTGCCGGGCGAAGAAAGTGAAAAGAAGCGTCGCAAGAATGAGCCGGTGGAAGAGGTGCCTTGCATCGTCAACCGCCTGATGCCGGCCGACGCGCTGCGCATCCGCGGCATTCACAACGCATCGAACGCGCTGGCGGCGCTGGCCCTGTGCCGCGCCATCGGCCTGCCGTTCGCGGCGCTGCTGCACGGCCTGCGTGAATACCAGGGCCAGCCGCACCGGGTCGAACTGGTCACCACGATCGATGGCGTCGACTTCTATGACGACAGCAAGGGCACCAACGTCGGCGCAACCGTCGCGGCATTGAATGGCCTTGGCAAGGCATTCGGCAGCGAGAACCAGAAAATTGTGCTGATCGCCGGCGGCGACGGCAAGGGCCAGGAATTCGATCCGCTGGCCGAACCTGTCTCGCGCTACGTACGCGCGGTAGTGCTGATCGGCCGCGACGCGAAGCTGCTGCGCAGCGCGATCGAACCAGCCGGCGTCGACATGGTCGATTGCGCAACGCTGCCTGAAGCAGTGCAGCGCGCCGCGGGACTGGCGCAGGGCGGCGATTGCGTGCTGCTGTCGCCTGCGTGCGCCAGCATGGACATGTTCACCAGCTACGCGCACCGCGCGCAGGTGTTCGTCGATGCGGTGCGCGAACTGGCACTGGAAAAGGGACAGGACATCTGATGGCCATCCAGCTTCCATTCAAATTCTCCGGATCGTCGTCCGACGCCCTGTCGGGTGGCCGCGCGCGTCCGTCGAAAATGATGGAATACGACCAGCCGCTGGTCTGGGTAACGCTGCTGCTGATGCTGTTCGGGATGGTGATGGTGTATTCCGCCTCCATCGCGCTGCCTGATTCGCCGAAGTTTGCGAACTACAAGAACAACTACTTCCTGCAGCGCCAGGCGATCTTCATCGTGGTGTCGGTGATCGCCGCGCTGTTCGTGTTCCGCATCCGTATCGCGGTGTGGCAGCGCTATGCGCCGATGATGTTCGTCGCTACGCTGGTGCTGCTGGCGATCGTGCTCATTCCAGGCATCGGCGTGTCCGTCAACGGCGCCCAGCGCTGGCTGAACCTGAAGATCTTCAACCTGCAGCCGTCCGAAGTGATGAAGATCGCCGCAGTGCTGTACGCGGCCGACTACACGGTGCGCAAGCAGGAATACATGCACAAGCTGACCAAGGGCTTCATGCCGATGGCCGCCGCGATCACCCTGATTGGCGGCCTGCTGCTGCTCGAACCCGACCTCGGCGCGTTCGGCGTCATCGTCTGCATCGCCATGGGCATCCTGTTCCTGGGCGGGATCAACATCGTCTGGTTCGGCGGCATCGTGATGCTGCTGGTGGCGACGTTCGGCGCGATCATCGCGCTGTCGCCATTCCGCCGCGCCCGCATGTTCGCCTACCTTGATCCGTGGCAGGAAGACAACGCGCTGGACAAGGCTTATCAGCTGACCCACTCCCTGATCGCTTTCGGCCGCGGCGAGTTCTTTGGCGTTGGCCTCGGCGGCAGCGTCGAAAAGCTGCACTACCTGCCGGAGGCGCACACCGACTTCATCATGGCCGTCATCGGCGAAGAACTCGGCCTGGCCGGCGTGCTGGTCGTGATCGCGATGTTCTACTGGCTGGTCAAGCGCGCCTTCGACATCGGCCGCCAGGCCATCGCCATCGACCAGGTGTTCGCGGGCCTGACCGCAAAAGGCATCGGCATCTGGATCGGCGTGCAAACCTTCATCAACATGGGCGTGAACCTCGGCCTGCTGCCAACCAAGGGACTGACCTTGCCTTTGATGAGCTACGGCGGCTCGGGCGTGCTGTTCAACTGCGTGGGACTGGCGATTTTGCTGCGTATCGATTACGAAAACCGTGTTCTGATGCGCGGAGGCCGCCCATGAAGCGCCTGATGATCATGGCTGCCGGCACCGGCGGGCATATTTTCCCTGGCATCGCGATTGCGCAGACCATGCGCCAGCGCGGCTGGGATGTAAGCTGGCTGGGCACCTCGCATGGCATGGAAACCGACCTGGTGCCGAAAAACGGCATCGAGATGGACACCATCGACTTCGCGGGCATGCGCGGCAAGGGCCTCGGCCACACCGTGCAAGGCGCCTTCAAGATGGCGGCCAGCTTCGTCACCTGCATGGGCATCATCCGCCGCCGCAAGCCGGATGTCGTGCTTGGCATGGGTGGCTACGTCTGCGTGCCTGGCGGGATGATGGCGCGCTGCGCCGGCGTGCCGCTGGCACTGGTCAATGCCGACGCCGCGCTGCTGTTGTCGAACAAGACGCTGGCGCCGATCGCCCAGCGCGTGATGTTCGGCTTCCCGGCCGACTTCGGCCGCGCCGCGAACAAGGCAGTCGTCACCGGCAACCCGGTGCGCAAGGAAATCCTGGACATGCCGTCGCCGGAGGCGCGCTTCGCATCGCGCACCGGCGTGCTGCGCATTTTGGTGGTCGGCGGCAGCCTGGGCGCCAAGGTGCTCAACGACAGCGTGCCTGCCGCACTGGCGATGCTGGCGCAGGGCGAACGTCCGCTGGTGACCCACCAGTCGGGCAAGAAGAACATCGATGCGCTGCGCGCCTCGTACGCCGCAGCTGGCGTCGAAGCGAACGTGGTCGACTTCATCGACGACATGGCGGCTGCCTACGCCGACGCCGACATCGTGATCTGCCGCGCAGGCGCGATCACAGTGTCCGAGCTGACGGCGGCCGGCGTGGCCAGCGTGCTGGTGCCTTTCATGGCGTCGACGACCAGTCACCAGCGTGATAACGCGGTGTGGATGGCAAAGCAGCATGCGGCAATCCACCTGCCGCAAAAGGAATTGAGTGCAAAAAGTATGGCGGCCTTGCTGCAATCGCTGACCCGCAACGACTGCCTTGAGATGGCGGTGGCGGCAAAAGCGGTGGGCAAGCGCGACGCGAACGACGCGATCGCCAATGTGTTGGAACAACTGGCCGGAACGGACAAAAAAGCATGAAGCACAAGATCAAGAATATCCATTTCGTCGGTATCGGCGGCAGCGGCATGAGCGGCATCGCCGAAGTGCTGCTTAACCTCGGCTACAACGTGTCGGGCTCGGACCTCGGCACCAACGCAGCTACCCAGCGCCTCGAAGAACTGGGCGCGACCGTGATGCGCGGCCACGCCGCCGAAAACGTCGCAAACGCAGATGCGGTGGTCACCTCGACCGCCGTCCAGGCCGACAATCCGGAAGTTGTCGCTGCCCGCGCGGCGATGACCCCGATTGTGCCGCGCGCGATCATGCTCGGTGAACTGATGCGCCTCAAGCGCGGCATCGCGATTGCCGGCACCCACGGCAAGACCACCACCACCAGCCTGGTCGCCTCGGTTCTGGCGCAGGGCGGCCTCGATCCGACCTTTGTCATCGGCGGCCGCCTGACCAGCGCCGGCGCCAACGCCAAGCTGGGCACCGGCGAATATATCGTGGCCGAAGCCGACGAATCGGATGCGTCTTTCCTGAACCTGTCGCCGATGCTGGAAGTGATTACCAATATCGACGCCGACCACATGGACACCTACGAGCACGATTTCGAAAAGCTCAAGGCCGCCTTCGTGCACTTCACGCACCGCCTGCCGTTCTACGGCCGCGCGATGCTGTGCATCGATGACGTGCATGTGCGCTCGATCCTGCCGCAAGTGACCAAGCCGATCACCACCTACGGCTTCTCTGAAGACGCCCAGGTGCGCGCCGTGAATGCGCGCGCCGAAGGCCTGCAGATGCACTTCACCGTCATCCAGGCCGGCTACCCGGACACCGACTTCGTGCTGAACCAGCCTGGCATGCACAACGTGCAGAACGCCTGCTCGGCGATTGCGATCGCGCGCGAACTCGGTATCGAAGACGAAGCCACCCAGCAGGGCCTGGCCGAATTCCGCGGCGTTGGCCGCCGCTTCACCCGCTACGGCGACGTGGCCATTCCTGGCGGCGGTACGTTCGCGCTGGTC
The DNA here is from genome assembly GCF_020831365.1 of Massilia agrisoli. GTDB lineage: Bacteria > Pseudomonadota > Gammaproteobacteria > Burkholderiales > Burkholderiaceae_D > Telluria_A > Telluria_A agrisoli. The sequence goes on from NZ_JAJHPV010000004.1 coordinate 138,354, forward strand.
GACGATTTCGGCCACCACCCGGTGGAAACCGAAGTCACGCTGAAGGCCGCGCGCGCCGCCTATCCTGGCCGCCGCCTGGTGCTGGCGTTCCAGCCGCACCGCTTCAGCCGGACGCGCGACCTGTTTGAAGACTTCGTCAAGGTGCTGTCGGCGCCGGACGTGCTGGTGCTCTCGGAAGTGTATGCGGCGGGCGAGCAGCCGATCGTCGCTGCCGACGGACGCGCGCTGGCGCACGCGCTGCGCGTTGGCGGCAAGATCGAACCGATTTTCGTTGAGTCGATGACCGACATGCCGGCCACCCTGATGAACGTGGTGCGCGACGGCGACGTCGTGATCACGATGGGCGCCGGCTCGATCAGCGGCATTCCCAACAAACTGACAACCTATGGAGAAGCCTCGAAGTGAGCGCAACTACCACCAATGAATTCGGCAAGGTCGGCGTGCTGTTCGGCGGCCGCTCCGCCGAGCGCGAAGTGTCGCTGATGTCCGGCACCGGCGTGCTGGAAGCCTTGAAGGCCAAGGGCGTCGACGCCCACGCCTTCGATCCGGGCGAGCGCAGCATCGCCGAGCTGGCTGCTGAAAAATTCGACCGCGTGTTCATCGCGCTGCACGGCCGCTTCGGCGAAGACGGCAGCCTGCAGGGCGCGCTGGAACAGCTGAACATTCCGTACACCGGCAGCGGCGTGATGGCCTGCGCGATCGGCATGGACAAGGTCTACACCAAGAAGATCTGGCTGATGGATGGCCTTCCGACGCCTAAGTACGCAACGCTCGATGCCGGCTCGGACCTGTCGAAAGTCGTGGCCGAACTGGGCCTGCCGGTGATGATCAAGCCGCCGCTCGAAGGCTCGACCATCGGCATCACCAAGGTCATGCTTGAGGCCGAACTGCAAGCCGCGGTGGAGCTGGCCGCGAGCCTGGGCGACGTTGTGCTGGCCGAGCAGTTCGTGACCGGCCGCGAGTTCACCGTCGCAGTGCTGGGCAAGGGCCGCACCGCAAAGGCGCTGCCGATCGTCGAGATCGTGGCGCCGGGCGGTAACTACGATTACCAGAACAAGTACTTCACCGACGACACGCAGTATTTCTGCCCGGCGGTGCTCGATGACGCGACCACCGCTGAAATCCAGCGCCTCGCTGTACTGGCCTATAACGCGCTTGGCTGCGAAGGCTGGGGACGCATCGACTTCATGCTGCGCGAATCGGACAACAAGCCGTTCCTGATCGAGGCGAACACCTCGCCGGGCATGACCTCGCATTCGCTGGTGCCGATGGCTGCGCGCGCGCTGGGTATCAGCTATGAAGACCTGTGCGTGGAAATCCTGCGCTCGGCACGCCTTAAGATGGCGAAGGGACAGGGCTAAGCGCGAATGTGGCAAGACGTAAGGGCCTTGAACGCAACGGCGAACACTTTAATTGCGCTGGTTGTCATCGCGCTGCTGGGTTCAGGCGTTTGGTGGATCTCGCAGCGTCCGATGTTTGACCTGCGCACGGTGTATGTGCAGCACATGTACGGGATGGACCTGAAGCATGTGAACAAGCTGACGCTGACGCAGGGCATGCTGGGCAAGGTGAAGGGCAATTTCTTCACGACGGACCTGGAGCAGGTGCGCGGCGCGTTCGAGCAGGTGCCCTGGGTACGGCGCGCAACGGTCAGGCGCGAGTGGCCGGACCAGCTGGTAGTGGAAGTGGAAGAGCACGAAGCGCTGGGCACGTGGGGCGCGGACGGCAGGCTGTTGTCGGTGAAGGGCGATATCTTCACCGCCAACTTGGCCGAGGCGGACGAGGACCATGAACTGCCGGCCTTCGATGGCCCGAAGGGCAGCGAGAAGGAAGTGCTGGCACGGTTCCTCCACCTGCGCGACTGGTTTGCGCCGGTGAGCCTGATACCGGCGGAGTTGAACCTGTCGTCGCGCTATGCATGGACAGTGGTGTTCACCAACGGGATGCAGGTGGCGCTGGGCAGGGAGCAGGACGCGACGACGCTGAAGGCGCGGGTCGACCGGCTGGTGGGGATTTATCCGCAGTTGTCGAACCTGTTGAAAGAGGGGATCGCGACGGTGGACATGCGGTACCAGAACGGGCTTGCACTATCGGCCCACGGCCTGTCGGTACCGAAGGACATAACGAAGCCTGTAAAGGCTGTAACAAAAAAAACGAATTCAACCAGCAGCACAAACCGGAATAAACAGTAGGCCAGCAAAATGACAAAAGACGCGAAAAATCTGATCGTCGGACTCGACATCGGCACCTCCAAGGTGGTGGCGGTGGTGGCCGAGGTGATGGCCGACGGACGGCATGAGGTCATCGGGCTCGGACAGCACGAGTCGAAAGGCCTGAAGAAAGGCGTCGTCGTCAACATCGAGGCCACCGTCGAGTCGATCCAGCGCGCGCTTGAAGAAGCCGAGCTGATGGCCGACTGCAAAATCCGCAACGTGTATGCCGGTATCGCGGGCAGCCATATCCGCTCGTTCAATTCGAGCGGCATGGTCGCGATCAAGGACAAGGAAGTCACCGCCACCGACGTGGCGCGCGTGATCGAAACGGCCAAGGCCGTGACCATTGCCACCGACCAGCAGCTGCTGCACACGGTGCCGCAGGAATTCATCGTCGACAAGCAGGAAGACGTGCGCGAGCCGATCGGCATGAGCGGCGTGCGCCTCGAAGTGCGCGTGCACATCGTGACCGGCGCGGTGTCGGCGGTACAGAACATCGTCAAGTGCGTACGCCGCTGCGGCCTTGAAGTGTCGGACCTGATTTTGCAGCCGATGGCGTCCGCCGATGCGGTGCTGACGGCCGACGAAAAAGAGCTGGGCGTGGTCCTGATCGACATCGGCGGCGGCACCACCGACATCGCCGTGTTCTCGGACGGCGCCATCCGCCATACCGCGGTTATTCCAATCGCCGGCGACCAGATCACCAACGACATCGCGATGGCGCTGCGCACGCCGACATCGGAAGCCGAAGAAATCAAGATCCGCTACGGCGTGGCCAAGCAGGTGCTGGCCGACCCGGGCGAAACGCTCGAAGTGCCGGGCCTGGGCGACCGCGGACCGCGCAGCCTGTCGCGCCAGGCGCTGGCCGCCGTGATCGAGCCGCGCGTCGAAGAACTGTTCGCGATGGTGCACCAGGCGGTGCGCGATTCCGGCTACGAAGGCGTGCTCTCGTCGGGCATCGTCCTGACCGGCGGCACCTCGATCATGCCGGGCATGGCCGAGATGGCCGAAGACATCTTCCTCAAGCCGGCGCGCCTTGGCACGCCGGACTACCGCGGCCAGCTGGCTGACGTCGTGCGCAGTCCGCGCTATGCGACTGTCCTCGGCCTGCTGCTGGAAGCGAAGAAGCAGTATTTGCGTGGGCACATCGTGACGCGTCAGGATGGCTCGGTGAAGGCGGTGTGGCAGCGGATGAAGGAATGGTTCTTAGGTAATTTTTAAGTTGCAAAGCAGGGCGGGGCAGCACGATTCGGCATTGTCTTTAAAGAGATTTTTATAAATAACCGCAGTTTTCAATCTCCAGGTTTCATATTCATAAGAGCCCTGGCGCTTGGAAACGGCAAATTCATCAGGAGTACATCATGGAGTTCGATATGGTTGATAACGCAGCACTGGGAACCGTCATCAAGGTCGTCGGCGTCGGCGGCGCAGGTGGCAATGCGGTTCAGCACATGATCAACAAGGGCGTTTCCGGCGTCGAGTTCATCGCCGCCAACACCGACGCCCAGGCACTGGCCGCGTCGTCGGCGCATAACATTATCCAGATCGGCGAGACCGGCCTGGGCGCAGGCATGAAGCCGGCGGTCGGCCGCCAGCTGGCGGAAGAATCGCGCAACCGCATCGAAGACTCGCTGCGCGGCGCGCACATGGTTTTCATCGCCGCAGGCATGGGCGGCGGCACCGGTACCGGCGCGGCGCCAATCGTCGCGGAGATCGCCAAGTCGATGGGCGCGCTGACCGTGGCCGTCGTATCGAAGCCGTTCTCGTACGAAGGCCAGAAGTGCATGGACATCGCTGAAGAAGGCCTTGAAGCCCTGTCGGCGCACGTCGATTCCCTGATCATCATCCTGAACGAAAAGCTGGAAGACATCTACGAAGATGAATCGATGCTGGACTGGATGAAGCACGCCGACGATGTACTGAACAACGCGGTTGCGGGTATCGCCGAGATCATCAACGTCCCTGGCCATATCAACGTCGACTTCAACGACGTCAAGACCATCATGGGCGAGCAGGGCAAGGCGATGATGGGCACCGCGACCGCATCGGGCGTGGACCGCGCACGCATCGCGGCCGAGCAGGCAGTGGCATCGCCGCTGCTCGACGGTATCGACCTGTCCGGCGCGCGCGGCGTGCTGGTCAACGTCACCGCAAGCCGTGGCCTGAAGGGTAAGGAGATCAAGGAAGTCATGGCTGCGGTGCGCGCGTTTGCAGCGCCTGACGCATCGATCGCGCAAGGTATCGCGTACGACGACGAGATGGGCGACGATATCCGTGTCACCGTAGTGGCCACTGGCCTGGGCAAGGCCAAGAAGGCAATGCAGCTGGTCCAGACCCCGATGCTGCGCACCGGTACCCACAACCAGCCGATGATGGCGTCGGGCGGCATGGGCGCGGCTTCGGCAGGCGTCACCATGGGTTCCGCATCGGGCGTGGGCGGCGCGATGGACGGCATGAAGCAGCCGGCCGTATGGCGCCGCGAGCAGGCGTCGGAGCAGGTCCAGGCGATGCAGCGCAATGGCGTCGAGACCTACGACATTCCAGCGTTCCTGCGCAAGCAAGCTGACTAAGTTTTAAGCGTACTCGTTCGCCATAGGGCGGAAGAGCGCAGCGTCATCCGCCGAGTTCAAATCGGCGGATGACGCTTCGCTCTTCCGCCCTACTTTTTGGGGCGTCGCCAGCAGAAAAATGGCGGATCAGGCATACTGGACAACCATTTCCCCCAACAACACTACAAGGAGTCATACATGACCATTAAAATCGGCGACCGCCTCCCGGAAGGCACCCTGGCTGAATTCGTAGAGACCGAAACCGAAGGCTGCGCACTCGGCCCGAACACTTTCCAGGTAGCTGACTTGGTCAAGGGCAAGAAGATCGCGATCTTCGGCCTGCCTGGCGCCTACACCCCAACCTGCTCGGCACAGCACGTGCCAGGCTATGTCCAGCACGCAGCCGAATTCAAGGCCGCCGGCGTCGATGAAATCTGGTGCATCTCGGTCAACGACGCGTTCGTGATGGGCGCGTGGGGCCGCGACCAGAAGGCGACCGGCATCGTTCGCATGATGGCTGACGGTAACGCAGCTTTCTCGAAGGCACTGGGCCTGGACGCTGACTTCTCCAAGTTCGGCATGGGCACGCGCTCGCAGCGCTACTCGATGCTGGTGGAAGACGGCGTCGTCAAGCAACTCAACGTAGAGCAGGGCGGCGGCTTCGAAGTGTCGAATGCCGAGACGATGCTGAAGCAGCTGGCTTAAGCCTCAGCTAACTCGCTGTCCGCTCTCGTAGGGCGGAAGAGCGAAGCGTCATCCGCCATGCATGCGCCAACGCGGCTCATGGCGGATAACGCTTCGCTCTTCCGCCCTACATTTATTTGAATGCTCGCTTTATGAACCAAACAAGAACAACTGCCGTCAACGGCAACCTGCGCAGCATCTACGCGATGCTGATCGCCGTCGCCATGTTCTCGCTGATGGACACGGCCATGAAGCTGCTGTCCCAGACCTATCCCGCCGTGCAGGTGGCGGCGCTGCGGGCGCTGTCGTCGATGCCGCTGGTGATCGGCTACCTGGTGTGGCGCGGCGCATTCAAGAAGATCACCCAGGTGCGCTGGCCGCTCCAAGTGCTGCGCGGCGTGCTGGGCATCGCCATGCTGGCCTTGTTCGCCTTCGGCCTTAAAAACCTGTCGCTGGCCGAGGCCTACACCATCTTCTTTATCGCACCGGCACTGATCACGGCGCTCTCGGTATTCTTCCTGAAAGAGACCGTCGACGCCCAGCGCTGGATCGCCATCGTCGTCGGCCTGGTGGGCGTGCTGGTGGTGCTGCGCCCCACCGGCGAAGGCATGCTGACCCTGGGCGGCTTCGCCGTCCTGGGCGCGGCCGCCTGCTACGCGGTGTCGGCCATCGCGGCGCGCATCCTGGCGCGCACCGACCGCGCCGAGCACGTGATGTTCTGGCTGATCATGCTGATGGGCTTCGGCGCCACCATCATCGCCGCGCCGAACTGGGTGGCGGTACGCGCGGCGGATACCTGGCTGCTGGTAGGCCTTGCCATCAGCGGCTTCCTCGGCCAGATCGCCATCACCGAGGCGTTCAGCTCGGGCGAGGCGTCAAGCGTGGCGCCGTTCGAGTACTCGGCGCTGGCCTGGGGCGTGGCGATCGACTGGCTGCTGTGGCAGACCCTGCCCGACGAATACACCTTGCTGGGCGCGGCCATCATCATCGGCAGCGGCATCTACCTGATCCGCCATGAACGGGTGCATTCGGAAAGCGAACATCCCTGACGCCGCCAAATGCAGGGTGATTTCAACCCGGATATAATCCGGGGATGCTTAAACAAAGAACCGTCAAACAAGAGGTGCGCACCACTGGTGTGGGCCTGCATTCCGGTACCAAGGTCGTACTGACCCTGCGCCCGGCGGCCGTCGATACCGGCATCGTGTTCCGCCGCGTCGACCTCGACCCTGTTGTCGAATTCCCATCGACCGCGTCGATCGTCGGCGACACCCGCATGGCGTCGGTGCTGATCAAGGACGACGCCCGCGTGTCCACCGTCGAACACCTGATGTCGGCCTGCGCCGGCCTTGGCATCGACAACCTGTACGTGGACGTGTCGGCCGAAGAAATCCCGATCATGGACGGTTCCGCATCCTCCTTCGTGTTCCTGCTCCAGCAGGCCGGCGTCGAAGAGCAGGGCGCGCCGAAGAAGTTCATCCGCGTGCTGAAGGACGTCGAGGTGCGCCAGGGCACCGGCAACAACGAAAAGTCGGCGCGCCTGTCGCCGCACGACGGTTTCAAGCTCGACTTCTTCATCGAATTTAACCACCCGGCGGTCGACGGCACCATGCAGCGCGCCGAGGTCGATTTCGGCGACGTCTCGTATGTCCACGACGTGGCGCGCGCCCGTACCTTCGGCTTCATGCAGGACGTGGAAAGCCTGCGCGGCATGGGACTGGCGCGCGGCGGCTCGCTGGAAAACGCGATTGTGATGGATGAGTACCGGATCCTCAATTCCGACGGCCTGCGCTACGAAGACGAATTCGTGCGCCACAAGATCCTCGACGCGATCGGCGACCTGTACCTGGTCGGCCATCCGCTGATCGCCAGCTACCACGCCCACAAGTCGGGCCATGCGCTGAATAACCTGCTGCTGCTGGAATTGCTGAAGGACCCGGCGGCCTACGAGATCGTGTCCTTCGATTCGCTGGAGAAGGCGCCGCAGTCCTACCAGCGCCAGATGGCAAGTGAGTGGTCGCTTACCTGATTAACGCCGCCGCGCCGCCATCGCCTTGATGGCGGCAATCAGTTTCTCGTTCTGGGGCGTCGCTTCCAGCGCATCGCCCAGCTCCTCGAACGCGGTCACCGCCGTATCCGGCATCGACAGCTTGCGGATCTCCACCACGGGCCCTGCAGCGCGGGTGACCTGGACTTTCAGCTTGATGTTATCGACCTGCCAGCCGCGCTTTTGCAAGTCTGCCTGCAATTTAGGCAGCTGCTGCTTGAGGCGCGCCGCCACCGCCGAGGTCGGCGTCGCCAGCAACAGCTGGCCCTGTTCGAAGGCCATCACGTCGCACTGCGCAAACATCGGCGGCAGGGCGTTGGCGCAATCCTTCTGCAGGCTGGCCATGCGCATCGCCGCTGGCATCAGGCTGGCCATGCGGTCGTTCTTGCGCAGGAAATCCGTCGCGCCGAACGCTTTATAGGTCTTGGTTCCATAAATATGCATAGCGCGAAACATATCACAGCTGCCGCTTGGCGTGGAGCTATTGCACGTTGGTACTAAAGCAAGCATAATCCGGCACGCGGACGCTTTCCAAGAACTTGCCGCCTTCATCTGGACGTCCCATGCTGTTCTCATCGATTTCCTTCCTGTTCTTCTTTTTCCCCGTCTTCCTCTTCCTGTATTACCTGCTGCCGTGGAAAAACGCGGTGCTGCTGGTCGCCAGCCTGGTTTTTTACGCCTGGGGCGAGCCGCGCTTCGTGCCGCTGTTGCTGTTTTCGGCCGCGCTCAATTACGCGGCGGGCTTGCTCATTGCGCGCAGCACCGCGCGGCGCAAAACCTGGCTGGCCATTGGCGTGTCGGCCAATGTGTTGCTGCTGGCCTGGTTCAAGTACATCGGCTTTCTCGGCGAAGCGGTCAACGCGGCTTTCCACGCGCGCCTGCCGGTGCCTGAAATCGTGCTGCCGCTCGGGATCTCGTTCTTCACCTTCCAGGGCATCTCTTACCTGATCGACGTCTACCGCGGCGACGTCCCGGCGCAGTCGAGCTTCATGCGCTTCGCCACTTACAAGGCGATGTTCCCGCAGCTGATTGCCGGCCCGATCGTGCGCTACAAGCAGATTGCCGCCGACATCGGCGAGCGCACCTTGTCGAACCAGCGCCTGCTGGCCGGCTTCCAGCTGTTTGCCATCGGCCTGGCGCAGAAGGTCCTGATCGCCAACACGGTGGCGTATCCGGCCGACCGGCTGTTCAACGCGGACTACAACCTGCTGTCGGCGCCAACCGCCTGGATTGGCTTGCTGTGCTACACGCTGCAGATCTACTACGACTTCTGCGGCTATTCCAACATGGCGATCGGTATCGGCCACATGACCGGCTTTACCTATCCGCCCAACTTCAACCGGCCTTACTCGGCACGCTCGGTCACCGAATTCTGGCAGCGCTGGCATATCAGCCTGTCGTCGTGGTTCCGCGACTATCTGTACATCCCGCTGGGCGGCAACCGGCTCGGCCCGACCCGCACCTACCTGAACCTGGCGATCGTCTTCCTGCTGTGCGGCCTGTGGCACGGCGCCGCATGGACCTTCGTGATGTGGGGCTTCTGGCATGGCGCGCTATTGATCATCGAGCGCATGGGTGCCAAGGCGTGGCTGGACCGCCTGCCATGGCCGCTGGCGCAGGCCTGGACCCTGTTCGCCGTGATGCTCGGATGGGTGTGGTTCCGCGCGGATGACCTGCCGTCGGCGGTCGGCTTCATGACGGTGCTGTTTGGCGGCGCAGAAAATCCGGGCGCGCATCCATGGCAGGGCGAAATCGGCTCGCTCGAACTGACCGCCATCCTGGTGGGACTGGCGCTGGCGCTGCCACGCCCGCGCGAGGGCAGGCTGTCCATTGCGGCGTCGGGTATCGGGCACTGGCGCTACCTGCCGCTGTCGCTCACCGCCGTTGTCGTCTGCGCGTGCTTCCTGGCGGGCGGCACCTACAATCCATTCATCTACTACCGGTTCTGAGATGGCGCTGCTACGCAAACACCTGGCGAAAATCGTGATCGTCGCCCTGATGTCGGTGCCGCTGGTGGCGACCTTCGTGGGCGCGCCGGCCGCCAGCGGCGAACAGCGCAAGCTGGCGGCGGCGCCATCGATGCCGACCGGCTGGCGCGAGGCGCTGGCCCTGCCGGCCGCCCTCGACCCCTGGATCAACGACCATTTCGGCTGGCGGATCCGCATGGTGGAGATCTACACGCGCCTGCGCCACGACCTGTTCGGCCGCTTCCCGACCAACCAGGTGATTGGCGGGCGCGATGGCCGTATCTTCCTGGCCGCGCATAATCGCGCCGGGGAGGGCGAGCCATACACCGCGATTGCGCTGGCGTGCGGCTGGCAGTTCCGCGACGGTCCCGAAATCCTCGCCGAAATGAACCAGTTCTCGCGACTGTTCGACGCGGCCGGCATTGACGCCAAGCTGTTGATCGTGCCATCGGCGCCGATCGTCTACCTTGAACAGCTCCCCGCCTGGCAAGCCGAGCGCTGCACGGTGGACGGCGCGCCGGCCTACCAGGTGCTGGCCTCGCCCGGGCTCGACCCCAGGGCGCGCGAACGGGTGATGTTCCCGCTCAAGGAGATGCGCGCCATCCGCGGCCGCGACGCGATGTTCCCGCTGACCTTCTTCCACTGGAGCGGAGCCGGGCCGCGCGCCGTGGCCGGCATGACGCAGGAGCGCTTCTGGAAGCGGCCGGCGGCCGGCGGCACCCCGATTCCGCTGGTGGAAAAGCGGGTCCCGTCGGACGTGCACTTCCTGTTCCCCGGTATCGAGCATGACAGCGTGGCTGGCGAGCCGGACTTCACCGGCACCACAATCACCTCCTGTTACGGGCCCGATTGCTTCCCCGGCATGAAGTCGATCATGGAAAAACTGGTCGTCGCGGGCCGGTTCACCAATACGGCGCCAGGACTGGCCCCGCGCCTGGTCATGGTTACCGATTCGTTCGGCTACGCCGGCGCGCCCTGGTTCTCGCGTTATTACAATGAGGTCGTGTACCTGTCGACCAACAGTCTTTCCCAGGCGACGCCGGCCGAAGTCGAACAATTGCGCAGCTTGCTGTTCCGCCGCGGCAGCAAGGACGAGGTGCTGTACCTGTATCACGACGCCACCGTCTATTCGAACCGGATCGGCACCGACCTGAAAACGCTTCGGCCCTAGCGCGAAACGGAAACTGTTTATATGGGGCACACCTTGTACTCCAGACCATAAACCCCATTTGCCATGGGTTCGCGTGATAAAATCACTGTCTTTTTGCCATAGTCGACCTCGCGATGATGTAATTTTGCTATTATCCGGGTTTCTTTTTCGGCGTTTTTTTCAAGAATTCAAGCATGTCATTACTGACTCAGATTTTCGGTAGCCGTAACCAACGGCTGCTTAAGCAATACCAAAAGACGGTTCGCGAGATCAACGCACTTGAACCGCAGATCGAAAAGCTGTCCGACGCTGAACTCCAGGCGAAAACTCCCGAATTCAAGGCGCGCGTCGCCGCGGGCACCTCGCTGGACGAGATTCTGCCGGAAGCCTTTGCCGTGTGCCGCGAAGCGGCGCGCCGCGTGCTGAAGATGCGCCATTTCGACGTCCAGATGATCGGCGGCATGGTCCTGCACTATGGCAAGATCGCCGAGATGGGCACGGGCGAGGGCAAGACGCTGATGGCAACCCTGCCGGCCTACCTCAACGCGCTGTCCGGCAAGGGCGTGCACGTCATCACCGTCAACGACTACCTGGCGCAGCGCGATGCCGAGTGGATGGGACGCCTGTACGGCTGGCTGGGCCTGACGACCGGTATCAACCTGTCGCAGATGGACCATGACACCAAGCAGAAGGCCTACGCCTCGGACATCACCTACGGCACCAACAACGAGTTCGGCTTCGACTACCTGCGCGACAACATGGTCTACGAGGCCAGCGAGCGCGTGCAGCGCGGCCTGAACTTCTCGATCGTCGACGAAGTCGACTCGATCCTGATCGACGAAGCGCGCACCCCGCTGATCATCTCCGGCCAGGCCGAGAACAATACCGAGCTGTATTACAAGCTGAACGAAGTGCCGGGCATGCTGACCCTGCAGATCGGCGAAGAGACGCCGGACGGCAAGGGCAAGATCGAAGTCCCTGGCGACTACACCAAGGACGAGAAGGCGCACACCGTGCTGCTGACCGAGCGCGGCCACGAGCACGCCGAAGAGATCCTGACCAAGATGGGCCTGCTGCCGGAAGGCGCATCGCTGTACGACGCGGCCAACATCACGCTGATCCACCACCTGTACGCCGCGCTGCGCGCGCACGCGCTGTACCACAAGGACCAGCAGTACGTGGTGCAGAACAATGAAGTGGTGATCGTCGACGAATTCACCGGCCGCCTGATGACGGGCCGCCGCTGGTCGGACGGCCTGCACCAGGCTGTCGAAGCAAAGGAGGGTGTGCGCATCCAGAACGAGAACCAGACCCTGGCCTCGATCACCTTCCAGAACTACTTCCGCATGTACGGCAAGCTGGCCGGCATGACCGGTACCGCCGACACCGAAGCGTACGAATTCCAGGAAATCTACGGCCTTGAAACCGTGGTGATCCCGCCGAACCGTCCTTCGCAGCGCAAGGACCGCCAGGACCAGGTCTACAAATCGGCCGACGAGAAGTACCAGGCCATGCTGGTCGATATCCGCGACTGCGCCGAACGCGGCCAGCCGGTACTGGTGGGTACCACCTCGATCGAAAACTCCGAACTGCTGTCGGGCATCCTGAAGAAGGCCGGCATCGAGCACAACGTCCTGAACGCGAAGCAGCACGCCCGCGAAGCGGAAATCATCGCGCAGGCGGGCCGTCCGAAGATGGTCACCATCGCCACCAACATGGCCGGCCGCGGTACCGACATCGTCCTGGGCGGCAACGTCGAAAAGCAGATCCAGTTCATCGAAGCCAATGCCGAACTGTCGGACGCCGACAAAGCGGCGCAGTCGCAGAAGCTGCGCGACGAATGGCAGTCGCTGCACGACCTGGTCGTGAAAGAAGGCGGCCTGCACATCATCGGCACCGAGCGCCACGAATCGCGCCGCGTCGACAACCAGCTGCGTGGCCGCTCCGGCCGCCAGGGCGACCCGGGCTCGTCGCGCTTCTACCTGTCGCTTGACGACGCGCTGCTGCGCATCTTCGCCGGCGACCGCGTGCGCGCGATCATGGACCGACTGAAAATGCCGGAAGGCGAACCAATCGAAGCGGGCATCGTCTCGCGCTCGATCGAATCGGCGCAGCGCAAGGTTGAAGCGCGCAACTTCGACATCCGCAAGCAGCTGCTCGAATACGACGACGTCGCCAACGACCAGCGCAAGGTGATCTACACCCAGCGTAACGAACTGCTGGAAGCGACCGACATTTCGGAGCTGATCGCATCGCTGCGCGCGGGCGTGTTCACTGACCTGGTACGCACCTACGTGCCGGCCGAATCGGTTGAAGAACAGTGGGACGTCCCGGCACTGCAATCGGCCCTGGCCAACGAGTGGAACCTCAACGTGCCGCTGGCCGACATGCTGGCAGCCGACCATAACCTGAACGACGAAGATATCCTCGAGCGCGTGCTGGCTGCGGCTGAAGAATCGTACGCGGCGAAGGTCGCCATCGTCGGCAAGGAATCGTTCGGCGGCTTCGAGCGCAACGTCATGCTGCAAAGCGTGGACACCCACTGGCGCGAACACCTCGCGGCGCTGGACCACCTGCGCCAGGGTATCCACCTGCGCGGCTATGCGCAGAAGAACCCGAAGCAGGAATACAAGCGCGAAGCGTTCGAACTGTTTGGCGCGATGCTCGACATGATCAAGAACGAAGTCGTGCGCACCATCATGACGGTACGCATCCAGTCGCGCGAGGAGATCGACGCGGCGGAAGCGGCGATGGCGCAGTCGCACGTTGAAAACCTCAACTTCCAGCACGCGGACTTCAATCCAGACGCGGCGCCGGAAGAACTGCTGGCCCCGACGGCAGCGCCAGCGATGGCGGCCGAAGAAGGCTACATGGGCATCAAGGTCGGCCGCAACGACCCATGCCCTTGCGGCAGCGGCAAGAAGTTCAAGCAGTGCCACGGCAAGCTGGCATAAAGCAGCCGGCGGAATAAAAAGGGAGGAAGAACGAAAGTTCTTCCTCCCTTTTTTTATTCCCGTCGTTCCCGCGAAGGCGGGAACCCATACATCAGGCGATCCGTCGGGTCCTTCCTACCTCCGCCAGTGCTTGCGGGTCATGGATTTCCGCATCCGCGGAAACGGCGTGCGATGGCCACTTGCGCCCGCCATGGCACAAAGTTGACGATGCGCAACTCGGCCGAGCCCGCTTACTGCAATCGTAGAGCATCGTTCCCTGATTCGGAGGATGTCATGAAATCGATTCGCAGCGCAGGTGTCGTCGTTGCCGGTTTGCTGATTGCCTTGTGGTGGGCGGTCCAGCCGCCGCGCCACGAACCCCAGGCGGGAGGCAGCCTCAAGGCGCAGGAGCAGGCCCAGTGCCCGGCCAACACGCAGCTGGAAGACAAGCTGTGCACCTGCCCTGAAGGCACCAATTGGACCGGCTCGCAATGCATGCAAGTCTGGTCGAGCGCGGGCGCGGCGCCGGTGCGCGGCTAGGCGAGCCCGATCGCCGGCGCGCTACCCGCGCGCCGCGCTGCCACCTTGGCATGCCGCGGCGCGCCGGCTGCCGCGTCATGGGCCAGCTTGAACAGTCCCACCGTCTGGGCCAGCGCGCTTGCCTGGTCGCGCATTTCCTGGGCTGCCGCGGCCGCCTGCTCAACCAGCGCGCTGTTTTGCTGGGTCATGGCGTCCATCTCGCCGATCGCGCCGCTGACCTGTTCGATCCCGTCGCTTTGTTCGCGGCTGGCGCTGCTGATCTCGGCCATGATGCCGGTGACCTTGCCCACGCTCTCGACCACCTTGGTCATCGTGCTGCCAGCCTGCCCGACCAGCTGCGAGCCGAGTTCCACCTGGTTGACCGAGTCGTCGATCAGCGCCTTGATTTCCTTGGCTGCCGCCGCGGAGCGCTGCGCGAGATTGCGCACCTCCGACGCCACCACGGCGAAGCCGCGACCCTGTTCTCCGGCGCGCGCGGCTTCGACCGCGGCGTTGAGCGCGAGGATATTGGTCTGGAAGGCGATGCCGTCGATGACGGCGATGATGTCGACGATCTTGCGCGACGAATCGTTGATCGAACCCATCGTCTTGACCACCTGTTCCACCACCTTGCCGCCTTCGGCCGACACTTCGGACGCCGATTGCGCCAGCGCGTTCGCAGCGCGTGCGCTATCGGCATTCTGGCGCACGGTGGACGTCAGCTGGTCCATCAGCGTGGCCACTTCGGCCAGCGCCGATGCCTGGTGTTCGGTGCGTGCCGACAGGTCGCGGTTGCCAGTGGCGATTTCAGCCGAGGCGGTGGCAATCGCATCGGTGCCGGTGCGCACCCGTCCGACGATCGCGGCCAGGTTGTCGCGCATGGCGCTGATGCCGTACACGAGGCTGGACGTGTCCCCGTCCCTGGTGGCGACATGGACCGACAGCTCACCGTCGGCGATACGGCCCGCCAGTTCGGCCGCATAAGCCGGTTCGCCGCCGAGCTGGCGCAGCAGGCCGCGGGTGATGATGACCGCGATGACTACGCATGCAAGCAGCGTGAACAGGGTGACGCCCGCCACCATGTAAAGCGACTGGTCGAAGACTGCATGGGCGGTCTCATTGGCGGCGGTAATCTCGGCCGTGACCGATTTGATCAGCACATCGATGTCCGCGACGATCTGGCGCCGCAGCGGGCTGCAATCGTTGACCAGGAATTCACCGTACTCGGCCATCTTGCCCGCTTCGCGAAAGGCGCGCGGGCGCTCCAGTTCGCGCGCCATCAGCAGCAGGCCCTGCCTGACTTTGTCGAACTCGGGGTTGCCGGCGAAGCGCGGACTCAACTCATCGAGCTTCGCCAGGTAAATCGCGCGCTGCTGCTCGAGGATCGTCAGTTCGCTGACCGCCTGTTGATTATCCGTGAAGATAAAAGCGTTGCGCGCGGCCAGGCCGGTTTGCGCCAGGGCTTCGCGCGCCGCGAACAGCGGGTCCAGTTTGAGCTGCTGCACGGTTTCCTGCTTGCTGACGGCGTCCGAAATCGCCGCCAGGCGAAGCAGGGACATCGCTGCAAGGACCAGCATCAGAACGACCAGCGCGCCGAAGCCAAGGCTTAGCTTGGTTCCAATTTTTAAATCGTGGCGGATTTGCATTGCTGTTCCTTTGTTAAATCGTCGGCAAGCGCGAGATAGTATCTGTGACAATTGCTAAAAGCAATGGTTGTTGTTTATATGTAACTTAATGTTTAACCAGCCCCGATAACTTGAACTTATGGCCACCGTTTTGGTGCATCGGCAATATGGTCAAAACCGCACGCTCTACGGCGAGGCGGTACAATAGCGGCTTCAATTCATCCGCTAGAGAACCCGCCATGGCCGTCAATTCCCCACTCCCCGTCGCTGAAGACCTGAAGCCCGTCCACGGCATTGAAATCGGCTTTGCCGAAGCCGGCATCAAGAAGCCGGACCGCAAGGACGTGCTGGTGATGAAGCTGGCGCCGACGGCCACCGTGTCGGGCGTATTCACCAAGAACCGCTTCTGCGCGGCGCCGGTCCAGGTCAGCAAGGCCAACCTGGCCGCCGCCGCCGCGGGCGGCGAAAAAATCGTCGCACTGCTGGTCAACACAGGCAACGCGAATGCGGGCACCGGCGAGGCCGGCCTGGCCAATGCGCAGGCCACCTGCGCGGCGCTGGCCAAGCTGCTCGACTGCCATCCGCAGCAGGTCTTGCCGTTTTCGACCGGCGTGATCCTCGAACCGCTGCCGGTCCAGAAGGTCGTTGCAGGCCTGCCTGACGCGGTCGCCAACCTCCAGCTCGACAACTGGTACAACGCGGCCGAAGCGATCATGACGACCGATACGCAGCCGAAGGCCGCGTCGCGCACCGTCACCATCGGCGGGCACACCGTCACCATGACCGGCATCAGCAAGGGCGCCGGCATGATCAAGCCGAACATGGCGACCATGCTGGGCTACCTCGCGTTCGACGCCAAGGTCGCGCAGCCGGTGCTGGACCAGCTGGTGCGCCACGCGGCAGACCACTCGTTCAACTGCATCACCATCGATGGCGACACCTCGACCAACGACTCGTTCATGCTGATCGCCACCGGCGCCGGCAGCCTGGTGATCGACTCGGCCGACACGGCCGAATACGAAGCGCTGAAGGAAGCCGTGACCGACATCTCGCGCAACCTGGCGCAGCAGATCATCCGCGACGGCGAAGGCGCGACCAAGTTCATCACCATCACGGTGGAAGAGGGCAGCAACGTCGAAGAGTGCCGCAAGATCGCTTACTCGATCGCCCACTCGCCGCTGGTCAAGACCGCGTTCTTCGCGTCCGACCCTAACCTGGGCCGCATTCTCGCCGCCATCGGCTACGCCGGCGTGGACGACCTCGACGTGACGAAGCTGGACATGTACCTCGACGACGTCTGGGTCGCCAAGAACGGCGGCCGCAATCCGGACTACCAGGAAGCGGACGGCCAGCGCGTGATGAAGCAGAGCGAGATCACCGTGCGGGTCAAGCTGGCGCGCGGCGACGCCACCGCCACCGTCTGGACCTGCGACCTGTCGCACGACTACGTCACCATCAACGCCGACTACCGCTCGTAAGGCCACATGACTCCACTCGAACAGTTCCTGCTGCGCGCGGAAGCGCTGCTGCAGCGGGTGGAGGCGGTGCTGCCGCCGGCGTATCCGCGCGAGCCGGACTGGAAGCGCAGCTTTGCCTTCCGCTGGCGCAAGCGCACCGGCGGCACCAGCTACCTCCAGCCGGTCACGCATGTGTCGTCGATCAGCCTCGGCGACCTGCATAACATCGCCAGGCAAAAGCAGCAGATCGAGCAGAACACGCGCCAGTTCGTGCAGGGCCGCCCGGCCAACAACGTGCTGCTTACCGGCGCGCGCGGCACTGGCAAGTCGTCACTGATCAAAGCCTGCCTGAACCAGTTTGCGGCCGACGGCCTGCGCCTGATCGAAGTCGACAAGGAAGATCTGGCCGAACTGGCCGACATCGTCGACCTGGTCGCAGGACGCCCTGAGCGCTTCGTGATCTTTTGCGACGACTTGTCCTTTGAAGAGGGCGAGAGCGGCTACAAGGCGCTCAAGGTGGCGCTGGACGGCGGCATCTCGGCGCAGTCGGACAACGTGCTGATTTACGCGACATCGAACCGCCGCCACCTGATGCCGGAGCGGATGTCCGACAACGCCAGCTACACGCATGGCGGCGACGGCGACCTGCACCCCGGCGAGACGGTCGAAGAAAAGATCTCGCTGTCGGAGCGGTTTGGGCTGTGGCTGTCGTTCTATCCATTCAAGCAGGACGACTACCTCGACATCGTGGCGCACTGGCTGGGCAGCTTCGGCTGCGATGCGCAGCAGGTCGAGGCGGCGCGCACGGAAGCGCTGCAGTGGGCCTTGCAGCGCGGTTCCCGTTCGGGCCGCGTCGCATGGCAGTTCGCTAAAGACTATGCAGGAAAGCACCCGCAATGAGTGACACGCAAGCACGCCCGATCGATGTGGCGGTTGGAATCCTGATGAAGCCGAACGGCGATGTGCTGCTGGGCCAGCGGCCGGAAGGCAAGCCGTATGCGGGCTATTGGGAATTCCCGGGCGGTAAAGTCGATGCGGGCGAGTCCATTCTCGATGCGCTCAAGCGCGAATTTGTCGAGGAGTTGGGTATCGAGGTGGTCAGCGCCGAGGAGTGGTGCGGCATCGAGCACGTGTATGAACACGCGCACGTGCGGCTGCATTTCTTCATCAGCCGCGAGTGGCGCGGCGAGCCGCAGAGCCTTGAGGGGCAGGCGTTTGCGTGGCAGGGGACGGTGGGCGTGGAGCCCTTGTTGCCGGCGACGATACCGTTGTTGGCGTGGCTGGATAAAGTGCGGTACGTGTGATCCGTCGTTCCCGCGAAAGCGGGAACCGATACGACGCACGCTCGGCATGGGTTCCCGCTTTCGCGGGAACGACGGATCGTCAGCCGTTGTCCTTGTCCGGCAAGGTCTCATCATCGACCGATGGCCCCGGAATCACGAACTTCTCTTCGGCCCATGCGCCGAGATCGATCTGTTTGCAGCGCTCCGAACAAAACGGGCGGTACTTGTTGGCTTCGGTCCATTCGACCTTTTTGCCGCAGGTGGGGCAGGCTACTACTGGCATGATTGACTCACAGCGTTAAAAGTTGCAAAGCGTGAGTTCGAACGGCACATCGTCTTCCAGCGGCTTCGGTTTCAAATCGCCGCCCTGCGTTGTGAAGCGAACCCACAACATGTATTTGTTGGCGGATATCTCGGGAATCGCACCGATCGATTCGTCGAGGGTCAGGCGCAGCATCTGGTACACCTTCCCCTGCAGCATTTGCTGGTAGCTTCCCGACAGGGCGATCATTTTCACCGGGCCGCCGGAATCGCGCAACAGGCGCAGCACCAGCGACAGCGCGTCGAACAGCGGCGCCAGCGGCGCAAACCAGTTGGCGATGTCGTTGTAGCGCTGCTGTGCGGGCCGCTGCTGCCAGGCGTAGTACGACGGCAGGTCGAACTCGCAGGCGCCGCCCGGGATGATGGTGCGGCCGCGGATGCTCATCAGCCATTCGTTGTCGCGGATGTTCTGGCCGGTCTTGCCTTGCGCCGCCACCAGTGCGCCGCTGACCGTCTCCAGTTCGTTAAGCACGGCGTCGAGCATTTCGGGCACGACCTTCGGGTTGGAGCGGAAGCTGAGCAGGCTTTGCTTCTGGCGCTCCAGTTCCTGCAGCAGGTCGGATTTGAGGTCGGCGCGGCCGGCAACTTCGAGCATGTCGAAGATGGTGGCCAATGCAACGTGGTGTTGCATCGCGTGTTCCTGGTTCACAAAGAACTTGAACTTCTCGTACAGGTCTTCCAGCCGCAACAACGTGCGAATCCGCTCGTTGAAAGGATATTCGTAGACGATCAAAATGACATCCCTGTAAATGTAGGCTGAACGACAATCACGTGATTCTGAACCAAGCGACGGAAAATTACAAATGCTCCAACGGTAATCGGGACATTCTTTCGGAAAAACCCAGATATTTCTCGTGTAAAGACGCGATTTGCGGCCCCAGCGCATCGAGCCCGCCGTCATTGACGACCACGTCGTCGGCCGCGGCCAGCCGCTGCGCGCGCGTGACCTGGGTGGCCATGATGGCGCGCACCTGCGCTTCGCTCATGCCGTTGCGCGCCATCACGCGCGCAACCTGGACATCCTCAGGGCAGTCGATCGCCAGTATGCGTTCGACCCGCTCGCGCCATGTGCCCGATTCGATCAGCAGCGGCACCACAAACATCACATACGGCCCGGTGGCGACGACGGCGGCCGCATAGGCGGCATCGCGGATGCGCGGGTGCAGGATGGCTTCGAGGCGGTGGCGCGCGGTGCTGTCGGAGAAGACCAGCGCGCGCATGGCCGCGCGGTCCAGCGCGCCAGCTGGCGTGGCGAAGCCGGCGCCGAACTCGTCGAGTATGGCCGGCATCGCGGCGCCGTGGGGCGCAGTCAGGGAGTGGGCGATTTCGTCGGTGTCGATCACCGATGCGCCGAGGGCGGCAAACATGTTGGCGACGGTTGTCTTGCCGCAGCCGATGCCGCCCGTCAGGCCGACGCTGAACCGGCGCCGGGGCGTGCTGTCGGCGCCGGTCGCCATGGTCAGCCCAGCAAGCCCTGGGTGAACCCGGAGATCCGGGTCCCGAACAGCAGGGCGATCAGTCCGGCCGCAGCCAGGTAGGGGCCGAACGGGATCGGCTTTTCGCGGCCGTGCTTGGTGAACACGATCAGGCTGATGCCGACCACCGCGCCGACTACCGACGACAGCAGGATAATCGTCGGCAGCATGGTCCAGCCGAGCCAGGCGCCAAGCGCCGCCAGCAGCTTGAAGTCGCCGTAGCCCATGCCTTCCTTGCCGGTGACCAGCTTGAACAGCCAGTAGATGCCCCACAGGACCATGTAGCCGGCGGCCGCGCCGATGACGGCTTCGTGCAGCGGGACGAACATGCCGTTCAGGTTGACGAGCAAACCCAGCCACAGTAGCGGGTAGGTCAGGTCGTCGGGCAGCAGCTGGGTGTCGAAGTCGATGAAGGTCATCGCGATCAGCATCCAGGCAAACACCAGCGTGGCCAGGCCCATCCAGCCGGCGCCGAAGGTCCATACCATCAGCGCCGACACGATGCCGGTCAGCAGTTCGATGGCCGGATAGCGCGGCGAGATCGGCGCCTTGCAGGCGCGGCATTTGCCGCGCAGCGCGAGCCAGCTGACCACCGGGATATTTTCCATCGCGGTGATCTGGTGGCCGCAGTGCGGGCAGGCCGAGCGCGGCACCATCAGGTTGAAGCGGTCAGTGTGCGGCAGTTCCTTGCCGCTTTCGTGCGCAACGTAGTTGTCCGACTCGCGCTGCATCATTTTCGGGATGCGGTAGATAACCACGTTCAGGAAGCTGCCGATCAGCAGTCCGAGCAGGCCGGCGGCAAGCGCCGCGGCGCCTGATCCGGCAGGGGCGAACAAAAGTGTTTCCGGTAGCATGGTGCTCCACAGTCGAGTCAAAGGGGATGATGCCCTACATCATCCTATTGTAGGGCGTTTCCGGCCTGCTTGGCACCCCTTAACGCTTGCCACTGGGCAAATTTTTCACCGATGTAGAGATCGCCGTCGTAACTCAGGTGGTCCTTGTCACGGTAGAGCAGCTTGCCATCTTTCATTGCCCAGCAGAGCTTGTCATCGCATAGCAGGTCACGGGTACGGAACAGCTTGACGGTTGGGAAATCGCGCAGGATGGCGGCCACCAGTGTGTCGTTGCCCGGCGTTTGCTGGTCGACTTCAGCGCGCGGCAGGGCGCACGGCGAGCGCGTGGCGGACGACGCGATGCCGGCCCGCTTGATGCATGCGCGCGGATCGAAGCTCAGGATCGGCACGTCCTCCATCAGGATCACCTGCTTGCCCGCTTCGACGAAGCGGCGGATGGTGTCGCGCGCCGCCGCATGGATCACGCGCGCCTCCGGCGTACTGTCATCGAGCCGGAGATGGGTCGAGAACACCACCGTCCTGATGCTGGCCGTGCCAAGCGCTTGTTCGAGCATTCCCTGCGTGGCTTGCTGGTAAGGCTCATTGCCGGGCTCCAGGCCCCAGTAGGGGTGGCGCGTGCCAAGGTACAGCAGGTTCTCGCCCTGGCCGTTGTAGTACCTGGTCAACCCGGCCGCCACATGGTAGGCGTGGCTGTCGCCGAGCAGCGCTACCGTTGGTTGCTGGTCCGGCCGCGCAAGCAGGCAGTATTGGTAGACGGTGTCGAAACCGTAGCGCTTCTTGCAGGTAGCGGCATTTTCCACATCCTCGACCAGCACCAGCGACTTCTGGTGGCGTGCATTATCAACGATGGCATCGCGCTGCGGCATGCCCGCTTTGGCCCAGATGGCAATGCCGCTTGCGGCCAGCACGGCCATCAGGCAGGCCAGGACGGCCGGGGTGTGGCGACCCGGCCCAAAGCGTAGCGGCCGCTCGACGAGGCGCCAGGTCAGCCAGGCCAGCGCGATGGCCAGCACCACCAGGCCGGCGCGCAGTTGCGGCGCGGGAGTGCCCGATTCGACGATGTGGGCGAACGACAGCAGCGGCCAGTGCCACAGGTAGAGCGGGTAGCTGACCAGGCCAAACCAGACCAGCACGCGGTTCGACAGCACGAAGCGGTTGAACCAGGCTTGGGAACCGGCGCCGATCACCAGCACCGCGCCGGCCACCGGCAGCAGCGCATACCAGCCGGGGAACTGGCGCTCGCGCGTGATGATGGCTAGGCCAATGGCCAGCAGCAGCGCGCCTGCGGATGACCGCAGGTTCGGCGAAACGGCCGTCGCGGCGCGCGCGAACACGGCGACAGGCTGCGCCTTGTGCAGCGAGCATGCGAGCACTGCTCCAAGCAGCAGTTCCCACGCGCGGCTGGCTGGCGAGTAGAAAGTGGCGCCGGGGAAGGCGCTGATGCCCGCCACATTGACCGCAAACGACAGCAGGGCAAGGCCGGCGCTGACCAGCAGCAGGTTGAGCCGAAGCTTTGACGCCAGCAGCAGGACCACCGGCCACACGATATAGAACTGTTCTTCGATCGCCAGCGACCACAAATGCAGCAGCGGCTTGGTATCGGCGCCGCGGTCGAAGTAGCCGACCTCCTGCCACAATACGACGTTGGAAACGAAGCCGGCGCCGCCCGCAAGGTGCAGGCCGAGCTGTTTAAGTTCATCGGGGAACAGCGCAAACCAGCCAAACGCCAGGCAGGCTGCCATCACCAGCAGGAGCGCAGGGAAGATCCGCCTGATGCGGCGCGCGTAGAAGCGGGCGAAGCTGAACTTGCCGTGTTCGATCTCCCTGGCGAGGATGCCGGTGATCAGGAAGCCGGAGATGACGAAGAAAATGTCAACGCCGATAAATCCGCCAGGAGCCAGCGCGGGAAAGGCATGGAACAACACCACCGCCAGCACCGCCACGGCGCGCAGGCCATCGATATCGGCGCGGTACTTTGGGTGGTGGGAGAGATCGACGCTGGCGGCGCTTGCGGGGAGGGCGAGGTCGACAGTGTTGTAACTGCGTTTCATGGATGCCGCCCTTGTCTTCTCGGAGTGTACTGGGGCGCGTTCCGCCCCGGCCGGGGCGGAACGCTATGAAGGTCGACAGGCCTTGTCAGGCGACCTTGTATTGCATCAGGCGCTGCACCAGCGCGCGGCTGACCTGGTCGATTTCCGAGCTGCTGTTCAGGCTCTCGATGGTCAAGCGTACGCTAGCTGGAATCTCGCCGCTGCGGATGTCCTTCACGTTTGCCACCGCTTCGCATTCGCCGTTCACCCATACCAGCTCCACTTCAAGCACGAAGCGCGCCGAGCGGCTCAGCGACTCATACTCGATGTCAGTGCTGCCGCCGCGGTTGCCCGCGGCCAGCTTGCGGTGCAGTATGGTCGAGTCGAGCAGGCGCACGTCCTGTTTTTTCAGCTCGGCGCCGAGTGACTGCTCGAACAGCTTGGCCAGCTGGCTGCGCGAACGCGATTGCTTCTGGCTGTTGTGCTGCACGCCAATGGCGATGGTGCGGCTGTCTTCTACCTTGCCGCTGCGCGAGACGTCTTCGATCAGCAAGCGGCTGTTGCCGTGCCAGCCTTCTGGCATCTGGTCGAGCTGGCGGTTGAAGTAGAGCACCAGCGCCGGGCGCTTCTGGCCTGCGTACCACTGGCGGAAGTTGCCGTCCACCGTTTCATCGGCCAGCATCGGCGTCTCGGCTGCGTCCATGCTGCCGTTGTGATGCGACTGGGGCGCTTGCCTGAGCGGCTCCGGCAGCGCCAGGCTCTGGGCCTGGGCGCCACCGGCAACGGTCAGCAATGCAGCGAGGATGAATGGCTTCATTAGCGCGACTCCCTGACCTCGACGTAGTAGTGCGCCACGTTCTGCGCACCCATCGACGACTCTTCATAGGTCGACACGCCGTTCGGCTCCATGTGGATGCGGGTCCACGCCGACGGCTTCTCGGTCGGCGCGAAGCCGCTGTCGAAGAAGCTGGTGCGCGCTTCCAGCACCTGCTGGAAGTCGGTGCGGTTGCGCAGCAGCGCGACAACCTTCAGGGTGCCGGTCGGGTTGCGGCGGGCGCCTTGCTGCTCGACGGCGATCTTGCCAGCGCGGCTGTTCTGCAGCGCCTTGTCGAGAATGACGACCTGGTCGAATTGGATGCGCGCGTTTGGCGCCATCTGGTCGTTGACGCGCACACCCATCTGGGCGCCTTCCTGGTAAGGGGTCTGGCAACCGGCCAGCAGCGCGGCGGCTGCGAGTACTGGGGCGATGAGTTTCATGATTTCCTTGTGATTTAAGTTCTGCTCTTGATCCAGATAAGGACGTTGCCGTTCTTGTCGATCCATTTGTTGATGACCAGCTTGTCGGACTGCACCGGCGCGCCGCCTTCGTCGAACAGGGTGACGCCGATCTTGTCCGGCAGTCCGGCGTGCTTGAAGGACGCAGCGTGTATCGTCTCGGGCAGGTTGTTCCAGTAGCGGACATCCGCGCGCGGCTTTACGTTTGCCGAGATGATCGACGAGATCGCGCCGACGGCGGCCAGGCCGCCCATTACGCGTCCGCCGCCGGTGCCGCCGACCGCCGACATCATCACGCTGCTTTCTGAAGCGATCGACGTCAGCGCCATGCCGATCTGGCCGGTGGTGTCCTTGAAGCTGGCTTTGCCGGCGATCAGCCGGTCGATCGGGCGTCCCCCGCGCGACGAAGCCTGGAAGTACACGTCTTCAATCAGCTGCGGCTTGTAGGCCTTGCCGTCGATATCGACGTTGAGGCTGCGCTCGGGCGTGCGCTTGGGACCCCGGTAGACGATCTCCTGGTTGTCGATGCCGTCGCCGACCTTGCGCGGGCTACCGCCGAGTTCGGCGATCACCAGCACGTTCGCGCCAGCTGGCGGAACCGGCAGGCCTGCGCGCAGGCGTTTCGCTTCATCGTAGGCGTCCCTCGCCTGGCCGTTGGAGCCGAGCAGCTGGTTGGTCCAGCCCTCCAGCAGCATCAGGCTGGTGAAATCGGAGCGGTTTTGCTGCTCCTCGGCGAACGCGTCCTGCATCAGGCCGGACCGGAAAGACGCGCGCGCGTTTTCATAGTCGGCGTCAACCAGGTAGGCCAGGCCGCGGTAGTAGAAGGCCATGGCGCGTTCGTACGGCTCGCCTTTGTATTCCTTGGCGCCTTCTTCGTACCACAGCGAGCGTGCATTGGCGGCCGCCTGCGAATCGGCGAACATGCCTTCGATGACGGTCAGCGCGTCGTCGAAATGCTGGTTCGCTTCGGGCAGGCGCGCGGCGGAAAACGCCGCCAGGCCAGCCTGCACGGTGTGCAGGGTGACGTCCTTGGCGGGCGACGCCTTCAGGCGCGCCAGCGCTGCCGGGTAGTCGGCATGCGCTGGCGGCGCAGCGCACAGCGCCGCCGCCAGAACCGCCGCCGCGAGCGGCTTAGCGGTAAAGGATGTCATCCCGCGCTTCTTTCTTGAACTCGTACATGCCCGACCAGACGATCGTGCCGTACTCCAGGTCGATCAGCTCGAACGTGATCTGGTGGTAGCGCGATACATTGCCGCTGCTGGTCGACGCTGCGTCCATCGACGTGATGCGCCCACCCAGGCGGAAGTCGCCGCCGGCTTGCGCCTTGGTGCTGCGGATGGTGCCGCGGTCAGCCTGGCCGCTGCGCTTCGCTTCGCGCTCTTTCTCGACCATGTTGCCGTAGTGGCGAGCCACGAATACCAGGCGGCCGTTCGACGCGCGGTTCAATTCCACGCGCAGGCGGTCGGTGATGCTGTTCTTGTTGATGCGCGACGAGCTGTCGTTGCTGAAGTACTCGGAATCGACGATCACGCGCGGCGCAGTGGCGCGCCCGGCGATTTGCGGGTTGGACAGGATGTCGCGGACCATCTTGTCGGTCATCGACACCACGTCCTGCGATTCGACGCCCACGCCGGCCACGGTCGCTGACGGCGACGACACGTCCTGGTAGACGACGCGGCGCCCGGCGCTGTTGTCGAGGTTCGGGGCCGCGCACCCGGTCAGGAAGGCGGTACCCAGCATCACTGCCGGAATAAGTTTGCTGATCATGTCTGGTCCCGTCTTATTTTGCGGCGATGGTCGGCGCGGCGTAGATGGCCGGCAGGTAGGCGGTCTTCAGTTCAGGGTAGATTTCCTGGGTCAGCTTGAGCGCTTCAGCGAAGTCCTTGTGCGCCGAGTTTTTGGCGTACATGTAGACGGCCAGGTCCTGCACCGAGTTGAACGACAGGTCCGAATTGGCGCGGATGAACTCTTCGCCGCCGACCATCTTCATTGCCACTGCGCGGCCGGCGGACTCGCCCACTGCCTGGCCGATGATGCCGCCGAAGAATGGGATTTGCTCAGCCATTTTCTGGCCAGCCTGGGCGCCCAGGAAACCGCCGATTGCGGAGCCCGCGCTGGCGCTGCGGCCTTTTTCAACCCAAACGGCAACAGTGCCGTCTTCGGTGTACGGCGACATGTATTTGCCGGTGTTGCCCAGGATTGGCTTTGGCGCCAGGATGGCGGTCGGTGCGGCCAGTTGTGGCGCCTGGTAAGTTGCGCAGCCAGTCAGGGTCAATGCGATAGCCAGTGCGATAGCGGATTTCATTTTCAGGTTTTCCCTATAATTGTTAATGTGACAAATTATAGTCAGACCAATTTCAAAATCGCAACGACAATTGCGTGAATACAACCATTTTGTAGGATTTTCCCTACATATAGCTTGGCGGTAGCCAGGAGGATATCGGCCATAAAAAAACCTCGCCCTTTTGCAAGGAGCGAGGTTTTTTGCGCGCCGCGGTTGCTGGCTGGCTTTACACCACCGCACCCAGCTTGAAGATCGGCAGGTACATGGCAATGACCAGTCCGCCGATCAGCACGCCCAGGATCACCATGATCAAAGGTTCCATCAGCGACGACAGCGCGCTGACGGCCTCGTCGACTTCTTCCTCGAAGAAGTCGGCCACCTTGCCCAGCATCGCGTCGAGCGAGCCGGATTCTTCGCCGATCTGCACCATCTGCGTCACCATGTTCGGGAACACGTTGGCGTTCTGCATGGCCGAGGTCAGGCTGGTACCGGTCGATACTTCGTTCTGGATCTTGCGCGTGGCGTCGAGGTACACCGCGTTACCGGCCGCGCCGCCGACCGAGTCGAGCGCTTCGACCAGCGGCACGCCGGCCGCGAACATGGTCGCCAGCGTGCGGGTCCAGCGCGCAATCGTTGCCTTTCGAATGACCTCGCCAAACACCGGCACCTTCAGCAGGGTAACGTCCATGAAACGCTGCACCTTCAGCGAGCGCTGCCATGCCTGGAAGAAGAAATAGATCACGCCAAACAGGCCGCCGAATATCAGGTACCACCAGGCGACGAAGAATTCGGAGATCGACATCACCATCAGGGTCGGGGCCGGCAGGTTGGCGCCGAAGCTCTGGAATACGGATTTGAAAGCAGGCACCACCCAGATCATGATGATGGCGGTGACCACGAACGCGATCGCCAGGATCGAGATCGGGTACATCAGCGCCGACTTGATCTTGGCCTTGATCGCGATCGTCTTTTCCTTGTAGATCGCCAGGCGGGTCAGGAGGTCTTCCAGGATACCGGCCTGCTCGCCCGCGCCCACCAGGTTGCAGAACAGCGGGTCGAAGTAGAGCGGATATTTGCGGAACGCGTTGTTCAGGCTGGTACCGGTCTCGATGTCGCTGCGCAGGTCCATGATCAGCTTGGCCATCGACGGGTTGGCGTGGCCCTTGCCGACGATGTCGAACGATTGCAGCAGCGGCACGCCGGCCTTCATCATCGTCGCCAGCTGGCGCGTGAACATCGAGATGTCCTTGTCGGTGATCTTCTTGCCGCTGCGGTGAACCTTCTTCTTTACCTTGGTCACCATCACGCCCTGGCGGCGCAGGGTGACGTTGACGATGGCCTCGCCGCCGGCACGCAGTTCGCCGCGCACCGTCTTGCCGGACTTGTCCTTGCCTTCCCAGACGTAGACGCTTTCCTTGACCGCGCCGGCCGCTTTCGTTTGTGACGTTGCCATTTATGTTTCCTATTCGTTGGTGCAGCCGAGCACTTCTTCCAGGCTGGTCAATCCCTGCTTTACCTTCATCAGGCCTGAACGGCGCAAGGACTTGACGCCTTCCGCTTCCGACTGCGCCGCGATTTCCATCGAATTGCCGTGCGCAAGAATAATTTTTTCAATCGCCGGGGTGATCGGCATGATCTGGTAGATGCCGACCCGGCCCTTGTAGCCGCTGCCCAGGCAACGCTCGCAGCCAACCGGGCGATAAGGCTTCCAGTCGCCTTCGAGTTCGTTTTCGCGGAAACCCGCGGCCAGCAGCACTTCGCGGCTGGTGTCGGCCGGCTGCTTGCAGGTGCACAGGCGGCGCGCCAGGCGCTGGGCGGTAATCATAATGACCGACGAGGCGATGTTGAAGGGCGCGACGCCCATGTTCATCAGGCGCGTCAGGGTCGATGGCGCATCGTTGGTGTGCAGGGTCGAGAACACCATGTGGCCGGTCTGCGCGGCCTTGATCGCGATGTCGGCGGTTTCAAGGTCGCGGATCTCGCCGACCATGATGATGTCCGGATCCTGGCGCAGGAAGGATTTGAGGGCGACCGGGAAGGTCAGGCCGGCCTTGTCGTTAACGTTGACCTGGTTGACGCCGGGCAGGTTGATCTCGGCCGGGTCTTCCGCGGTCGAGATGTTGATGCCCGGCTTGTTGATCACGTTCAGGCAGGTGTACAGCGAGACGGTTTTACCGGAACCGGTCGGGCCGGTGACCAGCACCATGCCGTACGGGCGCTGGATGGCGTCGAGCAGCAGTTCTTTCTGGTCCGGGTCGTAGCCGAGCGCGTCGATGCCCATCTGGGCCTGGGTCGCGTCGAGGATACGCATGACGGTTTTTTCGCCGAACAGGGTGGGCAGGGTGCTGACCCGGAAATCGATGGTCTTTACCGGCGACAGGATCAGGCGCATGCGACCGTCCTGCGGCACGCGCTTTTCGGAGATGTCCAGCTTGGCCAGCACCTTGATGCGCGAGACCAGCTTGTCACGGATGGTAATCGGCGGCTGGGCATGCTCGCGCAGCACGCCGTCGACGCGCAGGCGAATGCGGTAGAACTTCTCGAAGGGCTCGAAGTGGATGTCCGACGCGCCCATGTTGACCGCATCCATCAGGATCTTGTTCAGGAACTTGACGATCGGCGCGTCTTCGATGTCGTTGCCCACTTCGGCCAGCGGCGCTGCCTGGGTGTCTTCCTCGAACTGGATGTCCTGGTCGTCGCCGACCATTTCGCTCAGGGTCTGCTCGGCGCTCTTCATCAATTTGGCGAGCAGCGCGATCAGGGCGTCGTGGGCCACGATGACCGGTTCGACCGAGGCTTCGCTCTGGAACTTGATCTGGTCGAGCGCCTGGGTGTTGGTGGGGTCCGAGATGGCCACCGACAGCTTGTTGCCGCGCTTGGCCAGCGCCACCACGCGTTGCCCCTGCATCAGCTTGTTGTCGATCGCTTTCGGCGGCAGCGCGTCGATGCTCAGCGTCTGCAGGTCCATCAGCGGGTAGCCGAAGGTTTCGGCGCAGAACGCGGCGAGCGACCGCGCATCGATGCTGCCGCCCGCCACCAGCGCGTCGATGAAAGGCACCTTGTCGGCAGCGGCCTGTTTTTGCAGCGCGTCGGCCTGCGCGGCCGGCAAGCGTCCGGCCTGCACCAGCGCACGCGCCAGTCCCGACATCGGTGTGCCTGAAGCCGTGTTCGGTAGGACTGATGCCATAGACGCGCGTGGTTAAATGATCAAGAGACGACAAAGGCGCCGTGCCAGGAGTGGCCCGATACGGCGTGTTGCCTCAGATCATGCCTCCGGGCATCACATTTGTAAAGAGTTGTCTCCGGCGCAGACGCGCTTATACCACGTAGACGAAATGGCACGGCGACACAAAGTTATCTTATATGAACTGTTTTGGCGCCAGGCGCTGCAGGCGGGCCACTTTGATGGCCTGGTTCTGCACATGCAGCACTTCGATGACGCAGTTGCCCAACTTGACGGCGATCGGCGCGTCGGGGATTTCCTGCAGCTGTTCGAGCAGCAGGCCGTTGAGGGTCTTCGGGCCGTCCAGCGAGAAGCCGAGTCCCAGCTGCTTGTTGATGTCGCGTAGCGGCGTGGCGCCGTCCAGCAGGCATTCGCCCTTGGCGTCCCAAGCAAAGGTTTCGCTGCGCGACGCGCCGGGTACCGAAGTGGTGAATTCGCCGATCATTTCCTCGATGATGTCGTCGAGGGTCACCAGGCCCTGCACCTCGCCGTATTCGTCGACGATGATGCCGAGGCGTTCCTTGTTCTCCTGAAAATACTGCAGCTGCGCCAGCGCGCTGGTGTCTTCGGGGATGA
The DNA here is from genome assembly GCF_020831365.1 of Massilia agrisoli. Classification (GTDB taxonomy): domain Bacteria; phylum Pseudomonadota; class Gammaproteobacteria; order Burkholderiales; family Burkholderiaceae_D; genus Telluria_A; species Telluria_A agrisoli. The sequence goes on from NZ_JAJHPV010000004.1 coordinate 168,819, forward strand.
AGTAGGGCGTGCTGAGCAGCTCGCGGAAATGCTCGACCGTCAGTTCATCGTCTTCGTTAAGCAGGGCGACGGCGTGGCGGACATGCAGGATGCCGACGATCTGGTTGATCTCGCCTTCATAAACCGGCAGTTTGTTGTGGTAGCAGGTGGTCAGCTGGTGCTTGATTTCCGCGACCGGCACGGCCAGGTTCAGCGCCTCGACCTGGGCGCGCGGGGTCATGATGTCTTCGACCGAGATGTTTTCCAGGTCGAGCAGGTTGAGCAGGATGCTCTTGTGCTTTTGCGGAATGAAGTTGCCGCCTTCGAGAACGATCGAGCGCAGTTCTTCCGGCGACACGCGCTGCTCGTCCGGGTTGCTGCGGCGGATGCGCAGCAGCGACAGCATGGCCGACACGAACAGGTTGACGAACCAGATCAGCGGTTGCGAGATGGCCATCAGCGGGCGCAGCACGGTGGCGGCCGACAGCGAAATGTTCTCCGGGTAGCGCGCGCCGATGCGCTTGGGCGTGATCTCGGCAAACACCACCAGCAGGAAGACCAGCGCGGCGATGGCGAGGGCGATCATGGCTTCGTCGTAGCCGAAGAACAGGATGGCGATGCCGGTGACCAGCGCGGTTGCGGCGGCGTTGACGACGGTATTGGCGATCAGGATCAGCGACAGCAGCTTGTCGGTACGGTCGAGCAGCCACAGCGTCGAGCGGGCGCCGCGGTGGCCGCGTTTGGCCATCGAGCGCAGGCGGAACTTATTGGCCGACATCAGCGCCGTTTCCGCCATGGCGAAAAAGGCCGAGAACAGGATCAGGAAGGCGAGTGCGAGAAGTAGCACCCAAAGCGGCACGGTATCCAAGGGTCACCGTCAGAAAACTTGCATAACAAACTGGACGGCACCTTCGTTGGGCCGGCACCAGGCGGGGCGGGCCATCAGGCTACCGCTGAGCTTTGGATTTTAGAGGAAGGGGAGGGTTGATGCAAGTTTGTACACAAGCGGGACGGGGCGGGTGTTCGGCGGATGCGCGTACGCTTATCCGCCCTACGAAACCAGAGAAGGCGTAGGGCGGATAAGCGCGAAGCGCGCATCCGCCGATTTGACCTCAGTTGGTTATTGCCAGCACCGGCCGCCTGGCCGCTACCGCAGCATGCCCCGCCTGCGCCAGCTTGAACATCCCCAGCGCGCTGCTCAGCTGGTCGGTCTGCTCGGTCAGCGATTCCGCGGCAGCCGCCGCTTCCTCGACCAGCGCCGAATTCTGCTGGGTCATCTCGTCCATGCTGGCGATCGCGCGGCCGATGTCGTCGATGCCGGCTGACTGCTCCTGGCTCGACGCATTGATCTCGACCATGATGGCCGCCACCTTGCGCACCGACTCGACGATCTGTCCCATCGTCACGCCGGCCTGGTCGACCAGCTGCGAACCGGCATCGACCTTCGACACCGAATCACCGATCAGCTCCTTGATTTCCTTGGCGGCGGCAGCGCTGCGCTGCGCCAGGTTGCGCACCTCGGCAGCCACCACCGCGAAGCCGCGGCCCTGCTCGCCGGCGCGCGCCGCTTCAACGGCCGCGTTGAGCGCGAGGATGTTGGTCTGGAACGCAATTCCGTCGATCACCGCGATGATGTCGACGATTTTCTTCGCCGACGCGTTGATGTCGCCCATCGTCGTCACCACGCCGCTGACCACCTGGCCGCCGCGGGTGGCTTCGTCCGATGCCGACAGCACCAGCGCGTTGGCCTCGGTCGCATTGCCGGCGTTCTTGCGCACGGTGCTGGTGAGTCCCTGCATCGCCTGCGTTGTGCGGTCGAGGCTGGCTGCCTGCGATTCGGTGCGCGCCGCCAGGTCGGCGTTGCCGCTGGCGATTTCAGCGCTGGCGACGTTGATCGTCTCGGCCGAGCTCTTGATCTCGGCCACCATGCTGCCCAGCTTGGCGCGCATGTCGCGCAGCGCGGCCAGCAGGCTGGTGGTGTCGTTCTTTTCCGTAACGATTTCCATCGACAGGTCACCGTCGGCAACCGAGCGCGCAATGGCGCGGGCATACTCGGGCTCGCCGCCCAGCTGGTGCCAGATGGCCTTGACGACGAACCACGACACCAGCGCCAGGCTGGCGATCACGGCCAGCGCCGCGGCCACGATGGCCCACAGTACGCTGCGGACCTTCGCCTCGCTGTCGCCGATGCCGGCCTTGAATTGCGCCTGCGCGGCGGCATTGGTTTTCTGCAGGTCGGCCGTCAGCGCAGCGAGCGCGCTTTGCATGCGCGCCACGGTCGCGCCCGGATCACCTTCTTCCATTTCAAGCATGATGCGGGCAGCCGACAGCGCCGGCGCGTAATACGCATCGAATTCTTTCGCCAGGCGCGCGCCGTTCTCGGCTTGCCCTGGAATTTGCGCCAGCTTGCCGATGTTGGCTTTGACCTTGCCGGCCTGTTCGGCAATCTGGTCGAGGCGCGCCTTGTCGCCTTCGGCCACCGCGTCGCGCAGGCCGTCGGTGATGGCGGTGACTTCCAGGGACAGCGATTTGGCGCCGTCCAGCACTGGATAGTCGACGTTGCCGGTGGTGCGGATCGAATTGAGGGCGCCAGTGGCAATGTACGCACTGGCCCCGACGCCGACGCTGAAGATGAGGGTCGAGATCGCGGGCAACGCCCAGATCTTACGTTTGATACTCATTCTACGACTCCAAAAAGACTTAACATGCCGCCCGTGAAGGCGGCATGTTGTTGGCGCCCGTTCAAGAGAGAGCGGCGCGGGATTGGCAGGGCGTGATCAGTGCGCCAGGCGTCAAGGCACGCTCAGGACTGCCTTGACGGAACCGTCGAGTGCGCTCTTGTCGATGTAGCCGATGGCCTTTGGATCGGCCGCCACTGCCTTCTTGACTTCAGCGTTGCCTGCCAGTTCTTTTGGCAGCGAGGCCTTGCCGGTGAATACCAGCTTGGACCACAGCGCCTTGGCCTGGGCGGCGTCCTTGCCGGCGACCTTCTTGTAGAACTCGCCGCGGATCGCTTCCGATTCAGGCTGGTCGACCGGCGTCATCGCCGTCGATTTGCCGAGGAAAACCTGGGCCACCTGCTCGCTGGTCATGGTCGATGCCGGGCTCTTGGCGCCGACCACGACCACCACCTCGGCCTGTGCCGGTACTGCCAGCACTGCCAGGGAAACAGCTGCGGCCACGGTCGCCAGTTGATGACGAATTTGTTTCATGCGTGGCTCCTTAGAAGACGAAGTCGACGGCAACTGCGCCGACGGTAACTGGACCGGTGAAGCCGGCGGCAGGCTGGAGCAGCAGGCCCTGGCCGTGTTTCGGCTTGATGCGGTCGACCTGGACCTTCAGCGCGGCCGACTGGTGGAAGTCCCAGCGCATGCCGATGGTGTCGGTGCTCTGCTGGCCCTGGGTGCCGGTGGTGGTCAGGCGGGTGACGCCGGCCGACAGCGCGCGCATGGTCGGGGTGCAGGCGGCCGGGTAGCCGGGAGGGCAGGCTGCAGGAACCGTGTTGGCAACGATGTTGTCAGCCTTCAGGTTCGAGTGGCTGACATACGGCAGGAACTTGCCGAAGCGGTAGCCGCCCATCACGTACCACGAGGTGGTGTCGTTGATGTAGCTGTCGGTCTTGCGCTTGCCGATTTCGGTCTGGACCAGGATGTTGTTCCAGTCGAGGATCGCGCCGGCGGAGGTGAACGACACTTTCTTGTCGTTGACGGACAGTTCATTGCCCAGCGAGATAAGCTGGCCGAAACCATAGCCCGAGCCGGCTGCGCGCAGGCCGCCTACCAGGGTGTTGAGCGACACGGAATCGTCGATGGTGGCTTTGGCGTCAGCGCGGCCAAGGCGCACGATCAGGGGGCCATGCTCGGCCACCAGGTTCAGCGCCAGCAAGTCCTTGGCATCGAGGTGGACGATCGAGCCGCTCCCCGTGTTGAGCGCGCGCTCGGTCGTGCCGTATGCGAGCTGGGCGGTAACAGTGGTGTCGCCGAACGACTGCTGGAAGGTGCCGTCGACGCCGTCGATGCTGTCGAATGGAACCTGCGAATACATGTCCGAAGGCGGACGCAGCATGGTGTTGGCGTAGCCGACGTTACGGTAGTCGGAAATCATGAACACCGGCAGGCCCAGGCGGCCGCCGCGGATGCTGAAGTTGTCCGACACCTTGGCCTTGACGAAAGCCCACGCCAATTCGGCGCCAAAACCTTCTGCGCCATCCTTGCGCACCAGGCCCTGGGCGGTGGCCGACAGCCATGGGTTGATGTCGGTGCTGGCCTGCAGGCCGAGGTTCGAATCGACGCCGGTGCGCGGGCTCTTCCTGGCGCCGCTAGCCTGGTTAGGGCGGGCGAACTGGGCCTGGTCGGTGTCGGTGAATGTGAGGGCGCCGGTGCCGAAACCGCTGATTTTGACCGTCGGTGCGGTGTCAGCTGCGTAGGCGGCGGACACGGCGAATGGCAACGCAAGCATCGTTGCAATAAAGCGTTTGTTCATTGTGATTGTCTTTGTGAGGTTAAACGGAGGTGCAAAACTCGCGGAGGTCTTACGGCGGGGGTGGGGCCGAACGCTCTTGCTAGATTTGATTCTAACCTTGCCAAACGACAATTGGTTACATTTGGTGGGATTTGTAAAGATTTGTTGCGTAAAAGAATCGAGGGATTCTTCTAGAAAAGATCAGGGCATCATGATCAACCGTTCCACCAGTGCGATGTCGCCCCGGCTTCCGGGATCTTGGCCTGGACGGCCTTGTGGATGATGCCGCAGGCAAGCGCCTGGTCGGCGTCGAACAGGCGGGCGTTGCCGAACAGGTTAGGGCGGATGTCGACGCAGCCGGCGCAATCTTTGGTGGCTTCGTCAAAGGCGCGCGCGTAGCGCTCGGCGTCGAAATCGAGGCAGTCGCGCCACTCGCTGACGCGCGAGTGGTCGGCGGCCACCAGGTTGCCGAAGCCCCAGTGCAGGGGATGGACCAGGAAACGGGTGCCCGGGCAGGCGTAGCGCTTTGCGCCGGCGAGGAAAATCACCACGCCGACCGACTCGATGCTGCCCACGTTATGCGTGGTCAGCGGCAGCGGCAGGGACTTGAGGAAGAAGTACAGCGCGAAGCCGGCGGTCATGTTGCCGCCCTCGGTAGACATGTGCAGCTCGATCTCGCTGGCGCCGCTCTGCAAGGCCTGCAGGCACAGGTTGCGGATCGTGCAGGCCGAATGGTGGTTGATGGGGCCGATAAAGTGAACTATGTGCAAAGACATTTTCTCTCCCGAGGCAATGCCCAAGGATAGCAAGTTTGACCAATTTGCATCGTTCGGCTGGACGGCTCAGCTACCCCGGTAGGTGGAGTACGACCACGGGGTGACCACCAGCGGGACGTGGTAGTTCTGGTCGGCGTGCGCAATGCCGAAGGCAATGGTCACGCGGTCGATGAAGCGGGGCGAGGGCAGGTCCACCCCTTGGGCGGCGAAATAGTCGCCAGCGGCAAACACCAGCTCGTACTGCCCCGGCTGCATCCCATCGCCTTCAAGCAAGGGACTGTTGCAGCGGCCGTCCTGGTTGGTGGTTTCCACCTTGACCAGCCTGCGCTGGCCATCGCTGACCGCATACAGCTCCACCTTGACGCCCGCGCCGGGTTTTCCTTGTGTCGTGTCGAGCACGTGGGTACTGAGTTTGCCCATTCGCTTACCTCTATATAGTGGCTGTGAAATAACCTATCGCAAAGATCATATACCCTTGTGCGTCAGTCAATATATGATGCCAGTTATAACCCACATCCGGCTTGTACCGATGACGACCTACGATAACTATCCGCGCGACATGATCGGCTATGGCCGCAACCCGCCCCATCCGCAGTGGCCGGGGCAAGCCAGGGTCGCGCTCCAGTTTGTGCTGAACTACGAGGAAGGCGGCGAAAACTGCGTGCTGCATGGCGACGCGGGATCGGAGACCTTCCTGTCCGAAATCATCGGCGCGCAATCCTTCCCGATGCGGCACATGAGCATGGAAACGCTGTACGAATACGGCTCGCGCGCCGGACTATGGCGCCTGCTGCGCATGTTCGAGGAGCGCAAGCTGCCGTTGACGGTGTTCGGCGTATCGATGGCGCTCAAACGCAATCCTGAAGCGGTCGCCGCCTTCCGCGAGCTTGGCCACGAGATCGCCTGCCATGGGCTGAAGTGGATTTCGTACCAACACATCGACGAAGCCACCGAGCGCGCCCATATGCAGGAAGCGGTGCAGATCATCCGCGAGCTGACGGGCGAAGCCCCGCAAGGCTGGTACACCGGTCGCGACTCGCCGGCCACGCGCAAGCTGGTGGTCGAGCACGGTGGTTTCGTCTATGACGCCGACCATTACGGCGACGACCTGCCGTTCTGGCAGAAAGTGGAGTACGCCGATGCTCACGGCGTGGCGGCCGTCAAGCCGCACCTGGTGGTGCCATACACGCTCGACACCAACGACATGCGCTTTGCTGCGATGCAGGGTTTCAACTCCGGCACCCAGTTCTTTGATTACCTGAAAGATGCGTTCGACGTGCTGTATGCCGAGGGCGACCCCAATGGGCTGAACCGGCCGAAGATGCTCTCGATAGGCCTGCACTGCCGGCTCGTCGGGCGCCCGGGCAGGGCAGCAGCGCTGGCGCGCTTCCTCGATTACGTCCAGGGGCAAGACAAAGTCTGGATCACGCGGCGGATCGACATCGCGCAGCACTGGCATTCGACGCATCCTTTTCTAGAATGAAGTAATCGTTTCCAAATTCGGGGTCAGACCACGGCCAAGCGAGAACATTTCCAGAATTGGGGTCTGACCCCGAAGTTGCGGAGTTCGGGGTCAGACCACGGCCAAATGAGAACATTTCCAGAATTGGGGTCAGACCACGGCCAAACGAGAACATTTCCAGAATTGGGGTCTGACCCCGAAGTGGCCGGAGTTGGCGATTAATCATATTTGCTGATAACCGACATCAGCGTTTTCATATACCTGCCTATGCTGCTGGTGTTAGCCTTGTAAGCTGGGATAAAGCCGAGGCAAGAATGTCAGAACCGATCCGTTTCTTCTATCAGGGCGCTGTGCGCGAGGTCAGCAGTGCGTCACCGACGCAGACTGTCTTGCAGCATTTGCGCGAGGTTCTGCATTGCACCGGCACCAAGGAGGGCTGTGCCGAGGGCGACTGCGGCGCCTGTACCGTCGTCATCGGCTCGCTGGAAAATGGCCAGCTCCAGATGAAGGCAGTCAATTCCTGCATCCAGCTGGTGCCTACCCTCGACGGCGAGGCACTGTTCACCGTCGAGGACATGCAGCTGCCGGACGGCACCCTGCACCCTGTACAGCAGGCGATGGTCGAATGCCACGGGTCGCAGTGCGGCTTCTGCACGCCCGGCTTCGTGATGTCCTTGTGGGGCATGTACCTGAAGCAGGAGGGCACGCGCCCAAGCCGCTGCCAGGTGGATGATGCGCTGTCGGGTAACCTGTGCCGCTGCACCGGCTACCGTCCGATCATCGATGCCGCCATGCGCATGGGTGAGCTGCCTTCCGTGTCATTCGACCGTGATGCGCTGGCCAGCCAGCTGGCGTCGCTGCGCCGTGAAACAGCGGCGACCTACAGCGTCGGCGGACAGCAGTTCCACGCGCCGCGCACCATCGACGAACTCGTACAGCTGCGTTCCGCACATCCTTCCGCTTTGCTGCTGGCCGGCTCCACCGATGTCGGCCTGTGGGTCACGAAGCAGATGCGCGAGCTGGGCGACATCATCTACCTTGGCCATGTCGATGAACTCAAGACCGTGGCGGAAAACGATGGCACGATCGAGATCGGCGCCGGCGTTACGCTTGAAGAGGCGTACAAGGCGCTGTGCCGCCACTATCCGGGCGAGCTGTCGGAGATGTGGCAGCGCTTCGCGTCGCTCCCGATCCGCAATGCCGGCACACTTGGCGGCAACGTCGCCAATGGTTCGCCAATCGGCGATTCGATGCCGTGGCTGATCGCGGCCGGCACCCAGCTCGTGCTGCGCGGTCCTTCAGGCCAACGGGTGATGCCGCTTGAAGATTTCTACCTCGGCTACCAGCAAAAGGATTTGCAGGCCGGCGAATTCGTCCAGGCCTTGCGCGTGCCGATGCCGCGCGACGGCGTACGCCTGCGGACCTACAAGCTGGCCAAGCGCTTCGACCAGGATATCTCCGCGGTGTGCGCTGCGTTTGCATTCACCTTCGATGGCGACGTGGTCGCGGATGCCCGTATCGCTTTCGGCGGCATGGCCGCGACGCCGAAGCGCGCTGCGGCCGCGGAGGACGCGGTACGCGGCCAGCGCTGGACCGAAGCGACGGTCAATGCCGCGATGGCCGCGATGGCGCAGGACTACAAGCCGCTGTCAGACATGCGCGCATCCGGCGAGTACCGCATGAAGGCGGCGCAGAACCTGCTCAAGCGCTACTGGTTCGAGACGCGCCAGGATGCGCCGCTGGCGGCCGCCGAAGTGAACGCCTTTGCCGTGCGCGCCTAAGGAGAACATGATGAATGATGCAGGTTCCCCCGTATTGAAAAGCGCCGCCTGGAGCGTGGTCGGCAAGCCGCGCCCGCACGAGTCGGCCGAGCTGCATGTGCTTGGCCAGGCCACCTACACCGACGACATTCCGGAAGTGCAGGGCACCCTGCACGGTGCGCTCGGCCTGTCGGCCAAGCCGCACGCGATGATTGTGTCGATGGACCTGGCGCCAGTTCGCGCCAGCCGCGGCGTGGTTGCCGTCTACACGGCCGACGACATCCCAGGTACCAATGACTGCGGCCCGATCGTCCACGACGATCCGATTTTCGCGAACGGCATCGTGATGTATGTGGGCCAGCCGCTGTTTATCGTGGTCGCGGACACGCACGACAACGCGCGCCGCGCCGCGCGCCTGGCCAAGGTGACCTATGACGAACTGCCGGCAATCCTGACTCCGCAGGCAGCCAAGGCGGCGCAGTCGTACGTGCTGCCGCCGATGCACCTGGCGCGCGGCGATTACCAGGCCGCCTTCGAACGCGCGCCGCACTCGGTTAAGGGCGAGCTGTATGTCGGCGGCCAGGAGCAGTTCTATCTCGAAGGGCAGATTGCCTACGCCATCCCGAAGGAAAACAAGGGCATGCTGGTGCAGTGCTCGACCCAGCACCCGAGCGAGATGCAGCACGTGGTGGCGCATGCGCTCGGGGTTCCCTCGCATAACATCGTGGTCGAATGCAGGCGCATGGGCGGCGGCTTTGGCGGCAAGGAGTCGCAGTCGGCGCTGTGGTGCGCTGCGTCAAGCATCGCGGCCAATCACCTCAAGCGCCCGGTCAAGCTGCGTGCCGACCGCGATGACGACATGCTCGTTACCGGCAAGCGCCACTGCTTCTACTACGAATACGAGGTCGGCTACGACGACAACGGCAAGATCGTCGCGGCGAAGGTCGACATGGTCAGCCGCGCCGGCTATTCGGCCGACTTGTCCGGGCCCGTCGCCACGCGCGCAGTCTGCCACTTCGATAACACCTATTACCTGTCCGACGTCGACATCCGCGCGGCATGCGGCAAGACCAACACGCAGTCCAATACCGCCTTCCGCGGTTTCGGCGGGCCGCAGGGCGCGATCGCAATTGAATACGTAATCGACGAAATCGCCCGTAACCTGGGGCGCGATCCGCTCGACATCCGCCGTATTAATTTCTACGGGAAGACCGATAACAACGTCACGCCATACGGGCAGGTGGTGGTCGATAACGTCATCCATGAACTGGTGGCGGAGCTGGAGGCGAGCAGCGAATACCGCGCGCGCCGCAAGGCGGTCGCCGCCTTCAACGCGTCAAGCCCGGTTCTGAAAAAAGGCCTGGCGCTCACGCCGGTCAAGTTCGGCATCGCATTCAACGTCACCCACCTGAACCAGGCCGGCGCGCTGGTGCACGTATATGTCGATGGTTCGATCATCGTCAATCATGGCGGCACCGAGATGGGGCAGGGCATTAACACCAAGGTCATGCAGGTGGTCGCGCATGAACTGGGCGTGGACCTGTCGCACGTCCGCGCCACCGCGACCGATACCAGCAAGGTTTCGAACACCTCGGCCACGGCCGCATCGACTGGCGCTGACCTGAACGGCAAGGCAGCGCAGGACGCCGCGCGCCAGATTCGCGAGCGGCTGGCGGCGTATGCGGTCAAGCTGTACGGCGGCGATGTGGCGGACGTGCGCTTCGCTGCCGATACCGTGTTCGTCAACGGCCATGAAGAACCATTCCCGATCCTCGTCCAGAAGGCATATCTGGCGCGAGTCCAGCTGTGGTCCGATGGCTTCTACGCCACGCCGGGGCTGCACTGGGATCCGAAGACCATGAACGGCCACCCGTTCTCGTACTATGCCTACGGCGCCGCGGTGTCGGAAGTCGTGGTCGATACGTTGACCGGCGAATGGAAACTGCTGCGCGCCGACGCGTTGTATGATGCGGGCCGCTCGCTTAACCCGGCCATCGACATCGGCCAGGTGGAGGGCGCCTTCATCCAGGGCATGGGCTGGCTGACCACTGAGCAGCTGTGGTGGAACGACGGCGGCAAGCTGATGACGCACGCGCCATCGACTTACAAGATCCCCGGCGTGTCCGACTGCCCGGAAGACTTCCGCGTGCGCCTGTTCGACAACGGAAACGTGGAGGACAGCATCCACCGCTCGAAAGCGGTCGGCGAACCGCCGCTGCTGTTGCCGTTCTCGGTGTTCTTCGCGATCCGCGACGCGGTGTCCAGCGTCGGCGGCCACAAGGTCAACCCGCCGCTGAACGCGCCCGCCACCAGCGAAGAGATTCTCAAGTCGATCGCCGCGGTCGAAGCGGCCCTGCAATCGGCCGTGTGATGGAAGTGCTTGTAACGGTTGCGATAGCCGAGGGCTCGGTGCCGCGCGAGCCTGGCGCAAAGATGCTGGTCAGCGCGAATGAGGTGAGCGGCACGATCGGCGGCGGACACCTCGAACTGCGTGCAATCGACATCGCGCGGACAATGCGGGCAAAGCGCCACTTCGAACGCTTTGCGCTTGGCCCTGGACTGGGGCAATGCTGCGGCGGGGTGGTCTACCTGTTATTTGAACAGGCAGATGCCGCGCAGGCAGCCTTGCTGCGCGAGCGCGCGCGCGAGGACAGCTGGCGCGTGGTGGCCATCGACGGCGTGCCCGAGGCGGCGCTGTTCGACGCCGCCGGCGCACAGATCGCCGGGTCGCCTGCCCCCGCGTTTGCGCGCAACCGCGGCACGCACGTCATGCAGGATGCCGATGGACGCAGGTGGCTGGTGGACGCGGTGATGGCGCCGCGCGCCCATCTGGTGCTGTTTGGCGCAGGTCATGTGGGCGCTGCGATCGTGCGCGCGCTGGCCGACTTGCCATGTACAGTAAGCTGGGTGGACGAGCGCGACGACATGTTCCCGGCTGTGGTTCCGGCCAACGTCACGGTCGAAGCGACCGACACGCCCGAAGCGCTGGTCGCCGCTGCGCCGGAAGGCGCGAGCTTCCTTGTCATGACGCACAGCCACGCGCTTGACCAGCGCCTGGCCGAAGCGATCATGGCGCGGCCCGGCGTCGGCTGGTTTGGCCTGATTGGCTCGCACACAAAGCGCAAGCAGTTCGAGCACCGCCTGCGCGACCGGGGTGTCGACCCGGCGCGAATTGAAGCGATGGTATGCCCGATCGGGCTGCCCGGAATAAGCAATAAGGCGCCCGCGGTGATCGCGGCGTCGGTATGCGCCCAGCTGCTGGGCGTATGGGAAGCGCAAGAAGCCGCCCTCCACAAGATTGAACAAGAAAGAACCTGATGTCGATAGCTCCACCAAACAAGCTGCAAGCCTACCGCGCGAGCGTGCTGCACTTCCACGCCGACCCGGCGTTCACGCCTGATGCCTACAGCTGGCACGAGGACGGGCTGCTGATCGTCGATGGCGATAAAGTCCACGCGGCGGGCGACTACGCGACGCTTGCGCCGGCGCTGCCCGAAGGCGTCACCGTGCACGACTACCGCGGCAAACTGATCGTCCCCGGCTTTATCGACACCCACCTGCACTTCCCGCAGACCGACATGATCGCCTCGCCTGCGCCTGGCCTGTTGCCATGGCTGGAGACCTACACCTTCCCGACCGAGCGCCAGTTCGGCGACCATGCGCACGGGCGCGAGGTGGCCGAGTTCTTCCTCGACGAGCTGCTGCGCTGCGGTACCACGACCGCGATGGTGTACTGCACAGTGCACAAGGAATCGGTCGACGCATTTTTTGAGGCGAGCGAGGCGCGCAACCTGCGCATGGTGGCAGGTAAGATCCTGATGGACCGGCACTGCCCGGAGTTTTTGTGCGACAGCGCCGAGGGTGGCGCGCGCGAGAGCGAAGACCTGATCCGCAAGTGGCACAAGCGCGGGCGTTCGCTGTACGCGATCACGCCGCGCTTCGCGCCGACATCGAGCGAGGCGCAGCTGGCGCTGGCGGGCGAACTTGCGGCGGCCTACCCGGACACCTTCATCCAGACCCACGTGTCTGAAAACCATGCCGAATGCGACTGGGTGCGCGAGCTGTACCCGAAATCGCGCAGCTACCTGGACGTGTACGACAGCCATGGCCTGATGCGCCAGCGGTCGATGTTCGGCCACTGCATCTGGCTCGACGACGCCGACTTCGCGCGCATGGCCGCCACCGGCGCCGCCGCCGCGATCTGCCCGACCTCCAACTTCTTCCTCGGCAGCGGCCTGTTCGATTTCGAGCGCGCCGATGCGGCGCGGGTCAACCTGTCGCTGGCGACGGACGTGGGCGGCGGCACCTCGTTCTCGATGTTGCAAACGATGAATGAAGCCTATAAAGTAGCGCGCTTGAAGGGCAGTTACCTGCCGGCGGCGCGCATGTTCTATCTCGCCACGCTCGGTGCTGCACGCAGCATGCAACTGGAAGGCAGCATCGGCAGCTTCGCGCCGGGGACAGAGGCGGACTTCATCGTGCTCGATCCGGCTTGTACGCCGCTGCTGGCGCGCCGCACCGAGCGCTGCGCCAACCTCGAGGAACTGCTGTTTGTGCTGGCGCTGCTGGGCGACGACCGCGCGGTGAGCGCGACTTTCGCCGCCGGGCGGAAGGTACACGAGCGCCTGCCTGCATAATTTTGGCAGTTCCACACACCGAGAGAAGAACAATGCACATCAAAATGAGCAGCATGGCGATCGTCCTGGCGTTCGCCGCCGCCCTGCCGTCCGCGCACGCGCGCGCGCCATCCGCCAAGGCCAACGAAGTCCTCACGGCGCGTCATTACGCGTCGCTGATCGCGGGCCAGGCGCCGAAGACCTCGGAACTGACCCTGTTCTTCACCCGCATGCCAAAGGGCGCGGACCTGCACCATCATTATTCCGGCTCCATCTACGCCGAGCAGTACCTCGAATGGATCGACAAGCAGGGCTGGTGCGTCGACGTGAACACCTACCTGATCGAATCGGACCCGGCAAAGGTAGCTGCCGCGCGCATTCCGCCACCGCCGCCGGCCAGGATCAGCTGCCTGACGGGCGCCGAGTTTGTCGCGAACGATACTGCTTACCGCGAGCTGCTGCAGCGCTGGTCGGCCAAGGACTTCGACAACCATGGCGCGGTACAGCCGCCGCCGGACCAGCGCTTCTTCCAGACCTTTAACTACTTTTACGCGGTATCGAACACGAACTTCAATGAAGGCCTGCTGACGCTGAAAAAGCGCGCGGTCGACGAAAACGTCTCCTACATCGAGACCATGTTCAAGTCGGCGCCGTCGAGCGACGGCCCTGAGTTCGACGCCAGGGTAAGCCAGGCCACCAGCGACGCAGCCCTCGACCAGGCGATGGCCACTTGGGTAGCCGCCCTCGAGACCGACGCGAAGTTCAACCAGAACCTGTCGGAATACACGCGCCGCATCGCCGAGTCGCATGCCGGCGTCGACGACGCCAACTTCACGATGCGCTACCAGTCTTACGTGTTCCGCCTGCAGTCGCCGTCGCGCGTGTTCTCGTCGATGCTGGGCGGCTTCAAGGCTGCGGCGCAGGGCGGGCTGGTGGTTGGCCTGAACATCGTCGGCCAGGAAAGCTCGCTGATCTCGATGCGCGACTACAGCCTGCATATGAAGATGTTCAGGTTCCTCAAGGCGCGCTACCCGGGCGTCAAGCTGGCGCTGCACGCGGGTGAGCTGGCGCTGGGCGACGTGCCGCCGGAAGGCCTCAAGTTCCATATCGACGAAGCCCTGCGGATCGCCGGCGCCGACCGGATTGGCCACGGCATCGACCTCGCGCACGAGTCGAACGCGCTGGCGATCATGAAGACAATGCGCGAGAAGGACATCCCGGTCGAGATCAACCTCACCAGCAACGCTTTCATCAGCGGCATCAAGGGAGACAACCATCCGCTTACCCTGTACCGTAAATATGGCGTGCCGTATGTGATTTCGACCGACGATGCGGGCGTGACGCGCCACACGCTGTCGAACGAGTATGTGCTTTTCGCCAGCCGCTACAAGCCCGACTATAGCGAGGTCAAGAAGGCTTCGTACAACAGCTTGCGCTACGCTTTCCTGCCGGCGCAGGAGAAGAAACGCCTGACTGCCCAGCTGGACGCACGGTTTGCCAAATTTGAAGCTGAGATGGCTTCGCTGGCATCCAAGGCTAAAAAGCACTGACACACCTCAACAACGTCGTTCCCGCGGAGGCGGGAATCCACATTGCCTATGCGCGGGCGTGCCATGGATTCCCGCCTGCGCGGGAATGACGACTGGGTGACAGTTATAAGCTGGAGGCGGACCTGCTGTCGGTAGGCGTGCGCTTCCAGTTCTAAGCTCTACTGATTCAAAAAAAACCGGGCCGCAGTGCGGGCCCGGTTTTTTTACGTCCATACACATTGCGGTCAATACAGGCCCTGATCGCTGCCCCAAAAAGCGTCCTGTGTGGCCTTCCTGCTACAGATTTTCACCTCCATGGCGCGCTTTTCCAGTTTTCCCTCCGAAAGAATTTCAGCGTAGAACTGGTCATTTATAATTCCGCCACCGGGGAAACATGCTCGAAAACCAAGGGTTTTCTTCGCTGATCGGAGATATTGTTGGCCAATTTATATTTATAAAATATAAATTAGTAAGGGAAAACGTATTTGTCTTGCAAGTATTCCTTCATGCATAGTTCTCCGATGGTCGTTCCATAAGTCCGGTTTTCCCATCGCCGCCGTGTCACGAAGGTGCAATAAACGGCCGCTACACTTGAGGTTTTTGCAATTTGTTTATGGCAACAGCTTGCGGCAGATGGGCAAGATTTCGTTGTTCGGAAGAGGATGCCTTTTCCGTGATGGGTTTGACGACCGGTGGCCGAGGTCGCGTATTGATTGCAGCAAAGTAAAGAGGGAAGGGTCTGGCGGACCTTCCAATAACTATTAGTCTTTTTTGGGGTTATACAATGATCATTCAGAAACGGTTGCAGCTTACTAAGCTCGCTTTCGCCCTGTCCATGGCGCTGGCAGTGTCGGCGCCGGCCATGGCGCAGAACACGACCTCGGCAATTGGAGGCCGCGTCTCGAGCAGCGACGGCAAGCCAGCCGCTGGCGCCCAGGTAACGATCGTCCACACCGAATCCGGTTCCGTCAGCAAGGTCAACGCTGATGCGGAAGGCCGCTACACCGCGCGCGGCCTGCGTGTTGGTGGTCCATACACGGTCACCATCACCAAGGATGGCGTGTCGGAAAAGTTCGACAACGTCTTCCTGCAACTGGCTGAAACCGCAACCGTTGACGCCCAGCTGGGCGCGTCCGCCATCCAGACCGTGACCATTACCGGCCAGGCCAACAACGCCAACTTCAACAGCGGCAAGATGGGCGCCGGCACCAACGTCAACCGTGCCCAGATCGACGCGCTGGCATCGGTTCAGCGCAGCCTGGCTGACTATGCCCGTACCGACCCGCGCCTGGCCCAGACCGACAAGGACCGCGGCGAAATTTCCGCCGGCGGCCAGAACTCGCGCTTTAACTCGATCACCATCGACGGCGTGTCGATCAGCGACACCTTCGGCCTCGAAGGCAACGGCCTGCCAACCAACAAGCAGCCAATCTCGATCGACGCGATCCAGTCGGTCCAGGTCAACATCTCGAACTACGACGTGACCCAGAAGGGCTACACCGGCGCCAACATCAACGCCGTGACCAAGTCGGGTACCAACGACTGGAAGGGCAGCGTCTATCACGTCTACCGCGACGAGAGCATGGTCGGCGACCGCTACAACGCGACCGACGATTCGTACACCAAGCCAGCCGACTTCAAGGAAACGACCACCGGCTTCACCCTGGGCGGCCCGATCATCCAGGACAAGCTGTTCTTCTTCGTGTCCGCTGAAGACTCGGCCAGCTCGCGCACCACGCCAGCATTTGGCCCACTGGGCAGCCCGCTGACCAACGTCGGCATCACCCCGAGCGCAATCGCCGGCCTGCAGTCGATCGCCAAGAGCCGCTACGGCATCGACGTCGGCACCGCTGATGGCGCCGCCGGCGCTGAGCAGACCGTCGAAGACCGCCTGGTCAAGCTCGACTGGAACATCAACGACGACCACCGCGCCAGCGTGCGTTGGCAGAAGACCGACCAGGTCGAGCCTATCTTCTCGGGCTTCTCGGCGTCCGGTATCTCGCTGAGCTCCTACCTGTATTCGGAAGTCAAGAATAACGAGTCCACCGTCGTCCAGTGGTTCGGTGACTGGACCCCGAACTTCTCGACCGAAGTGAAGCTGTCGCAGCGCGATTTCGGCAAGGACCACGCCAACAACGCCTACCTGCCAGCGATGGCCCTGGCGTTCCCTGGCCCGCTGCCAGAAGGCACCCCGTCGTCGGTCCGTACCGGCACCCGCTTCATCAACTTCGGTACCGAGCGTAGCCGCCAGTTCAACCGCCTGGAAACCAAAGCGCAAGACGCTTACGTTGGCGCGACCTGGGTCCAGGGCGACCACGAAGTCAAGTTCGGCGGCGACTACAGCAAGACCGACATCTTCAACGCCTTCCTGCAAGACGTAAACGGCAACTATACCTTCGGTTGCACCAACAGCAGCGCGACCTATACCTACGAATTCGGTTCGGTCAACTGCTCGACCTCGCCTGCCGCAGTGATCGAACAGGCGGTGCTGGAGAACTTCCGCCGCGGCCGTCCAACTTCGTACACCGCCCAGCTGCCAGTGGCCGGCGTCACCCTGCAGGACACGGCAGCGAACTGGACCCTGGAAAACACCGGCCTGTTCCTGCAGGACTCCTGGACCGTATCGCCACGCCTGAGCCTGACCATGGGTGTGCGTTACGACAAGGCCACCACCGACGACCGTCCACGCCGCAACGAACGCGTTGCACTGGCGCCAGTTGCTGGCCTCTACGCTACCGTGCCTGCGCAGATCGTCCGTGCCACCGGCGGTTTTGGAAGGGATAACACCAACACGATCGACGGCGACGACCTGATCCAGCCACGCTTCGGCTTCAACTACCGCCTGGAAAGCGCACGCGCCACCCAGGTACGCGGCGGTTTCGGCCTGTTCGGCGGCTCGGCCCTGAACGTTTGGCTGGGTAACCCATTCGCCAACCCAGGCGTGAACACCTACAACGTCGGTTGCGGCGGCTCGTTTGCAGCTTGCTCGGCTGACGGCGGCGTCTTCAGCCCGGATCCAACCGCACAGCGCCCGATCAACGGCAGCAATCCGGCAGCCAACGTCGACTTGCTCGACCCGGGCCTGAGCCAGCCGTCGGTATGGAAAGCGAACATCGGCGTCGAGCACGAACTGCCATGGTTCGGCATGGTGGCAAGCCTGGAGTACATGTACACCAAGACCAACACGGGCCTGTACTTCCGTAACCTGAACCTGGGCGCACCAACCCGCATCGGTTCGGACGGCCGTGAACTGTACTGGACCGAGCCAGGCTACACCGCATCGTGCGCCAACGGCACCGGCGGCTTCACCTCCACCGGCGCTTGCGCAGGCTTCCGTGCCCGTGCACTGTCGAACGCTTCGTTCGGCAACGTGATCACGATCTCCGAGACCGACAAGGGCGGCGGCAACCTGGCCACCATCGCGGTCAACAACGGCCGTGCAAAAGGTCCGAAGTGGTCGCTGGCGTACACCTACACCGAAGCGACCGAAGTATCCAACCTGAGCTCGTCGACATCCGGTTCGAACTGGGGCGCGCGCGCAGTCTTCAACCCGAACGAAGAAGTCGATGCCAATTCGTCCTACCTGGTACGTGACCGCATCAACGCGTCGCTGACCTGGGACAAGCGTTTCTTCGGCGAGTACAAGACCACCTTCGGCGCGTTCTATGAAGGCCGCAGCGGCAAGCCATACAGCTGGACCTTCAACAACGACATGAACGGCGATAACGTCCAGTCGAACGACCTGATGTACATCCCAACCGCCTTCGGTTCGGGCGAAGTCGTGTTCCGCGGCGACACCGCTACGAGCAAGGTCAACGAGACCAAGTTCTGGGATATCGTCAACTCGACGCCTGAACTGGCCCGTGCGGCTGGCCGCGTGACCAAGCGTCATGACTCGTTCGCACCTTGGACCAACAGCATCGACGTTCGCGTCAGCCAGGAAGTTCCAGGCCTGTGGGCCGGCCACAAGGGTGTGTTCACCCTCGACATCATGAACTTCGGTAACCTGCTGAACAAGCGTTGGGGCCGTATCAATGAAGTCAGCTTCGCAAGCGCCGGCGGTAACTCGCGCAGCTTCGTGGACTACGCTGGTATCCAGGACGGCAAGTATGTCTACCAGGTGCGTGACCAGGTAGAAGACTACGTCACCAAGCAGTTCCGCGGCGAATCGCAGTGGGCCCTGCAGGTAACGGCACGTTACGAGTTCTAATCTTTTAGAACCCTGAAACGCAGAGAACGGCTGGTGGCGACACCAGCCGTTTTTTTATGTGGTGATACATTCCAGATACATTCCCGGAGGGGCTGGCTGTCACAGGCGAGCCTGCTTCGGTTATCCTTCCAGTCTATGAAAAATTATCTCCGGCCCCTCTGCGCGGCGCTCGCTGCGGCATCCCTGGTTTCCGGCTGCGCCACGCATCCGCAAGCGCCGCTTGAACTGAACGTGGTCGCGCTGAACGACTTCCACGGCCACCTCGAAGGCGGCAAATTCAAATACAAGATCAACGGCCAGGAGACCACCGTGCAAGCCGGCGGCATCGACGCCATCGGCGCGGCGCTGCAGGCCTGGCGCAAGGAAGACAAGGAGCTGATGTTCGTCGGCGCCGGCGACCTGATTGGCGCCAGCCCGGCCATGTCGTCGATGTGGGCCGACGAGGCCAGCCTGTCGGCGCTGTCGATGCTGGGCATGAACGCCAGCGCGGCGGGCAACCACGAATTCGACCAGGGCCGCACCGAGCTGCTGCGCCAGCAGCACGGCGGCTGCGCATCGCACCGCGCCGACAAGGCCTGCAAGCTCGATCCCGACTACCGCGGCGCCTCGTTCACCTACCTGGCCGCCAACGTGATCGACAAGGCCACCGGCAAGACGCTGCTGCCGGCCTACAAAATCGAGGAAGCCAAGGGCGTCAAGGTCGGCTACATCGGCGCCGTGTTGAAGGACACGCCTTCGGTGGTGCTCGCATCGGGCATCGCCGGTTTGTCCTTCCTCGACGAAGCCGACTCGATCAACAAGGCGCTGCGCGAGGTGCGCGCCAAGGGCGCAACCGTGTTCGTGGTGCTGATCCACGAAGGCGGCCATACCGACGAAGGCTTCAACGAGCCTGACTGCAAAAACCTCAAGGGCCCGATCGTCAGCATCGCCAAACGCCTCGACCCGGAACTGAAGCTGATCATCAGCGGCCATACGCACCAGGGCTTCCAGTGCAAGGTGGACGGGCGCACCATCACCCAGGCCGAGATGGGCGGACATGTCCTGTCGCGCATCAAGCTGGCCGTCGACCCGCAATCGCGCCTGCTGCGCGACATCACCGTGCGCAACGTGGTGGTCAAGCCGGGCGAGTATCCGGCCGATCCGCGCCTGGCCGGCTACCTGAAGCACGTCAAGGAGCGCAGCGATGCGGCGCTGGCGCGCCCGGTCGCCCGCCTTGGCGCCAAGTCGATCCCGCGCAAGCTCAACGCGGCTGGCGAAGCGCCGCTTGGCAACCTGATCGCTGATGCGGTGCTCGAGGCCACCAGGGCCGAAGGCGTGCAGATCGCCTTCATGAACGGCGGCGGCATGCGCAAGGACCTCGAAACCGGCGACAACCAGGTCACCACCTACGGCCAGGCGCAGGTCGTGCTGCCGTTTTCGAACACCATCGTGGTGATGGACATGACCGGCGCGCAGCTGCGCGCGGCGCTTGAGCAGCAGTGGATCCGCAAGCACGCCGACAGCCAGGCCGAGATGCTGCACCCGTCGCGCGGCTTTACCTACCGCTGGGACGGCGCC
Organism: Massilia agrisoli; assembly: GCF_020831365.1. Lineage (GTDB taxonomy): Bacteria > Pseudomonadota > Gammaproteobacteria > Burkholderiales > Burkholderiaceae_D > Telluria_A > Telluria_A agrisoli. The sequence continues at coordinate 189,169 of NZ_JAJHPV010000004.1, forward strand.
AAGCCGAAAGGGCAGCGCGTGGTGCCGGGCAGCGTCAAGCTCAATGGCGCGGCGCTCGACGACGCAAAGACCTACCGCGTGGCGGCCAATAACTTCCTCGCTGAAGGCGGCGACGGCTTTACCGCGTTCGCCCAGGCGGCCAACAAGCGCAACACGCAGATGCTCGACCTCGACGCCTTTGTACGCTACCTGTCGGCGCAGGACCAGGCCGGCAAGCCAGCTGGCAGCAGCGTTGTTGCCGGCCGCGTCGAGACGACCCAATAAAACCTGAAAGAACGAATAATGAAAAAACTAGCTTCTGTACTCGCGCTGTCCTGCGCCTTTGCGTCGGTTGATGCGCTTGCGTGGGGCCATGAGGGCCATCGCGTGGTGGGCTCGATCGCCGAGAAGCTGATCAAGGGCAGCAACGCCGAAAAGCAGGTGCAGGCGCTGCTGCTGCCGGGCGAGACGCTCGAGTCGATCACCAACTGGGCGGACGGCGCCAAGGGCGGCGTAGGCTACCCGGCGCCGACGCCGGAGCAGGCGGCATACACGGCGGTGAATCCAAAGCACGAGGAATACCACTACGTTAATATCCCGTTCCAGAAGGCGCACTACCACGACCACGAGGTCGGCACGTCCGAGCACGACATCGTCAAGACGCTGCGCCAGGCCATCGCTGTCTTGCAGGGCAAGACCGATCCTGACGTGAACCCGCACAACTTCACCAGGCGCCAGGCGCTGCTGATCGTCGCCCACATGGTCGGCGACATCCACCAGCCGCTGCACGTCGGCGCGGCCTTCCTCAGCAAGGACGGCAAGTTCGTGGTGCCCAATTCGCGCGCCGAAGTCGACGCCGTCAACATCTACGAGTCGCGCGGCGGTAACAGCCTGCTGCTCAATAACGACAAGCTGTCGATGTTGTCGAAGGCGCTGATCCCGGGCGAAGACGCGCCGCTGCCGGAAGGCGCGAAAAAATGGACCACGCGCCCGTTCCACTCGTACTGGGACAGCACCGTCGTCAACTACGCGATGCGCCGCATCAGCACCACGACGCCGCACGAATTCGCGCAGAAGGTGCTGGGCGACCCGGACAAATTCCGCAACTGCGAAATCTGCCCGGTCCTGCCGGTGAATACGACCACCGACCCGACCTACTGGCCTTACGAGTGGGCCAACGATTCGCTGGCCGTGTCCAAGCGGGCGTATGATGACGTAACGCCGGGGCAGATCACGCCGCAGGTCAACAAGAAGGGCGAAACGTATTACACATTCAGCCTGGAAATGGGCGAGAAATATCCCGTACCGAGTTCGGCCATTGCCAAAACGCAGCTAATCAAGGGCGGCTACAACCTGGCAGCGGTTTTGAAAGCAATTTGGCCGTAAGCAAACGCCGACTGGCAACCCAAGGGGGGGCTTCGGGTCAAAGTTAACTCGTCATTCCCGCGCAGGCGGGAATCCATGGCACGCCTGCTCATCGGTACTATAGATCCCCGCCTGCGCGGGAACGACGGTTTTCGGACAACGGAGGCACCCGATGCTTGAATCGATGCGTGTGTCGCTCTGCGGCGTACTGCTTGCGCTGCCCCTTGCGGCAGCGGCCCAGCAAGACCTTCCTTTGTGGGAAATCGGCGTCGTTGGCGGCGCCGTTTCCACGCCTGCCTATCCCGGCGCCGGCGACCGCTCGTCGCGCCTGCTGGTTCTCCCGGCCCCTATCTACCGCGGCAAGATCTTCCGGTCCGATGAATCGGGCATCGGCGCGCGCCTGTTCCGCAGCGACCGGGCCGAATTCGACGTGGGCTTTGCGGCGTCGCTGCCGTCGCGTTCCGACGAAGCCGATGCCCGCGCGGGCATGCCGGAACTTGGCACGCTGGTGGAATTTGGCCCGCGCCTGAAGCTCACCCTGTTGCGGCGCGAGTTCAGCCGCCTGCGCCTTGACCTGCCCATGCGCACGGTCATCGAAGGCAGGGGAGGGCTGCGCAACCAGGGCTGGAATTTCGCGCCGCGCCTGGTGTACGAAATGGACGATACCGGCACCGGGTGGAATGGCGACCTGCACATCGGCTTTGTCGCGGCCAACGAAAAGCTCAACAGTTACTTCTACGATGTGCGGCCTGAGTTCGCGACCGCCGGGCGGCCCGCGTATGACGCGAAGAAGGGGCTGGTGCTGGTGCGTGCAGGCGGCTTCGCGGCGCGCAAGGTCAATCCTGACCTGCGCGTGTTTGGCTACCTCTGGTACGAGAACTACGCGCGCTCCGCCAACGACGAAAGCCCGCTGTTCAGGAAAACCAGCGGGGCGTCGGCAGGCATCGGTTTCTTGTGGACGCTGGCGCGCTCATCGCGCCGCGCCAACGACTAGCTTAGTTCCACTTGCCGTTGATGCCGCCGACGCTGTAACGGCCTGCGCCCAGCAGGGCCACCGCAATCGCGCCGAACAGGAACATGCCCTGCAGTTCAAGCGCCCAGCCGCCTTGCTTGTTCAGCTGAGCCAGTTCAGGCATGTGGACCAGCATGATGGCCACGACCATGTTGACCGCCATGACGGCGGCGGCGGCGCGGGTCCACAGGCCGATCAGCACCAGCAGTGGGGCAACCACTTCACCGACATACACGCCGTAGGCGAAAACGGCTGGCAGGCCAGCGTTGGTGACCATGCCGGCGATGCCGTCAATGCCGCCGGTCAGTTTGGAGATGCCGTGCAGCAGCACCAGGATGGCCAGCGCGCTACGGATCACGAGTTTCCCGAGGTCTTCGGTTGGAGTGGGGAGGGCAGTGGTTTGCATGGCGATTCCTTTTCTTAAGTTGATTTATTAATAAGAACGGCACCGCGGCCTATTCTACGCCTGCGGCGCCCGCCCATGGATCAGGTAAATGCGTAGACGTCCATGGCGAGAATGCCGTACTCGTAACTGGCGTGCAGGCGTTCCGCGTTTGCGCCGTCGCCCGCCGCGCCCAGCGCCACATACAGCGGCAGCAGGTGCTCGTCGGTCGGGTGGTTGCGCTCGGCGTGCGGCGCCCGCTTGCGGTAGTCGCGCAGCGCCTGCAGGTCGTTCGCATCGAGCCGTGCCTTCATCCAGTCGCCAAAGTCGCTGACCCATGCTGGCGCGGCGGCGTCGATGGGCTGGCCGCGGAACTCGTACAGGTTGTGCGTCAGCGAGCCCGAGCCGATGATCAACACGCCTTCTTCGCTCAGCGGCGCCAGCGCGCGGCCGATGCGCTCATGGTCCGAAGGAGAGGCGCCGCGCACGATCGAGATTTGCGCGACCGGGATGTCGGCGCCGGGATACATCAGGTGCAGCGGCACCCAGGCGCCGTGGTCGAGGCCACGCGTAGCGCTTTGCGCAACGGTGAGGCCTTGCTGCGACAGCAGCGACGCGGCGCGTGCCGCCACGCCGGGCGCGCCCGGCGCGGGGTACTGGATCGCGAACAGCGCGTCCGGGAAGCCGCCGAAGTCATGGATGGTTTGCGGCTTCATGGCCATGCTGACGGCGGGGCCGCCATGCGATTCCCAATGCGCGGACGCGACCAGGATCGCTTTCGGCCGCGCCAGCGTTTGGCCCAGTTGGCGCAGGAAACGGCTGGCGGGGCTGTCGGCGATCGCGAGCGTTGGCGCGCCGTGGGAAACGAACAGGGTCGGTAAGGTGCTCATGCTGGCCTCCTTGAATGAAGCATCCAGTGTATCTGTTCCAATAAATGGGATAAATATGCTTTAATGAGACACTTCGTTCCACATATCGAGACAATGGACAAATTCCAGGAAATGCAGGCCTTCGTGGCCGTGGTGGACGCTGGCAGCTTCGTGCGCGCGGCGGAAGCGCTCGGCAGTTCTAAGGCGGCGGTGTCGCGCCATGTCAGCGAGCTGGAAGACCGGCTCGGCGTGCGCCTGCTCAACCGCACCACGCGCAGCCTGTCGATGACCGATGACGGCCAGGCTTTCTACTTCCACTGCACGGAGCTGCTGGCTGCCTTGGACGAAGCCGAGGGTGACCTCTCCACCCGCAGCGTGGAGGCCAGTGGCCTGGTGCGCATCAGCGCGCCGGTTACCTTCGGCATCCTGCACCTTGCGCCCTTGTGGGGCGGCTTCCTGGCGCGCTATCCGAAGGTGAGGCTGGATGTGGCGCTGTCGGACCGCGCGGTCGATCTCGTCGAAGATGGTTTCGACCTCGCCATCCGCATCTCCAGCGTCATGCAGCCGTCGCTGATCGCGCGCCAGCTGGCGGCCACGCGCCTTGTGCTGTGCGCGTCGCCGGAGTATCTCGCCCGCCGCGGCACGCCGCAGCATGCGCACGAGCTGGCGCAGCACGACGTCGTCGCCTACACCTATGGTGCGTTTCGCGATGAGTGGACCTTTGATGGTCCCGATGGCGAAGTGACGGTCAAGGTGAGCCCGCGCCTGTACGCCAACAACGGCGACACCTGCCGCGCCGCCGCGCTGCGCGGGCAGGGCGTGATCCTGCAGCCGGACTTCCTGATCGGGGATGACCTGCGTTCGGGTGAACTGGTAGAGATTTTGCCGGACTACCGCACCGAAGACCTCGGCGTGTACGCGATCTATGCGTCGCGCCGGCACCTGCCGCTGAAGCTGCGCTACCTGGTTGATTTCCTCGTCGAGGCGTTCAAGCCCGCAGCCTAGCCTTTGCAGGCAATGCCGAAAGGCGTGGCGACGCAGCCGCGCTTGATGCACTGCTCGGCGTGATAACCAGCGGCGCGGCACTGGCGCAGCGTCTCCGCCATTTTGGATTCACGCACCGCGGCCGGGTCAGGCGGCGGCGCAGCCACGCGGCGCGGTGCTTTCGCCACAGCGCGCACGCGGCTGCGCGCCGGTTTGGCGGCGACAGGCGTGGGTGAGAAGTCGGGCACTTCCGCCTCGAAGCCAGGGGTGTCCAGCGCCAGTTCGGAAGCGGGCACGTCGATCGGTTCCACAGTCCGTAACGGCGCGCGCGTCACGTACCCGGGCACCGGGGCGTCGAGCGCAGCCGAGGCGACGGCCAGCGCCTGGTCGGTCTTGGTTTCCTTGTACATCCAGGCAGCGCCGCCGGCCACCAGCACAAGCGCCGCTAGTGCCGCGCTCCACGCTGCGGCGCGGCGTCCCCAGCGCTCGTACCAGGCAGGCTCGATGTCGGGATTGGCGATGGCCCAGCATTCGGCCAGCGGGTCAGGATCAAGCGTGTGGATCGGCGGATCGGACGGCTCCGGCGCGGCATAGGCAGGCGCCGCGCCCTCGCCGAGCGGGGCGGAGGCGCGCTGGCGCCACGGCCCGGCGCGCCATTTGTCCGCTTCCTGCGATGGGGCAGCAGCCGGCGGCGGCGTCCCATTGGCGGGAGCCGGAGCGACATTTTTGGGGGGAATGATCGGTACGGAGTGGTTCTCGCCGATGTCTTCTAACAGTTGGGTTTTCATGTTCCAGTGCTACGCCCACTTAGACAGTACCCAAAAGTCTAGAACAATCCTGCAAGCGGGGGCGCACGGCCCCCGCTTGCATGGATCAGCGCGACTTGACGAACGGTTTGCCGATGGCTTTCGGCGCCACCGATTTGGCCATCAGGCCGGCCAGCACGATCACCGTCACGACGTACGGAATCATCTGGATCAGCGAGCCAGGGATGCGGCCGATGCCCGGCAGGTCCACGCCTTCGATCTGGATCTGCACCGCGCTGAAGAAGCCGAACATCACGCAGCCAAGCGCCGTGTACATCGGGCGCCAGTTACCGAATACCAGCGCGGTCAGCGCCAGGTAGCCCGCGCCGGCCGACATGTCGCGCAGGAAGAAGCCGCTCTGCACGATGGCCAGGTAGGCGCCCGAGAACGAGCACAGGATGCCGCAGGCGAGCATCGCCATGTAGCGGGTGCTTTCGACGCTGATACCTGCCGCATCGGCGGCGTGCGGGTTTTCGCCGCAGGCACGCAGGCGCAGGCCGAAGCGGCTGTGGTAGATCACCCAGTGCACCAGCGGGATCAGGGCGAACGCCAGGTACACCAGCGCCGAATGCCCGCCGATCACGTGGCCGTAGAACCAGCCGAGGAAGGGCACGTCGGCCAGCGCCGCGGTGCCAGGCAAAACGATGTCGTACAGGCGTGCTTCGCCCAGGTCCGGCGTGCGGCCGCCCTGCTGGTAGAAGAATTGCGCCAGCACGAAGGTCAGGCCGCTCATGGCGATGTTGATCGCGATGCCGCCCACCAGCTGGTTACCTTTTTGCGTGATGCTCACATAACCCTGCAGCAGCGCCAGCGCGGCCGATACCGCGACGCCTGCCGCTACGCCGTACCAGGCGTTCTGCGTCGTGTAGGCGACGGCTGCCGACACAAAGGCGCTGGCCAGCATTTTGCCTTCCAGCGCGAGGTCGATCACGCCGCTGCGCTCGGCGAACAGGCCGGCCATGGCGGCGAAGATCAGTACCGGCGCGTTGCGGATGGTCGATACGACGATGCTGGCTAAATGGAAGTCTTCGAACATGGCTTATCCTTTCACCGGCGCCGGCGTGCGCGTCATGTTGATCATCTTGAGGATCGCAGGTCCGTACAGGTTTTCCATCGCGCCGCAGAACAAAATGATCAGGCCCTGGATGAAAATGAAGGTCTCTTGCGGGATGTTCGGTTTTTCCAGCGACAGGTCGAAGCCGCCCTGGATCAGCGCGCCGAACAGCACCGCCGACAGGAAGATGCCGACCGGGTGCTGGCGGCCCATCAGCGCAATGGCGATGCCGACGAAGCCCGCGCCTGCCGGGAAGTTCAGCGACAGGTAGTGGGTCGAGCCCATGATCGAGTTGACCGCGCCCAGGCCTGCCAGTGCGCCCGAGATCAGCATTGCGACGATGATCATTCGGCTGATCGACACGCCCGCGTAGTGCGCCGCGTTCTGGTTCAGTCCCGTGGCGCGCAGCTGGTAGCCCCACGACGAGCGCCATACCATCACGCCATAGACCGCCAGCGCGATGATGGCGAGGATGAAGCTGACGTTGAGCGGGGTGTCGCCCAGCGCCGGGAACCATTCGCCCAGGCGCGGCATTTCGCCGGCGCTTGAAAACACGCGGCTGGCCGGATTCTGCTGGCCTTCCGGGATCAGGTATTTGACGATGATGAAGTTCATCAGGCTGGCGGCGATGAAGTTAAACATAATCGTCGTCACCACGATGTGGCTGCCGCGCTTGGCCTGCAGGTAGCCGGGCAGGAAAGCCCAGCCGGCGCCGAACAGGGCGCTGCCGATCATCGCCGCCGGAATCAGGAGCAGGGCAGGCAGGGTCTGGTCGAACGCCAGCATGACCAGGGTCAGGCCAAGGCCGCCGATGTACAGCTGGCCCTCGCTGCCGATGTTAAACAGGCCGGCCTTCATGGCAATCGACACCGACAGGCCGGTGAAGATGAAGGTGCTGGCGTAAAACAGCGTGTAGGCCAGGCCTTCAGGATTGAGCACCGCGCTGTCGATCAGGATCGCCAGCGATTCGGTCGGGCTCTCGCCCAGCAGGTGGATCACCAGCGCCGCTACCAGCAGCGCAGATACCAGGTTCAGGACGGGCAGGACAAAGCCTGTGGCCCAGCGTGGGAGTTCGGTCGTTTTCATGATTTGTGCATCCCGCCCATCAGCAGGCCAAGGCGGGTGGTGTCGAATTCTTCAATCTTAAGTTCGCCGGTGATGCGTCCGCCCGACATGACGATGATGCGGTCGGCCAGCGCCCGCACTTCTTCCAGCTCCACCGATACCAGCAAGATGGCGACGCCTTCGTCGCGCATCTTCAGCAGCTCGGTGTGGATGCTTTCGATGGTGCCGATGTCGACGCCGCGGGTCGGCTGGCCGACCAGCATCAGCTTCGGCTTTGCCGATACTTCGCGCGCGATCACCACCTTCTGCTGGTTGCCGCCCGAGAGCAGGCCAATACGCAGGTCAGGGTCGGCAGGGCGCACGTCGAAGGCCTTGAGCAGGCCCGCGCAGCGCGCCGAGATGGCCTCGAAGTCAAACAGGCCGGCGCGGTTGGTCACCCGGTCTTCGTAGCCGAACACGGTGTTCTGCATGACCGAGAAGTCCTTGATCACGCCGTCGCGCAGGCGGTCTTCGGGAATGTGGGCGATGCCCAGGTTACGGAACAATTTCGGCAGGCCGTCGGCGTCCTTGCGCTTTGCATACGGCAGTTCGCTGCCGAGGAATTCGACCTTGCCGGACGTTGGCAGGCGCATGCCCGACAAAATCTGCATCAACTCGCTCTGGCCGTTACCCGACACGCCGGCGATCGCGACGATTTCGCCGGCGCGCAGCGTGAAGTCGATGTCGGCCAGCAGGCGCACGCCCTGGCTGTCGGTCAGCTGGAGATTGTTCACCTTCAGTACCACCTCGCCCGGGTTGTACGGCGCGCGCGGCAGTTCGCTCTGGATCGGGCGGCCGACCATCATGTTGGCCAGTTCTTCTTTCGAGGTGCCCTCGGTGGCCACGGTGCCGATCACGCGGCCGCCGCGCATCACCGTCACCTGGTCGGTGATCTCCATGATCTCGCCCAGCTTGTGGGTGATCAGGATGATGGTCTTGCCCTGTTCCTTGAACAAGCGCAGGATCTCGAACAGCGATGCGGTTTCCTGCGCCGTCAGCACTGCTGTCGGTTCGTCCAGGATAAGGATTTCGGCGCTGCGGTAGATCTGCTTGAGGATCTCGACGCGCTGCTGCGCGCCCACCGACAGGTCTTCGATTTTCGCCAGCGGGTCGACGTCGAGGCGGTAGCGCGCGCAGATCTCGCGCAGCTTCGCCTCGGTCTCGGTGCGCTTGGCAGCCAGCTTGAATCCGCCTTCGGTGCCGAGCATGACGTTATCGAGGACGGTGAAATTCTCGACCAGCATGAAGTGCTGGTGCACCATGCCGATGCCCAGTTCGATCGCTTCGTGGCTGGTGCGGATGCTGCGCTCGTGGCCGTCGATCAGCGTCTCGCCACTGTCGGCGTTGTAGTAGCCGTACAGGATGCTCATCAAAGTGGACTTGCCGGCGCCGTTTTCCCCGATCACGCCATGGATCGAGCCCTTGGCGATGGAGAAGCTGACGCCGGCGTTCGCCTGCACGGCCCCGAAGGCCTTGCTGATATTGCGAAATTCTACGGCTGGCTGCATAGAGGTCAGTGGTAAGTGGTGGTGATATATTCAAAAGCGCGCCGGGCCGGATAACCGGCGCGGCGCGCTTCTTTAACGCAGGTGAAAATCAGACCGGGCAGCTGCCCGCTACGCGGTAGTCGACTACCTTGATCTTACCGTTGATGATGTTGGTCTTCGCTTCCAGCACGCGCTTCTCGATCGCTGGCGTGACGACCTTGCGGTTGTCCTTGTCCAGCACCCAGTCAACGCCGCCTTCTTTCAGGCCGCGGTGCGTGACGCCGGCCTTCCAGGTACCGTTCTGGACCTGCTTGAATGAGTCGTAGATCGCCAGGTCGACGCGCTTGACCATCGAGGTCAGCATGTTGCCCGGGTGGAGATAGTTCTGGTTCGAGTCCACGCCGATACCCAGCTTGCCTTTTTCCTTGGCCATCTGGAGGGTGCCCATGCCGCTGCCGCCGGCAACCGCGAACACCACGTCGACGCCGCGGTCGAACTGCGCGCGCGCCAGTTCGCCGCCCTTGGCAGGGTCGTTCCAGGCGGCGGCGGTGGTGCCGACCATGTTCTGCATCGATTCGATTTTCGGGTTGACCGCTTTGGCGCCCTGGTTGTAGCCGCAGGCGAAAGCGCGGATCAGCGGGATGTCCATGCCGCCCACAAAACCGATCTTCTTCGACTTCGACGCCATCGCCGCCGCGACGCCGACCAGGTAGGAGCCTTCTTCTTCCTTGAACAGGATCGAGTTGACGTTGTTACCCTTGGCGACCGAGTCGATCAGCACGAAGCGCACGTTGGGGAATTCCTGCGCGACCTTTTGCACCGCTTGCGTCTGCGAGAAGCCTACCGCTGCGATCAGGTCGAGCTTCTTGCGGGCGAGGCCGCGCATGACCTGCTCGGCCTGGGTGTCGCTGCTGGCCTGCACTTCGATGTATTTAATGCCCGTCTCTTTTTTGAAACGCTCTGCGCCTTCAAACGCGGACTGGTTGAACGACTTGTCGAACTTGCCGCCCGCATCGTAGACGATGCCCAGCTTCGGCGTGGCAGCGGAAGCGCCTGCGGTTACGCAGAGTACGGCCATCGTCATGCTGAGGTGCTTGAATTTCATATAAGTGAACTCCTGGAATATCGATATTGTACCCGGCGCTACTGCTGCGTTGGGACGAAGACTGCGTAAGCTTAAACGGACTAGGCAAGCAAGGCCAGCAAATTGGCACGGGCCGGTTCGAATTGTGTCAGCCATCCGCCCGGGGCGGGGTTACCAAATGTATCGAACGTAACCGTTGCTCGACGAGAATTTTGGCCTCCGCACACCCGTTCTATTCTTTTTCCTGCGGCATTTCTTCTGGGTAATATCAATCGGACAATCAATGTCTTGTCGTAATGACGCAACAGGCATCATTGCTTAAAAGCACTAGAGTAAGTTCTCGGTTTGGCATGACTGCAACACATCGCCCGCCTGCGGCGCCTTCAGCCTGCTCTACCAGCCAAAACCAGCGAAACCCTTACCCGCTCTGGGTCGCCAACGTGAGAACACATGAGTTTCGGAACTATGCACCAGGCTTTATATGTATGGCAAATATGTTTTTACTTTGTCATTTATATCGAAGAGGTATAAATGAAAAGATATTTACACCACTTTCCGGCGTGCTAGCATCATTTTTTCTTTGCCTAATATAAAGAAAAAGACTGCTGGATGGAGCTAGAATCACGCCGAAATTTGTGCGCTGCAATAGCACTGGCCGGGAGCTCACAGGCGCCGTAGAGATTGATTTTTTCAAAAAAAGGAACTCCACAATGAGTAACAAGAGCAAGCAATCGAGCACCACGACCCGCTCGCTGATCGCCCTGGCTATCGCCAGCGCCTTCCCGCTGCACGCCGCGATGGCACAGGAAACCGCGGCGGCCGCCGAGAAAGCCCAGCCGGGCCAGCTCGAGACCGTCATCGTGACCGCGCAGCGCCGCTCCGAGAACATCAAGGACGTGCCGATGGCGATTACCACCCTCAAGGGTGAAAAGCTCGACGTGCTGACCTCCGGCGGCCAGGACATCCGCTTCCTGTCGGGCCGCTCGCCAAGCCTGAACATCGAATCCGACTACGGCCGCTCGTTCCCGCGCTTCTACATCCGCGGCCAGGGCAATACCGACTTCGACCTCAACGCATCCCAGCCGGTCGGCCTGGTGGTTGACGACATCGTGCAGGAAAGCCCGATGCTGAAAGGCTTCCCTGTGTTCGACGTCGACCAGGTTGAAGTGCTGCGCGGCCCACAGGGCACGCTGTTCGGCCGTAACTCGCCAGCCGGCGTGATCAAGTTCGACTCGGCCAAGCCAGTCATCGGCAAGACCGAAGGCTACGCATCGGTCGGCTTCGGCAACTACAGCGCCGTCAACGCCGAAGGCGCGGTCAACCTGCCGATCAGCGACACGATGGCAGCGCGCGTCTCGGTACAGTCGCAGAACCGCGACGACCGCGTGACCAACTACCGTCCTAACGCGCCGACCAAAGAGTTCGAAGGCTACGGCGACCACGCCGCGCGCGTCCAGCTGCTGGTCAAGCCGACCCGCGACTTCAGCGCACTGTTCAATGTGCACGCACGCGACATGAAGGGCAGCGCCACGCTGTTCCGCGCGAACATCCTGAAGCAGGGCACCAACGAACTGGTCGACAACTTCGACTACGACACCTACAACACCGACGGCGGCAACGAGCAGACCCTGAAGACCAAGGGCGCCAGCATGCGCCTGCGCTGGGACCTCGAAGGCATGACCGCGCACTCGATCACCGGCTACGAAAGCGCTGACTTCTACAGCCGCGGCGACGTCGATGGCGGCTTCGGCGCGGTCTACGCGCAGCCGATGGGTCCTGGCTTCATCCCGTTCGTGGTCGAAACCGCCGACGTGCTGCCTAGCCACCGCCAGTTCACGCAGGAGTTCCGCGTCGAGTCGAACAACAAGGGTCCGCTGCAGTGGATCGGCGGCCTGTTCTACTTCAGCGAAGACATCCAGATCGACAGCATCAGCTTCGACTCGCTCGCACCTGGCAACCCGCAGAACCCGTTCTACGCAGTGCAGACCCAGGACACCACCTCGTGGGCGGCGTTCGCATCGGTGAACTACACCGTATCGGACAAGCTGAAACTGCGCGGCGGCGTGCGCTACACCGACGACAAGAAGGACTTCGCCGCATCGCGCATCGAAGCCACCACGTCGGGCCCGCACCGCATCCACAGCGATTCGACCAACGTCAGCTGGGACGCCAGCGGTACCTACTCGCTGACCAAGGACACCAACCTGTTCGCCCGCGTAGCAACCGGCTACCGCGCGCCGAGCATGCAGGGCCGCCTGTTCGGCCTGGCCGACCGTCCATCGTTCGCCGACGCAGAGAAGGCGCTGTCGGTTGAAGCGGGCGTCAAGCAGGAACTGTTCGACCGCCGCGCGCGCATGTCGGCCACCGTGTTCCAGTACCGCGTCAAGGACAAGCAGCTGACCGCGGGTTCGGGCACGATCAACATGAACCAGCTGATCAACGCCGACAAGGTCACCGGCCAGGGCGTGGAACTGGACTTCCAGGCCATCCTGAGCAGCTCGCTGCAGATGTCGCTGGGCGGCAGCTACAACGACACCGAGATCAAGGACACCAACCTGTTCGTCCAGACCTGCGGTAACTTCCCGAACACGAACGGCGTCGCTGGCTGCACCGTGACCGGCACCCCGGGCACGATCCCGTTCACGCAGCTCCTGGACGGCAACCCGCTGCCACGCGCACCGAAGTGGCAGGGTAACTTCACCCTGCGTTACAGCACGCCTGTAGCGAACGGCGAGTTCTTCGCGTACACCGACTGGGCATACCGCAGCACCTACAACATGTTCCTGTACGAAGCGAAGGAATACAAAGCCAAGTCGCTGCTCGAAGGCGGCCTGCGCGTTGGCTACAAGTGGGATAACTACGAAGTGGCTGCATTCGCCCGCAACATCACCGACGAAATGCAATCGGTCGGCGCGATCGACTTCAACAACCTGACCGGCATGGTCAACGAACCGCGCACCGTCGGCGTTCAGTTGAAGGCATCGTTCTAAGCGATAGCTGTTTTATCGAAAGCCCGCGCACCGCAAGGTCCGCGGGCTTTTTTTGGGCCTGTGCCGCCGTGGCGCGGCGAGCGCCTTTCCGCCGCCCGACGTCGTTCCCGCGAATGCGGGAACCCATACTTAACGGCGACATCGCGCTCTTTGATCCGGCCCGATCACTAAAACTGGGTCTGGCATTGCTTGAATGCTGTCCGAGGTTAAAACTGCTCTCCACCAAAATGTCTAAGCTGGGGCGATCATGTACAGAGGCTTCAAAATGGGCGTTAAGAAATTTTTAGAAGGCGATGAGGAAGAACCGTCTAGAAATCCTGTTGCGGGTGGGGGAGGCCCGCCCTATGATGGAGAAATGGAAGCCCGGATCGCCAAATTGGAAGATTTTGTTAGCGAAGCGCGCATGGAACTGCGTGCGATCGATGTTCGTCTTGGGCGAATCGAAATGCGCCTTGACGCCGCCGCCACGAAGGCTGACATCCAGGACAGTGCGAACGCAATGATTAAGTGGATCGTTGCAACCGCTGCGTTACTCGGTGCGGGCGCGATTACCATGATGACTTTTGTCCTCAATAGCGCTACTACCAAGGCTAGCCAAAGCGCGCCAGCGCCGATTGTCATCACCGTCCCCACACACGCCGGCGTACCGGCCGCGCCGCAAGTCTTGCCGACGAGATAGGTTTCGCGCCGTCAAATCGCCGATAGATACTGCTCGGTGGTAATATCTTCGCCGCCTCTTTCCCGCAGCGGAGATTCAATGCAATCAGCAGTCAACTTGTGGCCCCTGGCCGGTGTCGCAGTCATCGTCCTGGGCTTTGTCATGCGCGCGCACCCCGTGCTGGTGGTGGTTGCGGCCTGCGGCGTTACCGGCGTCGCCGCGGCGATGCCGGTCGAAGCCATCCTCGCCTCCATCGGCACCGCGTTTATCAAAACGCGCAACCTGCCGCTGATCCTGTTGCTGCCTCTGGCCGCCATTGGCCTGCTTGAACGCTTCGGCCTGAAAGAACACGCGCAAGCCTCGATCGCCAAAATCCGCTCGGCCACCACGGGCCGCCTGCTGATCTTCTACCTGTTCGTGCGCGAGGTATCCGCGGCGGGAGGCCTGACCAGCCTTGGCGGCCACGCCTCGATGGTGCGGCCGCTGGTCTCGCCCATGGCGGAAGCGGCGGCCGAACTGCAGAACCCTTCGCTGCCGGAGAAAATGCGCTACCAGATCCGTGCGATGGCGGCGGCCACCGATAACGTCGGCCTGTTCTTCGGCGAGGATATCTTCGTGGCCTTCGGCGCCATCGTGCTGATGCAAACGATCCTCAACGCCGAAGGCATCGCGGTCAATCCGCTGCACATGGCGCTGTGGGGCATTCCAACCGCGATCACCGCGTTCATCATCCATGCATGGCGCCTCGGCCGCCTCGACGGCCAGATCCGCCGCGCAGGAGCTGCGCAATGATCATCCTGCTCGATTACTTCTACCTCGTGCTGGGCGCGATGCTGACGATCGCCGCCGTCATGACGCTGCGCGACAAGCACAACCCGAAACGCTACACGACCGCGCTGTTCTGGGGCCTGTACGCAGTGGTGTACCTCGCAGGCGAACGCATTGCGCCAGTCGTTGCGGGTGCGATCATGGTCCTGATGGCGCTGATCGCCGGGTTCGGCGGCATCGCGCTGGGCAAGTACGGCTTCCTGCCTGAAGGCGAACGCCGCGCCAGCGCGAAACGCCTCGGCAACCGGCTGTTCATTCCCGCACTGATCATCCCCATCGTGACCATGCTCGGCTCGACGCTGCTGAAGGACGTCACGATCAACGGCATGCTGCTGTTCGAACAAAAGCACCTGACGCTGGTGGCGCTCGGCTGCGCATCGCTGCTGGCGGTGGCCGCGGCGTGCTGGCTGACCCGTTCGACGCCGGTGCAGGGCATGCGCGAATGGCGCCGCCTGGTCGACTCGATCGGCTGGGCGCTGGTGCTGCCGCACATGCTGGCGGTGCTCGGGCTGCTTTTCTCCGAGGCCGGTGTCGGCAAGGCCGTCGCCCACATCGCCACTTCGTATGTCGCGATGGACTCGCGCTTTGTCGCCGTCGCCGTGTATTGCATCGGCATGGCGCTGTTCACGATCGTGATGGGCAACGGCTTCGCCGCCTTCCCTGTCATGGCGGGCGGTGTCGGCATCCCGATCCTGATCGGGGTATACGATGCCAATCCCGCGGTGATGGCGGCCATCGGCATGTTCAGCGCCTATTGCGGAACCCTGATGACGCCGATGGCCGCCAACTTCAACATCGTGCCCGCGGCGCTGCTTGAGCTGCCGGATAAAAATGCCGTGATCAAGGCGCAGATCCCGACCGCCTTGCCGCTGCTGGCGGCGAATGTCCTGCTGCTGTATTTTTTGATGAACATGTAACGAGGCGAACGCCATGACCAAGACTGTACTGCTGACCGGTTTCGAGCCGTTCAACAAGGAGACCATCAACCCCGCATGGGAAGCCGTGCGCGCGCTTGCCGGATGGGCAGGGGAGGGCTTCGTCGTCGAAGTGCGCCAGCTGCCGTGCGTGTTCGGTCATGCGCAGGAAGTGCTGAAGGACGCCATCGGCTCGCTGCAGCCGGACGTGGTGATCGCGGTCGGCCAGGCCGGGGGCAGGGTGGACATGTCGGTGGAACGGATCGCCATCAATATCGACGACGCGCCGATTCCCGACAACGCGCAAAAGCAGCTGGTGGACGAGCCGATTGTCGCCGATGGCCCCGCCGCCTACTTCTCCACGCTGCCGATCAAGGCCATCGTGCGCGCCTTGCGCGATGCAGGACTGCCGGCGTCGGTGTCGCAGACCGCCGGCACTTTCGTCTGCAACCATGTATTTTACGGCCTGATGCACCACACCGCAGGGTCGTCCACCAGGGCGGGCTTTATCCACATTCCGTACCTGCCGCAGCAGGCGGCTGCGCATCCTGGCGCGGCCAGCATGTCGCTGGCCGAAGTCGTACGGGGACTGAAGATCGCGGTCGACGCCGCGCTGTCCGCCGAGACCGACGTGCGCGAAGCTGGCGGCCGTACGCACTGAGTCCCTTCCCTGGAGTGCATATGACCTGGCTCATCATCAAGTACCTGCTAACGTCGGCCATCGTGGTCGGCGTCTCCGAGTTTGCAAAGCGTAGCGACAGGGTAGGCGCGCTGATCGCCGCGCTTCCCCTTGTTACGGTGCTTGCGCTGATCTGGCTGCATGTGGAGAATCAGCCGCAAGCGAAAATCGCCAACCATGCGTGGTACACGTTCTGGTACGTGGTGCCAACGCTGCCGATGTTCCTTGTTTTTCCAGCCTTGCTGGGACGGATCGGCTTCTGGCCAACGCTGGCCGCCAGCGTCGTCCTCACCATCGTTTGCTTTACTGTGTTCGCCCGCGTGGTTGGCAAGTTCGGGATCGAGCTGCTATAGGCTCAACGCCGGCGGGGTTACTCGGCCGACGGCCGCGCTGATTGCGCGAGCGCCTGTTCCGCCCTGGCCAGGTTACCGCGGTAGCCCGCGAGTACACGCTCGCCTTTGCCCTGCTTTTCCGCTATCGAAATCGCGTTGAGGAACTGGGCCTTTGCTTCCGCTGGCTTCTTCGCGCCGAGCAGCACTTCGCCATAGCTGTCCTGCGCGTTGTCCGATTGTGCATGCGCCTGGGCGTTTGCTTTGAGGATCAGTTCGGCCACTTGCGGCTGGCCGCGCTTGCCCAACAGTTCATAGCCGATGCGGTTGATGTCAGCTTCGCCGAATTTGCTGTCGCGGATAGCCCCAGCAACCAATAATCCGGCTTCTGCGTGGCGCCCGGATTGGATCAGCGCTGGCGCCCGGTCGAGTTGACTGAAGAGCGCTGCCCGGGCCTGGGCATGGAGCCGGCGCGTTTCCTGGTCGGTCGCTAGCGACATCACTTGCTCGATAGCGGAAATGACGAGCTGGGGCTGCTCCAGATGGATATTGTGGCCGGCGTGCGCGGTCACGGTGTGGATGCCGGTGCTGAACTGGCGGAAGAAGCTTTCGTGCAGGCTGCGCCAGGTCTTCATCCCCTCGGGCGAGTGCAGGAAGAATTCGGCGTTCTCGTGCTTTTTCGACGAG
Source organism: Massilia agrisoli (assembly GCF_020831365.1). GTDB lineage: Bacteria > Pseudomonadota > Gammaproteobacteria > Burkholderiales > Burkholderiaceae_D > Telluria_A > Telluria_A agrisoli. The sequence goes on from NZ_JAJHPV010000004.1 coordinate 206,380, forward strand.
GTCAGAACGGCGACAGGTACATCCGGAAGGGGCCCGGCGGCCGGCAGTGCGCCACGATCGAAAATGGCCTGCACGTGCTTCAGCTCCGCCTTGAACTTGGCCGGTGTGTAGCTCTCGCTGATTTTGATGTCGTGCGCCGTCTTTGCAGGATCGATCTTGCGTAGCTCGGCCTCGATGCGCTCATCGCTCGCGTCGACGAACACCATGCCCGCCACTTGGGCCGGATTGCGCGCTGCGAAGTCGCGGATCAGGAAACCGCCATACGAATGCCCGACCAGGATGAAAGGCGGGCGCAGCTTTGCCGCAGCGATCATGTGTTCGAGGTCCGAGGTATTGGCGGACAAGGTGCGTTCGCCCGGCCTCGCCTGCGATTTTCCATGGCCGGCGCGCGAATAGGCGACCACCCTGGCCGACCTGGCGACCGCAGGAGCGACCTTGCGCCACACGGTCAGGTCCGAGCCGAAGCCTGACTCGAAAATGACGGTGTACGGGCCATCGCCCATCTGCACCATGTTGACCTGTTGGCCCCTGACGTTGATCATGTCGGCCGGCTCGGCTGCCCATGCGGCAGTGGCCGCGGACAGGGTCGCGGCAATGATAGTGGCGCCGAACAGGCGCTTGAGGGGGGTGTTCAATATCGGCTCCTTCGAAGGCGGGATGTAATCATTGCGCATTCTAGGAGCCGCCTGACCCTCCGGCTACTGTCAGAAATGACAGCGCCGGATGGTTCGTTATCGCTTGGCCGATGGCAGCGCCCATTTCAACCCGCGCGTGATGACCAGCTTAGCTGTCATGCCAACATTGGTCAAAATGCCTTTCGCGGAGCTGGCGTTGACGGCACATGCCGCTGGCGGCATACTCTGCGCAAGAATATCGTCAAAAGGCTGCTGTATGAAGCGTCCCCACCTGATCGCCGCACTATGTTTCGCCATTGCCGGTCTTTTCTATCTTGCCGGCTTGTCGAACGACTACCTGGTCGGGTTCCTGGTCCTTGGCGTGGGCTTCGAAATTGCGGCGTGGGCTAACGTAGCCAGGGCATCGCGCGAAAAGCGCGCCGACTAGCAGCCCGCAGCCCGCAGTCAGGCGGGAGCGCCTTTCCACTCGCGCCGCAGCAAGCCATACAGCTCGGAGTCGCATACCTCGCCGCCGACGATCCAGCGTTCGCGCATGAAGCCTTCGCGGATAAACCCTAAACGCTCCAGGCACACCTTCGACGCTTCGTTGCGCGGGTCGATATCGGCTTCGAGCCGGTTCAGGTCGAGGTCATTGAAGGCGTAGGCCAGCAGCGCTTCGAGCGCTTCGTTCATGTAGCCCTTGCCCCAGTGCTGGCGCTGCAGCGCGTAGCCGATCTCGGCGCGTCGGTTCTGCCGGTGCAGCGCGTACAAGGTGCAGTTGCCGATCATGCGCTGCGTCTCTTTCAGTACGATCGAGAAGCGAAAGAAGCCGCCTCGTTCGAAAGCGGCGGCGTCGTCGTCGATCTGGCGCGCCGCACGGTCAGGATCGGTCCATGGCGGCTCGCTGAAGTAGCGCATCACCTCGGCGTCGGAATGCAGGGCAAACAGCGCGTCCTCGTCGCCACGGCGCGGTGCGCGCAGGGTGAGGCGTGCGGTGGAAAGCGTCTTGGGGGAGCCCATGCATTGTCCGGTGGTGGTTACGCCGATGGCGGATTCAGGATATTAAGGAATGCGCGGATGACCGGCGCATCGTCCTGGGTCGTATACGCGATGTACAGGTTCGCTGACGGCGGATTGGTTTTAATCGGCAGGAAGCGCACGCCCGGCCAGCCGATCCGGCCAGTCGTCTCGGGCATCAGCGCGACGCCGAGGCCGACGCCGACCATGGCCAGCAGGGTCTGGGGCTCATTCGCTTCCTGGAAGATGGTTGGCTGGAAGCCTGCGTTGACGCAGCACTGGATCAGGTAGCGCGGGAAGGACGACTTGTCGAGCGCCAGCGTCAGCATCGGCTCGTCGGCCAGGTCCATCAGTTCGACGTACGGGCGGGCCGCAAGCGGGTGGTGTTCGTTCACCGCCACGCACACGTTCTCGCGGAAGCATAGCTCCTGGCGCAGGTTGTCGTTCTTCAGCTCGTCGTCGTTCATCTTTGGCTCGCGCCAGAATCCGACATCGACCTGCTTTGCCCGCAGCGCCTCGTACTGCACGGTCGGCCCGAGCTCGTGCAGCGTCCACGTCACGCGCGGGTACTTGGTCTGGAACTCTTCCAGCAGGCTGGGAATCGGCCCCCACATGGCCGAACCCACGATGCCGACCCGCAGGCGGCCCACTTCGCCGCGGTCGATCTGGCGGATCGTGTCGATCGTCATCCGCATCTTGGCCAGCATGTCGGACGCTTCGCCCATCAGCGCCTTCCCCGCCACCGTCAGTTCGAAGGTGCGGGTGGTGCGTGCAAACAGCTTGACGCCAAGTTCGCTCTCCAGCTTCATGATCTGCTGCGACAGCGGAGGCTGTGAAATGTGCAGGCGTTCGGCCGCGCGGCTGAAGCTTTTTTCTTCAGCGACGGCGAGGAAATACTTCAGCTGCTTGAGGTCGATCGACATTGCGGTAAGTCCTGGTCAGATTGGCTGCATGCCCGGCAGGTCATGCATGGCGGCGGCCAGTTTTGCGCCAACCAGCGCATTGTGCTTCACAAGGGCTATGTTTGTCATCAGGCTGCGGCCTTCGGTAAGCTGCTTGATGCGGTTCAGCAGGAATGGCGTCACTGCCTTGCCTTTGACGCCGCCCTGGTCGGCCTCGTCCAGCGCCTGTCTGGTAATGCTGTCGATTTCCGCCTTCGGCATCGCAAACATCTCCGGCACCGGGTTGCTGACAACGACGCCGCCGCGCAGGCCAAGCTGCCATTTTGTGTTGATGAAGGCGGCCTGCTCCAGCGGGCTATCGAGCTGGAAGTCGGCCTTGAAGCCGCTTTCGCGCGTGAAGAATGCTGGGAAGCCCGGCTGCCCGACGCTGATGACCGGTACGCCGTGCGTTTCGAGGTATTCGAGGGTGAGGCCGATGTCGAGGATCGACTTGACGCCGGCGCATACAACGGCCACGTCGGTCTGCGCCAGTTCCTGCAAATCGGCCGAAATGTCGAAGCTGGTTTCGGCGCCGCGGTGGACGCCGCCGATGCCGCCCGTGACGAACACGCGGATGCCTGCCAGCGCCGCGCAGATCATCGTCGCCGCCACTGTCGTGGCGCCCAGCTTGCGGGTCGACAGCACGTAGGGCAGGTCGCGGCGGCTCACTTTCATCGCGTCGGGCGAATTACCGAGCAGCTCAAGCTGGTCCTCGGACAGGCCGATGCAGATTTTGCCGTCGATGATCGCGATCGTGGCCGGCACCGCGCCCGCGTCGCGGATGATCTGCTCGACTTCCTTCGCGGTGGTCACGTTTTGCGGATACGGCATCCCGTGCGAGATGATCGTCGATTCAAGCGCGACGACTGGCTTGCCGGCGACGCGCGCTGCGGCGACTTCTGGGGAGAACAAGAGAAACTGGTGCATGGTCATTCCTGGTAAAGGGCGTTGAACGGCTGGCCGTCAGTGGGAAGGGGCGCCTCGATGGCCGCAAACGTATCGGGAGCCAGGGAAGGGCAGACAGTCTGTGCGCAGGCCACCGTCATGGCGGACAGCGCCAGGCCGCGGCGGCACGCGAGGTCGAGGTTATCGCTGCCCTGGTACAGGGTCCAGCTGACGGCCGCGGCGAAGGCGTCGCCGGCGCCGGTGACATCGACGACCGTGGCATCGAGCGCGTCAAGGTGGGCGATGCCGCCTGCTGTGGTGTGGCTGACGCCGCGCGCGCCGCGCGTGATGATGACGTCTTTCGCGCCCTGCGCCTGGATTGCGGCGCAGGCTTTTGCCAGCGCCGAGTCGGTGTCCACTGGATAGCCGACCCGCGTTCCGAGCTCGCCTTCGTTCAGTATCAGCAGGCGCACGCCGGCGAGGTTCGCAGGCAGGCGGTCCATCTTCGGCTGCGAGACGGCGACGACGATCAGCGGCACCTCGAAGCGAACCGCATCGTCGAGAAGGGCTTGCAAGGTGTCGAGGGGCAGGTTCAGGTCGGCGACGGTGAGCGCGGCGCCGGCGCGCTGCTGCTGCGTGCGGGCGAGGGCCTCGGGCGTGAGCTGGTCGTACAGCGCCATGTCGGCCAGGGCCAACAGCATGTCGCCTTGCTGGTCGAGTACCGCGGTGTAGGTGCCGCTGCCGGTGCCTGCAAGCCGCAGGCTGCCGCGCGTATCGATGCCGACTGCCTCGGCCTGCGCCATGAGCGCCGCGCCGGAAGCGTCATCGCCCACCGCCGTGATCAGGCCGACCGGCGTGCCGAGGCGCGCCAGGTTCTCGGCGATATTGCGGGCCACGCCGCCGAACGATTCGTGCTGGCGCGCCGGGTTCGAGGTGCCCATCTGGACCGGGCCAAGCGAGCGCAGCTTGCGGTCAAGGTTGGCCGCGCCAATGCACATGATGGCGCGCCGATCCGCCAGCACGTAGGCACGGCCAAGCAGGCGGCGTTCGCGGATCAGGCCGGCGATATGGCCTGCGACGGCGGAGCGCGACAGGCCAAGCTGCAAGCCCAGGTCTTGCTGCGAGATGAAAGGATTGGCGCGTATCAGTTCGAACAACTGATCTTTCTTGGAAAGTTCGGTCACATGAGCAATCGTTAAACAATTGTTTGCAATGGTAGACTTTTGTTTGTATGAAGTCAAACACGTTTTCAGTGTTGTGTGGGTGAACGAACAGTTGGCCGCGGTTTAAATCCAGATACTGGAAAACAAGCACAGAAACTATCTCCAGGAAAATGATGAACCCGAATACACCGAACTCCCGCATCGAGGCCGAGATCCAGCGCGAGCGCAATGAGCGCCTGCACAACGACGAGGCAAAGACCGGGGAGAGCCGGGGCGACGACTTCCGCATCAAAGATGCGCGCGAAAACGAAAGCTCTGGCAACCTGCACCGCTCGCGCAACCGCTGACCCCATCCTCCGCGCGGCGCCCGCCGCGCCAGCATGTTCTCGATATCTTGCTCCGCCGCCTCGCCCGAGGCGCGCGGTGAACCCAGCTATTTATATCGCCACCATATAAATAGCCAAGAAAAATGGTATTTGCCATACATATCGAGAATAATGCATAGTTATAATATCTAGCAAGCCCATTCCCACGGCAGCCGCGGACCTACCCGTCCGGCGACTCCCATCCGCATGACCGGCACGACCGGGCCGCTACCACCTCAACGCCGAAACCATCAAGGAAGACCATGTCCAACAATACCCCTTTTGAAGCCGTCGACATCATCAAAGCCCGCAAACCCGGCTTCGCGCCGCGTGTGGCAATGATCCTCGGTTCGGGGCTGGGCGTGCTGGCCGAGCAGATGACCGACGCTGTATCGATCGGCTTCGACGAGCTGCCAGGCTTCCCGATCAGCACCGTGCACGGCCACGCGGGCGAACTGGTGCTCGGCACGCTGGCAGGCGTGGACGTGGCATGCATGAAAGGCCGCGGCCACTTCTACGAAGGCTACGGCATGGGCGTGATGACCAGCGCCGTGCGCACCATGAAGCTGCTCGGTTGCGAGATGCTGTTCGTGACCAACGCCGCAGGTTCGCTGCGTCCTGAAGTCGACGCGGGCAGCCTGGTGGCGATCACCGACCATATCAACCTGCTGCCGGGTACCCCGATGATCGGCGCGAACGACGACCGTTTCGGCCCGCGCTTCTTCAGCATGTCCAATGCCTATGACGCGGACATCCGCAACCTGGTCAAGGACACCGCGGCCGCAAACGGCATCACGCTGCACGAAGGCGTGTTCGTCGCCTACCCGGGCCCGAACTTTGAAACCGCCGCTGAAATCCGCATGATGTCGCGCCTGGGCGCCGACACGGTCGGCATGTCGGTGGTGCCTGAAGTGATTTCGGCGCGCCACTGCGGCCTGAAAGTGACCGGCGTATCGGTCATCACCAACCTGGCGGAAGGCCTGTCGCCGTTCCAGCTGTCGCACGAGCAGACCCTGAAATACGCCGCCATCGGCGCCAAGGACCTGGTCGCGCTGATCCTGGCGTTCCTGGCACGCGTGGCCGAACAGCCGCGCGCCGCAGCCTGATACCCTTTTATATCGAGCGATACCATGTCCCGCGCATTCATCCTCCTGCTTGACTCATTCGGACTCGGGGCCACGCCCGACGCCACCACCTACGGCGATGTCGGCGCCAACACTTTCGGCCATATCGCCGAATGGGCCGCGAAGGAAGGCAAGCCGATGTCGCTGCCTAACCTCGAACGCCTCGGCCTGGCCGCTGCCGCCCACAAGGCAAGCGGCGAGTGGGCCGCCGGCTTCAACCTGCGCGACGGCTTTACCGGCGCGTGGAGCGCGGCGCGCGAGCGCTCGACCGGCAAAGACACCCAAAGCGGCCACTGGGAAATCGCCGGCGTGCCGGTTGAATTCGACTGGGGCTACTTCCCGCGCACGGTGCCGTCGTTCCCGAAGGAGCTGACCGACAAGCTGCAGGAACTGACCGGCGTGCCCGGCTTCCTCGGCAACTGCCACGCATCGGGCACCGACATCATCAACAAGCACGGCGACGAGCATGTCGCCACCGGCAAGCCGATTCTGTACACCTCGTCCGACTCGGTGTTCCAGATCGCGGCGCATGAAGAACACTTCGGCCTCGACAAGCTGTATGCGATGTGCGAAGCGGCCTATGAGCTGGTCAAGCCATACAACATCGGCCGCGTCATCGCGCGCCCATTCGTCGGCGCCAACGGCGACTACCGCCGCACCAGCAACCGCCACGACTACGCGGTGCCGCCACCGGCCAAGACCCTGCTCGACCACGTCAAGGAAGAGGGCGGCGAGGTTGTCGCACTGGGCAAGATCAGCGACATCTTTGCGGCGCAGGGCGTGTCGCGCGTCGTCAAGGGCGCCGACAACATGGCCCTGTTCGACGCACTGCTGAAGGTAACCGATGAAGCAGGCGACAAGTCGCTGACCTTCGTGAACTTTGTCGACTTCGACATGCTGTTCGGCCACCGCCGCGACATCAAGGGCTACTCGAACGCGCTGCACGAACTCGACGCGCGCCTGCCGGAATTCATGGCCAAACTGAAGGAAGGCGATATGGTTGTCGTCACCGCCGACCATGGCTGCGACCCGAGCTGGCACGGTTCGGACCACACCCGCGAACACATCCCGATGATTTTCTTCGGCCCGGCTGTCAAGCCGCAGGAACTGCCGATCTCCGAAACCTTCTCCGACATCGGCGCCACCCTGGCCAAGCACCTCGGCGTAACACCACTTTCCAACGGAACCAGTCTGCTATGACCCATAACTCCGCATTCAAACGCAATGAGGCCGTCGGCCTCGACCTCGGCTGGGTCAACCAGATCAAAGTCAACCGCAACGCCGCCGACCGCCGCGCCGCAAGCCTGGCCAATCGCCGCACCGTCAAGAAGGAATACCAGGCCGCGTGGCTGGTCAAGGCGATCCAGTGCATCGACCTGACCACCCTCGGCGGCGACGACACGCCAGGCCGCGTCGAGCGCCTGTGCATGAAGGCGATGCGTCCGCTGCGCTCCGACCTGGTCGAAGCATTGGGCGTGCAGGGCCTGACCACCGGCGCCGTCTGCGTGTACCACGAAATGATCGCGCCAGCGGTCAAGGTGCTCAATGGCCGCTTGCCGATCGCCGCCGTGTCGACCGCGTTCCCGGCCGGCCTGTCGAGCCTTGAGACCAAGCTGCGCGAAATCGAGCTGTCGGTTGCCGCAGGCGCCACCGAAATCGACATCGTCATCACCCGCCAGCACGTCCTGACCGGTAACTGGCAGGCGCTGTACGACGAGATGCTCGCGTACCGCAAGGCTTGCGGCGAAGCGCACGTCAAGGCGATCCTCGCCACCGGCGACCTGGTCACGCTGGAAAACGTCGCCAAGGCGTCGTGGGTGTGCATGATGGCCGGTTCCGACTTCATCAAGACCTCGACCGGCAAGGAAGGCGTCAACGCCACGATCCCGGTATCGCTGGTGATGGTGCGCGCGATCCGCGAGTACTACGAGCAGACCGGCTTCCAAGTCGGCTACAAGCCGGCCGGCGGCGTCAGCACCGCCAAGAGCGCGCTGCAATACCTGACCGTCATGAAAGAAGAACTCGGCAATGAGTGGCTGGAGCCGCACCTGTTCCGTATCGGCGCATCGAGCCTGTTGACCGACATCGAACGACAGCTCGAACACTACGTCACCGGTAACTACTCGGCGAGCTACCGCCACGCGCAACCTTAAACACGGATTCGTCATGCCAACTATTAACGAGATTCTTCAGACTATGGACTACGGCCCTGCACCCGAGAGCACCAAAGAAGCGCAAGCGTGGCTGGACCAGCATGAGCGCCGCTTCGGCCTGTTCATCGACAACGCATGGACGCCGGCATCCGACACCTTCGCCTCGACCAACCCTGCCGACGGCAAGGAGCTGGCGCAGGTAACGCAAGCCACCAGCAGCGACATCGACCGCGCCGTGGAAGCCGCGCGCCGCGCCCAACCGGGCTGGGTAGCCCTCGGCGGCCATGGCCGCGCGCGCGTCATGTACGCGCTGGCACGCCTGCTGCAAAAGCACGCGCGCCTGTTCGCAGTGCTCGAAACCCTCGACAACGGCAAGACCATCCGCGAAACGCGCGATGCCGACCTGCCGCTGGCCGCGCGCCACTTCTACCACCACGCTGGCTGGGCGCAGCTGCAGTCGGAAGAATTCGCCGACTACCGCGCCGTTGGCGTGGTTGGCCAGATCGTCCCCTGGAACTTCCCGCTGCTGATGCTGGCATGGAAAATCGCGCCTGCCATGGCCGCCGGTAACACCATCGTGTTCAAGCCGGCGGAATTCACGTCGCTGACCGCGCTGCTGTTCGCCGAGATCTGCAAGCAGGCGGGCGTGCCGGCTGGCGTCGTCAACATCGTCACCGGCGACGGCCGCGTGGGCGAAGCCATCGTCAACCACCCAGGCATCGACAAGCTGGCCTTCACCGGTTCCACCGAAGTTGGCCGCATCATCCGCCAGGCCACCGCGGGCAGCGGCAAGAAGCTGTCGCTGGAACTGGGCGGCAAATCGCCATTCATCGTCTTCGAAGACGCGGACCTCGACGCAGCCGTCGAAGGCCTGGTCGATTCGATCTGGTTCAACCAGGGCCAGGTATGCTGCGCCGGCTCGCGCCTGCTGGTGCAGGAATCGATCGAACAACGCTTCTACACCAAGCTGCGCGCGCGCATGGACAACCTGCGCCTTGGCTCGCCGCTCGACAAATCGATGGACATCGGCGCACTGGTCGACCCGGTACAGCGCCAGCGCATCCACGGCCTGGTCGAATCGGCCCGTCTTGAGGGCTGCACCATCTACCAGCCGGCCGCATGCGAAATGCCGGCCGACGGTTCGTGGTTCCCGCCGACCCTGATCACCGGCGCATCGACGTCGGCAGGCATCGCGCAGACCGAAATCTTCGGCCCAGTGCTGGTGGCGATGAGCTTCCGCACCCCGGGCGAAGCAGTCCAGCTGGCCAACAACACCGTGTACGGCCTGGCCGCCTGCATCTGGTCCGAGTCGATCAGCCTCGCGCTCGACGTGGCGCCGCAGATCAAGGCTGGTGTCGTATGGATCAACACCGCCAACCAGTTCGACGCAGCCTGCGGCTTCGGCGGCTACAAGGAATCCGGCTTCGGCCGTGAAGGCGGCCGCGAAGGCATGTACGAGTACATGACACCGCTGTCGGAAGATGCGCGCCCATCCGCGCCTGTCGTTGAAGCCAAAGGCAGTGTCAAGATGGCTGAAGGCGACTCGCCGTTTGCGATCGACCGCACGGCCAAGCTGTACATCGGCGGCAAGCAGGCACGCCCTGACGGCGCGTACAGCCGCGCCATCAACGGCGCCAACGGCCAGTTCCTCGCCGATGTCGGCGAAGGCAACCGCAAGGACATCCGTAACGCGGTGGAAGCTGCGCACAAGGCCTCCGGCTGGGCCAAGGCCACCTCGCACAACCGCGCGCAGGTGCTGTACTACATCGCTGAAAACCTGGCGATCCGCGCTGACGAATTCGCAGCCCGCCTGGCCGCGATGACCGGTTCCAAAGACCCGCAACGCGAAGTGCAGGCCTCGATCGAGCGCCTGTTCTACTACGCGGCGTGGGCCGACAAGTACGACGGCCTGGCGCACCAGCCGCCGATGCACGGCATCACCGTGGCGCTGAACGAGCCTGTTGGCGTCATCGGCATCATCTGCCCGAACGAGAACCCGCTGCTCGGCTTCATTTCGCTGGTCGCTCCTGCGCTGGCGCTGGGTAACCGCGTGGTGGCGGTGCCGTCGGAAGCCTTCCCGCTCTCGGCGACTGACCTGTACCAGGTGCTCGATACGTCCGACCTGCCAGGCGGCGCGCTGAACATCGTGACCGGCAGCGCGGATGAACTGGCCAAGACGCTGGCGTCGCACGCCGACGTGGACGCGGTGTGGCGCCATGACGGTTCGGCTGCTGGCTGCGCGGAAGTGGAACGCCTGTCGGCTGCATCGCTCAAGCGCACCTGGGTCGGCGGCGCAAAGGGCCGCGACTGGTTCGACACGAAGCAGGCCGGTGGACGCGCAGTGCTGGCGCACGCAAGCCAGGTCAAGAACATCTGGATTCCGTACGGCGTATAACGCTGTAAGGAAACCGTAGGGCGGATAAGCGGAGCGCATCCGCGTGCATGCGTCAACGCGACGCAGGCGGATGCGCTTACGCTTATCCGCCCTACATTTTTTAGAAGAGGTCACATGTTTTTAACCCAAGAAATCATCCGCAAAAAGCGTGATGGCGGCGCCCTGAGCGCTGAAGAAATCCAGTTCTTCGTCAGCGGCATCCCGAACGGCAGCGTGACCGAAGGCCAGATCGCGGCATTCGCGATGGCCGTCTATTTCAACGACATGAACATGGACGAGCGCGTCGCCTTCACCCTGGCGATGCGCGATTCCGGCCAGGTGATGGAATGGCGTTCGCTGAACCTGCCAGGCCCGGTCGTCGACAAGCACTCCACCGGCGGCGTCGGCGACGTGGTCTCGCTGATGCTCGGCCCAATGATCGCTGCCTGCGGCGGTTTCGTGCCGATGATCTCCGGCCGTGGCCTCGGCCACACCGGCGGCACGCTCGACAAGTTCGACTCGATTCCCGGCTACTGCACCGTGCCCGACCCTGAACTGTTCCGCAAAGTGGTCAAGGACATCGGCGTGGCCATCATCGGCCAGACCGCGCAGCTGGCGCCGTCGGACAAGCGCTTCTACAGCATTCGCGACACCACCGCGACGGTGGAATCGGTGGCGATGATCACCGGCTCGATCCTGTCGAAGAAGCTGGCTGCCGGCCTCGATGCGCTGGTGATGGACGTGAAGGTCGGCTCCGGCGCCTTCATGCCAACCTACGAGAAATCGGTCGAACTGGCAGAGAGCATTGTCGCCGTCGGCAATGGCGCAGGCACCCGCACGTCGGCGCTGCTGACCGAAATGAACGAGTCGCTGGGGCCGGTCGCCGGCAACGCGCTGGAAGTGCGCCTGGCGATGGACTACCTGACCGGCCGTTCGCGCCCGGCGCGCCTGCACGAAGTGACGATGGCGCTGTGTGCAGAGATGCTCATTTTGGGTAAGCTGGCCGCCAACGAAACCGAAGCGCGCGCCAAGCTGCAGGCCGGGCTGGATTCGGGCGAAGCGGCCGAACGCTTCTCGCGCATGGTCGCGGCGCTGGGCGGCCCGGCCGACCTGGTCGAGCGTCCGGACGCCTACCTCGAGCAGGCGCCGGTTGTGGTGCCGGTGCCGGCACTGCAAGCCGGTTTTGTAACCCAGACCGACACGCGCGGCCTTGGCCTGGCAGTGGTCAGCCTTGGCGGCGGCCGCCGCCGTCCGGAAGATGCGATCGACTTCGCAGTCGGCCTGACCGGCCTTGCGGAGCTGGGCGACACGATTTCCGTCGGCCAGCCGCTGGCGATGGTCCACGCGCGCACGCAAGCGGCAGCCGAGCAGGCGGTGCGCGAGGTGCAGGCAGCGTACAAGATCGGGGCGCAAAAACCGGCGCCGAACCCGATCATCTACCGCACCATCCGTCCTTAAGAGGGGCAGCATGAAATACCAAAAACTGATCGACGAAGCACGCGCCGCGCGCGAGCTGGCATACACGCCTTACTCCAACTTCAAGGTTGGCGCGGCGCTCGAGTGCGAGGACGGCCGCATCTTCCGTGGCTGTAATGTGGAAAACGCCTCCTACGGGCTGTGCAACTGCGCCGAGCGCACTGCGCTGTTCAGCGCAATCGCGCACGGCTACAAGCCGGGCGACTTTGCCGCGCTGGCAGTCATCGGCGACACCGAAGGCCCGATCGCACCGTGCGGCGCCTGCCGCCAGGTGATCCTTGAGCTGGGTGGCAACGGCCTGCCGGTCGTGCTGGCCAACCTGGAGGGCGACATCTTCGAAACCACGGCTGCGGCACAACTGCCGAACGCGTTCGGCGGCCGGGACCTGAAGAAGTAAGCTTTGAGGAAAACCATTGATGTACAGGCTGCGGTTGCGATCGCGGCCAATGAAGCGGTAGCCGCCAAGACCCAAGGAACCTTCGGCGTCGGCGGCCTGCTGCTCGATGGGCAGGGCAACGTGCTCAAGTCCCTGCAAAATAACGTCGTGCGCGAAGGGCTGGTGTTCGACCCGACCGCGCATGGCGAACGCCAGCTGATCGACTGGTACTTTGCCGAGCGGGCGAAGGGCGCTGCCTTGCCGCCGCCGGATGAAATCACCGTCGTCACCTCGCTCGATCCGTGTGCGATGTGCACTGGCGCGCTTCTTGCGGCAGGGTTCAACGTCGTCGTGGCGGCGACCGACCGCAATGCGGGTATCAACTTTGACGCAAGCGGGAGCTTTGCCGCCTTGCCCGAGCCGTTGCGTTCGCGGGCGGCGCAGTCGTTCTACTATCCACCGGTATTGGGGTCGTCGGCCTATGCACGCGAGGGCTGGGGCTCGCCGCCACGTGGGCTCTTTATCGGCAAGACCATCGCCGAAGGCACGCAGGCACTTTGTTCGCTGGCCTTTGAGGCGACCGAGGAAAAGGTGCAGGCGCTGTGCAGCAGCGATGTGGCGCAGGACCAGTTGCGCGACCCTGCGACCCTGCCGCCGGCGCATCCGCTGGTGCGCAAGCTGCGCAGCTTGTATCCGGAGGCGTTGACGTATCGCTGCGCGCCGCAATTACCTGACGCCGGACTCGCGCCTTTCATCCGGGCGGCTATGGAGAAGGACCGCGAGCAGGGCGGCGAGGGGAATGCGGTCGCGTTGCTCGATGCGTTTGGCAACCTGCTGCTGTGCGTGCCGGGCCGGCGCGCGCAGTCCGTCATCTGCACTGCGTTCATGGAGTGCACGCGGCAGTACGCGCAGCTGCGCTACATGTTGATGCGCGACGCGTCGCCGCCGGAACAGCTGGAGATCGGGCAGTACCTGGCGCATCCGAGGGACGGCACGTTTGTGTTCGCACGCGGGCCGGGCAAGGATGCGCAGGGGTTCATGGACCTGGGCGCGTATGGGTCGACCATGGAGGGGCCGCTGCCGGTGCACAATCCGCGGCAGTTCCAGTATGTGCAGGCCGGCCTGCCGCAGGAGGAGCTCGACGCCGTGTGCGCGGCGATGCCGCCGTTTTACCGCGATGTGGTCAGCATCAGGCCGGTCCAGGTGGAAAGCGGGGCGTTAATCGAAGCGCTTGGCGAGCCTCGTCATTCCCGCGAAGGCGAGCCTCGTCATTCCCGCGAAGGCGGGAATCCATAACACGTGCGCATGTAGACGGGCGAAGTATAGGTTCCCGCGTTCGCCGGAACGACGGATCAAGCCGCGGCGGCAAGCATGTTCGCGTCCCGCGTCAAGCGCCATTTTCCATCGGCCTGCTTGCGCAGTATCGACAGCGTATCGCCGTTGCGCAGTATCGGCAGCTGTCCGTGCTTCGAGGTAATCGTCACCGTCAGCTTGGTGCGGCAGTAGGCGAGATCCCCCGACACCACGATCTCCGCAATCTCGCTGGTCGATTCGATCACATTCTCCGCCAGTACCTTGTTCAGTCCACGCGCAAATGCCTCGCGCCCGGTCATCGGCGGCTGGCCAGCCGACATGAACATGACGTCGTCCGACATCAGCGCCAGCACCGCTTCCACGTCGCCCGCTTGCGTGGCCATCAGCCACGTTTCAACCAGCTGGCGGATCTCTTGTTCGTCTTGGCTCATGCTGCCTCCGGGTCTTCTTGCATCATGCCGAAAATGTTACCGTCCGGGTCCCTGGCGTAACCTAGCCAGCCTATGCCAGGCACCGGCATCTTGGGAACAACGATTGCGCCGCCTGATCCGTTGGCGGCGGCTTTGGTGAGCGCGCTGTCGATGTCGTCCACATCGACCGTGATGACAAACGCATTCACCGCCGCCATCGGCTCCGGCACCGGCCCGCGCCGTGGCAGCAGGCCGCCGTTGATGCCGGGCTTTTCTTCCGGCCCGGTGTGGATCAGCCAGTATTCGCCGCCTTCCCATTTGTTGAACGACCAGCCGAACAGGCCTGTGTAGTAGTCGATCAGCGCCTGGGGGTTCGACGCCTGGATTTCGAAGTGGACTGCGCGTGACATGCCGTTCTCCTTCTTATACAAATGCGACTGAGTGCCAAAGGTCAACCAGGGACTATATTAGTTCATTATTTGATTGGCGTGCGCTCCGTCCGGGCAGGGAACTTGAGCAGCTTGTCGGCCGGCCGGACCGGCCGCCGAACCAGCTCGCCGCCGCAGTTCGGGCAAGTCATCGCCAGCCTGCCTTCGGCGCAGTCGCGGCACCAGGTGCATTCGAAGGTGCAGATAAAGGCGTCACGCGAGTCCGGGGCGATATCGGCGTCGCAGCATTCGCAGTTGGGGCGCAGGGCTAGCATTGTTTCCTTTCGAGCTTACATTTGTTGGAACAGGCCGGAGTGGTTGCGGCTGACTTCAAGTTCGCGCGCATGGTTGCGCAGCCTGACCATCTGGCGGCCACGTTCGTCGCGGTAGACCTCCACGATGGCGTCCACGCGCACCAGCGTCGAGCGGTGGATGCGCCAGAATTCATCGGGATCGAGTTCGTCGGCAAGCTCCTTGAGCGTCTTGCGGATCAGGAGTTCGGCCGATGCGGTCTGCACCAGGGTGTATTTGTCATCCGACTGGAAGAACAATATCTCCTTCGTGCTGATCATGCGCAGGCTGGCGCCGACCTGCGCCTGGATCCAGCGCAGGTACTGCTTCGGCGCGGCGCCTTGTCCGCGCTCCAGGATCCGGGCCAGCGCCGACAGCTTCTGGTCGATGTCGGCGGGCGGCTTGCCGATGCGCTCGCGCAGGCGCTCGCAGGTGAGGCGCAGGCGATCCGCCGCCACTGGCTTGAGCAGGTAGTCCATCGCGCCATGTTCGAAGGCCTCGACCGCGTACTGGTCGTAGGCGGTGACGAACACCACGTGGCTCTGGCTGTACAGCTGGCGCGCGGTTTCGATGCCGCTGGGGCCAGGCATGCGGATGTCGAGGAAAACGATGTCGGGCTTGAGGCGCGCGGTCATCTCCAGCGCTTCGATGCCGTTGGCCGCTTCGCCGGCGACGCCGAGCTCCGGCCACACCTCGGCCAGGCGCGCGCGCAGCTGGTCGCGCATGGGCGATTCGTCGTCGACGATCAGTGCGGTGACAGTCATGCCGCTTTCTCCGTAACGATGTAGGGCACGCGGATCGAGGCGAGCGCGCCGCCTTCAAGCGGCATCTCGATGACCAGCTCGGCGCGGCTGCCGTACAGCAGCCGCAGGCGCTCGCGGATGTTGGCCAGGCCTACGCCTTCGCCCGCATGCATGTTAAATCCGATGCCGTTGTCCTGCACGTCGACGTGCATGGTGCCGTCGATCAGGCAGGCCCGCACGTCGATGCGGCCGCCTTCGATCTTCGGCTCCAGGCCATGCTTGATCGAGTTCTCGATCAGGATCTGCAGCATCGTCGGCGGGAACACGGCGTTTTCAAGATAGTCCGGCACGTCGAAGCTGAACTGGAGGCGTTCTTTCATCCGCGCCTGCATGATGGCCAGGTAGGCGCGCGCCAGCTCTACCTGGTGCTTCAGGGTGCCGCCGTTCGGCGCGCGCATTTGCGGCAGGGTCGAGCGCAGGTATTCGATCAGGTTGGCGTGGATGCGCGCCGCCTGCGGCGGGTCGGTTTCGATCAGCTGGCCGATCAGCGCCAGTGTGTTGAACAAAAAATGCGGCTCGACCTGCGCCTGCAGCGCCGCCATCTGCGCTTCCATCAGGCGGCGTTCCAGCTCCGCGACATCGGCCTGCCTGGTGGCCTCCTTGGCTTGCAGTTCCGCCCTGCGCTTGCCGCCGGCCAGCACCTTGACGCCGAACGACACGAACACGAACCAGATCGCAGGCTCGGGATAACCGAGCATGACCCCGAACGCGAACACGAGGAAGGCGATGATCCCCAGCTGGCGCCATTCGACCATCGCCAGCCAGTCGAAGAAGCGCCACCACAGCACCGCGGCTTCCGCCACGATCTCGCGCAGCAGGTCGACAAACCGGTTCAGGTCACTGGCGCGCACTTTACTCTCCTGCGTCGCCGACCGTGCGGTAAGGCGTGGCCGGGCCGCGGCGCTTGCGGCTGGCGCAGGCGATGACGACCATCCGCGCCGTCATGAAGATGATGAACAGGAACAGCGCCAGCGGAATGATGGTGATGGCCAGGGCCAGCGCGACGCAGCTGACCAGCAGCGCCGGCCAGGACATCGTCGCCATCGCGCGCGCCACGTAGCGGCCGGCGCGGATGAAGGCGTTGCCGATGTCGGCGAGCAGTGCGGCAAAGGCGTCGAAACTTGCGTTTTTCATTACGGTCTCCCAGTGGAGTGGATCAATGGAGCCACTGTAACGCCGGGCTGCGCCGGCATCCATACGAGTCCGACGAAATGCATATTAGGAGGGTTGACCGGTTGCTGGGCTGGATTAATCGGGCGCGCTTCTGGCCGGAGCGATGGCGACTGCCGCCAGCACCATGTTGACGATTAACGTTTCGCCATCGTCGAAGTCGCTGGCGGTGAGTTGCTTATGGTTTAACACGAGGTTCATCTGTTCAGCAAAGTCCGCGTATGCCTGGGTCATGTGCCAGATCGCAAACAGCAGGTGGGTCGCGTTGACGGGGGCGATGCGGCCCTCGCGAATCCAGCCTTCGAACACGTCGATATCCTTGCGCAGCAGCGGCACCACGCGCTCGCGGATCTGCTGTCCATACAGCTGGGCGCCGCCGATCACTTCGAGCGCGTACACCCTTGACGCGAGCGGCTGCTCGCGCGAGAAGCGCATCTTGGCCTCGATGTACGAGCGCAGCACGTCGCGCGGGTCGGATTCGCGCTCGGCCAGCTTGTCCATCCGTTCGAGCCAGTCATCGAGCACGCTGTCGAGAACCCGTTCGTACAGCGCCTGCTTGGTCGGGAAGTAGTACATCAGGTTCTGCTTCGACAGCCCGGCGTTTTCGGCGATGGTGGCGACCGAGGCGCCTTCGTAGCCGCATTCGGCGAACACGCGCACCGCTTCGGCCAGGATGTCGGCTTCGAGCTTGTCGCGGTTGATGACGCGGCGTTTGACTGTGACGGTCATTGCATCTCCTCGCGCACCGATTTCAGGAACGCGGTCAGCAGCGGCGCATCGGCCGCGTAGGCGACATTAAACCGGAACCAGATCGATTCGGGCTGGCGCAGCATGAAGAACTCGTTGGGCGACAGCAGGATGCCTTGCTTGACGGCGCGGTCGGCCACCGCCTTGCCGTTCCACTGCGCGCTCGGCGCTTCCGGCCAGCCGGCGCTGACAAACATGCCGCCGCGCGGGCGCGCCACCGGCGTCATGCCGACCTCGCGCAGGCGTTCGATGGTTTGTTCGCGGCCCGCGCGCAGCTGGTCCACCAGCTTCTCGACCATGCGCTTGTAAGGACGCGCCGAAACCGCGTGGTACACCGCGCGCTCATTGATCTCCGACGTGGTCAGCCCGGTCAGCATTTTGATGCGCAGCAGTTCAGGCACCAGCGAGCGCGATGCGCAGATCGAGCCGACCCGCAGCACCGGCGACAGGGTCTTGGAAAAACTGCCGACCCGGATCACCCGGCGCAGGCCATCCATTGCTGCCAGCGACGCTTCGCCGCGCGCCGCCAGTTCGCGGTAGATGTCGTCTTCCACCAGCCAGAAGTCGAACTGCTCGGCCACGCCCAGCAGGCGGTGGGCCTGGGCCTGGCTGAGCGAGGTGCCGAGCGGGTTTTGCAGCACGGTGTTGACGAACATGAGCTTCGGCTGCGTGGCCTTCGCCTGCGCTTCAAGCACGTCGAAGTCGAGGCCTGCATCGCCGCGCGGGATGCCGACCGGGATGCAGCCGTGATGGCGGATCAGCGACAGCAGGTTGCTGTAGCCGGGATCCTCGACCAGCACGGTGTCGCCTGGCTTGGTCAGGGTGCGCAGGATCAGGTCGAAGGCGTGGGTGGCGCCGTGGGTCAGCAGGATCTGGTCGGGTTCGACCGGGAACAGGTCCTCGGCCATGGTGCTGGCCATGTGCTGTCGCAGCGTAGGAAAGCCGAGCGGGTGGCCGTAGCCGCGCAGGCGGTTGGCCGGGATTTTCATCGCGTGGCGCACGCAGTCGAGGATCGTGGTCTCGCCGTACCATTCGGGCGGCAGCCAGCCGGCGCCGACCGGCAGCGCATCGGAGACGCCAGAATACAGGTCGGGCGTGAGGGCGTCGATGGCGGAGGGGCTGGGCGGAACGATATGCGGCTGCGCGGCGGCGACTTCATTGCGGGCGACAAAGAAACCGGAACCCCGGCGCGAGGAAAGCAGTCCCAGGTTCAGCAGCCGGTCGTAGGATTCGACGACCGTGAAAGTGGAAACGCCATTACACTTTGCGAATTGTCTAACCGACGGCATTTTTGTGCCGATCCGCAATTCGCGCTCGTTTACCATCCGCGTGATCGCTGCCACAATCTGATCGACCAGGCTGCCGCGTTTGTTGCGCTCGATCGCCAACACCGGCCAGGCCGATTTGCCGTTGCCAGTTGGAAATCCCTCATCCGATGCCGCCGATTCTTCCATTCACAGCTCCTGTTGCAGACACCCGCAAACTGTACAGATTGGACAACCAATACGGTTGGCGGTTTTTGCGGTTTGTGTATCTGTGCCGTTGATGTGTTGCTTACTATTATTGCATCAAGATTTTGCCAACTGGTAAATTATTTTTCGCTCGTAAAAACTGGAGAGCTGTATGAACGATACCCGCCCAGAATCCATGTCGTCGTTTTGGATGCCATTTACTAATAACCGCGACTTCAAGGCCAATCCGCGGCTGCTCGTGTCCGCGGAAGGCATGTATTACAAGGACGTCGACGGCAACTCCGTGCTGGATGGCACTGCCGGCCTGTGGTGCGTGCCTTGCGGCCACGCCCAGCCGAAGATCGTTGCCGCGGTGCGCGAAATGGTCGGCCAGCTCGACTTCGCGCCGACCTTCCAGATGGGCCACCCGGCCGCGTTCGACCTCGCCGAAAAGCTGATGGACTACACCGGGCGCCGCTTCGGCCACGTGTTCTACACGAACTCGGGTTCCGAAGCGGTCGATACCGCGCTGAAGATCGCGCTGGCCTACCACCGCGCACGCGGCGAGGGCGCCCGCACCCGCCTGATCGGCCGAGAGCGCGGCTACCACGGCGTCGGTTTCGGCGGCATCTCGGTCGGCGGCATCGGCGGCAACCGTCGAACCTTCGGCCCGCTGCTGCCCGGCGTCGACCACCTGCCGCACACCCACAACCTGGAGAAGAACGCCTACAGCCGCTGCGAGCCGGAACACGGCGCCAACCTGGCTGATGAACTGGAGCGCATCGTCGCGCTGCACGATGCGTCGACCATCGCCGCCGTCATCGTCGAACCGGTTGCCGGTTCCACCGGCGTGCTGATTCCGCCGAAGGGCTACCTGAAGCGCCTGCGCGAGCTGTGCACCAAGCACGGCATCCTGCTGATCTTCGACGAAGTGATCACCGGCTTCGGCCGCCTGACCACGCCATTCGCGTTCGATTACTTTGACGTCGAGCCGGACCTCGTCACCTGCGCCAAGGGCCTGACCAACGGCGTTGTGCCGATGGGCGCGGTGTTCAGCAAAAAGCATATCCACGACGCGTTCATGGATTGCCCGGCCGGCATCGAGCTGTTCCACGGCTACACCTACTCGGGCCACCCGCTGGCCTGCGCCGCTTCGCTGGCGACGCTGGAAGTATTCGAAGAACAGAAGATCCTCGATAACGCCAAGGGCGTGCTGGACTACTGGACCGACGCGGTGCATTCGCTCAAGGGCCTGCCGCACGTGATCGACATCCGCACCATCGGCCTGGTGGCCGGTATCGAACTCGAACCGATCGCGGGCAAGCCGGGTGCGCGCGCCTTCGCGGCATTCAAGAAGGCCTTCGCCGAAGGGATCCTGATCCGCACCACCGGCGACATCATCGCGCTGTCGCCACCGCTCGTGATCGAAAAGAAGCATATCGACGAATTGTTCGGCAAGCTTGCCGCTGTACTCAAGAACCTGGATTAATCATGACCGACCTCGACACCATTACCCATTACATCAACGGCGCCAAGGTGGACGCCGCCAGCGGCCGCCATGCCGACGTATTCAATCCCGCGATGGGCGAGCCCTGCGCGCGCGTGGCCCTCGGCACCAAAGAGGACGTTGACGCCGCCGTCGCCGCAGCTTCAAACGCATTTCCATCGTGGGCGGCCACGCCGGCGCTGACCCGCGCCCGCGTGCTGTTCAAGTACCTGCAGCTGTGCCAGGAGCACACCGACGAATTCGCCGCGATGCTCACGCGCGAGCACGGCAAGACCTTCCCGGACGCCAAGGGCGAAGTCGCGCGCGGCATCGAGATGGTCGAATTCGCGGTCGGCATTCCGCAGCTGCTCAAAGGCGAATTCACCGACCAGATCGCGCGCGGCATCGACGCCTGGTCGATGCGCCAGCCGCTTGGCGTAGTCGCCGGCATCACGCCATTTAACTTCCCGGTCATGGTGCCGATGTGGATGTTCCCGGTGGCGATCGCATGCGGGAATACCTTCGTGCTCAAGCCGTCCGAACGCGACCCATCGCCTTCGCTGCTGCACGCAAAGCTGCTCAAGGAAGCGGGCCTGCCCGATGGCGTATTCAACGTCATCCAGGGCGACAAGGTGACCGTCGATGCGCTGCTCGACCATCCTGAAGTACAGGCGATCAGCTTCGTCGGCTCGACCCCGATTGCCGAATACATCTACTCGCGCGGCAGCGCCGCCGGCAAGCGCGTGCAAGCGCTGGGCGGCGCCAAGAACCATATGGTGGTGATGCCGGACGCCGACATGGACATGGCGGTCGACGCCCTGGTCGGCGCGGCATACGGTTCGGCCGGCGAGCGCTGCATGGCGATCTCGGTAGTCGTGGCTGTTGGCGACGCCGGCGACAAGCTGGCCAGCGCAATGGCTGAACGTACCGCCGCACTGAAGATCGGCGACGGCATGGCGCACGATTCCGAAATGGGTCCGGTCGTCACGGCAGCTGCAAAGCAGCGCATCGAAAAGCTGATTGGCGAAGGCGTGGAGCAGGGCGCGACGTTGCTGGTAGATGGGCGCGGCTGCAAGGTGGCCGAGCGCGAAAACGGCTTCTTTGTGGGTGGCACGCTGTTCGACCACGTGACCCCGGACATGACCATCTACAAGGAAGAGATCTTCGGGCCGGTGCTGTGCATCGTGCGTTCCCCGGACGTGGCCACCGCGGTCAACCTGATCAACGCCAACGAATACGGCAACGGCGTGGCGATCTTCACGCGCGACGGCGGCACCGCACGCGAATTCGTGCGCCAGATCCAGGTCGGCATGGTGGGCGTCAATGTACCGCTGCCGGTGCCGATGGCGTTCAACAGCTTCGGCGGATGGAAGCGCAGCCTGTTTGGCGACCATCACGCATACGGTCCGGAAGGCGTGCGTTTCTACACGCGCCACAAGGCAGTGATGCAGCGCTGGCCAAACACGGCGAGCGCCGGCGCCGAGTTTTCGTTCCCGCAGATGAAATAAACAAGCCGCGTCACCGTTAGTGTGGAGCGTCGTTCCCGCGAAGGCGGGAACCTATAACCCAGACGATAGACCAGCATTTATTGGGTATGGATTCCCGCTTTCGCGGGAACGACGTGCTGGAATCAACTCCGAGACAGGGTGGAACATGATTGAATCTCTCAAGCACCTGCCGCTAGCCGCGGCGCCCGACAGCGAGCTGTCGGCGCAGTTCACCGACCTGGCGCCGCCGCTGACACAGCGGCAGGCAGCGATAGAAGCCGCGCGCTGCCTGTACTGTTACGACGCACCGTGCATGCGCGCGTGCCCGACCGAGATCGATGTCGCGAGCTTCATCCGCAATATCCATGACGGGAATATCAATGGCGCCGCCGCCGGCATCCTGAAGCAGAACATCATGGGCGGCGCCTGCGCGCGGGTCTGCCCCACCGAAATCCTGTGCGAGCAGGCGTGCGTGCGCAACCACGACGACGAGCAGCGTCCCGTCGCCATTGGCCTGCTGCAGCGCCACGCGCTTGATAACGCCACCTTTGTTTCGCATCCCTTCCAACGCGCACCGTCCACCGGCAGGACCATCGCGGTGGTCGGCGCCGGCCCGGCCGGCTTGTCGTGCGCGCACCGCCTGGCCATGCTGGGCAACGACGTCGTCGTATTCGAGGCGCGTGAAAAGGCAGGCGGCCTGAATGAATACGGCATCGCCAAATACAAACTGACCGATAGCTTCGCCCAGAAGGAAGTCGAGTTCCTGCTCCAGATCGGCGGCATTGAAGTGCGCCATGGCTTCCGGCTTGGCGACAACCTCCAGTTGCGGGACCTGCACGCGCAGTACGACGCCGTCTTCCTTGGCATCGGGCTGAACGCCAGCCGCCAGCTCGGGCTGACGGGCGAGGACGCTCCCGGCCTGACCGCCGCGGTCGAATACATTGCCGCGCTGCGCCAGGCCGAGGATCTGTCGACGCTGCCGGTGCCTAAGCGCGCCATCGTTATCGGCGCCGGTAACACCGCCATCGACATGGCCGTGCAAATCCAGCGCATGGGCGCCGAAGACGTAACCCTGGTGTACCGGCGCGGTGCGGAGGCGATGAGCGCGACGCACCACGAGCAGGAGATCGCCAAGGCCAACTTCGTGCGCATCAAGACCTGGGCGGCTCCCGATGCGGTGCTGCTGGACGAAGACGGCCGCGTGCGCGGCATGCGCTTCGAACGCACGCGCATGGAAGGCGACAAGCTGATAGGCACCAGCGCCTTCCTTGAAATTGCAGCCGACGCGGTGTTCAAGGCGATCGGGCAAAGCATGGAACCTGCCGCCTTGTCGGACCAGATGGCGCAGCAGCTCTCGCGCGACGGCGACAAGATCCGCGTCGATGGGCTGTTTCGCACATCGGTGCCTGGCGTGTACGCGGGCGGCGATTGCGTGGCGCCAGGGCAGGACCTGACGGTGCAGGCGGTCCAGCATGGAAAGCTGGCGGCAATCGTCATCCACAACGACATCCAATCCCGACTGGAGGCTGCATAATGGCTGACCTGAGCATCGAATTTTGCGGCATCAAGGCGCCGAACCCATTCTGGCTGGCCTCCGCGCCACCAACCGACAAAGCCTACAACGTGGTGCGCGCCTTCGAAGCGGGGTGGGGCGGCGTGGTGTGGAAGACGTTGGGCGAAGACCCGGCGGCCGTCAACGTTTCGTCGCGCTACTCGGCCCACTACGGGAAGAACCGGGAAGTCCTTGGCTTTAACAATATCGAGCTGATCACCGACCGCAGCCTGGAGATCAACCTGCGCGAAATCACGCAAGTGAAGAAGGACTGGCCGGACCGCGCGATGATCGTGTCGCTGATGCTGCCTTGCGAAGAATACTATTGGGCCGACATCCTGCCGAAGATCGAAGCGACCGGTGCGGATGGCATTGAACTCAATTTCGGCTGCCCGCATGGCATGCCGGAGCGCGGCATGGGCGCCGCTGTCGGCCAGGTGCCGGAGTACGTCGAGATGGTGACGCGCTGGTGCAAGCAACACACCCGGCTCCCTGTGATCGTCAAGCTGACGCCGAACATTACCGATGTGCGCAAGCCGGCGCGCGCCGCCAAGGCCGGCGGCGCCGACGCCGTGTCGCTGATCAATACGATCAATTCGATCACCCACCTCGACCTTGACCGCATGGTGGCCTTCCCGATCGTGGGCAACGCCAGCACGCATGGCGGCTATTGCGGTTCCGCGGTCAAGCCGATCGCGCTGAACATGGTGGCTGAAATCGCCCGCGATCCCGAGACGCACGGCTTGCCGATTTCCGGCATCGGCGGCATCGGCAACTGGCGCGACGCGGCCGAATTCATCGCGCTTGGCGCCGGCTCGGTGCAGGTCTGTACGGCCGCGATGCTGCACGGCTTCCGCATCGTCGAGGAGATGAAGGACGGCTTGTCGCGCTGGATGGACGAGAAGGGCTATGCCAATATCGCCGCGTTTTCCGGCAAGGCGGTACCGAATACCACCGACTGGAAATACCTGGACATGAACTACGCGGTCATAGCGCAGATCGACCAGGACAAGTGCATCAAGTGCGGCAAGTGCTATGTCGCCTGCGAGGACACGTCGCACCAGGCGATCGCGCGCCTTGTCAGCGAAACCGAGGAGCGGACCTACGAGGTGATCAAGGACGAATGCGTGGGCTGCAACCTGTGCGAGATCACTTGCCCGGTGGAGGCGTGCATCACCATGGTGCCGCAGCAGACCGGCAAGCCATATATGAACTGGACGCAGGACCCGCGCAACCCGCGGGCTGAAGTGGCGCCTGAAGTTCCGGAGCGTGTGCTCATCTGACGTCGTTCCCGCGAAGGCGGGAACCCATAGGGCGCCTGAAGGATGCTCGGCATGGGTTCCCGCCTACGCGGGAACGACGTTTCGGGGTGTCTTTATGACGGCGCTTTGCGTTAAACTGACCCAGCATTTTTGCCTCGACTAAAACGGAGAAAAACACTGTGAGCAAAGACCTGTCAGCGAACACGCAGCTTTGGAACGAAGACCTTGCCCCGACCACCGCGGCGCAGCGCACATGGCGCTGGTATCACTTTGCCGCGCTGTGGGTCGGGATGGTGATGTGCATCCCCGCGTACACGCTGTCCGCAACGCTGATCGAAGGCGGCATGTCCGGCTACCAGGCTGTGCTCACCGTGTTCCTGGCAAACGCCATCGTGCTGATCCCGATGCTTTTGATTGGCCACGCGGGCACCAAGTACGGCATCCCGTACGCCGTGCTGGCGCGGTCATCGTTCGGGACGTCAGGCGCCAAGTTGCCGGCACTGATGCGCGCGATTGTCGCTTGCGGCTGGTACGGCATCCAGACCTGGTTTGGCGGCAGCATGATCTACACGCTGCTCGGCGTGATGCTTGGTTACGAAATCGGCGGCGAAAAAATCGCCGGCCTTGGCATCAACGGCGCCCAGCTGGCCTGCTTCCTCGGCTTCTGGCTGATCCAGCTATACTACGTCGTACACGGCATCGATTCGATCCGCAAGCTCGAAACCTATACCGCACCGCTCAAGATCCTGATCTGCTTCGTGCTGCTTGGCTGGGTCTATAACAAGGCAGGCGGCTTCGGCCCTTTGCTGGACCAGCCGTCGCAGTTTGTCGAAGGCGGCAAAAAAGCTGGCCAGTTCTGGTCAACTTTCTGGCCTTCGCTGACCGCGATGGTCGGCTTCTGGGCTACGCTGGCGCTGAACATCCCAGACTTTACGCGCTTCGCCCGCTCGCAGCGCGACCAGGTCGTGGGCCAGGCTGTCGGCCTTCCTGTGCCGATGGGCCTGCTCGCTGCGCTGGCGGTCATCGTCACCTCGGCGACCGTTGTTTTATATGGCAAAGCGCTGTGGGATCCGGTCGACCTGGCCAGCCGCATGACCGGCATCGCCGTGCTGATTGCACTGATCGTCCTGCTGGTCGATACCGTCAGCGTCAACCTCGCGGCCAACCTGGTCGGGCCCGCGTATGACTTCTCGGCGCTGTCGCCGAAACACGTCTCGTACCGCATGGGCGGCTACATCACGGCTGGCATCGCGCTGGTGATGATGCCTTGGAAAATCCTGGAAACCACGCAGGGGTACATCTTCACCTGGCTGATCGGTTACTCGGCGCTGCTCGGACCGATTGCGGGCATCATGATCATCGACTACTACTTCATCCGCAAAACGACGCTGAACGTCGATGACCTGTACCGCGACAGCGGCGAATACATGTACCGCGGCGGCTGGAACATGGCGGCCATCATCGCGTTCGTGCTGGGCGTGCTGCCGAATATCCCTGGCTTCCTGAACGCCGCCTTCCCGGCAGCGTTCCCTGAAGTTGGCGACGTGTTCAAAACGATTTACACCTACGCCTGGTTTGTTGGCGTCGCAATTGCCGCCGTTGTCTACGGCGTGCTGATGAAAGGGCGTACGCAGCCTGCACTGCGCCCTGCAACCCATACCTAGTACGGATTTTTCCGGGAGATTCAATGACGACCATTATCCGAGGCGGTACCGTTGTCAATGCGGACCGCGCATTCCGCGCCGATGTGCTGTGCTTTGGCGACAAGATCGTCGCGGTCGGTGAAAACCTCGAGCCCCCGCCGCATGCCACGGTGATCGACGCGTCCGGCCAGTACGTCATGCCGGGCGGGATCGACACCCACACGCACATGCAGCTGCCGTTCATGGGCACGGTCACCGCCGACGATTTCTTTACCGGCACGGCTGCCGGGCTGGCGGGCGGCACCACCACGATCATGGATTTCGTCATCCCGGACCCGAAGCAATCGCTGCTGGAGGCGTACCACACGTGGCGCGGCTGGGCGAAGAAGTCTGCGGGCGACTATACCTTCCACGTCGCCGTAACATGGTGGGACGACTCGGTGCATGCGGAGATGGGCACCCTGGTGCGCGAGCATGGCGTCAACAGCTTCAAGCACTTCATGGCGTACAAGAACGCCATCATGGCGGACGATGAAACGCTGGTGAAAAGCTTCACGCGCGCGCTTGAACTTGGCGCCATTCCAACCGTGCACGCCGAGAACGGTGAGCTGGTATTCCAGCTGCAGCAGGATCTTCTGCGCAAAGGGATTACCGGCCCGTCCGCCCATCCGCTCTCGCGGCCTCCCGAAGTGGAAGCGGAGGCTGCCAACCGCGCCATCGCGATTGCCAACGTGCTTGGCACGCCGGTGTACATCGTCCACGTGTCGTGCGCCGAATCGCTGGAAGCCATCACCCGCGCCCGCGCCAAGGGCCAGCGCGTGTACGGCGAGGCGCTGGCGGGCCACCTTGTCATCGACGACAGCGTCTATTACAGCAGCGACCTTGAATTCGCACGCGGCCACGTGATGAGCCCACCGTTTCGCAGCAAGCATCACCAGGGTGCGCTGTGGCAGGGTCTCCAGGGCGGCAACCTGCACACGACAGCGACTGACCACTGCACGTTCTGCGCCGAACAGAAGGCTGCCGGCGCGGACAACTTCACCAAGATCCCTAATGGCTGCGGCGGGGTTGAAGACCGCATGTCGGTGGTCTGGGATGCGGGTGTCGGCACGGGCAAGCTGACGCCGTCCGAGTTCGTCCGCGTGACATCGACCAATGCGGCGCAGATCTTCAATATGTACCCGCGCAAGGGATTGATTGCAGCGGGAGCCGACGCCGATATCGTGGTCTGGGACCCGCAGGGCACGCGCACGATTTCCGCCAAAACCCAGTTCGCCAAAGGCGGCTTCAATGTATTCGAAGGCCGCACTGTGCAGGGCATTCCGACTTATACGCTTTCGGCCGGTAATGTCGTGTTTTCGAAAGGAGAACTGCGTGCGGTTGAAGGCGCGGGCAGGCATATCGACCGCCCGGCGTTCGCGCCGGTGATGGCTTAACCTACTGGAGTTGTACATGAACGAGCTGCGTATTGATGGCGACCGCCTGTGGGCCTCGCTGATGGAGCTGGCGAAAATCGGCGCGACGGCGAAGGGCGGCGTCAAGCGCCTTGCCCTCACGGACCTCGACAAGCAGGGCCGCGACCTGGTGGTCGGCTGGGCCAGGGAAGCCGGCCTGTCGGTCACTGTCGACCAGATCGGCAACGTCTTCATGCGCCGCGAGGGCAGCAACCCGTCGCTGCCGCCGGTGATGACCGGCTCCCACATCGATACGCAACCGACCGGCGGCAAATTCGACGGCAACTACGGGGTGCTGGCAGGCCTTGAAGTGGTGCGTACGCTGAACGACAACGGCATCGTCACCGAAGCGCCGATTGAGGTCGCGTTCTGGACGAATGAGGAAGGCTCGCGCTTCGTGCCGGTGATGATGGGTTCCGGCGTATTCTGCGGCGCCTTCAGCCTCGATACCGCGTATGCGGCCGTGGACACCGAGGGCAAGAGCGTCGGCGCGGAGCTGGAACGCATCGGCTACAAGGGTGACCAGGTGCCGGGGCAGCATCCTATCGGCGCTTATTTTGAAACGCATATCGAGCAGGGCCCGGTGCTGGAAGACGCAGGCAAGGTCATTGGCGTGGTGCCGGCCGTGATGGGGCTGTCGTGGTACGACTGCGTTGTCAGCGGCATGGAAGCGCACGCAGGCCCGACGCCGATGGGCCTGCGCAAAGACGCGCTGCAGGTTGCCACGCGCATCATGCAGGAAGTGGTGCATATCGCGAACCGCTACCCGCCATACGGCCGCGGCACCGTGGGCATGGTGCAGGTATTCCCGAACAGCCGCAACGTGATTCCGGGCGAGGTTAAATTCAGTATCGACCTGCGCAACGTGAACGACGAGCTGCTCAATACGATGCATGAGGAAATGCTGGCCTTCGCCGACAAGACCAGCGCCGATACCGGGCTGTCGATCAAGGTGGAGCGGGTGTCGTACTACCCGCCATGCCCGTTCCATCCCGATTGCGTGGGCGCCGTGCGCACGGCCACCGGGAAGCTCGGCTACTCGACCATGGACGTCGTCTCCGGCGCAGGCCATGACGCGATCTACACGGCCCGTGTGGCGCCTTCCGGCATGATCTTCGTGCCCTGCAAGGACGGCATCAGCCACAACGAGATCGAGGACGCCCAACCCGGCCACCTCGAAGCTGGATGCAACGTGCTGTTGCACGCGATGCTGGACCGGGCCGGCGTCGTGACCGCATAGCTTCCTCGCCGGAAATTTCGTCGGTAATATCCTACTGGCGGTAAAGCGTGTTTCCGATACGTGCGCGCACTCGACCTTGTTACGCTGTCCCTTTAACAAGGAGAATCCAATGCGCGCACTCACTTACCACGGCAGCCATGACGTCCGTGTGGATACGGTCCCTGATCCTATCCTGCAAGATCCCGACGACGCGATCCTGAAGATCACCGCCACGGCGATTTGCGGCTCGGACTTGCACATGTATCGCGGAAAGATTCCTGCTATGAAAAGCGGCGATGTCCTCGGTCACGAATTCATGGGCGAGGTTGTGGATGTGGGGCCGAATGTCACCAATCTGCAGAAGGGCGACCGGGTTGTGGTGCCGTTCGTGATTGCGTGCGGCACTTGTTTCTTCTGCGACATGCAGGCTTACTCCGCATGCGAGACCACCAATCCGGACCGTGGCTCGATCATGAACAAGAAAAGCCTGCGCTCCGGCGCGGCCCTGTTCGGGTTCAGCCACCTGTATGGCGGCATCCCCGGCGGGCAAGCCGAGTATGTGCGCGTGCCGAAGGCCAACGTCGGCCCGATCAAGGTCCCGAGCACGCTGGCCGACGAACAGGTGCTGTTCCTGAGCGATATCCTGCCGACCGGCTACCAGGCGGTGGTCAATACGGGCGTGGGCAAGGGCGGCAGCCTGGCGATTTTCGGCGCTGGCCCGGTAGGCCAGATGGCCGCTGCGAGCGCGCGCATGCTGGGCATTGAAAAAATCTTCATGGTCGACCACCACAATTTCAGGCTTGAGTTTGCGCGCGAGACGTATGGTGTCATCCCGATTAACTTTGACGATGTCGATGCGGCCGAATACATCATCGAGCACACCAATTCACGCGGCGTGGACGGCGTGGTCGATGCGGTAGGCTTCGAGGCCAAGGGCAGCACGATCGAGACTGTGCTGACCAACATGAAGGTGGAAGGCAGCAGCGGCAAGGCGCTGCGGCAGTGTATCGCCGCCTGCCGCCGCGGCGGCACGATCAGCGTACCGGGCGTGTATGCGGGCTTTATCCACGGCTTCCTGTTCGGTGACATTTTCGAAAAGGGACTGACTGTGAAGGCGGGGCAGACCCACGTGCAGAAGTTCATGCCGGAACTGCTGGCCGCGATTGAAGAGGGCAGGCTGCATCCGAATGCGATCATCTCGCACCGCCTCAAGCTGGAACAGGCGGCGGAGGGCTACAAGATGTTCGACAAGAAGGAAGACGATTGCAGGAAGGTTGTGCTGACGCCCTGATGGCCAGCATGGCGGATGCGCGCTGCGCGCTTATCCGCCGTTTTGATCTCACTTACGCATCTTCGGGAATAGGCCGAACCACCAAAAACAGGTACGACATCGCGCCCACGAAGGCGATGCCTGCGCCCGTCAACAAGGCTGGTACGAACGACCATGTCTGCGCGATGTAGCCGGTGAGGATAGGCGCCAGCGCGCCGCCAAGGAAGCCGCCGAAGTTCTGGATTGCGCCGAGCGACGCGATACGGCTCGGCGGCGCGGCCACCGTGGCGAGCGACCAGGCACATGCCGACGAGGCGTTGGCCAAAAAGATGACGATCGAGATGCACGCCACGGCCACGACATTGCTGTCGACCAGCGCAGCCGGAATCGTGAACACCACCATGCCAAGCGTGGCCACCACCACCGCATTGCGGCGGCCGGACAGCGGCGAGGAAGCGCGGCGTGCGACCCGGTCGGAAGCCCAGCCTGCTACGAGCGCGCCAGCGAAGCCGCAGAAGAAGGGGATCGAGGCCGCGATGCCGGCGTACGCAATGTCCATCTGGCGCTCGGTGCGCAGGTAACCCGGCAGCCAGGTCAGGTAGACCCAGTTGAGGTAGACCGAGCCGAAAAAGCCCAGCATCATGCCCCATGTGACGCGGTGTTTGAACAGCGCGCACCAGGCCGCAAAGTCCACCTTTGTCGCGGCCTTTGCCGGCTCATCTTCCTCCAGGTATGCGCGCTCTTGCGCACTCATCGTCCCGCGGTCCGGATCGCGGTACAGGGCGACCCAGACGACCGCCGCCACCAGGCCCATGGCGCCGGTGACGAAGAAGGCCCAGTGCCAACTGGTCGCGATAATCAACGGTGACAGGACCAGGGGCGCGAGCGCGACACCCAGCGGCGACGCCGAATTGTAGATGCCGGTCGGCGTACCGCGCGAGCGTAGCGGGAACCAGTTGCTGACGACCCGTGCCGCAGCCGGGAACTGCGGGGCCTCGCCGATACCGAGCGCGATGCGCGCGACGACGAACCAGCCAAAGGTCGCAACGAGTCCGCCTGCGGCCTGCGCCAGCGACCACACCACCAGGCCGATACCGAGCAGCCAACGTGGCCCCACCTTGTCGACCAGCGCGCCTACCGGGAGCTGGCACAAGGCGTAGCTCCACGAGAATGCAGACAGCAGCAGGCCCATTTGACCGAGCGAGAGCCCGAGGTCGGCGCGGATATACTCGTTGGCCACTGCCAGGGTGGCCCGGTCAAGGTAGTTAATAACGCCGCAGACCACGAGCAGGATAAGCGCCAGGTTCTGGCTGCGGCGGATGCGCGGAGGTGTGGCGTGATTGTTGATCATTTCAGAACGCAGGCTGCGCCGTGGGGAAAATGACGGCGAGTATAGATGACGCCGCGCTCGCGGAAAAGCAAATTGCGTCAGCCGGCCTGAAAGGCGCGGAAGAAGTCGAGCAGTACCTGTCCCGCAACCTCTGCATCATCGGCGGTCATGGTCTCCAGCCGGTTGTGGCTGATCCCCCCGTTGCCACAGCGTGTGAACAGCATCGCCACATCGGTGATCTTCGCCATCGCCATCGCATCGTGACCGGCGCCGGATGGCAGGTCATAGCGCGGCAGCCCCGCGCGCCGGACCGCCGCCCCCAGCTGGTCCATCATCCACGGCGCGCAGGGCGCCGCCGATGCCGACACCACCTGCCTGATCGCTGCCTCAACCTGGCGGCGCGCGCAAATCGCGTCGATCCCTTCAAGAATGTCCCTTACCGCCGCCAGCCGCGTCTCGTCGCTCGCCGCGCGGATATCAAGCGACAGGTTGCAGTGCCCCGGAATGACGTTCACCGAGCCATTAGGAACCTCCAGCTGGCCCACGGTCCCGACCAGCGAATCGCCCTGCTGGCAGCGTGCCTCCACCATCAGCACGATCTCGGCCGCGCAGGCAGCGGCGTCCTTTCGCATGTTCATCGGCGTGGTGCCGGCGTGGCTTGCCAGCCCGGTCAGCCCAACCAGATAGCGGGAACTGCCTGCAATCGCAGTGACCACGCCAACCGGGAGGCCTTTCTCCAGCAGGACCGGGCCTTGTTCGATATGGACTTCGACAAACCCGAGCAGGCTGGCAGGATCGCGCGCAATCGCAGGGATGGCAGTGACATCGTGGCCGCCATCGGCAAGCGCCTGGCGCATGGTGACGCCATCAGCATCCACCTGGTCCAGCTGCGCCATGTCGAAATGCCCGGTAATCGCATTACTGCCCAGGAAGGTACTCTTGAACCGCACACCTTCCTCCTCCGCGAACCCGACGACCTCAAGGTGGAAGGGCAGGCGCTCGCCGCGCGCATGAAGA
Organism: Massilia agrisoli; assembly: GCF_020831365.1. GTDB lineage: Bacteria > Pseudomonadota > Gammaproteobacteria > Burkholderiales > Burkholderiaceae_D > Telluria_A > Telluria_A agrisoli. The sequence continues at coordinate 239,202 of NZ_JAJHPV010000004.1, forward strand.
TGGCGCACGATCGCAATCGGCAGCAGTATGCCGAGGCGCCCGTCGTACTTGCCGCCGTCGCGCACCGTGTCGTAATGCGATCCGGTCATCAGCGTCTTTGCCGCAGGATCGGCAGCCTCGTAGCGTCCGACCACGTTGCCGACCGCGTCGACGTGCGCGGTCATGCCGGCTTCGCGCATCCAGTCGGCGATCTGCGCGGCGGTACGGCGGTGGGTCGGCGTCATGTACGAGCAGGTGAGGCCGTCTTCAAGCTCGCTCCAGGTGCCGAGGGTTTCGGACCAGCCCATTACGGTTGCGCCGAAGGCGTGTTCGACCCTCAGCAACTCGTTGAGGCGGATCTCGGCGATGCGGTGGATCTGGCGCAGGCTTTCGGCCATTTCGTCGGCGCGCTGGTTCTTCAGGCGGCGGGCGAATGTTTCGATTACCTGCTGGCGGGTCATCCCATTGCCGGTCGGGCCCTTGACGGCGAGGATGAACGGGAAGCCGAACCTGGCGTTGTAGTCCGCGTTCAGCTTGTGCAGCGTCGCATATTCTTCGGCGCTGCACAGGTTGAGGCCAGACTTGGCCTGTTCGCCGGTCGATTCGGCGGTCAGCTGGCCCGCGATTGCAGCCTTGCCGGCCAGTTCGGGATGGGCGCGGATCAGGCCAAGCTGTTCGTCCATGCTGGCGACTGATACCACGCCTTGCAGCGCCAGCTTCAACGCCGAGGGCGTGGCAAACGGACGCTGCGCGGCAGCCCGCTCGGGAATCCACGGCGAGTGTTCATAGATGCCGCGCAGGGTATCGACGAAGGTCTGCGTGTCGCAGCTGTTCAGTTCTGAAAGTGTGCTCATGGTCTCGGTGTCCGGGCGGGGCTGGCAGTGATGATAAGGCCGGGCAGGCGCCTGCACATACGGCCGGGATGATGAGGCATATAGTACGCGCTTACTTTTGAATCAGCGCCTTTGCCGCAGCGCTCAGCTGGTCGCGCAGCCATTTGTGCTCAGGCGCCTGGTGCACGCGCTCGTGCCACAGCTGGTAGAAGCGCATCGGCGGGAACTTGACCGGCACCGTGAAGGTCTTGAGCGGCAGCGTACGTTCATAGAAGCGGATGAACTGGCGCCCGGTGGTCAGCACCAGGTCGGTCTGCGTCAGCATGTACGGGATCAGGCCGAAGTAGGCCGATTCAACCGCGACGTTGCGGCGCATGCCCTCGCGCTCGAGAAAGGCGTCGATGACGCCGCGGTGGCCCGGCATCATCTGCGAAGGGGCGACGTGCGGCAGGCCGAGGTAGTCTTCGACCGTCATCGCATCGCTCGCGGTGCGCCGCGCGTAGGGAGCGTCGGCGCGCATGGTGCAGATGATCGGGTCCTCGAACAGCTTCGACATGTGCAGGTGCGGCGGCGGCTCGTCCCAGTTGGCGATGACAAGGTCCATGTCGCCGTCCGACAGCATGCGGACGTAGTCGACACCCGGGCCGAGGCTGTGGATCACCACACGGCTGTTGGGCGAGCCGCGCCGTAGCGCCGCCACCACGTTGGGCAGGAACTGGCTGTCCAGGTAGTCCGGCGCGGCGATGTTGAAAGTGCGCGCCTCCTGTTCGGGTATAAAGGGAGACTTCTTGACGAACAGGCTCTCGGTCTCGTCGAGGATGCGCTTGGCCGGCTTAAGCAGGCTCTCGCCGTGCTGGGTCGGGACCATGCCGCGCGCGCCGCGCACCAGCAGCGGGTCGCCGGTCAGTTCGCGCAGCTTGCGCAGCGAGGCCGAGATAGACGGCTGGGGCTGGTTGAGCTTGAGCGCGACCCGGGAAACATTCTTTTCGACCAGCAGCAAGTAGAGGATGCGGATCAGGTGCAAATCAAGGTGCTGGGGGAGGCCTGCCATGGGAAAACGTATATCAAATTGGTTATGTCGAATATACGCGATATTTCATGTGCCGGGAAAGGAAAGCGTTTATCTTCTGTAAATTCGCCGTACTATTGTCGTTGTTCCCGCAACAAGGAAACCCATGGAAGTTTTTGGACACCTGCTCCCCTACGGCCTCGACTGGCTCAACCTGCTGGTCCGGTGGCTGCACGTTATCACCGGCATCGCATGGATCGGCGCCTCCTTTTATTTCGTCTGGCTGGATAACACGATCCGCCCGCCGGCGCCGGGCTCCGAGCTCGCCAACAAGGGCGTGTCGGGCGAGCTGTGGGCGGTCCACGGCGGCGGCTTCTACAACCCGCAAAAATACCTGGTCGCGCCAGCCGAACTGCCGAAGGAACTCCACTGGTTCAAGTGGGAGGCGTATTCGACCTGGCTGTCCGGCTTCGCGCTGCTGACGATTGTTTACTACTTCAATGCGCAGGCAATGATGGTCGATACCGCGGTCGCCAACCTGACCAGCTGGCAGGCGATCGGCATCGGCCTTGGCAGCATTGTGCTGGGCTGGACCGTGTACGACCTGCTGTGCCGCTCGAAGCTTGGCCAGCATGACCTGGCGTTCGGCGTCGTGATCTTCGCGCTGCTGGTCGCGAGCGCGTATGTGCTGACCCATTACCTGAGCGGCCGCGCGGCTTACATCCACGTCGGCGCGATGATAGGCACGATGATGGTCGGGAACGTGCTGATGCTGATTATTCCGGGCCAGCGCAAGATGGTGAATGCGATGATGGCGGGGCAGAAGCCCGACCCGGTCCACGGCCTGAAAGCCAAGCAGCGCAGCGTGCATAACAACTACTTCACGCTGCCGGTATTGTTCATCATGATCAGCAACCACTACGCGATGACCTACCGCCATGAGCATGCCTGGGCGGTGCTTGGCGTGATCATGGCTGCGGGCGTGTTGATCCGCCACTTCTTCAACCTGCGCCACAAGGGACGCGTGGAGTGGAAATATCCGGCGGCCGGCGTGGCTTTGCTGGCCGCGCTGGCCATCGCTATCGCACCGAAAGCACCGGCCGCGCGTGACGCCGCTGCCGATCCGGCAGCGCAGTTTGCGGCTGTCCAGCAGATCATGACGCAGCGTTGCGTGTCGTGCCACTCGGCCGCGCCGACACAGCCCGGCTTTGCATCCGCGCCAGCCGGGGTCATGTTGCACGATGCCGCGCTGATCCGGCAGAACGCGGCCAAGATCTATGAACAGTCGGTGACGCTGAAAGCTATGCCGATCGGGAACCTCACCAACATGACGGACGCCGAACGCGCGCAGGTAGCGGCGTGGTTCGAAGCGGGCGCCAAATAGGAATCGATATGACGACACAAGAACAACTGACAGCATGGATCGACGAACACTTCGACGAAGAAGTGGCTTTCCTCCAGCAGGTGATTCGCGTTCCCACCGACACCCCGCCCGGCAACAACGCACCGCACGCGGACGCGGTGGCTGACATGGTGCAGGCGTTCGGATGGAACGCCGAGAAGCACGTGGTGCCTGCGCAGCTGGTGCGCGATTACGGCATGGAGAGCATCACCAACCTGATTGTACGCCGGCCGTACGATGAAGGGGGGCCGACCATCGCGCTCAACGCGCACGGCGACGTGGTGCCCCCGGGCGAAGGCTGGACCAAGCCGCCATATGGCGGCGTGGTGGAAGACGGCTACATCTACGGCCGCGCGGCGGCGGTGTCGAAGTGCGATTTCGCGACTTACATTTTCGCCGTGCGCGCGCTGGAAGCGCTGGGCGTCCCGCTGAAAGGCGGGGTGGAACTTCACTTCACGTATGACGAGGAGTTCGGCGGTTTGCTGGGGCCGGGCTGGCTGCTGGAGCAGAAGCTGACCAGGCCTGATTTCGTGATCGCGGCGGGGTTCAGCTATAACATCGTCACCGCGCATAACGCCTGCCTTCAGCTGGAGATTACCGTGCATGGCAAATCGGGCCACGGCGCGATGCCGGAAACCGGGCATGATGCGCTGCAGGCCGCGACGAAGATCCTGAATGCGATTTACGGGCAGCTGCCGGAGCTGAAGAAGATCAAATCGAAGGTGCCGGGTATCGATTCGCCAACCATGCTGGTGGGGCGCATCGATGGCGGCACCAACACCAACGTCGTGCCGGGCAAGGTGGTGATGAAGATGGACCGCCGCATGATCCCGGACGAAGATCCGGCCGCGGTTGAGGCGCAGGTGGTGGCCTTGATCGAGGATGCGGTGAAGGGCGAGCCGGGGATCCGCGTCGAGATTCGGCGCCTGCTGCTGTCGAATGCCCTGCGGCCCCTGCCGGAGGGCGAAAAGCTGGTGGCGGCGCTGCAGAAGCACGGCAGGGAAGTGATCGGCGAAGAGATCACGGCGCAGGGCACGCCGCTGTATGCGGACGCTCGCCTGTATGGCGAACATGGGATTCCGGCGGTGCTTTACGGCGCGGGGCCGCGTACGGTGCCGGAGTCGAATGCGAAGAAGGCTGATGAAAAGCTGGCGCTGGAGGACTTGCGCAAGGCGACGAAGGTGGTTGCGTTGACTCTGCTGGATTTCCTCGCGAAGTAGATTCTCCTGGCGGCGCCGTTCGGCGGATGACGCGCTTGCGCGCTCTTCCGCCCTACGCGTAGATGGCCACGGGAGGGTAGGGCGGATAAGCGTAGCGCATCCGCCGAACACCCCTCAATAAAAAAGGAGCCCTGCAAGGGCTCCTTCGTCTTACTTCTTCAGCGTCCGTTCGAACAGCTGGTAAATCCGGCGATACTGGTCATACCAGCTCTCCGGCTGCACAAACGCGTGCCGCTCCAGCGGGTAGCTGGCCATTTCCCAGTTGTCCTTCTTCAGCTCGATCAGGCGCTGTGCGATACGCACTGAGTCCTGGTAGAACACGTTGTCGTCGACCATGCCGTGCGAGATCAGCAGGTTGCCGCGCAGCTGGTCGGCGTACTCGATTGGCGACGACTTCTTGTACGCTTCAGGGTCCAGGTCCGGCGTATTCAAAATGTTCGACGTGTACTCGTGGTTGTACGTCGTCCAGTCAGTCACAGGCCGCAGCGCGGCGCCAGACTTGAACGAGTCCGGCGCGCGCATCAGCGCCATGAAGGTCATGAAGCCGCCATAGCTGCCGCCGTAAATGCCGACATTCTGCAGGTCGCCCTGGTGGTTCGCCGCCATCCAGTTGACGCCGTCGATGTAGTCTTCCAGCTCCGGATAGCCCATCTGGCGGTAGATCGCCGTGCGCCAGTCGCGTCCATAGCCCTTCGATGCGCGGTAGTCCATGTCCAGCACGATGTAGCCTTTTTCAACCAGCAGGTTGTGGAACATCTGTTCGCGGAAGTAGACCGGATAGCGCTTGCTGACGTTCTGCAGGTAGCCAGCGCCGTGCACGAACATCACGACCGGGTACTTCTTGCCTGGTTCGAGCGTGGCGGGGCGGTACAGCTTGGCCCAGATCGGCCCTGCGCCCTTGGTCGACGGTACGGCCACGTACTGCGGCTCGATCCACTTGCGCGCCTTGAATTCGGCGGTGCGGGTGTCGGTCAGCCTGGTGGCGGCGCCGCCCGAGGCAGGCACGGTGGCCAGCTGGATCGGCATGTAGCTTGACGAGTAACCGACCAGCAGCTTGCGCTGGTCTGGCGACAGCGTGAAATGCTCGACGCCTTCCAGCGAAGTCGCTTCGCGCAGCGCGCCGTCCTTGGCTGACACCGCGCACACTTCGTAGGTGCCCGGGTTCTTCGGATTGCACAGCATGTAGGCGCTGGAACCATCCGAGGTCCACTGCACGCGCGTGGCCTCCCAGTTGCCGCGGGTGAGCGCGCGCACCGCGTTTGCCGCGTTCATCGTGTACAGGTGCGAGTAGCCGGTTTCTTCCGACAGGAACCACAGCGTGCTGTTATCGGCCAGCCAGCCGAAGTCGTTGTTGCCCGAGTTGACCCATGCGGTGTCGCTCTGGCGGTGCACAGGATTGAGCTTGATGCCGGCCAGGTCGACCTTGGCGATCCAGCGGTCCTTGTTGTCGACCGCGCGCAGCATCACGGCGGCCTGCGCGCCGTTGGCGCTCCAGCGGATGCTTTCGCCGTCGTCATCGACACGCACTGTGCGGTTGCCCTTGAGCGGGTCGACCTTTTGCGCCTTGCGCAGCTCGGCCAGGGGATCGGTCGCCACGCCCGGCAGCACGTCGAACGACAGCTCGTGCACCTTGCGGGTCTTCAGGTCGACCAGCTTGAGCGCATGGGCGAGCGGCAGGTTGCGGCCGACGCGCGGGCGCTGGTCGTCGAATTCTTCGTAGCCCGACTCGGTGATATAGCGCGGCATTTTGCCGACGCGGCCCTTGTCGGCGCTTTTTGGCGCGGTCACGGCCAGCAGCCAGCGGCCGTCCGGCGACAGGGCGCTGCCATCGATAACGACCTTATCGCCCAGGTAGACCGGGCCGGGCGCACGCGTCAGGTCGGCGCGGCGTTCTTCTTCGGTGCGGTCGCGCGCGGCGTCGCGGTCGTCCTTCTGGCGCTTGAGGGTCGAGATCAGGCGCAGCTGCATCGCGCGCAGTGCGTCGTCGTCCGGCGCCGCTGCCGGGTCCTTCTCGGCGCGCAGGCGCACCACTGGCGAGACCAGCCGGTCGGCCCGGCTCCAGCTCAGCCATTCATGGCCGACGCGGAATTGCACGCTGGCGCCGTCGGACGAATACTGGGGCGCGGCCAGGCCTGTGCTGCCGCGGGTGATCTGGGTTAGCACGCCGGATTTGAGGTCGCGCTCGAACAAATCGCCGTTGCGCAGCAGGATGGCGCGCGTGCGGTCGCGGTTGTAGGTGACGTTGGGGCCGTCCATGTTCGACAGTTCCGCGTCGCCAATGCGGCGCGGCTTGCCGGGCACGGCCTGGAAGGTGTCGCGCAACTGCGAACCGGTGCGCTTTTGCTTATAGAACACTTGCTTGCCGTCCCAGCTCCACCATGCGTCTTCCGCAGGGGTGCCGATCCAGTCGGGGTGGGACATGGCCTGGTCGAGGCTGATGGGGGTATAGGCTGCGGCGGGGATTGCCCAGACTGCAGCAAGTAAGGGGAGTGCGAAGAGACGCATTTGTCCTGGCTGGTAAGGTTGGGACGGCTTGTGCCGTCGGGGAAGTTGCCGGGGCACATTCTAGCGTACTGCCATGCGCAGCGGGTATGGATGCCGGCGCCCCGGGGGCGCAAACAAAAAGGGCGGGAACCATGCAGGTCCCGCCCTTTGGGTAGCTAAAGTAGGGTGGCTTATTGAACGCGCTTCTTGCGGGCGGCGAAGAGGCCGAGCAGGCCAAGTCCCGCCAGCGCCAGCGAGCCAGGTTCGGGGATATCGGTTTCAGTTGGCGGTACGCCGTCGTCCGGGAGGACCCCGCCGAAGCCGAAATGGCTGAGGCGCGTGATGTTGCAAGACGTTAGGTCAGGCGTCTTCGGGGTCTTCGGCGGGATCGCGTCAGGAATGTAGCAGTTGCCGCCGCCGGTCAGGAAATTGACCTGGGCATCGGTCCAGACGAGCTTTGTGTTGCCGACAGCGCCGTCGTTTTTGAAGAAGAAGTGCGTATGCTGGTTGGTCGTCCCGGTACCGAATTTCAACACGAAGTATCCCGGGGTGGCCAGGCCGACGTCGATAAACCATTGACCGTTGGCGCCGACGGCCACGCCAGCGGCGGAAAGCTGGGTGCGGGTGAGGGTTGCGTCGTCGGCGTAGGCACGCAGCGCCTCGACTTCATCGTCGCCCGAATTAGCCAGCGTAGCCGAACCGAGAAGTGTGTCGACTGAATAGATTGGAGCGGCAAGGGCGAGCGGCGAAACCACGCCTGCAAACGCGAGCAATGCGCCCGCAATGTAACTGCTGATAAATTTGCAAGGTTTTTTGTTGACAGACATGGTGGATCCCCTGTTTGGAATTTTTCGGAATGCGTATGCCTGCAATAAGCAATTCCTATGCCAGCGCTCCCAAGTCATTGATTTAAATCAATTTCAATTTCCCATTTGCATCTTTTACGCGATGACTGTAAAGATTTTCGACAGCAGCAAAAAAAAGCGAGGCTAAAAAGCCTCGCCCTTGCACGACGCGTCAACCCCAACATTACTTCTTGAGGCTCCTGCGGCTAAACCACAGTCCCAGCATGCCCAGGCCGGCAAGTGCGACGGAACCTGGCTCAGGAACTTCAGTCGGAGGCCCGCCACCGTCATCATCCGCAATCAGGAAGTGGCTCAGACGGCCGATGTTGCAGGCGTTCTGATTGTTCGCGCCACAATCGCCGCCGGTCAGGAAATTAACCTGGTCGTTGGTCCAGACGAGCTTGGTCAACTCGGCGATGTTCTCGAAGAAATAGTGGCTATCAGTGACCCCGGTTCCGCCAGTGCCGAATTTGAGCATGAAATAACCTGGCTCATCCGGTGCAACGTCGATGTACCACTGGCCTTCATCGTCGAGGGCGATCAGGGCGGGATTTTCCGTGTCCACCTTCTCGATCAAGTCGAGCTCAGGATCACCGACCAGGTCGCGCAGGTAGTCCATTTCATCGTTAACGCTGGAGTTTCCGAGATTCGCCGAGCCAAGAAGCATGTCCGCCGTATACATCGGTTCAGCAATGGCAGTCGATGAAAACATACTGCCAATAACTAATGCTGTTCCGGCGATAACACTCTTTGTAATTTTGCTAGTGTTAATTAATGAAAACATGATATTTCCCCTAGGGTTGAAATCAAAATAACGGTGAGGCCGTAAATATTAAGCATTTCCTGTTCCATGTCACCTAAGTATTTGATTTTGCTCAAACTTTATTATTAATGTGCCAGATTGCTAATAAAGGCTGTAAAGCCCTTCGACATATTGTTAGCAAATGTAATTAATATGTATCAAGCTGTTGCACGGATATATCATTTCGGTTCCGAAAGTTATTGCCCTAGGTAATTAACTGAGGTACAGTAACTGCTCTGTAAAAGGCAAACCCCTCTAAAGAGGGGGACGCAAAGTCAACGGTCTAAAGGGTCGTTTTTCCCCATGACGGCAGGACTGCCAGGCAAAATCGGGCGCATTCGTTGCGCGGCGGGACCGCATTCGCACGCGGCACGCACTGGTTTGTTTAGCAATCCTGTTCATTAACTATTAGACAGGATTGTTTTCATGTTCTTTACCTCTTCCTTCTCCCTCTTCCCACTACGCGCATCCGTTCTGGCGGTTGCCTGCGCCAGCGCTCTCGCAGCCCAAACCGCGGTTGCCGCGAAGCCTTCTGAACCCGGAGTGGACGATTTCGTACGCGGTCGGATTTTGATCGAAGTCAAGCCAGGGTTGTCGCCCGAGTCGCTCGACAAACTCGTCAAACCACATGGCGGCAAGGCCAAGAAGATCGGTCAGAGTAACCTGCACATCATCGAGCTGCCGGCCAACGCGTCGGAAGTGGCGATCCTCAAACAGCTGGAGCATCGCCCGGAGTTCAAGTTCGCCGAGCTGGACCGCATCGTCGAGAGCGCGATGGCGGTCAATGACCCGTACATCGGCAGCGCATGGCACATCAACAAGATCGGCGCCAATACGGCCTGGGATTCGACCCGCGGCACCGGCGTGACCATCGCCATCCTCGACTCCGGCATGGAGCTGAGCCATCCCGACCTCAAGCCAAACCTGGTCGCCGGCCGCAATATCTATAACAACAATACCGACGTGTCCGACATCTGCGGCCACGGTACGGCGGTGGGCGGCGCCGCCGCTGCGGCGTCGAACAACGGTCTCGGCGTCGCCGGCGTTGCCGGTACCTCGAAAATCATGCCGCTGCGCATCGCGTACTGGAACACGACGTACAACTCCTGCTACGCGTCGTACAGCACGATTGCAAGTGGCATCACCTACGCAGCCGACAACGGCGCGCGGGTGGCCAACGTCAGCTATGCTCGTGTCCACAGCAGCTCGTCAGTATTGAGTGCTTCACGCTATATGAAGAGCAAAGGCGGCCTGGTTTTTGTAGCTGCTGGTAACTCCAACATCGACGAGAAGATTACCGCGGATCCGGCATTGATTGTGGTCTCGTCCACGACGAGCTCCGATACACGGTCGAGCTTCTCCAGCTATGGCTCGGCAGTGTCGCTGGCAGCTCCGGGCAGCGGCATCTGGACCACCGGCACCAACGGTAGCTACCGGACTGCAAACGGTACGTCGTTCGCGGCACCGGTTGCCGCCGGTGTGGCAGCGATGATGATGTCGGCGCGCCCGGATTTGAGCCCTGACACGATCCAGTCCTTGATGTACAAGACTGCGGTTGACCTCGGTTCTGCGGGACGTGATATTTACTACGGCTATGGCCGTGTGAATGCGGCCGCAGCGGTTTACGCAGCGAAGAGCTACGGCGGCACGGCAGACATTACCAAGCCAACGGCATCGATTTCGGCGCCGCTGGGCAGCGCGACGGTATCGGGCAACGTTGCCGTCAACGCGAGTGCTTCCGATAACGTGGGCGTGTCCCGCGTTGAGCTGAAAGCCAACGGCACCGTGGTTGCCGTCGACAGTGCCGCTCCGTACAGCTTCAGCTGGAATTCGACCGGTGTGGCCAACGGCATGGCGAACCTGGTGGCCGTTGCCTACGATGCTGCAGGCAACGCTGGAACCTCGAGCACCGTCGCGGTGAACGTCGCCAACACGACCTCGTCGGGGACGACTACGACCGCCGACACGATCAAGCCGACGGTCACGATCACCAATCCAGTCGCTGGCAATGTCTCGGGTACGGTCACCATCAGTGTCAGTGCCAGCGACAACCGCGACGTGTCCGGCCTTCGCCTGCAGCTGCTGACCGATGGCGTGCTGCGTGCCTACGGCACCGGCGGCTCGCTGTCCTGGCGCTGGGAAGCGCACAAGTACACCGCCGGCGCGCATACGCTGAAGGCGACCGCCAAGGACAAGGCCGGTAACCTGTCCGAGACCACGGTCATTGTCAACGTGGTCAAGTAAGCGGGACCGCAATCGCGCGGCGTAGGCTGCGGTGCTGGGCAGGGGGCAAAAGCCTCCTGCCCATATTTTTTTATCGGCTGTAAACGACAAAACCCGGAACTGGCCTTGTGGACCAGTTCCGGGTTTCTTTTCAACTGCACCTGGCAGCGAACGCTCCCGGCCGTTGAACGCAATCGACAGCGATGGCGCTGCGATCAGCCAGCCCTTGCGGCTGGCCGCTTCCTACGCTGCCGACTTCGCGCCGGACTTGTACTCAAAACGGAAGAACATGACGATGCGCACAACCATCGCGACAGCGGCAATTGCGCCAGGCAGGAAACCGAGCATTTCCATGATCAGCCCCGCCCAGCCAGGTTGCGCAGCTCGGCTGCCAGCGACGGCGAGATGTTTTCGCAGTCGCGTGCCATGGCGAACAGTTGCATGCGGCTCTTTTGCATGGCGCGGGCGGAACTGAGGTCCGGCTGGACGACTTCCTGCGCGACGTATTGACGTTCTTGTGCGGCGAACAGGGCTGCGGCAAAGGCGCGCGCGGCGCGGGCGACATCGGCGAAGTAGTCGCGCAGGCTGTCGTTAGCGTGGAAAGTTGCGGTAGTCATCTGAAACTCCTGTAAATGCATGTGTTGTTGCAGTGCAGTATAAGAGAGTCTGAGCTATAAGGAAAATTTTGATTTCTGATGTGGGCCATTCAAATAGCGAATATCACGCATAATATACGCATGAGCTCATCAGCGATAGTGATGAGGGGTATTTGATTGCCGCATGGAAATAATGGCAAGGCCATGTCCCGCCAGATTGCTGGCGCAGTCCGGCTCCGCCTGTCCCGCGCGGCGCCGGACTGGCCGCGCTAGCGCAACACTTCCTTGCAGTGGCCGCCGTTACTGGCGCGCGAACGGGTGCCCACTGCCTCGTTCCCGAACAGGGGCAGGTCGAGATAGTGGCGTTCGGTTGCCGGGACGGCGATGATGTAGCCCTGGGTTTCAAGCCGGTGGCGCAGCACGACCTGGGCCACGAACACTGGCGCGAGCACCCGTTGCGCCTTGCGCTTGCCCAGGTCGAGGTAGCCGAAGCGCATCGTTTGCGACGCGATCACATCGCCCGGCAGCCTCTCCTTCGCGTTGCCCAGCAAGCTGGCAAGCCTGGCGGCGACCTGCCGCGCGGCCAGTTCCGGCGCGATGATGGCCGCGTTGTCGAGCTTCTCGGACACCGCGGGGCGAATCCGCACGGACAATGCATCGAGCCTGGCGTCGCCGGCGAGCGTCAGGGCGACCGAGGCGCCGCCCAGCACCGGTATGCCGGCGATGGCATGGCGCCATGCCCCGGTGACCCGGAACAGCACCGGTTCGGAAGCGCGCGCGTTGCGGTCCGCTCCCTGTCCCTTGGACTGGAACAGCCGCTCGAAGGCAAGGCTGCCGTTGTCGCCGGCCCAGTCGCGGATGTTCAGCCGCTGCGCCGCTTCGGTGACCAGGCGCGTCAGCTGTTCACGGTCCCTGGCCTGCTCGAACGGCGCCTGCAAAGGCGCGATCCCGGCGCTGAACTGCAGCGCGCCGGAGGCGTGGTAGATGACGGCGCGCGCGCCGCCGGCCAGCTGGACCACCGTGCGGTCGTCACGCGTGACGGGGTGAAGGTGGTCATTCGAGCAGGCGTCGGCCTCGTGGATCAGGGTGATGAAGCGGTTGGCGCGGGTGCGCACCTCGTCCTGGGTGAAGGGACGCAGCGCCAGCACGTCGGCGCGGTTGGGCAGCTGGCCTTCGCAGGCGGAGGCCAGGCTGTCGATCAGGCTTTGCTCGTTCATGATTTAACCCTCCGTCCAGTACCACAGGATGCAGGCCTGCTGGGCCGGCGCCAGGTCGGCATCGACATTGCCATGCCCCCACAGGTGGTCGCGGTTCAGGTACGACAGGTCCCAGCGGATGTTGCCGTTGTTCCAGGTCGCGGCGTTCCCCACGCACACGGTGATCGGATGGTTGTCCACCCACCAGTCGGACACGCCGTTGTGCCAGGCCTGGTGGACGGTGTCGCCGTCGGTCAGGTTGTCGGCCACGTCTTCGCCGCACTCGTCGGTCGTGATGCCGTCCCACATGGTTTCCCACGCGCCGCAGTAGATGTGCATGCGGGCGAAGATGTTCCACAGTCCGGTGACGCGGTTGCGGTTCACGGTCTCGCAGGAGTAGGCCATCACCCATTCGTTGTTCCAGTCCTCGCCCAGCTGCCAGCGGTTCGAGTAGGTGCGCCATTCGGTCTGCGGCGTGTCGTAGAGCATGCGGGCGCGGCCGTCTTCCTCGTGGCCGCCGTGCGTCTCCTGCCAGTACAGGTCGACGTCATCGACCCAGTTGCGGTCGCCGCCACCCTGGTCGGCATCGCGGATGTCGTTCTCCCAACAGTCCGTATTGGCCCAATAGAACGCTCGCGTATGGCCCGCGGACCGCAAGGTTGAATCGAAACCGTTACTCCGGTTGAAGGTATAGGTCAGATCTCCGGCTGTGCTCACGCCTGCGGCGCGCGCATGACTGAAGTATCGGATCGCTTCTACTCCGAACCTTGCCATGGCAATCTCCTTGTCGACGGTGGATGTGCGCCCGTTTCGCGGCGCAGCTGTCCTTACAGTAGCGGCCTCGACAGGGCGGACACTGTCGTAGATCATCTGCTGTGAGATGGCGGCGCCGGAAATTGGAGGCGCCTCAGCCCGGGCCTGTTGGCCAGGCAAGGTAGCACGCTGGCCCGTAGCGGACGCCACGCAAGTTATCGTGCCGGCTACCGCTATTCGATCCAGAAAAGCCGCGACTAGAAGCGCAACGCCAGTGTGATCGTCAAGTAGTCGCAGCCGAACAGGTCGGCAAGTTTCCGGAGAAGCAGGTGGCCGACCGGGAATGGTGGGTACCCGCGGCGGGCGGCGAGGGCAAGTTCGCCCCAATGCGCGTCGGAAAAAACCAATTGTGTTAGCGCGACTTTCCGTACTACAGTTGGTAATTCAATAGGAAAAAGTAACCCTCAACTAGGTGTCAAGAGCGGTAAGCGCGTGGTGACGCGCGATACTCGCGCACGATATCAGGGCGGAAGAATTGGGTAACGGGAGGCATCGTAGCTTGTAACTGATGCCTTATGTAGTGCATGGCGCGCCAAGACAATGAGCTTTTTTGATATGAACAACTCGAGTGAAATTTTTCAGCATGAGGTGCAGCGCAAGCTCGGACGATGCATTCTTCGGCTTCAACAGTACGAGCGTCTCATGAAAGCAATGGTCGCAGGCATGGAAGTGAAAGGTCCGCTTGAACACCTTCAAACCGTTCGCGCCAGGCAGGAGGCCGGCGTCAGCGACAAGAGTCTGGGGACATTGGTGAGGCTGTTCACCAGCGGCCATCTGGCTCCCGCGACGTCAAAACGTGAGGCCAAACCAAGCGAGACCAGCTTTGGCGGCCAATCTGCTGATGTCGCTTCGGCCAGCATGCGCTTCACTATCTCGATGTCGCCCGAGCGCCATGCGCAAACGAAGGAGGGGCTGGCCGAACTGGTTGCGCTGCGCAATGACCTGGTCCACCACCTCATCGAGCGTTTCGACATCTCCGACGAGAAGGGCTGCCGCGCTGCAACCACTCACCTCGAAAGCTGCTACGAGAAAATTGATGGGCACTGCGAACGGCTGAAGTCCTGGGCCACCGGCCTAGCTGAGGACCAAGCGCTGATGTCGTCGTTCATCCAAACAAAGTCCTTCGAGGATGCTTTAGTACACGGTATCAACCATGATGGCACCGTGTGCTGGCCGCGGGCCACGATAGTCGAATGCTTGCGCGAAGCAGAGACGGTTTGCCGGATAGATGGCTGGACCTCCCTTAGTGCTGCGATAGCACTTATATCGACGGAAAATCGAGACCAGATACCCCGCCGATATGGCTGCAAGACATGGCGCCAGATCTTATGGAAATCTGGGCTTTTTGAACTCCGGAGTGTCACCGACCCAACTGGCAAAAGAAGACAGACCTGGTATCGGAGTCCAACGGGGCAACGCTGAGACGAGACGCCCCCCGCTGACGAGTGGATCTGGGGTTGTCTCCGTAGCGGATTGAACGGCTAGCAGGCGTGGGGTGCCCGTCACGTTGCAGAGAATAATGACGTTTTTCTTTGGCTTGAGAACGAGATAACAATGGGTTTTCCAATTTCGAGATGTACGTGTTCCAGCTGTGGCAAGGTAGAACCAGGATGGATTTGGTCACCTCGGCGGATGTATCAGCTCGAGCATGGGGTGCGGATTGCCGTCAACTATTGTTATGGCTGGTGTTCTAGTTGCGATGGAATTCAACATGTTGAAGACTTGACTATGGCCGATGCGATGGCATCACTGCGAAGGCTTTCAACTAGCCTTAGGTCGGCATCAACGCGGCGGGGATGGTTCACAAGAAAAGTTGTTCGCCGCTCCTTTCATAAACTTGATGACGGTTCCTCGATTGCTCATGAGACGAGCACTGCCGACTTGCATGAGATGGGTGAGGTCATCGAATCTGCTTACGAACGGATTAACTTTCTGTTAAGCAGAACCACCCCTCCTCGCTGTCTGAAATGCGGTAGTCAGAATCTAAGCAGGTTAACTGTTGTGGTGGATAGTGAAACCGGCGAAACGCAGGGATGGAAACACCACGGCTGCGATGGAGTATTTCTTATTTCAGTGATTGGCCACTGGAATCTCGGGGCTAGCAAAGTGAGACTTGTATACGACCATGACGGCGTCTTTTCTCATGAAGAACCCGGCGCATCTGAACGGTAACGACATCGACCCGAAAGCTGCGCCCGGGGAGATTCTGGTCGGGGTGAGAGGATTCGAACCTCCGGCCTCTGCGTCCCGAACGCAGCGCTCTACCAGGCTGAGCCACACCCCGACGGGTAGTAGATGTACTGATATGCAACGCTTAAATTCTAAAAACGCTAGTGGTTCCTGTCAACAGCGAAGGCACAGAGCTGGAGCAAGCTTTGTTTATATGGGCTTTCCGGCAGGCTTGAGATAGCGTCTGCCGCGCGCTTGGCGGCAACTTCCGCTTCCCGGCGGGTGTAGTCGAGGGCGCCGCTGGTGGTGATGGCCGACAGGATCGCGTCGAAATGCTGCTCGTCGCCTTGCTCGATGCAATTGCGCACCAGTTCGCGCTGTTCCGGCGTGCCGGTTTCCATCAGGTAGATCAGCGGCAGCGTAGGCTTGCCTTCGCGCAGGTCGTCGCCGACGTTCTTGCCGATTTCCGCGGCATCGCCCGCATAGTCGAGCACGTCGTCGATCAGCTGGAAGGCCGTGCCGAGCGAGCGGCCGTATTCGCCCGCCGCATCGATCTCCGCATCGGTCGCGCCCGAGATCAGCGCGCCCAGCTGGGCCGCCGCCTCGAACAGCTTGGCCGTCTTCGAGCGGATGACTTTCAGGTAGCTTTCCTGGGTGACGTCCGGGTCGTGCATGTTCAGCAGCTGCAACACTTCGCCTTCGGCAATTACGTTGGTAGCGTCCGACAGGATCTGCATCACCCGCATATTGTTCAGGCCGACCATCATCTGGAACGAGCGCGAGTACAAGAAGTCGCCCACCAGCACCGATGCCGCGTTGCCGAACAGCGCGTTGGCCGTCTGGCGCCCACGCCGCATCGACGATTCGTCGACGACGTCGTCATGCAGCAAAGTTGCTGTATGGATAAACTCGACCACGGCCGCCAGCTCATGGTGCGCCGAACCTTTGTAGCCGTAGGCGTTGGCAACGAGCAGCACCAGCACTGGCCTGATGCGCTTGCCGCCGGCACTGATGATGTATTCCGCAATCTGGTTCACCAGGGTGACTTCGGAATGCAGGCGTTCACGGATCACCTTGTTAACCGCCTCCATGTCTGGAGCGATCGAATGGGCAATGTTGTTCTGTTGTGGGGTAGCGGCGGACAAGGCGGACCTGCATTGGACGTTAGGTGTGGGGATTATACGACAAGCACGCGATGCCGTCCCAATGGCAACATTGGCCTTCGTGCAAGGGTAGTGACAGGAAGTTGCTGACATACCACGAACAGACCGGCTTGTGCACGCCTTTTGACGCGAAAACGCATCCCGTGTATAATTCGCGGTTCCCCGGCTTCTGGCCAGGGAAACTTTCTAACATTTGATGAGGTTTCAAATCATGTACGCGGTCATAAAAACCGGTGGCAAACAATACAAAGTTGTCGCTGGCGAAAAACTTAAAGTAGAACAGATACCGGCAGACATTGGTTCCGAAATCACCATCGATCAAGTTCTCGCAGTAGGCGCGGGCGACACCATCAAGTTTGGTGCGCCATTGGTCGAAGGTGCTAAGGTACTGGTAACTGTTGTGGCACACGGTCGTCACGATAAAGTGAAGATTTTCAAGATGCGTCGTCGTAAGCACTACCAGAAGCATCAGGGCCATCGCCAGAATTTCACCGAAATCCAAATCGTATCGATCAACGGCTAATCGCTGTTTGCCCGGTTTAATCAGCTATCAAGGAGCACCTAAATGGCACACAAAAAAGGCGGCGGTACTACCCGCAACGGCCGTGATTCAGAATCAAAGCGCCTTGGCGTGAAGGTTTACGGCGGCCAGGCTATCAATGCAGGCGGCATCATCATTCGCCAGCGCGGCACCCCAGTGCGCGCAGGCACCAACGTCGGTACGGGCAAGGATCACACCCTGTTCGCACTGGTCGACGGTACGGTGAAGTTCGTCAAGAAGGGCATCGGCTCGAAGCAGTTCGTGACCGTAGTTGCCGCTGAAGCGGTAGCAGCGTAATACGCGCTCGCGCCGTTCGCGGTGCAAATCTGTAAGGCGCAAGCCTTCCATCGAAAGGCTCTGCCCAAGGTAGAGCCTTTTTAGTTTTATGGCGGTACAAATATGAAGTTTATCGACGAAGCAAAAATCGAAGTCATCGGCGGCGACGGCGGCAATGGCTGCGCCTCGTTCTGCCGCGAAAAGTTCCGCCCGTTCGGCGGTCCTGACGGCGGCGACGGCGGCAAGGGCGGTTCGATCTGGGCGGTTGCGGATCGCAACATCAACACCCTGGTCGACTTCCGTTACTCCAAGATGCACAAGGCCAAGGACGGTGAAGCCGGCCGCGGTTCCGATTGCTACGGCAAGGGCGCGGACGACATCTACCTGCGCATGCCGGTCGGTACCCTGATCGTCGATAACATCAACGGCGAAATCATCGCCGACCTGACCGAACACGGCCAGACCGAACTGCTCGCCAAGGGCGGCGAGGGCGGCTGGGGCAACATCCACTTCAAGTCCTCGACCAACCGCGCACCGCGCCAGAAGACCGAGGGCAAGGAAGGCGAGCGCCGCGAACTGCGCCTGGAGCTGAAGGTGCTGGCCGACGTCGGCCTGCTCGGCATGCCGAACGCCGGCAAGTCGACCTTCATCACGGCCGTCTCGAACGCCAAGCCGAAGATCGCCGACTATCCGTTCACCACACTGCACCCGAACCTGGGCGTGGTGCGCGTGTCGCACGAAAAGAGCTTCGTCATCGCCGACATCCCCGGCCTGATCGAAGGCGCCTCCGAAGGCGCGGGCCTCGGCCACCAGTTCCTGCGCCACCTGCAGCGTACCGGCCTGCTGCTGCACATCGTCGACCTGGCGCCGTTTGAAACCAATGTCGATCCGGTCAAGGAAGCCAAGGCGCTCGTCAAGGAACTCGAGAAGTACGACGAGTCGCTGCTGAACAAGCCGCGCTGGCTGGTGCTGAACAAACTCGACGTGGTGCCGGAAGCGGACCGCAAGAAGGTCGTCAAGGACTTCGTCAAGCGCATGGGCTGGAAGGGTCCTGTGTTCGAGATCTCGGCACTGAACCGCGAAGGCTGCCAGGAGCTGATCAACGCGATCTACCTGCACCTCGAAGAGAAGCGCAACAGCGAGCACCGTGCGGAAGAGACCCAGATGACCGAAGAAGCGCGCGGTATTGCATCGATCGACCCGGACGATCCACGTTTCAAGATCCTGGATTAAAATTGGCAGTACCCATGCAACGGGCGCGGCTGCGTTATTCGCTGCTCAAGCTCATCGCCATCGCCAGCTCGCTGGCCGCGCTCACGGCTTTGCTCGATCCTGACCGCGTGGCGACCAGCATGGGAATGCTACTCGTTGGCGTAAACGGCTACAGCCAGTTTTTCGCTATCTATGTCGGCGTCAGGCTCGCTACCGCGGCCCTGGCGCTGCTGGCGGCAAGGCACGGCGACCAGCCACTCCTCGGCGATATCACAGCATTATTCCTCCTGGCGCAGCCGGCGGGCCGCTTCATTGCGGCGTTCGCGATCGGACTGCCCCAGGGATTTTTGTTAGTCATATGCGGGATGGAGCTGTTGGGCGGCCTCGGGCTGCTGGCGCTGCGCCCGCGACCTGTTGGAACGCGCGCCGATGAACTCAGTCATACAAAAAGCTAACCGCATCATCATCAAGGTCGGCTCCTCGCTGGTCACCAACGACGGCCGGGGACTCGACCACGCCGCCATCGCGCGCTGGGCCGCGCAAATCTCCGCATTACGCAACCTGGGCAAGGAAGTCGTGCTGGTCAGCTCCGGCGCGATCGCCGAAGGCATGCTGCGCCTGCGCTTCGACCAGCGCCCCACCGACGTCCACGAACTGCAGGCCTGCGCCGCCGTCGGCCAGATGGGCCTCGCGCAAATCTACGAAACCAGCTTCCGCGCGCACGGCCTGGGCACCGCACAGGTGCTGCTGACCCACGCCGACCTGGCCGACCGCGAGCGCTACCTCAACGCCCGCTCGACCCTCACCACCTTGCTGCGCTTTGGCGTGGTCCCGATCATCAACGAGAACGACACCGTGGTTACCGACGAGATCAAGTTCGGCGACAACGACACGCTCGGCGCGCTGGTGGCGAACCTGATCGAAGCCGACGCGCTGGTGATCCTGACCGACCAGAAAGGCCTGTTCAGCGCCGATCCGCGCAAAGATCCCGCAGCCTACCTGATCGCCGAAGGCAAGGCGGGCGACCCGTCGCTCGAAGCGATGGCAGGCGGCGCAGGCAGCAGCCTTGGGCGCGGCGGCATGCTGACCAAGATCCTGGCCGCCAAGCGCGCCGCGCGTTCCGGCGCCGACACCGTGATCGCATGGGGCCGCGAGGACGACGTGCTGACCCGCCTCGCTGGCGGAGAAGCCATCGGTACCCAGCTGCTGGCGCAGACCGGCCGCACGACCGCGCGCAAGCAGTGGATGTCGGACCACCTGCACACCGCAGGGAAGGTGGTGCTGGACGCCGGCGCGGTGGCCAAGCTGTCGAAGGAAGGCAAGTCGCTGCTGCCAATCGGCGTGGTCGAGGTCAGGGGCGAATTCGGACGCGGCGCGGTGATTACCTGCCTGTCTGAAGACGGCACGCCGATCGCACGCGGCATTAGCAACTATACTAGCTCGGAAGCGCGCCGCATCATGCGCAAGCCCTCCACCGACATTGAAACAATCCTCGGCTTCCTCGAAGGGCCTGAGCTTATCCACCGCGACAACATGGTATTGATCTGACGATGCTTGAAAAATTCCGGCGCCTTCTCCCGTCCCGCCAGGCCGCAGCCCCGGCTGCGCCTGTCGGCGAAACGCTGCTGTTCAACGCCTACTGCACCCTGGTGCAGATTCCGAAGCCGCCTTTCGCGCACGTGCTGCACCTGCGCCGCGAACTGTCCGATCCCGAGTTGCTGTCCCACCTGAATGACTTCTGCGGCTATGTGCTCGACCGCGGCGACGGCCAGATGTCGCGCGATAAATACCATGTCATCCTGCACCTGCAGCGCGTGCAGCATCATCTCGCCATCAGCATCGGCGCCGGCGATACCGCCGCGCTGTATGCGTGGGCGAAAGAAGCCAACGCGGTGCTGTTCACCAAGGACGGGCAGGTGATCGACGCCGACGGTCATGTGCTGGTCGACGCCAGCGATGGCAGCACCGATGCGCAGGCGCGCGTGCCTTATCCTGCGAAAGCGTGGGCGCGCAAGGCAGCCAGCGAAGCAGCGCTGGCCGAACGCGGCATACTGATTCCGGATACCTTGCCGCCGCTGGTCAGCGAAGACGAACTGGTGCTGCAGGACCGCGACGATATCGTGGGCCGCGCCCGCGCGCTGCTGCTCATCTCCCTGCGCGCTGAATCCGTTGCGTCGGGCGAGCCGATGAGCGCAGATACCTTGCTCTCAAAAATGCCGCTCGCGGATGACTACCTGTCGCCCGAAGAGCGCACCTTCCTTGAGAAGGACGCCCCGTCGCAGCAGGAGTGCGCACAGTTCATGTGGCGCTACGAAAGCCTCTACCTGCTGGAATGGGCGCTGGGCATGGTGGGCGAACTGCCGTTCCCGGCCGAGCCCTGCGACACCGCCACCACGGTGGCGAAGATGATAGAGATGCGCGGCCCTGCCGTGCGCGAAGGCGCCGCGATCCTCGACGCGCTGGACCTGACCTACCGCCTGCACTGGCACATCCGCCAGCAGCGTCTCAAGAAGCGCGGCGACACGCCGGGCGTGGACGCCGACGTTGTGATGGAGCGCCACCATGCGCTGAACTGGCTGGTGCGCTTCCAGCACGCCGGCTGGGACATGGTCGATACGCCGACCTGATAAGCCGATCCGCTGCTACAGTTTCGGCTGTTCCAGTGCGTCTTCGGCGGCGGTGTCGGAATTGCCCGCGCCCGGTCCTTCAGGCGCTCGCGCATCGTCGACAGCTTGCAACGCCTGCCTTGCCATCGTCTGCGCACTGTCGAACGACTTCGCGGCCGCGATAAACCTGCCGTTGTGGCAGAAGATCGCGTCTGCAACGCCGGTAACGGCGGCAAGCTCCGCATCGCGCAAGCCCGCCCAGGCTTCCGGAAGGTCGGCCCTGGCGTCGAAACTCTCTGGGTTCGCGGGCACCGTGTGCAGCATGTGGCGCTGTTCAGTGATGCTGTGGCTGATCACAAACAGCACTTTCGGCATCTCCTTGCGCACCACGGTCGTCCACGGCAGGGCGCTGTTCTTCAGGAACAGCACCCGGCCATT
The DNA here is from genome assembly GCF_020831365.1 of Massilia agrisoli. Classification (GTDB taxonomy): domain Bacteria; phylum Pseudomonadota; class Gammaproteobacteria; order Burkholderiales; family Burkholderiaceae_D; genus Telluria_A; species Telluria_A agrisoli. The sequence goes on from NZ_JAJHPV010000004.1 coordinate 261,009, forward strand.
TTCCAGCGCCTCCGATTGCCGCACCTGTTCCAGCGCCAGCAGCGCGCCCACGCGGTACCTGACCTGGTTGACCATGACGTCGGCAAGATGCGCCATCGCGCGCCGGAACTGGCCGAGGCGGTAGTCTTCGACCGCTTCGCCGTGGCCCAGCCGCTGTTCATCGAGCCAGTTGGGATTGAAGCCCGAGATGACCGCCGACAGGCCATAGCCGCCCGGCGCGTTCCTGGCCGCGCCCACATCGGACAAGTCCAGGTACTGCACCACGTCGTCATCGATCGCGTACGCCAGCTGGCGGGCCGCGTCTTCCGTCAACTGGTGGCCGGTGTGCGCCAGTGCGAGGGCGGTGACGCAGCGCGCACCGTACTCTTTCCACACCAGGCCCGCGCTGGCGTATGGAACGCCGCTCTGGCGCGCCGCCTCGAATCCCTTCTGGTGATGGTCGAAGCGGCCGCCGGCCGGGTCCCATGTGCCGCCGACATCGATCGCGAAGTCGGCGGCGTCGATCAGCGAGGTGTCGCGGGTCCGGATGATGTCACTGCCGGGGAACAGGATGTCCAGTACTGCGACGGCCCAGGCGTCGTCGGCATGGAATTTGCCGCTGTGAGTTGCGATGATCATGTTGGTTCCTTTGGCAGCAGGTTCGCCGGGGCCGGCGTCTTGGCTTTATATTCGCATAAGTCGGCGATAACGCAGTTCCAGCACAATGGCTTACGTGCGATGCAGGTGTAGCGCCCATGCAGGATCAGCCAGTGGTGGGCGTCGAGCAGGAACTCCTTCGGCACGAACTTGAGCAGCTTGTGCTCCACCTCGTCGACGTTCTTCCCGGGCGCGATGTTGGTCCGGTTCGACACGCGGAAGATATGGGTATCGACCGCCATCGCCACTTCGCCGAACGCGGTATTGAGCACCACATTGGCAGTCTTGCGACCGACACCCGGCAGCTCCACCAGCTCTTCGCGCGTGCGCGGCACTTCGCCGCCATGCTTCTCCACCAGCATGCGGCAGGTAGCGATCACGTTCTTCGCCTTGGTGTGATACAGGCCGATGGTGGCGATGTAGGTCTTCAGCTCGTCCTCGCCCATGTCAAGGATCGCCTGCGGCGTGTTAGCCACCGCGTACAGCCTGCGGGTGGCTTTGTTCACGCCGACGTCGGTCGACTGCGCAGACAGCAGCACGGCGATCAGGAGCTCGAACGGGGTCGTGTATTCAAGTTCGGTGACGGGGTTGGGATTGGCAGCGCGCAGGCGCGAGAAAATTTCGTATCGTTTTGCAGCGTTCATTGGTCGGTGTTTTTCTGTTCGTCGGCCTTGAGGCGCGCGCGCTCCATGGCGGCGGCGATGATCGCGCGCTTGCGCTCTTTTTCGGCCAGTTCTTCTGGCGTATTGGTCGTTTCCAGGGTTACCGCTTTCAGCTTCTCGGCCGCCTTGGCGGCCAGGCGCGCATCGTTCTCGGCGCGTTCGCGCTGCAGGCGCATGGCGCGGAAATCGTGGCGCGAGCGCGCGGCGTCGGCGTCCTGCTGCGACCACGCGGACCAGCCGGTGCGCTCGCCTGTTACCGGCATCATCGTGATGCAGTCCACAGGGCAGGGCGCCACGCACAGGTCGCAGCCGGTGCACAGGCTCGGGAGGATCGTGTGCATCTGCTTGGTGGCGCCGAGGATCGCATCGACCGGGCAGGCCTGGATGCACAAGGTGCAGCCGATGCACAGCGCTTCGTCAATGAAGGCGACGGGGCGCGGACGTTCGATGCCGTTGGCCGGGTTGATCGGGATGACCGGCCGGTTCATCAAGCGCGCCAGGCGCGCCACGCCTTCGACGCCGCCGGGCGGGCACTGGTTGATGCCTGCCTCGCCTGCGGACATCGCCTCGGCGTACGGACGGCAGCCGGCATACCCGCACTTGGTGCATTGGGTTTGCGGCAGCAGGTCTTCGAGCTGGTCGGCGAGGGACTTGGTCACGGGTGTGAATATGGCTAAAACCGCCATTATCCACCACCTTCGTCGTTCCCGCGAAGGCGGGAACCTATACGACGCGAGGTCAGCATGGGCTCCCGCCTGTGCGGGAGCGACGGGCGAAAAAAATGCCGCGGGTTAGGCGGCATTTCGCGTTGCGGTGAGGCTTACCCGTGCTTGCGGATAAACTCGCCGATCTTCGGGCAGATCGTCTCGCGCCAGCGGCGGCCCGAGAAGATGCCGTAGTGGCCGGCCTTGGCGGCGACATAGTCCTGCTTCATGTCGGCCGGGATGCTGCTGCACAGGTCGTGGGCAGCTTGCGTCTGGCCGGCGCCGGAGATGTCATCGAGCTCGCCTTCGACCGTCAGCAGCGCCACCGTGGTGATGTCCTGCGGACGCACCAGCTGGCCGCCGACTTTCCAGGTACCCTTCGGCAGCGCGAAGTCCTGGAACACGGTCTTGATCGTGTCGAGATAGTACTCGGCTGGCATGTCCAGCACGGCGTTGTACTCGTTGTAGAACTGGCGGTGGCTTTCGGCCGGCTCGTCGTCGCCCGCAACCAGGTGGTTGTAGAACTCGCGGTGGCTCTGCGCGTGGCGGCCCGGGTTCATCGCGATGAAGCCGGCATGCTGCAGGAAGCCCGGGTACACGCGGCGGCCTACGCCAGGGTAGTTGCCCGGCACAGAATAAATCACCGTGTTCTCGAACCACGAGAACGGCTTTTCGGTGGCCAGGTCGTTGACCGCGGTCGGCGAGCGGCGCGGGTCGATCGGACCGCCCATCATCGTCATCGTCTTCGGCAGCTTCGGGTCTTTAGCGCTGGCCATCAGCGAGATCGCGGCCAGTACCGGCACGGTTGGCTGGCATACCGAAATCACGTGCAGGTCTGGCGCCAGGTGGCGGATGAAGTCCTGGACGTAGAAGATGTAGTCGTCGAGATGGAACGGGCCGGCCGACAGCGGCACCATGCGCGCGTCGGTCCAGTCGGTGATGTAGACGTCGTGGTTCGGCAGCAGCGCGCGAACGGTGTCGCGCAGCAGGGTCGAGTGGTGGCCAGACAGCGGCGCTACCAGCAGCACTTTCGGCTGGTCGAGCGCGGCGAATGCCTCGGCGCTTAAGTCCTTGCGGAAGTGCAGCAGACGGCAGAACGGCTTTTCGACTTCGATGTTCTCGATGATGCGCACGGTGTCGGCGCCAATCGCGACGGTGTCGATGCCAAAGGCCGGTTTTTCGTAATCTTTTCCGAGCCGGTACATCAGTTCGTAGCCGGCGGCGATGCGTTGCGAGAACGGGGTGTGCGCCAGCGGCGACACCGGGTTCGAGAAGAGTTTGGATGACGCATCAGCCCACTGCATCAGCGGCGTCAGGAATGAGCGTTGCATCTCGTGCAAGTGATAAAGCATACAGATTCCTTGGATAAAAGTGCACGGGCGTTCGTTCCTACCCTGCGCGTCAATTATAGGGCATTCGCGAGACTGCAATGCAATTAGTTATGCCCATTGGCAATCTGCCAATGAGGCAGGCAGGAGTAGGGTTCCTTTCATGTCAGGAACAGTTTTATCACGCCAGTGCAGGGTCCGTTTATGAGGCACTTAACACAAAATAAAAATGCCCCGGCTGAGCGGGGCATTTCGGTTGCGTCAAAGTTACGGAACGCTGATTTAGTCGAAAGTCGGGGATTCGACGCCGAGGATCTTGTGCAGTTTCGGCGAGGTCGTCGTGTACTGCATGTGGATCTTTTTGTCCGGGAAGATGTAGGGCGCGGCGCCAAAGGCGGCCAGCGCTGCTTCGTGGAAGCCCGACAGGATCAGCTTCTTCTTGCCCGGGTAGGTGTTGATATCGCCCACCGCAAAGATGCCTGGCACGTTGGTCTCGAACTTTTCGGTGTCCATGACCTTCAGCTGGCGGCGTTCGATGTCGAGGCCCCATTCAGCGATCGGGCCGAGCTTCGGCGACAGGCCGAAGAACACCAGCAGCATGTCGAGCGGCACGCGGCGGGTGACGCCGTCGGCGCCGGTTACTTTCACTTCGGACAGCTTGCCGTCCTTGGCGTCAAAGCCGGTGACCTGGCCGGTGATCAGCTGCATTTCGTACTCGTCGCACAGGGCCTTCATCTTGGCCACCGAGGCAGGCGCGGCGCGGAAGTCTTCGCGGCGGTGCACCAGCACCACCGATTCGGCCTTGCCGACGAAGTTCAGGGCCCAGTCGAGCGCCGAGTCGCCGCCGCCGCAGACCACCAGGTTCTTGCCTTCGAAAATCGAAGGGTCCTTGACGCGGTAGTGCAGCTGGCTGTTTTCGAACGCTTCGATGCCGTCCACCTTCAGGGTGCGCGCCTGGAACGAGCCGACGCCGGCGGCGATGAAGATGGTCTTGGTGATGAAGCGGGTCCCAAGCGAGGTTTCGACGTTGAAGCGGCTGTCTTCGCGGCGCTGCACGCCGGTCACTTCCTGGCCCAGGTGGAAGGTCGGCTCGAACGGCTCGATCTGCTTGAGCAGGTTGTCGGTCAGTTCCTGGCCGGTGCACACCGGCACGGCAGGGATGTCGTAGATCGGCTTGTCCGGATACAGTTCAACGCACTGTCCGCCCACTGCCGGCAGGGAGTCGATCACGTGGGCCTTGATTTCGAGCAGGCCGAGTTCGAACACCTGGAACAGACCGACCGGGCCCGCGCCGATAATGACGGCATCGGTTTCGATTGCGCCGGAAAAGGTACTGTTGGCAGCGACGCTGCCTGCTTCGTGGGTGGCGGAGATTGTCATACGATTACTTCCTGTTGATTTTTGATGGGTGTCGCAGGGGGCGCCAGGGTCGCGCCGCACAGGCGCTTGCGCCGGCTTGCAACAAGCCGGGCCAGGACGCGGCGCCCGGACCGCTTAGCGGATCAGTTTGTCCAGCTTGTCCTTGACGTCCTTCCACTCCTCGGCATCCGGGAGGGGCGGCTTGGTCTTGGTGATCGATGGCCAGGCGCGCGCCAGTTCAACGTTGATCTTGATGAACTGCTGCTGGTCGGACGGCACGTCTTCCTCGGCGTAGATCGCGTTGACGGGACATTCAGCCACGCAGACTGCGCAGTCGATGCACTCGTCCGGATCGATCGTCAGAAAATTCGGGCCTTCCCGGAAACAATCTACCGGGCATACATCGACGCAATCAGTGTAGCGACATGCGATGCACGATTCGGTGACAACGTGGGTCATAACAGTCCTATGAGTAAAATGGGTATTGCGGGTGGCGCTGGGAGTGCCCGCCAACCATAGCAAAGCACTGTATTTTAAGGCAATTCGGTTTTTCCCACAATTCAGGCTTAGACACTATACAAATAAGCAAATGCAGGCCGGGCCTGCAGATTTGCCATAAATTCAACAAGTTGGGCGGCGCGCCAGTGCCGCCAGGCGCCTTATCCGCCACCGCGCAGCCGGTCAATCACCGGTTTCCAGCGCGCGCAGGCCGGGCCGCCGTCCTCCGCGAACTCGACCGTGCGGCACTGCTGGCCGTCGTCGACCGTGATCTCCCAATGCGGGATGTCGGCGCCCACCACCGGCGGCGGCTCGGGCGCATGGAAGAAATCCAGGTTCTGCAACAGCGACTCGATCGCCTCGCCCTGCGCCAGCCGGGCCGTGTCGACCTCGTAGTGTTCCACCGTGCCGGCGAAGCCGCCGCTGCCTTTGACCGAGATTTTCATGGTGCGGGCAGCGCGCTGCGGTTGCCGTCGTTGGCGGTGTCGTCGCGCACCAGGGTCTCGCCGTTGCGGCCATGCTCGGCGCACCAGCGGGCCAGCGCCTGCACTTCGGCGTCGAAGACATGGTCGATGCCGTAGTACTCGGCCAGGTTCATGGTGCCGCAGCAGGCGCGCCGGTCCTGCAGCGCGCCGGGGGCGTCCTGCACGGCTGGCGCCAGCAGGGTCCCGGGCGGCAGGTCCTCGGTCAGCGCCACCGGCGACTCGACCACCTCGCGCGCGACAAAGCGGTTGCGGATGAAGTTGCGGTATTCGGCCGGACGGCCATCCTCGGTGGTGATGCGCACCATCTCGTTGACCACGTCGACATAGGTCGCCGCGCGGTCGGGCGCGCCGATCATCGCGCGCAGCACCAGGCCGCGCAGGTAGTCGCCGACCCGGTGCAGCACCGCGGCGTCGTCCAGCATGCCGGGGTCGCGCTCGTGGTTGAACATGTCGGCCAAAATGTCGTACACGGCGCCGGTGAACACCTGCGAAATCGCATGCACCTCGCTGCCGGCCTGCGACAGGGTGATGTCGTTGTCGGCGTTGCGCAGGCCGTTCGAGCGGCCCAGCGCCAGCCCGAACTGCTCGGCGATGTCGGCCAAAAAGGTCTTGTCGTGCAGGCGCGCCTTGGTCTGGGCGATGATTGCCTCGCACTGGTCGAGCTGCGACAGCGCCAGGAAGATCGCGGTCAGGTCGCCGAAGGCTTCGTGCAGGCCGCCGGTCTGGGGCGGATTGTCGGCCAGCAGCCAGTCAGGCTTGAGGCCATCGAGCACCGCGTGGCCGGTTTCGTGCGAGACGATGTCGAACGAGCGGCAGGTGTACACGCGCTCGACCGCGTCGGAGGGGATGAAGTCGCCAAACTTCAGGCAGCACTGCGAGCGGCTGTAGAAGGCGTTCATCGTATTGGGCAGGCCGTGCGGGAAGATTTGCAGCGGCGCCGTGTCGATGCTGCTGTTCCACTGCCACGGCAGCGGGGTTTCGCCGTCGCCGCCGGCCAGCGCGCGCTGGTACATGGTCAGGGTCTGGCGCACCACCGCGAAGGTATGCACCGCGTCGAACTGCGGCGTGTCGGGCGCGGTGACAAAGTCGCCGAAGGCATTCGGGCTGACCGGGGCGATGCCCGGCTCGCCGTACATGATGCGGGCGTCGCGCGGGCCGGCCAGCACAATCCCGGGCAAGAACACCTTGCGCGTGCCGATCTCGCTGACCGACGGGTCCTGCTTCCACATCAGCACGCGCGCGCCGAAGGCGTAGGGCAGGGGAACCGGCTCGGGCGCCGGCTGGTCGGCCAGGCCGATGCGCGGCTTGCCCGGCTCGAGCACCAGGGCAGCGGCCTTGCGGTGCTGGCGGTACGACGCCGTCGGCGTCGGCACGAAGCTGACGGGCGCCTGCTCGCGGTCGGGCAGGGCGGCAAGGGGCTGGTTTTCGCGATCATCCATTGTTATTTCTCCGCAAGTAGCGTGCACCAATGATGGCTGGCGGCAACGTTCACAGGGAAATAGTGGCGCTTCGCGGTCAAACTTCGTTTGATGACGCGCAAGCGCCCGGCGAAAGCGGGGTGAAATCGTGAAGCCGTGTTAAATCAGGAACATCACCACGGCCATCGCGGTCGGCAGCAGGGCGCCCAGCAGCAGGCCGCCCAGCCCGATCGATTCGTCGTTGAAGCCGTCGCGCAGCAGGGCCACGCCGGCCGGGTTGGGCGCGTTGGCGATCACCGTCAGGCCGCCGCCGGCCACGGCGCCCGCCACCAGCATGTACTTGGCGTGGTCGGACAGGCCGACGATCAGCGAGCCGAGGTAGGTCAGGGCGGCATTGTCGGTGACGGCGGTCAGGGCGACGGCGCTGAAGAACAGCGCGGTCGGTTCCAGGCTGGCGACGATCGGCTGCAGCCACCATTGCTGCATGCCGCCCAGTACCACCAGCCCGGCCAGGAAGAAGCCGACCAGCAGGCCTTCGCGCAGGATCAGCGGCGACTGGTATTTTTCGTATGCCTGGGTGAAGCCGAGGAACAGCAGGAACAGGCCGATGAAGATCACCGGATGGTGGGCGAATGCGACCACGCCGGCCAGGAACGCCAGGTGGATGGCGCGCACTGCCAGCGGGGCAGGCGTGTCGGCCGAAGTCGCCACCTCGTCGGTGATGTAGCGCTGCAGCAGGTAGGTGACGACGGTGGCGTTGACCAGCACCGCGACGGCGGCGCGCCAGCCGAAGGTGGCGGCCATGAAGGCCGAGTCCCAGCCCCAGGTCGAGGCGACCATCAGCACCGGCGGCGCGGCGAAGGAGGTCAGTGTGCCGCCGATCGAGATGTTCACGAACAGCACGCCGAGGGCCGCATACTTCAGCCATTCCGGCTTGTTCTTGGTGAACACGGTAGGCGCCAGCATCAGCGCGGCCAAGGTCATGGCGGCCGGCTCGGTAATCAGGGAGCCGATCAGCGGCACCGCCGCCAGGCACAGCCACACGCGCGCCACCGCGGTGCGGACCGGGAGCATTTTTGCGACGATCGAAATCATCCCGCGCACGGTCTCGAGCACCGGGCGCGAGGCCGCCACCACCATGATGACGAACACGAACAGGGGCTCGGTGAAGGTGCGCGATTCGGCGTACTCCACTGCCGCGGCGCCGCCTGACACGATCGCCATCGTCACGATCAGCACGAAGGCCCACAGCCCGAACACGACTTCGATTTCACCGAAGAAGTGCAGCAGCCCGGCGTGGCGGGGATACTTGTCGGCCAGGCGTTCGAAAGACTTGGCGGCGAAGGTGTGGGCAAGCGCCAGTCCGAAGATGATGGCTGCGATCAGCTGGATGTTTGTCATGGTCGGCAAGGTAAAGAATGATCCGTATTATTGCCGATTTCACTACCCAGCTGGCAAGTGATGCGCGGCCGGCCGGGCCCGGCTTTGGTATCATGCGCGCTTTTGTTTTGATTTGGGAAGAGCCTCATGGCTGACATCAGCATCGTCCAGGCCCACAGCCTGACGCCGGAACGAGCGCGCGCGGCGGCGCAAGAAGTGGCCGACAAGATCGCCCGCGAATATGGCCTGGCCTGCAAGTGGGAGGGCGACGTCCTGCGTTTCGAACGCAGCGGCGTGCATGGCGCGCTGACCCTGGGCGCGCAACAGGCGGCAATGGAAATTAACCTGGGATTCCTGATGGGCGCGTTTGCGCCATCGATCCGCGCGAAGGTGGCGGAGAAGATGCAGAAGGTGTTTGCAGCCGCATAACGTCGTTCCCGCGGATGCGGGAACCCATGGCATGCTTGCCCAGCATGGGTTCCCGCCTGCGCGGGAACGACATGTCATCAGCCCTTCAATTCCTCGATCAGGTCGATGTACTGCTGCATCGCCTCATCTTGCGACGTGCCCTTGAGCGCATCCCATGCGTCGAACTTGGCGCGGTTGACGAAGTCGGTCATGCCCGGGCGCTCGCCCTGCACGTCGCCGCTCGATCCCTGCTTGTACAGCGCATAGATCTTCAGCAAGGTCATGTTGTCCGGACGCTCCGGCAAGTTCTTCGAATCGGCCTGGGCCTGGGCGAATTGTTCCTGCAAGCTCATGACGGCTCCTTAAACGGCCAGCAGTTCGACGTCGAAGATCAGCGTGGCGTTTGGCGGGATCACGCCGCCGGCGCCGCGCGCGCCATAGCCCAGTGCCGCCGGGATGGTCAGGCGGCGCTTGCCGCCGACCTTCATGCCCTGCACGCCTTCGTCCCAGCCGCGGATGACCTGGCCGGCGCCGAGGTTGAACTGGAACGGGTCGTTGCGGTCCTTGCTCGAATCGAATTTCGCGCCCTGGCTGCCGTCGTCGTTGCGCAGCCAGCCGGTGTAGTGCACGGTGACCTTCTGGCCGGCTTTCGCTTCGGCGCCTTCGCCAACGGTGCTGTCTTCGTACTGCAGGCCGGATTCAGTAGTGGTGGTGGACATGGTGTTTTCCTTAATGTGTGCGGGTGACCGGGAATTGTAGTCCATGGCGTAGCAATCCGCCAATTGAGCACATGGCAACGCGGACCCGTCGTTTCGATTATGCTTTGCCTGCACCGACCAACCAATCACCCGAGCCCATGAACCAGAACCTGCTGCGTCCCGTCCTCACCGCTTACGGCCGCGCGCTGCTGTCGCAGCTGACCGGAAAAATGCTGCTGCTGTCGGTGATCCCCTTCCTGCTGTCGCTGCTGCTGTGGGGCGCGCTGCTGTGGACCGGCCTGCAGCCGATGCTCGACACCATGCATGCGCTGTTTGCCGACTACGGCCTGTTCAGCACCAGCGGCAACGTGCTGTCCACGTTTGGGCTGGGCTTCCTGAAAACCGTCATCGTGCCGCTGCTGGCGCTGTTGATGCTGCTGCCGCTGATGGTGGTGACCGCGCTGCTGTTCATGGGCGTGGTGGCGATGCCGGCGATCGTGCGCCATGTCAGCCAGCGCCAGTTCCCGCAGCTGGAAAAGAAGCATGGCGGCAGCTTTGCCGGCAGCCTGGCGGTGAACCTGACCGGCTTCCTGATCTTCGTGCCGCTGTGGCTGTTCTCCCTGCCGCTGTACGCGCTGGCGCCGGTGGCGATCATCGCGCAGGCCGTGCTGTGGGGGTGGCTGACCCAGCGCGTGATGAGCTACGACGCGCTGTCGGAACACGCCAGCGAAGAAGAGCGGGCCACCCTCATCGCCAGGCACAAGCGCCAGCTGATGCTGATCGGGATCTTCTCCGGCGCGGCCGGCGCCTTGCCGGGCATCGTGTGGATCGGCGGGACGATCGTCGCGGTGTTCCTGTTCCCGTTTTTGGCGGCGCTGTCGATCTGGCTGTATGTCGTGATCTTCATTTTCACCGGCCTGTGGTTCCAGTATTACTGCCTGCAGGCCTTGTCGGACCTGCGCGCCGAACGCGCTGCGGGCGGCGCCGTGCAGGCGGTGTCATGAAGCCGATGCGTTATGAATTTTGTATGGAGTGTGAATCTTCGTGCATGAGCAATTTTGCGTGAGCTGTGTACGCTGCCGCACCGACGTGCGTTAACGCTTGGGCAAGGCAAATGCGGCCTTTTGTCGCGGCGTTTTTTGCCACCTAACTCAGCCGTTGTTTTTTTGCGAAAATCAAACGCCGAAATCAAACTTTTCTTGAACACGCCTTCGTACACAGGGGGTGATGTGGTGGAATGACAGACATGGCGAGACGAAATCTAGAGTGGGATTTCGGGTGTTATCTCGCTAACCACAGTCACTTCAATCACTCGTACAGACCAGTTGCAAAGATGGCGAAGGTTGAACGGGTATTCGAAGTAAAATTGATTCAAACCGGTTGAGCCATCATGGAAAGTAATCGTCGTTTTCGACGGCCCCGCATCATCGTTGACCGCGCAGTGCGCAAAATGCGCGCCCGAGCAGCGTTGAACGCATCGACTAACAGCGCCACAGACAATGTGCCGCACCTGAACTACCCGCATCCGCATTTGTCGCTCGTTCCCGATCCTGCGCCAGTGCCGGAAGGGGAAGGCGACATGCCAGAGCCGCAAACAGATAAAAAACCGCCACGCCGTTTCAAGCTTGTACTGATCCTCGTTTCGCTGCTGCTGCTGGCGCTTGTCGCCGCGCTTGCCGCTTACGAAATGCGCACGTCCACGATGCAGGCCGAGTTCTTCTCGCGCCTGGCGTCCAAACTCGACTACAAGGTCGGTCCGGGACCGAGCAGCACCATCCGCTTCCCGTCCGACAGCCCGTACGACGCGCGCCTTGGCTACGCCAACCTGCCCGATTACCTGGGCAAGCTGCAGACCCGTAACTACGTGATCGAAGCGCAGGCGCGCCTGTCGCCGAAGATGGTCGAGATGGCCGACATGGGCCTGTTCGCCACCTTCCAGGAAAAGACCAAGGTCGGCCTGTCGATCCTCGACTGCCGCGGCGCGCCGCTGTTCTCGTCGCAGTTCCCGGAACGCTATTACGACGGCTTCGACAAGGCGCCTGCGCTGCTGGTCAAGAGCTTGCTGTTCATCGAAAACCGCGAACTGCTCGACACCAAATACCCGAAGCGCAATCCGGCGGTGGAGTGGGACCGCTTCAGCAAGGCCGTGCTCGACAAATCGCTCAGCGTTTTCACCGGCGGCGACAAGCGCTCGGCCGGCGGCAGCACCCTGGCGACCCAGATTGAAAAGTACCGCCATTCGCCGGACGGGCGTACCAGCTCGCTGTCGGAAAAGCTGGTGCAGATGGCCTCGGCCACCTTGCGCGCCTACCAGTACGGTGAAGACACCACCCGTGCGCGCCGCCAGATCGTGGTCGACTACCTCAACACCGTGCCGCTGTCGGCCAAGCTTGGCTACGGCGAAGTGAACGGCATCGGCGACGGCATGTGGGTCTGGTACGGCCGCAAGTTCGAGGACGTCAACCGCGCCCTGAACGGCCGCATCGACACGCCGCAGGCTGCCCAGATCTACAAGGAAGCACTGAGCCTGATGATCGCCCAGCGCCGTCCGGCCCACTACCTGGGCGCCGGCGACGACGACCTCGAACAGCTGACCAACACCCACCTGCGCGTGCTGGCCCAGGCCGGCGTGATTCCGCCGGCGCTGCGCGACGCCGCGCTGCGCATGCCGCTCAACCCGTCCGCCTCGTCGGGCGTGGCGCAGCCGGCCGCCAACACCTTCGTCACGCGCAAGGCGTCGAACGCGGTGCGCACCCACCTCGGCGGACTGCTGGGCGACTCGCGCCTGTACAACCTCGACCGCCTCGACCTGTCGGTCGTCAGCACGCTCGACTCGAACGCGCAGAACGCCGTCACCGCGGTGCTGCGCGAGCTGCGCGACGCCGAGAAGGCAGCCGCCGCCGGCCTCACCGGCAAGGGCATGCTCGGCAACGGCGACCCGTCCAAAGTGGTCTACAGCTTCACCCTGCTCGAACGCGGCGACAAGGCCAACTACCTGCGCGTGCAGACCGATAACTACGACCAGCCGCTCGACATCAACGAAGGCGCCAAGCTGGACCTCGGCTCGACCGCCAAGCTGCGCACCCTGGTGACCTACATGGACATCGTCGACCAGCTGCACAAGCGCTTTGCCGGCATGGACGCCAAGGCCCTGCGCGCCACTGTCATCGATCCGAAAGACCGCATGTCGCTGTGGGCGGTGGAGTACTTCACGCTGAACCAGAAGCCGGAAGCGCGCACCCTGCCGGCCATGCTGGAAGCGGCGCTCGAGCGCAAGTACTCGGCCAGCCCGTACGAAGGCTTCTTCACCGGCGGCGGCCTGCACACCTTCGGCAACTTCAGCAAGCTGGACGACCGCAAGATCATGACGGTGCGCGAAGCGCTGCGCAGCTCGACCAACCTGGTGTTCGTGCGCATGATGCGCGACGTGGTCCGCTACTACATGTTCCAGCTGCCTGGATCGTCGGCGGCGCTGCTGGCCGATTCGACCGACCCGCGCCGCGCCGAATACCTGGCCCGCTTCGCCGACCGCGAAGGCCGGGAGTTCCTGACCCGCTTCTATAACAAGTACCGCGGCAAGAGCCTGGCCGAAGCCGAGAAAGTCCTGCTGGCCAGCCTGCGCCCGACGCCGACCCGCCTGGCCAACGTGCACCGCACGATCGCGCCGGAAGCGTCCGTCGCGCAGTTCGGCAAGTTCTTGAACGATAACCTGGTGTCGGCCAATGAAGTCGACCAGGAGCGCATCGAGCGCATGTACGTGCAGTACTCGCCGGCCAACATGTCGCTGGCCGACCGCGGCTACCTCGCCACCATCCACCCGCTCGAGCTGTGGCTGGTCGGCTATATGCGCACCCATCCGGGCGCCAAGTTCGCCGAGATCGCCGACGCCAGCGTGCGCGAACGCCAGCTGGTGTATGCGTGGCTGTTCAACACCCACCGCAAGCACGCGCAGGACCGCCGCATCGCCGGCCTGCTCGAAGTCGAGGCCTTCCTCAAGATCCATGCGCAGTGGAAGAAGATGGGCTACCCGTTCGACTCGCTGACGCCGTCGTACGCGACCACGCTGGGCGCGTCGGCCGACCGTCCGGCATCGCTGGCGGAAATGATGGGCATCATCGTCAACGGCGGCGTGCGCAAGCCGACCCAGCGCATCGACTCGCTGCACTTCGCCAAGGGCACGCCGTACGAAACGCTGGTCAAGCCGGGCAAGGAAGTGCAGGGCGAACAGGTGCTGGCGCCGGAAGTGGCGGCAGCGGTGGCCGAAGCGATCCGCGGCGTGGTGTCGGACGGCACCGCCAAGCGGGTCAAGACGGCGTTTGCGATGGCGGACGGGCAGGTGATTGCCGTCGGCGGCAAGACCGGTACCGGCGACCAGCGCTTTGAGGTGTATGGCGCCGGCGGCAGGCTGATCGAGTCGCGTTATGTGAACCGCTCGGCGACCTTCGTGTTCAACATCGGCGAGCGCTTCTACGGCAGCATGACGGCGTATGTGGCCGGGCCGAGCGCGGCCGATTACGACTTCACCAGCGCCTTGCCGGTGCAGTTGCTGGCCACGCTGGCGCCAAGCCTGATGCCGATGATCGAGCCGCCGAAAGCGGCGGTGGCGGGGGCGCCCGCAATCAAGGCCTGCGGCGGATAACCCAATGGCGGATTACGGGCTTCGCCCTTTTCCGCCCTACGAAAACCATGATACGTAGGGCGGAAAAGGGCGTAGCCCGTAATCCGCCGAATTCGCGTGAATCACCCCAACTTGCATTGTTGTTAAATTGTTGGCATCGTACCGTGCATGAAACCCATGCGCAGAGTAATGTCCAACATCCGTAAATTCACCCGGTTCTCCTTCGGCGACCTGGTCGCCACCGCCGGCCCGACGGTCATCGTCATCGCCGTGCTGTGCGCGGTCGCCTACCTGGTGGTCGATCCGGCACCGCCGCGCCAGGTCCTGCTTGCCACCGGCCAGGAAAACAGCGCCTACGAAGAATTCGGCAAGCAGTACGCCGCCGCCCTCGCCAAACACGACATCAAGGTCACCCTGCAGCGCTCGCTCGGCTCGCAGGAAAACCTCCAGCGCCTCAACGATGGCAAGGTCGACATCGCCTTCGTGCAAAGCGGCTCCACCGAAGAAGCCGAGGCGCGCCGCAAAGGACTGGTCTCGCTGGGCAGCCTGTTTACCGAACCGGTCTGGCTGTTCATGCGCGAACCTGTCGCGGTGACGAAGCTGTCCGACCTGAAGGGCAAGAAGATCAACCTCGGCCCCGAAGGCACCGGCGTGCCCAAACTGCTGCGCAAGGTGCTGGAGCTGAACGGGGTCGAGCCGTCCGAGCTGACCATCGGCACGCTGGAAAACACCCCCGCCACAGTCGAGCTGCTGGAGGGGCGCATCGATGCGCTGGTGTTCAGCTCCGGCCCGGAAGCGCCGCTGGTGCAGATGCTGCTGCAGACCCCGGGCATCAGGCTGTTCGATTTCACCCAGGCCGAAGCCTACGCGCGGCGCCTGCCGTTCGTGACCCACGTGGTGCTGCCGCGCGGGATCGTCGACGTCGGCCGCGACATCCCGTCGCAGGACTATCACCTGATCGCGCCGACCGCCACGCTGGTGGCGCGCGACGACCTGCATCCGGCGCTGGTCGACCTGTTCGTCCAGGCGGCCAGCCAGATCCATGGCGGTACCGGCTGGTTCCAGACCCAGGGCCAGTTCCCGTCCGCGCGCTTTACCGAGATCCCGGTGGCGCGCGAGGCGCAGAAGTTCTACAAGGACGGTCCGCCGCTGCTGCAGCGCTATATGAGCTTCTGGCTGGCCAACCTGCTCGACCGGATGTGGGTGGTGGTGGTGGCGCTGGCGGCGCTGTGGATTCCGCTGTCAAAAGTGGTGCCGCCGCTGTACGTGTGGCGCATCAAGTCGCGGGTGTACCGCTGGTACGGCCAGTTGCGCACGGTGGAGCAGGAGCTCGATGCCGCGCCTGCCAAAGACCGCGCCGAGGTGTGCGCCGGCCTGCTGAAACGCCTCGACGAAATCGAGGCGATGGTGAACCGCATTTCGATTCCGCTGGCCTTTGCCGACGCCTTGTACGGCCTGCGCAGCCACATCAACTTCGTGCGCCAGCGGGTGCGCGCGGCGGCGCCAGGCCAGCCCGAAGCGCCAGCCGCGGCGGCCGCCGAAGCCGAAGCGAGCCAGGCGGTGTAAGCGCGCGCTTACGCGCCGATCCAGGGCAGGCCGGCCTTGCACCAGCCGTTCACGTTCTTGCGGTGGCCTTCGCTGTCCTTGTCGCCCTCGAAGCCTTCGAGGATGTCGAAAGCCTGCGTGTAGCCGCGCTCGGTGGCGGCTTTGGCGCTGTGGCGCGAACGCACGCCCGAGCGGCACAGGAACAGCAGCACGTCGTCCTTGCCGGCGGCCTGGTCCAGCTGCGCCGCGAACTGCGGGTTCTGGGCGCCGGCCGGCCAGGTGTTCCATTCGATGGCGATATGCTGGGCTTCGGGAATGGCGACCTTGCCCACCCAGGCGCGCTCGGCGTTGGTGCGCACGTCGACCAGCTTGACCCGCGGGTCCATCCCCAGCAGTTCGTAAGCCAGTTGCGGGGTGACCGCGCCGGCATAAGGCTGGCCGGGGGCGGCGCTGCGTGCTTGCGCGAGGATGTCGTCGATGGTGGTCATGGATTCTTCCAGGTAGGATGTTTCGGACTATTATAGAAGCTGGCGCACCAGCCCGGGGCGGCTCGCCATTTGGGTGCGCCGTGCTTCATCGCGGTGCAAAACCGGGTTGATGCACTAAAATGGTGCCCTTGCCGCGCTGGCGCCAGGGTCGCTTTAGAAGCTTTTCATGCCGCATTCACAGCCTGGAGGCGGGGCCGGCCGTTTTGAGCGGCTGGCATGCTTCCTGCTAATATCCCGGTAAGATTTGTCGCGTCGCGCTCACCCGCCCGGCAACCCCCCATTTCATTTAGGAGATCCAGAATGGCAAGAACAGCCGCAGAAGTCTTGAAGATGGTCAAGGACAACGAAGTCAAGTTCGTTGATTTTCGTTTCGCCGACACCCGCGGCAAGGAGCAGCACGTCACCGTTCCTGTTTCGCACTTCGACCTCGACAAGTTTGAATCGGGCCACGCGTTCGACGGCTCCTCGATCGCCGGCTGGAAGGGTATCGAAGCATCGGACATGATCCTGATGCCTGACCCAAACACCGCCAACATCGACCCGTTCATGGAAGAGACCACGCTGTTCATGCAGTGCGACGTCATCGAGCCATCCGACGGCAAGGGCTACGACCGCGACCCGCGCTCGATCGCCAAGCGCGCCGAAGCCTACCTGAAGTCGACCGGCATCGGCGACACCGCCTTCTTCGGTCCCGAGCCGGAATTCTTCATCTTCGACAGCGTGCGCTGGAAGATCGACATGTCGGGCTGCTTCGTGAAGATCGATTCGGACGAATCGTCGTGGGCGACCGACAAGGAAATCGAAGGCGGCAACAGCGGCCACCGTCCTACCGTCAAGGGCGGCTACTTCCCGGTTCCTCCGGTGGACAGCTTCCAGGACATGCGTTCGGAAATGTGCCTGATCCTCGAGGCGCTGGGCATCCCGGTTGAAGTGCACCACCACGAAGTGGCCGGCGCCGGCCAGAACGAAATCGGCACCAAGTTCTCGACCCTGGTCGAGCGCGCCGACTGGACCCAGAACATGAAGTACGTGATCTGGAACGTCGCCCACAGCTACGGCAAGACCGCGACCTTCATGCCGAAGCCTATCGTCGGCGACAACGGTTCGGGCATGCACGTGCACCAGTCGATCTGGAAAGAAGGCAAGAACCTGTTCGCAGGCGACGGCTATGCCGGCCTGTCGGACGACGCGCTGTTCTACATCGGCGGCATCATCAAGCACGCCAAGGCGCTCAACGCGATCACCAACCCAGGCACCAACTCGTACAAGCGCCTGGTGCCAGGCTACGAAGCGCCGGTCAAGCTGGCTTACTCGGCACGCAACCGTTCGGCATCGATCCGCATCCCGCACGTGGCGAACCCGAAGGGCCGCCGTATCGAGACCCGCTTCCCGGATCCGCTGGCCAACGTCTACCTGTGCTTTGCAGCACTGCTGATGGCTGGCCTGGACGGCATCCAGAACAAGATCCATCCGGGCGAAGCAGCGTCGAAAGACCTGTACCACCTGCCGCCGGAAGAAGACGCGCTGATCCCGACCGTCTGCGCTTCGCTGGAAGAAGCACTCGACGCGCTCAACAAGGACCGCGAGTTCCTGACCCGTGGCGGCGTCTTCAGCGACAGCATGATCGACGCGTACATCGAACTGAAGATGACCGAAGTGCAACGCATGCGCATGACCACGCACCCGGTCGAATTCGATATGTACTACTCCTGCTAACACCTTTCGTTGCCGGTCTTTCAGCTTGTGTGGACAGGCTGGCATCGAATGTGTCAATGAGCTGTAAAAAACGCGCGGAAAGCCACGGCTTTCCCCGCGTTTTTTTTCGGATGTTGTATATTCGGGGTGACTTTAATTTCCGCACGGATTCATGTGCCCGCTAAGCTGATGGTAATGACAACGAGGTTTTTCCCTGCCGTTCTGGGCTTTGCACTGATGGGCGCGGCGCCGCTGGCGGCGGCCGACATCTTCCTGTGCACGGACAAGGACGGACGGCGGCTGCTGACCGATACCGGCGGGCCTGGTTGCAGGACGCTGGAGGTGTCGAGCGCGATCCCGGCGCCGGCGGCGCGCAGGGCCGCGCCGGCGCCGCGCGCGGCCAGCCCGGCGGTCACGCCGACCGACTTCCCGCGCGTTGACAACGCCCAGCAAAAGGCGCGCGACGACGACCGCCGCGCCATCCTCTCCGACGAGCTGCGCAGCGAAGAGCGCCGCCTGGCCGAGCTGCGCCGCGAGTTCAATGGCGGCGAGCCTGAGCGTCAGGGCAACGAGAAGAATTACGCCAAGTACCAGGCAAGGGTGGCCGACATGCGCGACAACATCTTCCGCTCCGAAAAGAATGTCGAAGCCCTGAAACGCGAACTCGCCAACATCCGATGAAACCCGAAGCCCTTGCCGGCCTCGACCTGCTGGCCTCGGCGGTCTTGATCGCCAACGCCGCCGGGCGCATCGACTATGCCAATGCGGCCGCCGAGAACCTGCTCGACAGCTCGCTGAAGGCGCTGTCGCAGAAGACCATCGCCACCCTGTTTGCCAACGGCGACGAGCTGGCCGCGCTGTACGAGCAGGCCAAGGCCCACAAGTACGCCGACATGCGCCAGGACCTGAGCCTGGAGCGGGCAGGGCGCGAGAGCCTGCATGTGCACTGCATCGTCAGCGCCCTCGATGACGGCGCGATCCTGATCGAGCTGCGCGAGAACGTGCAGCAGCTCAAGCTCGACCGCGAGGAGCGCATCCTCGACCAGAGCCAGGCCAACAAGGAGCTGATCCGCAACCTGGCCCACGAAATCAAGAACCCGCTGGGCGGCATCCGCGGCGCCGCCCAGCTGCTGGAACTGGAGCTGCCGCCGCTGCACCTGGCCGAGCTGCGCGAGTACACCCAGGTCATCATCAAGGAAGCGGATCGCCTGCAGACCCTGGTCGACCGCCTGCTGGCCCCGCACCGGCGCCCGCACATCGTCGGCGACGTCAACATCCACGAAGTGCTGGAACGGGTGCGCAGCCTGATCCTGGCCGAGTTTCCCACTGGCCTGGCGATCCGGCGCGACTACGACGCCTCGATCCCGGAGTTCCGGGGCGACAAGGAGCAGCTGATCCAGACCGTGCTCAACATCGCCCACAACGCCGCCCAGGCCTTGCAGGGGCGCATTGCGCTAGGGGACGCCGAGATCGTTTTCAAGACGCGGGTGGCGCGCCAGGTCACGTTGGCGAAGGTCCGCTACGCGCTGGCATTAGACTTGCATATCATCGACAATGGACCGGGCATCGCGCCCCAGATCCGCGACCGTATCTTCTACCCGCTGGTGTCGGGCAGGGATGGCGGCAGCGGCCTGGGACTGACACTGGCGCAGACCTTCGTGCAGCAGCACATGGGTGTGATCGAGTGCGAGAGCCGGCCCGGCCTGACCGACTTCCGCATCCTGCTGCCGCTCCCTTGAGGCGCGGCCCGGCATGGGTGCGCAGGCGGTCCCATTGCAGATCGATTTAGCGGGAAAGCGCGAATACATGAAACCAATCTGGATAGTCGACGACGATGCCTCGATCCGCTGGGTGCTCGAAAAAGCCCTGGCGCGCGAAAACCTGGCCACGCGCAGCTTTGCCAACGCCCACGACGCCAAAGCCGCGCTTGAACTTGAAACACCGCAGGTGCTGGTGTCCGATATCCGCATGCCGGGCGAATCCGGCCTGGCGCTGCTGCAGGCGGTCAAGGAGAAGTGCCCCGGCTTGCCGGTCATCATCATCACTGCCTATTCCGACCTCGACTCGGCCGTGGCGGCCTTCCAGGGCGGCGCCTTCGAATACCTGGCCAAGCCCTTCGACATCGACAAGGCGGTGGCGCTGATCCGCCGCGCGCAGGAAGAAAGCCTGCGCGAGGCCAGCGTCGAATCGGGCCCGCAGGGCAGCCCGGAAATCCTCGGCCAGGCGCCGGCGATGCAGGAAGTGTTCCGCGCCATCGGGCGCCTGTCGCAGTCGAACGTCACGGTGCTGATTACCGGCGAATCGGGCACCGGCAAGGAGCTGGTGGCGCGCGCCCTGCACAAGCACAGCCCGCGCGCCAGCCAGCCCTTCATCGCGCTCAATACCGCCGCGATCCCGAAAGACCTGCTCGAGTCCGAGCTGTTCGGCCACGAACGCGGCGCCTTTACCGGCGCCCAGGCCACCCGGCGCGGGCGCTTCGAGCAGGCCGAGAACGGCACCCTGTTCCTCGATGAAATCGGCGACATGCCGTTTGATTTGCAGACCCGCCTGCTTCGGGTGCTGTCGGACGGCCACTTTTACCGGGTCGGCGGCCACCAGCCGCTCAAGGCCAACGTGCGGGTAATTACCGCCACCCACCAGAACCTGGAACAGCGCGTGCGCGACGGCTTGTTCCGCGAAGACTTGTTCCACCGCCTGAACGTGATCCGCTTGCGCCTGCCGAGCCTGCGCGAGCGGCGCGAGGATATCCCGCTGCTGGCGCGCCACTTTTTGGTGCAGAGTGCACGCCAGCTGGGCGTCGACACCAAGCGGATGAGCGATGCGGCGATGCAATTCCTCAGCAGCCTGGAATTGCCCGGCAATGTGCGCCAGCTGGAAAACCTGTGCAACTGGATTACCGTGATGGCCCCCGGGCAGACGGTCGAAGTCAAGGACCTGCCGCCCGAACTCATGCATGGCAATGGCGGCGGCTGGGACAGCGTGGCCCAGGCGCCGCTGGACGTGCCGGCGCCGCCCCATGCGCACGCCGCTGGCGCGCCGGGTGCGGCCGGGCAGGGCGACTGGGCCAGCCTGCTCGAGCTGCAGGCTGCCCGGATGCTGGGCGCCGGCCAGCTGGAGGTGATGGACGTACTGGGACGGCAGTTCGAGTCGACCCTGATCCGCGCCGCGCTCAAGTACACGCACGGCCGCAAGAACGACGCGGCGGTGCGCCTCGGTATCGGCCGCAACACCATTACCCGCAAGATCGCGGAGCTGGGCATCGGCGGCGCAAAGGACGAATAGGCCGCGGCGTCTTATAGTAAGCTGTTGTTCATTTGCACAGCTTACAGGACCACCATGCTGATTAACTGCGTCGCCTACCAGGAAGGCAAGAAACTCAGCGACATTTCCGTCGAGGCGATCAGCGACTACCTTGCCCAGCCGGGCTGCTTCGTGTGGGTGGCGCTGGCCGACCCCCAGCCGGAAGAACTTGCCACCATGCAGGAGGAGTTCGGCCTGCACGAACTGGCGGTCGAAGACGCCCTGCGCGGCAACCAGCGCCCCAAGGTGGAGGAATACGGCGATTCGCTGTTCGCGGTGGTGCGGATGGTCGAACTGAACGGCGACGAGCTGGTGGTGGGCGAGCTCGACGTGTTCGTCGGGCCCAACTACGTGCTGTCGGCGCGCAACAACGCCACCCGCGGCTTCCTGGGCGTGCGTGCCCGCGCCGAGCGCGAACCCCACCTGCTGACCATGGGCGCCGCCTTCGTGCTGTACGCGCTGATGGACGCCGTGGTCGACCGTTATTTCCCGGTGGTCGACATGCTGCAGTCCGAGCTGGAGAAAATCGAGGACCGCATTTTTACCGCGGGGTCGCAGTCGCGCGACAATATCGAGCGGCTGTACGAACTCAAGCGCAAGGTCATGCTGTTGCGCCATGCCGTGGCGCCGCTGGCCGACCAGGTCGGCAAGCTGTATGGGGGCCGGATTCCGTCCGGATTCCAACAAACCCAAGATTATTTCCGGGACGTCCACGATCACCTGTACCGCATCCAGTCCACCCTCGACACCATGCGCGACACCATCGCCACCGCCATCCAGGTCCACCTGTCGATGGTGGCCATCGAGGCGGGGGACGTCAACAAGCGCCTGGCCGCCTGGGCCGCTATCTTCGCGGTACTGACGGCATTTGCCGGCATCTGGGGCATGAATTTTGAGTTTATGCCTGAACTCAAATGGCGCTTCGGTTACCCGGTGGCGATCGCGGCGATGGTTGCCGTGTGCGGCTACCTCTACTACCGTTTCAAAAAATCCGGCTGGTTGTGAGCTAATGCCGCCGTTTACGGCACAGATTTGCCTCCTTATGTGTTGTTTATGAACACATGCATGTCTTTACTGATTTGACAAAAAACAATCATTTATGGTTCCATGCGTCACAACCTTCTTCATCGTCGAAGACGAAGGTGGCGGCGTTTTTCGCCGTGGTTGACGTTTATTTTCCTTCGGGAATTTAACTACGGGCCATGAAGACACGCTCCGTCCACAAGGCGGGGTATCAATAATTACATTCGAGGGACTTTTAATGATCACGGAAACAGTGTTATCTCGCTCCATCCGCCTGATGTTCGCTAGTGGACTGGTGCTCGGCAGCATGCAGGTTGCGTCGGCACAGGAAGCAGCGCCAATGCAACGGGTTGAAGTTACCGGTTCCCGTATTCCAACGCTGAATACGGAAGGCGCAAGCCCAGTAACCACCTTGAGCGCCAAGGACATCAAGATTGATGGCGTCCGTAACGTCGAAGACATGCTGAACAACCTGCCACAGGTGTTCGCTGCCCAAGGTTCCTCCATCTCGAACGGCGCGACCGGTACCGCAACGATCAGCCTGCGCGGCCTCGGTTCGGACCGCACGCTGATTCTGGTCAACGGCAAGCGCCTGCCATCCGGTAGCGTCAATAGCACTGCAGCCGACGTCAACCAGGTTCCAGCAGCACTGATCAAGCGCGTTGAAGTACTGACCGGCGGCGCCGGTGCAGTCTACGGCGCGGGCGCGGTGGCTGGCGTGGTCAACTTCATCCTGCGCGACAACTTCGAAGGCGTCGAGCTTCAGTTGAACGGCAGCGGCTACAACCACAGCCAGGGCAACGACGTCAGCGCACTGGTGTCGAAGGCTGGCTACCCAGTACCTGACGACAAGAGCTTCGACGGCAAGTCGCGTGACGCCAGCCTGCTGGTCGGCGGCAATTTCGCGGACAACCGCGGTAACGCCACCCTGTTCGTATCGTACAAAGAAACCGACGCACTGCTGCAGAGCGAGCGCGACTTCTCCGCTTGCGCACTGGGTTCTTCCGTGTCGACCGGCTTCGGCTGCGTCGGTTCGGGCACCAACCCGCGCGGCCGCGTCATCAACAACGACACCGGCGTGAGCTACACCAACGGCGACGCCGGCGTTGTTCGCCGCTACACCTCGGCTGACTCGTACAACTATGGCCCAGTGAACTTCCTGCAGCGTCCATCGAAGGTCGCCGGCGTGAACGCGCGCGCGCACTTCGACATCAACGAAAAAGTTCGCCTGTACCAGGAATTCAACTTCCACAACTACACCACCGACGCGCAAGTCGCTCCAGGCGGTATCTTCCTGGGCGCCCAGGCAACCCTGCGCAACGACAACCCACTGCTGTCGCAGGCATGGAAAGAAGCGCTGGGCATCACCGCACCAGGCAGCTCGGTCGACGTCACCCTCGGCAAGCGTAACGTCGAAGGCGGCCCGCGCGTTGCTGACATCCAGGATACTTCCTACCGTCAGCTGGTCGGCCTCAAAGGCGAAGTCAACAACTGGACCTATGACGTATTCGGCCAGTTCGCCCGCGTGAACCACGCAGAAACCAACTCCGGCTACTTCTCGAGCAAGCGCATTGCGCTGGCAACGGACGTGGTGCCTGATCCAGTCACCGGCGCGGCAGCTTGCCGTTCGGCAGTTGACGGCAGCGACCCTGCTTGCGTGCCGTACAACATGTTTACCCTGGGCGGCGTTACCCAGGCACAGCTGGACTACCTGAACGCATCCGGCCACTCGATGGGCTACACCCAGCAGATCATCGCTGGCTTCAACATCGGTTCGGACCTGGGCACCTACGGCATCAAGTCGCCATGGGCAACCAGCGGCGTGGGCGTGTCGTTCGGCTTCGAGCGCCGTTCGGAAAAGCTGAAATTCGAACCTGATGAGGCATCGCTGAGCGGTGACCTGGCAGGTTCGGGCGGTGCATCGCCACCACTGGTCGACGGTTTCTCGGTCAAGGAAGCGTTCGGCGAGTTCCGCGTGCCGCTGCTCGAAGACAAGGCCTTCGCCAAGAACCTGGACCTGTCGGGCTCGTTCCGCCGCTCGGACTACAGCGCCGGCTACACGGCTGACACCTGGGGCGTAGGTGTTGACTGGGCGCCAGTCGATATGGTTCGCGTTCGCGGTTCGTACCAGAAGGCAGTTCGCGCACCAACCATCCGCGACCTGTTCAATCCTCAGTCGATCGGCAACAACGGCCCAACCAACGATCCATGCGAAGGCGCGATCGGCAGCGAAACCCTGACCGCGACCGCGGAACAGTGCGCACGCACCGGCCTGCCAGCCAACCTGTACGGCAAAGTTCCGTACAACTCGGCTAACCAGCACTCGGACCTGAACGGTGGTAACCCAGGCGTCCTGCCGGAAGAAGGCACGACCAAGACGTTTGGCCTGGTCATCACCCCGACCAAGAACCTGACCGTCACCCTGGACTACTTCGACATCGCGATCGAAGACACCATCAGCTCGGTCGATCCATCGGTCGCACTGGACCAGTGCCTGAGCACCGGCGCAGCAGTCTTCTGCAACCTGATCAAGCGTGATGCACTCGGTTCGCTGTGGCTGTCGCCTAACGGTCCTGCTGGTTTCGTGGTTAACACCACGACCAACATCGGTTCGATCGGCACCAAGGGCCTGGACGTTGGTGCGAGCTATCGCCAGCGCCTCGGCGCGATGGGCGGCCTGGACCTGACGATGAACGGCACCTGGGTCAAAGAGTACACGGTTGAGAACGTTCCTGGCCTTGGCACCTACGATTGCAAGGGCCTGTTCGGTCAGACCTGCGGTACCTCGACCCCAGAATGGCGTCACAAGCTGCGCGCAACCTGGACCACCCCATGGGACCTGGCTGTGTCGGCAACCTGGCGTCACTTTGACTCCGTCGCGCAGGAACGCCTGAGCGGCCAGGAACTGCTGGGCACCTCGGCTGTTGCCGCGGTTGAACAGCAGCTGGGTGCACGTGACTACCTGGACCTGAACGCAGCGTACAACCTGACCAAGAAGATGACCCTGTCGTTCGGCGTCAACAACGTGCTGGATCGTGATCCACCACTGGCTTCCGGCAATGCAATTCCTGCCGCAGGCAGCGCCAACGCGAACACCTTCCCACAGGTGTACGACTCGATGGGCCGCTTCGTCTACATGAACCTGACCGCGCGCTTCTAATCTGATTAGATAGCACGACAAAAACGGCGAGCTGCAGAGCTCGCCGTTTTTTTTCGTCGACGGGAAACTGACGCACAAAAAAAGACCCGGCAGCGCCGGGTCTTGTCATTGGCGGCAGGCGAAGGCGTCAGGCCGCCATCGACAGCGCCACCGCTTCGGCCACCTTGATGCCGTCCACCGCGGCCGACAGGATGCCGCCCGCGTAGCCGGCGCCTTCGCCGGCCGGGAACAGGCCGCGCGTATTCAGGCTCTGCAGGTCGCCGTCGTTGCGCTTGATGCGGATCGGCGACGAGGTGCGGGTTTCGACCCCGGTCAGCACCGCGTCTTCCTTGTAGTAGCCCTTGATCTGCTTGTCGAAGGCGGGGAAAGCTTCGCGCATGGCCTGGATCGCGTACTCAGGCAGGGCGGTGCCCAGGTCGGTCAGGTGCACCGCCGGCTTGAACGACGGCACCACCGAGCCGAATGCGGTCGAGGCCACCCCGCGCACGAAGTCGCCCATCAGCTGGCCCGGCGCGTCATAGGTGCCGCCGCCGAGGGCGAAGGCGCCTTCCTCGAGCTTGCGCTGGAAGGCGATGCCGGCCAGCGGATGGCCCGGATAGTCGTCCGGCGTGATGCCCACCACGATCGCGCTGTTGGCGTTGCGCTCGTTGCGCGAGTACTGGCTCATGCCATTGGTGACAACCCGGCCTTCTTCGGACGAGGCCGCCACCACGGTGCCGCCCGGGCACATGCAGAAGCTGTAGACCGACCGGCCGTTGGTGGCGTGGTGCACAAGCTTGTAGTCGGCGGCGCCGAGGATCTTGTTGCCGGCGTTCGGGCCGAAGCGGCACACGTCGATCAGCGACTGCGGATGCTCGACCCGGAAGCCGATCGAGAACGGCTTGGCTTCGATGTACACGCCGCGCTCGTACAGCATCTCGAAGGTGTCGCGCGCGCTGTGGCCGATCGCCATCACCAGGTGGTCGGTGGCGATATGCTCGCCGCTGGCCAGCACCACGCCGCGCACCTGGCGCACCCCATTCTTTTCCTCGACGTCGATGTCGGTGACCTTGCTCTCGAAGCGGTACTCGCCGCCCAGCGCGATGATGTTCTCGCGCATCTGCTCGACCATCTTGACCAGGCGGAAGGTGCCGATGTGCGGCTTGGACACATACATGATTTCTTCCGGGGCGCCGGCCTTGACGAACTCGGTCAGCACCTTGCGCCCGTAATGCTTGGGATCCTTGATCTGGCTGTACAGCTTGCCGTCGGAGAAGGTGCCGGCGCCGCCTTCGCCGAACTGCACGTTGGACTCGGTATTGAGCTTGCGCTTGCGCCAGAAGCCGAAGGTGTCGACGGTGCGCTCGCGCACCACCTTGCCGCGTTCGAGGATCAGCGGGCGCAGGCCCATCTGGGCCAGCACCAGCGCCACGAACAGGCCGCAGGGCCCGGTGCCGACCACCACCGGGCGCTTGTTGCTGTCATGCCCCTGCAACTGCTCGCCGCCGGCCACGAACTTGTAGCTGGTGTCGGGCGAGGGCAGCACATGAATGTCGTGCTTCAGGCGCGCCAGGATCGCCTCCTGCTCGGGCGTGTCGACGTCCAGCGAATAGATCAGCAGGATGGCGGCGCGCTTGCGCGCGTCGTAACTGCGCTTGAAGACCGAATAATGCCGCAGCGAATCTTTGCCGATTCCCAGGCGCGCCAGCACGGCAGCCTCAAGCTCTTCCTCGGTATGATCAAGCGGCAGTTTTAACTCATTAATTCGCAACATATTACGGCTTCCGTCCGGCTTAAATGATGGGTTTTTCGAACTATAACCCGCTATTTTACCCGCGATAGATGGCCACGAACATGTCTAAGCGCGGCGCACAGGCGCAAGCGCCAAATTGGTGGTTCTGTTGCGGTGCCGCAAATACGGTATATGCACCATTTTCTTGATGCTCTGCGCCAACGTCGGGCAATGCCGGTATATGCATGCACAACACACGCGCAAAGTGCTGAGGCGGGCGGGCCTTTGTGTGGCATCGCACCATGTTCTTCATGTATTTATGCACGATCTGCCGGCAATTCACGATGTGTTGTTTATCTGCATAGGTTCACGCAGATCGTTGACATGTAATGTTTTGCTATGGTTCTATGCTTAACCATGCACATTTGATCAATGGCAAAAGTGTAAAGCGCCCTGATGGGCGGAGAAATAAAAATAGTGGTGAACAAGAAGTAAACGTGATTTGCAGTACGACAACTTACCCGAGCTGATCTGTATAAAAGACAGTTTAAAAACAATTAGGAAATCACAATGTTGAGAAAAACCGTTTTAGTGCATGCCCTGTCCGTCGCGTTCAGCGCCACGGCGCTGAGCCTTGCAGTCACCGCGCCAGCGATGGCCCAGTCGAACGCTACCGGTAGCATCTACGGTACCGTTACGCCAGGCGCAGATGTCAAGGTCGTGATCGAGAACCCGGCAACCGGCCTGCGCCGTACGCTGACCCCGGATGCATCCGGCCGCTTCCAGGCCACGTCGCTGCCGACCGGTACCTACCGCGTCACCCAGATGAAGGGCGACACCGTCACCGGCACCACCGAAGTCACCGCCAGTATCGGCCAAGGAGCCCAGGCTGTCTTCGAACCTGCCGCTACCGGCGTTCAAACGGTCCAGATTACCGGTCAGCGCCGCACCATCGACGTGACCAGCACCAACAATGGCGCCACGTTCAACTCGCGTCAACTGGCCGCACTGCCAATCGCGCGCAACGTTGAAGCAATCATCCAGCTGGCGCCGAACACCACCCGCGCCGACTCGCGTTTCGCCGGCGGTGCTTCCTTCGGCGGCGGCGCTGCTTCGGAAAACTCGTACTACATCAACGGTTTCCCTGTCGTCAACCCACTGACCGGCCTGGGCGCATCCCAGCTGCCATTCGGCGCGATTGCTGAAGCACAGGTCCTGACCGGCGGCTTCGGCGCCGAGTTCGGTCGTTCGATCGGCGGCGTGGTCAACATCATTACCAAAAGCGGTACCAATAACTGGGAAGCTGGCGGCATCGTCACCATCGAGCCAAAATCGTGGCGCGCGAAGTCGAAAGACATCTACTACGCCAACACTGGCGCATCGTACAACTCGCCAACCGACGGCACCCTGCGCCTGGCCCGTGAAGAAAACACCCAGGAACGCAAGGTCTACGGCGTGTACGTCGGCGGTCCGATCATCGAAGACAAGCTGTTCTTCTTCGCTGCTGCTGAAAAGACCGACATTGACCAGGGCCTGGTCAATGGCTTCCGCGTGAGCACCTCGAATGCCCGCAATGGCTGGCGCGATCGCGGCACCGAGATCGAACGCTACATGGCCAAGGTCGACTGGAACATCACCGACGACCACCGCCTCGAGTTCACCGCACTGGGCGATACCCCGACCGTGGAGATCCAGGACAGCGGCTTCGACTACGCGACCCGCCAGCGCGTCGGCACCGTCACCTCGACCCAGACCCTGGTCAACGTGAACGATAACGGCGGCAAGACCAAGATGGCGAAGTACACCGGTAACCTCACCCAGGACCTGACCCTGACCGCGCTGTACGGCCAGACGGATTCGGAGCATACCAACGACTTCCCAGGCTACAACCCGACCCTGTTCCAGGTGTCGTCGGCACCAGCGGACCGCGTGCCTGGCCTGACCTACAACAACCCGCAGGGCATCACCGGCGTGATCCTCGCGCCGGGCTCGAAGGATGTGGTCAAAGCTGCCCGTATCGACCTCGAATACCGTCTCGGCCAGCACACCCTGCGTGGTGGTGTTGACCAGAACAAGATCGCCTCGCTGAAAGCCGGTGACATCCGCGCCGGTGGCGGCGTCTGGACCTACTTCCGTACCGATACCCCGAACGAGCCGCTCGATGGCCCGGCCGGCGTGCTGATTCCTTCGCCGGCAAGCGGCGGCGGCTACGGTACCCAGGGTTACTACGTCACCAAGAACCTGTTCTCGACCGTGACCGATTCCTACGGCGAGCAGAGCGCGGTGTACCTGGAAGACAAGTACCAGGCTACCCCGAACCTGATGCTGACCCTGGGCGTGCGCAGCGAGTCGTTCAAGAACCAGAACGACACCAAGACGACCTTCCTGGAAATGAAGAACCAGATCATGCCGCGTTTCGCAGCAGCATGGGACGTCAACGGCGATTCGAGCCTGAAGGTATTCGGTACCGCTGGCCGTTACTCGGTGCCAATTCCAACCCACATCTCGGTACGTGGCGCAGGCCGCTCGACCTTCACCGCCCAGTACTTCACGTACAGCGGTGTTGATGCAAACGGCGCACCAACCGGCCTGGTCCAGCTGAGCGAGCCACTGTCGAACAACAACGAGTACGGCCAGGACAAAGTCGTGGCAACCCTCGCTGCCCTCGACATGAAGCCAGCCTTCCAGGATGAGCTGACGATCGGTTTCGAGAAGGCATTCTCGCCTAGCCTGAACTTCGGCGCCAAGGCAACCTACCGTACCCTGCAGTCGACCATCGATGACTTCTGCGACGTGCGTCCGTTCGAGCGCTATGCAGAAGCGAACAACATCGACATCACCAATCCGCTGTGGGGCAATACGTGCCAGACCTTCAACCCAGGTCAGGACAACACCTTCATGGTCGACTACACCGGCGACGCATCGAAGCTGACCAAGGTGTTCCTGACTGCTGAAGACCAGGGCTTCGGCAAGCCAAAGCGTACCTACGCTGCAATCGACCTGTTCGCCGAGCACCCACTGCGCAACGGCTGGTACGGCAAGCTGATGTACACCTGGTCGAAGAACAAGGGCAATACCGAAGGCCAGGTCCGTTCGGACAACGGCCAGGCTGACGTTGCCGTGACCTCGACCTGGGACTACCCAGAGCTGATGATCGGCGCCGATGGCTTGCTGCCAAACGACCGCGAACACCAGGTCAAGGCTTACGGTTTCTACCAGGTCATGCCGGAAGTGACCGTTGGCGCCAACGTGCTGCTCGCATCGGGCCGTCCACGCAGCTGCATCGGCTCGGCCGCTGCGCCTGGCGATTCGCCTAACTACAGCAATCAGACCTTCTATTGCGGTGGTGCGACCCGTGCGGAAAACGTCATCACCCCACGCGGTACCCTTGGCCGCCTGCCATGGGACAACCGCCTGGACCTGAACGTCGCCTACAAGCCAGCAATGCTTCCTGGCCTGCAACTGCGTCTTGACGTGTTCAACGTGACCAACCGCCAGGTTGTCCAGAACGTGACCGAAGCGTACAACAACGGTACCCGTATCAGCTCGCTGTACCAGACCCCGTTGTCGCTGACCGCACCACGTTCGGGCCGCTTCTCGGTCTCCTACGACCACAAGTTCTGATGCCTGCCTGGTCGGTTCCTGGGCCCGTCCGGGTCTAGAAACCGCCAGGTTGTCTGCAACAAGCTGCAAAAGCCGTTCAGTTAATCGCTGAACGGCTTTTTTTCGTCCAGCCCCCGAAACGGCGGGTTGCACCGCGACACCACCTCCCAATATCCCACTTGTTGTAAATCCACCATACAGCGTCGGGCGGATTTCCCAATTTCCTGCCGTACCGACATAATGTCGCGCGCGCGGCCTTATTTCAGCTAGGAAAGTCGTTTAGACGACAACGAGATCGTCTTCCTCGCCGAACGGCTCGCGTCTCATCGCAACTATAACTAGGACCTACAATGTTCTTTAAAGAGAAAACTGGCGTGCGTTCGGTACGCATGGCCATCGGCCTGCTGGCAGGCTTGGTTGGCGCGAATGCGCTGGCCCAAGAGCAAGTCATCCAGCGCGTGGAGATCACCGGCTCGGCAATCAAGCGCATCCAGCGCGAAGGCGCCCTGCCAGTGCAAGTCATTTCGAAGGAAACCATCGCCCGCACCGGCGCGACGACGGTATCCGACCTGGTTCAGAAACTGCCTGCCATGCAGGGTTTCACCATTGAAGCCATCGCTGCGGGCACCAACTCGGGCGGCCGCACCACCGCGTCGATCCACGACCTGGGCGGCAGCTACACCCTGGTACTGCTGAACGGCCGCCGCCTGGCGCCCCTGCAGGACAGCGGCAGCTCGGTCAACCTGAACTCGATCCCGCTGTCGGCGGTCGAGCGCGTTGAAGTGCTGACCGACGGCGCTTCGGCACTGTACGGCGCCGACGCCATCGCCGGCGTCATCAACTTCATCCTGAAGAAAAACTACCAGGGCCTGTCGGTCGACGCCGGTTACGTGCATCCGGAACATGAAGGCGGCAAGAGCGCCAACGCCAGCATCACCGGCGGCTTCGGCGACCTCGACAGCGACGGCTACAACGTCCTGATGACCTACCGCCACGACGAGCAGCGCCAGCTGAAGGCGCCGCAGCGCCGCTTCGCCGCGACCGCGTACATCCCGTTCTCGCACGAAGGCGCGAACTACATCTACGACCGCACCTCGACCTCGACCGTTCCGGCGAACGCCACCGTGTCGTTCACCAACCCGGCCGTCAACAAGGCGATCGGCTTCAACCCGTTCCAGAAGGCCACCGGTGCTTGCGCCGATCTGAACGTGCCTTACCTGTCGAACGACGCGCTGACCAACTTCTGCTCGTTTGACTTCGCCGCCACCGTCGAGATCATCCCTGAATCGAAGCGCGACACCTTCTTCTCCAGTGGCCGCATCAAGCTGGGCGAGGACGCAGTTGCGTTCGCCGACCTGTCGCTGGGCCGTTTCGACCTGACCGCGCGTATCGCGGCCAACCCGGTCAACGTCAGCATCCCTAAAGGTACGCCGCTGTACAACCAGTACATCCAGCCATACCTGACCCCGGCCCAGCAAGAGCTGGCGACCGGCGCAGTCGCGCAGTTCCGCGCAGTTGACTGGGGCACCCGCGACAGCCAGACCATCACCGACGTGCGCCACCTGGTGGCCGGCGTGGAAGCCAATGCATTCGGCTGGGACCTGAACAGCGCCGTGACCCTGTCGAAGTACAAGATCGACGAGAAGTACACCGGCGGCTACATGCTCAACACCGAGTTCCGCTCGATGCTGACCAACCGTACCTTCGACCCGTTCGCAGCATCGGGCTCGCAGTCGGCAGCGACCAAGACCCTGATCGAAAACTCGCTGTTCAAGGGTTCGATCCGCGAAGCGTATTCGGACATGAAGGGCTTCGACGTACGTGGCTCGCGTGAAGTGTTCGCACTGCCAGGCGGCGCGGCAAGCGTTGCAGTCGGCGCCGACTACCGTGAACTGCAGCAAGTGCAGACCGCCAGCGCCGCAGCCAAGAACGGCAGCATCTACGCGTTCAGCGCACCGGCCGAAAACGACTACACCCGTGATTCGACCGGCGCCTTCGCCGAACTGGCGCTGCCAGTGCTGAAGAACGTCGAAATGACCGCGGCTGTCCGTTGGGACAAGTACTCGGCAGTCGAAGACGCGCTGATCAACAAGGAAGTGGGCGAATCGCAAGACGCCAGCACCTACAAGGTCACCGCACGCTGGTCGCCAGTACAGCAAGTGCTGGTGCGCGCATCCTACGGCACCGGCTTCCGCGTTGCTGACCAGGACTCGATCGCCGGCAAGGTCGTCTCGGCAGGCTTCACCGCCGGTTCGTACAATTGCCCACCATCGCTGGAAGCGGAAAACGCCGGCTTCTGCCGTCCGGGCCGCGCACAGTATGACGTCAAGCGCGGCGGCAACTCGCAGCTGAGCCCAGAGGAATCGAAGCAGTACACCCTCGGCTTCCGCATCGAGCCGTCGAACAACGTCACCTTCGGCGCCGACCTGTGGGATGTCCGCATGACCAACCAGGTCTCGGCGGTCAGCGAGATCCAGGCATTTGCCGATCCAGTCAAGTTCCGCGAACTGTTCTCGTCGTTCACCAACCCGGCAACCGGCGAACAGAAGTGGTCGTTCCTGCAGGCGCCGATCAACATCGGCAAATCGCACTACCGCGGTATCGACTGGGACTTCACGGTCGGTGAGAAGTACTCGTTCGGCAAGTTCTCGCTGAACGCGAACGGCACCCACATGCTGAAGGCCGACTACACCACGCCAGGTACGGACAATGTCTGGACCAACAGCATGGACCGTTACGGCATCAACAACGCAGTCACCTTCCGCAACATCGCCCGCTTCACCGCAGCGCTGGAAATGGGCAAGATGGTGAACTCGTTCACGCTGAACTACCGCAACGGCTACACCGATGCAGCGGCAACGCCGTACAACGTCGCGACCAAGGCGAACATCACCCAGCCGATCCGCCTGCAAGTCCCGTCGTACTCGACGATCGACTACCAGGGCAAGTACTTCATCAGCAAGCAGTGGGATGTGCGCGTTGGCGTGAAGAACCTGCTGGACAAGGAACCACCTCTGTCGCTGCGTACTTCGTCGGGCCACCAGGTTGGCTACGACCCACGTTACGCAGACACCATGGGCCGTACCCTGTACCTGAACACCAGCTACACCTTCTAAGCTTTAGTGCTTAGCAAAACGCCCCGCAAGGTAACTTGCGGGGCGTTTTTTTTGGCTATGTCACCGTTAGGTATGGAATTGAGCACGTCGTGCCCGCCACTGGCGGACCCGACTTCCCGCGTGCGCGGGAACGACGAGGGTGTAGCGCTTCCACACTTAACGGTGAGTGGCCCGCACGCGGAGGCGGCCTTCGGCCTTGTCCGCCCTACAGTAGCTGGTACGCTGGTTTTTATTGCATGCGAACTAGGTGCGGTAGGGCGGACAAGCCCGGAGGGCGCCTCCGCGTGGATTTGTGACGGCGGTGGCGTACCGCCTTACATCCCGCCCCAGGCGGCATTGATGGCCGCCAGCGCAGCCAGCCCCGCTGTCTCGGTACGCAAGATGCGCGGTCCCATCGACAGCGCAGTGGCGCCCCTGGCAATCGCTGCATCCTCCTCCTGCTGCGTATAGCCGCCCTCCGGCCCGATCATCAGGCTGACTGCCTGGGCCGGCCTGGCGCGCGTCCATTCCGCCAGCGACTGCGTGGCCCGCGGCGTCAGCAAGATGCAGTTTGACATGTCCGCGCTGCCGATCCAGCGGTCGAAGTCGGTCAGCTCCCCCAGCTTCGCCAGCCGGTTGCGCCCGCTTTGCTCGGACGCCGCCACGATCACCGCCTGCCAATGGTCCTGCTTCTTGCCAGCGCGCTCGGCCGACAGCCTGACCACGCAGCGCCTGGCCGCCAGCGGCTGGATTGCCGACACGCCCAGTTCCACCGCCTTTTCGATAATCCAGTCCATCTTCGTGCCTTCCGGCAGCGCCTGCGCCAGGGTCACCTGGTAGGGGAGTTCGACCTCGCGCGGGTCGTGGCTGACGATGGTGGCCGTCGCCCGGCGCTTCTCGACGCTGGCCAGCAGCGCCTGGTACTCGCCGCCGCCCCCGTCGAACAGGCACAGCGCGTCGCCGGGCTGCAGGCGCACTACGTGCACATGGTGGGCGACTGCCTCGGGCAGGGCGATGGTGGCGCCGACGACCAGCGGCTCGGAACAGTAGAAACGCGGCATGAAAATCCTGCAACTTATCGGTGGAAATGAAGGCATTTTAATTCGGGGCCACCCCGCTCTGGTAAAATACTTGGTTAAGCAAGCAGCCGCATTCCCAATCCTAGACCTCACTGATTCTTTCCATGAAACCTACCCTCCCTACGACCCTGATGGCCAACGCGATCCGCGCACTGGCAATGGACGCTGTTCAAAAAGCCAATTCCGGCCACCCCGGCATGCCAATGGGCATGGCTGAAATCGCTGTTGCGCTGTGGGCAGGACATTACAAGCACAACCCGGCCAATCCGAAGTGGGTCAACCGCGACCGCTTCCTGCTGTCGAACGGCCACGGCTCGATGCTGCACTATTCGCTGCTGCACCTGGCCGGCTACGACCTGTCGATGGACGACCTGCGCAACTTCCGCCAGCTGCATTCGAAGACCCCGGGCCACCCGGAAGTCGACATCACCCCGGGCGTGGAAACCACCACCGGCCCGCTCGGCCAGGGTATCGCCAACGCGGTCGGCATGGCGCTGTCGGAGTGGCTGCTCGCTGCCGAGTTCAACAAGCCTGGCTACGACGTGGTCGACCACTACACCTATGCATTCCTCGGCGACGGCTGCCTGATGGAAGGCATCTCGCACGAAGTATGCTCGCTGGCCGGCACCCTGGGCCTGAAAAAACTGATCTTCCTGTACGACGACAACGGCATCTCGATCGACGGCAAGGTCGAAGGCTGGTTCACCGACGACACGCCGAAGCGCTTCGAATCCTACAACTGGAACGTGATCCCGAACGTCGACGGCCATGACGTGGCGGCGGTCGACGCGGCCATCGCGCAGGCAAAGCTGTCGGACAAGCCGACCCTGATCTGCTGCAAGACCATCATCGGCAAGGGCTCGCCAAACCTGCAGGGCGGCGACAAGGTCCACGGCGCGGCGCTGGGCGACGCCGAATGCGCGGCAGTGCGCGAGCACCTGGTATGGGATGCAGTGCCATTCGATATTCCGGCGCCGATCTACGAAGCATGGGACGCAAAAGAGCAGGGCGCCGCGTTCGAAGGCGACTGGAACGCCAAGTTCGAAGGCTACCGCGCGCAATTCCCTGAGCTGGCTGCCGAACTCGAGCGCCGCATGAAGGGCGACCTGCCGGCCAACTTCCAGCAGGTGCTGGACCAGGCGATCGCGGCAACCGTCGACAAGAAAGAAACCATCGCCACCCGCAAGGCGAGCCAGAACGCGATCCAGGCGCTGGCCCCTGCGCTGCCGGAATTCCTGGGCGGCTCGGCCGACCTGACCGGCTCGAACCTGACCAACTGGAAAGAGATCGTCGCCGTCCGTTCCGGCCAGCCAGGC
Source organism: Massilia agrisoli (assembly GCF_020831365.1). Lineage (GTDB taxonomy): Bacteria > Pseudomonadota > Gammaproteobacteria > Burkholderiales > Burkholderiaceae_D > Telluria_A > Telluria_A agrisoli. The sequence goes on from NZ_JAJHPV010000004.1 coordinate 297,218, forward strand.
AACCACATCAACTACGGCGTGCGCGAGTTCGGCATGGCCGCGATCATGAACGGCGTGGCCCTGCACGGCGGCTACATCCCGTTCGGCGCGACCTTCCTGACCTTCTCGGACTACAGCCGCAACGCGCTGCGCATGGCTGCCCTGATGAAGCTGCGTTCGGTGTTCGTGTTCACCCACGACTCGATCGGCCTGGGCGAAGACGGCCCGACCCACCAGTCGGTCGAGCACGTTTCGTCGCTGCGCCTGATTCCTAACCTGGACAACTGGCGTCCATGCGACACCACCGAATCGATGGTGGCATGGGGCGCGGCAGTCCAGCGCAAGGACGGCCCGGCAACCCTGATCTTCTCGCGCCAGAACCTGCCGTTCGTCGAACGCAGCGCCGAGCAGGTCGCCAACATCGCGCGCGGCGGCTACGTGCTGCGCGACGCCGCCAACGCCAAAGTGATCCTGATCGCCACCGGTTCGGAAATCGAACTGGCGCTCAAGGCCGCCGCCGTGCTGGAAGCCGAAGGCACCGGCGTGCGCGTGGTGTCGATGCCGTCGACCGACGTGTTCGACCGCCAGGACGCCGCCTACAAGGCCAGCGTTTTGACGCGCGGCATCCCGCGTGTGGCCATTGAAGCCGGCGTCACCGATTTTTGGTATAAATACGTGGGCCTCGAAGGCGCCGTGGTGGGTATCGACACTTTCGGCGAATCGGCTCCGGCGCCGGTGCTGTTCAAGCACTTCGGGTTCACCGTCGACAACGTGGTTGCCAAGGCCAAGCTGGTACTGGCCGCCTAAGTCTGCCTGTAGTGCGCGGGCGCCATGAGGCGCCCGCACCTCGCCCTTCTTTTCTTTTCATCAGGAGTAGAGTATGACGATCAAAGTAGCAATCAACGGTTATGGCCGCATCGGCCGCAATGTGCTGCGCGCGTTCTATGAAGGCGGCAAAAAGCAGGACATCCAGATCGTGGCGATCAACGACCTGGGCGACGCCAAGTCGAACGCCCACCTGACCCGCTACGACACCGCGCACGGCAAGTTCCCAGGCACCGTGACCGTCGAAGGCGACAACATGATCGTCAACGGCGATCCGATCCGCGTATTCGCGCAGCGCAACCCGGCTGAAATCCCATGGGGCGAGCTGGGCGTTGACGTCGTGCTCGAGTGCACCGGCTTTTTCACCACCAAGGAAAAGGCTTCGGCCCACCTGAAGGGCGGCGCCAAGAAAGTCATCATCTCGGCGCCAGGCGGCAAGGATGTCGACGCGACCATCGTGTTCGGCGTCAACCAGGACGTGCTGAAGTCGACCGACACCGTGATCTCGAACGCATCGTGCACCACCAACTGCCTGGCCCCGCTGGTCAAGCCGCTCAACGACGCGATCGGCATCGAAACCGGCCTGATGACCACCGTGCACGCCTACACCAACGACCAGGTGCTGTCGGACGTGATGCATGAAGACCTGCGCCGCGCCCGTTCGGCGACCCAGAGCATGATCCCGACCAAGACCGGCGCCGCCGCCGCGGTTGGCCTGGTGCTGCCTGAGCTGAACGGCAAGCTGGACGGTTTCGCGATCCGCGTACCGACCATCAACGTGTCGCTGGTCGACCTGACCTTCATCGCCAAGCGCGATACGACGGTCGAAGAAGTCAATGAGCTGATGAAGGCCGCCGCTGCCAAGGGCGCGCTGGAAGGCATCCTGACTTACCAGACCGAGCCGCTGGTATCGATCGACTTCAACCACAACCCGGCATCGTCGAACTTCGACTCGACCCTGACCAAGGTGTCGGGCCGCCTGGTCAAGGTATCGTCGTGGTACGACAACGAATGGGGCTTCTCGAACCGCATGCTCGACACCACCGTGGCGCTGATGAACGCGAAGTAATCGCTTCACCGTGCAGCTGTCCAGGAACCGGCGCTTGCGCCGGTTTTTTTTGGCTATGTCACCGTTAAGTGTGGAAGCGCTGCACCCTCGTCGTTCCCGCGCACGCGGGAACCCATACTGAAGACGATCAGTAGTAAAGCGATTCGACCTCTAGCGCATACATAGTATGGGTTCCCGCTTTCGCGGGAAGTCGGGTCCGCCAGTGGCGGGCACGACGTGCTCAATTCCATACCTAACCGTGACAGAGCTTTTTTTTCGCCTTCTCACAGCGGCCTGCGCGCATCCGCCCGACAGCACGAGGGCGTTCAAACGCCGAATACCTGCCGCCACAGCTGCTGCGCCTTGGCCGCATGCGGCGCCACGCGCGCCTGCTCGACCCTGGCGTTGTCGCGGCCCTGCAAGCGCTGCTGGTGCTGCAGCTTGCGCATCAGCCGGTACGCATCGCCGACTTCCCCGGCCAGCACCGGTTCGATCAACCCCAGCTCGCCGCACAGCCGCAGCAGCGCGATGTTGCCGGTGTTGAGCGTCAGTCCCGGATGCGCCGCCGCATACCGCAGCACCAGGTACTGCACCATGAACTCGATATCGATCATGCCGCCCGCATCGTGCTTCAGGTCGAACAGGGTGGTGCGGTTCGGGTGCGCGTCGCGCATTCGCTTGCGCATCTTGAGCACTTCGTCCCTCAGCTCGTCGAGTTTGGCGCTGCGGTCGATCCGCAGCACGCTGTCGCGGATCGCTTCGAAGCGCGCGCCGAGCGCCGCGTCGCCGGCGCAGAAGCGCGCCCGGGTCAGCGCCTGGTGCTCCCAGAGCCAGGCCGAATTGCGCTGGTAGCGCTCGAACGAGGCAACCGATGACACCAGCATGCCGCTTGCCCCGTCGGGACGCAGCGCCGTGTCGATGTCGAACAGGATCCCGGCCGGCGTGGTCGCCGTCATCCAGGTGATGAAGCGCTGCGCCAGCTTGGCGTAGTTGAACGGGGCCTCCTGGTCGTCGTCCTCGAACAGGAAGATCACGTCGAGGTCCGAGACGTAGCCCAGTTCCTTGCCGCCCAGCTTGCCGTAGGCGATGACGGCGAATTTCGGCACCTCGATGTGGCGCGTGGCGATCGTCTCCCACACCGCCGGGATGGTCGCGGCGACGATGGTGTCGGCCAGCGCGGACAGGAAGTCGGCCAGCCGTTCGACGGTGAGCAGCCCGGCCAGGTCCTGCGCCAGCAGGCGGAACATGTAGGCGTGGTGCGCTTCGCGCAGCAGGTCCATCTGGCGCTCGGTGTCGCCGGCGGCCGTGCCGAGCTGCTCGCGCAGTTCCGCTGCGAGCGCCTGGTAGTCGGGCACCGCTTCGCGCGCATGGTCGTCCAGCAGTTCGTCGAGCAGTACCGGGTGGCTGGTCAGGAAGGTCGCCGCCCAGCCGCTGGCGTGCATCATGTCGACCACCCGCTTGAGGGTGTGCGGGTACTCCGTCAGCAGCGACAGGTAGGCCGAGCGGCGCGCGATGGCGTCGAAGAAGTCGAGCAGGCGCCCGAGCGTGGCGCCGGCGCTGCCGCTGCCCGCTTCGATGGCGGCGTTGGCCACCAGCGGCAGGGCCGCCGTCACCAGGGCCAGCATGCGGGTGCGGCTGCTGTCGGCCATCGCCTGCACGCGCGGGCTTTTCCAGGTGTTGACCAGCCGGCGGGCGTCCTGCGCCGGGTCGTCGAAGCCCAGCGTGGCCAGGCGCGCTTCGACCGATTCGAGGCTTTCGAGGTCGATCGGCTCGTGTGCCGGCTCGGCCGCATCGTCGCTCTTGTCGCTGAAGATGGCGTCGAACTGGCTGGCCACGAAGGCGCGGTGTTCGTCGAGCCGCTCGAGCAGGGTGGCGACGTCGGGCAGGCGCATCATGCGCGCCACCGCCGCCCGGTCTTCGTCGCGCGCGGGCAGGGTGTGGGTCTGGGCGTCGTCGAGGTACTGCAGGCGGTGTTCGAGGTTGCGCAGGAAGTTGTAGGAGCCGAGCAGGCGCGCGGCCGTGTCGGCCGCCATCAGCTCCTTATCGGCCAGCATGCGCAAGGTGGCGCGGGTGGAACGGTCGCGCAGGGTGGCGTCGCGCCCGCCGCGGATCAGCTGGAACACCTGCGCCAGGAATTCGATCTCGCGGATGCCGCCGCGCCCCAGCTTGACGTTGTTGCTGCGGTCGGGGTGGAGGCGTTCCTGGCGGTTCACCTCGGCGCGGATCTGGGCGTGCATGTTGCGGATCGCGTCGATCACGCCGAAGTCGAGGTAGCGCCTGTAGACAAACGGGCGCACCACGGCGTCGAGCGCGTCGATGTCTTCCTGCGCGCCGGTCACCGCGCGCGCCTTCACCCAGGCGTAGCGTTCCCATTCGCGGCCCTGCACGATCAGGTATTCCTCGACCATGTTCAGGCTGGCTACCAGCGCCCCCGACGCGCCGTTCGGGCGCAGCGCCATGTCGACCCTGAAGGTGTAGCCGTCCTCGATGATTTCCGAGATCGCCGCGATCAGCTTCTTGCCCAGCCGGTTGAAAAACTCATGGTTCGACAGCTGGCGCTGGTCGGGCAGGGTGAGCGCGGTTTCGCCGTCCTCCGGATAGACGAAGATCAGGTCGATGTCCGACGACACATTCAGCTCGCCCCCGCCTTGCTTGCCCATCGCCAACACCATCATCTGCTGCGGCCGCCCGGATTCATGGCCGACCGGTTGCCCGTGGCTGGCAACCATTTCTTGCATGATGGCGTCCAAGTGGGTGCGAATGGCGAAATCGGCCAGCGCGGTCATGGTCTCGACCACCTCGGCCAGGTCGGCCTGGCCTTCCAGGTCGCGCTGGATCAGGCCGCAGACCAGCAGGTTGCGCAAGCGCCGCATGGCGCGCGGCAGGGGGATGCCGGCGGCCAGTTCGATGGCCAGCTGCTGGTCCAGGTCGAGCCGGCACAGGGGCTGGCCGATGATTTCCCCGATCCTGGCGCTGCGTCCCGGATCGGCGGCGATCCAGCGTTGATAGAAGCGCGATTCGGACACCAGGGAAGGGTTGCTCATAGGAATGTAAGGAAGAGTTAAAGTGCGGCTATGGAGGGGCCTCTATAAGGTAGAATTGGGCCGCGCACCTGTACAGGACAGGTCGATGGTAAGGTAGGCAACGGCATTGATGCAAGCGCTCTCTTATTTCCCAGACAAAACACGGCGAGCCCTTTTATTAGCTTATTGATGCAGAACCGCGAACACGACAACGCTCCAGCGCACGTACCAATCGCGGAACGCTGGCGCCGCCTCCGTGCGGCTTATCGCGTCTGCAACCAGGCCAGCCACCATGTGCTGGGGTTCACCATCAAGCTGGTGTTGCTGGTCTACTTCGCGTTTACCATCGTCTTCCTGTTCCTGCGCTACGCGATCCTGCCGAACATCGATTACTACAAGGACGACATCGAACGGGCCGCCAGCCGCGCGCTGGGCAACCAGGTGTCGATCGCGCGCATCTACGCGTCGTGGCGCGGGCTGCGCCCCAACTTCTTCCTCGGCGACGTCACGCTGCGCGACGCGCAAGGGCGCCAGGTGCTGGCGCTGCCGAGCGTCTCGGCCACGGTATCGTGGTGGAGCGTGCCGGCCGCCGACCTGCGCTTCCAGTCGCTTGAAATCATCCGCCCCGAGCTGGACGTGCGCCGCACCGCCGACGGCAAGCTGTATGTGGCCGGGGTGCTGCTGGCCGAAGGGCCGGGCGACACCGACAGCGGCGACTGGGCCTTCAAGCAGCGCGAGATCGTGATCCGCGAGGGCAAGGTCAACTGGACCGACGAGAAGCGCGGCGCGCCCACGCTGGCGCTGTCTAACGTTAGCATGCTGCTGGCGAACCGCTGGACCGAGCACCGCTTCGGCCTGCGCGCGACGCCGCCGGCCAGCCTGGCGCAGCCGATCGACATCCGCGCCGCGTTCTCGCACCCGCGCTTTGCGCGCCGCATCGCCGACCCGCGACAGTGGACCGGCGAACTGTATGCGGACGTGCGCCAGACCGACCTGGCGGGCTGGAAGCCGTACGTCGATTACCCGTTCGAAGTCAGCGGCGGCAAGGGATCCGTGCGCGCCTGGCTGACCCTGGACCACGCGCGCCTGGCCGGCTTTACCGCCGACGTCGGGCTGGTCGATGTCGATGCGCGCCTGCGCAAGACCTTGCCGCCGCTGGCGCTCAAGCGGGTCAGCGGGCGCATTTCCGCGAGCGAGACCATCCCGCGCGGCGCGGCGACCGGCAAGCCGACCTTCGGCGCGCATGGCCACACCGCCAGCCTGACCGGCTTTTCGGTCGAAACCGCCGACGGCCTGACCCTGCCGGCCACCAGCATCAGCGAAACCTTCGTCCCTGCAAAAAAGGGCAAGCCGGAAACCATCACTGTCAGTGCCCGCACGCTCGACCTGGCCACCCTGGCCGCGGTGGGCACGCAACTGCCGCTGACCGATACCCAGCGCGCGATGCTGTCCGACTTCGGCCCGCGCGGCCGGGTCGAGAACCTGTCGGCGCAGTGGCAGGGCCAGTACCCCGACATCAGCAGCTACCGCATCAAGGCGCGCATGGTCAACCTGGGCCTGAAGCCGCAGGCCGCGCGGCTGGCCCGGCCAAAGACGGCGGCCTCGCCTGGCGTGGCGGCGGCCCCTGCGATCCCGGGCTTTGACAAGCTGACCGGGACCATTGACGCCAGCGACAAGGGCGGCACCATCAACCTCGATTCGCAAGGCACCGTGCTGCACCTGCCGGCATGGTTTGCCAAACCGGAAATGCGCTTCGACCAGCTGGACATGAAAGCGCGCTGGTCGTTCGAAGGCCAGGACCGCCTGCGGGTTGAAGTCGACAAGATGGACTTCGTGCAGGGATCGCTGACAGGCTCGCTGTCGGGCACCCACCTGCGCCCGCTGGCCGGCGTGCCGGGCAAGGCGCTGGGCACGGTCGACTTCAAGGGCAAGCTCGATGGATTCGAACTGAACCGGATTGGCGACTACCTGCCGCTGCAAACACCTCCGCACCTGCGCGACTGGCTGGTCGGCGCGCTCGAAGGCGGCACCGCCCACGATGTCGCGCTGACCTTGCGCGGCGAGCTGTCGCAGTTCCCGTTCCGCGCCCGTAACGCGGCCGAACGCGCGCGCGGCGAGTTCCGCGTGGCCGGCCGCATCGCCGACGGCAAGCTCAATTACTCGCCCAGCCTGCACGCGCCCGATGGCGTGGCGCCCCTGTGGCCGCAGGCCGAACGCATCGACGGCAGCTTCGTGTTCGAGCGCGCGCGCATGGAAATTCGCGCAGAACGCGCCGCCACGCTGGGCGTGGGCCTGGCCAACGTCAAGGCAGTGATCGCCGACCTCGCAGCGCCTGACAAGCTGCTGGAGATCGACGGCAGCGCCGCAGGCCCGATGCAGGAGTTCTTGCGTTACGTGGCGGCGAGCCCTGTGGCCGGATGGATCGGCCACTTTACCGACGACACGCGCGCCACCGGCAATGCGAAACTGGGCCTGAAACTGCTGCTGCCGCTGTCCCACCTGCCTGACGCCAAGGTGCAGGGCAGCCTGCAGCTGATGAACAACGATGTGGTCCTGTTCGACGACATGCCGCCGGTGCGGGCGGCGATCGGCAAGATCGAGTTCTGGGAGCGCGGGGTCAACCTGTCGGGCGTGGGCGGCAGCTTTGTCGGCGGCCCCCTGTCCCTGACCGGGGGCACCCAGCGCGACGGCGCGATCGTGATCAAGCTGGGCGGCGCCTTGTCCGCCGAGGGCGTGCGCAAGACCTTCCCGTCGGCGGCGATGCAGCGCCTGGCCGGCTACCTGTCGGGCAGCACGCGCTACAGCGGCGCGGTCGAGGTGCGCGACCGCAAGGTACAGGTGACGGTTGACTCGACCCTGGCGGGACTGGGACTCGATTTCCCTTCGCCGCTGCGCAAGGCGGAAGCCGATCCGCTGCCGCTGCGTTTTGTGATGAACGGCGCGCCCGGCGCCGACGGCGGCATTTCGCGCGACGACATCCGCCTGTCGCTGGGTACGGCGATTGCCGCGCGCTACGAGCGCCAGCGGCAGGGCAGGGAACCGTGGCGGGTGCTGCGTGGCGGCATCGGCGTCAACACACCCGCCCCCGAACCCGACAGCGGGGTAATGATCAATGTCAGCATGAAGTCGCTGAACGTGGACCAGTGGATCGCCATCAGCAGGAGCATCGGCGGGCCGAAACCGGAACGCGCCGACCCGGCGGCAAGCGGCGGGCTTAACCTGTCGAGCTACATCATTCCTGACGTGATGGCGGCGCGCGCCAATGAACTGATCATTGGCGACCGCAAGCTGGCCGAAGTGGTGGTCGGCGCCTCGCACCAGAACGATACCTGGCAAGCCAGCATCGACTCGCGCCAGGTGTCCGGCCACGTCACCTGGGCCGAGTCGGCGACCGGCCAGGGCCTGGGCAAGGTCACCGCGCGGCTGGCCTCGCTGGTGATTCCGGAATCGGCCGCCGAGGAAGTCAAGAGCCTGCTGGAGGCCGACCGCGGCGCCGCGGCCAGCATTCCGGGCCTGGATATCGTCGCCGAGCGCTTCGAACTGTTCAACAAACAACTGGGCAGGCTGGAACTGCTGGCCAGCAACGCGCAGGCGCTGGCCGGGCGCGAGTGGCGGGTCAATAAACTGACCTTGACCAATCCTGACGGCAGGCTGAGCGGCACGGGCAAGTGGCTGACCAAGGACGGCAAGAGCAGCACCAGCCTGAACTTCGTCATCGACATCGCCGATGCCGGCAAGCTGCTCGACCGGTTCGGCTTCCCCGAAACGCTACGCCGCGGCAAGGGCAAACTGAGCGGCGATATCGCCTGGAACGGGCTGCCTTATGCGCTCGACATCCCGACGCTGTCGGGCCAGGTCAACCTCGATGTCGAGTCGGGCCAGTTTTTGAAGCAGGACCCGGGTGCGGCCAAGCTGCTCGGCGTGCTCAGCCTGCAAGCGCTGCCGCGCCTGCTCAAGCTCGATTTCAAGGATGTGTTTTCGGAAGGCCTCGCATTTGACGGCATCAGCGCCGACGCCATCATCAGCAAGGGCTTGCTGCGGACCGATAACCTGAAAATGTGGGGCGTCGCCGCCACGGTGTTGATGGACGGCACTGCCGATATTGCAAACGAGTCGACCAATCTCCATGTGGTCGTTATCCCTGAGTTTAACCTGGGTACCGGGCCGCTGGTGTATGCGCTGGCGGTCAATCCCGTGGTCGGGATCGGCAGTTTCCTGGCCCAGCTTTTCCTGCGCGCACCCGTGATGAAGGCGCTGACCTACGAGATGCAGATTACCGGTCCGTGGAAATCGCCCGTCATCAAGCGGCTGGGCGCGCCGAAGCCGGCGGTCCCGGCGGCCCCACCGAAGGCGGAGAAAAAATGAGCAAGGTTGCTGCAGTACAGATGGTATCCACGCCCAGCGTTCCAGAGAACATCGCCACCGCGCGCCGGCTCGTTGCCGAGGCGGCCGCCGGCGGCGCCGAGCTGGTGACCTTGCCGGAATACTGGCCGATCATGGGCATGTCGGACGCCGACAAGGTGTCGCACGCCGAACAGCCTGGCAATGGGCCGATCCAGGATTTCATGGCGGAAACGGCCAAGGAACATGGGATCTGGCTGATCGGCGGCACCTTGCCGCTGGTGTCGCCGGACGCCACCAGGGTGATGAATACCACCCTGGTGTACGGTCCGGACGGCAAACCGGTGAGCCGTTACGACAAGATCCACCTATTCGGCTTTACCAAGGGCAAGGAATCCTATGACGAAGCGCGCACCATCGTGCCTGGCGGATCGGTCGGCACCTTCGAAGCGCCGTTTGGCCGGGTCGGCCTGTCGGTCTGCTACGACCTGCGCTTCCCCGAGCTCTACCGCGCGATGGGCGACTGCGTGCTGATCGTGGTCCCGGCCGCGTTCACCCACACCACCGGTATGGCGCACTGGGAAGTCCTGCTGCGCGCCCGCGCCATCGAAAACCAGTGCTACGTGCTGGCCTCGGCCCAGGGCGGCACCCACGCCAATGGCCGCCGCACCTTCGGCCACAGCATGCTGGTCGATCCCTGGGGCGAAGTCAAAGCCGTGCTGAACGAGGGCGAAGGCGTGATCGAAGGCGATATCGACCTGGCTTACCTCGCCAGCGTCCGCGAAAGCTTGCCAGCGCTCAAGCATCGCAAGATGTGAGGCAATGTAAAAAATCTGCTTGTGGCACAATGGCCGCTACTTAAGCGAAAGACCCGCACAATGAAACCATTCGAACCCAATCTCTCCTCCCTGGCAGTCGCGCGCGATGTGCTGCTGACGCCGTTCGGCCTGGACGAAGGCAAGATCCTCACGACCCTGGGCACGATGTTCACGCACAAGGTCGACTACGCCGACTTGTACTTCCAGTTCACCAAGAGCGAAGGCTGGAGCCTGGAAGAAGGCATCGTCAAGACCGGCAGCTTCTCGATCGACCAGGGCGTCGGCGTGCGCGCGATCTCGGGCGACAAGACGGCGTTCTCGTACTCGGATGAAATCTCGGAAAGCGCGTTGCTGGACGCGGCCGCCGCGACGCGCACGATCGCGCGCGCAGGTTCGGGCAAGATCAAGGTGGCAGGCGGCATGACCCAGCAGGGCGGCCGCTCGCTGTACCTGCCCAACGACCCGCTGGCATCGCTGGATGCGACCGCCAAGGTCAAGCTGCTCGAACGGGTTGAAAAAATGGCGCGCGCCAAAGATCCGCGCGTCGTGCAGGTGATGGCGGGCCTGGCCGGCGAATACGACGTGGTGCTCGTTGCGCGCAGCGACGGCGTGCTGGCGGCAGACATTCGTCCGCTGGTGCGTGTGTCGGTGACGGTGATCGTCGAACAGAACGGCCGCCGCGAAACCGGTTCCTCGGGTGGCGGCGGGCGCTACGACTACGGCTACTTTACCGATGCCGTGCTCGACACCTACGCCACCGAAGCGGTCAAGTCGGCGGTCGTCAACCTCGACGCGCGTCCGGCGCCGGCCGGCCCGATGACCATCGTGCTCGGCCCGGGCTGGCCTGGCGTGCTGCTGCACGAAGCGATCGGCCACGGCCTCGAAGGCGACTTCAACCGCAAGGGCTCGTCGACGTTCTCCGGACGTATCGGTGAACGTGTGGCGGCCAAGGGCGTGACGGTGGTGGACGATGGCACGCTGGCGGACCGCCGCGGCTCGCTGAACATGGACGACGAAGGCAATCCGACCCAGTGCACCACCCTGATCGAAGACGGCATTTTGCGCGGCTACATCCAGGACACGATGAACGCGCGCCTGATGAAAATGCCGATCACCGGCAACGCGCGGCGCGAATCGTTCGCGCACCTGCCGATGCCGCGCATGACCAATACCTACATGCTCGGCGGCGACAAGGACCCTGAGGAGATCCTGGCGTCGGTCAAGAATGGCCTGTACGCCGTCAACTTCGGCGGCGGCCAGGTGGATATCACCAACGGCAAGTTCGTGTTCTCGGCCAGCGAAGCGTACATGATCGAGAATGGCAAGGTCACCTATCCGGTCAAGGGCGCGACCCTGATCGGCAATGGCCCGGACGTGCTCAACCGCGTATCGATGATCGGCAACGACATGCGCCTTGATTCAGGCGTTGGCGTGTGCGGCAAAGAAGGGCAGAGCGTGCCGGTGGGCGTGGGCCAGCCGACCTTGCGCATTGAAGAAGTGACGGTAGGCGGCACGGCCTGAATCACCGTCGTTCCCGCGGAGGCGGGAACCCATGCCGACGCGGCTCTGGCATCGCTGTATGGGTTCCCGCTTTCGCGGGAACGACGAGCGTGGCCTGGCGCCGCATCAGAACCTGTACCTCACCCCCACGTTAAAGAACCGGCCGATCGCCCCCTGCGTGTCCAGCGGGTTGAACGCCTGCGCGCCGTACGTCAGCGGGTCGAGCGGCGCGATCTCGTCGAACAGGTTCTGCACCGATCCGAACACCTCCAGCTTCGGCATCGCCATCCAGCGCAAGGTCAGGTCCACAGTGGTAAAGGACGGCAGCTCGCAACCCGTCGGCGCGTCTTCACCGTTGGCAAAATGGCTGGCGCATCCTTCCGGATCATTTTCAAAGAAGGTGTTCTTCAGGTTGCCGCGGAAGTTGAGGTTGGCCGATACCTTCCATACATCACGCTCCCACGACAGCCGGAAGTTGACCCGGTCGTCCGGCGTACCAATGCAGTTGGTGACGTCGCAGTTGCCGTGCGTGCCGGCGAAGTCGCGCGACGTGCCGTCCTGCTCGGTGCGCAGCCACCTGAACAGGTGCGTCCACTTGGTATCGAGCACGAAGCCGCTGACCCTGCCCACGCTGAAGCCCTGGCGGAATTCCACGTCCACGCCACGCACCTCGCTCTGCGCGGAATTGACGTAGCTGGCAAGTACCGCGGTGATCTGGCCCGGGTCGCCCGGAATGCCAGGATCGGCAGTGGTCGGGTCGCGCGCCACCCGGCCGCCGGCAATCGCCGCGTCGATCTGCTCCTGGTTGATCTCGTTCTTGCGCTTGATCTCCCAGACGTCAACGGCGATGTTGGTGCGCGGGTAGGGATCCCATATCACGCCGAGGTTGATGGTGCGCGCCTTCTCCGGGCTCAGTGCCGGGTTGGGCGAGGTGATGATCGCCACGCTGGCCGGGTCGCAGGCCGATTCCACACCCAGGCCACAGCGCAGCGGGTCGGTCGCGGTGGAGAAGGCCGCCAGGCCGCCGACGCCGTTTTCCGCCGTGCTCGGGGCGCGGAAGCCGCGCGCGTAGGTGCCGCGTGCCGCAAAGGACTTGACGGGCGACCACTTGAAACCGAATTTCGGGGTGTACGAGTCGCCGGCGTCGCTGTAATGGTCGCCGCGCAGCGCGGCCGACAGTTCCACCGTCTTGTGGACCGGGGCGAGCACCTCGGCGTACAGCGCGCCCACGTTGCGGGCGCCGTCGTAGGCGGAATAACCGAGGCCGATGATGTTGCCGCGCTCGGTACCGGAAGTCGGTTCGAGCCTGGCTTCCTCGCGCCGGAACTCGCCGCCTACCGCCACGCCGATCGGCCCGCCGGCCAGCTGGCCGAAGTCGCGCGTGCCTTTCAGGTCGATCTGCGCCACGCGCGTCCTGGCGTCGTTGGAGATCGTCGGCGACAGTGCGGCATACATGGCCGGCGAGTTCAGTCCGGCGTTCTCTGCAATGCGCCAGATCGTGCCCTGCGGCAGCCCGAGGTAAGCCGGATTCTGGGCCGCCGCCGCCATGTTGGCCAGGGTCGGGTTGAGCAGGGCGAAGGCGACGTCGCGCTGGAGGAAGCCGGTGCGCTCGTTGGAGACCTCGTTCTGCGAGAACAGCAGGCCGGTGTCGATCTCCCAGCCGGCGACCTGTCCTTTCGCGCCGGCGACGAAACGGATGAAATCGGACTCGATGCTGCTGCCGCGCGGGCCCACATCGGCGGCCAGGTAGCGCAGCCGCGCGGCGCTGCCGAAGTACGGGTTGTCGGGATGCGCGGCGCCGAGGGCGACCGCGGCATTGCTGACCGGTCCGCCGGGGAAGCCGACGTTGGCGTTGACGCCGGAGGGCGTGGTGAACGACTCCGATTCGCTGTTGTAGAGGTTCAGTTCGCCGTAGACCTGCCAGGTCGGGTTGAGCTGCATGGTGCCGCGCGCGAAGAAGTTGAGGCGTTCCTGGCTGGGCTGGATCTGGTTATACACCAGCGTGCTGTCGATCAGGCAGCCGCCCAGCGGGTCGCCTTGCGGATGGCTGGTGAAGTTCGGGCAGGCCGCGGCCGGGAACAGGCGGGTGAAGCCGGTGCCGGGACCGAGGTTGCCGCGGTTGTGGTACTCGAGGGTGGCCGGGTTGCGCACGTTGCCGTTGATGGCGCTGCCGGCCAGGTTGGTGTCGATGATCGCGCCGGTGCCCCCCAGCGCCTGCTGCGCGCTGTAGCCCCAGTTGCGCAGGTCGACCCGGCCGATGTGGCCGCGGTCGGCGCGGTCGCGGTACCAGATCTCGTCGCGCTTGCCGTATTCAAGGCTCATCAGCACGTTGAAGCGGTCGTTGTCGATGTCGCCGAAACCGTGGGCGACAGCGACCACGGTGTCGTTGCCGTCGCCCTCCTCGGACTGGCCGTAGCTGGCGCGCGCGCTGGTGCCGGTAAAGTCGCGCCGCAGAATAACGTTGACCACGCCGGCGATCGCGTCCGAGCCATACAGCGACGAGGCGCCGGTCTTGAGCACCTCGACCCGTTCGATGGCTTCGGATGGAATGATGTTCAGGTCGGCGAACATTTTCTGGCCGTCGTCGGCCAGGCCGTACGGCGCCACGCGGCGGCCGTTGATCAAGACCAGGGTGGAGGCGGCGCCCAGGCCGCGCAGCGAGATGCCCGAGGCGCCCGCCGCGAAGCCGCTGCCGAAGCTCATCGGCACCGATCCCTGGTTGTCGACCGCCAGCGTCTGCAACAGTTCAGCGACGGTGGTCTTGCCCGAGCGCTCGATGTCGGCGCGGTTCAGGGTCAGCACCGACGATGAGGTTTCGGCTTCCGCGCGCCGGATCAGGGTGCCGGTGACCTCGACGCGGGCGATCGGTCCGGTGGGTTGGGCCTGTTGCGCATGCACTGGCAGGACCAGGGCAGCAAGGCCGAGCGCGCTTCCGCCGGCAAACAAGGGGCGGAGTAGACGTGACAGGACTGTTTCTTTCATTTATGAGCTCCAGGGAACGGATGAGTGACGCCTGTGCCGATTGTTGTGCTTGCCTTGTTGAGTTTGGTCAACAAATCCGAGGAGAAACATGCAAGCGATTTGATCAACAGCAGGGCCGGGCAGGGGGCCAGGTGATCCGAGTTTTGCACCCGTCCCGGCGGCACGGCTGATGCGGATCAAGGTTAGCGGCCTTAGCGGCCCAAGTGTGGGGAGGCCGCAACCGAGTGGCCGGAAAAGGCGGCGGCATCAGGCGCGCTGCAAGCAGGCGCGCCGCAAAAAGGCTTGCCAATTCGCACGCAATCGGTTTATAGTCGTCCAAACCCTTTGGGATCCGACATGCGCTACATTGCTTTCTTTACCGGCCACTTTTACTTTAGCCATTCCAGCCTTCAGGCGGTGGAGTAGCGGCCGGTTCACGTAGCAACAACGAGATCCCCAGCAAATTCTGAAAACCGCCAGCGATGGCGGTTTTTTTTATTCCATCATCCAATCGAACTGACTACGGAGAACACCATGCCACGTACCGACGACTTGCGCATCCGCGAAATGAAGGAACTAGTACCGCCTGCGCACCTGATCCGCGAGTTTCCGTGCGCTGGCATTGCCGAGCAGACCGCCGCCAGCGCGCGCATCGCCTTGCATCGCATCCTGCACGGCCAGGACGACCGCCTGATGGTCGTGATCGGCCCATGTTCGATCCACGACACCAAGGCGGCGATGGAGTACGCGCGCCGCCTCGCGGGCGAGCGCGACCGTTTCAAGGGCGAGCTGGAAATCGTGATGCGCGTGTACTTCGAAAAGCCGCGCACGACGGTGGGCTGGAAGGGCCTGATCAACGACCCGTACATGGACAACAGTTTCCGCATCAACGACGGCCTGCGCATGGCCCGCGAACTGCTGCGCGACATCAATGAGCTGGGCCTGCCTGCGGGCACCGAATTCCTCGACGTGATCAGCCCGCAGTACATCGCCGACCTGATCAGCTGGGGCGCGATCGGCGCGCGCACCACCGAGTCGCAGGTCCACCGTGAGCTGGCGTCGGGCCTGTCGTGCCCGGTGGGATTCAAGAACGGTACCGATGGCAATATCAAGATTGCTGTCGAGGCGATCAAGGCGGCGTCGCAGCCGCACCACTTCTTGTCGGTGACCAAGGGCGGCCACTCGGCGATCGTGTCAACCAACGGCAATGAGGACTGCCACATCATCCTGCGTGGCGGCAAGGCGCCGAACTACGATGCGGCCAGCGTGGAGCAGGCCTGCCAGCAGATTGCGGCGCAGGGCCTGGCATCGCGCCTGATGATCGACGCGTCGCATGCGAACAGCTCGAAAAAGCCGGAGAACCAGGTGCCGGTGTGCGAGTCGATTGCGCAGCAGGTCGCTGGCGGCGATGACCGCATTGTGGGCGTCATGGTGGAGTCGCACCTGGTCGCGGGACGCCAGGACCTGATTCCGGGCAAGGAGCTGGTGTATGGGCAGTCGGTGACCGACGGCTGCATCGACTGGGAGAGCAGCGTCAAGGTGCTGGAAGGGCTGGCGCAGGCGGTGCGCCAGCGCCGTGTGCGGCAGGATCAGTAAGTCAAATCGGCGGAGGCGTGCTTCGCACTTGTCCGCCCTACGGATCCGGTGGTTTCGTGGGGCGGATAGGGCAACGCCCGTATCCGCCGTTTTTTGCAATTAAAAGCTGTAGCTGGCCCGCAGATACAGTGCGCGCCCAACCGGATCGGTGTAGCGCGGGTCATACCCCTTCTGGAACATCGTGCCCTGGTTGGTGAATGGCGGATCTTCATCGAGCAGGTTCTTCACGCCAGCCGTCAAGGTCAATCCTTTGAAGCCCGTATAGCTGCCCGACACATTCCACAAGCTGTACGAGTCCACCTTGTTGAAGAACTCCGGTTCGACGAAGTTCTGGTCGTCGTACGAGGACTTGTAGGTGTTGGCCAGCATCGCGTTCCAGTTGCCCATCGTCCAGCCCAGTGTCAGCGTGTGCTGCCAGCGGAACACGGCGCCCATGTCGGCGTAACGCCCGACGTTCTGGATGAACTCGCCATCGCGCTCGTTCTGGTACTCGTAGTTGTGCACCCACGTGCCTTCCATGCCGAGCGTGAAAGCGCCCAAGCCGCTGCGCGGCAGCCTTGCGTTCACGCTGAGGTCCACGCCGTCCGTCTTCACTTCGCCCAGGTTGTTGAGGAAGTCCTCGATCGCGTAGGGCGAGCCGTCCGGGTTGCGCAGGAACAGGTGGCGGTACTTCTCGAAGTTGCCGAAGATGGTCTGCTCAGGCAGTGCCGCGATCTTGTCCTCCAGCCTGATGTGCCAGTAGTCGGCGGCAATCGTCAGCTCGCGGATCGGCTCGATGACCAGGCCGGCGGCGTAGGTGCGCGACTTTTCCGGCTTCAGGTTCGGGTTGCCGCCCTGGAGCTTGAACTGTTGCAGGTCGCAGTCGCGCAGCGGGTTCGCGCCCGGCTGCGGCACGCCGCCGGGGCACAGGATCGGATCGTCATACGAGTCGTTGGTGTCGTTGCGCGACGGCGGCGCATTTTTCTCGAACAGGGTCGGCGCGCGGAATCCCGTGCTGGCCGAGCCGCGCAGCAGCAGTTGGCGCATCGGCTGGTAGCGCACGCCGATTTTCGGATTGGTGGTGTTGCCGACATCGTTGTAGCGGTCGAAGCGGGCCGCCAGTTGCACGTCGAGGTTCTTGATGAACGGGATCGACAGCTCGCCGAACACGGCCTGGATATTGCGCGAACCGCTCTTGGGCAGCGAGCCTGACAAACCGGAACTCGACGCCTGCGACGCGATCGCCTGGTTGACGTCGAAGCCGGCTTCCTCGCGGCGCACTTCGGCGCCCACGGCGACGGCCAGCTGGCCGCCCGCCATCGCCATGACCTCGCGGCTGGCGGTGACGTCGAAGGCGGTGTTTTTGACTTTCGCACTTTGCACCTGTCCGCGCAGCGCCGTGCTTTCCAGATAGGCGCGGCCGGCGGCGTCCTGCAGGCCGAAGGGATTCAGGATGCCGTTGGCAACGCCTGCCGCAAACGAGGCGTCCTGCACATAGCCGCCGACGAAATCTTCGCTCGACTTGCTGACCGAGTGCGCGAGGCCGGTCTTGTAATCCCAACCCGACATCACGCCTTCGAGCGCGAGCACGGCGCGGTCGGCCTTGCCTTCCGAATCGATCTCGCGCTGGCCCGCTTCGATCGGCCGCCAGTTCACCTGCAGCGGCGCGCCCGACAGGCCCGGCATGGCCGGCACCCCGCCCGCGTTACCAGGGTAGTAGGGACTGCTGGCCGGCAGGATCAGGCCGGTTTGCGGGGGAGGGGCGGTGCGCGAGGTAACGTCGTTTTCCGAGTGCAGGTATTCGAGGCTGGCGATGTGGCCGCCCGCCACTTTCATCGACGCCTTGGCATACAAGGCACGTTGTTCCTGTGCCGGCAGGTTGTCGATCAGCTGGGTGTAGTCCTGGCGGCAAATGGCGCCCCGTGCAACGGAGTTGGGCGGCAGGCAGCCGGTGGCGGCGCCGGGGTTGCCCGCAACGCCAGACACCGGGTCGAAGAAGTTTCCGGGGAAGGTAGTGCCACTGGTAACGGACAGGCCGCGCGAGGGCACGATGCCGGTGCGCGAGAAGTCGCGCTGTTGCGAGGTCAGCACCTCCTGCTTGTGCCAGTCGATGACGCCGAACACATTGAAACCGTCGGCATCGAGGTCGCCGAAGCCGGTCGACAGGTTGACCCTTTCTTCATCGGCGCCGTCCTTGCGCGGCCTGACTGCCTCGGCGGTGATGGTGGTGGCGGTGACCGAGCGCCTGGTGATGAAGTTGATCACCCCACCGATCGCATCGGTGCCGTAGATGGCGGAAGCGCCGTCGCGCAACACCTCGACCCGTTCGAGGGCGGAGATCGGGATCATGTTCAGGTCGACGCTGGCGCTGTCGTAGGGGTGGTTGGCGAGGCGCCGGCCGTTCAACAGCACCAGGGTCTTGTCGCCGCCGAGGCCGCGCAGGTCGGCGCTGGCCTGGCCGCCCGTCGGCAAGCCGCTGGTATTGCCGCCCACGGCGTTGCCGCTGCCCATGCTGGTCTGGTTCGAGGCGATGCGCGACAGCGCTTCCTGGGCCGAGGTCAGGCCTTGCTTGACGAAGTCCTCGGCCTTGACGATGGTGAGCGGGGTGGCGGTTTCGGCCTGGATGCGTTTGATCGATGAGCCGGTGATCTCGACGCGCTGAATCGGCTGTTGCTGCATGTCTTGCGCGAGGGCCGGCGCGGCGGCAACGAAGCCGGCGGCGAACATGGTCTTCAGCGAGGTCGACAGTACTGTTTGTTTCATCATTGCTTTTGCTCCCAGGGATAAAAAACATGAATCGAATAAACGCAACCGGCATCTAATCAGTGCGCTGGAAATATTGTCAATAATGAAAAAGGATGGGTGGTGCAAAGGTGACATAAGCGCCGGCTGCGGCGTGCGTATCCGACCAAAAATATGCATGCGCGGCAAATGCCGGGCGAAAAAAAAGCGCCCCGAAGGGCGCTTTTCGTGCAGCGAAGGCTGGCGTATTACATCTTCACGCGCAGGCCGACGTAGTAGCGGCGGCCGATCGGGTCGTAGGTACCCGCGTCGGTTTCAGCACCAGTGGTGTTGCCCGGCAGGCCAGTGATGATCGGTGGCGCCTTGGTGTTGAAGGCGTTGTCCACGCCCGCGTACAGGTCCACTTCCTTGCGCAGGTTGTAGGTCAGCTGGAAGTCGTTGTAGACCTTCTCTTTTACCTTGACCGAACCTGGCGCCGCGTCGAAGCCGGCCAGGAACACGTTATCGAGCGCCGATTCGCCGATGTAGGTCGTGTTCGAGGTCAGGTTGAACTTGCCCCACTTGTAGCCCAGCGACAGCGAGCCCTTGTTCTTGGCTGCGCCGATCTCGCCTTCCCATGGATCGCGCTCTGCGCCAGGCAGCGGGATGTCATAACCGTCCAGCAGGTGAGTCCATGCGAGGCGCGCGTTCAGACGGCCTGGGCCGACGTTGTCTGCCCATGCAACGGTCACGTCCACGCCTTCGGTACCCAGGCCACCGCTGTTCGATACCGCGGTGTCGACGAACTCGAGCGAACCGGCGCTGTTGGCGCCGATTGCCGTTGGACGGCGGGTGATGAAGTTGCAGAACGAAGTGTTGCCGCCGCCGTAGCAGCTCTCCAGCGCGTACTGGCGCGGGGTGCTGACGATTGCGTCTTCGATGTCGATCTTGAAGTAGTCAGCCGTGAAGGTGAACTTGTTCAGCATCGGGATCGAACGCGGGGTCACGACTACACCAACGGTAGTCGAGCGGCCTTCTTCTTCGGCCAGGTTAGGGTTGCCGCGGTTGAAGCCGCTGACGCCCTGGATGTCCGACTGGTTCAGCGTGAACGCGCCGTTGGCGTTGATGTTGGCCATCACGCCTGGTGCTGCGCGGCATGCGTCTGCACGTGCGCCAGGGGTGGTTGCCGTCACGCCTTCGCATGGGTCTTCCACTTGCGGGAAGTCCTGGCTAGGTGGCGAGTACAGTTCGTTGATGTTCGGAGCACGGGTCGACAGTGCGCGGGTAGCGCGGAACTTGACGTCCGCAACCGGCGACCATTCGAAACCGCCGTTCCAGCTGGTGGTGTTGCCGACGGTCGAGTAGTCACCGACGCGCACGGCGCCCAGGAAGCTCAGGCTCTTGGCGAATGCCTGGTCCTTCAGCAGTGGTACGCGCGCTTCGACGTAGGCTTCCTTGACCGAGAACTCGCCTTCGGTTGGCGGGGTGGCGTTGCCGGCGTTCAGGCCGGCCTGGGTCAGTGCGTCAGGCGTGCTGCTCGAGTATTCCTTGCGCCACTCGTAGCCGGCCGCCACGCCGAGGCCGCCAGCTGGCAGCTGGAACGGTTCACCGGAGATGTTGGCGCCGATGATCTTCTGGGTGGTCTTGGTTTCCAGTGAGCCCGGAGCGCTGACATACTTCAGTGCCGCTGGCGAGATGGTGTTAAAGCCAAAGACGTTGATCGGTACGCAGCCCTGCGAACGCGCGGTTGCATCGGCGCACATCGGGGTACCGTCGGCGCCCGGGATGGCTTCGAGTGCGTGACGGAAGTTCAGTACGTTGACCTGGCCGGCCGAGCTCTGGGCTTCCTTGGTCGAACCGTACACGCCGAACACCTCGTAGTTCCAGTCCTTGATCGTGCCTTTCAGGCCAGACGCCAGGCGGAAGGTGTCGCGTTCCGCGGTGCTGCCGCGGGTGCCCACTTCGCTGATGCGGCGCGAGAAGTAGTAGTCGCGCAGGCCGTCGCCGTTGGTGTCGCTGATGCGGTCGTACAGGTATTGCGGGACGATCGGGTTGCGTACCAGTGCGCCGTTGATCAGCAGTTCTGCCGGTACCTGGCCGTCGACGTAAATGTTCTCGGCGCCCAGCGGGAACGGCTCGAGCTTGGTGGTTACGCTGGTCGAAGCGTAGTTACCTTCGAAGAAGGCGCTGTGGTTCTCGCCCAGTGCCAGGTTGCCGCTGGTGGCGAAGTTATAGCGCTCGGTCGGAACCGCGATGGTGCGGAACTCCGAACGGTTGAAGCCGCTCGCAGGCAGGGTCGCGCTGCCATTGGTCGAGAACGGGACCGGGTTGCCCGCTGCATCGTAGGTGTAGCTTCCGGTGTCATGGAAGAAACGGCCCTGTGGTGCAAAGCTGGAGTAGAACGGGCGGGTGACCTGGAACAGCTCGTCCACGTTGCCGCTCAGCGCGCCAGTCGAATACTGGTCGACTGCCGAGATGTCGCGGTCTTTCGAGTACACCGCGCCCTGGCGCGAGTAGCCGAAGTGACCCATGATGTTGCTGGCGCCGTCGGCGCTGCTGGTGCCGAAGGTGACCGACAGCTTGCGCTTGGCGTCGTCGCCCTGCTCGCTGCCGCCGATCTGTGCGTCGGCCAGCACGCCGTTGAAGTTCTTCTTCAGGATGATGTTGACCACGCCTGCAACCGCGTCGGAACCGTAGGTTGCCGATGCGCCGCCGGTCAGCAGCTCAACGCGCTCGATGAAGTCGGTAGGGATGGTGTTCAGGTCGACTGCTGCCGAGCCTGGCAGGCCGGAAACCACGCGGCGGCCATTGATCAGCACCAGGGTGCGGTCGATGCCGAGGTTACGCAGGTCAACGGTAGCGACGCCCGCGCTGGCGGTCGAGAAGTTCGAGTTGGTACGGCTGATCGCAGGGGTACCCATGGTTGGGTTCTCGAGCAGCAGTTCCTGCAGGTTGGTCGCGCCGGACTGGGCGATGTCGGCGGCGTTCAGTACCTGCAGCGGGGATGGCGATTCCGCGTTTGGCGAGGAAATGCGCGAACCAGTCACAGTGACCTTCTGGATCTCTGGCGTGGCCGTCTGTGCGAACGCGGCCGACATGCCGAGGGTGACGCCACCCAGGCAGATCAGACGGATCGAGCGGGATAAGGCTTTTTCCAACATAGTAGTGTTACTCCCTTTTGTTAATTCATTGGTCGAGCGGTTTTCTCTTGGCTGCCCTGCGTGTTTACACATTGCCCCGATGAAAAAATGGTTCAGTTTACGAACCGCCTAATGAAATCACTGCCGATAGTCAGTGTCAATGTAGAAAGTTTGTCGTTTCTTAAGAAAATACAACGCTTTCACGGTTTGTCCGATTGGCAAAAGCGAGTTCTGCTGCATTGCAGCATCACGACCTGAAGCAATTCACGCCATCTTGCTTTTAAAATTACGGCTACTTGCATGCAAAAGAGTGTCAAGACTGTTACTTTTGTTGCGGTGCAATATGCGTGGGGAAACTTGGCTATACATACCCAATTTGGAGGGCGAAAGTGTGGCTTTTTTGAGATAAATACGAGATCGGGCCGTATGCATGTTGCATGACAGCGCGCTATTGAAGAGTAACAAGCACCCGCATGGGCGTGTCAATATGGATGAGTGCGGTGCAGCAATTGCTGAGCCGGCGGGTTCGCCGCCTCGAGCGGGCCCGGCCGCATGCGGCGGTCGGATATTTTGGCAACGCACCGTGCTTTTTGCGTTATCGTTACGGCTTTTTCTGCGGTGCAAGCTGCGTGCACCGTCGTTTCCGCTAAACCGGCAGACCAATCATGTTAGCTTTCATCCTGCGCCGCCTCTGGCAAATGCTGCCCACCATGGCCGGCGTCGTCCTGCTGGTCTTCCTGCTCTTTAACTGGGTTGGCGGCGATCCGGCCTATATTTTGGCGGGCAAGATGTCGGACGCCGAGGCGATCGCCAACATCCGCCGCCAGCTTGGCGTCGACCAGCCTTACCATGTGCAGCTGTGGATCTTTGTCAAGCAGATCCTGACCTTCGACTTCGGTAATTCATGGGCGACCGGGGAGAGCGTGTCGCACATCATGGCGACGCGGCTGGGGCCCTCGCTGACTGTGCTGATTCCGTTGACGATCCTTGAGACCGTGTTCGGCATCGCGCTGGCGCTGGCCATCGCTTTCGTGCGCGGCTCGCTGACCGACCGCGCGGTGATGGTCGCCTGCACTGTCGGCATGTCGATCAGCATCCTGGTGTACATCATCGTGTTCCAGTACGGGCTGGCCTACAAGCTTGGGCTGTTCCCGGTGCAGGGCTGGGGCGCCAGCCTTGGCGAGAACCTGCTGCGCTACGCCACCTTGCCGATTTTGATCGGCCTTGCGGTATCGATCGCGCCCACCTTGCGCCTGTACCGCAGCTTTGTCCTGGACGAGGCAGGGCAGGACTATGTGCGCACCGCGCGCGCCAAGGGCCTGCCGGAGCGGCGCATCATGTGGGTGCACGTGCTGCGCAACGCCGCGATCCCGATCATCACCCATGTGATGGCCAACCTGCCGGCCCTGCTGATCGGCGCCTTCCTGCTCGAACGCTTCTTCGGCATTCCCGGCATCGGGCGCGAAGTCATCCTCGCGGTCGAACGCAGCGACTTCCCGGTAATTAAGGCGATCACCGTGTACGTCGCCGCCGCCACCATGATCTTCAACCTGCTGACCGACCTGCTGTACCAGGCTGTCGATCCGCGCGTGCAACTCAAGTAAGGACGAGCCGAATGAGGAATCACCCAAGCTCGCCCGGCCTGTGGGCGCTCGCATGGAAACGACTGCGCGGCGACCGCGTGGCGATGGTGGCGCTGGCCGTTGTGGCGCTGTTCCTGGCGATGCTGGCGTTGTCGTCGGCCGGCCTGGTTGCCGCCGACTGGGAGAAGGAAGCCGGCGTCAATTATGCGCCGCCGTCGTTCATCGGCGCCCAGGAATCCTTCCTCGCCGGCTCGGCAGGTCCTGACGCCGGGCCGCCGCCGAACGAGTTCGACCCGCTGGCCGAAGACATCGCCCAGTTGCGCGGCCAGGGCGGCGCGGCGCTGGTGCCGGAGCCGCGCCGCGAGACGCTGCCGTTTGGCGCCGACAAGTGGGGCCATGACGTCATCAAGAAAACCATCAAGGGCGGCGAGACGTCCATCGTCGTCGGGCTGGTGGCGGCGTTGCTGGCGGTGTCGCTTGGTACCGTGTTCGGCGCGCTGTCGGGTTACTTCGGCGGGGTGGTCGATGACGTGTTCAACTGGTTCTACAGTATCTTCACCTCGATCCCGTCGATCCTGATGATCCTGACGGTAGCCGCCGTGCTGCAGCAGCGCGGCGTGATGACCATCGTGCTGATCCTCGGCCTGACCGGCTGGACCGGCCCATACCGCCTGATGCGCGCGGAGTACATGAAGCACAAGGCGCGCGAGTACGTGATGGCGGCCGACGCCATCGGCGCTTCGCACCTGCGCAAGATGTTCTCGCATATCTTCCCCAATGTCAGCCACGTGGCGCTGGTGCAGATGTCGATCCTGGTGGTCGGCTTCATCAAGGCGGAAGTGATTTTGTCCTTCCTCGGTTTCGGCGTGCCGGTGGGCGTGGTCTCGTGGGGCAGCATGCTTAACGAAGCGCAGAACGAGCTCATACTCGGCAAGTGGTGGCAGCTGACCGCCGCCGCCACGGCCATGGCGCTGCTGGTGACGGCGTTCTCGCTGTTTACCGATGCGCTGCGCGATGCGCTCGACCCGAAACTGAAATAGGCCGCCACATGACAGACAACCACGACATGCTGCTATCCGTGCGCGACCTGCGGGTGCGCTTTCGCATCGATAAAAAGAACACTTTCGAGGCAGTCAAGGGCATCTCGTTCGACGTGCCGCGCAACTGCACGGTGGCGCTGGTGGGCGAGTCGGGCAGCGGCAAGTCGGTCAGCTC
Organism: Massilia agrisoli; assembly: GCF_020831365.1. GTDB lineage: Bacteria > Pseudomonadota > Gammaproteobacteria > Burkholderiales > Burkholderiaceae_D > Telluria_A > Telluria_A agrisoli. The sequence goes on from NZ_JAJHPV010000004.1 coordinate 321,947, forward strand.
GCTGGCCGTCATGGGATTGCTTCCCGCCGGGACAACGCTGGTCGATCCACAATCGCGCTTGCTGTTCGATGGCCGCGACCTGCTGGCCATGCCCTATGCCGAGCGCCGCGCGCTGTGCGGCAAGGACATCTCGATGATCTTCCAGGAGCCGATGTCGTCGCTGAATCCCGTGTTCACGGTGGGCTTCCAGATTGGTGAAGTGCTGCGCCGGCATATGGGCATGACCGCGCGCCAGGCGCGCGAGCGTACGCTGGCGCTGCTCGATGAAGTGGGCATTCCCGACCCCGCCAGGAAGATCGACGCGTATCCGAGCCAGATGTCGGGCGGCCAGCAGCAGCGCGTGATGATCGCGATGGCGATTGCCTGCGAGCCCAAGCTGCTGATCGCGGACGAGCCGACCACGGCGCTGGATGTCACGATCCAGAAGCAGATCATGGAGCTGATCGCGAGCCTGCAGCGCAAGCACGCGATGTCGGTGCTGTTCATCACCCACGACCTCGGGCTGGTCGGCGAGATTGCCGACCGCGTGATCGTGATGCGCCATGGCGAAGTGCGCGAGGAGGGCGACGCGCGCCAGGTGCTGGAAGCGCCACGCGACGCGTACACGCGCGCGCTGCTGCATTGCCGGCCCAAGCTCGACGAGCGGCCGATACGGCTGCCGGTGATCGACGATTACATCAGTGGGCAGGCGGCGCCCGGCGCGCAGGTCGCGCAACGCGCGCGCGGCTACGTGGCGGGCGAAGACAGCGTGCTGGTGGTGAAGAACCTGTCCAAGAGCTTCTACCTGCGTGAGGGCCTGTTCGGCAGGCGCGAGTTCAAGGCTGTCAAGGACGTGTCGTTCACTCTCCCGCGCGGCAAGACGCTGGGCGTGGTGGGCGAGTCCGGCTCGGGCAAGACCACGGTCGGGCTGACGCTGCTTCGCCTGCACAAGGCCACTGGGGGCACCGCGATGTTCGAGGGCAGGGACCTGATCTCGATGAGTGCGCGCGATTACATGGCCTATAAGCGGCGTATCCAGATCATCTTCCAGAATCCCTACGCGTCGCTCAATCCGCGCTTTACAGTGGGGCAGATTTTGCTGGAGCCGATGCGCATCCATGGCATCGGCGCGAACGACAGCGAGCGCACCGCGCACGCGATGCAGCTGCTTGACAGGGTGGGGCTGCCGGCGCAGGCCTTCCACCGCTATCCGCATGAGTTTTCCGGCGGCCAGCGGCAGCGGATTGCGATCGCGCGCTGCCTGACCATGAAGCCGGAGATTCTTGTGTGCGACGAGTCGGTGTCCGCGCTCGATGTGTCGGTGCAGGCGCAGGTGCTGAACCTGCTGCAGGATTTGCAGGATGAGTTTGGGATGAGCTATATCTTCATTTCGCATGACCTGTCGGTGGTGAAGTACATGTCGGACCAGGTGATGGTGATGCACCAGGGGAGTGTGGTGGAGCTGGCCGATTCGGATGAGCTGTATCGGAATCCGCAGCATGAATATACCAAGACCTTGCTGAGCGCGATTCCTAAAGGTGTGTAGGGTGGCAAAGCCATCGTGTGGCGAATAAGCACTACAAGAAAGACCCAGCCAAGCTCAAGCCGCACCGGTGGTTTCAGTTTTTGTTTGAGCCAGGTCGTCAAAGCGCCTTCTGCAATCGGTTGCGCGGCTCCAGTAATCGTCACCCGGAAAGCGGAGCCACACAAAGCGCCATGCGTTGCGTCCCTTCGTGTGACGGTTGGCGAACAGCGATGGAGTCAAGCGCGCACCCTCGTCTGACACGATGTGGTCACCTACGACCTTGGCAAATTCGGCTGCGTGGCGGTAGCTGGTTCGCAGCCTGGTGCCTTCGGGGAGGAAGACATTCTTCCATTGGAAGCCCCGCATCGGTGGGCCATTCTTGCGCAGCGCGAGCCGTTGCGTGTCGATCGCAATCCAGCGCCGCACGAGGTCTGCGACGAAGGCTTCAGGTTTCGCGTCGGGACGGGATTCCATCAGGTGTAATTCCAATTTGAGGAAGTCCTCAATCGGCAAGTGAAAAGCCTGCTTCGGTTCATATGCCATGGCTTCAGCCCTTTCGAAAAGAGTCTAACCATTGGACCGCCGAGCTGGAAATTAGTTTACTTTCGACTTCTGCTTCGTGAATGTCGACCGTTTCAGACGTCGCCCACGGCTTTATCGACTGTTTTAGACAATCGCCTGCATGTTTTAGACTAGAGCAGACTCGTTTCGACCGGATTAGACCGAATTAGACTGTGGATGATTTCGAGGTATCCCTGCGCCATAAGACCCTTCCTGCGACGCCGGGAGAAAAAGGCCGACGGGCTACCGAGGGAGATGGAAATGCTGCGTGCGCTTTCGTTGGAAATTAATCACGCCGCCTGTTACCGGCGCTTTTTTCCGCTACCATGGAGAGATGCCCGACCTTATCGCTCTCCTGCAGACTTACGGTGTCCTCATCGTCTTTGCCATCGTACTGGTCGAGCAGGCCGGCATGCCCATTCCGGCCTTTCCGATCCTGGTGGTAGCGGGCGCGTTGTCGGTTGAGGGCGGCGTCAGCTGGCCGGCGGCCATTGCCGTGGCCGTGGGCGCCTGCCTGATCAGCGACCTGTTCTGGTTTCGCGCCGGGCGCTTCTACGGCAAGCGCATCCTCAACCTGCTGTGCAGGATTTCGCTGTCGCCGGACTACTGCGTCAGCCAGACCGAGGACAAGTTCCGCCGTTTCGGCCCGAAATCGCTGATCGTCTCCAAATTCATCCCCGGTTTCAACATCATCGCTTCGCCGATGTCCGGCGCGCTCGGCGTGCCGACGGCGCGTTTTTTGGCGTTCAGCATGACCGGCAGCCTGTTATGGAGCGGCACCGGCGTGGCCGTCGGGGCCGCCTTCCACAAGAGTGTCGACAAGGTACTCCAGGCGCTCGGCGAAATGGGCACCACCTCGCTGCTGGTGCTGCTTACCCTGCTGGGGCTGTTTATTGCCTACAAATACGTCGAGCGCCGCCGCTTTTTGCATGGCGTCCGGATCGAGCGCATTGGTGTAGGCGAACTGGTCAGCCTGATGGATGGCGGGCATGAGCCGGTCATCATCGACGCGCGCAGCGCCACCGCACAGCAGCTTCAAAAAGCCATCCCCGGCGCGATCATCTTCAACGACTGCGAACCCGGAACGCTGATGACCTCGTTGGACAAGGACCGCCACGTGGTCGTCTATTGCAGCTGTCCTAACGACGTGACCGCTGCCCAGGTCGCAAAGCAGTTCCTGGCCAACGGGTTCCACCGTGCCCGACCGCTGCAGGGCGGCCTTGATGCCTGGAACAGCCACCACGGACAACTGACCGAGGACATTGCCGACGCTTCCGAGGCCAAGCTGTGCTGAGGTAGGAAGACTACGCGTACCCGGATCGGGGCGGGTGATGGCGGGCGCCAACCTGCAGCACCACAGTCTGTACTAAAACTACAAAGAATGCTTGCGTATCGAGCGGGTCATCCATTAAGCTTTGGAAGTCCGTATTCGATTCCAAGCCATGACAGTTCTGCAACATTCCTCGCCGCTGATTCCTGCCCAGCCAGTTCCCCACGCTGACGGGCCGCGCCTGCTCGCCGATGTCGGCGGCACCAATGCGCGTTTCGCGCTGGAAGTGGCGCCCGGCCAGGTTGAACTGATCGATGTACTTGCGTGCAAATCGTATCCGACCCTTGCCGATGCGCTGCGCGCCTACCTGGCGTCGCCGAAGGTGCAGGCTGCCGGCTACGGCAAGATCCGCCATGCGGCGATCGCCATCGCCAACCCGATCACCGGCGACTTCGTGCGCATGACCAATCACCATTGGGAATTCTCGATCGAGGCGATGCGCCTTGAGTGCATGTTCGACACCTTGCTGGTCATTAACGACTTTACCGCGCTGGCGCGCGCCGTTCCCCACTTGTCGGCGGCCCAGAAGCGCCAGGTCGGCAGCGGGGCCGTGCGCGAAGGCAGCCCGATCGGCCTGTTGGGCGCCGGGACTGGCCTGGGCGTGTCGGGCCTGATCCCGACTGGCGACAGCTGGACCGCCTTGCTGAGCGAAGGCGGGCACGTGACCTTCTCGCCGGCCAATGAGACTGAAGTGGCGATCCTGCAGTTCGCGTGGCGCGAGTACGAGCACGTATCGGCCGAGCGTCTGATGTCGGGCGACGGACTGGAGCTGGTATACCGCGCGCTGGCCCATCACACCGGCCAGCCGGACGAAAAACTGGCGGCCGCCGACATCTCGCGGCGCGCCCTCGCCGGCAGCGACCCGCTGTGCGGCCAGGTGATCGATACCTTCTGCGGCATGCTTGGCACCGTTGCAGGCAACCTGGCGGTGACGCTGGGCGCGCAGGGCGGCATCTATATTGGTGGCGGCATCGTTCCTCGCCTTGGCGAGCGCTTCGATCAATCGCCGTTCCGCAAGCGCTTCGAGCAAAAAGGACGCTTTGTAAACTACCTGTCACAGGTGCCGACCTTCGTGATCACTGCCGAGTATCCAGCCTTCCTGGGCGTGTCCACTATCTTGGCTGAAAAACTGGACGGCTGATTGCCGGGGCTAAGCAAGCTGAAGAGCTCGTTGTTTTTCCTGCGATGTAGTGCCGTTGTCCAGGTGTACGATTCGCCCAGCAGATGCAATGGTTTCTGGCCGATGCGCTACCCATATCCGTGTAACGGACAGAGCATTGACGGATTGATTCACCATGCATTCGCGCTCGACGTCGAGATGGCTCGTCGCTTCGTCAAGTATGAGGACTCGTGGCGATTTGTAGAGCGCCCGAGCAAGCAGAACACGTTGTTTCTGCCCACCCGAGAGAGACGTTCCCATATCGCCTGTTAATGTTTGATAGCGCATCGGCATAGCGATAATGTCCTCATGGATAGCAGCGAGCCGCGCACATTCTTCCACCCGCTCGTAGTCGCATTGAGGGGCGAAAAAACTGATATTTTCTGCAAGTGAACCGGCGAATAGTTGATCGTCCTGCATAACCGCTGCCAAGGCCTGGCGGTAATTGGAATGGCCAAGATGAGCGATTGGGACGCCCCCGTATCTGACTTCACCTTCCGTTGGCGATAAGATACCAAGGATAAGCTTTACAAGCGTTGTCTTGCCGCACCCGGAAGGTCCCACAAGTGCGATCGATTCGCCCGCGTCAATCGTGAGCGTCAAATTACGAAAAATCCATGGCTCGTTATCAGCATGTCGGAAGCTAATGTTGGTCAGTTCAATGCGGGGCTCTAAATTCTCGATTTCGACATTGCAAGGCACGTCGTACTCTTTTTCCGAAAGGACAATGTCGGCGAGGCGTTCCGCATGTAGTGACAACATTCGGAACTCAAAGTACGTGTCGATGAGGGATGACATTCGGCCGCCGAACTGACCACCGTATGCGGCGAATGCGAAAAGCATACCTACAGTAAATTCGCCATGCATTACCATGCCGGCACCGAGCCAAAATATCAAAAGCTTTTCCAGGGCAAACACGCTAGTGTTTGCTATCCCGAAGAAAAGCATAAACTTCTCCGTGCGTACGTCCCGATTAATCGCATCAACCACGAGGTTCGTCCAACGGCTGCGACGCTCAAGTTCGCGCCCAAATAATTTGATTGCTTGGGCGCCACGAATGGTCTCTAAGAAGCAGCTTTGCTCCTTTGCACTAAGCGCTAACGCCTCTTCGCTCGCTTCGCGTAATGGTCGATAAGCCAACCCACGTAGAGACGCATACGCTACGCACGCCAGCACGACGACGGCCGAAAGTTGGGGACTATAAAACATCATCATCACCAACGTTGCTGCCGCAAGCAGGCCGTCAAGTACTGCTTCAATAAAACCGGTCGTTAACGTCTGCTGGATAGAACCGATGGACCCAAAACGGGATACGATGTCGCCGAGATGTCGTTTCTCGAACCACGCGACTGGCAGTCGCAATAGATGTGTGAAAACGTTTGCGACCCACTGAAGATTCAAGTGCGTTGAAAAGTACAATACCGTCCACCCTCGCGCGAGCGAAATACCTGTCTGAACGGTCAGCATCAGAACGAATCCCCCCACAAGGACGTTCAGCAAATCCTGATCCCCCGAGGTTAGCGCTTCATCAACAACCCATTGATTGAACATCGGGGAAGTCAATGCAAAGACCTCAAGCGCGAGCGCCATTAAAAACAGGGTGCCCATTGCGGACCAAAGACCCTCAATTCGGCCAACTAGTGCGCCAATTGCTATCCTTCGTTTATGGTTGGCAGGCTTGAACTCAGCAGTCGGCGTTAGTTCGAGAGCTATTCCTGTGAAGTATTTATCGACAATGTCAAAGGGCAGGCGGCGGACGCCGAGCGATGGATCGTTTATCACTAAGCGATTTTTCTCGATCTTTATGAGAACCACGAAATGATTCATGCCCCAGTGTAGAATGCATGGCATCTTGAGATTTTGTAGCTCAGCCATCTCGAGGCGGATGGGCCTGCCGCTCAAATGCAACTTGTCCGCGTAATGGATCAGCTGCGCAAGATTGGCTCCTTTCATGGACAATGGGAAACGGCCTCGCAGCGTTGCGAGGTCGATTTGATATCCATACCAACTCGAGACCATTGCCAGTGACGCAAGCCCGCACTCAGCTCCCTCCGTTTGCAGGATCATCGGAACTTTTCGCTTGCCAAATTCTAGATTGAAGAAATTGTCCATACAGGATTTGACTATGCTGGGTTAGCTAGCTTGAGCAGATCGGCGCGACCTGAGAAGGAATTTCCTCACGACTTCAGCTATGTCTGATGCGAACGCTGGCTCAAACCAATCCGTGTCACTCTCAGCTGAAAGCATATGGAAACGAGCCGCAAAGCGCACCACCTCAACTGTCGCGCCCTTTTGCTTTGCGGCAACGGCGAGGCTTGCCTGTAGGGTGACCGGAACCTGCCTGTCTTTATCGCCCCAAATGAAGAGTCCAGGCACTCCGAGTTGGACCATGCTTTTTAATGATGAGACCTCGCTTTGGAACTGCATACGCCAGAAAGATTCAGTCACGTCCGGAATTCGAACTCCGCTTTTATGGCGAACGTATGTTAGGGAATCCTTTTGTCCGACATCGCGAAATCGCCCTGTCAACTCGGAAAATTGTTTCTTCAGGTCACTTCGAAAAGCTTCGATATCGTCTTTTCTCCACTCGCCATGTGGGCTTAGCCACGCACTTGAGTCCGACGCAATTCCTCCAATTCCCCGTTTGTAGCCGTCTTCAATTTCGGCATTGGTAACAACTCCATCTATATTAGAATCAAACTCCGGGAGGGTCTCGATCACTCGATCGATTGCCTGCCAGTGGGATACATCGCGTAGGCATTGAGCAGGTGATCCGATTGAAACCAATGCGCTGGGAGTGATGCTTCTACGATTAAGGATCGTAGTAGCGTGTTGCAAGCCTTCCGAGAAACCGAATAATACGACCTGTCGCGTTGCATTGGGCATTAATCCGACTACGTGATTTATTGCGGCCTCGACGCTGCTTACATAGGTAGATACGCCGACCCGTGAGAGTACCTCGACATTTAAGCAGTGAGTTCTGATTCTACTTTCGCTGAATGTGCCATTTTCCAAGGCGTCTCTGCAATTGAATTTTGGGGCACGAACTGCTGGGTGGTCAAACCGAATCACAGCCATCCCTTTTGCCACCAAGGCATCCGATAAATCCTTAAATGGGGACCGTCTATTCCATACCGTTCCGCGCGCGAGAACAGCCCAGCCGTTACGATCAGAGGGTATGCCGCCCGAAATAAAGACGATGACCGGGCCGTTCCAGTCAATTAGCTCACCTTGCGGCCAGTCAATTTGACCGTGTACCGTCTCTGCATTTGCTGTCTTCACGGTAGTGAACACTTGGGTTCTATGTCCTTTAGCCGCCGCCCCAAGCGAGTATGCGACCGTTGTAAGGAGGATGAATGCGCGGGCAATAGTGCGGAGCTTTTTCATGGGAGCCAATCGTATGTTGTTGGGCGGTGCTCTTGTGTGCGCCGCCCCGGGGGTTGACCCAATCTGTTAGTTACTGGTTCTTCGGACCTTTGTGTGTGTGGTTGTGCAAGAGCCAGTTGTGCCTTCCACGTCGATGCCGGCGGTTCGTGTCATTGGATTCAGCGTAAAGTTAAATTTTGTTACCGTGGGCTCGGTGCAAGTGATAACAGTTGTTTTGGTCTCCTCCACTTTAGGTTGCGCCTCGGCTTTTTTTCCCGGAGCCGGTTTAGTGGAGCCCCCTCCTTTCTGCGTGCTCGACCTGCCTGGATTTGAAACCCCCATGGACTTGTGTACTACGGCGCCGGCGTAAGCGCCGTCTTTCTGGTGCGATACCACTACTTGCTGCATGTCGCCACCAACAATGGATGCCAATTCTTCGTGCGTGATCGTGCGCATATAAGTCACTCCTCTGGTGAGATGATGAACGCCGTCCGGTGAGGACAGCTTGCTTTGCCGTAATACTGAACTTCACACGGCGAGACCTAAAAGCTGCAGTAAAATCGGGGCTAGAACGAGTCAACAGGTCGATCTTGCACAATGTTCAAAAGTGGATCGATAACCCATCGGGCCAAGCGCCGGCGTTCTTGCCTAATATCGGCCTCGAGTGTCATTCCCACCTTGAATTTTTGCGATTTGCCATAGCCCAACAAAGACTCTCGTTCGAGTTTGACTGCGACGCGATATAGCGGGTCGCCACTTTCTTCTCTACTTACCGAGTTACTGATCGGGGCGACGTCGAGGACCGGACTTTGATCGACGGCGATAACCGTCCCGCGGACTTGACCAAATTTTTGATATGGGAAAGCGTTTATACGCAGCAAAACGGTCTGGCCGGTCTCCACGAACCCGATCGCTTTTGAAGGCGCGAGGAGGTGTGCCTCTAGTCCGGCTTCTTGGGGAATAATCGTCGCTAACGATGCAGACGCTGCAACGCTCTGTCCTGGTTGTCCCGTGATGGCGGTGGCCACGCCTGTCACAGGTGCCACGACTTGAAAACGGCTGCGTGCGCGATGCTCGATTGCCTCTTGATCTAGCGCCGCAAGGGCACGCGCTGCTTGCGCTTCGCTGAGTTCTATTTGACCGATAATTTGTTTTGATTCGTATTCCGATTGCGCTAAATCGCGCGTAGCGACGATCTTCGAGCGTGCGAGAACTTGATTCCTGGCCAGTTGGTCCGCATACTCATTTTCGTATTGTGCAAGGTGAAATTCGGATACATATCCGCTAGTATTCAAAATCCGATATCTTCTTAACATCCTCTCTGCGTTGGCCACTCGCGTTTGTTGGAAGCCGATTTCTTGATCCAACCGTGCAATTTCTGCGATCATGAGCTGATTTCGCTGCTCCAATGCCCGTCTGCGCCCACTTAATTGATCTGCTTGAACCCGCTCTTCGCGCACTAAAAGCTCGCGTCGAGCACGTAGCGATGCATCGATCGTAGAGTCCACATCTGTGTTTTCGCTCTTTCGGTCAGAGGCCATTTCGAACATGACTTGGCCGGCGCTTATCACTTGGCCTTCCTCAATGTGGCGACTGACGATTCTGGCGAATTGGGGCGAGACGGTTTTTACGACACCGCGAGCGGCAACGATTTGCCCGGTTACCCTAATTTTCCGGGTGTACTCGGCCGTATACATATACGCACACACGGCGACGACAAGAAATGCCGAGATAGCACCGGCCAATTTGATTGGAACGGGTTGCAACAATACGATCGCGCCAGCCCACCTTGTGTTTCGGGCGTTAATCGCTTCAATGCGGAAAAGTTGCGAAGTCATATTTTGGCCTCTCGCAGGGGCGATGGGGAGGGGGGGGGGCAGGTGGAAGTCCCAGCGCGCCAGTCCATAATATTTCACTTGCGGCATGAAAAGATTGCTGCGCGTCAACTGATTTTGCTATTGGCGCCTTCGGCAGAGAGCTCGTTAATCTTTATCTTCATCGCCTCTGGCCGGGATATGGGTTACAATTGGGCCCAGTTGAAGGAAACGATGTCAATCGTTCATGTAGTGCGCACCCCGGAGCCAGCCTCCCTGCCGCTGCGGCGAACCAGCGTTTCACTTGTAGAATCAACGGCTTGCGCCCAGCCCTGGCGCCGCGCAGCCGGGTGAGCGAGTCCAGCTCTCGCCACGGCAACATTCCGCCCGCGCACATCAGCCCGGGCGACGGAATCCAGTTTTAACGTATCTCCTCCTGCCGGCGCCTCGTTGCGACGGCCGCTGTCATTCGTTGACTGGTGTGGTCTTACACTGCCTGCCATAGAATTTTTAGCCAGATCCGCTTACGACATCGTTATGAATACTGATGAGGCCAAGATAGTCCTCGAAACCGCCTTGCTGTGCGCGCGCGAGCCGATGTCGATCCATTCGATGAAAAAGCTGTTCGTCGATGTGGACGATAACGGAAAACCGCTCGGCGCCGGCGTTGGCGCCGATACGATCAAGCTGCTGCTGGAAGAACTGCGCCACGACTGGCGCGACCGCGGCATCGAAGTGGTGGGCCTGGCCAGCGGCTGGCGGTTCCAGAGCCGGCCCGATATGAAGCAGTACCTTGACCGGCTGAACCCGGAAAAGCCACAGAAGTATTCGCGCGCCACGCTGGAAACGCTGGCGATCATCGCCTACCGCCAGCCGGTGACCCGCGGCGACATCGAAGAGATCCGCGGCGTGGCCGTCAATTCGCAGACGATCAAGATGCTGGAAGACCGCGGCTGGGTCGATGTGATCGGCTACCGCGAAGTGATCGGCCGCCCGGCTTTGCTGGGCACGACGAAACAGTTTTTGGATGACCTGGGCCTTAATTCGCTGTCCCAGCTGCCAGCTTTGCAGCAAATCAGCGACATGCCGGGCAACTCCGCGATCGAAGAACTCGAAGCGGCCCTGCAGGAGAATTTTGAAAAAGCTGCGGCCGAAACGACGGCCGCCAACGACGATGGTGCAGGCAGCAGCGACGCGCAGGAGGTTCCTGAAGCGGTCCTTGAGGAAGCCGGCGCCGACACTTCACCTGTTGAAGTCCTCATTCCCGACCCTGCGCCAGAATCAACGGTGGACGCTGCGCCAGGTCAGCACGACCTTAGAAACGACTAATGAACCCAACTGATACTCCAGAGATTCCTGCCGGCGCCACGCCAGCCAACGCTGACGCACCGGCCAAGCCAAAGCGCCGCACCAAGGCCCAGATCGAGGCCGATGCGGCTGCGGGCATTGAAGCGCCGAAAAAGCGCGCGGCCAAGAAAGTAGCTGCCGCCGCTGAAGGCGAAGCGCCTGCCGCGGAAGCGGCGCCAAAAGCGCCGCGCAAGCCGCGCGCGCCGAAGGCCGAGGCAGTGCAAGCCGCTGCGCAAGCAGCCGCGCCGGAAGCGCAGCCAGCGGCGCGCACCCAGGATGCCGAAGCGGCGCCGCGCGAAGAACGCGGAGCACGCCCGCCACGCGGCCCGCGCCAGATGCGCGAGCAGCGCGGCCAGCGCGAAGCGCGCAAGCCGCGCGTCGAAGGCGAACAGGCGCCAGTGGCAGCAGAAGGCGGCGCAGCGCCGGCCGAGCAGGCAGCCCGCCCTGAACGCGCAGAGCGCGGCGAGCGCCCGGACCGCGGCCCGCGCCCGAAGAAGAACAAGAAGGGTAATCCAGGCCTCCAGCACCACAAGAAGCCGCGCCAGAACGACGCCGACGCGGCATTCTCGTTCGTCACCTCGGACGCCTACGACGCCACCGAAGGCGGCCGTTCGCAGCCTGCCAAGCAGGTGCGCCGCGACCTGACCTCGGATGACGATGCGCCGAAACTGCACAAGGTGCTGGCGGAGGCGGGCCTCGGCTCGCGCCGCGACATGGAAGACCTGATCGTCGCCGGCCGCGTGTCGGTCAACGGCGAGCCAGCCCACATCGGCCAGCGCATCCTGCCGACCGATGCGGTCCGCATCAACGGCAAGCTGATTCAGCGCAAGGTGAGCAACAAGCCGCCGCGCGTGCTGGTGTACCACAAGCCGGCTGGCGAAATCGTCAGCCACGACGATCCGGAAGGCCGTCCATCGGTGTTCGACCGCCTGCCGACCATGAAGGCCGGCAAGTGGCTGGCCGTGGGCCGCCTCGACTTCAATACCGAAGGCCTGCTGCTGTTTACGACCTCGGGCGACCTGGCCAACCGGCTGATGCACCCGCGTTACAACATCGACCGCGAGTACGCGGTGCGCACACTGGGCGAGCTGGAAGAAGGCATGCGCCAGAAGCTGCTGGCCGGCGTCGAGCTGGAAGACGGCATGGCGTCGTTCACCAAGATCGCCGATGGCGGCGGCGAGGGCATCAACAAGTGGTACCGCGTGGTGATCGGCGAAGGCCGCAACCGCGAAGTGCGCCGCATGTTCGAGGCGGTCGGCCTGACCGTGTCGCGCCTGATCCGTACCCGCTACGGCATCATGACGCTGCCAAGCGGCTTGAAGCGCGGCCGTTGGGAAGAACTGGAAGAAAACACCGTGCGCGACCTGCTGGCGGCGTTCGGCGTCGAGAAGAAGGGTGGCGCGGTCGAGCAGCGCGGTCCGCGCGCGCAGAGCCGCGGCGGCGAGCCGAAGGGGCGCGATCGTGACGAGGATGCCCGCAACAACGGCAACCGCATCGACCGCGTCGACGCGAACCGCAATGCCGATCCGTTCCCGAAGCAGCCGCGCAGCGGCCGTCCGGGTGGCGCTCCGCGCGGCCAGGGGCAGGGTTTTGCCAAGGGTTCGGGCTTCGGCCAGGGGCAGGGGCAGGGCGGCGGGCAGGGCGCCGGCGGCCAGGGTGGACGCGGCAAGCCGGCTGGCGCCGGCGGCGGTTCGGGGCGCCCGCGCCAGCCGGACCCGCTGCAAACCACCTTCGGGTTTGGTAACGCGAGCGGCGCTTCGCGCGCGCAGGGGCCGCGCGGGGCCGGCCACAGCATGCCGCGCCGCGGGCGCCGGGGCTAGCCGCCGTCGTCCCCGCGAATGCGGGGACCTATGCAGAGCTAGCAGCAACAAAGCTGTCCGCAGGCCGCTTGCTGAGAATGGGTTCCCGCTTTCGCGGGAACGACGTCGATCTTTCGCGGGAACGACGTCGATCTTTCGCGGGAACGACGGGGATGCTAAGTGGCTGATTTATTGCCTTAAAGCAGTGTTGTTTGCTTGCTCATTTGTCGTGCTACGGATTGCAGCCGTAGCGTGAACGCGCTATAATCCGCAGACTAATAAAAGTTCTTCACACCGTTTTTCGTGCAAGTGCTTTCATCTGGTCGGGAATATAAGAAGATGGGCATGTGCCCATTTTTTTTTTGGTAAATGGTTTTTAACGGTCCCCAATTGGACCTGTGATCTGGAGAAATTTGTTTGCAGCAATTTGATTTAATCGCCAGGACAGTTAACGGCCTGGGCTATGACCTGGTCGACGTCGAGTGGGGCGAGCGCGGGATCTTGCGCGTGTATATCGATTTCACTGCAGAAGATTCGGCCGAAAAAGGCCCCATCACGGTCGAGGACTGCGCCAAGGTCAGCCACCAGCTGTCGCATGTGCTGACGGTGGAAAACGTCAACTACGAACGCCTCGAAATTTCGTCGCCCGGCCTGGATCGTCCAGTGCGCACGCTGGCCGATTTCGCGCGTTTCGAAGGCCACGAGTGCACCGTCAAGCTGCGCGTGGCGATGCCTGGCACTGCAAATCGTAAAACCTATACGGGTATTTTGCAGGCGCCGCAGGGCGACACAATTGGTTTGGAATTTGAAAGTAAGGATGGTCCGGCGCTGTTGGAGTTTACGCTCGCCGACTTGGATAAGGCACGTTTGGTGCCGCAGGTGGATTTTAGGAGCCGCAAAGCATGAGTCGCGAAGTTTTATTATTGGTTGATGCGCTGGCGCGCGAAAAGAATGTCGATAAAGAAGTCGTCTTCGGGGCGCTCGAATTCGCACTGGCGCAAGCCACGAAGAAGCGTTATGAAGGCGAGGTCGACATCCGCGTCTCGATCGACCGCGAGTCGGGCGAGTTCGAGTCCTTCCGCCGCTGGCACGTGGTTCCTGATGACGCGGGCCTGCAGCTGCCTGACCAGGAAATCCTGCACTTCGAAGCCGTCGAGCAGATTCCTGATATCGAAGTCGACGAATACATCGAAGAACCGATTGAGTCGGTTGAATTCGGCCGCCGTTTCGCGCAAGACACCAAGCAGGTCGTACTGCAGCGCGTCCGCGACGCCGAGCGCGAACAGATCCTGGTCGACTTCCTCGAACGCGGCGACTCGCTCGTGACCGGCACCATCAAGCGCATGGAACGCGGCGATGCCATCGTCGAGTCGGGCAAGATCGAAGCGCGCCTGCCGCGCGACCAGATGATCCCGAAAGAGAACCTGCGTATCGGTGACCGCGTCCGCGCCTACATCCTGCGCATCGACCGCAATATGCGCGGCCCGCAGGTGATCCTGTCGCGCACCGCGCCGGAATTCATCATGAAGCTGTTCGAACTGGAAGTTCCAGAGATCGAGCAAGGCCTGCTGGAGATCAAATCGGCAGCGCGTGACGCTGGCGTGCGCGCCAAGATCGCGGTATATACCGCCGACAAGCGCATCGATCCGATCGGTACCTGCGTCGGCATGCGCGGTTCGCGCGTGCAGGCTGTTACCGGCGAACTGGGCGGCGAGCGCGTCGACATCGTGCTGTGGTCGGACGACCCTGCGCAATTCGTGATCGGCGCGCTGGCGCCGGCCAACGTATCGTCGATCATGGTTGACGAAGAGAAGCACGCGATGGACGTCGTGGTCGACGAAGAAAACCTGGCCATCGCGATCGGCCGTTCGGGCCAGAACGTGCGCCTGGCGTCCGAGCTGACCGGCTGGAAGATCAACATCATGACGGCCGAGGAGTCGGAGAACAAATCGGCGGCCGAAACCGCTGCGGTTCGCGCGCTGTTCATGGAAAAACTGGACGTCGACCAGGAAGTGGCCGACATCCTGGTGGAAGAAGGCTTTGCCAGCCTCGAGGAAATCGCTTACGTGCCGATCTCCGAGATGCTCGACATCGAATCGTTCGACGAAGACACCGTCAACGAGCTGCGTACCCGCGCTCGCGATGCACTGGTGACCGAGGCGATCGCATCGGAAGAGGGCCTGGAAGGCATGGAAGAGCAGCTGGTAAACCTGGAAGGCATGGACCGGAACACGGCCGGCAAGCTGGGCCTGGCTGGCATCAAAACGGTTGAAGCGTTCGCCGCCCTGGCGTACGACGAGTTCGGCGCGATTCTGGCGCTGTCTTCCGACCGAGCACGTGCACTGATTGAAAATGAATTTAATGATGTGACCGACGACGAGATGAAGCTGGTCGATTCAAAGTACGACGATCGTGCCAAGGCGCTCCAGGCAAAAGCCTGGGCCCTGGCGGAAACGGCCAAGGCGTAATTTGCATATCTTTATCATCTCCGCGACACATAGAAAAGAGGACTGAATGGCGAGTAACAACGTAGCCCAATTTGCCACCGAACTGAAGATGCCTGCAGATTTGCTGCTGACGCAGCTGCGTTCTGCTGGCGTCGAGAAAAGTTCGACGTCAGATCCATTGTCGAAAGATGATAAGGATAAGCTGTTGAACCACCTGCGCCGTACCCACGGCGCAGCGGGCGAGACCGAGAAGAAGAAAATCACCCTGACCCGCAAGGAAACGACCGAGATCAAGCAGGCTGACGCCTCCGGCAAGTCGCGCACGATCCAGGTAGCGGTGAAAAAAGTGCGCACCTTCGTGCAGCGCGACGACGTCCCTGCGCCGGCTCCAGCCGCGCCGGCGGCGCCGGTGGTCGACGAAGCAGAAGTGGCGCGCCGCGCAGACGAAGCCCGCAAGCAGGCCGAGCTGATCGCACGCCAGGAAGCTGAACTGCGTGAAAAGCAGGAACGCCTCGCCAAGCTCGACGCCGAGAAGGAAGCCCAGGCCAAGCAGGCCGAGCTTGATGCCAAGCGCGAAGCGGAAGAGCAGGCCAAGCGCGCCGCAGCAGCGACCGCTGCCGCAGGCGCCGCCGTCAGCGCGGAAAGCCGCAAGGCAGTCGACGAGGAAGCCAAGGCCAAGGCAGACGCCGCCGCCAAGGAAGCCGCCGAGCGCGCTGCCGCCAACGAGAAGGCACGCAAAGCCGTCGCCGACGAAGTCGCCCAGATCAAGGCCATGATGAACGCGCCGCGCCGCGTGATCAAGGCGCCTGAGCCTGCGCCTGCGCCGGTGGCCGCCATCAAGCCGAAGGTTGCTGAAGGCACCTTGCACAAGCCGGCGGCCGGCACCGTCAAGCCGGGTGAAAAAGCTGCAGACAAGAAGCCTGGCGACAAGAAATCGATCAAGTCGGCCAATGTGTCGTCGACCTGGTCGGATGACGCCAAGAAGCGCGGCGCACCAGGCGGCGTCAAGCCACGTGGCAATGTCCCGACCGGCCGTGACGGCTGGCGTGGCGGCGCGCGCGGTGGCCGCCGCAACTCGCATTCGGATGATCGCGAGACCAACTTCCAGGCGCCGACCGAAGCGATCGTCAAGGACGTCCACGTTCCTGAGACCATCACGGTGGCTGAGCTGGCGCACAAGATGTCCGTCAAGGCATCCGAGGTCATCAAGCAGCTGATGAAGCTGGGCCAGATGTGCACGATTAACCAGGTGCTGGACCAGGAAACCGCGATGATTCTCGTGGAAGAAATGGGCCACAAGGCATTTGCCGCGGCGGAAGACGATCCGGAAGCACTGCTGGCCGACCAGGGTGAGCACGCTCACTTTGAGGCGACCGCGCGCGCACCGGTGGTGACCGTCATGGGTCACGTCGACCACGGCAAGACCTCGCTGCTGGACTACATCCGCCGCGCCAAGGTGGCATCGGGCGAAGCGGGTGGCATTACGCAGCACATCGGCGCTTACCACGTCGACACGCCGCGCGGCATGATCACCTTCCTGGATACCCCGGGCCACGAAGCCTTTACGGCAATGCGTGCCCGTGGCGCGAAGGCCACCGACATCGTCATCCTGGTGGTTGCGGCCGACGACGGCGTGATGCCGCAAACGAAGGAAGCTATTGCCCACGCAAAAGCTGCCGGCGTACCGCTGGTTGTCGCGATCAACAAGATCGACAAACCAGGTGGCAACCTGGAGCGCGTGACGCAGGAACTGGTCGCTGAACAAGTTGTTCCTGAAGAATATGGTGGCGAGTCGCCGTTCGTCCCGGTGTCGGCAAAAACCGGCCAGGGCATCGACGACCTGCTCGAGCAAGTGTTGCTGCAAGCGGAAGTGCTGGAACTGAAAGCCCCGGTCGAAGCGCCTGCGCGCGGCCTGGTGGTTGAAGGCCGCCTCGACAAGGGCAAGGGCCCGGTCGCGACGATCCTGGTCCAGTCCGGTACGCTGAAGCGCGGCGACGTGATCCTGGCTGGTTCCTCGTATGGCCGCGTCCGCGCGATGCTGGACGAGAACGGCAAGCCGATCACCGAAGCCGGCCCATCGATCCCGGTCGAAATCCAGGGCCTGACCGAAGTGCCGGTTGCCGGTGAAGAAGTCATGGTCATGGCGGACGAGCGCAAGGCGCGCGAAATCGGCCTGTTCCGTCAAGGTAAGTTCCGCGACGTGAAGCTGGCCAAGCAGCAAGCCGCGAAGCTGGAAAACATGTTCGACCAGATGGCCGAAGGCGAAGTCAAGAACCTGCCGCTGATCGTCAAGACCGACGTGCAAGGCTCGATGGAAGCGCTGGTTGGCTCGCTGCAGAAGCTGTCGACCTCGGAAGTGCGCGTGCAGATCGTGCACTCGGCAGTTGGTGGCATCACCGAATCGGACGTCAACCTCGCGGTGGCCTCGAAGGCGGTCATCATCGGCTTTAACGCCCGTGCCGATGCACAGGCGCGCAAGCTGGCCGAGTCGAACGGCGTGGACATCCGCTACTACAACATCATTTACGATGCGATCGACGAAGTAAAAGCTGCACTGTCGGGCATGCTGGCGCCAGAAAAGCGCGAAACCGTTACCGGCCAGGTCGAAGTTCGCCAGGTTATCCAGGTATCGAAAGTTGGCGCGGTTGCTGGTTGCCTGGTCACCGATGGCGTCGTCAAGCGCTCGTCGTCGGTACGCCTGCTGCGCAACAACATCGTCGTGTGGACTGGCGAGATCGACTCGCTCAAGCGCTTCAAGGACGACGCAAAAGAAGTACGCGCCGGCCTCGAGTGCGGCCTGTCGCTCAAGAACTACAACGACATCCAGGTTGGCGACACCCTGGAAGTGTTCGAAGTTCAAGAGGTTGCACGTACCCTGTAACAGCTTGCAGTAACCGTGGGGCGGATACGCGGGGGCGCATGCCTTCGCGCATCCGCCCCACGTTTTTTTAAGAGTAAGATACGAACATGGCAAAACACAGCAAATCCATCCCGGTCCGCGGCGTCCGCGTGGCCGACCAGATCCAGCGCGACCTCGCGGAAATCATCGCCTACGAGTTGAAAGACCCGCGCGTGGGCATGGTCACGATCTCCGAAGTCCAGCTGACCCCTGACTACGCCCATGCCAAGGTGTTCTTCACCATGCTCAAGGACGACAAGGAATCGGTCAAGAACACGCTCGACGGCCTGTCCAAGGGCGCCGGCTACATGCGCAACCTGCTGGGCAAGCGCCTGCACATCCACACCTTGCCGCAGCTGCACTTCATCCACGACACCTCGACCGCGCGCGGCATGGAAATGTCGCTGCTGATCGACCAGGCCAACGCCACCCGCGCCGCTGATGCCGAGCCGGATGAACCAAAGCAAGACGCAGAATAAGTTGAACAAGCCAATCAAGAAGGTCCGTGACCTCGTCGACGGCGTGCTGCTGCTCGACAAGCCGGTCGGCCTGTCGTCGAACGACGCGCTGATCAAGGCCAAGCGCGTGCTCAACGCCAAGAAGGCGGGCCACACCGGCACGCTCGACCCGTTTGCCACCGGCCTGTTGCCGCTATGCTTCGGCGAAGCGACTAAGTTCTCGCAGGACTTGCTGGAAGCGGACAAGACCTACGAAACCACCGTGCACCTCGGCATCACGACGAATACCGGCGATACCGAAGGCGAGGCCATCGATACGCGGCCGGTCGATGTCACGGTCGAGCAGATCGAAGCTGTGCTGGAGAAGTTCCGCGGGCCGATTTTGCAGGTGCCGCCGATGTACTCCGCGCTCAAGCGGGACGGCAAGGCTTACTACGAATACGCGCGCGAAGGGATTACCCTGGAGCGCGAAGCGCGCCCGGTGACGATTCTCGACCTGAAATTTTTGGAATATTCTGCGCCGTTTTTGAAATTATCTGTCACGTGCAGCAAGGGGACGTATATCCGTGTGCTGGGCGAGGACATCGGCAATGCGCTCGGTTGCGGCGCGCACCTGAATGCGCTGCGGCGCACGCAGGTTGGGGCGCTCACGGCCGAAGGAATGATCACGCTGGAAGCGCTGCAGGCCGACGCCGCGCCGCTGTCGCTGCTGGCGCCGGTGGATGCGCTGCTGTCGTCGTTCCCGGCGGTTGTGCTGACCGAGGAACTGGCCAGGCGTTTCCTGCAAGGCCAGCGCCTGGCGCTCGGCAAGGAAAGCGTCGATGTGCCAAAGGAACAGGGCAGGGTGCGCGTTTATCATGACGGCAAATTGCTCGGGACTGGCATCCTGCAGGAGTATGCGATCCTGGCGCCGGAACGGTTGATCGCCGCGAAGCAGTAGCATTCGTGGCGACTCAGCGCGGAGGCGGCCTTCGGCCTTGTCCGCCCTACGAGTCTACCGGATTATCCAAAAAAACGATGCGGACCAGTGTGCGTAGGGCGGACAAGCGCGAAGCGCGCCTCCGCGCTGTTCCGCCCGGGACCCGATTTGGTGAAAAAATTAGCAAGCCATTGAAATTACGGGCCTTTTTGGATTGGCGCGTCGCAACACGTGCTATACTAGTCGGTTCCAGTAATCCGCAGCATCCTGTTTACCCCCGTACGCTACGTACATTTTCTTTACGACCATGTCAAATTCAAAACGCGCAATTCGTAACATCGCAATCATCGCCCACGTTGACCACGGCAAAACCACGCTCGTGGACCAGCTGCTGCGCCAGTCCGGTACCTTCCGTGAAAACCAGGCGGTCGATACCCGCGTCATGGACTCGAACGACCTCGAAAAAGAACGCGGCATTACGATTCTGTCGAAGAACTGCGCGGTTGAATACGAAGGCACCCACATCAACATCGTCGACACCCCAGGCCACGCCGACTTCGGCGGCGAGGTAGAGCGCGTGCTGTCGATGGTTGACTCGGTGCTGCTGCTGGTCGATGCACAAGAAGGCCCGATGCCACAGACCCGTTTCGTCACGCGTAAAGCGCTGGCGCTGGGCCTGAAGCCTATCGTTGTCGTCAACAAGGTTGACCGTCCGGGCGCGCGCGCTGACTGGGCCATCAACCAGACCTTCGAACTGTTCGACAAGCTGGGCGCCAGCGACGAGCAGCTCGACTTCCCGATCGTCTACGCTTCGGGCCTGAACGGCTACGCCGGCCTGACTGAAGATGTCCGCAGCGGCGACATGAAGCCACTGTTCGACGCGATCCTGCAACACGTGCCAGTCCGCGACGACAATCCAGACGGCCCGCTGCAGATGCAAATCACCTCGCTCGACTACTCGTCGTACGTCGGCAAGATCGGCATTGGCCGCGTCAACCGCGGCCGCGTGAAGACCGGCCAGGACGTCATCGTCATGAACGGTCCTGAAGGCACGCCAATCAAAGGCCGCATCAACCAGGTGCTGAACTTCAAGGGCCTCGAGCGCGTGCTGGTCGACGAAGCTGTCGCCGGCGACATCTGCCTGATCAACGGTATCGACGAAATCGGCATCGGTTCGACCATCTGCGCACCGGACACCCCGGAAGCGCTGCCAATGCTGACCGTCGACGAGCCGACCCTGACCATGAACTTCATGGTCAACAACTCGCCACTGGCCGGCCGCGAAGGCAAGTTCGTCACCAGCCGCCAGCTGCGTGACCGCCTCGACCGCGAACTGAAAGCCAACGTCGCACTGCGCGTAGCGCCGACCGACGACGACACGATCTTCGAAGTATCGGGCCGCGGTGAGCTGCACCTGACCATCCTGATCGAAAACATGCGCCGCGAAGGCTTCGAGCTGGCTGTATCGCGTCCACGCGTGGTCTTCAAGATGGTCGATGGCGTGCGCCACGAGCCGTTCGAGAACCTGACCGTCGACGTTGAAGAAGCCAACCAGGGCGGCGTGATGGAAGAACTGGGCCGCCGCCGAGGCGACCTGACCAACATGGAATCGGATGGCAAGGGCCGTGTGCGCCTTGAGTACAAGATTCCAGCGCGTGGCCTGATCGGCTTCCAGGGCGAGTTCATGACCCTGACCCGCGGTACCGGCCTGATGTCGCACGTGTTCGACGAATACGCTCCAGTGGACAACTCGCGTGGCGAGATGGCCGGCCGCCGTAACGGCGTGCTGATTTCGCAGGACGACGGCGCTGCCGTGGCCTACGCAATCTGGAAGCTGCAGGATCGCGGCCGCATGTTCGTGGTCCACAACGACCCAGTGTACGAAGGCATGATCATCGGTATCCACTCGCGCGACAACGACCTGGTGGTTAACCCGATCAAGGGCAAGCAGCTGACCAACGTGCGTTCGTCGGGTACCGACGAAGCAGTGCGCCTGGTACCGCCTGTCCAGATGTCGCTCGAATACGCGGTTGAATTCATCGCCGACGACGAACTGGTCGAGATCACGCCTAAGTCGATCCGCCTGCGCAAGCGCTACCTGAAAGAGCACGAGCGCAAGAAGGCTAGCCGCGAGGCGTAATAACCCTGTATCCGGGACCTACTGTCCCGGATCGCAAAAACCCGCAGGCGCCGGCAACGGTCCTGCGGGTTTTTTTACGCGCATACACGCCACGTCGTTCCCGCGAAAGCGGGAACCCATGCTGAGCGCGTTCCACCAGCACCCTATGGATTCCCGCTTGCGCGGGAATGACGATCAACGGTTCCGGGCGAGCATGGCATTCACTCGCGGCCATCAGCGAAAGTGATACTATTGCGCCAACCCGGGGAGCCGTATGGACTTGCGCCAGATTCAGTATTTCATTTGCCTGTTTGAAGAAGGCAGCGTAACGCGCGCGGCGCGACGGTTGAGCATCGTGCAGCCGGCGCTCAGCATGCAGCTGGCGCGGCTGGAGGAGGATCTCGGGCAGAAGCTATTCGACCGCAACAGCCAGGGCATGGTGCCAACCGCCGCCGCGCGCCAGATGTACCGGCTGTTCCTGCCCATCATGCAGGACTTCTCGCGCGCGCGTGAGCAGGTCATGTGCAGCGATGGCGAAATTACGGGGCATGTGAATATCGGCCTGATCGCGTCGATCACGGCCGGTGTGCTGGCCGACACCCTGTCCGCATTCTCGGCGCGCTACCCGAAGGTGGGCGTGACCGTCGCCGACGGCTACAGCACCACCCTGTCGGACTGGGTGAGCGGCGGGCAGATCGAAGCGGCCGTCGTCAACGGGCCGCGCCGCAACGGGCAGCTGAAGGTCGAACATATCATCGACGAAGACCTGGTGCTGGTGACGGCCGCGAGCCATCCTGCGCCGCCGCCGGCCCGGCTGACATTGCAACAGGTGGCGCAACTTGGCATCGGCCTGGTGCTGCCGACCCGTCACCACGGCCTGCGCGATGTGATCGACAGTTTCGCCCACAACGAAGACGTGGAGCTGGCCCCGGTCTACGAGGTCGACTCGCTGGTGACGATGACCCGGCTGGTCGAATCGACCCAGCTGGCCACCATCCTGCCGCGCATCGTCGTCAACGAACGCGCCGAGGCGGGCGCGCTGCGGCTTCACACCATCGTGTCGCCGCGCCTGACCCGCCAGGTACTGCTGCTGTCGCATCCGCGCCGTCCGCTGAGCCCCGCCACTGCGGCGTTTGTGGCCATCCTCAAGGCGCAGATCCTGCTCAAGACCCAGGGTCCCCAGGCCGTTTTGTAATGCCTTCCCAGCGCTTTACCAGTCCTGCATGTTCGACGCCGAACAGGTCGAGCACGCGGCCCACGGTGTGGTTCACGATGTCGTCCACCGATTCCGGACGGGTGTAGAAAGCCGGCACCGGCGGCAGGATGATGCCGCCCATTTCCGTCACGCTGGTCATGTTGCGCAGGTGCGCCAGGTTGAGGGGCGTTTCGCGCGCCATCAGCACCAGGCGGCGTCTTTCCTTGAGCATCACGTCCGCCGCGCGGCTGACCAGGTTGTCGGCCAGCCCGTGCGCGATGCTGGCCAGGGTCTTCATCGAGCAAGGGGCGACCACCATGCCAATCGACTGGAACGATCCGCTGGCCACCGTCGCGCCGATGTCCTTGACGTTGTGGACCACGTCGGCCAGCGCTTCGATGTCGCTGCGCTTCATGTCGAGTTCCTGCGATGCCGTCAGCGCGCCGGACGACGACATCACCAGGTGCGATTCGCAGGCGCCGCTGGCGCGCAACTGCTCGAGCAGGCGCACGCCGTAGATGGCGCCACTGGCGCCCGTGATCGCAACCACCAGGCGCGGACGGGCACTCACCGCACGACCTGCATGCTGGACCAGTCGACTGTCGCACCCGTGGTGATCTCGGCCGCCAGGTCGACCGTGTCCTCGCCCGGCACCTTCACCTTGGTGAACACGTGCTCGTGGTAGACCACCGGCCGGGTCGCGTCGATACCCATTTTGGCGCTGATGCCCTGCATATGCGCTGGCGGCGGTGCGCCGCCGGGCATCTCCATGCCCACCGTGGTGGATGGATCGAGCACCGAGCCTTGCGCGCCGGCGATCACGACCAGGTCGCGGTCGGCCTGGAAGCGTGTGGCCACGGCCCATTCGACCTGCAGCGGGTCGTGTACGTCGACGTCGTCGTCGACCACGGTCACCTGCTTCAGGTCATAGTGGGCGCCGAACGCGCACAGGATGACGTTCTTCGCTTCGCCTTCGCGCTTCTTCTTGAACTTGACGTGCAGGTGGTAGCGCCCGACGCCGCCGATCGACAGGTGGACGTCGCTGACGCCGGGATGGCTGCGCTGCAGCAGCGCGAGCAGGGTCGCTTCGCGCGGGATCGCGCCCAGCAGCAGGTGCTCCATTTCGGCTGGCACGATGGTATGGAACAGTGGCGATTCGCGGTGCGTGATGGCCGTTACCTGGATCACTTCGCGTTCTTCGCGCGCGCTGTAATACTTGGGGAACTCGCCGAACGGGCCTTCGGGCTCGCGCACCTTGGGCAGCAGCTTGCCCTCGATGACGATCTCGGCGCGGGCCGGCACGCGCACCTCGCTGGTTACGCATTTAACGACCGGCAGCGGCGCGCCATGCAGGGCGCCGGCGATTTCAAGCTCGTCGTGGTCGATCGGCGAGATCGCCTGGGAAGCGAGCAGGGTAAGGGGATCGGCGCCGATCACCACGGCGACGTCGAGCGCCTCGCCCTTCGCCTCTGCGGCCTGGTAGAAGGCGTGCAGGTGGCGCGGCAGCATCAGGATCGCCATGCGGTCCTTGGCATGTACTTGTATGCGGTTGATCGAGACGTTCTGGATGCCGGTGACCGGATTCCTCGCGATGACCAGGCCCGCCGTGATGTAAGGGCCGTTATCGTGTTCGCTGTGGGTCGGTATCGGCAGCGCGGCGTGCAGGTCGATGTCGCGCGTGACCACCTGCTGGCACGGCGCCTCGGCGGAGGCCACTTCCCGCCACGGCAGCGGATTGTCCGACGCCTTGCGGAAGGCGGCCAGCAGGTCGGATTCCCTGACGCCCATCGCCTCGGCGATCCACCCACGCCGCGACATGAAGCCCGATACAACCGGCATCGCATGGCCGTCCGGGGCAGGGAAGAAGGCGGCCTGCTCGCCGTCCAGCCGCTTGGCGATGGCGGCCAGCTGGTGCTTCAGTTTCACGTGCTCGCGCACCACCGCCACGCGGCCGGTGGAGCCAAGGTGGGACAGCCAGCTGCGCAGGTCACCGGCCAGGCCGGTCTCGTCATTGTTCGTTTTCACTCGGGTCTCCTCCATTGTCGGGCCAGTATAGGCAGGAGCCATTTATAACTACAAATAATAAATACTGATCGTCAATATCAAAATTAGTGATTGCTAAAAACGAGAGTTGGCGTGCGCGTTGCTCGTTTTTCGTGCATTATTGGCCGTATTAAGAGAGTGCGCTACGTTCCCCGGACTGAATCAGAAGGGGCGATAGCCTCCCCAAGGAGATATGCATGTCAGCTGCAGTACGTGTTTTGCAAGGTAAGTTCGGACGGGTTTGTCTTCTGGATATGGACCGCCCCCTGGTCACCCATGGCCATTCGCAGTGCCACGTCCTGATCAAGGTGAGCGGCGAAGACACGTCGTTCACTGTGCGCGACAAATCGTATCCGCTGACCGACCAGACGGCAGTGCTGATCAACTCGTGGGAACCGCACGCCTACACCCACCACGATCCCGATGCGCCGGGAACCATCATCCTTGCGCTTTATATCGAGCCGCTGTGGCTGGGCGAAATCGAGAAGGCGCTCATTTCGAGCGGCCAGCCGGGCTTCTTCCCGCAGCCCTGCGTCGAGATCTCCAAGCCGATCCGCAACCTGTCGAACCAGCTGGCGATGCAGATGCTGTATGGCGACCAGCTTAGCGCACAACAGCTCGAGCTACAGCTGTCGAACCTGATGATCGCGGTGATCGACGCGTTTTCCGAATGGCGCAACTTTAACGACCTGCGTAAAGCCGAAATGCCGCGCATTCCCGATCCGCGCATCCGCCGCGCCATCTCTTACATGCGCGGTAACGTCGGCGCCGAACTCGATATCGACAAGCTGGCATCCGAGGCCTGCCTGTCGCGCGCCCACTTCTTCAAGCTCTTCCAGCAGGACACCAGCCTGACGCCGAACCTCTACGTCAACGTGCTGCGCATGGAGAAGGCCATCGAAGGACTGACGCAAAGCCGGCAGCCGCTGGTCAGCCTGTCGGACAGCCTCGGATTCAGCGCGCAGAGCCACTTCACGCGTTTCTTCCAGCAGCACCTGGGTGCGGTGCCGAGCCAGTACCGCAAGGTGGTCGACATCTACGACCACCACTGAAATCGCAGGCGCGTAAAAAAAAGAGACTGTACGGTAAATCCAAACACCCACGGGTAACAGCTTTCGGCGCACTCGGACCTACACTTTTTGCAACAGTCATGCTGCAAAAAGGGTCTCGAAGTGAACCAGATTTCCGAACTGCCCGTCGAAGCACTTGCCCCTGCCGGCCATGTCGGCAAGGCGCTTCCCCGCTTTGAAGACGCGGCCCTGCTGACAGGGCGCGGCGGCTACGCCGACGACATCGGCGTCAAGCCGGGCACCCTGCACGCGGCGATCCTGCGTTCGCCCCACGGCCACGCCGACATCCTCTCCATCGACAGCAGCGCCGCGCTTGCGCTGCCGGGCGTGCGCGCCGTACTGACAGGCGCCGACGTCGCCGCCTGGTCAACGCCGTTCGCAGTCGGCGTCAAGCAGCCGATGGAACACTGGTCGATCGCCATCGAGCGCGCACGCTATGTGGGCGAGCCGGTCGCCGTGGTGATGGCGGAAAGCCGCTACATCGCGGAAGACGCGCTGGAACTGATCAAGGTGGAATACCGCCAGCTGCCTGCAGTGGTCGATCCGGAAGCGGCGCTGGAACAGGGCGCCCCGGTACTGCACGCGGCGGTCGGCGCCAACCTGGTGAACGATCGCCATTTCTCTTACGGCGAGCCGGAAGCCGCCTTCGCCGCCGCCGCGCGCACAGTCAAGATCAAGGTCCACTACCCGCGCAATTCCTGCACCCCGATCGAATGCTTCGCCGTCGTCGCGGAATACCTTGCTGGCGACGAGGGCTACGATGTCATGTCGAACTTCCAGGGACCGTTCGCGCTGCACCCGGTGATGGCGCGCTCGCTCAAGGTGGCCGGTACAAAGCTGCGCCTGCGCGCGCCGCGCGATTCCGGCGGCAGCTTCGGCACCAAGCAGGCGGTGTCCACCTACATCGTGCTGCTCTGCCTTGCCTCGCGCAAGGCGGATGCGCCGGTCAAGTGGATCGAGGACCGCCTCGAACACCTGCAGGCCTCGGTGTCGTCGACCAACCGCGTCACCACGATTGAAGCGGCGGTCACGTCCGAGGGCCTGGTCACCGCACTGCGCTACCACCAGATCGACGACTGCGGCGCCTACCTGCGCGCGCCGGAACCGGCCACCTTCTACCGCATGCACGGCATGCTGACCGGCGCCTACAAGGTGCGTCACCTCGAAGTGCACAACCAGGTCGTGCTGACCAACAAAACCCCTTCCGGACTGGTGCGCGGCTTCGGCGGCCCGCAAGTGTACTTCGCGCTTGAACGCCTGATGCAGCGCATCTCGGTCGAACTGGATCTCGATCCGCTCGACGTCATCAGCCGCAACATGATCACCCCCGACGCCTTCCCGTACCGCGCGCCCGCCGGTTCGCTCTACGACTCCGGCGATTACCAGCTGTCGATGGCGATGGCGGTGGAGCGCGGCGGGCTGGCGGAGCTGAAGGCGCGGCGCGACCAGGCCCGCGCCGAGGGCCGCCTGTACGGCATCGGCTACGCCGCAGTGGTGGAGCCGTCGATTTCCAACATGGGTTACATCACCACCGCGCTGACCCCGGCAGAACGCGCCAAGGCCGGGCCGAAAAACGGCGCCAACACCAGCGCCACCGTGGCGGTCGATCCGCTCGGCAGCGTCAGCGTGATGATCGATTCGGTGCCGCAGGGGCAGGGCCACCGCACCGTGGTGGCCCAGGTCGTGGCCGACGTGCTGGGACTGGAGCCGTCGGATGTGCTGGTTAACGCCGAACTCGACACGCAGAAAGACGGCTGGTCGATCGCCGCCGGTAATTACTCCAGCCGCTTTGCCGGCGCGGTAGCGGGCACCGTCCACCTGACCGCGGTCAAGGTGCGCGACAAGCTGGCGCTGATCGCAGCTGCCATCCTCGGCGTGCCCGCCGCCGACATCGTGTTCGAAGGCCGCAAGGTGTTTTCGCGCGTCGCGCCGGACATCAAGCTGCCGTTCCACCGTGTGGCGGGCGGCGCCCACTGGTCGCCGGCCAGCCTGCCGGAAGGGATGGCCTCGGGCGTGCGCGAAACCGTGTTCTGGACGCCGATGCAGCTGCAGGCGCCGGACGAAAACGATGTGATCAACAGCTCGGCCGCCTACGGCTTCGTGTTCGACATCTGCGCGGTCGAAGTCGACAAGATTACCGGCCAGGTGCGCATCGACCGCTACGTCACCTCGCACGACGCCGGCCGCATCCTCAACCCGGCGCTGGCCGATGGCCAGATCCGCGGCGCGTTCGCACAAGGCCTGGGCGCCGCGCTGATGGAAGAATTCGACTACGGCAGCGACGGCAGCTTCAAGTCCGGCACCTTTGCCGACTACCTGGTGCCGACCACCTGCGAAGTGCCCGAACCGGTCATCGTCCACATCGAAACGCTGTCGCCGTTCACGCCACTGGGCGCCAAGGGCCTTGGCGAGGGCAACAACATGAGCACGCCGGTGTGCATCGCCAACGCGGTGGCCGACGCGCTGGGCGTGGCCGACCTGCGCCTGCCGCTGACGCCGTCGAAAATCCATGCGCTGCTCGGCGTCGAGGACCCGGCGCCGAGCGGGCCGCGCAGCGCACCTCCGGTAAAAGCGCCGCAAGGCGGCCACGCGCTGTCGATGTCCGGCTCGGTCGAACTGCCGGCCACACCGGAACAGGTGTACGCGGTGCTGCTCGATCCGGAGGCGCTGGTCAAGGTCATTCCCGGCTGCCACGCGCTCGACAAGGTCGGCGAAAACCACTACCGCGCCGACGTCACCATCGGGATCGGGCTGGTCAAGGCGCGCTACGCCGCCGAGATCCGCTTGTCCGACCTCGACCCGCCGCACGGCCTCGCGCTCGGCGGCAAAGGCGTCAGCTCGCTCGGTTCGGCCGAAGGCGCTGGCCGCATCCGTCTCGAGAGCGCGGGTTCGGGAACCCTGCTTACCTACGACTACAGCGCCGCGGTCAGCGGCAAGGTGGCGGCGGTGGGCGGGCGCATGCTGGAGGGCGCAGCCAAGATCGTGCTGCGCCAGCTGTTCGAACAACTGGGGCGCCAGGCCGGCGGCGGCGCGCCGCCCGCGCGCTCACTGTGGCAGCGCATCCTGCACGCGCTGGGAGTATCCAAATGAAGCCATCGGCATTCGATTACATCCGCGCCGACAGCGCCGAAGAGACGGTGGGCCTGCTGGCGCGCCACGGCGAGGACGCCAAGATCCTGGCCGGCGGCCAGTCGCTGATGGCGATGCTGAACATCCGCCTGGCGCAGCCGGCGATGCTGGTCGATATCTCGCGCTGCAAGGACCTGGACTACGTGCGCGTCGAAAACGGCAAGCTGGTGGTCGGCGCGGCGGCGACCCAGGCCAGCGTCGAAACGCGCGCGGCGCTCGCGTCGGAAGTACCGCTGCTCGCCATGGCGTTTCCGTGGATTTCGCACTTCCAGATCCGTAACCGCGGCACCGTGTGCGGTTCGGTGGCCCATGCCGACCCGAGCGCCGAACTCCCGCTGTGCCTGACCGCGCTGCAGGGCGAGGTGGTGCTGCGTTCGCAGTCCGGCCGCCGCGTGCTGAAGGCCGACGATTTCTTCCAGGGCATGCTGATGACCGCTGTACGCCCGGGCGAAATCGTCGAGGAAGTGCGGTTCCCGCTACAGCAGCAGGGTGCGCGCTACGCCTTCCGCGAAGTCTCGATGCGCCATGGCGATTTCGCCATCGTGGCGCTCGCCGCTGTCGTCACGGACAGCGCCATCGAGCTGACCGCGGGTGGCGTGGCAGACCGCCCGATCCGCAAGCGCTGGGCGCGCATCAGCGGCGCCGACCTGGACACCGCGCTCAACGACTTCGCATGGGAACTCGAGGCCCAAACCGACGCGCACGCAAGCGCCGAATACCGGCGCCACCTGGTGCGCCAGCTGGGCCGTCAACTGATTGGGAGGGCAAGTACATGAAGCACTACGAAAAGAACATGGAGTACCCGGTGACCATCGTGCTGAACGGCGTTGCGCGCACCGCGCCGGCCGAATCGCGCATGCTGCTGTCGGACTTCCTGCGCCACAAGCTTGGCGCCACCGGCACCCACGTCGGCTGCGAACACGGCATCTGCGGCGCCTGCACGGTGCGCGTCGACGGCGTGGCCCAGCGCTCATGCATGCAGCTTGCCGTGCAGGCCGATGGCCGCAGCGTCGATACCGTCGAGGGGTTGAACAAGGGCGCCGGCGCCGAACTGGGCGACCTGCAGGCAGCCTTCAAGCGCCACCACGCACTGCAGTGCGGCTTCTGCACCGCCGGCATCCTGATGTCATGCAGCCACTTCCTCGAGCGCGTCCCCGCGCCGAATGAGGAGCAGGTGCGCGACATGCTGTCGGGCCACCTGTGCCGCTGCACCGGCTATACGAATATCGTCAACGCGGTGCTCGACGTTGCAGCGCAACGCCAGGCCGCCATCCAGGGGAGTAAAGAACATGCTTGATTTGGGCCGCAGTTTCCTCGCATCGGTAGAACGCAGTCCCGGCCAGCTGGCGCTGGTGGACGGCGAGCTGCGCCTGACCTACGGCGAGTGGTTCGAGCGCGTGGCCGCGGTGGCGGGAGGGCTGCAGGAGATGGGCCTGCAGCGCGGCGACCACCTGGTCGCGCTGCTGCAAAACCGCTGGGAGATGGCGACCCTGCACTGGGCATGCCAGTTCGCCGGCATCATCGTCACGCCGCTGAACTGGCGCGCCAAGCCGGACGAAATCGATTACTGCGCCGGCGATGCGAATGCGCGCGCCATTGTGTTCCAGGATGTGTCGGCCGATGCCGTGAGCTGGTCGGTGGTGGCGCAGCGCCTGCCGCGCATCGCAGTCGGCGCGGCGGAAGGCGCCACGCTGTCGTTCGAACAGCTGCTGGCCGCCAGGCCGGCGGCGCAATTGCTCAATGCCGCCGCCGACGACTGGTCGCTGATGCTGTACACCTCGGGCACCACCGGCAAGCCGAAGGGCGTGCCGCGCCGCCACAGCCATGAGCGCGCGGCCGCGCTGGCCCACGTCGCCCAGAACCAGTATGGCCGCCACGAACGCACGCTCGGCGTCATGCCGCTGTATCACACCATGGGCGTGCGCTCGCTGCTGGCGATGGCGCTGGTGGATGGCTGCTTCGTGTGCGTGCCGAAGTTCGATCCGGTCGCGGTGCTTGCGGCGATCGAGGCCGAGCGCATCACCAACCTGTACCTGGTGCCAACCCTGTACCACGACGTCATCGCGCATCCGAACTGCGCCACGACCGACCTGTCGTCGGTGCGCAAGCTGGGCTTCGCCGGCGCATCGATGAACGAAGCGCTGCTTAAAAAGCTCGACGCGCTGTTCCATCCCGAGCTGTTCGTCAATCACTACGGCTCGTCCGAGGTGTACACCTTCAGCATCGACCAGGACGCGGTGAAAAAGCCGGGTAGCGCAGGGCGCGCCGGCATCAACCAGCGCCTGCGCGTGGTGCGCCTCGACAGCGGCGACCCCGACATGGCCGCCGAGCGCTACGAGGAAGGCGAGATCATCGTCGACCTGGCGGGCGACGAAGCCTTCGAGGGCTACTGGAACCGCCCGGACGCCAACGCCAAGGCCTTGCGCGGCGGATGGTACTTCACCGGCGACACCGGCTACCTGGACCGCGACGGCGACCTGTTCGTGTCGGGCCGGACCGACGACATGATCATCAGCGGCGGCGAAAACATCTCGCCGGTCGAAATCGAGAGCCTGCTGTCGCTGCACCCGGCAGTCGACGAAGTGGCGGTGGTTGGCCTGGCCGACGCGCGCTGGGGCCAGTGCGTCACGGCCTTCGTCAAACGCCGCGCGCCGGTCACCGAGGCGGAACTCGATACGCATTGCCGCACGTCGGGCCTGGCCAACTTCAAGCGGCCGCGCTCCTACATCTTCGTCGTCGAAGTGCCGCGCTCCCCGGTCGGCAAGCTGTTGCGCCGCAAGCTGGTCGCCAATGAATACGAAGCAGAAGCACCGCAGTGATTCTTTCCATTCCAAAAACGCAGGAGACAAAATGAAACCAGCATTCGCATACAAAGTAATGGCCGCGGCGATGATCGCAGGCTTTGCCGCAACCGCGTCGGCCCAGGACGGCCCGATCCGCATCGGCGTCGTCACGCCGCTGTCGGGCACCTATTCCGCGCTCGGCCAGCAGGTCAAGTGGGGCATCGAGCTCGCCACCAGGGAAATCAACGCCTCCGGCGGCATCATGGGCCGCAAGGTCGAACTGCTGTTCGAGGACGAGGAGGCCAATCCCTCGGTCGCCACGCCGAAAGCCGAGAAGCTGTTCCAGGTATCGAAGGTCGACTTCCTGACCGGTACCGTCAACTCGGCGTCGACGCTGGCGGTAGGCCAGCTGGCCGAGCGCAACAACCGCCTGATCGCTACCACCGTCTCGTTCTCCGACACGATCACCGGCGAGAAGTGCTCGCCGAACGTATTCCGCGTGAACGCCAAGGCCGGCCAGCAGTCCGCCGCGCTGGCCGAGTGGCTGAGCAAGGCCAAGCCGAACGCCAAGGTGTTCTACCTCGGCCCTGACTACGAGATGGGCCGCAGCACGGTAGCGGCCTTCAAGAGCGCGGCCGAGAAGAAGGCGTCGAAGACCGTCGGCGAAGTGTTCGCCCCGCTCGACAACAAGGACTACTCGCCGTTCTTCGGCCAGGTCCGCGCGGCGCGTCCGGACGTGATGTATACCTCGGTGGCCGGCAACGACACGGTGCGCCTGTTTAACCAGATGGCCCAGTACGGCCTGCTGAAGAACATGACCGTGGTGGGCGCGTCCGGCACGCTGACCTCGCAGAACCTGAAGGCGGTCGGCAAGGCAGGTGAAGGCTTCGTTACCGGTGTCGGCTACTCGGTTGAAATCGACCTCCCTGAAAACAAGAAGTTCGTGCAGGCCTTCACCGAGTACGCGAAGGCGCCGCCTGACCTGTACGGCGCCGACTCTTACGGCGTCATGTACTTCTACAAGGCCGCGGTCGAGAAGGCGAAGAGCACCGACACCGACAAGGTGCGCGCCGCGATGCGTGGCCTGGAGTGGATGACCCCGCAGGGCAAGAAGACCATGCGCGCGGGCGACCACCAGGCGATCCAGGACATGTACGCAACCCAGATGTCCAACGGGAAGTTCAAGGTCATGAGCAAGGTGCCTGGCGCCGCCGCGATCGGCCCGGACACCTGCACCAGGTTCTGACGATTATGGATGGATTCATCGACACACTGCAGTTCGTGCTGGCTCCACAGGTCGTCAACGGCCTGTCGATCGGCGTGGCTGTGATCCTGATGGCGCTCGGGCTGACGATCATTTTCGGACTGCTCGACGTGATCAACATGGCGCACGGCGAGTTCTACGCGCTCGGCGCCTACCTGGGCGTGAGCCTGGCCGCCGCCGGCGTCAACTTCTGGCTGATGCTGCTGCTGGTGCCGCTGATCATGGCGCCGGTCGGCTATGCCTTCGAGCGTATGCTGATCCAGCGCGTGTTCCACCACAAGGACCGGCATATCCTGACGCTGCTGCTCACCTTCGGCCTGGCGATCATCATGGAAGACCTGTTCAAGGTGTTCTATGGTCCGCAGGCGCTGACCGCCGAAACGCCGATTGAAGGCGCCAGCGAGATCGCCGGCATGTTCTTCCCGAACTACCGGCTGTTCCTGATGGCGATCGGCGCCGCGATCATCGTGGTGGTGTGGCTGGTGGTCTACCGCACCAGCCTTGGCGCGATGGTGCGCGCCGCGGCGTTCGACAAGAACATGGCGTCGTCGCTGGGCGTGCCGGTATCGCACGTCTATGCCGGCACCTTCGCGTTCGGCGTGGCGCTGGCGGCCTTGTCCGGCGTGCTGCTCGCGCCCGTGTACTCGGTGTTCCCGACCATGGGCAAGGACTTTATCCTGATGGCGTTCAGCGTCGTCATCGTCGGCGGCCTTGGCAGCATCAAGGGCGCAGTGATCGCGGGGCTCGTGCTGACCCAGATCCAGGCTATCGCCAGTTTATACATGTCGCCTTCGTGGACCGACCCGCTGGTATTCGCCATCATGGTGGCGGTGCTGATGGTGCGCCCGCAAGGACTGTTCGGGAGGCTCGGCCATGCTTGATAACGTCACTCCGATCCGCGCCGCGGCGCCCGCTCCCGCGCCGGTGCTTGGGGCGGTCGCACGCCGCGAGCTGATCGCCCGCAACGCGGTGCGCTACTTCGCCTTCCTGTTCATCGCGCTGGCGCTGGTGTTCGCCGCCATCGCCACAGTGCTGGACGATGTGTTCTTCTTCCGCCTGGCCACGGAGGCCCTGATCTTCGGCGGCTTTGCGATGTCCGTCGACCTGCTGCTAGGCTTCGTCGGCCTGCTGTCGCTTGGCCACGCGCTGTTTTTCGGGCTTGGCGCCTATGTGTCCGGCCTGGTGCTGAAGGAATGGGCTGCGTCGTTCTGGCTGGCGCTGGCCGTGACACTGGTGGCGGCTACCGTTGCCGGCGCCGTGGCCGGCGTCATCGCCACCCGTGCACGCGGCGTGTACTTTGCGCTGATCACCTTCGGGCTGGCCGAGGTGGTGTCCAAGGTGGTGTTCAATACGCGTGAGCTGGGCGGCTCCGATGGCATCATCGGCATCCCTGTGGTGCAGGCCAACTTCCTGTTCTTCACCGTCGACAGCAGCCACCCGGCCAGCTTCTTCCTGCTGGTACTGGTGCTTGTCATGGCGATGTACTTTGCGCTGGAGGCGCTGCTGCAGACTCCCGCCGGCCGCCTGGTCGTGGCCATCAAGGCCAACGAGCACCGCGTGCCTTTCCTTGGCTTCAGCGCGCAGCACTACAAGCTGCTGGCCTTCATCGTGGCCGCCAACGTCGCCGCCCTGGCCGGGTCGCTGTACCCGATGCTGCGCGGCTTCGTGTCGCCAGAGCTGATGTTCTTCCAGGCGTCCGGCAACGCCGTGATCACCGTGATCCTGGGCGGCGTGGGCACCCTGATTGGCCCGCTGTACGGCAGCGTGATTTTGAGCGCGCTGAAATCGGTGGTCGGCTCGTACACCGAACATCACCTGATCATCATCGGCGTGCTGTTCATGATTTCGGTGATCTTCTTCCCCAAAGGCCTGATCGGCTACCTGCGCCCGCGCCTCGAAGCGTGGCTGTCGCGAAAGGAGCAGCCATGAACCACGCAGACCAGAACGTGCTGTCGGTACGCGACCTGACGGTGCGCTTCGGCGCGCTGACCGCGGTCAACAACGTCAGCTTCGACGCGAAGCGCGGCCATATCACGTCGGTGATCGGACCGAACGGCGCCGGCAAGAGCACCTTGTTCAACCTGATCAGCGGTGCAATCCGCCCGAGCGGCGGCAAGGTCAGTTTCAACGGCCAGGATGTCACCGCGCGCGGGCCGGACCACCTGATGAAGGCGGGCCTGGCGCGCTCGTTCCAGATCACCAACCTGTTCTTCGAGCTGTCCGTGTTCGAGAACCTGCGCCTCGCAGCGCAGGCGCTGGAACCGGCAGGGCGGGCGTTTTTGCCGGTCCGCCGCAGCGGCATCGCCCTGGATCGCGCCGAGGAACTGATCGCGCAGTTCGGCCTGTCGGCCAAAGCGCATGAACTGGCCGGCTACCTGTCGCACGGCGAGCAGCGCCGCCTCGAAATCGCGGTGGCGCTGGCCTGCCGTCCCAGGATGCTGCTGCTGGACGAGCCGACCCAGGGCATGTCGCACGCCGACACCGAGGAAACCGGCGAAATGATCAAGTCGCTGGCGGGGGAGCTGTCGATCCTGCTGGTCGAGCACGACGTCGGGCTGGTGATGAACCTGTCCGACCATGTGGTCGTCATGACGCAGGGCGCCAAGCTGGCCGAAGGCCTGCCCGCCGCCGTGCGCGCCAACCCTGCGGTGCAGGCGGCCTATTTTGGACAAGGAAGCCATCATGCTTGAACTTGAAAACGTCCACACCCACTATGGACTGAGCCATGTGCTGCAAGGCGTATCGCTGACCGTCGGCGCCGGCGAAGTGGTGGTGCTGTGCGGCCGCAACGGCGTCGGCAAGACCACCGTGATGAAAACCATCGCCGGCTGGGTCAAGCCGAGCGCGGGAACGGTGCGCTTCAATGGCGCCGACGTCAAGCCGCTGGCGCCGGACCGCATCTGCCGCCTCGGCCTCGGCCTGGTGCCGGAAGACCGCCGTATCTTCCCCGGCCTGACGGTCGAGGAAAACCTGAAGCTGGGCTTCCTCCAGTGCCCGGGGCGCAGCAAGGCCGAGTCGCGCGCCGTGCTCGAACGGGCCTACGAGCGCTTCCCGCGCTTGAAGGAGCGCCGGCCGCAGCTTGGCACGTCGCTGTCGGGCGGCGAGCAGCAGATGCTGGCGATGGCCCGTGTGCTGGTCGGCGCGCCGAAGATGCTGCTGATCGACGAGCCGACCGAGGGCCTGGCCCCGATCATCGTCGATGAAATCTTCGCCATCATCGAGCGCCTGCGCGATGACGGCATTCCCATCCTGCTGGTGGAGCAGAACGTCCAGCGCGCGCTCGACGTCGCCGACCGTTTCTACGCGCTCGAACGCGGGCAGGTGATCCTGTCCGGCGACGCCGCATCAAGCAGCGCCCGCAGCAGCCTGCAAGAAGCCATCGCGGTCTAACTTTTTTAACCCATTCAAAGGAATTTACATGTCCCACCTTTCCCACCCGGCGCATACCCTGCTCGAAAAGCTCGACGGTTTTTCGGTGATCATCGATGCCGACCGGCAGCGCGCCGACATCGTGCTCGAGCGCCCGCCGTTCAACATCATCTCGATGGCCCAGCGCGACCAGCTGCGCCTGGTGTTCGAATCGCTCGACGAAAACCCGGCGGTGCGCGTCATCGTGCTGCGCGCCGTGGGCGAACACTTCTCCAGCGGCGGCGACATTCGCGGTTTCCTCGACGCGACGCCGGAGCATGTATCGAAGCTGGCATGGAACATCGCCGCCCCTGCGCGCTGCAGCAAGCCCGTGATCGCCGCCAACCGCGGCTTCTGCTTCGGCGTCGGCTTCGAGATCTCGCTGGCCTGCGACTTCCGCATCGTGTCCGAAACCTCGCAGTACGCGCTGCCCGAGCAGAAGCTGGGCCAGATCCCGGGTTCGGGCGGTTCGGCGCGCCTGCAGAAGATGGTCGGCATCACGCGCACCAAGGACGTCGTGATGCGTTCGCGCCGCGTGCCCGGCCAGCAGGCATACGAATGGGGCATCGCGACCATGTGCGTGCCCGACGCCGAACTCGAAAAGGCGACCGATGCGCTGGTCGAAGAACTGCTTGCGTTCTCGCCGATCGCGCAGCGTACCGCGAAGAAGCTGCTGAACGACACCGAGGACTCGACCCTGTCGATCGCCATCGAACTCGAAGGCCACTGCTACAGCCGCCTGCGCTCGTCGGATGACTTCCGAGAGGGCGTCGAGGCCTTCCACCAGAAACGCAAGGCTGACTTCAAGGGCAGCTAAGCAAAAGCCGCAAGGCGCTCAGTACGATTCTTATAAAAATTTGGAGACATGGACATGAAGAACGCACAGCACGCACTTTCCGCAAGCCGCCGCAAGCTGGCCATCGGCGCCGCCGCACTGGTTGTCGCCGGCGCGTGGAGCACACGAGCCGCCGTTGCGGCCGAATTGGCCGAGGTACGCATCGGCGTCAACAACGTGGTCAGCGATGCGCCGTTCTTCATCGCTAACAAGAAGGGCTATTTCACCGAGCAGGGAATCAAGGTCGTCTTCGTTCCATTCGACGCGGGACCGAAGATGATCGCGCCGCTGGGCACCGGCCAGCTTGACGTGGCCGCGGGCGCCATGTCGGCCGGCCTGTTCAACGCCGCCGCGCGCGACATCAACATCAAGGTGGTCGCCGACAAGGGCTCGACCCCGCCGCAGTACGACTACATGCCTATCCTGGTGCGCAAGGCGCTGGTCGACAGCGGCAAGGTCAGGAGCTACAAGGACCTCAAGGGCCTGAAGGTGGCCGAGGCGGCCAAGGGCGGTTCGCCCGGCTCGAAGCTGAACGAAGCGCTCAAGACCGGCGGCCTGACATACAAGGACACCGAACACGAATACATCGGCTATCCGCAGCACGTGGCGGCGCTGATGAACGGCGCCATCGACGCGAGCGTCACCACCGAGCCCTCGGCCACGCAGGCCATCGAGCGCGGCGCGGCGGTCCGCCTTGGCAGCGCCGATCCGTATCCGAACCAGCAGATCGCGGTGCTTCTGTACGGCGGCGACTTCATCAAGAAGCGGCCGCAGCTTGCGCAGAAGTTCATGATCGCTTACCTGAAGGGCGCGCGCTACTACAACGACGCCCTCAAGGACGGCAGGTTCGCCGGGCCGAATGCGGCCGACGTGATCGCGATCCTGGCGCAGGACAGCAACGTCAAGGACCCGGCGCTGTACAAGAAGATGACGCCGAACGGCATCCACCCGGACGGCAAGATCAACGAGGCGAGCCTGGCGCGCGACTACCAGTTCTACAAGGACCAGAGGTATGTCGACGGCAGCGTGAAGCTCGAACAGGTACTCGACACGTCCTTCTTGAATGCGGCAGTCAAGGCGCTCGGCCCTTACCAGCCGAAGCAGCAATAAGATGGGGGTGACCATGAAGCTGGCTGAAAACATACCGGGCCTGGCGGCGCCGAAGATCCGCATCGCCAACCTGACCAAGCAGTTCGCCACCAAGGGCGGTACCTTCACGGCGATCGACAACATCTCGCTCGACATCGCGCCGGGCACCTTCTTCGTCATCGTCGGTCCCAGCGGCTGCGGCAAGACGACGCTGCTGCGCATCCTGGCCGACCTCGAAAAACCGAGCAGCGGCACGGTCGACATCAGGGCCGACCGGCCGGGAAAGCCAAGCAACTCGATGGTGTTCCAGGGCGATTCGATCTTCCCCTGGATGACGGTGTGGGACAACGCCGCGTATGGCCTGAAGCTGCGCGGGCTGCCTGAGGCGGAAGTGCGCGAAACGGTCGGGCACTACCTCGACAAGACCGGCCTCACCAAATTCGCCAGGCACTATCCGCACCAGCTGTCCGGCGGCATGAAGCAGCGCGTGTCGATTGCGCGCGCATTCGCCAACGACCCGGAGATCCTGCTGATGGACGAGCCGTTCTCCGCGCTCGATGAGCAGAACAAGACGCTGCTGCAGGAAGAAGTGCTGCGCATCTGGGAAGCCGACAAGAAGACGGTCGTCTTCATCACCCACAGCGTCGACGAGGCGGTGACGCTTGGCGACAAGATCATGGTGATGTCCGCGCATCCGGGCAAGGTCAAGGCGATCATCGATGTGCCGTTCGCGCGCCCGCGCAATGTGCTGGAGCTGCGCTCGCAGCCGGCGTATGGCGAGATGGTCTACAACATCTGGGGTCACCTGCGCGACGAAGTACAACGCGCCAAGGCGCAGGAGGAAGCACGCACATGAGCATGAACGATAAAACCCGCGACCGCCTGGTCAGTGTCGCTTCGCCGCTGGCCCTGGTGCTGCTATGGGAGCTGTGCGCCCGCGCCGGGGTGCTCGATACCCGGTTCTTCCCGGCGCCGACCAGCATTGTCGCGCAGGCGGTAGACCTGGCCACCTCCGGCGAACTGTGGGGCCACCTGTCCGCCAGCCTGCAGCGCCTGCTGTGGGGATCGCTGCTGGGCGGCGTGCCGGCGCTGTTGCTTGGCATCGCGATGGGCCTGTACCGGCCTGTGCGCGCGGCCATCGACCCGCTGATCTCGGCGACCTATCCGGTGCCGAAAAGCGCGATCCTGCCGCTGATCCTGCTCATCTTCGGCCTCGGCGAAGCGTCCAAGATCGTCATGGTGGCGCTGGGGGTGTTCTTCCCGGTGGTGATCAACACGATCAGCGGCGTCATGCAGATCGATAAAATCTACCTCGACGTCGGCAAGAACTTCCGCGCCAGCCGCTGGCAGACCTTCCGTACCGTGGCCCTGCCGGGCGCGCTCCCATCGATCATGGCGGGCATCAAGCTCGGCATCGGCATGGGCCTGATCCTGATCGCGATTGCCGAAATGGTGGGCGCCAAGAACGGCATCGGCTTCATGATCTGGGATGCGTGGCAGATCCTGTCGGTCGAGACGATGTATGTCGGCCTGATCGTCATTTCCATCCTGGGCTTCCTGCTGACGCTCATCCTGAACGAAATCGAGGGATGGATCCTGCCATGGAAGCACGAGCGATAGATAACGCGGGGCGCCGCCTGCGCGCGCTGAACCTGGTCGGCGGCCAATGGCAGGGCGCCAGCGGCGCGCGCGAGGGCGACAGCATCAACCCGGCCAACGGCAGGGAGATCGGCAGCTTCGCCGCAGGCGGCGCCGCCGATGCCCGCCAGGCCATCGATGCGGCGCGGCGCGCCTTCGACGCTGGCGGGCTGTCGCGTGATCCGGCGCAGCGCGCGGCGCTGCTGCTGCGCTGGGCCGACCGGCTGGAAGGGCGCGCCGACCTCGCCCAGCTGCTGACGCTTGAAAACGGCAAGGTGCTGGCGCAGTCGCGCCAGGAAATCGCCGCCGCCGTCGCCTGCGTACGCCATTGCGCCGGACAGCTTCAGCACGGTGTGCCGCCAGCGGCGCAGCCGGTGGGCGTGGTTGCCATCATCGTTCCCTGGCACGCGCCAGTGGCGTCGCTGGCCGCCTGGCTGGCGCCGGCGCTGGCCGCCGGCTGCGCTGCCGTCGTCAAGCCGGCGCGCCAGGTCGCCCAGGTGTCCGCGGCCGTGATCGCGGAACTCGCGGCGGTCGAAGGCCTGCCCGCCGGCGCCGTCAACCTGGTCTCGGAGACCGGACAGGAAGCGGCGCGCGAGCTGGTGGCGTCGCGCCAGGTGGACGTGCTGTGCTTCACGGGCTCGCAGGAAACCGGCCGCAAAATGACGGTGGCCGCGGCGCCCAGCGCCAAGAAGCTGTTGTTCGACCTCACCCGCAAGTCGTGCAGCCTGGTGTTCGCGGACACCGACGTGCAGGCGGTGGCGGCGCAGCTGGCCGCCGCGGCTGTCGTCGCTTCGGGACAGCACAGCAGCGCACCGCGCCGCATCCTGGTGCACGCATCATGCTTTGACGAAGCCAAGGCGGCGCTCAGGCGCGCGCTGGAGCAGGTGGTGGTCGGGGCAGGGGACCGGGCCGGCTGCGGCATGGGTCCCCTGATCGATGCACCGGCGCTGGTTGCCGTGGGCGTGCGCACCGAGCAGGCGCTGGCGCGCTGCGACGAGGTGGTGCTGCACGGCCGCCGCGCCGGGGGCGAACTGGCCGACGGCTACTTTCTCTCCCCGACGCTGGTGGCCCAGCGCGATTGCTCGGACCCTTCCTCGCCGGATGAAATCTATGGCCCGTTCGTCTCGCTCGGCCGCTTCGAGGCCGACGCGGAGGCGCTGGACTGCGCGAATGAGATGCCGATGGCGCGCTCGGTCAGCGTCTGGACGGGCGACCCGGCGCGGGCGCAGCGGCTGGCGCGCGCATTGCGCAGCGGCGGCGTCCTGATCAACCGGCACGACTGGCTGGCGCCAGGTGGTAGCATGGGGCGCCAGGGCCGGCAGCCATTCGGCGGCCTGGCCGATTTTTTCGCCACTCCCGGCCACTAGGAAAGGAAGCGCCTTGCAGCACACCGCGATCGCACTCGAAGGGCGAGACGTAACGATCGAATACGAATGGGTCGCCGGCGCGCGCAGCGGTGCGCCGCTGATCGTGTTCCTGCATGAAGGACTGGGGTGCGCCGCGATGTGGGGCGACTGGCCGCGCGCCTTGTGCGCGGCCACCGGCTGCCGCGGCCTGGTGTTCTCGCGTTACGGCTACGGGCATTCCCAGCCCCGTCCCGCGCCAGGGCCTGGCTGGCCCGTTGACTACATGGAGCGCGAAGCGCGCGAGCACCTGCCTGCACTTCTGGAGGCGGTCGGCATCGACGCCGCGCGCGAGCGCCCGGTCATCTTCGGGCACAGTGACGGCGCCACCATCGCGCTGCTGTATGCCGCCGCTTTCTCGCAGCATGTGCGCGCGGCGGTGGTGCTGGCCCCGCACGTCTTTACCGAGGAGGTGGCGCGCGAGCGGATAGCGCGGCTGCGCGCCAGCTGGGACGACGGACGGCTGGCGGCCCACCTGGCGAGCCTGCACGGCGACCCCGGGGGCGTATTCAATGGCTGGAGCGGTTGCTGGCTGTCGGCTGCGTTCCGCAACTGGAACGTCGCGGGGGCGCTCGCCAGCATCGCCTGCCCGCTGCTGGCGGTGCAAGGCAGGCAGGACCAGTATGGGACCCTAGAGCAGCTGTACGAAATACAGCGCCGGGTTCCCCACGCCGAACTGCTGGTCCTCGACGATTGCCGCCATGCGCCACACGAGGAGCATCCCGCCGCGGTGCTCGGCGCCGTCGGCGCTTTCCTTGGGCGCCAGGGCGCCTGAGGCGCGAAGGGCGAGAAAAAACCCGCAATGCCGGCGACGGCGATGCGGGTTTTTTATGCGCGCTGCGTTTTGTGGCGCTTTAACGAAGTCCCAGCAAGGCCAGCACGCGTTCCCGGCTGATCCCCACCATCGCCGACGTAATCGCCAGCAGCGATTCGTAGTTCGGATCGGTCGCGGTGGCGGCGAAGTCCTTCGCCAGCACAGTCATGTCATCGGACGGCACCGGCGCCATCGCGGCGCGGCTGGCCGCGGCGCTCAGCTCGCGGCTCGCGGCGGCCTGCGAACTCCTGACCTGCGCCAGCGCCCGCACCACCTCCTGCAGACTCAGCCGCAAGGCTTCGGTATCGCTGGTGCCCCAGCGCTGCGGCGCGACTGCGCCAGGTTCTTCTTCCGTCGCCACGCGCCCGCGTCCGAGGATCGACAGGTTGTCGCGCAGGGCGGGCCAGTGCGCTTCCGGCGTCGTAAAGATCAGCTTGCCATTGGCGTCGCTGCTGACGCGGACGTTGGCGGGCGCCAGCGCGCGGTCGAAGCGCTGGACGATCTCTTCGTCCGACATGCCGGGTTCGATATTGACGGTCAGCGCCTGGCCGCCGGCGCCGGACGAAAACGACAGCATTTGCGGGGCGCTCGACTTCAGCGAGCTGAGCGTCATGCCGCGCACATTGAAGCGCTGGGTCGCCGATGCGGCGTTGTAGTTGAGCTGCGCGTCGAGCTTGTCCCCGCCGGACTGGCGCCGGCGTTCGAGCGTGTTGGCCAGTTCGCGCAGGCGCGCTTCGATCTGGCGTTCGTCCGCTTGCAGGTTGCTGAGCTTGGCGCTCAGCTCGCTTTTGAGCGACTGCAGCTGGCCGGCGACTTCTTCAAGGAAATCAAGCGCTTGCTGGGCGCTGGCGACATCGCCTTGCAAGTGGCTGTCGAAGCCGCGCATGGTGCGCCGCATCGGCGCCGGTGCCGGGGTGGCCGCAGGAGGTGGCGCGAGCTGGGGCGGACGGCCTTCGGCCAGCCGTTCGGCAGCTTCCGTGCGCGCCTGCGGGGCGCTGGCTGCGCTGCCGGTGGTGCTGGCAGGGGCAGGGGACTGGGGACGGATGCTGTCCATGGCTTACAGCACCGAGAACAGCGACAGGGTGCCGATTTTGGCGTAGGCCTTGTAGGTCGCCTGC
Source organism: Massilia agrisoli (assembly GCF_020831365.1). Lineage (GTDB taxonomy): Bacteria > Pseudomonadota > Gammaproteobacteria > Burkholderiales > Burkholderiaceae_D > Telluria_A > Telluria_A agrisoli. Next base: position 365,458 of record NZ_JAJHPV010000004.1, read on the forward strand.
AGGGCGTTCGAATAGCCAGTCAGCTCGGTTGCGGCAAAGCCGTAGTCGAGCTGGCCGATGTCGGTCAGCGCCATCTGGTTCGACAGGCTCACATTGCTGTGGTTGATGTCGAGGGTGTCGAGGATGTTGTGCGAGCCGCCCAGTACCGCCACTTTGCCCGAAATGAGATTGAGCGCGGTGTCGAAACCGTCGAGGTTGGCCGCGAGCAGGGTGCGCAGCGCCGGGTCGCTCGGGTTCATCGTTGGCTGGCCGAGCGCGTCGATCACGGCGTCGAGCTGGTTGAGCAGGTCTTCCACGCCGCTGACGTTGCCGTTCGCGACCTGGGTGATGCCGTTGCCGACAACCACGGTCTGGTCATTGGTGTTGCCCACAAAGGTGTAGCGCGCGCCGGCGGCGGCCGTCGCATCGAAGGCGATCGGCGCGGTGTCGGTCTGGGTGCCGGAGAACACGTAGCGGCCTTCCTGGTCGACCGCGTTGGCGGTGTACAGCAGGCTTTCGCGCAGCGAGGTCAGCGGCGAGATCATGGCGCGCAGGTCGTCCGGCGTGTTGCTGCCGTCCGAGGACCAGACCAGCAGGTCGCGGCCCTGGATCATGTCGTTGACCATGCTGGTCAGGTAATCTTCGTTCTTGCTGAGGCGGATCTTGATCGCGGCGATGTTCTCGCGGTACTGGTTCAGGGTCGATTCCTCGCGGCGCAGGCGCGACAGGCGCACGTTGTCGACCGGGTCGTCAGACGGCAGCTGGATGCGCTGTCCCGACGCCATCTGCTGGGTCAGGTAGCCGAGGCGCTCCTGGTTCACCTGGAGCGACTGGTTCATCGTCGACTGGTACTGGCTGGTGGCGATTCGCATGCGGTTCCCCTTAAGACATCATCGCGAGGGTGGCGTCGAACAGCGCGTTGGCCACCGACATCACCTTCATGTTTGCTTGATACATGTTCTGGAATTCGACCAGGTTGATCGCTTCCTCATCCTGGTTGACGCCGCTCGTCGATTTCCAGTCGTCCACCGCCTGGTTGCGGATGGTTTCATTGGTCGCCAGGGTCGCGCGGTTCTGCTGGCTGTCGACCGCCAGCTTGCCGGTCAGCTGGGTGTCGGCGTCGGCGATCAGCACCATGCCCAGCGAGGTGACGTTGATCGGATCGTTCTTGATGGCGATGATCTTCTGCAGGTTGCCGCTGTCGCCAGGGGTGCCGTCGCTTGAGAACGCCAGGTCGGCGGTCTGGTAGCCATCGACGATCTGCAGCATGTTCGAGGTGCTGCCCGGGGTGTAGACGAACATCGGGCCGCCGGCGGTGCCGTCCATCTTGAAGCCGGCCGCCAGCTGGGTGTTGACCTTGTCGGCGATCTGTTCGGCCATGTCGGCCACGCCCTGCTGCAGCGGCAGCAGGATGTTGCGCTCGTACGCGCCAAGGCCGCCGAGCTGGCCGCCGACGCTGACGCTGTCGAGGTCGAAGGTGGAGCCGGCGAAGGACAGCGAGAAGGTCTGGGTGGTGCCGCCGCTCACGTTCAGCTGGCCGGCGATGCCGCCGAGCACCAGCGCCTGGCCGGTTTTGAGCGAAACGCTGCGGGTGCCGTCAGGCTGGTCGGAGACTTCCAGGTCGAGCTGGGACGCCAGCGCGTCAATGGCCTGGTCGCGCGCGTCGACCAGCGACGAGTGGTTGGTGCCGGTGGCGGCGGCGATGGTGATCTGGCGGTTCAGCGACGCGATGTTGGCGATGGTGACGTTGGCGCTGGAAACGATCGCGCTGCGCTGCAGGCGCAGCGATTGCAGCTGGGCGTTGAAGACGTTGTTGAGGTTGTTGAAACGCTGGGCCATGGTGCCGGCCGCGGTCAGCACTTGCTGGCGCAGCGGGGTCGAGGTCGGGTCGACGCCGGCCACGGCGTTCATCGCCTCGAAGAACTTGTCGACGCCGGCCGACAGGCTCGCTGCGTTGTCGCCCATGACGCGTTCAAGCTGGGTCAGGTAAGGCTGGGTCTGCGAATGACGGCCGACGCCGGACGCCGAGCGCCACATTTGCTGGTTCTTGTAGTCGTCGCTGATGCGCAGCAAGTTGTTGACGGCCACGCCATTGCCGGGCGAGCGGTTGTTGCCGCGCTCCGAGCCGACCGCCGTCAGCAACGCCATCTGGCGCGTGTAGCCCTTGGTCTGCATGTTGGCAAGGTTCTGGCTGGTAGTGGCCAACGCCAACTGGGAAGCGAGCGCGCCGGACAGCGCATTGTTCATGATGCTCATTTTGCAATTTCTTTCGCGTGGGTGGCGTCAACTAAACAAGGCGACCGTTTACTTCGTTTTATTAAGCGGCGCAGGTAAAAGCTGGCGCAGGATGGCGTCGGCGATGCCGAAGGCGCGCTGGCCGGCCATCTGGGTGGCCACCATGCCGTCGGCCATGTCCTGCATGTCGCGGTTGACCGGGTCCTTGAACACGCTGTCGTCGGACGCCATTTCGCGGGTGCCCGCGCGCATCTGCTTGAGCATGTTCGCGATGAAGAAGCTTTCGAATTCGACTGCCGCCTTGGTGGCCTTGGCCGCATACACCGGGTCGGCGGCGGGATTGTCGCCGCCTGGGCGGGGCAGGGATGGGTCGAGAATGGTCATGTGCTGTCCTCAGATTACGACAAGTTCGCCTTCGATCGCGCCGGCCTGGTCGAGCGCCTGCAGGATCGCCATGATGTCGTCGGGCGTCGCGCCCAGGCTGTTGACGACGTCGATGATGGTTTGCAGCTTGGCGCCCTGGGGCCATTTGAACATCTGGCCCGAGCCTTGGTCAACCGACAGTTTCGATTGCGGCGTGACGGCGGTGCGGCCGTTCGAGAACGGGCCTGGCTGGCTGACGTTGGAACTTTCGGCGATCACCACCTTGAGCGCGCCGTGGGTGACGGCAGCGGCCTTGACGCGCACGCCGTCGGCGATGACGACGGTACCGGTGCGCGAGTTGAACACCACCTTCGGCACCTCGGCGCCGACTTCCACCGGCATCGATTCGAGCTTGGCCATGAAGGCCACGCGCGCGGTCGGGTTTTCCGGTGCGATCACGGCGATGGTGGCGCCGTCGCTGGTGGTGGCCACCGGGCCAAAGCGGCGGTTGATCGCCTCGACCACGTTGGTAGCCGACTGGAAGTTAGCGTTCTTCAAACGCAGCATGACTTCCGGGCGGGTCGCGAAGTCGGTGGCGATTTCGCGCTCGATGTTGGCGCCGTTGGGAATGCGTCCGCCGGTTGGCGTATTGACGGTCACGCTGGAGCCGCTGTTGCCGGTCGCGTTCAGGCCGCCGACCACCACGTTGCCCTGTGCGAGCGCGTAGATTTCGTTGTCGGCCGCGCGCAGCTGCGTCAGCAGCAGCACGCCGCCGCGCAGGCTCTTGGCGTCGCCCAGCGACGACACGTTGACGTCGATCTGCTGGCCGCGGCGGTAACCGGGCGGGAACACCGCGCTGACCATCACGGCCGCGACGTTCTTGTTCTTCGCGTCGGTCCCTTCCGGCAGCTTGACGCCGAACTGCTTGAGCATGTTGACGACCGACTGGCTGGAGTACTTGACCTGGGTGCTGTCGCCGCTGCCATTGAGGCCGACCACGAGGCCGTAGCCGACCAGCGGGTTGTCGCGCACGCCTTCGACGCTGACCAGGGAACGCAGCGGCTGCGCGGCGAACAGCGGCAGCGCGAGGCAGGAAGCCAGTACCAGGGTGGCGAGGCGGAGGAAGCGGGATTGCATGATTTGTCTACCTTAGAACGGCATCCACGGGCTGACGAAGAAGCGCGTCAGCCAGCCGGGTTGATTGGCGTCGGACAGGGCGCCCTTGCCGGAGTACGAGATGCGCGCATTGGCCACGCGCAGCGAGGACACCTGGTTGTCGGCGTCGATGTCGGCGGCGCGCAGGAAGCCCGCCAGGCGCACGAATTCTTCGCCCTGGTTCAGGGTCAGGCTTTTTTCGCCGGCCACGCGCAGCAGGCCGTTCGGCAGCACTTCCTGCACGATCACGGTCAGCGCGCCGGACAGGGCGTTTTGCTGGGTGCTGGTGGCGTCGCCGCTGAAGCTGCGTTCAGCCGACAGGTCGACACCGGTTTTCGGGAAGGTTTTGCCCAGCAGGCCGGCAGGGGTCACGCCCACGCTCGAATCCTTGCTGATGCTGGTGCCGGCGCGCTTGCTGGCCTGGGTGGTCTCTTCGAGGAAGACAGTGACCACGTCGCCGGTGCGGAAGGCGCGTGCGTCGGACGTCAGCGGCACCGCGTCGGCGTTGAACACGCCGCCCGACAAGCCGCCGCGCGCCACTGCACGCGGCAGCGGCGCGGTCTGGTCGGCCATGGTCGGCGCGGGCGCAGGCAGTTGCATGGTTGCGCAGCCGGAGAGCGCGACGACGACAGCCGCCATCAGTACGTGTTTCATTATCGCGCCGCCTGTGCCAGGTACTGCAGCATGTTGTCCGCCGCCGACAGCACCTTGGTGTTCATTTCGTAGGTGCGCTGGGCGGCGATCATGTCGACCATCTCTTCGACCACCTGCACGTTCGAGCCTTCCAGCGCGCCCTGGCGCAGCTTGCCGAATGCGCCTTCGCCTGGATTGCCTTCGGTGGCCTGGCCGCTGGCCGCGGTTTCCTGGAACAGGTTTTCGCCGAGGGCCAGCAGGCCAGTCGGGTTGACGAACGAGGTCAGGGTCAGCTGGCCCAGTTCGGACGGGGTGGTGCTGCCCGGGATGGTCGCCGAGACCATGCCGTTTTCGCCGATGGTGATCGCGGTGGCGTTGGCCGGCACGGTGATCTGCGGTACCAGCGGCAGGCCCGATGCGTTGACCAGGGTGCCGTTGGCGTCGACCTGCAGCTGGCCGGCGCGGGTGTACGCCGGCTCGCCGTCAGGTCGGCGCACCTGCAGGAAGCCGTTGCCGGAAATGGCGACGTCGAGCGGCTGGCTGGTGGTCTGGATCGAACCGTTGGTGAACACCTTCTGGGTGCCGACCAGGTGGGTACCGTTACCGAGCTGGACACCCGATGGCGACAGCGTGTTGTCGGCGCGCTGGGCGCCGGGCTGCTGCTCGACCTGGTAGAACAGGTCTTCGAAAACCGCGCGGTCGCGCTTGAAGCCGACAGTGTTCACGTTGGCCAGGTTGTTGGCGATGGTCTGCAGTTTTGCATCCTGGGCTTGAACGCCGGTCTTGCTGATCCACATTGCTGGATTCATGATGTGCTCCTGGGTGGTTTGGTGACGGCCGCTTACGCGCCGATCAGGCGGTTGCCCGCTTCATTCATGTTGTCGCTTGCCTTGAACAGCTTCATCTGCATCTCGAAGCTGCGGTTCAGGCTCATGGTGGCGATCATTTCCTCGACTGCCGAGACGTTGCTGCCTTCGAGGTGGCGGTTGCGCACCGTGACGGCAGGGTCGGCAGCCAGCTGGTCGCCGTTGCGCGCCACGATCAGGCCCGCTTCGTTCTTGGTCAGCTCGCCCGCTTCGCCACCCACCAGCTTGAGCTTGTCGACCACCTGCATCTCCTGGGCGCCCGGCGCCTGGATCGAGATGGTGCCGTCGGCGCCGATGGCGACCGCGTTAAACGGCGGCAGCACGATCGGGCCGCCGTCGCCCAGCAGCGCATGGCCGCCGACCGACAGCGCGCCTTCGGCATCGATTTCGATGTTGCCGGCGCGGGTGTAGGCTTCGCCTGGTCCGAACTGCACCGCCAGGTAGCCGTTGCCGGCCACCGCCACGTCGAGGTCGCGGCCGGTTTCCTTGACCGTGCCCTGGCGGGTCGACAGGGCATCCGACTTCATGTTCGCCATGTGGCGGTCGTCGTAGCCGAAGCCGCCTTCGAGCGACTGCGCCGCCGTCACTTCCATGTTGGCGCGAAAGCCCGTGGTGTCCATGTTGGCCAGGTTGTTGGCGTGGACCTGCTGCGAGCGCAGCGCGCGCTCGGCCCCGGAGAGGGCGGTGAAGATCAGTTTATCCATGCTGTTACAGCGCCTGCATCAGTGCTTGCATCATCGAATTCTGGGTCGAGATGACCTTCGAATTGGCCTGGTAGTTGCGCTGCGAGGTCATCAGGCCGACCAGTTCGGAGGTGATGTCGACGTTGGAGCGTTCGAGCGCGCCGGTGTTGAGCTTGCCCAGCAGGCCGCTGCCCGGGGTGCCGTACAGCGCAACGCCCGAGCTCGAGGTCTCGCCCCAGCTGGTGTCGCTGATCGAGGCGAGCGAGCCTTCGTCGGCGAAGGTGGCCACGGCCAGGGTGGCGATCGCCTGGTTCTCGTCGTTGCTGTACTTGGCGATGATCGAGCCGTCCGGGGCCAGCTCGACGCCGACGAAGGCGCCCGAGGCGTAGCCGTCGGTGGCGTTGGTGCTGGTGATCGCTTCGCCGGCGAACGCGGTGGTGCCGGCGTAGTCGACGGTGAAGGCCAGCGGGGCTGCGCCGTTGGTCGGGGTCAGGGTCAGCGCCACCGGCGCCACCGGGGCGGTCAGCTGGCCTTGTGCGTTGAAGGTCATGTTGGTGCTGGTTGCCGGAGCGGCGCCGTCGAAGCCGTAGTGCACGGTGACGCCGGCGGCCGACTTGACGAAGTACTGCGACACCGTGTGCTGGGCGCCGAGCGAATCGTAGACCACCGACTGCTTGGCCATGTTGTAGGTGTTGGCGTTGGCAGGGTCGAATGCGACCGCCGGGACGGTCCAGTCGGCAGACAGGTTGGCAACGAATTCAACCTTGGTGCTGGCAGAGGCTGGAATCTGGCCGGTCGGGATCTTAATGTCACCCATCGCGCCGAGGGTCGCGCTGCCGGCGACGCGGGCGAAGCCCTGGGCGCGGCGGCCGTTGCTGTCGACCATGAAACCATCCTTGTCGGCCGAGAAAATGCCGACCCGGGTATAGGCCATCAGGCCCTGGTCGTCGCGGGTGACGAAGAAGCCGCGGCCATCGATGGCGGCATCCATGCCGCGTCCGGTGGTCATGGCGCCGCCGTTCTGGCCGATGCTCTGGGTCATCGAACCGACTTCAACGCCGGTCGCCTGGGCGCCCGCGTACATCGACGAGAAGTTGGCGCGGCTGGACTTGTAGCCGTAGGTGCCGGCGTTGGCGATGTTGTTCGAGGTTGCTTCCAGTTGCGTGTTGATTGCCTGGATGCCCGACAGTGCGATTTCGAAACTCATGATGTATGTCCTTTAGAAAACGTTAGATGTGTGCCGCGGCAGCCAGGGGATTGGCCTTGCCATTAAAACCGGTGACGTACGACGGAGCCACTTCGCCCACGCCCGCCACCTTGAGGAGAATGCCGCCGGACGCCGTCATGCGCACCGACTCGAGGCGTCCGTTGACTTCGATTTCAGGCTGCTGGCCGTTGGCGGTCGTAACCGCCATCGAATACTTGCCTGGTGGCAGACCGAGTGCGGCCGGGTCGATGGTGAACGGCAGCGGACCGGCGCCGTGCGAACCGAGCGCCACCTTGTGCTGGACGCCGTCGGCGCCGGTCAGCACCAGTTCGTTCGACGCACTTGGCGAGGTCAGCGTGATGTTGCCCTGGACTTTTTCGCCGTCGAGCTGGACGCTGTCGGCGGCGACCACCACATCGCTGCCGACCTGCGCGCCAAGCGCCAGTACCTGCAGGCTTTGCAGCACGCTGGCCGAGGTGCTGTTCATCTTGGCCATGTTCTGCAGCGCTTCGGTCTGGCTCAGCTGCGACAGCTGGTTGACGAACTGGGTCGGGTCGCTCGGCGACAGCGGGTCCTGGTTGCGGATCTGGGCAACCAGCAGCTTGGTGAACATGTCCGCCGTTTCGCTTGGGGCGCTGGAGGACAGCACGTCGGAGGTGCTGGCGCCGGCGCCGTTGTTATTGCCATTGATGTTATTGGTCAGCATGATCAGCTTTCGCCAAGACGGAGCAGCGATGCCTGCATGGACTTGATCCTGCCCAGCACCTCTACATTGGTTTCAAAAGCACGCGATGCCGCCATCATGTCGGTCATCTCGGCTACCTGGTTGACGTTCGGGTAGTACACCATGCCGTCGGCGTCGGCCACCGGATTGTCCGGTTCGTAGGCCTTGCGCAGCGGCTCGGCGCTTTCGACCACGTCGAGCACCTGCACCTGGCTGCCTGGGGTCAGCTTGCCGCTACCGTTGTCGAGGATGGCGGCGAACACCGGCTTGCGCGCGCGGTAGGTTTCGGCTTCGGAACCGCCCACCGAGTCGGCGTTGGCCAGGTTCGAGGCCACGGTATTGAGCCGCACCGACTGGGCCGCCATGGCCGAGCCTGCGATCTGGGAAATGTCTTTGAAGCTCATTGTTATTGTCCCTCGATGGCTTTGTTCAGGCCGCGCAGCTTCATGTTGATGAAGGTCAGGCTGGTCTGGAAATCGGAAGCGTTCTGCGAGAACGCCGCCTGCTCAATGCCGATCTCGACGGTGTTGCCGTCGGCGCTAGGGTGGAAAGGCACGCGGTACTGCGCGGTGCCGTCGCTGAAGCCCGGCAGGGTGTCCGCTTCGCCGTCGATGCGTTCCTGCAGCACGCTGGCGAAGTCGATGTCGCGCGCCGTGAAGCCAGGCGTGCTTTCATTGGCAATGTTGGATGCCAGCACACGGGTGCGTTCGGCACGCAACTCCAGGGCATCGGCATGGACTCCCAGTGCCTTTTGGAAATTAATCGTCATTGAACGCTCCTCCGTTGAGTGAACTGCAGTTTGAACTTGTTAGAATGAACGGCCAGCGCGGGACGGCTTGTTCCGCGTGCAACCCTCGTCAAGGTGTTTTCCATGCCCGAAATCCGCTGCGCTTCCTTGTTAATGCTGTTAGTCGCTGGCACTGCGCAAGCCGCCGAACCAGGCCTGGTTGGCAAAATCGAGCAGGCCGCGCGCGCCCAGCTGGCGCGGCAGGCGGAAGCATCCGCGCTGGCCGAACCGGAATTCACCATCACCGTCGTCAACCCGCGGGCCGCGCCGGCGTGCAGGCAGCCCGTGTCGGTCGAGCCGGTCGACACGCGCAGCGCCGCGCGCATGCGCTTTGCGGTCCAGTGCCGCGATACACCTGGCTGGCGATACGAGTACATCGTGCGCGCCAAGGTCAGCGCCAAGGTCGCGGTGACGGCCGGGCCGGTCGCGGCCGGGCAGCTGTTATCCGACGACGACCTGGTCATCGAGCGGCGCGACATCAGTTCGCTGTCCGACACCATTGGCGTGGCGGCAGCGGTAGGGCAGGCCAGCAGGCGCTCGCTGCGGGCCGGCGAAGTGCTGCGGCAAAGCCAGCTGGCCGCGCCCATTTTGGTCAAGCGCGGCGAACCGGTGGTGATGCTGGCGCGGGTCGACGCGATCGAGGTCAGCACGGCCGGCGAAGCGCTCGACAGCGGCGCGCAAGGCTCGGTGGTACGGGTGCGCAACGTCGCCAACGGGCGCGTGGTGCGCATGCGCGTCACCGCTGCCGGCACGGTCGAACCTGTCGAAGTGGCGCTCACTCGCTGACTCCCTGCAGGCGCGTCGCCAGGCGCGCCAGTTTCGTTGCGTACTGCGGGTCGGTCGCATAACCGCCGCGCGCCAGGCCTTCGGCGAAGGCGCGCGCATCGCTGCCCGCGCCGATCGCGCCGCGGTAGCGCGGGTTTTCCAGCAGCATTTGTGCGTAGTCGCGGAAGGCGCTGGCCTGGTCCGGATACGCGCGGAAGCGCTCGGTCTTTTTCACAGCCGCGCCGTGTTCGAATTCGGTGGTCAGCGATTCGGCCACGCCGCCATCCCATTTGCCGCCCGCCTTCAGGCCGAACAGGTTGTGGGTGCTGTCGCCGGCGCTGTCGCGCAGCGGACGCTGGCCCCAGCCCGATTCCAGCGCGGCGTGCGCCTGCACCAGTTCCGGCGCGACGCCGAGGCGTTCGCCTGCTTCGCGCGCCCACGGCGCGATGGTGTCGAGGAAGGCTTGCTGGTTGCCGGCCGGCGCCAGTTCGCTGTCCGCCGCCACGCCCTGGCTGCGCGCCTGCCACATGCGGCCTTCGACGCTCAGGGTGGTGGCTGCGGTCGCGCCGCCGCCTTCGCTGATGTAGTCGGCGATCTCGCCGTGCATCTCGCTGAACACGCTGCCGAAACCGCTGCCGCCGCCAATGGCCGCGGCCGGGCGCGCGGCCTGGGTCGGCGCCAGCGGCGCGATTGGCGCGGTGTGGAAATCAGCGTGGCGCATAGATTTCTTCCTCACCGTTGAGCACGCGCTGCATGATCGAGAACTGTTCGGTCAACAGGGCGCTGTTGCGCGCGTTCAGGCGCTTGCATTCGACGACCCTCTGTTCCAGCGCCTGCCAGTCGGCCGCGAATGCGGCGCGGACGGGCGCGGCCAGGCTGGCGATCAGCTGGGCCATGTCGCCGTCAGGGCCGAGCAGGGCGCGCACCAGCGCCACGCGCTGCAGGCGGCGCTGGTCCATTGCCTCGAGCGCCGGCATCAGCTGCTCGGCCAGTTCGGCCAGCTGCGCGCTGCGGTGGCGCAGCGCGGCGTCGAACTGGCGTTCGAGCAGGTCGAGCAGCGTGTTCGACGCTGCCAGGTCGGCTTGAATGCCGTCCGCCAGTTTCGCCACTGCAGAATCGCGGGTCATGCGTGTCATCTTATTTACCGCCGTGGAAACGCTGGATCAGGCCGGCCAGGCGGCCCGCATCGAACGGCAGCTCGCCTTTGGCCAGCAGGTCGCGCAGTTCGGCCACGCGCTCGTGGTCGATCTCGGGCATGTCGCGCAGCGCCGCCATGGCCGGCTGCAGCACTTCGGACTGCAGGGCCGCAGCCGGTTTGGCGGAGGCCGCGCCTGCGGCCAGCGTGCCTGCCGCTTCGACGCCTGCCGACGCACCGGCGCGATTGAGCGCGAACGAATCGGTTGGGGTACTGCCGCTATTGATCTTCATGCGTTGGCCTCGGGTCCTGGATTGAATCGTCATGATGTTATTGCGCCTTGCCGGTCATGGTGCCGCGCAGCTGTTCGAGTTCGGCGCGCTCGGGAATGCCGACGTCGGCGCCTGTGCCGAGCGCCTCGCCCTTGGTGCGCGGGCCGAACATGGCTGCCACGCTGTCGGCCTGCTTGCGGGTCAAGATCAGCAGTTCGATGCGGCGGTTCAGGGAAGCGGCCGGGTTGGCCGGGTCGAGCGGCGAACGGTCGGCCATGCCGACCACCTGCAGCACGCTTTCGGCGTGCATGCCGCCGGCCATCAGCACGGCGCGGGCCGCCATCGCGCGGCTGGACGACAAGGTCCAGTTCGAGCGGCCGTCCGGGTCGTCGGCGTACTTCAGCGAATCGGTGTGGCCGACCATCAGCATCTGGTTTTCCATCTTCGCGAACAGCGGGCCCATCTTGCGCAGCAGCCTGACGAAACGCTCGGTCGGCTTGGCGCTGCCGAGCATGAACATGCCCTGCTTTTCGGTGTCATGCAGCATCACGCGCAGGCCGTACGGCATCACCACCGCTTCCAGGTTCGACGACAGGCCGCTGTCGGCGCTCATCGACGCCAGCACTTTGGACAGTTCGGCCAGGTCGGACGGGCTGTCGTACATCCGGCGCGGCGCGCTGTCCGGGCTGTTCGACTCGCCATGGTGGGGCAGGGCGAAACGTTCGATCAGGCTGCCGCGCGGGCCGCCGCCGATGCTCGGCTTGTGGCCGGCCGCGTCGGTAAAGCTGCTGCTCATTTCCTGCACGACCGCCTTCAGGCTTTGCTGCTCGCGCGCGGCCATCAGCCACAGCACCAGGAACAAGGCCATGAGCGCAAGGCAAAAGTCGGCGAACGCCACTTTCCAGGCGCCGCCGTGATCGTCCTCGGCATGCTTGCGGCCACTGCGCTTGATGACCGCGCCGTCGCCGTGCTTTTTATCAAGCGGCTTTTGCACGCGTATCCCCTCGCGAATCGCTGGAACGGCGGCGCGGTGGCGCCAGGTCGTCGTCGCCGCCGCCCATCGCATTGATCCAGCTTTCCAGCTGGGCAAAGCTCGGCTTGATGTTGAGCTGCACCAGGCGGCGGCCGGCGTCGATCGCCAGCAGCGCCGGCTTGCCCGACACGTGGGTCACCAGCACTACCTTGACGGTTTCCATGTTGGCCGCTTCTTCGTTGACCAGCTGCTTCATCATGTTGGAAATCGGGTCGAGCACGCCGTAGCAGAAGAAGATGCCGAGGAAGGTGCCGACCATCGCCGCGCCGACCTTGGCCGAGATCTCGCCCGCATCGGCGCCGCCGGCCACCGAGTTCATCGCCATGACGATGCCCAGCACCGCGGCCAGGATGCCGAAACCAGGCATCGCCTCGGCGATCTTGTGCAGCGACTTGGACGGCTGCACCAGCTCTTCGTGGATGGCTTCCAGTTCCTGCTCCAGCACGCCTTCGAGTTCGTGGGCGTTGATCTTGCCCATTGCCATCAGGCGGAAGTTGTCGACGATGAAGGCGATCAGCTTCGGCTCTTCCAGGATCAGCGGGTAGCGCTGGAACACCGGGCTGGCGGCCGGGTCTTCGACGTGGGCGTCGAGCGCCTTCAGGCCGCCGGCGGCCGTTTGCAGCAGTTCATACATCAGCAGCAGCAGCTGGCGCTGCGATTCCGAGCTCGGCTTCTTGCGCATGACGATCTTGCGCAGCTGGTGGGCCATCTCGGCCAGCACGTGGGTCGGGTTGCCCAGCACCAGGGCGCCGAGGCCGGCGCCGGCGATGATCAATACTTCGACCGGGTGCCAGATCGCCTCGAAGGTGCCACCCATGATGGCGAAACCGCCGAAGACGCAGCCGAGGACGATGAAAATGCCGATGACTTGTTGCATGATGTTTCCTTTTTTCTTTTACTTTGTATTCGATACGCCAGCGATCGCGGCTTTCATTTTTCCCAGCGCCTGCTTGTTGAGCTGGCAGACGCGGGCGTCGGACAGGTCCAGCACGGCGGCGATTTCCTTGTAGCTCAGCTCGAACTCGTAAATCATCTGGACCACGCGCTGCTCGCGTTCGTCGAGCGCGCCGAGCGCCTGCTCGAGGCTGCGGCGCACCAGGTACTGCTCTTCCGGGCCGGGCGCGGCGTGGGCGCGTTCCTCGGTTTCCTGCAGCACCTCGTCAAAGCTGAGCAGCTGCCCGGCGTTGTCGTCCAGTTCGTACTGGCGCCATTCGTCCAGGCTCATGCCCAGCGCATCGGCCGCTTCCTGCGCGCTTGGCTCGCGGCCCAGCTTGCGGGTCAGCGCGCGCACCGCGTCGCGGGTGCGGTGGCTGTCCTGGCGCACGGTGCGCGGGCGCCAGTCCTGGCGGCGCAGCTCGTCGAGGATGGCGCCGCGGATGCGCAGGCTGGCAAAGCTGCCGAAAGCGGCGTCCGGGTTGCCGTAGCGGCGCAGCGCTTCGAGCAATCCCATCAGGCCGATCTGTTCCATGTCCTCGCGCCCCATCACGCCCGACACCTGCGCGCCCAGCTGGCGCACGATGCGCTTGACCAGCGGCGCGTACGCCACCAGGTGCTGTTGCTCCTCGCGCGCGCTCATGCCGGCCACGGCGGCCGTGCTGGCGTAGTCGCCAGCGTAGTCGGCCGCGTAATCGCTGGCAGTGTCGGTGTAATCGGCGGTGTAGGCCAAGATGGTCTCTTATTCGATGATCAGTTTGCCAATCATGACTTGGGAGAACGGCTTTTCCGTCTTCTCCGCGGCATAGGTGGCTTCGAATGCACTGTTCAGGCGCTCGGCAAATTGTTCTACCGTCATCGCCGACGCTTCATTCAAGGCATAGCTTGACAGGGCGCGCACCGCGACGGTCCGCAGCATAGGCAGGTGTTCCTTGGCCTTCTTTTCGTTTTCCTCTGTGGTTGACAACACCAGGTCGGTCGAAATGTAGTGGGCCTGGGTGTCGCCGGTGTTGCGCTTCAACATCACAATGACCTTGTCGAGCGTCACGTAGCGGGCCGGCTCCTTGTTTTCGTCCACGTCGACCAGCTGTTCGGCTTCGGCCGCGGCGAGGGGATTGGCGCCAGGCACAGGGCCGTACCACCACATCGCGGCGCCGGCGACGGCGGCACTGGCGAGGGCGACGCCGGCAAAGGCTAACATTGAGCTAAGTTTCTTTTTCATGCGTAGGACTCACGGGCGTTCAGCGAAAAGGTGGAATTCGGGTTGCCGGCTTCGGCAAGTGCGCGGCCAGGATCGGCTTCATCGGCTGCGCCTTCCTGCTGGCGCTGGCGGCCCTGCTGGTCGAAGGCCTGCTGCGCCGAGCCGCCACTGCGCGTGGCGGTGGTGACGTTGACGGCCACCTCGGTGAACTGGCGCTGGGCCAGGTCGGTGCGCATGGTGTCGCTGATAGTGTTCAACTGGCGCACCACTTCGCTGTGGGTTGCCGAAATATTCACTTCGAGCGAGCCGGCCATGTGGCGGATCGCGATCTCGATGCGGCCGAGGTTGGGCGGGTCGAGGCGGATGACGGCCTGGTCGATGTTGCGCGACAGCTGAAGCTGCAGGCGGTCGCCCAGCGCTTCGCGCAGCGGCTGCTGCCATGCGGCCGGGGTCGCGGCGGCCAGTTTCAGTTCGCTGCTGGCGACCGGCGCAGGCTGGGCAGGCGCAACGCCGCTGGCAGTTACCGGCGCGGGCGCATCGGCGGCGGCAGGGGCGTCGGCGGCCGCGGCTACCGGTACCGCGGCAGGTGCGGCGGGCGCGGCCTGGGCCGGCGCGGCAAACGCCGGTGCGGCTGCGGCAGGCATCGCCGATGGCAGCACCGCCGGGGCGGCGTCCGCGGGCAGGGCGGCAGCAGCGGTGCCAGCAGGAGCAGGGGCAGGGGCAGGGGCTGCGGCGAAGGCGGCGCCGCGCAGGGTTATCGGCGTAGCAGTCACGGGCGCCAGCGGAATGTGCATCGGCATCGCAGGCATCATGGCGGCCAGCGCAGGCAGTTCTTCCGCCAGCTGCTGGGACTGGTCCTGCGCTGCGGCGCCGTCGCTGGTGGCAGCGTCGGTTCCGGCGTCAGGATCGGCGGCACCGGTGTCGGCGCCAGCCAGCAGTTCGGCAGGCAGGCCTTCGGCGGCTGCGGCGGCTTCCTGCGGCGCGGCGGCCAGGTCCAGGCCCATCCAGTCGGCAAAAGCGGTGACCGGCGCGGCGCCAGGAACTGCCGGGGCAGGTGCGGCTTGCGCGGCCTGCGCCAGTTCTGCGGGAACGGCGGCTGGCGTGGAGGTACTGATCATCATGCTCATGCCAGGTTCTCGTCGAGTTCGGTTTGGTGTTCGAGGGCGTAGGCGATCCAGCCCGCCTTGTTGTCTTGCAGTTCAGTCATGCGCACAAGCAGCTGTTCGCGCTGTTCCGCACACACGGTGGCGGCCAGCGCGTGCGAGGCGCGCAGGCGGTCCACGGCGCGCAGCTCGGCCGCGGTCCACGGGCCGTGGGCGGCCAGCGACTGCAACTGCGGCGCCAGGTCGGCGACAGCGCCGCACAGGCGGTCCCAGTCGCGCGCGCCGGCGGCGGCGGCGAGCGCATCGCGCATCGTGTCGAGCGTGGCGCGCCTATCCATTGCGCGCCTGTACGCCGAGCCAGCCCTGGCGGATGGTGTTGAGGATCTTGACCACTTCGTCGACCATCACCGGGTCGAGCGCGATGCCGGCGCTGTGCAGGCGGGCGGCGCAGAACTCGTACAGGCGGCCCAGGTTGGCGACCACTTCGCCGCCCTGTTCGAAGTCGAGCGAGCTCGACAGGCCGTTGATGATTTCAATGCATTTGTCGATGCTGGCCGCTTTCTGTTCGTAGCGGCGCGCCACGATGTGGGCACGCGCGCGGGCCAGCTCGTCGAGCAGGCCGTCGGTCAGCAGCAGCACCAGTTCGACCGGGGAGGCGCGCGAAGTCTGCGCGTCCAGGTTGACCGCGTGGTAATCGCCGTAGGCTTCGGTATGGGACATGTGGTTCTCTCTTAGTCTTTCTTCTCGCCGAACAGCGCGTCGAGCATGCTGCTGTTCGAGTTCATCTGGTTTTGCAGGCCCTGCAGCATGGTGAACTGCTTCAGGTAGCGCTGGTAGGCGCTGTTGTATTGCTGGTCGAGCTCCTGCTGGCGCACGCCGAGCTGCACTTGCAGGCGGTCGTTGGCTTCCAGGCGCTGCTTGATCTGGCCGTTGACCTGGCTGCTCCACTGTTTCAGGTAAGCGTCCATGTTGCCGGCGATGCCGCTCGGCGAGATGCTCGAGGCCTTGCCGATCAGCGTATCGAGGCCGTCCGGGTCGGCGGCCAGCTGCTTGTTCAGGCGGGTGGAATCGAGCACCAGGGAGCCGTCGCGCGCGGCGGTGATGCCGTAGGCGGCCAGGCTGCTGGTGCCGGCCTGGCGCAGGATGCTGACCAGGCGGGTCTGCAGCACGCGCACCCCGCCGTCATCGGAAAACACGCCGGGCTTCTTGCCATCGGCCGGATCGCCCGGGTCGACCATCGCGTCGATCACCGCTTTGAGCTTGTTGTACTCGGTGACGAACTTCTGCACATTGGCGGTGGTCGCGGTGCTGTCGGGAGCGACCGTCACGGTGACCGGCGTTTCGCCCACGGCCTGCGCCTTGGTGAACTTCATGGTCACGCCTTCGATATTGGTGAAGGTGTTGGTGGCCTGCTCGATCTTGCTGCCGGTGCCCTGGGCGCCGAGCCAGATCACCGCGTCCTGGCCGCTCACCAGGGTGCGCTTTTTGGACGGGTCGAGGGCCGCCTGCAGCGCCGCATCGGTGACGCCGGAGACGTCGAGGCTGATGGCGCTGGCCGTGCCGGTCGACTGGGAGGTCAGCACCAGTTCGGCCACGCCGCCGATGGTGACGATCGACGCGGACACCTTGCCCTTGTTGTCAGGCGCGGCGTTGATCGCCAGCGCCATTTCGCGCACGCTCATGCCGCCGATGCCGTCGGTGTCGGCGCTGTCCAGGTCGACGGTGAAGGAAGGGGCGCCGTTCATCTCGACCACCAGCGAGCCCGATGCGCTGGCCGAACTGGAGACGCCGCTGAAGGCGACCTGGCTGGCGGTGGCCAGCTTTTCAACAAAGAAGGAGTAGCTGCCGGGCGTCGCGGCGGCGGTCGCGGTGGCGCTGCCCAGCGCGACGTCGCTGAAGGTGGCCGACTGCGCCAGCATCGATGGCGTGGTCGCCAGCGCGAACAGGCTGGCCTGGTAGGACGAGATCGCCGCGCGCAGGTCGTTGAGCGCCTTGGTCGAGGCGTTGGCCTTGTTGAGCTGCGTGGTCTGGATGCCCTGGCGCGCCGCTACGTAGTTTTCCGCCAGCGCCGCAGCGGTGGTGGCCGGATCGTAGGTAGGTGAGGTGATTGCCATAGTATTGTCCCGTCCTGTCAGTTATTTTGTACGGCCAGCCATCCAGGCCTGGGTTGCGAGGTCATCCTGGCGCTTGCGGTCGACGCGCTGCTGCGCGAGGCCGGCCGCATCCTGCTTCTGTTCCAGCACCTGGCCGAGCAGCTCGCGGCGGGTCCAGGCCGAGGCCAGCGCGCGCTGCGACAGCGCCATGTTCGCTTCGTGCAGGCTCAGGTCGGTGCGGTGGGTGTCGGCCATCTGCATCACCGCCTGCTTGTACTGGCCGCAGTTCAGGGCCAGCGCCAGCGGCAGCGCGCCCGACGGGCCGCTGCCTTCGGCCAGGCTGTCGAGGCGCTCCAGGTTGGCGCGGTAGCGCGCGCTGGTGGCCTGCTGCGCCGCCATCTCCGCCTGCAGGCGGTCGACTTCGATGCCGCGCAGGTGCACCAGGGTACCCAGGCTGTTGATGGTGTTCTTCAAGCTCATTGCATCATCGCTTCAAGTTGTTCGATACAGGCCGGCAGCGGCGCCGCTTCGCGGGTGCCCTGCGACAGGAAAGTCTCGATGTGTGGTTGCAGGCGCACCGCCAGGTCGGTGACCGGATCGGCGCCAGGCACATAGGCGCCCAGCGGGATCAGGTCGCGCACGCGCGCATGGCGCGCCATCGATGCCTTCAGCTTGCGCGCGGCCAGCGCGTGCGTCTGCGGCACCACCTGCGCCATGCAGCGGCTGATCGACTGGGCCACGTCGATGGCAGGGTAGTGGCCGCGTTCGGCCAGCTCGCGCGTGAGCACGATGTGGCCGTCGAGGATCGCGCGGGCGGTGTCGACCACCGGGTCCTGCTGGTCGTCGCCTTCGGCCAGCACGGTATAGATGGCGCTCATGCTGCCCGACGGGTTTTCGCCGTTGCCGGCGCTTTCGACCAGCTGCGGCAGGGCGGAGAACACCGACGGCGGATAGCCACGGGTGGCGGGCGGCTCGCCCAGCGCCAGCGCGACTTCGCGCAGCGCCATCGCGTAGCGGGTCAGCGAGTCGACCAGCAGCAGCACGTTCTTGCCCTGGTCGCGGTAGTGCGCGGCCACGGCGTGGCAAAGTTCGGTGGCGCGGATGCGCATCAGCGGCGAATCGTCGGCAGGGGCGACGACCAGCACAGCTTTTTTCAGGCCGTCTTCGCCCAGCGACATTTCGACGAACTCGCGCACCTCGCGGTTACGTTCGCCGATCAGGCCGACCACGACCACGTCGGCCACGGTCTGGCGCGTGATCAGGCCAAGCAGCACGCTTTTGCCGACGCCACTGCCGGCCATCAGGCCGACGCGCTGGCCCTTGCCGATCGTGAGCATGGAATTGATCGCGCGCACGCCGACGTCGAGCGGCTCGGCGACCGGCTGCTTGCGCAGCGGGTTCACGCGCGGCGGCGCCGGCTCGAGGCGGTGTTCGCCTTTCATGGGCCCGAGGTCGTCGATCGGCTCGCCCAGGCCATTGACCATGCGGCCCAGCCAGGAGTCGCCAATCTGCAGCGCGGTGGCGGTCGGCGCGGGCAGCACGCGGGCGCCGGTCGACAGGCCGGCGGCCTGCTTGAACGGCATCAGGTAAGAGACTTTTTCGCGGAAGCCGACCACCTGCGCGTCGAGCCATTCGCCCGACACGGTCTCGATGCGGCAGCGCTGGCCGGTGTGCAGGCGGCAGCCGACGCTCTCGAGCAGCAGCCCCGATGCGCCGACCAGGCGGCCGGTCGGGGTGGCAACCGGCACCTCGCCGATTTCCAGTGCGCGCAGGGTGTCGGCGAGCGCCATCATGCAGCCAGTTCCTCGGCCGCGTGTTCGGCGGCCGCTTCAAGCTGGGTGGTCACTTGCTCCATCACCGCGACCAGGCGGCCGTTGCAGCCGGCGTCGACTTCGTGGTCGCCCGCACGCACGCGGCATTCGCCGGGCTGCATCGCCGGGTCGCCCAGCAGGTTCCACTTCTTGGCGCGCTTCGGATCGAGTTCGGTGATGCGCTTGAGTTCTTCCGGGTTCAGGTAGACCTCGACCTGCTCGCGGGTCGGCGGCATGGCGGCGAGGGTCTCGTCGACCAGCGCGAGCAGCTGGACCGGCTGCAGCGCCAGTTCGGCGCGGATCACCTGGCGCGCGACCTTGCCGACCAGTTCGACGACTTCGGTGGTCTGGGCGGCGCGGTAGTCAAGGCGCAGCTTCTTGAGCGCCTTGAGCATGTTGTCGATCGGCTTGGCGGCCTGCTCGTAGGCCAGCTGCGCCTGGCGGCGGCCTTCGGCCAGGCCCTGGGCCAGGCCTTCGGCGTGGCCGGCGGCGAGGCCTTGTTCACGGCCGGCGTCGTAGCCGGCGTCGAAGCCGTCCTGCTGTCCCTGCTTGAAGCCATCGTTGACGGCGTCCTGCCATTGGCCGGCCGCGTCCGGCGACGGCGGCAGGGCGCCGGGCGCGCGGTGCGACAGTGGCGGGAAGTGGTAGGGACGGAAGTGCTTCATTCGACGACTGCCTCGGCGAACAGCTGGATCTCGATGTCGCCCGCATCGGCCAGCGCCTTGACGGTGGCCATGATGTCCTTGCGGGTCTGCTCGATGCGGCTCATCGGCACAGGGCCGGAGCGGCGCATCAGGTCCTCGAAGCTCTGGGCCTGGCGGCGCGGCATCGAGGTCAGGATGGCGTCGCGCACCGCCGGCTCGGCGCCCTTGAGCGCGATCGCCCACTGGTCGAGCGGCACGTCGTCGAGGATGCGGATGATGGTCTGCTCGCTCTGGCGCGACAGGATGAAGAAGTCGTACATGCTCATCTCGATTTCCGAGACCACTTCCGGATCGTGGGCGCGCAGCAGTTCCACCATGCCGGCGCGGTTGCCCGGCAGGCGGTTGAGGATTTCGGCGACCTGGCGCACGCCTTCGACGCTGGCGCTCTGGGTGTCGAGGGCGGACAGGCAGCGGCTCACCAGCTCTTCCAGTTCGGCCAGCAGGTCGCGGTCGATTTCGTCGAGGCGGGCCAGGTTCAGCAGCACCAGCTCGCGGCCTTCGACCGGCAGCGCTTCGAGGATCTGGCCGGCCAGCGCCGGCGGCAGGAAGGCCAGGAACACCGCCTGCATCTGCACGTGTTCGTTGGCGACGTAGTCGGCCAGCCACTTCGGCGAGGCCCACTGCAGGCGCGCCATCATCGGGCGGATCGCGTCGCCGTAGATGTTGTTCAGGACGCTGTTGGCGATATCGCTGCCCAGCGCCAGGTCGAGCGAGCGCTTGAGGTAGCTGCGCGAGGCGCCGTGCACGCCGCTTTGCTGGCGGTAGTCGTCGAAGAAGTTCTGCATCGCTTCGCGCACCGAGTCGACCTTGATGCCGCTCATGCGCGACATCACCTGGGTCACTTCGATCAGCTCTTCGCGGTCGAGGCAGCGCAGCACCGCCGCCGCCGGCTCTTCGCCGATGCTCAGCAGGACGATTGCAGCCTGTTCAACCGGCGACAGCGATTGCGCGCCGTCGTCCTCGTCGTAGTTATTGTCCAGTTCGGCCATTTTTCTGCATCCATTGTTTGACGACTTCGGCGACCCGTTCCGGCTCCTTGCCGGCCAGGACCTTGAGGTGGTCCACCATCACATCGACTGCCGAGCCAGATGGCGGCAGGTCATAATTTTCCAGCAGCGGCACCACCGGCATCGGGGTCGGCAGGGCCGGCGCGGCATGGCCTTCGGCGGCGCCGTCGGCAACCGCCGGGGCGGCCAGTGCGGCGGCCGTGCCAGGGGCGGCCAGCGCGGCCGTGTCAGGCGCCGTTTTCGGCGTGGCCAGGCGGTTCGTCAGCAGGCGCAGCAGCGGGCGGGCCAGCAGGAAGTAGGCGAGGATCGCGCCGACCAGCCAGATCACCCAGCTGCTGATGTCGACGATGTTGTCGCGCTCTTCCCACCACTGCACCGGCGCGGCCGGCTTCGGGAAGGCCAGCGCGGACACGGCCAGCACGTCGCCGCGGGCGGCGTCGATGCCCAGGCCCGAGCGCAGGATAGTGTCGAACGAGGCCAGTTCGGCGGCGGTCCAGCCAGCCTTGCCCGGCGCCGAGCTGTTGTTCAGCACGACGGCGACGCTGAGCTTCTTGAGGCGGCCGCGGCTGCGCTTGATCTGGGTGATGTTGCGGTCGTAGGCGTACTGGCGGGTGGTGGCGTTCTTGCGCGCGCTGCCGTCGTCGGCCGGCTTGGCTTCTTCGCCGGCGGCAGGTTCGGCCTGCGGCGGACGGTTCGACAGGCTGCCGGGAATGCCCAGCGCCACGCGGTTCTTTTCCATCTCTTCGCGCATCGCTTCGCTGGTGACCTTCGGGGCTTCGCCGTACTTTTCCGAGGTTTCCTCGACCTTGTCGTTGTCGATGTCGGCAGTGACGCTGAGCTTGAAGTTGGCCGCGCCCAGGACCGGGCCGAGCAGTTCGTTGACGTTGGCGCGCACGGCGTCGGTGATGCGCTTGGCATTGGCGTCGCCCTGGCTGGCGCCGTCGAAGCCTTCGGACAGGTCGATGCGCGAGGACAGGTAGTTGCCGGACTGGTCGACCAGGCTGACCCGCTCGGGCGCCAGGGTCGAGACGCTGCCCGACACCATGTTGATGATGGCGGCGATCTGTTCGTTCGACAGGGTGCGGCCCGGCTTGACTGCCACCACCACCGACGCCGACGACTTTTCGCCGTCGGACGCGATGAAGGAGGTCGAGCGGGCGATCGACAGGTGCACCCGGGCCGAGGCGATGGCGTCGAGCGACAGGATGCTTTGCGCCAGTTCGCCTTCGAGGCCGCGGCGGAAGCGCACGTCCTGCACGAACTGCGACACGCCCAGCGGGTCGTTCTTGTCCATCAGTTCGAGGCCGGCCGGCAGCTGGGCGGTGACGCCTTTCGAGGCCAGCAGCATGCGCACCTTGCCCAGCATCGCGTCCGGCACCAAGAGCTGGCCGCTGTCGGGATGCAGGCGGTAGGGAATCTGTTCGGCGTCGAGCACCGTCATCATGTCGCTGGCGGCGACTTTTTCGCGCGCGCCGAACACCGGCTTGTAGCTGGCCTGGTCGCTCCAGATGTACATCATGACGGCGGCGGTGATGCCGATTGCCAGCACGATCATTGGCGCCAGGTTGTTGCGCAGCACCGCTGGCATGGCGGGCAGCGAGCCCATGCCCTTGCCGGCGAAGGTGGATTTGAGGGTGTTGATCACGTTGTTTTCCTGGTCAGATCGGCAGCTTGAGCAGATCGTCGACGGCGCCCATGACCTTGTTGCGCACCTGCATGAGCATCGAGAAGGACAGGCTGGCTTGCTGGCTGGCCAGCATCGCGCCGACCAGGTCGTCGCTCTTGCCGCTGTCGACATCGGCCATGCGGGCGGCGGCGGCGCTGTCTTCGGCATTCACGCCGGCCAGCGCGTCTTTCATGCTCTGGGTAAACGAGAAGCCGGCCGGCAGGGCCTGGCCCGACACCGGCGCGGCCGCCATCACGGCGCTGTTGGCGAGGTTGCCCGCATCGTTGGCAAGCGCTGCCAGATCAGCCTTGATCAGGCTGCCAAGATCGTTCGCTGTCGTTTTTCCAACTTCCATGGTCGCTACCCCTGCTATGGTAATTCTGTTAATAATCAATCAGTTATCGCTAGCTTAACGCCCCAATAAGCGGCCTCGGCGGGCAAAACGCAAGTCTGAGGCAAGCGCCATGCGATTCACATCAAAAATAGTTTTTTTAGGGAAAATAGTTGCTGCTGAGTAGGTAAAATCCAACAGGTTTCAACTTAATCTATTGATTCCCATATCTTTGTTTCCACGGATGCCATGTTTCGTAGCAAAGTGTCATGGTGCGCGAGCGATGTCACATTCGTCCCTGCGCCCCGATCTTACCGCATGGAAATTGTAGTGCCAAGGGGAAATTTTATTCACGCCATGAAATAGGCTCTGCTATACTGTTTTCTCCAATAAAACAAAGAGTTGCCCACTTTGCCACGTTCGGAAACCCATAATCGATGCCCACAGTAATGTCCTCCACCGCCGCACAGCAGCTTCAAGTGCTCGACCCCTGCCTGCTAGGCCGCCCGGTCCATTTGTTGCCGCAGTTTGCCGCCCAACTGGCCGACGACCTGGCCGCCGCCATGCGGGTGGCCGGCGCACGCCGCTACTGGGAGGCTTTCGAACTGGTCGCGGCCGACTTCGTGCGCACCCCCGAATCTGCCCAGTGCGGCCGCTGGCTCGGTTTTGCCGGCAATGCCGGGTCGATGGCGTTTTCGATCGGGCGCGCCGGCTTGCTGTCGATTCTCAACTACCGGTATGGGCGCCGCGGCCAGGCGCCGGACGCGCCGCCGGACCCGGCAACGGTCAAAGTCACCGCCACCGAAGAGCGCCTGGCTGTTGTTTTGGGGCAACAGGTGTGCGGCGTGCTCAACCAGCGGGTGGCGGCCAACCTGGCGCGTGCGGGGAAGGGCGCCGCCGCGCCCGGCGCCGCGGCGCCGATCCAGCCGCGCCCGGCAGTGGCACCGGCGCCGGGCAGCTGGACCGTCGGCGTGACCCTGCGCGACATCCATAGCGGCGCGCCGCTCAGCTACTGGATCAGCCTCGACCAGGCAATGATGGCGGCCGTGCTGCAGGGACTGGTGCCGGAGCGGCTGCGCGAACGCGCCACCCGCGGCGCCGGGGCCCCGCTCGGCGCGACCCTGCAGGTGCGCCTGGACGGCCGCCTGGTTAGCAAGGAAATTACCCTCGAGACCCTGTTTGCCATGAAACTCGGGGATATCATCCCTGTCAGCCTCGGCCGCGCGCAGGTGCTGCTCGACGAATCGCCGCTGTTTACCGCCGCCGTCTCCGAGCACAATGGCACGCTCTGTTTAACCTCTTTTGAAGATACCGACTAATGAACATCAACCAGAACGAACTGCCGGGACAGGAGCTGGACGGGGAACTCGAGGACATGATCATCGAGGAACCGGCCGTGGCCGGTACTGAACAGACCCGCTCGAGCGCCCCGCGCCGCGCGCGCGACCTGCCGCAGATGATGCGCAAGATCCCGGTCACCCTGACCCTGGAAGTGGGCTCGGCCCGCATCTCGCTGCAGGAACTGATGTCGATCGGCCCGTCGTCCGTGATCGCGCTGGACGCGCTGGCGGGCGAGCCGCTGGTGATCAAGGTCAACGGCACACCGATCGGGCGCGCCGAAGTCGTGGTGGCCGGCGAACAGTACGGCCTGAAGGTGATCGATCTCGACGGCCTCAACCTCGACCTGATCGCCTCATGACCATCCGCTTCGGCGGCAGGCCGGCGCTGGCGCTGGCCGCCGTGCTGGCGCTTGCCCTGTGCGCCCCTGCCTCGGCCCAGGACCTGCTGGCCGGCGTGATCCCCGGCTCGAAGACCGACCTGACCGTCAAGTCGCAGATCCTGGTCCTGATGACCTTGCTGGGCCTGCTGCCCATCATGGTCATGATGATGACCAGCTTTACCCGCTTCGTGATCGTGCTGTCGCTGTTGCGCCAGGCCCTAGGCCTGCAGCAGGGCTTGCCGAACCGGGTCATCACCGGGGTCGCGCTGATCCTCACGCTGCTGGTGATGCGCCCGGTCGGCGACGCCGTCTGGCGCGACGCCTTCCTGCCTTACGACAAGGACCAGATCGGCATGCAGGAGGCCCTGAAAATTGCCGAGGTGCCGGTATCGAACTTCATGCTGGCCCAGACCAGCAAGGCCGCGCTGGCCCAGGTGGCGCAGCTGGCGGGCGAATCGGCCGCGCTGGCGCCGCAGCAGCGCGCGTTTACCGTCAAGCTGGCCGCCTTCGTGCTGTCGGAACTGAAAACCGCGTTCCAGATCGGCGCCATGCTGTTCATCCCCTTCCTGATCATCGACCTGGTGGTGTCGTCGGTGCTGATGGCGATGGGCATGATGATGCTGTCGCCGCTGGTCATTTCGCTGCCGTTCAAGCTGCTGCTGTTCGTGCTGGTCGACGGCTGGACCCTGACTGTCAGCACGCTGGTCGGCTCCATACGCGCCTACTGACGCCGGCGAGGACATGACATGACGCCCGAAATCGCAGTCGAACTGGTCACCGGCGCCTTGCAGGTGGTGATGCTGCTGGTGCTGGTGCTGGTGGTGCCAGGCCTCGTCATGGGCCTGATCGTGGCGCTGTTCCAGGCCGCCACCCAGATCAACGAGCAGACCCTGAGCTTCCTGCCGCGCCTGCTGGTCACCTTGCTGGCAGTGATTTTGGCCGGCAACTGGATGACCGGCTACCTGATGGACTATTGCGTGTCGGTGTTCCGGCGCGCGGCCGTGCTGGTCGGCTAGCCGCGGATGGAACTGGCCGGCTACCTGCTGCCCTTGCTGAACGCGCTGTGGTGGCCGTTCGTGCGCAACCTGGCGCTGTTGTCTTCCGCGCCGATCGTCGGCGACACCCTGGTGCCGCTGCCGGTGCGGGTGCTGCTGTCGCTGGTGCTGGCCTTCCTGCTGCTGCCGGTCACGGCCGGCAACGCCGAGATCGACCCGTTTTCGCTGCTGGGCGTCGTCGCCACGGTCGAGCAGGCGATTATCGGCGGGGTGATCGGGCTGGCGCTGCATTTCTCGATGTCGGTCATTTCCATGGTCGGCTACCTGGTGTCCTCGCAGATCGGCTTCGCGATGGCGCAGATGAACGACCCGGTCAATGGCGCGTCGTCGGACGTGGTGTCGCTGCTGCTGTCGATGCTGACGATCCTGATTTTCTTCGCCATCGACGGCCACCTGGTGCTGGCCGGGGTGATGGGCGCGAGCTTCAAGGCCTGGCCGGTGGGGCAGGGCTATGGCCCGCTGCTGCTGCAGGCGGTCGCGTTCAACGCGGCCTGGATTTTCTCGGCGGCCATGCTGCTGGCGCTGCCGATCGTGTTTTCGACCCTGGTGGTGCAGATCGGGTTCGGCTTCCTGAACCGGGTGGCCCCGGCCCTGAACCTGTTCTCGCTGGGCTTTTCGCTGACCACCTTGTTCGGCCTCTTGATGCTGATCCAGGTCGTGCGCTTTTTGCCTGAGCACTACATTGCGATGACCAACCAGGTGCTGGAAATGCTGCGCCAGCAGATGGGAGCGGCCCGTGGCTGAGAACAGCACCGGCGATAAAAGCGAAAAGGCTTCACACCAGAAGCTGAAGAAGGCGCGCGACGAGGGCCAGGTAGTCCGCTCGCGCGACCTGGCCACCGCGATCGGCATCCTGGCCAGCCTGAAGCTGTTTACCATGATGCTGCCGAGCTACCTGGAATCGTTCCGCGCGCTGTTCGCGCTGGTGTTCGTGCCGCTGGGCGCCGACGGCGCGATGGAGAACACGATGTCGACCGTGTTTACCAGCTCGCTCATGCTGCTGGTGCAGATGCTGTTGCCGCTGGCGCTTGTGCCGTTCGCGGTCGGGGTCGGCGCCCTGATCCCGGGCGGGTGGGTGATCACCACCAAGCACTGGATGCCGAAGATGGAGCGCTTGTCGCCGGCCAAAAACCTGGGCAACCTGATGACCTCCAAGCACTGGATCAGCGTGGCGACCTCGATCGGCAAGGCGGTCGCGCTTGGCTTTGTGCTGTGGAACGTCAGCGAGTCGGGCATGCGCGCCTATGTCGAGCTACAAAAGATGAACCTGCCCGATGCGATGGTGCACGGCGCCGGCCTGATGTTCGATGCCCTGATGGCGATGTGCATGGTGTTCCTGCTGTTCGCCGTGATCGACGTGCCGGTGCAGGCATTCCTGTTCGCCAAGGGCCAGCGCATGAGCAAGCAGGACATCAGGGAAGAGCACAAGAGCACCGAAGGCCGTCCCGAGGTCAAGCAGCGCATCCGCCAGCTGCAGCAGCAGATGGCGCGGCGCAGCGTGAACAAGACGGTACCCACCGCCGATGTGGTGATCGTCAACCCGCAGCACTACGCGGTGGCGCTGAAGTACGACGCCGGCCGCGCCGAGGCGCCGTTCGTGGTGGCCAAGGGCCTCGACGAGATGGCGCTGTTCATCCGCGAGGTCGCCAGGAAACACGGCGTCGAGACGCTCGAACTGCCGCCGCTGGCGCGCGCGATCTACAACACCAGCCAGGTGCAGCAGCAGATTCCGGCCCAGCTCTACCAGGCGGTGTCGCAAGTACTGAATTACGTATTACAGTTGAATGCTTTCCGTTCCGGCCGGCGCACCGCGCCGCCACGTTTCCCCAATGAGGTGGTAGTACCACCAAACCTGAGTGAGGTTCCCGCGTCATGAGTTTTCTGAACACCATGCTTGCCGAGTTAAAGCGCCACAAGTACGCCACCCCGGTGTTCCTGATGGTGATCATGGCGATGATCATCCTGCCGCTGCCGCCGGTGCTGCTCGACGTGCTGTTTACCTTCAACATCGTGCTGGCCCTGATCGTCATCCTGGTCAGCGTATCGGCCAAGCGGCCGCTCGACTTCTCGGTGTTCCCGAGCGTGATCCTCGGCACCACGATGCTGAGGCTGACCTTGAACGTGGCCTCGACCCGGGTGGTGCTGCTGCACGGCCACGAAGGCACCCATGCCGCCGGCCAGGTGATTGAAGCATTCGGTAACGTGGTCATCGGCGGCAATTTCGTCGTTGGCCTGGTGGTGTTCATCATTTTGATGATCATTAACTTCGCCGTGGTCACCAAAGGCGCCGAACGTATTTCGGAAGTGTCCGCCCGATTCACGCTGGACGCGCTGCCGGGCAAGCAGATGGCGATCGACGCCGACCTCAACGCCGGCCTGATCAACCAGGAAAAAGCCCAGGTCCGCCGCCGCGACGTGGCCGCCGAAGCCGACTTCTACGGCGCCATGGACGGCGCCTCCAAGTTCGTACGCGGCGATGCGGTCGCCAGTATCCTGATTTTGATTATCAACATGGTGGGCGGCGTGGCGATCGGTTCGCTGATCCACGACCTGTCGTTCGGCGATTCGTTCCGCGTCTACGCGCTGCTGACCATCGGTGACGGCCTGGTGGCCCAGATCCCGGCGCTGCTGCTGTCGGCCGCGGCTGCGATCCTGGTGACCCGCATCAGCGACTCCGGCGACTTCGAGCAGCAGGTCGGCGGCCAGCTGCTGGCTTCGCCGCAAGTGCTGTTCTCGGCGGCCGGCATGATGGTCATCCTGGCCCTGATCCCGGGCATGCCGTGGCTGATGTTCATGCTGTTTGCCGGCGTGCTCGGCTATGTCGGCTACCGCCTCCATACCCGGGTCAAGGCGCCCGACCACTCCCGCGTCGCCGCGATCGAAGCGGCCTTGCGCGACGAGCGTCCGGCCGAACTCGACTGGCAGCAGCTGCCGGCGGTGCAGCCACTGTCGGTCGCGGTCGGCTACAAGCTGGTCGGCCTGGTCGACCCTGCCCAGGGCGAGCCTTTGGCCAAGCGCATCAAGGGCGTGCGCCAGAGCCTGTCGGAAGCGATGGGCCTGCTGCTGCCCGCGATCCAGGTGCGCGACGACCTGGCGCTGCGCCCGAACCAGTACACCATCGTCCTGTCCGGCACCGTGGTGGCCGAGGCAGAAGTCGTGCCCGACCACCTGATGGCGATTCCTTCGCCCAATGTGTATGGCCAGCTGGACGGTATTCCGGGCGTCGAACCGGCTTATGGCATGGCTGTGACCTGGATCGCGCCGGACCAGAAAGCCAATGCGCTGGGTCTGGGCTACCAGGTGGTCGAGGCGCCGAGCGCGATCGCCACCCACGTTTCAAAGGTCGTGCGCGACTACCTGCCGGACCTGTTCCGCCACGAGGACGTGCCGGCCATGATGGAGCGCCTGACCGCGCTGTCGCCGAAACTGTCGGCGGCGCTCGACAAGGCATTGACCCACACCCAGCTGCTGCGCGTGTTCCGCGTGCTGCTGGCGGAGAACGTCTCGCTGAAGGACATCGTGGTGATCGCCACCACCTTGCTCGACAGCTCCGAAACGACCAAGGATCCGATCCTGCTGGCGGCCGAAGTGCGCTGCGCGCTGC
Organism: Massilia agrisoli; assembly: GCF_020831365.1. Taxonomy (GTDB): domain Bacteria; phylum Pseudomonadota; class Gammaproteobacteria; order Burkholderiales; family Burkholderiaceae_D; genus Telluria_A; species Telluria_A agrisoli. Next base: position 394,523 of record NZ_JAJHPV010000004.1, read on the forward strand.
GGCGCCAGATCGTCACTGCGCTGTTTGGCAAGAAGAAGGAAATGCCCGCGTTTAACCTGTCGGGCGAGCTGGAGAACATGCTGCTCGGTTCGCTGAACCAGGCGCGCCAGGGCGGCAAGATCGCGCTGGATAACTTCCCGATCGACCCGCAACTGCTGTCGCAACTGCAGCTGAACATGCCGGTGGCGCGCGAGCAGATGAAGCAGCAGCAGACGCCGCCGTTATTGCTGGTACTGCCGCAGGTGCGGCCATTGCTGGCGCGTTACGCGCGCCTGTTCGCCCCTGGCCTGCACGTGCTGTCGTATAACGAAATTCCCGAAAACCGCGAAGTGTCGATCATCGGCACAGTCGGTTAAGGCGCCTCTGGCGCCGCCGGCATCGCCAGCAGCAGGGCGACGTCGGCCATTGCGCGGAACAGCGGATCGGGCAGGGCCGCCGCCATGCGGGCGTCCTGCAAGGGGCGCGCCGGCGCCAGCGCGTGGCGCAGGGTAGTGCGCACCAGGGTCAGGCCGGCGCGCGCGATCGCTTCGCGCAGGGCCGGGAGCGCCGCGCGCAGCAGTTCGAGCGAGCTGGTGTAGGGCGCAGCAAGTTCCATCATCACGCCGTCCGGCAGCGCTTCGAGCTGCACGCTGGCGCGCATTCCATCCGGTAAAGTCAGTTCCACCCGCAAGGCCGCCTTGCCGCGCCGGCGCCGTCCGGGCGGCTGGTCTGTGCCGCCGTCGAGTACGCGCAGGGTCATCGGACGCGCCGGCCCTGGCGTGACGAAGCGCCAGGCGTCGGGGTGCCATTGCAGGGCGGGTGGCTGGCCGGGCTGTGCCGGCGGGAACTGCCCTGCCATCAAGAGGTTGCCGGGCAGGTGCTGGCCATTTGCCTGTTGTTGCTGGGCGGCCAGCTGCAAGCCATAGGTGGCGGCCATCCCGCGCCAGGCGTGGGCCAGGGTGGCGCCATCGAGCGCGGGCCAGGCCATCTGGCGCGCCATGAACAGCTGGTCGGGCCGCATCGATGCCGCCTCGGCCATCGCGGCGCCCGGGTTCGCGGGCAGTGCAAGCGGCTGGCCGGCGGCGGGCGCGGCGTCGGCGGCGGCCACCAGCGGCACTGCCGCCGGCAGCACCGGGAGGGCGGCCGGGCCATGCTGCACGCTGGGTGCAAGTGGGGTTACCGGGACGGGAAGCAGCGCTGCAAGTTGGATGGTTGCCATGGTCAGCCGCCAAAAGAGGGACATAAAAAAAGCCAGCCGGGGTTGCCGGCTGGCTCTTGACCCGCCCTGGGGCGGGGGGAGTTTGCGGCGATTACTGCAGCAGGGACATCACCATCGACGACATGCTGTTGCTCTGCTTGAGCATCGCGGTGCCGGCTTGCAGCAGCATCTGGTTCGAGGTCATGGTCGAGCTTTCGGTCGCGAAGTCGACGTCCATGATGCGGCCAGCAGCAGCTTCGGTGTTGCTCGAAACGTTAGACAGGTTGGTGGCGACGTGTTCCAGGCGGTTTGCAGCAGCACCCAGTGCCGAGCGGACGCCGCCGATCGAGTCGATCGCTGCCGACAGCTTGTCGATGGTAGCCGAAGCCGAGCCAGCTGCGGTCAGTTCGGTACCCTTCAGGCCCATCGCTGCGCCGAACGAGTTGTAGTTGACGCTGGTGGCGCGCAGTTCGCTGTGCAGGGTGGTCAGGTTAGCCGACAGGTCCAGGCCCATCTTTTCCGAGGTCGATGCGCCGATCTGGAAGTCCATCGAAGCAGCGAACTTGCCGCTGGTGGTCGATGCCTGGGCAGCGGTGTTGTAAGCAGCCGATGCGGTCGCTTTAGCAGCAGCGGCGTCAGCGGCAGCCTGGTCGGTTTCCATCGTGATGCGGGCAGCTTCCATCGCGTCAGCGTTGGCCTGGCTAGGCGTCGAGGTGAAGGTGGCGGCAGCGGTGTTGTAGTCAGCGGTCGACGACACGGCGGTAGCGGCAGCGCTGGTCGATGCAGCAGCGTCAGCGGTGCTGGCGGTAGCGGCGACCGACTTGGCGGTTGCGTCGGCAGCCTTGGTCAGCAGCTTGGCGCCACCGAAGGAGGTGTTGCCGATGATGTTGCTCAGCTCGGAAGCCAGTGCGTCGTATTCCGACTGCATTGCGGTCTTGTCGGAGTCGGTCGACGATGCGTCAGCGGACTGGGTTGCCAGGTCCTTCATGCGGATCAGGATGTTGCTGGTCTCGCCGAGCGCGCCTTCGGCGGTCTGCATCATCGAGATAGCGTTCTGGGTGTTGCGCATGGCCATGGCCATACCACTGGTCTGTGCTTTCAGGCGGGTTGCGATCTGCAGGCCGGCAGCGTCGTCCATTGCCGAGTTGATGCGGAAACCGGTACTCAGGCGGGTCATCGAGGTCGACAGGCTGCTCTGGGTGCGGCTGATCGAGCTTTGGGCTGACAGGGCGGCGCTATTAGTATGAAGGCTCAGCATGTTGTTACTCCAGGTTAGGTGTTTGCAGTTCGGAGCATCGGATTTTCCTGCTCTCCCAAGCACAAAGCGACCATCTCGCCAGGTTCATTAAATGCCGTGTGGAAATTTTTTGAAAATAAGTGAAAAAAGATGAGAACGGCCTGGGAATGTTTGCAGGCCGCTATCAAAACAGCTCAGGCGGGGGCGTTGATGGCGGTGCGGATGATCTGGGCGACCGTGGCGATCATGTCCGCATCCATGGTCTGGCCGGTCGGCAGCACGATCACGCTGCGCGCCACCGCGTCGGTAGCCGGCAGCACCAGCCCGGCGTGCGGGAACAGGCTGCGGTAGGGCTCCAGGTTGTGGCAGCCGGGCCAGAAGTAGCGCCGCGCCATGACGTTCTCGGCACGCAGCGCGGCCACCAGGGCGTCGCGCCCGACGGCGCAGGCGTCGTCCACTTCCAGCACCACGTATTGATAGTTGTTGCGTTCGGTCTCGTCGTAGGCGAGCAGGCGCACCCCTTTGACGTCGCTCAGCGCCTCGCGGTAGGCCAGGTAGTTGCGCCGGTTGGCGGCGATCACCGCGTCCAGCGAGCGCAGGTTGACCAGGCCCATGGCTGCGGCAATCTCGATCATCTTGCCGTTGGTGCCGGGATGGATCACCTTGTCGAGGTCGACGAAGCCGAAGTTGCGCATCAGGCGCATCGCCTCGGCCAGAGTGTCGTCGTTGGTGACCACGGCGCCACCCTCGAAGGTATTGAAAAACTTGGTGGCGTGGAAGCTCAGCACTTCGCAGGCGCCAAAGCTGCCGATCATGCGGCCCTGGTAGGTGCACGAGAACGCATGGGCGGCGTCGAACATCAGTTTCAGGCCATGCTCGTCGGCGATGTCCTGCAGTTCGGCCACCGGGGCGCCACGGCCCCACAGGTGCACGCCGATGATGCCGCTGGTGCGCGGCGTGATCATGCGCCGCACCGCGGCCGGCGACAGGGCGTGTGTGGCCGGGTCGACGTCGGCGAACACCGGCGTGATCGACTGCCACTGCAGGGCATGGGCGGTGGCGACAAAGGTATACGAGGGAACGATGACTTCGCCCTCGAGCCCGAGCGCGCGGATCGCGATCTCCAGCGCAATGGTGCCGTTGCACATCGCGACGCAGTGCTTGACGCCCAGGTGCTGCGCCACTTCGGCTTCGAACTCCTGCACCAGCGGGCCGTTGTTGCTGAGCCAGCGGCGGTCGAAGATGTCGGCCGCGTATTGCATGAACGCTTCGCGGTCGCCCATGTTGGGACGGCCTACGTGCAGCATTTGCTCGAAGGCAGGGGTGGCGCCGTTGACCGCCAGGTCGGCGGCGGTGCGGATGTTTTTCATGCTTCAGGCTCCGGTTCGGACGTCATCAGGTCGGACAGCCGGACCCGGAAGGCTTCCGGCGGCAGGCCGGCGCACCAGCGCTCCCACATCAGGCGCAGGGCGCGTTCCAGGCCGGTCGCGGCGACGATCGGGTGGCCCACCACCGAGTTGGTGAAGCGCTCGCGCATGCTGGCGCGCAGGCTGGCCAGCTCGTCGAGGTTCTGGGACAGGAACACGCCCAGCCTGACGAAATGCTCGTCGTCGTCGGCGACGAAGGAGCTCAGGCCGAGGTGGGCCATGGAGCAGACGGCGGCGTGGCTCGGATTGGTCGGACCCGTGTTGGTCAAGGTTGGCACGCCCATCCACAGCGCGTGGCAGACCGTGGTGGTGCCTGAATATGGGAAGGCGGACAGGCAGATGTCGATGCGGTCGTGTGCGGCGAGGTATTCGCCGACGGTGCCGCGCGGTTGCACGATCAGGCGCGCGGGATCGATGCCCTCGTTGACGAACCAGCCGATCACCGCCTTGTCGGCGCCCGCATGCAGGCCGCCCAACACCAGTTTGGCGTCCGGTATGGCGTGCAGCAGTTTCGCCCATAAGGCAATCACCTCTGGGCTGAGTTTGTTGGCGCGGTTGAAGGTGCCGAAGGTCAGGTAGCCGTTACCGAGCGCAGGCAGCGGGCTGATGTCGGGGGCATTCGGCTCCGGCATGAAGGGCGCGCCGAGCGGGATGCGGGCGATTTTTTCAGTGAACTGGTCGTCGTAACGGCCTTCCGGAAGGTGGAAGCCATCGCTGATGTAATAGTCCATCGCTTCGAGGCCGGTGGTGCCCGCATAGCCCATCCAGCAGGCCTGGACCGGCGCTGGCTTGCGCGCGAACAGCGGCAGCCGGTTGCCGCCCGAGTGGCCGGACACGTCGATCAGTATGTCGATGCCGTCGGCCCGGATCAGGCGCTCGACGGCGTTGTCGTCGAGCGAATTGATGCGGCGCCAGTGGGGGAAGTACCCGCGCAGCCGTTGCGAGACGTGGTCGTCGATGGCGCCATTGCTGTAGGCATGCAGGGTCAGTTCCGTGCTGTGCGTGAGCAGTTCCACAATCGGTTCGAGGAAGGTGACCACCGCGTGGTTGTGCAGGTCGGCCGACACGAAGCCAACGTTCAGGCGCCGTCCGGGGTCCGGCACGTTCGGATGCGGGGTGCGCCGCGGCCGCTGCGGCACTTCGAACAGTTCGGCGAAACGCAGGTGTTCGGAGAACAGTTCGTCCGGATCGTTGGTGCAGTGGCTCAGTGCGAACAGCATGTTGCTGTATGCGGCAGGACAGGGGTCCAGTTGCAGCGCGCGGCGGTAGCTTTCCAGGGAAAGGTCGCGTTCGCCAGCTTCCATGTGGAGGAAGGCCATGCAGGTGTGGACCGAGGCATCGTCCGGACGCAGTGCGAGCGCGCGTTTCACGCTGTCCATGGCAGGGCCGAGCTGGCCCAGGGCGTGCTGCGACTGGCCCACGTCGAAGTGGAACAGGCCATTGTCGGGAGCGGTGTCGAGCACCGCCTGGCGCATCGCCAGCGCCTCATCGACCTTGCCCATGCGGGACAGGGTGGCCGAAATACTGCGCTGGGCATTCACGTCGCCCGGCCGGACGCGCAGTGCCTGCTGGTAGCTTGCCACGGCGGCGTCGTATTGCCCCATTCCATCGTAGGTGAGGCCGAGGTTGAAATGGGCATCGTAATGGTCGGGACGCAATTGCAGCACAGCGTTGTAAGCGGCGGCCGCGGCGTCGAAGTGGCCGAGGCGAAGCGCGGTACTGCCGAGATTGAGGCGAACGTCGATCTGGTCCGGGGCAAGCTCCATCGCGCGGCGGAAGCTGTCGCCCGCGCTGTCGAACTCGCCAAGCCCATGCAGGGCCGCGCCCAGGCCATTATGCGAATCGGCATCCTCCGGGCGCAGCGCCAGCGCGCGGCGGTAGCTGTCGGCGGCGTTCTGGTACTGGCCGAGCGCGCGCAAGGCCTCGCCCAGTCCATAGTGCAGTGTCGCATTGTCGGGTTGCAGCGCAATGGCCTTGCGGTAGCTGTCCGCTGCGCCCTCGTGCTGGCCCAGCGCCTTCAGCGCGGGCGCCAGGATCGCATGCAGCCAGACCAGGCCGGGATCGAGCTCGAGCGCGCGGCGCTGGCTGGCAACGGCCAGTTCCAGCTGGCCGGTACTCTGCAACGCCACGCCCAGGTCGGCGTGCGCTTTGGCACTGCCCGGATTTTTGCGCACCGCGAGGCGGCGCTGTTCCAGGACGGCGCCAGGCGCCGCAGGGCGCTTCGCCTGGCCGTTCACAACGCGCCCCCGGTCGATTGGCCCGGTTGCGACACTGCGGAAAATGGTATGGCGCTCATGGATTTCTGCTGGGGAATTTGCGTAAGGAATTGTACCGCGTCCCTATAGCGGACGCGGGATAAATTTCTTTGTAGAAATGCCAAGCTGTGTCATTCGTGAGCGTCGCCGCGCGTGGCAGTTACCTTGACGCAGCTCTTTCGACTGGATAGCATGACCAGCCGAGGAGGCGCCCCCGTGCCGCAATGCCACTACCTGAAGAAAGCACAGCGACGATGAAACTGGCCATCATGCAGCCGTATTTCGTCCCCTATATCGGCTACTTCCAATTGATGGCCGCGGTCGACCGCTTCGTGCTGTTCGACGATGTCAGTTTCATCAACCGTGGCTGGATCAACCGCAACCGCATCCTCGTCGGTGGGCGCGAACACCTGGTGACCATCCCCTTGCGGGGCGCGAGCCAGAACCAGCAGATCAACCAGATCGCCTTGAGCGACGATGCCGCGTGGCCCAGCAAGCTGCTCAAAACCATCGAGCAGTCCTACCGCAAAGCGCCGTTTTACGCGGAGACCATGCCGCTGGTGCAGGACATACTCAGCTGTCCGGAAACCATGCTGGCGCCCTACCTGCGCTTTTCCCTGACCGCCCTGAAAGACTGGCTGGAACTTCCCTGCCAGATCATCGGGAGCTCGGCGCAATATGAGAACAAGGAGTACAAGGGAGCCCGGCGCATCCTGGACATTTGCCGCCAGGAGCAGGCCAGCGTCTATGTCAATGCGCCCGGCGGCAAGGACTTGTACGCGCCCGCCGATTTCGCCGCGCTCGGCATGCAGCTGCGCTTCCTGAAGCCCCGGCTGGAGGAGTATGCCCAGGGCGGGGCGCCATTCATGCCGGGACTGTCGATCATCGATGCCTTGATGTACCAGGGCAGGGCCGCCGCGCGGCAAGCACTGTTTGCCGCCGAGCTGGAATGAGTCAACGTAGCGCGAGTGCTTTGGATCAACTATAGTATTGAGACAGTGCGCGGCCAAACCCGGCGCTCTCGCCGTGGATGAAAATTTATAGAGGAAAGACATGAAAGCTGGTGAGGAAAAAAATTATCGATGTCCAGAAACCGGTTCTGAGCTGACGCTGGAGATCGACTGCCAGGACCAGGACAATGTGCTCGCGGGCTGGCTCACCTCAGCCTGTGGCCGCAGCTACGCGATCAACAATGGCATTGCCGACCTGACCTTTCCCCCTGTATTGCATCCGACCGAACAGAAAAGCAGGGAGTTCTACAACCAGCGTGCCGAGATCTATGACAAGTTCCTGCACCTGACCTTTGAAACCTTCTGGGAAGATGAGACGGTCACCCGCAACAAGATGATCGACACGCTGGAGATCGAACCGCATCACCGCGTGCTGGAAGTCAGTTGCGGCTCGGGCCGCGATTCGGCCTTGCTGGCGCAGCGCCTGGACGCTACCGGCAAGCTGTACCTGCAGGATATTTCGCTGCCGATGCTGGAGAAATGCGTGGAGAGGATGGACGGCGTGAATGTGCCGATCGACTATTCCTTGTCCAACGGCAGCTACCTGCCTTTCCCCGATGGTTATTTCGATGCGGTCTACCACTTCGGCGGACTGGGCGAATTCGGCGACATCAAGCGTGCGCTGAAGGAGTTCGCGCGGGTGACCAAAATCGGCGGACGCGTGCTGGTCGGCGATGAAAGCATGCCGCCGTGGCTGCGCGGCACCCGCTTCGCACAGATACTGACCGCCACCAATCCGCAGTTCAATGCGCCGCTGCCGCTGCAGGAAATGCCGGTCGAGGCGCGCGAGGTGCGGCTGCGGTGGGTGATCGGCGGCGTGTTCTACCTGATCGATTTTGTCGTCGGCGATGGCGAGCCTACCGGTAACTTCAATTATGAAATTCCCGGCCCGCGTGGCGGCACCCACATGACGCGTGTCGACGGCCAGCTGGAAGGCGTGAAACCCGAAACCAAGACCCTCGCCTTGGAGGCGATGCAAAAGTCCGGCAAGAGCATGCACGCCTGGCTGGACGACGTGGTCAAGGCGGCAGCCCTGCGCGATCTCGGAAAATAGGCGCATGTGGATCAAGAAAGGCAAGATCTTCGAGGCGTCGGGCCAGCATGGCTGGATGCATAGCCACGCGCAGGTCCCCACCGTGTGGCAAAAAGATCCCGATACGCTGAGGATATTTTTCGCTACACGTCCCGAACCGGGCCTGAGCATGACCACCTTCATCGATGTGTCGGCCCACGATCCGCGCGAGGTATTGTACGTGCACGACCGGCCGATATTGGAACTTGGCAAAGCCGGCACCTTCGACGAACACGGCATCATGCCGAGCTGCGTTGTCGAAGTCGATAATCGCCTGTTCCTGTACTACAGCGGCTGGAGCCGCGGCACGACTGACGCGCCATACCGCAACTTCACCGGCCTGGCAGTCAGCGACGATGGCATGACATTTACGCGCGCCAGCGAGGAACCGATCCTCAAGGCGACCGCGGCCGAACCGTACTCCGCCACATCGCCCTTCATGCTGCGCGAGCAGGGCCAATGGCGCTCCTGGTATTGCTCCGGCACGTCGTGGCGGGAATTCCATGGAAAAATGGAGCATCAGTACGACTTGAAGACGGCGTCATCGAAGGACGGCATGACGTGGCATCAACCTGGAATCGCCGCCTTACGGTGCCGCGACGACAGCGAAGCCTTGACCCGGCCGACCGTCATCCGCGTCGATAACACCTATCACATGTGGTTTTGTTATCGGGGGAGCAGCGACTTCCGCAATGGCCAGGATAGCTATCGCATTGGTTACGCCCATTCCGATCACCTTGAGCATTGGACGCGCGCCGATGCGCAGGCGGGAATCGATGTATCCGACAGCGGATGGGATTCCCTGATGATCGCCTATCCGTATGTGATCCGCCAGGAGAAGAAGTTGCTCATGTTCTACAACGGCAACGGTTTTGGCGCCGAGGGCATGGGATATGCCGAATACCCACTTGAAACGAGGTAACAGCATTGTTCCCAGAAAATCTGACTATCGAAACGGAGCGCTTGCTGCTCACCCCGATCAGCATGAAGGACCTGGACGATATCTGGCCGCATGTGACCGATCCGCGCATCAGCCGGCTGATGTCATGGCAGCCGCACCAGGACAAATCGGTCACCAGGGCGCTGATCGACAACCTGGAGCAAAGCCGCCGCGACGAGCGGGGCATCACCTGGTCCATTTTCAGGGACGGCCGCTTCTGCGGGATCATCTCGCTCATCAGCATCATGCGCCATCACCGCGCGCTCACTTATCACAGCGCGGAGCTGGCGTATTGGCTCGGCGTGGAGTTCCAGGGACAGCGCATCATGTCGGAAGCCGGCCGGCACGTGATCGCTTTCGCGTTCAAGGAGCTTGGCATCCACCGGCTGGTGGTGGAGCACTTCACATCGAACCCGCAATCGGAACGCGTGATCAAGCAATGGGGATTCCGCTTGATCGGCGAGAAACGCCATGCCTTCATGAAGGAGGGCGTCTGGCACAACGCCAAGTGCTACGACCTGCTGGAAACCGACCTGTAGCCCCGCGTTTGGGTCTTAGCCCTGCATTGGTTTCACGATATAGCCGGTAGGCTGCTGCGTGAATGGGAAGGTACGGATAGGCAGGCCAGGCAGCAATTCGCGCACAGCCTGGGTCTCTCCGGGCGCTGTTTCATGGTTGATATTGTCAAGCAGCAGAATGCCGCCAGGCGTCAGCCGCGGCCAGAAATGCTCGATGCAATGATGCACTACCTTGTAGAGTCCGCAATCGAGGAATACCAGCTTGAATTGCAGGTGCGCATAGTCGTCGAAGAAGGCGGGAAGGTCCTTGGATAAGTCCAGTTCATGCAGCAAGGCGATGTTATCGAGCTGCTGCGCCTTGATCAGCGCCTCAAGGCGTTCCTTGCTCTCAAAGTAGGAATTGTCGTCGACAAGATGCTTCTCGTTGTCGTCCGGATGGTTTCCCTTGAACCAGTCGAATCCATGGACCTGTGTCAGCGACTCCGGCTCGGAAACGGCCTAGGCTCACATGACCGGTAAATGCCGGGAAGTGATGGGTTCACTCCCTGCCAGAAGGGTTCGCGACGCTGCTCGAGCATGCGTGTTTCGAAGCCGATCCGGCGGTAGCCGCGCTCCGGCGCGTGCGATACCTGCCCGCCACTCGCATCGGGTTTCTTGGCTTGGGTCATATTCGACTCCCTCTATAGATTTGAAAATCGCGACATCCGGAGGAACTGCCGGCTGTCCAGGCGAAGCTGCGGAGTATTGCCTTCGACGAACACTGCGCCGCGTTCCGCGGATTTCGTCACCAGGGCATTGGCTCCCACAAAGCATTCCTCGCCCATCGTCACACCATGCCCGACCGTGCTGTTGACTGCGAAAAAGCAGTTCGCTCCCACCGTCACCGCGCCGGAAATATTCGTACAAGAGGTAAGCCAGCAGTTGTCGCCGATCGCGCTGTGGTGGCCAACCATCGCACCGCTCCAGACAAATACGTTGTTGCCCAGAGCTACGCGCGGGTGGACCAGCGCCTGGTTCATCACAAAGCAGTTGTCGCCATGGACAAGATCGCTCGGCGTGCCTGGATCAATATAGGAAGCCAAGGTATAGCCCAAGGCGCGCGCTTCGGCACATTTCTTTTTGCGCAGGTCATTCATGTCTTGGTAACCGACCGCGATGAACATGTCGTACTGTTCCGGCGGATACTGCGCGGCGATCGCGTCGAACGGGACCACGGGCAGGCCTTGCCATTCTTTGCCTGGCGCATACGGGGCGTCGACCGTGCATGCCACCACCTTGCGCTCGCTTTGGTGCTGGAAAAAATATAACAGCACGTCGGCGATTTTTCCGGCGCCGAACAAGATCAAAGGTTTCATTGCGACGCTCTTTCCTGGATAGCTGATTGAAGGGAAACACGATCGATCTTGCCGTTCGCGTTTTTTGGCAGCTGCGCCATCACATTGACTTTGCGCGGCACCATATAAGCCGGCAACAGCGCGGCAAGTTGCGACAGCAGGGATTCGGCCGTGACGCCAGCATCGTCGGCCGCGGCAAAGGCGACGATCTCGCCGAGGCCTTCGGCCAGCTTGCGATAAACAACCGCGCATTCCTTCACGTTTGGCAATGTGTTCAGGGCCGCCTCGATTTCTTCGAGTTCGATGCGATAGCCCATGTGCTTGATCTGGAAATCCTGACGTCCTTTAAAGTGCAGCTTGCCGTTCTCGTCACGCTCAACCAGGTCGCCAGTCCGGTAGCCCACTTCCGGATAGCGCGCATTGGCGGGATTCTGGATAAAAGACCTGGAAGTACGCTCGGGGTCGTTGTAATAGCCCAGGCCGACGTGCGGCCCTGCCAGGAACAATTCGCCAAACTGGGGAGCGGCCGCATCCAGCGGCAGGATATGTGCGGAAAAATTCTGTGCAATGGAACCGAGCGTAGCCAGCCTGGTCATGTCGTCGAAGTCGACCGCCTCGACACGATGCGCGCTGCAAATACAAGTGCATTCCGTCGGACCGTAGACATTCTCCAGCGCCGTGCGCGCGCCGAACAGATCGAAAAGCTGCTTGAGCCGGGTCTTGGGGAAACCCTCGCCGCCGAAGACGATGGCGCGCATTGCAGGAAAATCTTTAGCCGCCAGGGCACGCGTGGTCAGCAGGTAGACCAGCAGGGAAGGCACGGAAAACCAGATGCTGCAACGCGCCTGGTTCACGAGCTTGACGAGGGTGCGCGGTTCCCTGACCTGTTCCGCCGTGAGCGGCACCAGTGTGGCGCCGGCAAACAGGGCGGTATAAAAATCGAACACCGAATTATCGAAGTACATCGGGTTGGCGTTCGTCATCACATCGTCCTGCGTGACAGCAAAACGGTCATGCGCCCAGCCGATAAACCACAGCAGGTTGGCGTGCGAAATCGCAGCGCCTTTGGGCATGCCGGTCGAACCCGAAGTGAACATGATGTACGCGGGGTGCTGGCCCCCGACGCTGGCTGCGTCGGGCAATGCTTCGGAGTCCGCGAGCGGACGGCGCGACCATGCCTGCAAGTCGAGGACGGGCAGCGTGCCGGCCTGTTCCAGCGCATCTTGGTAAGGCAGCGTGGAAAAGCTATTGACGATCAGGCGCGGCTGGCAGGTATGCAGGATTTTTTCCAGTCTTGCCCATGGACTGTCCGGGTCGAGATTGGTATAGATCACGCCCAGGCGCAGGCACGCCAGCATCGCCGCATATGCTGGGGGCGATTTGTCGTGGAACATCGCAACGACATCGCCTGGCTGCACGCCCTGGCGAACCAGCTCGCCGGCAATCGCAGTCGCAAGGGCGGCAAGTTTGCCGTAGGAGACTGTTTCCTCGGTCGCGGGATACAGCAGGGCGGTGCGGTCATGGTGGCGGCGAACCACCTCCTCGAATGCCAGCCCAATATTGGAAACGAAAGCCATGACCAGCGTCCCTCGTCAGAGTGTTAATCCGCCGTCCAGCTCAAGCACGGTACCGGTGAGATAGTCGTTCTCGACGATCTGGCGGGCAGCGAGGTAGATCGCATCCGGATTGCCGAGTTTGCGCAAGGGGATCTGCTGCTGCAGGCGCGCAATGATGGTTTCGCTTAAAGCGGCCCGCGTGGATGGCGTATCGAAGAAGCCGGGGGCAATTGCAACGAAACGCAAGCCCAGCGCGCCCAGTTCCTTGGCCCAGGTACAGGTCAGGGCATTCACCCCGGCCTTGGCGGCCGAGTAGGCGGACTGGCCTGGATTGCCGGCGGCGGCAATCGAACTGATCGAAATAACGACGCCCTTGCAGCGCCGGGCGATCATGCCATCGACGACACGGCTGGTGACAAAAAACACGGAATCGAGGTCTGCAGCCATCACATCGCGCCAGGCGCGGCGCGAGTGGACCCGGTCTCCCCGTGCGGTGAAATTGACCAGTGGTTCGCTGTGGATCACGCCAGCGTTATTGACCAGCACGTCCGGCTCGAATCCGTCTTGTTTGGCGCTGGCAACCGCAGCATCGACCGCATCCGGGTCGGCGACGTCGCAGGGCCAGGCCAGCACACGTCCATCGAAAGCGGTGCGCAGCTCGGCGCACAAATTTTCGTCTCTTTCAAATACGCCCACCAGGGCCCCATCGGACAAGAAACCTTCGACCAGCCTGCGGCCTATGCCCCGGCCGCCGCCGGTGACCAGCACCCTGGCGCCGGCCAGGTTCACAGCTTGCCGCCACTGGCCAGCACGGCCTTGCGCACATCGCCCAGCGTACGCATATCGGCAATCTGGTCGCCATCAAACTGCACCTGAAAATCATCTTCCACACGCGTAATCAGCAACATATGCTGGAGCGAGTCCCAGGTAGGTATCTCCTTGAACTGGGTCTGGTCCTGCAAGGTCGATTCAGGGACTTGAAAAATTTCAGAAAAAATAGCAGTGAGCTTCATGAGAATAAGTACTGAATCAGCAGTTGGCAAGAGTGAAAGGTGGACCCGCAGGACGAGGATTGCTTTCGAGAATTGTAGCCGCTGGCGGCGCGGAAGAGGGTTTTTTCGCTTATTTTTTCGGGTCCGCTCCAGGGACTGGATCGCACGCAAGCCGTGGCGCTGCGCTATCATGGCGGGTTACGGATCAACACTGCACACACCACGATGCATCAGAATTGCTACACGCCCGACGGGAAAAGCGGTACTTCAGGCGCCTACAAATCCAGGAAACTCTCGGTCGCCCCGATGATGGACTGGACTGACCGCCACTGCCGCAAGTTCCACCGCGAAATCACCCGTCATACATGGTTGTACACAGAAATGGTGACGACCGGCGCACTGGTGTATGGCGACGTCGAGCGCCACCTGCGCTTTAATGAGGAAGAGCACCCGGTGGCGCTGCAGCTGGGCGGCAGCGACCCCGTTGATCTTGCCAAAAGTGCAAAGCTTGGGCAGGCGTGGGGTTACGATGAAGTCAACCTCAACTGCGGTTGCCCGTCCGAACGGGTGCAGAAGGGCGCATTTGGCGCCTGCCTGATGGCTGAACCGCAGCTGGTGGCCGATTGCGTCAAGGCGATGCGCGACGCCGTGTCGATCGATGTGACCGTCAAGCACCGCATTGGCATCGACCGCAATGAAGAGTATGGTTTCGTGCGCGATTTCGTCGGCACGATTGCCGACGCCGGCTGCCAGACTTTCATCGTGCATGCCCGCAATGCCGTGCTGAAGGGCTTGTCGCCCAAGGAAAACCGCGAGATTCCGCCGCTGCGCTATGAAGTTGCCTACCAACTCAAGCGCGAGTTCCCTGGCCTGGAGATCATTATCAACGGCGGCATCAAGACCTCGGACGAAGTGGCCGCTCACCTCGAACACGTCGACGGCGTCATGCTGGGCCGCGAGGCTTACCATAATCCTTACATCATGGCCGAGTACGACTCGCGCTTCTATGGCGACGACACGCCGGTGAAGACACGCCAGCAAGTGCTTGAGGCGATGATTCCCTATATAGAAGCGCAAATCGCCCAGCACGGCGCGCGCGGCCTCAAGCTGAACACCATTACCCGCCACATGCTGGGCATCATGGCCGGGCTGCCGGGGGCGCGCAGTTTCCGCCAGGTGATGTCCGATCCGGCGCGCCTGGCCGCCGGCGACCCGCGCCTGCTGCTCGACGCCTGCGCCCGCCTGCAGGCAGGCTGACGCGCAAACGCAACACCGGGGCCACCCGCCCCGGCGCGCGCGCCACCTCCGCTGGCGCCGTTTTTTCCTCTTTTTCCCTCTGGGCGATAGTTCTTTGCGCAAGCGTGTTGCGATTTTAGCAATACTCGTAACTCTTGTACCCTCAGCTTTATTGCTTGCCTCACAGCAAGATAAAAACCTATAATCACTCCGTTGTTTCCTTCGGGCAACCGGAATCACCAGGCCCGACAAGTGTTGTTCTCACGAAACAAACAATGCCTGCGCCGTTATTTTTGCATTCGCAGTCATTTTTTTGATTTATCCTGACGGAAACACGCGGAGGTTCCTTGTGTTGCCACAAAGCATCAAAAATGCGTCCGGCAAGGCACTGATCCGAGCGATTTCGATCACTACGTTTCATAGAAAAGACACGAAATGAATTTATCCAGCATGAAGGTCGGCACCCGCCTGGCGCTCGGTTTCGCCCTCGTATTGTTCTTCCTGGTTGCAGTGACGATCGTGGGCATTTTCCGCATGTCGGAAATCCAGGACCGCCTTGACCGCGTCGTCAGCGTCAACAACGTGGTCAGCCGTCTCGTGATCGACATGCGTAACAACGTGGGCGACCGCATCTCGTCGCTGAAAGTGCTGACCCTGATGACCGATCCGGCCGACATGGAACCGGAGATGAACCAGATCAAGGCGCGTGCTGACAAGTATGCTGAAGCGCAGAAGAAACTGAGCGACGTGTTCGCCCGCGAAGGTTCGGCGGAAGAAAAAGCCCTGCTGGTACAGATCAAGGAAAACGAGGCGCTGGCCCAGGCTGCCATCGCCAAGGCATCGGCGCTGTGGCTGGGCAACGACGCCGAGTCGGCAACCCGCGTCTTGATCAAGGAAATCCGTCCACCGCAGAAAAAGTGGATGGAAGCGCTGGACAAGCTGGCATCGCTGGAAGAAAAGATGAGCGCCCAGGCGCAGGCAGAAGCTGAAAGCGGCTTCAACGCAGCACGCAACATGATGATCATCCTGGGCCTGGTGGCCGGCGCCCTCGGCGTGATGGCGGCATGGGTCATCACCCGCGGCCTGCTCAAGCAGCTGGGCGGCGAGCCGGATTACACCGCCAAGATCGCCAGCAGCATCGCCGCAGGCGACCTGTCGATCCGCATCGACACCGAGCAGGCAGCCCAGGGCAGCCTGCTGATGGAAGTGCGCGAAATGCGCAACAGCCTGAAAGGCATCGTCGGCCAGGTCCGCGGCGGCACCGAGACCATCGGCACCGCATCGCGTGAAATCGCCGCGGGCAACATCGACCTGTCGTCGCGTACTGAAATGCAAGCCAGCGCGCTGGAAAAGACCGCGTCGGCGATGGAAGAACTGACCTCGACCGTGAAGCAGAACGCCGACAATGCCCGTGAAGCGAATGCACTGGCGGCAACGGCATCGGACGTGGCCCGCAAAGGCGGCGACGTGGTGGCCCAGGTGGTCGACACCATGGGTTCGATCAACACCTCGGCCAACAAGATTGTCGACATCATCGGCGTTATCGATGGCATCGCTTTCCAGACCAACATCCTGGCGCTGAACGCGGCAGTGGAAGCAGCACGTGCCGGTGAACAGGGCCGCGGCTTCGCGGTGGTGGCGTCGGAAGTGCGTAACCTAGCCCAGCGTTCGGCAGCGGCAGCGAAGGAAATCAAGACCCTGATCGGCGACTCGGTAGAGAAGGTCGAGCGCGGCAGCAAGCTGGTCGGCCAGGCCGGCGTGACGATGGATGAAGTCGTTGCCAGCGTCAAGCGTGTGACCGACATCATGAGCGAGATCGCCAATGCAAGCCAGGAACAGTCGGCCGGCATCGAGCAGGTCAACCTGTCGATCATCGAGATGGACAGCATGACCCAGCAGAACGCGGCGCTGGTGGAAGAAGCGGCTGCGGCAGCGCAGAGCCTGCAGGACCAGGCCGGCGAACTGGCCCGCGTGGTCAGCATCTTCAAGCTGGTCGAAGGCGAAGAGATCCACGTGGCGGAAGCTGCGCCACAGGCAGCGGCAGCACCGGTTGCCAAGCCAGTTGTTGCCAAGGCCAAGCCAGCGCTGAAGCGCCCGGCGGCCCGTGCAGCAGCCCCGGCAGCACCGGCAGCACCGGCAGCGGCGCCAAAGAAGATTGCAGCAACCACCGCCGGCAACGACGAGTGGGAAGAGTTTTAAGCGGTCGTAGTCAGACGATATTTTATTTAACGATGTGGGATTAAGAAAAATGAACAAGCGTATGAGCACCATCGCCGCCCTGATGTTCGCGGCAGTTAGCAGCACCAGTTTTGCAGCCGAAGTTCCAGCCAGCTTCGATGCAAAAAACTGCAAGGCAGAGTACCCAAAGACTTCCCTGATGAACGAAGAGCAGGGCGCCGTCACCATGGCATTCCTGGTATCGGCTGACGGCAAGGTTGTCGAGTCGAAGGTTGAAAAGAGCAGTGGCTTCAAGAACCTGGACAAGGCTGCGATCAAGGCGATCTCGGCATGCAAGTTCAAGCCGGGCACCAAGGATGGCGCAGTGGCGCAGACCTGGACCAAGGTTGACTACGTCTGGTCGCTCTGATCTCTAGCTGATTAAATTTTTGGGAGAAATGGTATGTCTACGAATAAGCGCTATCTCCGTTTCATCGCTGCCCTGGCCCTGTCGGGTGCAAGCTGTGCCGTTGTCGCTGCCGAAGTTCCGGCCAGCTTCGATCCCAAAAATTGCAAGGCGGAGTATCCGAAAGCCTCGCTGATGAACGAAGAGCAGGGCACCGTTTCGATGGCGTTCCTGGTCAGCGCGGACGGCAGCGTGGTCGATTCCAAGCTGGAAAAGACCAGCGGCTTCAAGAACCTGGACAAGGCCGCGATGAAGTCGCTGTCGGCCTGCAAGTTCAAGCCGGGTACCAAGGACGGCGCGCCGGCGCAGACCTGGACCAAGGTCGACTACGCCTGGAAGCTCGACTAAGATACTCCCAACCAGCCGGCCCGCGAGGCCGGCTGGCGTTTTACCCTTCGTTTTTGGCACCCTCCCGCGCGCTGCCTGCCGTGCGATCGCTGTTACCCTCCCTGTGTTGTTAAATTTCCCAGCTTTACAGGAAGGACATCATGCGCCCAACAATTTCCATCACCGCCGCAGCGCTGCTGGCAGTGGCCGGCTGCACGGTCATGCCGGGCCCGCACGACCCCGCGCGCACCCATCACACGGTCTCACTGGTCAACAGCCTGTCATGGACCCATGCCGTCAGCGACAAACCCGATGCCCTGCGCACCGCGTGGCCACTTGCCGGCCTCGCCCGGCATACCGAACAGTTTCCGCTGGCTCAGGTCAAGCAATGCGACGCCGCGGGCGTGTGCAGCTGGGGCGTACTGAAAGCACGGCGCACCCTGTCGGCGCCGCGTTACGTGGCTGGGGGCGTGGCGGTGGACGTGGAGCTTGCCGTCGACGTCGACCGCAGCCATGACGCGCTGCAGGGCGGCGAGAACGTGGCGATGGCGATTCCCGCCGATGTGCCGGCCCTGAGCGCCAAACGCACCGTGCGCAAGTCGCTGGTACTGCAGTATGGGAAAGTCGAGCGGATCGGCCTTGACTTCGGTATCGGCTACGACCTGTGCGCGCAACGGCTGGATAAAGCCGGCAATGCTGTCGACGCCTGCGATATTCCATTCCAGTAGGCATCAACCCGACGCGGGACAGGATAAATAAACAATTTTGTTTACTTATTGTCCAGCTCGCGCGCATAATGGCTTGTCTCCAACTCTGGGCAAGCCATGCAACACGCTCTCCTGATCGCCGCCGCTTGCCTGATGGCCTTGTTGTCCACGGTGGGCGCGGCGCTGCCGTACCCGATCCTGCCGCCGCTGTTCGCATCGAGCGCGGCCAACGGCCTGAATACCTTCATGGATATGCCACCCAAGCTGCTGCTGGGCGTGGCGCTTGCCATCAACCCGCTCGGGCTGCTGATCGGCTCGGCCGTGCTGGGACCGTTGTCGGACCGCTTCGGCCGGCGCCGCATGATGCTGCTGGCCTCGTTCGGCGCTGCGGCCGGCCATGCGCTGTCGGCGCTGGCGCTGGTCATCGAATCCTACCCGCTGTTTTTGTTCGCCCGCTTTGCCACCGGCCTGCTGGAAGGACGCAGCGCGGTGGCGCGCGCACTGCTGGCGGACCGGCTGACTGGGCCACTGCGCCTGCGCGCCATGTCGTGGCTGAACGGCGCGTTTTACCTGGGCTGGCTGGCCGGGCCGCTGATGGCCGCCGCCACCATTGGCTTCGGCGTGACGGTGCCGTTCTGGATTGCGGCCGGCGCGCTGCTGCTGTCGGCCGCGCTGGTGGCCGCCGCGTTGCCGCGCGAAACGGCGTCCACCGCCGCGACCTCCTGGTGGCATGTCGCGCGCAACGAGCACTCGCTCAACTTGCTGCGCCACGACGAACTGCGCCGGCTGTTCATCGTCCACCTTGCGCTGACCTGCGGCGTGACCGCGTTCTACGAATTCTATCCCTTGTGGCTGGTCGAAGTTGCCGCCTATGACGCGCAGGGCATCGCGCTGGTCACCGCGGTCATGTGCGCCGTGATGACCTCGGTGTCGCTGTTCGCCGGGCGGCCCAGCACCGTGGCGCCGCTGCGGCTGGCCTCGGTGAACGCGCTGGGCGTGGCCATTGCTGTCGGCACAGTTGCTGCGGGCGATGCCCGGGTTGGCATGGCGGCCATCGTGCTGTTCGGTTTGCCGATGTCGTATTACAACGCGGTCGTGCCCGGCTGGTGCGCCGAGCGCTATGGCGGCTACGGGCAGGGTGCGGTGATGGGCTTGTTGTCCACCACGTTCTGCCTGGCCAATATCCTGATGGCGATTGCGGGCTCCCTGCTGGCGCTGATCGACACCCGCCTGGTGCTCGCGCTGGGCGCCGTGCTGGCGGCGTGGGCGAGCTGGCGGCTGCAAGGCTGGCACGACGAACTTGCCGCGGATGGCATCAAGGAGGGTGGACAATGAATACTGCTGAACAAACGCTGTTCCTGCTGAAGACGCGCGGGCCGCAGACGGCCCAGCAACTGGCGGTCCTGCTTGGACTGACGTCGATGGGCGCGCGGCGCCAGCTGGAAACCGCGGCGGAGAAGGGGCTGGCTGTCCACGAAGACATCGCCGACAAGGCAGGCCGGCCGTCGCGCCGCTGGATGCTGACGGCAAGCGGGCACGCGCGCTTTCCTGACCGTCACGCCGACCTGACCCTGAACCTGATCGAGCAGGCCCGCGCCGTGTTCGGCGAGGAGGGCCTGGAACGGCTGATCGGTGCGCGCGAGCAAGCCATCGAAGCGCATTACCGCATGCTGGTCGACGATGCGCCCGACCTGGCCGGCCGGGTGGCGGCCCTGGCCGGTGCGCGCGATGCCGAAGGCTACATGGCCGACAGCGAAGTGCGCGCCGACGGCAGCGTGCTGCTGGTCGAAAACCATTGCCCGATCTGCGCGGCCGCGAGCGCATGCCAGAACTTCTGCCGCTCGGAGCTGGAAATATTCCAGCGTGTGCTGGGCGAGGACTGCCAGGTCGAGCGCGCCGAGCACTTGCTGTCCGGTGCGCGGCGCTGCGTCTACGTCATCAAGCCCGTGTAAGGCTGTTATATTGTCGGCCAGACGTTTTTTGCTACCACCGACAAAAGGACTGACTTACCGTGGCGACTTTTTCCCAACCTTCACAAGCGACAAGCGCCACCAATGGCGCCAGTGGCAATACCGGCGCGCTGGTCATCATCACCATCCTGTTCTTCATGTGGGGCTTGCTGACCGCATTGAATGACGTGCTGATTCCCCACCTGAAGTCGGTCTACACGCTGACCTACGTGCAGGCAATGCTGGTGCAGTTCTGTTTCTTTGGCGCTTACTTTGTGGTGTCCCTGCCGGCCGGCGCGCTGATCAGGCGGATTGGCTACCAGGCCGGCGCGGTAGCCGGGCTGGTGATCGCGGCGCTTGGCTGCGCGCTGTTCTATCCGGCGTCCACCTCCGGCTACGCGGTTTTCCTGATGGCGTTCTTCATTCTCGCGTCGGGCATCACGATCTTGCAGGTGGCGGCCAATCCCTTCGTTACCGCGCTGGGCGATCCTGCGACCGCGTCGAGCCGGCTGACGCTGACGCAGGCGTTTAACTCGCTTGGCACAACGGTCGCGCCTGCGCTGGGCGGCATGCTGATCCTGTCGGGCGCGGTGCTGACCGCATCCGAATTCGCCCTGCTGCCGGCCGCCGAGCAGCTGGCCTACCGCGCCAGGGAAGCTGCGGCAGTGCAGGGCCCGTACCTGGTGCTGGCCGCGTCGCTGCTGTGCCTGGCCTTGTTCTTCGCATTTGCCAAGCTGCCACGCATCGGTGCCGAGGGTACGGCTGCCGTCGAGACCGGCGGCATGCGCGAACTGCTGCGCCACCGCCATCTCGTGCTCGGCGCCATCGGCATCTTTGTGTACGTGGGTGGCGAAGTCAGCATCGGCAGCTTCCTGATCAACTACCTTGAACAGGGCAGCGTCGCGGGCATGAGCGCGGCGGAAGCGGCGCCGTACGTCAGTTATTACTGGGGCGGCGCGATGGTTGGCCGGTTCATCGGCTTTGCCGTGATGCGCTACGTTAGCCCGGGCAAGGCGCTGGCGTTCAATGCCGCCTGTTCGATTGCGCTGATCCTGGTGGCTGTGTTTGGCGAAGGCCAGCTGGCGATGTGGGCGATCCTGGCGGTCGGGCTGTGCAACTCGATCATGTTCCCGACGATTTTCAGCATGGCGCTGCACAAGCTGGGACCGGCGACCGGGCAAGGCTCGGGCCTGTTGTGCATGGCGATCGTGGGCGGCGCGATCCTGCCGTTTGTACAGGGAATGGTTGCCGACCTGGCGGGCCTGCACCTGTCCTTCCTGGTGCCGGCCGCATGCTATGTGTACATCCTGTTTTTCGGGATGAAGTACGCGGGTTTGTACCGCGAAGGCTCGGCGCCAGCCTGATGTGAAGATGAGGTTTCGGCTACAGCCAGCCGAAACCTTTTGCCATCAATGCGGCATTTCCGAGCGCAACAGTGATGATTGCACCGAAGATGAGCCGGAAGTCGGTTGTCCTGAGGCTATTGATGACGGAGCGGATGTCGCGCACATCTTCCTTGAGCTCCCTGATGTCGCTTTGAATCTGCTCCACAGCCACTTCCAGTCGAGTGATGCGCGCTTCCATGGCTAAATCATAGGCATCGCGCCCGTCACTTTCAATGTTCATTTGTCTTGTCCTTCACTTGGCATTGGCTCAGGTGTCGGACAAGATCCGATCGATACAGTTCAGTTGGCAGCCATCGCGGAGGTGCGGCGAATCTGCTTGCGCCGATCGTAGTTGTCCAGCAACGCCTGTTGCGCAACTTCCCCCTCGACCCCGCGCATTTTGAGGAAACGCTGGGCGGCGTCATTGCCAAAGGCCCGCTGGCAGGCCAGCGCTTCGCTGACGACGGCGGCGGTATCGTGGTCCTGGCGCCGGTCATCGGCGCGGCGATCCATTTGATCCATATCATCCTCCCTTTGGTTTCTTGCATTTATAGCACGATAAAACGCAGCACGGTTGGTTTGACGCGGAACAAAAACGACAGGCCAAAAAATTTCCGTAGGGCACTTAAGATTTCTGCCATGATACCGTAAGTACCTGGGCGTAACGGTACGCGATAAAACTAACCAAGGGATAGAAAATGAAGAAACTGCTTCAAGCACTGGTATGCTCGACCGCTTTGATCATGTCCGCTGGCGCCTACGCTGCCGAGCAGGGCACCGCTGAGGAAGCGACCGCGATGGTCAAGAAAGCGGTTGCTTTCCTGAAGGCCAACGGCAAGGACAAGGCCTTGGCCGAAATGTCGAACAACAAGGGCCAGTTTGTCGACCGCGACCTGTACATTTCGGTCTACGATATGAACGGCAAGGTCATCGCGCACGGCACCAACGCCAAGCTGATCGGCAAGGACGTCTCGGCCCTGAAGGACGCGGATGGCAAGGAATTTATCAAGGACATCCTGTCGCAGGCCAAAGCCAACGGCAAGGGCAAGTCGAACTACAAGTGGCAGAACCCGGTGACCAAGGAAATCCAGGCCAAGTCGGTCTATTTCGAGAAATCGGAAGACATGGTGTTCTCGGGCGGTTATTACACCAAGTAACAAAGCATGGCGAAAGCGCGCACTGCATGGTGCGCGTTGTTGTGCGAATGCGCCGGACACAAAAAAGCCACCTCAAGGGTGGCTCATTTTCGTTGCTGCGCATGTA
This sequence comes from Massilia agrisoli, assembly GCF_020831365.1. Lineage (GTDB taxonomy): Bacteria > Pseudomonadota > Gammaproteobacteria > Burkholderiales > Burkholderiaceae_D > Telluria_A > Telluria_A agrisoli. The sequence continues at coordinate 417,531 of NZ_JAJHPV010000004.1, forward strand.
AAACAATGGGGTGGCTGATGGGGCTCGAACCCACGACAACAGGAATCACAATCCTGGACTCTACCAACTGAGCTACAGCCACCACTGAGTTACATTTGTTCCGATGCTTCCGGGACAGCTAGAGATTATACAAACATATCTTTGGAATGGCAAATCTAAATGTCGAGATTCGCTTGGACCAATGATTTTCCCGCGAGTTCCACCTCGGACACCGGCGCGTCGATCCCCAGCAGGCTGGAAAACGCCACCGACAGGGCGGCGGCGCTGGCGCTGGTGAAGCCTTCAATCCTCGCCGGCTCCTGACCTGCCGGATTGGTGCGCCCGGACGCTGCCAGCAGCCGCGCGAGCTGGCGCGCCACCGCGTCGCCGGTGTCGATCAGGACTACTTCACGCGCCGTCTCGCCGCGGACAATCGAATTGATGGTCGCCGTCACGAAGGGGTAGTGGGTGCAGCCGAGCACCAGCGTATCTGCGCCCTGGTCCAGCAGCGGCGCGATGTAGCGCTTCAGCATGGCCGTCGTGGCGGCCGAGTCCAGCTCGCCAAGTTCGATCTGGTCGGCCAGGCCGGTGCAGCCTTGCAGCAGGAATTCGACTTCGCTGGCCAGTCCGACTTGTTCGCGCAGTTGCAGGAACTTGGCGCCGCCAAGCGTGCATTCGGTGGCCAGTACGCCGACCTTGCCGTTGCGTGAAGCGGCGGCAGCTGGCTTCAGGCCGGGCTCGACGCCGACGATGGGCATGTCGGGGTAGTGCTCGCGGATCAGGCGGATCGCGGCGACGGTGGCGGTGTTGCAGGCGACCACCAGGGCCTTGGCGCCGCGGGCGACCAGGAAGGCGGCGATGGCGAGCGAGCGTTCTGCGACCACGTGCTCGGGCTTGTCGCCGTAGGGGGCGAAGCCGGAGTCGGCGAAGTAGAGCAGGTGTTCGTTGGGGAGCTGGGCGTGGATGTGGCGCAGGACCGAGAGGCCGCCGACGCCGGAGTCGAAGACGCCGATGGGGGCGGCGAGAGACGGAAGGGAATTGTTTTCCATAGTGGGATGCTAATGCAAGCGCCTTCCGCCGTTCAAGTTAAAACGGCGGAGGCGCTTCGCTTGTCCGCCCTACGTGATTCGCTATCGATTTATTTCGTGACGACAGGGATGTTCAGCGTTTCGATCTTGGCTGCCCATTCTTTCGGGCCGGTGTTGTGGACCGATGTGCCGTTGGAGTCGACCGCTACCGTCACCGGCATGTCGACCACGTCGAACTCGTAGATCGCTTCCATGCCCATGTCTTCGAAACCGAGCACGCGGGCATTCTTGATCGCTTTCGACACCAGGTAAGCGGCGCCGCCAACTGCCATCAGGTAGGCCGATTTGTGCTTCTGGATCGATTCGATCGCCGCAGGACCACGCTCGGCCTTGCCGATCATCGCGATCAGGCCGGTTTTGTCGAGCATCATCTCGGTGAACTTGTCCATCCGGGTCGCGGTCGTCGGGCCAGCCGGGCCGACTGCTTCGTCGCGGACCGGATCGACCGGGCCGACGTAGTAAATCACGCGGTTGGTGAAGTCGACCGGCAACTGCTCGCCTTTGGCCAGCATGTCCTGGATGCGCTTGTGGGCAGCGTCGCGGCCGGTCAGCATTTTGCCGTTCAGCAGCAGGGTCTGGCCCGGCGTCCACGATGCAACTTCTTCGCGGGTCAGGGTGTCGAGGTTGACGCGGCGCGACTTTTCGGTGTCCGGCGTCCAGTGCACTTCAGGCCAGGTCGACAGCGCAGGCGGTTCGATGTAGCTCGGACCGGAGCCGTCGAGCACGAAGTGCGCATGGCGGGTTGCCGCGCAGTTCGGGATCATCGCAACCGGCTTGGATGCGGCGTGGGTCGGGTACATCTTGATCTTCACGTCGAGCACGGTGGTCAGGCCGCCCAGGCCTTGCGCGCCAATGCCCAGCGAGTTGATCTTGTCGCACAGTTCGATACGCAGTTCTTCGGTCTTGTTCTGCGGGCCGCGCTGCTTGAGTTCGTACATGTCGATGTCGTCCATCAGCACTTCCTTGGCCATCAGCATCGCCTTCTCGGCGGTGCCGCCGATGCCGATACCCAGCATGCCTGGCGGGCACCAGCCTGCGCCCATGGTCGGCACGGTCTTCATGACCCAGTCGATCAGCGAATCGGACGGGTTCAGCATGACGAACTTGGTCTTGTTTTCAGAGCCGCCGCCTTTGGCTGCCACCTTCACGTCGACGGTGTTGCCCTCGACCAGTTCCATGTGAACCACAGCCGGCGTGTTGTCCTTGGTGTTCTTGCGGTCGAACTGCGGGTCGGCCACGATCGATGCGCGCAGCTTGTTGTCGTCGAAGTTGTACGCGCGGCGCACGCCTTCGTTGACGGCGTCGGTGACGGTGCCCGAGAAACCTTCGAAGCGCACGCCCATGCCGATTTTCAGGAACACGTTAACGATGCCGGTGTCCTGGCAGATCGGGCGCTTGCCTTCCGCGCACATGCGCGAGTTGGTCAGGATCTGGGCGATCGCGTCCTTCGCGGCCGGGCTCTGCTCGGCTTCGTACGCGCGCGCCAGGTGCTGGATGTAATCGGCAGGGTGGTAATAGCTGATGTACTGAAGCGCGGCGGCGACGGATTCGATCAGGTCTTCCTGTTTGATGACGGTCATGGGAGTTCTCGGTTGGACGTTAGTGAGTCGTTTTGGACGCGTTCTGCGTCGTTGTCATGATGCGGTCGGTGTACGCGATTGCCAGTGCCGACAGCAAGAATACGGAGTGGATGACCGTTTGCGCGACCAGGACTTTTTCGGTGTAGGCAGCGGCATTGATAAAGGTCTTGAGCAAGTGAATCGACGAAATGCCGACAATCGCCATCGCCAGCTTGGTCTTCAGCACCGACGCGTTGACATGCGACAGCCATTCGGGCTGGTCGGGATGGCCCTGCAGATGCATGCGCGAGACAAAGGTCTCGTAGCCGCCGACGATCACCATGATCAGCAAGTTAGAAATCATGACCACGTCGATCAGGCCGAGTACGACCAGCATGATGGTGGCTTCATTCAGTATAGTGGGACGCACGGCGCCCGGCACCGTTACCGCATCGAGCAGGTGCTTCAGCGAGTCGGCATTGCCCATGGCGGCGCCGATCAGGTCTTTCAGTTCAACCCAAAAATGGAACACGTAAACGCACTGCGCCAGGATCAGTCCGAGGTACAACGGTAGCTGCAGCCAGCGGCTGGAGAAGATCAGTGCATTGAGGGGAGTCAGTTTTTTTGGCGGGGTATTCGGGAAACGCGGTTCAGACATTCGGGTGATGCTCCAGGAAAGGCAGAAATTTGCGATGCGTCATTTTACACCTGCTGAGCAGCGACGTTTTGCAAGGGCGTTGCATAAAGGAAGTTTGATTTCGCCCAAACGATCAGGCGAAACCGCCTCGCCTTGGGCCGGTAGGGCAAAGGCCTCGGTATTGATGATTGAAAGATTGGTAAAATCATATAGAACAGCGCCCCCAGCGCACCATAACAAACACACATCGTGAGCTTTTTTGCACTGTAAGGGGGCAGTAAGCGACGGCGTCTAATGTTGTTGCAAAACTAAAGCACCTTAGGGAGACGAGCATGGTTAATCAAGACAATCAGGGCTTGCAGGAAAATCGCGTATTCGCACCGCCAGCGGAGTTTGTGGCAAACGCGGCGATTTCCGGCATGGACGCATACAACAAGCTGTGCGCCGAAGCGGCCGGCGACTACGAAGGCTTCTGGGCACGCCTGGCGCGCGAAAATCTCGACTGGCACAAGCCCTTCACCAGCACGCTGGATGAATCGGAAGCCCCTTTCTACAAGTGGTTTGCCGACGGTGAGCTGAATGTCTCGTACAACTGCCTCGACCGCAACCTCAAGAACGGCAATGCCGGCAAAACCGCGATCATCTTCGAAGCGGACGACGGCAAGGTTACCCGCGCCACATATCAGGAACTGTACGAAAAAGTCTGCAAGTTCGCCAACGGCCTGAAGTCGCGCGGCATCAAGAAGGGCGACCGCGTTGTCATCTACATGCCGATGTCGATCGAAGGCGTCGCCGCAATGCAAGCCTGCGCCCGCATCGGCGCCACCCACTCGGTGGTGTTCGGCGGCTTCTCGGCCAAATCGCTGCAAGAGCGCATCATCGACGCCGGTGCTGTCGCCGTCATCACGGCTGACGAACAAATGCGAGGCGGCAAACATCTGCCCCTCAAGACCATCGTCGACGAAGCGCTGGCGCTGGGCGGCTGCACGACGATGAAGGACGTGATCGTCTACAAGCGCACGGGCGGCAATATTCCTTTCGTCGAAGGCCGCGACACCTGGCTGCACGACCTGGTCGATGCCCAGCCGGCCGAATGCGAGCCGGAATGGGTTGGCGCGGAGCACCCGCTGTTCATTCTCTACACCTCCGGTTCGACCGGCACGCCGAAGGGCGTGCAGCACTCGAGCGGCGGCTACCTGCTGTGGGCCGCGCTGACAATGAAGTGGACCTTCGACCTCAAGCCGAACGACGTGTTCTGGTGCACCGCCGACATCGGCTGGGTGACCGGCCACACGTATATTGCCTATGGCCCGCTGGCCGTTGGCGGCACCGAGATCGTGTTCGAAGGCGTGCCGACCTACCCGAACGCCGGCCGCTTCTGGGAAACCATCGACAAGCACAAGGTCAGCATCTTCTACACGGCGCCGACGGCGATCCGCTCGCTGATCAAGGCGGCGGACGTCGACCCGAAAGTGCATCCGAAGAACTACGACCTGTCCAGCCTGCGCCTGCTTGGCTCTGTTGGCGAGCCGATCAATCCGGAAGCCTGGATGTGGTACTACAAGAACGTCGGCCGCGAAAAGTGCCCGATTGTCGACACCTTCTGGCAGACCGAAACGGGCGGCCACATGATTACGCCGCTGCCGGGCGCGACGCCAATGGTGCCCGGTTCGTGCACCTTGCCGCTGCCGGGCATCATGACGGCGATTGTCGACGAGGCAGGGCAAGACGTGCCGAACGGGCAGGGCGGTATCCTGGTGGTCAAGCGTCCGTGGCCATCGATGATCCGCACCATCTGGGGCAACCCGGACCGCTTCAAGACCAGCTACTTCCCTGAAGAACTGGGCGGCCGCATGTACCTGGCTGGCGACGGCGCGATCCGCAACAAGGAGACGGGCTACTTTACGATTACCGGCCGCATCGACGACGTGCTGAACGTGTCGGGCCACCGGATGGGCACGATGGAAATCGAATCGGCGCTGGTGGCGAACCCGATCGTCGCGGAAGCGGCGGTGGTGGGCAAGCCGGACGACACGACGGGCGAATCGATCTGCGCGTTTGTGGTGCTGAAGCAGGCGCGGCCGACGGGCGAAGAAGCCAAGAAGCTGGCGCTGGAGCTGCGCAACTGGGTAGCCAAGGAGATCGGGCCGATTGCCAAGCCGAAGGAGATCCGTTTCGGCGACAACCTGCCGAAGACGCGTTCGGGCAAGATCATGCGGCGCCTGCTGCGTGTGCTGGCCAAGGGCGAGACCATTACGCAGGATGTGTCGACGTTGGAGAACCCGGCGATTCTGGAGCAACTGAAAGAAGCGTCCTGATAGCATGTCGTTCCCGCGCAAGCCTCGGCGGCCCCGCGGGAACCCATGCCAAGCTGGCTAAACGGCTGCCCCTAAATTTCTCCATACTCAACAGAATCTTTGCTATAATCTGCGGCTTCGTGAAAGCGAAGAAGCAGGAGAGATGGATGAGTGGTTGAAGTCGCACGCCTGGAAAGCGTGTATAGGTTCATAGCCTATCGGGGGTTCGAATCCCCCTCTCTCCGCCAGGAATACAATGTAAAAAAGGCTACCCTCGGGTAGCCTTTTTGCATTGTTTCATGGCGGAGAGAAGCAGAGCCCCTGCGGGCTCTGCGGGGGGGATTCGAAAGCGGTCGCCCTGCAGGGCGCCGCGGGGTCGCGGGACGTGACCGAATCCCCCTCTCTCCGCCAGGAACAAGTAGTTTGACATCCAAAGATGCTCAGAAGCCCGCGATTCTCCCAATGAGATCGCGGGCTTTTCGTTTTAGGAGCACTTTTTGTGCTCATTAAAATCCAGCAAATTTGTCGCTATGGTTGACGGTATCCAGAGATACCGCTAAAACGGATACCGCCACCTGCCGAAACTCGCAGTCCCCTTACCGACATCCAGCCCCGCACAGCGAAGCCCAAAGACAAGCCTTACAAGCTGTCGGACGGCGGCGGTCTTTTACCTCTTGATCAATACCGACGGTGCGAAGTGTTGGCGCATTGACTACCGGTATGGCGTTGCCGTCGAACACTGGCCTTCGGCAAGTATCCTGAGGTCACGCTCGCGGAAGCCCGCGACAAGCGCCTGGCCGCTCGCAAGTTGCTCGACCAGGGGACTGACCCAGCCAAGAGAAGAAGGAGCGCCAGCGCGAGCTGAGTGAGGCCAACGGCAATACCTTTGAAAAGCTGGCCCGCGAGTGGCACAGCAAGAAGCTGCCGACGTGGAGCGCAGATACCGCACGGACACGATACGGCGGCTGGGAGTCGACATCTTTCCGCAGATCGGTTCCATGCCCATCTGCTCGGGCAAGGACCAGCACTGCTCGCAGCGCTGCGTAAGATCGAAAGCCGGGGTGCGCACGAAATCGCGCACCGTATCAAGGCGACGTGTGCCCGCATGTTCAGCTACGCCCATCAGCAGGGTTGCCAGGGCGGGAGGCTTGTTAGCCCCCGCGGCGAGATCTATTTATGCCCTGATTTTGTGAGCCCAACCGGAAGCTGAAGATTTGATAGATCATGTTCCAAGGCAGTCATGAGGTTTGCTTGGATCAAGACAAATCGGCCAGGGTCCAAAGACTCGGGCGACGTTTCCCCGCCAAGTTTTTGGAACGTCGCGCCGATCTTCTTCTTTTTGGCTTTTACGTTCGTTGCCTTGCCATGATCGACATCGTGCTGCAAATCTGTTCGTAGCGCGTTCACATCGATAAATGATTGCGGCATTGAGTCGTTCAAACGGTCACCCGGTCCTTCCCAAAATAGAAAATATAGGTTGTCAACGAATGTCTGATACTGCATTAAATTCGTAATTTGCTCCCGCATATTAGCTTGGGCGGTAGCCGTCTTGTTTGTAGCTTTAAATAAATCCTTACCATGTATGGCACTGTAGGCCGTGTTTAGCCTGGACACGTGTGCAGTAATTAATTTCCCGAGTTCGGAAATTCGCCCACTGATTCCACTCTCTTTGAGAGCCGCAGTGTCAAACGCCCCCGCTAACGCGCCGCTGTGAACCAACGCCTTTCTAAGCAAGATCTCATGACGGGTTTTAGCACCGGCTTTTACGTTAGCATTGATCGATTTCTGAAATCGAACGAAATCCGCGTCGGTTGCAGCTTGACCTAATTCAACTTGCGTCGCTAGGTCTTGCATGAATTTCCGCACGAAAGTCGCGAAATCGCCTTCCAGACCGGATTCTTTACCCGTGGCGACCAAGCGGCATGCCAGCGTAGCGACCGACTGAACGATTGTCCTGTTTTTAAGCACAGGCTCCGGGGCGGGGAAAGCCTTTGCCAGGAATGCGAATGCCTTAGATATGCGCTTCGCCGCTGCCGACGACGGCGAAAAATTCACTTGCGAAGCGAAAACCGCTTTTATGTCGTCATAGCGTAAGCCAGCATCGACAGACTCTACCTCTATCATCGCGACCTTGGACGCAATATCGAAGTGGGCGAAGCGAGTGTCCGGCACTGCAATAGATACCTTGAAGAACGGCAGTTGAGGTAATTTTTTGCAGAAATTCCTCAGGTTCCCGTGCTCGGCGTTCAGCTTTTCGCTGGCAGTAAGAGGCAGTCCTTGCTGGAGGCGCTGGAAAAACGCTTTGAGTTCAACCTCGTTTGTTTCTGAGATCTCATCGTAATCGATTTCGTAATCATCGAAGGCATCACTTAGCGTAGGGCTAAGATCCTTGTAGAAATGCCCGCCAAATTCCTGAGCTGATTCTTCTGACAGGGAGAGTTCGTTCGAAAAGAAATTGAAGATCGCATTGAGACGTTGCTGGCCATCTACAACTTCGAATTGGTCAGAGCCGACTTTGACTAAATAGAACTTCGGAAGGCGCCAGCCTCGTAGGATGCTGTCGATAAGAAGTTGCTTCTTTTTTTGATCCCAGACCTTCGTCCGCTGCCAATCCGGGATCTCATAGCGATCACGGCGTTTATACAACTTATCTAGCGCTCTGCGTTCTAATTTGATCTTCATATCTTCTTCAGTTAATTACAAATGCAATCAAAGCCCCATGAAGAGATCATCCTCATTCACCCGGAGGGGCGACGGCGTGCCATGCTGGCACTGCCCAGTAACGTATACTAATTCATCATTCTTCAATCGTGACATCTTTCGAAGGAAAGGAGGGCAGCTTGTTAAAATGGTACGAGCAAGAGAACTTTCCCTGCCCTAGATCATACAATTCCAACGTATTTGAACAAGATTACGTCACTGGAAGGATCGCTTTTTTGTCCCTGCAGGGGCTATGCTCTCGCTCTGCAATGCGAAAATTATGACGGTATCAGTGACGGTATTTGATCGGCCAGCGTGTCTACAGCCTAGTATTTATGCGGTTTCGGGGCTTGATTGGACTCCCCCTCGCGAATATAAATGTCAAAAGGCTACCCTCGGGTAGCCTTTTGCATTGTTTCATGGCGGAGAGAAGCCGCGCCCCTGGGGGCGGCGGGCCGGCAAGAGTATGGCTATTTCACCTTAACCCTCAGGAAAATGATTTCAGTGTACCGTTGAGAATGCCCTCCAGAAACATCGTCGTTGTCCTCGGCCAACAAATTCAGTGAGGATGAGCGCCGCCGTTGGTTGGTGGGCGAGATGGAAGATCGCGTCTTGCAAGAAGAATTAGATTTCGTGCTTTAAACTTTTCCAAGTGACAGCTATGATTGGGCGCTTTTAACACCAATCTATTGAACTGGAGTGCGGATGACCACGTTGGCGCAAGCGGGACCTAGAGAAATTACTGTCCGGGGCATCCTGCTCGGCATTGTCATTACACTGATCTTTACAGCGGCCCAGGTCTACCTTGGCCTGAAGGTCGGCCTCACCTTCGCCACCTCGATTCCGGCGGCGGTTATTTCGATGGCGCTGCTGTCCGCCTTCCACAATGCCACGATCCAGGAAAACAACATCGTCCAGACCATCGCCTCGGCGGCGGGCACGCTGGCGTCTGTCATCTTCGTTCTGCCTGGCCTGTTGATGATCGGCTGGTGGGCAAACGTGCCGTTCTGGCCCACTTTCGGCGCCTGCGCCATCGGCGGCGTGCTCGGTGTGATGTACACCGTGCCGCTGCGGCGCGCGCTGGTGTCGCAGTCCGACCTGCCCTATCCTGAAGGCGTGGCCGCTGCCGAAGTGCTGAAGGTTGGCACGTCCTCGCGCAGCGGCGCGGCCGAAGGCAAGGTCGGCCTGATGGCAGTGGTCTGGGGCAGCATCGCCTCCGCGCTGTTTGCCGCCGCCGCCGGCGCCAAGCTGCTGGCCGCCGAAGTCGCCGTCCACTTCAAGGTCGGCCAGGGCGCAACCGGCATCGGCGCGGCAAGTTCGCTCGCGCTGCTCGGCGCCGGCCACCTGATGGGCATCACCGTGGGCCTGGCCATGCTGGCCGGCCTGGTCATCGCCTGGGGTGTGCTGGTCCCGCTGCTCACCGCGATGGAGCCGTCAGCCACGCTTTCGGCAGCCGAACACGCTGGCAGCGTCTGGAGTTCCAAGGTGCGCATCATCGGCGCCGGCGCCATTGGCGCGGCAGCGATCGTTACCTTGGCCGGCCTGGCCAAGCCAGTCATCGGCGGCCTGCGCTCTGCGCTGGAAGCGTCGCGCGCGGCCAAGGTCGACGGCGCAGTCATCCCGCGCTCGGAACAGGACCTGCCGATCTTTATCGTCGGCCTGGTCACCCTGATCATGATGGTGCCGGCCGGCTGGCTGCTGGCTACCTTCCTGCAGGACGGCGTGCTGGCTAGCCTGGCGTTTCCGCTGGTCGCCGTCGGCGTCGGCTACATTCTCGTCGCCGGCATTTTCGCCGCCGCAGTCTGCGGCTACATGGCCGGCCTGATCGGCTCGTCGAATTCGCCGGTGTCGGGCATCGCCATCCTCACCATCCTCGGCGCCTCGCTCAGCGTGGGCATGGTGGGCAAGCACATGATGGGGCCGGAAGTGGCCCATGCGCTGGTGGCGTTCGCGCTGTTCGTCACCACCGTGGTGCTGGCAGTGGCCGTGATCGGCAATGACAACCTGCAGGACCTGAAGACCGGCCAGCTGGTCGGCGCAACGCCATGGAAGCAGCAGGTCGCGCTGCTGATCGGCGTGGGCGCAGGTTCCGCCGTGGTGCCGCCGGTGCTCGAGCTGCTCAACCGCGCCAACGGCTTCGCCGGCGCGCCCAACCTGCAAGCCATCTCCGACAATCCGCTCGCCGCGCCGCAGGCGACGCTGATCTCGACCCTGGCCAAAGGCGTGATCGGCAACGACCTGCCATGGGACCTTGTGATGTACGGCGCCTTGCTCGGCCTCGGCCTGGTGATCGTCAACTTCCTCATCAAGGCCGCCAGCAAGGACCGCTACAGCCTGCCGCCTTTGGGCGTGGGCCTCGCCATCTACCTGCCTAGCGCCGTTACGGCTCCCGTGGTGGTCGGCGCGGTGGCCGGCTGGCTGTTCGAACGCGCAGTCAGCAGCGCCACGTGGGGCGAGGCGGCCAAGCGCATGGCAGTGCTGGTCATGTCCGGCTTCATCGTCGGCGAAAGCTTGTTCAACGTGGCACTGGCCGGCCTGATCGTGGCCTCGGGCGTCGGCGAACCGCTTGCAATCACCACTGGCATGGGCGAACATACGCAGATGCTGATCGCCCTGTTCGTCGGTGGCGCCCTTGTCAGCAGCCTGTATCGCTGGGCCGCCAAGAGTGCGCGCCGCATCGAGGCCTGATACGCGCATGCTGTCGTCCCGTCATGAAAGGTTCGGTTGATGTCCTCAGCCAAGCCCCCGGTCCGTGTGTTGCCGCCGCTGGCAGCGTCGCGGGCCACATCGCCCGAAGAAGCGCTGGCAAAACAGCACATGCGCGAGGCGAGGGATGCGCTGGTGCGCGGCGTGACGTCGATCCAGGAAATGCGTGACGCGATCAAGCACGCGGCGCGCAGCCTGCCGGCGATTTCCGAGGTCCCGCGCGTACGCGCGCCCGATGCCGCGGCGTTTCGCGCGCGCGCCGCCGCCGGCCTGCCATTTCTGGTTACCGGGATCGTCAGCCGCTGGCCGCTGTCGGTGCTGCCCCCGCACACGCTGCGCGAACGCTTCAGCCACCTGCCGGTGAGGGCGAGGGTAGGCGACTACATCAACACGGCATTCGCGCCGGACCGCGCGATGCAGGATATGTCGATGCTTGAGTATCTCGAGCTGGTCGAGAGCGGCGCGCCCGGCTTGCCGCCGTACCTGGGCAATCTTGAACTGCGCGAGCTGAACGGCTTGTGCCATTGGCCCGCCTACTTCGACAAGATGGGGCCCCCGCGCTTCTGGATCGGTCCTGCGGGAACGGTAACGCCGCTGCATTGCGACTACGACGACAATATCTTCGCGCAGGTGTGGGGCAGCAAACGCATCTTCCTGTCGCCGCCGCACCATGATGAATTCCTGTATCCGCGCGAGGCGAACGCCATCCTGTTCGGCTCGCCGTTTGACCCCGAGTCGCCCGACTACACGCAGTTTCCGCTGGCGCGCAACGCGTCGATGATCGAATGCGTCGTCCATCCCGGCGACATGCTGTATGTGCCGGCGGGCTGGTATCACCAGGTCCGCGCGCTGACGTTTTCGCTTTCCGCCAACCGGTGGGCGAGGGCGGTGCCGTTTGCCCTGAGTGGAGACCTGCTGATCCAGCGGCCGGCATAAAAAAGGGCCATCCGCAGATGGCCCAGATAGTGGAACCTGGCAGTCCTTACGGCGCGCCGACTGCGCCCGCGCCGGCGCTGAGCAGCCAGGCCATCATCAGCAGGAACAGCACGACCGTCACGAACAAGGTCGATACCCGGCGCGCGTCCGCGGCGTTTTCAAACACCGGCGGCTTGCCGTAGGCAACACCAATGAAATACGCGGTGAACACCGTTGCCAGGTAATGCACTGCGCCGAACATCTCGCCCAGCTCGCCCTTGCGCGGGTGCTCGATCAGCAGGTGCGACAGGATGACCAGGACCAGGTAAGCGACCGCGGCCGACAGCGGCGGCAAGTACAGCCCCATCGACTCGACCCAGCGCTGCACGCCTGGCCGCGAACGGGCGATCAGGGGCAGGATCAGGTTGTGGGTGATGCCGGCAATGAAGATCAGCTTCAGCAGCACCGTCTTGTGCAGGCTGGCACTTCCCAGCGCGAGGTTGTGCAGGTTGGTCTCCGCCTGGCGGTTGTTCTCAAGGAAGAATTCCGGCGATTGCACGTTCAGGATGCGCTGGAACCAGCTGATTTCTTCCAGTGCGGCCAACGCCGTCAATGCGCTCAAGCCAACCAGTGCCAGCAGTTCCAGGCTGACGCGCGGGGCGCGCTTCCAGCGCTCGCTTGCGACAAAGCCAAGCAGCACCGAGATGACCGCGAAGCAGAGGAACTGCATCCATTCGACGATGCCGTCTTCGCCGAGCAAGCGCCACAGCTGCGCCGGGTCGGGGCCGGACCAGGCCACTGCGAGCGCCAGCACGGCTGCATTGACCGCGATACCTGCCGCGATCACAGGATGCGAATACCATTTACGAGTTACCACCAAGCTTACTCCTTGTTATTAAAAACGTTCGATGCCAGCCGCGCGCGCGGTGGCGATGTGAGGTTCTGGCTCGGCCGCGTAGCGTGCGCCGCGCGCCTTGAGCGCCAGCCAGCGTGCCGCCTTGACGCCAAGGACGACCAGCGCCCAGCCCCACAGCAGCGGGTCGAGCAGCGCGTCCCACAGGTTGCCCGTAGGGAGACGCAGGATCGAGTACAGCGCAAGCGCGCCCAGTGCAAGCAGGGCGTGCTGCCGGGCCCGGCCAAGGACGGCGGCCAGCGCGCAGCCTGCGGCGGCCAGCAGCGCCGCGACCGGCGCAGCGTAGGGACTGAAGCCCCAGTAGTACAGGCCCAGCGACAGCAGGCCGAAGGCGTCGAGGTAGAGCACAAGGCCTGCGGCGGCGATGATGGCCGCAAGCGGGGCCGGCAGGGCGGTGGCCGGGGCCGCACCCGGCCGTGAGCTGATGAGCTTGAGCACGCAGCAACCGAGCAGTACCCCGCTTGGCCACTGGAAAGCCAGCACCAGCCAGTACGCGGGCGATGCCTCGCCGGGCAGCGCCATCAGTGCGGCAGAGGCCAGCAGCACGGCGCCGGCCAGGCGGCTTGAACGGCGCCAGGCCGCAGGCAGCAGGGCGGTTACCAGCGTCGCGAGGACGATGGCCCATGCCAGCCGGCCATAGAAGAACTGCCAATCGAGTGCGGGAAGTTCCATTACAAAATCTCCCTGAATTCGAGGTCAAGAATGTGGTGCGCGATCGCCTCGCGCCGCGAGGTGAAGGTGATGTGCAGCTCGTTGCCGATCTGCTGCAAGGCGGGATAGGAAAATTCTTCGCCGTGCTTGCCGTGGGCCACGTCCATCACGTGTTTCCAGTTGCGCGCGTCCTTGGCGATGGACAGGCGCAGCATGTTGCGCGACGACCCGCCCGGCACGACGTGGTTGTGCAGCAGCAGGATGCTGCCATTGCTTAAGCGGATGGCGCTGAGCGAGGTGCTGTGGTTCGGCAAGTCGAGCGAGGGCATGTCCGACCAGCTGAGGCCGCCGTCGCGGCTGTGGGCGTGCTGCACCCGCTGTTCGTCGCTGGCGTCGCGCATCCAGGCGTGGACTTCCGAATCCGAGAACGGAACGATGGTGGGTTGCAGGGCAGTGGTGCGGTTGCCGATGCGCGTGACCCAGTCCGGGTCGCCGTTGCGGTCGAACGCCAGCATCATCGGGTACTTGATGCCAATCTCGAAATACAGCGGCAATCCCCAGCCGCCGTTGGCGAGGCTGACGGGGTTTGTGCGGACCAGCACGCTGGTATTGAACAGCGGCGACATCGGCAATACCCGCTTGACGGCAAAGCTGTCGCCGTCGTCCGACGATGCAAGCTGTACAACACGGGCCGCCGCCCATCCGCCCAGGCCCGTTGCGACCACGAACAGGTTGACCTGGCCGTCGGCCGAGGTCCAGGCGACCGGGTTGCCGATACGGCGCACGCCGAAGCCCAGCGCCGCTCCCAGCGAATCGCGGCTGGCGACCTCCCATGGCTGGCCCCATTTTCCGCCGGCCCAGCGCGATGCGTAGACCTTGACGTCCGGCCCGCTTTCGCGGCTGCCGGCCCACCAGAAGACAATCATTTTTCCGCCGCCCAGGGGCGCCATCGCGCTGGCGTGCGCCGATGGCACGTTGGGCGGCATGGGAATCAGCGAGGAGGAGCGCGCCGTCAGCCTGACACTTGGCGGCTCGACAAGTTCCAGCAAGGCGGGGGATGTGCCGTGCTCGACGTCGCGCGACCAGCGCATCCATTCCGACGCGACCACCGCCAGCACGATCGCGGCACAGGCGAGCGCCAGCCAGCGCGTACTGCGGGCTCTGCCTTGATGGGGGTTGTGTGGGTGTGCCGAGGGTGACAAGGATGTCATTCCGCTTCCTTTACGCGCGCGAATTACCGAACGAGCGCGGTAAGGGAAGTCGGCTCTTACGGATTCTTACGTCAGAATTTACCTAACCGTAAGGGCCGTATCCTACAATAAAGAGAGCCTCGGGGAAACGATTATCGATGCGTGGTGGATATTTCGGGACAACAAAGGGCGCAATGCGCCGCCCGGCAAGGCACGCAAGGCGCGCCGCCGGGGGGCAGGAAATGCGCAGGTGTTTATAAATAGGCAGGCATTTTTGGCAACAGCTTGTCGAGCGTAATCGGGTACTCGCGCACGCGCACGCCGGTGGCGTTGTAAATGGCATTGGCAATCGCCGCGCCCACGCCGCAGATGCCCAGTTCGCCGACGCCTTTGGCCTTCATCGGTGAGGACATCGGGTCGGTTTCGTCGAGGAAGATGACATCCTGGTGCGGTATGTCGGCATGGACGGGCACCTCGTAGCCGGCCAGGTCATGGTTGACGAAGAAGCCGGAGCGCTTGTCCACCACCAGTTCTTCCATCAGCGCGGCGCCCGCGCCCATGGTCATCGCGCCAATCACCTGGCTGCGTGCCGACTTGGGGTTGAGGATACGGCCGGCAGCGCAGACGGCAAGCATCCGGCGGATGCGCGTTTCACCGGTGGCCATGTCGACGCCCACTTCGACAAAGTGCGCGCCAAACGTCGATTGCTGGAACTTCTTGTCGAGGTCGCCATATTCCATCGTGTCTTCAGCCACCAGTTCGCCTGCCTCGGCGGCCTGCCGCAAGGGCACCGTGCGGCCACCGGCGCGAACTGACCCGTCGGCAAATTGCGCCTCCGCGGCGCTGACGCCCAGTTTCTGGGCTACCGCCTCGCGCAGCTTGACGCAGGCGGCGTAGACGCCCGCGGTGGAGCTGTTGGCGCCCCATTGGCCGCCCGAGCCTGCCGACACCGGGAAGGCGGAGTCGCCCAGGCGCACCACGACTTGTTCAATCGGCACGCCCATCATTTCAGCGGCGGTCTGGGCGATGATGGTGTAGCTGCCGGTACCGATGTCGGTCATATCGGTCTCGACAGTGACGACGCCCTGGCGGTCCAGGCGCACCCGGGCTGCCGATTTCATCACCAGGTTGTTGCGGAACGCGGACGCCACCCCCATGCCGACCAGCCACTGGCCGTCGCGGGCCGTTCCCGGCTGCGCCTTGCGCGCATTCCAGCCGAAGCGCTCGGCGCCGATGCGCATGCAGTCGATCAGACGGCGTTGCGAAAAGCGGCGGTCCGGGTGTTCGGGATCGACCTTGGTATCGTTCAGGATGCGGAAGGTAACCGGGTCGATCTTGAGCTTTTCGGCCATCTCGTCCATGGCGATTTCCAGTGCCATCATGCCGGGCGCTTCACCGGGCGCGCGCATCGCATTGCCTTCCGGGAGGTCGAGCACCGCCAGCCGGGTGGCCGTCATGCGGCCGGCGCCGGCGTACAGAAGCCGGGTTTGCTGGACGGCGTTTTCCGGTCCGCCGCCAGGCAGGTCGCCCGACCATGATTCATGGCCCATCGCGGTAATCTTGCCATCGCGCGTGGCGCCGATGCGGATGCGCTGGATGGTCGCCGGACGGTGGGTGGTGTTGTTGAAGATCAGCGGACGTGGCAGCGCAACCTTCACCGGGCGCTTTGCCGCGCGCGCGCCGAGCGACGCCAGCAAGGCTTCCGAGCGCAGGAACAGCTTTCCGCCAAAGCCGCCGCCGATGAAGGGCGACACCAGGCGCACGTTTTCCTTCGGCATGCCGAGCGTCTTCGCCAGGTCGCCCTTGCTCCAGTCGATCATCTGGTTCGACGTCCACACGGTCAGCTTGTCGCCGTCCCATGACGCGATCGAGGCGTGCGGCTCCATCATTGCGTGCGACTGGTCGGGCGTGGTGTAGCTGGCGTCCAGCTTCACGGGCGCCGCGGCAAAGGCGCCGGCGAAGTCGCCTGCCTTGCTGTCGGCATCCTTGGCCTTCGGCTTGGTGGCCGACGACTTCGCCTTGGCGAGGTCGAACGCGCCTTTCTCTTTGGTGTATTTCACGCGGATCAGGTTCGATGCCGCGCGCGCCTGTTCGAAGGTGTCGGCCACCACCAGTGCAATCGCCTGGTGGTAATGCTGGATTTCTGGTCCGCCCAACAACTTTGCGGTGTTGAAATTGCCCTTGCCCAGCTTGCCCGCGGTCGAGGCGGTAACGATGGTGATGACGCCCGGCGCGCGTTTGGCTTCGTCGACATTCATCGATGCGATGCGGCCCTTTGCGATGCCCGCGCCGAGCACATAACCATAGGCGGCGTTGGGCGCGGCCTGGTGCTGCTCATGCGCGTAAGGCGCAGTGCCGCTGGCCTTGAGCGGGCCGTCAACGCGGTCGACGGGGCGGCCGACCACTTTCAGCTGGTCGATGGGATTGGTGGTCGCAGGAGTAGTAAATTTCATGACGTCAGCCTTTCTTCGCCTGGGCCATCGCCGCGGCGAGGGTGCGCTGGACCAGGGGTACCTTGTACGCGTTATCGTGGGTCGGCCTGGCGCCGGCGAGCAACTGGTCGGCCACCGCCGTGGCGCCCTTGGGCATGTTCTGCTCGGCTGCTTCAACCCGCCATGGCCGGTGCGCGACGCCGCCAAGGGCGACCCGTCCGGTGCCGTCTGGCTGGATGACTGCCGCAACCGAGACCAGTGCAAACGCATACGAGGAACGGTCGCGCACCTTGCGGTAGACGTGTGCGCCGCCAAGCGGCTTGGGCAGCTTGACGCCGGTGATCAGTTCGCCAGGCTCCAGCGCGGTTTCGATGTGCGGCGTATTGCCGGGCAGGCGGTGAAAGGCGGCAATCGGTATCACGCGCGCCGATCCGTTGGGGCGGATCGTCTCGACCTCGGCATCGAGCAGGCGCATGGCAATGGCCATGTCGCTCGGATGCGTGGCGATGCAGGCATCGCTGGCGCCGACGATCGCGTGGTTGCGGCTGAAGCCGCCGATGGCGGAGCAGCCGCTGCCCGGCTGGCGCTTGTTGCAGGGCTGGTTGGTGTCGTAGAAGTAGGGGCAGCGCGTGCGCTGCAGCAGGTTGCCGGCGGTGGTGGCCACATTGCGCAACTGGGGCGACGCGCCTGCTAGCAATGCGCGCGACAGCACCGCGTAATCGCGGCGGATGCGGGCGTCGGCGGCAAGGTCGGTATTGCGCACCAGTGCGCCGACGCGCAGGCCGCCTTCCGGCGTCGCTTCAATCTTGTCGAAGCCGAGGCCGTTGACGTCGATCAGGTGGCCCGGCGTTTCGATCTCGAGCTTCATCAGGTCGAGCAGGTTGGTGCCGCCGGCGATGAATTTGGCGCCCGGCGTGCGCGCCGCGGCGGCGGCCGCTTCGGCGGGCGAGGCGGCGCGCTGGTAGGTGAAGGCCCTCATGCTGTCCTCCCGGCTACTTCGGTGATCGCATCGACGATGTTCGAGTACGCGCCGCAGCGGCAGATGTTGCCGCTCATGCGCTCGCGGATTTCTTCGGCCGACAGCAGCGGACGCGCGTTGAGGTCGGCGCTGACATGGCTTGGAATGCCTTGCTTGATTTCGTCCAGCACCGAGACGGCCGAGCAGATCTGGCCGGGCGTGCAGTAGCCGCACTGGAAGCCGTCGTGCTTGATGAAGGCGGCCTGCATCGGATGCAAGTTGTCCTTGCCGCCAAGTCCTTCGATGGTGGTGACCTTCGAACCGTTGTGCATCACGGCGAGGGTGAGGCAGGAATTGATGCGGCGGCCGTCGACGATGACGGTGCAGGCGCCGCACTGGCCGTGATCGCAGCCTTTTTTGGTGCCGGTCATCTGCAGGTTCTCGCGCAAGGCGTCGAGCAGCGAGGTGCGCGTGTCGAGCTCCAGCTCGTGGACTTTGCCATTGACGGTCATCGACACTTTCGATGCTGCCGGCGGCGCGCTGGCGCCCGGCGGCCCCTCGGCGGCGCCCGCGACCGCAGGCACCGCCGCGCCCGATACCGAGAGTGCGCCGACGATGAGCAGGTCGCGCCGCGTTATTTTGATGTCGCTAAGGTCGTCCATGTTGGTTCGCATCCTCTTGGAAATGGTGTGGCTGCCCTGCGGCTGCGCCGGGCATGCGCGCTCACCTGCAGGGCTTTGAAGCGCGGCAATAGCCGGCATGACTGAATGTCATTCTATGCCACTTGCTGCAAATGACTTGTCCTGTACGGCGCATAGTCCCATGAATGGGATTCATGAATCAGGCACATGATTGGACAAAAAAACCGCATCTTGCGTGCACGCATTTACCGTGATGGCCACATCCGTTCCAGGGGCGGCGAGGTACGCAGGCGTTCGCGCCACCATTTCAGCGCCGCGCCTTCTTCCCCGGTGCGCCAGGCGAGGTACAAGGTTTCCTCGGCCCTGGATTCCTCCACCTGTTTCTCGACCAGCAAACCGTCCCGGATATCCTGCCGCACAAACGGTTCCGGCAAAAAGCCGAAGCCAAGCCCGGCCAGCTGATACTGGTGCTTGGTTTGCATGTCCGGTACCGACAGCGTGTCCTGGCCAAACAGCAAGCCCACCGTGCGCGCCTGCAGTTGCCGCGCCGAGTCGGAGACCGCGACGGCCCGGTGCGCGGCGAGGTCCGCCTTGGTCAAGGGATGCCCGACCGCGGCCAGCGGATGGGTAGGCGCGACGGCAAACACGAAGCGCACCTTGCCCATCGGCTCTGCGCTGTAACCGCCTCCCGACGGGCCAGCGCCGGCGGCGCCGATCAGCAGGTCCGCCCGGCGGTCGAGCAGGGCTTCCCATGTCCCCGACAGCTCTTCCTTGAGGAGACGAAGCCGCGTCTGGTCGGCAACTCCATAGAACGCCGTGATGTCATCGATGAGTCCAGATGGCGACAGCACCGAATCGATGGCAATGGAAAACTCCGTTTCCCAGCCAGAAGCGACGCGCCGGACGCGGCACTCCAGGTCGCCAGCAGCCTTCAGCAGGTGCCGGCCTTCCCTGAGCAGCTCTTCCCCGGCCGGGGTCAGCGTTACCTTCGGGCCAAAGCGCTCGAACAGGGGAACGCCAAGGTCTTCCTCAAGCTTGGACACCGTGTAGGAGATCGTGGAGGGAACCCGGTACAGCTCCTTGGCGGCGCCGGCAAACGAGCCGCGGCGGGCGATGGCATCGACGGTAATAAGTGCATCAAGGCTTATTTTTAACATGCGATTACCTCGGGGATGGAAAACATGAAAGCATCAATAAAATCGATCATTGGACGGTAAATTACTCGTTTTTTGATTCGGAAAAGAGCAGACATAATAGCCCCATCGACTGAAACAACGGGCCGGATATGCATGAATACTCCCTCGCCCCAATGTTCGAACAGTTCGAATCTAACTTGGGAGGATAGCGATGTTGAAAGTACGTAAGAGCAACGAACGCGGCGGCGCCAATTTTGGCTGGCTCAATTCGCAGCACACGTTTTCGTTTGGCCACTACCAGGACCCGGCGCACATGGGCGTCGGTCCACTGCGCGTGATTAATGAAGACCGCGTGCAGGCCGGCCGCGGCTTCGAGTCGCACGGGCACAAGAACATGGAAATCATTTCCTACGTGCTCGACGGCGCACTGGAGCACAAGGACAGCATGGGTAATGGTTCGGTGCTGCGCTATGGCGACGTGCAGCGGATGAGCGCGGGTTCCGGCGTCGTCCACAGCGAGTTCAATCGCTCCAGGACCGACCCGGTGCATTTTCTGCAGATCTGGATCATGCCGGACACCGCCAACGAAGCGCCTGGCTACGAAGAGAAGCATTTCGACACCGCATCCAAGCAGGGCAGGCTGCGCCTGATTGCCTCGCCGGACGGCCGTGAAGGTTCGGTGTCCTTGCGCCAGCAAGCGTCGATCTACGCCGCCATCCTGGGCGGCGCCGATGAAGTCGAGCATGCCATCGCGCCAGGACGCCAGCTGTATGTCCACGTGATCCGCGGCAGCATCAAAGTCAATGGCATCGGGCTGTCGGGAGGCGATGCCGCCCACATCGACAAGGAAGCCAGCGTGCGCCTGTCGGAAGCCAACGATTCGGAAGTGCTCGTATTCGACCTGCCGCACTGATTGAAGTAACTCACTCACAGACACACAAAGGAATTAACATGAACAACGCATCGAACAAGTTTTACCCAATTGGCCGCGCCCTGGTCGGCGTCCTGTTTGCCGTCTCGGGCATCAACAAGATCCTCGGCTTTTCCTACGTTGCGGGCTGGATGGCCAGCTCCGGTTTGCCGATGGCAAGCCTGCTGCTGGCGCTGACGATTGTGCTCGAAGTCGGTGGCGGCCTGCTTTTAATTTCTGGAATCCAGGCGGGCCTGGCCGCTGCGGCGCTGGCATTATTCCTTGTACCGGTCACCGCCATCTTCCACGCCTTCTGGAGCGCGGACGCCGCCGGTTTCCAGGGCCAGCTGACGCATTTCCTGAAAAACGTCGCGGTCTTCGGCGGCCTGCTGATGGTCTGGGGCGCCGAACGCCTGCGCAGTGCCGACACTGGCAAGCGCGCCGGCTCGCTGGGCCGCAGCGCCGTGTGATCGAAAGCAGCGGTATCATCCAACAATCCTTACTGAGGCAGCCTGACCATGAGCCACGATCCTGACACCGCAGTCGAAGTCACCGTTGTACCGCGCACCCATGACCTTGGCGACGGCTTCCAGGTCCGCCGCGCCTTGCCAAGCCGCGAGCGGCGCATGGTCGGGCCATTCGTCTTCTTCGATGAAATGGGCCCGCATACCTTTAGCGCCGGCCAGGGGCTGGACGTGCGCCCGCATCCGCACATCGGACTGTCCACCGTGACTTACCTGTTGCAAGGCGAAATCCAGCACCGCGACAGCCTCGGCACCAGCCAGTCGATTCGTCCAGGCGAAGTCAACTGGATGACGGCGGGGAAGGGAATCGTGCACTCCGAACGCACCGCCGCCGGCCAGCGCGCCCACCCCTCGCCGCTGTTTGGCCTGCAGTGCTGGGTGGCGCTGCCGAAAAGCCATGAGGAAAACGATCCTTCCTTCCTGCACATCGGCGCGCCGCAGCTGCCGGTCATCGAAGGCGACGGCGCCACCGCCCGGATTATCTCCGGCAGTTTCCTGGGACAGGCATCGCCGGTACCGGTGGCGTCACCGATGTTCTATGTCGACCTGCACCTGCAGCCGGGCGCGCGGCTGGCGATGCCGGCGGACTATTCGGAACGTGCCGTGTATGTGCTGGAAGGTAGCCTCGACCTGGGCCGCGATGGCCGCTTCGAGCGGGGCCAGCTGGTGGTGCTCAAGCCTGGTGCGGCGGTGACCCTTGGCGCAGGCGGCGCCAGCGCGGCGCGCCTGATGCTGCTCGGCGGCGAGCCGATGGACGGCCCGCGCTTCCTGAGCTGGAATTTCGTGTCGAGCTCGGCCGAGCGCATCGAGCAGGCCAAGCAGGACTGGAAAGCGCAGGCATTCCCGAAAGTGCCGGGTGAAACGGAATTCATTCCGCTGCCCGACATTCCGGGCCGGCCGGTCAGCTACCCCTGAACATCGCTGCCCGGTCACGCGCCGGGCAGCACGCTGTCGTCTTCTTTTTTGTCCGAGCGTACCGAGGCCAGCCGGTCGACATGGATCAGGCCTTCGGCGGCTGCGTGCGAAGCGGCAAACACGCTGTCGGGGGCCAGGATCAGCTGGGTGCCGGTAGCGCTGACTTCCTCGATCAGCTTGTCGAGCGCATCGATGCGCGCCGGATCGGGATTGACGTTGCGGATGTAGATCACCTTGACCTGCCTGGGATGGCGCCGCACCACCTCGGTGTAGATTTCCGGGTCCTGCTCGCCGCTGTCGCCGATCAGCACGAACTGCATGTCGGGGTAGTAGCCCAGGATCAGTTCGATTTTCTCCAGCTTGTGGTTGCCATGGCTGGTCAGCTTGAACACCTCGCGCACGCCCAGCTCGCGCAGCAGCAGCGGGCCGACGGGAATGCCCTGCACGCGCAGGAATTCCACCAGCGGCCCGAACAGGTGCCACGGACTGCTCGACACATAAAACACCGGGTTGTCCTCGTTGCCGCCGGCGCCTTGCTTGAGCGCGCGGTAGAACGCGGCCACGCCCTTGAACGGCTTGCGCGTATGCGCATTCGAGCGCGCCAGCATCAGGGCCATGTTCAGCTTGTTGGTGACATTGGTCCACAGCACCGTGTCGTCGATATCGCTGATGATGCCGAAGCGCGCGGTCGGCGGCGGCACGATCACTTCGGCATGGCTGCGGACCGGCTGGCCGTCCTGCCCGCGGCTGTCGGGCAGTTCCAGCTCGACGGCATGCGCACCGCCGGGCACCGCTTGCGGCGGCACGATCTCGAACGAAAAATATCCGCCGCGGTCAGTGACCGTTTCAAAGGTCTGCCCCTGGAAGTGCGCCAGCACGCGCGCGCCCGCCACTTCGTCCGACTCCAGTCGCTGGTAAAGCGCCACAAGGTTGCTCCAGCGGCTGTCTTCGCCCGTCTGTTCGCGGAAAATCGATTCATCGAGCACGCGTCCCTTGACCCACAGCTTGCCACTATTGCCGAAGCCGATGTACGGGACAGCCATCGGCTGCCTTCCTCCCGGACTGCCGAGGCTGCGCAATGCGGCCCGCGCGACGGCGCCGGCGGTCTTGACCAGGCGGTGGTGGAGTGCTTCGTGCTGGTCGTCTTCGGCCTGGCTGGTGGGTTCGCGCGCCGCGGCAGGGGCGGCAGGCGGGGCGGCGGTGCCGCGCTCCAGCCATACCGGTTCGCCTTCGCGCGCCGCGGCCTGCAAGGCGGCTTCGACGCCGGCGCTGTCGTAGGGATCGACCGTCGACGGCAGGACCTGCACGGCCGCGCCTGCTGCACGCAGCTGTGCGATCTCGTCGTCCGAGGCGACGCCTGGATTGACCAGGAAGGCGGCGCCCGGCGTATCAACGTTAGCGACGACGTCGTCAAATCCGCTGCGGGTCAATATCAAGAACGGCATGGCGCTTCCTCATCGTGTCACTAACGTGGTCTTATTGATCGGAAAGCACATTATGAACCAGCTCGGCGCTGGCATACCGCGCGCTACAACTGCTCTGTTATCCGACCCTGGCACGAGGCGATTTCCTACGCGTGCGCGCCAGGCCGGATGCGACAATGTCCTTAGTCGAGTAACCCTGATGCCCCAATCGAAAAAGAACATGAACGAACTAAACACAGTCGAAAAACAATACAACCCAAACAAGCTGATCGATGCGGTCACGGCAAAACTGGCACTGAAGAACGACGCGGCCGTTGCGCGCGCACTGAAAGTCGAGACCCCGATCATCGAAAAAGTCCGCAACAACCGCCTGCCGCTGGGCGGCTACCTGCTGATGCGCTTGCGCGAACTTACCGGCATGAGCGTCACCGACCTGCAAGACCTGATGGGCGACCGCCGCCGCAAATTCCGCATGAGTGTCAGGCCAAACCGCGCCAGCATCAACTAGCGCGCGGCGCTTTCCAGGCGCCTTACACCGATCACGACAAGCCCGGCAGCTGATGCAGCCGGGCTTTTCTCATTAGCAACAGAAAATGACGGGTACGGGCGTTCCACTATAATTTTTCGTAGTTGAATGCCTGCCAGCCGGTGGCAGGCGGGATGCGGTTTTCACCAGGAACGGACGCTCAATTGCCTGACAAAATTATCGGTCTCGCCAACGCGGATCCGGACGAACTATCGGACATTACCCGCGCCGTGCTTGCGCTGCGCGCGCAGGTTGTCGATGCATGGAAGATGACCGTGAGAACAGAGCTGGACAAGGCGTATGAGCTGGGTCCGCCGATCCTGGAAAATACGATACCGTCGTTCCACGACAGCCTGGCCTTGCTGCTGACGCCAGAGTTCCATCAGCGCGGCGCAGTCGACATTGCTGTCGTCGCTGCGGAGCATGGCGGCGAACGCGCCCGCCTGAC
The DNA here is from genome assembly GCF_020831365.1 of Massilia agrisoli. GTDB lineage: Bacteria > Pseudomonadota > Gammaproteobacteria > Burkholderiales > Burkholderiaceae_D > Telluria_A > Telluria_A agrisoli. The sequence goes on from NZ_JAJHPV010000004.1 coordinate 442,080, forward strand.
CCATTACGACACCACCACGCTTATCCACGAACTGCAGATTTTCCGTCGCGTCCTGTTCCAGACGCTGTATGGGGAGCACGTCCAGCTGACGCCGGCGCAAAGCAGCGCCATCCACGCCGCCATCGACAGCGCGATTCGCGACAGCGCCAATGCGTTTGCCAGCGTGCAGGCTGCGCTGCGCGAGCAGTTTGCCGCTGCACTGGTGCACGACCTGCGCACGCCGCTGTCCAACGCCCATCTTGCTGCCGAGCTGATCGAACGCGCGTCCAGCCTGCCGCAGGCGCAAGGGCTGGCCAGGCGGATCTTGCAGAACACGGCGCGCATTGAAGCGATGGCGCGTGAGCTGCTCGACAACCTGCTGTTCGTCAACGGCGAGGGGCTGCCTTTACGCATCGAGCAATTCGACATGGCGCAGCTGGCGGAACAAATCGTGCAGCACGCGGCTACTTTTCATGGCGTGGACATCCGCCTCAACGCGGTGTCCGCCGCCGGCTACTGGTGCCATGGCTCGCTGCAGCGCGCGCTGGAAAATCTGGTGAGCAACGCCATCAAGTACGGCGACCATGCCGCTCCGATTCAGTTGTGGGTCGAGCGCACGGAGCAGCGGGTGAAGGTATCGCTGCATAACGAGGGAAAGCCGATCCCGGTCGAGGAGATCGAGAGCCTGTTTCAGATGTATCACCGGGCGGAGGAGACGCGCACCCAAAGCGTTGGCTGGGGCGTCGGACTGCCGTTCGTGCGGCGCGTGGCCGAATCCCATGGTGGCAGCGTCTTGGTGTCGAGCACCGCGGAGGAGGGCACCACGTTCACGATCGACATGCCGCTCGACGCGCGGCCCTATCAGGGCGAGCCCCGGGCCCGCTGAACCCCCGTCGTTCCCGCGCAAGCGGGAACCCATGGAACTGTGGCTTAGCCAGGCCGTCACAAGCACTGCGCCAGCGTGGCAGGGGTTCCCGCCTGCGCGGGAACGACGGGCGGTGTTACGCCGCGCTTGCCATCAGTTCTTGCTTGCGGGCCGCCATCTGCTCGCCCAGCGCCACGAGGTCGACCTTGGCCTTGCGGACTTTCGGGAACATCTCGCCTTCTTCTTCCTCGACGTGGTGTTCGATCTGTTCCGACAGCACTTTGACTTTGGCGTCGTACAGGTCGTCGCCCGGATCCATCTCGCTGATCTGCGCGATCAGCTCCTTTGCGCTGGCGTGCTCAACGACTGCTTCATCCATCAGGTCGTCATCCTTGATCGGCTCGCGCACGGCCGGGTAGAAGATCTCTTCTTCCACCTGGGCGTGGACGGTCAGCTCCAGGCAGATCTGGTCGGCGATCTTCTTCTTGTTGACTTTCGAGCGGTCGCTCAGCTTCTCGAATTTCTCGAACAGGTCCTTGACCTTCTTGTGGTCTTCGGTCAGCAAAGCGATTGCATCGTTCTTGTCGGTTTTCATGTTGGTTCCCTTGGTTGGTGTGGTGTGGTGTTGCCATCTTGTCAGTGACACAGCCGCCGGTATGTGCGTGCACGTACGCATCTGCAGGGGATATGCCCTTTCGAAAAAAAATCGCGCTACAGGCAACAAGCCGGTAGCGCGATTCTGTCCAGTGCGAGCGGTGCTTACGACTTCATCAGGGTCCGGGCGTCGTCGGCGGCGCGGATTTTTTCGGCAGCCTTCTTACCCGCCAGGAAAGCGTGGTCGGAGTTGTAGTACTCCCACTCGCTGTAACGGCCAGCCAGCGTGATGTCGTACTGCTCCAGCCACTTCTTGACGGTCGCGACATTCTGCGCGCGCTGGTGGTCGTACACCACATAGGCATAGGGCATGTCGGTCAGGTTGGCCGCCAGGATGGTGTCTTCCGGCTTGATCATGCCGACCTTGATGCAGTCCGCGATCGCGCGCTTGATCAGCTCGTCGCCGTCGACTGGCAAAGGCTTCCACGGCGAATACGAGATCTCGCAGGTGAAGCCGAAGCCGCCAGGGGCATTGCATTCCGGGCTGGCGTTACCTTGCACGAAGATGCGGTGGAAGATCGTGTCTTCCGGGTAGTACACCCAGTGCTTGTCGGTCGCGTTCGGACGGTCGATGCCGATGTTCACGTTGCGGATCGAGATGTGCTTCAGGCCGGCTGCGGCCTTGCGCACGTCTTCCGGCGCTTCGTCGCCAATCATCTTGATCAGTTCAGGCAGCGGCATGGTGCTGATCAGGTCGTCGTAGCGGAAGCGGCGGCCGTCGGCGAGCGCGATCAGGTGCTCCTTCGGCAAGATCTCGACCACGCTGGCGTTCAGTTCGATCTTGCCGCGGATGTGCGGCACGAAGCCGTTCATCAGCGCCTGGAAGCCGCCCTTGAGCGGATAGCCGAAGCGCGCGTTCGGCCCCATCGGCTTGCCGACCGGCTCGAGCGCGCCTTCGATGATTTCTTCCAGGTCCGGCAGCGGCACGCGGCCGCCCAGCCACGAGGTTTCCATCTCGGTCAGCGGCACCGTCCAGATCTTTTTGTTGTACGGGATCGCGAAGTGCTTGGCGATGCCCTTGCCCCACACCTTGTAGATGAATTCTTCGAAGTTCTTTACTTCGCCTGGCTTGCTGGCGCTGCTGTTGGCGATGTCGACCGTGCCGTCGGCGCAGCAGTCTTCCACGCCCTGGGTGTCGCACTTGTCGTCAATCGCCGGGCCGGGCGCCATGCCTGGCTCGGCCTTCAGGTCGCCGAAGCGGGCTTCCATGGCGCCGACGATGCATTCCTTGATGACCTTCGGCGGCAAGCCGTACAGGGCGCCCTGGAACGGATAGCGGGTGAACACGTTCTTGCTGTAGACCCAGGCTTCGCGGTTCTGCCAGTGCACGTTCGAACCCAGCAGCACATCGTACAGCTTCAGCACGTACGGGTCGTTGGAGAACATGATGTGGCCGGCATAGTCGAAGGTGAAGCCGTTGTCCTTGATCGAACGGCACCAGCCGCCCACGGTCGAATTACGTTCGAGCAGCAGGGTATCCGAACCCAGGTGGTAGGCCGCCGACAGGCCGGTCGGGCCGGCGCCGACAATCACGCACTTGACGGGCTCCAGTGCGCGCTGGTTGTTCAGAGAGTCAATAACTGCGCCTCGGGCGCTTTGCTGTGGGCTTGAGGGGGGTAACACCTGTGAACGTGGGCTCTTGGTACCGCGCGGGGCCGAGTCGATCAGGCCACGCATCCGCTCGACCGTCACGTCCCACGACGTGCCGGCAACCACGGTGCGCATCGCGTCGACCATGGCGGCTCTCTGTTCCGGGGTCATCGCGACAGCGGCGTCGCAGGCCTGGATGAATTCTTCGTGGGTGTGGGCGATGGCGACCACATGGCCGTACGGCACCTTGACGTCGGTGATCGGGGTCGACACGCAGGGCAGTTCGGCAGCCATGTACTCAAGCACCTTGGTCGGGCTGATGAACTTGGTCGAATCGTTCAGGGCGAACGGCAGCAGGCAGACGTCCCACGCGGCCAGGAACTGCGGCAGCGCGTCGTACGACTGCTGGCCCATGTAGTGGATGTTGTGGCGTTGCGGCAGCGAGGCAGGGTCGATCTTGACGACCGGGCCGACCAGCACGATATGGTAGTCAGGACGCGCGTCCGCCAGCGCGGTCAGCAGGTCGATGTCGAAACGCTCGTCGATGACGCCGTAGAAGCCGAGGCGCGGATGCGGGATGCCTTCGTGCGACTCGTGCGCAATGTCGCGGTCGAGCGACTTGCGGAAGTGGGCGGCGTCGACGCTGCTCGAGAAGCAGTGGGCGTTGCCATGGCGCTCGCGCTTGGCTTCGTACAGGCTTGGTCCGCCGGTGAACACGATGTCGGCAATGCCGAGCAGGGCGGTCTCGCGCTGCAGCAGCTGTTTTGGCGAGTTCTTGAAAGCGGCCAGCTCATCCATGCAGTCGTAGACCACCAGCGATGGGTGCAGGTCTTGCAGCAGCGGCAGCGCCATCGGGGTGTAGAACCAGACGATCGGGTCTTCGCCATCCGGGACCAGGTTGGCCAGCAGCGGCTTGAGCGAAGGGATCTGGTCGTCGTGGAAGCCCCACACCGGAATATTGGTGTGTGGCTGGCATACGGTGACGTTGGGGGCGACTTCGGTCTTCTTGAGGAAGTTGACGCCGTCATGGTGGATTGGTTCTTCGACCATGATGATTTTGTAATGCTTCGCCAGGCGCGTCAGCAGGTGCTGCGGGCGCTGGAAGACGAAGTCCCAGCGCAGGTGGCAGAAAACGATAATAGTAGGCATGCAACTTCCTTTCGGGCCCTGTGCGGGCATATTAGTTAAATACGGGTGACATCGATCCGGGTACCTCGCGTTGCCGCACTGATCTGTTCGATCGGTATTTTTGGCGTGCGGTCCGCATACAGGAGTCCGTTGGCTTCCTGGAACGTGTCTGCGAACTGGGTATAGCAAAAGCCGCTGAACATGAAGGTTTCGTTTACCACCTTCAACAAGCTGCTGTACAACTGGGAAAACTCTTCTTCGGTGTGGGCACGGGAATAACCCCAGGTGCCGGCTTCCTTGGCCTTCGACTTGTCGAAGGCAATGCCGCCGAATTCGGTCAGCACGATCGGCTGGCCACGGTGCGGGAAGCCGTCCAGCGTCAGGATGCGGCCACCCGGGCGGCGCTGGTCGAACAGGGTGCGCACCGGATCGGCCACTTCGTACTTGGCGCGCAACTTCTCAGGATCGCATTCGTAGTCGTGGATGCCGAGGATGTCGGTGGCCGACGCTTCCCAGCCGTCGTTGCCGATGACCGGGCGGGTTGCATCGAGGGTGCGGGTCAGGTGGTACAGCGCCTCGACCGCGTTGCGGTGTGCCTGGGTCGAGGTCAGGTTGGGCACGCCCCACGATTCGTTGAACGGCACCCAGACGATCACGCATGGGTGGCTGTAGTCGCGCTCGATCGCCTCGGTCCATTCGCGCACGATGCGGGTGATGGCGCGCGAACTGAAGCGGTAGGCCGACGGCATTTCTTCCCACACCAGCAGGCCGAGCTTGTCGGCCCAGTACAGGTAGCGCGGGTCTTCGATTTTCTGGTGCTTGCGCACGCCGTTAAAGCCCATGGCCTTGGCCAGCTCGACGTCGCGCCTGAGCGCCTCGTCGCTGGGCGCGGTCAGCAGGGTGTCGGGCCAGTAGCCCTGGTCGAGCACCAGGCGCAGCGGGTAGGGGCGGCCGTTGAGCATGAAGCGGTCGCGGTTGATGTTGACCGAACGCAGCGCGGTGTAGGACTTGACGGTGTCGAGCAGGCGGTCGCGGTAGCGCAGCGTGACCTCGGCGTCGAGCAGGGTCGGGCGCTCTGGGCTCCACAGCATTTCGTTGCGCGAATCGTCGATGCCGGGGTCGGACAGGGCGATCTTGCGGTTCGCTTCCTGGCCCACCAGCTTGTAGATGTCGTCGGCCAGCAGCACGTCGCCATGCCAGATCTTGACCTCGACCATCAGGTCTTCTTCCAGGTCGCCGGCGGCGAGGATCTCGCAGCCGATCTCGAACCCGTCGAAGTAGGGCGTCCAGCGCAGCGAACGGATGTAGGTGTCGGACACGCGCTCGAGCCAGACGGTCTGCCAGATGCCGGTGGTGCGCGGGTACCAGATCGAGTGCGGCTCCAGCAGCCAGTCCTGCTTGCCGCGCGGCTTGGCCAGGTCGGCCGGATCGTCGGTCACCTGCACCGTCAGCACCTGCGCGCCGCCGTCGCCGCGCAGGGCGGTGGAGATGTCGGCGGTAAACGGGGTGTGGCCGCCTTCATGCTCGGCCACCAGCACATCGTTGACCCAGACGCGCGCGCTGTAGTCGACCGCGCCGAAGTGCAGCATGACGCGGCCTTCGCCGACGCCGGCATCGAACTCGCGGCGGTACCAGCACACCTTGTGGAAACCGGTGTCGCCGATGCCGCTGGCCTTCGCTTCAGGCGCGAACGGCACGGTAATCTGGTGGGTCCACTCGATCTCGTCGGTCGGCAGGTGGTAGCGGTGATCGTCGTCGAACGCGAAACTCCAGGTGCCGTTCAGGGAGGTCCAGTTGTCGCGGACCAGCTGCGGTCGCGGATACATAAAATCGGTCATGGGGTCCTCGTGTCTGTTGTAGTTGGCAGCAACAGCGCAGCTTTGCGCCCGCTGGCATTGAAGCGCTCGACGACCCTGGCGCCGGCCGCGGCGGCAGCGCCGCTGCGGCACAGGGCCACGACTGCCCCGCCGAACCCGGCGCCGGTCAGGCGCGCGCCATGCACGCCATCGGCCGCGCGCAGCAGTTCGCACAGTTCGTCGAGCTCGGGGATCGATACTTCGTAGTCGTCGCGCAGGCTGTAATGCGAGTCGTTCATCAGTTCGCCGAACCGTTCGGCCGGCACGCCCTGTGCCGCTTCCAGCACGCGCTGGTTTTCGCTGACGACATGGCGCGCGCGCTGGCGCAGCGGCGGCGCCAGCCGCTCGACGTCGGCCAGGTTGGCGACGTCGCGCAGCGCCTGCACGCCCAGTTCCTTGGCGGCCGCTTCGCACTCGGCGCGCCGCACGTTGTAGGCGCTGGCGGCCAGGGTGCGCGGCATGCCCGAATCGATGACGATCAGTTCGCTGCCGGCAGGGATGGCCAGCAGCCGGGTTTCCAGCGTGCGCGCATCCAGGAACAGCATGTGTTCACTGTCGGCCAGGCTCGACGCCATCTGGTCCATGATGCCGCAGTTCACGTGGGCATACTGGATCTCGGATTGCTGCGCGATCAGCGCCAGCGAGCGGTCGTCCAGCTCGAAGCCGAGCAGGGCGCGCAGGGCGCGCAGGGTGGCCACTTCGAGCGCGGCGCTGCTGGACAGGCCGGTGCCGAGCGGCAGGTTGGACGTCACGTGCATGCGCAGCGGCGCAATCTCGACGCCGCGCTGCTGCAGCAGGCGGATGCAGCCCTCGATGTATTGCGCGAATCCCTCCGGCGCCTTGCCATCCTGGCCGAACGTCACCGCGCTGCCCAGGGTCGATGAATAGATCTCGAACTCGGGATTGTTGTTGAGCGCGACGCTGACCGTGGTGCACTGGGGTGTCGCCACCGGCAGCATGAAGCCGTCGTTGTAGTCGGTGTGCTCGCCCAGCAGGTTGACCCGGCCCGGCGCGCTGGCCGCTATGAACTGCTGGGCGCCAAAGAAGGTCGCCGCGTCCACGCCGGTTTCGCGGTTGGCCTGGTCGTTGCCGGAATGAGGGTTTGCCATCGTCAGTCCTTTACCGTGACCTCGACCGCCTGCAGGTCGGCGGCCTTTTCTTCAGGCAGCGCATCCATGGCGAACATGCCGGCGCCCAGCTCGGTGCCGGCCAGGTACTTGAGGCGGTCGCGGGTGCGGTAAGGCGGCGAGAACTGCGCGTGCAGCTGGGTGTACGGGTGCGGCTCGCCGTCGGTGGGCGCCTGGTACCAGGCCATCAGGTAAGGGAAAGGCCGCTGCCAGAGGTTTTCGTATTTGGCCAGCACGGTCTTGAGCGCCAGCGCCAGGTCGGCGCGCTGTTCATCGTCGAGCGAGGCGAAATCGGGCACGTGCGCGATCGGCGTCACCCATACCTCATAGGGATAACGGGCGCAAGCGGGCACGAAGGCGCAGGCATGGGGGCCGCGGTAGATCACGCGCACGCCCGCATCGAGCTCGCTTTGGACCATGTCGGGCAGCAGCGCGCGGCCGTGCTTCATGAAGTAATCGCGTTCCTGCGACAGCATGCGCGCAGGCACCGGCGGGATGAACGGGTAGGCGTAGATCTGGCCATGCGGGTGGTGCAGGGTGACGCCTACCTCGACGCCGCGGTTTTCAAACGGCAGCACGTACTTGATCTTGCCGGTGCTGGCCAGGCGCTCGGTGCGGTCGCCCCAGACCTGGAACAGCAGGGCGATGCGGCCGAGGCTGAGCGCGCCGAGGGCCGAGGTGGGGTCCTGGGTAAACACCACCACTTCGCATTTGCCGGTGGCCGGCGCCGTTTCGACCGTCAGCTCGGGCGGGTTGTGCGCATCGAGCGCGAGCGAGGGGAAGCGGTTGTCGAAAACGGCGATTTCGTAATTTCCCGCGGGTAGCTCGGTGGGCGCGGCCGGGTCGGTGGTGACTGCCAGCGGGTTGTACTGCGGCGGCGGCTGGAAGGTGCGGTTCTGGCGGAAGGCGGCGTAGGTGATCCATTCGCCGCGCAGCGGGTGCCAGCGCAGGTGCGGATTGGCGTTCGCCGGCTCGGCAAACGGGCTGGGCGCGCTGGCCACATGATCGATCGCGGTGCGGCTGTACAGCGTCAGCCGGCGGCCGTCCGGTTTATCCAGTTCAAGCGTATAAAAGGTATCGATCATGGCTCACACTACCGTTACAGAATACAGATGTAACAATCGTAACATGTGAGCGATTTCTCAAAGTTTTCATTTATGCACTGAAACATTTGTTGCGAGAAAAACCGCTTTCCTGCATGCATGTCCGGGCATTGTCCAGTAACTTTGCCGAACTGTCGCGTTAATGCAAGCGGGACAGCGGTTCGAGGCGGCTGGCGATGACGAGGCGGGCGTTGGCAATGCGGCTGCGCACGGTACCGATCGGGCATAGCATGGCGTCGGCGATTTCCTGGTAGCTCAGGCCGTCCACTTCATGCATCGTGATGGCGGCGCAATGCTCAGGCGCGAGGCTGGCCACGGCGCGGCCGACGATCTCGGCCATCTGCTTGCCCAGCAAAATATCTTCCGGCGTGATGCTGTCGGTCTCCAGCTCGGCGATGGCGGCGCTGCTGGGGTCGGCGCTGTCGGTGCAGGCCTCGATCCGGTGGCGGCGCCCGGTGACGAAGGCGGTGGCGGTGTTGACGGCGATGCGGAACAGCCAGGTGTAGAAGGCCGAGTCGCCGCGGAAGGAATGGATGGCGCGGTAGGCGCGCACCAGCGTGTCCTGGAGCACGTCCTCGGCATCGGCGCTGTCGTGGACGATCCGCAGGATCAGGCGCAGCAGCCGGGAGCGGTAGCGCGCCGCCAGCTGGTCGAAGGCGCAGCGGTCTCCGTCCTGTACCCTGCTTACCAGTAGGTGGTCCGGTTCTCGAAGGCTGTTCATGCGTGTTCCCGACATCTGCGCCAGTCGGTTCAGGCTGGCAGCGGGAATCCTAGCATGGACCTTTTAATACGCCGCGTCCATTTCCTTTCGAAAATTTCGGCGGCGGGGCCTTGCCGCAGGCCGCTCAGGCGTTGGCCAGGTCCAGCCGGGTACTGCCGCCGCCGCTGCTGTAGCGCCCCACGCCCAGGTCCTCGAAGGGAATCGCCGGGCGCTTGGCCGACATCAGGTCAGCCAGCAACTGCGCCGACCCACATGACATGGTCCAGCCGAGGGTGCCATGGCCGGTATTGATGAACAGGTTCTTCATTGCGGTACGCCCGACCACCGGGGTGCCATCGGGCGTCATCGGCCGCAGCCCGGTCCAGAAGGACGCCTCGGCCGTGTTGCCGGCGCCCGGGAACAGGTCGTTGACGACCATTTCCAGCGTCTCGCGGCGGCGCGGGTTCAGGCGCAGGTCGAAGCCGGCGATTTCCGCCATGCCGCCGACGCGGATGCGGTCGTCAAAGCGGGTGACCGCGATCTTGTAGGTCTCGTCGAGGATGGTCGATACCGGCGCCAGCGCCGCATCGACGATCGGCACGGTAATCGAGTAGCCCTTCAGCGGATACACCGGGATGTCGACGATCGGCTTGAGCAGTTCGGTCGAGTAGGCGCCCAGTGCGACGACATAGCTGTCGGCCTGCACCAGTTCATCGCCGCAGTGCACGCCCGTGATGGCGTTGCCCGCCATGGCCAGGCGGTCGATCGGGGTGTTGTAACGGAACTTGACGCCCAGCGCTTCGGCCATCGCGGCCAGCCGGGTGGTGAACAGCTGGCAGTCGCCGGTTTCATCGTTCGGCAGGCGCAGCGCGCCGACCAGCTTGTCGCCGGCGTTGGCCAGCGCAGGTTCGCCCTGGCCGAGTTGCTCGCGGGTCAGCAGCTGGAACGGCACCCCGGATTCCTTCAGCACTTCGATGTCCTTGGCGGCGCTGTCGAATTGCTGCTGGGTCCGGAACAGCTGCATCGTGCCCTGCTGGCGGCTTTCGTAGCGGATGCCGGCTTCTTCGCGCAGTTCGCGGAAGCAGTCGCGGCTGTACTCGGCGAGGCGCACCATGCGTTCCTTGTTGACGCTGTAGCGGTCAGCGGTGCAGTTGCGCAGCATTTCCCACATCCACTTCAGCTGGAAGGTGGTGCCGTCCGGCGTGATCGACAGCGGCGCGTGGCGCTGCAGCATCCATTTCATCGCCTTGAGCGGAATCCCGGGCGCGGCCCACGGCGAGGCATAGCCGGGCGAGATCTGGCCGGCATTGGCAAAGCTGGTTTCAAGCGCAGGGCCGGGCTGGCGGTCGATGACGGTGACGTCGTGGCCGGCCTTGGCCAGGTAGTAGGCGCTGGTGACGCCGATAACGCCGCTGCCAAGGATGACGATGCGCATACTCACTCCGCTTGTAAATTTAGATGGATTTTCCAGAATTGCCGCTATAGTATTTGCTTGTAAGCAGTGTTTGTTCACGTTTTGCGGCCCATATTTAGCGGAAATTCATGAGAATCCAAAAACAGTCGAGCCGCATGCTCGACAAACTCGACCGGCACATCCTGAAAATCCTGCAGGAGGAGGGCCGCATCTCGATGAAAGACCTGGGCGAGCGGGTGGGGCTGTCGGTGACCCCCTGCATCGAGCGGGTCAAGCGCATGGAGCGCGATGGCGTGATCAGCGGCTATCACGCCAAGGTCGACGCCTCGGCGCTGGGTGCCAAGCTGCTGGTGTTCGTGGAGATCACCCTGAACCAGAAGTCGGCCTCGGCGTTCGAGCAGTTCCGACGCGAAGTGCTGCGCATTCCGCAAGTGCAGGAATGCCACCTGGTGTCGGGCGATTTCGACTACCTGATCAAGGCGCGCATCCACGAGATGGCCGAATACCGCAAGCTGCTTGGCGACATGCTGCTGCAGCTGCCCGGCGCGGCGCAGTCGAAAAGCTATGTGGTGATGGAAGAAATCAAGGAAACGCTGGTGCTGCCGACCGACGCGCTGGCCTGACGTGGGCCGGCACCGGACAGCCGCGCCTGCCATACGGTTCATGCGCGGATTTTTGCAGCCTGCGCCGCGATTTGCGCGCCCAATCCCAAAACGCTGGCGATGCACGCCCGGCTTGCCTACACTGGGATTGAATCGCCATACAGTGCTACCTGCCATGGCGATCCGATGACCACCGGCTGCGCGGCGCCGGACATGGGCTCCGCGCATGTTGTTAACAACACCATTGGATTGGAATCTATCATGCGCACACTTTACGTCCTTGCCCTCGCGGCAGCCGCTTCCTTCGCCACCTTCTCGACCGCCGCGGCGCAGGCCCCGGACGCCGCCGGGCCAGCCGGCACCACCATCCAGGTCACCGGGGTACCCATGGCGCGCTACCGGCTCGACACCGAAGGCTTTAACTATTACAAGGGCACGTACGAGCTATCGAACGGCAAGTACATGCGGGTGTCGAACCGCGGCAAGCGCTTCTTTGCCGAAATCGATGGCGAGCGCCGCGCCGAGCTGATCCCTGTCGGGCGTAATGTCTTCATCGCGCCGGGCGCCGACATGATCATGCTGTTTGACGAGGTCTACAACGGCCGCATGAACGACGTCGTGATCCGTCCGCGCCGCCAGGTCGGTTAAGCCCGTTTTGCCGGCTGCAGGCGCAGCACCGGGCGGATATCGCCGACAACCGTGGCGCGCACGTTCTTCAGCTGCGGCTGGCGCAATGGTTCGAGCATCGCCCGCTTGCGCGCGTCGAGCAAGCCGAGCTGGTCGAGGACGCTGACGGTGGCAACGTGCAGCGCGCGCGTGGCGCCGTCGGCGATCTTGACTGCAATCCCGATGCCGGCCGAGCGGATGCCGATGGCCTGTACGGCGTCGGCGCCGACCTTGCTGACCCAGTCGCCATCGCCTGCGCCCATGTAGGCCAGGTCGGTGCGCGCGTGGCCCGACACCATGTCCGGGTGGCCGGTCATGGCGTCGAACAGGTCGCCCATCACGCCGCCCAGGCGGGCATCGGCGCGGCCTTGCCCGAGCCGCGCATACAGCTGCGCGAGCTGCGACAGCGGCATCGCGTAGTTCGGCGCCGAGCAGCCGTCTATGCCGGCGGGCAGGTCGGCGGCGCCGGCATGGCTTGCCAGGGTGGCGCGGATCGCCTGCTGCAGCGGATGCCCGAAGTCGACATAGCCGTCGGTGCGCTGGCCATGCAGGCGGCACCAGGCGAGAAAGCCCGCGTGCTTGCCAGAACAGTTGTGGTGCAGCGGGGTCCAGCCGGCGTCTTGCGGGGCCGGCTGGCCGACCGCGTCGTAGTACAAAGGCACCCCGCAGCCGCATTCGAGGTGGCTTTCGTCCAGGCCGATCTTGCCGAGGATGGAGCGCACGCCGCGCAGGTGCATCTCCTCGCCCGAATGGCTGGCGCACAGCAGCGCCAGTTCGGCCTGGGTGAGGCCGAATTTCGCCGGACCGTCCGCCAGCATGAAGGGCAGCGCCTGGAAGGCCTTGAGGGCCGATCGGGTGAAGGTCATGAAACCGGGGTCGCCTGCCGACCACAACAGCTTGCCGCGGGTATCGACCACCGCGACCGAGCCGTAATGGATGTTTTCGACGGCGTGGCCGGCGCCCGGATAGCCACGCGTGGTTTCAACCAGTGGAACAGGATGCATTGCGGTCTCGGGTGGTAATGGACATCCTTTCATGCTAGCGGAAAACGCCGGCTGCCTGCGTACCGCTCGCCGGACCTGCCACCGTCAGTAGGTGGTGGGGAGGCGGACCGACAGCGACACGTCGGGGGTGTCGCGGGTCAGGCCGGCGCCGAGCGAGACATTCAGGGTGCGCTTGTCCGACAGCCGGTATGAGTAGCCGAGCAGCAGCGTGCCGAGCTGGGTACGCACCGATCCGGGCACCGGCGCGCCGCCCTGGTGGGTGCGGGCGATCGAATTGTGGTCGTATCCGAGGCTCAGCGAGGCCTTGTCGTTGAGCGCCAGGCCCATGCCGAAATTGAAGCCGATGATGTCGCCCGGCTTGACCTCGCCGAGGAATTCCTGCTCGCCGCCCAGCACCGTGCGGCTGACATTGCTGCGCTTGAAGTTGTGCAGGTAGCTGATGCTGCCGAAGAACACCGCGGGGTCGGACGGGAACAGCCAGGTCAGCGACGGCTGCAGCGAATAGAACCCCGATCCGGTCGGCAGTTCCAGCGGCAGGCCGGTGCCGGTGGCGTTGTCGCCGATGCAGCGCTTGCTGCAGTCGGTGACGACCTCGAACGGGTCCTGCCCGGTGCGCGACTTGAAGCGCAGGCCGGCCACATAGTAGCCCTTGTCGGGCCCGCCGTTATTGACCTGGTAGCGCGCCGCCACTTCCGCGTCGCCCGCGCCGCGCCCGCTGGTGTCGAACACCCGCTCCACCGAGGTGCCGGTGAAGATCTCGCGGCTGACGGTGGCGTCGGACCGGTACACATACGGCGCGCGCAATTCCGCCTCCAGCCGGTTGGTAATGCCGGTGCGCATGGTCAGCGAGGCGGTGGAGGTATTGCGCTTGACTTCGCGCACATCGACCAGCCCGATCAGCAGGGCGGGAATCACCGTGTAGCCAACCAGCGCGACCCGGTTGCTCGACGAGTAGCCGAACTGGAAGCCCGGCTCGAGGATGTATTTGCCGCGCGGCGTCAGCACGCCAGGCTGCTCGAACAGGGGCGCGACCTGGGGCGGGCGCTTGTCGCGTTCGGGCGGCTTGCCGACCGCGGCAACCTGGGGACGGGGCGCTGGCGCTGGCGGGTTTGGCTGTACGGCGGCCGCGGCGGGCGCCGCCGCAGCTTTCGGCCTGGCCGGGGACGCCAGCGCTGCGGGAGCCGTCCCCGGCGCTGGCGCGGCAGCGGCTTGCCCGTTGCCGGTGCCGCGCGCGTCGCCCAGCTGGCCAGCGTTTGCGGGCATGGCCGGGGGCGCGCCGCGCTGGGCTGCAAGTTCGCGCCGCAAGGCGTCAAGCTGGCGCCGCTGCTCGGCCAGTTCCTGCCTGACGGCGCTTAGTTCGGCTTGCAGGTCCGGCGCCGCCGGCGCCTGTCCCGCATGCGACTGGGAACTGAACAACACGGCCGCGAGGCCCGCACCTTGCCAACCCCAGCCGCTCTTCTGCATGTGTCCCCCGATTAATGCGGGCCCGCCGCCCGGGCGATGGCGTCGCCCAGGCTGCCCTGGAAGTTCAATGTTTTTAACAAGGCCATGCTGTTGACGCTGGAATGGATCACGGTATCGGTCCGGATCAGCTGGTCGTTCAGGCTGTTCTGGATGACCGTGCCTCCGAGCGTCTGCGCGGACATGGCGCCAAGGTAAATGTTGTCACGTCCGTTCTGCACCAGTTTGACGGCCGACAGGGCATCGCTTGTTTGCCGGGCCTGCTCGGCGCTGAGGCGGCTGATATCGGTCAATTCCAGGCTGGTTCGCGCCACGACGTCGCCGTTGATCGACACCACGCGCTCGATGCCAAGGGTAAGCTTGAGGCCGCTGTCGAAGGTGAATCCGCCGCGCGACTGGTCGAGCACGCTTTCCGCGACCGGCACCCAGCCGTCGCCCAAGCCGGATGGCGGGGTTTCGCCATGGACCGGCCAGGCGGCCAGCGCGAGCGCCCAGCAGGCGCAGTAGGAAGGGATGGACATGCAAGCTCCTGTCAGAATTCGCCGGGCCCAAGTTTGGGGATCGTGATGGCGGCCAGCGAGCCGCGGTCGATTCCCTGGCCCAGCGGGGCGGTGGGCGCGGCGCGCCAGTCGGCCATGCTGTTGAAGGCGGGCGCAGCGGCGGACCCGTGGATGACGAACAGCAGGCGGTTGCTCCAGATGGCCTCGAACGCAGCCTGGGACAGCGTGCGCGCGCCGGACGAGGGATCGCCGATCAGCACGCGCCCGCCCGCCGCGCCCTTGATGACGACGAAATGGTGATAGCCTTTGTCCGACACCAGCACGATGGCCGGCACCTGCGCCTCAATCAGCTTTTGCAGGGGCAGCTGGAAGCCGTCGGCGCGAAAGCCCCGTTCGGCCAGGAAGCGCTGCATGTCGAGCAGTGAAAAGCCTTCCTTGCGGATGCGGGCCTGGTCGCCGCGCGCGAACATGCGTTCGAACACCAGCTGCTCGGTGACAGGATGCTGGTAGTGGTGGGTGAGCAGGGTGGCCAGCGCGGCCGAACCGCAGCTGAAATCGTATTGCTGGCGCAAGGTGGTGGAAAAGCGCAGCTGCTTGATGCTGGCCACCGGCACCTGCAGCCGCGCGCCGCCCGGCAGCGCCAGCTCGAGCGCATGGGCGGCCTGCTGGGCGCCTAAGCCCAGCAACACGCAGGCGGCGCCAAGCCGCAGCACCCGCGCCGCATGCAAGCGCAGCGCCGGCGCGGCGTAGGCGTACCCCCGGGGCGCCTTCATTTGAGCTGCAGGTTGATGACGGTCGCGTTCTGGATCAGCACGTTCGCGCCGGTGTTCTGGATAACAATCGGCACCCCCGATGCGTTGGCGAACGAGCCGGACTGGATAATGTTGGAGCCGGTGGCGACATTGGTGGCGCTGTTGTTGGTGACGGTGCCGCTCAGCCTGGTGTCGCTGGCAGTGCCGCCGTCGCCGCCGCGCGTCTCGTCGAGCCGGCCAGCCTCGGCGGGCGCGCCGAATGTGTTGTTTGCCCGTTGCGGCGCGGCTTGCTTATCGTGGCAGGCACAGTTGTCCAGGTATTCGCCATCCTCGGATGGTGCGGCGATGGATACCGCCGGTAGCGCCAGCGCAGCGGCCGACAGGCCGGCTGCAATGCAGTGTTGCAGGTTCATAGGTCCTCCTGGTTGTGCCCGGATATGCCTCGTCATGCCGTGACAGGCAGGCGAGCGCCGCGCCCGGGGAACCGGACGCGGCGCAGTACCTTAGCGGCCGACGTTCACGTTGGCCTGCACGTTGACGCTTTGCTGCACCAGCGACGAGAAGCCGCTGTTCTGGCTGACCACCATGATGCCCGCGGCCGACTGGCCGACACTGGTCATCGTGCTCGACATGTTGAAGGTGCCGGCATCGACCGTGGTGGTGCCGGCGTTGCCGCCGGTGCCGCCCGCGCCGTCGCCGCCGGTGCCAGCGCCCGCGGTGTTGCCGCCGCCGCTGCCGCCGGCGCCGCCGGTATTGCCGCCGCCGCCTTCACCGCCGTCGCCGCCGGCGCCGCCGCTGGCGTTGCCCACCGTGGCCGGGCCGTTGCTGGCCGCGCCACCCGTTGCCGTGCCGCCGGCTGCGCCGCCGCCACCGCTGTTGGACGCATCGCCGCTGCGGGCGCCGTCGCCGCCCGCCGCGCCGCCTGCGCCGGCGCCCCCTGTTGCCGCGCCGCTGTCGCCGCCCGCTGCGCCCGCTCCGCCTGCGCCGCCGATGCCCGATTCGCCGGTGCCGCCGGTGCTGGTGGCCGCGCCGCCGGCTTCGCCGCCGCCCGCGGTGGTGTCGCCGGCATCGCCGCCGTTGCTGGTCAGTGCAGCGCCGTCGCCGCCTGTGCCGCTGGTGGCGCCGCCGCCGGCCGCGCCGTCGCCGCCGCGCCCGACAGTGACAGCGCCCGCAGTGGCGTCACCGGCGGTGCTGGTGGCCGCTCCGGCCGTGCCGCTGTGGTCGCCGCTGGCATTGGCCGAGGCACTGCCGCCATTGCCGCCGTCGCCGCCCGCGGCGCCGGGATCGCCCGTGCCGCCCGCACCGCCCGCCCCGCCGGAACCGCCGGTGGGCATGGCCAGGCTGCCGAGGTGGGTGCTGTCGCCGCCTTGCGCGGCGCTGCCGGAGGCGGCCACGCCGCCCACGCCCAGGCCGCCGGAGCCGCCCGAACCGCCAGTGCCGCCGGCTGCCGCGCCCGAGGCGCCGCCATTGCCGCCGGTGGCTACGCCGCCCGAACCTGCGACCGAACCGAGCGCCAGTCCGCCGGCGCCGCCGGCGCCGCCCGCCGACATGGCCGAGCCGCCGGAGCCGCCCAGGGCCATGCCGCCGTTGCCGCCGCTGCCGCCGGCGCCGCCCGCGCCGCTGGCGGCAGAGCCGCCCGCACCGCCGGCCCCGCCCGCCCCGCCGGCGCCGCCTGCGCCGCTGGCCGCGCCCGTGGCAGCGCCGCCGGCGCCGCCGGCGCCGCCCGCGGCAGCGCCGCCGGTTGCCGCGCCGTTGGTGGCGTCGCCATTGGCCGCGCTACCGCCAGCCGAACCGAATCCGCCGGCTCCGCCGCTTGCCGCAGCGCCCGCGCCGCCGGCCCCGCTGGCCGCGCCGCCGGTGCCGGCCGCGCCGTTGCCGCCGGTGGCGTTGCCGCCGGTGCTATTGCCGGTATGGCTGGCGATGTTGCCGACATTGGTGATGGTGTTGCCGCTGACGGTCCCGCCCAGGCTGCTGGTGGCGGTGGCGCTGGCGCTGTTGAACGAATCGGTGATCGTGGCCGTGGCAGTGGCGCCGTTGTTGGCGGCGGCGCTGCCCGTGCCCGAGGCGATGGCTTCGCCGACGCTGTTGTTCTGGTCGGTACTGTTGTCGTCGGCCTGGGTGGCGGTCGAGTATTCGTTGGCCTTCGCGCCGGCGCCGCGCTGGGTGCTTTCGGCGGTGGCTGTCTGGGTAATCGCACCACCCGTGCTTCCGGACGGATTGGTGGCGGTGTTTGTTGGGTTGGCGTAAGCCTCCACGCTGAAAGCCAGCGTGATCGCGGCAGCCATGAGAGAACGTTTCATGTTGACCCCTTATGAAAATTGATGTCGGTGGTGTGAGTCCGGCATATCGGTGCAGCCAGCACTGACAATGCAAAGTCGGTGCCAGCGCCGCGACACAGACGCAAGTCCTTGAATGCAAAGGCTGGACCAACCGGGCAGGAACAGCGCGGGGGCGGCGGGGCCGCCGCCGGGGAGGGAAGCCGGGCGCTGGTGTATCAGCAGCGTGACAGTGGAGTTGCCAGCAGGCCCGATAAAGCAGCGCCGGCCAGTCGCTGGCCGGGTCTTTTTTCCTGGTTGCACTGTGTAACGCTGCCGTGACAAACAGGCTGGGCCGCGGCACGTGGCGCGCTCGGCGGTGCGGTCGTCACAGATGTGCGACAGTTTATTTGGGGGCGGCAATGCCGTGCTTGGACATCAACCGGTAGAGCGTCATGCGCGACACGCCAAGGTCGCGTGCCGCCAGCGTGATGTTGCTGCCGGCGCGCTGCAGGCTGGCGCCGATCGCGGCGCGTTCGGCGGCGGTGCGCAGCCGGCCCAGGCCATCGCCGGCGCCGGCCGGGTCGGCGCCGGCCAGCTCCAGGTCGTCCGGCGTGATCTGGCGGCCTTCGGCCAGCACCATGGCGCGCCGGATGCGGTTGATCAGTTCACGCACATTGCCGGGCCAGTCGTGGCTGGCGATGGCGCGCAGGGCCGCGCCGCTGAAGCCTTTCAGGTGGCGCGGCTTGTCGGCTGCATACAGGCGGAAGAAATGGTCGGTCAGCTCGGGCAGGTCGTCGCGGCGCTCGCGCAGCGGCGGCACGGTGACCGGCAGCACGTTGAGCCGGTAATACAGGTCTTCGCGGAACTTTCCCTGGGCGACTGCCTGCTTCAGGTTGACGTTCGACGCGGCGATCACGCGCGTATCGACCGAGATGCTGCGGGTCGAACCGATCCGGTAGATGGTCTTCTCCTGCAAGAAGCGCAGCAGGTTCGACTGCAGCTCGCGCGGCAGGTCGGCGATTTCGTCGAGGAAGATGGTGCCGCCGGCGGCCGATTCAATCAGGCCGGCCTTGTCGCGCTCGGCGCCGGTAAAGGCGCCGCGCAGGTGGCCGAACAGTTCGGCCTGGATCAGCTGGGGCGCCATCGCGCCGCAATTGACCGGCACAAACGGGCCGCCGGCGCGCCGCGAATGCGCGTGGATGGCCTGCGCCGTCACGTCCTTGCCGCTGCCGCTTTCACCCCAGATCAGCACCGGCGCGTCCGATTTGCCCAGGCGCGCGACCTGGGCGCGCAGGCGCGCGATGGCGGCGCTGTTGCCGGTCAGTTCGGTGTGGGCGGCGACGGACGCCGGCGCGCGATGGCCGTGCAGCAAGGCGAGGCCGTGGGCGTGGCCAAGCGCGTAGGCAAGCCGGCGCGGGTCCGCCGGCTCAGTGTGGAAATCGTGCGCATGCGTACGCACCAGCTCGCGCCATTCAGGCCGGTCGAGGACGCCTGGCGCGGCCAGCACCAGCCACACCAGCCCGCCATGGGCGCCGAGGAAACGGTCGAGCGCGGCGGGGTCGGCGGCGGGACCGAGGCCCGACAGCAGCCCGACCTGGCAGGCGTGGGTGCGCACGGCGCGTTCCGCCTCGTTCAAGGTGCGCGCCATGCACAAGGTCCAGCCGTCGAGGGCGCCGGCGGCGCCGGGCGGGCGCCGGTCGAGTGCAAGCCACAGCAGTTTCTTGTCAGGCAAGGTCATGAGCAGCTCCAGGGTTCGCGAAAGCGTACTCAGCTGTGACCGCACCTTATCACCTTCGTTCCACTACCCCCATTGATGCATCTAAAGACAAGCAGCGGGCAAGCGCAAGGCAACAGCGCGACAATAGGCCGGCCTAGGGCGGGGCGCCGAAGCGTCCGGCCTGGTAGTCGTTGATGGCCTCGATAATTTCTTCGCGGGTATTCATGACAAAGGGGCCGTGGGACACCACCGGTTCACCAAGGGGCTCGGCATGCCCGAACAGCAGCAGGGCGCCGTGGGCGGTTTCCAGCAGCACCTGGTCGCCCTGCTCCGACAGCTCGGCCAGGTGGAAGGCGCTGGCGGTATCGGGCCCGACGGCGACCGATCCGCGCACCACGTACAGGAACACGGTGCGCCCCAACGGCGCAGGCAGCCGCAGGCGGGCGCCCGGCTGCAGTTCGACCGTGCTCATGAACACGCCGGTCAGCGACTGCACCGGGCCCTGCACGCCTTCCCACTCGCCGGCGATCAGGTTGACGGTGGCCTGGCCGCCGGCGGCGGCCAGCGCCGGGATCTCGCCGCGCTGCAGGCCGGTGTAAGCCGGCCGGGTCATTTTCAGGCGTGACGGCAGGTTGATCCACAGCTGGAGGATTTCGAGGGGGCCGCCGCGCTGGCGGAATGCTTCCGGCGACACTTCGGCATGGATGATGCCGCGCCCGGCCGTCATCCATTGCACGCCGCCGGCCCGGATCACGCTGTCGTGCCCGGCGCTGTCGCGGTGGGTCAGCATGCCGTCGATGATGAAGGTGACGGTCTCGAAGCCGCGGTGCGGGTGGGGGCCGAACGGCAGGCCGCGGTTGCCCGGCGGGTAGGTCTGGGGGCCGTGATGGTTCAGGAACAGGAAAGGGTCGAGCTGGTCGATGCCGGGTCCGGGCAGCGGCCGCTGCGTGAGCAGGTCGCCGATATCGTCGCGCCGGGCCGGATGCAGGCTCCGGATGGTCTTCTCGCTCATGCATTGCTCCTTGCGGTGGGATCGAGCGCCACGATACCCGAATACTGTCGCGTGCGCCGGGGGTATTCCGCCTGACAAGGCGGGCAGGGGTTATTGCCGCGCGGCACTCCCGCGTAAAAAACTGCGGCGCGCCGCAACGTGGCGCGCGCGCAGGCATACAATAGAGGCCGGTACGGCGCCATGCGCCTCGCAAAGTCTGCAGGGAATCCCGCAAGCCTGGCATCGAGTGGAGGATGACGATGAGCGAATTCGCGTACCCGCGACCCCAGCTTGTCCGCGAGCAGTGGCTGAACCTCAACGGGCCGTGGCGATTCCTGTTCGACGACGCGCGGCGCTACCACCGCCCCGACGACGGACTCGCATGGACGCACCGGATCATGGTGCCGTTTGCGCCGGAATCGGCCGCAAGCGGCCTGCGCGAGGCCGGTTTCCACCGTCATTGCTGGTACCAGCGCGACTTCGACCTGCGCCGCGGCGAAGGCCGCACCATCCTGCATTTCGGCGCGGTCGATTACAAGGCGCGGGTATGGGTCAACCATCACCTGGTGGCCGAGCATGAAGGCGGCCATACGCCGTTCTGCGCCGACATCACCGCTGCGCTCCATCCCGGCGGCAGGCAGACCGTCACCGTGCAAGTCGAGGACGACCCGCACGACCTGGCCAAGCCGCGCGGCAAGCAGGACTGGCGGCTGGAGCCGCACGCGATCTGGTACCCGCGCACCACCGGCATCTGGCAGACGGTGTGGCTGGAGCAGGTCGGCCAGACCTACATCAAGAGCCTGCGCTGGACGCCGGTCTTCGAGAACTATGAAATCGGCTGCGAACTGATGGCCGCCGGCGAGCCGTGCGACGAGCTGTTCGTCGAAGTCAGGATCTGGCACAAGGGCCAGTTGCTGGCCGACGACCATTACAAGCTCCTCGAGAACGAAGCCAACCGCAAGATCGCATTGTCCGATCCCGGGATCGACGATTCGCGCAACGAGCTGCTGTGGAGCCCGGAGCGGCCGACCCTGCTCAGCGCCGAGGTCACCCTGCGCCACCGCGGCGCGGTGCTCGACAGGGTAAGCTCGTACACGGCGCTGCGTTCGGTCAACATCAACCGCGACCGCTTCATGCTCAACGGCCGCTCCTATCCGCTGCGGCTGGTGCTCGACCAGGGCTACTGGCCCGACACCCTCTTGACCCCGCCGGGCGACGAGGCGCTCCGGGGCGATGTGGCGCTGGCCAAGGCGATGGGCTTCAATGGTGTGCGCAAGCACCAGAAGATCGAAGACCCGCGCTACCTGTACTGGGCGGACAAGCTGGGCCTGCTGGTGTGGGAAGAAATGCCCTCGGCCTACCGCTTCAGCGCAAGGGCAATCAGCCGCATGGTGCGCGAGTGGACCGAAGCCATCCAGCGCGACTACAGCCACCCCTGCGTCATCGTCTGGGTGCCATTCAACGAGTCGTGGGGCGTGCCGAACCTGATCTCGATCCAGGCGCACCGCAATGCCGTCGAGGCGCTGTACCACCTGACCCGCACGCTCGACGCGACCCGCCCGGTGATCGGCAACGACGGCTGGGAGGCTTCGGCCACCGACATCCTCGGCATCCACGACCAGGACTGCGACCCCGACCGGCTGCAGGCGCGCTACGCAGCCAATGGCCAGCCCGGCGCGCTGGTCGACCTGCGCCGGCCGGGCGGGCGCATCCTGACGCTCGACGGCTTCCCGCACCGTGGCCAGCCGATCATGCTGACCCACTGCGGCGGCATTGTCTTTGACGAAAGCGGAGCGCAAACGGATCGCGCCAACTGCCAGGAGCGCTTCCTCGACCTGTACCAGCGGCTGCTCGATGTGGTGAGCAGCAGCACCATGTTCAGCGGCTACTGCTACACGCAGTTCGCCGACACTTTCCAGGAAACCAATGGCTTGCTGTACGCCGACCGCAGGCCCAAGATGCCGCTCGAGCGGATTCGCGCGGCAACCTTGCACCAGTGCGGCGAGCCCTGACCAACAAGGAGCGGCTTTGATGAAACCAACTATTCTCGTGGTCGGCGGCGCAGGCTACATCGGTTCGCAGATGACCAGGCAACTGGCCGCGGCTGGCTACGTGCCGGTGGTGCTGGACGACTTGTCGAACGGCAGGCGTGAGGCGGTCGGGCCGCACCGGCTGGTGGTGGCCGACATGGGTGAGCGCGGCGCCCTCGACGCGCTGCTGCAGGCGTTCCAGTTCGACGCAGTGATGCACTTCGCCAGCTTTATCCAGGTGGGCGAATCGGTCACCGAACCGGGGCGCTACTACGATAACAACGTCGGCAACACGGTGCGGCTGCTGCAGGCGATGGTGAGGCACGGGGTCAGGAACTTCATCTTTTCATCGACTGCCGCCATCTTCGGCGACCCGGCCTATGTGCCGATCGACGAGCGCCATCCCAAGGAACCGATCAATCCCTACGGGCGCTCGAAGTGGATGGTGGAGCAGGTGCTTGGCGATTTCGAGAGCGCATACGGGCTGCGTTCAAGCTGCCTGCGCTATTTCAACGCCGCCGGCGCCGATCCCGACATCGCACTGGGCGAATGCCACCAGCCTGAAACGCACCTGATCCCGCTGGTGCTGCAGGCGGCGGCGGGGAGGCGCGCCGACATCACCGTGTACGGCGAGGACTACGACACGCCCGACGGCACCTGCATTCGCGACTACATCCACGTCAGCGACTTGTGCGACGCCCACCTCCTGGCGCTGCAGCAACTGCGCGCTGGCGGACCGGGCACGCGCTACAACCTCGGCAACGGGGCCGGCTATTCGATTCGCGAGGTAATCGACGCGGCCGAAAGGGTAACCGGACGGACCATCGCGCGCAAAAGCGGCCCGCGGCGGGCGGGCGATCCGCCCGTGCTGGTGGCGGACGCCACCCTGGCGAAAAGCGAACTGGGCTGGCGGCCGCGCTTTGCCGACCTGGATGCGATCATCCTGCATGCGTGGCGCTGGGAGCAGGAGCATTTTGGCGCGGCGGCGGCGGCGCGTGCGCCGGCGCGTTCCGGCCCTGACTAATCGAAATGCGCGTTCAATAACCTACGTCGTCCGTGCGAAGGCAGCGGCTCATAGGCCATCTGCTCTGATGTGCCATATCTTCCTGCTTGTCGCATCGCGCGGTCAATCAGCACCGTCGTCCTTGCGAAGGCGGGGTCCAATCAACCATCTGCGCCGAGGTGCTATAGGTCCCTGCCTTCGCAGGGACGACATTTTCACGCTCTGGATTCACGGCGCCGAAGCACGGTGGTCTCCCTGCGATTTATAAAAGCGATAACGCAGCGAAATTTTCCTTGTGCGAAGGTTCCGTGCAGGCATCGGGTGCTCTAAGATATCCGGGCAGTATTTGCTGTGCCTGCCGGAATCCTGGATGTCGAATCAATCACCGCTGCCGCCTTGCCTTGTCCGACTGCTTGCCGGACTTGTGTTCAGCATCTCCTCACTTGCCGCGTCCGCTCCAGCGTCCGCGGACGCACCGCTTGCAGCTGGCGATCTTGCCCCTGCGTCAGGGCTGTCCGTGGCCGGCTCGGTGGCGCACAGTGCCTATGCGGCGCCGGCCAAGCCGCGTGCGCAGCCTCGCGGCGCGCCTGCCGGAGGGCAGGGCGCGCTGTTTCGCGTCACGCGCGACGGCCAGATGGCCTACCTGTTCGGCACCATCCATGTCGGCGCCAGTTCCTTCTATCCGCTGGCTCCGCAGGTCAGCCGCGCACTGGCGGACTCAAGCCAGCTCGTGCTCGAACTGGACACGCGCGCCAGCGACGACTTCGACCAGGCGGTGCGCAAGCACGCAAGCTATCCGGCCGGCGACCACATCCGCAATCACGTTTCGCCCGACACATTGCGCCGCCTGGTGACAGCCCTGCATGCTGCCGGCATTCCCCTGTCCGGTGTCGGCCACCTGAAGCCCTGGCTACTGGCAAACATGCTCATCGGTATCGAACTGGAGCGCAGCGGCTTTAAACGCGCGCACGGCAACGAATCGTTCCTGCTCGACGCCGTGCAGCCGCGCGGCGCCAAACTTGCTGAACTCGAAAGCGCCGACTACCAGCTGTCGCTGTTCGATACGCTTGGCGACGCCAGCGCCGAGGCTTACCTGCGCGAAGCCCTCGATGACCTGTCCAGCGGCATGTCCATGAAGAAGGCCAGGGCCATTATCGACGCCTGGACGTCAGGCGACGCCGCCGCGCTGGACGCCTTGATTCCCGACACGATCGGCGACGGCACCGTGACGTCCGACTTTACCCGCCGTACCTTGCTGGACCGGCGCAACCCGGAGATGGCGCAGCGAATCGCGCACATCATGAAGGATGGGACAGTCAGCTTCGTGGGCGTCGGCCTGCTGCACCTGCTGGGCGCAAACGGCTTGCCCCAGCTGCTTTCGCAGCGAGGCTACCAGGTCGAGCGCATCTACTGAGCCGGCCTTAGCGCCGGATTTCTCCACCGCTCAGATTGACCCGGTCTCCGCTGCGGAAGGTCGGCGCCGATTCCTGGGTGATGACGCGGGTGCTGCCATCGTCCATGCGCAGGGTGACGCGGTAGACGCGGTCGCCGGCAGCGCCGGCAGTGCCGCCAACAGCCGCCCCCGCCATGGTGCCGGCCCCGGTTGCCGCTTCGCTGCGGGGCACCACCTCAATCATTGTCACGACGCTGTTTGGCGCCATGGCGGCGGTGGACGCCTGTGCGCCCGCGCTTTGCGGATCCGTGGTGGTGCCCATGGCGCCTGCGCCGCCGCTTGTTTCGGCGCCAGTGCCGGTTGCCGTGCCGGCCGTGCCTGCGGTGCTTCCCATGCTGCCCGTGCCGGTGGTGGAAGGCGTGCCGTAGCTGACCCCAGTGGCCGATTCGGACGACGTGGTGCCGGCGGTATCGCCCGTGCCCATCCTGTCAGTGGTGCATGCCGCGAGCCCGAATGCCAGCAGACCGGCCAACAGCACGCCATGTTCTATACGCTTCATGATCAACTCCTTTGGTTGGGTGTTTTTTCGTGTGTGCGTGACAATGCCGCGTGCCACTCTGGTAAGAGGTGCTAACGCGGCTGACGTTCCAAGCTACACGGTCGTTACGTGACCCACATCAAATGGCTGAACAGTTCGGTGAATGTTGGGGAGCCGGGCCCTGCTAGCGGCCTGGACGGGCGCGGCGCGGCTCGCCCGGCAGGAAGGCCCACAGCAGGCCGGCGACCATGATGGCCGCGTTGCAATCGACCAGCCAGTCGCCGACCGCGCCGCGGCGGTAGGGCAGGAAGCTTTGGACCAGTTCGTCGACGGCGCCCATCGCGGCCACCGTCAGGACGGACTTCAGCGCGCGCGATGGGGCGCTGCCGCTGCTGCCGGTGTACAGCAGCAGGGTGATGGCGCCGTAGGCCAGCGAGTGCAGCACAATGCCGGAGGCGTAGTTGCCGATCTCGGCGCGCGCTCCAGGAATCGCGCCCATCGTGACAATGGCGGCGTACCCGGCGAAGGCGGCGCTGTAGCGCAGGCGCTGGAATTTCGGGTCGAGGAAGAGGAGTGAGAGCAGGGCTGGCATCGGCTTTGCGCGCGTGGAAACCGGCAACGATACCACGCCAGCCGCCTGCGCGCCGGCATCGGTGGCGTCGCGCACGCAGGTGCCGCCGGGCGGGGCCGGCGGCGGGTTGGTCAGATGGTCAGCGCCGGTGTGCCGTTGGCGTAGCAGGCGTCGAAGCAGCTTTCGCAGTTGACGCAGAACAGGTGGGCGATGCGCACCGAATGCTGGCGCAGCACAAGCCGCAGGTGGGTGTTGGCGCACTTGGGGCAGGTCTCCCTGACCAGCCCGAAACTGGTGGCAACGACACCGTCGCCGTCTGCGCCGAGGCGGTCGATGACATCGTCAGGATTCAGTTCGCGAAGAAAGAGCCGGTCTTCGGCGGCAGCGTGGTGGCGGCGTCCTGGCGGGATCGCCTGGACTTTGCCCTTGACGGGTTCAAGCAGGTGTTCGCTCATTCATCTACTCCGGTGACGTTAACTGGCCGGTACATGCAACCATGGCAAAGGATATTCATGATAGTAGAAAGTCACGCCTCTTCAAGGGTCGGATAATGCTGAGTTAGATCCAGATCAAACACATCGGGAATCTCTGCCCCAAAAAAATGCCCGCTTCGCAGCGGGCAAAACCCAAGATCGGGCCAAGAGACGGGAATTCGGAGTGGTGTGCTGCCTTGAAGGTCAGCACACCTGCCTGCCGTCACGCCTATCGGGTGCGTGTACAGCAGATGAATGAAGTATAGGTGGGCAATGTGACCGCGGTATGACGTGGCGCAAACGGAAGGGGGTGGGGTTAGAACTTTGGGGGGAGGGGGCGGTCTGGCTTCGGCAGCAGCTCGCCGAATTCAAGCTTGACGGGACATAATCAAAAAAGGCTATGTCACCGTTAAGTGTGGAATTCAGCACGTCGTGCCCGCCACTGGCGGACCCGATTTCCCGCGAAAGCGGGAACCCCTACTATGTATGCGCTGGAGGTCGAATCGCTTTATTACTGATCGTCTTCAGTATGGGTTCCCGCGTGCGCGGGAACGACGAGGGTGTAGCGCTTCCATACCTAACGGCCCATAGTCAAAAAAAAAAGCCCGCTGGTGAAAGCGGGCTTAAAACTATTTTCTTGGAGGAGAATAGTGGAGACAGGTGAGATTATGGTGCGTCGCCACATATTCGTCCAATTGTCTTTTTAGATACCAGTCATGCATTTTTCCTATAACTGGTCAGAATATGCTGATCAGGCCCCATCCATCGAGCGGAACAGGTCGTCGCGCACGGTGGCCAGCTGGCCGCGCAGGCTGCCCAGCGCATCGCCCGGGCGGCCGCTGGCCGACACCACCTGGGCCGGGATTTCCTGGGCGGTGGTGCGCAGGGAGCGGCCTTCGGCGCTGAGCGAGATGCGCACCTGGCGTTCGTCGTGCGGGTCGCGGTTGCGCGCCACCAGGCCGTTCGCCTCCAGCCGCTTGAGCAGCGGCGTCAGGGTGCCCGAGTCGAGGAACAGGCGGGCCCCGATATCCTTGACCAGGATGCCGTCCTGTTCCCACAGCACGAGCATCACCAGGTATTGCGGATAAGTCAGCCCAAGCCGGTCGAGCAGCGGCTTGTAGGTTTTGGTCATGGCATGCGATGCCGAATACAGCGCGAAGCAGAACTGGTTCTCCAGTGCGAGGATGTTGACCGGCTCCGAGCCGTCCTGCTTTATGCTGTTCATTCTTTTACCGGCACCGTGTAGTTGAGGGCAAGGCGGCCGCCATCGACGTACATGGTCTGGCCGGTCATGTAGGACGCGTCGTCGCTGGCGAGGAAGGCGGCAATCGCCGCCACTTCTTCCGGCTCGCCGCAACGGCCCATCGGCGTGCGCGACAGGATCGTGTGGCGCGCTTCAGGGCTGGCCATGACCGCTTTCCTGGCCAGTTCGGTCAGGATGGTGCCCGGACCGATGCCGTTGACGCGGATGCCGTGCGGCGCCAGGTTCAGCGCCATCACCTTGGTCAGCTGGTTGACGCCACCCTTTGACACCACATACGGCACCTGGTTCGGTATCGCCAGCTCGGAATTCACACTCGACATGTTGATGATGCAGCCCGACTGGCGCTTGACCATCTCGCGCGCAACCGCCTGGCCGCACAGGAACATCGACTTGAGGTTAATCCGCAGCACCCGGTCGAAATCTTCCTCGGCCAGGTCGAGGAAATCGGCGGCGTGGGTCACCCCCGCATTGTTGATCAGGATGTCGACCTGGCCGAATTCCTTCAGCGTCGCCGCCAGCATCGCATCGACGTCGGCCTTCTGGCTGACGTCGGCGGCAAAAAAGCGCGCCGCCTCGCCCAGTGTGGCGGCAGCGTCGGCGCCTTCCGGCTTGACATCGACCATCATCACGCGCGCGCCTTCGTTGGCCAGGCGCTGGGCGCAGGCCAGCCCGATGCCCTGGGTGGCGCCGGTGATCACGGCTACTTTGTTGGCTAATCTCATTGTCTGTTCCATGGTGTCGGCAAAAACCCGATTGTAACCAGCGAGCGCGCCGTCACAGCACGATCGGGTGGTCCGGCAGCTCGTTGACGGCTTCGCCCTCGGCGGGGAAGTGCTGGCGCAGCAAGGCGTTGACCTGGCGGATCGCCGACAGGGTGCTGTCGTGGAAGTCGCCGCGCTTGAAGCCGTCCGTCATGGTCTGGCAGACCGCCTGCCAGGTCGGGCCGTCGATCAGGCGGCCGATGTTGCGGTCGCAGACGATGTCGATCTTGTGCTCGGCCAGGTTGACGTAAATGAGCACGCCGCAGTTGTCTTCGGTGTCCCATACGCCGTATTCGGCGAACAGCGCGAGGGCGCGCTGGCGGTTGCTGACATCGTTCCAGATGAGCTCGAAAGGTATCGAGTTCTCGACAATCAGCCGGACTTCGCCGCGATGGTGCCGCTCGCCTTCGGTGATGGCGGCGCCCAGGTCGGACAAGCTTGCGGTCGGAAATGCTTCCCTGCCGACCGCGGCCGTGGTGCGCCAGTGGCGCAGTGCGCGCTTGAGGCGCGTGGTGATTGAACTCGCCATTACCAGTCTCCCGAGGCGCCGCCGCCATCAAAGCCGCCGCCCCCGCCGCCGAAACCGCCGCCCCCGCCGCCGAAGCCGCCGCCGCCGAAGCCGCCGCCGCCGAAGCCGCCGCTGCCGCCGCGCCCGGCATTACTCAAGATGCTGCCAAGGATGAAACCGGTGGCGCCGCTGCCCCAGCCGCCGCGCGACAGGTGCGAACGGCGGCGCGGCCGGAAGATCGACATCAGCACGAAGGCGCCGATGATCAGGGGCAGGATGGGGAACCCTTCGTCTTCCGCCTGGACCTGGCGCTCGGCCTGTTGCGGCGGGGCAGGGAACATTTCTTTGTTGAGCAGGGTCGCGATTGCGCCGACCCCGGCTACCAGGCCGTCGTAATATGCTTCCTGGCGAAAATGTGGTGCGATCACGTCTTGCAGGATGCGCTTGGACTGGGCGTCGGTCAGCACGCCCTGGACGCCACGCCCGGCTTCGATGCGCAGGCGCCGCAGGGCCGACGGGTTGTCGCGCGCCACCAGCAGCAGCACGCCGTCGTCGATCCCCTTGCGCCCCAGTTTCCACTGGTCGACCACGCGGATGCCGTACTGCTCGATGGCTTCCGGCTCGGTGGTTTTGACCAGCAGCACGGCGATCTGGCTGCCGGTCTTTGCTTCGTAGTCGGTCAGGACGGCTTCGAGGCGTTCGCGCTGCTCCGCCGTCAGCATGCCGGCCTGGTCGGTGACGTGGCCGGTCAGCGCCGGCACCGGCACGAACTGGGCGCGGGCGCCGCCGGCAAGGGCCAGCGCCAGGCAGGCAGCCCAGAATAAGCGCAGCAGGGTCATCGCTTACTTGCCGAAATCGACGGTCGGGGCGGTCGAGATGGCCTTCTCGTTTTCAACCGTGAACGATGGCTTGACGTCGTAGCCGAACATCATCGCGGTCAGGTTGGTGGGGAAGCTGCGCACCTGCACGTTGTACTCCTGCACCGAAGCGATGTAGCGCTGGCGGGCAACAGTGATACGGTTTTCCGTGCCTTCCAGCTGCGACTGCAGGTCGCGGAAGCTGGCGTCGGCCTTCAGGTCAGGATATTTTTCGGCCACCACCATCAGGCGCGACAGCGCGCCGGACAGCTCGCCCTGCACCTGCTGGAACTTCTGGAACGCTTCCGGATTGTTCAGCACTTCCGGGGTGATCTGGAAACTGGTGGCGGCGGCGCGCGCGCGCGTGACCGATTCCAGGGTTTCCTTTTCGTGCGAGGCGTAGCCTTTGACCGTGTTGACCAGGTTCGGGATCAGGTCGGCGCGGCGCTGGTACTGGTTGACCACTTCGCTCCACGCCGCCTTGACGGCTTCGTCCTTGGTCTGGAACTGGTTGTAGCCGCAGCCGGACAGCAGGGCGGCCATGGCAAACGCCAGCAGCATCTGGGATGTGCGCGCAAATCCGTTAAGTGTCATGATGGTATCAATCCCTGGTAGTTGTCGAATAATTAAAAATATACCCTAAACCACCAATTGTGTGCGTACAAATGCACACGCCGCTCGCGGTACAATGCCGGGTTTGTACCTGAATACGAAGGCTCCCGTGAAATTCATCGATAAGCTGTCCGCCGCCTGGACCACCAATAACTCGCTGCTGTGTGTCGGGCTCGACCCCGACCTCGACCGTTTCCCGGCGCATCTGAAGGACCAGCCGGACGCTATCGTCACCTTTTGCAAGGCCATCATCGACGCCACCGCCGACCTGGCCTGCGCCTTCAAGCCGCAGATCGCCTACTTCGCCGCGCTCGGCGCCGAAGGCCAGCTGGAAGAAATCTGCCGCTACCTGCGCGACACCTACCCGCACATCCCGCTGGTGCTCGACGCCAAGCGCGGCGACATCGGCGCCACCGCCCACCAATACGCGCGCGAGGCTTTCGACCGCTACGGCGCCGACGCCGTCACCGTCAACCCCTACATGGGCTTCGATTCGGTCGAGCCCTACATGGCCTGGCCCGACCGCGGCGTGATCGTCCTGTGCCGCACCTCGAATGCGGGCGGCTCCGACCTGCAGTTCCTCGACGTCGGCGGAACCAGGCTGTACCAGCATGTCGCGCGCCTGGTCGCCGAAAAATGGAACCGCAACGGCCAGTGCGCGCTGGTGGTCGGCGCCACCTTCCCGGAAGAACTGGCCCAGGTGCGCGCGATCGTCGGCGACATGCCGCTCCTGGTGCCGGGCGTCGGCGCCCAGGGCGGCGATGTCGCCGCCACTGTCACTGCCGGCAAGAGCGCCAACGGCGCCGGCATGATGATCAATTCCTCGCGCGCGATCCTGTACGCCGCGCCGCAAGCCGGCGAAGACTTCGCCGCGGCCGCGCGCCGGGTGGCGCTGCAAACGCGCGACGAGATCAACCGCTTCCGCAACTGAGGCCAGCCACCCGTGTCCGAGCCGATGACCATGTTTCCCCCGCCGCCAGACGACGCAGCCCTGCGTTTTCTCGGCAGCGGGAGCGAGATGCGCGACATGGTCCGCGCGTTCGACTGGAGCAGCACGCCGCTCGGCCCGATCAGCCAGTGGCCGGCCAGCCTGAAGACGGCAACCGGCATCATGCTCAACGCCGTGCAGCCGATGGTGCTGTGGTGGGGCGACGCGCTGGTGCAGATCTATAACGACGCCTTCGTGCCGGCGTTCGGCATCGGGCGCCACCCGGGCGCGCTGGGCCAGAGGGCGGCCAGCTTCTGGGACGACACCTGGCCCGTCATCGGCCCGCAGGCCATGGCGGTGCTCAAGGGCGGCGCGGCCACCTGGTACGAGGACAACCGGCTGCCGATGGTGCGCGGCGGGCGCGTCGAGGAATGCTACTGGAGCTATACCTTCACGCCGGTCTTCGACGAAGACGGCAATATCCGCGGCGTGCTGGTGATGTCGCAGGAGACCACCTCGCGCGTGCTGGCCGAGCGGCGCCGGCTGGCGCTGGACCGCCTCAGCGCCGGCATGGTCAGCTGCGGCACCATCGACGAGGTCTGGCAGCACGTGCAGCAAGCCGCCGCCGCCGCGCCGAACGATATCCGCGCGGTGCGCATGGGCAGCGCCGGCGCTGGCGACGACGCAGCCGGCTGGGTCAGCGTGGCCGCCGCCGACCTGGGCCTGCCGGCCGCGCTGGTACTGCGCTTCGAGGTGTCAGCCGCGCTGCCGTTCGACCAGCTGTACGCCCAGTTCCTGGAGCAGTTCACGCGCATCGCGGGCGCCGCCTGCACCCGCATCGAGCGCGAGCAGGCGCAGGCGATCGCCACCGCCGAGCGCAACCGGCTGCTGCTCGACGCGCCGGTGGGGGCGGCGGTGATGACCGGCGAAGACCTGACTTACACCGTGGTCAACTCGCTGTACGCGACGATCACCGGGCGTGCGGTCGACAGCATTGTCGGCAAGCCGTTCACCGAGGTGTTCCCCGAACTGGTCGACTCCACCGTCCACAACACCTTCCTCGCAGTGTACGAAGCGGGCCTGCCCTACATCTCCGACGAAACGCTGGTGCCGCTCCACCGCAACGGCGGCGAGCTGGAAGACCGCTACTTCACCTACAACCTGTCGCCGCTGCGCCGCCTCGACGGCGCCGTGTACGGCCTGATGGTGATCGCCGTCGATATCACCCAGCAGGTGCAGGCGCGCGCCGAGATCGAGCACCTGAACACGGAACTGAACGAGGCGGCGCGCGCCAAGGACGAATTCCTGGCGCTGCTCGGGCACGAGCTGCGCAATCCGCTGGCGCCGATCGTCACCGCGCTTGAGCTGATGAAGCTGCGCGACACCGGCTCGGCGCGCGAGCAGGGCGTGATCCGGCGCCAGGTCACGCACCTGACGCGCCTGGTGGACGACCTGCTGGACGTGTCGCGCATCACGCGCGGCAAGGTCGAGCTACGCAAGGCCCGCGCCAGTTTGCGCGAGGTGCTCGACAAGGCGGTTGAGATGGCGAGCAGCCTGATCGAGCAGAAGAAGCAGCACCTGCGCGTGGATATCGAAGAGACCGAGTGGTACGGCGATCCGGCGCGCCTCGCGCAGGTGGTGTCGAACCTGTTGACCAACGCCGCGCGCTACACGCCCGAGAACGGCCACATCGCCGTGGCCGCCCATGTGCGTGGCGGCGAGATCGTGCTGGAAGTGAGCGATGACGGCATCGGCATCGCGCCGGCGCTGCTGCCGCATATCTTCGAAGCCTTCGTGCAGGGCGAACGCAGGCTCGATGGTTCGGTCGGCGGCCTGGGTATCGGGCTGGCGCTGGTCAGGAACCTGGTCGAGCTGCATGGCGGCCAGGCCAGCGCTTACAGCGCCGGACAAGGCCAGGGCAGCACCTTCACGATCACGTTGCCGCTCGCGGCGCACCTCCAGGACGATGAGGCGGGCGCGCGGGCTGCGGACGCTGCCGCCGTGCGCCAGCACATCCTGGTGGTCGATGATAACCACGACGCCGCCGATTTCCTGGCCGAGCTGCTGCGCGCGCAGCACCACCAGGTCAGCGTCGCCTATGACCCGGCGCAGGCGCTGCAACTGGCCGCCGGCGCCATGCCGGCGGTGGCGGTCCTCGACATCGGCTTGCCGGGCATGAGCGGGTACGAACTGGCCGGGCACTTGCGCCGCATGCCGGGCGGTGGCGCGCTGGCCTGCATCGCGGTCACCGGCTATGGCCAGGAAGACGACAAGCTGCGCAGCCGGGCGGCGGGTTTCGCCGGCCACCTGGTCAAGCCGATCGACATGCGCGAGCTCGAAGCGCTGCTGGGCGCCAGCCCTGTGCAAGACAACTGAGGCCCGCATGGTATCCGATCCGACATCGGGCGCCGCCCCGGAACCCGACTACCGCGCCCTGTTCGCGGCGGTGCCGGTGCCGTTGATGGTGCTCGCTCCCGATTTCACCATCGTCGCCGTCAACGAGCCCTTCATCAAAGTCAGCCTGGCCGAGCGCGCCGACATGGTCGGGCGCAACGTGTTCGACGTCTTCCCCGACAATCCGGACGACCCGCAGCCGGCTGGATCAAGCAAGCTGCGCGCATCGCTGGAAAGGGTGGTGCGCACGCGCGAGGCGGACACGATGGCGGTGCAAAAGTACGACGTGCGCGTGGGCGACGCCTTCACCGAGCGCTACTGGAGCGTGATCAACATCCCCTTGCTCGATGCCGGCGGCGCCCTGACCCATATCTTGCACCGCTCGGAAGACGTCACGCAATTCCACGGCGCGGCGGCGCGCGAGGCGCGCATGGAATCGCGCATCGAAGCCCAGTCGCGTGAAATAGAGCAGGCCAACCGCCGCCTGCGAGACGCCAATGAAGAACTGGACGTGCGCGTGGTGGCGCGCACCGAGGAGCTGCGCAAGGAGCGCGAGTACTTCCAGTCGCTGCTGATGGCCGTGCCGGTACCGGTATCGGTCATGCACGGGCCGCACCACCGCTTCGTGCTGGAGAACGATGCGCACCGCGCCATGAGCCAGCAGCGCGACATCATCGGCAAAACCTACGCCGAGGCTTTCCCGGATGCCGCCGCTGCGCTGCTGCCCATCCTCGACCGGATCTACGCCACCGGCGAGCCTTTCATCGCCGACCGCCACCTGGTGCGTTTCGCCATCCGTCCCGGAGGGCCCCAGGAAGACTTCATCTTCAGCATGTCATGGCATCCGCTGTTCGGGATGGATGGCCACGTTGAAGGCATCATCACGGCGACCCAGAACCTGACCGAGCAGTTGCGCGCCGAGGCGCGCGAGCATGAACGGGAGGCCCGCTATCGCAGCCTGTTCGAATCGATCGACGAAGGCTTCTGCGTGATCGAAATGCTGTACGACGACGAGGGCAAGCCGGCCGACTACCGCTTCCTGGAAACGAATAACGCATTTGTCGAAAACACCGGACTGGCGGACGCGAACGGAAAAACGGTGCGCGAACTGGCGCCGATGCACGAACAGCACTGGTTCGACATTTACGGGCGCGTGGCGAGCACGGGAGAGCCGATCCGTTTCGAGAACGAGGCGCGCGCGCTGGGCCGCTGGTACGAGGTGTATGCTTTCCGCCTCGGTAATCCGGCGCTGCACCAGGTGGGGATATTGTTCAAGGACGTCGCCGAACGCCGGCGCGCCGAGGATGAGCTGCGCAACAGCGAGCGGCGCGCCCTTGCCGCCGCCCGCGACGCGCAAGGCGAGCGGCGGCGCCTTGACGCGCTGCTGCAGGCCGCGCCGGCCGGCATCGTCGTCACCGATGCGGACGGCAAGGTCCTGATGACGAACGCCGCCCACCGGCGCCTGTGGGGAGATCCGGGCGACGGCAGGCAAGCCGTCCTGCGCAAGGGCTGGTGGGCGGACGGATCGGCGCGCCACGGACAGCCGCTGGCGCCACACGAGTGGATCACCGCGCGGGTGCTGCGCGGCGAAGAGGCGCCGCGCGACACGGTCGAAATCGAAACCTCCGATACGCCGCCGGTACGCCGGATCGTGCTGGTCACCGGTGCGCCGATCGTCGATGAACACGGCGCGATCACCGGCGCGGTGGTCACGCAAATGGACATCACCGACCGGGTCAGGGCAGAGGAAGCGCTGCGCCAGGACGACCGCCGCAAGGATGAATTCCTGGCGATGCTGGCGCACGAGCTGCGCAACCCGCTGTCGCCGATCGGCGCGGCGGCCGACCTGCTGGCCATGGGGCGTCTCGACGCCGCCCGCGTCAGGCAGACCAGCGCGGTCATCTCGCGCCAGGTCAAGCACATGACAGGGCTGGTCGACGACCTGCTGGATGTATCGCGCGTCACCCGCGGCCTGATCACCCTGGAAAGCGAAAAACTCGATGCGCGCCGCATCGTCGCCGAAGCGGTGGAGCAGGTGCGCCCGCTGATCGACGCGCGCCGCCACCAGTTGACGGTGCACACGCCACCGGAACCGGCGTATGTGATGGGCGACCAGAAACGCCTGACCCAAGTGCTGGCCAACCTGCTCAACAACGCGGCCAAGTACACGCCGCTCGATGGCAGCATCGTCATCGCGGTCGAACTCGACGGCGGCTACGTGCGCACGCGGGTGACCGACAACGGCATCGGCATGGCGCCCGAAGTGCTGGCCCGTGCGTTCGAGCTGTTCTCGCAGGCCGAACGTACGTCCGACCGTTCGCAGGGCGGGCTGGGGATCGGGCTGGCGCTGGTGAAAAGCCTGGTCGAGCTGCATGGCGGCACCGTGTCGGCACACAGTGACGGCATCGGCGCCGGCAGCACGTTCACGCTATGCCTGCCGCGCGTGGCGGCGCAGGCGCCAGGCAGGCGCGACGTCCCCGACACCGCGCAGGCCGACCCGGCGAGGGTGATGAAGGTCATGGTTGTGGACGACAATACCGACGCCGCCGAAATGCTGGCGATGTATGTCGAGGCGCTCGGGCACGAGGTAGCGGTCGAATACAGTTCGGCCAAGGCGCTGGCGCTGGCGCAAGCGGTGCGCCCGGACGTGTGCCTGCTCGATATCGGCCTGCCCGACATGGACGGCTACGAACTGGCGCGGCGCCTGCGTGCTGACGACGCCACGGCGTCTAGCGTGCTGGTGGCGGTGACGGGTTATGGCCAGGAGCAGGACCGCAGCCGCACGCGCGCGGCCGGCTTCGACCACCACTTCGTCAAACCGGTGAACACCGCCGCCCTGGCCGAACTGCTGCGCAAGGCGGCCGAGAACCGCGCCTAGTAGCGCTGCGGCGCGATCGACTCGGCGTAGTCGTACAGGGCGCCTAGGATTTCCTCGGCGCGTTCGTCGGCATCTTCGGAAAGCGCATCGACTTCGGCAAACAGCTGCTCCACGGTGCGCGCACCTGCGGCGCCGTCGAACAGGCGCGCCGCGCGGTGCTGCTCCCAGTGCAGCGCCTCGGCTTCACCCAGCGTCTCGGGGAAGTTGCGCGCGCGGTAGCGGAACAGCAGTTCGGCCAGGCGTTCATCGTCGAACGTCGGGCGCAGCTGCGCCAGTTTCGCCGGCGCCTCGGCGCGCAGCGAATCGAGCTTGCGGCGGTCGTCGCGGCTGACAAAGCCCCCGTACAGGTCTTCGTCGACATCGGTGTCTTCGGTTGGCGCGGGGCGCTGGTAGACCTGTTCCCACACCATGCTCATGTCGGGCGCGCCGGCTGCGATGGCCGCATGCGCCAGGCCGCGTTCGAGGTCGATGCCCCAGCGTTCGGCCAACGCCGCGCTCAGCGTCTTCAGGTTACCGACCAGCATAGGCGACTTGTTCAGGTGGATGCTCTTGACCGGCAGGCGGGTCACGCCCTCGGGCAGGTCGGCGGCGCGGGTGAACATGCGCAGGCGGATCGTCTCCGCATCCATGCCGAACAGCTCCGAAGGATCATGGCTGCAGTCCCACACCAGCACTTCGTTCTTGTTGGACGGATGGGTGCCGAGCGGCCAGACCAGCCCGATGCAGCCGCGTTCGACCGGGAACATGCCCGACACGTGCAGGAAGGGCTGGCGCGTGCCCGGTGCGAGGTGCAGCCCCATCTCGGAGGCCACCTTGTCCTTCTTGTGCAGGCCGAGGCAGAAGTCGAACAGGCGCGGCTGCCTGTCGCGGATCAGGCGCGCCAGCGCGATGGTGGCGCGCACGTCCGACAGCGCGTCGTGCGCCGCGTCGTGGACCAGGCCATTGGCCCTGGTCAGTTCTTCCAGTCTGAAGCTGGGGCGGCCATCTTCGCGCAGCGGCCATTCGATGCCTTCCGGGCGCAGCGCGTAGGTCATGCGGACGACGTCGAGCAGGTCCCAGCGGCCGCAGTTGTTCTGCCACTCGCGCGCATACGGATCGATCAGGTTGCGCCAGAACAGGAAGCGGGTCACCTCGTCGTCGAAACGGATGGTGTTGTAGCCGACGCCGATGGTGCCGGGCTGGGAGAACGCCGCTTCGATGGCGGCGGCGAACTTGTGCTCGGGGACGCCGTGTTCAAGGCAATGCTGCGGCGTGATGCCGGTGATCAGGCAGGACTGCGGATCGGGCAGGAAGTCCGGCGCCGGCTGGCAGTACAGCATGATCGGGTCGCCGATTTCATTCAGGTTGGCGTCGGTGCGGATCGCCGCGAACTGCGCCGGGCGGTCGCGCCGCGGTTGCACGCCGAAGGTCTCGTAGTCGTGCCAGAGGAAGGTGTGGGTTGTCATGGGCGCTATTGTACCGAGTTCGGCACGCCTGAAGCCGGCCCGATGGGCGTCGTCAGACCGCGACCCGGTTGCGGCCGTCCTGCTTGGCGCGGTACAGCGCCGCGTCGGCGCGCGCCACCAGCGCGTCTTCGTTCTCGCCTGGCGCCAGGCAGGCGACGCCGAACGAGCCGGTGATGTGCGGCAGGGGCAGGCGCATGTCGCCAAACACCACGGCCTCCTGCAGGCGCCAGCACAGGCGCTCGGCGACCATCAGCGCCAGTTGCTCGTTGGTGTCGGGGAGGATCACCATCAGCTCCTCGCCGCCATAGCGCACCGCGAAATCGGTCGGGCGCAAGGCGGCGGCCACCACGTCGGAGGCGGCGCGCAGCGCGTCGTCGCCGGCCGGGTGGCCGTGGGTGTCGTTAAAACGCTTGAAATGGTCAAGGTCGATCATGACGAGCGACAGCGGCGCGCCATTGCGCTGCGCCGTGGCGATCATCTTGGGCAGCATGTCGTTCAGCCAGGCGCGGTTGTACAGGCCGGTCAGGCTGTCGTTGAGCGACAGCTGGCGGTAGAACTCGCCGAGCTTCTGGCGCCGGCGCAGCAAGGCATTGGCGGCGCGGATGCGGAAGGAGAGCAGGCGCAGCAGGTTGCGCGCCAGGCCGTTCGATTCGTCGATCAGGCGCCATACCAGCTCGGCTTCGATGACCAGCAACTCGGACTCTTCGCTGGCGGTGATCGCGAACAGGTTGGCGGTGTCGTCCAGCACGGCTTGCTCGCCGACGCTTTCGCCCGGCAGGATCTTGCTGACCGTGCCGTCATTCAGGCCGCTGCTGGTGTCCGCCTCGACATCGAGCGCGCCGCGCAGCACGATGTACAGGCGCGCGCGGTAGCTGTCGGCAACCCTGGCGCCCAGCGGCAGTCGCACAATGGCGCAGTCCGCCAACGCCCGCGCGGTGGTTTCCGCGTTGGTGCCGGCGAACAGTTGCAGGTCCTCGACCTGGTAAGGGGACGCACCGAAGGTGCCGATCTGGTCCAAAATGCGCTTTCCGGAGGGAATACAATTCTGTTAAGAAACGAATGATAGCGCATTGCATCGTTGGCGGGAGCACTGGCGCTCGCGAAACAACAGTGTTTCAATAGCAGGCGTTCACTTTTTACAAAAATCCATGAAACTGCTTGATGCCCTCGGGCGCGAACACCAACCGGCGCCGGGCGCGCGCATCGTGTCGCTGGTGCCGTCGATCACCGAATTGCTGTGCGACCTGGGCCTGGCGCCCCAGCTGGTGGGGCGAACCGGCTTTTGCATCCATCCGGCCGGCGTGGTTGCGGCCATTGCGAAGGTTGGCGGCACCAAGGACGTCAACATCGCCAAGATCCGCGCGCTGGCGCCGACCCACCTGGTGGTCAATATCGACGAAAACGAAAAGCCGACCGTCGATGCCCTGGCCGAATTCATCCCGAATATCGTGGTCACCCATCCCATTGCCCCGGAGGACAACCTGGGGCTGGCCCGGCTAATGGGCGGCATCTTTTGCGCCGAAAACAAGGCCCGCGAGTGGTGTGCGGCATTTGAGTCCGAACTCGCCCAGCTGCGGGCGCTGCCGAAGGGCAGGGCGGCCACGGTGCTGTACTGCATCTGGCAAGACCCGTGGATGAGTATTTCCGCCGACACCTATATCGCCCGCATGCTGGCCGAGATCGGCTGGAGCGTGCCGCCGCTGGGCGAGGCGCGCTATCCGCAGTTCGCGTGGTCGGACCAACTGGTGGCGGGCATCGATGGCGTGCTGCTGTCGACCGAACCCTACCGTTTCACGGAGGCCCATGCGGAGGCGCTCGAAAAGCAGATCGGCAAGCCGGTGCGGCTGGTGGATGGGGAAATGATGTCGTGGTACGGAAGCCGCGCGCTGGCGGGGGTGCGCTACCTGCGCCAGCTGGCGCAGGACGGGCTGTAGCGCCGGCCGCCGGGCGGCCGCCAGCGCCGGACTTTACATATTGCCCTGGTCGTCGCGCTGCTCGGACAGGGCTTCTTCGGCAAGCTGCGGTTTGTCGTGCAGGTTCTTGTCATGCAGGCGGCCCAGGGCGCTGTCGATGGCGCGCTTGAGCTTGTCCGCGGCGCCGTTGATGGCCTGGTGCAAGGTGGCTGCATGATTGCTTACTGCAACTGGCTGGTAGCCGGTGACGCGCGCTTCCAGGGTGCAGCGGCTGCCGCCATCGGCGGATTTCTCGCTGTTTTCATCGGACAGGTGCACTTCGATCCGGGTGATCTGTTCGCCGAAGCGCTGGACGGCGGCGCCGACAACGGTTTGAACGTGCTCGTCCAGTCCCTGGGTGCGGTCGATGGTCTTGTCGGTGTTGACGTTGATTTGCATATGTTCACTCCTGTGTGTTCGGAAAAAATTGTTGTCTTCTTGGATTCATCTTACCTCTTTTATACCGCTTTCTGCGCGTCAACAGTATTAGGGTCAACTCAGGTAAAATATGCGCCCCGCCTGTGCTCCTTCCGGTTCCAATTTCCATGCAGACCACAATTTTTGACACGCCCGTCGTCAACACCGCCATGCGCGCCCTGTCGCGGGTGATCCTGCGCCTGATGGGCTGGCGCACTGGCGGCATGTCGCCGGCCGAGATCGCAGCGCACCCGAAATACGTGCTGATCGCCGCGCCCCACACCAGCAACTGGGACTTCCCGGTCACGCTGATGGTCGCGTTCGTATTGCGGCTGCGGGTGTACTGGATGGCCAAGGCGAGCCTGTTCGCCGGGCCGCTGGGGCCGGTTGCGCGCTGGCTGGGAGGCATTCCGGTCGACCGCAGCGCCTCATCGAACCTGGTGCAGAAGACGGTGGACGCCTTTGCCGCGCGCGAACGGCTGGCGGTAATCGTCGCGCCGGAAGGCACGCGCGGGAAGGTAACGCACTGGAAGACCGGGTTTTATCACATTGCGCACGGTGCCGGGGTGCCGATCGGCCTGGCCTACCTCGACTACGCGCGCAAGGTGGGCGGCATCGGCAGGATGTACACGACCAGCGGCGACATTGAGGCGGACATGGTGGAAATCCGCCAGTTCTACAGCGGCGTCACCGGAAAACACCGGCAGCAATTCGACGCCGACTCCGTGCGCCGCCGCTAACCGACGTGTTGCCAAAATCGGGGTCAGACCACCAGATTTTGGCAATGTTCCAGTTTGACGGTGGTCTGACCCCGATTTTGGCAATGTTCCGTTTTGGCCGTGGTCTGACCCCGGTTTGTGTTTCCAAAATCGGGGTCAGACCACCAGATTTTGGCAAGATTCCAGTCTGACGGTGGTCTGACCCCGATTTTTGGCAATGTTCCGGTTTGGCGGTGGTCTGACCCCGGTGTGGGGGTGGGTCAGCTTGCGAGGTCGGCTTCGGTGGTGAAGGCGTCGGCGTAGAATTCGTCGGCGGGGAGGTGGCATTTTTCGACGTAGTCGGCGCGCGCCGAGTCGACCACGACCGGGGCGCCGCAGGCGTAGACCTGGTAGTTCGACATGTCCGGGATGTCCTGCATGACCGCCGCGTGGACGTAGCCGGTGCGGCCGGTCCAGTGGTCTTCAGGGAAGGCGTGCGAGACCACCGGCACGTAGCGGAAGCCGGGCAGGGTGGCCGCCCATTCTTCGCACAGCGCATTCATGTACAGGTCCATCGGACGGC
This sequence comes from Massilia agrisoli, assembly GCF_020831365.1. Taxonomy (GTDB): domain Bacteria; phylum Pseudomonadota; class Gammaproteobacteria; order Burkholderiales; family Burkholderiaceae_D; genus Telluria_A; species Telluria_A agrisoli. The sequence goes on from NZ_JAJHPV010000004.1 coordinate 483,752, forward strand.
GACCGCCCCAGTAGAGGCTGACCGGGCGCGTCGATTTCAGGTGGATCAGGTGTTCGACCAGCGCCTTGATCGGCGCGAAGCCGGTGCCCGAGGCCAGCAGCACGATCGGCTTGCTCGATTCTTCGCGCAGGAAGAAGGTGCCGTGCGGTCCTTCAAAGCGCAGGATGTCGCGCTCTTTCATCGAGTTAAAGACGTGTTCGGTGAACAGGCCGCCCGCCATGTAGCGGATGTGCAGGGTGATCGGGCCTTCGAGGCTGGGCGCGCTGGCCATGCTGTAGCTGCGCCGCTTGCCGTCCTTGAGCAGGAATTCGATGTACTGGCCGGCGCGGTAGGCCAGCGCTTCATTGGCCGGCAGCTGCAGCGTGACCACCGCGACGTCCGGCGCGACTTTTTCAATGCTGGCCACCCGCGTCGGCATCTTGCGCACCGGGTATTCGCTGCTGCCGGCCACCTCGCGCGCTTCGATCACCAGGTCTTTGCCCGGCACCGCGCAGCAGAACAGCGCCATGCCCCGTTGGCGTTCTTCTTCCGATAGCGCGCGTTGCTGGTGCGCCTTGTGTTCGACGGTGCCTTCGAGCACTTTTCCCTTGCATGATCCGCAGGCGCCGTTTTTGCAGCCGTAAGGCAGGCCGATGCCGGCGCGCAGGGCCGCCGTCAGGACGGTTTCATCCGCGTCGCAGGTAAATTGGTGGCCGCTGGGCTGGACTGTAATCTGAAAGCTCATGTGTCTGGAAAAATTGGGAGTTGCGGCCCCGCACAGGGCAAAGGCCGGGAGGGGCGCCGGCGCGGCGCCACTTTACATTGTATACAGCTTGGAGTGCGCCGCGCAGACCTGGTCGATGCCAGATTCGCCGCCGTTGCCAAAGCCGGACCTGGGATAGGCGCAAAATAGCGAAAACTGTTGGGCGGCGCAGAGGCGGGTCCAGAAATGTTCCAGCTGCACTGCCGCTTCGCACAGGCCGTCGGCCCACATCAGGGCGACCATTTCTCCAAAAGCGCGGACCTGGTGATGGTGGGTCCTGGCGCGCCCGAGCACCTCCTCGATGACCGCGTTGAAGCGTGCCTGGTCCGGCCAGCCGTCCACCATGAAGCGCTCCAGGGTCTGGGCGGCGTCGAGGGCGATGTACTGGCCGCGCCTGGTCGCCGCGGCGACGTCGAAACCATTGCGCTGGAGCCGTGCGGACAGGGCGGAAAGGTGGGCCGGCGTTGCAATCAGCACGATCGAATCGCCTTGGCGGATGCCGCCCGCGACGAAACCTTCGAGCGCCGCGAGGAACGCCGGGTCGTTGTCGTAAATCTGGACGCAATGGTCGCGGGCCGTCAGCCCTGCCCAGAAGGCATCGGCTGCGGGATTTCTCCTGGTTTCCGCGTAAGTCATAACAAATTTAGCTCTTTATCAACACGAAATGATAGCACGGCGGTGGCGCGCTAAACGATGCGCAGGCGCAACGGCCATTGGGGGCCGCATCGTGACGTAGCCGCGTGAGCACGTCTTGTCATACAATCAATGACATGAGCAAACATCGACAATTCAAGCGGCCGCACCTGCTGGTCGTCGGCTGCGGCGACGTCGGCATGCGCCTGCTGCCTTTGGTGCGCCAGCGTTTCCGCGTCTTCGCACTGACCAGCAATCCCGCGCGCTGCGCCGAACTGCGCCGGGCCGGAGCGGTGCCCATCGTTGGCGACCTTGACCGGCCGGAAACGCTCAAGCGCCTGCGCGGACTGGCGCAGTACGTGGTGCACATGGCGCCGCCCCAGTCCGAGGGCGTGCTCGACCGGCGCACGCGGCGTCTGGCCGCGGTGCTGCCGGCGGGCGGGCGGGTGGTGTATGTCAGCACCAGCGGCGTGTATGGCGATTGCGCCGGTGCGCTGGTGACGGAAACCCGGCCGGTGGCGCCGCGCAACGCCCGCGCGCAGCGCCGGGTCGATGGCGAGCGCGTGCTGCGCGACTGGGCGCGCCGCAGCGGCGCCGACCTGGCCATCCTGCGCGTGCCGGGCATTTATGCGGCCGACCGGCTGCCGCTCAAGCGGCTGCAGCAGGGCACGCCGGCCCTGCTGCCGGCCGACGACGTGTTCACCAACCACATCCACGCGGACGACCTGGCCCAGGTGGCGGCGCTGGCGCTGTTCCGCGCGCGGCCGGGGCGGGTCTATCATGCGGTGGACGATAGCCGCCTGAAGATGGGCGACTATTTCGATACGGTCGCCGATGCCTTCTGCCTGCCGCGCCCGCCGCGGCTGCCGCGCGCCGAACTGCAGGCGCAGGTGTCGCCGATGCTGCTGTCGTTTATGTCGGAATCGCGCCGCCTGGACAACCGCCGCCTGCGCCAGGAACTGGGCGTGCGCCTGCGCCATCCGGACGTGGCCGAAGCCGTGGCGGCGATGGCTCTGGCACAATAGCGCCCTCATTACCTGGAACTGACCATGACTTACGAAGAATACCTGGACGAAGTAACCACGCTGATCGCGGAAAAATACGACCTGAGCGATGCTGCCGCCATCAAGCTGGTGGTCGATGCACAGGACGCCGAGTTTTTCGTCCAGCACGATGAGCACAAGCAGATGCGCACGCTGGACCAGGCGCACAAGGACGCAAAAACCTTGTACATGGCGGCGCAGAAGTAAAAGCGTGGCTTCCCGGGCACAGGCAGCCAGTTGCACGGGGAAATCGGATTGGGGATTGCGGTACCTCAAACAGGCCTTGCTTGCCGGGCTTATCGTGACCAAAGTCCTTATCCGATTGCTGACTTGTGTCAGGGCTTGCCATGCCGCATCGCATCTACCAACCGACCAAGGAACAGGTCCGGGCCTACATGGCCGCGCGCGAAGCTGAGCGCCGGCCACCCCCGCCGCCCGAAGAAATCCGCCGCCAGCTCAACTGGCGCATCGCCCCATCGGACGAGGACCGCGTGCTGGTCCAGTTCTGCCTGATTCCGTCCACCTACGGCCAACTGGCCGCCCGCATTGCCATCGATCTCCTCTTCGCTCCTGTCATGCTGATCCCGCCGCCGCCTGGCGAGCGCTGATCGCAGCGCAACCGCACCGCTTTCGGATGGAAATCTGGCAGTCTTAAGCAGATGTCATCAAAGCTGTGTATCATCGTGCCGTTTAGCCAAAACGCCGCATATTCGATGGCTTTTGCTAATGCGCACCATGTATTTAATTGTAGTAACCTTTCCGCGTCGAATTAGACACGGTACGAACTTGCTCGAAAGATTTAGTATGTCAGGAAGAAAAATACCGGATGCCGCAGGCTACGATCCCAACCGCGTTCTCGATGCCATCATGGCGAAGCTGCACCTGAAAAACGATGCCGCGCTGTCGCGTGCGCTGGAAGTGGCGCCGCCGGTGATCAGCAAGATTCGCCACCGCACCTTGCCGATCGGCGCGACCATCTTGTTGCGCATGCATGAGGTGAGCGACTTCAGTATCCGCGAACTGCGGGCGCTGATGTCGGTAGGTCCCGGCGAAGGCGCTGCGCTGGCCTGATGTGGCGCTCGCCGGGACGTGGTGCAATGGAACATTGATTCATTGTGGTTCACTCCGGGCGCATTGGCGAGGATTTGCCTCGCTGGAACCGCACGGCCAACCTGGCAGCAAACAGCTCAAGCCGCCGCCGCTTTCAAGGACGTTCCCAGGGGCTGGGTAACCTGGTAGATATCGGCGTTGCTGGCGGCGGCGCCGGCTGCCGCTACCGGCGGCTTGACGCCACCGCAATAGGCCAGGGCGCTGGCGGGCGGTTTGACGCCGCCGCAGTAGGCAAGGCTGCTCACTGGCGGTTTGACGCCGCCACAGTAAGCATGGTCGCTCGCAGGCGGTTTGACGCCGCCACAATAGGCATGGTCGTTCGCAGGCGGCTTGACGCCGCCGCAGTAGGCCGCCGCGCTGGCGGGGGGCTTGACGCCGCCGCAGTAGGCCGCCGCGCTGGCGGGAGGCTTGATGCCGCCGCAGTAAGAGCCAGCGTTGGAAGCGGGCGCGATCAGGCTGCAGTAGGCAGTCGCGTCGGCCGAAGGTTTGACCAGGCTGCAGTACGCGGGCGCGCCTGCCGTCCCCCCCGCGCCTGCCACGATCTCGCGCGTGTAGGTTTCACCGAACGTTTCCTCATAAATCTCGCGCATGCGTTCGCCTGCGGCCTCGTGGACCTCGGCGTCGTCGGCGCCACCCTCCATGCCCACATACGGGTAGTGGTGCAGGAAGTAGCCAAAGGCTTGTTCGCAATCTGCGGCGTACTTCATCGTGTCAAGGATATGGTAGTGCCAGAACGTGTCCACATCCACCGAGGGTGCGGTCTCCTTGGTCGGGAACGCCTTCATCAGGTACAGGAAGCGCTTGTACTCGCGTTCCACGGCGTCGGCCTGGTCCACGGTCCAGCCTTCACCTGATTCCATATGCATCAGCTTGCGTTTGATGGCGGTCAAATCCAGGTCCAGGATTGCTTTCATTTCGATGTTCGAAATCATGATGGTCCTCTTTATGGTCTTAACTACGTGAAGAAATATCCCTAGTTTGTTACTGCGTATTTCCCTACGTTGCCTCCTGTGTTGTGCCGCGTTAGCATTCTTGAAAACATTGATATTGCTTACTGAAATTCAATTGTTGCGCATGCCTATCGGTGCCTGATTGACACTCGTCAACGATTACAAGGGCGAGTTTTCAAGTGTCGTATTCGGCGCAGCGGCGAGCATTGCGGGGGGCGCAAGCGGCGCCGCCGGCGCAGGGCCGATGCTGTCAGCCGGCGCGCGCGCGTCGTCGATGGGCGCCGAGACGCACACCGTGGTGCCGGTGCCAGGCACCCCTTTGATCGACAGGCTCCCGCCGAGCATCGTGATGCGTTCCTCGATGCCCACCAGGCCGAACGAGCCGACCTTGTGGCGCGCTCTGTCGGCCAGGCCGTTGCCGTTGTCGGCGATCGACATGACCAGCGAGCCGCCTGTCAGCGCCAGCTCGACGCTGACCCTGGTCGCGCCGGCATGCCGCGAGATGTTGCTGAGCGACTCCTGGAGAATGCGGAAGAACGCGGTGGCGCGCTTGTCGCTGATGACGATGTCGCGCACCTGCTCTTGCAGTTGGCATTCGATGCCGCTGAGACGGCGAAATTCCTTGACCTGCCATTCCACCGCCGCCGACAGGCCAAGGTCGAGGACGTTGGGGCGCAGGTCATTGATGATCTGGCGCACGCTCTTGATGGTGGCGTCTATCTGGAGCAAGGTGGCGCAGGCGCGCGCATGCAGGTGCGCATGGCGGGCGCGGGTGCGCGCGGCCAGCATATCGACCTCGATGCGCAGGGCCAGCAGGTTTTGGCCGAGGTCGTCGTGGATTTCGCGCGCGATGCGTTTGCGTTCCAGCTCCTTGATCTGGTCCGCGTGCGCGCCCAGCAGGCGCAGGGTTTCGTTGGAGGTTTGCAGCTTGGCCTCGCTGGCGCGCAGTTCCTTGGTCATGTCGGAGGCGATCATCAGGGCGCGGCGGCGTGACGATGACAGCGCGTGGAACAGGGCGTACACCAGCAGCGATCCGATGAAACCGGCGAAGGCGGCGAGCTTCGGGTAGATCACGTCGAACTCGGTGTACATCTCCGCTTTGGGCGTGCTGAAGGTAATCTTCCATGGACGGCCGTGGAAATTGACCGGCAGCGTGGTCGTGAAGCGTCGCGGGTCGGCCTCGTCGGGAAACACGTTCAATTCACCCGAACTATCGAACAGGATGCGCATGGAAGCGGGCGATACCGGCGCGCCGCCGGGTTCCGGGAGGTCCTGGTCCAGCAGGGTCATGCGTACATTGTTGACCGGCATTTCGGCCAGCACCCCCTGCACCAGCTGGGGCACGCTGAATGCAATACCAACCGATCCGCGGTAAGCGGCGCGCCGCTGCGCGATGGTGTCGAGCGTGGCGCCAGGGCGGTATACCGGAAGGCGCAGGCCGAGAAAAACATGGTTCGGTGACGAGATGGCCAGGATCGGCGTACCTGAATTCATCATCTGGCCGGAATCCCGGGTGGCAAGCATGATTTGCTCGACATAGGCATTGGTGTGCAGGTCCAGGCCGAATGCCGAGGTGGTGGCGGAACTTGGCTCGATGAAGGTGACAACGCAATACGATTCGCGGGCACGCGCCTGTTCGGCGCCGTTGGGCCTGATCCTGGCGGACAGCGGCAGCCCGGGGTTGGCGACCTGTTCAGCGCGCATGCGCTGCTCGAACGCCGGCCGCCCGGCTTGCGTGACGTACTCGGCGTAATTGATTGTATGAATCGCCGGGAAGGTATCGCGCAGTGCCAGGCCTTCGGCATATTCGTGGAACTGGGCGCGGCTGATGTTCTCGCCGGTCCTGAACAGGCTTGCCGCTCCCCGCAACACATCGGTATAAGACTTCACCCGCGCCACGATGGTCTTCTGTGCATTGCGGGCGTGGTTGGCAAAGCGCTCGCGCGAATCGCTTTCAATAAACTGCGTTGTTGCAACGTAGAACAACAACCCGACGCAGGACGAGATCAGGGCGCCCATCCGCAACGGTTTTAACCTGGAAAACCTGTGCAGTTGAGCGGGCTTCAGGGGCATGGCGTCAACCGGGGTTCAAGAGGGAGAGTAGTGCAGTTTTGCATATGTGGCATGTCAATTGCATCGTTACTAACGGTAACGAGTGTTGGCACGTTACGTACCTAGCAAACCTGATAGGTTGTTAGAAATCGCAACGGTTCGGCGGGTTTACGCGAAAAAAATCCCGCCGCGGCGCGCGTCCGGGGCGGGATTCTAACAGTAACACTCGGTTACTTCGCCCAGCTGTCCTTGAGGGTGGTGATCCGGTTGAACACCGGCTTGCCCGGCGTGGAATCGACGCGGTCGGCGACGAAATAGCCGTGGCGTTCAAATTGGAAGCGCTGGTCGCCCACGGCATCCTTCATGCCCGGTTCGAGGTACGCGGTGACCACTTCCAGCGCGTTCGGGTTCAGCGCCAGCTTGAAGTCCTTGCCGCCGGCGTCCGGGTTGGGGTCGGTGAACAGGCGGTCGTACAGGCGTACTTCGGCTTCGAGCGCGGCGTCGGCCGACACCCAGTGGATGTTGCCCTTGACCTTGTAGGTGTTGGCGCCTTCGGTACCCGACTTGCTGTCTTCAAAGTAGTTCGCATGCACGGCGATTACATTGCCGTCGGCATCCTTGTCGAAGCCGGTGCATTCGATCACGTAGCCGTAACGCAGGCGCACGCGGCTGCCGGCCGTCTCGCCGCTCGGCGGGAACAGGCGGAAGTAGCCTTTCACCGGCACTTCCATGAAGTCTTCCTGTTCGATCCACAGGTTTTTCGTGATCGGGAAGCTGCGGTTGCCCAGTTCCGGCAGGTGCGGGTGGACCGGGGCGCTGCAGTCGACCGACTCGCCTTCCGGGAAGTTGTCGATGATGAGCTTCAACGGGCGCAGCACGGCGGCGGCGCGCGGCGCTTTCGGGTCGAGGTCGTCGCGCAGGCTGCCTTCCAGGGTGCTCATGTCAATCCAGCCGTCCGCCTTCGACACGCCGATGCGCTCGCAGAACAGCTGGATCGATTCCGGCGTGTAGCCGCGGCGGCGCAGGCCGACGATGGTCGGCATCAGGGGATCGTCCCAGCCGGACACGATGTTCTCGTCGACCAGCTGGCGCAGCTTGCGCTTGCTGGTGACTACGTAGGTCAGGTTCATGCGCGCGAATTCGTACTGGCGCGGCACCGGCTGCTGGAAGAAGCCGCCTTCGGCCAGGGTGGCCAGCAGCCAGTCGTAGAACGGGCGGTGGTCCTGGAACTCGAGCGTGCACAGCGAGTGGGTGATGTTCTCCAGCGCATCCGAGATCGGGTGCGTGTAGTCGTACATCGGGTAGATGCACCAGTCGTCGCCCGTGCGGTGGTGGTGGGCGTGGCGGATCCGGTAAATGGCCGGGTCGCGCAGGTTCATGTTGGGCGAGGCCATCGCGTCTTCGCTGACCTTGGCGCGCAGGATATGCTCGCCATCCTTGTACTTGCCGGCCTTCATATCGCGGAAGATTGCCAGCGATTCCTCGGCAGGGCGGTTGCGGAACGGCGAATTGGTGCCCGGCGTACCGAAGTTGCCGCGGTTTTTGGCCATGTCTTCCGCACTCTGGCTGTCGACGTAGGCGAAGCCGGCGCTGATCAGGTACTCGGCCATCTCGTACAGCTTGTCGAAGTAGTCGCTGGCGTAGTACAGGTGGTCCTTGCCTTCCTGCTCCCACGAGAAGCCCAGCCACTTGACGCTGTCGATGATGGTGTCGACGTATTCCTGCTCTTCCTTGGCCGGGTTGGTGTCATCGAAACGCAGGTGGCACAGGCCCTGGTAGTCGCGCGCCAGGCCGAAATTGAGGCAGATCGACTTGGCGTGGCCCACGTGCAGGTAGCCGTTCGGCTCGGGCGGGAAGCGCGTGATGACCTGCGGCAGGCCAGCGCGGACATGGGTGCCGGCGGCGATGTCGTTGTCGATGATGGCGCGCAGGAAGTTCGACGTCGGCGCGGCTGGGGCCGCGTCGGCTTTGTTTTTATCGTTGCTCATTGAAATGGATGTGTTGGAATCAGGTTGCCACATTTTACCGTACGCGCAGCCCCCGCGCGCCAACCCTGACAGCCGGGGGTGATCTATAGGATAATCTCGCTTTACTTGTGTTGTCCGATAGCCGGGGGTTTCGATTGGAAAATTTATATGCGGTGTTGGGCGTGGCGCCGAATGCCAGCGACGAAGAGATCAAAAAGGTCTACCGTTCGCTGGCGATGCGCTACCACCCCGACCGCAACGACGCGCCCGCCGCGGCGGTGCGCTTCAAGAGCGTCGCCAAGGCCTATGAAATCTTGTCCGACCGCGCCAAGCGCGAGGAGTACGACCAGAGCGTCAACCACCGCATCATCCTCGATGCCGAGGCCGAAGCCTACGAGCTGTGGCGCTCGCTGTTCCAGCTGAACGGGGTCACGCTCCCGGCTTGAACCTGCTGGCGACGCCATGCGGCGCTTTTTTTTCCGGACACACGCACCACCAACAGGATTTTTATCATGACAAAAGTACATCCCGAATTTGCCTACCAGTCGCGCGAGCTTGGCGGCCAGATCGACGGCATTTTGGGCGATCCGCCTAACCGCAAGAACTACGACATGATGGTCGATGCGCTGGTCGGCGAATACACCGATGGCGGCGGCATTGAAGACGTCAACATGATGAGCTTCGCGCTGGTCGACCGCATCAGCTTCAGCAATCCCAAAGGATTGCTGCGCGAAGCGGCCGACTACGATGGCGGCGGCGACCCGGCCAAGGTGTTCGCGATGGCCTCGTGCGACGGCGAAGGCGCCGCCATGTACGCGGCGATGACCGACAACCACCCTGACCTGGCGCGCCAGGCCATCATCACCGCATTCCTGTTCAAGAACCCGCGCCTGTGGGATGAAGAAGACCACTCGTTCGACAAGCTGGGCGAGAACGACGACGGCGACGATGTGGACGACGACGACAGCGGCGCCACCGACGACTTCGCGCAGATGTTCGACCAGGACGGAGACCAATAATGACCGAAAAAACCTACCTGCCCGCACTGTCGAAACAAGTCACCGAACTGGTACTGGCCGGCTCGCTGGGCCATGCCGAGCAGGCGTTCTCCGAGGCGGCTGAAACCCACGGCGACCTGGTGGTCTCCGAGGTGCTCGGCACCCTGCCGCCGCAAGTGACGGCGCTGCACCTGTCCGGTTTCGACGGCGGCAAAACCTCGCTGGCGACCCTCCTGGTGCCGCCCAAGGCGTGGGCCGACAGCCTGGCCTTCATCGCCGCCACCTGGTCCGAAGAGATGATCGAGGACGACCCGGAGCGCGTGGCCGAATCGCTGTTCGCGCACATCCACGGCGTGGTGTTTTCGACCGACGACGAAGAGCGCCGCCACGCGCTGCTGGCCGAAGCCTCGGCCACCGATTACGGCGCGACCGCGTTCGCCATCCTGTTTTCGATGGCGCCCAAGGACATCCTCGAACTGGCCGGCGAAGTGATCTCGAAAGGCTCGTACATCACCGCGCATTCTTCCTCCGACAGCGACATCATCCCGCTGGCGGTGGAGCTGGTGAAGGCCAATGAAGACGGCTGGGACCGCGCCTTGTTCGAGCTGTTCCCCGATTTCCGCCACAGCGCCGACCTGGCCGACGCCGAGTTCTCCGACGATCCGGACGACGAGCCGCAGTTCCTGCAGCGCTCGACGCGCGAGCTGCTGTACCGCCTGCGCAAGCAAGTGCCGTCCGCGCGCAGCACCGTGCCCAAGCGCGGATCGCGCAAGAGCCTCGGCACCGACATCTTCTCGTGAACGCGGAATCGCCAATGCTGCCAGCACTTGTAGTAGAACGCTTGCCGCGCCTGGTGCGCGCGATCCGCTGTTTCGGCGCCGGCGACAACGGCGATGAACCGGCGATCCTGGCCGATGAACTGGCCGGCATCACCGCGATGGTCGCCGAGAAGTTCACCAACGACCGCACCGCCGAAGGCATCCAGCGCGCCTACTTCCTGACGGTCGGCTGCGTCTCGCTCGGGATTGAGCACGACGTCGAAGACGGCGACGAAGAAGCCGCGCTCGACTACCTGGTCGAGGAGGGCGCGGAGCACGCGTTCCAGGTGGGCTTCCGCATGATCCGCGACCTCGCCGCGCTGCCCGAAGACTCGCTGGTGGGCGAATACGACAACGACCCGGTCTACATGCAGCGCAGGCTGAAAGAGCTGTTCGTCGACATCTGCAGCGCCGACCCGAACCAGAACTGGTCGGGGCCGGAGCGCTACGAGCTCCAGCTGGTCCAGCGCAAGGGCGTGCAGGCGATCGTGCGCGCCGCCAACTGGCTGCGCCGCCATCACTACGAAGGCCCGATCAATGACGCCGACCTGAATGCCGAAGGCGTGATTGCGCTGGCGGTCATCTTCGCGATCGAAGGGGGAGGGCGCATCGTCGCGCGCACCGGCCAGAAGGACTTCGAGCGGCTGGTCTCGTCGGTCCGCAAGAACAAGCCCGACTACGAAGCCGGCTGGGCCGAGCTGATGGCCAAGGTACCGGCCCAGCACCAGGCCGTGCTGGCCGAACGCATCGCCTCCTACCGCGAGCACTGCACGGTTATCCAGAAAATCCAGAGCCGCGCCTCGATGAAGACCCTGTTCGCCGAGCTGGAGAACTATGCGGGTTCGGAGCTCGATGCGGATTATGCATAGTAACTAGCAGTTGCTTATTGCTTAACCCCGCGATAGCATCGGCGCTCCAGTCAACCAGGAGTGTCCGATGTCCCTTTCCTTCCGCGCCGCGTTCCTCGCCGCCGCCCTGATGTGCTCCCCTGTGCTTGCCGCCGACGTGCCCTCGCACGTGGGGCGTTATGAAAGCACGCCGGAAGATATTGCGGCCATCAACAAGGTCGTGCAGGATTTCCAGTCCGCGCTCAAGTCGAAAGACATCAAGCTGCTGTCGTCGCTGATGTTCAATTCGAACGTCTTGTGGGCCAGCCCGGCCAGTCCGGCCGTGGTCGCGAAGGTGCGGGAGAACGTCGACGTCAATTTCGACGGCCTCAATCCCTACGGCTATCCGTCGTTCGCCGAATTCATCAAGAGCGAAAAGAAGGTGGTTGAAGAGCGCTTCTACAACGTCAGGATCACGCAGGACAGGCACGTGGCGTTCGTACTGTTCGATTTTGATTTCCGGATTGGCGACGAGGTCATCAACCACGGGCTGGAAGCGTGGCAGATGCTCAAGGGCGTGGATGGGAAGTGGAAGATCGCCAGCGTGTACTGGTCGTCAAAGGGCAAGCCGAAGTAAGGTTCGCGGTATGCATGCGGATGCGCCCTGCGGTAAGTGGAATGCGGCTGCGTCTGATGCGGCGGATGACGGCCTTCGGCCTCTTCCGCCCTACGTCGACGCCTCGTGGTGGTAGGGCGGAAAAGGCCGAAGGCCGTCATCCGCCGAAGTGCGTTGGCGTCCCATCACTCGCGCGCCGCCTCCATGGCCAGCGCCACAAACGCCTCCACCAGCGGCGACACCTCGTCGCCCCGCTGTGCCAGTAGCAAGGTCGTCGTTGCCGCCTGATCGGCAATCGGCCGGTAGCACACGCCATCCATCCTGATCCGGTCGAAGGACTTCGGCAGCAGCGACACGCCGCACCCGGCCGCGACCAGCCCGATGATCGTCGACGCCTCTCCCGCCTCCAGCGCCACATGCGGCACGAACCCGGCCTCGCGGCACAGCCGGAAAATCTGCGGGTAGATCCCGGTCCCCGCGCCGGGCGGATACATCACGAACGGCATCGCCTTCAGCTCGCGCATCTCGATCTTCTTCTTGCGCGCAAGCGGCGAGGCGGTCGACAGCACCGCCACCAGCGGGTCCTGCCGCATCGGGGTCAGCTTCAGTTCATCAGCATGGCCACGGTCTGGCGGGCGGATGAAACCGAGGTCCAGGGTCCGCTGGGCCAATCCGTCCAGCTGGCGCAGCGTCGCCAACTCATGCAAGGTCAGGGTCACGTGCGGGTAGGCGCGCCGGTAGCGGTTGATCACGGCTGCAAACAGCGGCGTCAGCGGCGTCGAAAACGTGAAGCCGATGCGCAGCTCACCGGCCTCGCCCCGTTCGGCGCGGCGGGCCGTTTCCCCCGCCTGTTCCGACAGCGCCAGGATGCGCCGCGCATCCGTCAAAAACAATTTGCCCGCCTCGGTCAGCCGCACCGAACGCTTGGTGCGCGCGAACAGCTGCGCGCCAATGTCCGCTTCCAGCGCCTGGATCGCCTGGCTGAGCGGCGGCTGCCCGATGTGCAGGCGCTCGGCCGCCCGCGTGAAATGCAGCTCTTCGGCGACAGCGATGAAGTAGCGGAGGTGCCGAAGTTCCATGACTAATTGATTTGATAGATGAATTGAACCTGAAATATATATTGGACAGTATTAATGCGCAATCCTAAGATCGCTCCACGATCACATTGCAGGAACCAGCCATGCCAAGCCCAGCCATCCCCGACAGCGCACGGGTCAAACGCATCAACCGCGGCATGTTGTTCGGCGGTTTTTCGATTTTCGCGCTGCTGTATTGCGTGCAGCCCCTGATGCCCCTGATGGCGCAGCAGTTCACCTTGAGCGCGGCCGAGAGCAGCTGGGTGCTGTCGATTTCAACTCTGGCGATGGCGGTCTCGCTGGTGCTCGGTGGGGCGTTGTCGGACCGGGTCGGCCGCAAGGCCTTGATGACTGCCTCGATGATCGGCGGCGGCGCCTTTACGCTGCTGTGCGCCTTCGCCCAGGATTTCACCCAGCTGCTGGTCCTGCGCGCGCTGCTCGGCGTGGCGCTGGGCGGCATGCCGGCCGTGGCGATGGCTTACCTGGGCGAGGAGATCGCCCCCCAGTCGCTCGGCGTATCGATCGGCATGTACATCGGCGGCTCCGCGCTGGGCGGCATGCTGTCGCGCGTGCTCACGTCGGTGGTCGCCGATTATTCGTCGTGGCGCTTCGCGCTGTTCGGCCTCGGCGTGGCAGGGCTGTACGCGGGCTGGGAATTCTGGCGCAGCCTGCCCGCGTCGAACAACTTCCGTCCAGGGCGGCCCGGAGCAAAGGCATTGCTGGAGGGCGCGCGCATGCATCTTCGCGACGACGGCCTGCCGTGGCTGTTCGCGCTGGGCTTCCTGCTGATGGGCGTGTTCGTCAGCTTGTATAACTACATCAGCTACCGCCTGCTGGCAGCGCCGTTCGGGCTTGGACAAAGCGCCGTCGGCTTGCTGTCGGTGCTCTACCTGGTCGGAATGTTCAGCTCGGTGTGGGCGGGCAGGCTGGCCGACCGCATGGGCCGCCGCAACGTGCTGTGGATGATGATGGCGGCGACGATGGCCGGGCTGGCGCTGACCTTGTCGGCTACGCTCATCGTTGTCGTTGCCGGCATGGGCCTGGCCACCTTCGGCTTCTTCGCTTCGCATTCGGTTGCCAGCAGCTGGGTTGGCCGGCGCGCGCGCGCACCGCAGGCGCTAGCCTCCGCGCTCTACCTGTTCTTCTATTACCTGGGTTCGAGCCTGATCGGCTGGCTGGCGGGGCTGGCCTGGGGCGGCTGGGCGTGGACCGGCGTCGTGTCCGTGCTCCTGGTTATGCTCGGTCTTGGCATGCTGATCGCGGTACGCCTGCGCGGCCTGGCGCCGCTGGCCGCAGCGCCAACTTTTCCGAACCTTCCTGCGCAAAAGGCGATCTAATAAATTGGCACACTTCAGTGCCAGCTTACGTATGGAGGCTGAAATGTTGCAATCATCGGAAATCCAACAGAGGTTCAGCAGTATTCAACAGGCAATTGGACAAGCGTCGCAAACCTTGCAAGCAGAAACCGGGACCTCGCCGGAACTCAAGGAGTGCATCCAGAAGCTCGACCGCGAATCGAGCAGGGCGCAGCAGGTGATCCAGTCGCAGGACGAGTCGCGCATCCGCCAGTGCGTGGACGACCTGGAATCGATTGGGGACGAGGCCAAGCGCGTCTGCCGCAGCCAGGGGGCAGTCACGCCACGGGTGGCTGAAGCAATTACAAGGGTACACGACCAGCTGTCGGACCTGAAACACCAACTCCACTAAGCCGTTTGTTGGCGGGATGCGTAGCGCATCCCGCCACTAAAGGCGCTTGCTCAGATGACGCCCTTGCCACGCAAGGCTGCGATCTCTGTCTCGTTGCGTCCCAGCAGTTCACGCAGCACCTCGTCGGTGTGCTGGCCCAGCATCGGCGGCGGCAGCTCGGCCATGGCCGGTGTTGCCGACATCTTCATCGGGCTGCGCACCAGCTTCACCTTGCCGGCGGCGGGATGGTCCATCTCGATGGCGACTTCGCGTGCTTTTACCTGCGGGTTGTTGAACACATCGGCCAGGTCATTGATGGGGCCGCATGGCACGCCCACTTCTTCGAGCTGGCTGATCCATTCGTCGCGGCTGCGCGTCTTGACCATCTCGGCCAGCAAGGGCACCAGCACATCGCGGTTCTGCACGCGCAACGGGTTGCTGGCAAAACGCGGGTCGGCGCCGAGGTCGGGCCGGTTGCCCGCTTCGACGAATTTCTGGTACTGACCGTCATTGCCAGTGGCAACAATGATGTGGCCGTCCGCACAGGCGAAGGTCTGGTAGGGGACGATGTTGGCGTGCGCATTGCCCCAGCGCTTGGGCGGCTTGCCGCTGTTGAGGTAGTTGCTGCCCATGTTGGCCAGCATCGCCACCTGCGTGTCGAGCAAGGCCATGTCGATATGCTGGCCTTCGCCGGTGCGGTCGCGGTGCATCAGCGCGGCAAGCACCGCCACGGTGGCGTACATGCCGGTCATCAGGTCGGTGATCGCCACGCCCGCTTTCTGCGGGCCGCCGCCCGGCAGGTCGTCGCGCTCGCCGGTGACCGACATCAGCCCGCCCATGCCCTGGATCAAGAAGTCATAGCCGGCGCGGTGCGCGTACGGGCCGTCCTGGCCGAAGCCGGTGACCGAGCAGTACACGATGCCGGGATTGATTTCCTTCAGGCTGGCGTAGTCGAGGCCGTAGCGCTTTAGCTGGCCGACCTTGTAATTCTCAAGTACGACATCGGCGTCGCGCGCCAGTTCGCGCAGGATCGCCTGGCCTTCGCTGCTGGCGATGTCCACCGTGACGGACCGTTTGCCGCGGTTGGCCGACAGGTAGTAGGCGGACTCGCTGGTGTTGTTGCCTTCGGCATCCCTGGCGTACGGCGGACCCCAGGCGCGCGTGTCGTCGCCGGCGCCGGGCCGTTCGATCTTGATCACGTCTGCGCCGAGGTCGGCGAGGTTCTGCGAGCACCACGGCCCGGCCAGCACGCGCGACAGGTCAAGCACGCGGATGTGGCCAAGCGCCTTCGGAGTTTCTTGGGTCATGAGGTCGGCTTCTCGTTGCAATTCAGGCAGCGATTATAGCTGCCTTTGCGACTGCCCAAGCTGGGCGTTCCTGGCCAGGGTAGCGCTGAACAGGTCGCGTTCGTCATCGACGATGCGGTCGATATCCGCTTCGTCCAGGCCCATCGTTTCAAGCACCGAAGCCGACAGCTGCAGGCTCGCTTCCAGCGTTTCCGGAACGACCGTCGTCGCGCCGGCCTGCTTGAGCGCCAGCGCATGGCGCGCGTCGCGCGAGCGGGCCAGCAGCGGCACATCGGGGAACTCGCGGCGGATCCCGCGCACGGCCTGCAGCGCCGCCATGGGGTGGTCCATGGTCAGCACGATGGCCGGGGCGGAGCCGGCATCGACCCGGCGCAGCAATTCGGTGCGCGACGCGTCACCGAAAAATACCGGCAAGTCGAGCGCGCGCATCTTGGCGACCAGCTTGGCATTGTTCTCGAATGCGACAAAGGGAATGTTCTGCGTTGTGAGCAACTTGCCCAACTGCTGGCCGACGCGCCCGTAGCCGGCGATGATGATGCGGTCGCGCACCTGCTCCAGCGCCACGCCGTCCCTGGCGGCCAGCAGCGCGTCTTGCTGGTGCTCCCAGTTGTCGCCGATCATGCGGCCGATGCGGGTAAGCACGGGCGTAATGAACAGGCTGAGGCCGACGGCCAGCATCACCAGCTGGCCGAGTTCGGGCGCAACCAGCTTGCCGGCCATGGCGTAGGCGATCACGATGAAGGCGAATTCGCCGCCCTGGGCAAGCATGAGCCCGCCTTCGATCGCGCGCCCCCGTCCAAGGCCGCCGTAGCGGAACAGGGCTGCCACGACCGAGGCCTTGATGGCCACCAGGCCCAGCACGGCCCCCGCCAGCCACAATGGATTGAGCGCAATCTGGCGCACGTCCATGCCCATGCCGACGGTCATGAAGAACAAGCCCATCAGCAACCCCTTGAAGGGCTCGATCATCATTTCGGTCTCGTGCTTGAACTCGGTTTCGGCCAGCAGCAGGCCGGCGATCAGCGCGCCCAGCGCCATCGACAGGCCGGCCAGGGCGGACAGCCCGGCGATGCCCAGCGCGGCCAGCAGGATCAGCGCCATGAACACATCCGGCTGGCGCTGGCGCGCAAACGTGCGGAACAAGGGATGCAGCAGGCGCCCGCCGAGCAGGTAGATCAGGGTGATGGCGATGCCAGCCTTGAGCATGGCCCCGCCGATCAGCCAGGTCGGGTCGCCGCCGCTGCTGTTGCTCATGGCGCCGATCAGGATCAGGAGCGGCACCACCGCAAGATCTTGCAGCATCAGCACTGAAAACCCGGCCAGCCCCAGTGGCGTGGTGGCCGTGTGGCTTTCGTTCATCAGTTGCATGACCACCGCGGTGGAGGACAAGGACAGCACCAGGCCGAGGATGATCGCGGTTTCCACCGGATGGCCGAGCAGCAGCACGGCGCCGCCGATCAGGGCCGCGCAGATGCACACCTGGGCAACGCCCGCGCCGAAGACCCATTTACGTAATGCCCATAAGCGCGCGGCCGACAGCTCCAGTCCGATCATAAACATCAGGAAGATGACGCCCAGTTCGCCCAGCAGTTTGACGCCATCCGAATTCGGGAAAGTCAGGTAGCCGAGCCAGGCAATGTCATCGGCAAGCAAAGCCAGGCCGAACGGGCCGAGCAGGGCGCCCACCGCAAGGAAACCGAGGACCTGGCTGATGCGGAAACGCTGCAGCAATGGGATCAGGATTCCTGCAAGGGTCAGGAACAGGAGAATCTCCCGCAGGAACGGGAACGCGTGTTGCTCTTGCACGGGGTTAGGCCTTTTGTTCTGGTTGGTCGCGACGGGCAAGCAAAACAACCGCCACCCACATGCCTATTCTATACGGGCGCCAGACGCCTAAGCTGCGCCGCGTTTTTTCGACCCTGACTACACTGCAATTAACAGGCGCGGTTGCCTGGTCGAGAAAAGGAGAAGCGTATGCAAACCACTTGGGTTATCGCGGCCGATTCGAGCCGTGCGCGAATTTTCGAGATGGACGACAGCAATGAAAAGCTGCGCGAGATCGAGGACATGATCAATCCGGAAGGGCGCCAGGACGGACGTGAAGTCCAGACCGATGCCGAAGGACAAAACTTCAGCGGACGCGGCCTGCAGCGCAACACTTCTCAACCACAACAGACACCGGTCGAACACGACGTAGAGCTGTTTTCCAAGCAGGTCAGCCGCTATATCGACAAGGCCTGCGACGACAAGCGGTTTGACTCGCTGTGCGTGATTGCGCCGCCAAAGTTCCTGGGCTTGATGCGCGCGAACCTGGGCGAGCAGGCGAAACGGGCTGTGACGGAAGAAATTCCGAAGGACATCGCCTGGTTTGAGGGGCAGGATATCGAGCAGTACGTGCGCGAGCACTTGCACTGAGTGCGAGGGCGGCGGATGCGGCCTTCGGCCTTATCCGCCCTACGCGACCTGCCAGGGCCGCAGGGCGGATAAGCGCGGAGCGCGCATCCGCCGTTACAAGCGCCAAAGCGGGGAAGCGCTTCGCGATTCCCCCTGCATGACGGCCTTACCTGGCCATCGGCTCCGGATAGCAGGCCATCTCATCCTGCATCGGCTCGCCGCGCTGGTGCAGGAACCTGCCCAGCGCATCATCCAGGCTTGGCAGCAACATCGCGCGCTCGCTATGCAGCGCCGTGTACAGCGGCCGCGGCGCAATGTAGGCGATCGAGGATCCCGGCTGCGCCTCCAGCCGGCTCGCATCAACGCCAGCCAGCGCCGCTGCCTTGTTGGCCAGCTCCACCCAGGTGATCGGGTGGCCGTTGGTCAGGTGCCAGACGCCGCATTCGCGGTCGATCATCAGGTCGAGGCAGGTGTTGACCAGGTCCGGCACGTAGGTCGGCGACACGATGATGTCGCTGGCTGCCTGGAAGGCATCGCCGCTGCCCAGCGCCGCCAGCGCCTGGTTGACGAAGTTATGCTGGTCCCACGGCCCGAAGAACGAACTGGTGCGCACCACCAGGGAACCCGGATGGCGCTCCAGCACCGACGTTTCCGCCGCAACCTTGCTCTTGCCGTAGATGTTGATGGGCGAAACCACGTCGCTTTCCACGTACGGATCGTTCTGGCGCCCGTCGAACACCAGGTCGCTGGAGAAGGTGGTCAGGTGCACACCATGGCGCGCGCACGCGGCAGCCAGCACTGCCGGCCCGTGCGCATTCTCGCGGAAGCAGCGCTCGATGTCGTTCTCGGCATCGTCCACCCGCACGTAGCCCGACGCGTTGACGACCGCCCACGGCTTGTAGCGGTCCATTGCGCGCTCGACCGAATCGGGGTCGGCGATGTCCATGTCGTGTCGGCTGAGCAGCTGGTAGGCCAGGCTGCGCTCGCGGCACAGGCGGGCAAACGCGCGGCCCAGGGTGCCGGTCGCGCCGGTAATCAGGATGGGCCGCGCTTCCTTGCCCACCAGGCGGTGCCCGTCGGCCGAGATCGAGGTCAGCGCCTGCGGCGTGGCCACCGGCTGGCACACGAAGCGGCTGGAGCGGCGCCACCAGCCCTGGCCCCGCAATACCGGATGCGACAGCGGGGCGCCGTCGGCCAGTTCGCGCATCATGCGCGCCAGCGCCGTCGGCCGCGGCTGCGGCGAGCGCACGTCGAACGGGCCGGATTCGTAATACCCGTGGTTGCGGGTGACCAGGCTGTTCCAGTCGAACGAGCCGAGCAGCGCCCAGACGGTGATTGCGCGGATGTCCACGCCGTTCAGCTGGGCCTGTTTGCCTGCTTCCCAGATCTCCAGCAGCCAGCGCAGCTGGTCTTCGCGGTTGGCGTCGATGTGCGCCTCGGTCACCGCCAGCGGAATCTGGTAGCGGTCCCAGGCTTCCTGCAGCAGGGGGCCGATACCGGCCGTCGGCGTTGCCAGCACGCGCGCGCATTCGATGTCGGCGCAGGGCACGCCACCGATGTTGCCGCGATGATGTTCAGGGAAGCGCTCAGGCCGGTGGTCAAGCCAGCGCTCGCTGGTGACGTAGTAATTGACGCCGATGATGTCCGGAGGGCAGGGATTGTCGCGGAACCAGAGGATGTCCGCTTCCGCAACGCCGCTCTGGATCATGTAATTCCACAGCGCGTGCCCGGGGCCGACCATGCCGCACAGCAGGTCCCAGCCCAGCCAGCGCCGTTCGTTATAGAACGCCGCGGCCTCGGCCATTTCATGGGTGCTGTAGGTTTTTCCGAGGTCATCGGTCTGCACCAGCTTGGCGCCGGGGTTGTGCTTGCGGATTTCGCGCATCGACAGCACCACGCCGCGGCACTGGATCAGCAGGGCCCGCAAAAAGGTCAGGTCGTCGCGGCCGTGCGGATACCACAGCCCGTACAGGCCGGAGAAGCGTGCGGTGGTCAGCGGTTCGTTGACCGGGGTGTAGTACTCGACCCAGGGGTAGCGGGCGGCCACCGCGCCGGCATATTCGGCCAGCTGGGGCGCGAAGGCCGGATCGACCAGGCTGGTGTGGCGCGGGCCGCTGCCGTGGTGCACCAGGCCGACGATCGGGTTGATGCCGGCGTCGCGCAGGGCAGGCAGGCGCTCGTCCGGCCATTCCCAGTCGGCGGCGGCAACGCCGTCGGGCGCGGTGCGCTCCCACAGGATAGGGTAGCGGATCGCGCGGATACCGAGAGCAGCGAATTGGGCTATGTCGTCGAGCCGGTGGGCATGGCCGTTGCGGTCCATCTGGCTGTGAAAATCGTCGTAGACGCGGTTGACTGTGCATTCAAGGCCGCCCCACAGTTCGAGCGGCGCGGTTGGTTCAAGCTTGTTAATGTTGTTCATGAATTCAGCCGGTTGGTTATTCGGAAGTTTCCGCGGCGGCGAAACGCCTTGTTTTTATTGGGAAACTTATTAATTTAGATGCCACGCAAAACTCGAAAGTTCGCGTTGTTGGCATCGGTGTTCTGTTCTTGACAGAAAGCGGCTACTCTGTAACGATGCTGGCATGAACTTTTTCCGCTCACAATTTGCTATCTGGTGGCGTCGCTGACAGCGCGCGGCCGTTCCACAGCAATGTGATGCTTTCAAACGCCGCCTCGATTGGGCGGCGTTTTTGTTGGCGCGGCAGCATCGGGGCAATCCAGAGGATTTACGATGACAACGCCGAACCAGACAAACAACCTTCCGGTCATCCTGACGGGTGATCGCCCGACAGGTCCGCTGCACCTTGGCCACTTTGTGGGCAGCCTGCGCAACCGCGTTGCCTATCAACATAGTTATCAGCAATTCGTGATGCTGGCCGACGCCCAGGCGCTGACCGACAACATGGACGACATCAACAAAGTCCACCGCAACGTCGTTGAAGTTGCGCTCGACTATATGGCGGTCGGCATCGACCCGGCGTTGACGACGATCCTGATTCAGTCCCAGATCCCAGAGTTGGCAGAACTGACATTCTATTATCTGAACCTGGTTACCGTCGCACGGCTGGAGCGCAACCCGACGGTCAAGGAAGAAATCCGCCATCGTGGCTTCGAGCGCGACATCCCGGCCGGCTTCCTCACGTATCCGGCCAGCCAGGCTGCCGACATCACCGCATTCAAGGCGAGCCTGGTGCCGGTGGGCGAAGACCAGATTCCGATGATCGAGCAGACCAACGAAATCGTCCGCAAATTCAACCGCATGTATAACTGCGAGATCCTGGTGGAGGCGAAGGCGCTGGTGCCGGAGATCGGCCGCCTGCCCGGCATTGACGGCAAGGCCAAGATGAGCAAATCGCTCGGCAATACGATCAACCTGGGCGCGACGGCCGACGAGATCCGCGCGGCGGTCAAGCAGGTCTACACCGATCCGCTGCACCTGCGCGTGCAGGACCCGGGGCACCTCGAAGGCAACGTGGCGTTCATGTATCTCGACGCGTTTGACACCGAGAAGGATGCGCTGGCCGAGATGAAGGCGCACTACGTGCGTGGCGGGCTGGGTGACAGCATCGTCAAGAAGCGCCTGGAAGTGGTGCTGCAGGAAATGCTGGCGCCGATCCGCGCGCGCCGCGAAGCGCTGGCGCAGGACAAGGGCTATGTGATGCAGGTGCTGAAGGACGGCACCATGAAGGCGCGCGAAGTGGCGGCGAAGACGGCCGACGAGGTGCGCGCGGCGTTGGGGCTGAGCTACTTCTGATCTGCGGGTATTGGCTGTTCAACGAAAAACGGCGGATGCGTGCTGCGCACTTATCCGCGCATCCGCCGCATTAGCCTGACTGCCGCGACTACTTCACCCGCTTGACCCGCGGCGACTTGCGCGCGCCGTCAATCTCCATATACATCGCTCCCATCGCGCCGCGCGCCACGGTGGCCTTCAAATCCTTCCCGATGACAACGCCTTCGCTGTCGTCGACTACCTGCCACACCTGGCCATTCGCCAGCCTGATCCGTTGCTCAGCTTGCCAGCCCTCGAACCCGCCGGGAATGTGGCTCTGGATCGTCTCGATCTCAGGCCGCTTCGGCGCCAGCCCGAACGCCTGCTCCTGCAGCTCGCGCTTCTGCGCTGCGGTCGGCTTTTTGACCGCGTCATAACAGGCCAGCCGCTTGCTGTCGTCGCTGATGTCGCGGCAACGGAAGAACGCGGCTTCATCGGCCAACACAGGTCCGGATACGAGCAGCAAGGCAATCAATAATTTCATGGGAGAGTCTCAGGTGAGGAGTGCCGAATTGGCTTGCACCGGAGTATTCCACGCGCGCATGGCATGGTCAAGAACGCAATCCCGGCAAGGGATGCGCGGCATCGCCCCGCGCAGAGGCAGGGCAACGCCAGCAAAAAAACGGACGAACGCTTAGTCGCGCAGGTCGGCAGGCACCTTGCCGCCGTTGGCCGCGAGGCGGTTCATCACCTGGCGGTGCAGCCAGATGTTCATCGAGGCCGAATCGCTCATGTCGCCTTTGTAGTCGAGCTCTTGCGCCAGTTCCTTGCGCGACTGCAGGCTGCTGTCGAGGTTCAGGAGCTTGAGCAGGTCGACGATCGAGGAGCGCCAGTTGAGCGGCTCGCCGGCCGACTGGGCCATCTTGTTAAGGATCGCTTCCACGTCGACCATCTCCATCGGCGCGGCCGGCGGCGGTGCAGCAGGGCGGGGCGCAGCCTGCGGCGCGGTCTGCTGGGCGGTCTGGGTTGGCTGCGATTGCATCGAGCCTGGCGTGGCCTGCGGCTTGGCTTGTGCCGCGGCGGGGTGCGAGGAAGGGAAGATCTTGCGGAAAATATTGCTGAGGATACCCATGGTATTTTTCTCCTGATTGGTTGGTTTAACGACGCATGCCTTGTGCGACCTGGCCCAGTACGATGGCGAGTGCAGCGCCGCCGATGGCTTTCGCCAGGGTAGGGTTTTCCGCATAGAAGTCGCCCATGCGGTCCACGATGCCCGGATTCTCGTTCTCGGCCTTGGCCGCGATTTCCTGTACCTGCTCAGGCGTCATTTTGGCGGCCTGTTCAGGAGTAATATGCGGCTGGGCGTTGTTGTTGCCGCCGCCGAAGATATTGCCCAGCGCGCCGCCTGCGATCGAGCTCAGCAGGCCAGGGCCGAGGCCGCCGATCAGCTGGTTGAGCATGCCGGCGCGCTGGTTCGGGTCGCTCTGGCCGAACATCTGGCCGACCATTTGCGGGAAAGGCGGCGTCTGGTCCGAGCGCAGCGCCGCGGTCACGCCCTGGGCGACCTGGGCGCGCGGCGCCGCGTTGGCAACCTGGTCGAAATCCTCTGCCGCGCGGTCAGGGTTGGCGTTGGCGCCGCCCATGTATTGCTGAAGCAGATTTCCTAAATCGAAACCCATATCGACCTCCGTTAGTTTGAAAGAAAAAGGCATTCCGGTGCTCAGCAAGCCAGGAATGCCGACTTGCTGAGCGTAGGCTTTAACCAAGGGTGGCTCTGTTCGGCACTTCACCCTCGCAGGGATAATTGGACACGGCATGCGGAAGGCCGTAAGCTCAGCATTTCCATACGAAAAGAGTCGTCATGATTGAGCAGCCCTTCCAGGCGCTTGGCGCGCTGTATGCGTGTGCCAGCACCCTGTGTTTCGCCGCCTACGCGCGCGACAAGCGCGCTGCCCGGACCGGGCGGCGGCGCACGCCCGAGCAAACGCTGCTGCTGCTCGGGCTGGCCTGTGGCTGGCCCGGTGCCTTCCTGGCCCAGCGCGCGCTGCGGCACAAGTCGTCCAAGCACGCGTTCCAGCGGAAGTTCTGGTTCACGGTCGTGCTGAACATGTTGCTGGCCGTGGCCGCCGTGGCCTGGGCCAGCTGACCGGGCCGGCACGGCCGTTGGTCACCGCTGCGCGCAGCGCCAGCGCTCCGGTTTCCTGTCGCGTTACGCCCGCAATTTGCTATCCATACTCCGAGCGGATGATAGCGCCCCTTGCTCATGCTGGCTAAGCTGAGCCGATAGCCAAACGAACTGAAGCGATTGAATCCCGCCGGCCTTGCGTGGTCCGCAGCGGGGGAGAGGCGATGCGCCCGTGTTCGGCGCCTTGGCCTCCGTCGGATTGAAGAATGGTCGTCGACGCTACATCACAAGAGACAATTTCTTTATCCTGGGGAGATAGATATGGCAAAGACTTCAATCAAGCCGACGGTCAACCTTGACCAATGGGCCAACGGCGCGGCGCCGGACGAGATGGTGAGCAGCGGTTCGCAGGCCGATCAGTGGCAAAACGGCAACCTCGGGGCCGCGCAGGCGCATTATGCGGAAGGCGAAAGCGTGCCTTACCGTGCAGTGTTCAACAACTTGCAGGAGGGCGCGATCTACTGGGTCACCTTGCAGTGGGACACGACCAAGAGCGGCGTCCATGCACTGGACTACATCAACAGCTACAACGACAGTTTCCCCGCTGGCCGCAACGAGACAATTCCGGTGCCGACCCAGGGGGTGGTCGATCCGCTCGGCTCGCTCAGCCTGATGACGGCCGCTGCGATTCCGACCGACCCGATGGCGATTAACCAGGAGTCGGGACAAATCAGTCTGTTCGGCGGCGCGACCTTCCTGAATTATGTATTGCCGGGCGCTGACGGCGTGTTCGGCACCGCCGACGATGATAACGCGCCCACCAATCCGTATACCCTGACCGGCGCCTATTCCGGCACCAGTTCCACCTCGCTGACCCTGAAGTTCCAGTACACCGGCGACGGCGACGCCACCCTCGGCGAATATGGCTCGGCGGTGGTGGCATGGGGCGGCCACATTGCCACCCGCGCCGACTGGGGCGACGGCAACTCCGCCGCTGCGATTTCCGGTTCCCCTTACCACACCCGGCTGATCGGCTTTGCCGACGATAACCCGAGCACGGCCGAGAGCGTCGGCAACCAGGACCGCTCGCTGTCGAGCGCCGCGGTCACCTTCCCGGGCGAGATCACCGTCACCAAGCAGACCACGCCCGATGGCAACACCACCGAGGAATTCGACTTCGAGCTGACCCGGCCGGCAAATACGGTCGACGTGATCGGCGGCCTGCTCGATGCCACCGGCGACGGCATCATCGACGGCCGCGATGACGGGCGCTT
Organism: Massilia agrisoli; assembly: GCF_020831365.1. Taxonomy (GTDB): domain Bacteria; phylum Pseudomonadota; class Gammaproteobacteria; order Burkholderiales; family Burkholderiaceae_D; genus Telluria_A; species Telluria_A agrisoli. The sequence goes on from NZ_JAJHPV010000004.1 coordinate 509,082, forward strand.
CACCGACAGCGGCGGCGAAGTATTCCTGGTTACCGATGGCAGCGTGGCCGACACCGCCGGCGGCGACGGCCTGGTCAACAGCTATGCGATCATCGCAGGAGGACTCGACATCAACGGCTCGAACAGCGTGACCATCGACGACAAGCTGACCAACCTGGCCGGCACCGGCGTCGCCACCTTCATGCTCAAGGACGGCCAGTCGCAGACCTTTGGCGGCTTGCTGGACTTCGGCGCCTACACGGTTGCCGAAGTCGGCATTGGCGCCGACTGGGACCTGACTAGCATCAACACCTCGCGCACCGACATCAACGGCACGACCACCAACGCAACCATCAACAACCCGTCCGGCGACCAGGCCACCATCACGCTGGCCGAGGCCGACCGCTGGACGCTGACATACAACGACGCCTTCATTGCCCGGCCCGGAGTGTCGATCGCCAAGACGGTCAGCGATGTCGACGGCGGCGGCAGCGCCGCCTCGGCCGATGAAGCCGGCGACGTGATCACCTATGCGATCGCGGTCGGCAACACCGGCAACGTCGCGCTCAGCAGCGTGAGCGTCACCGACCAGGTGGAAGGCTACAGCGCCACCGGCGCCACCTTTACCGGCGGCGACGCCAACGGCAACAGCCTGCTCGACCTGACCGAAACCTGGACCTACAGCGCCACCTACACCGTGCTGCAGGGCGACCTCGACGGCAAGGGCGGCGGCGACAGCGACCTCGACAACACCGCCACGGTGACCACCGGCCAGACCGGGCCGCAGCAGTCGTCGGCCACGGTGCCGCTGGCCTACACCCCGTCGCTGGGCATCAGCAAGACCCCGGACCGCACCGAGGTTGGCGCCAACGAGGTGATCAACTACGGCATCGTCGTCACCAATACTGGCAACATCACCCTGACCGGCATCACGCTGGCCGATCCGCTGCTGGCGAACGAGGCGTATGCGTCGGGCGATACCGACCTGGACGGCAAGCTGGATGTCGGCGAAGCGTGGAACTACACCGGCAGCTACACGGTGTCGCAGGCAGTGGTCGACAACGACGGCGTTGACGCCAACGGCGCCTACGATGGCGACGGCGATGTCGACAATACGGCGACGGCCGACAGCAACGAGACCCTGTCCGCCAGCGCCAGCGCGGTGGTGCCGCTGCGGCCGGCGGGCCCGCCGTCGATCGACGTTGAAAAATACGTGTCGGTCGATGGCGGCACGACCTGGATCGATGCCGACAATCCTACCGGGCCGGTACTGCTGTCGGGAACCAATCCGCAGTTCAAGTTCGTCGTCACGGGCGATGACGCCCTGACCCTGACCAATGTGGTGCTGAGCGACAGCGACTTCGACCTCAACGGCGCGGCCGCCGGCGGCAGCGTCGCGATCGGCACGCTGGCGCCGAACCAGACTTACGAGCAGGTGTTCACCGGCGCTACCTTCCAGGCCGGCCAGCATACCAACACCGCCTCGGTGGTCGGGACCACGGTGCTCGGTGCGCCGGTGCAGGACGCCGACGACGCCAATTACTTCGGCTTTTCGCCGATCACCATCACCGGCAACCCGCAGTTCAATTTCCCCAACGACCTGGAGAAAATCCAGCCGAAACTGCAGGGCGCCGATTCCTTCATCATCAACCCGCTCGGCTATATTTCGTGGGACATGTTCACCTCCGATAACATGAAAGCGAGCATCGATACGACGGCCAATTTCCTGTCCACCTATCCCGGCTTGACGGTATCGATCCAGGAGATCTGGAACAGCGTGTCGATCGGCAGCAAGGCCTCGGGGGCGGATGCGATCTACCGCATTTATGTCGCCAACGAAAGCGACGCCGCGGTAGCGCTCGACAACAGCCACAATATCGTCGAGTACGACATCGTGGCGTCGTCGACCGACAAGGGCTTGATCGACCTGATCAACGCCGACCCGCTGATCGGCAATTTCAACAGCTTCAGCAATATTGAAAATGCGGTCGGCAAGGCCGGCAACGGGTTCACGACCGGAAGCAGTCCCGTCATTACTGCCGGTTTCGACAAGATCTGGAGCAGCACCAGCGTGACCGGCACCGCGGTCAACGAAACCCCGGCGCCGCTGGCCGGCATCGATGGCCTGGGCGGCAATGACGCCATCTACGGCCGCAATAATGCTGCCGGTACCACCGAGGTGCTCAGCGGCGGCGCCGGCGCCGACATGGTGGACGGCCGCGACGGTCGCGATACGGTCAGCGGCGGCATCGGCAACGACTACCTGTTCGGCTCGCTGGGCGCGGACAGCATCTCCGGGGGCGACGGCGACGACATCCTGTTCGGCGGCTACGGACCCGATTCGCTGACGGGCAACGCCGGCAGCGATACCTTCATCCTGCGGATGGGCGACTTCGAAACGATTACCGATTTCGACGTCACGGCGGGAGCCGGCGATACGCTGAAGCTCTGGCTCGAGTCGCTCGACAACACGGCCGCGTCAGGCAGCTATGTGGTCGACTACGACGAGGCCAACGGCATCCTGCTGGTCGACGGCACGCCGGTGGTACAACTGATTGGCACGTACACCGAGGCGCAGGTGCTGGCGCACCTGGTGCTGACGTAACGCGCCGCTCAGTTCACCAAGAAGGTGGTCGTCGCGCTGGCGCTTTGCGACAACCCGGCCGCCGTGGCCTGCACCTGGTAGGTCCCGGCGGCGTTTTTGCGGGCAATCCGGTAGCTGGCGCTGGCCAGGCCGTTGCTGCCCGAGGTGGCGCGCAGGGTCGCCAGCACGCCATTGGGCTGGGCGACCGTGAAAGTCACAGCGGCGCCCGCCACGGCGCTGGTGCCTGAGCGGACCGTCGCCGTCAGCGTGGCGGTCTGCCCGGCGCTGTAGCTGGGCTTGCTGGTAGCGACGCTGACCGCCAGCCCTTCCACCTGGTAGGTGGCGCTCGCGCTTGCGCTGTTGGCCGGGGAGGCTGTATTGACCACGCCGATACTGACGACCTGGGCGCCGGCCGCCGACAGCGGCGAGGCCACGCTCAGCGTTGTACTGGCGCTGGCGCCAGGGGCCAGCGCGACCGTCGCGGGCGCCAGGCTGGCGTTCCATCCGGCCGGCGCCGTCGCATGCAGGGCGAAGCTGGAGCTTCCGCAGGCTGGCTGGTCCATGTTCTTGACGCTGACGACGTAGGTCAGCGTCGCACCGGGCGCTCCCGAGCGGCTCTGGGTCGCGGGCGTCACGGCGGGATTGGCGCGTCCGCAACCGGACACCGGCTGGCCGAAGCTGATGTTGACGCTGGCGCCGGTGGCGCCCACCGCCGCCGTCGTGATCCGCATCCCGGTGGCGGCGTCGGTGAAGCTTTGGCCGACTTCCAGCGCCGGGTCGTTCCAGTCGTACGAGGGGTAAATCGAGCTGTTCGGCGTCATGTCGAGCAGGTGGCTGAAGCCGCCGTCGGTGACGCTGCGCACCACGACGCCATTTACCACATTGGTGCCCGGCATTGAGGCAATATAGCTGTCCGAACCGCTCGGCGTGCGGTATTCGATGTAGTACCAGGAACGCAGCCCGCTGGCCGGATCGGTACTCCTGAGGATCTTCAGTGCTTTCGGACTGGCGCTGGCCGTCTCGTAGGCGGCCAGCGTGTAGGTCCCGCCCGCTTCGACCGCGGTGACGGGCGCCATCACGCCGCCCCCGAGCCAGCCCAGGCGCTCTTTCTGGACCGCGTTGAAGTGGCCCGGATTGGTGCTTCCCATTACATCGAGGACATCGCCGTAATCGATGGCCGTGCAGGTTGTCCCGGTGGTGGCGGCGCCGCACTCCAGCGAACGGGAGTGCTTGAGCCCGAGGTTGTGCCCGATCTCATGGGCGATGGTGGACATCCTCAGGGTGCCGTTCAGCCAGATGCCCCCCGGCGCGCCGCCCATGGTTCCGGAGGCCCCGAAGGCGCAGGCGGCGGTGTTGGGGAACAGGTAAATGAGGTGCTGGTAGCCCGACAGGTCGATCCCCGCGGCCGCGGCTGCCTGCTTCGAGGCGCTTGCGATCGCCGTGGTATCGCAGCTGGCCTGGCTCAGCGGCAAGGTGTACCAGCCGTGGACGGCGCCCGCCAGCCAGGTTTGCTGCTGCGAGTTTTCCTTGAAGAAATTACTGGCCTGGGTGAACACGATGTCGTTGGCTTGCGCCTGGGTGTACGGCTGGGCCGGGTTGTCCTGGAAGTTCACCAGCAAGACCGCAATCTTGCGGGCGCCGCCGGTGCTGGACAGCTCGGCTGGCGCCAGCGCCTCCATCGCGGAGCCGTCCTGTGGGTCGAGGGTGACAAGGTTGCCGCTCTGCCGCCCCCTGACGCGCACCCTGGTCCCGGTATCGAGCTGGGGCGAGCCAGCGGCGGGCCTCAGTTCCAGGTCGCCATTCTGGGACTTGAGGAAATAGCGGGTGCGCTGCGTGCGGCTCGCGAAATCCTCCTCTACCACGACCAGCAATTCGCCTTCGGCCTCGACAGATGTGCCGGCGAGGCTCGCCGCCGCGCCGCTGCCGGAGTGGCTTACCTGTGCCAGGGTGGTGGCGCGGTCCGGCGTCGCCTCGGCAAGCGCCGGGGCCTCGCCGGCAGGGTCGCGTCCGCCGCAGGCGGCCAGGAGTAAGACAAGGATAAAGGTACTGCGCTTGGCAAGATGGATCAAAGCATTCTCCTGACGGGAGTGAATGGGTTCTGCAACATGTCGTGTGAAGTGAACGTATCGAACAAAAAAATGGGAACAACGATTCCGCGCCCAGGAAATCGGCGGAGTCGCGCTGGCGGATTGGGTTATTGCAACGACAAAAGCGTGGCGGGGTTTAATTCAGTTCAAAAATCGTGACAGAATTTTCGACTAGAAACAATTTATTTTGCGAAATCTATCGCGAGATGGGCGATTTGTGGATATTTCCCATCGTAATTTTTCACCAGCGATAAGACTTCTTGTAAAGGGGTAATGGAAGTGGATGGCAAAGCAATGTGAGGAAAATGGCAAGCGCGCGGCAGCGAATGCGTTGAAATACATTTGCTTAAATATAATCGAGCCCGGAAAGATTTGATGCGGAACCACTATTATTGAATTCGGGAATTTAGGTAATTAGAATAAAGGTGTTGTGAACTTGTAAATACAAGGTGGCGACACTTGATTTAATATTGAAAAGGTAAGAACATGGATAGGTAGTGCACGCAGAGGCGCTAAGACAAAACGGGATCGGGAATGTCCAATATCACAGTTTTATGCGCGGACGGGGTTATCCATCGTTCATTGCGCAAAGCAATGGACGAATGCGATGGTATTTTGCTGATGGAAACAGAAGGAGGAGGCGAGTCCCTCATCCTGCAGCAGGCTCGTGACCTTCGGCCCGATGTATTCCTGATGAGCGGTCCCCTCGATGCGCCGCACTCCTTGTCCTTGTTGGCGCGGCTAAAAGTGCTCAGCCCAGAGACGCGGATAATCGTGTTTTTTGATTTTTGCAGCCACCGCGAAATAATCGATGCGTTGTCGCATGGGATAAAGGGATGTATTAAGAAAACTTCCCCGGCCACGGAATGGCCAAAGGCAATCCGGGTTGTTCATGAAGGTAATTATTGGATACCGCGCCAGTTGCTGGTGGAGTCGCTGGACTGGATGCTCAATAACAGCGGTAATGAAGGTCAATTGCCGGATTCCAAACCAAAGATCCTGACCGCCCGTGAATGGGAAGTAATTCACTGGGTAAAACAGGGAATGACAAACAAGGAGATCGCGCGCCAGTTGGCGATCAGCGATACCACCGTTAAAACCCATCTCCAGCATATTTACGGCAAGCTCGAAATTCGCCGGCGCCTGCGCCTGCCTCTTGCCTGACACAGTCACAACGCTCACCGCCGGGTTTGCGCCAGCGGCGAGAAGTGAGACAATCGCTGCATCTTGATCGCCGTGGACTGAGATGTGGCCCTATCCTAAGGTCGTTGCCCATCGGGGCGGGGGCAGGCTTGCCCCGGAAAACACGCTCGCCGGCCTGCGTTGCGGGCTCGCTTACGGCTTCCGCGCAGTGGAATTCGACGTGATGCTGGCGCGCGACGGCGTGCCGGTCGTGGTCCACGATCCCTACCTCGGCCGCACCATCCCCGGATCCGGCAATGTGTTCGATTACGACGCCGCCGAGCTGGTGACGATGGATGCCGGCAGCTGGTTCGCTCCCCGCTTCAAAGGCGAGCCGGTGCCGCTGTACACCCAGTTTGTCGACGCTTGCCGGGCTCACGGGGCCTGGATGAACGTCGAGATCAAGCCGGCCCCGGGTGTCGAGGAGGAGACGGGCAGGGTGGTGGCTACGCTGACGCAGGCCATGTTCGGCCTGCAGATCGCCATGGATGACCCGCTGCAGGTCCCGCTGTTTTCCTCGTTCAGCACGGTTGCGCTGGAGGCTGCGCGGCTGGCCGCGCCCGGCATTGCGCGCGCGCTGCTGGTGGACGACCCGCCTGAGGATTGGCTGGAGCAGGCCAGGAAGCTCGATGCCGTGGCGATCCACGCCAACCACAAAAAGCTCACGCGCCCATTCGCGCGCCAGGTCAGGGAAGCGGGCCTGGGCCTGTTTTGCTATACGGTCAATGACCCGGTGCGGGCGCGCGAGTTGCTTGGCTGGGGCGTCGACGCCCTCTGCACTGACCGGATCGATATCATCGGGGCAGATTTCGCAGGCTGACCTACGCTATAATCGTTTTTTTATAGCATGCTGCCCGAACTCGCCCACACAACATGAAATCATCCGAAATCCGCGACAAATTCCTCAAGTTCTTCGAATCCAAGGGCCACACGATTGTCCGTTCGAGCCCGCTCGTTCCGGGCAACGATCCGACCATGTTGCTGACCAACAGCGGCATGGTGCAGTTCAAGGATGTCTTCACCGGCGCCGACACCCGCCCGTACTCGCGCGCCACCTCGGTGCAGCGCTGCGTGCGCGCCGGCGGCAAGCACAACGACCTGGAAAACGTCGGCTACACCGCGCGCCACCACACCTTCTTCGAAATGCTGGGTAACTTCAGCTTCGGCGACTACTTCAAGCGCGACGCCATCCAGTACGCGTGGGAGCTGCTGACCAAGGTCTACATGCTGCCGGCCGAGAAGCTGACCGTCACCGTCTACATGGAAGACGACGAAGCTGCCGAGATCTGGGAAAAGGAAATCGGCGTCCCGCGCGAGCGCATCATCCGCATCGGCGACAACAAGGGCGCGCGCTACGCATCGGATAACTTCTGGCAGATGGCCGACACCGGCCCATGCGGCCCGTGCACCGAGATCTTCTACGACCACGGCGCCGACATCGCCGGCGGTCCTCCAGGCTCGCCTGACGAAGACGGCGACCGCTTCATCGAAATCTGGAACCTGGTGTTCATGCAGTTCAACCGCGACGAAGCGGGCGTGATGCACAAGCTGCCGAAGCCGTGCGTCGATACCGGCATGGGCATGGAGCGCCTGGCCGCCGTGCTCCAGCACGTGCACAGCAACTACGAGATCGACCTGTTCCAGGCGCTGATCAAGGCAGCCGCGCGCGAGACCGGTGTCACCGACCTTGAAAGCAAAGCGCTGCGCGTGATCGCGGACCACATCCGCGCCGCTTCCTTCCTGATCGTCGACGGCGTGATTCCGAGCAGCGAAGGCCACGGCTACGTCCTGCGCCGCATCATCCGCCGCGCGCTACGCTACGGCCACAAGCTGGGCCAGACCAAGCCATTCTTCTACAAGCTGGTGGCCGACCTGTCCAACGAGATGGGCACCGCCTACCCGGAACTGGCCGAGGCAAAAGAGCGCGTCGCCCAGGTGCTGAAAGCGGAAGAAGAGCGCTTTGGCGAGACGCTGGAAAACGGCATGAAGATCCTCGAAGCGCAGCTGGCAAAGGACGCGCAGAAGCTCGACGGCGCCACCGCCTTCACCTTGTACGACACCTACGGCTTCCCGCTCGACCTGACCGCCGACATCTGCCGCGAGCGCGGCATTTTGCTGGACGAGGAAGGCTTCGCCGCGGCGATGGAGCAGCAGAAGAAAACCGCACGCGCAGCCGGCAAGTTCAAGATGGCCGCCGGCGTCGAGTACAGCGGCGAGAAGAGCAAGTTCGTCGGCTACGACAAGCTGGCGCATGACTCGAAAGTGATCGCGCTGTACGCCGACGGCGTGCAGGTGCAGGAACTGACCGCCGGCCAGCAGGGAATCGTGGTGCTCGACACCACCCCGTTCTACGCCGAGTCGGGCGGCCAGGTGGGCGACCAGGGCGCGATCCTGGGCGCGGCCGGCCAGTTCGACGTCGAAGACACGCTCAAGATCCAGGCCGACGTGCCGGGCCACCACGGCGTGCTGAAGTCCGGCGTGCTGAAGGTGGGCGAAGCGGTCGCGGCGAACGTCGACGAAGCCAAGCGCGCACGCACCATCCGCAACCACTCGGCCACCCACCTGATGCACAAGGCGCTGCGCGAAGTTCTGGGCAGCCACGTGGCGCAAAAGGGATCGCTGGTCGATGCTGAAAAGACCCGCTTCGACTTCAGCCACAATGCGCCACTGACCGCCGAGCAGATCGCGAAGGTCGAGCAGCTGGTCAACCGCGAGATCCTCGACAACCACCCGACCCAGGCGCACCTGATGTCGTTCGACGACGCGGTCAAGCACGGCGCGATGGCGCTGTTCGGCGAAAAGTACGGCGACGAAGTGCGCGTGCTCGACATCGGCTCGTCGAAAGAACTGTGCGGCGGCGTGCACGTCACCCGTACCGGCGACATCGGCTTCTTCAAGATCATTGGCGAGAGCGGCGTCGCAGCCGGCATCCGCCGCGTTGAAGCGGTGACCGGCGAAGGCGCGCTGGCGCTGGTGCAGGCGATGAACCGCCGCCTGCAGGAAGCCGCGGGCGCGCTCAAGACCAGCCCGGACGAACTGACCTCGCGCATCGCGCAGGTGCAGGACCAGGTCAAGTCGCTGGAAAAAGAACTGGCTGCGCTGAAGTCGAAGATGGCGGCGGGGCAGGGCGACGAGCTGGCCAACCAGGCGGTCGACGTCAACGGCATCAAGGTGCTGGCCGCTACGCTGGACGGCGCCGACGTGGCCGGCCTGCGCGAGACCATGGACAAGCTGAAGGACAAGCTCAAGACCGCCGCCATCGTGCTGGCCAGCGTTGCCGACGGCAAGGTCAGCCTGATCGCGGGCGTGACTGCCGACGCGACCTCGAAGGTCAAGGCGGGCGAGCTGGTGAACTTTGTGGCCCAGCAGGTGGGCGGCAAGGGCGGCGGACGTCCGGACATGGCGCAAGCTGGCGGCACCGATCCAAGCGGCCTGCCGCAGGCGCTTGCCGGCGTGGCGGAATGGGTGGGCCAGCGCGCTTAAGCGCCTGTCCTGCCTGAACCAGGCCCGGCAATTGCCGGGCCTTCTTCATTGAATTTTCAACACGTCAATAGTGGTTGTGATAACACAACATGCGAGATAAATATTGGTGCGGTGCGTCATGATCTGCAAATAGGAGTAGTATGCGATTGCGTAACCCAACAACCCTGCAGAGCAATTGATGAGCGACACCCTACTCGACAGCGAGATCATGGAATACCAGAAAGAACTCGACGCACGAGGCTTGAACTGCCCTTTGCCGATCCTGAAGGCGAAGAAGGCTTTGGCTGAAATGGCGACGGGTGAAGTCCTGCGGATCATTGCCACCGACTCCGGTTCGGTGCGTGACTTCCAGGCCTTCGCCAAGCAAACCGGCAATGCCCTCGTATCGCACACCCAGAACGGCCACGAATTCGTTTTCCTGATGCGCCGTAAGTAACACCACACGGGTGGTGCGGGCGTTCGCTCGCACCATTCTCATCGCTTTTCCGACCCAGCCAAAACTGATCGCGGCCCAGCGCCTGGCGAGGTATCGGCACGCCTGTCGCGAACCCCGCGTCGTTCCCGCGCAGGCGGGAACCCATACTGAACATGCATTGGGCAGCAAACAAAAGCACCACTAGTCGTTTTCAGAATGGCTTCCCGCTTCCGCGGGAATGACGCTCACACTTGACGCCGAAATAACGATATTTTTGCACTGCAGTGATGCAAACTTTCGTTCTCCGCGCATGACAAGTATGGCAAAATTGCCAATCTGGGCAATCAATACATCCTGCTCGCCACCTTATCCACATCGGGTTACCTCATGCGCAAACACCTCCGGTCCAACCTCCCGCGGCGGCTGTGCATGACCGCGCTGTCGCTGTCGGTGATCGCCGCCTGCTCGATCCTGCCGCTGACCGTGGACACCAGGGCCACCGCGCCGGTACTGGATGGTTTCGGCGAGACCACGCTGGTGCCATCACATGGCAGCCAGGCCGCGCGCCGCCTGTTCGCGCAAGGGATGGCGCAGGCGTATGCGTTCAACCGCCCCGAGGCGATCCGCGCGTTCAAGGCCGCGCTGGCGCAAGACCCGGACTGCGGCATGTGCGCCTGGGGCGCCGCCGTCCAGATGGGCCCAAACATCAACAACCGCACGCGCGGCGACGTCACCGAAGCGGCCAAATATGCCGACTACGCCCTCCGGCACACCAAAGGCCTTTCCGAACGCGACCTGGCGCTGGTCAATTCGCTGGCGGTGCGCTACGGGCGCAAGGCCGGCACGGCGCAGGCGGCGCCGTACGGCGAAATTTGCCGGCCGCCGGACGGTGAATCCGAGCCCGCCGACCCGCTCGACGTCGCTTACGCTGGCTACATGCAGCAGCTCGCGGCCCGCTTCCCTGCCGACCCCGATGTGCTCACGCACTACGCGGAAGCGGAGATGGTGGCCACCAGGAGCGACTGGTGGGACCCGAAAACCGGCAAGGCTGTGGGACGCATCGGCGCACTGGCCGACCTGGTCGAAGCCGGCCTGGCCAGATACCCCGAACACGTCGGGCTGAACCACTACATGATCCACGTGGTTGACGCGGTGCCAGTGGCAGCGCGCGCGGTGGCCGCTGCCGACCGGCTGGGCAAGCTGGCGCCGAAGTCGCCGCACCTGCTGCACATGCCGTCCCACACCTACGCCCACGTCGGGCGCTACGCCGACGCCACCCGGGTGAATCAACTGGCGGTGGCGGCCGACGAGGCGATGTTCGGGGAACTGAAAAAGCAGGACTTCACGGTCAGCATGGACTGGCGCGGCCACAATTCGCACTTCCAGTGGTATGCGGCGCTGATGGAGGGGCGGGGCGACCTGGCGCTGGACACGGCGCGCGGCGCGGCCGACCGCGCCAAGGGGGACCATGTGTGGGGCGAGTACACGCGCAGCCTTCCGATGCTGACCTTGCTGCACCTGCAGCGCTGGGATGCGCTGCTCAAGGAGCCGATGCCGGTTGGCGGGCGCGGGGTCGCGGCGGCACTGGGGGATATGTCGCGCGGCATTGCCATGGCCCGCAGCGGCCAGCTTTCCAGCGCGCGCACGACGCTGGAAACGCTCAAGGCACAATCCAGGACGCTGGTCGAAAAACACAAGGGGACCGACTTCTTCGACAAGATGATCCGCAGCTTCGCCGTCAGTGCCGAAGCCCAGCTGGGCGCCGAAATCGCATTCGCGGAGCAGCGCACCGACGCGGCGCTGGCGCTGCAGGCGAAGGCGGTGGAAGCCGCAGCGCGCCTGGACCGCGTGGAACCGCCGATGCTGGCCAGCGGTCCGCGCTACCGGCTCGGCGGCATGCAGTTGAAGGCCAGGCGCTTCGCGGCGGCAGAGCAGACCTTCCGCGAAGGGTTGGCGCTGCATCCGGGCAGCGGATGGACCTTGAACGGGCTGGAAAAGGCGCTGTCGGCGCAGGGCAAAACGGCCGAGGCGCACATCGTGCAGCGCGACCTGGCCAAGAGCTGGGTGGTCGCGGACAGCCAGGTCCGCGCGGCCCAGTAAGCCTCGCGATAAGGGAACTTTAGGCGAAAGCCTCTACCCAGAAATCGCACGATCGTGCTTTAATTCTGTCCTGTAGAGGTTTTTCTCTTATAATCTAGGCCACTTTAGTCACTTACCGAATTTCTAATTTCCCAAAAGGCACCCTCATGAAAGTCCTGGTACCCGTCAAACGCGTGGTCGACTACAACGTCAAAGTGCGCGTGAAATCCGACGGCAGCGGCGTCGATATCGCCAATGTCAAAATGTCGATGAATCCATTCGACGAGATCGCGCTGGAAGAGGCGATGCGCCTGAAGGAAGCGGGCAAGGTCACCGAAGTGGTGGCGGTATCGTGCGGCGTCACCCAGTGCCAGGAAACCCTGCGCACCGGCATGGCGATCGGCGCCGACCGCGGCATCCTGGTCGAAACCACCGCTGAACTCGAGCCGCTGGCTGTCGCCAAGCTGCTCAAGGCGCTGGCCGACAAGGAACAGCCACAGCTGATCATCCTGGGCAAGCAGGCGATCGACGACGACTCCAACCAGACCGGCCAGATGCTGGCAGCCCTGCTGGGCTGGCCGCAGGCGACGTTCGCGTCCAAGGTTGTGCTGGAAGACGGCAAAGTCACCGTCACCCGCGAAGTGGACGGCGGCCTGGAAACCCTGGCGTTGACGCTCCCGGCGATCATCACCACCGACCTGCGCCTGAACGAGCCGCGCTACGTGACGCTGCCGAACATCATGAAGGCCAAGAAGAAGCCGCTCGACACCGTCAAGCCGGAAGACCTGGGCGTTGATGTTGCTGCGCGCCTGAAGACCCTGAAGGTCGTCGAGCCAGCCAAGCGTTCGGCCGGCATCAAGGTGCCTGACGTGGCGACCCTGGTTGCCAAGCTGCGCACCGAAGCCAAAGTTATCTGATCGCGGCCCGGCCGTCCACACAAAAATTTAGGAACAATCATGGTCGCATTAGTTATTGCTGAACACGACAACGCCTCCCTCAAGGGAAGCACCCACCACACCGTCACCGCTGCAGCACAGTGCGGCGGCGACGTGCATATCCTGGTGGCCGGCGCCAACTGCGGCGCAGCCGCCGCTGAAGCCGCGCAGATCGCCGGCGTATCGAAGGTGCTGGTGGCTGACGCCGCGCACTTCGCCGATGGCCTGGCCGAAAACGTCGCCGAGCAGGTGCTCGCGCTGGCGGCGTCGTACTCGCACATCCTGGCCCCGGCTACCGCCTACGGCAAAAACATCCTGCCGCGCGTCGCTGCAAAGCTGGACGTCGCGCAGATCTCCGAAATCACCAAGGTCGATTCGCCAGACACCTTCGAGCGTCCGATCTATGCCGGTAACGCGATCGCCACCGTGCAGTCGGGCGACAAGGTCAAGGTCATCACCGTGCGTACCACGGGCTTCGACTCGGCCGCCGCTACCGGCGGTTCGGCTGCGACCGAAACCGTGCCGGCAGTTGGCGATTCGGGCAAGTCGAGCTTTGTCGGCCGCGAACTGGCCAAGTCGGACCGTCCGGAACTGACCGCGGCGAAGATCATCGTTTCCGGTGGCCGCGGCATGGGCTCGGGCGACAACTTCAAGCTGCTCGAGCCGCTGGCCGACAAGCTGGGCGCGGCAATGGGCGCATCGCGCGCCGCTGTCGACGCGGGCTACGTGCCGAACGACTGGCAGGTTGGCCAGACCGGCAAGATCGTCGCGCCGTCGCTGTACATCGCCGTTGGTATCTCGGGCGCGATCCAGCACCTGGCCGGCATGAAGGACTCGAAGACCATCGTCGCGATCAACAAGGATCCGGAAGCGCCGATCTTCTCGGTGGCTGACTACGGCATCGTTGGCGACCTGTTCGAAGTGGTTCCGGCACTGGTCAAAGAACTCGGCTAAATACGGCGAAACGTGATCCATCCGTAGGGTGGAAGAGCGCAGCGTCATCCACCGATTAGATATCAATCGGTGGATGACGCTTCGCTCTTCCACCCTACGTGACCATTAAAACTAGGAGATAAGAGTGAGCTACAACGCCCCACTGAAAGACATGCTGTTCGTGATGAACGAACTGGCTGGCATGCCGACGATCAGCCAGCTGCCAGGCTGCGAAGACGCTACCGCCGACACCGTCGAGGCGGTACTGGAAGAGAATGCGAAATTCTGTGGCGGCGAGATCGCCCCGCTGAACCACCCGAGCGACAAGGAGCCGAGCTTCTGGCACGACGGCCAGGTGACGACCTCCAAGGGCTTCAAGGAAGCTTTCAAGAGCTTCGGCGAAGCTGGCTGGCAGGGCTTGCAGCATCCGGTCGAATTCGGCGGCCAGGGCCTGCCGAAGCTGGTGGCGACGCCATGCATCGAGATGCTGCACGCATCGTCGCTGTCGTTCGCACTGTGCCCCTTGCTGACCGATGGCGCCATCGAAGCGCTGCTGACCGCCGGGTCAAGCGAACAGAAAGCCACTTACCTCGAGCCGCTCATCGCCGGCAAGTGGACCGGCACCATGAACCTCACCGAGCCGCAGGCCGGCTCCGACCTGGCCGCCGTGCGCACCCGCGCCGAGCCGCAGGGCGACGGCACCTACAAGATTTTCGGCACCAAGATCTTCATCACCTACGGTGAGCACGACATGGCCGAGAACATCATCCACCTGGTACTGGCGCGCACGCCTGATGCGCCGCCGGGCGTGAAGGGCATCTCGCTGTTCATCGTGCCGAAGTTCCTGGTCAACGCGGACGGCTCGATCGGCGCGCGCAATGATGCGCACTGCGTCTCGATCGAACACAAGCTGGGCATCAAGGCCAGCCCGACCGCGGTACTGCAGTTCGGCGACCACGGCGGCGCCATCGGCACCCTGGTGGGCGAAGAGAACCGCGGCCTCGAATACATGTTCATCATGATGAACGCGGCCCGCTTCGGCGTCGGCATGCAGGGCATCGCCGTGGCTGACCGCGCCTACCAGCAGGCCGCCGCCTTCGCCAAGGACCGCGTGCAGTCGCGCGACCTGGCAGGCTCCGCCGGCCCTGTCGCGATCATCAACCACCCCGACGTGCGCCGCATGCTGATGTCGATGCGCTCGCAAGTGGAGGCGGCGCGCGCGCTGGCCTACGTGGGCGCTGGCCTCAGCGATGCCGCGCACTTCCACGCCGATGCCGAGACGCGCAAGGCCAACCTGGCAGTGTATGAATACCTGGTCCCTGTCATCAAGGGCTGGTCGACCGAGATGTCCGAAGCGGTTACCCGCGACGGCGTGCAGGTCCACGGCGGCATGGGCTTCATCGAAGAGACGGGCGCGGCGCAGCACTACCGCGATTCGAAGATCCTGTCGATCTACGAAGGCACCACCGCGATCCAGGCCAATGACCTGGTCGGCCGCAAGACGGTACGCGACGGCGGCGCCGTGGCCAAGGGCCTGATCGCACAGGTGCGTGCAACCGAAGCCGAACTGCGCGCAACCGACAACGCCGACTTCGCGGCGATCGCGCGCCAGCTGGCGGACGGCAGCCGCGCGCTTGAGGAAGTGGTCGACTTCATGGTCGCCAATGTCAAGAGCGACATCAAGGGCGTGTTCGCGGGCAGCGTGCTGTACCTGAAGCTGGCCGGCATCGTGCTCGGTGGATGGCAGATGGGACGCGCGGCACTGGCGGCCCAGCGTAAATTGGAAGAGGGCGCAGGCGACGCGCAGTTCTACAAGGCCAAGATCGGCACCGCGCGCTTCTTTGCCGACCATATCCTGTCGCAGGCGCCAGGCCTGCGCACGGCCATCGTCGACGGCAGCGCCGGCGTGCTGGCGCTGGAAGTCGACCAGTTCTAAGCAAGCTCCTGGTAGGGCGGATAAGCGTGAAACGCGCATCCGCCGACTGCACGCGCCACCTTGGCGCGCGCGGTTCGGCGGATGCGCGCAAGCGCTTATCCGCCCTGCGCATTCAAGCTTGACGCATCAATAACACCGTGGTTTTTACTGTTTTCAATTGATTTTCGTTTAGGGAATCACGACTATAATCGGGAGCATCCTCAGCCATGGCGGCTGGGTTGCCTGAACTGTAAAGGTTGCCCCGAATGTCGAATGCGAAGTCCTTGCGGGCGGTCCCCGCCTTCCTGCTTGCTGTGTTGCTGGCTGCCTGCGGAGGCAGTGGCGGCAGTTCCGGTAACGTCCCGGTCCAGACCCCGGCCCCGCCGCCCCCCGCACCGGTACCGGTCCCGACGCCAACTTGCGTCGTCCAACTTGTCGCAGATGCCACGGTAGATATCGGCAAAACTGCCGGCGCCAGCGTGCTGGCCTGCGGCAGCGAGGTGATGGGGGAGGTCAGCTGGACCCAGCTCAGCGGCCCGGCGGTGACCTTGCTGTCGTCCCGGAGCCCGACCGTTTCCTTCGACGCCAGTGAAGCCGGCGTCGTCAAGCTGCGCGCCGACGTGCGCCTGGCCAGTGGCGCGCTCGAGTCGCCCACGGCCGAGATCACCGTCGCGCCGCGCGCCGCTGGCAGTTTTGTCACAGTGCGTACCGACCACTCGGTGCGCCCGGGAACCGACACGTCGGTACGTGCCTGGCCTACCCTGGGCGCTGGCGAAACGGTTACGCGCATCGTCTGGACCCAGGTATCGGGCCCAGCCGTGGAAATGAACACGACCGACGAACGCGTACTGATGTTCCGCGCCCCGACGGTGGCATCCGACACGGCGCTCAAGTTCCGCGCCACGATGACCACCAGCACAGGCCGCCAGGACGCCGATGACGTGGTGATCGCCATCGAACGCCAGGCCCTGGCGGCCGATTCCCTGTTGGAAATGACAGCGCGCGTGCATCCCTACCGCACGGCAACCCGCTACGCGGACGTGCTGCGCCAGTGCACCTACGATGTC
Source organism: Massilia agrisoli (assembly GCF_020831365.1). Lineage (GTDB taxonomy): Bacteria > Pseudomonadota > Gammaproteobacteria > Burkholderiales > Burkholderiaceae_D > Telluria_A > Telluria_A agrisoli. Next base: position 525,741 of record NZ_JAJHPV010000004.1, read on the forward strand.
GCCCTGTATTACACCGACAACGTTCGCAATAACTTCTGCAAGGCGTCCACCCTGCCTTTGCTGCAGGAAGAGGCAGGCCCGGGCGTGATTCCAAGCGTGGCGCAGGTCATGGGCCGGGTGCTGGTATCGCACGACTTCCTCGGCGCAAACTTCGAGCAGTTCTTGCTGACCCAGGACCCGCACGGCGACTTCCGCCGCATGCTGGCCGGCACCACCGCGATCGTGCTCGGTTCGCACGTGCGCCCGAGCTTCTACATGTCGGCCACCGGCGCCATCTACCTTGACGCCAACAACCTGTGGCTGACCGCGGCGCAACGCGACGTGGTCACCGAAGTGCCGGATTACCGCCTCGCCTTCGACGACGAGCTGAACTACAGTGCCTTCGGCCGCCAGGTCAAGGACAACGACTACGCGCGCCGGGCCTTCCCGTCGACCGAGCGGGTGAACCGGTCGGTCGACGAACTGGTGCCCGTGCTTGGCCGCCTGCTGTACCACGAGCTGGCGCACGCGGCCGACTTCTTCACCCCGTCACAGCGCGCCCTCAATCCTTCGCTGTCGATCTGGGGCAACGTCGTCGGACGCATCACCGCTGACGCGCTGGTGTCGGATTCGCTGGCGGCAAGCTACCCGCTGACCTCGGCCGAAATGGCGGGGCTGGGGCAGGTGACGTTCCAGGGACTCAAGGCAACCGAGCAGCAGAAGGCGTATACCGCCGCCGACGTCGGGCGCTTCTTCGGGTCCGACCTGGCCAACGACGACTACGCGTATTCGAGCACCCGCGAAGACCTGGCGATGCTGTTTGAAGAGTTCATGATGAGCTACCGCCACGGTATCCGCTACGACATCGCGTTCACCAATGTGTACCGCGATGGTACGCCGAGCGGGCAGGTGCTGGTGGCCTGGGGGCAGCGTGGACGGATCGCCGAAGCGGCCATCAAGCCGCGCATCAAGCTGGTGCTGGCGCAGGTGGCGCCGTGGATCGACCCGGCGGTTGTCGACAGCCTGCCGGCGCCGCAGATGATGCGGGCAGGGCAGAGCTGGGATGCCAACCTGGTGCTGGGCAGCGGAACGGGCATGTCGGGCATCTCGGCGCGCCGGATCGTGTCCGGGGAGGACGCGGCCCAGCGCCTGCGCGAGGATTCGCGCAAGCCGCGCGACTAGCTGTTGGGCGCTGGCCTGGGCCGGTGCACCGCGCAGAGCTTATTGCCGTGGGGATCGCGAACGTAGGCTACATACACCGGCCCGGTACCATTGTCGCGCATGCCGGGTGCGTCCTCGACGGATTGTCCGCCATGCGCAATTGCAGCGTCGTAAAAGGCGTGCACCTGTTCGGGCGAGGCGCATTTGAAGCCGATGGTCCCGCCGTTCGCGCCGGTCGCTTCCTCATTATTGATCGGTTCGCTAACACAGAAGGTACTGCCGTTGTGCCGATAGAACAGGCGCTGGTGACCCGTTGGCGCCTGGTTGCGGATCGGTTCACCTGCCCCAAGCGTTCCGAGAACCGCGTCGTAAAACAGTCGCGCCTTCGAGATGTCGTCAGCACCGACCATGACATGGTTAAGCATATTTTCTCCTTTGGTATCAGGGCGGCGGACAGGGCTGCCCGCCGCGGTTGTTGAAGAAAAATGATGTCGTCGTTGCTGCCCGGGATGCTGTACCCGATGCCACGACTTGCGCGGTACAGCAGCCAGGCCCCAACGGCGGCCCCTGCCAGAATGAGCGTGACCATGATGCGCTCCGGAAATGACTGAATAAAAGTTCATTATCAGCGTCCGCGCCGGCTGGCGCCATTGGCCAAAACGCCAAATTTATGGTCTACTTGGACAATGTTCAGATCACCCACCCCTATCCGCATCGGCGTACTGATCTACCCGGAATGCGCCTTCACGACCCTGGCCATCGTCGACGTCTTTCACGTGGCGAATGCCATGTCCAGGCTCCGGCCGGCCGGCGAGCAGGTGCAGTTCGAAACCAGATGGGTGAGTCCCGGAGGGGGTGTGGTGGCGTGCTCGGGCGGCATGTCGTTTTCGACCGAGCCCATGACCGGCGCGGACTACGACGTGGTCATCGTACCCGGCATGGTGAACGGCGACATGCGCCCCCTGCTGCTGGGCAAGCTTGAAGCACAGTGCAGCGCCCTGCGCCGCTTTGCCGAGGGCGGCGGCCTGGTCGCATCGCATTGCTCGGGCTCGTTCCTGATGGCCCACGCCGGATTGCTGGACGGGCGCCGCGCCACGACGAGCTGGTGGCTTGATAGCCTGTTCCGCAAGCACTACCCGGCGGTCCAGCTGGATACCGAAGAACTGATCGCCTGGGATGCGCCTCTATTGTCCTCGGGACCGGTGACGGCCTATGCTGACCTTGGCTTGTGGCTGATCGGCCATTTCGGCGGTGAGCCGCTGCGCCAGATGTCGGCGAAGGTGATGGTCGCGGACAGCAACCGCTCCAGCCAGGCGCCATTTATTTCCGAAGCCATCGCCGCAGGCAGCGGCCACGCGGTGGTCGAGCGCGCGCGCCGCTGGCTCAATGAGCGCATGGACCAGCAGTGGAACATGAGCGAGCTGGCCGGCTATTGCAACACCAGCCCGCGCACCTTGCTGCGGCGCTTTCAGAAAGCAGTCGGTCTCAGCCCGGTGCAGTACACCCAGAAGATGCGGGTCGAGCGCGGCAAGGCCCTGCTCGAATCGACCATGCTGTCGCTGGAGGATATTACCGAGCGCTGCGGGTACGCGGATGTGTCGACATTTAGTACCGTCTTCAAGCGCTGGAGCCAGGTGACGCCGCGCGAATACCGCAGCCGCTTCGGCCTGCGCGCCTGATGCGGCCGGACCGCTAGGCGCCAGCAAAGCGCGGCGCGCTGCGCGGCAGGATTGTCGGCCTGGCGAGCATGCCGTGTTCGTCAGGGCGCAAGGTCAGCACCGACACGCCGGACGCAGTGACGGCCACGGTGTGCTCGAACTGGGCCGACAGCGAACCGTCCCTGGTGACGACTGTCCAGCCGTCATCCTCGGTCCGCACGCTGCGTCCGCCGCGATTGAGCATCGGCTCGATCGTGAAAACCATGCCCTCACGAAGCACGAGGCCGGTTCCCGGCGTGCCGAAGTGCAGCACCTGGGGTTCTTCATGCATCTCGCGGCCAATGCCGTGCCCACAGTACTCGCGTACGACGGAGAAGCCATTGCGCTTGGCATGGCGTTCGATCGCCGCGCCGACGTCGCCCAGCCGTGCGCCCGGGCGCACTTCGCGGATGCCCTTCCACATGGCTTCGTAGGTGGTCTGCACCAGCCTTCTGGCAGCGGGGCCGACCTCGCCGATGAGATAGGTTTTGCTGGAATCCGCGATATAGCCGTTCTTTTCCAGCGTGATGTCAAAGTTGACGATGTCGCCGTCCTTCAGCACCGTCGCTTGCGATGGCACGCCATGGCAGACCACGTCATTGACCGAGGAATTCAACGCGAATTCGTAGCCATACTGGCCCTTGCTCGCTGGCCGTGATTGAAGGTCGCCGACGATGAACTGTTCGACCATTGCGTCGACCTGGAGTGTCGACATCCCGGCCAGCGGGGTAAGGTCGAGCAGCCCGAAAACAGACGCCAGCAGCCGGCCGGATTCGGCCATCAACGCGAGCTCGTGGGGTTGCTTCGTCATGCTTCGCTCATCGCCATCAAGGGCGGGGGCGTGACGCCCGCGGAACCAAGCTCGCGCTGCATGATCTCATTGAAGCTGAGCGTAGGATTGGTTTCGCACAGCATGCCGATCCGGATCCAGAAGGCGGCCTGCGCATTGATCGAGCGGCACGATACCTTGGTGGCCCTGCGCAGCTGATCGTGCAGATCATCGTCGATGTTAACAATGCCCATTGATTACTCCATATACGTTTCGTAGTCGATCAGTATATGGATCGTATATCGATGTGGCAAGTGTTATCCGTAGGCGCCGCCGGTGTACAACAGGTCGAACACGCGCGCGATGGTGCCGATCAGGGTGACCGAGCCGACGATCATGGTCGTCACCAGCAGCACGGCAAGGATCCAGCGCGACGCCGAGGCCTGGCCGGAGCCGGCGTTAAATTGCGCGTCGAACTTTTCGTCCGCAGTCACGCCCAACACCAGCGCTTCAATGAAAGCGACGATGTACGAGATGGTGATCGGCAGCAGCTTGAAAAAGCCGTCCGCTTCCGGCGCCAGCCCGACCACCATGCCTGCGATCGGTACGCTGCACAGGTGCATCAGGCCGAGCTTGTCGAGCGGACCGCGCAGGTAGAAGCGGTGCACGCCGAGGCCGCCGAGGACGAGGGCGAGGAAGGTGGCGAAGGTCTTGTTCTTGTGCGGCGTGGACATGGACTTGGCAATCTTGAAAACTGGAAAGGTAGAAGTATCGGTCATATTGCCCACGCCTGCCAGTACAGGTGGCGGTGACGCCCAAAATCAGGGATAATGCTCAATTGGCCCGAACTGCGCGCCTGTTGTCATTAACGCTTGCTGCTGTGCGGCATTGCGCGCTATAATTGTCGGCTTTTTCCGCCCAGCACAACTTTTTGGAATTATTATGGTCGTTATTCGTTTAGCTCGTGGAGGCGCCAAGAAGCGCCCGTTCTTCAACATCGTTGCTACGGACTCGCGTAATCGCCGCGATGGCCGCTTCATCGAGCGTATCGGTTTCTACAACCCGATGGCATCGGGTCAGGAAGTTGGCCTGCGCATTACCGCAGACCGCCTGGCTTACTGGCAAGGCGTTGGCGCACAACTGTCGCCAACCGTGGCTCGCCTGGTCGCTAGCCAGCCTGCAGCTTAAGTAGTCCCTGTTTTGAGCAGTTCGGCAGCACCCGGGGTGCAAGTCCCCGACGACCTGACCCAGGTCGGATACGTTTCCGGCGCCTTTGGCGTCACCGGTTCGATTCGGGTCACCCCGTTCTCCGCCGATGCGGATGCGCTGCTGAACATCAAAACCTGGTGGCTGGATAAGCCCAGCCTGCGTTCCGTCGATGTACGGACCGCGAAAATGCACGGCGGCGACGTCGTGGCCCAGTTGGTCGGAACCATCGGGCGGGATGCTGCGGAGGCGCTCAAGGGCGCAGCTGTCTCAGTCTCGCGCGCCGAGTTCCCCGAACTGCCGGCCGATGAATTCTACTGGACTGACCTGATCGGTCTTGATGTCGTTAACCTGCAGGGTGAAAACCTCGGCACGGTGACCGACCTGATGCACAACGGCGCGCAGTCGATACTGCGCGTGGCGCCGGTTCAAACCGGCGATGAAAAGGCGCCCGAGCGCCTGATCCCGTTTGTGGACCACTTCGTCAAGACAGTCGACCAGCAAGCCAAAAAAATTACTGTTGACTGGGGCCTGGATTATTAAGGCCCGGTCGAAGCGAGAGCCCGATGCAGTTTGACGTCGTGAGCTTGTTTCCCGAGATGTTTGCCGCGTTGACGCAGTCGGGTGTGACCCGGCGCGGACACGAGCAGCAGCGCTGGGGCCTGACGATCTGGAATCCGCGCGATTTCACTTCCGACCGCCACCGCACCGTGGATGACCGCCCGTATGGCGGCGGCCCCGGCATGGTGATGCTGGCCAAGCCCCTGGAAGCGGCGATTACGGCGGCAAAACAACGCCAGCGCGATCTTGGATTGCCAGCCCCGCGGGTGCTGTTCCTGTCGCCGCAAGGCAAGCAGCTGACCCATGAAAAGGTCATGCAGCTGAAGGACGAACCGGGACTGGTACTGCTGTGCGGCCGCTACGAAGGGGTCGACCAGCGCCTGCTGGACCGTTGCGTGGACGAAGAAATCAGCCTCGGCGATTTCGTGCTGTCGGGCGGCGAACTGCCGGCGATGGTGCTGATGGACGCGGTAGTGCGGCAATTGCCCGGTGTGCTGGGCGACGATGCCTCGGCCATCGAAGACAGCTTCGTCAACGGACTGCTCGATTCGCCCCATTACACGCGGCCGGAATCGTACGAAGGTGTCGAGGTGCCGCCGGTGCTGATGGGCGGCAACCACGCAGAGATTGTAAAATGGCGCCGCCAGCGCATGCTGGAAGCGACCATGAACAAACGGCCCGATTTGTTAGGCAAGGCGCGCGACGCCGGCCTGCTGACCAAGGCCGACGAGAAGTTTTTGGCGGGTTTAGAAAAACCCGTGTAGTAGCAGCACCAAAACTGGGCATGTCGCCCATGTTTTAAACCCCATCCTCTACTGGGCGCAGGCGCCAGCACGATGGTTATTGGAGTTATAAAAATGAACTTGATTCAACAACTTGAGCAAGAAGAAATTGCCCGTATCGGCAAGACTATTCCTGACTTCGCACCAGGCGATACCGTCATCGTCAACGTCAACGTCGTCGAAGGCACCCGCAAGCGCGCCCAGGCATACGAAGGCGTCGTGATCTCCCGTCGTAACCGTGGCCTGAACTCGAACTTCATCGTTCGTAAGATCTCGTCCGGCGAAGGCGTCGAGCGTACGTTCCAGCTGTATTCCCCGCTGATCGCTTCGATCGAAGTCAAGCGTCGTGGTGATGTTCGCCGCGCCAAGCTGTACTACCTGCGTGAGCGTTCGGGTAAATCGGCACGTATCAAAGAGAAACTGCCAAACCGTCGCGCTAGCTCGGCTGCTGCTAAGTAATATCAGCCGCTGCACTAGAGAAAAGGCATCCCTCACAGGATGCCTTTTTTTCATCTATAGTCCCGAAATGCCTTTGTCTAAATTTTCCTTCGATCCCAAGTCGCTGCCGGTCGACGCAGTCGCCGGCGAGGCCGCGCTCGGCCAGGAACGCATGCTGGAAGACTGGTTGCGCCAGCGCTTCGCCGCGCCGCCCGATTGGCAGCCGGAAACAGCCGACGAATCGCTGGCGGCCCAGCGCATGACCGCCGCGTCGGTGCTGGTGCCGCTGGTGCAGCGTCCCGACGGCCTGCACCTGCTGTTGACCCGGCGTACCGACCACCTGAGCGCCCATGCCGGCCAGATCAGCTTTCCGGGCGGCCGCGCCGAGCCGGAGGATGTATCGGCCATCGATACCGCGCTGCGCGAAACCGAGGAAGAGATTGGCCTGGCGCGCAGCCACATCGACGTCATCGGCCTGCTGCCCGACTACATCACCAGCAGCGGCTACCAGGTGACCCCCGTGGTCGGGCTGGTGCACCCGCCATTCGAGCTGGTGCCCGATCCCAACGAGGTGGCCGACGTGTTCGAGGTGCCGCTCGCCTTCCTGATGGACGGCATGAACCACCAGCGCCTCTCGGTCGAGTTGCCCGAAGGGGCAGGGCGGCGCCACTTCTATGCGATCCCCTACGGACCCCACTTCATCTGGGGCGCGACGGCCGGCATGCTGCGCAACCTGTTCCACCTCCTGCGCGCTTAATTCGGCAATAAGTTTGATTCCGGCACTGCTCTGCGCTATCGTAGCGGGCATTGTTGTATTGCTTCATATCAAAAAGGACGTTTGATGACATTTCTCTCCATTCTTTGCGCGCTCCTGATCGAGCAATTGAAGCCTTTGCGCGCAGATAATATGATTTATGCGGAGATCAAAAGCTTCGCGATGCGCATCGAACGCTGGTTCAATGCAGGCGATGCCTCCCATGGCCGCCTCGGCTGGATCCTGATGATGGCCGCGCTGATGGTGCCGACGGCCGCCATCTACTGGACCCTGATGCACTACGAGCTGATCTTTGCGGCGTTCGCCTGGAACGTGCTGATCGTCTACCTGACCCTCGGTTTCCGCCACTATAGCCATTACTTCACCTCGATCCAGCTGGCCCTCAATTCGGGCGACGAAGCCACCGCGCGCACCTTGCTGGCGGAATGGGCGCGGATCGACACCGTTGGCATGGAGGCGCCGGAAATCATCCGTATCGCGGTCGAAAAGTCCTTGATCACCACCCACCGCAACGTGTTTGGCGTGTTTTTCTGGTTCCTGATGCCGCTCGGCCCGGCCGGCGCGGTGATGTACCGGGTGTCGGAATACCTGGCGCGCGCCTGGAACGAGCCCGAACACATGCGCAACGAAGCGTTCGGCCAGTTTGCGGCCAGGGCGTTCTACTGGATCGACTGGGCGCCGGTGCGCCTGACCGCGGTCGCCTTCGCCGTGGTGGGCAACTTTGAAGACGCGATTTATGCGTGGCGCAACTTTGCCCACCGCTGGACCGACGAAGCGCTGGGCATCATCCTGTCCGCAGGCGGCGGCGCCATGGGTGTGCGCCTGGGCAGCCCGAACGAGAATGCAGCCAAGCTGCTGCCGCTCGACGCCGCGCTGGTCGACAGCAGCGACAGCGAAGACGACATCCTGCCCGGCGAAGAGCCGAACCTGCGCGCGCTTCAAAGCACGGTGGGACTGGTCTGGCGGGCCCTGTTATTATGGATGATGTTGCTTCTGCTTGCGTCCAGCGCAGCCTGGCTGGGTTAACCGGATCCGAGGGGGCGTTATGGCCCCGCAACAAGTGAAATCGCGGCGTCAACTCTTCTATAAGATATAATACTGCCGTTCGGTTCCAAACCCGGCCAACGCGCGCCGGGGATCATCCACGCAGCATTCATGTTCCAGCCGCCCTATGGCCGAGTTACCGCAAACCAGGAAAGAACTCGCTGACGAGTTCTTTATTCTTGGCCTGACCAGCGATGGCAGGCAGTTCCGACCCAGCGACTGGGCTGAGCGGCTGTGCGGCGTCATGTCCTGCTTCCAGCCGGAAGGCGGCAAGGGCGGCCGCCATGCCCACCTCAAGTATTCCCCGTACGTCAGGCCAACCGTGCTCAACGGTGTGAAGGCCGTCGTCGTCAACAACGCGCTCAAGAACCTCGATGCGCTGGCTTATCACTTCGTTGTCAATTTTGCCAAGGACAACGACCTGCAAATCGTCGACGCCTGCATCCTGCCGGAACCTGACGAAGGCGCATGATTGCGCAAGCCCGCCGGTTTGACCGAAATCAAACACCCTGAATGAGCCCGCGTTAGCGTAGTCCGGTGCACGGCCATGTGGCCGCGCCTGGCCATATTGCATGCGGTTCGCCGCGGGGGAGCACAGAATGCGCGTCGGGGAAATTTGTACCGTTGAAACCATCTACTGCAAGCGCGACGAAACCGTGCAGGGCGCCGCGGCGCTGATGCGCAAGCACCATGTCGGCGACGTCGTCGTCATCGAGCAGCCCAACGGCGAACGCACGCCGGTGGGCATCGTTACCGACCGCGACATTGTGGTGTCGGTCATTGCGCTCGGGCTCGACCCGGCCAGCCTGCTGGTGGGCGACATCATGAGCGACGACCTGTTGACCACCAGCGAAGACGACGACGTGTACGAAACCATCGAGCGCATGCGCTTCCGGGGCATCCGCCGTGTCCCCGTCGTCAACAGCGCGGGCGGCCTGACCGGCATCGTCAGTGTCGACGACCTGCTGGAGTTCCTGGCCGAGGAGATGGGCGAGCTCTCGCGCATCAGCTCGCACCAGCAAGCCCACGAAAAGCGCGCCAAACAGTAGGGGATCAGGACCGGGGGCGGAGCAAGCCGGGGCAGCCTATGCTATGATGTTGCCGTAGGGCATCGTATGTCGCCCATGTTTATTGCAACGGAGAGTCACATGGCAGGCAGCAGCAGGGTTGAAGGGATTTCGTTCGCGGGCAAGGTGGTGCTGGTGACAGGCGCCGCTGGCGGCATCGGCCGGGCCGCTGCGCTTGCATTCGGACGCGCAGGCGCGTGCGTGGTCGTGGCCGACACCTCGGTCGATGGCGGCCATGCGACGGCGGCGATGATCGTCGAAGCGGGCGGCAAGGCGCTGTTCGTACCCTGCAATGTCACCCGCGACGCCGAAGTGGAAGCGCTGATCGACAAGACGGTGTCGTACTACGGCAAACTCGACTGCGCCTTCAACAATGCCGGCATCGAGGAAGAGTACCTGCCGCTGGCCGAAGCGGACGAAGCGCTGTACGACCGCATCATGGGTGTCAACGTCAAGGGCACCTGGCTGTGCATGAAGTACGAAATCCGCCAGATGCTCAAGCAGGAGGGCGGCGGCGTGATCGTCAACACGGCATCCGTTGCCGGGCTGGTCGGCGCGCCGACGCAGGCGATTTATGCCGCCAGCAAGCACGCCGTGGTCGGCATGACCAAGACCGCGGCGGTGGAATACGGCCGTGACGGCATCCGCATCAACAGCGTATGCCCGGGGCTGATCGACACGCCGATGCTGGCGCGCGCCCTCAAGCGCGAACCGGGGCGCGAAGAAAAACTCAAGAACGCCAACCCGATCGGCCGCCTGGGCCAGGCCGGCGACATCGCCGAAGCGGCCATGTGGCTGTGCTCCGAGCACGCCGCCTTCATTACCGGCCACCAGCTGGCCGTCGACGGCGGCCTGAGCGCGATCTGACCATCACCGTCGTTCCCGCGAAGGCGGGAATCCATACGGCCTCTGAACAGACGTGCCATGGGTTCCCGCCTGCGCGGGAATGACGGACAAGCGCCCTGCCGCCGCATGACGGGAAAGCCGCTATTTCGGCCGCGGCGCCTTCAGCTTCAGGTCCGGCTGCGACAGCCTGCCGGCGCGCAGTTCACCCACTGCATGCGCCACCGCGCGCGCAACATTGCGCACTTCTTCCTGCACGTTGCTGTCCTGGTCGAGCGCTTCATGGCTCTCGGCATACGATTCGAAATAGCCGACATACCGGTCAAGCCGCGCCATGCTTCCCGCATCGACCAGTCCCATCCAGTCCAGCCAGTCGGACAGGCCGCGCCGCGTGCCTTCGATGCCGGCGACATCGCCATGCACCACCACGCCATATACCCGCCCGGCAAGGTGCTTCGGATAATCCCATCCCCCCAGCTCGATCTCCTTGGCCAGCTCGGCCTTTTTGCCCTGGGTTGAAGTCGGGTCGGGGTTGCCGCCATCGGCGCAGACCAGGCGGTCGATCATCAGCTTGAGCACCGACGGCATGCTGTACCAGTACACCGGCGTGAGGATGATAATCGCGTGGGCAGACACCCACTTCTCGTAGATCTCAGCCATCCAGTCATTGGTCTGGCGCTCGGCATGGTTGGGATAGCAGCTGCATGGCCAGTGGCACAGCGGCATCGCGGTTGACACGCAGCCCTTGCACGGGTGGATGTGGCGGTCGTAGTCGGAGGTCAGCAGGCTGAGGTCGAGCAGGTCGGTGTCGAGGCCGGCGGCGTCCAGCACTTCCTGCGCCAGCCTGGTCATCCGGAAGGTCTTCGAGATCTCGCCGGGGCAGGTGCCGTCGTTGCGGGCCGAACCGTTGATCAGCAGCACGCGCGAGCGGGTCGACGGATCTTTCTGGCGTTTGTCGGCCTCGATCAGCCGGTCGCGGGTGGCGCGCCATTCCACCGACAGGTCGTAGCCGGGATCGTCGAAGCCAGGGCCGGCTTTGGCGGTCACCGGCGCCTTGCGGCCTTTCTGATAGTTATCCCACGCGATGTCCTCGATGGCCGCGAGTTCGCTGCCGACTGCCTGGAAGGCTGGATCCTTGAAGGACCGGTGGAACACCAGGCGGAACTCGTCGCGCCCCAGCTTGGCTGGCGCCTGCCCCTTGCGTATTGTGACCATCATCGCTCCCGTGGTTGATGGCCAATTATGCAGGGCGAGTGCGGCAAGCCTGTGTTCGATGGCGAACACGAGCGTACAACAGGCGAAAAAAAAGCCCGGTGCAAAACCGGGCTTTCCTGGAAGCGCCGAGGCGCAAGGATTTACTTGACGGTGGCAGGGGCCGGCGCCGGGGCCGCTGCAGGGGCCGCTGCAGGCGCCGCTGCAGGCGTGCCAACCGGACCGTTCACGTAGGTGATCCAGTACTTCGACAGGTCGGTCAGGCCATCGTTGCCTTTCAGGCCTTCGAACGCCTTGATCGCGTCGGCCTTGCGGCCAGCTTTCGCGTAGGCGATCGCCAGGCGCAGCTTGGACTCGTCCGCGCGCTTCAGGCCGCCTTTAGCGATACCTTGCTCCATCAGCTTGATGCCCTTGTCGAACTGGTCCATGGTCACGTAGGCGTAGCCCAGGTTGACCAGGCCGGTGCCGTCCTTCGACTTCATCGCGCTCGCTTCACCCGATGCAATGTTCTTCGCGTCGTCGGCAGCTTGCTTGTTGGCCTTGTCGCGCAGCGCCTTGTGGGAGGCGGCGTTATTGCCTTTGCCCATCACGCCAGCAGCGTAACCTTCGTCCATGGCCTTCTTGGCTTCGGTCGGGAAACCTGCCAGCAGTGCCAGCTCGGCCATTTCAACGTACTCGAGCGGATCGAGGGTCTTGATCGCCATGTCCTGCAGGCGCAGCACGTCGAGGCGGAAGCGGTCATTCCAGGTTGGCTTGCGCTGCATGCGGCTCAGCAGGTCGGTCCAGAAATCATCGCTAGGATGGTAGGTCACCAGCTTTTCCATCGCCATGATGTAGGTCGCGTCGTCCTTCAGCTTGGCGGCCGAGCTGCCCAGCAGGCGCAGGTCTTCCAGTTCAGGCACCTTGCCAGCCTTTTCCGCCTCGGCGATCACCGGCAGCAGTTCGGTCTTGGCGTTGGCAAAGTCGCCGCTCAGGTAGTAAGCGCGCACCAGGGCTGGACGCACCGCTTCCGGCGTCGTGCTTTCCTTCTGGTAACGCTTCATCCACTCGATTGCCTTTGGATAATTCTTTGCGTTGTAATGGTAATTGCCCAGCGCCTGGGTGAAACTCGACTGTTCGTTGGCCGGCAGGCGGCCCGAATTGATGACGGTCTCGAGTGCGGCCATCGCCATCGCGTCGTTGCCCGACGACGAGCCCAGCGCCAGCTTCATGCGGTTCAGGACGTAGTCTTCGTACGGGGTGCGGTTGGGGAAGGCTTCGGCCTGGGTGATACGGTCTTGCAGTTCAGCAAATTTCTTCGCAGCCATCATCTCTTTGAACACGGCCGGATCGATCAGCTTGAACATCTCAGGGCGGACCGTGTCCTTGGGTGCTTCTGCGGCCGGGGCAGCCGGTTTAGCCTGGGCATGCGCGCTGGTAAGCAGGGCAGGCGCAGCGTTCAGGCCGATTGCGGCGAGGAGCAAGCTGATACGAGCAAGACGGAATTGGGACATGAAAGATCCTTCAATAATGACAAAGAGGTGGAACCAGCACTACAACGCGCGAGCTGGGCAATCCGTGGACATGGCGAATTCAACGGTGCCGATCGCAGAAAGCGCACATTGTGGCATAAAGTAGACAAACCGACGCCGGAATCGTGTGAGCAAACGTTTCCGGCCGATGCCCCCCCAACTTGAACAACTGTCGTTCCCGCGCGGGCGGGAATCCATAAGGCCGGTGGGAAACGGTCAGGCGTCGTCGAAGCCGGGGACGGGCACGTGGCCGGTCGCTTCCAGCTCGCCACCGAGCCAGGCGTCGACCGCGTCGAGCGCTGGCCCGGCGAAGCCGTAGGTGATCAGCGCGGGAGCGTCGAAGTCGAGCGCCTGGTACGGGTTCCACAGCGCCAGGTGCAGGTCGGGCCTGAAGCGCGCGCGCGCGTTCGGGCCGTATCGCACGCGCGAGGTGGACGCGAGGATGACGAAGCGTCCGTCGTCGGGCAGCGCGCTCCAGTCGAACGATTCCGCGTCCGCATAGGTCACCGTGTCGACATCGAAGCGGCGCGCCAGCACGGCCGCCAGTACGCCGGCAGTCACGCCGGCTTCCGATACGCCGTCGCTGACCGCGTCCTGCCGCATCACCAGCCGCACCTTGCCGCCGGCAGGCGGGCGTTGCGGATTGCCGCGCGCGGTCAGGGCGCGCTTCCAGCCTTCCGCCATCACGGCGCGGTCGTCTTCATCGGCGCCGTAGTCGCACTGTGCGCACGCGTAGGTCGCCGTCAGCGAGGCCAGGCGCTCAAGCTTGCGCTCGACGTCGGCCATCGGCAGTTCGCCCGATTCGATGGCGCGCGCAATCGCGTCGATGGTTTCTTCTTGCGTCACCGGCGTGCCGAGCGCCATGACCATGTCGGCGCCCGCGACCAGCGCCAGCACTGCCGCGTGGCCGACGCCGTAGCGTCCCGCGATGGCGTGCATGTCCATGCCGTCGGTGATGATGACGCCCTTGTATTGCCACTGCTCGCGCAGCAGCTCGCCCAGGATCCGGCGCGACATCGTGGCCGGGTGCTCAGGGTCGAGCGCCGGGTACACGATGTGCGCGGTCATCATCGCCGGCGCCACCGCCGAGGCCATGCGGAAGGGCGCGAATTCGAATTGCTCCAGTTCGGCCAGCGGCTTGTCGACCGTCGGCAGGGCGCGGTGCGAGTCGACGTGGGTGTCGCCGTGGCCGGGGAAGTGCTTGACGCAGCAGGCCACGCCTTCCGATTCGCTGCCGGCCATCCAGGCCATTGCCAGTTCGGTGGCGCGCTGCGGGTCGGCGCCGAACGAGCGCTCGGCGATCACCGGGTTGTGCGGGTTGTTGTTCAGGTCGAGCACTGGCGCGAAGTTCCAGTTGAAGCCCAGCGCCTTGACGGCGCGCGCCACGGCGGCGCCGGTGCGGTAGGCAAGATCGGTGTCGTCGGCGGCGCCGAGCGCCATCGCCGATGGCGGCGCAGGCACCCAGGTCGAGCGCACGACGGCGCCGCCTTCCTGGTCCAGCGCGATCAGCGCGCCCGGGCCCATTGCGTCAGCCAGGCTGGAGGTCAGGCGCTTGAGCTGCGCGGCGTCGGTCATGTTTTGACGGAACAGGCATGCGCCGCGCACGCTGTTGGCGCGCATGAAGGCGGCGGTCGCTTCGTCCAGCACGGTGCCGGGGAAGCGGATCATGATCAGCTGGCCGGCGAGTTTGCGGTAGTGGTTCAATTGGCAGCTCCGTAGCCTTGCTTAGTTGGTCTTGGTGACTTTGCTCAAGTGGCGCGGACGGTCCGGGTCCATGCCGCGCGCTTCCGCCAGCTTGGCGGCCATCACGTAGAACGCCTGCACCGCGACGATCGGGTCGAGGTCCGGCGTCGCCGCGGTCGGCAGGGTCAGGTCGCGTTCGGCGATGTCGCTTGGTGCCGCCAGCAGCACGCGCGCGCCGCGGCCGCGCATCTCGGTGGCCAGCTGCACCAGGCCGGCCTGGGTCGGGCCGCGCGTGGCGAAGATCATCAGCGGGTAGCCTTCTTCGATCAGCGCCATCGGGCCGTGCTTGATCTCGGCGCCCGAGAATGCTTCGGCCTGCAGGGCCGAGGTTTCCTTGAACTTGAGCGCCGATTCCAGCGCGATCGGGAAGCTGATGCCACGCCCGACGACCATGATGTTGCGGGCCGGGGCCAGCACGTCGATGGCCGGCGACCAGTCGGCTTGGGCAGCGGCCGCAAGTGCGTCCGGCAGCGCGGCCAGGCCTGCTTTCAGGTCCGGGTCGTTCTGCCATTCCGCGACCAGGCGCGCGCCCGCGACCAGGCTGGTGATGAAGCTCTTGGTGGCGGCAACGCTTTGTTCCTTACCTGCGTGCAGCGGCATCGCCCATTCCGCCGTTTGCGCCAGCGGGGAGGTGATGTCGTTGACCAGCGCGACCGTGGTGGCGCCGCCGTTGCGGAAGTAGCCGGTCGGCTCGACCACGTCAGGGCTTTGGCCGGACTGCGAGATGGCGATAGTCAGCGTGTTGCGGGTGACCAGCGGCGACTTGTAAAGGGTCAGCAGCGACATCGGCAGCGACGCCACCACGCGCCCCATGCGCGCCATGATCAGGTAGGCGCAGTAGTTCGCCGCATGGTCCGAGCTGCCGCGCGCGATGGTCAGCGCGGTATTGAACTGCGTGGTCCGGAGCGTCTGCCCGAGGGCGGCGTAGCGGTCGGCGTCTTGCGACAGTTGCAGGGCGACGCATTCTGCCGCGGATACGGCCTCTTTAAGCATCATTGAGGTCACAGGCTTCTCCTTCGATATACACAGATTTGATGTTCAGGTTGCGGTCGAGGACCACGAGGTCGGCATGGCAGCCAGGCGCAATGCGCCCGATCTGCGTTTCGCCGAGGTAGTCGGCGGCGTAGGTCGATACGCGGCGCGAGGCGTCGGCCAGGTCGAGGCCGAGCGAGACCAGGTTGCGCAGCGCCTGGTCCATCGTCAGCGTGCTGCCGGCCAGCGTGCCGTCGGGCAGGCGCACCCCGCCCATGCACTTGTGGACCACCTGGCGGCCCAGCATGTACTCGCCGTCCGGCATGCCGGTGGCGGCGGTGGAGTCGGTCACGCAGTACAGGTTCGGGATCGCGCGCAGCGCTACCTTGATGGCGCCCGGGTGCACGTGCAGCAGGTCGGGAATCAGCTCGGCGTACTGGGCGTGCGCCAGCGCGGCGCCCACCATGCCAGGCTCGCGGTGGTGCAGGCCGTTCATCGCGTTGAACAGGTGGGTGAAGCCGGCCGCGCCGTGCTTGAGCGCCGCCACGCCGTCGTCGTAGGAGCCCATCGTGTGGCCGATCTGGACGCGGATGCCGGCGTCGGCCAGTTCCTTGACCAGCTGCAGGTGGCCTTCGAGTTCCGGCGCGACTGTAATCAGGCGCATCGGCGCATGCTCGCCCAGCTGGTTGACTTCATCGAGCGTGGCCGAGCGTGCGTAGTTGGGTTGCGCCCCGAGCTTGCCCGAGTTGATGTACGGGCCTTCGAGGTGCACGCCGAGGATGCGCGCGCTGCCCGGCACCGGGTTTGCGCATGCGGCGCCCACTGCCTTGAGGGCTGCCACGATGTCTTCGGGCGGCGCCGTCATTGTGGTGGCCAGCAGGCTGGTGGTGCCGTGCTTCGCATGCATCTTCGCGATCACTTGCGGCGCGTCGCCGCCTTGCATGATGTCCTTGCCGCCCGCGCCATGCACGTGCAGGTCGACGAAACCGGGAATGATGTAGTCGTCGCCGTTGATGGCCGGGTCGGCCGCGCCGCCGGCGATCGCGTCGATGCGCTTGCCGAAGCGAACCTCGCCGCTGATCCAGCCGCCTGGCGTGAGGATGTTGCCTTTGATTGCAGTGCTCATTGCACGCCTTTCTCGATGTGCTGTTCGATCATGCGCAACGCGCCGCTGGCGGCGTCGCCGTGCGGGGCGATGGCGCGCGCGCGGAGTTCGGCAGGCAGCCAGGCGCGCAGCACTTGCCCGAGCCCGCCGCACAAGGCGAATGGTAGTTCTCCGGACGGATCGAGGGCGCGCGCGAGGCCCGCCACTTCGAGTCCGGCGTCGGCCAGGATCTGGCGCGCGGTGGCGTCGCCATCGGCATGGGCGACGACGATGGGCGCCAGCGATGCGTAGGTAGTCTGCGTGGCCTTGCCAAGCCAGACCTGGATGGCGTCGCGGTTGCCGCCGCAGGCGTCGATCACCTGCTGCGCAAACGGCGAATGCGGCTTGCGGCCGTCGAGTACCTGTTCGATGTGGTTGATGGCGCGCAGGCCCATCCAGCCGCCGCTTGCTTCGTCGCCGGCAGGGAAGCCCCAGCCGCCGGCCTCGCGCTGTTCGCCGTCCGCCAGCAGCACCTGCGCCACGCTGCCCGTGCCAATGGCGACAATCACCCCAGGCTGGCCCTGGTGCGCGCCCATCAGCGTGGTGAAGCCATCGGTCTCGAGCCGCAGCGCGCCATAACCGGGGTTGGCGGCGACGAACTGCGCGGCCCATTCCTTGTTATGCACGCCGGCCAGGCCAAGGCCAATGGCGATGGACGACAGGGGAGGGGGCGCGACGCCGGCGCAGGCGAAGGCCGCGGCGACGGCGTCGCCGATCGCCTTCCATGCCTTGTCGATGCCATGTGCGAGGCCTGACGGGCCGCCCTGGGCCTGGGCGATTTCCTGCCCGCCGGCGCGCGCGATGCGCACCCGCGTTCCGGTGCCGCCGCCGTCAACGCCGATGAGATAGTCGATCATATGGAATGGGGTCCTGTGCTGCCATGAAGGTCAGGGCACTATAGGGATGCCAAACTCGTGTGTCAACAGGTATTTAACTGGTATTGTAGTGGTTGGAACTGGTATTGGAATGGTGCGTTGTGGCGCGCGCCAAGCCCTTGATTTAAAAGGACTTGGCGCGCAAGTGGAATGGTCGTGCAGGGAAGGTGGTATGGAGCGGCAGGTAGCGAAGTTATGCTGTTCGCGCGCGCCCTTGCGGTCGATGGTCACCATGCGCGGCTTGTCGAGCATCGCCGTGCGGGTGTCGGGTTTCGCGCGCACGTTGACGACCGCATTGCCAGGGCCGCTGACGACCACGTCGGCGTGGCCTGCCACCAGCGCGCGGGCGTTCAGGCTGCCCGATCCCGACAGCTGCGCATTGAGGCCGTCGACCGTGCCGCTGATATCCGCGTCGGCCGGGCCTTTCATTTTCAGGACCAGCCGCTTGCCGGACAGGGTGGCCTGCAGTCCGCCGGAGCCATGCAGTTCGGCGTCGAGGGTGCCGGCCACGTTGGACAGTTCGGCCGCGCCCGGTCCCCGGTTGCGCAAGGTGGCGTTGGTGACCGCCAGGCGCGATGCATCGAGGTCGCCCGATCCGGACAGGTCGGCGTGCAGCGTGGCGGTGCTGCCGGCCAGGTCGACGTTGCCTGGTCCCGCCAGCATCAGGCGTACGTCGCGCGCCGCCAGGCCGCTGACCGACAGGTCGCCGGAACCGTGGACCTGGCCGTCGAATTTTTTCAGGTTGCCCGCGATGCAGCCGTTGCCCGGGCCGTGCATCTGTGCGCTGGCCGCTTCCACCGCCAGCGAGCAGGCTTCGAGGTCGCCCGAGCCGTGTATCTCGGCGCGCAGCTCGCGGCTGCTGCCTTCGAGCCGCGCGCCGCCGGGGCCGTGCAGGTCGATGGCCACCGACGCCAGGCGCAGGCGCTGGCCTTCGAGGTCGCCCGATCCGCTGATATGCGCCGACAGCGTGCCGCTGATGTCGGCAATGGTGACGTCGCCCGGGCCGGACATGGCCAGGCTGGCGCGGGTGGCGCGCATCAGGTGCAGGTCAAGCTCGCCGCTGCCGGAGCTGTTGACCTGCAGTTCGCGTACCGCGCCGCTGGCGCGCACGTCGCCGGGGCCATTGAGGGAAATGGCGAAGCGCTCGCCGCTGACCTGCTCAACGTCGACGTCGCCGCTGCCGGACGTCGCCAGCTTTGCCAGCATCGGGGTGCTGATGTTGATGGTGACCCGCTCGTGCACCTTGTTGAGGCTGAAGCTGAAGCCGCGCCGCTTCACCGGGCGCACCACCAGCGTATCGCCGCTGACGAAGGCTTCCACTCCCGCCAGGTCCTTGCGGGTGCCGGTCATCGACAAGGCATTGCGGCCTTGCGCCTTGATGGCCACGCGATAAGGGCCGGACAATTCGATCGACCGGAAGGCGCCGATCTCGCGGTGGGTTGTGACCAGCTCGGAATCCTGCGGCGCCGCCAGCAGCGAAGGGGAGGCAAGGACGCCGGCAGCGATGGCGGCGGCGAGGCTGGTTTGCTTGAGCATCGTTTTCATGTCTTCTTTTATGGGTGATCGAATCGAAGCATGACAATAAGGCACGCATCCGCATGGCGCGACCGGAAACCGACGAAAGCGCAAAAACGTGGCCCCAAATGCAAAAGCGGCGGATAAGCCGCCGCTCTAGCCGCCTTGCACTTGCTTAGTTTTTGTACTGTTCCAGCTGCACTGCCAGCATGGTCTTGTGGTTCTTGACGAATGCTTCGGCTTCGGCCTTGACCGTGGCGCGGTCGGTTGCCGATGCCTTGGTGATGGTGACCGTCGGCAGGTTCAGTTTGTCGGCGTTGGCGCTGTTGGCCGCGGCGGTAGCGGCTGCGGCGGTCACGGCGGCGTTAGCCAGCGGCGCGTCGGCGGCGAATGCGGAACCTGCTGCGACGAACACAACAGCTGTGGCGATGAATTTGCTTGCTTTCATGGTATTTCTCCCTGTTGATTAATTGCGTCGCGTCTTCGCGGCGTTGACGGCCTGATTGCTCGTCCAATGAAGCCAGTCTACACGTTGCGCTGTAAGCAAAAAAGGCGAATAATCGCAATGCACCGTTGCGGTGGGCGCAATAATCAAAGGATCATATGGACAGGTTGCAATCGATGCGGGTATTCGCCAAGGTGGTCGAGATGGGCAGTTTCGCCAAGGCGGCCGAGGCGCTCGACCTGTCGGCCACGGTTGTCACGCGCAACCTGGCCGACCTCGAGACCCACCTGGGGACCCGGCTGCTCAACCGCACCACGCGCAAGCTGTCGCTGACCGAGTCCGGGCAGGTCTACCTTGCGCGGGTGCGCCAGATCCTGTCCGATATCGACGACGCGGATGCCGAAGTGTCATCGCAGTCGCGCAAGGCCAGCGGCGTGCTGCGCATCTACTGCCAGCCGGGTTTCGGCCAGTCGCAGCTGGGGCGCCTGCTGCCCCTGTATGCGCGCGACATGCCGGACGTGGTGCTCGACGTGACCTTATCCGACCATGGTGTCGACCTGGTGCAGGAAGGCTTCGACATCGGCATCTTCCTGGGCGTGCAGAAGTTCGACAGCAGCCTGGTGGCGCGCCAGCTGGCCACGTCGAACCTGATCCTGTGCGCCTCGCCCGACTACGTGGCGCGCCGCGGCGAACCGCTTGCGCCGTCCGACCTGTCCGGCCACGACTGCCTGAACTTCGCCTTTGAACAGCTGCGCCACCACTGGCCGATCCAGTGGGGCGACCAGCATGTGAACGTGCCAATCCACAGCCGCATGATCTCGAATAACGGCGCGGTGCTGCGCGAGGCGGCGCTGGCCGGCATGGGCGTGGCGATCCGGTCGTCCTTCACCATCGAGGACGACCTGACCAGCGGGCGCCTGGTGCAGCTGTTGAAAGGGCACCACCTGGGCCAGACCTCGGTGATGATGGTCTACCCGAGCCGCCGCCTGATGTCCTGGAAGATGCGTACCTTTATCGACTTTATGGCGGCCCGCTTCCCGAATCCGAAGGGCGATCCGTGGCTGGCCGAGGCCGAGGCGGTGGCGGCCCCCGGCGCCGCTTGTTGGCCTGAGCGGTAGCCGCCGGGGCGGCCCCGGTGTCATAATGTGGCATTGGCGCGGTTTGGGGTGCATGCCGTGCGTGCAAGTGGAGAGCAACAATGATTCGTTATTTGGGTACGCAGAAGAACCCGGACGGTGCGACTGTCTACGTATTCCTCGTAAACGGCTTGCAAAAAGAAGTACGTGAGAACGCGCTGAAACAGCACCCGGGGTGCTATGAAGCCTTGCCGGCTTCGGCCAAGGCCAAGATCGCGGCAAACCGCCAATGGCTGTCCAAACTATAGCCGCGCTGGCCCTGGCGCTGGCGGGCTGCGTGCCGGCCGTGGCGCTGGCCGCGCCATCGACCTTCGGGCCGGTGATCGGCAGCGCGCTACTGTGCCGCAGCCATCTCGATAACGCCTACTTCCACTCCTACCTGACCACGGCCTTTGGCCCCTCGTACAAGCATGAAGGCGGCGCCTATTGGTTCAAAGCCGACGGCAGCCTGTGGGGCGCCCAGGTGACGGACATCATCGTCAGCGACGACACCAGCGACCTCGTGTTCGTCGGCGCGGTGGCCGAAACCTCCCCCGACAAGCTGGAACAATCGATCCGCAGCGCCTCGGGCGTGCGCCACCTTCCGGCCGACAGCTCGGCCTTTCCGGTGAGGCACTCGGTGCCGGGTAGTAAAATCGTCTACTTCAAGGACAAGTCGAAAATCTACTGCGCGCGCTACAAGCCTTTGCATCCGTCGCGCCAGGTCCCGGCCAGGTAAATATGTACACACACTTTTTCAACCTGACCCAGCCCCCGTTCTCCATCGCGCCCGATCCGCGCTACCTGTTCATGAGCGACCGCCACCGCGAAGCGCTGGCGCACCTGCTGTTCGGCGTCGGCAGCGGCGGCGGCTTCGTGCTGCTGACCGGCGAGATTGGGGCTGGCAAGACCACCGTGTGCCGCTGCTTCCTCGAGCAGGTGCCCGAGCATTGCGAGCTTGGCTATATTTTCAACCCGCGGCTGTCGGTGGAGGAGCTGCTGCAATCGGTGTGCGAGGAATTCCACATCGCGCTGCCCGCCAGCGCCAGCGTCAAAGGGTATGTGGATGCGATCAACCGCTACCTGCTGGACTGCCACGCGCAAGGCAAGAACAACGTGCTGGTCATCGACGAGGCCCAGAACCTGTCGGCCGGCGTGCTCGAACAACTGCGCCTGCTGACGAACCTGGAAACCAGCGAGCGCAAGCTGCTGCAGGTGATCCTGATCGGCCAGCCGGAGCTGCGCACCATGCTGGCCGACCCCAGCCTGGAGCAGCTGGCCCAGCGCATCATCGCGCGCTACCACCTGGGCTCCTTGTCGGAAGACGAGACCGGCAGCTATGTCAGCCACCGCATGGCCGTTGCCGGGGCGTCAGGCGCGCCGGCTTTCCCGCCTGCGCTCACCCCGCTGATCCATCGCTTGTCCAAGGGCGTACCGCGCCGGATCAACCTGTTGTGCGACCGCGCGCTGCTTGGCGCGTATGTCGAGAACACCCACCAGGTGACGCGCGCGATCCTGCGCAAGGCGGCTTCCGAAGTGTTCAACGACGACGAGATGCCGGCGCCGAAGCGCTGGGCCATGCTGGCTGGCGGCGTGCTGGCAGGCGCCGCGATCAGCGCTGCCGCATTGCAGCTGATGCCGGTGAAGCAGCAAGCAAAGCCCGCCGCCGCAAGCGCCGCGACGAAAGCCGCTGCCCCGGTGCCGGTTGCCGTGCCAGTCGGGCACGAGTCCGCGGAACCGGCAATGCGCGAGCTTGCCGCCTTGTGGGGGCAAACGCTGGCCGCCGGTGAACCTTGCGAGGCCGCCCAGCGCCAGGAACTGCGCTGCCACCAGGGCAAGGGCGGCCTGTACGAACTGCGCCAGCTTGACCGCCCGGCGGTACTGACCTTGCGCGACGGCGCGGCGACGCGCCATGCCGTGCTGGTGGCGCTGGACGACGACAAGGCCACGCTGTCGGTCGGCGGCGCGAAGCATGCGGTCAGCATCGCCTCGCTGGCCGCGCGTTTTGACGGCAGCTTCACCACGTTCTGGCGCGCGCCGCGCGCGTTCCGCGACTATGTGCCTGCGGGCGGGCAGGGCGCCGATGTCGACTGGATCGCGGCGAAGCTTGCGCAGCTTGAACGTGCCGCCGCGCCGGCCCAGGCACAGCTTTTCGATGTCCGCATGCAGGAGCGCCTGCGCGCCTTCCAGGCCGCGCAGGGCCTGAAGCCCGATGGCATGGCAGGCCCGCGCACCTACATGCGCCTGAACCAGTTGGGCGGCGTGGCAGAACCGCGCCTGCTTGCCGACCGCAAGGAAAACTAAGCCCATGTCATACATCCTTGAGGCACTCAAAAAAGCGCAGGCGGAACGCGAGCTCGGTTCTGCGCCGACCATCCATGCAGCGCCAGTTCACGCCGCGCCTGTGCGTGCGGCCGCCAGCCGCAAGCCACTGCTGGTCGGCCTCGGTGCAGGTGCGCTGATCGCCGGCGTGGCGGCGTTTGCGGTGCTGCGCCAAAGCGCGCCGCCGCCGCCGCAGCCGCAGCCGATGGTTGTCGCCACCGCGCCGGCGCCGCAGCAGCCCGTCGTCGCAGCCCCGCCTGCGCCACCGGTTGCCGAGGCGCCGCCCGCGCCAAAACCGCCGGTGGCCGCTGCGAAGCCATCCGAACCAAAGCCGCAACCCAGGCCCGAGCGCGCCGAGGCCCCGGCGCGGCCTGACCCCGCGCCAGTTGCGGCGGTTGCGCCGGCGCCGGTCGAGGACAGCGCGCCGCCGCTTGGCCAGCTGCCCGAAGCCATCCAGCGCGAAGTGCCGCAGATCGCCGTCGGCGGCTACATCTATTCCGCCAATCCGGCCGACCGCCTCCTCCTGATCGACAAGGTGCTGCGGCGCGAAGGCGAGGAGGTGGCGCCCGGCCTGGTCCTGGAGCGGCTGCTGCCCAAGGCCGCGGTGATGAACTACCGCGGCTACCGTTACCGCCTCCCGTACTAGAAAGCGCCGAACATGCAGAACGAAACACAGCCCGGACAGGTGCTGGGCGTGGTCGGCTGGTCCGGCAGCGGCAAGACCACCTTGCTCGAATACCTGGTGGCGCGGCTGGCCGCGCGCGGCCTGCGCATCAACGTCGTCAAGCACAGCCACCATGACATCCCGCTGGAGCCCCCGCACAAGGACAGCGCGCGCCTGCGCATGGCCGGTGCTGCCGAAGTGATGATCGCGTCGCCATTCCGGGTGGCCGTCATGCGCGAACTGCGCGGGGCGGCCGAGCCATCGCTCGCCGAACACCTGCAGCGGCTCGCCGCGGCCGACCTGACACTGGTCGAGGGGTATAAATGGGAGCCGATTCCAAAGCTGGAAGTGCACCGGCCCGCCCTCGGCCAGCCGGCGCTGTACCCGGACGACCCGGGCATCGTCGCCGTCGCCAGCGACGCCACCCGTCCGGCGCAGCTGCGCGATGGGGTCGAGTGGCTCGACCTGAACGACCAGCCAGCCATTTTGGCCTGGCTTGAGCGGCGCCTGCCTAAAGTTCCCTAAAAACCTGCCGTAACAAGGGGATAGCCCCTCATTCGGAGAACGACATGGACGTTGCCGCAATTGCAAAATTATCGAGCTCGATCGCAGAAACCGGCAATCGCCAGGAAGTGCAAGCCGCCGTCCTCAAGCGCGCGCTGCAGATCGAAGGCTCCACAGCTACCCAGCTGATCGATGCCGTAAAGACAGTGCCATCGGTGCAGAACCTGCCTTCAAACCTCGGCAACACCATCAATACCACGGCCTGAACTCCATTCATGGTACGGCTGTGTTTGTACCGCAAAAAACGCGGTAGAATCCGCCATCCAACTAAGGAGAGCTCCATGAACAAACGTCAAGCCATGATCGCCGCTGCCCTTGCAGGCATGTGCGCAGCAGCCAGCAGCACCGCATTTGCACATAACCACGGTTCCGACAAGGCCGAAAAGGTCGAGCAGGAAAAGTGCTTCGGCATCGCCAAAACCGGCCAGAACGACTGCGCCAGCTCGAACGGCTCGCACAGCTGCGCCGGCCAGGCCAAGACCGACAACGATGCCACCGAATGGAAGTACGTCGCCAAGGGCACGTGCGAGAAGGCCGGCGGCAAGCTGCCCGAGAAAAAGTAATTCCCCTCTGTGACAGCAGAACTGCGCGCAGGACTGGCGCCGGCCAACCATGCCGGCGTCGGGCTGCGCGCCCCGCATTACCGCGATTTTCTTGAGCAACGGCCGAAGGTAGGCTGGCTCGAAGTCCACACCGAAAATTTCCTCAACCGTTCCGGCTGGGACTGGCACGTCCTGGGCCAGCTCCGGCGCGACTATCCGGTCAGCCTGCATGGTGTCGGGCTTGGCCTTGGCTCGGCGCGGGGTTTCTCCGAACATCACCTTGAAAGGGTGCGCGCGCTGGTCGCCGATGTCGATCCGATGCTGGTGTCCGAGCATCTGTGCTGGGGCGCCGTCCACGACCGCAACCTGAACGACCTGCTGCCGCTGGCGCTGGATGACGCCGCGCTGGACCTGCTGTGCGAGCGGGTAGGGCGGGTGCAAGACCTGCTGGGCCGGCAAATATTGCTGGAAAACGTATCGACCTACGTCCGCTTCCGTTCCGACCAGATGAGCGAAGCGCAATTCATGGCGGCGCTGTCGCGGCGCACTGGCTGCCTGCTGCTGCTCGATGTGAACAACCTCTGGGTCAACCAGTGCAACCACGGGGAGGACGCGCTGGCGGCGATCGCCGCAATTGCGCCGGGCAGCGTCGGCGAAATCCACCTGGCCGGGCACATGGTGACGCCGGCCGCCGTCATCGACCATCACGGCGCCGAGGTCGCGCCCGAGGTATGGGCGTTGTACAAGGCGGCGCTGGGCCGGTTCGGCAGGGTGCCGACGCTGGTCGAGTGGGATACGGACCTGCCTGCGCTAGAGGTGCTGCTGGGCGAGGCGCGCAAGGCCGATGCGATTGCTTCCGGCTTCGCTGTCCAGCCTGCCATTGCCCCGCCGCACGCCAATGCACGCAGCGCCGCCGCGCCCGATGTCGATAGTTCCACGCAGGAATTGTTTGCCCGTGCATTGTTCGATGCCGGGCGCGAGGCGGAGGTGCTGGGACATTTCACCAACGGCGATGCCGACCGGTTCGGGCTGTACCGCGGCAACCTCACCGTGACCTGGGACAAGGTGCTGTCCGCCGCCTATCCGGTCATCCGCCAGCTGCTCGGCGACGAGTTCTTTACGGCGCTGAGCCGCGCCTTTGGCATGGCCCATCCCTCCGTGGACGCCGACCTGAACAACTTTGGCGCAGGCTTTGCCGCCTTCCTCGAGCGCTTCGAGCACGTGGCGCAGTATCCCTACCTGCCTGACATGGCGCGTTTCGAATGGGCGCTGCACCGCAGCCATTTTGCGCCCGATGCGCAGCCCGTTACCGCCGCGCAACTTGGCTCGCTCGACCCCACCCGTTTCGAGGCGGCGCGCGCCGCCCTGCACCCGGCCTGCACGCTGTTCGCCTCCGACTGGGCCATCCTCCCGCTGTGGCAGGCGCACCAGGCTGGCAGCGGCGTCGGCTTCCCGCAAGACATGGCCCAACCGTCGTGTGGCGTGATCGCGCGGCCGCGATGGAAAACCGAGGTGGCGGCGCTGCCGGCATCGGCCTTTGCCGCCTTAAAAGTACTGGGCGAGGGCGGCAACGTTGGCGCCGCACTGGACGCGGCGTTCGCCATCGACGACGATTTCGACGTACCCGCCCACCTGGCGCAGTGGATGGCGCTGGGGGTGTTCAGTTCGCTGGAAGAGGAGTAGGGGATGCGGCGCCGGCCCCCGGCGCCGCACTGGACTTGCGGAAACTACTCAGTGGAATGCACGCAGGATGCGCGCTTCGCCGGACTGGTCGGCGTGCTGGTTTGCTGCGGCATTGGTCGCTTCGATCATGCGCGATAGCTGGGCGTCTTCGAACCGCGCCAATTCCTCGGTTGCGGCGTTGAGCGCATGCGCCAGCTTGGCGCGTGCGTTCTGGTAAATCACACTGGTGTATTGGTCGGTGTTCTTGAGCAGTTCCTCCGCATTTTCGATGACGAGTCGCAGGTCTCCAATGAGCCTTTCCTGCGTCTGAGACCTTTCTTGAGGGCTATTCATGGCGGCCTCCTCCAACGGTTGATCATGGTTACAATATAAACAAGCAAGAACGGCTGAGTTTGTCTGCGCGCAAATGAATGCGGGCACTTATTCCGGGGCCAAAGCCCCGCCAGATCCTTGCGTTATTTCCCTCGCTTACCCGTCAACCGCAACGCCGCAGCACTGCTTACTGCACGCGAATACGCACGTCGCCGACACTGACGGTCTGGCCCGAGCGGATCTTCGCGGTCTTGCGCAATTCGCGCTTCCCATCGACGGCAACGACGCCGCTCGCGACCATGTTCTTTCCGGCGCCGCCGCTGTCGCACAAGCCAGCCAGTTTCAGCAGCTGGTTGAGCTCGACGAACTCGCCTTCCAGATCAAAAGTGACGTTTTGCATTCTATCCTCGATTAAAATTGTTGGTTTTTTGATACGTAAATCAGGCAGGCGGTGCGGGGTGGGTCATGTCCATCGGGACGATCCATTCGCTGAATTCCTGCTCCGTCACATAGCCCAGCGCCAACGCGGCTTCCTTCAAGGTGGAGCCTTCGTGCTGCGCCTTCTTGGCAATCTGGGCCGCGCGATCATAGCCGATGTGCGGCGCCAGTGCAGTCACCAGCATCAGCGAGCGCTCCATCAGTTCGCCGATGCGCGCGTGGTTCGGCTCGATCCCGCGCGCGCAATGCTCGTCGAACGAGCGCATGCCGTCGCCCAGCAGGCGCGCGCTCTGCAAGAAATTGTGCGCGATCATCGGCTTGAACACATTCAGTTCGAAGTTGCCCGAGGCGCCGCCAATGGTGATCGCCACGTCGTTGCCGAACACCTGGCAGCACAGCATGGTCAGCGCCTCGCACTGGGTCGGATTGACCTTTCCCGGCATGATGGAACTGCCTGGCTCGTTTTCCGGAATCGTGATTTCGCCCAGGCCGGAACGCGGTCCGGACGCCATCCAGCGCACATCGTTGGCGATCTTCATGAGCGCGGTGGCAAGGGTTTTGAAGGCGCCATGGGCTGCGACGAGTGCGTCGTGGCCGGCCAGCGCGGCAAACTTGTTCGGCGCGCTCTTGAAGGCTAACCCGGTGCGCGAGCCCAGCTCGGCTGCGATGCGGGGCGCGAAGTCAGGGTGGGCGTTGAGTCCTGTCCCTACCGCCGTGCCGCCGGCGGCCAGTTGTAGCAGGCCGGGCAAGGTTGCCTTGATCATCTGCTCGGCGTATTCCAGCTGCGCGACATAGCCGGAGAATTCCTGCCCCAGGGTCAGCGGGGTCGCGTCCTGGAGGTGGGTACGGCCGATCTTGACGATGTCGGAAAACTCGCGCGCCTTGACAGCCAGGGTGCCCCGCAGCTGCGCCAGCGCGGGCAGCAGGTTCCTGGCCACCGCCTGGGCGGCGGCCACGTGCATGGCGGTGGGGAAGATATCGTTGGACGACTGTCCCATGTTGACCTGGTCGTTGGGGTGCAGCAGGCGCGCTTCGCCCCGTTCGCCGCCCATCAGCTCGGATGCGCGGTTGGCCAGCACCTCGTTCATGTTCATATTGCTCTGGGTGCCAGAGCCGGTCTGCCAGACGACCAGCGGGAATTCGTCCGGATGCCGGCCGTCGA
The DNA here is from genome assembly GCF_020831365.1 of Massilia agrisoli. Lineage (GTDB taxonomy): Bacteria > Pseudomonadota > Gammaproteobacteria > Burkholderiales > Burkholderiaceae_D > Telluria_A > Telluria_A agrisoli. The sequence continues at coordinate 554,282 of NZ_JAJHPV010000004.1, forward strand.
GCACTTCCAGCGCGGCCTGCATGATGGCGTCGGCCTTGTCGGCCGGCAGCAGGCCGAGCGAGCGGTTGACGGCGGCGGCGGCGCGTTTCACTTCCGCCAGCGCGTTGACCAGTTCGGCCGGCATCCGTTCGCTCGAAATGTGGAAATGTTCGAGCGAGCGTTGCGTCTGGGCTCCCCACAAGCGGTCCGCTGGCACGGCGATCGGGCCGAAACTGTCCTTCTCCATCCTGGTTTCCATGGCGTTTTTCCTGTTATTGATGAATTTTGCTAAAGAGTTTACTCCAACGCTCGTTAATGACGTCAGGGGCGCAAATTCGCGCTGCCTTCCCTTAGTCACTGGTCCAGATTCCATGCCTCGTCGTTGCCTCGCCGTCCTCCTCCGCACCGCCAGTATGTTTGCCCTCAGCGGCGCGCTGGCCAGCGCCTTTGCGGTCGAACTGGGCGAAGTGATGGTGCGCTCGCACATCGGGCAGCCGCTGGTGGCGGACATCGAGCTGACCGGTTTCGCCACGGACGGCGCGGCGGTCGACGTACGCCTGGCGCATCCGAACGTGTTCCAGGCCGCCAATCTCAGCATGCATCCGGTGCTGTCGAGCGTGCGCATGTCGGTCATGCGGCGCGATGGCCGCCAGTTCCTGCACATGACGTCGATTGCGCCCGTCAACACCCAATACGTGCACCTGTTCCTCGACCTGGGCGAGGGCGGGCGACGCAATGTGCGCGCGGCCAGCCTGCCGCTGACCCCGGATCCGCGCCCGGCGCCGCCACCGGCTCCGGCGCCCGTGCCGGCCCCTGAGGCGAAGCCGTTGGCAGCGATCGCACCCGCGCCGACACCGGTTGCGCCACCGCCCAGGCCAGCGGCGCCGATGCCGAAAGCCGTGGCGCCCGCGGTGAAGCCGGCCCTTGGCGTCATCCCCGCAGCGGCTTGCCCCAAGCCCCGTTATACCGACGACGAGATCCGCTCCTGCGCGACGCGCGACTACAAGAACGCCATGCTGTCTGCGCAGATTGTCGAACTGGAAGAAAAGGTCAAGGCCTTGCAAGCCGCGCTCGACGCCCCGGCCGGCCCCGCGCCGGCGTCCGTCCCCACGGCCGCTGCCATCAAGCCGGCCAAGGCTGGGCCGCCGCCGATCCGTACCGTCCCGCGCAAGAAGACCGCCCCCGCGCCGGTCGATGAAGCGCCATCCCCGTGGCTCTGGATTGGCGCGGCACTGGCGGCGTTGGCCGCCACGGCAGCGGCCCTGGTCCTTGTCCTGAAACATCGCAGCAGGGGAAAAGTCGCGGCGCCAGAGCGCCCGAAGAGCAATATGATGGGACGCCTGCGTGATGCGATGCACCGCGACAAGGGGGGCAAAGCACCCGCCGAGGCGGCCGAGGAAGTAGCGAATTGATTAATCTTAAGAAAAAGCAAAAAATACTTCGCGCGCATCCTGCGCAATCGCAAGAACTGGGCTATACTCGGTTCCATGGTCTTCAAGGCCAACAAAACAGGGCACGGACCTGGCGCAGCCACCACCGATAGCGTGGCGCGACAAGCAGGTGATCGTTGAAGAAACGCCTGTCCTGGAAGCTGACTGCAAGGCTACGACGTCTTGCAGCCGCCGGATGCAACCGGCAACGAGGCGACGCCAGGAGATACCTGGTGTTCGCTCTCCAGAATTCCTTCCTGTAGCAAACTCCCTCGTTCCAGCGCCAGCCCCTTCAGGGGCTACCATGCGTCATCGTTCCGCAACGACAAAAACAAAAAAGCGCCCGCGGGCGCTTTTGATGTGTGGGCAGGATAGGGCTTAGTGCGCCATCACGTCCGACAGCTGCCACGGCTCGGTAATCTCGCGGATCGCGCGGTCGTTGGCCAGGATCTGCTTGATCAGGTCGATCTTGCGCAGGCGGGCAGCGCCTGCCAGTGCCGGCACGCCGGTTTCCACGCCCGCAGCCTGTGCCGCGCACTCGGTTTCCATCGCCGCCAGGCCATTCCAGTCGCCGGTTTTTGCGGCGCCTGCCATCTTGGCAGTCAGGCCAGCAATATTTTCGTACATCGAGAGGACTTCGTTGGAGGTCATGGGACACCTGGCCGATAGTTGGCGGATTACCGCGTGTCCCTCTATATCGGTGCCCATTTAGGAAACTTTAGGGTGACTATGCGATTTTCTGAAAATAATTTTGCGGATTGTTATTTGATCAACTCTTCGAGCCCTGCGCTGAGCTCGGCCAGCGGCGGCATGTCCTCCAGCAGCCGCCCCGGTTCGAGCGCGAACAGGGCGGCAACCCCGGTTGGCGTTTCGCCGGCGATGTCGTCGGGCGCCTCCCGCGCTTCGTTCAGCTGGGCGCGCCATGCCGCCAGGTGGATGACGGCGGCGAGGCGGTCGGGCGGGGTTGCCTGGAGCGGGGCCGGGACCTCGCGAATGGTTCGCGTAAATACTGCTGGAAACTTCCAGCGTTGCGCCAGGCCCGCGCCCACATCGTAGAAGCTGAAGCCGAAAGCGCGCATTTCGTGCTGCATGCGTCCCGGGTCGTACGGTCCGACATCGTCATCGAGCTCCTGCGCTTGGGCTGGCATGCCGGCATGGATGATGACCAGGCCGATTGCATGCATCAGCCCGATCGTGAAGGCCAGGTCCGCGTCTTCGCCAGTTCTGCTCGCGATCCATCTTGCGGCAACGGCAGTATTCAGGCTGTAGCGCCAGAAACGCTGCAGGTCGAGGCCGGGCGGTACGTCTTTGAACCCATTCACCAGGCCGCTGCTGATGACGAGCGTGCGCACGGTGACAAACCCCAGCATCCGCACCGCGTCATCGACGGTCGCCACGCTGCGCGACATCTTGTAGTACGCCGAGTTCGCCAGCCGCAGCAGTTTGGCGCTCAGTACCGGGTCGGCCGACAAGGTCCGCGTGATGTGCGCGACCGGTACGTCGGGGTCTTCAAAACTGTGGATCAGGTCTGCGAGAACCTTGGGCGCGGTCGGCAGGGCCTTGGGGTTATGGAGCAGTTCGTCCAGTGTCATTCCAGCTTCTCCTCGTTGTCGCGAGCCACGCCCTGACTATATAGCGAATCCTGGCGCAGCGGTACAGGCTCGCGCACGGCCGGGGCATTCCGCGATTTGTGCAGCCTGGCGCGGCATTGTGCAGCCTGTCGCAATTGCACGCCGCGCCGCGGCGGGCCCGCATACAGTGCAGTCTGGGGCGCTGCGGCATATGGCGCGACCGCACAATAAAAGAGAGACGAGATGAGACATCCACACTTAAAACAGCTGGCGCTGGCCGCCGCGCTTGCGTTCGCTACATTGTCGGCCCAGGCCGAAGCGCCGTATTCCTTCGCCGCCACACCCGGCAAGCTTCCCAAGAACATCGTGCCGGTGCTGTACACCGCCCACCTTGTGCCCAATCTTGCGGACAACACGTTTTCCGGGACGCAAACCATCGACATCGACGTATTGACGCCAGCCTCGCGCATCGTGCTCAACGCCGCCAACATGCAGTTCGACGCGGCCAGCCTGTCCGGCAGCGCCATCGGCGAGATCGCGCTGCGCGCGCAAGTGGACGACAAAGAAGAAACCGTCGCCTTCGACGTCGGCCGCCAGCTTGCCCCGGGCCGCTACCAGCTCACGCTGGCGTTTCGTGGCCAGATCAACCGCGAAGCGCGCGGCATGTTCCACATGGATTACAAGGCAGGCAGCGACGCCAAAAGGATGCTGGCCACCACCATGGAGCCGACCGACGCGCGCCGCATGCTGCCGACCTGGGACGAACCGGCCTTCCGCGCAAGGTACAAGCTGTCGGTCGATGTGCCGGCCAGCTTCCAGGCCTATTCCAACACCCCGGTCGAAAAGCAGGAGACCCTCGCCGGCGGCATGCAGCGCATCCGCTTCGGCCCGACGCCCAAGATGCCGAGCTACCTGGTGGTGCTGGTCGCGGGCGAGCTGGAACGCATCAGCGACCGCCACAACGGCGTCGACATCGGGGTCGTCACGACCGCAGGCAAGAAGGACACCGGCAAGTTCGCGCTCGAGTCGACCAAACGCCTGCTGGGCTACTTCAATAACTACTTCGGCCAGCCGTACCCGCTGGCCAAGCTAGACCAGATCGCCATCCCGGGCGGTTTCAACGGCGCCATGGAAAACTGGGGCGGCATCGTCTACAACGAAGCGACCTTGCTGTACGACCCGAAGAAGAGCCCCGACCACGTGCGCCAGGGCTCATTCGAGATCAACGCCCACGAGGTGGCGCACCAGTGGTTCGGCAACCTGGTCACGATGGCGTGGTGGGACAACCTCTGGCTCAACGAAGGTTTCGCCTCGTGGATGGCGACCAAGGCGACCGACCATTTCTACCCTGACTGGCGGCCTTTCCTGCACAGCATGGCCGAGCGCGACTACGTGATGGAGCTGGACGCGCGCAAGACCACGCATCCGATCCAGACGCCGGTGCAAAACGAGTCGCAGGCGGCCGACGCCTTCGACGCGATCACCTACACCAAGGGCCAGGCATTCCTGCGCATGCTGGAAGCCTACCTGGGCGAGCGCGACTTCCGCAAAGGGATCCGCAGCTACATGGATAAGCACCAGTACTCGAACACCACCACCGCCGACTTGTGGGCCGCGCTGGAAAAGGCGTCCGGCAAGCCGGTCGCGAAGCTGGCCTCCGACTGGACCACCCAGCCGGGCTTCCCGGTCCTGAAGGTCGAGCAAAGCTGCGAGGGCGGCAAGCGGCGCGTCACCTTGTCGCAGCAGCAGTTCCGGCTCGACGAGCCGGCAAAGGAGCAGCGCCTGTGGAACGTGCCCGTGCAGGTCGGTACCGTCGGCGGCAAGGCCTACTACACGCTGCTGGCAGGACCGGGCACCACCATCACGCAGGCCGGCTGCGACGCGGCGCTGGTGGTCGATCCGCACAGCGTCGGCTACTTCCGCGTCCAGTACGACACCGCGTCCTTCGATGCGCTGTCGGGCCAGGCCGCGCGCCTGCCCGACACCACGCGCTTCAAGCTGCTGTCCGACACCTGGAGCATGGTGCAGGCAGGCCGGCTTGACCTCGGCAGCTACCTGAAGCTGGTGTCGGGCTATGGCGACGAGCCGCGGCTGGTGGTGTGGGCCACGATTCTCACCAACCTGGGGATGTTGGATCGCATGGCGCAAGGCGAGCCGGAACAAAAGCTGATCCGCCGTTACCTCGTGCAGGTCGTCAAGCCGCGCTTCAGCAAGCTTGGATGGGACGAACGGCCAGCCGACTCGATTGAAGACAAGCAGATGCGCGCGATGATGGCGGCTGCGCTGGCGCGCGCCGGCGACCCTGAGGCCATCGCGCAAGCGCGCGCGCGCTTCGCCCGCTTCCAGGCCGACCCGTCCAGCGTCAGCCCGGAGATGATCGACTTTACGCTCAGCGTCACGGGCCGCTATGCCGATGCGGCCACGTACGAGACCTTGTCGAACAAGACGATGACGGCGCAAACTGGCGAGGAGCGAAACCGCTATGGCCGCGCGCTGACGAACGCGCTCGATCCGGCACTGTCGGCGCGCACGCTGGAGAAGGCCCTGTCGCCCGACCTGCCGGCGCAGCTGGCCACCCGGATCGTTCCCGACGTCGCGCGCAGCGAGCATATCGACCAGGCATGGGAGTTCGCCGTCAGGAATCGTGACGCCCTGATGAAAAACCAGGACGCGATCGGGCGCAACCGCGCCTTCCCGAGCATCGTTGGCGCCTCGGCCGATGCCCGCCACGCCGACCAGCTCGAAGCCTATGTCAAGGCGAACTTCGGCGAAGACGCGCAAGCGGAAGCGCAACGCGTGGCCAATGCAATCCGTACGCGCGCCGCGCAAAAAGCGCTGCTGCTGCCGCAGGTACGCGCCGCCCTCAAATAACCTGATGAAAGGAAGACCATGAAAACAAGCTGGAAACCTGCCCGTACCGCCATCGCCATCGCGCTGTGCGCCACCTTTGCAATCGGTTCCGCCCAGGCGCAGGCGCCGTCAGCGCAACCTGCACCGAGCGCCTCGATGACGGTCCTGCCGGGCGACGACTTCTTCGCCTACGCGAACGCCGACTGGCTGGCCAAAACCGAGATTCCCGCCGACCGCAGCAGCTGGGGCGCGGGCGCCGCGCTGGCGGAAGAAACCAACGAACGCATCCGCAAAATGATCGAGGCGATCGCCGCGGACAAGAAGGCCACCGGCGAGGCGCGGATGGTGGCCGATTACTATTCCTCGTTCATGGACGAAGCGGGCATCGAAGCGAAAGGGGGCGCGCCGCTCAAGCCGGTGCTGGCGAAGATCGACGCGATCAAGGACAAGCCTGCGCTGGTGCGCGCGCTTGGCGCGTCGCTGCGCGCCGACGTCGACCCGCTCAACGCCACCGACTTCTTTACCGAGAACCTGTTCGGGCTGTGGGTGGCGCAGGGCCTGAACGAACCAGGCCGCAACACGCCCTACCTGCTGCAGGGAGGCCTCGGCATGCCCGACCGCGCCTACTACCTGACCGACAGCCCGCGCATGGCGGAGCTGCGCACGAAGTACCAGCAGCACATTGCCGCCATGCTGAAGCTGGCCGGCTATGCCGACGCCGAAGCGCGCGCCGCCAGGGTGTTCGCGCTGGAGAGCGCGCTTGCGCAGTCGCATGCGCCGCGCGAAGACTCGGCCAATGTGCAGAAGGCGAACAACAACTGGACCTTGAAGGACTTCGCGGCGAAGGCGCCCGGCATGGACTGGAACGCCTTCTTCAAGGCCGCCGGCCTGGCCGGCCAGGACAAGTTCATCGTGTGGCACCCGACCGCGATGGCCGGTGCGTCGAAGCTGGTCGCCTCGACCGACCTGGCGACCTGGAAGGACTTCCTCGCATTCCACGCAGCCAACCACCATGCGGCGGTGCTGCCGAAGGCATTCGCCGACCAGTACTTCGCTTTCTACGGCAAGGCCATGTCCGGCACGCCGCAGCAGTCGCTGCGCTGGAAGCGCGCGCTGGCGGCCACCAACAACGCCGTCGATGAAGCAGTCGGACACCTGTATGTCGACCGCTACTTCCCGGCCGAGAACAAGCAGCGCCTGCAGCAAATGGTCAGCAACATCGTGACCGCGTTCAGCAAGCGCGTCGAGAAGCTTGAGTGGATGGCGCCGGCCACGCGCGCGCATGCGCAGGAAAAGCTGCGCACCCTGTACGTCGGCATCGGCTACCCGGAGAAATGGAAATCGTACGCCGGCCTGAAGGTCGTGCAGGGCGATGCGCTGGGCAATGCGATGCGCGCGGAGCAATTCCAGTACAAGCACGCGCTGGCAAAGCTGAAGAAGCCGGTCGACCGCACCGAATGGTCGATGCCGCCGCACGTAGTCAACGCGGTCAACATGCCGATGCAAAACGCGCTCAACTTCCCGGCCGCGATCCTGCAGCCGCCGTTCTTCGATCCGAAGGCATCCGATGCGGTGAACTACGGTGCGATCGGCGCGGTCATCGGCCATGAGATCAGCCACAGTTTCGACGACCAGGGCGCGCAGTTCGACGCCCAGGGCCGCCTGCGCGACTGGTGGACCAGGGAAGACCTCGAGCACTTCAAGGCCGCCTCGAACAAACTGATCGAGCAGTATTCGGCCTACAAGCCTTTCCCGGACCTGGCTGTCAACGGCCAGCTGACGCTCAGCGAAAACCTGGCCGACCTGGCCGGCCTGGCCGCGGCGTATGACGCGTACAAGGCCACCCAGTCGGGCAAGGCGTCGATGGTGGAAGGCGACCGCGAGTTCTTTATCGGTTACGGGAACACCTGGCGCACCAAGATGCGCGAAGGTGCGGCGCGCCAGCGCATCCTGACGGACGGCCACTCGCCGGGCGAGTACCGCACCGCGACCGTGCGTAACCTCGACGCATGGTACAAGGCCTTCGACGTGAAGCCGGGGCAGAAGCTGTACCTGGCGCCAGCGGAGCGCGTGCGCGTCTGGTAAGCCACCAACGAGGGTAGGGCGGGCAAGCGAAGCGCCTCCGCCGGGTTGAGCGTCAACGTGGCGCCAAATCGGCGGAGGCGCTTCGCTGTCCGCCCTACGATTCCTGGCCGTTCAGGTCAATGATGCCTGACTGCGAGCGCATACCGGTGGATGTCCAGGTCCCCGCCGGGCCAGAACGCGTTCCGGTATACCTTCGCGATGAAGGTGGCCGCGCCGCCGGTATTCCTGTACGTGGCTGTTATCCTGGTGTTGTACGGGTCCGTGACGGCGTCCGCCAGCCGGGCGCCGCTGGCGTCGTGGATAGCGATGCCCCAGGAGTCCGACGCAAAGTTATCCGAGCGGAGCAGGCGGCTGCCGACAAAGTCGAGCGTCAGGGAGGCGCCGGCGGCCACCGGAATACTGAAGTAATGTTCGGTGCCGAAGCGCATCCGCCCGAGGGCGCCGCTGGTGGCCGGGTCCATCGCATCGGCTTTGTCCAGCGTGGTGTTGGCGCCCGAGCTGGCCGCCACCGTGCCGGCGCCGGCTGGCGCCACCCGGTACCACAAGGGCAGTCCGTTTGCCGCCCGGACCACCAGGTTGCCGTCGTTTGCCACCTCCAGCGACGACTCGGGATACTGCCAGGTCCCCGCATGCCACAGCACCGCGTCCGGCGCGCGCATGCCGGTCATTTGCACCACAAAGTTACCGTCGACCTGCATCGCAGCATAGGCGCCATGGTGGCCGCCCGTACCACTGTTCCAGAGAGCGCTTCCCGGATGGCGGTACAGCACCAGGTTGCCGTCGACCTGCATCGCGAGGGCGTACCTGCCGTTGCATGAAGAGATCGCGGATTGGCCGTGCAGCTGGCGTCCCGATTCCAGCAGGCCGCAGCTGGCCGCCGCCGTCCATGCCGGGCCAACGTTAATCCCCCTCATCGCGTTCCACACCGCCTGTTCCTCTGCCGAGTCGGCGCCGAACAGGTCGCGGCTCGCGGTAATCAGGGCCTGGCGCGCGGCGGTGTAATCGGTCATGGTGGTGAAGTAGTAGTTCATTGCGCGGTACCAGATGCGGAAGGCGCTGTCGTTGCCGATGCCTGTCATGCCCGACGGTAGGAGCGGGGTAGACCTGGAGCCGCTGGTGGCTGCCCCGCTGGCGAGAAAATAGAAGGCCCGGTTCATCGGCCCGCTGGCAGTGTGCGGGCCGTACTGGTACAGCTTGGGCGTCCACGCATCGATGCCGCCGCGCAGGCTTGGCTTGTACATCACGCGGTAGTTCGGCACGCCGGCCTCGTCGAGGATGTTCCAGTTGCCGCCGCTTGGGGGAATCGTCGCGGAGCGCGCCGCAAGGCCGCCGCCGCGCACGTAGAACTCCACCATCGCGCCGAAGATGTCCGAGTTTGCTTCATTCAGGCCGCCCGGCTCCGCGGCGTAGATCAGGTCGCCGGCAAACTGGTTGACGCCGTGCGCCATCTCGTGGGCGACGATGTCGAGCGAGGTCAGGTTCTTGATGCCGGACTCCGGGTTGCCGTCGCCATAACGCATGCAAAAGCATGACGGGTACCACGCCGCGTTGGCGCCGCCGGAACCCGACTGCGGGTCATGCACGACGGAAAAGGTGGCCCAGTTGTTGAGGCCATCAATGCCGCTGCGGTTGATCACGTGGCGGTAGAAGTCCCAGCTGGCCTGCATGCCGAAGGCAACGTCAACGCCGGCGGTCTGCAAGGTGTCAGGGTCGCGCGAGCCTGTCGTGTAGTTGGCGCCGTCGCCCCAGGTGTTGGTGGCGTCGCGCAAGGCATGTGCGGCTTCGGGCATGTCGGCAAGGTAGTCCAGCACGAGGTTGTTGGAGAACGTTCCTTCGGGCTGGCCCGCCGGCCCGGGGGCGCCGCGTTCCATGTCGCGCAGCTCGAAGCCGCTGGCAGTGCTGTTGGCGTTGATGCTGACCGTTCCGCTGTATTGCGACCTGGCGCCGCTGGCGCGCGCATGCGCGCTCTGGAGGCTCGGCCACTTGGCCAGTACGTCGCCGGAATGGGCGTCGACCATGTACTCCATCGACACGTCGCCATCGGCGGCGTTGCGCGTTTCGAGGTGCACATGGTAAGCGAGCGCGTTGCGTACCAGGCGCGTCTCCATCATGGTCGCGTCGATGTTGCGCGCGCCGCGGTGGCGGTTGGCGACTGCCCGCCTGGTGATGGGGTAGACCAGCAGTTCGGCAACCGGCGCGATGGTAAAGCCGCCCCGGATACCCGCGTCGGACGTCGCGGTGCGGATGGCGGCGCCCGGCGACAGGCGCGGCACAATATCGACGGCGGGCGAACGGTGCAGGGCCAGCGTGTGCGACAGCAGCTGTTTGCTTTCGTCCATATGGCTGACCAGCTGGCCGCCCCACACCTTCAGCCTTCGGTAGCGCTGCTGGAAGCGCACATGGGTGATGCCAAACTGGTCGACGCTTGAGCTGAGCGGCACGAAATCGGTTTCGGCCACCACCCCGAGTTCCTTGCGCGACGCTTGCAGCGCCTGGGCCGCGCGGGCGATACGCTCGCCGCTTTCGGCGCGAACCCGCGCCACTACATCTTCCGTCTTTGCAGCAAGCTGGGCCTGCGCCGCCGGCGCCGCGCTTGCCAGAACAAACCCTACTATCGCCACCAGGCGTACCCTCTCCAATGCGAACATTTTTGTTTTTCTCCACATGAATAAACGCGGGACGGCGGGATTGACGTCCTCGCTCGCTAAGTGCTGAGTTGGTCAGACAGCGCAGCGCGGCAGTTGTTCGCGCCATATGTTAGGTATCGAACAGAGTCATGCTGGTAACGGTCCTATGGTTGACCGGTCACATGCATGGTGTGGCCCTGTGGTCAACGTACTACTCACATAGCGAGGTACTCGAAATGAACAAGGACCAGGTAAAAGGCAAGGCAAAGGAAGTTGCGGGCAAGATCCAGAAGAACGTCGGCGACGCAGTTGGCAGTTCGGAGCAGCAACTCAAAGGCATGAAGAACCAGGCTGAAGGCAATATCCAGCAAAAAGCTGGCGATGTGAAAGAGGCTGTCAAAGACCGCGGAAACCGCTAGGGCTACCTTTTCCACCCGCTACCCGCCCGCGCCACCGCGCGGCGCGGGTAGAATGCGTTCATGGAAGAACTCGACGACATCGCCCGCCGCACGCTGGCCCACTACGAGCGCAACGCGCAGCAGTTTTTTGCAGGAACCATCGGCCACGACGTCAGCCAGAATATCGCTGCGCTGCTCGGCGCAATCCAGTCCACTCCACCGTTCACGATTCTCGACCTCGGCTGCGGGCCGGGGCGCGACCTGAAGACCTTCGCGTCGATGGGCCACCGCGCCATCGGCGTTGACGGCGCAGAGCGCTTTGTCGCCATGGCGCGCGACTACAGCGGCTGCGAGGTGTGGCGCCAGGATCTGCTGCACCTGGACCTCCCGCCACAATTGTTTGACGGCATCTTCGCCAATGCAGTCCTGTTCCATGTCCCCAGCCAGGCGCTGCCGCAGGTGCTGGAGCGCCTGTACGCCGCGCTCAAGCCGGGCGGCGTGCTGTTCTCATCGAATCCGCGCGGCCATAACGAGGAAGGGTGGAATGGCGAACGCTACGGCAGCTATTACGACTACCCTGCCTGGGAGCGGTTCGTCACCAGCGCCGGATTTCTTCCCGTCCACCATTATTACCGCCCCGAAGGTATGCCGCGCGAACAGCAACCATGGCTGGCGAGCGTCTGGCGCAAGCCCGGCTCGTGATGGTATGTGCGTGTGCGAACAGAAGAGCTTGTAGGGAAAAGATATTCTGTACTCATCGCATCGCCATCTGGCCATGCACCTTACAAGGAGCTCATCATGAACAAAGACCAAGTCAACGGCGCACTGAAAGACATCGGCGGCAAAATTCAGGAAGAAACCGGCAAGCTGGTAGGCAGCAAGGAACAGCAGGCCAAGGGCCTGGCTAACCAGGTCGAAGGCAAAACCCAGGAAAAAGTGGGCGACGCCAAGGAAGTCATCAAGGATTCGCTGAACTAAGCAGTCCAGATAAAAAAAAGAGCCGCTTGCTGACTCAGCAAGCGGCTTTTTTTCGTTAGGAGCGACGGAGATCAGCGCGCGTCGCCACCGATGTGGCGGCGGAAGAAGGCTTCGATGGTGCTGTACACGTGGCGCTGGCCTGGGCGCGACGAAATGCCGTGCTTGGCGCCCGGGTAGGTCATCAGGTCAAATTTCACGCCGCGGTTGACCAGTGCGTCGATCAGCTGCGTGCTGTTGGTGAACAGGACGTTATCGTCGGCCATGCCATGCACCAGCAGCAGCGGCGACTTGAGGCCGTCGAGGTGTGCGAACACGCCGCTGTCCTTGTACGCCTGCGGATTGGACTTCGGCGTCGCGCCGACGAACTGCTCGGTGTAGTGGGTGTCGTACAGCGACCAGTCGGTCACCGGCGCCACCGAGACGCCCATCGCGATCTTGTCGGACGCTGCCGCCAGCAGGCGCAAGGTCATGAAGCCGCCGTAGCTCCAGCCGAACACGCCGATGCGCTTCGGATCGACGAAGCCCTGCTTGCCGAGCCATTCGATGCCGGTCAGCTGGTCTTCGACTTCGTGCTTGCCCAGGCCGCCGTAGATCGCGTCGGTGAAGCTGCGCTCGCGCCGCGACGAGCCGCGGTTATCAAGGCGGAACACCACATAACCCTGCTGCGCCATGTACTGGTCGAAGTTATTGCCCCACTTGCGCGCCACGTGCTGCGCGTGCGGGCCGCCGTAGGTCGACAGGTAGACCGGATGGCGCTTGCCCGAATCGAAGCCGGCCGGCTTGATGATCGAGTAGTGCAGCGTGTGGCCGTCGTTGGCCTTGAGCGTGCCGTATTCGGTCTTCAGGTGGTCGGCCTTGTATTTGGCGTAAGGGTGGCTGCCGTTCAGCTCATTCTTTTCGAGCCACTCGACCAGCGAGCCGTCGGCGCGGCGGATCGCCACTTGCGGCGGGGTCGATGGATCGGAGAAGGTGTCCACGAAAATCTCGCCGTTGCGGGCGAACGACGCCTCGTGCCAGCCGTCGGCCTTGGTGATGCGCACCGGCTTGTCGGCGGTGCTGCCGTCGAGCTTCAGGGCGTAGGCCTGCTTGTCCACGACCGCGTCGCGGTTGGACGACACGAACACGCGGCCCGATTTTTCGTCCACTGCCAGGATGTTATCCACGCCCCATTCGCCGCGCGAGATCGGGTGCAGCAGCTTGCCGTTCATGTCGTACAGGTACAGGTGGTTGCGGCCGGTACGCTCCGACGCCCAGATGAAGGCCTTGCGCTTCTTGAGGAACTTCAGGTCGTCGTGGATGGTGGTCCAGGTGGTCGAGGTTTCGGTCAGCAGCGGGCGCTGCGCCAGCGTGGCCGCGTCCACGGCGATCAGGTCGAGGCGCTTCTGGTCGCGGGTCTGGCGCTGGTACACCAGGTGCTTGCTGTCCTCGCTCCAGTCGGCGCGCACCAGGTAGATATCCTTTTCGGCGCCCAGGTCGACCTTGCGCTGCTCGCCGGTCACCGGCGAGACGATCATCAGGTCCACCAGCACGTTCGGGTCGCCTGCCGCAGGGTAGCGCTGTTCGACGACTTCGGTGCGGTCGGCAAAGATCTCGAAGCGGCGCACGACCGGCACCGGGGCTTCGTCGTAGCGCTTGTAGGCGATCGCGGAATCGTCCGGCGCCCAGTAGTAGCCGGTGCGCTGGCCCATTTCCTCCTGCGCGATGAATTCGGCTTCGCCGTTGTGGACAGTGCCCTTGCCATCGAGGGTCAGCTGCTTTTCGGCGCCGCTGGCCAGGTCGATCACGAACAGGTTCTGGTCGCGCACGAACGACACATAGCGGCCCTTTGGCGAAATCTTCGGGTCACCCACGTTGCCCGATGCGACCTTGCGCGCCGCTTCCGGCTTGTTGGCGTCGACCAGGTACAGGTCGCCGGCGATCGGGACCAGCAGCTGCTTGCCATCTGGCGACCAGCTGTAGCTGATGATGCCGTTCAGGCTGGCCGTGCGCGCGCGTTCGCGGCGCGCCTTTTCTTCAGCCGACAGGGTCTCGTTCGGCACCAGCACCTTGGAGTCGACCAGGCGCTTGGTGGTCTTGTCCTTCATGTTGTATTCCCAGAGGTCCAGCTGGAACTGGTTGTCCGGCCGGCCGCGCAGGAAGGTGACGCGCGCGCCGTCGGGCGATACGCGCAGGTTGCGCACGCCAGGTCCCGCCAGCGCCGGGTCGGCGTGGATGCGGTCCAGCGTCAGGCGTTCCGCGGATGCGGGAACACACGACAGTGCTGCTAACAAGGGGAGTAGAAAACGCATGGAAGGTCTCGAAGTTTTAATTAATTGGATCGGAATAACTGCGAGACGATACCAGAGTCGTCCCCGGAACGCTGTAAATATGCCGGTACTTTTTTAGCGTCCCGACTGCAGCACGCGCTCGCGCGACAGGTAGTGCAGCGACCAGGTGAGCAGCACCGCGGCGATGGTCAGGCCGACCACCAGCCCGACCCAGTAGCCGGCCGCGCCCATCGGGGCGGCCGGCGCCCAGGCGAACCACGACGGCGCGCGGCCCAGCAGGTAGCCAAGCGGCAGCGAGAACCCCCAGAACGCCAGCAGCTGGATCTGCATCGGCTGGCGCGTGACGCGGTAGCCGCGCAGCGCGCTGGCGGTGGCGACCTGGGTCGCATCCGACAGCTGGAAGAAGGCCGCGAACAGCAGCAGGTCGGCACACATGCTCTGCACCGCCGGGTCGGAGGTGTAGGCGCGCGCGATCTCCCAGCGGAACAGCGCGATGAAGGCGGCCGACAGCACGCCGAAGGCGACCGACATCGCCACGCCCACCCACGACGCAAAGCGCGCGCGCACCGGGTCGCCTTCGCCCAGCGCCTGGCCGACCCGCGTCACCATGCCGATGCCGAAGCTGAGCGGCACCATGAACACCAGCGCCGAGAAGTTGAGTGCGATCTGGTGCGCCGATACCTGCACCACGCCAAAGCGCGCGACCAGCAGGCTGATGGCGCCGAAAGCGCTCGCTTCGGCAAAGTAGGTGATCCCGATCGGCACGCCGAGCCGCAGCATGCTGGCGATTTCAGGCAGGTGCGGCCATTCCCAGTGGGTGAACGGATAGGTGCTGCGGTAGCTTGGCGCGATGCGCATCCACGCGATCATCGCGGCCAGCATCAGCCACATGCCGGTGGCGGTGGCCACCGCGCAGCCGATGCCGCCCAGCTTCGGCATGCCCCAGTTGCCGAACACCAGCAGCCAGTTGACGAATACGTTGAACAGCAGCCCGAGGATGGCGATCACCATCACCGGCTTGGTCGCGTTGATGCTGGTGGTGTAGCCGTACAGCGCGCGGTAGCAGCCGAAGGCGGGCATCCCCAGGCTGATGATATGGACGAACAGCGCGGCGCGCCCGGCCACCAGCGGATCGAGCCCGATATGGTCGAACAGCAGGGTGGCCAGGTTGGTCAGCACCATGGCGGCCAGGCCGACGCCGAAGCCCTTCCACAGGCCCTGGCGCACCACGTGGGGGATGCGGCCATACTTCCCGGCCCCGGTTTCATGGGCGACGACGGTATTCATCGACATCATGGTGCCCATCACCGTCACCAGGATGATCGACCATACCGAGGTGCCGATCGAGACCGCGGCCAGTTCGTTGGCGCTGACGTGGCCCGTCATCGCGACGTCGGCCACGCCCATCCCGACCGTGGCAAGCTGCCCGATCAGCATGGGCCAGGACAGCTGCCACAGGGCTTTGACTTCGGTGCGGGCGGAGTAGGGTGGACGGGCGGTGGTGGTGGAATGCATGGGCGGCGCGGATCGGGCGAAACCGTCGATTTTAACGGCTTTGCCCGCGCCGCGGGCGGTGGCCTCAGTCCTGTCCAGCCGCGCGCGGCGGCAGCGATTTCAGGTAGACGTGCAGCGCGTCGATGTCGACGTCGGTCATCTCGCCCAGCGATGCGAACGGCATCACCGGGCTGACGGCGCTGCCGTCCGGGCGCCGGCCGCTGCGCAGCATCGCCTTGAATGCGGCCGCCGTCTGGTACTGGTGCATGGCGCTGCCTTTGCCGGGCGTGAGGTTGGCCGCGTTCGGCCAGTCGGGCGGCGAGCCGGGGATCTTGCCGCCGCTGAGGCGCGCGCCGTGGCAGCTGATGCAGCTGTTGGCCACATAAGCGCCATGCGCCACGCTGGCGGCGACCGGTTGCGGCAGGGCCGGCGGCAGGGCGTGGTCGATCTTCTCGGCGGCGTCGGGGATCAAGCCGAAGCCATATTCCACCATGTAGGTCCACGGCAGGCTGATAACGGCCTGGCGGCCGGCAACCGGCGGCAGCTGGTGCGCGTAGCTGATCAGGGCCGAGGTGTCGTCGTCGGTGAGGCGGTTGTAGTCTTCGCTGGGCATGATCATGACCGGCGTGCCGTTCGGCTTGACGCCCTGGCGCAGGGTACGCACCCAGTCGATCATCGCGTAGCCGGCGGTGGCGCTGCCAGCGCCGCGCGTGATGTTGGGCGAGATGACCAGCGTGCCGCCGCCGTGCACGACCTCCTTGCCCGCGCCGTTGGCGCCATGGCAGTCGGCGCAGCCGCGCGTCGCGAACAGGTAGCGGCCCTGTTCGATATGCGCGGCGTCGTAGCGCAGGGCCACGGGCGACGCGGGCACGGTCAGCGTGCGCCCCATTTTGCGCTCCCCCAGCGCCACGCCCAGCGCAAGCACGGCCAGCACCAAGAGCGCCAACAGCAGCAGCGCGGCGAATGCTCCCGCGACCGACTTAATCCACGTTTTCATGCTATTCCCCTTCATGTTGCTGCCTGCGGATATGGATGAGTGTTGAGGAAAGGAAACGGCGCGGAAACGTGCGCCTGACGCCGCAACTGCGCAGTACGATGGTGCAAACCGATGCCGGAGTGCCGACCGTGGAATACAAGGACTACTATCAGACGCTTGGGGTCGAAAAAAGCGCATCCGCCGATGACATCAAAAAGGCGTACCGCAAGCTGGTGCGCAAATTCCATCCCGACGTCAGCAAGGCGACCGACGCCGAAAAGAAAACCAAGGAGCTGAACGAGGCGTACGAGGTCCTGGGCGACGCTGAAAAGCGCGCGGCCTACGACGAGCTGGGTCGCGGCCACCGTCCCGGCCAGCCTTTCCAGCCGCCGCCCGACTGGGGCTCGGCCTACGACTTCGGGGCCGGCGGCGGCGGCGCCGACGATTTCTTCTCCGACCTGTTCGCCCACGCCGGCCGGCGCGGCGGGCAGCGCGGCGCCGGCGCGCAGTTCAAAATGCGCGGCGACGACATCCATGCGTCGATCAGCATCCCCCTGCAGGACGCCTACCACGGCGCCAGCCGCACGATTACCTTGCGGGTGCCGGAGCGCGACGCCCAGGGCAGGGTGGTCACGCGCGACCGTTCGCTCAGCGTCAACATTCCCAAGGGCGTCACGCCCGGGCAGCAGCTGCGCCTTGCAGGCCAGGGCCACCCCGGTATCAACGGCGGCGCGGCGGGCGACCTGTTCCTCGAAGTCGAGCTGCAGCCCGACCCGCGCTACCGCGTGGAGGGGCGCGATGTCTACGAAAACGTGCCGGTCGCGCCATGGGAAGCGGCGCTCGGCGCGCAGATCGACGTGCCGACGCCGTCCGGCCAGGTGCAGGTAACCGTGCCCGCGGGTTCGCAGCCGGGCCGCAAGCTGCGCCTCAAGGGGCGCGGCATTCCCGGCCACCCGCCCGGCGACCTTTACCTGATCCTCGACCTCGTGCTGCCGCCCGCCAACGACGAGCGGGCGCGCGAGCTGTACCAGAAGATGGCGCGCGAAATGGCGTTCAATCCGCGCGCCGGCATCGGAGTGTGAACCATGAGTAACAACGAGTCCCTCGCTGCCCAGTTGCTTGACGAAGCTGCGCTGACCCTGGACGAACTTGCCCATGCTTGCAGCGTCGAGCCGGACTGGGTGGTGCAGCATGTGCGCGCTGGCGTGCTGGGCGGTAATGGGGAACTGGAAGTGACCCGCTGGCGTTTCGGCAGTGGCGACCTGGGCCGGGCCCGGCGGCTGCTGCGCATCGAGCAGGACTTCGACGCCAATGAAGACCTGGCGGCGCTGGTGGTCGACCTGGGCGACGAGATACGGCGGCTGCGGGCGCGGCTCGCCGCGCTGGGCGCCCGATAAGCGCCCCCGCGGCATCGAGCGGCGACCGTGCGACATGACTGGCTCCCATTTACCGGGCTGATGTACGGACTATGCTACCGATGGGGCTGAAATCATTGATGCACAACAACGATCTTGCTTCAATGATCACGATTGCCGTCGGGAATGCGACGAATCGGCGTGGCGGCAATGTTCCAGCGCCGCGTCCAGGGTGTCGAAATAGCCGTCCGTGCCGACCAGCTGCGTCAGTTCGGTCGCCTGCAGTTTTTGCATGACGCGGGCGTTGGCCTCGCACAAGATCACGCGCACATGGCGCGACTGCATTTTCTGGATCACTTCCTCCAGCGCCTGCAGGCCGGTGATGTCCATGAACGGCACCCGCTTCAGCCGCAGCACCAGCACCTGCGGCACGGTGTGGGTCACCAGCAGGGCGCGCTCGAAGTTTTCCACCGCGCCAAAAAAGAACGGTCCGTCGATCGCGTAGACCAGGACCCCTTGCGGCAGCACGGCGGGACCGTCGCCGCCCAGCTCGTGGTTGATCTGCTCGCCCGTCAGTTGCATCACCTCGACCGAGCCGGACATGCGCCGCACGAACTGCAGTGTCGCCAGGATGACGCCGATGTTCACCGCCACGACCAGGTCCACCAGTACCGTCAGCGCAAAGGTAATCAGCAGGATGGCGACGTCGGCGCGCGGCGCGCGCCTGACCATGCGGGCAAAGTGCGGCATTTCGCTCATGTTCCAGGCCACCACGAACAGGATCGCCGCCAGCGCAGCCAGCGGCACGTCGGTGACCAGCGGCGCCAGCGCGACGATCACGAGCACCAGCGTGGCGACGTGGACCAGGCCGGCCAGCGGACCGGTCGCGCCATTGCGGATGTTGGTGGCGGTGCGGGCAATCGCGCCGGTGGCGGCAAAGCCGCCGAACAGCGGCGCGGCCAGGTTGGCAAGGCCCTGGCCGATCAGTTCCTGGTTGCTGTCGTGTCGGGTGCCGGCCATGCCGTCGGCGACCACGGCCGACAGCAGCGATTCGATCGCCCCCAGCATGGCGATGGCAAACGCCGGGCCGACCAGCTCGACGATGCGCTCGGCGCTCACGGCCGGCATCGCAAACGACGGCAGCTGCTGCGGGATGCCGCCAAACGCGCTGCCAATGGTCGCCACCCCGTCGAAGCTGAAGGCCGCCTGCGCCGCCCCCGCCGCCGCCATCGCCAGCAGGGGGCCGGGCACGCGCTTGAGCGCGGGAATGCGGCCGGCCCCGACGGCCACCGCCAGGCTGGCCAGGCCGATCAGCATGGTCGGCACATGTAGTTGGGGGAAAACCTGCAGCAGCTTCCAGACACGCTCATGGAAATGGACGGCGTCGACGTCGGGCAGGCCGAAGAAATACTTCCACTGGCCGACCCAGATGATCACGCCGATGCCGGCGGTAAAACCAAGGATCACCGGCGCGGGAATGAACCTGATCACCCCGCCCATGCGCGCCATGCCCATCGCCAGCAGGATCAGGCCGGCCATGAAGGACGCCACCTGCAAGCCGTCGACCCCGTATTTGGCCGTGATACCGGCGAGGATGGCCACGAACGCGCCGGTCGGGCCGGCGATCTGGAAGCGCGTGCCGCCGAACACCGAGACGAACAGCCCCGCAATGATCGCCGTATACAAGCCGTGCTCGGGACGCGCACCGGACGCGATGGCAAAGGCCATCGACAGCGGCAGGGCAACCACGCCCACGATCGCGCCCGCAACGATATTGGGGAGAAAATGGGCGCGCCGGAAAAGACCGGCGCGCTGGGCTTCGAGGAGGCTGATCATGGGGTGGCCCTGCTGTCGATATTCCAATGTTAATCCAGATATTTCCTTTGTGCATTAACATCGCACAATTTCCTTTTAACGCCTTCGATCCGCGTTCATCCGGGCGACGCAAACGGCCGATGCCCCTTACACTTGGATATCAGGAAAACAAGACTCAATTAAAAGGAAAAATGATGCAAACGAACATTGGATACGCGCTCAAAGGCAAACGCGTTGCTGTGCTGATGACCGACGGGGTCGAGCAGGTAGAGTACACCGAGCCGCGCGCTTTCCTCGAGGCGCAGGGCGCGATTGTCACGCTGATGTCGCCGAAAGGCCGGGGCGAACAGGTGCAGGGCAAGAATCACGACGCCGATGGCGATACGTTTACAGTGGAAATGCATGTGCGCGATGCAAAGCCCGGCGATTTCGACGCGCTGCTGCTGCCGGGCGGCGAAGAAAACCCGAAGAAATTGCGCCAGAGCGCAGAAGCCATCGACTTCATCCGCCAGTTCGCGCTGGAGGACAAGCCGATCGCCGCGATCTGCCACGGCCCGCTCGCCCTGATCGACGCCGGCATTGCGCAGGCGCGCCACCTGACCAGCTGGCCGGAAAGCAAAGGCGAACTGGTCGCCGCTGGCGCCGAGTGGAGCGACGAGGAAGTCGTCATTGACGACAAGCTCATCACCAGCCGCAAGCCTGCCGACATCCCGGCGTTTAATGACGCCCTGTTCAAGGAGTTGCGCATCGATGCGCAGGTAGCGGATATGGGACCGTCGTCCTGACGGGCACGTCCCTGCGTTCGCAGGGACGACCCACCGTTCGCCGTTGCGCTTACGCTGCGGCGCGCAGCTTCGCTGGCTGCTGCAAGGTGTGCTCGAAGTGTTTCACCACCGCCGAGCGTCCAGCTTCGCACGCCTTGCGCACACCGTACTGCGAGAAGTCGTGGTCGCCGCCCGCCGGGGCCGGCGCCGATTCGATGATGCGGATATTTTTCAGCGCCCGCAGCCTCGACAGCCATTCAAATGCGGCCCGCTTGCGCAGCGGACTCTTGGCCGGCAATTCCTGGTCGAGTTCCTCCAGCATGGAAATGAATCCGGCCAGGCCGGCGCTGCCGCCGTACTCGGCCCAGAAGCGGTTCTGGTATTGCAGCGCTGTCGCGCGGGTCTGCACTTCCAGCATGTTTTTCGGCTCGGGCTGGCCTGCGGTCGGGAACAGGTCCACCACGAAGATCGGCAGCGTGTCGAGTTCCTCAGGTTCAAGCAGGTTGAGCATGGCGTCGATGGGCGTGTTGCTGAACATACCGCCGTCCCAGTAGTAGTTGTCGTCAATCCTGGCGGCGGGAAATCCCGGCGGCAGGGCGCCGCTGGCCATGATGTGGGCTGGCGTGATCTGTGCACGCAAGGCCGTGTGGTTGTCGGCGTCGACGTGCGCTTGCCGGGTAAGGTGGTTCGAGAAGGTTGTCGGGCCGCCAGTGTGCAGGTTGGTCGCGGTAACGGCCATGCGCATGTGCTTCTCGTTGTTGATCTGCGCGAAGTCGAGGCGGCGGCTGAGGGTTTCATACATCGGGTCGGTACTGCACAGGCTGGTCCAGCTCATGATGTCCAGGAAGTCGGTGCGCGCGCGCCAGAAGTTCGGGTTGCCCAACAAGGACAAGTTCCCTTGCATCGCCGCAGGCATCCATGGCAGGGTCGGCAGCGTGATGGCATCCCACATCGCATGCAGGCTGGCCACGATGTCGCCGTCCTTGGCGCCTGCGATCGCAGCCGCATTGACCGCGCCAATCGACACGCCCGATACCGCCACCGGCTGCCAGCCGAGTTCGACCAGCTTGGTCACCACGCCATATTCAAATGCGCCGAGCGCGCCGCCGCCTTGCAATACCAATGCCATCTTTTTCATGCCTGCTCCTAAGTGGTCCAGCCGGGGAAGGGAGGGGTTGCCCGACGGCGCCGCGTATCAAAACTGGTGCAATCCGGCCGGGAGATGAGACTGTACGCAAGAGACCAAACGAAAGTATTGATCAATGGCATGACATGCAAGGACTGTCCCATGTGCTCCCTGATTTTCGGAACATTGACCGCTTGCAATGCCTTGCTGAAGCCAGTAGCCTTGCTGCACAGCCGTACCTCCGAAAAATTTCTACAAGGCTTGCAGTGTCTACCGATTCCAATCTCGATCCACAACAGTTGCGGGCCTGGCTACTGGCCGCCGCGCGCCGCGACGCGAACGCGTTCCGTTTGATGTACAACGCCACATCGCCGAAACTGTTCGGCTTCGCGCTGCGTATATTACGTAAGCGGGAGCTGGCGGAGGAAGCGATGCAGGAAGCATTTGTCGCGATCTGGAATAACGCCGGCAACTATGATGCGCAGCTTGCCGCGCCAATGACCTGGATGGCGACTATCGTGCGCAATAAAGCCCTGGACATATTGAGACGGACCGACGACGTGGTCGAAATCGACGCCGCGCAGTTCGACAGCGAAGTGCTGAACGCCTTCCGCGACCCCGGCGCCACACCGATCGAAGCGCTGCAGATCAGCAGCGACGCGCGGGCACTGGCCTACTGCATGTCAATGCTGGAAGGCCAGCACCGGCAAGTGGTCGGAATGGCCTTCTTCCATGACCTGTCGCACAGCGAAGTCGCGCAAAAGATGGCGGTGCCGCTCGGGACGGTCAAGACCTGGATCCGGCGCAGCCTGGAACGGCTGAAGACCTGCCTGGCGAAACGGGAGCAAGCATGAATATCCGCGACAACCTGCCGCTGCGTGAAAAACTCGCGGCTGAATACGTGCTGGGCACACTGAAGGGACGCGCGCGCCGCCGTTTCGAGGGATGGATGCACAACGACGCCGCACTGCGCCGCACGACCGCCGAGTGGCAGGACCGGCTGATGCCGCTGGCCGAGCTGTCCGGCGCGGTCAACCCGCGTCCGCAAGTCTGGACCGGCATCGAACGGCGCCTGAACCTGAAGCCACAGCGTCAAGGGTGGCAGTTGTGGGGTGACGAAGCAGTCGGCTTCTGGCGCTCGCTCGGCCTGGCGTCGAGCGCGTTTGCGGCGGTGCTGCTGTTTGTGCTTGCGACCAGGACGCTTGACGCGCCGGTGATCGACCACGTGGCCACGCTGACCGATGCGCAGGCGCAGACGGCATTGCTGGTAACGGCGGACACGCGCCGCAAGACGCTTGGCGTGCGCGTGATGGATAACGTGGCGGTGGCAAGCGACAAGGTGCTGCAGCTGTGGGCGATCCCGAAGCAGGGCGCGCCACGGTCGCTGGGTGTGCTGCCCAAGAACGGCAGTATCGAGCTGGCGCTGACGGACCGCGCGATCGGCAGCGATGTCGTGATGCTGGCGATCAGCCTGGAGCCGACAGGCGGCTCGCCCGATCCGAACGGGCCGACCGGGCCGGTGCTGTATAAAGGCGCATGGGTAAGGATGTAGCCGGCGCCCAGCGTTGATACGCGCATTCGGCGGATGCGCGTGCCGCTTATCCGCCCTACATGCTGGTGCATTTGTAGATACCGTCTTGATCGTCAAGCCTGAACGGCAAAATTTGCCTCGTATGCCCGTCCAGTTTTGACGACACCGAAGCACAAATGTGCAAGCTTCCGCATGGCGGCCCCAATGGCCGC
>NZ_JAJHPV010000005.1 GCF_020831365.1 Massilia agrisoli
GCTCTCTGGTGGAGGCTCGACGCGTTGCCATCCATTGACAATATTGGACGACCACTCCCGCTTTTCGCTTTGTTTGCTGGCGTGTCCTTATGAACGCTTTGTCTCAGTCCAAGCAGCCCTGATCGCAACTTTCCGCGTCTACGGGATGCCGATACGGATAACCTGCGATAACGGTCCACCTTGGGGAACGAGCGGAAACAGAACGATCTCTCGTATGGATGTTTGGCTCACACGCCTAGGGATCAAGGCAAGCCACAGTAGGCCATACCATCCCCAAACCCAAGGCAAGGACGAGCGCTTCCATAGAACACTCAAACACGAACTGCTCACTAGAACCGGCTTCAGTTCCATCCAGGACTGCCAGCTGGCCTTTGACCTTTGGCGCGATCGCTATAATTTGATTCGCCCGCACGAAGCATTAGATCAAAGGCCACCTGTGACACGCTACCGCACCAGTGGGCGCCTCTATCCCGAAGTGCTTCCACCCGTGGAGTATCCCGAGGGAAGTATTGTGCGCAAGGTCCGAGGGAACGCCACGATCTCGTGGAAAAACAAGCAGTACCTAGTAGGCGAAGGCCTGATCGGCGAACACATTGAGCTCCGGCCCGACGCAACAGACGGCATCATCAACC
>NZ_JAJHPV010000006.1 GCF_020831365.1 Massilia agrisoli
GTTGATAGGTCAGGTGTGGAAGTGCAGTAATGCATTAAGCTAACTGATACTAATTGCCCGTACGGCTTGTCCCTATAACATTAGTAGTTATAGGTCTGCAAGACTTCAAAACTGATTTTGATATAAAACTACTTCTTCCAGATTCAGAGCGCTGTTGCCCCGTTGGGAACAGTTGCTCGTACAAGTTATGCCTGATGACCATAGCAAGTCGGTCCCACCCCTTCCCATCCCGAACAGGACCGTGAAACGACTTTGCGCCGATGATAGTGCTGCAACCAGTGTGAAAGTAGGTTATCGTCAGGCTAGTTATAGTGAAAAACCCCCGGTAAGCCTTAGCGCGCTCAAGATCGCGCTAAGTGCAAACCGGGGTTTTTTTTCGTCTAAGAGATCAGCAAATCGTCGGGCGGATAAGGCAAAGCCACATCCTCCGAACGCTAGAACATACATCATCGCCACAATTTACACGTTCGGCGGATGCGGCCTTAGGTCTTATCCGCCCTACTGTTCGCGGCGATCGTGGTCGCGCTAAACGCCCCAGACTACGTCGTAGCCGCCTTTGCGCGCCTCGCGCAGCATGTCGAGCAATGGATACGCACGCGTCGCGAACGACACCACTTCCATTTCCTCATGTTCCGGGTCGTCTCCCTGCTCGCCGTGGTGGGCGTCGACATCGCGCTTGACCTGTTCGGAAGTCGGGTGCATGCGGCTTTCCGCAATTTCCTTTTCCAGGATATCAACTGCCGTGGGCGCCTCGGCGGCGGTGATGATCCCCTTGTCGCTATCTTTTTGCAGCAGGTCGAGGATACGCTTGGCGTGCTCCTTGTACATCATGACGTCGGCTGCGGCTTTTGAGTGAAATGTGATTAACATGGGAGTTTTCCGATAGTGCGGTTGATGACGAAACGATAACACGAACTGGGCCTGTGGTCACGCCGCGCACATGCGCCATGGGCCTCAATCGTGCGCTTTGGCCCGGCTGGTGACGAAATACGCGAGCGATGCCGCCTGCACTGCCACGGCGATTGCCAATGTGGCCCGGAAGGCATCAACTGCGCTCAGCCCGCTGGTCTTGAGCGCGTCCACCACCACGCCAAAACCCCATTGCGTGGCGAAAGCGCCGACAAACAGCATCAGGTTGTACGCCGAGTTGGCGCGACCCGCCAGCGCGGCGGGGAAGGACAGCGCCAGGTGCGATTGCACCAGTGTCGTCACCGGCACGCACATGGCCAGCATCAGCCACAGGAGCCAGGCGTGTTCAGACTGGTTGAGCAACATCGCTACCTGGGCCAGCACCATGCCGCTGATGCCGAAAGCGATCAGGCGATGCGCATCCACGCCACGCGCGACCAGCCTCGGTGCGGCCCAGCCCAGCGCAAGGTAGCCCGTCATCAGCAGCAGGTTCAGCATGAACAGGATCTCGCTGGCCTGCTGCTGGGTTTTGCCGAGCACTGTCGTCATCCACGGGCCGGCCCACAAGGTTTGCAACGCGACGAAGATCCCCTGGTTGAACATGCCCAGCGGGGCCATGCGGCGGAAATACGCGCTACCGAAAATGCGGCCGTAGCCGCCGTCGCCGGCCTTTGCCGCGGACGCGCCGGACGCAGCCTGTGCGAAGCGCCGCTCGACCCCGCGCAGGGAGAGGAAGATCGCCGCCGACACCAGCAATAACAGCACCGCCACGACCCAGAAAATGCCGCGCCACCCGATGAGGGGCAGGGCCAGCGTAACAGGGACAGTCGCGGTTAATGCGCCAGCGGTACCGGCGACCAGCATCCAGCTCGCAAGCTGGCTTTGCTGCTCTGGCGCGAACCACTGGCGATAGGCCGTGAACGCCGCCATCAGGCAGGCGGACACGCCGATGCCGATGAGCGCGCGTCCGATCCACAGGCCAGCCAGCGACTCGCTGGTGGCGAATACGACCGCGCCGATTGCAGCGATGATCAGTAGCGCGGATTCCGTCCGGCGCGGTCCGTATTTGTCGAGCCAGATCCCCAGCGGCAGCTGGAGCGAGCCGAAAGCGACGAAATAGGCTGAAGACAGCAGGCCCATGTCGGCATTCGACAGCGCCATTTCGTCCATCAGGGCTGGTGCGATGACAGCGTTGATCGAGCGTAGGCCATACGACAGCAGGTAGCCCAGTGCAAAGCACAGGAAAACCCGTGCGGCGAGCACGCCGCGCAAAGTGCCGGTCGTCGCGCCCACGTCAGTTGGGCTTAAACGAAGACATGAACATATCGACTTCGTCCTGCGGCACGTTCTTCTCCTTGCCCATCACGATGACCTGGTAGAAACGGGTGCCGCGCGCTTCGAAGTGGCCTACAAGGCGCATCGGCGCGCCGTTCTGCACGCCCTTCGCATCGATGTTGATGGCCGAGTCCTTTTTTTCTTCGCGGGTGACGGTGGCGCCGATGTTCCTGACCATCGCGGTACGCATCGCCGCCACCGCAGCCTGTGCCTTTGCCGCATCAGGCGCTTGTGCGCTGCCGATCGCGAACACGGTGCCGTCGATATTCGCCGCGGTCATCGTCATATCCACGACCAGGCCATCGAGATTGATGCTGCGCTTATGCGTTACCGGCTTGTCCGGGAACATCGCCTGGTACGGCGCGTCCGGGCTGTTGTAGTCGCGCCAGTTGTAAGCGGGGCTGCAGCCGGCCAGCATGAGCGCCGTCAGTACAGGAAGAACGAGGGAGGAAATGAGTGAATGTCGCATCCTGCCATGGTAGCAGAATGGCCGTCGCTACAGCTCGCGCAAGCCGCGGCGGAACTGGATCGCCTCCGCCACGTGGGCTGCGCCAACCTGCTGCTCGCCGGCCAGGTCTGCGATGGTGCGCGCCACCTTCAGCACCCGGTGGTAGGCGCGCGCCGACCAGTGAAGGCGCAGCATCGCGGTGCGGAGGATCTCGGCGCCGGGCCGATCGAGCCTGCAATGCTGGTCCACCTCGCGCGTGCTCAAGCCTTCGTTGGCTTTTCCCTGCCGCTCCAGCTGGCGTTCGAACGCGCGCAGGACGCGTTGCGCGATAACGGCGCTCGGCTCACCGTCGGCTTGCGCGGACAAGGCGGAAGGCAGCATCGCCGGCACCTCCACCTGGATATCGATCCGGTCCAGCAGCGGCCCCGAGATGCGGTCCTGGTAGCGCAGCACGGCGTCAGTCGTGCAGCGGCACTTGTTGGATGGGTGGCCAAGATAGCCGCAGGGGCAGGGATTCATCGCCGCGATCAGGTGGAAGCGGGCAGGGAAGTCGGCCTGGCGCGCTGCGCGCGAGATGGTGATCGTGCCCGACTCCAGCGGCTGTCGCAATACCTCCAGCACGCGCCGGTCAAACTCGGGCAGCTCATCGAGGAACAAGACACCGAAGTGTGCGAGCGAGACTTCACCGGGGCGCGGCACCGAACCGCCACCGACCAGGGCCACGCCAGACGTCGTGTGGTGCGGACTGCGAAATGGCCTGCGCTTCCACTGTGCCGGCGAGAAGCCGCCGGCCAGCGAGTGAACTGCGGCGCTTTCCAGCGCCTCGTCATCGCTCATCGGCGGGAGCAAGCTGGCAAAGCGCGACGCCAGCATGGTTTTGCCTGCGCCGGGCGGCCCCACCAGCAGCGCGCTATGGCGCCCCGCGGCGGCTACCTCCAAGGCGCGCTTGGCATGCAGCTGGCCCTTAACATCGGCGAAGTCCGCGTGGCCTGCCAGGGGTTCGGAGGGCGGCTGAGGATGGTGCCGCTGCAGCGAACTTTCCTCGCTGCGGGCGCTGAAGTGTGCGCATACCTCAAGCAGCGATTGCGCGGGATAAATATGCGCATTCGGCACCAGCGCGGCTTCGCCCGCGTTGGCAAGCGGAAGGATGAAGGCACGCGGCTCACCGCATGCATGGCGGTGCATCGCGAACGTCATCGCAAGGGCGCCCCGTATCGGCCGCAACTGCCCTGACAGCGACAGCTCGCCTGCATATTCGTAAAGGTCGAGGCGATCGCCGGGAATCTGCTCTGACGCGGCCAGGATGCCAAGCGCGATCGGCAGGTCGAAGCGGGCCGATTCCTTTGGCAGGTCGGCCGGCGCAAGGTTGACGGTGATGCGGCGCGAAGGAATTTCGAAGCCGGCATTCTGCAGCGCGGCACGGACGCGATCCTTGGATTCGCGCACCTCGGTATCGGGCAAACCCACGATGGTAAATGAAGGCAATCCCTTCGCGAGGTGAACTTCAACATTTACTGCAGGCGCTGCCATGCCTGCCAGCGCGCGGCTCTTTAACACGGCAAGGCTCATGATGATCCGCAGGGTGGACTCCGATGGCTGATGCTATACGCGCCACGGGTCGCGCACTTGAGTACGGCCAAAAGTGCGGGCGACAAACCCTGAAGGCTGTGTTAAACCACGGCGCGCCCTAGATCAGCCACAATCCCTGGCTGCCGAACTGCGCGTCGATCACGCTGTCGTTGCTGACCCAGCTGGCAATCAGTTCCGCCCGCGTATGACTGCCAAGATAGCTTTCCCAGGCCGCGATGCCGCCTGCGTCGCTCTCCTGCAGCCCGGTGTTGCGGTACAGGGCTTCGACCAGTTGCGTATCGCTGACGCTGCCATAGCGCGCTGCGTACTCGGGCGTGGCCATAAAGCCGAGCACCGCTGCGTTTGCGTCGCTATATTGCCCGGCCCACCACGTTATGCCGCCAAGGTCCGCGGCCCGGTCGAATAGCGTCTGGTACAACAAGCCCAGCTGCTGGAGCCCGGCGGACGTGGCCTGGGTGAACCCGAGGTCGGCTGCCGCGCCCGCAAAGACACCGTTTTCTATACCGCTCAGCGTGTCGAGGTCGCCATTGGACCGGTCGAGGACCTGGACCTGTCCGCCTTCTGTCAGCAGGAATTTGTAGCCGGTGAGCTCGCCGCCGTACACGACCGTGTCGACGCCGTCACCTCCCACCAGGACGTCATTACCCAGCCCGCCTTCGAGGAGGTCGTCGCCGCTACCGGCGAACCAGTCGGTTTCCGACGTGTTGGTGGCAACGCCGATCGCAATGCCGTCCACGGTGCCCGAGGCCGCCTTGTGCTCATCGCTCAATGCGATCGCCAGCACTACCTCGGAGCGGCTGAGTGGCGCGGCCGCGCCGCTGCCGGCCAGTTTGTCGACCCAGAAGGCGGCGCCGCCTGCGTCGGTGGCGCGGCCCAATACGTGCTGGTAGAGCTGGCTGACGAAGCCGGCATCGCTGAGCTGGTCGTAACCGGCAGCGGCCCACTCGGCCGACCTGCCGAATGCGCTGGCGATTTCGGCCATGGTCGCGTCAGAGCCGGACCAGAATTCGAGCCCGCCGAGGTCGGGCGCGCGGCCGAACACACTGCGGTACAGCAGACCGAGGTCGGCCAGGCGCTGCGCGGGCGCGTCCAGGAAACCGAGCCCGGAGGCATCATGGTTGAGTTCGGCCACGGTGACCAGTTCGCTGCTGCCCGGGGCGAACAACGCCGTCTCGTGGCGCGCGTTGATGTGGCCGGTGGCGTCGACAAAGAATTGCCATCCACCCTGGGCGCTGCGTCCGCCCTGCAGCAGGTCATGGCCGCTGCCGCCGGCCACACTGTCGTTGCCGATGCCGCCGACGACGGTGTCGTTACCCGAGCCACCGTCAAGCAGGTCGTTGCCGCCGGCGCTGCCCACAATGTCGTTTCCGCCGCCGCCATACAGCTGGTCGTCATCGGCGCCGAGGAAGATGTTCTGGGCGGCGCCGTCGCCGATGACGAAGTTTTCGCCGCTGCCGCCACGCAGGGTGGCGGCGCCGATGATCGCGGCGAAGTCCACATTGTCCAGTTGCAGGACGGCATTCGCGGGCAAGCCGCTGGCGTCGATCACCAGCGCGATGGCGGTGGCGTTCTGGGTGCCGGGAGCGGGCGTGGCCGAACTGCCGGTGATCACGATCGGCTGCCCCAGCGTCGCGCCGGGCGACACCGTGGGCACCAGGGTTTTGGTTTCCAGCACGACAGCGCTGCCGAGCGTGCCCAGGAAATCGGCGCCTTGCCCCGCCAGTTCCTGCTGCACCGCCGAGCCAGCGGCGGTCTTGTCCTCGATGCGGTTGATCAGGTCGACCAATGCCTGTGCGTTTGACAGCAAGGAGTTCGGACCTTCGGCGCGCAGGCCGGCCCCGGCCGGCAGGCTCACCACCAGGTCGACCTGTGGGCTGCCTGCTGGCGTCTCGATGCCGAGCGGAATATCGGCCAGGCCGCGGTTCGGCGTGGACGGATCGTCGCTGCGTCCCACCGGAACGAATGGGACAGTCACAATGGTGCCGACGATGCCGGTCTCGGGATCGGTGACGACGTCGCTGAACACCGGCACCCCGTCAACCGTGTCGTCCGGCACCGGGGGCGGGCGATCCACGCGTGTGTTGACCGTATAGGCGTTCGAGGAGGTGGTGGCGGCGCCGGTGTTGCCAGATGCGTCCTGCACCCCGGTATTGTTGAGTGTGATGACGTTGCCGCTGCTAGACACAGCGGCGCTCGGCGTCAGCGTTGCCACCCAGGTGACGCCGCCATCGGTCGAGCTGACCGGCGACAGGCTGCCCGAGCCCACGCTCAGGTCGTCATTGGTGAAACCGGAAACCGCTTCCGAGAACGTGATCGTGACCGTGGTCGTGGCGCCGATGCCGAGCACAGCATCGCTGACGACAATGCTGGCGCTTGGGCGAGCAGTGGCCAGCGCGTAATTGTTCGAGCTGGTGGTGCCGGTTCCGGTACTGCCGGCGGCGCTGGCGTACGCCGTGTTGTCGAGGGTGATTACGTTGCTGGTATCGTCGACGCCGTCAGTTGGCGCGAGGGTCGCGGTCCATGTCACGCCGCCGTCGGCGCTGGCCAGGTTCGACAGGGTGCCGTTGGCCACGCTGAAATCGGCAAGCCCCAGTCCGGTAACGGCCTGCGAAAAGGTGATCGTCACCGGCGAGGTTTCGCCGGCCAGCAGCGCGTTGTCGGCCACCACCACGGTGGCGCCCGGCCGCACGGTGTCCACCGTGTAATTGGCGCTGCTGGCAAGGCCAGAACCGCTGTTGCCGGACGCATCCGACAAGCCGGCCATGTTGACGCTGACGACGTTGCTGGCGTCGGCAGTGGCGGCCGACGGTGTCAGGGTGGCGGTCCAGGTGATGCCGCCGTCAAGCGAGGCCAGGCCCGACAGGCTGCCGTTCGCGACGGTGATGCTGGCGCCGGAGAAACCGCTCACCGCCTGGTCGAAGGTGATCGTCAGCAATGCGGTCTCGCCCGCCGCCAGGGCACTGTCGGACAGTGCTACCGTGGCGTCGGGCCGATCGGTGTCGATGGCGTAGTTGGCCGAATCGGATTGGCCCGTCCCGGCATTGCCGGCCGCGTTCATGACGCCCGCAGCCGACACGCTGATCACATTGCTCGCGTCGGTCAGGTCCGCCGCCGGCGTGAACACGGCGCTCCAGGTGACGCCGCCGTCGCTCGATGAAACAGGACCCAAGGCGCCGTTGGCCACCGTAATGTCGCTATTGTCGAAACCGGACACCGCCTCCGAGAAGGTAAAGGTGACAGTTGCCGTTTCCCCCGCTTTCAGCGCGTTGTCCGACAGCGCGACCGCCACCGTGGGGCGCACGGTACTGACCGTGTAGTTGGCCGAACTGGTGGTTCCGCTGCCGGTATTGCCGGCCGCGTTCGTGTAGCCGGTGTTGGTGACGCTGATGGCGTTGCTGGCGTCGGCCACGCCCGCCGATGGCGTCAGCGTCGCCGTCCAGGTCACGCCGCCGTCGGCCGTGGCGACCGTACCGAGGGTGCCATTGGCGACGGCGATGTCGGCATTGTCGAAACCGCTAACCGCTTCCGAGAACGTGAAGGTCACGTCCGTTGTCTCGCCTGCGGCCAGCGCGCTGTCGGCCAGCGCGACGGCGACAGTCGGCCGCACTGTGCTGACGCTGAAGTTGGCGGAATCGGTGGTGCCGCTGCCGGTATTGCCGGCCGCATCGGACACGCCGGTATTGGCCAGGGAGACGAGGTTGGTGGCGTCGCTCACGGCGGCGTCAGGCGTGAGCGTGCCGGTCCACGTGATGCCGCCGTCAAGCGAGCCCAGCCCAGTCACCGCGCCGTTCCCGACAACCAGGTCGGCCGTGGTGAAACCGCTCACGGCTTCCGAGAAGGTAAACGTCACCAGCGAGCTCTCACCGGCCATCAGCGCCGTGTCCGCCACCACGATCGCAGCGGTCGGCCGCGCGGTATCGATGGCGTAGTTGTTCGAGCTGGTGCTGCCAACGCCAGGGTTGCCGGCCAGGTTTTGCACGCCGCTGTTGGCCAGCGTCATCACGTTGCTGGCGTCGGTCACGCCGGCTGTCGGCGTGAAGGTCGCGGTCCAGGTGATGCCGCCGTCGGCGCTGCTGACCGCGCCGAGCGTGCCGTTGGCGACTGCCAGGTCGGCATTGTCGAAGCCCGACACGGATTCCGAGAAGGTAATGGTCACCAGCGACGTCTCGCCGACGGCAAGCGCGGTGTCGGCAACGACCACGGTGGCGGTCGGCGCGTTGGTGTCGACGGCGTAGTTGTTCGAATCGGTGGTGCCAGTGCCGGCATTGCCTGCCGCGTCGCTGACACCGGTGTTGTTCAGTGAAATAATATTGCTGGCGTCGACCGTGCTGGCCGTCGGGGTAAGGGTTGCGGTCCAGGTGACCCCGCCATCGGCGCTGCTGACCGCGCTGAGGGTGCCATTGGCAACTGTCAGGTCGCTGTTGCTAAAGCCACTCACGGCTTCGGAGAAGGTGATGGTGACGAGCGAGGTCTCGCCGGCCGACAGCGCGTTGTCAGCCACCACGATGCTTGCGGTCGGCCGCGCAGTGTCGATTGCGTAGTTGTTCGAGCCGGTGCTGGCGCTGCCGGCGTTGCCGGCCAGGTCGCTGACCGTGGCGTTGTTGAGCGTGATGACATTGCTCGTGTCGGCCACGGCCGCCGCCGGGGTCAGCGTGGCGGTCCAGGTAATGCCGCCGTCAAGCGAGTTCAAGCCAGTCAGCACGCCGTTGTCGACGGTCAGGTCGGCCGTGCTGAACCCGCTCACCGCTTCCGAGAAGGTGATGGTTACCAGCGAGGTCTCGCCGGCCTTGAGCGCGGTGTCGGCAACGACGACGGTGGCCGTGGGCCGCACCGTATCGATGGCGTAGTTGTTGGAATTGGTGGTGCCCACGCCGGGTGTGCCGCCGGTACTCGCGATGCCGGTGTTGTCGAGGGTGATGACGTTGGTCGTGTCGGTGGTGCCGGCGGCGGGCGTGAGCGTCGCGGTCCACGTGACCCCGCCATCGGCGCTCGTGACGGCGCCCAGCGTGCCGCCGGCCACCGTCAGGTCGGCATTGGTGAAACCGGTCACGGCTTCCGAGAACGTGATGGTGACCAGCGAGGTTTCGCCGATCGCCAGCGCGGCGTCGGCCACCGCAATGGATGCGGTCGGCGCCTCGACATAATTGGTGTTGATCGTACCGCCGTCGCCGTAGACATTGGCAACTGACGCGGGCGAAACGCCGGCGGTGCCGGCGCTCGTGCCGCCGATGCCGCTCCCGCCGACATTGCCCGTCATGGCTGCGAAATTGCCGGCCGTGATCAGAACCGAACCCTTGTTCCAGATGGCCCCGACACCGACACCGCCGGCGCCCCCTGCCTGGGTGTAGCCGCCTCCGGCGCCGCCGCCGCCGCCGCCGCCACCGGCGCCGGCATTGTTGGAAATGACCGAGGTGCCGATGATCTTGAGGATCGCGCCGGTATTGTTGTAAATCCCGCCCACTGCCCCGCCGCCGGCTCCGCCGATGTCGTTGTAGCCGTCGCCGCCGCCACCACCGCCAATCGAGATGGTGCCTGCATTGGCCGTACCGCCGGCGCTGCCGGTACTGTAGCCGGGGTAAGCGGCGCCGCCTGCGCCGCCGGTGCTGGTGCCTCCGCGCCCTCCGATGTTCAAGAAGCCGCCACCGGCGCCGCCCGCGCCGGTCGAACCGAGCGAGCCGCTTGCATTGAGGGTGTCGCCGCCGCGGCCGCCGATGCCGGTCCCGGTAGCGCCGCCGCCACCGCCACCGCCGCCGGCATACTGGGGCGTCACACCGCCGCCGCCGCCGCCCCCGGAGGCCGCGTTCTCGGCGACCCTGACGTTGTTAAGCGTGAGCGTGCCGGCGTTGTAAATGCCGCCTCCCATCGCGACCAGGGCGTCGTCGCCGCCGTTGCCGCCATTGCCAGCCGCCAGGCCATGGGTGATTACCAGGCCATCAAGGGTCGCGGTGGTGCCACCAGTCACGTTAATCACCCGCGACTTGTATTGTCCGTCCAGCGTCACCTCGGCAACGCCGTTGTTGTCCAGGTCCCCATCGATGCTGACGTTTTTGCCGAGCGTAAGGGCTGAGTTGAGCTGGACCGTCATCCCCGCATTGAACGTGATCGTGTCGTTCACTGCTGCCCAGTTCAGTGCTTCGCGCAGCGACAGCCCGCCGCCGTCGCTGGTGTCGGCTGCAAGGCTGGCGCCAAGCGTCGCATCGGCGCCGACGTCGAGCCCGGTGGTAACCGTCAGCGTTGCAAGGCTGTGCGCATACTGTTGCAAAGCCGCCGAATCGAACGGCGTGCCGTCCTCGACCGCGCCAGTGGCAATTTCGAGCTTCCAGTCGGTGCCGGCGCCGGTGCCGTTGCTGCTGGCCGCAATGTCCGCACCGGTCAGGTCGGCGAGGCGGGCGACAAACGCCGCGCCGGCGTCGCCGCCGGCCAGGTTGCAGGCATAGACCAGGATGTCGCCATCGGCTGCCACGCCGCGCCCGAGCGCAGCCAGTGCATCGGCCTGCGCGGCCAGGGTATCCGGGGCGAGGAAGGTGGTTCCCAGCCATAGCTGGCCTTCTGCGCCATGCGCGAGGATATGCACAGCGTCCACCCCGCCGTGCTCGCCCAGTGCCGCAGCCATCTGCGCGAGGCCATCCTCGCCGGCGCGCAGGTAGACCACTTGCGCGCCGGGCGACAGCTTTTGCAGCAGTACGTCCGAATCCTGGATGCGGCTGTCGACAAAGACGACGGCGCGCGCGGTGGCGGTGGAGGCGGAAGGCTGGGTCATGGGATTCCTTGTCAGTGCGTTACTTTGGTACTGCTGGTTCCGGTGCAGGCGGGCGGGCGGTGATCACGCCCGCCCGGCTGTTGCTTTGGTCTTGCCAGAACGATAGCTTGCTGTACTGGGCAAACAGGTCCGGCGGCAGGATCGTTTCGCGCCTCTCGATGCCGACGCGCGGGCGGACCTTGTGCAGGCCGTGCAGGCCCAGCGCCTCGTCAAACTCGGGAGCGTCGTAGTGCACCTGCTCGAAGTCATGCTCGAAAACGGGCTCGCCCAGGAACTGGTACACCAGTGGCAGCACCTGCTGCGGCGCCTGCGCCAGCAGTTCGTAGTCGACCAGCAGCAGCGAGGATGCATGGTCGCCGTAGAAGGCTTCCTTGAGCGCGGTCCACGGATAGCCCACCAGGCGGTTGCGCTGGGCCAGCGTGTCCACGCGGCTGTACACGGTGTTGCGTTCGACGTCGTCGTTAAACAGCCGGGTGATCTCGAACGGGTTGGCGCGGTAGCGCCGCTCGATGCTGTCCATCACCCACGCCACATTGCGTACGCAGGCGATCACCTTGGCGCCGGGGAACATATCCATCAGGGCGGGCATTTGCGCGCACCACATGCGGTTGGTATCGAAAACGATATCCTTGTCGGTCAGGTCCGCGTAGTAGCTGTCGAATAGCCCACGCGCCAGACGGCGGCGCTGTCCGGTGGTGACCACCGGGCCGAATTCGCTGCCTGCGCCCAACTGGTTCAGCATGTTCCTGACGAGGGCGCCGACCGGGCTGGTCATGCCCGCATGGAAGCGCGGGTTCTGCCGCAGGATCGCCGCCAGCAAGGTAGAGCCAGCGCGCGGCAGGCCGGAGATAAAGTGATATTTCTGCATTTTCCTCAGTGCTATTGAAGTTGATCGGCCCAGGCCGGCGGGGCGCGCGATCCTGCCTGCTGCGGTCCAAGGCCGGTGCAGGAGGAGAGTGCCAGTAATGCGCTGAGCGATGCGGGTACGCTGAGCATGCTGGTATCGAGCGTGAGCTCGGGTTCCGCCGGCGGTTCATACGGCGCCTGCACACCGGTCAGGCCAAGCGTCGCATCGCGGGCCGCGCGCGCGTACAAGCCTTTGGGGTCGCGGGCGGCGCAGGTTGCCAGCGGCGTGGAGAGGTAGACTTCGACGAAGCGGCCGGCGGGAAACAAGCGGCGGACCCGATCGCGATCGGCCGCGAACGGCGAGACAAACGCACAGATGACAACCAGCCCGGCGTCGAACATCAAGCGGGCGACTGCGCCGGCGCGGCGAATGTTCTCATGCCGGTCGGCGGCGGAAAAACCGAGATCGGCACAAAGTCCCTGGCGCAAATGGTCGCCGTCGAGGACGAAGGCGCGCGTGCCGCGTTGCTGCAACTCGGCAAAGAGCGCCTGCGCCAGCGTGCTCTTGCCAGCGCCGGAAAGTCCGGT
Organism: Massilia agrisoli; assembly: GCF_020831365.1. Classification (GTDB taxonomy): domain Bacteria; phylum Pseudomonadota; class Gammaproteobacteria; order Burkholderiales; family Burkholderiaceae_D; genus Telluria_A; species Telluria_A agrisoli. Next base: position 12,477 of record NZ_JAJHPV010000006.1, read on the forward strand.
CATCCAGAGGCAGTAGGGCGCGGCTTCAATAGCGGAAATTGTCATTGGACCGGCTTTGGGTACCGACCAATTGGGCGGTACAGTAGAAATGTTAAGCGGAAAATAATATAGCACGGCGGAGCGGGCTGCGGTCGCGACTGTTACATATTGAACATTCCGATCAGAAATCCTTATGTAGGGCGGCGGATTCAGTTTTGCCGCTTATCCCTCAACAGCCCAAGCACTGCCAACGGATCGACAGGCTTCACCATGTAATGGTCGAACCCGGTCCTGAGCGATTCCGCGCCGTCGCCTGCCAGTCCGTAACCGGTAATCGCCACCAGCATCGCTTTGCCCGCTTGCGGCATCTCACGCAGGCGCTGGGCAAGCTCCTTGCCGTCCATTCCCGGCAGGCCGATGTCGAGCAGGAAAGCGTCGAAGCTCTCCGTCGTTGCACGCGCCAGCGCCGCCTGCCCGCTGTGCTCCACCGCCACCAGGTGCCCGCTCGCTTCGAGGAACATCGCCAGCATCTGGGCGCCGTCCACATTGTCGTCGACAACCATCACGCGCAGCGATACGCCCGCAGCAGCCGATCCGCGCTCGGGCCACACCGGCGCCGCGGCTGCCTCTCGCTGCGCCAGCCGCGGCAGCCGCACGGTAAAGCTGCTGCCCGCATTCGCACCCGCGCTGGCCGCGGCCACGCTGCCGCCGTGCAGTTCGACCAGGCTCTTGACCAGCGCCAGGCCAAGTCCGAGCCCGCCCTGGGCGCGGTCGCTGCTGCGCTCGGCCTGGGAAAACAATTCGAATACGCTCGGAAGCAGTTCGGGCGAAATGCCGACGCCGTTGTCCGACACCTTGAGGGTGGCGTGGTCGTCTCCTGCTTCGAGCGCCACTTCAATGCGTCCATGCTCCGGCGTGTACTTGGCGGCGTTGTGCAGCAGGTTGGCCACCACCTGCACCAGGCGCTTGTAGTCGCCGCCGACTGCCACGCTGCCGGGCGCGGTCTGCACCACGCAGCGGTGCTTGCGCGCTTCCATCAGCGGCCGCACCTGTTCCATCGCATCGGCCAGGACCCGCTTGATGTCGACTTCTTCATCCTGGATGACCGCCATGCCGCTGGTGACGCGCGAGACGTCCAGCAGGTCGTCCACCAGGCCGGTCATATGGCCGACCTGGCGTGCGATCAGCGCACCGGTGCTGCGCACCCGCTCCGTGTCGAGCGTCCCGAGCTTAAGCAGTTCCGCCGCGGAGCTGATCGGCGCGAGCGGGTTGCGCAGCTCGTGCGCCAGCATCGCCAGGAACTGGTCCTTGCGGCGGTCCGCCTGCACCAGCGCGAGTTCCGCGCGCGCCCGTTCGACCGCATTCCACATGCGGTGGGCCACGTCCTCCACCAGTTCGATCTCGTCGGGCCGCCACCTGCGCGGCTTGCTGTCATTGACGATCAGGCAGCTGATGGTCGAACCCGCGCGCTGATGCGGCACCGCGATCGCCGCCCGGATGCCGAGCGCGTAAAAGGCCGGGAATATGTCCCCGGTGCTGGTGCGCAGGTCGTTCGCCATGTCATCGCAGACCCAGGTGTCGCCCTGTTCGACCGTCTTGAAATTCCTGGTGCCGAAGCTGGCGGCGGGAAAGGTGCCGACCAGCGCGACCGCGGGCGCGAACGTGTAGTTCGAATGGAGGGTCACCAGCTGCGCATCGCAGTCGTAATCGCCCGACAGTACACGGCTTGCATCGAGGTGCGTCCCCAGCAGCTCGGCGGTGGTGGCCAGGATCTGGGCCGGGTCGGTGTGCGTGCGAAGCGCGTCGGACAGGCGCAACTGAAAGGCCTGGCGCCGTTCGAGCCGGGTGCGCGCCGTGGTGTCGCGGATTACGCAGAAGGCGCCAGCGACAGTGCCGGATGCATCCCGGATCGGCGAATACGACAGCGTGAAGGTGCTTGGCTCATCGCGCCCGTCACGGCGGATCATGCGCGGCACATCCTCGCCAATGGTGGCCTGGCCGCCGAAGGTCGACTCGATCAGCGGGCGTACCTGTGGCCACAGTTCCGGCCAGACTTGCGGAAGTGGCGCTCCCAGTGCGGCGGGGTGCTTTTTGTCGAGCAGGTAGACGTAGGCGTCGTTGTACAGGAAGGTCAGTTCCTCGCCCCACGCTACGAACATCGGAAAGCGCGAGTCGAGCATCAGCGCGACGGTGTTCCGCAGCGCCGCCGGCCAGCTGTCCGGATTCCCGACTGCTGTGCGCGACCAGTCAGTGGCGCTGAACGCCTGCCGTTGCGGATCGTTGCCTTGAAACAGGTCGTACGGGGGAGGCGGGGCGTTGGTACTGTCCATAGGTGCGTGCTCGAGGTCGCTGCCGGAGTGGCAGGCTGAGCACGATAGCACACACGATGGAACGCGAAAGGCGCGGCGCAACGAAGCGCGCCGCGGATACAACAGTTACGGTTTGGCGTCGATGCCCGCTTCCAGTTCAGCAATGCGCTTTTCCAGCGCGTCGAGCTTGGCGCGGGTTTTGGCCAGCACCTGGGCCTGGATGTCGAATTCCTCGCGGGTGACCAGGTCAAGCTTGGAGAAGCCCTGGGTCATCATGGCCTTCACATTCTTCTCGATGTCCTTGGCGGGCGAACTTTCGATGGCCTGGTTGATCTTGCCTTGCAAGTCGGTGAAGAAACTATTCATGTCCATCTGATTTCCTGGTGTGAGGGCGATGCACCAATGGGGTGCGCGCGGGTCTTAATCTGGTGCGGTGCGGCGGGCGTCGCCGGGTACACGGCTGTGAATACATCGTAAATAAGTTCGAAAGGCAGGAAAAACAAGCCCTTGCCTGCCGAAATGCGGGCTGGCATGACTCCTGCTAAGACATACCTGACCCCCGGTCATCCGAGATTGTAATCCGCAACCGCACCATACGTTCAAATCCAAGGGAACCGCCCATGAATAACCTGAAATTGAAGCTGTCTTTCGCCGCCGCGCTGTGCGTGGCTGCGGCAACGTCGGGCGCACCAGCCGCGATGGCGCAAACCACCGATGGCGAGCTGACTTTCAACGCCGCGCTGACCTCCGACTACCGCTACCGCGGCCTGTCGCAGACGCGCCTGAAGCCGGCACTGCAGGGCGGCGCCGATTACGTGCACAAGCCAAGCGGCTTCTACGTCGGCACCTGGCTGTCGACCATCAAGTGGACCAAGGACCTGGGCGGCGACGGCGACATCGAGTGGGATATCTACGCGGGCAAGCGCGGCGACCTGGCCGAGGGGATCAGTTACGACATCGGCGGCCTCGGCTACGTATACCCGTCCAACGGCCTGAACCCGAGCGCCAACACCTTCGAGCTGTACGGCCAGGTCGGCATGGGCCCGGCTTACATCAAGTATTCGCACTCGACGACCAACCTGTTCGGCACCGCCGACAGCAAGAACAGCGGCTACCTCGACATCGGCGCCAACGTCGAGCTGTCCGGGGGGCTGGTGGTGAACCTGCACGCGGGCCGCCAGCGCGTGGCCAACAACAGCGCGTTCAGCTACAACGACTACAAGATCGGCCTGTCCAAGGACATGGGCTTCGCGACCGTGGCGCTGGCCGTCGTGAAGGCCGACACCAAGGCCTACTTCAGCCCTGTGAACGGCAAGGACCTGGCCAAGACCGGCGCGGTGCTGTCGATTGCAAAGACTTTCTAATAGCGAGGCAACCATGAAAATGATCACGGCCATTATCAAGCCCTTCAAGCTCGACGAAGTGCGCGAAGCGCTTTCCGAGATCAATGTGCAAGGCATCACGGTGACCGAAGTGAAAGGCTTCGGCCGCCAGAAGGGCCACACCGAGCTGTACCGCGGCGCAGAGTACATCGTCGATTTCCTGCCAAAGACCAAGATCGAAATCGCGGTCGACGACGCCATCGTCGAGCAGGTGATCGAAACAATTGAAACCGCCGCGCGTACCGGCAAGATCGGCGACGGCAAGATCTTTGTCGCCAACCTGGAGCAGGTGGTGCGTATCCGTACCGGCGAAACCGGCAACGAAGCACTCTGAGGGGAACACTTAATGAAAAAAACTATAACAACATGGCTGGCTGGGGCGGCATTGCTGTTCGCCTTCGCTGGCGCGCTGCCCGCCATGGCGCAGGATGTCCAGGCGCCTGAAACCGCCACCACCGCCACCGCTACCGCCGCCGCACCCGCAGCGCCGGCAGTGGCCGCGCCCGCCGCCGAAGCCGCCGTACCTGCGGCCGAAGCCGCACCGGCCCCGGTCCCGCACAAGGGCGACACCGCCTGGATGTTCATCGCGACCATCCTCGTCGTCGTCATGGCGATTCCTGGCCTCGCCCTGTTCTACGGCGGCCTGGTCCGCTCGAAAAACATGCTGTCGGTGCTGATGCAGGTCTTCATGGTCTTCGCCGTCGTCATCGTGCTGTGGTGCGTGTACGGCTACTCGCTGGCGTTCACGGCTGGCAACGCGTTCATCGGCAGCTTCGACCGCGCACTGCTGACCGGCATCTGGGACCCTGCGCAAGGCGCGTTCGCCTATGCCGCCACCTGGAGCAAGGGCGTCGTCATTCCTGAATTCGTGTTCGTTGCCTTCCAGGGCACCTTCGCGGCCATCACCTGCGCCCTGATCGTCGGCGCGTTCGCCGAGCGCGCCAGGTTTGCGGCGGTGCTGGCTTTTGTCGTGCTGTGGTTCACCTTCAGCTACCTGCCGATCGCCCACATGGTCTGGTTCTGGACCGGTCCGGACGCCATCACCGACGCCGCCAGCGCAGCGGCGGAAGGCGCCAAGGCTGGCTGGCTGTTCCAGAAAGGTGCGCTCGACTTCGCCGGCGGTACCGTGGTGCACATTAACGCCGCCATCGCCGGCCTGGTCGGCGCCATCATGATCGGCAAGCGCATCGGCTACGGCCGTGAAGCCATGGCGCCGCACTCGCTAACGATGACGATGATCGGCGCCTCGCTGCTGTGGGCTGGCTGGTTCGGCTTCAATGCCGGCTCGGCACTGGAAGCGGGCGACATCGCCGCGCTGGCCTTCATCAACACCTTGCTCGCTACCGCTGCCGCCACCGTCTCGTGGGTGCTGGGCGAATGGATCTTCAAGGGCAGGCCTTCGATGCTGGGCGCAGCGTCCGGCGCGGTCGCCGGCCTGGTGGCGATCACCCCGGCCTGCGGCTTCGTCGGACCGATGGGCGGCCTGGTCATCGGCCTGCTGGCCGGCATCATTTGCCTGTGGGGCGTGAACGGCCTGAAACGCCTGATCGGCGCCGACGACTCGCTCGACGTGTTCGGCGTGCACGGCGTCGGCGGTATCCTCGGCGCACTGCTGACGGCCGTGTTTGCCGCACCGTCGCTGGGCGGGCAGGGTATCTTCGACTATGTCGCCAACAAGGCGTCGCCGGACTATTCGATCAGCGGCCAGCTGGTCACCCAGTTGTGGGCGGTGGGCACGACGATCGTCTGGTCGGCGGTGGTGTCCGTGGTCCTTTACAAGCTGGTCGACATGGTCATCGGCCTGCGCGTACCGGAAGAAGAAGAGCGCGAAGGACTGGACATTACAAGCCACGGCGAATCGGCGTACCATTCCTGACCTGGCCTAAATACCCTTTCCCGCGCGAGCGGGGTGGTTCCAGGCGCCCCGCGGGGCGCCTTTTTGCGTTCCAGCGGCGCAAAGGCCTTTAAAATGTCTTTATCGCCCCGATTTACGATTCTCATAATTATCAAAAAAGCCTGAAGGACGTCTTATCCATGGTTCCGCACCTTGTCACAGCCCTGACCGGCCCCCTGCATGATCTCGAGAAAAAAGTCCTGGAGGCCACGCCGGCAATCGAGCGCTGGTTCCGCCTCGAGTGGCAGGAGCACACCCCGCCGTTCTACTGCTCGGTCGACCTGCGCAACGCCGGCTACAAGCTGGCCCCGGTCGACACCAACCTGTTCCCGGGCGGCTTCAACAACCTGGCGACCGAAATGCTGCCCCTGTCGGTGCAGGCCGCCATGGCCGCGATCGACAAGTATTGCCCGGACGCACGCAACCTGCTGCTGATTCCCGAGAGCCACACGCGCAACCCGTTCTACCTGCAAAACATCGCGCGCCTGATGCAGATCTTCCGCCAGACCGGCCTGCACGTGCGCCTGGGCTCGCTGTCGCCGGACATCACCGAGCCGACGCCGCTGGCGCTGCCTGACGGCAACATGCTGGTGATCGAACCGCTGGTGCGCTCGGCCAACGGCCGCCGCCTGGGGCTGAAGGACTTCGACCCGTGCACCATCCTGCTCAACAACGACCTGTCGGCCGGCATCCCGTCCATCCTGGAAAACATCCACGAGCAGTCGCTGTTGCCGCCGGTGCACGCCGGCTGGGCGGTGCGCCGCAAGAGCAACCACTTTGCCGCCTACGATGAAGTGGCCAAGAAGTTCGGCAAGCTGATCGACGTCGACCCGTGGATGGTCAACCCCTTCCACGCCAAGTGCGGCGAGATCAACTTCCAGGAAGACACGGGCTCCGAGTGCCTGGCTGACAACGTCACCATGCTGCTGGCCAAGATCAAGAAGAAATACAAGGAATACGGCATCAAGGACCAGAAGCCGTTCGTCATCGTCAAGCCGGACGCGGGCACCTATGGCATGGGCATCATGACGGTGCGCGACGCCAGCGAAGTCAGGGACCTGAGCCGAAAGCAGCGCAACAAGATGTCCGTGATCAAGGACGGCGTCGCCGTTACCGACGTCATCATCCAGGAAGGCGTGCCGACCTACGAGAGCATCAACGATGCGGTGGCCGAGCCGGTGGTCTACATGATCGACCGCTATGTGGTGGGCGGCTTCTACCGTGTGCACGCCGAGCGCGGCATCGACCAGAACCTGAACGCCCCGGGCTCGCAATACGTGCCGCTGGCGTTTGCCCAGCAGCACGCGGTGCCGGACCTGAAGGCCAAGCCGGGCACGGCAGCGCCGAACCGCTTCTACGTGTATGGCGTGGTGGCAAGGCTGGGCTTGCTGGCCGCATCGCTGGAACTGGAACGCACGGATCCGAATCCGGAAGTGTACTGACGTACTGTGCTTGTTCCCGCTTGCGGGAACAAGCTTGGCCCTCCTTCAACCCCACTCGGCGTTTCCGGCTAAAATCAGGTATTACCTGCAATGGAACCGCCCATGAAACTCGCTTTCCTCGCCGACCCGCTGTCCGGCTTCACAACCTATAAGGACTCGACCTTCGCCATGATGCGCGAGGCGGCGCGGCGCGGCCACGCGGTGTATGCGTTCGAACAAGGCGACATGGCGCTCGAAGGCGGCATCGTCAGCGCGCAAATTTCGGAGATCACCCTGACCGGCGACGCCGACGACTGGTACCGCGCCACGCCGAAAGCCAGCGCGCGCCTGTCCGAGTTCGACGCCGTCATCCTGCGCAAGGATCCGCCCTTCGACATGGAGTACGTGTACTGCACCTACCTGCTCGACCTGGCGGAAAAGCAGGGCGCCTGCGTGGTCAACAAGGCCCAGGCGGTGCGCGACCACAATGAGAAGCTGTCGATCACCCAGTTCAGCGAATTTACCTCGCCAACCCTGGTGACGTCGGATTCCACGCGCCTGCGCGAGTTCCACGCCGAACACGGCGACGTGATCTTCAAGCCGCTCGACGGCATGGGCGGCGCCGGCATCTTCCGCATCCGCAGCGACGGCATGAACCTCGGTTCGGTGATCGAATCGCTGACCGACCTCGGACGGCGCACCATCATGGCCCAGCGCTACATCCCCGAGATCGTCAAGGGCGACAAGCGCATCCTCGTCATCGGCGGCAAGCCGGTGCCGTTCTCGCTGGCGCGCATCCCGCAGGCCGGCGAAGTGCGCGGCAACCTGGCCGCCGGCGGCATCGGCGTGGCCCAGCCGCTGACGGAGCGCGACCGCGAGATCGCCGAGGCCCTCGGCCCCACACTGGCGGCCCGCGGCCTGTTGCTGGTAGGATTAGACGTAATCGGCGATTTCCTGACCGAGGTGAATGTCACCAGCCCGACCTGCTTCCAGGAGATTACGGAGCAGACCGGATTCGACGTGGCCGCGATGTTCATCGACGCGGTCCAGCAGCAGGTAACAGGTAAATAACATGGTAGGCATTCTGTTGTTGACCCACGCCCCGCTGGGCCAGGCATTCATCGCGGCCGTGGAGCATGTGTTCCGCGGCCCGACCGAGCGCTTTGAAGCGATTGACGTCACCGCCGACCAGGATATCAGCCAGGTCCACGCGCTGGCGAAGCAGGCGATCGCCCGCCTGGACGACGGCAGTGGCGTGCTGGTCATCACCGACATCAAGGGCGGCACGCCGTCCAATTGCTGCAACTCGCTGGCGGCAGAAGGCTGTGTCGAAGTCATCGCCGGCATCAGCCTGCCGATGCTGCTGCGCGCGATTACCTATCGCCGCGACACGCTCGACGTGGTCGTCGAGATGGCGCTGGCCGGCGCGCAAAGCGGGGCGGTACGAGTGGATAACCGGATCCGGGTAGGTCCGGGATAGGAAGCGGCTGCGCGCTGCGCGGCCGAACAAATGGCGCAGTTCTGTGTGATTGAGACGAGAAAAAATGATTCAACAAGAACTAGAAATTATCAACAAGCTGGGCTTGCACGCACGGGCCTCGGCAAAACTCACACAACTGGCAGCAAAGTTCCAAAGCGATGTCTGGCTCACGCGTAACGCGCGCCGGGTCAACGCCAAGTCGATCATGGGCGTGATGATGCTGGCCGCCGGCATGGGCGCCAAGGTCACGCTGGAAGCCGACGGACCGGACGAAAGTGAATGCGTCGCGGCCCTCGCCGCGCTCATCAACGACAAGTTCGGCGAAGGCGAGTAATGCGCGAGCGCGCTTCGTCCCGCTTCCACACAGGTCCGCCAATGGCATCGTTCACGCTGCACGGCATACCGGTCTCGCGCGGCATCTCGATCGGCCGCGCGCACCTGCTCACGCCCGCCGCACTCGACGTCAAGCACTACCTCGTCCCCGAGGAACAGCTCGAAGCCGAGGTGCGCCGCCTGCAGGAAGCCATCGCAGAAGTGCACCGCGGCCTGCAGGCGCTGTGGACCGACCTGCCCAAGGATGCGCCGACCGAACTGGGCGCCTTCATCGACGTCCACGCGCTGATTTTGTCGGACCCGATGATCTCCGAAGCGCCGCTCGACATCATCCGCACGCGCCACTACAACGCCGAATGGGCGCTGGTGACGCAGATCGATGAGCTGTCCGCGCAGTTCGACGAAATCGAAGACCCTTACCTGCGCGAGCGCAAGGCCGACATCCAGCAGGTCGCCGAGCGCGTGCTGAAGGTGCTGATGGGGACCGCGCAGCTGATGCCGCCGCGCGCCGCGGCGAGCGCCGACGAATACCAGCCGCAGATGATCGTCGTCGCGCATGACATCTCGCCGGCCGACATGCTGCAGTTCCGCGACCGTTCGTTCATTGGCTTCGTCACCGACGTCGGCGGCCAGAACTCGCACACCGCGATCGTCGCGCGCAGCCTGGACATACCGGCAGCCGTGGGCATGTCGCAGGCCTCGCAGCTGATCGAGCAGGACGACTGGGTGATCATCGACGGCGACGCCGGCGTGGTGATCGCCAACCCGAGCGCGCTGGTGCTCGACCAGTACCGCGAACGCCAGGCCGCGCAGATTCGCGCGCGCAAAAAGCTGCTGAAGCTGAAGAAGACCCCGGCCATCACCCGCGACGGCGTGCAGGTGGCCATGTTGGCCAATATCGAGCTGCCGGACGACTGCCCGGGCGCGCTCGACTCCGGCGCCGAAGGCGTGGGCCTGTTCCGCTCCGAGTTCCTGTTCATGGGCCGCACCGGCCATCCGCACAAGATCCCGGGCGAGGACGAACAGTTCGAGCAGTACCGCAAGGCGGTGGTAGCGATGAAGGGCCGTCCGGTGACGATCCGCACGCTCGACATCGGCGCCGACAAGCCGCTCGACCCGACCGAACACAACGCGCTGAACCCGGCGCTGGGCCTGCGCGCAATCCGCTACTGCCTGGCCGAGCCGCAGCTGTTCCTGACCCAGCTGCGCGCGATCCTGCGCGCCTCAGCCTTCGGCAAGGTGCGCATCCTGATCCCGATGCTGGCGCACGCGTTTGAAATCGACCAGTCGCTGGCGATGATCGAGCAGGCCAAGGCGCAGCTGCGCGAGGCAGGGCACAAGTACGACCCGGCGGTCCAGGTGGGCGCGATGATCGAGATCCCGGCGGCTGCATTGTCGCTGCCGATGTTCGTCAAGCGCATGCACTTCCTGTCCATCGGCACCAATGACCTGATCCAGTACACGCTGGCGATCGACCGCGTCGACTACGAAGTCGCGCACCTTTACAACCCGCTGCATCCGGCGGTGCTGCAGCTGATCGCGATGACCATTACGGCGGGCCAGAAGGCCGGCATCGACGTCGCCGTGTGCGGCGAGATGGCGGGCGACACCAAGCTTACCCGGCTGCTGCTGGGAATGGGCCTGCGCGAGTTCTCGATGCATCCGGCCCAGCTGCTGTCGGTCAAGCAGGAGATCCTCAATTGCGACATGGCGAAGCTGGCCACGCAAACCCGCAAAATCCTGCGCACCAGCGAGCCGTCCGCGATCAGCGAAGCGGTCGAGCAGTTGCAGGCAATCTGAAACACCACAACGAAGTCACATGCAATCCATTGGAATAGTCTCGCCCAGTTCGATGCACTTCACTGAACCGCTGGCGCTGAAAAGCGGCGCGCGGATCGGTGACTACACGCTCGTCTACGAAACCTACGGCACGCTCAACGCCGACCGCTCGAACGCCGTCCTGATCTGCCATGCGCTCAATGCCTCGCACCACGTGGCCGGCACTTACGCCGACCAGCCAAAGAGCACCGGCTGGTGGGACAACATGGTCGGCCCCGGCAAGCCGGTCGACACCGACCGCTTCTTCGTCATCGGCGTCAACAACCTCGGCTCCTGCTTCGGCTCGACCGGCCCGATGCACGACAACCCGGCCACCGGCAAGCCGTATGGCGCGGCGTTCCCGCTGGTGACAGTGGAAGACTGGGTGGCGGCGCAGGCGCGCCTTGCCGACGCGCTGGGCATCGAACAGTTTGCGGCGGTCATGGGCGGCTCGCTGGGCGGCATGCAGGCGCTCGCCTGGAGCATGATGTTCCCGGAACGCCTGCGCCACTGCGTCGTGATTGCATCGACACCCAAGCTGTCGGCGCAGAACATCGCCTTCAATGACGTCGCCCGCCAGGCCATCCTGACCGACCCTGACTACCATGGCGGCGACTTCTACGCGCACGGCGTGGTGCCGAAAAACGGCCTGAAGGTGGCACGCATGGTTGGCCACATCACCTACCTGTCCAACGACGACATGGCGGAAAAATTCGGCCGCAAGCTGCGCAACGCCGCGGAGAACAATGATTACAAGTTCGACTTCGGCGTCGACTTCGAAATCGAATCCTACCTGCGCTACCAGGGCGACAAATTCTCCGAATACTTCGACGCCAACACCTACCTGTTGATCACCAAGGCGCTCGACTACTTTGACCCGGCGCGCGACTTCGGCGGCGACCTGGCCAAGGCGCTTGCGAACACCCGCGCTGAATTCTTCCTGGCCTCGTTCACCACCGACTGGCGCTTCTCGCCTGAGCGCAGCCGCGAGATCGTCGAGGCGCTGCTGTGCAACCGCCGCCGCGTGACTTACGCCGAGATCGACGCGCCGCACGGCCACGACGCCTTCCTGCTGGAAGACCCACGCTACATGAACATGGTGCGCGCCTATTACCAGCGCATCTGGGACCAGATGCCGGAGGTGCGCGCATGAACTTCGAAGACCTCTCAACGCTGCGGCCCGACCTGGCCTTCATCGCACACTGGGTGCCGAAGGGCGCGCACGTCCTCGACGTGGGCTGCGGCGACGGCGCTATGCTGAGCTACCTGGGCAGCGACAAGCGCTGCACCGGCTATGGCATCGAAATCGACGACCACAAGGTGCTCGAAAGCGCCGCGCGCGGCGTCGACGTGATCCAGCACGACATGGAAAAAGGCCTCGGCATCTTCGGCGACAATTCGTTCGACACGGTGCTGTGCCTGTCGTCGCTGCAGATGATGCAGCACGTCGAGGCGCTGCTGCGCGATATCGTGCGCGTGGGCGCCGAAGCGATCGTCTCTTTCCCCAACTTCGCGTACTGGCCGCACCGGGTGGCGCTGCTGCGCGGGCGCATGCCGGTATCGCGTTCGCTGCCGTACCAGTGGTACGACACGCCGAACGTGCGCTGCGCGACCATCTACGATTTCGAGGAACTCGCGCAGGAATGCGGCCTCGAAGTGCTCGAGCGCGTGGCGCTGGTGGGCGGCCGGCCGGTATCGGTGCTGCCCAACCTGCGCGGCAGCCTGGCCGTTTTCCGCCTCCGCAAAAAAGGCCGCCCGGCGCCGTGATCCAGACCGCCTGTCCATATCGTGTGCGACTTCGGGCGGATTTTTGAGATGATGGTGTTATCAGATAAACAGCACGGTACCCACATGAACAAGCTCAAACACATTGCCCTCGCGGCGGCGCTGGCCGCCTGCGCAGGCGTCGCCCCGGCCCAGCAACAGGAAGCCCAGGTCCAGGACGGCATCGAGGTTCGCCCGATGCCGCGCTACCGCGTGCTGGCGTCGGAAGACCAGATGGAGCAGCAGGCCAGGCAGCAGTACGCGGCCATGATGACGGAGGCGCAGAAGCAGGGCGCCCTGGCGCCGCCAGACCATCCGCAAGTGGTCAGGCTGCGCACCATCGCCAAGCGCATCATCCCGTACTCGACCCGCTGGAACCCGGCCGCATCGAAATGGAACTGGCAGGTCAACCTGATCGGCTCCGACCAGGTCAACGCCTTCTGCATGCCGGGCGGGCGCATCGGCTTCTTCAGCGGCATCCTGACCAGGCTGAAGCTGACCGATGACGAAGCGGCGGCCATCATGGGCCACGAAATCGCCCACGCGCTGCGCGAACACGGGCGTGAGCAGATGGTCAAATCGGCCGGCACCTCGCTCGGCATGCGCCTTGGCGGCGCGCTGCTGTCCGGATGGCTGGGCATCGACCCGCGCATGACCGACACCGTGGCGCAGTACGGCACCCAGCTGCTGTCGCTGAAATACTCGCGCGACGACGAACGTGAAGCCGACCTGATTGGCCTCGACCTGGCCGCGCGCGCAGGGTACGACCCCCGTGCAGGCATCGCGCTGTGGCAAAAAATGGCCTCCCTGAACAAGGGCGCGCCGGCCAGCTGGCTGTCGACCCACCCGGGCGGCTCGGACCGCATCCGCCAGATGAACGACCATATGGGCGTGCTGCTGCCGCTGTATGCGCGCTCGAAAGGCACGTCGGCGTCGAAGCTGCCGCCGTACCGCACCACCGCACTGAGATAAATGGGAAGGCAGGCCGCTAACAACGCCATCCGGCCGCTCCCTGTCAGGAACGGCGTCGCGCCAAGCTACCTGTGGCTCGACGAGGACCGCGCCGGCGGCATGCTGGCTTTCCTGTGCGACCAGTTCCCGGCCGTGGGCGAGGCCGCGTGGCGCGCCCGCATGGCGCGCGGCGAGGTAGTCGACGGCGCCGGCTGCGTGCTCGATGCAGGCAGCGAAGTCAGGCGCGGCATGCGCATCTGGTATTACCGCGAGATTGAAGCCGAAACCCCGATCCCGTTCGAGGAACAGGTGCTGTTCCGCGACGAGCACCTGGTTGTAGTGGACAAGCCGCACTTCCTGCCGATGACCCCGAGCGGCCGCTTCCTGCGCGAGACGCTGCTGGTGCGCCTCAAGGACAAGCTTGGACTGCCGCACCTGACGCCTATCCACCGCCTCGACCGCGAGACCGCGGGGGTGGTCATCTTTTCGCATTGCGAGGCGAGCCGCGGCGCCTACCAGTCGCTGTTCCAGCAGCGCAGCGTGGAGAAGGCCTACGAAGCGCTGGCCGCCCCGATGGCCGGCCGCAGCTTCCCGTTTACCCATCGCAGCCGGATGGTCGACGGCACCCCGTTCTTCCGCATGCAGGAGGTCGAGGGCGAGCCCAATTCAGAAACCCTGGTGGATGTCATCGGCCAGCGCGGCGACGCCTGGTTGTACCGGTTGGAGCCGCATACGGGCCGCAAGCACCAGCTGCGGGTGCATATGGCGAGCCTGGGCGCGCCGATCCTCAACGACGCTTTTTATCCGGTCGCGCTGCCATGCAAGGGCGATGATTTTACGAAGCCGCTCAAGCTGCTGGCGCGGTCGATTGCTTTCCGCGATCCGCTCAGCGGCCAGCAGCGCCGCTTCGACAGCGGGCGCGTGCTGGACTGATTACAGCAGGGTGAGGTTGAAGGTCAGCACTGGCGTGCCGATGATCTCGGCGTAGGCATTGCCCGCCACGTCAGTAATGCTGTTCGCTTCCAGCGACAGCGTATGCTGGCCAAGCCCGATGTCAGGGCTGATGGTCAGCACGGAATGCTCGGCATTGGTGGGGGAAGCGCCGATCGACCACGCGGTTGCATGGTCCAAGCTGATAAAGCTGAGCAGGCCGCCGAGGACGCCGGCGAACTTGAGCGAGCCCTGCACGAAACTGACGTGCTCCGAAAAAGCCAGCTTGACGTCGCCGGACGTGGCGCCGTTTTCCAGCGGCGTGGTGCCGATGATGGTTGGCGCGGTTGTATCGATGCGGATGCCAAGCACCGGCGACGCCTCGCCAACATTCCCTGCTGCGTCCACGAACCTGACGGTGATGCTGTGCGCGCCTTCAGCCAGCGCGGACGAAGGAGCTACCTTCCACGCCCCGTCCGCCCCAACCGTCGCCGATCCGACTTCCGCAGCGCCGGCATACAGCTTGACGGTATCGCCTTGGGCGCCTGTCGTGCCCTCAAACATCGGCAGCGTGTCGCGGGTGATGTTGTCGATGGCCGAGGTGCCGGTGTCGCTTGCGTCCACCAGGTCGGCAATCGAAGGAGTTGGCGGCGGCGTGATATCCGGGCCAGGCAATGTGGCAAAAGCCAGTGCACCGGCGACCGCGTTTCCGGCGGCGTCCGTGAACGAGCCGGGCAGCGTCATCGTGTATGCCGTCCCTGCCGCCAGCACATCGGCGCCGTCGATCGTGATTGTCTTCAGGTCGGACGAGAACCCGACATTCTCCCGGCCCACCGTGACGCTCGCGCCAGACGCCGTCGAGAACGTGATCGTCGCGGTATCGTCGCGCCAGTACATCGCTTCGCTGAAGGTGAGCGCAAGCGGCGTCGCGGGGTCGATGGAGTCGTCCAGGCCGGTAACGCCTGGGCCGGTGGTATCGAGCACAAAGCTCAGCGAGCGTTCGGCGCTGCGGTGCTCGCCGGTCGGATTGGTGAAGTAGGCGATGACGGTATTGAGGCCCTCGATGTACTCGCCGCCGCTAAAGGCCCAGGTCTTGTCCGCGTTCGGGGAGACAACGTGCGAGACGCCGTTGACGACGATGTTCAGTGTTGTTCCGGAAGGGGCGCCGACGAATTTGCCGCTCAGCGTCTGGGTCGGATCATTGGTCAGCTGGTCGGTAGCGGAGATGCCGGTGTCATTGAATTCAAGCTTGCTGTCGACTACCGGCGTGACCAGGGTGTCGACAGTGTAGGTGCTGGAGGTGAAGTCACGGTCTGTGAAATTGCCCGCGACGTCGCGCACGCTACCGGCGCGCAGGGTGATGAAGTTGGTCTCGTCATTGACCTGGCTGGCCGTCGGCGTGAACGCGGCGGTCCAGGTGCGTCCGCCATCGGTACTGGCAAAACCCGACAGCGAGCCGTTTGGAATATCGAAGTCGCTTGCAACTGGGGCCTCGACGGCTTCGCTGAACGCGATCGTCATGGTCGCGGTATGGCCCGAGTTGAAGCTGCCGCGGTCCAGCGTGAACGACACCACTTCGGGCGGCGTCGAATCGCCGAATGGCGTGAAGTTAAGGACGGTCGAATCGGAGATGCCGCCAAACGGCATGTCGTTGGCGCCTTCGAACACGCCCTTGCCGACCAGGATGCTGTAGGTGACGCCGGACTTCAGCGCGGACGCCACGGTGATGGTGACGCGCTCGCCGTCGAACGACACATGGGAAGTGTCCCTGACGTCGATCGCGCGCGTGTCGGTGGCGCCGACGATGCGTACTTTCGGCTGGCCGGTCGCGCGGTCGATCACGGTTTGCGCCGCGCCGTCGGTAATGTAGATCACACCGGATCCTGCGAACACGTCTTGCGAAAACGCGAGCACGATCTTCGGCGTAACAGAGACGCCCGAAGTCGTGTCATCGGCCGGCGTGGTCGAGCCAAAGTCGAGCACGGGCGCTTTGTTCGACATGTCGTTGATGGTGCCGCCGCCACCCGCGCTGGTCTTTACCGTGTCGGTAACGAAGGGATGCGGCACCGGCGCGCCGGTGTAGCGGCTGCTGGCAAACAGCTGGTTGATCAGGGTGAGCGGCTCCTCAAGCTGCAGGGCGCTGTCGATTTGCTGCTGGGTCGGGGCCGAACCGGTGATGCCGTGATACTGGGCGATCACCTTGACGGCGCCGCCAGTGGCCGCCGCCATCTCACCCGAGGCGGCGATCGCGGCCAGGACGTCGGCGCGGCTGGCCAGGCCCTGCGCCAGCTGCTCGACCCAATACGCCTTGCCGCTGGCGTCCGGTGCGCGGCCCAGCGCGTTCTGGTAGATCAGGTCGATGAAGTCGGCATTGCGGGCGGCGCCGTACACCTCCGCGAACTCCGGGGTCATGACGAAGGCGGCGGCGATGGCGTCGAGCGGCGTGCCCGCTTGCAGCTGCTGCAGCCAGAATGACAGGCCGGCGGCATCGGGAATGCGGTCAAAGGCGCTGTAGTACAGGCGGGCCAGGGGCGCGACCGCGTCCGCGAACTCCGCGCTTTCGACAAAGTGAAGGGTCGCCTCGGCAGCCGACAGCACGCCGGCGTCGATCGCCTGCGACCAGAACGCACGTCCAGCATCGTCGGCAGGTCGCCCGAGGAAGGTCAGGTAGAGCTGTTCTACGAAGGCTGGAGTACTCATGGTCTGGATGCCGCGGGGGCGAAAAGTTGGGATCGCGGCGGGCGTGAAGACACCTGCCGCAGGGAAGCATAGTGTATCAACAAAGGAGATATTATTTTCGTAAGGCAACGTTTACCGGCACGGAATTTGCGTGCGGGCAACATTAACGTGCCGAAAAACCACGCTATTCGCAACTGAGTGCCGCGAATAGCTGTGTTTTTGATAAGAGGTGGCGTTTAGATGCCGTAGTCGATGATCAGGGGCGCGTGGTCGGAAAAACGCTCATCCTTGTAGATCGCGACCGTTTTCGCCTGCGACGCGATGCCCGGGGTAGCGACGTGATAGTCGATACGCCACCCGACGTTCTTGGCCCAGGCCTGGCCGCGGTTGCTCCACCAGGTGTACTGTTCCTCGCGCTTGTCGATGCCGCGGTGGACGTCCACGAAACCGACCTCGTCGAAGATGCGTGTCAGCCACGCGCGCTCTTCCGGCAAGAAGCCCGAATTCTTCTTGTTGCCCTTCCAGTTCTTCAGGTCGATCTCCTGGTGGGCGATATTCCAGTCGCCGCAGATGACCACTTCGCGGCCCTCGGCTTTCAGTTCGAGCAGGTGGGGCAGGAACACCTCCATGAAGCGGAACTTCGCTTCCTGGCGCTCGGGGGAAGACGAACCAGAAGGGCAGTACACCGAAATGATCGACAGGTCGCCGAAATCGCAGCGCACGTAGCGGCCCTCTGCATCGAATTCAGGGCAGCCGAAACCGGTGCGCACCGCATCCGGCTTGGTGCGGCTGTAGATGCCGGTGCCTGAATACCCCTTCTTTTCCGCATAATGGAAATGGCCGTGATAGCCGCCTGGCGCCAGGAACTCCTCGGTCATGTCAGGCAGTTGCGCCTTCAGCTCCTGCACGCAAACGAAGTCGGCGGTTTGCGCCGCCATCCAGTTGAAAAAGCCCTTCTTGTGGGCGGAGCGGATTCCGTTCAGGTTCGCTGAAATAATTCTTGGCATGGTTCCAGGGGGAGTAGGGGTGGCGTAAAATACCGCCAGATTTTAACAGTGAGGTCTTAGTGAATAATTTGCGCCAACAGTTTATCGCTTTTTCGGTGTCCACGGGCGTGTTGCGCTTCGGTGAGTTTACGACCAAGGCAGGGCGCCTGTCGCCGTACTTCTTCAACGCGGGCCTGTTCCACGAAGGCGCGACGCTCGGCCAGCTGGCGCAGTTCTACGCCCAGACCCTGCTCGATTCCGGCGTTGAATTCGACATGCTGTTCGGGCCCGCGTACAAGGGCATCACGCTGGCGTCCGCCACTGCGGTTGCGCTGGCGGGCAAGGGGCGCGACACCTCGTTCGCCTTCAACCGCAAGGAAGCCAAGGACCACGGCGAAGGCGGCACCATCGTCGGCGCCAAGCTGCAAGGGAAGGTCGTCATCATCGACGACGTGATCTCGGCCGGCACCTCGGTGCGTGAATCCGTGGAGATGATCCGCGCGGCCGGCGCCGAGCCCTGCGCGGTACTGATTGCGCTCGACCGCATGGAACGTTCGGGCAAGGACGACGCGCTGTCGGCCAGTTCTGCGGTGCAGGAAGTGAGCCGCGAGTTCGGCATCCCGGTGATCTCGATCGCCAACCTCGACGACCTGTTCACCTACCTCAACGCCGAAGGCGCCGACCCGCAGCTGGCGCAATACAAGGAAGCAGTCGCCGCCTACCGCGCCCGTTACGGCATTTAAACAAGTAGTTGCAAAAAATTCGGGGTCAGACCACCGGTATTTTGGAATATTTCAAATACCTGTGGTCTGACCCCGATTTTGTTTGGCTGGAGCTTAGCCCGCGAGCTTTTTCTTCAGCAGTTCCGTCAGTTGGGCAGGATTTGCTTTGCCCTTCGAGGCTTTCATCGCCTGGCCGATCAGCGCATTGATGGCCGCTTCCTTGCCGGCGCGGTATTGTTCAACGGACTTTTCGTTGGCTGCCAGTACGTCGTCCACAATCTTTTCCAGCGCGCCGCTGTCCGAAATCTGGCGCAGGCCTTTCTGGTCGATGATCGCGTCGGCAATGTGCTCGTCGGTCGATTTGGCTTCCCACATCGCGCCAAATACTTCCTTGGCGATCTTGTTGGAGATCGTGCCGTCGGCAATCCGCTTGAGCAGCAGCGCGAGCTGCGATGCTTCGACCGGCGCGTCGGCGATGCCCACGCCTTCGCGGTTCAGGGTCGACGAGACGTCGCCCATCAGCCAGTTGGCCGCGGCCTTGGCATTCTCCTTGCCGGCCTTGGCCACCACCGCTTCGAAGTAGGCCGCCATCTCGTGCGACGAGGTCAAAATCAGGCTGTCGTATTCCGGCAGCGCGTAGTCGCTGACGAAGCGCGCGCGCATCGCCGCCGGCAGTTCCGGCATGTCGGCGCGGATCCGCTCGATCCACTCTTGCGAGATCACCAGCGGCGGCAGGTCCGGGTCAGGGAAGTAGCGGTAGTCCTGCGCGTCTTCCTTGGTGCGCATCGCGCGCGTTTCTTTCTTGTCCGGGTCCCACAGGCGCGTCGCTTGCTGCACCTTGCCGCCGTCTTCGATCAGCTCGATCTGGCGCCGTACTTCGTAGGCGATCGCTTCTTCCATGAAGCGGAACGAGTTCAGGTTCTTGATCTCGCAGCGGGTGCCGAATTCCTTCTGGCCGACCGGGCGCACCGAGACGTTGACGTCGCAGCGGAACGAGCCTTCCTGCATATTGCCGTCGCAGATGCCGAGCCAGACCACCAGCGAGTGCAGCGCTTTGGCGTAGGCGACCGCTTCGGCCGAGCTGCGCATCTCCGGCTCCGAGACAATCTCCAGCAGCGGCGTGCCGGCGCGGTTCAGGTCAATGCCGGTCATGCCCGCATAGTCTTCGTGCAGCGACTTGCCGGCGTCTTCTTCGAGGTGGGCGCGGGTCAGGTTGACCGTCTTGGTCTCGAGCTTGCCGTCCTTCTCGTAGCCGAAGGTGAGCTGGCCGCCGATGACGACAGGGTCTTCGAACTGGCTGATCTGGTAGCCCTTCGGCAGGTCAGGGTAGAAGTAGTTCTTGCGCGCGAAGACGGAGCTTGGCGCGATCTTGGCGCCCACGGCCAGGCCGAGGCGGATGGCGCGTTCGACCGCGCCCTTGTTCATCACTGGCAGCACGCCAGGCAGCGCCAGGTCGACCGGGCTGGCCTGGGTGTTCGGCTCGGCGCCGAACTGGATCGAGCTGCCGCTGAAAATTTTGGAGTTGGTCGTGAGCTGGACGTGGTTCTCAAGACCGATGACGACTTCCCATTGCATAGGTTTCTCGCTTCTTTGAATGTTAGACGCCGGCAGGGGCGCGCGTGTGCCAGTCGGTCGCCAGCTGGTACTGGTGCGCGATGTTCAGCAGCTTCGCTTCGGCGAAGTAGTTGCCGATGATTTGCAGGCCAACCGGGCGCTTGCTGTTCTTCTCGCCTTGTCCGAAGCCGCAGGGGATCGACATGCCGGGCAGGCCCGCCAGGCTGGTCGACAGGGTGAAGATGTCGGCCAGGTAGTTGGCGACCGGGTCGTTCGATTTGTCGCCCAGGTCCCACGCGACCGTCGGCGCGACCGGTCCCATGATGACGTCGCACTTGTCCCCCAAAACCGCCTGGAAGTCGTCGGCGATCATGCGGCGGATCTTCTGCGCCTGCAGGTAGTAGGCGTCGTAGTAGCCGTGGCACAGCACGTAGGTGCCCACCATGATGCGGCGCTGTACTTCCGGGCCGAAGCCTTCGGCGCGCGTCTTCTTGTACATGTCCTGCAGGTCCTTGTACCCGGCGGCGCGGTGGCCGTAGCGCACGCCGTCAAAGCGCGACAGGTTCGACGACGCTTCCGCCGGCGCGATGATGTAGTAGACCGGGATCGACAGCGAGGTCTTTGGCAAGGTGATGTCGACCAGGGTCGCGCCCAGCTTGACGAATTCGTCCAGCGCGGCGCGCACCGCTTGTTCAACATCGGCGGCCAGGCCTTCGCCGAAGTACTCTTTCGGCACGCCGATGCGCAGGCCGCTCAAAGGCTTGGCGAGGTCGCGCGCGAAGTCTTCGCGCACATTGCCCTGTTCGATCGTCAGCGAGGTCGAATCGCGTTCGTCGAAGCCGATCATTTCATTGAGCAGCAGGGCGCAGTCTTCCGCGGTCTGGGCGATCGGGCCGCCCTGGTCGAGCGAGGAGGCGAACGCGATCATGCCGAAGCGCGACACGCGCCCGTAAGTCGGCTTGATGCCGGTGACGCCGCAGAACGAGGCCGGCTGGCGGATCGAGCCGCCGGTGTCGGTGGCGGTGGCCGCAGGGGCCAGGCGCGCGGCAATCGCGGCGGCCGAGCCGCCCGAGGAGCCGCCTGGCACCGCCAGCTTGTCCCACGGGTTTTTCACCGCGCCGAAAGCCGAGTTCTCGTTCGACGAGCCCATCGCGAATTCGTCGCAATTGAGCTTGCCGAGGCTGACCATGCCGGCAGCGTTGAAGCGCTCGACCACGGTGGCGTCGAACGGGCTGGTGTAATTGCCCAGCATGTTGGAGCCGGCCGTCGAGCGCCAGTCGCGCGTGACGAAGATGTCCTTGTGCGCGATCGGCACGCCGGTCAGCGGACCGGCGCTGCCGCCGGCCAGGCGCGCGTCGGCCGCCGCCGCTTGCGCGAGGGTCAGCGATTCGTCGACGTGCAGGAATGCGTTCAGGTCGCTCGATTTGATGCGCGCAAGATATTGCGACGCCAGTTCGGTGGCGGACACCTGTTTCGAATGCAGGAGTTCGGACAGCTGTTTCAGGGTTTTAGTATGCATGGCTGATCATCGAATCCGTAATTACTCAATAACTTTTGGTACCAGGTACAGGCCGTCCTGGGTTTTCGGCGCCGGCGCCTGGTAGTCGTCGCGGCGGTTTTCTTCGGTCACCACGTCGTCGCGCAGGCGCAGCGACAGCGAATCCATGACGGCGGCCAGCGGCTGCGACAGCGGCGCGACGCCGGTGGTGTCGATCGCCTGCATCTGCTCGGCCAGCGCAAAGATGCCGTTCAATTCATTCAATGCGGTCTCGGCGTGGGCCTCGTCCATATCGAGCTGCGCGAGATGGGCAATGCGTTTTACATCTGAAAGTGTCAGGGACATGGCAGGATAGCGCGGCGCTGGCCGCGTTCAAAATGTTGTGGGCGAATGGTGAAAATTGAAATAACAGAGCGTTAAAGACGATAAAAGCTTATTAATCCCGCCGATCTCGTCGAGCGAACTGGCATGGAAAACACCGGTTTTTCAGCATTTACACGCCAAATTATAAGGTAGAATGGCGGGCTAATGCGTTGTGGGGGCTGAATCCTGCCCACCGCAGCTTGCGAAACGGCGCGACGGTGCGACAATATACGCGCGGCGACGGTATCCTTGACGTTATCCTTAATAATGCTAAACGCGCAGCTTATTGCGCTACAGGACACACATGTTTGGTTTTTTACGTAGCTATTTTTCGAACGATCTCGCAATTGACCTTGGTACTGCAAACACGCTGATTTACGTGCGTGGCCTCGGCATCGTTCTGGATGAGCCATCGGTGGTGGCGATTCGCCAGGAAGGCGGCCCGAACGGCAAGAAGACCATCCAGGCAGTCGGTAAGGAAGCCAAGCAGATGCTGGGCAAGGTGCCGGGCAATATCGAGGCGATCCGCCCGATGAAGGACGGCGTGATCGCCGACTTCACCGTGACCGAGCAGATGCTCAAGCAGTTCATCCGCATGGTGCACGACTCCAAATTCTTCCGTCCTTCGCCGCGCATCATCATTTGCGTGCCGTGCGGTTCGACCCAGGTCGAGCGCCGCGCGATCCGCGAATCGGCGCTCGGCGCCGGCGCGTCGCAGGTCTACCTGATCGAAGAGCCAATGGCTGCGGCGATCGGCGCCGGCCTGCCGGTATCGGATGCCACCGGCTCGATGGTGGTCGACATCGGCGGCGGCACCACCGAAGTCGGCATCATCTCGCTGGGCGGCATGGTGTACAAAGGTTCGGTGCGCGTCGGCGGCGACAAATTCGACGAAGCCATCGTCAACTACATCCGCCGCAACTACGGCATGCTGATCGGCGAACAGACCGCGGAAGCGATCAAGAAGGCCATCGGTTCGGCTTTCCCTGGTTCCGAAGTCAAGGAGATGGAAGTCAAGGGCCGCAACCTGTCCGAAGGTATCCCGCGTTCGTTCACCATTTCGTCCAACGAGATCCTCGAAGCGCTGACCGACCCGCTCAACAACATCGTGTCGGCAGTGAAGAACGCGCTGGAACAGACCCCGCCGGAACTGGGCGCCGACATCGCCGAAAAAGGCATGATGCTGACCGGCGGCGGCGCGCTGCTGCGCGACCTGGACCGCCTGCTGATGGAAGAAACCGGCCTGCCGGTGCTGGTCGCCGAAGACCCGCTCACTTGCGTGGTGCGCGGTTCGGGAATGGCGCTCGAGCGCATGGACAAGCTTGGCTCGATCTTCTCCTACGAGTGATCACTCGCCGCTGGCCGCTTCCCGGGCGGCCCGCCCGTGCCCTGGCACGGATGTCCTGATCGAAGCGGGGCGCACGCGCGCCCCGCATAGTGAACCTGGCGCAGTGCGCCGTCATCTTCACACCTGAAAGTCATGGAATACAGCCCACCGCCACTGTTCAAACAAGGCGCCCCAGCGCGGGTCAAGGTGATTGTGTTCGCTCTCATTTCCATCGTGCTGTTGCTGGTCGACGCGCGCATGAACACCCTCGCCACCATCCGCCAGGTGGCAGGCACCGTCCTCTACCCCTTGCAAATGGCCGCGCTGATGCCGCGCGAAGCCATTTCGACGATGGGCAGCTACTTTTCGTCACTGTCGGCGCTGCAAAAAGAAGTGCATGAGCTGAAAAGCCAGCAGGCCGCGACGGCGCTGGCGATGCAGCAGGCGCGCCTGCAGATGGCCGAGAACGTCCACCTGCGCAAGCTGATGGGCGCGCGCGAGCACGTTCCCGTCAAGTCGATCGTCAGCGAGATCCTGTACGACGCGCGCGATCCCTCGGCCCGCAAGATCGTGCTCGACCGCGGCGCGCGCAACGGCGTCGCCCTCGGCCTGCCCGTGATCGACAACGCCGGCGTGGTCGGCCAGGTAACGCGCGTCTTCCCGTTCACGTCCGAAGTGACCCTGTTGACCGACAAGGAGCAGGCGATCCCGGTGCAGGTGCTGCGCAACGGCCTGCGCAGCGTCGCTTATGGGCGCGGCAACTCCGGCTCGCTCGAACTGCGCTTCATGACGCCGAACGCCGACGTGCAGGTCGGGGACATCCTGATTACCTCCGGCATGGACGGCGTGTATCCGGCCGGCCTGGCAGTGGCCAAGGTGATCCAGGTCGAGAACAGCGCCTCTGGCGCCTTCGGCCGCGTGGTGTGCCAGCCGCTGGCCGGCGTCGACCGCAACCGCCAGCTGCTGGTGCTGATGTCGCTGCCTGAGCTGCCGCCGCGCCCACCTGCCGAACCGCCGCCGCCGGCCAAGCGCAGCCAGCTGCCCAAGATGACGCCGCTCGAGACCCCGCGCGCGCCGCAGGCCGCCATGGCGATGCCCGCGCCGGCGCCGGCCGCCACACCGACCACCGCAGCGGCCCCGGCGACCACGCCGCCCGCGGCCACGGAGACTGCACGATGAACCGTCCTCACTACATCCTGCTGCCGGTCAGCCCGCTGTTCATCGCGTTCAGCCTGACCTGCGCCTTCATGCTCAACCTGCTCCCATGGGGGAAGTGGGTGGGCGTACCCGATTTCGTCGCGCTGGTGCTGGTCTTCTGGGGCATCAAGCAGCCACGCAAGGTCGGCATCGGCGTCGCCTTCTTCATGGGCCTGCTGATGGACGTGCACGAGGCCACGCTGCTGGGCGAGAACGCGCTGGCCTATACGCTGCTGTCTTATTTCGCGATCATGATCCACCGCCGCGTGCTGTGGTTCCCGGTCTTGACCCAGGCCTTCCACATCCTGCCCCTGCTCCTGATGGCGCAGGCGATCCAGATGCTGGTGCACCTGATCGGCTCCGGCAAGTTCTCCGGCTGGCTGCAGTTCGTCGAAAGCGCCGTGGCCATCGCGCTGTGGCCGGTGATCTCGTCGCTGCTGATGGCGCCGCAACGGCGCGCGGTCGACCGCGACCATACGCGCCCGATCTGAAGCAGCGATGACTGAAATTAAGAACAACGACCGGGAGATCCACCGCTTCCGCATGCGCCTTGCAGCGTTTGTCGGCATCGTGTTCCTCGGCTTCGGCGTGCTGGTGGCGCGCTTCGTCTGGCTGCAGGTCATCAAGTACAGCGACTATGCGGCGCAGGCCGAGGACAACCGCATCGCGATCGTGCCGATCGTGCCGAACCGCGGCCTGATCGTCGACCGCAACGGCGTCGTCCTGGCCCGCAACTTCTCCGCCTACACGCTCGAGATCACGCCGTCCAAGCTGCACGCCAACCTGGAGTCGGTGATCGACGAGCTGGCCAAGCTGGTCGAGGTGACGCCGCGCGACCGCAAGCGCTTCAAGCGCCTGCTGGAAGAGTCGCGCAGTTTCGCCAGCGTGCCGCTGCGCACCCGCCTGACCGACGACGAGGTGGCGCGCTTCACCGCCCAGCGCTTCCGCTTTCCCGGCGTCGAGGTGCAGGCGCGCCTGTTCCGCCAGTATCCGATGGGCGAGGTCGCATCGCACGTGATCGGCTACATCGGCCGCATCAACCAGCGCGACGCCAAGGTGATCGACGCCAGCGAGGACGCGGCCAATTACAACGGCACCGATCACATCGGCAAGGAAGGCCTCGAGAAAAGCTACGAGGCGCAGCTGCATGGCCGCACCGGCTACGAAAAAGTCATCAAGACCGCGGGCGGGCGCGCTGTGTCGACCCTGTCGCGCACCGAGGCAACCCCGGGCAGCAACCTGATCCTCTCGGTCGATATCGAACTGCAGAAGATTGTCGAGCAGGCCTATGGCGATTTCAAGGGCGCTTTTGTAGCGATCGAGCCGGAAACCGGCGACGTGCTGGCTTACGTCTCGCGCCCTGGCTACGACCCCAACCTGTTCGTCGACGGGATCGACACGCAGAACTGGAACGAACTCAACACATCCGAAGACCGTCCGATGCTCAACCGCCCGCTGTCGGGCACCTACCCGCCGGGATCGACCTTCAAGCCGTTCATGGCGCTGGCCGCGCTGGAGCAGGGCCGCCGCACACCGTCGCAGGGCATCCAGGACATCGGTTACTTCATGCTGGGCGGGCACCGCTTCAACGACGACAAGCCGGGCGGACATGGCTTCGTCAACATGCATGATTCGATCGTCGCTTCATGCGACACCTATTATTACCAGCTCGGCAACGAGATGGGGGTCGATAATATCCACGACTTCATGAAGCAGTTCGGGTTCGGCGAAAAGACCGGGATCGACCTGGAACACGAGAAGACCGGCGTGCTGCCGTCGACTGCCTGGAAGCGCGAGCGCTACAAGAAAAACAAGGCCATGCAGAAGTGGCACGCGGGCGAGACCATCTCGGTGAGCATCGGACAGGGCGCCAACAACTACACCATGCTGCAGCTGGCGCACGCGGTCTCGATTCTGGCCAATAACGGCGTGGTAATGAAGCCGCACCTGGTCAAGATCGTCGAGGATGGCGCCACCCGCGCGCGCAGCCTGACCGTGCCGAAGGAAACCCGGCGCGTCGCGCTCAAGCAGGAAAACATCGACGTGATCAAGCGCGCGCTGGTAGGCGTGAACACCGAGCCCGCCGGCACGGGCCGCATCGCATTTGCCAATGCCGGCTATACGTCCGCGGGCAAGACCGGTACCGCGCAGGTGATCGGCCTGAAAGGCCAGAAGTACAACGCCAGCCGGATCGCCGAGCGCTTCCGCGACAACGCCCTGTACGTGGCGTTTGCGCCCGCCGACAAACCGCGCATCGCGCTGGCGATGGTGGTCGAGAACGCCGGCTTCGGCGCCGCCAGCGCCGCGCCGATCGCGCGCAAGGCGATGGATTACTACCTGCTCGGGAAGCGTCCGGTAATCAAGGACCAGGCCAAGCCGGGAGCCGCTCCAGCGGCGCCTGCACACTGAGGAATAACATGCGCATCAACGAACGCCGCTCGCTCTGGCGCCGCATGCGGCCCTACTTCATGGTTTTCGACGGGCCGCTGGCGCTGATCGTGTTCCTGCTCGCCGCCACCAGCCTGGTCACCTTGTACTCGGCCGGTATCGACTTTCCTGGCAGGGTCGAGGCGCAGATCCGCAATATCATCGTGGCCTTCGTCTTCATGTGGCTCGCCGCGCTGGTGCCGCCGCAGACCCTGATGCGGCTCGCCGTGCCGATCTATACATTCGGCGTCGCGCTGCTGGTGGCGGTGTTCATGTTCGGGATTATCAAAAAGGGCGCGCGCCGCTGGCTGCACGTGGGTATCGACATCCAGCCGTCCGAGATCATGAAGATCGCCATGCCGCTGATGCTGGCCTGGTACTTCCAGCAGCGCGCCGGCGTGGTGCGCTGGAGTTCCTTCCTGGTCGCGGCGGTGCTGCTGGCGGTTCCGGTCGGCCTGATCCAGCTGCAGCCCGACCTCGGCACCTCGCTGCTGGTGCTGGCCTCGGGGATGTATGTGATCTTTTTGGCGGGCCTGTCGTGGAAGGCCATTGCCGGCCTGGTGGTAGCGTTTTTCGCCAGCCTGCCGGTAGCATGGTCGCTGATGCATGACTACCAGCGTGAGCGCGTAATGACCCTGATCGACCCCACCGCCGACCCGCTCGGTAAGGGCTTCCACATCCTCCAGTCCATCATCGCGATCGGTTCAGGCGGCATCTCGGGCAAGGGCTGGCTGCACGGGTCGCAGGCCCACCTCGAATTCCTGCCCGAGGCCACCACCGACTTCGCTTTCGCGGTCTTCGCCGAAGAGTTCGGGCTGATCGGCATCCTGGTGCTGCTGTTCATGTACCTGCTGCTGATCGGGCGCGGCCTGATGATCGCCGCGAACGCGGCCAACCTGTTCTCACGCCTGCTGGCGGGCGCGATCTCGATGATCTTCTTTACCTTCGTATTCATCAATATGGGCATGGTCAGCGGCATCCTGCCGGTGGTCGGCGTGCCGCTGCCGTTCCTCAGTTACGGCGGCACGGCGCTGATGACGCTGGGCCTGTGCCTGGGCATCCTGATGAGCATCCAGCGCCACCGCAAGCTGGTGCAAACTTGATGCCGCGCGCGCACGGAAGGCTGTCGATCGCGCTGTCCGCGCTGGTGCTGGCCGGATGCGGCAGCACCTCGGACAGCGAGAAGCGCTCTATCTGGAAGTTCCCGACGCCATTCCACAAGGCTGAGCGCCATCCTTCGGTCGACCCGGACCTGCCGTTGCTGCCGCGCGCCGGCTCGGGCCGCGGCGGCTACTACAAGGACGACGGGCCGGGCGATAATCCGCCGCCCAACCTGAAGGATGTCGCCGACGCCGAGGTGCGCGCCGAGCCGTATTCGAAGTACGCCAACCGTCCGTACACCGTGTTCGGCAAGACCTATGTCCCGATCGTCAACGAGGAACCGTTCGTGCAGCGTGGCGTGAGCAGCTGGTATGGCAAGAAGTTCCACGGCCAGCGCACCTCGTCCGGTGAGCTGTACGACATGTACAAGATGACCGCCGCCCATCCGACGCTGCCGATCCCGTCGTACGCGCGCGTGACCAATATCTCGAGCGGCAAGCAGGTGGTGGTGCGGATTAACGACCGCGGGCCTTTCCATGCGGGCCGCGTCATCGATGTCTCGTTTACGGCTGCGCTCAAGCTTGGCCTGCTGGGCAAAGGCAGCCATGAGGTGGAGGTCGAGCGCCTGCTGCCGAACCGGGTTATCAACGTCGCGGAGCAAAGGCGCAACGCGCCGCAGGCGGCGGTGCCGGCGCCTGCGCGCGACAGCGCACCTGCAGGCATCGCCGCCCTGATGCTGAACGACCATGCGTTGGATACCGAAGCATCGACGGAACGGCCGGTAGCGGCGCCTTCGAACGCCTTCTACCTGCAACTGGGCGCCTACGCCCGCGCCGACAAGGCCGAACAGGCGCGCGAACGCCTGCTTAACAACGCGGCGGTACGCGGCGTGCTGGAGGTGGTGAAGGGGGGTAGCATGCACCGCCTGTTCAGCGGGCCTTTCGCCAGCCGCGACGAGGCCAACGAAGCGCTGCGCGAACTGAAGGGCATGGGCCTGAAACCGATGGTGGTCAGGCGCTAGCGCCGGCTGGCTACTTGCAGCTGCGCGCGCGCTGGCCCGGGAACGACGCCGCGACGCGGTCGATCCGGTCGCGCATGGCTGGCTCGATGTCGCGGAAACGGTAGTTCACGCGGGTGACCTGGGCGCCGCGGCCGCTGATGCGCGCGCCTTGCACACCCTGCTTGTTCAGCGCAGCGAGCAAGGTCTTGGCTGCATTCTCCGATTTGAACACGCCCAGCGAAATCGCCCACTTCATCGGCGTATTGTCCGGAATGACGTAGTAATTGGTGACGCCGAGATTCTTCAGCTCCTCCGCCTTGCTGTCGGCGGCCGCGCGCGTCGCCTGCGGCGGGATGTGCACCATGTAGCTGCCCACTTCCGTGGTCGTCACGTTCTGCCGCACCGGCTTGAGTTGCCCGAGCGCGGCAATGCGGGTATCGAAGCGGCGCGCGTCCACGGCGACCAGGGGGCCGACTTCAAGGCAGGCGACCAGCGCAGGCGCGGCTGCCACCGGTTCGGGCAGCGCTGCAGGCGCGGGCTCGGCCGCTTTCACCGCCGCAGCTTGCGAGGCCGGGACCAGTTTGAGCTTGTCGGCGTTGACCTGGTTCTTCATGCGCGCAGGTTCGCGCTCGTTGCCCTTGAAATTGCCGAGGTAGCCGCGCCCATACGCGAACAGGGCTACGTTGAAGGACAGCAGGATCCAGAAGAGAAATTTCAGCACAGCTTATCCCGTAGAAGTGGCGGCCGCATGCAAGCCGACCAGGACGATATTATCGATCAGCCGGTGCGGGATGGATAGCGCCGGCGCAATGTAGGGCGCCGCCCCGCCCGAGATCAGGCACAGCGCGCCGCCATGCAGGCGGCTGGCGCGTTCGATGGCGCCTGCCTGCGCCGACAGGCAGCCGGAGCGGATCGCGTCGTTGGTGTTGTCCGCGAACGCGGGCGGCGCGGTTCCGGTTTCCACCTGTGGCAGCTGCGCCGTGTTGGCGGCCAGCGATGCAGCCATCAGGCCCAGCCCGGGCAGGATCATCCCGCCCAAAAAGACGCCGTCCGCACTGACCGCGTCGATGGTTGTCGCCGTTCCGCACGTGGCAACCACCAGCGGCTGCGCGGGCGCCAGTGCGCGCGCGCCGAGGGCTGCGGCAAACCGGTCGCAGCCCAGCTGCGCGGGATTTCGGTAGCTGTTGCGCAGGCCAGCCAGTTCCGGGACGGACGCAAACCAGGTGACTGCCGCCGGCGGCAGCATCAGCTGCAGCTGGTCGCGCCGTGCCTGGCCGGCCACGTTGGAGACGACGACGCGATCGATATGCGCGCCGTGCCAGGCCTGGGGCAGGTGGTTCAGGTCGGCGTTGGCGACTGCGCCGCTGGCGCTCCATTGCCCGAGCGCCGCGCCGTGTTCCGCCAGCGCCCACTTGATGCGTGTATTGCCCGCGTCGACCAGGAGCAGCATCTAGGCCTCCCGCGTGCGCAGCGAAACGTCGCCGGCCAGCACGGTGATGCGGCCCTCGGCGCAATCGAGCAGCAGGCGGCCGCTGTCGTCGACCCCGGCGGCGAGCCCGTCATGCAGCACCGCGCCGTTGTCCAAAATCGAGACCGGGCGCCCCTGCCATGCGTGCAGGCGGTTCCAGCGCGCGCTGAAGGCGCCAAAGCCGGCCTGGCGGAATTCGCCGAGGGCGGCCGCGAGGCTGGCGAGGATCGCCGCCATCAGCGCGTCGCGGTCCATCTGCGCCAGCCACGGCGCCGCCGCCACGCTGCGCCCGATGCGCTCTTCCAGCTCGTCCGGCATGCGCAGGTTCATCCCGATGCCAATTACGGCCCAGATGCCCCCGTCCGGTGCGGCCTGGGTTTCGATCAGCACCCCGGCCAGCTTGCTGCCGTCCTTGAGCACATCGTTCGGCCACTTCAGCTGCACCTGGACGCCGCAGGCGGCCAGCGCGCCGGCCAGCGCGACGCCGACTGCGAGCGGCAGGCCGGCCAGCTGCTGCAGCGGCAGGTCGAATTTCCACGCCAGCGAAAAGGTCAGCGAATCGCCCGGCGCCGACAGCCAGCTGCGCCCGGCGCGTCCGCGGCCGGCGGTCTGGTGTTCGGCCACCAGCAGGGTAGGGCCCTCAAGGGTGGAAGCACGGCCCAGCAGGTCGGCGTTGGTCGAACCGGTTTCGGCAACGACTTCCACCGCCACCTGCGTGCCGCTGCGCTGCGCGATTGCGCCGGCGTTCATGGCGCCGCCTTGCGCGCCTTGTGCGGCGCGCGCGAGAAGGCAAAGTCGTAGACGGCGTTGGGAAGCGCGCGCAGCAGCTTGGCGACCACGCCCATCTGCCACGGAATGACGGCGTAGCTGGCGCCGCGCCCGATCGCATCGGCAGCCTTTGCGGCAAACCGTTCGGCCGGCATCAGGAAGGGCATCGGATACTTGTTATGGCGGGTCATCGGCGTGTCGATGTAGCCGGGCGCGATCGTGACGACCTTGATGCCGTCGCGCTTGAGCTCCAGCCGCAGCGATTCGCAGTAGCTGAGCACTGCCGCCTTGGACGCGCTGTAGGCGCCGGCGCCGGGCAAGCCGCGAATGCCGGCCACGCTGCCGATGCCCACCAGGCGGCACGGCCCCGGCTGGGCCTTCATGGTGGCGATAAACGGTGCGAAGGTGGCCACTGTCGCGCTGACGTTGGTGGCGAGGATGGTGTCGAACACCGGCAGGTCGGCGGCGAATTCGGTCAGGGTGCCGTGCGAAATGCCGGCGTTGGCAATGACGACGTCGGCGCCGCCCTGCGTCGCGATGAAGTCCCGCGCGGCCGCGGCAAGCGCGCCGTGGTCGAGGACATCGACTGCGTACACCTTGTGCAGGTGGGGATTGGGAAGGCTGGCGGCAAGCTGCTCGAGCAGTTCCCGGCGCCGCGCCACCAGGCCCAGGGTGGCGCCGCGCGCGGCATACTCGGCAGCCAGGGCGGCGCCGATGCCGGAAGATGCGCCCGTAATGAATACGCGTGTCATGGCCGGGCGCATCGCCTGCTTATTTATTGGTTGCCTTGACTTTGGCGACCAGGTGGTTCAGCACCAGGAGCGCGCCCTGCTGCTGTTCGGCTTCGGTCTGGCTGGTCTTGACGGCCACGTTGGCCAGCGATGGGGAGGTCAGGTAGCGTCCGCCGACCGCGAGGATTGGCCAGTGGTCGATCTTGTAGTTCTCCATCATGGCGGCAGCGCGGCGCGTCTTGGCTTCCATGCCGAACGAGCGGTAGGCGGCGATGAATTTGGCGCGGTCGATGCCGGCCTTTTCTACCCAGTCGAACACCGCCTCGTCGTTCTGGAAGCGCTGGCGCTCGTGGTGCATTGCGCGGAACACCTTGGCATGGTACTGCTCGACCAGGCCCATCGCCTCCAGCGTGTAGTACAGGCGCTGCTGCGGCAGCACGCCATTGCCGCGGCTGATGTGCACGCGCTTGAAGACGATATTTCCGCCCTGTTTTTTCACCCAGTCGGCCAGTACTGGCTCGAAGGCGTCGCAGTGCGGGCATGCGTAGTCGAAGAACTCGGTCACTTCGACCTTGTTGCCAGAATCGGTGTTCTGGACTTCCGGCAGGGTCAGGTACTCGGTGCCGTTTACCGGGCTGGCAGGGGAGGCGCTGGCGGTTGCGGCCACGGCGCACAGCGCGGCGGCGCACAGGATGGTACGGATGAATCGCATGCTGGAAGCTCCTGGGGTGAAAATTATTTTTGGTTGCGGACGATCGCCACATCGACGCCTGCATCGATCAGCTTGGCGCGCGCGCGGTTCATCGTCTCGACCTGGTTGTACGGGCCGATGCGCACGCGGTGCAGCACGTCGGCGCCGTTGGCGCGGTCGGTGATGGCCGCTTCGAAACCGAGCAGCGCGAGCTTGGCGCGCGTGTTTTCGGCGTCGGCCATCTCGCGGAAAGCGCCGGCCTGCAGGTAGTAGATGGTCTTGTCTTCGCCCGCTTCGGCGGCGGCAGGCGCCGGCGCTGGTGCGGGAGCTGCCGGCGCAGGCGCAGGCGCCGCCGGCGTGGCATCGTTATCCAGCCCGGCGATGACCTCGCCCAGCGGATCGGCCTCGGGGGCTTTCGGCTTGCCCGCGAACTGCTTGTTCGCTTCGCGCGCGGCCTGCTTGTCGCCGTACAGCGGCTTGTTCGGATCGGCGGCCTGGCCGGCCTGCGGCTCGCCCATTTTTCCGAGCTTGCCGGTCTTGTCGGTGAAAGGCGTGGCGCCCTTGGTGATCAGGAGCGCCACGATGACGGCGATCACCAGGCCGATGATCAAGCCGATGATGATGCCGGTGAGTGTGTTGCCGCGCTGGCGCGCGGGTGAAACGGAGCGGAGTTGTGCTTTCATCTGGACCCTGGTTTGGCCAATTACATCTTGTTTGGTGCGGACACGCCGATCAGCGCGAGGCCGTTGCGCAGTACCTGGCGGGTGGCGGTGGCCAGCGCCAGGCGTGCCAGCTTGAGCGGCTCGTCATCGTCGAGCAGCCACTTGTGCGCGAAGTAGTAGCTGTGCAGCTCGCCGGCCAGCTCGCGCAGGTAGAACGCCACCTGGTGCGGGCCAAGCTCGGACTGCGCGCGCGCGAGCACTTCCGGATAGGCCGCCAGTTTGGCCAGCAGGCTCGCTTCGTGCGGGGTCGCCAGCAGCGACAGGTCGGCATTGGCCAGCTGTGCCTCGTCGCCGCCCCAGTTAGCCAGCGCCGAGCAGATGCGCGCATGGGCGTACTGCACGTAATAGACCGGGTTTTCATCGCTGGTGGCCAGCGCGACGTCGACGTCGAACACGAACTCGGTGTCGGCCTTGCGTGAAATAAGGAAGAAGCGCACGGCGTCGCGGCCCTTGCCGATGTCGCCGCCGCCCGACCATTCGATCAGGTCGCGCACGGTGACGTAGGAACCGGCGCGCTTGGAGATCTTGACCTCCTCGCCGTCCTTCATCACGGTGACCATCTTGTGCAGCACATAGTCAGGGTAGCCTTGCGGGACGCCCATGTCGACCGCCTGCAGGCCGGCGCGCACGCGCGCGATGGTGCCGTGGTGGTCGCTGCCCTGGATGTTAATGGCCTGGCCGAAGCCGCGCTGCCATTTGGTGATGTGGTAAGCCACGTCCGGCACGAAGTAGGTGAAGGTGCCGTCGGACTTGCGCATCACGCGGTCCTTGTCGTCGCCGTATTCGGTGGTGCGCAGCCACAGCGCGCCTTCGTGCTCGTAGGTTTTGCCGGAGCGGAGCAGGGTGTCGACGGCGGCTTCCACTTTGCCTTCGAGGTAAAGCGAGGACTCGAGGTAGTAGTTGTCGAACTTGACGCCGAAGGCCTGCAGGTCGATGTCCTGCTCGTTGCGCAGGTAGGTCACGGCGAATTTGCGGATCGATTCGATATCGTCGGCATCGCCGCTGGCGGTCACCGGCAGGCTGTCGCTGGCCGACACGGTTTTGCCGGCCATGAAGTCGTCGGCGATGTCCTGGATGTAGTCGCCGTTGTAGGCCGACTCCGGCCAGCCGGCGTCGCCCGGCTTGATGCCGCGCGCGCGCGCCTGCACCGAATTGGCCAGGGTCGCGATCTGTACGCCGGCGTCGTTGTAATAGAACTCGCGGGTGACCGCAAAGCCCTGCGCCTGGAACAGCGCCGACAGCGCGTCGCCCAGCGCGGCCTGGCGGCCGTGGCCCACGTGCAGCGGGCCGGTCGGGTTGGCCGAGACGAATTCAAGGATGACTTTTTTGCCCTGGCCAAGCTCGCTGCGGCCGAACTGGCCCTGCTGCTGCATGATCGTGCGCACCACCGACTGCTTGGCGCTGGCCGCCACGCGCAGGTTGATGAAACCGGGGCCGGCGATGTCGGCGCTGTCGACCAGGCCCTTGCCGGCCGGGTTCTCGAGCAGGCCGGCGACGATTTTGGTGGCCAGCTCGCGCGGGTTCATTTTCAGTTGCTTGGCCAGCTGCATGGCGATATTGCACGCGATGTCGCCGTGCGACGGGTCGCGCGGGCGCTCCAGCACGACGTTTGGCGTGAGGCCGCTGCCTTCGAGGATTGGGGCGAGGGCGGCCTGGAACAGGGCGGCGATTTCTTGTTTTTGTTGGGCGAGCATGTGCGGTGGTCTGTAAAGTGAAGGTGCGGTGGCTGGGCCACGGGCAAAGATTGGTCAATTATACTGGTTTGGGGCCGCCCGGAGTACCGCCGGCTACTGCGCACCGGTGGCTTGTTTAAGCTTGGCTTATGTATTCACCCGGTACAATGGCGCCTTTCATTAGCACTATTGTAAAGACGACCATGACCGACAAGCGCCCGACGCTCTCCCTGAAGCCAGCGCCCAAGAAGACCGGCGCGCCGAAACGCGCACCCGCGCCTGCGATCCGGCCCAGCTACGAGGTCAAGCCGGTGCTGCAAAGCGGCTACCGGCCTGACCTGCGCGACGACTCGCTGGCGCTGGCGCTGACCGGCGCCGCCCACGCGGTGGCGCAGGTGCGCGGCGGGGTCACCCTGCCGCAGGCGCTTGGGGTGGCCTTCGGCGTGATGGACGCTTCGCCGCAGGCGCGCGGCGCAATCCAGGACATCGCTTACCGCGCCATGCGCAAGCTGGGCCGAAGCGAGGTGCTGGTCGGGCTGATGACGTCGAAAGCCCCGGAGCCGCCGATGCTGGCCGGCCTGCTGTGCAGCGCGCTGGCGCTGCTTGACACGCCGGAAGGACAGGCCGCGGCCTACGAGGAATTCACCGTGGTCGACCAGGCCGTGACGGCCGCGGCCGCGCATCCCGACATGGCGCATGCGCGCGGCATGGTCAACGCGGTGCTGCGGCGCTTCCTGCGCGAGCGCGCGGCGCTGGTGGCCGAAGCCGTCAAGCAGCC
Organism: Massilia agrisoli; assembly: GCF_020831365.1. Lineage (GTDB taxonomy): Bacteria > Pseudomonadota > Gammaproteobacteria > Burkholderiales > Burkholderiaceae_D > Telluria_A > Telluria_A agrisoli. Next base: position 48,423 of record NZ_JAJHPV010000006.1, read on the forward strand.
GGTCGCCGAGTGGAACTACCCGGACTGGTGGATCGATGCGGCCAGGGCGGCTTACCCGCGCCAGTGGCAGCAGATTCTTGCGGCCGGCAATGAAGCTCCGCCGCTGACCCTGCGCGTCAACCGCCGCAAGAGCAGCGTCGACGACTACCTGAAGCTGCTGCTCGGCGCCGGCATTGGCGCCACCCAGGTCGGCCCGAGCGCGGTCCGCCTCGACAAGCCGCTGCCGGTCACCCAGATCCCAGGCTTCGAGGCTGGCGTGGTGTCGGTGCAGGACGCCGGCGCCCAGGTCGCCGCGCCGCTGCTCGACCTGGCCGACGGCATGCGCGTGCTCGATGCGTGCGCCGCCCCGGGAGGCAAGACCGGCCATATCCTCGAACTGGCCGATGTCGACCTGACGGCGCTCGACTCCGACCCGAAGCGCCTGGTGCGGGTGCGCGAGAACCTCGACCGCCTCGGCATGCAGGCCACCCTGGCGCCGGCCCTGGCGCAGGAGAGCGGCTGGTGGGACGGCCGCCAGTTCGACCGCATCCTGGCCGACGTGCCGTGCACCGCCTCGGGCATCGTGCGGCGCCATCCGGACATCCGCTGGCTGCGCCGCAAGGGCGACACGCTCCAACTTGCAACACTTTCGGCCAAAATTCTCGACAACCTTTGGCAGATGCTGCGGCCCAATGGTAAATTGCTGTTCGTGACATGTTCGCTATGGCCCCAGGAATCGGAGGCGCAGGCCGCCGCGTTCGCGGTGCGCCACCAGGCGATCCGCCTCGACGCGCCAGGCCAGCTCCTTCCAGGCGCCTCTGCCGGGCAGGATCACGACGGATTGTTTTACGCGCTATTCCAAAAGAAGGCTGCGTGACGCGGGTCCTGTCGGCACTCAAACGATGATTAAGGCTCTGGCCCACTTGTGACACTACGATTTCTTCGACTCCTGGCATGCCAGCTGCTGCTGGCGCTTGCGTGCGCCCAGGCGCATGCGGCCGACGGCGTAGACGTCACGCGTGCCCGCATCGAGGCGACAGAGGACGGCTACAAGCTCGATGCCGCCTACGCCTTCGAGCTCACGCCGGCCGTGGAGGACGCCATCCACCATGGCGTCCACCTGTACTTCACCACCGAGGTGCGCCTGACTCGCCCGCGCTGGTACTGGCGCGACGAAAAGGCTGCGTCGGCCAAGCAGACCATCCATATCTGGTACAACGTCATCACGCGCGAGTACAACGTGCTGCCGCTTGGCAGCGTCAAGCAAAGCTTCCAGACGCTGGAAGACGCGCTTTTCCTGATTCGGCGCCCGAGCCGCTGGGTAGTTGCGCCGAAAGGCGCGCTCACGCCCGGCGAGACCTATGACGTGACACTGCGCATGGGGATGAACCGCGATTACATGTCCAAGCCGATCCAGGTCAATGCGGTCAGCAACGCCGGCTGGCGCCTGTCATCCGATTACAAAACCTTCAAGTACAAGGCCGAGTAAGTGAAACAGGGATTGCGGTACGCGGTAGTCGTCGCTGGCGGCGTCGTCAGCATCCTGTTGTTCCTGCTCGCCAGCGCCTCCGACAGCTCCGGCTTCTTCGACCGCTACTACTCCTGGCTGCTTGGCCTGAACGCCGCGGTCGCCGCCACCCTGCTGGTGTTCTCCATCGTCGCGCTGGCGCGCCTGTATTCACGCTACAAGTCCGGCAAGTTCGGATCGCGCCTGATGGCGCGCCTGATGATGCTGTTCGCCGCCATCGGCATCCTGCCGGGCCTCGTCATCTTCCTTGTCTCGGTCCAGTTCGTATCGCATTCGATCGAGTCCTGGTTCGACGTCAAGATCGAGGCCGCGCTGCAATCGGGCGTGAACCTCGGCGTGGCGGCGCTCGACCAGGCGCTGTCCGAACTGGGCGCGCAGGCCGAGGTGACCGCCGCCACGGTGGCCGGGCAGGACGTCTACTCCGGCCAGCAAATCCTCAAGCGCCTGCTGGACGAACGCGAAGGCATGCAGAACGCGATGATCATCGGCGCCGACGGCAAGGTGCTGGCGAGCGCCTCGCTGAACCGGCGCGCGGCCGACCTGCAGGCCGATATCCCGACCCCGCAAATGCTGCTGCAGGCCGTGATGCCGGGCGGTTATGCGCGCCCCGAAGGCGGTATCGAGCGCGACTTCCGCGAGGCGCCAGGCGCCTCCGATACCGCGCATGACGCGGCCACCGGCCTGCGCCTGCGCGTGGTGCAGGCGATTCCCGAACCGCCAGGCGCGCAGCCGCGCTTTTTACAGTTGATGCAGGCGGTGCCGGTGCACCTGGCCTCGAATGCGGAAGTGCTGCGCAGCGCCTACAGCGAATACCAGGAGCGCTTTGTGGCCCGCGTGGCGCTGCGCAAGATGTATATCGAGACGCTGACCCTGACCCTGCTGCTGGCGATCTTTGGCGCGATCGCCAGCGCCTTCGTCATCGCCGGCCGGCTGGCGCAGCCGCTGCTGGTGCTGGCCGAAGGCACGCGCGCGGTGGCCGAGGGCGACCTGTCGCCGCGCCCGATCGTGGCGACCAACGACGAACTGGGCACCCTGACCCAGTCGTTCAACATGATGACCGGCCAGCTGTTCGAAGCGCGCAGCGCCGTCGAGCGCAACCGCTCGGCGCTGCAAAGCGCCAAGGCCCACCTGGAGTCGGTGCTGGCCAATATGTCGGCGGGGGTGATCGTGCTCGACGCCGATTTCCATGTGGTGAACTCGAACGAAGCGGTCGAACGCATCTTGCAGCACCCGGTGGCCGCCCACCTCGGCGCGGCGCTGTCGGAAATCGCCGGCCTCGAAGTGTTTGCCGGCGCCGTCAACCGCGCGTTCTCGGCGCAGAGCGCGGGATCGGCGGCGGGCAGCGCGCGCCTGCGCAGCCACTGGCAGCAGCAGATCGAGATTCCGCGCCGGCCGGGCAGCGGCGACGACCACGACCTCACCCTGCTGGCGCGCGGCTCGCGCCTTCCGGTGGGCGCGGGCAGCGGCTTTATCGTGGTGTTCGACGATATCTCGGACGTGATCTCGGCCCAGCGTTCGATCGCCTGGGGCGAGGTGGCGCGCCGCCTGGCGCACGAAATCAAGAACCCGCTGACGCCGATCCAGCTGGCCGCCGAGCGGATGCAGATGAAGCTTGAAGGCCACCTCGAACAGAAGGAAGCCGACCTGCTGAACCGCGGCACCGCCACCATCGTCAACCAGGTCGACGCAATGAAGCGCATGGTCGACGACTTCCGCGACTATGCCAAGGCGCCGCCGGCCCACCTCGAGACGCTCGACCTGAATGCCCTGATCGGCGAGATCCTCGACCTCTACCTGGCCGGCGACGGCAGCGATATCATCCACGCCGCGCTGGCGCCAGGCCTGCCTGCGGTGATGGGCGACCCGACCCAGTTGCGCCAGGTGATACACAACCTGCTGCAAAATGCGCAGGATGCGATGAACGACCGGCCGCCCGGCGCGCCGCCGCCGCGCATCGACATCACCACGGAGGCGATCCACTACCAGGGTGCGGGCGGCGCCGCCGGCACCGCGGTACGCCTGTCGATCGTCGATAACGGTCCCGGGTTCGCGCCGCGCATCCTGGCGCGCGCGTTCGAACCGTATGTTACGTCGAAGGTGCGCGGCACCGGCCTTGGCCTGCCGATGGTGAAAAAAATCGTCGACGAACACGGTGGCAGGATCGACATCCAGAACCGTAGTGACGGAACAGGCGCGTCAGTCTTGATTTTGCTGTTAAAGTTAGCGCCTGCGGCATAGTGGCGTAAGGTAAGAATCAAGAATAGAATCATGGCTTCGGCGGCATGCCACGCGTGCGGCCCAGCATGGGCGAAATCAGGAAGGCATTAGATGGCAAACATACTCGTAGTTGATGATGAAATGGGCATCCGCGAGCTCCTCTCGGAGATCCTTGGCGATGAAGGCCATGCGATCCAACTCGCCGAAAATGCGCAGCAGGCACGCGATGCGCGGGCGGCGGGCGCGCCCGACCTGGTACTGCTCGACATCTGGATGCCGGATACGGACGGCGTCACCCTGCTCAAGGAATGGCAGCGCGACGGCCTGTTGACGATGCCGGTCATTATGATGTCGGGCCACGCGACAATCGACACGGCCGTCGAGGCGACCCGTATTGGCGCGCTGAATTTCCTCGAAAAGCCGATCGCGCTGCAAAAACTGCTCAAGGCGGTGCAGCAGGGCCTGTCGCGCGCCCAGGAAGTGGTGCGCGCCCCGGCCATCGCGCCGCGCCCGATGATGGCGGCGCAGGTCGAGGAAAGCATCGTGGCGGGGGCGCCGATGTTCGCCGCCAGCCCGCAGCCGGTAGGCATCCCGGCCCGCGTCGGCGGCCTGCCGAATGGCGAAGGACACGGCTACAACCTGTCGTTCGACCTGCCGCTGCGCGAGGCGCGCGACGCCTTCGAGCGTATGTACTTCGAACACCACCTCGGGCGCGAAGGGGGCAGCATGACCCGCGTGGCCGAAAAAACCGGCCTCGAGCGCACCCACCTGTACCGCAAGCTCAAGCAACTCGGCGTCGAGCCGGGCAAGCTGGCCAAAAAAGGCCAATGACCGCAGCGGCGCTGCCGGCCACGCTCGTGACCGGCCCCAGCGCTGCTGCGCGCGAGGCGGCCATCGGCGCCAGCCTGGCCGCCATGGGGCAGGGCGGCCACCTGGCCGTCATCCTCGAAGGCCTGCCCGATCCCCGCTCCATCCTCACTCCCTCCGGCTCCCTCGAAGTGCACCGCATCGCACCCGGTTGCGTATGCTGCACCGGCAATCTGGTTTTGCGTGTAACATTAAATCGTGTCCTGCGCCGGCGGCCCGAGCGCCTCTATATCGGGCTTGCCAGCACGGAACATCTTGATCAGTTGCGATCGTGGCTGCAGCAACCGCCATACGATCAGCTGTTGGAACTGACCCCGGACCTCAGCACTTGAATTTGGTTCCGGGATCCCCACCTCCCCATTGAACGGAGTGGAAAGTCAGCCGTCTGAACGCAGGCGGTTCCGATCTGCAAAACCGTCTGATCGAGTGAAGGAGTGACTTATGAATATGATCTACAACAGCGAACAGTACAGCGTCGTCGAGTTCGGCGTTGACCAGAACCTCGAAGCCCTGCGCTTCGGCGGTTATGAGATCGTCGACAAGTCGGGCCGCCGCGAAGCATTTATCGGCGGCAAGCTGGCACAATCGTTCCGCCGCGACGTCAATACGCTGATCGCCAGCGAACCTACCATGGAAGAGATTGACGACTTCCTCGGTTCGTACGATTCGTTGATGAGCAATCCTGTGCTCCTGCACTAAACCTGGGCCGGACGTGGGTCCCCTGCGGGCGGCCCACGCACCCGGCGCCTCCCGGCATTTCTCCCCTCTATATCGGCCGCACGGCCTGTCCCGGTTTGCAGCAGCTCAAAGCGCGCATGGTAAGCTTGCGCCATGTGCCAACTTCTCGGAATGAACTGCAATGTCCCTACGGACATTGTTTTTAGCTTCACCGGCTTTGCCCTGCGCGGCGGCCGCACCGACACCCACCACGACGGCTGGGGCATCGCATTTTTCGAAGGCCCCGGCGTGCGCCTGTTCGTCGATCACATGCCGGCGATCGAGTCTCCCGTTGCCGAACTGATCAAACGCTACCCGATCAAGTCCAAAAACGTCATTGCGCACATCCGCAAGGCGACCCAGGGCCATGTTGCGCTGGAAAACTGCCATCCCTTCGTGCGCGAACTGTGGGGGCGCTACTGGGTGTTTGCCCACAATGGCGACCTGAAGGACTTCGATCCGGGGCTCGATGGTCCGTTCCGCCCGGTAGGCACGACCGATAGCGAGCGCGCCTTCTGCTACCTGCTGCAGGAGCTGCGCGCGCGTTTTGGCGACGAACCGCCGCCGCTGGACGCCCTGCGGGCCGTGCTCGGCGAGCTGGTCCGCGCCATTGCCGCGCACGGCACTTTCAACATGATGCTGTCGGACGGCTCGGCCCTGTTCGCCCATTGCTCGACCGCCCTGCATTACGTGGTGCGCCAGTATCCGTTTCCTACCGCCAAGCTGGCCGACGAGGATGTCAGCGTCGATTTCGCCCAGGTCACCACCCCGCAGGACAGGGTGGCGGTGATCGTGACCGCGCCGCTGACCACCAACGAGGCGTGGACGGCGTTCGCCAGCGGCGAGATCAAGGTGTTCGTCGACGGCTGGCCGCTCGACTAAACCGGTCGATCAATGACAAAAAAGCCACAAAAACGGAAATAAAGGTTAAAGTATCGCCCATAATTTCCGTTTAGAACTGGCCCCGCATGATCGATACCGCAAGTCCCGACAACACCCGCTCGCACCTGCGGGTCCGAGATTTCTATCTCGGGCGACAGCCCATCCTTGGCCGCGACCAGGCGCTATACGGTTACGAACTGCTGTTTCGCAGTGCGCCGCTTGGGCCCGCCGGCATCGATTCCGACCTGTCGGCGACTGCTGCGGTGATCGCCCACGCCGCCCAGCTCGGCCTGGACCGGGTGCTGGGCGGCGCATGCGGCTTCCTCAATGTCGACGCGGAAGTGCTTAACAGCGACATCTTTGCCTTTTTGCCACGCGAAAAGCTGGTGCTGGAAATCCCCCAGTCGATGCAGCCTGGCGGCCCCCTGCTGGACCGGATCGCCGAACTGGCCGGTCACGGTTTCCGCTTCGCCCTGTCGGACGTGGGGGGCGAAACGCCCGGTTACGGCCAGCTGCTGCCGATGCTGGACTACCTCAAGATCAACCTGCGCAACACCTCGCAGGAGGCGCTTGAATGCATTGCGCCGCAGCTGAAGGCGACCGGCAAGAAGCTGGTGGCCGAGAAGGTCGAAACGCGCGAGGAATTCGACAGCTGCATGGCGCTGGGTATCGACTACTTCCAGGGCTTTTACTTTGCCCGTCCGGCCATCATCAGCGGCCGCAAACTGTCCCCGGGCCAGGTGGTCCTGCTCGAACTGATGAACCTGATCGATGCCGACGCCGACAACATCGTCATCGAACGCGCCGTCAAGAAAGACGTGCCCCTTGCGCTTAACCTGCTGCGGCTGGTCAATACGCCGGCCGCCGGCATCGTTCACCGCGTCGACTCGGTCAGCCAGGCGGTTACGGTACTGGGACGGCGCCAGCTGCAGCGCTGGCTGCAGATCATGCTGTACGCGGAGCCGGCGCGGCGCGGCGAAAGCATGCCGCCGCTGTTGACCCTGGCGACGGCGCGTGGCCGCCTGCTCGAACTGCTGGCGCAGCGCCTGCGTCCGGGCCAGCGCAGCGTGCCCGAGATCGCGTTCACGGTCGGCATCATGTCGCTGATGGATGCGCTGTTCGGCATGCCGATGGACGAGATCGTGCAGCAGATGCCGGTGAGTGAAGAGGTTGCCGATGCGCTGCTCAAGCGCAGTGGCTTCTTCGGTGAACTGTTGCGACTGGCTGAGAGCATCGAGATGATGGACGAGGGCGAGCAGCATGTAGCGCCCGCGCTGGCCGAACTGGCGCTGTCCGCGGAGGATCTCGGTGAACTGGAAGTCGCTGCGTTCGAATGGAGCGACAACGTCGCGCGCTACGCAATCTGATGTGCAAACAAACGCGAACCCGAAGGTTCGCGTTGTTGTTTGGGCGCTCAGTGCGCGCCGCCCGTGCCAGCCCACTGGCGGTGCAGGTCCGGGTCGCTGCGCAGCTCCCACAAGCCCAGCACGACCACGGCGATGCCGACGATGACCGAATTGGTCATCATCGCGCCCCTGTCGGCAAAGGCTGGCACCCATGGAGAAATCGCTATCCATGCCCCCAGCATCAGGTTGGCCGCCACTGCCCAGAAGTAGGTTTTGTAGAGATCGAAGGCGGCCAGCACTGCCATCACGGCGCCAACGATGTACGCGTTGATTGCCTGTGGCGAGTCGGTCGCGAGTCCAAGCACCCAGGGTGAAACGAACAGCCATACGCCCAGCAGCAGGATGACCTGGTCCTGCCAGCGCTTGGCGGAGAAGTGCAGTGCCATATAGCCTCCGTGAAGACAGTCCGGCGCGAAAAAGCAGCCGCCACAGGCGTCGCGCCGACACGCCCGCAACAGTGCTTGGACGGCGGAGGGGAGGCAAAAGTTCTGGCAAATCCGCAGTGCGGCGATCTCGATATCGCCGCCCGCGTCGTTGCCGGGCTTACGAGAGGTTGGGCGCCAGCCAGCGCTCGAGCTCGTCCTTGCTGGCGCCGCGGCGCGCCGCGTGGTCGGCCAACTGGTCGTCGCCGATCTTGCCGACCACGAAGTACTTCGATTCAGGATGGCCGAAGTAGAAGCCGGAGACGGCCGCGCCCGGGAACATCGCGAACGAGTCGGTCAGTTCCATGCCGATGTCCTTGGCCTGCAGCACGCGGAACATGTCGGCCTTGACCGTGTGTTCAGGACACGCAGGGTAGCCAGGCGCCGGGCGGATGCCCGCGTAGCGCTCGGCGATCAGGTCTTCGTTGCTCAGCGTCTCGGTGGCTGCATAGCCCCACAGGTCGGTGCGCACGCGCTCGTGCAGGTACTCGGCGAAGGCTTCGGCCAGCCGGTCTGCCAGCGACTTGAGCATGATCGACGAATAGTCGTCGTGCGCGTCCTCGAAGCGCTTCTCGTACTTCTCGATGCCCAGGCCCGCGGTGACGGCGAACATGCCGATGTAGTCGGCCACGCCCGATGATTTCGGCGCGATGAAATCGGCCAGGCACTGGTTCGGGCGCTGCACGCCGTCGACCACCGGCTTGACGCCCTGCTGGCGCAGGCCATAGTAGGTGAACGCCACTTCGGTGCGCGTGTCGTCGGTGTAGACCTCGATGTCGTCGTCGTTCACCGAGTTTGCCGGCAGCAGCGCGATGACGCCGTTGGCGGTCAGCCAGCGCCCTTCGATGACCTTCTTGAGCAGCGCCTGGCCTTCTTCAAACACGCGGCTGGCCGCTTCGCCAACCACCGGGTCTTTCAGGATGGCGGGGTAGGGGCCGGCCAGGTCCCAGGTCTGGAAGAACGGGCCCCAGTCGATGTACTTCGCCAACGCGGCCAGGTCGACATTGCGGAATTCGCGGCGGCCGATGAACTTCGGGCGCACCGGCGCGAAGTCCAGTTTGGCCTTGTTGGCGCGCGCGTCCTTCAGCGACAGCATTGGCAGCGCCTTCTTGTTGGCGTGCTGCTCGCGGATGCGCGCGTAGTCGTCGCTGATCTCTTCGATGTACTTGTCGCGCGTCTCGGGCGTGAGCAGCGACTGCGCTACCGATACCGAGCGCGATGCGTCCGGCACGTACACCACCGGGCCTTCGTAGTTGTGCGCGATCTTGACCGCAGTGTGGGCGCGGCTGGTGGTGGCGCCGCCGATCAGCAGCGGGATCTTCATCATGCGGAAGTGCGGGTCGCGCTGCATTTCGCGCGCCACGTGCGCCATCTCCTCCAGCGACGGGGTGATCAGGCCGGACAGGCCGACCATGTCCGCATTCTCGACCTTGGCGCGCGCCAGGATCTCGGAGCACGGCACCATAACGCCCATGTTCACGACTTCGAAGTTATTACACTGCAGGACCACCGACACGATGTTCTTGCCGATGTCGTGGACGTCGCCCTTGACGGTGGCGATGACGATCTTGCCCTTCGGCTTGGCGACGATGCCGGTCCGTTCTTCCTCCAGCTTCTTTTCTTCTTCGATGTACGGGATCAGGTGGGCCACGGCCTGCTTCATTACGCGCGCCGACTTGACTACCTGCGGCAGGAACATCTTGCCCTGGCCGAACAGGTCGCCGACGACGTTCATGCCGTCCATCAGCGGGCCTTCGATCACGTGGATCGGACGGCCGCCCGATTCAAGCAGCTGCTGGCGCGCTTCTTCGGTGTCTTCGACGATCCACTGCGTGATGCCGTGCACCAGCGCGTGCGACAGGCGCTGGTTGACCGTGCCTTCGCGCCATTCGAGGTTCTGGGCGTCCTGCTTCCCGCCCGCCTTGAGGGTGCCGGCGATTTCGATCATGCGCTCGGTGGCGTCCTCGCGGCGGTTCAGCACCACGTCCTCGACACGTTCGCGCAGCTCGGCCGGGATGTCGTCGTACACGCCCATCATGCCTGCGTTGACGATACCCATGGTCATGCCGGCCTTGATCGCGTGGTAGAGGAACACCGTGTGGATCGCTTCGCGCGCAGGATCGTTGCCGCGGAAGCTGAACGAGACGTTCGACACGCCGCCCGAGATCTTCGCGTGCGGCAGGTTCTCGCGGATCCAGCGGGTGGCGTTAATGAAGTCGACCGCGTAGTTGTTGTGTTCTTCGATGCCGGTGGCAATGGCGAAGATGTTCGGGTCGAAGATGATGTCTTCGGGCGGGAAGCCGACTTGCTCGGTCAGCACCTTATAGGCGCGCGCGCAGATTTCGGTCTTGCGCTCGAAGGTGTCGGCCTGGCCCTTCTCGTCGAAGGCCATGACGATGACGGCCGCGCCGTAGCGGCGGCACAGGCGCGCCTGGCGGATGAATTCTTCTTCGCCTTCCTTCATCGAGATCGAGTTGACCACCGCCTTGCCCTGCACGCACTTGAGGCCCGCTTCAATGACCGACCACTTCGACGAGTCGATCATGATCGGCACGCGCGAGATGTCAGGCTCGGACGCGATCAGGTTCAGGAAGCGCGTCATCGCGGCGCTTGAGTCGAGCATCGCTTCGTCCATGTTGACGTCGATGACCTGGGCGCCGTTTTCCACCTGCTGGCGCGCCACCGACAGCGCCTCGTCGTACTGCTCGTTCAGGATCATGCGCGCGAACGCTTTCGAGCCGGTGACGTTGGTGCGCTCGCCGACGTTGACGAACAGCGAGTCCTCGTCGATGGTGAACGGCTCCAGGCCCGACAGGCGCTGCGCCACCGGGATCTGCGGCACCACGCGCGGGGGGCTAGCTGCCAGCAAATCGGCGATCGCCTTGATGTGTTCCGGCGTGGTGCCGCAGCAGCCGCCGGCGATGTTGATGAAGCCAGCGTCGGCGAACTCGCGCAGCAGCGCCGAGGTGTCGGCCGGCAGCTCGTCAAAGCCGGTGTCGCTCATCGGGTTGGGCAGGCCGGCGTTCGGGTAGATGCAGACATAGGTGTCGGCGACCTTGGACAGCTCTTCCGCGTAGGGGCGCATCAGCGCGGCGCCGAGCGCGCAGTTAAGGCCGATGGTCAGCGGCTTCGCATGGCGCACCGAGTTCCAGAATGCCGGCACGGTCTGGCCGGACAAGATGCGGCCCGACGCGTCGGTAACGGTGCCCGAGATCATGATCGGCAGGCGTTCAGTGCCAGGATGTTCGTCGAAGTACTGGTCGATCGCGAACAGCGCGGCCTTGCAGTTGAGGGTATCGAAGATTGTCTCGACCAGCAGCACGTCGGCGCCGCCGTCGACCAGTCCGCGCACCTGTTCGAGGTAGCTTGCCGCCAGCTGGTCGAAGGTGATGTTGCGCGCGGCGGGGTCGTTGACGTCCGGCGAAATCGACGCGGTCTTCGGCGTCGGGCCGAGCGCGCCGGCGACGAAGCGCGGCTTGTCCGGCGTGCCGTACTTGTCGCAGGCGCGGCGCGCCAGCTTTGCCGCTTCGACGTTCATCTCATAGGCCAGGTGGCCCATGTGGTAGTCGTCCTGGGCGATGCTGGTGGCGCCGAAGGTATTCGTTTCGATCAGGTCGGCGCCGGCGGCCAGGTAGCGCTCGTGGATTTCCTGGATCACCTGCGGCTGCGTCAGCGTCAGCAGTTCGTTATTACCTTTGACGAAGAGCTCGCGCGCACCGCTGCCTTCCGGGGCGGCAAAGGCGGCGAAGCGTTCGCCGCGGTAGGCCGCTTCGTCGAGCTTGTACTGCTGGATGATCGTGCCCATTGCGCCATCAAGGATCATGATGCGGCGCGAAAGGATATCGCGCAGCTGGGTTTCGGTCTTTGAGATGGCGGTGGTCGTCATGTTGTGCTTTCAGTTGGCAATGGCCGGGCGGGCGCAACCCCGGGTCTAAAATTATACGTCATCATTAACGATCGCTTATCGCAGTGCAGCATTTCGATTTGCAAACAGCGTTTGTATCTTTATGTATTAAACCGTGACACAGAAACATGAGGATACAAAACCTGATCGCTCAGCAATCTTTACGTTACATGGCAAGGCGACAATCACAGTATTGACAGGTTTCGGGAGCAGGGTTTGCCCCGCAAATCAAACAATAGGCAGGAATCGCGCCGCCTGTCGCGTGCGCGGACGATCCGCCGTCGATATGAAGGATGAGGAATGAACAAGGATTTTGCACCGGTATGGGATGAACCAGCGCAGGGAAACTACCTGAGCAGCGCACCGCAGCAGCAGCCTGCCAAGAACACCAACACCCAGCAGAAGCAGATCGTGACGATCCGCCTGGACGTGGACATGCTCGACTGGTTCAAGTCGGCAGGCCCGGGCTACCAGACCCGCATCAACCAGTTGCTGCGTGACCATATGGAAGCCGAGCGCGCCAAGGCCGCCGCGGCCAGCGACGAAGCCGCTTAATCGAAACAGAGTCCTTCCAGCGGGAATCCCTTGAGGAATTCCTGCGCTGGAAGGCGCTTGCCGCCTGGTTTTTGCAGTTCGTTCAGGCGCAAGGTTCCTTCCTTGCATGCCACCACGATGCCGTGCTGCGCATCGGCCGCCAGCACCTGTCCCGGCAGGGCCGCGCTGCCGGCAGGCAGTGCTTCCGCACCCCAGACCTTGATCGTTACACCGTTGACTTCGGCATGCGCGCCGGGGAAGGGATTGAACGCGCGGATCTTGCGCGCGATCGCCGCTGCGGGCAGCGAAAAATCGATCGCCGCTTCATCCTTGCTGATCTTGGCCGCGTAGGTGATGCCAGCTTGCGGCTGGGGGACGGCCTTGACGTTGCCCAGCTCCATTTCGCGCAGGGCCGCGACGATCATCTGCCCGCCCAGCGCGGCAAGCTTGTCGTGCAAGGTGGCGGTGGTGTCGGACGGGGCGATCGCCACGCGCTCCATCATCAGCATCGGGCCGGTATCCAGGCCTTCTTCCATTTCCATGATGGTCACGCCGGTTTCCGCATCGCCGGCTTCGATGGCGCGGTGGATCGGCGCGGCGCCGCGCCAGCGCGGCAGCAGCGAACCGTGGATGTTGATGCAGGGCTTGATGTTGAGCGTGCTGAGCGGCAGGATCAGGCCGTAGGCGGCCACCACCATCACGTCGTAGTCCAGCGCGCGCAGGCGCGCATGCGCGGCGGCAGCCTGGGCCGCGCGCTCCGGGTCCTTGCTGTCCATGCGCAGCGACAGCGGCTGCAATACCTCGATGCCATGCGCCAGCGCGTACTGCTTGACGGCGGAGGCCTGCAGCTGCATGCCGCGCCCCGCGGGGCGGTCGGGCTGGGTCAGGACCAGGGGGATTTCAAAGCCGGCCTCGTGCAGGGCACACAGGGCGACAGCGGCAAACTCCGGGGTGCCGGCAAAGACGACTTTCATTGCGCGCTTTAGTAGCGGCGACCGGCAGCGCGCAGGGCGGCTTCACGCTCGAGCCCGCGTTCTTCCTTGATCATCTTGGCCTTGATACGGTTGCGCTTGAGGGGCGACAGGTATTCGACGAAGATCTTGCCCTTCAGGTGGTCCATTTCATGCTGGATGCAGACCGCCATCAGGCCATCGGCCGACAGCTCGAAGGGCACGCCTTGCGCATCGAGCGCGCGCACCTTGACCTGGGACGGGCGTTCCACGCCATCGTAGATGCCCGGTACCGACAGGCAGCCTTCGTCATAGACGGTCTTTTCGTCGCTGGCCCAGATGATTTCCGGGTTGATGAACACGCGCAGGTCATCCTTGGTTTCCGTGATATCCACGATCAGCAGCTGCTCATGCACGTCAACCTGGCTCGCGGCCAGCCCGACGCCGGGTGCGTCGTACATGGTCTCGGCCATGTCGGCGACCAGCTTGTTGATACGGTCGCCGAATTCGGTGACCGGCTTGGCGACCTTGTGCAGGCGTGCATCGGGGTAGCGGAGGATATTCAGGATTGCCATAGGTTCGTTCAGCTCAGTAACAATTTAATAATCGATTCGTTGTTGCGGGTGTAAAAAATGCCTTAAAACAACAAAATCACACAGTCCGCCACGGTAGTCGGGCGCAGTATTTCTTGCTACTTCAAGGATTTATGTGCAGAATTTGATCCAGTACGGCAACCCTTTACTCTCAGCAAGTTGCATAGGGGAGCGCTCAATCTGCTGCCTTTTGCGCCGTGGCGCGCAGTGGGTGACGGGTTCAGCCAGCAATTTTGTGTAATGCCGCACTTATCGGACATCTCAATGAAAAATTTTAGCACAGTCGGCGCCCGTATTGCAGGAGCAGCGCTCGTTGCCGGCCTGATGGCAGCACCGGCGCAGGCAGCAAACTGCGCGTTCCGCCCGAATGCGCCTGACCAGCACCTGGTGGTCAAAGGCGACACGCTGTGGGATATCTCCGGCAAGTTCCTCGAGCATCCGTGGTGCTGGCCGCAAGTGTGGGGCATGAACCGCGACGAAATCCGCAACCCGCACTGGATCTACCCGGGCCAGATCGTCTGGTTCGACCGCAAGACCGGCCGCCTGTCGCTGAACAAGCCGGGCGACGACGGCGCTGCCGGCCAGCCGGGCATCACCCGCCTGTCGCCGCAGCTGCGCACCGAAGGACTGGGACGCGACGCGATCCCGTCGATCGCGCCGGCCATCATTGAACCATTCCTGACCCGCCCGCTGGTGGTGGGCGTGGATGAACTGGCCAGCGCGCCGCGCATTGCCGCGTCGCAGGAAGGCCGCCTGTACCTGGGCCAGGGCGACAAGGTCTACGTCAAGGGCGAACTGAACGGCGTCAGGTCGTTCCAGGTATTCCGTCCCGGCACGGCCTTGAAAGATCCCGAAACCGGCGCCTTGCTCGGTTACGAGGCGCAGTATCTCGGCACCGTCGCGCTGCAGGCCGAAGCGAAGCCGGGCGTCGATGTGCATACCTTTACTGTCGGCAGCTCACACCAGGAAATGGGCGTGGGCGACCGCCTCGCGCCAGTGCCGCCGGAAGGCATGCGCAGCTACGTGCCGCATCCGCCGGAGACCCAGGTGAACGCCCGCGTGGTGTCGATCTACAATGGCGTCAGCTACGCCGGACAGAACCAGATCATCAGCATCAACCGCGGTTCGGTTGACGGACTCGATGTCGGCTCCGTGCTCCAGCTGTACCATTTCGGTAAGGTTGTGGCAGATCCTGGCGGCGATAAAGGCATGCTGGGCATCCGCAGGCCGACCATCAAGCTGCCGGACGAGCAATACGGCAATCTGTTCATCTTCCGCGTGTTCAAGAACGTCTCGTACGGCTTGGTCATGCAGGTAACAGACCCGGTGCAGGTCGGCGACGTGGCTAAATCACCGGAGTAAAACCGCCGTGCAAGACACGGACCCCACGCAGCAATCAGCCCAGCCCGATCTCCGCGGCTGGCTGCGCCTGTCCCTGGTGCCAGGCGTCGGCTGCGTGCTCGGTGCGCGGCTGCTCGACGCCTTCGGTTGCCCCGCGGCCGTGTTCGCGGCCAGCCGCGATGCAGTGGCCGCCCTGTGCGGCGCGCCTGTTGCCGATGCGCTTGCCGCGCCGCCTCCCTCAACAGGCCAGCAACTGATTGACCGCACCGAAGCGTGGCTGGCGACGCCCGGCAACCATGTACTGACGCTGCACGATCCTGCCTATCCGCGCATGCTGCGCGAAATCTACGATCCACCCCTGTTGCTGTACGCCATAGGCAACGTCGCGCTGCTGTCGGCGCCTTCCATCGCCATGGTCGGCAGCCGCAACGCCAGTACCCAGGGCAAGGCCAACGCGCAGGCGTTTGCCCGTGCCTTCAGCAACGCCGGGCTCACTGTCGTGTCAGGGCTGGCGCTGGGCATCGACGCGGCCGCCCATGAAGGCGCCATGGCAGGACCGGGCTCGACAGTGGCGGTGATCGGCACCGGCGCCGACATCGTCTACCCCGCGCGCAACCACCAGCTGGCCCATCGCATTGCCCAGGCGGGCTGTATTATTAGTGAGTACCCGCTGGGCCACCCCGTCCTCGCCTCCAATTTCCCGCGCCGCAACCGCCTGATCAGCGGGTTGGCGGCGGGCGTACTGGTGGTGGAGGCTGCGGCCCAGTCCGGCTCCCTGATCACGGCGCGCATGGCGGCCGAGCAGGGCAGGGACGTGTTCGCCGTTCCCGGCTCCATCCACGCCCCGATGAGCAAGGGCTGCCACCAGCTGATCCGCGAAGGCGCCAAGCTGGTCGACGCGGCGGCCGACGTGCTCGACGACATCTTCCCCGGCGCAGCCGTGCCTGACAACGCTGCGCGCGGGCCGGCGCCAGCCATGCCATCGGAACAGTTGCTCGATGCGCTGGGGTACGACCCCATCGGCGCCGATGCGCTGGCCGCGGCCTGCGGGCTCGATGCGGGCCGGTTGAGCGCGCAGTTGTTAACGCTGGAACTGGCAGGCCACCTCGAAAGGCTGCCCGGAGGCTTGTTTCAACGTGTAAATCGTTAAAAAACGCGGTTTTTGCCTTGTTAGCCGCATTGCCGGACGGTACGGCCGGCACTTGTGCCGCAACGAACTTAACTGATAGAGTAGAGCCATGTTTGATATCCTTGTCTACCTCTACGAGACCTACTACCGCCCTGACGCCTGCCCCGAGCCGGCGGCCCTGGCGCGCAAGCTCTCGGCAGTGGGGTTTGACGATGTCGAGATATCGGAAGCACTGGTCTGGCTGACCGACCTGACCGAAATGGCGGGCGGCGACCTGGAGTTTGCCGCCTCCTCGGACGGCATCCGCTTCTATGTCGACCAGGAATATGAGGTGCTCGGCACTGCCGCCGTCGGCTTTATCCAGTTCCTCGAAAGCGCCAAGGTGCTCAGCCCGGTGCAGCGCGAGATCGTCATCGAACGCGCGCTGGTGCTGGACGAATCGCCGGTCGGCCTCGGCAAGCTGAAAATCATTGTGCTGATGCTGCTCTGGAGCCAGGGCAAGGAACCTGACGCCCTGATGTTCGACGACCTGTTCGGTTCGGACGACGAACAAGCGCCGCGTTTGCTGCACTAAACACCCGGCCGGTCCCCGTTTTTCCCTTCGATGCAAGCTTCGCGCCGGCCCTGGCCCGCAGCGTAAAGCCCACTTGCGGATTTCACGACAACCCGCTTATCATTGGCCGCACTTATTCGACTGTTACAAAATAGATATCGGAATGACAAAATCCCGGTATTGCGGCAGAGCATGTATGATGCGCGTGCCAAACCACCAAAGTACGACGAGAAACCTAATATGACAAAAACCCTCATCATCGCCGAGAAGCCCTCCGTTGCGAATGACATCGCCAAGACGCTGGGCGGCTTCACCAAGCACGATGAGTATTTCGAATCCGACGAATACGTGCTGTCGTCCGCGGTCGGCCACCTGCTGGAAATCGCGGTGCCGGAAGAGTATGACGTCAAGCGCGGCAAGTGGAGCTTCGCCCACCTGCCGATGATTCCGCCGTATTTCGCGCTCAATCCGATCGCCAAGACCGAGTCGCGCCTGAAGGTGCTGAACCGCCTGATCAAGCGCAAGGACGTCACCCAACTGATTAACGCATGCGATGCGGGGCGCGAGGGCGAGCTGATTTTCCGCCTGATCGCGCAGAACGCGAAAGCCAAGCAGCCGGTCAAGCGCTTGTGGCTGCAGTCGATGACGCCGGGCGCGATCCGCGACGGCTTTGCCAAGCTGCGCAGCGACGACGAGATGTTGCCGCTGGCCGACGCCGCGCGCTGCCGTTCCGAAGCCGACTGGCTGATCGGCATCAACGGCACCCGTGCGATGACCGCGTTTAACTCGAAAGAGGGCGGCTTCTACCTGACCACCGTGGGCCGCGTGCAGACGCCGACCCTGTCGATCGTGGTCGAGCGCGAAGAGAAGATCAAGAAATTCGTCTCGCGCGACTTCTGGGAAGTGCGCGCCGAATTCGTCTGCGCCGCCGGCGTGTACGAAGGGCGCTGGCTCGACCAGTCGTTCAAGAAGGACGAGAACGACCCCGAGAAGCGCCCCGAGCGCCTGTGGAGCAAGGCTGCCGCCGATACCATCGCAATGGCTTGCAAAGGCCGCCAGGGCAACGTCACCGAAGAATCGAAGCCGACCACCTCGATGGCGCCGGCCCTGTTCGACCTGACCAGCCTGCAGCGCGAAGCCAACGGCCGCTTCGGCTTCTCGGCCAAGAACACGCTGGGCCTGGCCCAGGCCCTGTACGAAAAACACAAGGTGCTGACCTACCCGCGTACCGATTCGCGCCACCTGCCGGAAGACTATATCAACACCGTCAAGGCGACGATGGAGTCGCTGGCCGAGAACAACAACTACCACCAGTTCGCCAAGCAGATCAGCAAGAACGGCTGGGTCAAGCCGAACAAGCGCATCTTCGACAACGCCAAGATCTCGGACCACTTCGCGATCATCCCGACCACGCTGGCGCCTAAGAACCTGTCCGAGCCCGAGCAGAAGCTGTACGACCTGGTGACGCGCCGCTTCATGGCCGTGTTCTTCCCGGCTGCCGAGTTCCAGGTCACGACCCGCTACACCGAAGTGTCGGGCCACCAGTTCAAGACCGAAGGCAAGGTCATGACCAATCCGGGCTGGCTGGCCGTCTACGGCAAGGAAGCGGCCGGCGACGACAAGGAAGACGCGGGCATGCTGGTGCCGGTGGCGAAGGGCGAGAAAGTCCTGACCGAGAAAGTCACGGCCAACGGCCTGGTGACCAAGCCGCCTGCGCGCTACAGCGAAGCGACCCTGCTGTCGGCAATGGAAGGCGCGGGCAAGCTGATCGACGACGACGAACTGCGCGACGCGATGGCCGGCAAGGGCCTTGGCACGCCAGCGACGCGGGCGGCGATCATCGAAGGCCTGCTGACCGAGAAATACCTGATCCGCGAAGGGCGCGAACTGATCCCGACGGCCAAGGCGTCGCAGTTGATGACGCTGCTGCGCGGCCTCGGCGTGAACGAGCTGACCGCACCGGAACTGACCGGCGAATGGGAATACAAGCTGTCGCAAATGGAGAAGGGCAAAATCTCGCGCGAGGAATTCATGCGCGAGATCGCGCAGATGACCCAGATTATCGTCAAGCGCGCCAAGGAATACGACAACGTCACCATTCCGGGCGACTACGCGACCTTGCAGACCCCGTGCCCGAACTGCGGTGGCGTGGTCAAGGAAAACTACCGCCGCTTCGCCTGCACCAAGTGCGACTTCAACATGAGCAAGACGCCGGGCAGCCGCCAGTTCGAGATCCCCGAGGTCGAAGAACTGCTGAAGAACCGCACCATCGGTCCGCTGCAGGGCTTCCGCTCGAAGATGGGCCGTCCGTTCGCGGCGATCCTGCGCATCGTGCGTGACGAGGACATCAACAACTTCAAGCTCGAATTCGACTTCGGCCAGAACGACGAAGGCGGCGAGGACGGCGAAGGCGTCGACTTCACCGGCCAGACCCCGCTCGGACCGTGCCCGAAATGCACCGGCGGTGTCTACGAGATGGGCCTGGCGTACGTGTGCGAGCACAGCGTCGCCAAGCCGAAGACCTGCGACTTCCGCAGCGGCCGCATCATCCTGCAGCAGGAGATCCTGCCGGAGCAGATGGCCAAGCTGCTCAACGAAGGCAAGACCGACCTGCTGCCAGGCTTCATCTCGCAGCGCACGCGCCGTCCGTTCAAGGCCTTCCTCGTGAAGGGCAAGGACGGCAAGATCAGCTTCGAGTTTGAAGAGCGCAAGGCCAAGGCGCCTGCCAAGGGCAAGGCCGCGAAGGCCGAGCCTGAGGTGGAGGGCGAAGAAGGTGCGGTAGCGGCGCCGGCCAAGAAGGCGGCAGCGAAGAAGGCTCCTGCCAAGAAGGCTGCGGCGAAGAAGGTTGCGGCCAAGAAGGCGCCTGCCAAGAAGGACGCATAACGTAAGGTTTTGTAGATACCGTCTTGATCGTCAAGCCTGAACGGCAAAATTTGCCTCGTATGCCCGTCCAGTTTTGACGACACCGAAGCACAAATGCGCAAGCTTCCGCATGGCGGCCCCAATGGCCGC
>NZ_JAJHPV010000007.1 GCF_020831365.1 Massilia agrisoli
TGAAGGGCTTCATCTACATTTCAAGGTCAAGCCTTCAGGGCGGATCCAAGCTGGTCCTCACCTCAGTTAGTAGTAGCTAACCACTAACTCGAACAAGATACAAGGGCGGATAAGCGCGCAAGCGCGCATCCGCCGAAGTGCGCCGCCGTGACGCTAATTCGGCGGATGCTCTGCTAAGGAGTATCCGCTTGCAAGCGGATACCGTTCCGCAGGCGAATCGCATGCAATTCGAAACCCCTGCTCCACCGCGCGTTGCGCTTATCCGCCCTACGGTGAAACCCACTGCATTTTCTGAACAGTGATGTCGGGATGGCTCTCAAGCGCCTCCCACACCGGCAAAAACGCAAATCCCAGCTTGCGGTAGAACGCTGCCGCGCGCAGGTTTTCCGATGACACGTCAAGCACGACGCGTGAATGGCCGCGCGAGACGGCGTACTGCTTGACCGCCTCAACCAGGCCCGCTGCGGCGCCAGATCCTCGGGACCCGGGTTTGACCCACATC
Source organism: Massilia agrisoli (assembly GCF_020831365.1). GTDB lineage: Bacteria > Pseudomonadota > Gammaproteobacteria > Burkholderiales > Burkholderiaceae_D > Telluria_A > Telluria_A agrisoli. The sequence continues at coordinate 503 of NZ_JAJHPV010000007.1, forward strand.
GCAATCAGGTTCAACTCACCGGCCGCACTGACAACCGCGCCAGCTATGCCGATCGCGACCCCATCCACAAATGCCAGCACGAACCGCGCCGGCCCACGTCCGGCGGCCCGGTCCCGCCATTGGGCCTCGCTGTTGGCCGCAGCGGCCGCATGCGTCGTCCCAAACGCCCTGGGTGCATCGAGCAGCGACGCCAGCCGGATTTCCCTCAGCACTTCCCAGTCTTCTTCGGCAGTCGCCCGAATCATCATCATCAGCTTTCGACAGGTATAAAAAAAGCGCTTCCGTAGAAGCGCTTTCTCTGTGAAGCAGAAACCCAGCTTACTGGATCTTTGCTTTCTTCATCAGCTCTTCACGGAATGCCTGCAGCTTGCGCTGTTGCAGCGATTCGTTGACCTGCTGCTTGACTTCCTCGAACGGAGGAATCTTGGCAGGGCGGGTGTCTTCCAGCTTGATGACGTGGTAGCCGTACTGGGTCTTGACCGGGGTATCGGTGATCGCGCCTTTTTGCAGGGCGACCATCGCCTTCGAGAACTCAGGCACGTAGTTGGCCGGGCTCGCCCAGTCCAGGTCGCCGCCGTTGGCTGCCGAGCTGTCTTTCGACTGCTTGGCCAGTTCTTCAAATTTGGCGCCGGTCTTGAGCTTGGCGATGATCGCCTTGGCTTCGTCTTCGGTCGCTACCAGGATGTGACGGGCGTGGTATTCCTTGTCGCCCATCTGCGCCTTGTACTTGTCGTACTCGGCCTTCGCTTCGGTGTCCTTGACCGGGTTCTTGCGAACGTAGTCAGCCAGCATCGCGTTGATGACGATGCTCTGGCGCGCGTTTTCCAGCGCTTGCTTGACTTCGGCACGGGTGCCAAAACCTTGCTTGTCGGCTTCCTGGATCATGACTTCGCGGGCGATCAGGTCTTTCTTGATGGCTTCGCGCAGTTGCGGGGAATCGGTCTGCTTGCCTTGGGCAACGACCTGCTTGACGATCTGCTCGACCTTGGCAGCAGGAATTGGTTTACCGTTTACGGTGGCGACGTTCTGCGCAAAGGCAGGGGCCGCAGCCATCGCGACGAGAACTAACAGCAGGCGGGCTGGTTTCAACATCATCATTCAGATCCTATCTAATTCAACACATCACAAGATTCGAACTGCTGCCGGCGCAATGCGCCGGAGCAAGCGGATTATTGTACTTTGGCTTTCTTGACCATTGCGTCCTGATAGGCCATCAGCTTCTTCTGAGCCATTGCTTCGGCGATCTGCGGCTTGACTTCCTCGAACGATGGCAGCTTGGCGGCACGGGTGTCGTCCAGCTTGATCACGTGGAAGCCGTTTGGCGTCTGCACTGGGGCCGATGCAACTTCACCCTTTTTCAGGTTGATGAAAGCGTCGCTGAACGGCTTCGGGAACGAGGTTGGGGTTGCCCAGTCGAGGTCGCCGCCGTTGTTCGCGGTGCCAGCGTCTTTCGAGGTCTTGGCCAGGTCTTCGAACTTGCTGCCGGCCTTGAGCTTGGCGATGACAGCCTTCGCATCGGCTTCGGTTTCAACCAGGATGTGGCGCACATGGTATTCCTTGTCGCCAGCCTGTGCCTTGAAGCGGTCGTACTCGGCCTTCATGTCGGCGTCCGAGATCGGGTTCTTGGCCATGTATTCCTTGGCCAGCGCGTTGACGACCAGGCTCTGGCGTACGTTTTCCAGCTGGGCCTTGACGGTGGCGTCCTTGTCGAAGCCGCGCTTGATGGCTTCTTGCATCATGACTTCGCGTGCGATCAGGTCTTTCTTGATCATTTCGCGCAGCTGCGGGGTATCCGGCTGCTGGCCTTGCGCCACGACCTGCTTGACGACCGCTTCAGCGCGGGACGATGGAATGGCTTTGCCATTCACTACAGCGATGTTTTGCGCGAACGCTGGCACAGCAACTACGGCGATGAGGGCGGACAGCAGGGCAGGCTTGAAAGTCATTATTAATTCCTGTTGGGGAAAGTTACGGACAAGATTAGATTAATTATTTTACTTAGCGTTTCAATTGTCGAACAGATTTCTTAAGACTTACTGAAGAGTTACTCTTGCTCACAGTTCTGACGGAGCCAGCGCGGTGATGGCAAGTGCATGGATTTCAGTGTGCATCATTGTGTGCACGGCATCATACACCAGACGATGGCGCATGACGAGTTTGAGGCCTTCGAACTTGTCGGAGACGATCCGCAGGCGGTAATGGCCGCCGCCGGAAGCTGCCCCGGCATGGCCGGCGTGCAGCGCGGATTCGTCGGCCAGCTCAAGCACGGTAGGGGCCAGGGCCTCGGTCAGCATGGCGTGGATGCGGTCGGGACGGGTAGCTGCTGCGTTCATGCTTTTTCTTCTTCTTCAATGTATTTAGACAAAAACAGGGTCTGGCCGACGATGAAGGCAAAGAAAATGCCCGTCAGGCCGAACAGCTTGAAACTGACCCATGCGCTGGTATCGGTCTTGAAGACCACGAAGGCGACAAACAGGTTCAGCACGCCGATCAGGAAGAAAAACAGCATCCACGACAGGCCGAGTTTGGCCCACACAGGCTCGGGCAGCTTGATATTTTGCTCCATGACCTGGCGAATCAGGTTTTTCCGGAAGCCGAATTGCGCGAGGGCCAGCGCAAACGCGAATATCCAGTACAGGATCGTCGGCTTCCACTTGATGAAGGTGTCATCGTGGAAATAGATCGTCGCGCCGCCGAACACTGTAATGACGGCGAGCGAAATCCACAGCATGCCGTCGACTTTGCGCCCGCGTAGCTTGACATAGGCAATCTGCGCCATCGTCGCGAGAATGACCACGACCGTGGCCAGCATGATCGGCGCCTGGTCCGGCGTAATCGAACCTCCTGCAATCATGCCGGACAGGTATTCCGTAAAGATGCCGTGGGCAGCATCCGGATTGCGCTCGCCCAGCTTGAAAACGCCGAAGAACAGCAGGATGGGGAAGAAGTCGAACAGGAATTTCATGGATTTTTTATTTAGGTTCGAATCGCAGCGATGCGGAGTTAATGCAATAACGCAGGCCGGTTGGCGGCGGGCCATCCGGGAATACGTGGCCAAGGTGGGCGTCGCACACGGCGCAGATAATTTCGGTGCGCAGCATACCATGGCTGCGGTCGACTTTTTCAATCACATTGGCCGGGTCCAGTGCCTTGAAATAGCTTGGCCAGCCGCAGCCGGAGTCGAATTTGGCGTCCGACTCAAACAGCGGGGTATTACAGCATACACAGGTGTAAATACCATGTTCATGGTGGTCCCAGAACTTGCCCGTGAAGGCGCGTTCGGTGGCGGCATGGCGGGTGACCTGGTATTCCATCGGGTCGAGCATCTCACGCCATTCGGCGTCTGTTTTAGTAACTTTGTTTTCCATGATCTTCCTTAAGATGAGCAGCTGACTTCAAGGTGGCTTGCCCAATCGGGCGGCAATGCGGCGTAGTGCTCGTTGCCGGGTTGTTCGTCGAACGGTTTTTCCAGTACCGCCAGCAAGCGGGCGACTTCGGAAAAGTCCTTTTGCTGCGCCTTTTCGATGGCGACCTGGGCCAGGTAATTGCGCAGCACGTATTTAGGGTTTGTGCGGTCCATCGCTTGTTTGCGCGCAGAATCGGCGCTGTGCTCGGCGCGCAGGCGCTGCCGGTAAGTGCCGGCCCAGGCGTCGAAGGCTTCGCGGTGGATGAACAGGTCGCGGATGGCGGTGTCGGCACCGGGGTCTTCCACGCGCAAATTACCCAGCTGGCGGAAGAACAGGGTGAAGTCGACGTGGTTGTCCTGCATCAGCTTGAACATGGCGTCGAACAGCGCGCTGTCGTCCTCGCTGTATGTCGTAAGGCCGAGCTTGGCGTGCAGCAGCTCGTCCATGCGGCGGCCGAATTCGGGGCGGTAGACGTCCAGCGCGTCTTCGGTATCTTCCACCGAGCCGATCAGCGGCAGCAGCGCCTGGCCCAGCGCGAAGCAGTTCCAGTGGCCTATCTGCGGCTGGTTGGCGTAGGAATAGCGGCCTTGCTGGTCGGTGTGATTGCAGATATGGCCCGAATTGAAGGCCTCCATGAAACCGAACGGGCCGTAATCGAGGGTCAGGCCCAGGATCGACATATTGTCGGTGTTCATGACGCCGTGCATGAAGCCGACCGCCTGCCAGTGCGCCATCAAGTGCGCGGTACGGCGTGTGACTTCGGCCAGCAGGGCCTTGTAGGGGTTGTCGTCGCCGGCCAGTTCCGGGTAGAAGGTGTGGATGATGTAATCGGCCAGGGTACGCAACTCTTCCGGCTTGTCGCGGTAGAACCAGTGTTCGAAGGAGCCGAAGCGCACGAAGCTGGGCGCCATGCGGGTGACGACGGCGGCGCTTTCAACGGTTTCGCGGATGACGCCCTGGTCTGAACCGGTCACGACCAGCGCGCGCGTGGTCGGCACGCCCAGCGCCGCCATCGCTTCGGAACACAGGAATTCGCGGATCGACGAGCGCAGCACGGCGCGGCCATCGCCCATGCGCGAGTACGGGGTCAGGCCCGCGCCCTTGAGCTGGAGCTCCATCGGGCCGGACGGCCCCTTCAGTTCGCCCAGCAGGATGGCGCGGCCATCGCCGAGCTGGCCAGCCCAGACGCCGAACTGGTGGCCCGAATAGACAGCCGACAGCGGCCTGGCGCGCGGCGGCACCTTGTTGCCGGTGAAGACGGCCACAAGGTCTTCATTCGCGAGCTCCGGCGCATCGAGCCCGATCAGTGCCGCGGCCTTGGCGCTGGCGGCGACAAAGTAGGGCGCAGGCAGCGGGGTCGGCATCAGGCGCGTGTAAAACGCGGGAGGTAATTCTGCGAACGAATTGAAGAAGGGCAGGTCGTCGGAAGTGATGGCAGTTCCAATGCTTGTTCGTTAGCCGAGGCAATATCAGAATTTTACCGTACACGGCCGATTCTATTCGTGCGCACCCCCATATTGAATCGCGCTTACATTCGGTAACTCATGCGCAATGGGTAGCTGCTGCGGCGCAGCATCGAAATGCGTTGACTGTTTTAGCACGATCGTACGAAACTAATTTTCCAATGCTAATTACTTAACACCAGGAGAGTCGATGACGTCGTACCCGATGAGCCCCGTGATGGGCCAGATGATGAACCAGCCCCTGCTTGTTTCCAGCATTATCGAATACGCCGCCCGCCATTTCGGCGGTTCCGAGATCGTCTCGCGCAGGGTGGAAGGCGACATGCATCGCTACACCTACCGCGACCTGCACCAGCGCGCGCGCCGCATGGCCAACGTGCTCAAGGGCCTGGGCGTCCAGATGGGCGACCGGGTGGCCACGCTGGCCTGGAACGGCTATCGCCACATGGAGCTGTATTACGCGGTGTCCGGCTCGGGCGCAGTGCTGCATACGGTCAACCCGCGCCTGCACCCGGAGCAGATTGCCTACATCGCCAACCATGCCGAAGACCAGTACCTGTTCTTCGACCTGACTTTCCTGCCGCTGATCGAAGCCGTCGCTGCGCACTGCAAGACCGTCAAGGCCTTCGTGCTGATGGCCGACCGCGAACGCATGCCGACGGAAACCAAAATCGCCAACCTGCTGTGCTACGAAGACCTGATGGCCAGCAGCTCGGACGACTATAGCTGGCCGCAGTTCGACGAGAACTCGGCCGCATCCCTGTGCTACACGTCGGGCACCACCGGCAACCCGAAGGGCGCGCTGTATTCGCACCGCTCGACCGTCCTGCACGCCTATGGTTCGGCGATGCCGAACGCGCTGAATGTATCTTCGGCCGACACGGTGCTGCCAGTCGTGCCGATGTTCCACGTGAACGCATGGGGCCTGCCGTATTCGGTGCTCCTGTCCGGCGCCAAGATGGTGTACCCGGGCGCGGCGCTTGACGGCAAGTCGCTGTACGAGCTGTTCGAGGCCGAGGGCGTCACCTTCTCGGCGGGCGTGCCGACGGTATGGCTCGGCTTGATCAACCATGCGCTGCAGAACGACCTGAAGTTCTCGACCTTCCGCCGCACCGTCATCGGCGGCTCGGCTTGCCCGCCAGCGATGATGAACACGCTGATCGACAAGCTCGACGTGCAGGTCATTCACGCGTGGGGCATGACGGAAATGTCGCCGCTGGGAACCACCGGCACCTTGCAGGGCAAGCACAAGCTGCTGCCGCAGGAGGAGCAGCGCAAAATATTGCAGAAGCAGGGGCACGCGGTGTTCGGGGTCGACATGAAGATCGTCGACGACGAGGGCAAGGAACTGGCATGGGATGGCAGCACCTACGGACACCTGCTGGTCAAGGGACCGTGGATCATTTCGAGCTACTTCAAAAATGAAGGCGGCGATGTGCTGCAGGATGGCTGGTTCCCCACGGGCGACGTGGCAACCATCGACGCCGACGGCTACATGCAGATTACCGACCGCAGCAAGGACGTGATCAAGTCCGGCGGCGAATGGATCGGCACCATCGACCTGGAAAACATCGCGATGGCGCATCCGGCGGTGCTGCAGGCCGCGTGCATCGGCGTGGCGCATCCAAAATGGGATGAGCGCCCGCTGCTGCTGGTGGTCAGGCGGCCGGGGCAGGATGTGTCGCGTGAGGAGTTGTTGGGATTCTTCGAGGGGAAGATTGCCAAATTCTGGATGCCGGATGATGTGGCGTTTGTCGACGCGCTGCCGATGGGCGCCACCGGCAAGATTCAGAAGAACAAGCTGCGCGAGCAGTTCCGGGAGCATAAACTGCCGACAGCGTAAGCTTCGTCGTTCCCGCGGACGCGGGAACCCATGCTGAGCTGACTTTGCCATGCTGCACGTCCGGTATAGGTCCCCGCTTTCGCGGGAACGACGAGCCGAGGAAAAAATAATACGACCGTACTATTGTGATGTATAGTTGAGAACCTGCTGGTTCAACTAATAAAGGAAGAGACATGAGCGCGGAATACCAGGTCAATGGCAGCGTAGCCGTCATCACACTGAACAATCCACCGGTCAACGGACTGGGACTGGCGACCCGCACGGCCGCCGTCGACGGTATCCGCAAGGCGCTGGCCGACGACAGCGTGAAAGCGATCGTCATTACCGGCGCCGGCAAGGCGTTCTCGGGCGGCGCCGACATCAAGGAGTTCAATTCGCCCAAGGCGCTCACCGAACCGACGCTGCACACCCTGATCAACGTTGCCGAAGGCTCGACCAAGCCGGTTGTTGCCGCCATCCACAGCGTGTGCATGGGCGGCGGGCTGGAACTGGCGCTCGGCTGCAACTATCGCGTGGCAATGCCAGGCGCACAGATCGCGCTGCCGGAAGTGAAGCTGGGCCTGCTGCCTGGCGCGGGCGGCACGCAGCGCCTGCCGCGCGTGCTCGGCCTGGAGATGGCCCTGAACATGATTGTTTCCGGCACCCCGGTCATGTCCGACAAGCTGGCCGGCACTGCGCTGTTCGATGAAGTATTTGCTGCCGACGCCAACCTGATCGACTCGGCCGTTGCGTTTGCCAACAAGGTCGCCGACGTGCGTCCGCTGCCGCGCGTGCGCGACCGCAGCGTCGACTATCCGAACCACGAAGCTTTCCTCCAGTTCTCGCGCAACACCGTCAAGGCCATGGCTGGTCCGTTCCCGGCGCCGCTTGAGTGCGTCGAGACCGTCGCCGCATCCGTCACCAAGAAGTTTGAAGACGGCCTGAAGTTCGAGCGCGAACGTTTCCTGCACCTGATCCAGACGCCGGAATCGAAGGCGCTGCGCCATGCCTTCTTCGCCGAACGCGTCGCCAGCAAGGTACCCGACGTTCCATCCGACACGCCGACGCGCGCCATCAAGAAGGCCGCGATTATCGGCGCCGGCACCATGGGCGGCGGCATTGCGATGAACTTCGCCAACGCCGGCATCCCGGTGGTGCTGGTGGAAACGAAGCAGGAAGCGCTCGACAAGGGCCTCGCGACGATCCGCAAGAACTACGAAAACACGATGAAGAAGGGCAAGCTGACTGCGGAGAAGTTCGAGCAGCGCGTCGGCCTGATCACCGGCACCCTGTCGTATGACGAGATCGCCGATGCCGATATCGTGATCGAAGCCGTGTTTGAAGAAATGAGCGTCAAGGAATCCGTATTCCGCAAGCTCGATTCGGTGATGAAGCCCGGCGCGATCCTGGCGTCGAACACCTCGACCCTGGACCTGAACAAGATCGCCAGCTTCACGAACCGTCCGCAAGACGTCGTCGGCACGCACTTCTTCAGCCCGGCCAATGTGATGAAGCTGCTTGAGATTGTGCGCGGGGAAAAGACTGGTAAGGACGTGCTGGCCACGACGCTGGCCCTGTCGAAAAAGCTGCGTAAAACCGGCGTGGTATCCGGCGTTTGCGACGGTTTCATCGGCAACCGCATGATCGAGCAGTACAGCCGCCAGGCCGGTTTCCTGCTGGACGAAGGCTGCCTGCCGGAGCAGGTCGACAAGGCCATCGAAAAGTTTGGCTTTGCGATGGGCCCGTTCCGCATGGGTGACCTGGCGGGCAACGACATCGGCTGGGCGATCCGCAAGCGCCGCTATATCGAGTCGCCGCAGATGACCTATTCCAAGAATGCCGACCTGCTGTGCGAGATGGGCCGTTTTGGCCAGAAGACGGGCGGTGGCTGGTACGACTACAAGGCAGGCGACCGCAAGGCCTATCCATCGCAGGAAGTCAATGACATGATCGTCAAGCACTCGGCCGACCTGGGCGTCGAGCGCCGCAAGATCAGCGACCAGGAGATTATCGAGCGACTGGTGTATTCGCTGGTCAATGAGGGTGCGCGCATCCTGGATGAAGGCATCGCGATGCGGGCTTCGGATATCGATATGGTGTACCTGACCGGCTACGGTTTCCCGGTATTCCGCGGCGGCCCGATGTTCTATGCCGACCAGGTGGGGCTGTCGAATGTGTTGATGGCCATGGAAAAGTACGCGAAGGGCCGCCATGGCGATGCGTGGGCGCCTGCGCCACTCATGGTCAAGCTGGCTGCCGAGGGCAAGGGGTTTAACGGCTGATTGTTTCACTGGATGCTTGGGTAGGGCGGATAAGGGCAAAGCCCGCATCCGCCGAGTCCCCAACGATAAATCAAAGCGGTGGATGCGCTGCGCTTTGTATAGCCGGGGGACATGGTGAACACTTGTCGGGAGACATCGTGAACACATGAATGGCATTTTATTCCTCTTTTCTTAGATCGAGAGAACCGAAATTTCGATCGCAAAAATAGA
>NZ_JAJHPV010000008.1 GCF_020831365.1 Massilia agrisoli
GATGACCATAGCAAGTCGGTCCCACCCCTTCCCATCCCGAACAGGACCGTGAAACGACTTTGCGCCGATGATAGTGCTGCAACCAGTGTGAAAGTAGGTTATCGTCAGGCTAGTTATAGTGAAAAACCCCGGTAAGCCTTAGCGCGCTCAAGATCGCGCTAAGTGCAAACCGGGGTTTTTTTTCGTCTCGTGGAAAGTTATCCGCCCTACGCACCTCGTTTCGTTTTCCTTATCAATTCAAATAGCTATTTATTCACGGCAATCCTGAATACAATGGTTTCTCATGCTTTTCACTTGAGGAACTCTGCAATGCTGATGACGAATATCGAAACCATTCCAGGCAAGACCATCACCGTTTGCCACGGTGTGGTCTCCGGAAGTACCGTGCGCGCAAAGCACGTCGGCCGCGACATCATGGCGGGGCTGAAGAATATCGTCGGTGGTGAGCTGCGCGGCTATACCGAATTGCTGAACGAATCGCGTGATCACGCGATCGAACGGATGAAATCGCAGGCCACCCAGCTCGGCGCGAACGCCATCGTCAACGTGCGTTTCGCGACCTCGTCGGTTGCCGCGGGCGCCGCCGAGATTTATGTGTACGGCACCGCAGTCACAGTAGGGTAAGCAAAATGATCGAATTAGCGATCACCCTTTCGTTCTGGTTGATTCCCATCGTGCTCGGATACGTCTTTGGCCGCGCGGCCGAGGCTAAACATTTCCGCTCGATCGTCGCGCGTGAGCAGTCCGCAGTGCACCTGCCGACCACGTCGTCGAAAGCCCCGTTAGCCGATGCCCCGATCGAACGCAGTGAACTTGTCCATGGAAGCGTCGTGATTTCCATCGACTATTTCAAACGCGCGCTCGCCGCATTGCATACCATCATCGGTGGCCCGGTGAAGTCGCATGAAAGCTTGCTCGATCGCGCGCGGCGCGAAGCCGTCCTGCGGATGAAGGAAAGCTGTCCTGGCGCGCATGAAATCATCAACCTCCGCTTGGAAACGTGCACACTTGCGAACAATGTGGCCGGCGATATCGGTTCGGTCGAGGTTCTGGCGTACGGGACGGCCGTCTACTTCGCGCGACCATAGCCAGATGAAATACCAGCCAGCGCTCCCCGAACACAACGACAATGTCTCACACGAACATCCGCTGAAGGATTTCCTGCTGATCTTGTCCGGGCTGGCGGCGGTAGCGGCGCTGGCTTTCTGGCTGCTTGGACATGCAGTTGACTGGGCCGTCGACAGCCTTAGCGCCGAGTCGGAGGCGCGGCTCAACAGGATGGCAGCCATCGAAATGCCAGCTTCCCCGAAAAACGATGCAAAGCGTGGCGCGCGGGTGCAGAACCTGGCCGCCAGCATGTATCAATGTGCCGGGCTAAACTTTCGCCCGCAGTTGAGGATGCATCAGTCCGACGTGCCCAACGCCGCAGTTGTACCGGGCGGCGCCATCATTGTGTTCACCGGTTTGCTCGACCGCGTTCAGTCGGAAAACGGCCTGGCGTTTGTGCTCGCCCATGAACTGTCGCACATCGCCAACCGCGACCACTTGCGCGCGATGGGCCGTGGAATCGTTCTCTTCGGTATTTCTGCGCTCTTGACCGGCAGCGATTCCGGCCTGACTGGCCTGCTTGCCCCGGCCGCTCATCTGGGCACGGCGAAGTATTCACGCGAACGGGAAGCGCTCGCGGATGCGCGGGCGCTGCAGATCCTGAACTGCCGCTACGGCCACGCCGGCGGCGCGACTGAGCTGTTTGAAGCATTGAAAAAGGAAGATCCGGAGACCTCAAGCGTGTCGCACTACCTGGCATCGCATCCATCGATGCAGGCCAGGATAGACGCACTCACGCAGGCGATCGGCCGGCAGGGCATGAAAGTCCGCCAGGTCGATCGCCTGTGACAACAGGCGGCCGGAAAGCCGCCTGCGCATTTACTTAGCGATCAGTACCAGTGTCCCGCGGCCGCAGACGCCGTAGCTTGTGTACTCACCGCCGATCGCGTCTTCCATGCCAGGCGTTCGCACCTGGTTCGCTCCCTCGGCCCATGTGCAGGTGTCGGTCACGCGATACCAGCTCTTGCCCGTGCCCGGCCACGGCAAGGTGAAGTTCACCTGCGCACTCCATGCGTTATGCGCGACATAAATCGCCGACGCCGAGTCGCCAAACTCGCTGCCGTCGATCCGCCATGCGATCGCATGGTTGGCGCTGTCATTGAAGTAGGCTGCATCAGCCACCGCGCCGTTCGGCTTGAACCAGCGCAGCTGCTCCATCACGTTGCCGTTGTTGTCGACGCTCGAATAGAAATTCGCTGGCCGCAAGGCCGGGTGTGCCTTGCGGAACGCGATCATCGCCTTGCTGAATGCCTGGAAGTTGCTCTGGTCGGTGGTACGGGTCCAGCCCAGCCAGTTGGCACTGGAATCCAGGTTGTATGGATTGTTGTTGCAGTTGAGCGTACGCAGGGCTTCGTCGCCACCGACAATCATCGGCACTCCAGCCGACAACATCATCAGCGCCATGCCGTTGCGTGCGGCTTTGCGCTGGTCGGTCGCGATGCCGCCCTGGTCCCAGCTGTTGTTGTTGTCCTCGCCGCCGTCGCTCGGCCCCCACGGCCAGGCCTGCAGGTTGTTTTTCACGTTGCAGCTGTACAGGTCCTTGAGCGTAAAGCCGTCGTGAGCTGTGACGAAGTTAACCGAGTGCCATGGCTTGCGGCCATCGTCGCCATACAAGTCGCTCGATCCGGCAAAGCGGGTCGCCATCTGCCCGGTGGTCACCACTGCCGAGCCAAGCTTGTTCTGCGCCTGGCGCACGGTGTCGCGGTAGGCGCCGTTCCATTCGGCCCAGCCGCTTGGGAAGCCGCCTACCTGATAAGAGTTGCCGCCGATCGCCCAAGGCTCCGCGATCAGGTCCACGCCTGTGCCGCCGGCAGCGGGACGGGGAGGGAGCTCTGCAACGATGCGGTTCAGCGCGTTGCCCGGATCCATTTTGTCGAAATTAAAGCAGCCGTGTTCGCAGGTATTGCCCAGAACCGATGCGAGGTCGAAGCGGTAGCCGTCGACACCCAGCTTGTCGCGCCAGTAGGCCAGCGAATCGATGATGAGGTTCTGCGCGATCAGGTTGCGCGTGTTGTAGTTGCCGCCTACGCCAGTGTTATCCCACGAGTTTTGCTTGTCGGCCGTGAGGCTGTAATAGGTTGGATTATCCAGGCCGCGCATGCCGTAGATGTTATACGTCGTCTTGTCGGTGCCGGACCAGGCGCCACCTTCGCCGGTGTGGTTGTAGACCACGTCGACCAGTACCTTGATCCCCTGGTCGTGGAAGGCTTTCACCATTTCCTTGAACTCGCGGGTCGGGCCGCCTGGCGTTTTGTCGTACGCATAGCGGCGGTCTGGCGCGAAATAGTTCAGGGTCATGTAGCCCCAATAGTTGTCGCCCGAGTTGCTGTTGGGGTCGACGTCGTTGGTGTCGTTCTGGGTTTCCTGCAGCGGCAAGAATTCGACCGCTGTGACGCCGAGGCTGGCCAGCCAGGCGGCCTTCAGCCCGGCCCCCTTGTAGGTGCCGCGGTAGGCGGCGGCGATGGAAGTGTCGTTATTGGTGAGTCCGCGCACGTGGACCTCGTAGACCACGTCATCCTTCAGCGCGCGGGTCGGCTTGATGCCGATGGACTGGGTGTCGCCGGACAGTACGATGCCTTTCGGCGCACTCGATCCGGTATCGATGTTGCGGTAGGTAGCGCCGCTTGCGTAGATGGTTCCATTGGTCATTGTCGGCGTCGTCGGATCGTGGCTGAGCTCCAACGCATATGGGTCGGTCAACAGCTTGTTCGGATTGAAGCGGTTGCCGTTCGCGTCGACGTCGGTGATGAAGCCGGTGGCCGAGCCCTTGGTCCAGCTCGTGCTGTACGGCCAGTTCGGCCCCCATGCCCGGTAGCCGTAGTAGAGCGTACCCGACAGGCCCTGGTTGTTGAGCGTCGTGACCGGAATGGTGGCGCTCCAGACGCCACCGGCGCCTGCCGTCATCACAACGCGCGATTTCTCGGCCGTGCCCGTCGCCGTGCTGTAGAGATAGAGCTCGATGCGCGTGGCGCGCCCCGAGTACACCTTGAAGGTCACGTTGGCCTTGGTGGCGTCGTAGCTGGCGCCAAGCTTGCTGGCGTTGATTGCGGCCCAGGCCGGATTGCCGAGAAGTGCGCAACCGAACAGGGCAGTGATTGCCGTGCGGCGTAAGTTCATGCTTGTCTCCGTAGATTGTCCCTGTGCGGGATCATTTATCGATGTATTCGGACTACCTCACGCGCTTAAAAAGTGCGCCTGTCCTGCGCAAAATTTACTCCGCAACATTTTCCAAGTCAACGAGTGTTCGTAGTATTACTACCATGGGCATTTCTTGGCTTGGGTCAGCGCGACACGGGCGGCGCAGGTCCACAATCTCTCTTACCTCCTACTTTCCGAAGGGAAATAACCATGACGAGCGAAGACGAACAATCGAAGCTGGCAGCCAAATTGATGGAGCCGGTCGCCAGGATCGTCAGCAGGCATGCTGCACAGCTTGCGCCCATGCTGAACAATGGCGCGGCCGCGACACAATCGGCCCTCAATAACGACGAGGCCGTCAGGACGGTGGCGACATATTGCTATGCATTGCTGCCGGGGCTGGTACGGATCGCAGTCAAGGAGCCTGCATTCATCTCCTTTGTACTGGCCAACCGGGTCAAGCTGCTTGGCAAACTCGCTGCCGGGGAGACTGCCGCGGCGCAATAGCGGCGAAAGCCTGGCACCCTCGTTCGATTGGCCGCGCAAACAACCGTACCTTACAAAAGTACGTCACAATTGGCATGTCAATGTTGCCAATTCATCTAAACGGACAAAATGAACGAACAGGTCGCAAGGGATGTGGTGCTGGTGCGCGCCATCGAGACAGTGGACATCAAGAGCGAGATCCTCAGCCAGGAGGACCGCATGTACGCCAGCCGCAGTGCGAAAGAGCTGGCGCAGTGGCAGGCGGCGGACAGCAAGTCGCCGGTCACCGCCGAACACTTCCTCCAGCAGCGCGCCGAGCTGATACTCAAACGGCTCTCCGAGCGCACCCCCGCGTTCGCCGCGTTTGCCCAGCGGCGGCCCGGCCTGAAAGGCTTTTCGATTGCGCTGCCGGTTGCGGGCCTGATCCTCGGCGCGGGCCTTGACCGCATTACCGACCCGCACCGCGTTGACCTGCTGTCGGCGCCGCTGCTGGCGATCATTGGCTGGAACCTGCTGGTGTATATCATTCTTCTCGCATGGCTGTTCGTCCCTTCCAGGCACACCGGCTGGGCCAGCAAAAAGCTGCTGCGCCGCGCCAGCGCCGGCAAGTCGGCCATCAAGCGCAAGCTGCCGCAGGTGCTGTCGGTGGCGCTGCTCTCGTTCATGTCCGAATGGGCCGCACTGCGCGACCGGCTGACGCGCGCGCGTTTAAGCCGCACCTTCCACCTGACCGCGGCGATGTTCGGTGTCGGCGCGATGCTGTCGCTATACGCGCGCGGCTTCCTGTCGCAGTACGTGGCGGGGTGGGAAAGCACCTTCCTCGATGCCACGCAGGTGCATGCCATCCTGTCCGTGCTGTTCGCACCGGCGACTGCGGTCTTTAATATTCCAGGCTTTTCGATTGCCGACATCGAAGCACTGCGCTTCACCCGCCCGCAAACCCCGGACGCCGGCGCGCGCTGGGTGCACCTGTATGCGGGAACGCTGTTCTTGCTGGTCGTGCTGCCGCGCCTGGCCCTTGCTTTCATCGCGCACTGGCGCGCACGCGCGCTTGCGCGGCACTTCCCGCTCGATCTCGACCAGCCATACTTCCGCAAGCTGACGGCGCAGGCGGGCGCGAACGAGCCAGGGGTGCTGCGCGTACTGCCATACAGTTTCAGCATCGATGAAGCGCGCGACCGCGGGCTGTCGGCGGTCGCGGCCATGCTGCTCGGTGACCAGGCGCGCGTGATGCTTCGCCCGTCGAGCGCATATGGCGAAGAGCTGACCGATCTCCTGCGCGACGCCGACCTGAAAGGCGATGGCGCCACACTGACGGCGGTCCTGTTCAATCTTGCAGCCACGCCCGAGAAGGAGAATCACGGCGCCTTCCTCGACTACGTAGTTAGAAACTCGCCGCGCGCCGTCACGGTGCTGATCGACGAGTCGGCGTTTGCGGAACGCCTTGGCGGCCCCGATGGGCAGCAGCGCCTCGCCGAGCGGATCGCACTGTGGCAGCAGTTCTGCAACTTCCACCATGCGCCTGCCACGATCGTCAACCTGCTCGATCCCGCCAGGCGTCCGATCGACGCCGACGCCGCGCCAATCGTATCGGCCGCCACATGAGCACCGACCCGGTCCAGGTCCAGTTCGCGCTGATCTCGCACACCAATAACGGCAAGACCACGCTAGCGCGCACCCTCGTCGGCGTCGACGTTGGCGAGGTACGCGATGCCGCGCACGTGACGGTGTTCGCCGAATCGCATCCGCTTCTGACCACCGATGCAGGCGACACGCTCCATCTGTGGGACACGCCCGGCTTCGGCGATTCGGTGCGGCTGCTCAAGCGCCTTGCGATGTCTGGAAATCCGATCGGCTGGTTCCTGCGCGAGGTGATCGACCGTTACCGTGACCGTCCATTCTGGCTAAGCCAGCAAGCGCTGCGCACGGCGAAGGACAACGCGGACGTGGTGCTCTACCTGGTCAACTCGTCGGAGAATCCGGCCGACGCGGGCTACCTGCCGTCCGAAATGAAGATCCTCGAGTGGCTTGGCAAGCCTGTGGTGGTCCTGCTTAACCAGCTGGGCCCACCGCGTCCGGCGACGGACGAACAGGCGGAGCAGGCACGCTGGAAGCATCACCTCGACCAGTTCCCGATCGTGCGCGATGTGCTGGCGATGGACGCCTTTGCGCGCTGCTGGGTGCATGAGCGCGTGTTCTACGAGGCGGTCGGGAAACTGGTCGATGAATCGAAGCGTGCCGGCTACGCACGCCTGTTCGCCGCGTGGGAAGCAAACAACCTGAATCGCTTCAACGAAGCGATGCGGCTGACGGCCGGGCAGCTGGTCACCGCGGTGCAGGACAGCCAGCCGATCGAGGAAGAAGAAAAGAGCCTGGTCAAATCTGCGATGAAGGCGGTTGGCCTGGCAAAGACTGACCGGCAGCGCCAGGAGAAGGCAATGGCCCAGCTGGTCGAGCGCCTGAACATCAATATCACGGCTACCACCACGCAGCTGCTCAAGCTGCACCATCTCGACCCCTCGTCCGCCGCCAAGGTCAACGCGAGGGTGCGCGAGAATTTCTCGATCCGCGCCCCCGTCGACAAGGCGCAGGCAGGACTGCTTGGCGCGGTGGTGTCGGGTGCTGCAACCGGCTTGTCCGCCGACCTGATGGCGGGCGGGATGACATTTGGCGCGGGCGCACTGCTGGGCGGTATCGTCGGGGCATTGACGATGGCTGGCGCGGCGTGGGGCTTCAACACCACGACGGACCGCAACCGGACCACCATGCAGTTCGCGGACGAGTTCATGCAGTCCTTGCTGGTAACCAGCGTACTTCGCTACCTGGCAGTGGCGCACTTCGGGCGAGGCCGCGGCAACTTTGTCGAAAGCGAGGCGCCGCCGTTCTGGCAGGCGGAAGTCGAACGGGCTGCAGCTGCCCATGCGGTTGGCGCAGGCCTGTGGCAGGCGCTGCGCACGGAGAAGGACAGCGCCGCCGCGCGCGAACGGATCGGTGCAGCCGTCCTGCAGATCACCACCGATACCCTGAACACGCTGTATCCCGGGAGCCTTCCGGCGACGATCGTGCGTCCGTTGCAAAGTCAGAACTGATACTGCGCGCTCACTCCGACTAACCAGTTACGGCCTGGCGCTGCTTCGTAGTAGCGCTTGTTGGCGTCGCCTACGATGACGGAACCGATGTAACTGCGGTCGAGCAGGTTGTTGAGGCGGACGAACTCGGTGAGCTTCCACCGGCCGGCGCTTTGCTTCGCCTGCACACGCGCGTTCAGCACGCCGTAACCCGGCGCCGGGATCTCCGTGTTGGTGTCCTCCGTGTAGAACTTCTTGCTGGCGATGCCTTCGAGTGCGGCGCCAAAGCGGTCGGCCTTGTCGTTCCAGGCCAGTTCTGCGAACAGGTTCGCGCGCGGAATGCCCGGCAGGCTGCTGCCCGCAGCGACCGATGCGAATCCGGTTTCGTACGTAGCGCGCAAGGCGGTCATCGCCATCCGCGCACTCCAGCCATTGGCGAACGAGGTCTCCGCTGACAGCTCGACGCCGCGCCGCAAGGTTTCGCTGGCGTTGCGGTAGCTAGTGCGTCCGCCGCCGGAGGTATCGACGACCAGTTCATCGTCGGTTCGCACCTGGAACAGCGCCGCGTTCACACGCGTGCTGCTGCCGACGATCGCCTTCACGCCAACTTCCACATGCTTGCTGCTTGCCGGTTGAAGGCCAAAATTGAAGCCAGCGCCGGATGGGGAATAGAACAGCTCATTCAAGGTCGGCGTTTCGAATCCGCGCGCCGCGCTGGCGTACACATTCAGCACCGGCGACACTTTGTATAGCACTCCGGCCACCGGTGTCGTTTCGCGGTACTCAACGGCGCCGCTGTCATCGCCATTCGACCGGTAGAAATCGTCCACCTCAACCTTCAGGCGGCTATGTCGCAAGCCTGCGGACAAGACCCACGGACCGCCTTCCCATTCGACCTGCAAGTAGGGATCGACGCCGGTGAGCCTGTCTTCTTCGTCGCGTCGCAGGTTGCCGATCACGCCAAACTGCGGGCCGACGAAATTCTCGTAGCCGCGCCGTGCGTCGGTCGAGCGGCTGTAGTCGATGCCGGCGGTTGTGCGCAGCTTGCCGCTGCCGAACTGGCGCACGTGCGTGTAGTTGATGTCGACGCCATGGAAATCACGGTCGAAATCGATCACTCCGCCGGAGTGGCTCGGCGACGACTGGAAGCCGCGCGAGAATGATTGGTACTGGATCACCTGGCGGTTCCCGCCATACGCCACGACGCGCAAGCGGTCGTCGCCTAAGCGCTGTTCGAATGAGGCGCCCAGCTGCTTGTGGCTGGTGCTCTTGCGGGTGTTATAGCGCTCGGCCAAAGTACGTTTGGGTTCAGCGGTGTCGGTCACGTCGATCTCTCCCGCGCGGGGATCGCGCTGGAAGGTGGCCCACGTAACGCCAAGCGGGTCCTGGGTATCGTCCTGCTCGAGCGAGCTTGCGGTGATCGTAAGGAGGTTGGAGTCACTCGGTTTCACGGTCATTTTTGCAAATGCCTGGTCGCGGCGTGCGGCGCTGTGGTCGCGATAGCCATCGGTCTCGAAGCGGGAGGTGTCGACAACGTACCCGACCCCGCCCGATTCACCTTGCGCATTCACGTCCACTTTGCGGGTCCCTTCGCTGCCGCCTGCCACGCTTGACTCCACCGACGGCCGGCCAGTGCCATCGCGCGTGAACAGCTGGATCACGCCACCGGAGTGGTTGCCATAGATGGCGGAGAAGGGGCCGCGCAGCACTTCGATGCGGTCGGCCATATCCAGGTTGAACGTCGCCGCCTGTCCCTGGCCGTCGGGCATCGACGCCGGGATGCCGTCCGCAATCAGGCGTACGCCGCGCACGCCGAAAGCAGAGCGCGCGCCGAAACCGCGCGAGGAAATCTGCAGGTCCTGGGCATAATTTTCGCGGTTGCGGGCGACGAGCCCGGGCACAGCGCTGAGT
This sequence comes from Massilia agrisoli, assembly GCF_020831365.1. Classification (GTDB taxonomy): domain Bacteria; phylum Pseudomonadota; class Gammaproteobacteria; order Burkholderiales; family Burkholderiaceae_D; genus Telluria_A; species Telluria_A agrisoli. The sequence continues at coordinate 9,711 of NZ_JAJHPV010000008.1, forward strand.
GCTTCGGATGCATTCACCCGGATCTGGCCAGTGCGGATGCGTGCGGCGTCGACCACATCGATGGCCGCTGGGAAGTCGAAGCTATTGTGTTCCACGCGACTGCCGCTGACGACCACCACTGCCGCGAGCGGCGTAGAGGGTGCTGAACCTTGGGGGGCTTGCGCTACGGCTGCGGCGCTTGTGGCAAACAAACTGGCGATGGCGGTAAGGCGAAACGGGTGCTGCAAACTCATCTGCTCTCCTGGTCCTTGGGCTGATGCCGCATTCGAATGCTGCGACCTGTCGTGTGAGTTTATCAAGTTCTGCTGGCACGCCTCGTGCGGTTGAATCGGAACCTTAAACAATCTCACGCAAAATCACTTGCCAACTTCGTGCAGGCTTTGCTATAGTTCGCCTCCCTCTACGCGAGCCGCCGCAAATGGTTAACGAAATCAAGTAGTTGCTGAGCTGTTGGGATCGCCGGAAACGGCGATGCAGTAAAAAAGGGGTTGACGTAGTTGAGCGAAAGCTTCATAATTTCACCTCTCTGCTGCTGACAAACACAACGCTTTGTCGATGAGCAGCAAGTAGCACCGAATAAAGTTCTTTAAAAATTAACAGTCGATAAGTGTGGGCGTTTGATGAGGGTGCCAAGAACTTCGGTTCTTGAATACTTAAATTATCAAATGTTCACAAAAAAGAAATACGTTGCTCAGCAATGAGTAACGGTCAGTATTTTGAGTGAGCGAATTCGGACCAATGGGACGAATTCGGGGGCAGAGATGTCCTCGGCAAACAGAGATTAAACTGAAGAGTTTGATCCTGGCTCAGATTGAACGCTGGCGGCATGCTTTACACATGCAAGTCGAACGGCAGCGCGGGGCAACCTGGCGGCGAGTGGCGAACGGGTGAGTAATATATCGGAACGTACCCAAGAGTGGGGGATAACGTAGCGAAAGTTACGCTAATACCGCATACGATCCAAGGATGAAAGCAGGGGACCGCAAGGCCTTGTGCTCCTGGAGCGGCCGATATCTGATTAGCTAGTTGGTAGGGTAAAGGCCTACCAAGGCGACGATCAGTAGCTGGTCTGAGAGGACGACCAGCCACACTGGAACTGAGACACGGTCCAGACTCCTACGGGAGGCAGCAGTGGGGAATTTTGGACAATGGGCGCAAGCCT
>NZ_JAJHPV010000009.1:0-446608 GCF_020831365.1 Massilia agrisoli
CTACATTGCAAGGTCAAGCCTTCAGGGCGGATCCAAGCTGGTCCTCACCTCAGTTAGTAGTAGCTAACCACTAACTCGAACAAGATACAAGGGCGGATAAGCGAAGCGCATCCGCCGATTTCAGCGTCGCGTAGACGCATGCAATGGCGGATGCGCTTCGCTTATCCGCCCTACGGTTGCCGTCACAGCCTCGCCGCGATCTCGGCCCCTTCCCTGATCGCGCGCTTCGCATCGAGCTCCGCCGCCAGCGCCGCCCCGCCAATCTTGTAGAACTTCGGCCCGCCGCTGGTACCTTCCGGCGGCATCAACTCGGTCAGGCTGTCCTGCCCCGCGCAGATCACCACGTTGTCCACCTCGATGAGGCGCTGCTCGCCGCCCACGGTCACATGCAGCCCCTGGTCGTCGATCCGGTCGTACTGCACGCCTGCCATCATGACCACGCCGTTGCGCGCCAGGGTCGCGCGGTGCACCCAGCCCGACGTCTTCCCCAGCCCGGCGCCCAGCTTGGACGCCTTGCGCTGCATGAGGTACACCTTGCGCGGCGGCTCCGGCTCCACCGGCTTCACCAGCCCGCCCGCGGTGGTCGCGTTCAGGTCCACGCCCCACTCGCCCGTCCACGCAGGAATCGGCACCGGCAGCGGGTGCGACGGGTTATGCACGAGGTATTCGCCGACATCGAAGCCGATGCCGCCAGCGCCGATGATCGCCACGCGCTTGCCGACCGCCGCCTTCTTCTGCAGCACATCGATATACGACAGCACGCTCCTGTGGCCGATGCCGTCAATCGCGGGCATGCGCACCTTGATGCCGGTGGCGACGATCACATCGTCAAACCCCGCGGCCACCAGTTCATCGCGCGAGACGCGCTGGCCGAGGCGCAGCTTCACGCCGGTCAGTTCGACCTGCCGCCCGAAGTAGCGAATCGTCTCGGCAAACTCCTCCTTGCCCGGGATTTGCATCGCGATGCGGAACTGGCCTCCAATGGCGTCGCCTGAATCGAACAGCGTCACGTCGTGCCCGCGCTGCGCCGCAACGGTCGCCGCCGACAGGCCGGCAGGCCCGGCGCCGACCACGGCGACCTTGCGCACCGTGCCGGCCTTCGAATACACCAGCTCCGTCTCGTAGCAGGCGCGCGGATTGACCAGGCAGGTGGCGCGCTTGTTCGAGAAGGTGTGGTCGAGGCAGGCCTGGTTGCAGCCGATGCAGGTATTGATTTCATCGGCGCGGCCCTGCGCCGCTTTCGCGACAAAAAACGGATCGGCAAGGAAGGGCCGCGCCATCGATACCATGTCGGCGTCGCCGCGCTCGATGATGTCGTTCGCTTCAAACGGCATGTTGATGCGGTTCGACGCCACCACCGGCACCTTCACTTCGCGCCGCAGGCGGCCCGCCACGCTGGCAAAGGCCGCGCGCGGAACCGAGGTGACAATCGTCGGCACCCGCGCCTCGTGCCAGCCGATGCCGGTGTTGAGGATGGTGACGCCAGCCTGTTCGAGCGCTTTTGCGACGGCAACCACTTCGTCCCAGCTGTTGCCGCCATCGACCAGGTCGAGCAGCGAGTGCCGGTACATGATGATGAAGCGCTCGCCAACTGCCTTGCGGATGCGGGTGACGATGTCCACCGCGAGGCGCATGCGGTTCTCGATGCTGCCGCCCCAGCGGTCGGTGCGCAGGTTGGTGCGCGCGCACAGGAACTGGTTCAGCAGGTAGCCTTCGCTGCCCATGACCTCGACGCCGTCGTAGCCGGCCTTTTGCGCGAGCTTGGCGCAGCGGATGTAATCGCGAATGGTCGCTTCAATGCCCTCTTCCGTCAGCGCGCGCGGCTTGAACCTGGAGATCGGGGATTTGACGCTGGAGGCGGAAACGACGAAGGGCTGGTAGCCGTAGCGGCCCGAATGCAGGATCTGCATCAGGATCTTGCCGCCCTCTTCGTGCACGGCTTTGGTCACGCGGCGGTGGTTCAGCACGTCGCCCGCGAAGTTCATCGTGCCGCCGAACGGCAGCAGCCACCCTTGGCGGTTGGGCGAGATGCCGCCCGTGACGATCAGTCCGACGCCGCCACGCGCGCGCTCGCGGTAGAACTCGGCCAGCTTGCCGTAGTTGTAGAAGCGGTCTTCGAGGCCCGTGTGCATCGAACCCATGATGACGCGGTTGCGCAGGGTGGTAAAGCCGAGGTCGAGTGGAGCGAGCAGGTGCGGGTAGCCAGGATTGGTCATTGTTTTTAAAGGTAGCGACGCCAATCCGCATTAGAACCCGATTCATGTAGATGCCGGGTTCTAATCGCTACTCCTTGGCAGCACCGATGCTAGGCAGCGTAGTAGTCGCGCCCGCGCAGCTCTGCAAAGCTTTCGATATTCCCGATCCGCACCGTGACCGGGTTCATGCTCAGGTTTGGCGACATGGCGCGCCACGCGAACAGCCATTCCTGCTCATCGGCTTCGGCGCTGGATTTGGTGAACGCGGCGCCCAGCGCGGCGCGCACGCCGTATTCGACGGCGCCGTCGATGCCGGCCCAGTTAGGCAGCGTGCGCTGTACCGCGCGGTGCAGGCGCTCGCCAAATTCCTCGGTATTGTGGATGACGAGGCAGCTGTCGGCGCCGTGCACGTCGAACAGCGACTTGTCCCAGGCTTTCGAGAACGACAGGGTCAGGAAGTTATTCGCCGAGACCAGCATGAACGCGCCTTCCTTCAGCGACTGTTCGAGTTCCGAACGCAGCGAGTAGCGGTACAGGGTAGGAGGACGTTTGTAATCGTGCATAGTTAAACTTTGTGGTTAAGCGCCATCGCTGCGCATGCGGCGTGGACGCATGTGGCGGCGTTCGCCCATGAATCTGGACGCGATAAAAATTTCACGCAGCAGATAAGCGAAGCTGCCGATCAGGGCGAACATGCCAAGCACGAACAAGCCGGCGATGTACCGGTCCAGCGGCAGGTTGGCGGTATCGCCGACGAACAGCAGCGCAATGACCAGGCAGATCAGGAACCCGCAGGTCGTGCTGAGCGTGATGGAGTAGTTAATCAGGTGCGAACGCTGGTCCAGCACGTCGAGTTCGTCCATGTAGGGATCGTGGGCGGCGATCTCGAGCCGGTCTTCCAGCACGCGCGAACGGTCGATAATACGCGCCAGCCGGTTGATCAGCACCGTCAGCATGGTGCACACGCCGGTCAGCAGGAATACCGGTGCAATCGCCAGCTGGATGACGTGGCCTATGTCGCTGATCTGGATATTCATGAGTAAGGCAATGAAAGTTTTATCGGTCTTGTGGCGCTAGTGTAGCAGGCGCCCCGGCCGCACAGAGGCTTAGTCGAAGCGGCCGAGGCGCTTGAACTGCTCGGTAGCCGCCACCAGCGCCTTCGAGATGCCGGCTTCCAGCGCGCCGTGGCCGGCGTCGGGGATCATGCGCAGGCGCGAGCCGGGCCAGGCCTGGTGCAGGCGGTAAGCCGACAGCGGCGGGCAAATGACGTCATAGCGGCCCTGCACGATCACCGACGGCAGGTGGGCGATCCGGCCGACGTTCCTGACCAGCTGGTCGTCGCTGAAAAAGCCGAGGTTGGCCATGTAATGCGATTCGAGGCGGCCCACGCCCAGGTCGAGCGTGTCGGACGACGGTTCTTCTTCCTGCGGCAGCAGGAACACGCGGCGCCCTTCGTAGCGGCTCCACGCGCGCGCGGCCGGCCAGTAGACTTCGGGGTCGGCGCCCAGCATGCGCTGGCTGTACGCCTTGAGCAGGTCGCCGCGCTCGGCTTCGGGAATCGGCGCCACGAACTCGTCGTACAGCTCGGGATAGAACCAGCGCACGCCGTTCAGGAACCAGTCGATCTCGGAGGCGGTGCACAGGAAGATCCCGCGCAGGATAAAGCCGAGGCAGCGCTCGGGATGCGCTTCGCCGTAGGCCAGCGCCAGCGTCGATCCCCACGAACCGCCGAACACCAGCCATTGCTCGATGCCGAATTTGACGCGCAGCTTTTCGATGTCCTCCACCAGCAGCTGGGTGGTGTTGTTGCGCCATTCGCCCAGCGGCGTGGACTTGCCGGCGCCGCGCTGGTCGAACAGGATCACGCGGTAGTGCTGCGGATCGAAAAAGCGGCGGTGCTGGGGCGACAGGCCCGCGCCCGGGCCGCCGTGCAGGAACACCACCGGCACGCCGTTCGGGTTGCCCACCTCCTCCCAGTAGATCGTGTGCAGTTCGTCGACTTCGAGCATGCCTTGCCGCGTCGGCAGGATCGGTGGGAACAGGGACGTCGGAATCGCAGGCATGGCTAGTCTCGTGGTGGTCGAGTCCGGATTGTAGCGCACTAGAAAAACGTATTCACCCCATGGTGCACGTTGTACGCGTCATCGACGGCCAGCAGCAGCGCCCATTTGTCGAAGGTGGTGCAGGGGTGCGAAATGCCGCAGCCGACCAGGTCGCCAACCGCCAGCGCGTCGCATACCGGATCGCCTTCGGCAAGCTGCAGGTAGGCGTGCTGGTCGTTCATCTTGACGATGCGGCAGCCCTCCGGCAAGGCCGAAGGAGCGCCAGGGCCGGGCCGGTGCGCGTACAGCGGAACCGGCAGGTCGACGTCATACGAGGCGTCGCGCTTGCCCATCGTGAGGATCGCCAGGCCCGGTTCGGGGCGCGACTGCACCATGCTCCACACTTCCAGCGCGGGGAGCAGCCCGGGGCCGCGCTCTTCGCGTTCGTCGAGCGCCCCGATCAGGCGCTGGTAGGAGCCATGGTCGCTGGTCAGGTAGCAGCCGCTGCGCAGCACAGGGCGCACCGGGCGCGACAGGCCGCGCATGCCGCCGAAGCCCCGCGCCACCAGGTCGAAATAGGCAGATCCGCCCGCGGACACAAGGATCTCCGCGCTGCCGAACAGGTCTTCGGCGTCGGCCGCGCGCGCCAGCTGGGCGATGCGCCCGACGAAGGCCTCGACAGCACGGACGTCGGCCTCGCGGTCGTTCGATACCAACAGGCCTTCATAGCCCTCGATGCCCGCCAGCTGCAGTCCCGGTGCCGCGGCGACGGCGCGCGCCACCTGCATGACTTCTTCGGCACTTCGGCAGCCGGCACGCTTGCCCGGCAGGCCGAGTTCGACCAGCAGCGGCAGCGGACGCGCCAGCGGGTGTGCCGCCACCGCCTTACCCAGCCGCGCGACGCCGTCGAGCGAATCGACCAGCGCGAACACCTCGAAGTCCGGGTCGCCGCGCATCAAGTCCAGCACGCTGTTGATGTCGGCCTGTGCGACCAGCTGGTTGGCCAGCAGCACGCGGCGCACGCCGAAGCGGTGCGCCACCTGGACCTGGGTGGCGGTGGCCAGGGTGATGCCCCAGGCGCCGTTGGCCAGCTGGGCGCCGAACAGCTGCGGGCTCATGGTGGTTTTGCCGTGCGGCGCAAGCGTTGCGCCGTAGCGGTCGCAGAACGCGCGCATCCACTCCAGGTTATGGCGCAGCGCCGACGTCTTGAGCACCGCAACCGGGAAGCTGGTATCGGCGCGCAGCACGTTCCAGCCCTGCACGCCGATCGCGCCCTGGCGCAGCGGCTCGGTGATCGGCAGGCCCTTCACGCCGGGGTGCAGCAGTTGTTCGTCGAGTGACGACAGCGTCAGGCCGCCTCGATTAAGTGTGAACATGGTGTTACCTCTGCTTGTTGAAGGACGGTTGCGCGGGCCGGTTCAAGGTGAAGCATGCGTCCCGGTCGCCGGCGGTGAAGCTGCGCTGCCAGCCCTGCGCGGTGTAGAACCGGTCCGCGCGCGTGTCCGGTCCGGTGCTGAGGACTACCCTGGCATGCCCCTGTTCGAACAGGTACCCGGTCGCCAGCGCCAGCAAGTGCTTGCCGATGCCGCATCCTTCATGCGCGGGGTCGACAAACAGCGCCCAGATCGCCCCGTCCTCGCGGTCGGCATAAGCAAAGCCCGCGATGACGCCGTCGCGTTCGCATACCCAGCCGCGGCCCAGGGCATCGAGATAATCCGCATACATCTTCGGCGTGATGCGCCCGGGATCGCGCAGTTTGTTCTCGCCGACGGCAAGGCGGATTGCCGACATCGCCGGAATGTCTTGTGCGCAGGCGACGCGGTAGCTGGTTGTGGTCATCAACATCTACAAAAGTCCTGGACAAAAAAACGCTTCCTGAAAACGTCATTCCCGCGAAAGCGGGAATCCATAGCACCTCAGTTCACAGGCGTTACGGATTCCCGCCTGCGCGGGAATGACGGTTTACATTTTGCTGCTTTTTACGACATGTGCTGGCCGCCGTTAATCGCGATGTTAGCACCGGTGACGAATGCCGCTTCGTCCGACGCCAGGTAAGCCACCAGGCCGGCCACTTCTTCCGGCTTGCCCAGGCGCGCCATCGGAATCTGCGGGATGATCTTGGTTTCCAGGACTTCCTTCGGAATCTCGGTCACCATCTTGGTCCCGATGTAGCCCGGCGAGATGGTGTTGACGGTAACGCCCTTGCGCGCCACTTCCAGCGCGAGCGCCTTGGTGAAGCCGTGCATGCCGGCCTTGGCCGCCGAGTAGTTGGTCTGGCCGAAGGCGCCCTTCGATGCGTTGACCGACGAGATGTTGATGATCCGCCCCCAGCCGCGTTCGACCATGCCGTCGCATACCGGCTTGGTCATGTTGAACACGGAGTCAAGGTTGGTCGACATCACGGCGTCCCAGTTCGGCTTGTCCATCTTCTTGAAGGTCATGTCGCGGGTGATGCCGGCGTTGTTGACCAACACATCGATCGGGCCGACTTCCTGCTCGATCTTTGCCACGCAGGCTTGGGCCGAATCGTAGTCAGCCACGTCGCACTCGTAGGCTTTGAAGTCGTAGCCCATCTCTTTGGTGGACGCGAGCCAGGAATCAACCTTTTTGTTCCCGGGCGAATAGGTGGTCACGACCCGGTAACCCAGCGCCGCCAGCTTGAAACAGACTGCCTCGCCCAAACCGCCCATACCGCCCGTTACCAATGCAACTCTAGCCATGTGTCTTCTCCAGTTTTTCTATGTGATTGCGGATGAATCCCTAGTTTCAGTCGCGCTCGATCGCCAGCGCCACGCCCATGCCGCCGCCGATGCACAGGCTCGCCAGGCCGCGCTTGGCGTCGCGGCGCACCATTTCGTGCAGCAGGGTCACCAGGATGCGCGCGCCGGATGCGCCGATCGGATGGCCGATGGCGATCGCGCCGCCGTTGACGTTGATCTTGCTGGTGTCCCAGCCCATCTCGCGATTGACCGCGATCGCCTGTGCGGCAAACGCTTCATTAATTTCCATCAGGTCCAGGTCCTTGTGGGTCCAGCCTGCTTTTTGGAGGCACAGGGTCGATGCCGACACCGGGCCGATGCCCATGATTTCAGGAGCCACGCCAGATGATGCGTAGGCCTTGATGCGCGCCATCGGGGTCAGGCCGAGTTCGCGTGCTTTGGATGCCGGCATCATGATGACGGCGGCGGCGCCGTCGTTGATGCCCGATGCGTTACCGGCGGTGACCGTGCCGGCCTTGTCGAATGCGGGGCGCAGCCCGGCCAGCGACTCAAGCGTCACGCCGTGCTTCGGATACTCGTCGGTATCGAACATGACCGCGCCTTTTTTCGACGGGATCTCGAGCGGGATGATCTCGTCCTTGAACTTGCCTTCCTTCTGGGCCGCTTCGGCCTTGTGCTGCGACTGCAGCGCGAACTCGTCCTGCTCGGCGCGCGAGACGTCGAACTTCTTCGCGACGTTTTCGGCGGTGACGCCCATGTGGTACTGGTTATACACGTCCCACAGGCCGTCGACGATCATGGTGTCGACCAGCTTGGCGTCGCCCATGCGGAAGCCGTCGCGCGAGTTGTTCAGCACGTGCGGGGAGGCGCTCATGTTTTCCTGGCCGCCGGCGATGATGATGCTGGCGTCGCCGCAGCGGATGGCCTGGGTCGCCAGGTGGGTGGCCTTCAGGCCGCTGCCGCACACCTTGTTGATGGTGTACGACGGGATCATGTTGGGGATGCCGCCCTTGATGGCAGCCTGGCGCGCCGGGTTTTGCCCGACGCCGGCCGTCAACACCTGGCCGAGGATCACTTCGCTGATGGTAGCGGGATCGATACCGGTTTTGGCCAACAGGCCGCGGATTACGTGGGCGCCCAACTCCGCAGCAGGGATCTTGGATAGCGTGCCGCCAAATTTGCCGACTGCGGTTCGGCCGGCGGCCACGATTACGACGTCTTCCATGTAAGTCTCCGATGTTCCGGCCCAGGGCCGAAGGGTTTCAGGGCACTGCTGCACAAGCGGCAAAGTCATCTATCCTAAATAGCTGACCCGACTCACGTTTGAGCAAAATCAATCTTATCAGCTAAATCACAAAAAGCCACCAGTAGGGGCCACACATTTCTCATAATCGCCCGCCCCAGATTGCCGGGCCCGGCGCGCGCGGCTTCTCCCATGCTCCCCTTCAGGCAAATTTCACAGTAGAATGCACGGGCCCTGCATCCGCCGGGCTTAGTTGCCGTCAGGAACGACCGATCGCGCCGACCTCCCAGCCAGAAATTTATGCTCAAAAGCCCGTCCCAACTGCCCATCGAAATCAAGATTTCCACCGTCGTTGCGATCTCCACGATCCTGCACTCGGCCGAGCCGCTGCAAATCGACGCCGCCCTGAAGCAGATGACCGGCGGCGTGTCCGACTTCTTCGAAGATGAATTCGCCGTGATCGACGTCGGCGCCATCGCCGCCGACCTGCCCTACATCGACTGGGACCAGTTGGTTGATGTGCTGAAGAAATACCGCCTGAACGCGGTGGCGGTGCGCGGCGCGACCCCGGCCATGGCCGATGCGATCCGCGCGCGCGGCCTGTCGATCGACGACGGCAGCAGCGGCGCCAAGCCGCGCGAGGAAACCGCGCCGGCACCGGCCGCAGCGCCCGCCCCGGCGCCCGCTGCCACACCCGCCGTCGCACCCGCCCCGGCGGCAGCCGCGCCAATCGGGACGATGATTGTCGATACCCCGGTGCGCGCCGGCCAGCGCGTGTATGCGCGCGGCTGCGACCTGATCATTACTGCTGTCGTCAACAATGGCGCTGAAATCATTGCCGACGGCAGCATCCACGTGTACGCCGCCTTGCACGGGCGTGCCCTCGCCGGCGCGTCCGGCAATGCAGACGCGCGCATTTTCGCGCTGTCGATGCAGCCGGAGCTGGTCTCCATCGCCGGGGTGTACCGCACCTTCGACGAAGGGTTCCCGCCCGAGCTGGCGCTGCGGCCTGCACAAATCCGTTTGCACGGAGACCGACTCGATATACTATCGCTCAGTTCGGCTACCCGCGCCTGAAAACCAGATACTGAAAAGGACCTTCTGTGGCAAGAATTATTGTTGTGACGTCCGGCAAAGGTGGCGTCGGCAAGACCACTTCCAGCGCCAGCTTCTCCACCGGGCTGGCCATGCGTGGCCACAAGACCGCCGTGCTCGACTTCGACGTCGGCCTGCGTAACCTCGACCTCATCATGGGCTGCGAGCGGCGCGTGGTGTACGACCTGATCAACGTGATCAATGGCGAAGCGACCCTGAACCAGGCCATGATCAAGGACAAGCACTGCGACAACCTGTTCATCCTGCCTGCCTCGCAAACGCGCGACAAGGATGCGCTGTCGGAAGAAGGCGTCGAGCGCGTGCTGCACGAGATGATCAACATGGGCTTCGAGTACATCATCTGCGATTCGCCGGCCGGTATCGAGCACGGCGCGCTGATGGCGCTGACCTTCGCCGATGAAGCGATCATCGTGACCAACCCGGAAGTGTCGTCGGTGCGCGATTCCGACCGCATCCTCGGCATCATCCAGGCCAAGTCGCGCCGCGCCCAGACCGGCGCCGAGCCGGTCAAGGAGCACCTGTTGATCACGCGCTACTCGCCGAAGCGGGTTGAAGCGGACGAAATGCTGTCTTACCAGGACGTCCAGGAAATCCTGCGCATCCCGCTGATCGGCATCATCCCGGAATCCGAATCGGTGCTGCACGCATCGAACCAGGGCAATCCGGCCATCCATTTCAAAGGTACTGACGTTGCCGAGGCGTACGAAGATGTGATTTCGCGCTTCCTGGGCGAAGACGTGCCGCTGCGCTTCACCAGCTACGAAAAGCCGGGGCTGCTACAGCGCATCTTTGGGGCGAAGTGACATGGCACTGCTCTCATTCCTGTTCCCTTCGAAGCCGAAGAGCGCCACCGCCGCCAAGGAACGCTTGCAGATCATCATTGCGCGTGAACGCACCAACCGCACCGGCCCGGATTTCCTGCCGGCGCTGCACCGCGAGCTGATCGAAGTGATTTCGAAATACACCAAGGTCAACGCGGACGACATCAAGATTTCCCTGGATCGCCAGGGCAACCTTGAAGTGCTGGACGTCAACGTGGTGCTGCCGGACGCCTGACCGGGCAGCTGCCAGCTAACCCTTACAACCGGCCGTGCTCTTCCTGCGCGGCCGGTTTTTCATTCGGGCCCGCCCACGCCGGCTCCGGCTGCGCGCCGGACAGCTCGCGCGCCACATTGGCGCAGGCCTCGACGTGCTTGTAGCCGAGGTGGCGGAACACGGCAAAGCCAATGCCCGCCGCGGCGATCGCCCCGGCAATCGGCACGAACTTGGTCGCCGACTTGGCGGCCGAGCGCATTCCCATCCGTTTGAACACGCCAAGCAGCAGTTCGCGCGACACAATCTTTCCCACTAACATTCCGCCGATGCCCACCGCCGCCTTGTAGGCGATCAGCTTGTGGCTGGGCTGCAGGCGGTCGATCTGCTCGGGCGTCAGTCCGAACGATGTATTCACCTCATCGACCAGTTTCGCGAACATCGACAGGTCCGACACCACATCGATACCCGGAATGGGAATCGCCGACACGCCCGCCGCCATCATCGCCTTGCGGCGCACCAACTGGCGGCAGCGTTCACGTACGTCATTGATTTCTTTGCTGTTTACGGGGATCGGTCCCCATTGCGTCGCTTCGTAGCTGGTCATGTTCGCTCTCCCTGATTAAAAGTTTCCGTCGAGATTTATAAATATTGAAATCACAGTTTTTACAGTGTACCTTGTTATAAATTTAGTACGGAGCACGGCTGGCTGCCGTGCCTGCCTGCCCGCTTTTAGTAAAGAAGTGTCTCTAATACGTCTTATTTTGTAAAAGGCTGTTATATTTCGAGTAACTATTCTTTAAATAAATGTAGGATGTGTCCTACAATGACGTTTTACGTCAGACCAACCATTATGAGAATCGCAGTCCTCGACAACGATCGCAGCCAGGCAGACCTGATTTGCCAGGTACTGACTGCCGCCGGCCATTCCTGCCAGTCCTACGACAATGGCAAGGAGCTGCTCACCCATTTGCGCAAGGACAGTACCGACATGCTGATCCTCGACTGGCAGGTTGCTGACATGAGCGCGGTGGACGTGGTGCGCCGGGCGCGTGAAAAAATGCCTTCCCACCTGCCGATCATGTTCCTGACCAGCAGCGCGGGCGAGGACGACATCGTGGCCGGCGTGGGCGCCGGCGCCAGCGACTACATGATCAAGCCGCTGCGCCGCGGCGAGCTGGTGGCGCGCGTGCAGGCCATGCTCAGGCGCGCCTACCCGTCGCAGAACGGCGCCGAGATGCTGCAGTTCGGCCCCTACGTGTTCGAAACCCGGCCGGGCCGCCTGCTGATGGACGGTTCCGTCATCGACGTGACCCACAAGGAGTTCTACCTGGCCCTGTTGTTCTTCCGGAACATCGGACGCCCGCTGTCGCGCGCCTATATCCATGAAGCGGTGTGGATCCGCGAGACCGATGTACCGTCCCGCACCATGGACACCCACGTTTCGCGCGTACGCAACAAGCTGCAGCTCAAGCCCGAGAACGGCTTCCGCCTGGTTCCGGTCTACAGCTACGGTTACCGGCTCGAAAAGCTGGGTGCCAGCTAATTGCGTTCAGTTACCGGCGTCATTCCCGCGAAAGCGGGAATCCATGGGGCCGCTCACAGGGGCTATAGATTCCCGCCTTCGCGGGAACGACGTGTTTAGCCAAACCGTTTTCACAGTAGCAATACCGGGCTGTTCTGATGTAGGACCAGACCCGTCAAGGTATAATGACGGTACCACACCGCATAATGTACAGACATGCAACTCCTCGCCGTTGGCCTGAACCACAACACCGCACCGGTCTCGATTCGCGAGCAGCTGGCGCTGGCGCCTGACCAGCTCGGCCAGGCGGTACAGGCTGCGCGCGGGTGGTTTGCCAGGCTGGACTCGCGCGGCAGCGACGAAGCGGCCATCCTGTCAACCTGCAACCGCACCGAGATGTACGCGGCCAGCCAGGTGCCCGATCCGCTCGACGCCAGCGCCCACTTCCTGGCCAGCTACCACCGCCTGGCCTTTGCCGAACTGCGCCCGCACCTGTACATGCTGCCCCAGGGCGAAGCCGTGCGCCATGCGTTCCGGGTCGCTTCCGGCCTCGATTCGATGGTGCTGGGCGAGCCGCAGATCCTCGGCCAGATGAAGGACGCGGTGCGCCACGCCGACGAGGCGGGCGGCCTTGGCACCTACCTGCACCAGCTGTTCCAGCGCAGCTTCTCGGTGGCCAAGGAAGTGCGCAGCACCACCGAAATCGGCGCCCACAGCGTGTCGATGGCCGCCGCCGCGGTGCGCCTGTCGCAGCGCATCTTCGACAAGGTCGCCGACCAGAACGTGCTGTTCATCGGCGCCGGCGAAATGATCGAGCTGTGCGCGACCCACTTCGCGGCCCAGAACCCGAAAAGCATCACGATCGCCAACCGCACCATGCAGCGCGGCGAGGCGCTGGCGCACCGTTTCAACGGCCGCGCCATCGCACTGTCAGCCCTGCCCGAGCAGCTGCCGCAGTTCGACATCGTCATCTCGTGCACCGCATCGACCCTGCCGCTGATCGGCCTCGGACTGGTGGAGCGCGCGCTCAAGGCGCGCCGCCACAAGCCGATGTTCATGGTCGACCTGGCGGTGCCGCGCGATATCGAAGCGGAAGTCGCGCGCCTTGACGACGCCTTCCTGTACACCGTCGACGACCTCGGCCAGGTGGTACAGACCGGCATCGAAAGCCGCCAGGCAGCCGTCTCGCAGGCTGAAGCCATCATCGAAACGCGGGTTCAGTCCTTCATGCACTGGATGGACGACCGCGCCGTGGTCCCGGTCATCCAGGACATCCAGGAAAACAGCGAAGCGATGCGCCTGTTCGAACTCGAACGCGCGCGCAAGATGCTGGCGCGCGGCGAAGACGTCGAGGCGGTGCTCGAAGCGCTGTCCAAGGGCCTGACCGCCAAATTCCTGCACGGCCCGCAGCAGGCGCTGCACCGCGCCCAGGGCGACGAGCGCGCCCGCCTCGCGTCGCTGCTGCCGCAGCTGTTCCGCGGCCGCCGTTAGCGCCCTGCCCCCGCTGTGCCGCGCCTGGCGCGGCGATCTGCATGCCTGCGCGCCCCGCGCATCTCCTACACCTTTTTAGAACAGCCCTATGAAACCATCGATGCTGGCCAAGCTGGACCAACTGGCCAACCGCCTTGTGGAACTGGACGAACTCCTGATGCACCAGGAAGCCACGTCAAACATGGACACCTACCGCAAGATGACGCGCGAGCACGCCGAGATCGGCCCGCTGGTGGCGCTGTACAAGGACTTCCAGAGGGCCCAGGCCGACATCGCCGAAGCACAGGAGATGCTGCAAGACCCGGACATGAAGGACTTCGCGCAGGAAGAAATCGAGGCCGGCAAGGCGCGCGTGGCGGGACTGGAACTGGACCTGCAGAAGATGCTGCTGCCGAAGGACGTCAACGACGAGCGCAACATCTTCCTTGAGATTCGCGCCGGCACCGGCGGCGACGAGTCGGCGCTGTTCGCCGGCGACCTGCTGCGCATGTACACCCGCTTCGCCGAGCGTAACCGCTGGCAGGTCGAGATGGTGTCGGAGTCGCCGTCCGACCTGGGCGGCTACCGCGAAGTCATCGTGCGCCTGGTCGGCAATGGCGCCTACTCCAAGCTCAAGTTCGAGTCGGGCGGCCACCGCGTCCAGCGCGTGCCGGCCACCGAGACCCAGGGCCGCATCCACACCTCGGCCTGCACCGTGGCCGTGATGCCCGAAGCCGATGAAGTCGAGGACGTCAACATCAATCCGGCCGACCTGCGCATCGACACCTACCGCGCATCGGGCGCCGGCGGGCAGCACATCAACAAGACCGATTCGGCGGTGCGCATCACCCACCTGCCGACCGGGATCGTGGTGGAATGCCAGGACGACCGCAGCCAGCACAAGAACAAGGCGTCGGCGCTGAAGGTGCTGGCCGCGCGCATCAAGGACGTGCAGCTGCGCGAGCAGCAGTCGAAGGAAGCGGCCACCCGCAAGAGCCTGATCGGCTCGGGCGACCGCAGCGAGCGCATCCGCACCTACAACTTCCCGCAGGGCCGCATGACCGACCACCGCATCAACCTGACCCTGTACAAGCTCGACTTCATCATGGACGGCGACCTGACCGAGCTGACCAACGCGCTGGCGGCCGAACACCAGGCCGAACTGCTGGCGGCGCTGGGCGATTAAGCCAGCAATAAGTTTGCACAGCAATAATAGATAAAATTTAACAACCCTTCACTGGACGAGACGATGCCCAACAACCGCACCCTGCTCCTGGCCGTAGCCGCAACCTGTTTTGCGCTGGTCGGGTTTGCCCTTTACCTGCAGCACGCCAAGGATATGCTCCCCTGCCCCCTGTGCGTGATCCAGCGTTACGCCTTCCTGGCGGCGGGCATCTTCAGCCTGGTGGCCGCGTTGGCGAACAAGCCGAAGGTCTGGACCGTCCTCGCCGCGGCCGGCGCGCTGACCGGCATCGGCTATGTCGCCAAGCACCTGTACGTGCTGGCCAACCCGGGCTTCTCGTGCGGCATCGACCCGATGGAGACCTTCCTCAACAAGATCCCGACCGCCGAAGTCATGCCGTGGCTGTTCCGCGCCGACGGCCTGTGCGAAGACGCGCGCGACACCCTGTTCGGCCTGTCGATCCCGCAGTGGTCGGGGGTCTGGTTCGTCATCATCACCATCGCGCTGCTGTTCGCGCTGGTGCGCCGCAGCCGCTGATGGATGTCAAGGCTGGCGCCACGGTCGCGGCGCTGCAGGCGGGGCTGCCGCTTGAGCCGCTGGAGAACCGCATCCTGCTGTGCCACGCGCTCGGCCTGACCCGGGTCGGCCTGATCACCCAGTCCGAACGCACGATCACCGATACCGAAGCGGCCACGCTTGCGGCGCTGGTCGAGCGCCGCCTGCACGGCGAGCCGATCGCCTACATCGTCGGCCGGCGCGAGTTCTTCGGGCTCGACTTCCGGGTCACCAGCGCGGTGCTGATTCCCCGTCCCGACACCGAACTGCTGGTTGAACTGGCACTGGCCCACTTGCCGCAGCAAGGGCGGGTGCTCGACATGGGCACCGGCAGCGGCGCCATCGCCGTCGCGATCGCCCACACGCGCCGCGACGCCCAGGTGACGGCACTCGACGTCAGCCCCGCCGCGCTCGACATCGCGCGCCAGAACGCCGTCACCAACGGCGCCCGCGTGCGCCTGGTGCAAAGCGACTGGTTTGCCGCGATTTCCGGCGAACGCTTCGACATGGTGGTGTCCAACCCGCCGTATATCGCCAAAGGCGACGCGCACTTGTCCCAGGGCGACCTGCGCTTTGAACCGAGCGGCGCGCTGACCGACCATGCCGATGGCCTGTCGGCGCTGCGCATCATCATCGCAGGCGCCCCCGGCCACCTCGAACCCGGCGGCTGGCTGCTGATGGAACACGGCTACGACCAGGCCGCGCAGGTGCGACAGTTACTGGAAGAACACGGATATGTCGACGTAGCAAGCTGGCGCGACCTGGCCGGAATCGAGCGTGTCACCGGCGGGCGCGCACCGTAGGCGCTACCCGCCATGTTAGCCTTTGCTAGAATGGCTACCCACCCCAGGGAGCTCTGCATGCGCAAACTGTTCGCCATCTGTGTTTTCTCCTTGCTGCCGCTGGTGGCGGGGGCCGTGGACACGGCGGAACAACAGGCGCGGGCGCTGTTTACGGCAGACTGGCAGTGGCGCCTGCAGGCACGTCCCGACTACGCCACCGCCATTGGCGAACACCGTTTCAACCATACGCTGTCCGACACCTCGCTGGCCGCCAGCCGCGCGGCCTTGCTGCACCACCGCGCCATGCTGCAGCAGGCGCGCGCCATCGCCACCGAGCGCCTGCAGGGCCAGGACCGGCTGTCGCTTGAGCTGTTCATCCACGAGCAGGAAGAAATCCTCAGGCAGCTGGCGTTCTATCCCTACCAGCTGCAGCCCATCTCGAACCAGGACGGCCTGCACATCCGTTTTGCGCAGATGGTCGCCTCGACGCCGTTTGCGTCCGAGAGCGACTACCGCAACTACCTCGCGCGCCTCGACGCCGTGCCGGCCCATGTGGACGGCCTGGTTGAACAGATGCGCGAAGGGATGGTCACCGGCTGGGTCGCACCCAAGACCACAATGGCCGGCGTGCCGGCCATGCTGCGCGCCATGCGCGAATCGATCGAAAGCGGCCCGCTGGCCGCGCCCTTTGGCAGCATACCGGCCACCATCACGCCGGCCGCGCGCGAGGAGTTCGCCGCCGCCGGGCCGGCGGCGCTGCGCACCAAAGTCGCTCCCGCGCTGCAGGCGCTCGAAGCGTTCATCCGCACCGAGTACCTGCCCGCCGCGCGCGACACCATATCCGCATCTGCCCTGCCCGGCGGCGCGGAATACTACGCATTGCTGGTGGCGCAGCAGACCGGCGGCTCGCTGGCGCCGCTGGACGTGCACGCCCTCGGCCTGCGCGAAGTCGACCGCATCCGCGCGCTCATGCGCGGCACGATCGCGCGTACCGGCTTTCACGGCTCGTTTGCCCAGTTCTCCGCGTTCGCCAACAGCGACAGGCGCTTGTTCTTCAAGTCCCCCGACAAGCTGCTGGCGCGCTACCGCAAGGTGATGGGACGCGCCAACGCCCGGCTTGGGCGGCTGTTCCTGACGCTGCCCGCCGAAGACCTGGTCGTCAAGCCGGCCGCGCGCGAAAACGGCGAGGCAGTCGGCGGCGCCTACTATGAAGAGGGCAGCGCCTTGCGCCCGGCCGGGCTGGTGGTCAATACCGCGCGGCTCGATGCGCGCCCGATCTGGGAGGTCGAGGCGCTGGCCCTGCACGAGGGCGTGCCGGGGCATCACCTCCAGGTCGCGCGCGCGCACCAGCTGGCGGGGCTGCCGGCGTTTCGCCGCCACGCCTGGTACCCTGCCTTCGGCGAAGGCTGGGCGCTGTACGCCGAGTCGCTGGGCTACGAGATGGGCTTCTACAAGGATGCCTTTTCGGCCTTCGGCCAGCTCAATTCCGAACTGCTGCGCGCGGCGCGGATGGTGGCCGACACCGGCATCCACGCCATGGGCTGGTCGCGCCAGCAGGCCATCGACTACCTCAACGCCAACACCGCCAACGCGCTGGCCGACAATGAAATCGAAGTGGACCGCTACATCGCGCAGCCAGCGAAAGCACTGGCGTACAAGGCCGGCCAGCTGCGCATCCAGGCGCTGCGGGCGCGCGCGCAAATGGTGTTGGGCGAGCGCTTCGACGTGCGCCAGTTCCACGAAGCGGTGCTGGGCAATGGCGCGCTGCCGCTGCCGATCCTGGAGCGCCAGGTCGGGCGCTGGATCGAGGAATCGCTGGAAGCGGCGTCCCATCCCGCCCCTGCGCGAGCGGCAAATGGGAGCTGAAAATAAGGTGGGTCAGCAAAATCGGGAGACGCCAGACGCAGTCCCCGATTTTCGGTTAATCTCTGCACAACTCACAACTTAGCAGTAGAAGAAAGGATCCCAAGTGTCCAACCAATTAAGCCGCCGCCTGGCACTTCTCGACGACGACGAGCACCGTTCCATCCTGGGCCAGGGACTGCGCGGGATCGAGCGTGAAACGCTGCGCATTGACCCGCGCGGCAAGCTCGCGGCGACCATGCATCCGGTAGCGCTGGGATCCGCGCTCACCCACCCGCAAATCACCACCGACTACGCTGAAGCCCTGCTGGAATTTATCACCCCGGCGGAACACGACATCGCCACCACCTTGCACCAGCTCGACGCGATCCACCGCTTCGCCTACCAGCACATGGGCGACGAGATGCTGTGGAGCGAATCGATGCCATGCGAGCTGCCGGAGGAAGAAGATATCCAGATCGCGTACTACGGCACGTCCAACATCGGCATGCTCAAGCACGTGTACCGACGTGGCCTGGCGCTGCGCTACGGGAAGGCGATGCAGTGCATCGCCGGCATCCATTACAACTACTCGCTCCCTGAAAAATTCTGGCAGCTGCTGTCGGCCAACGAAGGCATACCCGAAGAACGCCGCTGCCCGCTGCGCGACTTCCAGTCGGAAGGCTATATCGCCACCATCCGCAACTTCCGCCGTTACAGCTGGCTGCTGATGTACCTGTTCGGCGCCTCGCCGGCGCTGTCGAAAAGCTTCCTGCGCGGCCGCCCGAACAACCTCGAAACGCTGTCCGAAGATACCCTGTTCCTGCCGTATGCCACCAGCCTGCGCATGAGCGACCTCGGTTACCAGAACGCCGCGCAGTCGGGCCTGACCCCGCACGAGAATTCGCTCGAAAGCTACGTCACCACCCTGATGGATGCGGTCAACCGCCCCTACCCGCCTTACCAGGAGCTTGGCACCAAGAAGGACGGCGAGTGGATCCAGCTGTCGACCAACGTGCTGCAGATCGAGAATGAATACTATTCGACGATCCGCCCGAAGCGCGTGATCCGCACCGGCGAACGCCCGGTGCAGGCCCTGTGCCGCCGCGGCGTCCAGTACATCGAGGTGCGCTGCCTTGACGTCGACCCGTTCGAACCGGTCGGCATCAGCGTCGAAACGGGCCGCTTCCTCGACGCCTTCCTGCTGTTCTGCGCGCTAGACGAGAGCCCGGTGATCGATGGCATCGAAAGCCAGGTCCACGCGCGTAACTTCTCGCGTACCGTCAAGGAAGGCCGCAAGCCTGGCCTGACCCTGACCCGCCATGGCGAGGAAGTCCCGCTGCAGGAATGGGCGCGCGAACTGATCGACCGCATCCGGCCGATTGCCGCGCTGCTCGACGAGCAGCACAACGAAGCCGGCGTGCACGCGGCGTCGCTGGCGGTGCAGGAGGCGAAGATCGCCAACCCGGCGCTGACGCCATCGGCGCGCGTGCTCGAAGAAGTGCGCGCGCTCGGCTCCAGTGCGGCCTTTGGCCTTCGCCAGAGCGAACTGCACGCGGCCTGGTTCCGCGAAAGCCCGTTGATGCCGGCCGAAGAAGCGATGTTCGCCGAGATGGCGGCCGCGTCGCTGGCCGAACAGGCGCGCATCGAACAGACGGACACCGGCAGCTTCGACGACTTTGTCGCCGCCTACAACAGCAGCACCCTGTGCGGCGACTAATCGAAGGCCCCGCGTGCTCGCCTTTTACAACGAACACCACGCGCAGCACCGCGGCCGCTTCGAGATCTTCCGCGGCGAGATGGTGCCGTGCTTTGAAAAGCCGGAACGCGCGGACCTCGTCGTCGCCGAATTCGCGCGCCGCGGTTTAGGCCAGGTCGTCACGCCGCACGGCGTGCCGCTGGTGTCGCTCGAACGCATCCACACGCCGCGCTACCTGCACTTCCTGCGCACCGCCTGGAGCGAATGGCTGGCGCTCGACCCGGCCAATGCGACCAAGGACGCCTTCCCCGCCGTGTGGCCGGTGCGCAGCCTGCGTGACGACGTCGAGCCGGAAAACTTCTGCGCCCGCATGGGCCTGTACTCGATGGACAGCGGCACCCCGCTGACTGCCGGCACCTGGATCGCCGCCAAGACCGGCGCCGACTGCGCCGTCAACGCCGCGCATGCGCTGCGCCTTGGCGAGAAGGGCACGTTCGCGCTGACCCGTCCGCCCGGCCACCATGCAGGCGCCGATTTCTTCGGCGGCTACTGCTTCCTGAATAACGCGGCGCTCGCGGCCCAGCACCTGCTCGACGACGGTGCAAAAAGGGTCGCCATCCTCGACATCGACTACCATCACGGCAACGGCACGCAGAGCATTTTCTATGGCCGCGACGATGTGCTGTTCGTGTCGATCCACGGCGACCCGCGTACCGAGTTTCCGTTCTACCTGGGCTATGCCGATGAAACCGGGACAGGCGCCGGCCTTGGCTACAACATGAATTTGCCGCTGGCGGCAGGCGCCACCCCGGCGCAGTGGTTCGCCGCGCTGGAGACGGCCTGCATCCGGATCAACAGCTATGCGCCGGACGCGCTGGTGGTGTCGCTCGGCGTCGACACCTGGGCCGGCGACCCGATCTCGAAATTCACCTTGCAAAGCGCCGATTTCCTGCGCATCGGCGAACGCCTGGGCTACCTCGGGCTGCCCACCGCCTTCGTGTTCGAAGGCGGTTACGCCGTCGATGAAATCGGCATCAATGTCGTCAACGTGCTCGAAGGTTTCGAGACCGCCGCTTAAAGATTAAAAGGATTTTCCGCATGACCGAATGGCAGTGGAGCAGCTTTGCTGACCTCCCCAACGCAGACCTGTACGAGATGCTGGCCCAGCGCCAGAACGTGTTTGTCCTTGAACAGCAATGCCTCTATCCCGACCTGGACGGCTACGACCAGGATGCCTGGCACCTGCTGGGCTGGCGTGTTATCGACGGCAAGCGCCAGCTGGCCGCCTGCCTGCGCGTGATCGCGCCCGGCGTGAAGTACGCCGAGATGTCCATCGGCCGGGTGCTGTCGACAACTGCTGCGCGCGGCACCGGCATCGGCCGCGAGCTGCTGCGTGAGGGCATCGCGCGCGCCGAACAGCTGTACCCGGGCCACCGCATCCGCATCGGCGCCCAGCAGTACCTCGAAGCCTTCTACGGCAGCTTCGGTTTCAAGACCGTGTCCGAGCCCTACGACGAAGACGGCATCATGCACG
Organism: Massilia agrisoli; assembly: GCF_020831365.1. Classification (GTDB taxonomy): domain Bacteria; phylum Pseudomonadota; class Gammaproteobacteria; order Burkholderiales; family Burkholderiaceae_D; genus Telluria_A; species Telluria_A agrisoli. The sequence goes on from NZ_JAJHPV010000009.1 coordinate 20,939, forward strand.
TCGAGATGCTGCGCTAGCCCGTCCGGCCGCCAGCACGCCCAGCCCCGCCAGCATCAGCATCACGGTGCCGGGCTCCGGAATCTGCGGCACCACCTCCAGCAGCAAGGCCTGGCAGTTGTCGCCCATGCAGCCAAAGGCCGCGATCTGGCCCATGTCATTGATGCCGCGCGCCTCGTGCAGCACCCAGCCCGACGCCGGGTCGATCAGCGAATTCAGGTCGGTCATCGCGCCGCCGCTGTAGAGGAATGCGCGGCTGTCGAAGTCGCCTGCGAGGCCGGAAGTGCCGACCACCTGCCCAAGCCCGTTGAGGCCGTACGCAAAGCTGCGCCCGCCGCCCAGGGTGCCGAGGTCAATCATGATGCCGTCGGTGTACAGGAAAGCATGCTCAACGCTGCCGGCGGTGTAGGAATGGCCCGCGACCTGGCCGGCGTCGTTGATGGCGGCCGCGCTGCTGAGGCTGCCGCCGAGCGTCCCCAGGTCGCGCATCGCACCGTTCTCATAGATGAAGGCGTGCACAGGCGTGCCGGGCCCCGGTTCCATACTGACCGAGGATTCGCCGGCCACCTGCCCCGCATTGTTGATGGCCGTGGCGAGCGCAAAATCGCCGCCGAGCGTGCCGATGTCGCGCATCTGGCCATCGGAAAAGAGAAAGCCGCGGAACTCGCCCGCAGCGTTGTTGGACTGGCCCGCCACCTGCCCTGCGGCGTTGACGCCCAGCCCGAAGCTGCTGGCCCCGCCAAGCGTGCCAAGCGGCGCCATGCTCCTGCCGTCGTAAAGGAAGGCGCGGCTCTGCTCGCTTGAGCTCGTGTACCCGGCCACCAGGCCATTGCTGCTGATGGCGCGCGCGCTGCTCATGTTGCCGGCGGCGCCCAGGTCGGTCAGCACGCCCCCGGACCAGATGAATGCGTGCCCTTCGCCGCCGACGCCGACGTCGCCCACGACCTGGCCGGCGTTATTGATCGCGTGTGCGTAAGTATTGGCCGGCAATGCCGTGATGGAATACAAAGGCGCGGCCAGCGCGGGTGGAGCCCACAGCCCCAGTGCCGCGAGCATGCCTGCAATTTTGGCTTTTGAAAACATGGCGGGATTCCTTTCGATTGGAATCCCAAGCATGCTGGCGCGCGGCGTTCCAGGGTCTGCGCCAGATCATTCGCGCGCCATGGACGTTGCGAATTCATCAAGCGCACGCGGCAATTGTCAGATGGCGATCTGGGTGCCCAGCTCGATTACCCGGTTGGGGGGAATCTGGTAATAGTCCGCCGCGCCGCGCGCATTGCGCGACATCGCCACGAACAGGTGTTCGCGCCATGGCGACATGCCGCCGCCCGGCGCCGAGATCACCGTCTGGCGCGCGATGAAGAACGAGGTCTCCATCATTTCGAACTCCAAGCCGCCCGCGGCTGCCAGCTTGAGGATGTGCGGGATATCCGGTTCATCCTTGAAGCCGTAATACACGTTCAGCTGGTAGCACATGTGCCCCAGGTCGACGATCTTGACCTGTTCGCTTTCTGGCACCCATGGCTCTTCCATGATATGCACCGTCAGGAACGCAACGCGCTCGTGCAGCACCTTGTTATGCGACAGGTTGTGGAGCAGCGCGTGCGGCACGCCATCGCTTTCACCGCGCAGGAAGATGGCGGTGCCGTACACGCGCGCCGGCGGCGCCACGAACAGCGAGTCGAGGAAATCGGGCAGCGGGATCGCGTGCTTCTGGAGGTTCTGGAACACCAGCTCGCGGCCGTGCTTCCAGGTCATCATCGCGGTGAACAGGATCGCGCCGAGCAGCAGCGGGAACCAGCCGCCGTGGAACAGCTTCAGCGCGGTCGACGACAGCAGCATCACGTCGATCACGAAGAAGAAGCCGGTCGCAGCGAAGCACAGCGCCAGCGGCAGGTGCCAGCGGTAGCGGGTGACGAAGAAGGTCAGGATGGTGGTGCACAGCATGGTCGCGGTGACGGCAATGCCGTAGGCGCCGGCCAGTTCGTCGGACGACCCGAACGACACCACCGCCAGCAGCACAACGGCCAGCTGCAGCCAGTTCACGGCTGGAATGTAGATCTGGCCGATCTCGCTGGCCGACGTATGCAACACCCGCATGCGCGGCAGCAGGCCAAGCGCGATGGCCTGCTTGGTCATCGAGAAGGTGCCTGAGATGGTGGCTTGCGATGCGATCACCGCCGCCATCGTCGACAACAGCACCAGCGGGTACACGCTCCAGCTGCCCAGCTGGTTGTAGAACGGGTTCGATACCGCTTCCGGATGATTGATCAGTACCGCGCCCTGGCCCAGGTAGTTCAGCGCCAGCGCCGGGAAGGCCACCGTGAACCACGCGAGCCGGATCGGCTTCTTGCCGAAGTGGCCCATGTCGGCGTACAGCGCTTCGGCCCCAGTGATCGCCAGCACCACCGCGCCCAGCGCAATGAATGCGATGAAGCCGTTTTCCAGCATGAAGCGCAGCGCATGCAACGGGTTGAGCGCCGCCAGGATCTGCGGCGCCTCGATGATGTTCACGATGCCCATCGCAGCCAGCGCAATGAACCACACCACCATGACCGGGCCGAACCAGCGGCCGATACCGCCGGTGCCGCGCGACTGCAGCGAATACAGCCCGACCAGCACCACCATCGAGATAGGCACCACATACTGCTTCATGCCCGGCGCGGCGACTTCGAGGCCTTCGATTGCGCCAAGCACCGAAATGGCGGGGGTGATCACGCTGTCGCCGTAGAACATGGTGGCGCCAAAGACGCCAAGCATCATGAGCGGCACATACCAGCCCGAGGCCTTGGTGACTGAATTGAGCGCCAGCGCCATCAGCGCCATGACGCCGCCCTCGCCGCGGTTATCGGCGCGCAGTACCAGGGTGACGTACTTCAGCGAAACGATCATGGTCAGCGCCCAGAAGATCAGCGACAGGATGCCGAGCAGGTTGGGAGTGTTGAGCGCGAGGCCGTGGGTGGGGTCGAAAACAGCTTTCAGCGTGTAGAGCGGGCTGGTGCCGATGTCGCCGTAGACGATGCCGACGGCGGCCAGCGTCAGGCCAGCAATACTGCTTTTCCTGTGATCCGAGGTCAAAATTGCACCTTATTGTTGTTTTGATGCGTTGCACAATATGCCAAGGAAAGGCAATTTGCAAGTGGAATTGGGTTTGTGTCCGGATGCACTTTACCATCGACGCACCGGTGTGGCTCTTTCAATAAGGAGCCAGCGCCAGCGGCGATTTTTCAACTCAGCGATAATGTTGTCCTAGCGAATTCTTTTGATTGTTCCTCATGCGCACCGGCATCCTGTCCGCCGCCCTGGCCTTCCTGTGCTGGGGCCTGTTCCCTCTCTACTTCCACGCGCTGAACGAGGTGCCGCCGACCCAGATCCTGGTCCACCGCGTGGTCTGGTCGCTGCTGTTCCTGATGATCGTGCTGACCGTGCGGCGCCAGTGGGCATGGGTGCGGCCGCTGATGGGCCAGCCGCGCGTGATCGGCAGTTTCGCCATCAGCTCGCTGCTGCTGTCAGGGAACTGGCTGCTGTACATCTGGGCGGTCAACAACGGGCACGTGATTGAATCGAGCCTGGGCTACTTCATCAACCCGCTGGTCAACGTCATGCTGGGCTACGTGGTGCTGAAGGAGCGCTTGCGCCGCGGCCAGTGGGCGGCGATTGCGCTGGCCGCATGCGGCGTGGCCTGGCTGGCGTGGGACGCCGGCCGCATGCCATGGATTGCCCTGTTGCTGGCCGCGTCCTTCGGTCTGTATGGCCTGATGCGCAAGACGGCCGCGCTGGGCGCGCTGGAAGGCCTGTCGTTCGAAACCATGCTGCTGTTCCCATTCGCGGCGGGCTATGTGGCGTGGCTGTCGATGAATGGCGAGAACTCCTTCATCAACACGGCCTCCGACAGCACCCGCTGGCTGCTGGTCGCCGCCGGGCCGATCACCGCCATTCCGCTGCTGCTGTTTGCCGCGGGCGCGCGCAAGATCCCGCTGTCGGTGCTCGGCCTGCTGCAGTACATCGGCCCGACCATCCAGTTCGCACTGGGCATCTTCCTGTTCCACGAAGCCTTCACCTCGGGCAAGCTGATCGGCTTCCTGATGATCTGGAGCGCGCTGGCGCTGTACGCCGCCGAAGGGCTGTGGAAGCGCTCGAACTAAGCGTGCGGATGGGCGCCGGTCAGGCGCGGGCCGGTTGCGTTGACAAGGCCACGATCGCCGCACCTGCAGCGACCATCAAAGCGTCTTCAACCAGGCCGCTGCGGGTCTGGCCGATGCGCGCCATCGCCTCCTTGCGGCCGGCGAGCGTCAGGTAGGCAAGCGGGACTGCGGTAGCGACCGCCACTGCGGCTCCGGTACGCTCGCGCCCCTGCGGCGCCAACGCCGCGCCCGCGATCCCGGCGCTCATGACGCGCGCCAGCAAGCCCAGGGCGGCGGTCCGGTCGGGCGCGGTCTTCATCTTGTCGCCAAGTAGTTCCCCGGCCCCCATCGCCAGCGCACCGAACTTGAACAGGGGCCGATCCAGCAGGAATAGTTCGCCAGGCGTACGACGCCCGGCCAGGCGCGCCGCCGCGATCGTGGCCATTGGCGTCATCGATCGCGCGCTTGCTACCGCGCCGATCAGGATGGAGGACAGCAAGCTCCGACTGTTCATCGTTATCACCCCTATGCATGTGGTTGAGCCTGGCGCGTTGTTTTTACCGCCAGCCGTCCTTCAGCTTAAGCTACAGTTCGTTGCGGTGTCGCCCGCCAGGATCCGCCGGGCACTGTCAGTTCGGTCGCCGCTCCGGTATCATTCGGGGATGAATGAGATTTCCTTCCATCCGTTTGTCATTGGCGTCGCTGGCGGAAGCGGCAGCGGCAAGTCAACGGTGTCCCAGCAAGTACTGGCGTCGTTCGGCCCTGACATGGTATCGGTCGTGATGCAGGACGATTACTACTGCGACCAATCCGGCCTCACCCCCGAGGTCCGCCGCAAGCAGAATTACGACCATCCCCAGGCCTTTGACTGGCCACTGTTGGTAGAGCATGTACGCGCCTTGCGCGCTGGCGAAGCGATCCAGATGCCGGAGTACGATTTTACAATCGACAACCGGTCAAACAAGACCATCCTGGTCAACCCGGCGCCGGTCATCGTGATCGAAGGCCTGTTTGCCTTGTACGACGCGAACCTGCGCAAAATGATGTCGCTGAAGATCTTTGTCGACACCGCTCCGGACGTTCGCTTCATTCGCCGCATGCAAAGGGATATCGCCGAACGCGGCCGAACGCTCGACAGCATCGTCGGCCAGTACCTGGACACGGTACGCCCGATGCACAAGCAATTCATCGAGCCAACCAAGCGCCACGCCGACGTCATCTTGCCCCACGGCGCCAATGGCCCGGCAGTCGATATGATTACCGCCAAGGTAGCCAGTGTCATTGGCAACTTGAAGCAGCCCTGATCAACACAGCTGCTTTCTAAAAGCGCAACACCGCGCGGGTTCCAGTGCCGGCGGCGCTTTCGATCTCCAGCCCGATTCCGCTCCGTGCGGCCAGCCGGCCGACAATCGACAGGCCCAGCCCCAGGCCTTTACTGGCCTCCCCTTTCGCGCCCGCCTGGTGCAGGCCGGGCGCGATGCCAGGCCCGCTGTCCGTCACCACCAGGCAGCCCTGATCAACGGCGATGCGGACCTGCCCGGCCATCGTGTGGCCGAACGCGTTGCTGACCAGGTTGGACAGCAAAATCGACAGCGCGCCGCGGCGGCACACCGCGCAATCCTTCGCGTCCACGTCCACCACTACCTCCACCGCTTTGCCGTCGAGCAGGTGCGCATGCTGGACCACCACGCTTTCAACCAGCGGCAGCAGGAGCACAGGTTCGGCCAACGGCGCCTGGCCGAGGTGTTCGCGGGCCAGCGCCAGCAGGGTGTCGACCGATTGCGCCATCGCCTGCGACGCCGCTGCGATGCGCTGTACCTGCGCCGCCTGTTGCGGCGCCAGCGGCTGGCCGGCCAGCAGGCGCGCCGCACCGCCAACCACGGCCAGCGGCGTGCGCAGCTCGTGGCTGGCGTCGCGCGTGAAGTGCTGCTCGCGTTCGATGAAGTCGGCGATCCGGTCCATCGCCTGCTCCAGCCCCTTCGCCAGTGCGCCGATTTCGTTGTCCGGGAATTCGCGCGCAAAGCCGCGCGGCAGCCGCCCCGGCTCCGCCCGCGCGACCAGCGTCGCCAGGCGGTCGAGCGGCGCGGTCGCGCGGCGCGCCAGCCAGTAGCCGAAGCCCGCGGTCAGCGCCACCATCGCCAGCGCGAGTACGCCAAGCACGCCGGCCAGGAAAGGCAGGCGCGGGCGCACCACCAGCTCACGGCTTACTTCGGCGACGATGTAATACGGCGCCGCGCCTGGCGGCACCACATGGTAGTGGCGGCCTGCGTCGCCGAAGTATTCGCGCCCGCCATCGAACTGGCGCGCCAGGTCGGCCGGAAAGGTGCTTTTGTCGCGGTGGATGCTGACAAAGTCGCGCAGCGGCTTGACCGGCTGCCCGCCGCCCCGCAGCTGGTGCGCGGTCTCCTGGCGCAGCATGTTGTCGAAGAAGCTGTCCTCGACCGTGTACACGAACACCAGGCTGAATGCGGAGAAGCACAGCGCCGTTGCCAGCGCAAACACGGTGAACGCGCCGACAATCCTGCGGCGAAGGCTATATGGCCTGGCGCTCATGCGGCTGCGTCGATACGAAAACCCACGCCGTGCACTGTCAGCAGCATCGGGCGCGCGAACGGCTTGTCCAGCGCCTGGCGCAGCAGGTACATGTGGCTGCGCAGCGCATCCGAGTCGGGCGGATCGTCGCGCCACAAGGCATGCGTCAGTTCCGAGCGCGTCACCGTGCGCGGGTGCGCTTCGGCCAGCGCCAGCAATATCTGGTAGCCGGCCGGGTGGAGGCGCAGCGGCTGCCCATCGCGCGCGGCCGTCTGGGCCTGGCGGTCGATGGCCAGGCTCCCAATCGCTAAAGTGTGATGCTGGTGCAGCGTGTGGCGCCGCGCCAGCGCATGGCAGCGCGCCAGCAGTTCTTCGAGCGCGAATGGCTTGACCAGGTAATCGTCGGCGCCGCTGTCGAAGCCCGCCAGCTTGTCGTGCAGCGCGTCGCGCGCGGTCAGCATCAGCACCGGAATGCGGCGCGCATGCTGTTCGCGCAACCGCCGGCACACTTCGAGCCCGTCGAGGCCCGGCAAGGTCAGGTCGAGCAGTACGAGGTCGTAATGGTTGTCGAGCGCAAGCTGCAGCCCGTGCGCGCCGTCGGCGGCAAAGTCGGCGCTGTGGCCATGCTGCTCCAGGCCTTCGGCCAGGTTGCGCGCCAGGGGCGCATGGTCTTCGACGACGAGTATGTGCACGGACTGCGGTCCTTTAACGGTTTACCAGGCGCTGTAGCTGGAATGCGTCGGCGAGGCGCCACTCCATCGCAGCCACCAGCGCGTGCATCAGTACCAGCATCTTATCAAATCGCGCAACGCGCTCCTGCTCGGCGCGGGCCGCGGCCAGGCCGCCGCGCTGGTAGGCGGCCAGCATGCGCACGCTGTTTTCATCAAGGCCCGGCTCCCGCGCAACCGGCGCGTGGCCCAGCGCCTTGATCATCGCCTCGACGGTCGACCATGTCGACCACGGATTCTGTCCCGTCACCAGGCGGCCGTCGACGATGGTGTGGTCAAGGTAATTGGGCGCCGAGACGAACTGCGCGCCGCGGTCGAGCGCGCGGTCCTGCAGCAGGAAGGGGAAGCGCGCGCGCGCGTTCGCGTCCAGGAACAGCTCTTCATCGTTGGTGAAGCCGGTCATCCGTTTGCCGGCGACGAAAGGCTTGCCGTCGGCCGTGGTTACGCCCAGCAGTGCGGCGGGACCATGGCAGACCGCGCCGACCACGCCACGCTGCGCGACGGCCAGCACGATGCGCGCGACGTCGGCATTGCCCGGCAGGTCGAACATCGCGCCCTTGCCGCCGACGAAGTAGACCGCGTCGTAGCGCGCCGCGTCCACCCGGCCCAGCGGAATCGACTGGTTGACTTTTGCCTGGGCCTCGGCGTCGTTGAGGAAAGCGTAGTCGATGTCCTGCATGTCCTCGGTATCGATCCGGGCCGGCGGCTTGCCGCCCTGCGGCGATGCGACGTCCACTTGATAGCCGTTGACCTTGAACGCGTAATAGGCGCGCGACAATTCGGTCAGTTCGTAGCCCGCTTTTTTGTTCAGCGGGCCGCCTCGCTCGGCGCTGCTGACGACCGCCAGTATGCGGCCGCGCTGTTCGCTCACTGCCTGCTTGAGGTAGGCCAGGTCGGCCGGGGCGGCATGCGGGTTGGCCTTCGGGATGCTGTCGAGGTCGTAGCTGAGGTAACGTCCCCATGCGAGCGCGGCGAAAATGGCCAGGATGGCCGCCAGCCAGGCGGCGATGCGGAGGAAAGTGCGGGTCATGTTGTTCTCCTGAGTAATGAATGACCCCCAGCTTGCGCGCCGCCCTGTGAAATGGATGTGAAACGGCCATAAGCCCTGCCGATTACTGTATCCTGTTGACCTTTCGCTTTAACCGAGATATTCAATGGCAAATTACGTCTATACCATGAACCGCGTCGGCAAAATTGTTCCGCCGAAACGCCAGATTCTGAAAGACATTTCGCTCTCATTTTTCCCAGGCGCCAAGATCGGCGTGCTGGGCGTGAACGGCTCCGGCAAGTCCACCCTGCTGAAAATCATGGCGGGCATCGATACCGACATCCAGGGCGAAGCGCGCCCGATGCCGGGCCTGAACATCGGCTACCTGCCGCAGGAACCGCAACTCAATCCAGAACTCACCGTGCGCCAGGAAGTGGAATCGGGCCTGGGCGAAGCGTTTGAAGCGCAAGCCAAGCTCGAAGCTGTGTACGCGGCCTATGCCGATGAAGACGCGGACTTCGACGCGCTCGCCACCGAGCAGGCGCGCCTGGAAGCGATCATTTCCTCGTCCGATGGCGGCAACCTGAACCTGCAGCTGGAAATGGCCGCCGACGCGCTGCGCCTGCCGCCTTGGGACCAGAAGATCGCCGTGCTGTCGGGCGGCGAGAAGCGCCGCGTGGCGCTGTGCAAGCTGCTGCTGTCCAAGCCGGACATGCTGCTGCTCGACGAGCCGACCAACCACCTCGACGCGGAATCGGTCGACTGGCTGGAGCAGTTCCTGCTGCGCTTCCCCGGCACCGTGGTCGGCATCACCCACGACCGCTACTTCCTCGACAACGCGGCCGAGTGGATCCTGGAACTGGACCGCGGCAGCGGCATTCCATGGAAGGGCAACTACAGCTCGTGGCTGGACCAGAAGCAGGCCCGCCTGAAGCAGGAAGAGTCGACCGAATCGGCGCGCCAGAAGGCGCTGCAGAAGGAACTCGAATGGTCGCGCCAGAATCCGAAGGCGCGCCAGGCCAAGTCGAAAGCCCGCCTGGCCCGCTTCAACGAGCTGTCCGAGCACGAATACCAGAAGCGCAACGAGACCCAGGAGATTTTCATCCCTGTGGCCGAGCGCCTGGGCAACGAAGTCATCGAATTCAAGAACGTGTCGAAGGCCTTCGGCGACCGCCTGCTGATCGACAACCTGTCGTTCACCGTGCCGCCGGGTGCGATTGTCGGCATCATCGGCCCGAACGGCGCCGGTAAGTCGACCCTGTTCAAGATGATCACGGGCAAAGAGCAGCCGGACAGCGGCGAAGTCGTGATCGGCAAGACCGCCAAGGTCTCGATCGTCGACCAGCACCGCGACGAACTGTCGGACAAGAAGTCGGTCTTCGAGGACGTTTCGGGCGGCGCCGATATGCTCACCGTCGGCCGCTTCGAAATGCCGTCGCGCGCCTACCTGGGCCGCTTCAACTTCAAGGGTTCGGACCAGCAGAAGATCGTCGGCAACCTCTCCGGTGGTGAACGTGGCCGCCTGCACCTGGCCAAGACGCTGCTTCAGGGCGGCAACGTCCTGCTGCTGGACGAACCGTCCAACGACCTCGACGTGGAAACCCTGCGCGCGCTGGAAGATGCGCTGCTCGAGTTCGCCGGCAGCGTGATGGTGATCTCGCACGACCGCTGGTTCCTCGACCGTATCGCAACGCACATCCTGGCCTTCGAGGGCAATTCGCAGGTCACCTTCTTCGACGGTAACTACCAAGAGTATGAAGCCGACAAGAAGAAGCGACTGGGTGAAGAAGGCGCCAAGCCGAAGCGCATTCGCTACAAGCCGCTGACAGTGTAAGCGTCGTCACCAGCTCCCTTCGGGGAGCTTTTTTTTGCTTTCCGATAGGCAAGCGAACGTCAGCCCGGATACCAATTGTGTAAGATTCTCACAGCTGAGGCCGCCTGGGAGCCGCCTCTCCCATTGATCGAATCGACATGGCAGCGGGGTTTCATCCCCCAGACTAGGCTGATGAATGACTACCAGGGTAACCGGGTTCCCGGCGGAACCTACTTCTTTACGGTAAGGCTGCGCGATCCGGCCAGCTCGCTGCTGACCGACCACATCTCCGCCTTTGGCGAAGCCATCCGCCTGGTGCGCACCCGCAAGCCCTTCCATGTGGACGCCTGGGTCGTGCTCCCGGACCATGCCCACGCGATCTGGACCCTTCCTCCCGGCGATCACGATTGCGCTGCCCGCTGGCGCGCGGTCAAGATTGCGTTTTCCAAGTCGCTGCGCAAATCGGGGCTGGGCAATGCCGACGAACGCACGATCTGGGCCCGCCACTACCAGGACCACCTGGTGCCCGACGACGCCGAATACCGCCGCCTGATCGAGTACGTCCACCGTAACCCGCTGCGCCACGGCATGTGCCAGCGCCTCGAAGAATGGCCATGGTCGTCCCTGCACCGCTTCGTCGCGGCCGGCTACGCCCCGCCCAGCTAAAACCCTTGCCCAAATAGAACAGGGCGGGAAAGCCATCGGCTCCTCCCGCCCTGCGTTGATGCTTACAGCCTTACAACATCAATTTAGAAGTTGTAACGCGCTGCCACGGTCACGGCGTCCGGCTTGGGACCGAAATCGCGGCTCTTGCCATAGCGCTCGTATTCCACGGTCAGCGCAACTTGCTGGCTCAGGTTGTACTGGGCGCCCAGGCCGGCATACAGGCCGTTGTCGGACTCGCTGCGGTTCATGCCAGGGGTAGCGCTGCTCAGCTTGTTCTTGGTGTGGGCAACGCCCAGCTTGCCGAAGAACGAGAACTGCTCATTCATCGGTGCGGTTGCCTTGGCGGCGATGTAGGTCGCGCGGCCATCGGCTTCGCCACGGCCATTCACGCCGTTCTGGGTGAAGCTGACATCAGTCTTCTTGAAGTCTGCGTGGCCCACCTCAACGCCGAAGTTCTGGTCGATCTCGACACCGCCGAAGATCTTGCCGCCGGCCTTGTGGCCTTCAGCGCTGCGGTTGGTGGTACCGGCGACCTCGAACTCGTTGTCGGCCGCTACAACACCCACGCCGACGTAAGGACGGTTCTGAGCCTGGGCTGCGCCCATTGCGGTTGCACCTGCGATCAATGCGAAGATAAGCTTTTTCATACGGACTCCTGTGTTGTTGAGACGTTCTGGTCCGCAATTCGATATTGAATTGCGAGGTAGCCAAGATAGCATCAACGACAAGGCTGAGTCCGTGGGTATCCCGTAAGATTTGTAATGAGATGTAAGCGAAATCGAAAATAGATGACCCGCTGTTCAGCTATTTTATTTGGTTTTTTGCTGCAGTTTGTCGGCAGAAGCGCATATTTTGCGAAAAGTTAGGTTCACGCGGGGTCCGGTCTGCCGTGCGGATTTGTTAATTCCGTGCAACCAAAAGTGTTGTGTCTTCCCCCTCATCAGTAGCACGCTTCCGCTCGTCAAGTCGAGTTTCACGGTCTGTTTCGACTGCCGGTGGCGCAGGATAAAGGTCCGCGTCGCGCCCAGACTGAGCGAAGCGATGGCCGGTTCCGGCCCCAGTTCCGCTTCGTCGTCGCTGTGCATGCCCATGCTGTCGCGCCCATCGCGGTAGTAGTTGAGAAGCACGCTGTTGAACGCTTCGCCGGTAACGGTCTCCACGGCCCGCTTGATCTCCAGCAGTAGTGGTGTGAACGGCAGCGGCTCAAGGTCCAGGCCCGAGTAACTGTAGCGCGCATCGCCGTACCAGGCGGTCAGGCGCGGCTGCAGGTGCTGCTTGCCCCACAAGGTAATCGACTCGGCGCGCCAGCTGGTCTGGGCCACCAGCCGCGCCAGCACCTCCTCATTGGCCAGCCCGAGGGGCAACTGCGCCAGCCACAGCAATTCACCGTCGGGAATCGGTATCGGGATCAGGGTATTGCTTGAGGGGAACAGGTCCATACGTGTGCTGCCGGGCTATGATGATGGGATTCGAGGACAGGATACCAGCATGGACAAACGACATTTTCTTGGCGCGGCCGCCCTGGCCACGGCGGGCGCCGCGATCGCCGCTCCGGCACGCCCCAACGCAGGCGGCCCGGCGCTGCTGACCATCAGCGGCGCCATCGGCAAGCCCAACCGCGGCGCGCTCGATCCGGCGCTTGACCAGATGATGCACAAGCAAAAGATCACCTTTCCGGCAGCGCACGCCTTCGATTTCAGCACACTGGCGGCGATGCCCGCGCTGGCGATCCGGCCCACGCTGGAGTACGACAACCGCCAGCACTCGCTGCGCGGCCCCCTGCTGACGGACGTGCTGGCGCGCGCCGGCGCACAGCTATCAAGCCAGGCGAAGCTGTTGCTGCGGGCGGTGGATGGTTATGTTGCTGCGGTAACGCCAGCCCAGGCGAATGCCTGGCGCTTCATTGTGGCGACCCACCTCGACGGCAAGCCGATGCCGCTGGGAGGACTGGGACCGTTATGGGCGGTGTACGATGCCGACCGCGTGCCGGAAATGGCGGCGCGGCCGGTCGCGGAGCGCTTCGGAGCGTGTCCGTGGGCGCTGTATCACATCGAGGTTCAGGCGTAGGCTTCGGCCAGGCTCATCACGCGCGGCGCGACCTTGATGCCGACATTGCCAAACAAGGTGTCGATGGCGGCCAGGTTGGCTTCGCACTCTTCGGTTTTCCAGCCGTTGAACAGGTCAGTACCGTTCTTCTGGAAATGCAGGTCAAGCACCTTGCCCTTGTCCTTGTGGGTGTAGCTTTGCTTGTAGGTGTTCTGGAAGCCCAGCGATTCCAGCGCGGCCAGCACGCTGGCTGGCGGATTCTCCGGATCGGTCGCCATGAAGATGCCAAAGGTCTTGCCAGGTGGCTTAGCCGCGATATCCACCTCGTAGATACCTGGAGCCTTCGTCACAGATGTAGTTTTCAGGAATAGCATTCTTTTCTCCGCTTGGCCCTTACCAAGGCTGACTTTCGACAATATTCGGGTGTGAGTTGCCGTAACGGAACAAGCTTATTGCCATTTATGGTGTTTGTCGATCCATCGTTGCATCTTTTTTGAACTGCAACATCAAAAGTTGCCAACGTCGCCCAAAACCGAGGGATCAGCTGTGCAAGATGGCAACTATGTGCGGCGGCCCGCCAACTGGACGGTTGCGGCGGCAAGCGCTTCGTAGAGCTTGCCCGCATCGGCATCCCATGCGGACACAGCGGCTTGCTGGCGCGTTACCGTCGCCATGTCGCCCCGTGCGATCGGGCCGCTGAGCGCGGTTTCGGGTCCCAGCCGGAACACATTGGCCAGCGTTTCGGTCGCAAGCGGCCGGGCGAGCTCCCGCGCCGCCGCCGCCGGAATGCCGGCTGCCTGGTAAGCGCGCAAGGCCGTGTCGATGACGGTGACCAGGTAGTTGGAAGCGAACACCGCGGCCGCGTGATAGACGGTCTTTGCAGAGGCATCGATCAGCGCCACCCGTCCGCCAATGGCCAGCAGCGCAGGCTCCAGCATCGCGATGGCGCCCGGCGCGCCTTCGACGCCGCACCAGGTGCCGCCAAACGACCCGGCCACTGCCTCGGGGTCCGCAAAGCTGCGGATCGGATGGGCGCTCGCCGTGAGCGCGCCCGCATGGGCCGCAGCCTCAAGTTCCAGCGACGATTTGGCGCCGCTGCAATGGAACACCAGCGCGCCCGCCAGCGGCGCCGCGGCGGCAAGCTGCGCGCAGACCGTGGCGATCTGGTCGTCGGGCACCGCCAGCATCCACGCGTCGGCAGGGCCAAGCTGCCCCATGCCCCCGGCGGCATGGCCCGCGCCGATGAAGGTGATGGCATCGGCGGCGCTGCCGGCGGACCGTGTGAGGACGGCGCCGATCTCGAATTCGCCGCTGGCCGCAAACAGCCGCCCCAGCGCGCGGCCGACGTGGCCGGCGCCAATGATGTTGAGCAGGGGCGCCATTAGAAGCCGGAGCCCGGCTGGCTCAGGTACGCCAGTTCATCGGCCGTGGAGGCGCGGCCAAGGATCGGGTTACGGTGGGGGAAACGTCCGAAGCGCGCGATCACTCCGCGGTGGCGGTGGGCGTAATCGAGCGCGGACTCGAAGCCCGGGTGTTCTTTCGACAGCTCGCTGAACAGCCGCACCGCCAGTTCCTGCATCGCCGCGTCCTCGGCGTGCTCGAAGGGCATGTAGGCGAACGACCGCTGCACAGGTGTCAGGTCAAGGTAAGCGCCGCTGTCCACCAGTTCGCGGGCGGCGGCCAGCGCCAGCGCATCGCCGGCAAATGCATCCGGCTTGCCGCGTGCGCTGTTGCGGGTAAACTGGTCCAGCACCAGGATGCGCGCCAGTTTGCCCTGCGGCCCCTGCTGGTCCCATTCGCGCAGGCCGCCGGCCACTGCCAGCGCGATCAGCGCGCCGAAGCGGTCGTGGATGGCCGCGTCGAACGCGGCGTCCTTGCGGAACCATGCGTCGCGCGGCTTGCCGTGCCCTTCGTGGGAAGCAGGCAAAAACCAGAAATCGAGAACGTCTTGCGGGGTCACGGTCTTCCTTTTTTATTAGTTGCGCGCGTGCGCGAGTTTGAAGCTGGAGATGCCTTCGTACTTCGACAGTTCGTGGGCCAGGTCGGACAATGGCGCACCGCTATGCTTGGACAGCGCCAGCGCGACGAAATGCCATTCGTGCACGCCCTGGTCATTGCTGATCGTGAGCGAGCCGCCGGCGATTTCGTAGCCACGCTCAAGCGCGAGCCGTCGCAACTCGCTCTCGCGCGGCGCGAAGCCCGGATCGAAGCGCAGCGAAATGGCGATCGCATGGCGCGACGGCAGGACGCCTTCGAGGCGCGACAGGTAGATCATGATACCGGCCGACAGCAGGGCCAGGCCGATTGCCGCCAGGTAGAAGCCCACGCCGACCATGACGCCGATGGCCGATGCGGTCCAGATCGAAGCGGCCGTCGTCAGGCCGCTGATGTTGAAGCCTTCGCGCATGATCACGCCCGCGCCAAGGAAGCCGATGCCGGTGACGATGCCCTGGATGACGCGGGTCGGGTCGATCCCGAGCGTCATCGCAGTGCCCTGCCCGCCGTACCAGGAATCCGGATAGCCGGCCACCATCATCAGCGCGGCCGACGCCATGCATACCAGGCCGTAGGTGCGCATGCCGGCGGCGCGGCCGTGGTAGCTGCGTTCGTAGCCGACCAACAGGCCAAGCAGCAGCGCACCGACCATGTTGGCCAACACCAGCAGGTTGGTTGCAAGCTCGGGTTGTGACCAGTAGGAGGCCACCAGCTGATTCAGGGGCATGTTCAGATCTTTTTCTTGACCAGCTGTTTTTCGAATGCCACGTCGTACTTGCTGACGCGCCTGACCTCCTGCGGCCCCAGTTTTTTCACGAACGCGACGAAGTCGTCGAGTTCGAGCGGCTCGCACAGGGGCGGCTCGCCCGGTTTCTCGCTTAGCTGGAACAGGCCATCACCGGTGCGCGCCATCGAGTAGCCCTGGTTCCCGGTGCGTTCCTTGAGCCGGTCTACCGCGCTGCTTGCGCGGGTTGAACGTCCACTTGCCATCAGATTTCCTCCGTCCGGGTGTGAAGCCATGCGGCCGCCGCACCCGTAACGTGGGGTGCCAGGCGTGCGCGCACGGTCGCATGATAATCGTTGATCCATGCCCGCTCGTCGCTTCGCAGGATCGACAGGTCGAGGCAGCGCGTGTCGATCGGACACAGTGTGAGCGTCTCAAAGCGCAGGAACTCGCCGAACCCGGTGGTTTGCGCCGGTACGTTGAGCACCAGGTTTTCGATGCGGATGCCCCACTTGCCCGGCCGGTAGATGCCGGGCTCGATCGAGGTGATCATGCCCGGCTCCATTGCCGTGTGGGGGTCCGGCGGCGTGCTCGGGGAGATCGACTGCGGACCTTCGTGCACGTTCAGGAAGTAGCCGACACCGTGGCCCGTGCCATGCCCGAAGTCGATGCCGGCCGCCCAGATCGGCGCGCGCGCGATGGCGTCGAGCAGCGGCGAGCGGGTGCCGCGCGGGTACTGGGCCGCCGACAACGCGATCAGCCCTTTCAGCACCAGGGTGAAGTCGCGGCGGTGCGCTTCCGTGACATTGCCGACGGCCACTACGCGCGTGATGTCGGTGGTGCCGCCCAGGTACTGGCCGCCGGAATCGATCAGCAGCAGGCCGTGGCCTTCGATGATGGCATGCGACTGCTCGGTGGCGCGGTAATGCATGATCGCGCCGTTGGCATTGAAGCCCGCGATGGTGCCGAAGCTCGGGCTGACGAAGCCGGGACGGCGCGCCCGCGCCGCAGTGATGTGGCGGTCGATGGCCACTTCGGTCAGCGGGTCGCGCTGCGGGTCTTGCAGCGTGGTTTCGAGCCAGGCGAAAAATTCGCACAGCGCCGCGCCGTCCTGCTCCATCGTGGCGCGCACATGCGCCGCTTCGTCGCTGGTCTTGCGCGATTTGGCGAAGGTGGTCGGGTTGACCGCTTCGACAACGCGTGCGCTGGCGCCGACTGCGGCGCGCATGCCTGCCGTAATACGGCGTGGATCGACCAGCAGCGTGGTTTCGCTGCCCAGCGTCGCCAGTGCGCCGGCCGCGTCATCGTAGCGCGCAAGGTGGACGCCATCGGCTTGCAGGCTCGCGCGCAGGGCGGCCGGAATCTTGTCGTCGCCGACAAACAAGGTAGCGCGGTCAATCGTGACCAGCGCATGCGCCAGGAACACCGGGTTGAAGCTGACATCGGCACCGCGCAGGTTGAACAGGTAGGCGATGTCGTCCAGCGTCGAGATGAAGTGGGCGTTCGCCCCGAGCCTGGCCATCGCCTCGCGGGTCGCGGCCAGTTTCGTTGCGCGGCTGGTGGAAGCAAACGGCGCGGCATGCTCGAACACCGGATCGGTGGGCAGGCCCGGGCGCTCGCTCCAGACTTCGTCGAGCAGGTCGATGTCGGTGCGCAGCAGGACCCCGCGCGCCGCCAGGGCATCGGACAGCAGGCGCGCGGTCGACAACCCGAGCACGCGCGCATCCACCGCCACCGTCTGGCCCGGCGCCATGTTCGCCGCCAGCCAGTCAATGTGCAGCAGGCTGGCGCCTGATGGAATCTTCATCAGTTCGACCCCGCTGCCAGCCAGTTCGGTTTCCGCCTGTGTCCAGTAACGAGCGTCGGTCCACACGCCGGCGAACGACGATGTGGCGATAAAGGTGCCCACCGAACCCGTGAAACCCGACAGCCATTCGCGGCCTTTCCAATGACCGGGAAGGTACTCGGACAGGTGCGGGTCTGCCGAAGGCACGACAACGGCGTCGATGCGATGGCGCTGCATCGACGCTTGCAGGGAGGCGATCCGGTCGCCGACAGCTGAAAGACTCATGGATTCATGGGGAAAGGTTCAATCTCACTATGATACCTCCTGCAACTGCTCGCGACGCAAACCGCCATTCGCTGTCGAGAAACTTTACAGTCGCGAAAGAAATATCTGATGCCTTTTTGCAAGTCATTGATTAATAACAAGGTAAGATGCTTGGCATAAATTTTGCTTATCTAGCCAACATCATAATTTCCTAGAGAACATAAAAAATGAAAGTCCTTCCGTCCAAGCTCCTCCTCTCCCTCGCCACTGCGGGTTTTGCCCTCGCGAGCGGTGCCGCGCATGCCGAAATCATCCGGACCGGTGACAGCAGCGGTTACTGGGGCATTGACGTCGATGCCAACGGCACCAGCGACCTGCAATTTAACCAATACAGCTCCTCTGGCTGGTACTGGTCCGACTACGACCTGTACGCAGTTGGCCTGAACGGCGCCGTGGTCAGCGCTGGCGGTCCGCTGGCCTTTGGCAACGCGATCGATGCCAATACTCTGTTTGCGAGCAGTAATCATATGGCTGATTACGCTAGCTGGACCACCTTCTATAGCTGCGGCTATCGCGGCAATTCGACTTGCAGCCGGAGTCACAGCACCTTCACCGGCACCTGGAATAATGGTTCCAACGCCGTCACTGGCTACCTCGGCTTCGCCTTGTCGAACGGGGACGACAAGTTCTACGGCTGGGCCAACGTGACGATGAACTACTGGGGAAGCGCCTACGTACATGGCACCGCCATGGAAACATGTGCCAACGT
Organism: Massilia agrisoli; assembly: GCF_020831365.1. Classification (GTDB taxonomy): domain Bacteria; phylum Pseudomonadota; class Gammaproteobacteria; order Burkholderiales; family Burkholderiaceae_D; genus Telluria_A; species Telluria_A agrisoli. The sequence goes on from NZ_JAJHPV010000009.1 coordinate 39,371, forward strand.
GGCCATCACCGCCGGCCAGACCACCACCAGCTGCGCACCAGTGGTTGTCCCGCCGGCCGAAGAAGTCCCTGAACCAGCATCGCTGGCACTGCTGGCAGCTGGCGCCATCGGCATCGGCGCAATGCGCCGCCGCCGCGCAGTTAAGGGTTAAACTGCGGGACTGGCAAATAACGAGGGTTGAGGATGGGATTGATTCATGTGCGCGATGTCACGCGCAGTCACAGCGCACTGATCCCGTCCCTGTTCCCCGACGCACGCGACGTCAAGGCCACGCCGGCCCTGTACGCGGCGTTCGACACGCCGGACGGCGCCCAGCCTGCCGGCTTTGCGCTGCTTTGCTCGCCTACCGGCGCCGAGCATCCCTGCTTTCGCTTTGCAGTCGTCGTCGCGGAGCACGCCCGCCGCCGTGGCATCGGCGCCGCACTGACACAGCACGTCGCCGACACTGCCCGGACGCTCCGGGCGCCATCACTGCGCCCGCTGGTGCCGGTCATGTCCGATGGCGGCCACCAGCTGATGGCGCGCGCCGGCTTCAAACAACTGCGCCGTACCCTGGTTTTTGAATTCAGTCTTGCTGCCTCCCTCAAGGTCATGGATGCCCAGCTGATGCAGCTCGAGCACGCCGGCCGCGTCCCGGCAGGCATCAGCAGCGATCCCTACCGCGACAACCAGGCGCACGACCTGTCGGCCATGTGCCAGCGCAGTTTCGGCATGCTCACCCACGGCCACCTCGAAGCGATGGGCGAATATCCGGCGCCCGGCGCGGACCTGTCGCACGCGCGCGCGTTCCGGCTGGACGGAACGCTGATCGGCGCCTGGGGTGTCGTCGTTCGCGCAGGCACGGCGGTATTCGATCCGCTGCTGATCGCGGAGGACAAGCGCAGCACCTGGGCGTTCCCCTTCGTGACGGCCACCGTGCTTCGCACGCTGGTCGCCGGTGGCGTGACGCACGGGCTGGCCAAGATCCATGAAGACAACCGCAAGATGATCGCCGTGATGGGCCGCTTTGGCACCGAGGTGACCGGGGTTGATACCCTTTACGAGCTGGCCCTCGCCGGAGATCCGGCATGAAAGCAGTCCTGGTCCACATCCCCTGCCTGCCGTGGGAATGCATCGCGCGCGACGACGCCGCGCAGTTTGTCCCCAGCTTGCTGGCGATGATCGAAGGCGGCAGCGCCGGCCCCTTGCCGCCCGTCGGCCCCGATCCCCTGATGGATGGCGTGATCCTGACAGGCCGCCGCCCGGCCGACAACGGCCTGCTGACGCGCCAGGCGCCTCGCCCCGATGGCTTCGGGACCGACCTGGCAAGCGCCATGCTCCTCAAGACACCAACCGTCACCGACTACATGGATGCCGCAGGCATACGCTGCGCCTCGGTGAACCTGCGCGCGACCAATTTCGGCGCACTGCCCAATGGCGTGGTCGCTGGCGACGCGTTCTTCGAAATCCGCGCCCGCACCTTCGATGACTGGGGCATCCCGCCCGGCGCGCTTGCGCCGCTGGACATGGCCGGGGAACTGGCCGACCTGCGCGTGCATCCGGAAGACCTGCAGGCGGCGCAACTTGGCCCGTTGATGGCGCGCGAAGCGCAAGGCGACACTGCGACGCAGCTGCGCACGATGGCAAAGGCCCTTTCTGAAAGCACCGGCGCGCACTCGGTGGCGACCCATCTGGTCGAACACGGCGCTTACGATGTCTGCATGGTGCGCTACCCGATGTTCGCCCAGCTCGGCGGACAGTTCGCCGAACCGGCAACCATGCCGACCGGTAAAGGCGCAGCGTGGCTGCTGATCGAACTGATCGATAAATTCGTCGCGCGGCTGAAATTCCTGGCCGGCGAGGACGCGGTGTTCATGGTCACTGGCGGCCTTGAAGGCAAGCCGTTCTGGATTGCGCATGGCGCAGGCATCCCTGCCGACCAGTTGTGGCCGCAGGGCGCCAGCCTGTACGACGTCGCGCCGTCGCTGCTCGCTTTATTCGGGTTGAAGGATGGCGCGATGCCGGGCAGCGCGCGCTGCGGCCGCCAGCAGCTTGTGCAGGCAAGCGCGCCGACAGCGGCCAGCGCCGGGCCGGCCGTCATCCCGGACGGCTTTCCGTGCGCACCTGCCGCGCCGAGCGTGGCCCAACAGGAAATCCTGGAACGGCAGCGGGCTGCCGCGGCGGAGGCGGCGGCCCGCGCAGCCCCTTAGTCGTCCCGTTCGGCGCCGGCAACCTGCGTTGTCCTGCGTTCGGGCATCGGGTCCGTCTCGTGGAATCCCGCCACAAACATCATCAGGATGTTGGGCGCAATCGTGCTGTCCCCAAGTTCCAGCAGCTCGGCTGCGATTTTCGACGAGTCAGGCGGTCGCTGGACCTCCGTCGCCTTATACATCGCGTGGCGCGTGATGCGGCCCAGCTTGAACGCCAGTTCCGCCATCGCAGTATTTTCGTGATCGTGCATCATTTCTCCCTTGTTAACCGACTATACCGGTTACAAGGCTCGACCTGCCACACGCACGCGCTGCCGGACGCCGGCCGCGAGATTCGAACGGGCGCCTAAGTCTCGAACTGGCGCAGGCCTTCGACGTCGAGCACGCGGATGCCGCCGTAATCGATGCGCACCAGCCCTTCCTTCTCCAGCAGCTGCAGCGCCTGGTTGGCGCTCTGGCGCGAGGCGCCCGACAGGTAGCCGATCTCTTCCTGCGAAATCTGCACCACCTTCTCGATGCCCGGATACAGGTGGGAGTTGAACATCGACGCCAGGCAGCGCGCCACGCGCGTGTCGACGTTCAGCAGGCGGTCGGTCTCGACCAGGCCGATGAACTGGCCGAGGCGCTCGTTGAGCTGCATCAAAAGGAAGCGCGTGAACGGCAGGCTGGTTTCCAGCAGCCACTCGAAGGTCGCGCGCGGCATCTGCGCCACCCGCGTATCGCGCAGCGCGATCACGTCGTACTTGCGGCGGTCGTCCTTGAGCAGGGAACCCTCGCCGAACCAGCCGCCCGCCGGCACGCCGGTAAAGGTCACGCTTTTTCCGGCCGGCGAAAAATTGTTCATCTTCACCAGCCCGTCGATGATGCCGGTCCAGCTTTCCATTGGCTCGCCCTTGCGGCAGACGAATCCGCCCTTCGGGACAAATTGCTCGAAAGTGTCGGTCTCGACCCGTTTCATCTGTGCAGCCGTAAGGCAACGTGCCCAGATGGTGGCCCGGAGGTGTTCTGTCAGTGTTTGTACTTGATTGTCCATTTGTGCGTCGCAGCATCGAAAGTCGCGCAATTGTCATCCAAATGACAACGCAGGATTGAAACGCAAGCTAATATCATCACACAAAAACGCATCCTGCCATGCAAATCCTTTTGCGCGCCGGGAATGACGTTACAAGAGAAGGAGACACGCGGTGGATACACCCGACGGATCGCAACTGCAGACTTTTCCGCGGCGGCTGCTGGCGCACGCCCAGTCCCGCCCAACGCGGCCTGCATATCGTGAAAAATACCTGGGCATCTGGCAGACCTGGAACTGGCTTGAGGTGAACGCCGAAGTGCGCGCGATGGCGTGCGGACTGGCGTCGATCGGCTTCAAGCGCGGCATGAACCTGGCCATCATCGGCGACAACCGTCCGCGCCTGTACTGGGCGATGCTGGCGGCGCAAAGCCTCGGCGGCGTTCCGGTGCCGCTGTACCAGGACGCGCCGGCTGCCGACATGGCCTATGTGCTCAATGACGCCGAAGTCGCCTTCGCGATGGTCGAAGACCAGGAGCAGGTCGACAAGCTGCTCGAACTGAAGTCGCTTTGCCCGCTGATCGCGAACATCGCCTACGAGGACGAGCGCGGCATGCGCCACTACAGCCACGCGGGACTGCTGTCGATGGCCGAACTGGCCAAGCTCGGGCGCGCCTTCGACCAGGCCAACCCTGGCTTCTTCGAAGCGCAGGTGGAAGCGGGCCGTGGCAGCGACCCGGCGATCATCCTGTACACCTCCGGCACCACCGGCAAGCCGAAAGGCGTGGTGCAGTCGCATACCTCGCTGATCGCGGCTGGCATTGGCGGCGTCGGATTCGACAAGCTGACCGACCGCGAAGACATCTTGTCCTACCTGCCGATGGCGTGGGTGGGCGACTGCCTGTTCTCGCTGGCGCAGGCGATGGTAGCGGGTTTCACCGTCAACTGCCCCGAATCGGGCGACACCGTGCTGACCGACCTGCGCGAAATCGGGCCGACCTACTACTTTGCCCCGCCGCGCGTGTTCGAGAACATGCTGACGACCGTGATGATCCGCATGGAGGACGCGGGCGCCATCAAGCGCCGCATGTTCCACTACTTTATGGACGTGGCCAAGCGCTGCGGCGCCGATATCCTCGACGGCAAACCGGTAGCGGCCAGCGACAGGATCAAGTACGCGGTCGGCAAGCTGCTGGTGTATGGGCCGCTGCGCAACGTGCTGGGCATGTCGCGCATCCGCGTGGCCTACACGGCTGGCGCGGCGATCGGCCCGGACCTGTTCCGCTTCTACCGCTCGATCGGCGTCAACCTCAAGCAGCTGTATGGCTCGACCGAAACCTGCGCCTACGTGTGCCTGCAGCCTGACGGGAACATCAAGTTCGACAGCGTCGGCGTGGCGGCGCCAGGGGTTGAGGTCAAGCTGGCCGACAATGGCGAAGTGCTGGTGCGCTCCGCCGCGACGATGGACGGCTACTTCAAGCGTCCAGACGCGACGGCCGAAGTGATCGATGCGAATGGCTACTTCCACACCGGCGACGCCGGCATCTTCGACGCCGACGGCCACCTGAAGATCATCGACCGCGCGGCCGATGTGGGCAAGATGAACGGCGGCGCCATCTTCGCGCCGAACTACATCGAGAACAAGCTCAAGTTCTTCCCGTACATCAAAGAGGCAGTCGCCTTCGGCAATGGGCGCGACCGTGTCTGCGCCTTCATCAACATCGACATGGAAGCAGTCGGCAACTGGGCCGAACGCCGCAACATCTCGTACTCGGGCTATACGGACCTGGCGGCGCACCCGCAGGCGTATGAGCTGATCCGCGATTGCGTCGAAAAGGTCAATGCCGACCTGGCCAGCGAAGCGATGATGGGCGATACCCAGATCCATCGCTTCCTGATCCTGCACAAGGAACTCGATCCCGACGATGACGAACTGACCCGCACCCGCAAGGTACGCCGCAAGTTCATCGCCGAGAAGTACGCGGTGCTGATCGACGCGCTGTACAGCGACAAGGCCAGCCAGTTCATCAGCACGCAGGTCAAGTTCGAGGACGGCCGCACTGGCGTGGTCAGCGCCGACCTGCGCATTGTCGACGCCAAGACCTTCCCATCGATGGAGCGCGCAGCGTGACGGAGACCGAAACCATGAACATGAACGAGATTGGCGCACAGGGCGCCACGCGCCTGATCGGGCCCGTCATCCTCGACCTGAAGAACATCTCGCTGGCCTTCGGCGGCGTCAAGGCGCTGACCGACATCTCCTTCGATGTGAAGCAGCACGAGATCCGCGCGATCATCGGGCCTAACGGGGCCGGTAAAAGCTCGATGCTCAACGTGATCAACGGCGTGTACCGCCCGCAGCAGGGCGAAATCGTGCTGCGCGGCGCGCACCGCAAGAACATGGACTGCTACGCCGCCGCCAAGGCCGGCGTGGCGCGCACCTTCCAGAACATCGCGCTGTTCAAGGGCATGACGGTCCTCGACAACATCATGACCGGCCGTAACCTGAAGATGAAGTCGAACTTCCTGATGCAGGCCCTGTACCTCGGCCCGGCCCGGCGCGAGGAAATCGCCCACCGCGAGAAGGTCGAGGAGATCATCGACTTCCTGGAGATCCAGGCGATCCGCAAGACGCCGGTGGGACGCCTGCCGTATGGCCTGCAAAAGCGCGTCGAGCTGGGACGGGCGCTGGCGGCCGAGCCGGAAATCCTGCTGCTTGACGAACCGATGGCGGGCATGAACGTCGAGGAAAAGCAGGACATGTGCCGCTTCATCCTCGATGTGAACGACCAGTTCGGGACCACCATCGTGCTGATCGAGCACGACATGGGAGTGGTGATGGATATTTCGGACCGCGTCGTGGTGCTCGATTATGGCAAGAAGATCGGCGACGGCACGCCGGACGAGGTCCGCAACAACCAGAACGTCATCAATGCTTATCTTGGAGTGGCACATTAACGTCGTTCCCGCGCAGGCGGGAACCTATGCTGAAAAACTCTGGCCGCGAAGTATAGGTTCTCGCTTTCGCGGGAACGACGGTCTTACAGGTTCGAGGGTTATAAAATGAGTTTCTTTATCGAGGTGCTTCTCGGCGGCCTGCTCTCCGGCGTGATGTATGCGCTGGTGGCCATCGGCTTCGTCCTGATCTACAAGGCGTCCGGCGTATTCAACTTCGCCCAGGGCGCGATGGTGTTCTTCGCGGCGCTGACCTGCGTCGGCATCATCGACAAGTTCGGCGTGTCGCTGTGGATCGCCGTCCCGGCCACCATCGCGGTGATGATCCTGCTCGGTATCGGCATCGAACGCATCGTGCTGCGCCCGCTCGTCAACCAGCCCGAAATCACGCTGTTCATGGCCACCATTGGCCTGGCCTTCTTCATCGAAGGCCTGGCGCAGCTGATCTGGGGTTCGCAGGTGCGCAAGCTGGACCTGCCGATCGAAGACATACCGAACGCCTACCTGATGGATAACTACAACATCCTGGTGTCCAACTTCGACATGACGGCCGCCGCCATCTGCGCCGTGCTGGTGACCGCCCTCGCGCTGCTGTTCTCGAAGACCAAGGTCGGCCGCGCCCTGCGCGCCGTCGCCGACGACCACCAGGCGGCGCTTGCCGTGGGTATCCCGCTGCAGCGCATCTGGGCTGTGTTGTGGGGCGTGGCCGGACTGGTCGCGCTGGTGGCGGGCATGCTCTGGGGCGCCCGCAACGGCGTGCAGTTCGCGCTGACCTTTATCGCACTCAAAGCACTCCCGGTACTGATCCTCGGCGGCTTTACATCGGTGCCGGGCGCCATCGTCGGCGGCCTGATCATCGGCGCCTCCGAAAAACTGGCCGAGGTCTACCTCGGGCCTTACGTCGGCGGCGGTATCGAGGGCTGGTTCCCTTACGTGCTTGCGCTGCTGTTCCTGCTGGTTCGCCCTGAAGGGCTGTTCGGCGAAAAAATCATCCGGAGGATTTGAGATGTTCTACCGTGAAGCCGGGCAGTTTAAAACCACCTACCAGTCGGACGGACAGGTATTCCCGATCCGCCAGGACCGCGTCGCCATGCTCGCGCTGGTGGCCGCGGCGCTGCTGGTCGTGCCGATGTTCGCCTCGCCCTATGTGCTGTCGGCGATCCTGATTCCGTTCCTGATCTTCTCCCTGGCCGCGCTGGGCCTGAACATTTTGACCGGCTACTGCGGCCAGCTGTCGCTCGGTACCGCGGCCTTCATGGCGGTCGGCGCCTTCGCGTCGTGGAACTTCGTCGCGCGCATTCCGGGCATTCCGATGCTGCTTGCCTTCGTGCTGGGCGGCCTGTGCGCGGCCATGGTCGGCATCGCCTTCGGCCTGCCGTCGCTGCGCATCCGCGGGTTCTACCTGGCCGCATCGACCCTGGCCACGCAGTTCTTCGTGGTCTGGTGCCTGACCAAGATCCCCTACCTGACCAACTACAGCAGCTCGGGCGTGATTACCGCGCAGCAGATCAACATCTTCGGCTACGCCTTCGACACCCCGGCCAGCAAATACATGCTGGTGCTGGCCATCGTGGCGCTGATGGCGCTGCTGGCCAAGAACATGGTGCGCTCGAACGTCGGGCGGTCCTGGATGGCGGTGCGCGACATGGACGTGGCGGCGGAAGTCATCGGCTTCCGTCCAATGCGCACCAAGCTGCTGGCGTTCGCGGTCAGCTCGTTCTACTGCGGCGTGGCTGGCGCGCTGTATGCCTACGCCTATCTCGGCACGGTGGAACCGGAGGCCTACAACCTCGACCTGTCGTTCCGCATCCTGTTCATGATCATCATCGGCGGCGTCGGATCGATCCTCGGGTCCTTCCTTGGCGCCGCCTTCATTGTGCTGCTGCCGGTTTTCCTCAACATCGTTGCGCACGGCCTGGCCTTGCCGACATCGGTGGCATCGAACCTGGAGTTGATGGTGTTTGGCGCGTTGATCATATTTTTCCTGATCGTGGAGCCGCATGGCCTCGCGCGCTTGTGGCAAGTAGGTAAAGAAAAATTGCGCCTGTGGCCCTTCCCGCACTAACCGGGCCGCACGGACGCAATACAAAACGGTAGCTTTTTACGGACCTTAGGAGACGACAAAAATGAAATTGACCACCAAGCTCTTGCTGTGCGCCGCGCTGACAGGCGCCTTCAACCAGGTAAGCGCCGCCGACCAGTTCGTCGCGCTGCCTTCCTACCGCGTGGGCCCTTATGCGGCCGGCGGCTCCGGCTTCTACGGCGGCGCGATCGACTACTTCAACCTGGTCAACGCCAATGGCGGCGTCAATGGCGTCAAGATCAAGTGGCAGGAGTGCGAAACCGAATACAACCCGTCGCGCGGCGTCGAGTGCTACGAGCGCCTGAAAACCCAGGAGGGCGGCGCCACGCTGGTCGAGCCGCTGTCGACTGGTATCGCGTACGGCATCCTTGACCGCGTCGCGCAGGACAAAATCCCGATGACGACCCTCGGCTATGGCCGCTCCGATGCAGCCAACGGCAAGGTCTTCCCGTACGTGTTCCCGCTGATTACCAGCTACTGGAACCAGGCCGCGGCGATGATCAAGTACCTGGCCGACAAGAACGGCGGCTACGCAAAGCTCAAGGGCAAGAAGATCGTCCACCTGTACCACGACTCGGCATTCGGCAAAGAGCCGCTGCCGGTTCTGGAAGCGCAGGCCAAGCAGTACGGCTTTGAACTGATCAAGATTGCGGTGGCGCCACCGGGCAGCGAACAGCAGTCGCAGTGGCTGCAGATCCGCCAGGCCAGGCCTGACCACGTGATCCTGTGGGGCTGGGGCGTCATGAACTCGGTCGCGATCAAGACCGCGCAGCGCAACGGCTTCCCGCGCGAGAAGATCCTCGGCGTGTGGTGGGCAGGTTCGGAAGAAGACACCATCCCGTCGGGCGATGCAGCCAAGGGCTACACCTCGATGACCTTCAATACGCCGGGTAACTACCCTGTCATCGACGAGATCCGCAAGAAGGTCTACGCCGCCGGCAACGGCAACCTGGCCGACCAGAAGCGCATCGGCTCCGTGTACCACATGCGCGGCATGACGATGGGCATCCTGTGGGTCGAAGGCATCCGCAAGGCGCAGGAGAAGTACGGCAAGGGCAAGACCATGACCGGCGAGCAGGTGCGCTGGGGCCTGGAAAACCTGAACATCGACGAGGCACGCCAGAAGGCGCTCGGCGCGTTCGGCATGTTCCCGACCGTGAAGACCAGCTGCGACGACCACGAAGGCTCGGGTGCGGTGAAGGTCCAGCAGTGGGACGGCACCAAGTGGAAAGCCATCACGCCGAACTGGGTGGTGGGCGACAAGGCGCTGACCCGCAAGCTGGTTGAAGAATCTTCGGCGGCTTACGCCAAAGAGAAAAACATCACGCCGGCCTGCCTGAACTAAGCAGCACGACCGCACCCCGGCTGCTTGTGCAGCCGGGGCGTTTGACGAACAAGTGAAAAGCCCATGACGAACGACACAGCCAGCCAGCCTTACCTGTCGGTGAATAACATCGAAGTCATTTACGACCACGTGATCCTGGTCCTGAAAGGCGTGTCGCTGCAGGTACCGAAAGGGAAAATCGTGGCCCTGCTGGGCGCCAACGGCGCCGGCAAATCGACCACGCTCAAAACCATCTCGACCTTGCTGCGCGGCGAACGCGGCGACGTCACCAAAGGCGAAGTCCGGTTCCAGGGCGAGCGGGTGGACCAGCTGACCCCCAACGAACTGGTCAAGCGCGGCCTGTCGCAGGTGATGGAAGGCCGCCACTGCTTCGGCCACCTGACCATCGAAGAAAACCTGCTGACCGGCGCCTACACGCGAACCGTATCGCGCGCGCAGCTGAAAGACTCGCTCGACGCCGTGTACCAGTATTTCCCGCGCCTGAAGGAGCGCCGCAGCAGCCAGGCCGGCTATACCTCGGGCGGCGAACAGCAGATGTGCGCCATCGGCCGCGCGCTGATGGCCAAGCCATCGATGATCCTGCTCGACGAGCCGTCGATGGGCATCGCACCCCAGATCGTCGAGGAGATCTTCGACATCGTGAAAGACCTGAACCACAAGGAGGGCGTGTCCTTCCTGCTGGCCGAACAGAACACGGCGGTCGCGCTGCGCTATGCCGACTTTGGCTACATCCTCGAAAACGGGCGGGTGGTCATGGAAGGCGACGCGAGCGAACTGGCCAACAACGAAGACGTCAAGGAGTTCTACCTCGGCGTATCGGGCGCAGAACGCAAGAGCTTCCGCGACATGAAGTTCTACCGCCGCCGCAAACGCTGGCTGGCGTAAGAAATACCATCATCAAAGACGACGACGAAAGAAAGCACTATGGATTTTGAGCGTGCCAAGGCGCTGTGCCGCAGCTTCCCCGGCGCCACCGAAGACATCAAGTGGGGCGCCGACCTGGTGTTCTCGGTTGGCGAAAAGATGTTCGCGGTGACCAACAACGACAGTCCGGCAAATGGCATGAGCTTCAAGGTGGACGACGAACGCTTTCTCGAGCTGACCGACCGCCCCGGCATTATCCCCGCACCTTACCTGGCGCGGGCAAAGTGGGTTTACGTCGAAGACGGCAAGGCGCTTGGCGACGCCGAAGCCGAGGCGCTGCTGCGCCGCTCTTACGAACTGGTATTCGCCAAGCTGACCAAAAAGCTCCAGCGCGAAATAGGAGAACCGGCATGACTTTCGATACCCTCGACGCGCTTGAAACGCGCGACCCCGCCGTGCGCGAACGCGACCTGATGGCGCGCCTGCCGCAGCTGGTCGCGCTGGCCAAGCGCGCGCCGGGCTGGCAGCGCATCCTGGAAGGGGTCGACCCGGCCTCGATCGACAGCCGCGCCGCACTGGCGACGCTGCCGATCACCCGCAAGTCCGACCTGAAAACACTGCAGAAAGACCCGATGCCGTTCGGCGGCCTGAACGCCACGCCGCTGTCGGCGATGTCGCGCGTGTTCGTGTCGCCCGGCCCGATCTTCGACCCCGAGGGCCGCGGCCAGGACTGGTGGCGCTTCGCACGGCCGCTGTATGCGGGCGGCGTGCGCGATGGCGGACTGCTGCAGAACTGCTTCTCCTATCACTTCACGCCGGCGGCCTTCATGGTCGAAGGCGGCGCTTTCCGCATCGGCAGCGCGGTCATCCCGGCTGGCGCCGGACAAACCGAGATGCAGGTGCAGGCGATGGCCGACCTCAAGCCCGATACCTACGTGGGCACGCCCTCCTTCCTGCGCATCATCATCGAGAAGGCGCGCGAGATGGGCGCGGACATCAGCAGCGTGCGCAATGCGGTGATGGGCGCGGAAGCGCTGCCGCAATCGCTGCGCGCCTGGTTCCAGGAAAACGGCGTACCGAACGTGATCCAGACCTACGCCTCGGCCGATATCGGCAGCATTGCTTACGAAACCGCCACCGATGGCGTGGTCAATCCCGGCATGGTGCTCGACGAAGACCTGATCGTCGAAATCGTGCGGCCGGGCAGCGGCGAGCCGGTAGCGCCGGGCGATACGGGCGAGGTCGTGGTCACGTCGTTCAACCCGGACTATCCGCTGATCCGGTTTGCCACCGGCGACATGTCCGCCTTGCTGGTCGACGCGCCGCCATCGAAATGCGGGCGCACCAACAGCCGCATCAAAGGCTGGATGGGCCGCGCCGACCAGACCACCAAGGTGCGCGCGATGTTCGTGCATCCATCGCAAGTGGACAATATCGTACGCCGCCATCCGGAAGTGCTGAAAGCGCGCCTGGTGGTATCGGGCCGCATGGCCAACGATGCGATGACGCTGCACTGCGAAGTGGCCGGCGACGCAGCGCCAGCGCTGGCGGCGGCCATTGTCGAGTCGATCCGCGACGTGACCAAGCTGCGTGGCGAGGTAGCGTTCGCGCCGCCCGGATCGCTGCCGGCCGACGGCAAGGTCATTGAAGATGCACGCGACTACAGCTAGCTTGTGGCGGAAAACCAACTGCTGTCCGGCCTGTCCAGGGGATATGAAGGATAATTGCTGGGTATCCCTTTTACGATGACCACAATGCAAGACTTCCACTACAAGCGTGCGCGCGACCTGATTAAGAACGCCGAAGAGATCTTCGACGCCGACACCGTCAAGGCGGCCGTCGCGCGCGTTGCCGGCACCCTTAACGAGCGCTTCGGCAATCCCGAAGACGAAGCATTCCCGCTGGTGCTGGGCGTGATGGGCGGCGCTGTCGTCTTCACCGGCCAGTTGCTGACCCAGCTCGATTTCCCGCTCGAATTCGATTACATCCACGTCACCCGCTACGGCGACGACGACAAGGGCGGCCAGGTGGTGTGGAAGGTGATTCCGCGTTCGAACGTCGAGGGCCGCACCATTATCGTGGTCGACGATATCCTCGACGAAGGCGAAACGCTGGCGCATGTGAAGCAGCGCTTGCTGGACATGGGCGCCGCGGAAGTGATCCTGGCCGTGTTTGCGGACAAGGACCTGAAGAAGGCCAAGCCGGTGCAGGCCGACATCGTCGGGCTGACGATTCCGAACAAGTTCGTGGTTGGCTTCGGGATGGATGTGTATGGCTACTGGCGTAACCTGCCGGGCCTGTGGGCGATCCGCGAGGAAGACCTGACGCCGCGCGATTGATCACGTCAATTCGGCGGAGGCGCCCTTCGGGCTTGTCCGCCCTACGATTTGCCTGACACGTAGGGCGGACAAGCCCCAAAGGGGCGCCTCCGCCGAACTGCATGCATCAAGAAGGGACGGCATCGCCGTCCCTTTTCACTTAATTAAGGCCAAGCCGCCCGCGCGCCGCATCATATTCGCGCTTCAAGCGCTCCACCATCTCGGCCACGGTCGGCACGTCATCCATCAAGCCGACGCCCTGCCCCGCGCCCCAGATATCGCGCCACGCTTTGGCGCTGCCCGACCCAAAACTCATCTTGCTCTTGTCCGACTCCGGCAGCGCGTCCGGATCCAGTCCCGCGTTGACGATCGATTTCTTCAGGTAGTTGCCGTGCACGCCGGTGAACAAATTGGTGTACACGATATCGGCGGCGGCCGATTCCACGATCGCGTTGCGGTATTCGTCGCTGACATTCGATTCCTTGGTGGCCAGCCAGCGCGATCCGATATACGCCAGGTCCGCGCCCATCGCCTGCGCCGCGAGAATCGCGTCGCCGGTGGCGATCGAGCCTGACAGCGCCAGCGGACCGTCGAAGAACTTGCGCACTTCGCCGACCAGCGCAAACGGCGACAGCGCGCCTGCATGTCCGCCAGCGCCGGCAGCGACCAGGATCAGGCCATCGACGCCCGCCTCGAGCGCCTTTTGCGCGTGGCGGATCGAGATTACGTCATGCAGCACGATGCCGCCGTAGCTGTGCACCGCGTCCAGCATTTCCTTCGGCGGCGCGCGCAGCGACGAAATGATGATGGGTACCTTGTGGCGCACGCACACCTCGACGTCGTGCTCGAGCCGGTCGTTCGACTGGTGGACGATCTGGTTGACCGCGATCGGCCCTACCCGCTTGCCCGGATTGGCTTCCTGGAAGTCAGCCAGTTCCTTCTGCAGGTCGGTCAGCCAGGTATCGAGCAGCGCCGCAGGACGCGCATTGAGCGCCGGGAAAGCGCCGACGATGCCGGCCTTGCACTGCGCCGCGACCAGTTGCGGGCCGCTGGCGATGAACATCGGCGAGGCGATGACGGGAAGGCTGAGGTGTTGTAACGCGGCGGGTAATGCCATGGCGGGAACTCGCAGACAAAAGTTGATCGGGACAGCGAACTTATTATAGTTCGAAAAAAGAACGGTCGTGCTAGTTTTTAAAATAAAAAAAAGCGGAGGCGGGAATACCGCCGCCGCCGCCGTCGTTCCCGCGCAAGCGGGAATCCATACTGCACCTCAAGCATGCATGTACCGGATAGGGTCCCGTTTTCACGGGAACGACGCTGGGTACGTGAGTACTAACTTACTTGCCAACCTTGCCCTGCACGCCTTCAACGAAGTAATCCATCTTGTTCAGGCCAGCATCGTCGATGGTGCCGGTCGCCAGGCGAACCTTGCCGGTGTTGTCCTTGATCGGGCCGGTGAACGGGTTCAGGGTGCCTGCGACCAGTGCCTTCTCGCGCTCCTGCACCAGCTTCTTCACGTCAGCCGGCACGATCGCCGAGATGCCTTCGAGCTTGACCATGCCGTCCTTGATGCCGCCCCAGGTGCTGCTGGTCTTCCAGGTGCCGTCCAGGACCATCCTGGCCTGTTTGGTGTAGTAGTCGCCCCAGTGGTGGGTGACCGCTGCCAGCTGCGATTTAGGACCGAACTTGGCCATGTCCGAGTGGTAGGCGATGGCGTATTTGCCTTTTTCCTGGGCAGCCTGCACTACCGCGGTCGAGTCGGTGTGGTGGGTGACGATGTCGGCGCCCTGGCCCAGCAAGGTCAGGGTGGCGTCGCGTTCCTTGCCCGGATCGAACCAGCTGTTGACCCAGACGATCTTGACCTGTGCCTTCGGGTTGACGCTGCGCATGCCCAGCGTGAAGGCGTTGATGCCTTGCAGCACTTCCGGAATCGGGAAGGCGGCCACATAGCCGGCCACGTTCGACTTGCTCATCTTGCCGGCCAGGATGCCGGCGAGGTAGCGGCCTTCGTAGAAGCGCGCGTTGGTGTTGGCCACGTTCGGCGCGTTCTTGTAGCCGGTGACATGGACGAACTTCACGTTAGGGAACTGCTTGGCGACCTTCAGCGTCGGGTTCATGTAGCCAAACGAGGTGGTGATGACCAGCTTGCTGCCCTGCTGCACCAGGTCGCGGATCACGCGCTCGGCGTCCGCGCTTTCGGGCACGTTTTCGACGAACTTGGTGGTGACTTTGCCGGCCAGGTTCTTTTCCATCTGCTTGCGCGCGATGTCGTGCTGGGTGGTCCAGCCAAGGTCGCCGATCGGGCTCACGTACACAAAGCCGACATTGAGCGGCGCTTGCGCTGGGGCAGCTTGGGAGAGCGCGGCGGCTGGCAGCAGGATTGCGGCGCACAGGGCGCGGCGCAGCGTGAATTTCGACATGGTTTTCCTATCGTGACCCCCGTCAACTATCAGCATCGGCCCGGCCGCCGGGGAATTACGGCTGGGCGATGGATGCGAGCCCGGCGACTACGCGCCAGGCTTGAAATGCTTGCCGAGCGATGCCGGCATGTTCAGTTTGATGTAGTTCGCGTTGCTGGAGATGAGCGTCAACACCAGGATCGCTGCGAGGTAAGGCAGCATCGACAATAACTGGGATGGCACCGGAAGTCCAACCGCCTGGGCATGGAAGGCCAGGATGGTCACGCCGCCAAACAGGTAGGCGCCGCCCAGCACGCGGGCCGGGCGCCAGGTGGCGAAGGTGGTCAGCGCCAACGCGATCCAGCCGCGCCCTGCCACCATGCCTTCGACCCACAGCGGCGTGTACACCAGCGACAGGAAGGCGCCGGCCAGGCCGCAGCAGGCGCCGCCGAACAGGATGGCGTACAGGCGGATGAGGCGGACGTTGTAGCCGATGGCGTGCGCCGATTGCGGCGATTCGCCGACCGCGCGCAGCACCAGGCCGGCGCGGGTGCGGTACAGGAACCATGCAATCGCCGCGCACAGCAGCATCGCCGCGTACACCATCGGGTGGTGGCGGAACAAGGCCTCGCCAATGAAGGGAATGCCTTCAAGCCCGGGCACCGCGAACTTGGGGTTATCCAGCGTGGCGCCGACATAGCTGATGCCCATGTAGGTCGATGCGCCGCCGCCAAACAGCGCCAGCGCCAGGCCGGTCGCATACTGGTTGGTCCCCAGCCAGACCACCAGCCAGGCGAAGAAGCCCGACAGGACCATGCTGGCCGCCGCGCCAGCGGCAAAGCCCAGCCCCACGCTGCCGGTGTTGACCGCGACCGCGAAGCCGACGATGGCCGACACCAGCATCATGCCTTCGGCGCCGAGGTTGACGACGCCCGCCTTTTCGTTGACCAGCAGGCCCAATGCGGCCAGCATCAGCGGCGTGCCGGCGTTAATCGCTGCTGCGAGCAGCGCTGCGTAGGCTTCCATTATTTCCTCCCCGCGCCGAAGCGCAGCTTGTAGTGGATCAGCACGTCGCAGGCCAGCAGCGCGAACAGCAGGATGCCCTGGAACACGCCGGTAATGGCCGACGGCATCCCGAGGCGCGACTGCGCCAGTTCGCCGCCGATATAGAACATGGCCATGATCACGCTGGCGAACACCACGCCAACCGGATGCAGGCGGCCGACGAAGGCGACAATGATGGCGGCGAAGCCGTAGCCGGGCGATACCGAGGGCGTCAGCTGGCCAAGCGGGCCCGCCACTTCGGCCACGCCAGCCAGGCCGGCGAGGGCGCCGCATACCAGCATCGAGGTCCACAGGGCGCCGCGCGACGAGAATCCGGCGTAGCGCGCGGCCATCGGCGCCATGCCGCCCACCTGCAGGCGGAAGCCCGAGATACTGCGCGACAGGTAGAGCCACCCGGCGGCGGCGGCGGCGAGCGCCAGCACGAGGCCGAGGTGCAGGCGCGTTTCAGGCAGCAGGACCGGCAGCAACAGGCCGTCCGACAGCATCTTCGATTGCGGGAAGTTGAAACCTTCCGGGTCCATCAGCGGGCCGTGCACGAGGTAGCTGAGCAGGAGCTGGGCGATATACACCAGCATCAGCGACACCAGGATCTCGTTGGCGTTGAAACGGTCGCGCAGGAAGGCGGTAATCGCCGCCCACGCCATGCCGCCAGCCATGCCGGCCATCAGCATCAGGGTGATGGCGGATGCGCCGCCCATCCCGGCTTCGTCGAGCCACAGGCCGGCCGCGCCGCCCGTGATCGCGCCGAGCACCAGCTGGCCTTCGGCGCCGATGTTATAGACGTTGGCGCGGAAGCAGATCGCCAGGCCGACGGCAATCATCAACAGCGGCGCTACCTTCACGCCCAGTTCCGACAAGCCCTGCAGGTCGCGTACCGGCTCGACGAAAAACACCGCCAGCCCGGCCAGCGGATCTTTGCCCAGCGCGACAAACATGACCGCGCCGCACAGCACCGTCAGCAGCACGGCCAGCAGCGGCGACAGGATGCCCATCAGCTTCGATGGCGTGGGGCGCTGCTCAAGGCTGAACATGCGCGCCCTCCCCTTGCGTCCACAGCCCGCTCATCCACTGCCCGACCAGCGCGGTGCTGGCGTCGGCCGTTTTAATCGACGGCGACACCCGCCCCTTCGCGATGACGTGCATGCGGTCTGAAATTTCGAACAATTCGTCCAGCTCCTCGGAGATGACCAGCAGCGCGCAGCCGGCGTCGCGCAGGGCGACCAGTTCGGCGCGGATCTGCGCGGCGGCGCCGACGTCCACGCCCCAGGTAGGCTGGGCGACGACCAGCACCTTCGGGCCGCGCATCACCTCGCGGCCAACGATGTATTTTTGAAGGTTACCGCCCGACAGGCTGCGCGCCAGCGCGGCAGGGCCGGACGCCTTGACCTTGAAGCGTTCAATGATGTTTGCGGCGCGCTCAACCAGCACATGGCGGCGCACGAAGCCGTACGCGATCGTCAGCGGGGTCTGGAGCGACAGCAGGACGTTCTCGGCCAGCGACATCTCCGGCACGGTGCCGCGTCCGAGCCGCTCCTCCGGCACAAAGCCGAAGCCGAGACGGCGGCGCCGTCCGGGCGGCAGGCGCCCGGCGGCGGCGCCGCACAGATTGATCGCATCGGCGGCGGCGCGGCGGTCTTCGCCCGACAGCGCGGCCAGCAACTCCTGCTGGCCGTTGCCGGACACGCCGGCCAGGCCGACGATTTCGCCGGCCTTGACGTCGAAGCTGATGTCTTTCAGTTCGACGGCAAACGGGTGGCTTTTTGCCAGCGACAGGCCGCGCACGGCCATCATGGTGTCGCCGGTTGGGCGTTCGACGTGCTCGATGCGCGGCGGGTTAGAGCCGATCATCATGTGCGACAGGCTGGCCGCGGTTTCCTGGCGCGGATCGCACACGCCGCTGTTCTTGCCGGCCCGGATCACCGTGCAGGTGTGGCACAGCGCGCGGATCTCGTCGAGCTTGTGGCTGATGTACAGGATGCTGCAGCCGCCAGCGGCCAGCTTGCGCAGGGTGTCGAACAGCGACTCCACCGCGGACGGCGTCAGCACCGAGGTCGGCTCGTCGAGGATCAGCAGCTGCGGCCTTGCCAGCAATGCGCGGACGATCTCCACGCGCTGGCACTCGCCGACCGACAGCGTGTGCACGTGGCGCTGCGGTTCGAGTTCGAGGCCGTACTCGCGCGCCGTCTCTTCGATGCGCCGCGCCAGTTCGTCGAGTTTGGTGTCTTTGGGCAGGCCGAGCGCGATGTTCTCGGCCACGGTCAGGGTGTCGAACAGGGAGAAGTGCTGGAACACCATGGCGATGCCAAGTTCGCGCGCCTGCGCCGGATTGGCGATGTGCACTTCCTTGCCATTCCACAGCACGCGGCCGGCATCGGGCTTGACCGCGCCATAGATGATTTTCATCAGGGTCGATTTGCCGGCGCCATTTTCGCCCAGCACGGCGTGGATCTGCCCAGGCTCGACCGTCAGGCTGATGCTGTCGTTAGCGACAACGGAGGGATACCGTTTTGTGATGTCGTGCAATTCCAGACGTGTCGTCATGGTTCGCCCTGCTCATGTAACGAGCACGTATCGTAGCCGTATCTGCAACTTTTATTCGTCATAGGAATAGCGGCGAAACATCGATTAGGCGTAGAAACAACACCAAACCTGCGCATCGCGCCGAAAAACAAGAAATTTTGGCGCCCATGTCGCCCGAAGAGGCAATGATTATACGCAACAAAATATAATAGGTATTGAATTTTTTAACCGCTTTGGCTGCAAGGACTCTTCCATGATGGGATCAGGACACCGTGCGGCCGGCGGCAGCTTTCTTTTTTAGCACTTACTTTGGGAGTCAAAATGCATCAAATGAAGACACGCCTTGTGCCGCTGTGCCTGGCCGCCGCCTTTGCAATGAGCGCGAGCGCGCAAGCAGCCGACTGGAGCGATACTTCGATCAGCTGGAGGGCCGGCAACAAGTTCGCCGAGCCGTTCAACCCACAGGACATCAAGAAGAACATCTTCGCCCTGACCCATGCAAGCGGCTACAAATACGGCAGCAACTTCTTCAACGTCGACCTGCTGCAATCGGACGAAAACGACCCGGGTTCGCTGACCCAGGACGAAGGCGCGCAGGAAGCCTATGTGGTGTATCGCCACACGGTCGACTTCGGCAAGGTGCGCGGTTCGGACATCAAGTTCGGCAAGGTCCGCGGCGTTGGCGCGACCTTCGGTTTTGACTGGAACGCGAAGAACGACGTCGGCTACAACTCGCGCAAGCGCATGCTGGTTGCCGGCCCGACCCTGATGTGGGACGTGCCTGGTTTCCTGAACACCAGCATCCTGGTTCTGCATGAAAGCAATGCGCCGAGCGGTGCGTTTGCGCCGATTTCCAATGTGAACGGCCGTTACACCTACGACGTGCATCCGATGTTCAACGCGGCGTGGGGCATTCCGCTGAGCGAACGCGTGTCGTTCGAGGGTTACCTGAACTGGATCGCGTCAAAAGGCAAGGACGAAGTCGGCAATGACACCGGCGTGGAGACCAACATCGACATGCAGGTCATGTACGACGTCGGCACCCTGATGGGCTATGCGAAGAACAAGTTCCGTATTGGTATCGAGTACCAGTACTGGCGGAACAAGTTTGGAAATACCGCGGCGACCACGGGCGGCAACGGGTATGTTGCCAAGACGCCGATGGTGCGCGCCGAGTACCACTTCTAAGACGTTCGAAGTTTGTAGGGCGGATAAGCGTCAGCGCATCCGCCCTACGGTCGCTTCAACTAAAACTCCCGGTTCACCAGCATCCCATCCTCGCGCTTCGCGGCCCCTGCCCGCACCAGCGAATGCACGGTCCACTCGGCCATCTGGCCAGCCGGCCAGCCAAAATACCGCGCGTTTGTCGACACCAGCAGCGGCACGGTCTCGAACATCTTCCACACTTCATCAAGGCCAATGCGCTGGCGCGACAGCAGCAGGAACTTGAGCAGCACCTTGACCGCGTTTTCGCCATTGCGCTTCGGGTCCGCCTCCAAAAAGTCGATCCGCTTCAGCGCCCGCTGTACCGCGCCCTTCGCGTCGGTAAACGCCGGTCCATGCCCGGGTATCACCAGCCGCACATCGAGCGTATCGATCAGTTCCAGCGTGGCCCGTGCTTCAATAAAGCCCGACTCGCCATCGAGCTCGGGGAAGATCACCCCAAAACCATTGAACCAGAGCGCGTCGGCCGAAATGAGGATGCCTTCCTGCTCGCAGTACAAAATCACCGAGTGCGGATCGTGCCCCGGCGCGCCAAGCACCTTCCACGGCATGTCGCCCAGCACCAGCTCGTCGCCTGGGGTGAGCACGTCATCATGCGTAAAGGGCTGGCACTGCTGCCCGGTCGCCTTGAAACTGAGCGCTTCCTCGTCCCAGGCGCTGACTTTTGCCGCTTCCGCGACGGGAATCGCGATGCGGCTGCCGTAGTGCGCCTTGAGCGCGGCATTGCCGCCGCAGTGGTCCGAGTGCAGGTGCGTGTTGAGGACGCGGTCGAGCCGGCGATCGCCCAGTTCATGCTTTACCAGCGCCAGCGTCTGCGGCACGTGGCTCAGGTAGCCGGTGTCGACCAGCGCGGTGTCGTCGCGGCCGATGAACAGCACATTGTTCGATGAGAGCCAGCCGCGTTCGAGGATGCGCATCGAGGCGGGAGTAGTAAATGCGTTGTCGTTCATCGTTTCATCTGGAATGCCAGCGATATCTTGGCGAACTCGATCAGTACTTCACGCGAACCGCCGTTGAAGGTGGTGAAGGAGTTGCCGGTCCTGATGACCATGCGCGGCGGGAACAGCCAGGAGAGATAGGGAATGCCGATCATCTTGGCGCCGCGTACGTCGCGCCATTCGACTTTTTTGTCGTACATCCAGGTCTGGCGGATGCCTTCGGCGTCGATGGTCGTGCGGGCGCGCAGGAACCAGTAATAGCTAATGGCCAGCATGAAGCCGGCGCCTGCAAGCAGCATTTTGACGCCGACGCCGAACTGCAGCAGCGGATAACGCAGGCCAATGCTGACCGCGTACGCCACCAGCCCGAAGGTGAGCACGGTGGCGAACAGTTTGAAGCCGGGGCCGTAGGCGGGACCGGTCACGATTTTTTCAGGTTGATAGAAGTTCATGGCCTAGTCGAATTGAATGCCTTGTTCGCGGCGGTGGATTTCGATCCACACCGCGCGCTTGTAATCGTCGCCGGCGCTGCTCCAGTTGACGATTTCGTCAAGGGTGCGCATGCAGCCGCGGCACAGGCCGTCCGGCCCCATCTCGCACAGGTTGATGCACGGCGACGGAACAGGAGTGTGCGGCTCGGCGCTCACACGGCACCCCTGGCCGCGATGAAGGCGCGTTTGCTGCAATGCGCCAATTTGAGCCGGTTATGACTAACTTGCATGCGTGTGGGAGTAGTCCCACAAGCACGACCGTTTGGCCCTTCTCGCCTCTGCGGCACGCCTAAGGCACTAGGGAAATCGCTCATTATTTCTACATGTCCTATTGAAACAAACCAGCCATACAGGGCAAAAAAGCGGTAAGGTGGCGTCAATGCGGCACCGCAGCATTTTTTGCCCGGTGAAGCTTTCGTCAAACGCAATGCCGCGTTTCAGGTCCGGGCCCATCAAGAGATGTCCCAAAGGCATTCATTGCCTTACCTGTTACTTTTATCACCGTTTGCCCAGCTAGCGAAACCGCCATTATCGCACCGCAGCGAATTGCGGTTGACGCTGAGATCGCAATGGGTAGACTAAGAAGCACGCAACCGAGGACCACTCATGAATCTCAATCCGAAGCTGCTGGCGCAAATGCGCGCGGCGACCAGGAACCTGATGGGCAAGTCGCCTACAGCTGCCACCAAGAAAATCCAGGACGCGCTGCGCAATCTGCCTGGCGCGCAAATGGGCAAGCACATGCCGCAGGCGCCTGCTGGCGTGCAGGATTTGCTCGACCAGCTGATTCCGGGCGTAATGTCCGGGATCGACCCGACCCGTCCTGCCACCACGCCCCTGCCCGGCCAGTTCCTCGATGACAGCTATACCAACGCGGCCGGCACGCGCAGCTACAAGCTGTATATTCCGAGCAGCTACAACGGCACGCCGATGCCGCTGGTGGTGATGCTTCACGGCTGCACCCAGAACCCGGACGACTTCGCCGCAGGCACGCGCATGAACCAGCTTGCCGAGGAAATGCATTGCCTGGTGGTGTACCCGGCCCAGTCGCAGCAGGCTAATTCGTCGCGCTGCTGGAACTGGTTTAACGCGCTCGACCAGCAACGCGACCAGGGTGAGCCTTCGATTATTGCCGGCATCACGCGCAAGGTCATGTCCAGCCACGCGGTTGTCGATAGCCAGGTCTATGTGGCTGGACTATCCGCGGGTGGAGCGATGGCGACCATCATGGGAACCCTGTATCCCGAGCTGTATGCGGCTGTGGGCGTTCACTCAGGCTTGCCTTTCGCGTCGGCGAACGACCTGCAATCGGCGCTGGCGGCAATGCGCGGCGATTTCAAACGGCCCGATATCGAATCCCGTGGGGTGCCGATTATCGTGTTCCACGGCGACAAAGACAACACCGTCCACCCGGCCAACGGGGATGAACTGGTCAAGCGCGGGGTGCGCCACCTGCAGGGCGCGCCAGTGACCGAGCCAGGCAGCGTGCCGAACGGCCACAAATATACGCGGATCGTCCACCACACCGAGGAAGGTACGCCGCACGCAGAGCAGTGGCTGATCCACGGAGCGGGCCACGCGTGGTCGGGCGGGCATGCAAGCGGCAGTTATACCGACAGCAAGGGTCCGGACGCCAGCCGCGAAATGATGCGCTTCTTCCAGACGCGCCGCTAAGGCGCGGCGCCGGCGCGCTCGAAGTACCACTTCATGCCGAGCACGCCGGACGCCAGCAGCAGGGTCAGCGTGTTGGCGATGACGACTGGCCACGAGGAGATCGCGAGCCCGTAGGCCGTCCACATGGCCACGCCGATGATGAAGATCAGGTACATGCCGGTGGAGATGCCGGGCGCGCCGCGCTGGCGCCATACCATCAGCACTTGCGGCACGAAGGCGCTGGTGGTGCAGGCTGCGGCGATGTAGCCAAGCTGGTTGATATCCAAGTCCATCCGACGATTCCGAAACAATACAGGTGCGGCATTATATTTGGCTATGGCGCGGTTGAGTGAAACGTCGTGCCCGCCGAGGCGAATACCCATAACCCAGCAAGTCAGTGGCAAGATCATCCACCTTGCCGGCGCTTGCGGGGTGTGGGTTCCCGCATTCGCGGGAAAGACGTTGGCGACATCTACGGTTACATAGCTTTCTATTTCAGCCAGGCAGAAAATCGGTATCGAGAATTTGCTCAACTGTCCAGGGACAGCTGTCAGGGAATTCAAGGATGCCCGTTTGCTCTGATGCAAGGTGCACCGCGTCGTTGAAGGCATCGGCAAGCCATTCCTCGTCATCAAGCAGGGGCTGCAAGCTGGGCATTTTGGCTAGGCGGCGTGCAATCGCAGCGCGCTGGTCGCGGATGGTGCGTTGCCAGCTCTGGCTGCGGCGCGCGGGCTGAAACTGCCACTTAAGCAGATGGCACACCAGCACGCCGAATCGGCTTGCCAGCTCACGCTGTTCGCTTCTGGCCACCGCTTCGATCTCCTCAGCAATATTGAGCGCATCAATGCGCTCGAGCATGCCGCCGCGCAGCAAGGCCGCCTGCTCAAGCGCCCAGGCAACAACATCGCCGTCGTAGAGCTTGCTCATGCGCGGCCCCCGTTTATTAACGTGAATGTGACAGTGGTTAGATGCGCGCGATCGGAGATGGTTCAGCGCGCTTTTAGGAAGTCTGTTGTGGCGGCGTGGCCGCTGCAATGTGCTGCCGCAGGCAAGCCGGACACCAGCAAGCCGCCGCTTCGCCCGGGACCGGAACGACCGGCGGCAATTCGGTGCACCAGCACGGTGCGTCGAGGCCGTCCGCCATCGCGCAACCGAACTCGGTACCACAGCGTGTGCATGTGCTCATGTTAAATCCCTGATATCGCGTTTGATTCCTTACGCCGCCCGGTAACTTGCCTTACAGCCGCACCATAGCGGACCGGGAAATAAAATACAACAAGATGGCCCTATAATGCCCACAAGCCCTGCCCTGTTTGCCTGTAAAATCTCGCCAATTCTTTTTCGGACCCGCCATGACCGCTACCCTGACTAATCTGAAACTCGACCAGCACAACGACCTGACTTCGGTGTCCCCGCAGATCAAGGCGCAGATCCTGGCTGAGGCTCTGCCGTACATCCGTAACTTCCACGGCAAAACCATCGTCATCAAATACGGCGGCAATGCAATGACCGACGAGCGCCTGAAGCACGGCTTCGCACGCGACGTGATCCTGCTCAAACTGGTCGGCATGAATCCGGTTGTGGTCCACGGCGGCGGGCCGCAGATCGACAACGCGCTGAAAAAAATCGGCAAGCAAGGCACCTTCGTCCAGGGCATGCGCATCACCGACGAAGAAACGATGGAAGTGGTCGAGTGGGTGCTGGGCGGCGAGGTTCAGCAGGACATCGTGATGCTGATCAACCACTACGGCGGCCAGGCAGTGGGCCTGACCGGCAAGGACGGCGGCCTGATTCGAGCACGCAAGATGAGCATGCCTGACCGCGAAAAGCCGGGCGAGTTCCTGGACATCGGTTTCGTCGGCGAGATCGAGGCGATCAACCCGGCCGTGGTGAAGGCGCTGCAGGACGACGCGTTCATTCCGATCATTTCGCCAATCGGCTTCGGCCAGGATGGCCAGGCGTACAACATCAACGCCGATGTGGTCGCGGGCAAGATCGCGGAAATCCTGAAAGCCGAAAAGCTGATCATGATGACCAACATTGCTGGTGTGCAGGACAAGAAGGGCAACCTCGTCACCGACCTGTCGGCGCGCGAGATCGACGAGATGTTTGCAGACGGCACGATTTCCGGCGGCATGCTGCCGAAAATCTCGTCGGCACTGGACGCCGCCAAGTCGGGCGTGAATACGGTTCACATCATCGACGGCCGCATCGAGCACTCTTTGTTGCTGGAAGTCTTGACCGAGCAGGCTTTCGGAACTATGATTCGGTCGCACTAAAGATTTGTGGCAGGGTTCCCTGCCACTCAGTCGCCCTTTTAGCTCAGTGGTAGAGCACTCCCTTGGTAAGGGAGAGGCCACGTGTTCAATCCACGTAAAGGGCACCACTCCCCTCTCAGTACACCCGCTCCACCGCCATGCCGCGTGCGCGCAGCAACGCCGGTACGCTTGTCTTTCCGACCAGGTGCAACACGCCGACCGCCGCAACACTGTTGTTTTTCTGCGCCAGCAACTGCGCCAGCTTGTCCGCCATTTTGCGGTTGCGCTCTTCCAGCAGCACCTTTTGCAAAAAGCGTCCCGATACCGTCTGGTCTTCCTCGATACGCTGCGCGATCGCCTCCAGGCCGGCCTGGTCGGCGCCGCTCCATGCCTCGATCACCTGGCGCACCTCGGCGGCCTGCCTGCCCTGCTCGATCATCTCAACCACCTCCTCGAGGAAGCGCAGCTGCCGCTCCAGTGGCATGCTGCTGAACAGCGACAGCTGCGCATCGACCGATTCCAGTTCCATCACCGGCACACCTTTGGCGCGCGCCAGCTGCGCCAGGTGCTGGTCGACAGCCAGGTCGGGACGGTAACCCTGCGCGCCGTATTCGGACAGCGCCAGCATCATCACCACCAGCCACGGCCTGACACCGGCCACCGCGCCCGCATCGATACCGGCGCGGCCCAGCACCTTCACCAGGCGCTCCTTCAGTTCCGGCGCCATCTGGTCGTACAAGCTCACGCCCGGCGCGTTCATGCCATGCCTGCCGACCGCCTGCGCCGTCGCGGCGGGATCGTGCCCGGTGTCGATCTCCAGCGCCAGCGTGGACGCGCCAGCCACCGCCTGCTCGATGCGCGGCTCCAGCGGATAAAAGCCGGGCACGCCCACGTGCATGGTGCCGAACAGGTACATGGTGTGGCCGTTTGCGCTTACCTTGAACAGTGCGCCACGGTCCGCGCCCCATGCCGAAGGCAGGGCAAAGCAAAACAGGCTAAGCAAAATCACTATAATCTGGCGTCGCATTCGTTTTCCTCGTCGTCTTTGCAAAGGTGCCCGTGTCGCATACTAACCCGTCCTCCCCGCTATGGCTGTTCGACCTGGACAATACCCTGCATGATGCCTCGCATTCGATCTTCCCGGCGATCAGCGCCAACATGAACGTGTTCATCGCGCGGGTGCTGGGCGACGGCGTCACGCCGGCGACGCTTGAGGCGGTGAACGCCGCGCGGCTGCTGTACTGGAAGCGCTACGGCGCCACCTTGCTGGGGATGATCAAGCACCACCAAGTGAGCGCGGCCCACTTCCTGGAAGAGACCCATGCCATCGGCGACCTGCAGCAGATGATCCGCAGCGAGCGCGGGCTCAAACGCCTGCTGCGCCACCTGCCCGGCCGCAAAGTCCTGTTCACCAACGCGCCTGCCCGCTACTCGACCGACGTGGTGCGCCACCTCGGCCTGCGGCGCCATTTCAGCCACCATGTGGCAATCGAGGACATGCACGTGCACGGGCAGCTGCGGCCCAAGCCATCGAAACTGATGATGCGCCGCCTGCTGCGCAAGTACGGCGTATCGGCGCGCCGCGCCATCCTGGTGGAAGACACCCTGGCCAACCTGCGCACCGCCAATCAGCTGGGGGTGCGCACCGTGTGGGTCACGCAGTACCTGCGCATGAGCGACCCGATCGGCGCCGCGGCCCTGCCGAAAATGCTAAAACGCCCCGCTTACGTCGATGTCAAAGTAAAATCGCTACGTCAGCTGGCCGCCCGCTTGCATCGGCTGCGCTGAGCCAATCAACCCAAACCGCAGAGACGACATGGCAAGCACCAAGCCGGGACAGCGCAAGCTGCAAATCCTCCAGGCCCTCGCAGCGATGCTGGAGCAGCCCAAAGGCGAGAAGATCACCACCGCGGCGCTGGCGGCGCGGCTTGGCGTGTCCGAAGCGGCGCTGTATCGCCATTTCGCCAGCAAGGCGCAGATGTTCGAAGGCCTGATCGAGTTCATCGAGTCGAGCGTGTTCGGCCTGATCAACCAGATCTCCGAGCGCGAAGCCAATGGCGTCGAACAGGCCCGCGCCATCATGCAGATGCTGCTCGCCTTCGCCGCCAACAACCCAGGCATGACGCGCGTGTTGATCGGCGATGCGCTGGTCAACGAAGACGAGCGCCTGCAGCTGCGCATGAACCAGTTCTACGACAAGGTGGAACTGGCATGCAAGCAGTCGCTGCGCGTCGCCGTCACCCAGGGCCACGGCAACGAGGCCGACGTCACCGCGCGCGCCAGCCTGCTGGTCAGCTACGTGGTCGGGCGCTGGCACCGCTACGCCAAGAGCGGCTTCCGCCAGAACCCTACCGAAGGCACATCGCTCCAGCTGGCCCTGATGCTCGCTGCATGATTGTTCCCGCTGCACGATGAATCACGCCGATTGCTTTGCCCTGCTTGACGATGCCAGCCCCGATGCGGGACAGGCGCGTTCACGCCTGTACAGCGACTGCAAGGCCGTGCTTCGCTGCGACGACGCCGCCGGCTGGCCGCAGCTGCTGGCCGACATGCAGGGCGCCCTGGCGCGCGGGCAGTACGCGGTAACGCTGCTGGCCTATGAGTTGGGCGGACAGCTGCAGCGCATTTCGGGCAAAGCTGGCAACACACCGCTGGCGCAGGTACTGTTGTTCGGCCAGTGCGAGCGGCTGACGCCAGCGCAGGTCGAGGCATGGCTGGCCGCGCACAGCGCTACCGGTCCGGCCGGCATCTCGGCAGTGCACCCGAACGTCGACGAAGCCGCGTTCACGCGCGCGCTGAACCGCATCCACGATTACATCGCCGCCGGCGACACCTACCAGGTCAACTACACCTACCGCCTGCGCTTCGACGCTTTCGGTTCGCTGCACGGCCTGTACGCCCGCCTGCGCGCGCGCCAGCCGGTGCCTTATGGCGCGCTGGTGGCGCTGCCCGGCGGCGAGGCGGTGCTGTCGCTGTCGCCGGAACTGTTCGTGCGCCACGCCGACGGCGAACTGCTAACGCGGCCGATGAAGGGCACCGCGCCTGCATCGGGCGATGACGCAGAAGACGCGCGCCGCGCCGCTGCGCTGGCGCAGGACACCAAGAACCGCGCCGAGAACCTGATGATCGTCGACCTGCTGCGCAATGACCTTGGCCGCATCGCCGTCACTGGCAGCGTCGAGGTGCCCGCGCTGTTCGACGTGCAGCGTTACACCAGCGTGCTGCAGATGACATCGACCGTGCGCGCGACGCTCAGGCCCGGCGTGCCGCTGGCCGATGTGTTCCAGGCCCTGTACCCGTGCGGCTCGATCACCGGCGCGCCGAAGCGGCGCACGATGGAGATCATCGACGAGCTGGAAGCGGCGCCACGCGGCATCTACACTGGCGCGATCGGCTGGTTCGATCCGCTGCCGGCTGGGCGGGAAATCGGGGACTTCTGCATGTCGGTGCCGATCCGCACGCTCGCGCTCAAGCCTTTGCATGACGGCGTGCGCGCCGGTGAGATGGGGGTTGGTGCGGGCATCGTGTTCGACAGCGATCCGGCCGGCGAATTTGCCGAGTGCCGCCTCAAGGCGCGCTTCCTCACCGGGCTGTCCAACGACTTCGAGCTGTTCGAAACCATGCGCGCCACGCGCGACGGGGTCGCGCACCGCGATTTACACCTGGCGCGGATCGGCGCGTCGGCGGCGTATTTCGGCTTCGCCTTCGATCGCGCTGCCGCCGATGCCGCATTAAACGAAGCGTGTGCAGAACTTGGAGACGGCGCCTTCCGCATGCGCTTCGCGCTGAAGCAGGACGGGGCGACGTCGATACATGCAGCGCCCCTGGTAGCGCTGGACGAGCCGGTGAAGGTGCTGCTGGCGCCTGACGCGACGCGCTCGGATGACCTTTTCCTGCGCCACAAAACGAGTGTACGCAACCGCTACGACACTGCGTGGCGCGCCGCCGAGGCGCAAGGTGCTTTCGATACGCTATTTTTCAACGAGCGTGGAGAACTGACCGAAGGCGGGCGTTCAAATGTATTTGTGAAGCTGGACGGGCGCTGGTACACGCCCCCGCTGTCCTCAGGCGTCCTGCCCGGCGTGATGCGGTCAAGGCTGCTGGCGGATCCCGCATGGGATGCCGCCGAACGCGTCATCACCCGCGCGATGCTCGACCGCGCAGAAGAAATCGTGGTGTGCAACGCGCTGCGAGGCCCGCTGCGCGCTGTCCGTTTGTAGGGCGGATAAGCGCAGCGCATCCGCCGCTTAAGAGCCGAGCGCCTGCTCGATCTTGCTCACCAGCTGCTTGTCCTCGGGCGTCACCTTGCTCGGATAGTGCTCGATCACCTTGCCGTTACGGTCGATCAGGTACTTGGTAAAGTTCCACTTCGGTTCCTTGCCGGTAGCCTTGATCAGCTCCGCATGCAGCGGGTTCGCTTCGGCGCCCTTGACTGAGCTCTTGGCGAACATCGGGAACTTGACCCCGTAGGTGTTAAAGCAGAAGTCGGCGATCTCCTTCGAGTTGCCCGGTTCCTGCTTGCCGAAGTCGTTCGACGGGAAGCCCAGCACAACCAGCCCCTTCGGACCATACTTGGCGTACAGCTTTTCAAGGCCTTCGTACTGGTTCGTGAAGCCGCAGTAGCTGGCCGTGTTCACCACCAGGACCACCTTGCCAGCGTACTGGCACAGGTCCTGCGGCGCTTCGTCCTGCAGGCGCTTGAAGGTGTGGCGCAGCGTGGCCGGGCAGCTGGTGCGGGCCGTTACGGAAGGCGCGGCGCTCGCGGTTTGCGCAAAGGCTGGTACGCTGGCCAGCGCGGCTGCGGACAACGCGGCCATGGCGAATACGGTAGGGTTGAACATTTGGCGTCGGCCTGCGGTCTGAGTGAATGGGAATTCATATTATGCCACCGCTGCGGAAGTGGCGAACGCATGAAGGGAATACTCATGCGCCTGACCCGACGATTGTTGATGCTGGCTGCCTGGCTGCTGGTGGCGCTGGCCTTGCGTACCGAGGCAACCAGCGCCCCGCCCCTGCCCGCGCTCCAGGCTGACCTTGGCCAGACCACCGTGTCGGGCCTGTCTTCCGGCGCCTACATGGCCGGGCAGTTCGCCGTCATCCATTCCAGCCTTGTCACCGGCGCGGCGTTCATCGCTGGCGGACCATATTACTGCGCCGGCCACCCAGGGCGGCCGCCCTTCATTCCCTACCTGGCCAACGCCATGAGCGTGTGCATGAACCCGGGCGACGCTGGTGCGAACCCGCCCGATGCCGTGTTTTTGTGGCGGCAGGCGCAGGCCTTTGCCCGCGCGGGGCTGATCGATAATGTGGCGAACCTGCGCCGGCAGTCGATCTACCTGTTCAGCGGCGGCGCGGACCGGACCGTGACCACCGCAGTGGTCGACCAGGCGCATAACTTCCACGTGCTGGCAGGCGCGAGCAGGATTCGCTACCGGGATAACCTCGACGCGGGACACGGCATGGTGACGGCTGACAGCGCGGACAACCCTTGCCCGGTCACCGCAGCGCCCTACTTCAACAACTGCGGCCTGCCGCTGGCGCATGAGCTGCTGGCGCATCTTTATCCGGGACTGGGGCCGCCCTCAGCGACGCTGGGCGGCACGGTGCTGAAGTTCGACCAGCGGCCCTATGCCGGATACAGCGCGGGGCTGGACGACACCGGATACGCGTATGTGCCGGACATTTGCCGCAGGCAGACCTGCAGGGTGCATGTGGCATTCCACGGCTGCAGGCAGGGCGCGGCGTTAGTGGGCGATCACTTCTACGGCCGGGCAGGCTATAACGCGGTGGCGGATGCGAACCATATCATCGTGCTGTACCCCCAGGTGCGCACCAGCCGGTTTTATCCGTATAACCCGAGGGGGTGCTGGGACTTTTGGGGCTATTCGTCGGCCGATCCGTTCCAGCCCGATTTCCATACGCGCGAAGGGTCGCAGGTAAGGGCCGTGTTTGCGATGGTTCAGCGCCTGGGTCAGTTGCGCAATTCGCCGCATCGGTAGGAAGGAAGGGTGTATAGCCTGCGACGTGCGCGTAGGGCGGATAAGCGCGGCGGCGCGCATCCGCGGACACGGGTCATTCGATCTTCAGCTTCGACAGCTTGCGGTCGGGCTCGGGGAACTGCAGCTTCAGCCCCTGCATGATCTCAAGCAGCAGGGTCGCGACCATCAGGTTGCGGTGCGTCTTGGAGTCGGCGGGGATAATGTACCAGGGCGCGTCGTCGGTATCGGTTGCGCTGATGGCCTGCTCGTAGGCGCGCTGGTAGTCGCCCCAGTGCTTGCGCTTGGCGACGTCCATCGGGTCGAACTTCCACTGCTTGTCGGGATCGTCGATGCGCGATTGCAGGCGCTTGCGCTGCTCGTCGCTCGAAATGTGCAGGAAAATCTTGACGACCAAAGTGCCCGTCTCGACCAGCATGCGCTCGAAGTCGCGGATATGGCCGTACCGGCGCGCCACTTCCTGGCCGTCGATCTCGCCGTGCACCAGCGGCACCAGCACGTCTTCGTAATGGCTGCGGTTGAAGATGGCGATCTCGCCCTGCACCGGCACATGGCGGTGCACCCGCCACAGGAAGTCGTGCGCGCGCTCGTCGTCGCTGGGCGCGCGGAAGGCGACGGCGCGCAGGCCGATCGGGTTGATGTGGCTGAACAGCGACTTGATCGTGCCGTCCTTGCCTGAGGTGTCCGGGCCCTGCAGGATCAGCAGCACCTTGTGCTTGCGCTGGGCGTACAGCATCTCCTGGCACACGGCGACCTGTTCGATCAGCTGCGTGGTCAGCTCGCGCTCGCGCTGCTTGACCTGGTCCTTGTCCAGCCCCTGGCCGGCGGCGCCGTCGCGCAGCGGCTTGGCGCCTGCGTCTTCGTCGCGCAACGCGAAGTGTTTGGGAACCCGGAACTGCTCGCGTGCCTTCATGCGCCCTCCCGCCCTTTACCCCTCGAGCGCAGCGTGCTCAATTTTTATGCAGCGGTCCATGACGACGTCCAGCCCGGCGGCGCTGGCCATGTCGGCCGCGGCCTGGTTCTCGACGCCCAGCTGCATCCACAGTACCCGCGCGCGGATCGCGATGGCTTCGCGCGCGACCGGCGGGATGTCGTCGGACTTGCGGAAGCAGTCGACCACGTCGATCTGCTGTCCGCTGCCCGACAGCGCATCGGCGGCTTCCTGCAGCGATGCATAGACCTTTTCGCCAAGAATCTCGGTGCAGGCATACGTCGGGTTGACGGGGACCACGCGGTAGCCGTGCGACTGCAGGTAGCGGGCGACGATAAAGCTGTCGCGGTCGGGCTTGTTCGACATGCCGACCACGGCGATGGT
The DNA here is from genome assembly GCF_020831365.1 of Massilia agrisoli. GTDB lineage: Bacteria > Pseudomonadota > Gammaproteobacteria > Burkholderiales > Burkholderiaceae_D > Telluria_A > Telluria_A agrisoli. The sequence continues at coordinate 71,996 of NZ_JAJHPV010000009.1, forward strand.
TTTGCTTTGTTGAAGGATTTCCGTGATTGTTCTCATATCAAGCTTTTCCAGAGCGTCGTCCCTTAGCGTAACAGATGAAGATCGGAAGTAGCTGGACAAGCCGGAGTATCGAACAAAAAAGTTAACGCATTTCGGTTAGTGGCTTTTTCTTACTAAGAAAACGCGCCAAATTGTCGTACGGACGCCACCTCTGGCACGAAATTTCCCAACTTGTTAAATATCTTCCCCTCATAATGTGACTTTCCATACGGCAACAACAAAGTCGCTAACCACCGCCATATTACGGACTCATTGATGAAACTTTCAAACCTCAAAATCGGCACCCGGATGTATCTGGGCTATAGCGCCATAGCAGTATTACTTATTGCGCTGGTGGCGATTGCCTATGTCAACCTGACCCGCTTAACCGAGGCAAATGATGCCAACGTTCACACTTACCGCGTCCTTGCCCGCGTTAACGCGTCGCTCGAAGCGCTGCTCAACATTGAAACCGCCCAGCGCGGCTATGCGCTCACCGGCAATGAGGCCTCGCTTGGACCTTACAACGCAGGCAAAGAAGATTTCAAGAAAGCGTTAGCGGAAGTCGTCGCGCTCACCGTCGACAACCCGCAGCAGCAAGACCGCTTCAAGCGCCTCGGGGACGCCCAGGCCGAATGGGTGAGCAGCGCGGTCGACCCGGTCATCACCCTGCGCCGTGCTGCTGAAGGCAACAATATCGACATGGTGGTCGCAGAAGTCCAACAGGGCAAAGGCAAGCGCGGCATGGACGCGATGCGGGCCTTGATCGCCGACATCGAGAAGGCTGAGAGAATCCTGTTGGAACAGCGCAAGGCCGATGCGCTGGCGCTGCGCGAAACGACGGTCGCCACCTTGCTTGGCGGCGGGCTGTTGGCGATCGTGCTGGCGGCGCTGATTGCGGCGTGGCAGACCCGCAATATCACCGCGCCGCTGCGGCGCGCGGTGACCATCGCCCAGCAGGTCGCGGCAGGCGACCTGACCGTCGATGTACAGGTCGATTCGCGCGACGAAACCGGCCAGCTGCTCGAAGCACTCAAGCGCATGAACGCCTCGCTTGCGGAGATTGTCGGGCAGGTACGTTCCGGCACCGACACCATCGCGACGGCCTCGGCCCAGATCAGTTCGGGTAATCTGGATCTGTCCTCGCGCACCGAGCAGCAGGCCGGATCGCTGGAAGAAACCGCGTCGTCGATGGAAGAACTGACCTCGACCGTGAAGCAGAACGCAGATAATGCACGCCAAGCCAACCAGCTGGCAGTGTCGGCGTCGGACGTGGCGGTCAAGGGCGGCGAGGTGGTGTCGGAAGTGATCGATACGATGGGCGCGATCAATGAATCGGCCAGGAAGATCGTCGACATCATCTCGGTCATTGACGGCATTGCCTTCCAAACGAATATCCTGGCGCTGAACGCGGCAGTGGAGGCGGCCCGTGCTGGCGAGCAAGGCCGCGGCTTTGCCGTTGTGGCGAGCGAAGTGCGCAACCTGGCGCAACGCTCGGCCACTGCCGCCAAAGAAATCAAGATTTTGATCGACAACTCAGTCGAGAAGGTCGACGTCGGCTCGCGCCTGGTGGGCCAGGCTGGCAGCACCATGAACGATGTCGTGGCCAGCGTGCGGCGCGTCAGCGATATCATTGGCGAAATCGCCAGCGCAAGCGAAGAGCAGCGCTCCGGGATCGAGCAGGTCAACCAGGCGATCAGCGAAATGGACGAAGTTACCCAACAAAACGCGGCACTGGTGGAAGAAGCAGCGGCCGCGTCAGCGTCGATGCAGGACCAGGCCGACAGGCTGTCCCAGGTCGTCAGCGTGTTCAAGCTGAAATCAAGCCAGGCGGCGGCGCCGGAACGCCGTCCCGTGGCCGCTGTGACGCGCGCTGCCCAATTGCCGGTACCGCGCGCGGCGGCGCGCAAGCCGGCACCCACAGCGGCTCAACAAATCGAGGAGTGGGAAGCGTTCTGATCGCCCGGGACGGGCACCTGGCGTTAAGGGCGCAAGTGTGGAAAGATGGCGTCCTCAACCATTGGAGATTCCATGACAGTACGCACCTCCCTGGCGGCCACCCTGGCCGCCCTGATGCTCGCAGGCTGCACCACATTCGGCGAGGCGCCCCTGGCCAAGGTCGAGCAGGACATCGTTACGGTGCAGGCCTGGGGCGGCACCCCGGCTGACCCGGCGAAGGTGCGGCCGCATACGATCGACCATATTACCCTGCACCACCAGGGCGAGCCGTTCAAGGCCGGAACCGATCCGCGCGCCTACCTGCGCAATCTGCAGACGTGGTCACGCAATACGAAAAACTGGGCGGACATTCCCTACCACTACATCATCGACCTGGACGGGAACATCTACGGCGGGCGCGACATCGCGTTCGCGGGCGATACCAACACCCAATACGACCCCAAGGGCCATGCGCTGATCGAAGTGGTGGGCAATTTCGAGGAGGTGCAGCCGAATACCAGGCAACTCGACGCCGTGGTCAACCTGATGGCGCTGCTGGCCGCGAAGCACAACGTGCCCGTGGACCGTATCCACGGGCACAAGGATTACGCCCACACTGCGTGCCCGGGCGCCAACCTGTACCGCTACCTGGAGAACGGCTACTTCCACCAACGCGTGGCCGAGCGGCTGGCGCGCGCGAAGTAAGCCGTCGTGCCGGGGTAGGCCTTACAGGCGCTTGCCCGGCATCTTGCGGCCGCCCTGGTTCAGTACCAGCTGCACCACGCCGTCCGCATTCTTTTCGAAGTGCAGTTCCGCGTCCACCATTTTCGAGAAGAAGACCGTGTCGGAGAGAGGCAGGATCTCGATGGCCGGCTGGCCTGTACCTTGGGCGAGCATTTTGTCGCCGTCGCGTTTCACCTCCAGAACAAAGCCTGGCTCCAGCTCGTAACGGCCAAGGTAGGTGTCGAAAGTTGCAGGCGCAATGGCGACCGCAGTGCGTTCGAGCGGCTTCTCGCCGGTGCGCGCATGCAGGACCGGGTCACCGCCGTCGTGGGTCATGCGCAGGCTGGTCACCTGGCCTTTCGCGTTCCGTACAAACTCGAGCGTCGCGAGCGAATCGGCAAAATAGAAACCATTTTCCTTGTATGCCATCAGCGGGAAGCGCTCGCGACCGGTTCGCTGCATCGTCAGCTTGCCGTCTTCAAGGCGGATCGTGCGGGTGTTCTGGTCGTCGATCTTGTACACGCCGACGTACTGCTCCAGCACTTTCGGCGCCACGGTGATGGCCTTGAAATCGGGGAATGGCTTGCCGATGGCAATGGCGGCGACCTTGGTGGCGACCATTTCCGGATGGGTGCGGCCTGATTCGGTGTTCGACAGCACGGCCACGAACACTTTCTTCCCAGGCACGCGCAGCGCATAGGTGGAGAAGCCGTTGATGCCGCCGCCATGGGCGATGCGTTCCGAGCCGTTCAGCCTGCCGATCTCCCATCCATACCCGTATCCCGTACTGTTCCCATCTGCCAGTTTGTAGGGCGTGAATGCTTTTTTCCAGCTTGCTGGCTTGAGCAGCTTGCCATCCGCAATCGCCTTGTCCCAGCGCGCGAGGTCGTCCACGCTCGATACCAGCGAGCCCGCCGCATACGGCTGGGTCATGCTCAGCGGACGGGCGGGGCCGAAGCCCGTCTCACCCTTGCTGTGGCCGGCTGCGCGCGGCCCCTTGCTGCGCTCCTTGCCTTCGTAGGCAGTGTGCGCCATGCCGAGCGGCGTGAAGATGCGCTGCTCAAGGAACTGGGCGTACGACTGCCCCGATACTTTTTCGATGATGGCGCCCAGCAGGAAGTAGCCCGAATTGTTGTAGTCGAAGCGCTCGCCCGGCGCGAACAACATTGGGTCGTTCTTGAAGCTGTCGATCATCTGGCTGACGCTGAAATCCCTGTCCATGGTTTGCGAATAGGACGGTTTGCCGGTGTAGCTCTGGATGCCGGAAGTATGGGTCAGCAGGTGTTCGATAGTGATTTTCTTGCCCTGGGTCGGGTAGTCGGGCAGGAAACGGCTGATCTCGTCGGTCAGCGCCAGTTTGCCCTGCTCGGCCAGCATCAGGATGGCGACGGCCGTGAATTGCTTGGTGATCGAACCCAGGCGCAGGGTCATCGCGGCGTCCATCGCCTGCTTGCTGCCGACATCGGCCACGCCGTACGCCTTGCGGAAAACGGTCGCGCCGTCGCGCGTGACGATCACGGTGGCGCCCGGTTCGTCCGCCTTGTAGTAGCCGCTGATGCCCGCATCGATCCGCTCGGCCAGGGTCTTGCCGGCCACTGCCGTGGCGGGCGCTGCATGGGCCGCCGGAAACGATGCGGGTGACAACAGCAGTACGGCAAGGCTGATGGCGGAAAGTTTGGGCATGATGCGGTCCTTTTTAGGTTGGGGGGAAGCACGGTCGGCTTCTCGTGTTAACAATCCTATAAGGTTGCGTCGCCCATTTTCCTGTGTTTACGACGGAATGGCGATTTCGGGGTCCAGAACGCGATGGCGTTTCGCCGGGCGGAAAACTGGGACCAGATGGCGTGGGCTGACGGTCAGGACATTGAGGTAGAGCAAGCGGAACTCATCTATACGGAACGACGGTGGCGCGGAGCGCTCCAACCGTTCAGTACGCAGAGGGTATGGGAGTAGTAAAGCAGTGTAGACAGCGTACCGCCGTCACCAGCTGGAGCGGAAAACGTGTGGCCCGTCGAGCTAGTGTAGGCACGGTACCCGGGGATCTGTTTGACCTGGGTCGATGACTCTTCTATGTAGGAGGAAATTAAATTGTGTCAGCGTTACGTAAAGCCGACTGCTTTTCCCGTCAATCTGTTGGAAAGAGGAACATGAAATGGAACAATCACTGATCAGCGTCATTGACGCAACGACTCGCGCCATCTTGGTTATCGACGATCATCCCATGGGTGGACTCATTGTTTGCATAATCATGCTTGCCGTAGTGAGTCTAAAGAGCGGACGACCGAAATCGTCCTGACCAGCAGCCACCGCGCCTTCGCCGGTGTTTCCGGCGAAGGCAGATGCAAAGCCATGAACGTGAAACTCGATCAGATTGCATCCGTTCGAACCCTGATGACGTTCCGCGACCGGGCCCCGCTTGACGGCGGGGACGGTAACGCCTGCGTGCTCGCCATCCGCGACATTGTCTCGCGCTGGCCGCCGGACTACGCCAGCCTGCCCAGGGTCGACGCCAACGACGACCAGCTGGCGGATCGACTGCACGAGGGTGACATCTTGCTGCCAGGTCGGGGTTCCTCCTACCCGGCACGCCTGTTCCAGGGCGCGCCGCTGCCGGCCTTTACCTCCGGGCAGGTATTCGTGATCCGGACGAGCAGGCAAGCCAGGCCCAGCTACCTGTGCTGGTACCTGAACCGTCCTGATGTCCAGGCCGGCATCACGCAACTGCTGGCTGGCTCGGCCATCCAGGCGCTCAACAAATCCAGCCTGCTGCGGATCGAGGTGGCCTTGCCATCGCTGGAACAACAGCAGCACATCGCCGATTTGCAGTCGCTCGCGCAACGCCGTTCCCGCCTGCGGCTGGAGCTTGAACAACTCGACCATGCCGAGATCGAGCATGCGTGCGAGGCGCTACTCGAACAACGAGGCTTGCATGGCTAAAACTCCAAAGAAAGAAGCCCGAGCGGGCGTCACCGAAATCCTTGCCCTGCTCCGCCATGTTTTCCAGCCCGCCCAGTCCGTCCACTTCCTGATCGCCCTCGTCACCCTGCGCTGGCTTGCCGATGCCAAGCGCGATTCAAGGCCCTTGCCCTGCCATCTGGAGCTTCCGGGCTGCCTTGAATACCACACGCCCCTTACCCTCGACGAAAACCACCTTGGCCACTGGTTCGTCGCGATGTTCGAGCAGCTGGAAGACCTGAACCGGCGCGAGCTCGGCGGCCTGTTCACCGGGCTGGACTTTGCGGCGCCCCACTTCCAAGGCAATGACGAAGAGCGCGGACTGTTGATCCGCGCGGTGGAAATCCTGTGGTTCAAGGACCGTTACCAGTGCAGTTTTGAACTGATGAAAGAAGCCCTGGCCATGTCGCGAAGCTGCCTGGTGACGAGCTTCGCCGCGCCGGAGTGGAATACACCGGCCTCACTGTGCGAGCTGGCCGCCAGGCTGCTGCAGCCCAAGTCCGACGAGACTGTCTACGACCCGGCCTGCGGCACCGGGCAGATGCTGATCCATATGGAAGGCGCGCTCGAGTGCAGGCGCAAGCGGGTCCGCCTGTATGGCGCCGAACCGCACCAGGCCGCGTGGGCGCTGGCGAAAGTCAGCGCATTCTATTATGGGTTTTCATCCGAGCACATCGGCATGTCCGATGCACTGCAGCCAGAGAACGTGCTGGAGTCGGAAGACGGCCAGTGCAAGTTCGATGTCGTGCTGGCGCACCCGCCCTGGGGCGCCAAGGAATGGCGCGCCGAGAACCCGCCGCCGGAGCGGCACGAGCGCTTCCGGCGCGGCATGCCGCCTAAAAATAACGGCGACTACGCCTACCTGCTGCACATGGTCGCGTCGATGAAGGCCGACTCCGGCCGCATGGTGGCGATCGTGTCGAGCGGCGTATTGTCGCGTGGGGCCCAGGAGGGGCGCATCCGCATGGGCCTGCTGAAAGACAACCTGGTCGACGCGGTCATTGCCCTGCCTGAGAAGATGTTCCAGGGCACGACAGTTGCCGGGGCAATGCTGGTCATGCGCCGCCAGCGCAGCAGCCGCGAGGTCTTGTTCATCGATGCGCGCGGCTTCGCCACTGCGGCCGGGGGCAAGAACACGTTTTCGCCGCAGGGCATCGCCTGGATCGCCGACGCCTGCGCGGCGCGCACGGCAAAGCCGGGTGTGTCGGCGCTCGCTGCGATCGACAAGATTGCCGAGAATGGCTATTCGCTGAGCGTGTCGCTGTATGTCCGCGCAGAACAGGAGAGCACCAGCACCGATATCCACGCGATCCGCTACCGCCGCAAGAAGCTGCATGGCGAACTGGCCGACCTGAACCAGCAGATCGACATGCTTCTCGACGCGGTGATGCTTGGGGAAGCGAAACATTCCCGCGAGCTGGAGCGGGCGTAACGGCCAGCGGTGCGTCGCGGGCGTGGCTGTTCTGGTAAGGTTTCTGGCATACCTAACTCAGAACAAAGGAGCCAGCATGGACCGATTCCTGGTTGTCTATCGCGGCGCAGCTGGCGGTACGCCAGAGGCGCCTGAACACAATCCCGAGCGTTGGACAGCCTGGCTCGACTCGCTCGGGGCGGCAGTTGTCGACCGCGGCAGCCTGACCCACAGCAGCGTCGAGGTGCCGAGCCGGCTGCTGGGCCCGAAACTGTCGAGCAGCTCCTTGTCGGGGTATTCGATCGTGGAAGCGGCGGATTTCAACGCGGCCGTCCGGCTGGCGGAGGCTTGCCCGATTTTTGACGAGCATGGGTCGGTCGAGATTGCACGGCTGACGGAAGCCTTGCGCTGACCTGCGCATCCGCGCGCGTGCATCCCGTCGGTGCCGACACGCGGATGCGCTGCGCTTATCCGCCCTACGCCTGGTCTTTGACCATAAAAAAAGGCAGCCGAGGCTGCCTTTTGAATGTGCTGCTTGTACTGCTTAGCGCTTTTGGCGCAGCTTGGCGATTGCGGCCAGCTGGGCGATCGCGGCTGCCAGTTCGGCTTGCGCCTTGGCATAGTCGATCTCCGACTCGCGGTTGACCATCAGTTCTTCCGCTTGCTTCTTCGCTTCCAGTGCTTTCGCTTCGTCCAGGTCGCTGCCGCGGATCGCGGTGTCGGCCAAAACCGTCACTGCGTTCGGCTGAACTTCCAGGATGCCGCCGGCGACGAAGACGAATTCATCTTCTGCCTGGCCAGGCACCTTGATCCGTACAGCACCCGGCCGAATGCGCGTGATCAGCGGGGTGTGCTTCGGGTAGATACCCAGCTCACCTGCTTCACCCGGCAACGCGACGAACTCGGCTTCGCCCGAAAAGATGCTCTCTTCGGCCGATACCACGTCAACGTGAATTGTGTTTGCCATGTGTGTCCTATCGGGTTAAGTCGCCGCACTGTGTCCAGCGCGGCGCTTGTGCCAGTCTTAGCCGAGCTTCTTGGCTTTTTCGATTGCTTCGTCGATCGTGCCAACCATGTAGAACGCTTGTTCCGGCAGGTGATCCAGCTCGCCCGATGCGATCATCTTGAAGCCCTTGATGGTGTCCTTCAGCGAAACATATTTGCCTGGGGAACCGGTGAAGACTTCAGCGACGTGGAACGGCTGCGACAGGAAACGCTGCATCTTACGTGCACGTGCTACCAGCAGCTTGTCTTCCGGCGCCAGTTCGTCCATGCCCAGAATCGCGATAATGTCACGCAGTTCCTTGTAGCGCTGCAGGGTGCCCTGGACAGCGCGCGCGGTGTCGTAGTGCTCCTGGCCAACGACCAGCGGGTCCAGCTGGCGCGAGGTCGAGTCCAGTGGATCAACCGCAGGGTAGATACCCAGCGAGGCGATGTCACGCGACAGAACGACGGTCGAGTCGAGGTGGGCGAAGGTGGTTGCTGGCGACGGGTCGGTCAAGTCATCCGCTGGAACGTAGACGGCCTGGATCGAGGTGATCGAACCGGTCTTGGTCGACGTAATACGCTCTTGCAGGCGGCCCATTTCTTCGGCCAGGGTAGGCTGGTAACCCACTGCGGAAGGCATACGGCCCAGCAGTGCGGATACTTCGGTACCGGCCAGGGTGAAGCGGTAGATGTTGTCGACGAAGAACAGAACGTCCTTGCCTTCATCACGGAACGCTTCCGCCATGGTCAGGCCGGTCAGCGCGACGCGCAGACGGTTGCCTGGTGGTTCGTTCATCTGGCCGTAGACCATCGCTACCTTGGAGTTCTCTGGGGTTTCCAGGTCAACAACCTTGGCATCAGCCATCTCGTGGTAGAAGTCGTTACCTTCACGGGTACGCTCACCCACGCCGGCGAACACGGACAGACCCGAGTGTGCCTTGGCGATGTTGTTAATCAGTTCCATCATGTTGACGGTCTTGCCCACACCTGCACCGCCGAACAGACCGACCTTACCGCCTTTTGCGAACGGGCAGACCAGGTCAATAACTTTAATGCCGGTTTCCAGCAGGTCTTGCGATGGCGACAGTTCGTCGTACGCAGGAGCCACGCGGTGGATCGATGCCATGCGCTCGTTCGATACCGGGCCGCATTCGTCGATCGGGTTGCCCAGCACGTCCATGATACGGCCCAGGGTAGCAGTACCCACTGGAACCATGATCGGTGCGCCGGTGTTCTGGATCATCATGCCGCGACGCAGACCGTCGGAGGAGCCCAGCGCAATGGTACGGACAATGCCGTCACCCAGCTGCTGCTGTACTTCCAGGGTCAGTTCGGAGCCTGCCATTTTCAGTGCGTCGAAAACCTTCGGCATTGCGTTGCGCGGAAACTCAACGTCAACAACTGCACCGATACACTGAACGATTTTGCCATCAGCCATGTTCGTTCCTTCAATATTTATATAAAACGGGTTTAGACCGCTGCCGCACCGGCGACGATCTCGGAGAGTTCTTTGGTAATCGCTGCCTGGCGGGTCTTGTTATAGACCAGCTTCAGTTCGCCGATGACGTTGCCGGCGTTGTCGCTTGCCGATTTCATCGCCACCATGCGCGCCGACTGCTCGGACGCCAGGTTTTCTGCAACTGCCTGGTAGACCAGCGCTTCCACGTAGCGCACCAGCAGTTCGTCGATCACGGTCTGCGCTTCCGGCTCGTAGATATAGTCCCAGGAGAGACTATCCTTGTCGGCTTCGAGCTTGTCGGACGACAGCGGGAGCAGCTGCTCGACCATCGCCTCTTGCTTCATCGTGTTAACGAACTTGGTGTAGCACACGTAAACCGCGTCGAGCTCGCCTGCCTCGTAGCGGTCGAGCATGACTTTTACAGGCCCGATCAGCTTGTCGAGGTGCGCGGTGTCGCCGATCGAGATCGCGTGCGATACCACCTTGACGCCTACCCGGTTCATGAACCCCAAACCCTTGTTGCCAATCGCAACAACTTCAATCTTCTTGCCAGCCGTTTCCAGCTCGCGCATTTTTTGCGTCACCAGGCGCAGCACGTTGGTGTTCATGCCGCCGCACAGACCCTTGTCGGTCGTCACGACGATGAAGCCAACTGCCTTCGCTTCCGCGCCCTTGGCTTGCGCCATGAACGAGTGCGTGTACTCTGGATTAGCAGTTGCAAGATTAGCGGTGATATTACGAATCTTGTCACTGTAGGGACGGGCGGCGCGCATCCGGTCCTGCGCCTTGCGCATTTTGGATGCGGCGACCATTTCCATCGCCTTGGTGATCTTCTTCGTATTCTCTACGCTTTTGATCTTGCCACGTATCTCTTTGCCTACTGCCATGAGTCCTTACTCCTTATGACTGTTGCCAGCCATATCATGTCGAGCGCGAGGCGGCGACGGGCGCCGCCTGCGGCTCAAACTTTAGAAAGATTTTTTGAAATCAGCAATGGCCGCGGCCAGGGCAGCTTCGCCGTCCTTGTCCAGTTGCTTGGTTTCTTCGATCTTGCTCAGGAGGGCGCCGTGGCTGGACTTCATGAAGCCGTGCAGGCCGGCTTCGAATGCCAGTACTTTCTTCACTTCGATGCTGTCGAAGTAGCCCTTGTTCACTGCGAACAGCGACACGGCCATCAGCGAGATCGGCAGCGGCGAGTACTGAGCCTGCTTGAGCAGTTCGGTCACGCGTGCACCGCGGTCGAGCTGCTTGCGGGTCGATTCGTCCAGGTCGGAAGCGAACTGCGCGAACGCAGCCAGTTCACGGTACTGCGCCAGGTCGGTACGGATACCGCCGGACAGGTTTTTGATGACCTTGGTCTGGGCGGCGCCACCGACGCGCGATACCGAGATACCTGCGTTAATCGCAGGACGGATACCGGCGTTGAACAGCGAGGTTTCCAGGAAGATCTGGCCGTCGGTAATCGAAATCACGTTGGTAGGAACGAACGCCGAAACGTCGCCTGCCTGGGTTTCAATGATCGGCAGTGCGGTCAAGGAGCCGGTCTTGCCGGTGACTGCGCCGTTGGTGAAGGCCGACACGTAGTCGGCGTTCACGCGTGCTGCGCGCTCGAGCAGGCGGCTGTGCAGGTAGAACACGTCGCCTGGGTAAGCTTCACGGCCTGGTGGGCGGCGCAGCAGCAGCGAGATCTGGCGGTAAGCAACAGCTTGCTTCGACAGGTCATCGTAGACGATCAGCGCGTCTTCGCCGCGGTCGCGGAAGTATTCGCCCATCGCGCAGCCCGAGTAGGCCGAGATGTACTGCATCGCTGCCGATTCCGACGCCGATGCTGCGACAACAATGGTGTACTCCATCGCGCCGTGCTGTTCCAGGGAACGCACGATGTTCTTGATGGTCGATGCTTTCTGGCCGATCGCAACGTACACGCAGGTCATGTTCTGACCCTTCTGGTTGATGATCGCATCGACTGCCACAGCCGACTTGCCGGTCTGGCGGTCGCCAATGATCAGCTCGCGCTGGCCACGGCCGATAGGTACCATCGCGTCGATCGACTTCAGGCCGGTCTGCATCGGCTGCGACACGGATTCACGGGCGATCACGCCCGGAGCGATCTTTTCGATTGGTGCGGTCAGGGTGGTGTTGATCGGACCCTTGCCGTCGATCGGCTGGCCCAGTGCGTTGACCACGCGGCCACGCAGTTCAGGACCGATTGGTACTTCCAGGATGCGGCCGGTGGTCTTGACGGTGTCGCCTTCCGAGATGTGCTCGTAAGCACCCAGAATAACGGCGCCGACCGAGTCGCGCTCGAGGTTCATCGCCAGGCCGAAGGTGTTGCCTGGGAATTCCAGCATCTCGCCCTGCATCACGTCCGACAGACCATGGATGCGGCAGATACCGTCAGCGACGGAGATAACCGTGCCTTGGTTGCGAACTTCAGCGGAACCTTCCAGGCCCTGGATGCGGCTCTTGATCAGTTCGCTGATTTCAGATGAATTAAGTTGCATAATGCTAACTCCTAATAGTTTCTTGATGCGTAGGGCAAGGGCGTTGCCGTGGGCGAGTGCGAATGTCGGTCAGGCAGCCAGCGCAACATGCATCTGTTGCAGCTTGGCGCGCACCGAGGTGTCGAGCACTTCATCGCCAACAACCACGCGCACACCACCGATCAGTGCTGGATCCACTTTGACCGTTGGGTTGAGCTTGCGGCCGAATTTCTTTTCCAACAGAGCGACCAGCTGGGCTACCTGGGCATCCGAGATCTCGAATGCGCTGGTGATCTCAGCGTCAGCGGCGCCGGCGTCGGCATTTTTCAGTACCTGGAACTGCTCGCCGATTTCCGGCAGCAGCGAGACGCGGCCATTTTCGACCAGCATGCGGACGAAATTGTTCGCTTCAGGCGTCATCGGCGACTTCACCAGCGAGGCCAGGGTAGCGGCCATGTCGGTGTCGGTGACGTTCGGGTTAGCCGCAAACGCCTGCACATCAGGGTTGGAGCCAACTTGCGCCAGTTCGGACACAAGTTCGGACCAGGCTGCCATGTTGCCTTGTTTGGCAACACGGAACAGCGCTTCGGCGTAGGGACGGGCGACGGTTGCGAGTTCAGCCATGATTACAGCTCGACAGACAGTTGCGACAGCAGGTCGGCGTGGGCCGCTGCGTTCACTTCGCGCTTGAGGATCTGTTCAGCGCCACGGACCGCGAGGGTCGCGACCTGGCCGCGCAGTTCTTCGCGTGCACGTACTACCTGCTGCTCGGCGTCGGCTTTAGCGGCGGCCACGATGCGGGCAGCTTCTTCCGATGCGGTTTTCTTGGCTTCTTCGATGATCGCAGCAGCGCGCTTCTCAGCGTCGCCAATGCGCTTCTGGCCTTCGTCGCGTGCGGTCGCCAGTTCGGCTTGTGCGCGCTTCTCGGCTGCAGCCATTTCTGCCTTGCCACGGTCAGCTGCGGCCAGGCCACTCGCGATCTTCTCTGCGCGCTCGTCGAGCGCTTTCATCAGTGGTGGCCACACGAATTTCATCGTGAAGCCCGCCAGGATGAAGAAGACCACGAACTGGGCAAACAAGGTTGCGTTTAAGTTCACGGTATTTTCCTTCTCACAAAAACGGATGCCGAACCGCGATGGTTCGGCTATTCAGGACAACAATGCGTGCTCTTAGCCGCCTACTACCATCGGGGTGAACGGGGATGCGAATGCGAACAGCATTGCGATACCTACGCCGATCAGGAATGCAGCATCGATCAGACCAGCCAGCAGGAACATCTTGGTCTGCAGGGTGTTCATCAGTTCAGGCTGGCGTGCCGACGCTTCCAGGTATTTACCGCCCATCAGTGCGATGCCGATGCAAGCGCCGATAGCGCCCAGGCCAATGATCAAACCGCAAGCCAGAGCAACAAAAGAGGTATCAGTCATGAAAGTACTCCAAAAGGTTAAATTAAAAACTTGATTAAAAAACTACAACTTCGTTACAACCACTATCTTTCGAATCTTTTACAGCGTCGATCAGTGGCCTTCATGGGCCTGACCGATATACACCAGCGTCAGCATCATGAAAATGAATGCCTGCAGGAACACGATCAGGATGTGGAAGATCGCCCAAATCGAACCTGCCACCACATGGCCCAGGAAGCCGAACGTAGTTGCCATGGAACCGAGCAGTGCAATCAACAGGAACAGCAATTCACCGGCGTACATGTTGCCGAAGAGTCGCATACCGAGCGACACCATTTTTGCCAAATATTCGATGATGTTCAGGAGCAGGTTGAACGGCGCCATCCAGATGCCGAACGGTGCAGCCAGCAGTTCGTGGACCCAGCCGCCGAAGCCCTTGATCTTGATGCCGTAGTAAATCATGAGGAAGAACACGCCCAGCGAGATACCCAGGGTACCGTTCAGGTCGGCGGTAGGCACGACGCGGTGGTAGGCGATGACGCTGTCCCAGCCCATCAGGGCGAAGAAGGACGAGAACATGTCGACTGGCAGGAAGTCCAGCGAGTTCATCAGGGCAACCCAGACGAACACGGTCAGTGCCAGCGGCGCGATGAAGCTGCGGTCGCCGTGCACGATGGCTTTCGACTGGTTTTCCACCATTTCGACCAGCAGTTCGACTGCGGCCTGGAAGCGGCCCGGCACGCCCGAGGTGGCGCGGCGCGCGGCCAGCCACATCATGAAGCAGCCGAGTACGCCGGCGAAGATCGACCAGAAAATGGTATCGATGTTGAAGACGGTGAAGTCGACAACGAAGTCCTGGTGCTTGTTGGAGAGGTGGCCGAGGTGGTGGCTGATGTATTCTGATGCAGTCGGTGCATGTGCTGCCGCTGCGCCTTCAACTGGTGTGCTCATGTCAGTGCCTAAATAATAAGATTATGTAACTTTTCAGCGCCACGATGAACCCGGCCAACATGGCCAGCCAGTTCAGATCGCGGTAGAGCCACGCGGTCGCCCCGAGGAGCGCCAGCGTTAATGCAATCTTTATAAATTCCCAGATGAAAAACGAGAACGGGTTGACCCCGCCTGGCGTTTTCGAATTGACGTAAAGGCGAAACGCCATCAATCCGTTGGGCACGACACAACATAATCCGCCCAGCACCGCCGAAAACATCGCAGGCAGTCCCCCGAACAGTGCGGCGATTGCGCCAGCGACTATCGTTACCATCAATTGCAGGGAGACTAAGCGCAACATTTTTTCTTCTTCGCGCCAGCCATTGTGAAATGCCGTGTTTCGGGTCTAGGATTACGTGAATCAGCGGGATTATAGCGGTTGATGATGAACTGAGTCAAACACAGTGAGTCATCAATATGGTGCGAATTGTTGAAAAACCACGATAAATCACGGGCTTATGTGCGGTACTGGACGTAAGTACGAGGGTATGCACCATGGGCGAACGTTAAATCGTCGTTCCCGCGCAGGCGGGAACCCATGTTGGGGTATGGGTTCCCGCTTTCGCGGGAACGACGTTAGCGAATGTTACGCGCGCAGGCGGGCCAGCACGCCGTCAAGGATGTCGAGGTCAGCGAAGTCGATGATCATCTGGCCTTTGCCCTTGGCGCCCATCTTGAAGACCACCGGCGTGGCCAGCTTGTCCGACAGCTCCTCTTCCAGGCGCACGATGTCGCCCGACTTTTCCTTCTGGCGCGCTTCAGGCGCCGGGGACGACTGTTCTTCCATCGTCCGCGTCACCAGCTTTTCGGTCTCGCGTACCGACAGGCGCTTGGCGACCACCTGGTTGGCCAGGTTGATCTGGCTGGCCGCATCGACCGCCAGCAGCGCGCGCGCATGGCCCATGTCGATATCGCCGGCCATCAGCATGGTCTGCACCGGGCCGGCCAGGTTCATCAGGCGCAGCAGGTTCGACACCGCGCTGCGCGAACGGCCGACCGCGTTGGCCGCCTGCTCGTGCGTAAACGCGAAATCCGAGATCAGGCGGTGAATGCCCTGCGCTTCTTCCAGCGGGTTGAGGTCTTCGCGCTGGATGTTCTCGATCAGCGCCATCGCCGCCGCGGCCTGGTCGTCCACGTCGCGCACCAGCACCGGCACTTCTTCCAGCCCTGCCAGCTGCGCCGCGCGGAAGCGGCGCTCGCCGGCGATGATCTCGTACTTCACCGCACCGGTGATGCTGTCCTGCCCTACCGGACGCACCAGCACCGGCTGCATGATGCCCTGGGTCTTGATCGAGGCGGCCAGTTCGGCCAGCGCGCCTTCGTCCATGCGGGTGCGCGGCTGGTATTTACCAGCCTGCATCTGGCTCACCGCCAGCACGGAAGGCTGCCCCTGTTCGGCGGATGCGCCATTGCCATTGCCGTCAGCGCCGCCGAGCAGCGCGTCGAGCCCGCGGCCGAGGCCCTTGAGTTTTTTGGTAGCCATGCTTTGTTACTCTCTCTGATTACATTGTCTTGATACGTTTGACCATCTCCGCGCCGAAAGCGACATACGCCTGCGCACCTTTGGAGGATGGGTCAAACACCACGCCGGGAATGCCGTACGACGGCGCCTCGGCGAGCCGCACGTTGCGCGGGATGATGGTATTGAATACTTTGTCGCCGAAGTGTTCCTCGAGCTGGGCGGAGACCTGCTGCGACAGCGTCATGCGCGGATCGAACATGACGCGCAGCAGTCCGATGATCTTCAGGTCGGTGTTCAGGTTGGCGTGCACCTTCTTGATGGTGTTGACCAGGTCGGACAAGCCTTCCAGTGCGTAGTACTCGCACTGCATCGGAATGATCACGCCATGGGCGGCGCACAGGCCGTTCAGGGTCAGCATCGACAGGGCAGGCGGACAGTCGATCAGCACGAAGTCGTATTCGCTGTCGACCACGGCCAGTGCATCCTTCAGGCGGCGCTCGCGCTGCTCCAGCTGGACCATCTCGACTTCGGCGCCGGCCAGTTCGCGGTTCGATGGCAGCACGTCGAAGCGGCCCGCCTCTGAACGCATGCGCGCCGCCTTCACATCCGACTCGCCAAGCAGCACTTCGTAGATCGATGACTGGAGGCCGGCCTTGTTGATGCCGGCGCCCATCGTCGCGTTGCCTTGGGGGTCAAGGTCGACCAGCAGCACGCGCTGGTCAAGCTTGGCCAGGCCCGCGGCCAGGTTCACACTGGTCGTGGTCTTGCCTACCCCGCCCTTTTGGTTTGCAACGCAGAATATCTTTGCCATGTATGTTCTTATCGTAGACGCAACAATAACGATTTATACCGTTTATACTATCTAAACCGTAAATACGATTTATTTAGTATATCGGGTATAAACTATTTATACCGTTTATATGGTTTGCTCGGATCGCTTGATGAAAACGAGGTGCCGCTCCGCATCCAGCCCTGGCACCCTGATTGGCTGTAGCCCTGTCGTTTTCCACTCCGCCGGCAGCCTTTCCTGCTCCTCGGGCGGAGCCACGCCTTTTAGCGCGATGAACTGCCCGCCCTGCGCCAGCAAATGCCCGGACCAGTTGACGAAATCGGACAGGTCGGCAAAAGCGCGCGAGGTGATGACGTCAAAAAGCTGCTTTACCTGCAGTTCCTGGACCTTGGCCGTGTACACGGTGACGTTTGAAAGGCCGAGCTCTGCCTTTACCTGGGTCAGGAATGCGGTTTTCTTGTGCACCGTGTCGATCAGCGATACCTTCATGTCCGGGCGAGCGATCGCCAGCACAATGCCTGGCAGTCCGCCTCCTGCTCCCACGTCCAGCACGTTCTGCGCCCCACTGAAGGCAGGCACGGCTGTGAGCGAGTCGAGCACGTGTAGCGTGACCATCTGCATCGGGTCGCGCAGCGAGGTCAGGTTATATACAGAATTCCATTTGAACAGCAGCGCAAGATAGTCGAGCAGCTGTTCGTGCTGTTTCTCGTTCAGGTCAAGCTTCAGTTCCTTGATGCCATCGGCCAGTACGTGCGCCAGTGCGGCGCGGTCGAAGAATTTCATCCAGCCAGCTCCTCGTTGAGCGAGGTAAAGCCCTTCGCACCGCGTTTCTTTAAATGTACCAGCAAAAGTGAGATAGCGGCAGGTGTCACCCCGGAAATTCTTGATGCCTGGCCAAGCGTTTCAGGGCGCTGTTTATCCAGCTTCTGGCGCACTTCGATCGACAGGGCGGTCACGTCGAGGTAGTTGAAGCTCTCGGGCAGCTTCAGGTTCTCGTAGTGCTCATGGCGTTCCACTTCCTTGGCCTGGCGGTCGATGTAGCCCGCGTACTTCAGCTGGATTTCGATCTGTTCTTTTACCGAAGGATCTTCGACACCCGGACCGGCCAACACCTGCCCTTCGGCGCCGACCATGCCCATCAGGGTGTCGTACTGCACACCGGGGCGGCGCAGCAGGTCGGCCAGCGAGTATTCGCGCTCAATCGCCTGCCCGATCACCCTTTCGGACTCCGCGGCGGCAAGGATACGCGGGTTCACCCAGGTGGAACGCAGGCGTTCCAGCTCGCGGGCCACAGATTCGCGCTTGGTCTCGAAGGCCTTCCACTGTGCATCTCCGACACAACCCAGCTTGCGGCCGATGTCGGTCAGGCGCATGTCGGCATTGTCTTCGCGCAGGCTCAGGCGGTATTCCGCGCGGCTGGTGAACATGCGGTATGGCTCGGCGACACCTTGGGTGGTCAGGTCATCGACCAGCACGCCAAGGTAGGCGTCGGCGCGGCCCGGCACCCATGCTTCGCGCCCCTGGGTCTGCAATGCGGCGTTGATACCCGCCAGCATGCCTTGGGCCGCAGCCTCTTCGTAGCCTGTCGTGCCGTTGATCTGGCCGGCGAAGTACAAGCCCTTGATGGCCTTGGTTTCAAGGGATGCTTTCAGCCCGCGCGGATCGAAGTAATCGTATTCGATCGCGTAGCCCGGGCGCAGGATGAAGGCGTTTTCCATGCCCTTCATCGACCGCACCAGTTCCAGTTGCACGTCGAATGGCAGGCTGGTCGAGATGCCGTTCGGGTAGAACTCATTGGTGGTCAGGCCTTCCGGCTCCAGGAAAATCTGGTGCGATTCCTTGGCCGAGAAGCGGTGAATCTTGTCTTCAATCGACGGGCAGTAGCGCGGACCGACGCCTTCGATAACGCCCGTGTACATTGGGCTGCGGTCGAGACCGGCGCGAATGATGTCGTGCGTGCGGGCGTTGGTGTGGGTGACCCAGCAAGGCACCTGGCGTGGGTGCATCGCGGCATTCCCCATTACCGAGAACACTGGCACAGGATCAAGATCGCCGGGCTGCTCGGACATTGCCGAAAAATCGATGCTGCGGCCATCGATGCGCGGTGGCGTGCCGGTCTTCAGGCGCCCTTGCGGCAGCTTGAGCTCCTTCAGGCGGGCCGACAGCGACATCGCCGGCGGGTCGCCTGCCCTGCCCGCAGAATAGCTTTGCAAGCCCACGTGGATCTTACCGTCGAGGAAAGTGCCCGCTGTCAGCACCACCGCAGGTGCACGGAACTGCAGGCCGATCTGCGTCACGGCGCCAACCACGCGCTCGCCCTCCACCATCAGGTCGTCCACTGCCTGCTGGAACAGCCAGAGGTTCGGCTGGTTTTCCAGGCGCGAACGAATGGCCTGCTTGTACAGGATGCGGTCGGCCTGGGCGCGTGTAGCACGTACAGCAGGACCTTTGGACGAGTTAAGGATGCGGAACTGGATACCGGCTTCGTCCGTGGCGATCGCCATTGCTCCACCCATGGCATCGACTTCTTTGACCAGATGCCCCTTGCCAATACCGCCGATTGACGGGTTGCAAGACATTGCACCGAGGGTCTCGATGTTGTGGGTGAGCAGCAAGGTCTTCTGGCCCATGCGGGCCGAGGCGAGTGCCGCTTCGGTGCCGGCATGGCCGCCGCCGACGACGATGACGTCGAATTCAGTAGGAAATAGCATGATGGAAAGCGCGATGCGAGGAGTGAGGCCAAATTATAGAGTCTTTTCGTATGGAAGACTTAAAAAGGGCCGGAATTACGACGGATGAGCGTGAAATTGTTTCACGTGGAACAGCCGGGTTAGCGAACCCGACCTATGTTCCACGTGAAACAATGGACTTACTTACCACTTAATGAAGGCGTCATACCCCGTCTTCAAGATCAACAGCGTGACCACCACGAGGAACAATTTCCGGACAAAAGCGGTGCCATGCTTGATGGCCAGCTTCGTTCCGACCAGCGATCCCGCCACCTGGCACGCGGCCATCATCAAACCGAGCTGCCACAACAGATGACCGCTATAGCCGAACCACATGAGCGCAGAGAGGTTACACGCGACGTTGACCACCTTTGCCGCGGCCGACGCGCTCAGGAAATCGAACCCGAAGAACCGAACGAAAAGGAACATCAGGAAGCTACCGGTACCGGGACCGAAGAAGCCGTCATAGAAACCGATGCCCGCCCCCATCGCTACCGCAAACATTCGCTCGGCGTGACCGCTGTGGACCGGTGCGTGCACACTGCCGAAATCCTTCTTCCTGAACGTGTAGACGGCGACCGCGACAAGCAGGATCGGAAGCAGGGTGCGCACAAAGTCGGCGGGGACCTTGGTGACCGTATAGGCCCCGGCGAACGACAGGGCGAAAGCGGCAAGGGCGGCGGGTGCCGCAGCGCTCCATGCTACCCGTACCTGCCGCGCGTAGTTGACCGCAGCGGCGCCGGTGCCGAAGATGCCCGCCAGCTTGCTCGTACCAAGCAGTGTCGCGGGAACTTCTTTCGTAAAGACAGAAAACATGACGGGCAGCTGGATCAACCCTCCCCCACCCACCACCGCATCCACCAGGCCGGCGAGGAAGGCCGCGCTTCCCAGCAACACCACATCCACCATTACCGCTCCCGCACGCTAAAAGCAATATTGTACGGAAGAACGTCCGCCGCTGCCGGTGGTGCATTTCTTCCGAGGGCAGCTTGGTGTAAGCTAAACATTCAACGCACCGGAGCCCCACCCTATGACCGAGTTCAAAGCATTCACCTTTAGTACCGTTCCTCATATTGTCTCCGAGCCGGGCAGTGCACGGGAGCTGGGCAAGCACATCGCAATGCGCTTTCCCAATGTCCGCCGCGCCTTGATCGTGACCGACCCCGGCTTCCTTCGAACCGGGCTCGTCGATGCACCACGCGCAAGCCTGGAACAGCATGGGATGAGTGTCCAGGTCTTCTCGGACGTCGTGGCAGATCCGCCCGAGGCCGTAGTGACCAGTGCGGTCGAGTTCGCCCGAGCCCACGACACCGATATCGTGATCGGCCTGGGCGGCGGCAGCTCGATGGACGTGGCGAAACTTATTGCAGTACTCGCGGGTAGCGAGCAGCCAATTTCCGAAATCTACGGGATCGGCAATGTGAAAGGAGAGCGCCTGCCGCTGGTGCAGGTACCAACGACAGCAGGCACCGGATCGGAGGTCACCAACATCGCCATCGTCACCACGGGAGAGACGACCAAGATGGGGGTCGTCGCGCCACAGCTGTATGCGGACCTGGCCGTACTCGACGCGGAACTGACCCTCGGCTTGCCGCCGCTGGTAACGGCAGCTACCGGTATCGATGCGATGGTGCACGCAATTGAAGCATTCACGAGCAAGCACAAGAAAAACCCGATGTCGGACAGTCTCGCACGCCAGGCATTGTCATTACTTTCAAGCAACTTACTGACTGCGTGT
Source organism: Massilia agrisoli (assembly GCF_020831365.1). GTDB lineage: Bacteria > Pseudomonadota > Gammaproteobacteria > Burkholderiales > Burkholderiaceae_D > Telluria_A > Telluria_A agrisoli. The sequence goes on from NZ_JAJHPV010000009.1 coordinate 93,085, forward strand.
GAGCAGGGCGGGAACCTGCAGGCTCGCCAGGCGATGCTGCTCGGAGCGTGCTTTGCCGGGCAGGCATTCTCGAACGCGCCGGTGGCTGCGGTGCACGCCCTTGCCTACCCGATCGGCGGAATCTTCCATGTACCGCACGGGCTGTCGAACTCGCTGGTATTGCCGCATGTGCTGAGGTTTAACCTGCCCGAGGCCACCGCGCATTATGCCGAACTGGCATCGGTGGTCGCTCCGCATGTCAGTGGCAGCGACGAGGCGCGGGCGGAGGCATTGATTGCTGCGATGCAGCAAGTGGCGCGGATGACCGGGATTCAAACCTCGTTGCGGCAAGTGGGGATCGCCGAGGCGGACCTGGACAGGCTGGCGGACGACGCGATGTTGCAGACCAGGCTGCTGGGGAATAACCCGAGGGATGTGACGCGGGCGGATGCGTACGCGATCTATGCCGCCGCACTCTGATTGACCGACTACGGTCTTAACGCCGATAACGGTATCTCGGCATTCGGCGGATGACGGCCTGTCGGCCTCTTCCGCCCTACGCCACCGTGCAAAAAAGTAGGGCGGATAAGCGAAAGCGCATCCGCCGAATTCGCGTCCCGTTGACGCCAACCCGGCGGATGCGCTCCGCTTATCCGCCCTACTACACTACTTAATTACGAACTACGCTTGCGCCCTGCCGCTGCAATCGCAGCACCAATCTCGCCCACAATTCCGCGGCGGAACAACAGCACACAGGCAATAAAGATCAGCCCGGTCACCATACCTACCGACTCACCCAGCGTACCAAACCACTCGATATTGGTCGCCTGCGCCAGGAACGTTCCGACGTCACCCAGCTTGTTCTCCAGCGTGATGATGATGAACGCGCCGAGGATCGGGCCAACCAGCGTTCCCATGCCGCCTACCAGCGTCATCAGGATCACCATGCCCGACATGGTCCAGTGGACGTCGGTCAGCGTCTCAAAGCCCAGCACGAGCGTTTTGGTGGCTCCTGCAAGGCCTGCCAGCGCTGCGGAGAGGACGAAGGCCATCAGCTTGTAGCGGTCGACGTCGTACCCCAGCGAAATGGCACGCGGCTCGTTTTCCTTGATGGCCTTGAGCACCTGGCCAAACGGCGAGTGAACCGTACGCATAATCAGCGCGAAGCCACCGATGAAGATCGCCAGCACGAAGTAGTACAGGGTCACGTCGTTGGCCAGGTCGATGACGCCAAGCAGCTTGCCGCGCGGTACACCTTGCAGGCCGTCCTCGCCACCGGTGAAGGGCGCGCGAAGGGCTGCGAAGTAGACCATCTGGGCCAGGGCCAGGGTAATCATCGAGAAGTAGATGCCGGAGCGGCGGATCGCCAGCGAACCCATCACCAGGCCGATCAGCGCCCCGCCACCGACACCGGCAAGGATAGCCAGTTCAACCGGCCAGCCCATGTCGCGCAGCATGTAGCCGGCGATGTAGCCAGCGCTGCCGAAAAAGGCGGCGTGGCCGAACGACAGCAGGCCGGTGAAACCGATCAGCAAGTTGAAGGCGCAGGCGAACAGGCCGAAGCACAGCAGCTTCATCAGGAAAACCGGATACGCGAAGAACGGCATCGCGATCGCGATGACCAGCGCAATCAGGTAAGGAAGTTGTTTTTTCATGATTTGCTCGAATCTTCTCGGTTACTTTTCTTTGCCGAACAGACCGGCAGGACGCAGCAGCAGGACAATGACCATCACCACGAACACGACCACCTCGGAACCTTCCGGGTAGAACACGCGGGTCAGGCCTTCGATCACGCCCAGCGCGAGGCCGGTGAGGATCGAGCCCATGATGGAACCCATGCCGCCGATCACCACAACGGCGAACACGACGATAATCAGGTGCGAACCCATCAGGGGGGTCACATTGATGATCGGGGCCGCCAGCACCCCTGCAAAGCCCGCCAAAGCGACGCCGAAGCCGTAGGTCAGGGTGACCATCAGCGGCACGTTGATGCCGAACGCTTCCACCAGCTTGGGATTCTCGGTGCCGGCACGCAGGTAGGAGCCGAGCTTGGTCTTTTCGATCACGAACCAGGTGGCCAGGCAGACCATCAGCGAGGCGAACACGACGAAGCCGCGGTAGTTCGGCAGGATCATGAAGCCCAGGTCGGTCGCGCCCGCCAGCGCGTCAGGCACCGGGTAGGGCTGGCCCGATACGCCGTAGAACGAGCGGAAGATGCCTTCGAGAAGCAAGGTGATGCCGAAGGTCAGCAGCAGGCCGTACAGGTGGTCCAGCTTGTAGAGCCAGCGCAGCATGGTCTTCTCGATGACGATGCCGAACAGGCCAACCAGCAGCGGGGCCACGATCAGCATGACCCAATAGTTGACCTCGAAATAGGAGAGTCCCATCCATGCAAGGAAGGCGCCCATCATGTAGAGCGCGCCGTGGGAGAAGTTAATTACATTGAGCAGGCCGAAAATGACGGCAAGGCCGAGCGACAGCATCGCGTAGAACGAGCCGTTTACGAGGCCCAGCAAGAGCTGGCTCATCATTGCCTGCAAGGGGACGCCGAAAATTTCCATGGATTTTGTCTGCAAAGAGGGAATGCGGACGTAGGGCGGAAGAGCGCAACGCGCGTCATCCGCCGATTTTGCGATGACGCATGCGTTCGGCGGATGACGGGGCTTCGCCCCTCTTCCGCCCTACGATGAAGCTATAACAGTACGCTTACTTCCAGGCGGCGCACTTGGTTTCCGCCTTGGTGGCGTAAGCCTGGTCGCCCGGAATGGTCTGGACGATCTTGTAGTAATCCCATGGGTACTTCGACTCGGATGGCTTCTTCACTTCCATCAGGTACATGTCGTGCACCATGCGGCCGTCGCCACGGACAACACCGTTCTTGGCGAACATGTCGTTGATCTTGGTCTTCTTCAGGTGGGCCATGACCGCGTCGGAGCTGTCGGTCTTGGTCGCCTTGACCGCGTTCAGGTAGTTCATGGTCGCCGAGTAGTCAGCCGCTTGCAGCATCGATGGCATCTTCTTCATCTTGCTGAAGTAGCGCTTCGACCAGGCGCGGGTTTCCGGGTTCATGTCCCAGTACCAGCCGTCGGTCAGGTACATGCCCTGGGTCATGTTCAGGCCGAGCGTGTGCACGTCGTTGATGAACATCAGCAGGCCAGCCAGCTTCATCTTCTTGTTGATGCCAAATTCAGCAGCTGCCTTGATCGAGTTGATCGCGTCGCCGCCGGCGTTGGCCAGGCCCAGGATCTGCGCCTTCGAGTTTTGCGCCTGCAGCAGGAAGGACGAGAAGTCCGATGCCGACAGCGGGTGCTTGACGCTGCCCACCACGGTGCCGCCGCTCTTCTTGATGACGTCGGTGGTGTCGCTCTCGAGCGACTGGCCGAAGGCGTAGTCGGCGGTCAGGAAGAACCACGACTTGCCGCCCTGCTTGACGATCGCGCCGCCGGTGCCGCGCGCCAGTGCGATGGTGTCGTAGGCATAGTGAATGGTGTATGGCGAGCATTCTTCATTGGTCAGGCGGGCTGAGCCGGCGCCGATCGAGATGAAGACTTTCTTCTTTTCTGCAGCAACCTTGGCCATCGCCAGGTTGGCGCCGGAGTTGGTGCCGCCAATCAGCATGTCGACGCCCTGCTGGTCGAACCATTCGCGCGCCTTGCTGGCGGCGATGTCTGCCTTGTTCTGGTGGTCGGCCGAGACGAATTCGATTTTCTTGCCGGCGATGTTACCGCCCGCATCTGCAATCGCCATTTTGACGGCTTCAGCACCGCCGACGCCGTCGATGTCGGAGTAGACGCCCGACATGTCGGTCAGCAGGCCAATCTTGATGGTGTCGCCAGAAACCTGCGCTGCCGCAGGCAGGGAAAAACCGATGGCGCAGGTAGCGGCGGCGGCGATGGCGATAGCTTTACGTTTCATTTTGTCTCCGTTTTTGGATGTATAAGTATCAGTAATGAAAGCACTTCTCAGACACCAAGCAACTCGGTTAGCACCGGCATCTTGGCGTCCAATTCGGATGAGGCGAAGGTCTCGACGATCTGACCGTGCTCCACCACATAAAACCGATCCGCCAGCGGTGCGGCGAAGCGGAAATTCTGTTCCACCATAACGATGGTGTAGCCCTTGGCCTTGAGCGTCGTGATCATGCGGGCCAGGCCCTGCACGATGACCGGCGCGAGGCCTTCGGAAATCTCGTCGAGCAGCAAGAGGCGCGCGCCGGTGCGCAGGATGCGCGCCACCGCCAGCATCTGCTGTTCGCCGCCCGACAGGCGGGTGCCTTGGCTGTTGCGGCGTTCCTTCAGGTTCGGGAACATTTCGTAGATCTCGTCGATCGACATGCCCTTGCCGCTGTCCAGCGTGGGCGGCAGCATCAGGTTTTCTTCGGCCGACAAGGACGAGAAAATACCGCGCTCTTCCGGGCAGTAACCAACGCCCAGGTGCGCAATCTTGTGCGTTGCCAGTCCGATCGCTTCGACGCCGTTAATCTTGATCGAGCCCTGGCGTGCGCCAGTCAGGCCCATGATCGCGCGCAGCGTGGTGGTGCGGCCGGCGCCGTTACGGCCCAGCAGCGTCACAACTTCGCCTTGATTGACCGACAAATTCACGTTGTGGAGGATGTGCGACTCGCCGTACCAGGCCTGCAGGTTGGTGATTTCAAGCGCAGCCGTCATCAGTGCGCTCCTTCCAGCTCGACGCTCGTGGTACCCATGTAGGCTTCCATCACTTGTGGATTCTTCGAAACTTCCGCATACGTGCCTTCGGCCAGCATGGCGCCGCGCTGGAGCACGGAGATCTTGTCGCAGATGCCGGACACGACGCTCATGTTGTGCTCCACCATCAAAATGGTGCGGCCTGCCGATACTTTTTTAATCAGCTCGGTGACGCGGTGCACGTCCTCGTGGCCCATGCCCTGGGTCGGCTCGTCGAGCAGCATCAGTTCAGGTTCCATCGCCAGGGTGGTAGCAATTTCGAGTGCGCGCTTGCGGCCGTACGGCATGTCGATGGTGATGGTGTCGGCAAAGCTTTCCAGGTCGACTTCCTTCAGCAACTGCATCGCGCGGTCGTTGAGACGGTCGAGCCCGCGCTCACTCTCCCAGAAGTGGAACGAGTTGCCGAGGCCGCGTTGTAGTCCGATGCGCACATTCTGCAGCACGGTCAGGTGTGGGAACACCGCCGAAATCTGGAACGACCGGATGATGCCCATGCGGGCAATCTGGGCCGGTTTGGCGTGCGTGATGTCCTTGCCGTTGAACAGGATTTCTCCCGAGGTCGGCACCAGGAATTTGGTGAGAAGATTGAAGCAAGTGGTCTTACCGGCGCCGTTGGGGCCGATGAGCGCATGGATGTGACCGCGCTCTACTTTCAAGTTCACGTCACTTACCGCCGTGAAGCCTTTGAACTCCTTGGTCAAGCTTTTTGTTTCCAGAATGACGTCTGTCATTGGGTCTCCAGTATTCTGTTTTCATACCGTTTTGCAAGCTTTTATTTGGATAATACACACATTATATTTGTGTCACAACATAGTATAACTACCATGTGTGCATCACTGGCGGCCATCAAAAATGCGCATTTTTTAGGCAACCAGTGCAGGCAAATGTAGTCTAAGTACTCTTCTGGAGGATCATCGCGGCGGCTTTCTCCGCGATCATCAACGTTGGTGAATTCGTATTGCCGGACGTGATGTATGGCATGACGGAAGCGTCCACTACCCGCAGTCCGCGCACATTTTTTACGCACAGGCGGCTGTCGACCACGGCGGCCGGATCGTCGGTGCGCCCCATCTTGCAGGTGCCCACCGGATGGAAAATCGTCGTGCCGATCAGACCGGCCGCTTCGGCCAGCTCGTCCTCGGTGCGGTAATGCACGCCAGGACGGTATTCTTCCGGCTCGTACTTCGCCAGCGCGGGCGAAGCGACGATGTTGCGAGTGACGTTGAGCGCGGCCGCCGCGACCTTGCGGTCTTCAGGCGTGCTGAGGTAATTAGGCGTGATTTTCGGCGGAGCGTACGAGTCGTTCGAGCAAATCCGCACATGGCCGCGCGAGGTTGGCCGCAGGTTGCAAACGCTGGCGGTAAAGGCCGGGAAGGGATGGAGCGGCTCGCCAAATTTTTCCAGCGACAAGGGCTGCACGTGGTACTGCAGGTTCGGCGTGGCCTGGCTGGCGTCCGATTTGGCAAAGGCGCCCAGCTGCGACGGCGCCATCGACATGGGCCCGCTCTGGAACAGCGCGTATTCCATGCCGATCTTCATGCGCCCTACCCAGCTGGCCGCACGGGTGTTTAATGTCGGGGCGCCATTGATTTTGTAAATCATGCGAAGCTGCAAATGATCCTGCAGGTTCTCGCCGACCCCTGGCAGGTCGACCTGCGGCGTGATCCCCAGCGCGTGCAAGGCAGCAGCCGGCCCGATACCGGACAATTGCAGGATCTGCGGCGTGCCGATGGCGCCCGCTGCAAGCAAGGTTTCCTTTGCCGAAGTCGCACGCCAGGCCTTGCCGCCGCCGGTGAATTCGACGCCACGGCAGACCTTGCCTTGTTCACTGTCTTCCAATACCAGCCGCTCGACGTGGCAGCCAGTCATGATGGTCAGGTTGGGGCGCTTGGAGGCAGGGCGCAGGAAAGCCTTGGCCGTATTCCAGCGGATTCCCCGCTTCTGGTTGACGTCGAAATAGGCACAGCCGCTGTTATCGCCGCCGTTGAAATCGGAAACCTTCGGAATGCCCGCTTGTTCGGCAGCATCGCGGAAAGCATCGAGGATCTGCCATGAAAGCCGCTGTTTTTCCACGCGCCACTCGCCGCCCGCGCCATGCATGGGTCCGGCGCCGCCGTGGTAATCCTCGCTCTTTTTGAACAGGGGAAGCACTTCATCCCATGCCCAGGATGGATCCCCCGTCAGCTCGGCCCAGCGGTCGTAGTCCGCGGCCTGGCCACGCATGTAAATCATGCCGTTGATCGAGGAACTGCCACCGAGGACTTTGCCGCGGGGATAAATCAGCGCCCTGCCGCCCAGTCCCGCGTCGATTTCAGTCTGGTAAAGCCAGTCGGTGCGCGGGTTGTTGATGCAGTAGAGATAGCCGACCGGGATGTGAATCCACATGTAATCGTCGCGCCCGCCCGCTTCGATCAGCAATACGTCGATGTCCGGATTCTTGGTAAGACGGTTGGCAAGAACACAGCCTGCAGTTCCAGCCCCAACGATGATGTAGTCGTATTCCCCAGCCGATTCCAATCAAGTCTCCTCTACTCGGTTCTCATCTCTGCGATCAGGGTTTGCATCAGTTTGGCCGCCGGCATGGCCCGCGCACGCCGCACTTCCGCGCCTGCCCACAGCGACATCAGTTCGGTCTCACCCTTGGCGGCAGCAGCCGCGCGGATAGGTGTCGTTAATGCATTTTGTACAGGATACGCTGGAAGTTGTTTTTCAACATCTTCTAATTGCTTCATGAAACGATTCTCAAGGCCGCGTGCATACCGGCCCGAAAAAGCGCGGGTCAGGCGGGTTGGCGTATCGCCGGCATTGATGAGGCGGAACTTGTACTCGGGGGAGATGCCGGACTCGTCGCAGACAAGGAAGGCCGTTCCCATCTGGACTGCTTTCGCCCCGGCGGCAAGGGCCTCGTTGATGTCGATGCCGGTCATGATTCCACCCGCTGCGATCACCGGAATCTCGACTGCCCGCGCAACTTTTGGCCAGAGAACACGGGCAGACAGGGTGGCGTCTTCCTGCGGGCCGATAAAGGTTCCGCGATGTCCGCCCGCTTCAACGCCCGATGCGATCACCGCATCGGCGCCAACCTCCTCCCATGCCTCGGCTTCTTCGACCGTCGTGACCGTGCCCATGACAAAGATGCCCGCGTCATGAAGTCGCTCGACCTGGGTGGCGGTCAGGATGTCAAAGGTAAAACTGGCGGCAGCGGGACGCAGTTCGATCAAGGTGTCGAGCTGGGCTTCGAAATCCTGGCACCACTGGGACGGGACCGGCAGGTCGGTCCAGCCCAGGCTTTCCCAGATCGGACGCATCAGTTCGGCGGCCCGCTCGATTTCTTCACGGCTTGGCTGGGGCGTCTTGAGGACAAAAAGATTGATCAGGAAAGGCCGGTCGGTCAGCTGTCGCACCTTCGCGGCCTGGTCACGCATGGCATCGGGCGAAAGCAGCGATGCCGGCAATGATCCCAGACCGCCGGCGTTGGAAACGGCCGCAATTAGTTCAGGTGTGCATGACCCGCCTGCCATCGGCCCCTGGATGATCGGAAACTTGAACAGCGACTGCAGATCCATGGCTCCTCCCCTGTCTGAAGCACCAGATTAACAGAAGCTGTAGCGCTTGGGCAGGGGGAGGGTGTGGATAACTCTATGAATATCCACAGGTACCATTTGTGGATAAACCCAACTTTATTCACAAGCCAGTTTTTGTCCAGAATTGATACCAGCCACATACAGAGTTGGCAACTGGCTTATAAAACGCGTAAACGCATGATTGTAGAGCGAATTATCGCCTTATCCACAGGAAAGTGCGTGCGTTAACCATTACTACTATGCTTGTATACATACCTTTTAAGTAAACAAAAAACGAAAAAAATTCATCGCGGCTTCGCCTGCGATGGAAAAAACACACAGCCGCCTGTTCTGGAAAACTTATCGCAAGAGAAATTTTTCTGATGAGCTAAAAAAACGAGGTCGCGTGTTTTTCCTGAAAGCCGGATCCTTTGCAAGTTCACAGGCCAGGCTGGAAAACAAAAAAACCGGCGCTACGCGCCGGTCGTTGTGTGGATAAGTCACTGCATATCCACAGGATGAGATGTGCAGAAGCCACCTACTTGTGCAAAACTCGTTTTTTATCCACCATCCATCCTCCCCAGATACAATCATTGTCCAGCAAGTTACGAATCACCTAAGTCGATGATCGTAAAGATGTAAACAGACTTATCCACAAAAATAAGCCCGTTTACTATCACTACTATTTTTGTATACATACTTACTATGTAAACCAAAAGAACAGCTGAAGTGCGGGGACAAGTCCCCCGCAAGCAGCTGAGAGATGCAAAAACCGGTCTCCAGGACTGAAAAACAGGGTCAAAATATGCGTTTAGGTATCATCAGCGCTCTCCACGAAGAACAGCAGGGCCTCGTGGAAGCCATGCAAGGGGTCTCCACGCTCATCCATGGCATGCGCGACTACACCCAGGGGACACTCTTCGGAATCGACGCTGTGTGCGTCCTGTCGCGTATTGGGAAGGTTGCAGCAGCCACCACCGCGACCATGCTTGTGGAGAAGTTCGGAGTTACCCACATCCTGTTTACCGGGGTTGCTGGTGCTGGAGACGCTGGGGTGGCTGTTGGCGACATCGTGGTGGCCGATTCGCTGGTTCAGTACGACATGGATGCCAGTCCACTATTTCCAAAATTTGAAGTTCCGCTCACAGGCCTGTCGCACTTTCCTTCTGATGTCCATATCAGCAATGTTGTCGCAGACGCAGCGCACCAGTTCCTGGCGTACGACTTCACGGGAGCGATTGACGACAAGGAACGCGCTGTATTCCGCCTGGCACGCCCAAAAGTTCACCGGGGACTCATTGGGAGCGGTGATCGCTTCGTCAGCTGCGGCGTGCACATGTCGCAGCTCAACGAATCTTTATCGGGTTTGCTGGCTGTGGAAATGGAGGGGGCGGCGGTGGCCCAGGTGTGCTTCGAGCTGGGCGTGCCATTCGCGGTGATCCGTACGATTTCGGACAACGCAAACGAAGACGCGGCCACCGATTTCATGCGCTTTGTGAAATCGGTAGCCGCGCGGTATGCATTCCACATCGTCCGGCGCTACTGCCAGGCGACGCATCAGGGTTATCAGCCGAGCATGGAATCGGCCGGGGCGTAATCGTAGCCCAACGCCTGCGCCACCGCGGCGTAGGTGACCTTGCCTTTGCAGACGTTCAGGCCGTTCTTGAGGTGAGGATCGTCCATCAGCGCCTTCTGCCAGCCTTTGGTCGCCAGCGCCACCGCATGGCCGATGGTGGCGTTATTGAGCGCAAAGGTCGACGTGCGGGCCACGGCGCCTGGCATGTTCGCTACGCAGTAGTGGATAACGCCATCGACGACAAAGGTCGGATCGGCATGGGTGGTTGGATGCGAGGTTTCAAAGCAGCCGCCCTGGTCGATCGCCACGTCGACAACCACAGCGCCCTTCTTCATCCGCGAGATCATGTCGCGCGTAACCAGCTTTGGCGCTGCGGCGCCCGGCACCAACACGCCGCCGATTACCAGGTCGGCCGACAGCACGGCTTCTTCGATGGAGTGCGCGTTGGAATACTGCGTCGAGATGCGGTTACCGTAAATGAGGTCGAGATGGCGCAGGCGGTCGACGTTCTTGTCGAGGACAGTGACGCGCGCTCCGGTGCCCACCGCCATTTGCATTGCATTGGCGCCCACCACGCCGGCGCCGATAATCACGATATGGCCCGCAGCCACGCCGGGTACGCCGCCAAGCAGCAGGCCCATTCCGCCCTTTGATTTTTCAAGGTGCGCCGCTCCGGCCTGGATGGCCATGCGGCCCGCCACTTCGCTCATTGGCGCGAGCAGGGGCAAGCCGCCGCCGGCGCCGGTAATGGTTTCGTAAGCGATGCACACGGCGCCCGACTTGACCAGCGCCGCGGTCTGCTCCGGATCTGGAGCGAGGTGGAGATAGGTGTAAAGAATCTGGCCTTCGCCCAGCATGGCGCACTCGCCCGGCTGCGGTTCCTTGACCTTGACGATCATTTCGGCGCGCGCGAAGATTTCCTTGGCCGTGTCGACCATGGTGGCGCCGGCGGCGGCGTACTGCTCGTCGGAGAGCCCGATTTCGCCGCCGGCGTTTTTCTGGACCAGCACCTGGTGCCCGCGCTGTGTCAGTTCGCGGACGCTGGGAGGCGTGAGGCCAACCCGATACTCGTTATTCTTAATCTCTTTTGGAACGCCTACTATCATGTGATCCTCCAAGTTAAAACGCAACGACTCGGGGTTGTCCCCGTTTTATTTACATCCTCATACTATTACAAACCCAGTGTCATCAGGCTTGCGTTTCCGCCAGCAGCAGTCGTGTTGACGCACACGGCGCGCTCGGCCACCAGGCGCCACAGCGGGATCGCCGCATCATCCGACGTCTCGATCACTCCCACAATCGCCCAGCTGTTCGCGGCGAGTGCAGGACGCAGGCCTGGCGCCAGAGGCGCCTCCACCAGCGCGACCTGGTAATCGTATTTGCAGTTCTCGACGCTGCCGACCAATTCAATGCGGTCTGAAACCTCTGGCGGCAGGTTATCCGGAATCAGGTCCTTCGACGACGCGACGATCACGACGCGGTTACCTGTCGCCAGCGCGGCCGCAAGCTGGTTGACCAGCGCCGCAGTCGTGATGGCTGCGCACAGCACCACGCCGCGCGGGAAGAAGGCCAGCGAATTGCGCTCGCCGGTCGGTCCTGGCAATGCCAGCGTCGAACCGAGCAAGGTCGTGCGCATGTATTCGGTACCCAGCTTGACGACATGGTTGTGGCCATTGGCTTTGGCCCATACCAGCAAGGCGTCCAGGGCTGGCGTCGGCTGGCGCTCGTGCTGCAGCAAAGGCGGCGCGCTGCGCTGCAGCCGCTTGACGTACAGCGGGCCGCCAGCCTTCGGGCCGGTGCCCGATTTGCCCTCGCCGCCGAACGGCTGCACGCCAACCACGGCGCCGACGATATTCCGGTTCACATAGATATTGCCAACGTGGGCGCGCGACACGATGAAGTCGATGGTCTCGTCGATACGCGAATGGATGCCGAGGGTCAGTCCGTAGCCGGTGGCGTTGATCGAGTCGATCACTTTCGGCAGGTCGGCGCGGCGGTAGCGGATCACGTGCAGCACAGGCCCGAAAACTTCATGCGTCAGTTCCGACAGCGAGCCAATCTCCAGTACGGTCGGCGGCACGAAAGTACCGGCTGCTTCTGCCGTCGGCGACAAAGGCAGCGAGTAGTGCGCGCTGGCCTTGCCCTTCATGCGTTCGATGTGCGCCAGCAGGTTGCCTTGTGCTTCGCTGTCGATCACCGGGCCGATGTCGGTCGACAGGCGGTCGGGCGAGCCGACGCGCAGCTCCAGCATGGCGCCCTTGAGCATCTTGATGGTCTTGTCGGCGATTTCGTCCTGCAGGAACAGCACGCGCAGCGCCGAGCAGCGCTGGCCGGCGCTGTCGAAGGCCGACGTCATCACATCCTGCACCACCTGTTCTGGCAATGCGGACGAATCGACGATCAGCGCGTTCTGGCCGCCGGTTTCAGCGATCAGGGCGATGTCGCAGGATTCGCGCACCGAACGCTCTGCCAGCGTCTTGTTAATCAGCTGGGCGACTTCGGTCGAACCGGTGAAGATGACGCCTTTGACGCGCGCATCGTTACACAGGCCGGCGCCAACCACTTCGCCGCGGCCTGGCAGGAACTGCAGCGCCGCTTTCGGGATGCCCGCTTCGTGGAACAATTCAACCGCGCGGTAGGCGATGATCGGCGTTTGTTCGGCGGGCTTGGCCAGCACCACGTTGCCTGCCGCGAGCGCGGCGGCGACCTGGCCGGTGAAGATCGCCAGCGGGAAGTTCCATGGGCTGATGCAGGTGACAGGTCCCAGCGCGAGGATGTTTTTTGAACCGTGAACCTGCGCGGCGTAATAGCGCAGGAAGTCGACCGCTTCGCGGATCTCTGCGATTGCGTTCGGCAGCGACTTGCCTGCTTCGCGCACAGCCAGCGCCATCAGCTCGTCGCGGTTTTCTTCAAACAGGTCAGCGACACGGGCAATGATGTCGGCGCGGCCGGCCGGCGGGGTCGCCTGCCAGTCCATCGCAAAGGCGTCGGCGCGTGCCAGGGCGGTTTCGACGTCGGCAGCGGTGGCTTCGCTGACCTGGCCAACGATGTCGTGGTGGTTCGCCGGATTGACCACAGCGGCCCAGCCGGGTGCGTCGATCGGGCCGTCGATCAGCGGAGCGGCCTTGTAATTGCGCGGCGCGGCGAGGGTTTCGCCAACTGCGCGCAGCACGTTTTCGTCGGTCAGGTCGATGCCGGCCGAGTTTTTACGCTCAAGGCCAAACAGTTCCAGCGGCAGCGGAATGCCAGGGTGCGGCACGCCGCCCTGCTTGCGCGACGCTTCGAACGGATCGGTGATCAAGGTATCGATCGACACTTTGGCGTCGACGATCTGGTTGACGAACGAGGAGTTGGCGCCGTTTTCCAGCAGGCGGCGCACCAGGTAGGCCAGCAGCGTTTCGTGCGAACCGACCGGCGCGTAGATGCGGCAAGCCTTGCCGAGGTTTTCTGCGCCGACGACCTGGTCGTACAGTGTTTCGCCCATGCCGTGCAGGCACTGGAACTCGTAGTCTTCGATGCCCTTCTCTTTCGCCCATGTGTAGATGACCGACAGCGTGTGCGCATTGTGCGTCGCGAACTGCGAATAGATCGAGCCGGAGGCGCCGAGCAGCTTCTGCGCGCAGGTCAGGTAAGACACGTCGGTGTAGACCTTGCGGGTGTAGACCGGATAGCCAGGCATGCCGTCGACCTGGGCGCGCTTGATCTCGGCGTCCCAATAGGCGCCCTTCACCAGGCGCACCATGAATTTGCGGCCGCTGCGCTTTGCCAGGTCGATCAGGTAATCGAGCACGAACGGGCAGCGCTTCTGGTAAGCCTGCACCACGAAGCCGATGCCGTCGAAGCCCGCCAGTTCAGGATCGAAGGCCATCGATTCCATCATGTCGAGCGAAATTTCGAGGCGGTCGGCTTCTTCGGCGTCGATGTTCAGGCCGATGTTGTACTGCTTGGCCAGCAGGACCAGGCTGCGCACGCGCGGCAGCAGTTCATCCATTACGCGGGCATGCTGCGCGCGGCTGTAGCGCGGGTGCAGGGCCGACAGCTTGATCGAAATGCCCGGGCCGTCCTTGATACCGCGGCCGTTCGAGGCTTTGCCGATCGCGTGGATCGCCGCTTCATACGACGCGTAGTAGTTCTTGGCGTCGGCTTCGGTCAGTGCGGCTTCGCCGAGCATGTCGTACGAATAGCGGTAGCCGCGCGCTTCGTTGTCGCGGCTGTTCTTGAGCGCTTCGCCGATGGTCTGGCCGGTGACGAACTGGTTGCCCAGCATGCGCATCGCCATGTCCACGCCTTTGCGGATCAAGGGTTCGCCGCCCTTGCCGATGAGGCGGGTCAGGGCCGAACCGAGGCTGTTTTCGCTGCTGGTCGAGACCAGCTTGCCGGTGATGAGCAGGCCCCAGGTGGCCGCATTGACGAACAGCGAAGGCGATTCGCCAAGGTGTTTGCGCCAGTCGCCCTTGCTGATTTTGTCGGCAATCAGGCGATCCGCGGTCTGACTGTCGGGAATGCGCAACAGTGCCTCGGCCAGGCACATCAGCGCCACGCCTTCTTCCGACGACAGCGAAAACTCGTGCATCAGCGCATCGACACCGGACGAACGGGTACGTTTTTCGCGCACTGCGGAGACCAGGCGATGGGCCAGCGGAGCGGCCTCAGGCGATGGTGTCGCACCCTGCGCCAGCAGCCACTCGACAGCCTCAGTTTCATTGCGGCGATAGGCGCCAGTGATGGCGGCGCGCAGTGGCGATTGCTCGCGTTTGATTTCTGACTGGAGGGCGGAAAAAGGGACGGATGGCGCTGTAGACATTGGCAAAGCTCTTCACAAAAGAATCGGGAAAACTTGAACGCGCGCAGCATCCGCTCCTGCTTTTGATCAAAAAAAGGAGAGGAAGTTGCGCGAAAAGATGATTCGATTGTAGAGCGAAATCTTCTGGATTAATTCTGGTAATACAGAAGACTAGCCATAGATAGTTTTTGGTGAGAGAATTTAACCAAATAATATTAATTTGGGGACGATTCACATGCTGGATAAGATTAGCAAAAAAATTCTTTCAGAGCTACAAAATGATGGCCGCATCAGCAATGTGGAGCTTGCCGCCCGTGTCAATTTGTCGCCAGCGGCCTGCCTGGAACGGGTGCGCAAGCTGCATGAGTCGGGCTACATCATGGGGTATACGGCCCAGCTGAATCCGACCCTGCTCGATGTGTCGCTGCTGGTGTTTATTGAAGTTGTGCTGGACCGGACCACACCGGAAGTGTTCGATTCGTTCAAGAGCAGCGTGCAGATGATTCCGGAAGTGCTGGAATGCCACATGGTGGCCGGCGGCTTCGACTACCTGGTCAAGGCGCGCGTGAAGGATATGGCGGCGTACCGGGAGTTCCTGGGCAAGACGCTGCTGCAGAAGGGTGTGCGCGAGACGCACACGTATGCGGTGATGGAAGAAGTGAAGAACTCGACCAAGCTGCCGATTAAGTAGCCGCGCCAACGTCGTTCCCGCGAAGGCGGGAACCCATGCAAGCGTCCCGTTACCGCACGCACGCGGAGGCGGGCTTCGCCCTTGTCCGCCCTACCCCTTCGTTTGGCTGAGCGTTTAGTCGCTCTCCATCCCCGACTTGATCGACGTGGCGTTCATGCTCTCAAGATGCTTGCGCAGCCACTTGTGCGCGGGGCTGCGGGCGTCCCGCTCGTGCCACAGCATGTCGAGGTGCACCGCCGGCATCTGGAACGGCAACTCGCGCCACACCAGCGCATTGGTCATACCCGTCGACGCGATCAGGTGCTTCGGCAGCACCGTAATCAGGTCCGAGTTCGCTACCACCTTACCCGCCGTGAAGAACTGGTTCACGGTCAGCCAGATCCGGCGCTCGCGCCCCAGTTGCGCAAGCGCCTCGTCGACCAGGCCGTGCGCCCGGCCCGAGAAACTCACCAGCAGGTGATTCGCCTTGCAGTAATTGTCCAAAGTCAGCTCGCCCTGGGCCAGCGGGTGATCCTTGCGCATCACCGACACATACTTTCCTGAATAAAGCCGCTCGTGCCGGATCGGTGAGCTCATGTCGCTCGACAATTGCGCAGCGACGCCTGGGAAGAAGCCTACCGCCAGGTCGATATCGCCACGCAGGAGCATCGGGCGCGGTTCGCGCGTGGTCAGCGGCACCATGCGCACATTGACCTTCGGCGCTTCGCTCTCGATCGAACGCATCAGGGAAGGCAGCCACAGCACGGCGGTTGCATCGGCCATCGCCATCCGGAAGGTGGCGTGTGCCTGCGACACGTCGAACGTTTCCGGCATCACCGCCGCTTCCAGTCCGGCAAGCGCCGAGCGGACCGCTGGCCATAGCGCTTCCGCACGCGGGGTCGGCTTGACGCCGTAGGCGGTGCGGATCAGCAATTCGTCGCCCAGGCTTTCGCGCAGGCGCTTGATGGCGTTCGAGACAGCCGGCTGGGTCATCGCCAGGTGGCCGGCGGCCCGGGTGAGGTTTTGCTCGGTCATCACTGCGTCGAAAACGCGCAGCAGGTTCAAGTCAAGCGTCAGGAAGCTCATGGGAAACCGAAATAAGGGTGATTACTGAATAGTACCGCATTCCATTCACGATTCGCATAATGGTTATCGGAAACTGGAATTGGCATTATATGTTGCGGCGCAGTATAGTTCCAACTAACGTAATTGGCTTTAGGAAATATCGTGTCAACAACTGCTACACTACTTCAAACCGCTGCCGGCGTGCAGATTTTTCCACTGGTGCGTGGCGTGTTCAGCGTCGCCGCCGTTGCTGGCCTGCTGGTGTTTTTCAAGCCGCTGCTGGTAGGCATCGCACGCGCCCTGTTCCTGGTCGTGCGTCCCCGCCTCACCAAGGAAGAGCGCCTGGCGCGCCGCCACATGCGCGACGCCCAGATGCTGCAACGCATGATCAACTCGTCGCACGGCCCCAGCCATGCGGCCGAACTGCGCGCCCTCGCTTCGCGCGCCTAAGCAAACAGCCCAACTTCGGGGTCTGACCCCGAAGTTGAAGCCACGCAAAAAAACGCGGCGTCCGGATTACCGGCGCCGCGTTTTTTAATTTGCGCGATTGACCTAGCTGCGGGCGCCCAGCAGTGCTGGCTTGAGCGAGCTGTCGGCCGGCTTGTTGCCGATCCAGATGCGCAGGATCGCGTTGTAGAACGCAATGTCCGGCACCGCTTCGCCAATGTTCTTGCCGTTCAGCTGGGTCTGGGTGCCGGTGCCCGGGATCCAGTCGATGTGCAGCACGTCGCCCTTCTTCAGGCTTTCGATGCTGGCGAACATTTCGCCGAACTTGCTGATCTGGCTGACAATCTTCGACTTCTCGGCCTGGCTCAGGTTGTTGTTCAGCCCGGTCATGAAGGCCTGGCCGAAATCCTCCGAGGTCAGGTCGCGCATCATTACGAGCGTGACGCGGCGCGGGCCCTGGACCGCCATGATGTCGGCAGGCGTGGTTTTCTTTTCAGTGAGGTAAAGGCCGGCGGCGTACACCTTGAATACGACCTTGGTGCGCATGCCCAGTCCGTTCAGCTTGAGGTCGCTACCGCCGACCTTGACGGTATCGGCGAACTTGACGCCGTTGATTTCGGCGGCCGTCGCCGGCAGCGTCAGTGAGCAGGCAATCGCCAGGCCGGCCAGCAGGCCTTTGATACCGAGGTTTTTCGTAGCAATCATGGTGTCTCCATTGTTGAAAATGTTTTTGGACTGAGGTCAGCATTCTTCAGTAGCGGTCAGTTCAGGTTCCTGCTTTACTACCCGTTTTGCCTTTTGTGAGAGGACAATCTGTTTCCTTAACGCAGGCCGAGGCCGAACGGTAGACACGGGCGCCGAAATCGCCGCCTGCGCCGTGCCCGCCTCGACCTTGAAAATGCTGACGACCCGGGCCAGGTTGGCTGCCTGTTCCTGCATCGAGGCTGCGGCAGCGGCCGCTTCTTCGACCAGCGCCGCATTTTGCTGGGTTGTCTCGTCCATTTCAAGTATCGTCTGCTTCACCTCGGCAATGCCGGTGCTCTGTTCCTGGCTGGCAGCGGTGATTTCCGCCATGATGTCGGTTACCTGGCGGACGCTGGCCACCACTTCCTGCATCGTCGCGCCGGCCTGCTCGACCAGGGTGCTGCCATCGCGCACCTTGTCGACCGAGTCGCCGATCAGCGACTTGATTTCCTTTGCCGCCGCAGCCGAACGCTGGGCCAGGTTGCGCACTTCGGACGCCACCACGGCAAAGCCACGGCCCTGTTCGCCCGCGCGCGCCGCCTCGACGGCTGCGTTCAGGGCCAAAATGTTGGTCTGGAAGGCAATGCCGTCAATGACCGCGATGATGTCGACAATCTTCTTCGACGAATCGGTAATCGAGCTCATCGTGACCACCACGTTCGATACCACCTTGCCGCCGCGCACAGCGACCTCCGATGCCTTCGCCGCCAGCTGGTTCGCCTGGCGCGCGTTGTCCGCGTTCTGTTGCACGGTATCGGTCAGCGCGCGCATCGCGCCCGAGGTCTCGCCCAGCGCCGCCGCCTGCTGCTCGGTGCGCGAGGACAGGTCGAGGTTGCCACTGGCAATTTGACCGGAGGCCGAGGAAATTGATTCAGTGCCCAGCCGGACATCGCCCACAATCTTGACCAGGCTCGCGTTCATGTGGTTGAGCGCTTCGAGCATCTGGCCCATTTCATCGCGGCTATTGACCTTGATAACGCTGGTGAGGTCGCCTTCGGCAACCCGGCGCGCCACCCTGACGGCGTAGCTGAGCGGCCCGGTGATGCCGCGCGTGGTGATCACCGCGATGCCGACCGAAATGGCGGCTGCAACGGCCGCCAGGATCAGGATCAGGGTCTGGGTGCGGTTGCTGACTGCCGCCGCTTCGGCGCCGGCCCTGGCCATGACGCCTTCCTGGTAGGCGATAAAGTGGTCGATCTGGGCGAAATACTTGGCTTGCTGCGGGCGCAGCGAGAACATGAACTTCACCATCGCGTCATCCTTCAGGTCGTCATTGACGAGCTTGATGAAGGCCGCTTGCGCAGGCAGGAACTTGGCACGGACCAGCGCGATTTCCTTCAGGATTTCCTTGCCGCGCGCATCGTGCGTGCTGTCGGACAGCGCAGTTATGGCCGCGGCGGCACTGGCGTTGCGCGCCTCCACATTGGCCAGTTCTTTCCTGACCTGGTCAGGATCGCTCATCACCAGCACGCTCAGCATGCTGCGGGTGGCCTCGCTGACGTCGGCCTTGACCTGGTTCGCCGCCACGGTCTTCGGGAAGCGGTCCTGCACCATCGCTTCCACCTCCTTGTTCAGGCTGGCGATACGCTGGTAGGAAAGCGCGGCAAGCATCACCAGCAGGGCGATGACGATACCGAACCCGATGGCCAGGCGCTGGCCGATATTCATGTCTCTGACTCTCATTGTCCGTAGGCCTCTAAAAAGAATGGGCGTGCTAATTTTTTATCAACAAATATAGCATCCATTAATTCAGAGAAAGTAACCACCTCGCATTATTTCCATGCTGCACAGCCGCATCTGTGCGCCGTCGGCATCCTCTTTTCGGCACACTAGTGATACAAGGAGGACAAGCGATGCCCTACAAATCGATAGCAGACTTGCCAGACAGCGTGCGCGATAACGTGCCCAAGCATGCGCAAGAAATCTACAAAGAAGCGTTCAACAGCGCTTACGACGAGTACAAGGAACGCGGCGCCGAAGGGCGTGAGGAAACCGCCCACAAGGTCGCCTGGAGCGCTGTCAAGAAGAAGTACCGGAAGGATGAAAAAAG
Source organism: Massilia agrisoli (assembly GCF_020831365.1). Taxonomy (GTDB): domain Bacteria; phylum Pseudomonadota; class Gammaproteobacteria; order Burkholderiales; family Burkholderiaceae_D; genus Telluria_A; species Telluria_A agrisoli. The sequence continues at coordinate 112,668 of NZ_JAJHPV010000009.1, forward strand.
CGGCAAGTGGGAACTTGCCGACTGAGGGCGTGGGCTGCTTAGGCCGCTTTATCGGCGGTGAGTCGCTCGTATTTGACCATCAGTTCCTCGCGTGATTCGCGCCAGGCCGGGTCGAACGGGATGCAAGCAACCGGGCACACCTGCTGGCATTGCGGCTCATCGAAATGGCCGACGCACTCGGTGCACTTGCTCGGGTTGATCACGTAGATCTCCGGGCCCATCGAGATGGCCTCGTTGGGGCATTCCGGTTCGCAGACGTCGCAGTTGATGCAATCGTCGGTAATGATTAAGGCCATAGTGCTGCTTTGCTTACGCCGTAGGCGGCGTCATCGTTGCGATTTTTTTCTGTAACCAGCGGTCGACCGATGGGAACACGAATTTCGACACATCGCCGCCCAGCATGGCGATCTCGCGCACGATGGTGCCGGAGATGAACTGGTACTGGTCGGAAGGGGTCAGGAACATGGTTTCGACATCGGGCAGCAGGTAGCGGTTCATGCCCGCCATCTGGAACTCGTATTCGAAGTCGGACACCGCGCGCAGGCCGCGCACGATCACCCGTGCATCATGCTTGCGCACAAAATCCTTGAGCAGGCCCGAAAAACTCTCGACCCGCACATTCGGATAATGGCCAAGGACTTCGTTGGCGATTTCGAGGCGTTCGTCGAGGGAGAAGAACGGTTTCTTGTTCTTGCTGTCGGCCACGCCAACGACCAGGCCGTCGAAAAGACCGGATGCGCGGCGCACCAAATCTTCATGACCGCGGGTGAGCGGATCGAACGTTCCCGGATAGACGGCTACAACCATTTCGGCTCCCTTGCGATGCACCAATTTAAACGCGCATTATGCCTGAATTCGGCCAGCCTACCCTTGTTGGGTCATTGACCACACTGATAAGCACTCATCTGTGGCGTTTACGCCGACTTTTCGTGCAGTTTGAGCAGATGATAGAACACGATGCCCGCTTTGTCAGCGCGTACCTGTTCCCACGGCGCCAGCCAGGCCGGCGTTTCGCCCTGTTCTGGTGAGAAAGGCAAGGCTTCGCCGGCTTCGGCGTAGACCAGGCCGCCCTCATTGAGCAAGCCTGCGCACAGCGGCAAGGCCTTGGCGAGGAAATCCTGGCCGTAGGGCGGGTCGAGGAAGACCAGATCGAAACGCTGGCCGCGCTGGGCCATGCCCTGGGCGGTAACGAAGGCGTCGCCGCGCATGATGGTCACGGCATCGGCTTTCAGTTTGTCCTTGATGACTTCGAGCTGGCGCACGACTGGCGTATGGCTGTCGAGCATCAGCACCGAGCGGGCGCCGCGGCTGGCGGCCTCGAAACCGAGGGCGCCGCTGCCGGCGAACAGGTCAAGCACGGTGGCGTTGTTCCAGTCGCCGCCGCGCAAGTGGTTGATCCAGTTGAATACCGTTTCCCTCACCCGGTCCGGGGTCGGGCGCAGGCCCAGCGCGTCCAGCACCGGCAAGGGCGTGCGTTTCCATTCGCCGCCGATGATGCGCACCTGCTGGGGCGGCGGGGCGCGGTGGACCGGGACTTTGGCGGGCTTTGCTGGTTTTTTAGGCATGGCATATCAGGGTGGAATTAACGCGGCGCGACTATACCACGCGACATCCGGCCCAGCCGCGCCCCCTACTCCTGTTTGGCCGCCGCCAGCACGTTGAAGTCGTCGATCCAGCCCTGCATCCGCTTGTGCGCGTGGGCTTTCTGCTCCGGCGTGGCAATCTTTACAGCGGTCAGGATCATCTTGGTGGTGCCGTCGATGGACGCGTCGTAGAACGCCTTGCGCTCGGGCGAATCCATGCGCGCGAAGACATCGCGCACCAGTTGCTGCACCAGCGGTATGGTTGCCTCGCGGCTCAGCTTCTGGTCGTGCACCTTGCGCAGCAGCGCCAGGATCATCTGCTGGCGGCGCATGCGCTCGTCGAGCCAGACTTCGTTGTCGAGCGGGCGCGCGTCGGACGCCTTGCGCAGCGCCGCCTCCTGCTGGCGGCTGAAGTCGCCGAACCACAGGTCGAACTGCTCCATCGCCTTCTTGAAGCGCACCTTGTTGCGTTCCTCGGTGCCCCCGCGCAGGAACTTCTTGCGGTACTTGTCATTGTTCGATTCAAACTTGCGCGCCAGCGTATTGATCTGGTCTGGCTTGAGGGAAATGGCAAGCTCGGCCAGGTCGGGCACCGCCTTGTTGGCCAGTTTCTCGGAGCGGGCGCGGATTTCGCGGTAGTCTGCCAGCAGGTCGGCCTGGGTCAGGTTGCCTGCCAGCTGGCGCTGCCCCTTCTGGAGCAGCTGCACATAATCCTTCAGCTGGGTGCTGCGGTGCCACTGGAACAAGTCGTCGATATCCTTCTTCACCCAGTCGGACTGGTCGGTATCGATGTCGACATAGGCGTTCAGCCAGTAATACAAGAGCGTGTCGCCATTGTTGTAGGTAAAACGGACGCTGCTGCAGGCAGCGACGGTCAGCATGACTGCGATCACGCACAGCAATCGAATCCGATGGAATAAAGTGTCTTGCGTGTTAAACTTTTTCATCTTATTAACTTTTCTGAACGACTGCTCATGAATGTAGTGATACTCGCCGCTGGCATGGGAAAGCGGATGCAATCCGCGCTGCCGAAAGTACTGCACCCGCTGGCCGGCAAGCCGCTGTTGGCGCACGTGATCGACACCGCGCGTGGGCTGTCGCCGAGCAAATTATGCGTGATTTACGGACACGGCGGCGCAGCGGTGCCGGAGATGGTTGCCAAGCAGAATAATGGCGCCCACGCCAACATCGATACCGCCCTGCAAGAGCCGCAACTCGGCACCGGCCACGCCGTCATGCAGGCGCTGCCGCAGCTCGACGAGAACGCGCCGACCCTGGTGCTGTACGGCGACGTCCCGCTGACCACGCTCGACTCGCTCAAGCGCCTGGTCGAGGCCGCTGGCGCCGACAAGCTTGCGATCCTCACCGTGGAGCAACAGAATCCCTTCGGCCTTGGCCGCATCGTCCGCGAAGGCGGCAAGATTGTGCGCATCGTCGAGGAAAAAGACGCCAGCGAAGCAGAGCGCGCCATCCGCGAAATCAACAGCGGCATCATGGTGGTGCCGACGCGCCACCTGAAGCAATGGCTGTCTACGCTCCAGAACAACAACGCCCAGGGTGAGTACTACCTCACCGACATCGTCGCCCGCGCCGTGGCGGACGAGGTCGCGGTGGTCTCGGCCCAGCCATCGGGCGAGTGGGAAGTAGCCGGCGTCAACAGCAAGGTCCAACTGGCCGAGCTCGAGCGCCGCCACCAGCTCAACCTCGCCAATGCGCTGCTGGAAAAAGGCGTGACGCTGATGGACCCGGCGCGGATCGACATCCGTGGCGAGCTCATCTGCGGACGCGACGTCACGATCGACGTCGGCTGCGTGTTCGAAGGCCGGGTGGAGCTGGCTGACGGCGTGTCGGTCGGCGCGCACAACGTCATCGTCAATGCCAAGATCGCCGCCGGCGCGCAGATCAAGCCGTTCTGCCACATTGAAGACGCGGTGGTGGGTGCCAAGTCGATGATCGGACCGTATGCGCGGCTGCGTCCGGGCACGGAGCTGGCCGAAGACGTCCACATTGGCAACTTCGTCGAAATCAAGAACAGCCAGGTCGCCGCGCACAGCAAGGCCAACCATTTGGCCTATGTCGGCGACGCCACGGTCGGCTCGCGGGTCAACATCGGCGCCGGCACGATCACCTGCAACTACGACGGCGCCAACAAGTTCCGCACTGTCATCGGCGACGACGCCTTCATTGGCAGCGACAGCCAGCTGGTCGCGCCGGTCACGGTCGGCGCCGGAGCGACCCTGGGCGCCGGCACCACGCTGACGAAAGACGCGCCTGCCGGCCAGCTGACGATCTCGCGCGCCAAGCAGATGACGATTGAAGGCTGGAAGCGCCCGGTCAAAGTAAAAAAATAAGGCAACAGTTTCCCAAATTCGGGGTCAGACCACCGGTGTTTTGGAATATTCCAAAACACCGGTGGTCTGACCCCGATTTTTGCAATGTTGCCTAAGTAGACGCAACGGCTTTTGCTGCTCACGCAAGCGCTTCGGCGATGCCGCCGCGGGCGGCTTTGAAGGCGGGCACCAGCGCCGCCAGCAGGGCGACGGCCAGCACCGTCACCACCGCCATCGTCATCCGGTTCAGATCGAGCTCGACCAGCATCGGCGCCGGCCGCAGCGCGTGGTGCGCGGAGTACGACAGCGCCGCGCGGTTCACTACCCACGCGATCAGCCCGCTTGCAACCAGGCTGATCACCACGCCGATCGCCGCCATCCACAGGGCTTCGGCCGCAAACATCAGGAACACCGACACGTTGCGCATGCCCAGCGCTCGCAGCGTGCCGACCTCGCGCCGGCGTTCGAAGGCGTTCATGGAGACCGTCGCGGCAATGGCGGCGCCGATCACCGCGAAGGCCATCCCCGCCACGCTGTCAAACGAGACGTTGGCGGTCTTGTCGGCAACGATGAACGATGGCGACTGCTCCTGCCATGTGCGGATCTCCGCCGTCACCCCGCCCTGCTTCAGCGCGCGCCGCAGCTGGTCGCGTTTTTCTTCCAGCTGGGCAGGGTCGCTCAGGAAAACGACAAACCGCTCGGTTCGCTGCGTGTCGAGCAGGCTCTGGGCAAGTTCAAACGGCATCAGCACCGAGCGCGCATCGGCGCTCAGGCCGGCGGTGCTGAAGATGTCGACCACTTCCGCATGCAAGGGCCGGGTTTGCGCATCGGCCGCCGCGCCGGTCAGCGTGACATTGCTGCCGTTGCGCAGTCCCAGCGTGCGCGCCTGGCCAACGCTCACCGCTATCCCATTGCGCACGCCGGCCCTGAGCTTGCCCGGCGCGTCGGCCGGCGAGGCCGCATCGACCCCTTCGCCATGGAACAAGGCCGAGCGCTCTCCCGTCGACGCCAGCCCGCCCAGGCTCATCTGGGGCAGCACCAGCGCAATCCCAGCCGTGCCTTCGACAAGCTGCCTGATGCGCGCCGCTTCTTCGCGGTCGAACATCGGCGCCCCTTCGTTCTGCTTCGCGCGCGGCCGCTGGATGGCCAGGTGGCCGAGCCGCTCGCCGATCACGGAGCGGTATTCCAGCTGGGCGCGGGTACTGGCGATGTGGCCCGCGAACAAGTCCAGCGCGGACAGGCTGGCGGCGATCACCAGCACGGCCAGCACGGTGCGCGGGCGCCCGAGCAGCACCGTGCGCAGCGCCAGCCGCTGCGGACTCATACCTGCACCCGCAGCGGCCGCCGCCGCGCTTCCAGCGGCGTGCCCGCCAGCCGCCCCTCAGTCAGTTGCAGGGTGCGGGTCACCCGGCTGAACTGGCGCTGGTCGCGCGTCGACAGCACAAACGCGGTGCCGTGCTCGTACTGGTGGCGCGCAAACAGGTCCATCACCAGCCGCACGCAGCCGTTGTCGAGGCGCGACGTCGGCTCATCGGCCACCACCAGGCGCGGATGGGTTACCAGGGAGCGCGCGATTGCAACCCGCTGGCTCTGGCTGGCGTCGAGGCGGCCGGGATAGTGGCGCATCTGGGTCGCCAGGCCGAGGCGAGAGAGCAGGTCGGCGGCGCGCTGCTCGGCTTCTTCGAGCGCGGCTTCGTCGAGCCGCCCGCGCAGCATCAGCGGCAGCAGCACGTTTTCATGCGCGGTCATCACCGGGATCAGGCTGTATGACTGGAACACGAAACCGATCATCTCGCTGCGCAGGTCGGCGCGCGCCTGGTCGGACATTTTGGACACCAGCAGCCGCGCAATGATCACGCTGCCTTCGCTGGCGGTGTCGAGCATGCCGATGATATTGAGCAGGCTGGTCTTGCCGCTGCCACAGGGCCCGCAGATCGCCACCATCTCGCCCTGCGCCACGGTCAGGTCGATGTCGTGCAACGCCTGCACGCCGGCAAGTCCCTGCCCGTGACGCTTGTGCACGCCGGCCAACTGCACCAGTTCAGGGGCCGCAGGGGGCGGGCCGGCCTTCAGGTTCTGCATCATGTCCATCGCAACTCGCCTCGCATCTTACCGGCCAGCGGGCCGCTGGCTCATCTGTTGCCAGTAGACACTATTTCCTAGTGGCACAAGTTGCGTGGGGTCAATTCCGATCAGACTGGGATGCGGGTTTCGAATTTACTGCGGAAGGTAGAGAAGTAAGTCTTTACATTGCGGACATTGGCGTGGGCGGCGAACAGCTTGTGCGCCAAGGCGTGGTAGGCGGGCATGTCCGCCACCTGGACAATCAGCACAAAATCCGGCCCCGGCGACACCCGGTAGCACTGCATGACGGCCGCTTCCCCGGCCACATGTTGTTCGAACTCATCCATACGCTCGGCAGCCTGGACATCCAGCGTAATCTCGACGATGGCGGTGAGCCGCGCGCCCACTTTCTCGGGCACGACAAGGGTGACCTGGCGCGCGATGATGCCTGCCTCATGCATCTGCTTGACCCTGCGCAGGCAGGTCGGCGGCGACACATGCACCAGTTCCGCCAGTTCGGCATTCGTATGCGATGAGTCAAGCTGTAGCGTATTGAGGATGCGACGATCCAAATCATCCATCTGGTAGTGTTGTTCTGACATGTATGTTGAAATAAAACTTCAGATTAATAAGTTCAATGAAAGTAAATTTCATCAGTCATTCATCATGAAATAATATAACGAAATACAGCGTATTTAGAAAGCATATTTCACAAGCTCTGCACTAGTATTGCCCTATTGTTAATTTACCCATTAAAAGAGGTCTTTATGTGCGGCATCGTCGGAGCAGTAGCGCAGCGTAACATCACCCCGATCCTGATCGAAGGACTGAAGCGCCTTGAGTACCGCGGATACGACTCCTGCGGCGTTGCGCTGCACGTCGATGGCCGCCTCAAGCGTTCGCGCTCCACCTCGCGCGTGGCTGACCTCGAAACCCAGGTGGCAGAAGCCAAGCTGGGCGGCTTCACCGGCATCGCCCACACCCGCTGGGCCACGCACGGCGCGCCAGCATCCCACAACGCCCACCCGCACTTCTCGCCAACCGAAGAGTCGGCACGCATCGCGCTGGTCCACAACGGCATCATCGAAAACCACGATGAACTGCGCGCCGAACTGACCGGCCTTGGTTACGTGTTCCAGAGCCAGACCGACACCGAAGTGATCGCCCACCTGGTCGACCACATGTATGACGGCGACCTGTTCGACACCGTCCAGCGCGCCGTCAAGCGCCTGCATGGCGCCTACGCAATCGCCGTGTTCAGCCGCGAAGAACCGCACCGCGTGGTCGCGGCCCGCCAGGGCTCGCCCCTGATCCTGGGCGTCGGCGAAGGCGAAAACTTCGTCGCCTCGGACGCGATGGCGCTGGCCGGCACGACCAACCGCATCATCTATCTGGAAGAAGGCGACGTTGTCGACCTGCAGATTGGCAAGTACTGGATCGTCGACAGCGAAGGCCGCGCGGCCAACCGCGAAGTGAAGACCGTGCACGCGCACACCGGCGCCGCCGAGCTGGGCCCGTACCGCCACTACATGCAGAAGGAAATCTTCGAGCAGCCGCGCGTTGTCGGCGACACCCTCGAAGGCGTCACCGGCATCATGCCGGAACTGTTCGGCGACAACGCCTACAAGGTCTTCAAGCAGATCGACCGCGTGCTGATCCTGGCCTGCGGCACCAGTTACTACGCCGGCCTGACCGCCAAGTACTGGATCGAATCGATCGCCAAAGTACCGGTCAACGTCGAGATCGCCAGCGAATACCGCTACCGCGACAGCGTGCCAAACCCGAACACGCTGGTCGTCACGATCTCGCAAAGCGGCGAAACCGCCGATACCCTGGCCGCGCTGAAACACGCACGCAGCCTCGGCATGGAACACACGCTGACGATCTGCAACGTGTCCACCAGCGCAATGGTGCGTGAATGCGCGCTGTCGTACATCACCCGCGCCGGCGTCGAAGTGGGCGTTGCCTCGACCAAAGCATTCACCACCCAACTGGCCGCATTGTTCCTGCTGACCCTGACCCTGGCGCAAGTCAACGGCCGCCTCAGCGAAGAAGAGGAAGCAACCTACCTGAAGCAGATGCGCCACCTGCCGGTCGCCATCGCCGCGGTACTGGCGCTCGAGCCGCAGATCATCGCTTGGGCAGAAGAATTCGCCCGCAAGGAAAACGCCCTGTTCCTCGGCCGCGGCCTGCACTACCCGATCGCCCTCGAAGGCGCGCTGAAGCTGAAAGAAATTTCGTACATCCACGCGGAAGCGTACCCAGCAGGCGAACTGAAGCATGGCCCACTGGCGCTGGTCACCGACGAAATGCCGGTGGTTACGATCGCACCAAACGATGCTCTGCTGGAAAAGCTGAAGTCGAACATGCAGGAAGTGCGCGCCCGTGGCGGCCAGCTGTACGTCTTCGCCGACGTCGACTCCCGCATCAACTCCGGCGACGGCGTCCACGTAATCCGCCTGCCGGAACACTACGGCCAGCTGTCCCCGATCCTGCACGTGGCTGCGCTGCAATTGCTGGCGTATCACACGGCACTGGCACGTGGCACTGACGTCGACAAGCCACGCAATTTGGCGAAGTCGGTCACGGTCGAGTAAATCCTGAAGCCCCGGGCGGGGGGACGGCCAGGTGTATTTATGTAGTGCGAAAGTTCTGCAAAGTCGACACCAGCTTAGCCCCGCAGCTGGTAACGTCATCTTCAAAAGCAACTGAAACACCGTTGATGTGATGGCGAGGGGAGCCAGTCACGATCGTGCACCCATTGTGCCCGGAGATGGGGCAGGTGCAACGATCGCCGACACAAGCGACTGGAATACCCCCCACCTTCAAATGGGTAGCGCGGGTACTGATCACCTTGCCGCCGTGGGATGTGGTATCACCTAAACGGATGACTTTACGCATTTTTTCCCCAAAACTCTACTGGTTTGAACGTCACTACTTTGACGTGGTCTTTTCCTCGATTCCCGTCGCCCCTTCTGTCTGTAAGACTGCCCCCACTGTCGGCGGCTTGTAGTTTTCCGGATCGATCGCCGGCTGTACCTGGTGCTTAAACAGGTCCCGGTCCTTCTGCGCCTTGCGCCTCTCTTCCGACGGCGGGCTGATAAACACGATGCTGGCTCCGGCAGGATCGCGCAGGTTGACGGCGGCCGAGGTACCACCTTCGTAGTAGCTTCCCATCACACCGACCGCCATCTGTACGAAGAAGGTGCTGGCCCCGGTGTTGCCGAATCGATGGTCGGTGTTGATGAACTGCGCCGTCTTGCTGGTATCGATCTCTGGGCCGCCCTGCGCCGCATAGCTGTGCAGGGTGGCTTCGAACGCTAGCTGCTGTTCGACCTGCTTGCCGAAGGCGCCGATGATGCGGGCCGGGCCTTTTGCACGCTCGGCAGCCGGCAAGGTTTGGAGGGCCTGTTGCCAGCCTGCTTCCAGAATCTTCTGGCGCGCCTCGCGGCGCTTGACCGGCTGGCCGTGCTCGTCATCGAATTTGACGAAGACCGGACGGTGGATAAAGCCCAGCGAAGGCAAGTTGTCGAATGCTTCCATTTGATTGCGGTTCCATGGGACCGGGAACCAGGGCGTGGGCTTCCAGTCCTTCGGCGGGTCGTTCAGCCAGCGGCGGAAAGCCGCCAAGGAGATGTCTGCTTGGTCCTTGTCGAACACCGGGCGCTTTGCGAATGCCGCTGCGGCTGTCAGCCATTCAGCGACAGTCGGCAGGCGCGTACGATGGTGTTTTTCGGGATTGGCCAGCTTTTCGGGCGTCGGCACGTTCTTCTGCAGGTCGTAGTACATCATCCGCAGGTTCTCCTGCAGGTAGTCGTTGTCCGGGTCGTCCCACACATACGGGCGCAGCGGTTCAACCCGTTCACGGCGCGCCAGCACGAAGACGGCGGTTGAATCAGGCATTTCCGGGATGTAGTAACCATCCTCGACAAGCCTAGCCGCGCCTGGAGGCAAAAAGTCGTCGCGCGTTGACGAGCTGTCTTCCGAATGCAGCATTACGTACGGGACGTCCGGGTGAGCGTCGAAGAATGCGAATACCTGTTCCAACAGCTGGTCGGGGCGCTCTGCCAACTGCCACGGCCCCGTCACGAACAGGTGCCAGGCCATTCCGGTGGTTTCCGCGCCACCGGCAAGCCCCTCCATGGGCCGTATCTCGCTGGGCTGTTCGGCGGGATCCAGCATTGGGCTCCCGGCATAGAATGACGGCGCGCCCCAGTACATCGGCGAGGCCGCTGCGCCGTTTTCTAGTGCGTCATTCGCGCGGGACCCGGCCACGCCAGATTTGTCGAATCTGCTCCACTCATACTTCTTCGGGTCCGGCTCACGAATACTGCTGAAAGGCGTCCCCTTTTGCAGGGCTTCCCATAGCTTGCCTTGTCGGTATTTCTCGACCGTGACGCCTAGGCCGATAACCTCCAGCACGTATTCCCGGCGTGCCTGCTCGGTGTTCGCTGTGGCCTCCTGCGCCTTGAGTTGTTGCGTTTTCTGTTGCCACTCGCGTTCCCGCGCGTCCGCCTTGAAGGACGCGACCAGCCAGCTGCCGCCGAACAGGAGCGCAATGGCTGCCAGCGGTACCCCGAACCAACGCATCTTGTCCATCGTCGTCTCCACGTCAACATTCACCAGTTCCGGGTTGAGAACTCGGAAATCGAAAATCAGCCACAGCATGAGCAAGAGGGGATATGCAACACCCGCTCCGGCAAGATACCGCCATGTCATGGGGCGCTTTACTGCCGCCTCGTCAACCAGGGCGGCGGCGCTCATGCTTTCTCCTTCGGCGCCGTCCGCGTGATCCGCGTTCCCGTCGTTTCCGATACCACGATATCGAGGAGTGTGCCCGTCAACAGCGGCAGGCATGTTGGCAAGGTGCCGTCCGTGTAGTACTTCATGTTGCCTTCAATGAGCTCACGCCGCCACATGGGTTCGCACTCGAGATAGATGCTGAAAGTAGTCAAGAAGTCCTTCCACGTCATGATTCCCTTGCGGGGCTTCCGCCCAGAAGGCGGATCCTTCAACCGCCAGTCCGCCACCGCGCACAGGTAGGCATAGAAATTCGGATCCGTGGAGGCCCTTCCCCTGCCGATGGAAACGTCGTAGGCCGTAACCTGGCTATGGTTCTTGCGACTGTCGAAGATCGCGCTGTGGAAGGATTTCGCGCTGACCTCGTGCTGCCAGCGCCGCCGCGCCGCATCCCGGCTTTCCCGCACCATCGCGACCACCGTGCCGTCGGGGTGGCGTATCGCACGCACGATCGCGAACTTATTCTCTTCGTTCGTACCCTTTGGATTCTTCTCCGCGTTGTACGCTGCTTCCATCCGTTGAACTTCCTGCTGGGGCAGTGGTTCCTGAACGCCTGGATAGCTGACTTTTCCCGTCGGGTCGGGGCGCACCTCAGGATTAATGCGCAAGGCGCCTTCACTGGCGATCGCGATCGACGCGGTGATGGGGTCCACTTCTTCACATGGTCCGCGGTCTGCCAACTTCAGTGTCGAATGCGCTGAGCTGGCTGGGATCTTATTGGCGTCGATTTGACTGCCGCGCATGTCTGCCAGGCAGGGGTTGGGCAACGGCTCTCCGTTGATCCTGCGAATCCCATAGCGCTGATCCTCGGGTTTGTCGCCCGGCTGGATTGGCCATTTTGCGACCGGGAGAGAGGCGCGTAAACTGCGCCCGCCTTTCGCGACGTGTGCATGGTCGTCTTCGCCTTTAATACATAGCGCGAAATCGTGGGGCGGCTTACCGACCAGTACCGGCAGCGTTTTCCGCTTTTGCGGGTCCCAACGCTGCTTTGAGGTAAACACGCGCTGGCGGAAACTGCTTCCCAGTTCCAGAAGCGGTTGCCGGCTGATTTTTTCGGTAATGCTGCGCACAGGGCCAATGTTCAACCCCTTGCTGGCCGCGTATCCGCTCACGTCGCGCTGCCCGGTAGCCCTTGTTCCTTGCAGGTAGTCCGGTACGCCTTGCCAGCCGATTCCCTTCATGTTCTGGAGCGCGACCGTCATGTCTTCCGGGCTGAAATAAAGGTACACTTTGCCCCGGTTGTCGCGATCGGCATCCGGCTTCCATCGGCCCTCAACCATGCCGCCGCATTCGGCCTCGCCGATTTTTGCAAAGGCAGGCGCGGTTGCTTTTGCCTTGGCCACGCCCTTGACGATGTTCACCAGGGTTTGCAGTCTGCCATGCAGGGTCTGCGGCGCCGCAATCTTGTCGTAGTGCGGTCCCATCGGGGCATCCATACCGCCAGTGAAGAGATTCGCAAGGTCGACCAGCGTGTCGGTGTCATCATCGAGGCTGTAGGGCGGATGGGTCAGGATCAGGGTATCGGCGGTGCGCTCCCCACGCTCCATCAGGAACGCCTGTGCGAGCAAACTCAGCAAGCATCCTTGGCTATGGGCAACGATCGTGACTGTCTCGTCCTGGCCGTAGTCACGGATCATCGCGATCAGGGCTGCCAAACGCCGCGCGGCGAGCACCATGTACATACGGCCAGGAGCATTATTGAGCGGCCGCAGCCGGTCTTTAATGGGATCCATTGGTGCCCCGGCACCGCGGTTCCATATGTCGGGCAGGCTGCTGGTGGCATTGGCGAACGGGCCGCCCCCTTTGGACAAGTCCTTGTCGAGGCGATTACCGTAGCGGTCGGTCTTCTGGCCGTTGACGGGTTTCGCTTTATCGGTCGCCTCCCGGAAGCCCCAGTAGAACGGAATAACCGGACTGTCGGTGTCGGTGGTTACATTGCGCTTGAAGTAGGTCGCATCGGGGTCCTCGACCACCGTGTCCTTGTCGGTCGGCAGCGAGTACTTCGCCGGCTTGAAGCAGCGGGAAAGGCGTTGCTCTAGTCCGACGCACAGGCCTTCCTCCACTTCACTGAAGCTGGTGCCGACATCGTTCACGCCATGGATGATGATGATGTTACAAGGCTTGTCGCGAGGGTGCTCGATGACCTTGTCGGACGCACGCTGATTTCGCAAAACCGTGCAGGTGTGGTTCGCCAAATATTCAGACTTCGGATAATTTCTGCTCGAATCTGCCATGAGTTCACCTTCCGATAGGGCTATAGTTCGCCGCCGCGCATCAGCCTGATTTCCGCCATGTGCATGGCATTGCGCTCGATCAGTTCGGATTTGCCATCGGCACCGCTGCGCACCTGCATGTCGCTGCCGTCGCTCAGCCCGATTTTCATCTTGGCGTCCTTGACGGCGCCGCCCAGCGGCCGGTCACCGTTATCGAGCGGCGTCCCGCGCGCGTAGTGCACCGCCAGCTTCAGGTCGGCGCCGCCCTCGCCGAATTTTGGGAACTGGGCCGTCATGCTCTCGGGCTCGTCGTACAGGAAGTCCGGTGCGTAGAACTTGAGCGGCTGTTTGCTGCCCAAGACCGGTGGACCGTCGCCCAGCTTCAGGAATGAGCCGTCTTCCGCCACTAGCAGGATGACCTTTCCACAGACCATGACCGTGCCTTCGGTAGCGGTCACATTCAGGTTCTTGGCCGAGTTGATGTCGATGTCATCGTGCTGGCTCTGGAGCAGCAACTTGCCGAAGTGCGCAATGCCGGTGAGTCCACCATTCTGCGCGAACATGGAAATCCCTTTGCCGGCGTTCAGGCTGAAACGTTGGCCGGCGGTCATCTGCAGGTGTTGCTGCGCTACGGTGTCGATGTTCCGGGCTGAGTAGCTGACGATGGCCTTGCTGCTGGCAAAACCAATACCTGCCGGGGATGTGACGCCGATAACTGGCTCGCCCGGCTCGGCTGCCTTGGGTGCGGTGTTGCTGCCGTCTTCCCACTTCTTGAAGCGGGACAGCAGTTCGTCCTGCTCCTTGATGTCGATCGGCATGGCGTTATGCTCGGCCGCGAAGTTGCCGAGCGCGGCACACAGTTCACCGCACTCGCGCAATAGCCCCAGATAGTCGTCTCGCGCAAGCTGGCTGCCCTTCGAGCCCGCGCCTCCCAGCAGCTTCCATGTGCTCAGCAAGATGCCTCTGGCAGCGTGCAGTGCGATCGCTTCGTCGGTACGCAACTCCGCGCCTTCGCCGCGCGGAGCGGCGCTGACGTCCTGGCGCAGCTCGGTCAGATAGCCAAGGTTGAGCTCCGTGGTCGCGTGATCGCTCGCCAGCTGCGCGCTGATCTGGCCAGTAGTGTCGTCCAGACGTAGCTGGTTGCCACGCCTGCCGCGTATTTCGCGCGAACGAATGCCCGATTGGTACTTGGTGTTCGGCAGTCCGCCCTCATGGCGGAATGCGGGCGGAAGGCCACTGCCGTTGTACAGCTGGCCAATGATGATCGGCTTGTCGGGATCGCCACCGGCCCATCCGACCAGTACCTCGGTGCCGACCGGAGGCAGCAGGCGCGTACCGCACTGTCCGGCGGTACCGGGACCGTTGCCGGCCCAGTTGGAAGCCACACGTACCCAGGCCGAATCGGCGTCCGAGTCCGAGCTACCGACACCGTTGGCGTGTTCGTGGTCTTGCAGGCGCGTGGCCGGAAAGCGGATCTTGACGCGCGCCATTTCGTCGCACCAGACCTGTTCGTTCGTGGGGCCGACCACGATTGCCGTCTGCAACGCCGGCTGCGGCAACGTGGCACGCGGCGGGACGATACGAATGCCGCGTCGCACGCAGGTAAAGCGCGTCTTGTAGCGGATCGGCTCACCGTCGCCATTCGCAAAAACTGCGTAGTCGCCCCGACTCCAGCCATTGCGGTTGAACAACCGCTCGACGCGAGCGCCGACCTCGACCGGCAAGTTGTTCTGGGCCGCGATGTGCTGCGCTGTGATGACGAACTCGCGTTCTTTTGCCGGGTGGGTGTCAATCTCGGGGTGGCCTTCAAGGCTGAACCATTCACCTACCGCCAGGTCGCGCACGCCGCCTTCACCGTGGAAGCTCTTGGCTTCATACTCATAGTGCGCGATTTGCGCATAGCCCAAATCGGTCAGGTCTCGTGCATTGTCACTCAGGCGCGGCGCCGCCACGTAGTAGTCATCGAGGCTGGCTGCCAGTTCGTTCCCGCGCCTGCCCTGATCGGTCCGTGATTGCGCGCAGGTTTCCATAAACACGGCGCTGGATGGATTGTTATAGTCCCAGGTGTGCAAAGAAGCGCTGCCAGGCCGCAGGGTGCGTACGCCGCTCCAGCCGGTAATAGCGTCGCGCTGCTCCGTGGCGTCGTCCCGGTGAAAGCGCACACTGCCAGCCGCATTCTGTTCGAGCTGGCTGACATCATCGAACAGGAACAGTGTATGCCCGATTGCTTCCTGCTGAGCGTGGCTTCGGGAAAAACTGCTTGGCAGGCCGGATCGTAAGAACCAAGCAATACCGCGGCGCTGCAGAAGACGCCGGATGAAAGCGGCGTCCGACTCGTTGTGTTGCATGATAAATTCGCGGGGTGCGAGTTTGCGGCCAAGCCCCGCGCCGACCTGGAGCTCGAACGTCGCGCGCAGCACAGAGTTGCGCTCGTGCCATTCGGCCACCAGCGTCTTAATGACGTCCAGCTCGTTTTGGTTGCGGAACACCCGGGTGTTGGTCCGGCCTTCCATGACCGACAGCGCATCGCGCATCACCAGTTGGTAGGTCGCCAGCCCGCCGTCGCTCTGGCCCGATGCTGCCTCGGTGACAATTCCGCAGATGCGGCGACGCTGCCCGCGGTCGGTGACCACCCGTAGTTCGGCGGGTAAGCCAATAAACTCTTTCAGGGGTAGCCCTGCATTATCGGCTACGCACAGAATGCGGTATTCGAAGCCGCCGCAGACGGCTTCCGTGCCGATTATCCTCTGGGGTAGCAGTACATCTTCATCCACTCCGTCTGCGTGGGCAAGCGCCAGTCCTAAAGGGCGATCGCGCGTGCCAAGCCTCGAAAGGGCAAGCCGAAGATCATGCATGGTGCGAGTATGTGCCATCTGTCATCGTCCTTGGCGACCGATCGCGACACAAGTCCTGGAAGGCCATGGTCTGTTTTGCGTGGGAAGCAAAAGAGTCCTGGTAAAGCCCGGATGATGGTGTTCGCGCGGTGCTGTCGAAAAAAAAGATTATTGACGTACGTTAAGCAGGGCGTGATGCGATTAAGCAAAAACTATCGCTTAACGCCCGCAGAATCATGCATTCACGAGGGTTAGCTGTCTAGCCTGCCGCACCTGCTCGCGCAGCGCGTTGCGCTCGGACTTGGCGGCGTCGAGCTGGGTGCGCAGTTCTGCAATTTCGGCAGCAAAATTGTCGCGCGCGGTCATGGCGCCAATCAGCTCCATCTCGGCGGCAAGTCGCGCATTCGACTCCGTCGCCAGCGCCGCCACGTTGCGCTCGAACTGGTCGCGCAAGGTCGCCAGCCTCTTTGGCAGTAATCGCCTCCACCTCGGCCGCCAGCTCTTCGCGCGCTTCCTCCAGCGCCTCGCCCGATTGCAGCAGGGCTTCCATGTCGCTCTCGGACTACTCCAGCGCCTCGCGCACGCCAGCGCCCGAGTCGTGCGCAAATTGCTGCGCCCACGCGCCCGGCACAGCGGCCAGCGCTTCCGGAATCTCCACCTTCGGCGCTTCGGCCGGCTCGGCCTGGCCTGCGCGCCATTGGGCGAGGTGCTTATGAATTATGTAAGGTGAACCGGTGCCGAGCACCTCGCGCACCGCGTCGATGGTGACCTGCTCGCCATTGTTCGGCAAGACCTGCTATGCTGAGTTCATCGGCCGGCTCGGCCAAACGCGGTCGCATTACCGACGCGTTTTGTCAGCTTTAATCTGGTTCCGTATCAGGAGAACACAATGGTCGGAAAATTCTTGAAGCCCGGGGCGATCGTCGATCTCATCAAGAGCGAAGAGCGAACAAACTCTATACGGAAACGGGTTGGTTTAACCATGCATCCCATACGAGCGACTGTCTGTGGCTGCCCTGATCCTAACTGCGGCGGGTGGTACGACATCATTACCGAACGCACGATTCCTACGGCGGAAGAGTGCACGTCGATCCTCAAGGAAGCAAAAGAAAAGAAGAAACAGGCATAGAGAGGGAAGGTCCGCTTTGGGTTGCGGATTCAACCGGTCAACGCAACACACTGTTCGAATTGGCGAGCCTAATAGGATAGCATCCCCCCTCATCCATCGATTTCCTGCCTGTGCCTGATGCTTGCAACTGTCCAGCTAACCGTCTCCTGATCGATCAGCGCATGCACAGGCGAATCGCCTAGCTCATCCATCATCCGGTGCATCGCGGCACGCGCCGCGGCCTCGGATTCCCACAGCAGCACATCAACAACGCAAGGGCCGGGCTGCTCGCCGATCCGGCGCGACTTAAAGCCTGGCTGCTGCAGCAGCCAGGCGTCTATTTCCCGGTTGGCAGCGACGAAGCCGGCGAAGGAAACCCCTTGCGCCAGTCGAAATGTAACGATCTCGACCGCCTCATCGCCGGGGCTCACCTGCCCCGCCACAGGGATGGAGGTCGCCCCGCTCACGTGCTGCTCTCGGGAAATGCCATCGGCAGGTCGAGATAGATGCGATGTTCGGCAATCTTCCACTGCTGGTCCTCGCGGACCAGCCGCGAACGGTAATAGCCCGCTTCGATCGGCATGACCGTACCCTGTGCCCCGAAGGCATTGCCGGGCCAGCCCGCCGGCGGCTTCGTTGCGCCAACCGTGTCATATACGATGAACTGGGCATCGATTGTCGCCGCGTCCCCGTCAACCTCAACGATCGGGTCGTGGGTCGTATGATGGCTCCAGCCGCCGGCCGGGTGCGGCTCCATCAGTCCCGCGACGGCCGCGCCGATGGCGCCCGCTCCTTCGATGCGGCCGATCTGCCGCGGCGCCTGCTGGCCCTCGAAGATCTCGACCTGCGCCTGTTCGACGAACAACTGGCTCATCGCCGCCCCGTCGCGCCTGTCCGCTGCGCGCACATATTTCGCGAGCACCTGCTGTACTTCCCGTTCCTTGCTCATGCTTGCTCTCCTGTTGCTACCGACACCACCAGCTTGCCCTCGGCCCGGCCTTCGGCCAGGTCGCGGTGGGCATCGGCGACGCTGTCCAGGGTGTAGCGGCCAGGATCGACGCGCACCTTGACCTTGCCAGCTTCCACCAGCCGGCTGGCTTCGCGCATGATGGCGCCGTGGGCGGCGCGGCCCTTGCCGCTGATGAGCGGCAGCAGGGTGAACACGCCGGAATAGCTCGCCGCACGGAACGACAGCGGTGCAAGGGCATGGGTGCCCCAGCCGAGGCAACTGACGACGTGTCCGTGGTACAGGCGCGCAGCGCGGAACGAGGCATCGAGCACGGCGCCGCCGACAGTGTCGTACACGATGTCGAACCCTTCGCCATCGGTGAACCGCGCAACATACTCGTCGACCGTGACAGCGCGGAAATCGATGGCGGTGGCGCCGTAAGCCTCGATCGTTGCGCGCTGGCTGGCCTCGCCGGTCGCGTAAACGTCGGCGCCGAAGGCGCGGGCGATCTGCACCGCGATGTGGCCGACGCCGCCTGCGCCGCCATGCACCAGCACCTTCGCGCCGGCGCGCACCCGGGCCCGGTCGACCAGGCCTTCCCAAGCGGTAATGAAGACCAGCGGCAAGGCGGCGGCTTCGCGCATCGACATGTTCGCCGGTTTGTGCGCCAGCAGGTCGGCGTCGACCGCGGCATACTCGGCCAGCGAGCCCTGCACGCCGGCGATGCCGCCGGTCATGCCATACACCTCGTCGCCCGGCGCGAATCCGGCGACGTCCGGGCCGACTGCTTCGACCACGCCAGCCAGGTCGATGCCCAGGATCGCCGGCAATACGCTGCGGGCATGGTCCGCCTTGCCGGCGGCGATCTTGGTATCGAGCGGATTGACGCCGCTCGCTGCAATCCGCACCAGCACCTGGCCAGGCCCTGCCACGGGGCGGGCGACATCGGCCACGGCCATCGGCTTGTTGAAGGATTCGAGGACGACAGCTTTCATCGTGGTTGGGGTAGTCATGAACACTCCTTTTGATCGGTATGCACCAGTGTAGGACCGGCGCACGGCGGGATAAATGAGGCATTGATCAATGCAGTATTTCGAATTCGTGAACAATTGAACGGCTACAATGGCTTCGCTTCGTGGAAGCCCTCGTGAAGGAAGAGCATGGACCGCCTGGATGCCTTGAAAGTTTTTTGCAGTGTCGTGGAGTCGGGAGGGTTCAGGCGCGCCGCCGATCGGCTGGGAATCTCCACGTCGTCGGTCACCAACCAGGTCGCGGCGCTGGAGGCGCGCTTCCGCGTAAAGCTGCTGCACCGGACCACGCGCAGCATGTCGCTGACCGACGAGGGGCGCCAGTGTTACGACAACGCGGTGCGCATGCTGGGCCTCATGGGCGAACTGGAAGACGCCTTGCGCCAGTCGACTGCGGCGCCGGGCGGCCTGCTGACGGTCGATATGCCCGGCATTATCTGCAACCATATCGTTGCCCCGGCCCTGCCGCGGTTCCTGCTGGACTATCCGGATGTGACGGTGCGCATGAGCGCCAATGACCGGCTGGTCGACATGGTCGATGAAGGCATCGACGTCATGGTCAGGATCGGCAACCTGCCCGATTCCCGCCTGGTCGCGCAGACCCTGGCAAGCACCCGCTACGTCTGCTGCGCATCACCCGACTACCTGGCGCGGCGCGGCAGCCCGCGCTCACCGGACGACCTGGACGGTTTCGACTGCCTCAATTTTCTCTACCCGAAGTCGCGCCGCATCCGGCCCTGGTATTTCCAGCATGAGGGCCAGGCCATCGCGGTGGCCCCGCGCGGGATCCTTGTCACCGACCACGTCGAAAGCCTGGTCAGCGCGGCGGTGGCCGGAAGCGGCATCATCCAGGTGCTGTCGATCTCGGTCCAGGAAAGGATCGCCAGCGGCGCGCTGGTGCCGCTGCTCGCCGACTGGATGGCCCCCGGGCCGGACGTTGCTGTGCTGTTCCAGCAGCGCCAGCTGCGCGCCGCCAAAGTGAAGGTATTCGTCGAGTTCCTGCACGACACGTTCAGGCATCGCCACCGGCTTGCTTCACCCTAAGGATGCCTGCGAGGCAGCCGGGCAGTCCGGCTCCGGCGCCGTGTACAGGGCCTCCAGGCCAGCGTCTTCCAGGTCTTCCAGCAGGCAGACCAGCCTGGTGGAAGCCTGTTTCAACCCGCCCAGCAGCGGCGCCATATCGCGCAGGCCCGCGCCGGCGCGCACCGCTTCGACGATCCTGGCGCCGACATCGTGCAGCGCCCGGTGCGGCGCGTCGATGGCCTGGTACATGGGATTGTCGGCGAAGTAGCGGCCTTCGCCGTTATACCACTTGCCCAGCGCGCACTGGGTCAGGCACAGGGCCGGAAAGCCGTCGAGCTGGCGGACCGGCGAGTCCTTCGGCAGGGCCGTGCGCTGGATCGCGTAGCTGACCATCTGGCGGCGCCACTGGATGTGGTCGAGGATCGCCATGTACACCAGCCCGATCGGCATCCCGTGGCATTTGCCGATGTTGTGCCGGAACACGTCGAATTCGTTGAACGGTAAAGGACGGCTGATCAGGTAGCCCTGTGCCACCCTGCAGCCCGACTCCACCAGGAAATCGTGCTGCTCCGGCGATTCCACGCCTTCTGCCACCACGCTCAGGCCAAGCTCGTGGCCGAGCCTGATCGAGGAGCGCACGATGGTCGCGTTCTTGGGCGAATTGAGCATCCTGCCAACAATGCCCTGGTCCAGCTTGATCGTGGTAAATGGCCATTGGCTCAGCGTGTCCATGGTGGAGTAGCCGATGCCGTAGTCGTCCATGGCCAGGCCGATCCCGGCCTCGGCAAGCGCCTGCACGTTCGACAGCATGCGTTCGCCGCCCTGCAACGCCTGGGTCTCGGTGATCTCAAGTTCGAGGACGGTCGTCGCCAATCGCCGGTGCGCAAGGGCATGCAAGATCGTCCTGGTGAGGGTTGCGTCTTCCAGGTCGCGCGCGGAAACGTTGAGCGAAACCGACAAGCCCTGCCCCAGGCCGTTACCCGCTACGTCCTCCAGCAGCCTGTCCAGCAACTGCAGCGTCAGTTGCCTGATCAGCGAGCTGCGTTCTGCCAGCGGGATGAACACGCCCGGCGGGACTTCCAGGGCGTCGGGACGGCGCCAGCGCGCCAGCGCCTCGGCGCCCACGATGCGGTTGGTGACCAGCGACGCCTTCGGCTGGTAGTACAGGATGAACTCGCCATTGCGCAGTCCCTGGACGATCTCGCTCTCAATCACGGTAGCCATGGCACGCCACTCCGCCGATGCCGATAACATCTTTATCTACCGATAAAGGCAGGCCGTCAAGCCCGGTCCGATGCCGCCGGGGCCGGCGCGCCGGCCTGGGGAAAGCGACCTGCAGGCAATCGATTCATCGATCACCATCCCCTTACCGGGGCTGGACCGAGGACGCGGCGGACCCAGCGGCTTCGCCGCTGTGGTCGGATGACGATCACTTCGCGCGATGGGCGTGGTTGCGGTAAGCCGGCCGCGCTGCGTTGACTCCAAACAGTTGACGCGCACGCGCCGACCCGCGCCGGCTCAGGCTGGCCGGCCCGTGTAGCGGCTTGCCGGCGCGCTGCCCGACAGTTCGCCATGCATGGCGGTGCGGGCCGACTCGAACGCCTGGTACTTGGCGCCGTCCTCCAGCCCTGGCAGGGTGGCGAACTCGCCCAGGTCCAGGCCGGCCAGCGCCGCGTCGACCATGGCGTCGGCGCGCATCACGATCTCTTGCGGCAGGTGCTCGACCGGCA
This sequence comes from Massilia agrisoli, assembly GCF_020831365.1. Taxonomy (GTDB): domain Bacteria; phylum Pseudomonadota; class Gammaproteobacteria; order Burkholderiales; family Burkholderiaceae_D; genus Telluria_A; species Telluria_A agrisoli. The sequence continues at coordinate 134,330 of NZ_JAJHPV010000009.1, forward strand.
GGCCGGCCGCGCTCCAGAACTCCGTCGCGGTGGCGCCGGGCAGCACGACCTGCACGCGCACGCCGCGCTCGCCCAGTTCATGCTTGAGCGACTGGCTCAGCGCCAGCACATAGGCCTTGGTCGCGCCATACACGCCATTGAGCAGCTCGGGTGCGATCGCGACGATGGAAGCAATGTTGATGAAGGTGCCGTGTCCGCGCGCGGCGAAGCCGGGCGCCGCTGCATAGGTCAGGCGGGTCAGCGCGGTGACGTTCAGCGCGATCATGTCGTCCATCTTGCCGATGTCCGATTCCAGCAACGGGCCGGTGGCGCCGACACCGGCATTATTCACCAGCATGGTGATGCTGCTGTCTGTGCGCAGCAAGGTTTCGACCTGGCGCAGCTCATCGTCGACGGTCAGGTCGGCTCGCACCGTCCTGACCTTGCGTCCGCTGTGCTGCTCCAAGCGCCCGGCCAGGTCCTGGAGCCGGTCTTCGTTGCGCGCCACGAGGATCAGGTCGTAGCCGCGTGCTGCCAGCCGCTCCGCATACAAGGCGCCAATGCCGGTCGATGCGCCGGTGATCAGGGCAGTGCCCAGGTTCGAATCGTTCATGTTGCTCTCCTATGGACAGTTAAATAAAACGGGCGCGCTGACATGTGTGTACACACATATTCGGACAAACCCCTGTACTGCAAGCCAGTGCTCGCGTCGCTGGCACTGGCTGAATCAAGTTAGCTGCTGAGTCCCCGTATTGATTCGCGCATCTGTTGCGCCAGGCCGGCGCCGAAGATGCGTTCGAATTCCGCCTGGGCTTCCTGCCACAAGGGAATGGCCTGCTGGAGGCGCTCGCGCCCCGCCGCGCTCAGGCTGATGACATGGCGCCGCGCATCGTTTTGGTCGACCGCCTGGTCCACCAGCGCGTCGCGCTCAAGCGGCTGCAACGCCCGCACGATACTGGTGCGTTCCATCGCCAGCGCCTCGACCAGTTCCTTGATCGATGCGCTGCCCGCTTCGTCGAGGTGGGCGAGCAAGGCGAACTGCGAGCTGGTGAGGCCGGCGGGCGCAAGATGGTCTTCGTACATCTTGGTAATCAGGCGCGCCGCCTTGCGCGAAGCAAAGCAGTTGCAGGAATCAAGGCGTTCGGTGGTAGGCATGCTGCGATTTTGATGTGTGTGCACACACATGTCAAGCACTAATTTCGTCGCCCGCATTTCCCGACGCGGGCGAACCTTAGCTTGCGGTGGCTGGTTTTGCGCGCCGCACCTGCTCGCGCAGCGCGTTGCGCTCGGACTTGGCGGCGTCGAGCTGGGTGCGCAATTCGGCGATTTCGGCGGCGAAATTGTCGCGCGCGGTCACGGCGCCAACCAGCTCCATTTCGGCGGCAAGACGCGCATCCGACTCGGTCGCCAGCGCCGCCACATTGCGCTCGACCTGCTCGCGCAGGGTTGCCAGCTGCGCATCCTTGCCGTCGATCGCCAGCTGGTCCTTTGCCTTGCCGACCAGCGCATCGGTGGCCACCTTGCGCGCGTCGCGCAGCTCAGTTGTCAGCCGTTCAATTTCTTCGCTGCGCTCGATGGCGGTCGCCATGGCCTGGTCGCGTTCGGAGGTAATCGCTTCCACCTCGGCCGCCAGTTCTTCGCGCGCTTCCTCCAGCGCTTCGCCCGATTGCAGCAGGGCTTCCATGTCGCTCTCGGACTGCTCCAGCGCCTCGCGCACGCCGGCGCCCGCATCGTGCGCAAATTGCTGCGCCCAGGCGCCCAGGGCAGCGGCCAGCGCCTCCGGAATCTCCACCTTCGGCGCTTCTGCCGGCTTGGCCTGGCCTGCGCGCCACTGGGTAAGGTGCTTGTGAATTGTGTAAGGTGAACCGGTGCCCAGCACCTCGCGCACCGCGTCGATGGTGACCTGCTCGCCATCGTTCTGCAAGCCGATGGCCGCCGCCGAAACTTGGTCGAATGTGACTTCCTGGCGTGACATCGCCTTCTCCAGTGAATTGCATTTAATTGCGGTAACGAATCATACGCTACCCAACGGCAACATTGGCGCCTGGTGCCCCAGAGTGTAGCGCCGTGTGTACAGCCATTCGCGTTCAGATTCCTTAAGGCAGTTTAAGGCGGCACAAGGTCGGCGCGGGATACATTGCGCATGCACCATCCTGTGCCTATTTTTTCCATTGAGCCTACACATGAACCTGTCACAGGCACTCCTCCACGCACTCCGCGACCACGGCGCGCGTGAAATTTTCGGCATCCCCGGCGACTTCGTCCTGGCCTTCTTCCGCCAAATCGAAACCTCCGGCATCCTGCCAATGTACACCCTGAGCCATGAACCCGCCGTCGGGTTCGCCGCCGATGCCGCGGCGCGCTACCACAGCCGCCTTGGCGTGGCCGCCGTCACCTATGGCGCTGGCGCGCTCAACATGGTCAATGCGGTGGCCTCCTCGTATGCCGAGAAGGTGCCGCTGGTCGTCATCTCGGGCGCTCCCGGCGCCGCCGAGCGCACCAGTGGCTACCTGCTGCACCACCAGGCCAAGACGCTCGACTCGCAGCTGGCCATCTTCCGCGAAATCACCTGCGACCAGGTCGTGCTGGACGATCCTGCGCGCGCCCCGCAAGACCTGGCGCGCGTGCTGGCCAACTGCCTGGCCCAGTCGCGCCCCGTGTATATCGAACTGCCGCGCGACCTGGTCAACGCGCCTTGCGCGCGCGCGCCGCGCCTGGCCGCGCCCGCGGTCAACCCCGACACGCTGGCGGCCTGCGCCGCCGCCGTGTTCGCGCGCCTGTCGCTTGCCGCCGCCCCGGTGCTGCTGGTCGGCGTCGAAATCCGCCGCTACGGCATCGAGAAAAAGGTCGCCCGCCTGGCGCGCCTGCTCAACATCCCGGTGGTGACCACCTTCATGGGCCGCGGCCTGCTGGCCGACACCGATGCGCCACTGCTCGGCACCTACCTCGGCGTGGCCGGGCCGGCCCAGCTCACTACGGCGGTGGAGCAGTCCGATGCCCTGCTGATGTTGGGCGTGATCGTTTCGGACACGAACTTCGGCATTTCAGGCAACAAGATCGACCTGCAGCGCAGCATCCGCGCCAGCGACGGCGCCGTCACGATGGACTACCAGGTCTATCCGGGCGTGTCGCTGGAAGCGCTGGTCGACGCCCTGTTGGCGCGCGGCGACGCGCTCAGCGAAGCGGCGATCCAGCTGCAGCCGGCGATCTACCCGCGCGGCCTGAAGCGCGACGCGGCCAGCATCGCCCCGCGCGATATCGCCCGCGCCCTCAACGACGTACTGGCGCAGCACCCCGGCCTGCCGCTGGCGGCGGACATCGGCGACTGCCTGTTCACCGCCCTCGACATCGCCCACACCGACCTGGTCGCACCCGGCTACTACGCCACCATGGGCTATGGCGTTCCGGCCGGCCTTGGACTGCAGGCTGCCGGCGCCGGCCGTCCCATCGTCCTGGTGGGCGACGGCGCCTTCCAGATGACTGGCTGGGAGCTGGGCAATTGCCAGCGCTACGGCTGGGACCCGGTCGTCATCGTCTTTAACAACTGCAGCTGGGAGATGCTGCGCGCGTTCGAGCCGGACTCCGGCTTCACCGACCTGAGCGACTGGCATTTCGCCGACATGGCCGAGGCGCTCGGCGGCCGCGGCAGCCGTGTCGCCACCCGCGCCCAACTGGGCGAGGCGCTGGACGCGGCGCTCGGCCGGCGCGGCAAGTTCGAGCTGATCGAGGTGATGATCCCGCGCGGTACCGTCTCCGACACGCTGGCGCGCTTTGTCGACGGCGTGCGCCGCCTGCAGCGCCCCGCGCAAGCAGTCGCCGTGGCAGTGCCGCGCGAGCTCGAGCCAGCCCTCTGACACCGGATACCACAACATGAATACACCACAGACCCACCAGGTCCCGGAACTGGTCTGCCCCGCAGGCAGCCTGCCCGCCCTGAAGGCGGCGGTCGACAACGGCGCCGATTGCGTCTACCTCGGCTTTCGCGACGCCACCAATGCCCGCAACTTCGCCGGGCTTAATTTCGACGACCAGGCCATCGAGCAGGGCATCGCCTACGCCCACCGGCAAGGCTGCAAGGTGCTGGTCGCGCTAAACACTTATCCACAGGCGGGCAGCTGGCGCGACTGGCGCAGCGCCGCCGCCCGCGCCGCCGAGGCCGGGGTGCACGCGCTGATCTGCGCCGACCCGGCCCTGATGGCCTGGGTGGCCGAGCACCATCCCAACCTGCGCCTGCACCTGTCGGTGCAAGGCTCGGCCACCAATTATGAAGCGATCAACTTCTATCACCGCCACTTCGGCATTTCGCGCGCGGTGCTGCCGCGCGTGCTGTCGATGGCCCAGGTACGCCAGCTGATCGCCAACACGCCGGTGGAGATCGAGGTGTTCGGTTTCGGCAGCCTGTGCGTGATGGTCGAGGGCCGCTGCGCGCTGTCGTCCTACGCCACCGGCGAATCGCCGAATACCCACGGCGTGTGTTCGCCGGCCAAGGCGGTGCGTTGGGTCGGCACGCCGCAAGGCGTCGAGGCGCGCCTGAACGGCGTGCTGATCGACCGCTACGCGCCGGAAGAAAACGCCAGCTACCCCACGCTGTGCAAGGGCCGCTTCGAGGTGGAGGGCGAAAGCTACTACGCCATCGAGGAGCCGGCCAGCCTGAACACGCTCGAGCTGCTGCCGCAGCTGATCGACGCGGGCGTACGCGCCGTGAAGATCGAAGGCCGCCAGCGCAGCCCTGCCTATGTCACCCAGGTCACCAAGGTCTGGCGCGCGGCGCTCGACGCCTGCCGCGACAACCCGGCGCGCTATTCCGTCAACCCTGGCTGGAAAGCGTCGCTCGGCAAGGTGGCCGAAGGGCAGCAGCACACATTGGGCGCATATCACCGTGCCTGGAAATAAAATCTACTGGAGTCTTCCCATGTTAAAGCTGGCCCTGGGGCCTGTCCTGACCTACTGGCCGCGCGCCATCATCTTCGAGTTCTACCAGCAGGTGGCCGAAGGACCGGCCGATATCGTCTACATCGGCGAGACCGTGTGCTCGCGCCGCCACGAACTTAAACTGAGCGACTGGCTCGACGTGGCCGAGCTGCTGGCCGGCGCCGGCAAGCAAGTGGTGCTGTCCACCCAGGCGCTGATCGAGGCCAACACCGAGCTGGCCACGCTGCGCAAAATCACTGCCAATGGCCGCTACCTGGTCGAAGCCAACGATTTCGGCGCGGTCCACAGCCTGCCGCCGGCAACGCCGTTTGTCGCCGGCCCCCATCTCAACCTGTACAACGGCCCGTCGCTGGCCATGCTTGCCGAACTTGGCGCCACGCGCTGGGTGCCGCCGCTTGAAATGGGCCGCGAGCAGCTGGCAGATGTGCTGCGCGACGGCCCGGCCGGCATCGAGACCGAGGTGTTCGCGCACGGCCGCATGCCGCTGGCCTTCTCGGCGCGCTGCTTCACCGCGCGCAACCGCAACCTGCCGAAGGACGATTGCCAATTCAGCTGCATGGAGCATCCCGACGGCCTGCTGCTGCGCACGCGCGAGCACAAGCCCTTCCTGGTCTTGAACGGAACGCAGACCCAATCGTCCAGCGTCTATTGCCTGATTGGCGAACTGGCCCAGCTTGCGCAAGCCGGCGTGGACATCATCCGCATCAGCCCGCAGGCAACCGGCACGGTACGGGTGCTCGAGATCTACGACCAGGCGCGGCGCGGCCTGCTGGGCGCGGAAGAGGCGCGCCAGCAGCTGGAACCGCTGCTCCCGGGCGAAGCCTGCAATGGCTACTGGTACGGCGTTCCCGGCATGGACCAGGTGGCCGCATGAACTGGCGCCAGCGTACCGCAAGCGGCCTGCCGCCCCTGTCCGTAGCGGGCTTCACCTCGCGCCTGCCCGCCTATCCCGGCTCGTGGCTGTTCGCGCGCATGCTTAATGCGACGCTCGCGCGGCAGCTGCCCGCCGACGTGCGCGCGGCGCTCGAAGCGCGGCCCCTGCGGCTGCGCATCATCAACCTTGGCATCGCCTTCGATGTCTGCTGGCGCGGCAAAGCCTTTGTGGCCTTGCACCCGGTCGCGCAGCCCGACCTGACTGTCGCCGCATCGCTCAATGACCTGTGGCTGATGGCGCGCCGCCAGGAAGACCCCGACAGCCTGTTTTTCAGCCGCCGCCTGCTGCTCGAAGGCGACACCGAGCTGGGGCTGATCTTCAAGAACTGCCTCGACGCCTTCGACCTCGGCGCCTTTGACTTATTCCTGCAGCGCGTCGCGCACCTGCGCCCGCGGCCTGCTTCAACCCACAAGGACACACCATGACTTCCCGCCTTACTGGCGCTGCGGTTATCGCAGCGACCTTCTTTGTCCCGCTGACCGCCTTCGCACACACCGGCAACGCCGATGCAAGCCACGGCGCCACCGTCACCGGCGCCGGGCGCGCCGGCCAGCTGTCGAACGTCACCCGCACCGTCACCATCGGCATGGCCGACACGATGCGTTTCACGCCCGGCGACCTGGTGGTCGAACGCGGCCAGACCGTCAAGATCATCGCCCGCAACGACGGCGAAGTGCTGCACGAGATCGTGCTTGGCACCCGCGAGGAGATCGAGAAGCACCGCGCGGCCATGCGCGAGGAGCCGGGCATGGCGCACGGCGCACCGTACATGGCGCATGTGGCGCCCGGCGAAAGCCAGCAGATCATCTGGCAGTTCGACCGGCCAGGCAAATTTGAATTCGCCTGCCTGCTGCCCGGGCACTACGAGTCGGGCATGACCGGCTCGCTCACCGTCGAGCATCCGACAACCTGATACCAGGACAAACATGAACGCCAACGAAAAAATGTTGAACCGGTCGCTCCCGCCGCAGGAGGTCTCGGTCGATGTCCTGTGTGAAAAGTACGCCAAGGGCAGCGAAGCGACCATCGGGGCGGTGCAGGCGCGCGTGGCGCGCTCGCTGGCCCAGTACGAAAGCGCCGAGCTGCGCGACGCCATGGAGGAACGCTTCCTGTGGGCCCAGCTGCACGGCTTCATTCCGGCAGGGCGCATCAACTCCGCCGTCGGCATGGGCATGAAGGCCACTTTGATGAATTGCTTCGTGCAGCCGGTCGGCGATTCGGTGACCGGCTGGCACGAGGGCCTGCCCGGCATCTACACGGCGGTCGCCGAAGCGGCCGAGACGATGCGCCGCGGCGGCGGGGTCGGCTACGATTTCAGCGCCATCCGCCCCTGCGGCAGCAAGGTCAAGGGCACCCATTCGCGCGCCTCCGGCCCGGTGTCGTACATGGAAGTGTTCGACGCGTCCTGCAAGACGGTGGAATCGGCCGGCGCGCGCCGCGGCGCCCAGATGGGCGTGCTGCGCATCGACCATCCGGACATCGAGCGCTTCATCGCCGCCAAACACAATGGCTCGTTCACCAACTTCAACCTGTCGATCGCCGTCACCGACGCCTTCATGCAGGCGCTTGAAGCGGGCGCGCCGTTTGAACTGGTGCACGCGGCCGAACCGGCCGACGACCAGATCGCGGCAGGCGCCTTCCAAAGGCCGGACGGCAGCTGGGTCTACCGCACCGTCGATGCGGCGTCGCTGTGGCATGCGGTGATGACCTCCACCTACGACCACGCCGAGCCAGGCGTGTTGTTCATCGACCGCATCAATTCGGAGAACAACCTCTATTACGCCGAGCGCCTGTGCGCCACCAATCCTTGCGGCGAACAGCCACTGCCGGCGTACGGATGCTGCGACCTCGGCTCGGTCGACCTGACCCGCTTTGTCGACCGCCCCTTCACCGCCGAGGCCGCGATCGATTTCGAGCGCCTGCGCCAGGTGGCCGCCATCGGCGTGCGCATGCTCGACCTGGCGCTTGACGCCACCGAGTGGCCGTTGCCGCAGCAAGCCGAAGAAGGCCGCAACAAGCGCCGCGTCGGCCTTGGTTTCCTTGGCTTGGGCAGTGCGCTGGTCATGCTGGGCATCGCCTACGACAGCGATGAAGGGCGCGCGATGGCCAGCCGCATCGCCGAAGAACTGCGCAACGCGGCTTATGTCGCCTCGATTGAGCTGGCACGCGAAAAGGGGCCATTCCCCATGTTCGACGCCGAGGCCTACCTGGCCGGCCAGTTCATCTCGCGCCTGCCCGGGGAGCTGCGCGAACAGATCGCCGAACACGGCATCCGCAATTCCCACCTGCTGTCGATTGCGCCCACCGGCAGCATCACGCTCGCCTTTGCCGACAATGCATCGAACGGCATCGAGCCGGCGTTCTCGTGGGTCTACCACCGCAAGAAGCGCATGGCCGACGGCAGTACCCGTTCCTACGAGGTGGCCGACCATGCGTGGCGCCTGTACCGCCACCTCGGCCACGACGTCAGCGACGATGCGGCGCTGCCGCCGCAGTTCGTCACGGCGCTGCAGATGGCCGCGCGCGACCACCTTGGCATGATGCAGGCGGTCCAGCCGTTTATCGACACCGCGATCTCAAAGACCGTCAACGTGCCGGCGGACTATCCTTATGAAGACTTCAAGGACTTGTACCGCAACGCCTGGCGCGCGGGCTTGAAAGGGCTGGCAACCTACCGCCCCAACGCAGGCCTCGACAGCGTCCTGAGCGTGGCGCCGGCGGCCCAGCCATCGGCCCTGCCGGACGAAGACCCGCTGCGCAAGCGTTTCGACAGCCGCGCGCCGGGGGAGCTCGAATCGGTCACCTGCAAGGTCCGCTACTCGACGCAGGAAGGCAGCAAGGCGGCCTACCTGACGGTGAGCTTCATCCGCGTCGAAGGACGCCTCGCAGGGCAGCCCGTGGTCATCGAGCGGCCGTTCGAGTTCTTCATGCCGACCAACCAGCGCAGCGACGGCCAGCAATGGAGCACCTCGACCATGCGCCTGTTATCGCTGGTCGCGCGGGCCGGCAGTTCGGTGGCCAAGGCGCTGGCGGACATGCGCGAAGTGGTGTGGGAAAAGGGACCGGTTCGCTGCGGCACCTTGACGCGCGACGATGGCAGCGAAGTGCCCGTGTATCACGATTCGGAAGTGGCGGCGATCGCCTTCATGCTGCAGCGCGTGCTGATCCGGCGTGGATTCCTCGACCGCTACGGCAACCAGGTGCCGGTGGCCGAACTGGCGCGCCAGCTGGCCGCAGCGTCGGCCGCGCCAGCGGCGCCGAGTGCGCTCGCGCTCGGCGACGTCGCCGCGGCGCCGGTTCAGAACGGTGGGCGCAAGTGCCCGGAGTGCGGCGCCCACGCGCTGCGCAAGATCGACGGCTGCAGCCATTGCGCTGAATGCCACTACATCGGCAGCTGCGGTTAGAAAAAATAAAGGCCCGGCGCAATGCCGGGCCTTCAACGCCTGCATTTACATTTACTTCTACTTCTGCGCCATCACCCAGCCGGCCAGGGTCTTGGCTTCGGCCGCGCTCAGGGCATTCGGCGGCATGGCCATCGGGCCCCAGACGCCGGTACTGCCCTTGGTCAGGCTGGTCACGATCTTCGCTTCCGCGTCCTTCTGGCCCTTGTACTTTGCGGCCACGTCCTTGAACGCCGGGCCCAGCACCTTTTTGTCGAGCGCATGGCAGCCCATGCAGTTCTTCGCCTTGGCCAGGTCGGCGTTGGCGCGCGCCTGGCCGCCCATCGCGATGCCTGCGCATGCAAGTAAAACGAGTAATACGGTTTTCATTTACATCTCCCATAAAGCCGCAAACACGGCGGAATAATTGTAGGCCGGGGCCGTTTACAAATCCTTGAAGCGCCTTAAGATCAGATGGTCTTCGAGTAGCGCATGCGCGTGAGCGGAATGTCGCTCGGCGTGCCGAAGTACTTGTCGAACACCATGCACAGGTTGCGCACCAGCAGCCGGCCTTTCGGCGTCACCGTCAGCTCGGAGGCCGACATGTCGAGCAGGCCGTCGGCTTCGAACTCGCGCAGCCGCGCCAGCTCGGGGGCGAAGTAGGCGTCGAACTCGATGCCGTGGGCGCGCTCCACCGAGCGCACGCCCAGGCGGAAGTCGCACATCAGGCGCCCGATCACGTCGCGGCGGATCACGTCGTCGCGCGTCAGCTCGATCCCGCGCGCCACCGGCAGGCGTCCTTCGTCCAGCCCGGCGTAGTAGCGCTCCAGCGACTTCTCGTTCTGGCAGTACGAGTTGCCAACCGCGCTGATGGCCGATACCCCGCAGGACACCATGTCGGTGTCGGCATGCGTCGAGTAGCCCTGGAAATTGCGGTGCAGCTGGCCGCTGCGCTGGGCCACCGCCAGCTCGTCGTCCGGCTTGGCGAAATGGTCCATGCCGATGTAGACGTAGCCGGCGGCGGTCAGGCGTTCGATGCACAGGCCGAGCATGGCCAGCTTGTCCTGGTCGGACGGCAGGTCGGCGTCGACGATCAGGCGCTGCGACTTGAACAGCTGCGGCATATGCGCGTAGTTGTAGATCGAGATGCGGTCAGGGCTTGCCGCCACCACCTTGGCCAGGGTCTGGCCAATGGTCGTCAACGTCTGCTTGGGCAGGCCGTAGATCAGGTCGATGCTGATCGAGCGGAAGCCCGCTTCCCTGGCGGCGGCGATGGCGTCGAGGGTGAGCGCATCGGGCTGGATGCGGTTGACCGCCTTCTGCACTTCAGGATCGAAGTCCTGCACCCCAAGGCTGACCCGGTTGAACCCTTGCCTGCGCAGCGAGCGGATACGGTCGCCGTCGACTGTGCGCGGATCGATCTCGATCGAGTATTCGCCGGTGCTGTCGTCGGCAAACTCGAAGCTGCTGCGCAGGTGCGCCATCAGCCTGTCCATCTGCGCGTCCGACAGGTAGGTCGGCGTGCCGCCGCCCAGGTGCAGCTGCTCGACACGCTGCTCGCTTCCCAGCAGCTGCGCCTGCATGCTGATCTCGCGCATCAGGTAGCCAAGGTAAAGCTCGGCCTTTTCGTGTTCCTTGGTGATGATCTTGTTGCAAGCGCAGTAGTAGCACAGCGATTCGCAAAACGGGATGTGCAGGTAGAGCGACAGCGGCAGCCGCGCCGCAGCGTTGCCCAGGCCGGCGACCACCGCCGCATATTCATTGTGGCCGTAACCGGCGCGGAACCGGTCGGCGGTGGGATAGGACGTATAGCGCGGGCCCTGCTGGCTCATTTTGGCGATTAGCTGCGCGTCGAACTGGACAGCCGTGGACGGGGCAAAGGTGGTATCACTCAACATGTTCTCCTGAAGGTAAGCGGCTGGCCGCTAACATATATTCAGCATCCATGTTAGTGACGAGCACGGCACCCGGCAATATCAAATGTGCGTTTCCAAACTATATTTGCACGGCGCGCTGCTTGTAGGAAAAATTTGATCCACATCATGTTCCCGGCGGGCGGCTCCCGGCTACCATCGGGTCCTGCTGCAAGTGTCGCGCCGTGTTCACGCTTCTTCACTAACTGAACAATTACCTAAACCAGATCAATTTTAAACAGCCATTTCATTTGCAGATTATAAAACATACTAATAAAATGCATCTTATCGTTCACCCCGCTTCACCTTCACCACATCAATAAGGAAATTGTCATGCACTCCACGCGCAAACTATGGACATGGCTAGCAATCATCTGCGTACTTTCGTTTACCGCCCTTGGCTGGGTCGGCCGCGAGATCTACCTTGAGAAGCCACCTATCCCGACGCAGGTCCGCACTGCCGACGGCGACATCCTGTTCTCCAAAGACCACCTGCAGTACGGCCAGCAGGCCTGGCTCTCGGCCGGCGGCCAGCAGCTGGGCACCGTCTGGGGCCATGGCAGCTACCTGGCGCCCGACTGGTCGGCCGACTGGCTCCACCGCGAGGCGCTGGCCTTGCAAGACCTGTTCGCGCTGCGCGACTTCAAGCTGAAGTACGCCGAGCTCGATGCAGGCGACAAGGCCCGCGTCGACGTGCTGGTCAAGACCGAGCTGCGCACCAACACCTACGACGCCAAGTCCGACACGCTGCTGCTCTCGCCGATCCGCGCCGAAGCGGTGCGCCAGACCGCGCAGCACTTCGACGACCTGTTCGGCGACGCCGCTGCACTCGACGCCCTGCGCGAACAGTATGCGATGACGCCGAACGCGCTTCCAGAAGCGAATGACCGCAAGTCGCTGACCGGCTTCTTCTTCTGGACCGCGTGGGCAGCCGCCACCGACCGCCCAGGCGAAACCGGCCTGTCCTACACCAGCAACTGGCCGCACGAACCGCTGGTTGACAACACACCAACGGCCGGTGCCGGTATCTGGTCGATCGCCAGCGTGATCCTGATGATCGGCGCGATCGCCGGCATGGTTTTCTTCCACGGCATGCACAAGGAAGAAGACGATCCCGCTCCGCCAAAGAGCGACCCGCTGTTTGACCTGAAGCCTACCGCTTCGATGAAAGCCACGCGCAAGTACTTCTTCGTGGTGGTGGCGCTGATCCTGGCGCAAGTCGGCATGGGCGTCATCACCGCGCACTATGCGGTCGAGGGCACCAGCTTCTTCGGCTTCCCGCTGGCCGAGATCCTGCCATTTACCGTCTCCCGCACCATCCACACCCAGTTCGCGGTGCTGTGGATCGCCACCGCATGGCTGGCCACCGGCCTGTATATCGCACCGGCCATCTCGGGCAAAGAGCCAAAGTACCAGGCGCTCGGCGTCAACGTGCTGTTCTACGCGCTGCTGTTCATCGTCGCCGGTTCGACCTTGTTCGGCTGGCTGGGCACCCTGCAGAAGCAGGGCACCGACTTCGCCTTCTGGATCGGTAACCAGGGCCTCGAATTCACCAGCATGGGCCGCGTCTGGCAGATCCTGCTGTTCGTCGGCCTGCTGTTCTGGGCAACCCTGCTTGGCCGTGGCCTGTGGCCAGCGCTGAAGAAGCCTTCCGAAAGCCGCGGCCTGATCGCCATGGTGTTCCTGGCTGCTGTCTGCATCGGCGGTTTCTACGCCACCTCGCTCACCTGGGGCAAGACCACGCACTACTCGATGGTTGAATACTGGCGCTGGTGGCTGGTCCACCTGTGGGTCGAAGGCTTCTTCGAAGTGTTCGCCACCGCCGTCATCGCACTGCTGTTCACCCGCCTTGGCCTGATTCGCGCCGCTTCGGCCAACAGCGCCATCGTGCTCGAAACGATCGTGTTCCTGTTCGGCGGCATCCTGGGCACCCTGCACCACCTGTACTTCACCGGCACGCCGACTTCGGTCATCGCGATCGGTTCGATGTTCTCGGCCCTGGAAGTGGTACCGCTGTCGATCATCGGTATCGAGGCATTCCGCAACTACAAGCGTTCGAAAGCCGCGCCATGGGTGGAAACCTACAAGTGGCCTATCCTGTGCTTCATCGCAGTGGGTTTCTGGAACACCGTTGGCGCCGGCCTGCTGGGCTTTGCGATCAACACCCCAATCGCGCTGTACTACATGCAAGGCATGAACATGACGGCAGCCCACGGCCACGCCGCACTGTTTGGCGTGTACGGCATGCTGGGTATCGGCCTGATGCTGTTCTGCCTGCGCGGCCTGACCGACCGCCTGGCATGGTCCGATTCGGCCCTGCGTCCAGCGTTCTGGCTGCTTAACCTCGGCCTGTCGATGATGGTGTTCCTGTCGCTGGTCCCAGCCGGTATCTACCAGGCCTGGGCAAGCATCACCCGCGGCGTGTGGTACGCACGTTCGCCGGAAGTGGTTCACTCCAGCTTCATGGAGACCATGGTCTGGCTGCGCGTACCAGGCGATATCGTGTTCTCGATCGGTATCGTGTTCCTGGCTCTGTTCATGTGGCGCCTGGTGTTCCAGAAGCGCGCAGAGCGCAAGCTGGCCAGCTCGCTGACCGCCGCCAAGTAAGTGTAAGACCCGCCGGCTGCGCCACCCGCAGCCGGCATCACCAACCAGTTAGCAGGAGATTTACATGCCACACGATTGCTCCACACCGCAGGTCGATCACGGCGTCTACGCCTTCGACGCCCGCGGCGTCGCCCGCCGTTTCCGCCACGCCGCCATCTTTGGCGCGCTGAGCGTCCTGACCCCCGGCGAGACCATGCGCTTTTATAACGACCACGACCCGCTGCCGCTGCTGCAGCAGCTGTCGCAGCACTTCGGCCCGCGCCTGCACGCCGCCTACCTGGCGCGCGAACCGGGCGAAGTCATCATCGACTTCAAGATCGTCGGTTAACGCCACCATCCGGATACTGCCATGCGCCTGACCGACTACACCGACTATGCATTGCGCGTACTGATGCACTTGGGGACGCACCCGGGCAAGACCATCACCATTCGCGAGATTGCCACCGCCCACGGAATCTCGCATAATCACCTCAGCAAGATCGTCTACCATCTCGGACTGCTGGGCATCCTGACCACCTTGCGCGGCCGCGCCGGCGGCATCAAGCTGGCGCAGCCGCCCGCGCAAATCATGCTCGGTGCGGTGATCCGCGCGACCGAGCCCGACTTCCAGATGGTCGAATGCTTTTCCGAGCAGGACAACAGCTGCGTGCTGGCCGGCCGCTGCAAGCTCAAACGCCTGCTGGCAGATGCCACCAGCGCGTTCCTGGAGCGGCTCGACCGCGTACCGCTGTCGGTGCTGCTCAATGGCGCGGACGGCCAGCCCGGCTGCCGGCCGCTGGCAACGACTTTCGACCCGACCCATGTCCTACATCCTGCTTAAACACGCGCACATTACGCTGGCCGCGACCAGCGTCTCGTTCTTTTTGATCCGCGGGCTGTGGATGCTGGCCGGCTCGCCAATGCTCTCGCGCGGCTGGGTCAGGCACACGCCGCACCTGGTCGATACCCTGCTGCTGTCGAGCGCCATCGCACTGGCCGGGATGGCCGGCATTTCGCCGCTGTCGAGCCCCTGGCTCGGCGCCAAGATCGGCGCGCTGGTTGCCTACATCGTGCTTGGCTCGATCGCCCTCAAATACGGAAAAACACGCTTGTCCCGCCTCGCCGCCTTTATCGCGGCGATCGGCTGCTTCGCTTACATCGCCACGACCGCCGTGACCAAGAATCCCTTGTTCTTCCTCTGACAGCCGCCATGCCACAGCCAACCGATATCCCCGAAATCTATCTTGACCTGCGCGGCATGTTCCCGCCCGAGCCGATGGAGCGCGTCCTCGACGCGCTCACCATGCTGGCCCCCGGGCAGCAGGTGCGCATGCTGATCGACCGCGAACCGCATCCGCTGTACCGCATCCTCGAGCGCAACGGCTACACCTTCCGCTGCAGCGAGCCGGAACCGGGCCTGTACCAGGTCATCATCCAGGAAAACTGATGCAGCGCGCTTTGGCGTATGCGCTGTCGCCAGCGCCTGGCGCGTCATTGCGCTTTTTGCTGACCGCGCCGTGGTTTGCCCTGCTGGCGGCCTTGCTGCTGCTGTGGGCGGGCGACCAGGCCTTCGTCTCGCGCTGGTCGGCGCCCACCCTGGGCGCGACCCACCTGCTCACGCTCGGCTATCTGTCGATGGCGATGGCGGGCGCCATGCTGCAGCTGATCCCCGTGGTCACCGGCACCGCGCTGGCGCCTGCGCGCGGCAGCGTCGTTACCGCCTGGTCCGGGCTGGGGCTGGGCGCACTTCTGCTGGCCTTTGCCCTGACCCGCAACACCACCTCCCTGTTTTTGCCCGCCGCACTGCTGCTGGCGGCGTCGTTCACCATCATCATGGCGCCGATCGCGCGCGCCCTGGCCCGGCCAGCCACGCCTGCCGCGATGCCGATGGTGCGCGGCATGCGCGTGGCAGTCGGCGGCCTGGTGGTGACGGTGGGCCTCGGCGCCGCGCTGACGCTTCACCTGGGCGGACGCGCCAGCCTGCCCGTGGTCAGCCTGACCAACCTGCACGCCGCATGGGGCCTGGTCGGCTGGGTGGCGATGCTGGTGGTGTGCGTGGCCTACCAGGTCATCCCCATGTTCCAGTCATCGAAAACCTATCCCGCGCCGGTGACCCGCTGGGCGGTCTGGCTGCTTGCCGGCCTGCTGGCCATCTGGAGCGCCGCGTCGGTCGGCTGGCCGGACTACGCCGCCGTGGCAGGGGCGCCAGTGGCCGCGGTGCTGGCCGCCTTCGCCGGGCTCACCGCGTGGCTGCTCACGAAACGCAAGCGCAAGGACACCGACCCGACCACGCTGTACTGGCGCCTCTCGCTGGCCAGCTTGTGCGCCAGCACGCTGCTGTACGTGCTGCCGCCCGGGGAGACGGTGGCGCTGGCCACCGGCGTGATGTTTGTGGGCGGGTTTGCGATGGGCGCGGTCAACGGCATGCTGTACAAGATCGTGCCGTTCCTTCTGTGGTACCACATGCAGCAGGACCCGCGCGCCAGCAAGGCGAACGTGCTGCCGATCCGTACCATCCTGCCCGACGAACGGGGCCGCCGACAGTTCTGGTGGCACTCCGCCGCGCTGCTGGTGCTGATGGGCGCAGTGGCCTGGCCCGAATGGCTGGCGCGCCCCGCGGCGCTGCTGCTGGCCATCGCCAGCCTGCAGCTGGCGCTAGACCTGGCCGGCGCGGCAATGCGCGCGCGCCGCGCGCAGGCGCAGTTTCAGCCCTCGTAGGCGCGCAGGCGGCCGATATCGCAGATCGTGATCTGGCGGCCCTGGACGGCGATCATTCCCTGTTCGGTCAGGTCGTGCAGCACGCGCGAGAAATACTCAGGCGTCAGGTTCAGGCGTGAGGCCAGCGACTTTTTGCTGACTTCAAGCGTGACCTTGGCGCCGTCGCCATCCGGTTCGTCCTTGAGCAGGTAGCCGACGATGCGCTGGCTGCCCGAGCGCAGCGAATACGATTCCACATCCTTGATCAGGCCATGCAGGCGCCGGCTCATGCCGGCCAGCATACGCCGGGCAAACGCCGGGTTGCGCTCCAGCGTACCGAATACCGACTCCTTGGCAATGTGTAGCAGCATCGTATCGGCCAGCGCCGCAGCGCCGACGATGTAGGGCTTTTCCATGAACATCAGCGCTTCGCCGAAACTGAATCCCGGACCGATGATCTCGATGATCTTTTCATCGCCCCGTGCCGACAGGAAGCCCAGCTTGACCTGGCCGTAGATCACGATGTGGAAGCCGCGGCAGGGATCGCCCCGGTTGAAGATGTGGGTGCCACGCGGAATGTAGTGCTCCTGGGTTCCGGCAGCAAGGTCCTGCAGCTCGTCGGACGTGAAGTCGGCGAACAGCGGCAGTCGCTTGAGGAACTCCCGGGGGTCGATTTTCGACGTGAGCATGATGTGTATTTCCTTCAAAATGGGAGCTGCAAATGCGCTCCCCACAACGCAAAAAAGACCCGCATGCAGCGGGTCTTGGAGGGAGTCAGGTCAGATCAGTGACCCGAATCGCCGTCCGGCTTGCTTGAGGTGCGGAACACTTCCGGATTCTCCTTGCCGGTCACATACATGAATCCGGCCAGGCCTTTTTCCATCCGCGACAGTGCGTGGTCGACCAGGATGTAGCGGCCCGGCGCTTCCACCTTGAACTCTACCATCGTTGCGCCGCCAGGCGCTACCGTGGTGGTCTGCACGTTCTTCAGCGGCGGCGAGGTCAGGTCTGCCTGCGAGTAGACGCGGTCAAACACTTCGCCGATGACGTGGAAGCTCGAGGTCAGGTTAGGACCGCCGACACCGAAGAAGATACGCACCGTCTCGCCCACTTTGGCTTCCATGCGGTGCGTCTTGGTCAGCGCATCGTGGGTGCCGTTGAACATCAGGTGTTCAGGCTGTTCGTTGAGCAGCTTCTCCAGCGAGAACTCGGCTTCGCCCTGCGTGCCATGGCGCTGAGCGGTGTACAGCTCGCCTTGCATCACGTAGAACTCGCGGTCGACTTTCGCCAGGCCGCCTTCCGGTTCGACCAGGATCATGCCGTACATGCCGTTCGAGATGTGCTGGGCCACCATCGGCGTTGCGCAGTGGTAGACATACAGGCCAGGGTTGAGGGCCTTGAACGTGAAGCTCTTGGTGCTGCCGGGGGCCGCCTGGGTGACTGCCGCGCCGCCGCCCGGTCCGGTCACCGCATGGAAGTCGACCGAGTGGATCATGTGGCTGTCCTTGGCGTTGGCCATGTTGACCTCGACCGTATCGCCGACGCGCACGCGGATGAACGGACCTGGTACCTTGTTATTGAAGGTCCAGTACTTGTAAGTCGTGCCGTCGCTGAGCTGGCCGGTGATTTCGGTGGTTTCGAGGTTGACGGTCAGCTTCTTCGGACCGCGCGCGCCGACTGGCTTGCCGACTTCTTTCGGGTTCATCGACACGTCCACGCCCTTGGCGACCGGGGCTTCGACAGCGCCGCCGACCACGATCTTGCCGATCATGCCTGCCGCCACGTGGCCGGGCAGGGTGCAGATGTAGGTGTAGACGCCCTTCTTGCCGGCCTTGAACACGATCGAGGTACTGGCGCCCTTGTCGTTAATCTGGTTCGACTTGGCGTTAAATTCTGGCACGCTCACATCGTGGGTGGCGCCGTCGCCGTTGACCAGGTTGATCTGTACAACCGCGCCTTCAGGCACGTTGAGGGTCGGGTTGGCCTGGCCCTTGGTGGCGCCGGTTTCGCTGACGAATACCAGCTTGCCATCGGCGATGTCGGTGCGCAGGGTGAAGGTCACGTCAGGGCGGTATTGGACCGCCGAGCTCGTATCAGCTTTGCCGTGGCCAGCATGCTGTGCCATTGCAGGCGCCATGGTAGCTGCGCCGATAACGAGTGCCAGGATGGCTTGGGAAATGATTGTCCTTTTCATGTTTTTATCACCTAGTTATGTCTGGTGCGGAACTGCACCGTTTGACCATGTACAAATCATACATTTGGGGGGTATCTTAAAAAATTGACTCACATCAAAAATCTTTAAAGACCCGTATTTAATTGATCCTTCGAGAAATTTTTGATGTGGATCATATTTTTTTTGCCCATGTGAAAAGTATGATTTTTGATGCCACGACAAACGATGTCGAACAACAGCCACGGCAGGCATTCCTTCACAGGCAATAAGATGAAAACCACCCCCACCCTCCTCGCCCTGGCCCTCGCAGCCCTTGCTCCATCAGTCGCCCTTGCCAGCTGCGGCGCCTCGTTCTGCGCAGTCAACAGCAACTGGACTGCCGAAAGCGCGCTGGCCGATGCAAAGCACGCTGTCGACCTGCGCTACGAATACCTGAACCAGGACCAGCCGATGGCTGGCTCGGACAAGGTCTACGCCGGCCAGGTGCGCGCGCACCACGATGAAGTAAGCACGCAAAACCGCAACGTCGTGGCCAGCTACAGCCACAATTTCGCCGGCCGCTTCGGCGTGACGGTCAGCGCCAGCGCCGGCTCGCGCGACCACCAGCACATCCACAACCATCACGGCGCGAAGATTCTCGACAGCTGGGAATTTACTGAACTGGGCGATGTGCGCGTGGTCGGCCGCTACCAGCTGAACACGGTCGCCGACCCGCTAAAGCCGGCCAATGCGGGCCTCACCTTCGGCCTCAAGCTGCCTACCGGGAAGTTCGACGTGGCCAACGACCAGGGCGACAAGGCCGAGCGCAGCCTGCAGCCAGGTACCGGCACTACCGACCTGATCTTGGGCGGCTACTACCACCAGAAGCTGACCGAGCATGGCGTGTTCTGGTTTGCTCAAGGGCAGTACCAGCACGCGCTCAACACCCGCGACCATTACCGTCCGGGCGCGCAACTGGGATTGGACGCCGGCGTGCGCAAAGGCCTGGGCGCAAAGCTGGGGCTGCTGGCCCAGCTCAACTACGTGCACAAGCGCGCCGACCACGGCAGCGAAGCCGAGCCTGAAAGCAGCGGCGGCCGCTACCTGTACGCCAGCCCGGGGCTGAGCTACGCAATCGCATCGTCCGCGCAGGTCTACATGTTCTACCAGGTGCCGGTCTACCGCCATGTGGAAGGTGTACAGCTGACGGCGAACCGCGCGCTGGTCGTCGGACTGTCGGGGCAGCTGTGATGGCCCGGCACGCCTACGCCCCGCGCGCGGCGGCCAGGGCGTGCCGCGCCGCCGCTGCCGCCTTGCTGGCCGCCATGGCATGGGCGCCGGCCCACGCCATGCACCTCATGGATGTGCAGGGAAACCTGCACACGCTTGAGGTTCATAAGGGTAAGTGGGTGGTGCTCAATGTGTGGGCCACCTGGTGCGCGCCGTGCATCAAGGAGATGCCCGAACTGCAGGCACTGGCGCGCTCGCGCGATGATGTGGTGGTGCTGGGACTGGCTGCGGACGGCGACGATGTCGCGCGCCTGCGCCAGTTCGCCCAGGCGCTGCGCGTCACTTATCCCATCATTGCAGGCAACGACAAGCTGATGAAGGAATTCAAGGTGCAGGCGTATCCCACCACCATGTTGTTCAACGCGCAGGGAAAGCTGGTGATGACCCGCCTCGGGCAGGTCACCAAGGCAGACCTCGACGCCCATTTACCGGCGCGGGCCGCCAGGTAGAAGCGCTTTACGCGGCCTTGCGCCTTGGTTTGAAATGCAGTTCCACGGGTTTTGCGCCAGCGCCGGCCTTGGCTGCAGCTTTGGCGCCGCGCTTGCGCTCTTCCTTGATCGCCATCTGCTCCAGCGTCACCGCATCGAGTACCTCGAGGAAGGCGGCGGTCGCCTTCGACAGCTCGCCCTTGAGTGAGCAAGCGGCCGAATACATGCAGTTCGCCGTGGCCTGGTCGAAACAGGACGCCATATAGAAGTCCGTTTCCGTGTGCCGCACCACGTCGCCGATGACAATCTCGGAAGGATCGCGTCCCAGGCGCAGCCCGCCATTGCGGCCGCGCACGGTAACGATATAGCCCAGCGTTCCAAGATGATGCACCACCTTCGTCAGGTGGTTCTTGGCAATCCCGTGGGCGTCGGCAATTTGCTGGACGGTCACGAGCTGCTCGCGGTTCATGGCAAGGAAGATCAGGGTTCGCAGCGAGTAATCGGTGTAAGCAGTCAGCCTCATGTTCCATGTCCTGGTTGTGGCGCAAGCCAGACAGCATTTTACCCTTGCAGGGCCAAACGGGTTGAACCCGCTCAGCCTTCCTTACCATCGATGCGGGCACGCCACAGGTAGGGGGCATACACCAATAGCAGCAGCGCAAACGACAGGCTCCAGCAGGCGCCCGACACCGTGAGCAGGCTCGCGCGCCACTCTGGCGGCGCCATGCCGGCCGCGACGCGGATCACCGCCCCGGCCTGGATCAGGGCGTACATCGCCACTTCCGCGCGCCCTGCCACCAGCTTGCGCCCGGTGTGGCCGAGCGTTGTGCGCGTGATCATGCCGACGATCAGGCCAGCCATCGACCCGACAGCCAGGGCATGCAGGGCGGTGCTGGCGGTGCCGACGCCCAGCGCGGCCAGGCCCAGCATCAGGAAGCCGATCGGGATCCAGGCGTAGCTGAGGTGCAAAATCCACAGCAGCGGCACCCGTACCGAGCGGTAGGGCCGCCAGCCTGCCAGGCGGATCGCGGTAGCAACGCTTGCCACCAGCGCCAGCGCAGCCATCAGCGGGCCGGGCGCGCCGAACACCCAGCCGGCGGCGGCGGCGGCGACCACCGCCAGCGCGATCTTGTCGTTACGCGGGCGCACCACCGACTTCGGGGTGCCGGGCGCGCCGTTATCGGTAAACATCGGGATGACCCTGCCGCCGATGACCGATTCGATGATGACGACCAGCAGGATGGCGGCATGGATGGGGGCGAACACCGACAGCGGAACCAGCCCCATCGCGGCGGCGTGGAAGACGCCGTTGGCGAGCGCCAGCAACGCCAGCAGGCCCACCAGGAACATATTGCGCTTGTTACCCGCGCGGTGCAGCACCCGGTAGAGCGACCATGCGGCCAGCGGCAGGAAACTGAGGTCGATCACGGCGGCCAGCCACGCCGGGCCGGTCAGCATGGTGACGCGGCCCAGCGTCCATAGCAGCGCCAGGCCAGCCAGGTGCATGCCGCGCGGGGTCCACAGGCCCGTCCACGCACGCACGGCGGTGAGCAGGAAGCCGACCACGACCGCGATGGCGAAGCCAAACACCATCTCGTGCATATGCCAGGCCAGCGTGATGTTGGGCGACCACACCAGCCAGCCCAGGTAGTGGGACAGCCACGCCGGCACGGCCAGCACCGCAAGCGCGGCTGCCAGCACATAGAAAGGGCGGAACCCGAGCGCCCAGAAGGCATGGCCGCCGGCCCACAGCGGATGGCGCGCTTCGGCGGCCGGTTCTTCGATGGTCAGCAAGCTCATTTTTTTCGCCCTCTATTAAATATACATTTGAAATACTACTTCAAAGCGAGGCAGGCGGCAACGGGAAGAAGCCAAAACTACAGGGGAATTGACCTGGTTTAGGTTTTTCAATGTTAGCGGCCGAAAACGCGCCGATCTTGTAGACGGCTGCGGCATTCCTGAATACGCTTGGCGCACCAACTCAAGGAGATTTTTACCATGCAAACAGCAACCCTCAACATTCCCGCCATGCGTACTGAAGTACTCGCCATCGAAGTGGCCAAGGTCCTCGAATCGGTGGCCGGCGTCGACAAGGTGCATATCACCCTGGCCGACACCACCGCGCGCATCGGCTTCGACGAGTCGCTCGCCTCGCTGGCGCAGCTGCGCGGCGCGGTGCAGTCGGCCGGCTACGTGGTCGGCGAGGAACCGGCGCGCCATTCCTGCTGCGGCGGCTGCGGGGGCTGACAGTACTGCGGCGGAGCAACACACCTGGCGGTCTGCGATACCGCAGAGCCCGCTTGTAAGGCGTGATGTACGTTGAAAGCATGTAGCAGACCGAACAACCGGAATAAACGGGGGCTGACATGCTGATCGAAAGAACGCGGAACCTCTTTGGCTTGCTTGTCCTGGGCCTGCTCGTCGCCTGCAAGACTCCGCCCCCGGGCCCCGATCCGGACCCTGCACCGGGCGCGCTGGCCGTGACGGTGATTGACCTCCCCGCCGGCCTGCCCGCTGCGGTCCGCGTTACCGGACCCGGCGGATACGTGCAGGACCTCGCGCAAAGCCAGACCCTGGTCAACCTGGCCCCCGGTGAATACACCGTGACCGCGAACGCCGTGCCCGGCAGCGGCCTGACCTACTTGCCCAGTGCAGGTGTTCAGCTGGCGGTCGTGGCACCCCGCGCAACAGCGCATGCCAGCATCAGCTACACCGGCGTCACCTTCAGGCTCGGCATACAGCAGGTGGCGACCCTGCCCGGCGCCGTGTTCCTCGCGTCGCCGCCGGGCGACCCGCGCCAGTTCATCGTTGAGCGCGAAGGCCTGGTTCACATCATGGAAAACGGCGTGCTCCTGAGCACACCATTCCTCGACATCCATGAGAGGGTCCTGTCCCACGGCGAGGGCGGCTTGCTGTCGATGGCCTTCCACCCGGATTACGCCACTAACGGCTACTTCTACCTCTATCTCAGCGACAAGCTCCACGGCATCGTAGTGGCGCGCTACCGGGTTTCCGCCAACCGCAACCGGGCCGATGCCGATTCTGAGCTCGTCATCATCCGCATCCAGAAAATCGGCACCACCCACAATGGCGGACTGGCCGGCTTCGGGCCGGACGGCTACTTGTACATGGCAACCGGTGACGATGGCGGCACTGGCGATCCTTACCGCAACGGCCAGAACCTCGACTCCCTGCTTGGCAAGGTATTGCGGATCGACGTCGCCCATTCCACCCAGGGCGAGCGCTACCGGGTGCCGCCCAGCAATCCATTCGTCGGCCAGGAAGGCAAGCGCCCCGAGATATGGGCCTACGGACTGCGCAACCCCTGGCGCTTCTCCTTCGACACCAACCTGCTCTACCTTGCCGATGTCGGCCAGGCCGTGCGCGAGGAGGTCGACATTTCGAGCGTCACCCAGGGCGGGCTCAATTACGGATGGAATATCATGGAGGGCTCGATCTGCTATGACCGCCCTACCTGCGACCGTACCGGGCTGACCTTGCCGGCTTTCGAGTATGACCATGGCCACGGCTGCTCGATCACTGGCGGCTACGTCTATCGCGGCAAGGCGATTCCGGAGCTGGCCGGGCATTATCTCTATTCTGACTTCTGCCGCGGCTTCCTGCGCAGCTTCGTCTACACGGGCAGCGGCATCGCGGCGCCAACGGACTGGCTGATCAGTGGCGCCGGCAACATCCTGTCCTTCGGCAGGGACGCAGATGGCGAGCTGTACCTGATCGCTTCCAAGGGGGCCATCTACAAGATTATCAGGACATCGCCTAGCCGCTGATCTTGGAGAGATAGAAGGCGGCCAGGAAGCCGATCACGGCGATGATTCCCGCGTAGTGTTGCGCAACCTCGAAAGCCTCGGGGATCATTGTATCGACCAGCATTGCCAGGATGGCGCCCGCGGCGAGCGCCATCGTCGCGGCGATGACCTGCTCGGACAAGCCGATGGACAGCAGGTTGCCCAGCGCGGCGGCAACGCCGTTGACGATCGCGATGCCGCCCCACACGCCAAACACGTACCAGGCCGTGCGCCCGGCCCGCTTCATGCCCGCGGCGCTCGACAGGCCTTCGGGAATGTTTGAGAGAAAAATCGCAATAACTGCCACCATGCTGACGGTTTTGCTGGCGATCATGCTCACGCCGATCACAATCGCCTCAGGGATGCCGTCGATCAGCGCACCCAGCGCAATTGCCAGGCCGCTGCCGTGCTCCTCCGTTTCGGACGGCTGCTGCTGTCCGGATAATTTACGGGCGGCGGCGCCGCGGTGCGCGAGGTAGAGGTTAGCGCCGGTAAAAATGGCGGCGCCAACAAAGAAGCCGACAGCCGAAGCCAGGAAGCCGCCCCGCTTGTGTGCCTCGTCCACCAGGTCGAACGACAGCGCGGCGATCAGCACTCCGCTGCCCAAGGCCATAATCGACGCGATGACGCGGTGCGGAATGCGCGTGAAATAGCCGGCCACCGCGCCTATGACCAGCGCCGACCCAGCTACCAGGCCCCACACGCCAGCCTGCAGCCAGACAGGCAATGCCGTCATCGCGCCCCCGCATTCCGCCGTACCGCCGCCAGTCAGAAGTAGACAACGGCGCAGGCCCGGCGGTTCGGCTAAACGCGCAGGGCTTCTGCCGGCATCATGCGCATCGCAATCCAGGCCTGCCGCGCCACGGCGCCCATGGCCACCACAAGCGTCGATCCCAGCGCAAACAGCATCGTCCAATAGCCAATCGGGGCGTGCTCGACATAGGTGGCCAGGTAGCGTTCGATGGCAACTGCCGCCAGCGGCAAGCCGATCAGCGCCGACACCAGGGTCAGTGCGCCAATCTCGCGCACCACCAGCTTGCCGATATCGCGGCGCCGCGCGCCGTGCAGTTTGCGCATCACGATCTCCTTCGCGCGCCGCTGAACGGTATGCGCCGACAGCACGTAGGTGCCGAAAGCCGCGATCGCCAGCGCGATGCCGGTCGCCACTGCCAGCAGCTTCGCCATCCGCGCGTCGTCCGCGTAGTTCAAAGCCAGGATGTCGCTCGCGTGGTGCACCTTCAGGATCGCACTCGGGAAGTGCTTCGGCCAGGCGTCACGCAGCGCGCGTTCCGCATCGGCCACCGTGCCCGCGGCGCGCACGCTCAGGATCGTGCTCGCCGTCGACAGCTCGTACCCCATCGCCCGCGGTGCATCCCGGAGGGAGTGGAACCTGATCTCCGGCGCAATACCCACCACCCGTTTGTACACAGGCTTTCCATCACGACCGCCTGGGTACGACAGTGTCTGGCCGACAGCCGCCGATGGCGTCGCATACCCCAGCTCGCGCGCGGCGATCGCGTTGATAACGAGCGGAACCCGATCGTCTTCCCTGTCGATTTTTGAATTGAACAGCCTGCCCGCTTCCGGCTTGATGCGGTAATGCTCGAAAAAGCCTGGACCGACCCACTTCATTTCCGTGGAGGCCGCGCCACCATCTGGCCGCTTCAGTTCCTGGTGATAGAGGCCATTCTTCCGACCAATCGCGTCTTCCGATACGGCGTAGCCGGCAATGGCAGGATGCTCCGACAATGCCGTCAACAAATTACGTGCCGCCGGGGCCGAGTTCATCGCCTCGAAGGGCAGGTCGACCACCAGCATCGGCGCCGGATCGAATCCCGGATCGGCGCGCATCGCGAATTCGGTCTGCCATGCAACCGCCAGGGTGATGCTGGCAAAGCCCATCGCCGTGGACACCTGCACCACAGTCATAGCACGGCGCAGTTGCATGCCGCGCCGCGACTCGGTGCCGGCACGCCCCGCCAGCGCTTCAGCGGGCCGGACGCGGATGGCGATCCAGGCCGGCCAGGCAGCGGTGATTACGCCAAGCAGGGCTCCGACGCCCAGCGCGGAGGCAATATTTGGCCACGAAAGCAAGCCGTCGAGGTCGCGGTTGACCAGCTCCGAGAATATCGGCAGCGCAATCCATGCCAGCAGCAAGCCGAGTCCGGTCGCGACCAATGCGACCAGCATCGATTCCGCCAACATCTGCAGGACAATCTGGCGCATGCTCGCGCCCAGCACTTTTCTCATCGCCACTTCGCGCTGGCGCCGCAGTACCCGCACCACCGCGAGGTTGACGTAGTTCATGGCCGCAAGCGCGAGGATCAGCACGGCAATCACGCCGAGTCCGGCGACAACAGTGCGATTGGCACGGTTGCCCGCGCCGGCGATAAAGTTGCCTTCCACTTCGAGGTCGAAGTAGGCTTCCCGCAGCGGTGACAATGTAATGTCGAGCACCTTGCGTTGTCCCAGGCGTTGTTTCACCTCGGGTGGTAGCTTTGCAAATTGCGGCGCGCTGTCTACCGCTTGCTGCAAGGAAGCTGTAATCGCGGGCAGCGATGCGCCCGGACCGACGCGCACCAGCAGCTTGCCATCCCAGCCCTCTGCGCCGGTCTTCATCTCGTCCCGCACGTTTTTGTCCATCAGCACTGAATCGACACCCAGCAGCATCTCGAAGGGAATGGTCGTGTTCGAAGGAGGCGTACTTACCACGGCCCCGACACGCGCTACTTTGCCTTCGACCTGCACCGACCGGCCAACCACGTTGGCCATGCCAAACAGCCGAAGCGCCGCGTCTTCGCTGAGGACAAAGCTGTCGGGCCCGGCAAGCGCCGCCTCGAGATTGCCGAATATTGTTTGCAGCCCGACCATCGCGGCGAATCCCGGCGTCGTCGTCAGGCTGGCGACCTGGGCCAGCCTGCCGTCGATACTCACCGTGAAGCCCGTATCATTTGGGCGCGAAGGAAGGTAGGCGGTGGCAGCTGCGACGCCCGGGATCTTCTGCGCGGCGAGCCGTAAAAACAATGGCGCGTGCTCGAAGCTGGGCGCCCTCGCGTCCAGGTTCAGACGCTGCTTGACGACGTACACGCTGTCGGCATCGGGCACGCTGGCGTTGTATTGCCACGAATACTGGACGAAGCCGAACAGCAGCAAGGACGCGGCCAGGCCGATGGCCAGTCCAAGGATGACAACCAGCGAATACGCCGGCTCTTGCACCAGCGTGCGCCAGCCGACTCGGAAATCTCTAAGTTTCATGATCGCCCCCGGTTACGCGGCTTGCAGCGCATCGACCAGGATGCGGCCATCGAGCAGCCGCACGGTACGCGAGGCCTGCGCCGCGTGTTCGGGCGAGTGGGTCACCATCACGATGGTGGTACCCTCGGCATTAATCTGGCGCAGGATGCGCATGACTTCGTCGCCGTGGGCGGTGTCGAGGTTGCCGGTCGGCTCGTCGGCCAGCAGCATGGCGGGATTGGACACCAGCGCACGCGCAATGGCCACGCGTTGCTGCTGCCCGCCGGAGAGTTGCGATGGGCGATGGCGCGCGCGGTGTGCGATCCCCAGCTTGTCCAGCATGGCGGCCACACGCTCGCGCCGCTCCTTCGCCGGCACATCCATGTATTCCAGGGCCAGCTCCACATTCTCCGCAACCGACAATTCTTCGATCAGGTTGAAGCTCTGGAAGATAAAGCCGACCTTGCCGCGCCTCAGCTGGTTCAGCTGGGCCTCGCTCCAGCCCGCCACGTTCTGGCCGTCGAACCAGTAGTCGCCGCTGTCGGGCGCATCGAGCAGGCCCAGCATCGACAACAGGGTCGACTTGCCGCAGCCGGACGGTCCAGTAATGGCAAGGTACTCGCCGGCATCGATCTCGAGATTGATGCGGTCGAGCGCGGTGGTGCGCACTTCGCCACCCTGGTAAGTCTTGCTGACGTTATGGAGCTTGAGCATGCCGGCTTGTTTGTCTGATATCGAGTTCATTATTGTGTCACCTCCAGGAAGAAAGCTTGGGAAATCTATTTTGTGAGTTGCAGGCGGGTTGCCTTGCCGTAGTTCGCATACGAGGACACGATCACGCGTTCGCCTGCAGCCAGGCCGGACATGACCTCCACCTGGCTGTTATTGCGGCGCCCGGTACGGATCGCGCGGCGTTCCGCCCCTGCCGCGCCCTGCCCGACGACGAAGGCCCAGGCCCCGCCGCTGTCGTTCATGAACGCATCGTTCGGCAACAGCAGCGCTTCGGTGGCGCCGCCCAGCGTGATCAAGACTTCCACCCCTTGGCCGGGGCTGGCCGCGCGTGGCTGGCCTTGATCGAAAGCCAGTTCAACGGCGAATCGCCCCTCGCTGATCTGCGGGTAGATGCGGCTCACCGAGACCGGATGGGCACGTCCGCCAACCGTCGCAACGCCGTTACGCCCGGCCACAAGGCGGTTGAGGTAATACTCGTCGACCTGCGCCGTGAGCTTGAACTGCGCCACGTCGTCGATGCGGCCGAGACGCTGGTCGGGCTTGATGGTTTCGCCGACCTGCAGGCCGAAGCCGGTCAGGCGGCCCGCTACCGGCGCGCGCACGGCCAGCGCCTCGAACGTCGCATTGGCCAGCCGCATGCCCGCTTCGACGCGGGCGATGGCCTGTTCCATCTGCCGGACCGCATCGCGCTGGGTCGCGCTTTCGACCTGGTCGCTGGCCTTGTCCACCTCAAGCAAGCGGCGTTGCTGCGCCACCTTGTCGGCCGAGTCTTCCAGCACTGCGGTCGAAATAAAGCCTTTCTGCGCCAGCGCCAGGTTGCGGTCGTGCTGCTTCTGCGCCTGCAGCAACGCGAACGCCAGCTCGGACAGGCGGCGCTGCCGCTGGCTGCGGCTCGCTTCCAGCGACACGCGCAGGTTGGTCAGGTTGGATATCTGTTGCGCATGCTCGGCCTCGCGCGCCAGCAGCTCAAGCCTGCGCTGCGGGTTCGACAGGCGAAACAGCACGTCGCCACGCGCCACCAGCGCGCCGTCGGCTGCAAACACCTCCTCGACTCTCCCGGTTTCCACCGCGTCCAGCATGACGGAGTGCAGCGGCGCGGCGATCGCCCGTAGCGCAACATCGTCCCGGAACATGCCGCGCTCCACCGCTGCGATCCGAGCCGTAGCCAGGGGAACCTGCAGTCCGCGCGGCGCAAGCTGCCAGAGCGCTGCGGCCATCGCGAACAAGGCTGCGATGATGGCGAGCGCGATGGCGGCGCGGCGGCCGCCCCGCGGGGGCAGGGGCTGGTCCATTGCGGCGCCACTTGGGCGCTCGGCTGAACGGGGAAAGGGAAGGGTCATCAGCATCGCGATACGAAAACAAGATGAACCCTTCATCGCAACTTCCATGCCACGCCCGGCTGGGCGCATTTTGGCGGCCTGGCGATTGAAACTGTCCAGAAGCGGACAGTCACGGTGTTCGCTTCCGGACACTTCGCAGCGAACCCGGCTATTTGATTGGTGGCCGCCAGACGCTGCTGCTAGAATCGGCGCACCACTTCCAACGCGACCCCTTATGCCAGGCATCCCAGCGCAGATCCTGATCCTCGACGACGATGCCGACGTGGCCTATGCCGCCAAACTGCTGCTGCGCCGCGCGGGGCAGGTCGCCACGCTGGCCGATCCCGCCCAGGTGCCGCGCTACCTGCAGCAGAACACGCCCGATGTCGTGCTGCTTGATTTCAACTTCACCCCCGGCAGGGCCGACGGCGCCGAGGGCCTGAAGGTGCTTGAGCAGCTGCAGGCTTTGCCGAGGGCGCCGGCGGTAATCGCCATGACTGCCTACGCCGATGTGCCGCTCGCCGTCGCCGCAATGAAATGCGGCGCCTGCGACTTCATCACCAAGCCATGGGACAACGCCCGCCTCGCGGCGGCTGTCGATGCGGCATTGGCGCGGCGCGCCGCGCCGGCATCCACTACGCCGGCGGCCACCGCGGCATTGCTCGGCAACTCCGTGGCCATGCGTGAGTTGCGCGCGGCAATCGGCATTGTCGGGCCGACCGGGGCCAACGTCATGGTGCTGGGGGAAAACGGGGTCGGCAAGGAACTGGTTGCGCGCGGCATCCACCTGGCGTCGCGCCGCGCCGCGGCCGGGTTTCTTGCGGTAGACATGGGAAGCCTGCCGGAATCGATGCTCGAAAGCGAACTCTTCGGGCACCGCAAGGGCGCGTTCACGGATGCGCGCAGCGACCGGCCCGGCCGCTTCCAGTCCGCCTCGGGCGGCACGCTGTTCCTCGATGAGATCGGCAACCTGGCGCTGCCGGCCCAATCCAAGCTGCTCACTGCGCTGGAACGGCGCGAGGTGACCCCCCTTGGAGCGGATCGCCCGCAAACAATTGATGTGCGTATCATCAGCGCCACCAACCTCGACGAAGCCAGGCTGTATGACGCGCAGGTCTTCCGCCCCGACCTGCTGTTCCGCCTGAACACCATCGTTATCCGGGTGCCGCCGCTGCGCGAACGGCCCGGCGATATCCCGGGGCTGCTGGAACATTACCTGAACTTATACCAAAGCCAGTATGGGCGCCCGGAGCGCGCCATTTCGCCAGCCGCCTTCGATGCGCTGTGCGCGCATGCATGGCCAGGCAATGTGCGCGCCCTGCGCCACGCTTGCGAACGGGCGGTCATTTTGGCGGAATCCGACTTGTACGGCATCGCGGACTTCGGCTTGCACACGGCCGAGCCGGTGGCCGCCCCCGTGACCGCAACCGCGCTCAAGCTTGATGCGCTCGAACGCGACGCCGTTGCGGCTTCCCTTGAACAGGCGCAGGGCAACATCAGCCATGCGGCCAGGCTGCTCGGCATCAGCCGCGCCGCCCTGTACCGGAAGCTGGAAAAGCATGGCCTCTGACCAGCGCCCGAAGCGCCTTGTGTACGCAGGGGCCGCCCTGCTGGCAATGGCCGCGTGGAGCGCGGGTTCAGCCACGGCAGCACCGGTGCGCCTTGGCGCCAGCGCCGTTGCCGCGCTGGCTGGCGTCGCCCTGATGCGGCGCGGCCTCACGGCGCTTTCTCAATTGCCGCCGCTTGAGGTCGCGGTTGGGGTTCCACCCGACCAGACATTGCTGGCAGCGCGTGCGCTTGGCCTTGAATCCCAGCTCGAGCATGCGCCGATCGCGCTGTTTCGCATTTTTCCGTCGCGCCAGAATGCGGTCGAGCCGGCCAATGCCAGCGCCCGTCGGCTGACGGCCCCAGGGCGCGCGTCCGATGTGGCGGCTTTGCACCGCGCCCTGGCCGGCCTTGTGGTTGGCCAGCGCTGCATCCTTGACTTCGACACCGAGCGCGGCAGTGAGCGCGCCCTTGCCACCGCCAACGCGATGACGATCGACGGCGAGCCCCAGCGGCTGGCGGCACTGATGCCAATGGAAGACGAGCTCGAAGCCGAGGCCATGCAGGCGTGGCAGAAGCTGGTGCACGTGCTGACCCACGAGATCATGAATTCGCTCACGCCAGTGGCATCGCTGTCGCAAACCTCGCGCGACCTGCTGCGGGGCGCCGGGGATGTGTTGCCGGCGGACTTGGCCGGCGACCTCGATATTGCCCTCGAAGCCATTTCCCGCCGCGCGGACAGCCTGACCCAGTTTGTCAGCGGCTACCGCAGCCTGGCCAGCGTGCCGGAAGCGAAACCCCAGCGGATTCCCGTGTCGCGCATGTTCGCGCGCTTGTCCGCACTGGTGGCGCCATCGTGGCAGGCGCGCGGAGGCCGCGCCACTTTCCATGTCGAGCCCGACTCGCTTGAGCTGATGGCCGACCCGGGGCAACTGGAGCAAGCCCTGGTCAACCTGTTGAAAAATGCCGCCGAAGCGAGCGCAGGCGTCGCGGCGCCGGAAGTCAGGGTAAGCGCCAGGCTCGTGCGCGGGGGCCGCCTGCACATCTCTGTCAGCGACAACGGGCCGGGTGTGCAGGATGAGCTCATCGCCGACATTTTCACGCCCTTCTTCTCGACGCGCGAGAAGGGCAGCGGCATTGGCCTGGCGATGGTGCGCCAGCTGGTGCACCGGAACGGCGGCGCGGTTCGCTATGCCAGGCCGGTCGGTGGCGGGGCCCGCTTCATCATGACGTTTTAACGCGCGTACTGCGGGGCAGATGCGCACTATCAACATCGCCTGCGCGGCACCGATTACGCTTGGGGGTCGACATCTTCCGGCACGTCGCCATGCGCACACTCTCGCTTACGCTGTCATTTTTACTGCTTGCCCCGATCGCATACGCCACCCCCGGCGAACAGCTGGTAGCCGCAGCCAGACAGCAGATCGGGGTCACCATACGCTATGACGGGCGCTACCAGCGTTTGGCGTATCCCGGTGGCGATGTGCCAATGGAAACGGGCGTGTGCACGGATGTCGTGATTCGCGCATACCGGCGACTTGGCATCGACTTGCAAGAAAAGGTGCATCGCGACATGGGCGCGGCGTGGGCGGAATATCCGCATCCGCTAAAGTGGGGCCTAAAGGCGCGGGATGAAAACATTGATCACCGCCGTGTCCTCAACCTTGCCACGTTCTTCCGGCGTCACGGGACATCGCTTGAACCCAGCCAGAAGCCGCAGGATTACATCCCAGGCGATATTGTGGCCTGGCTTTTGCCTGGGGCACTGCCTCATATCGGCATCGTGTCGAACACCCGGTCGGGCCGGGGCACGCCCCTCATCATTCACAACATTGGCGCCGGGGCCGAAGAGAGCGACGTCTTGTTCGCTTATAAAATCACCGGGCACTACCGTTACGCTGCAACTCCCTTCCCGGCGGGCCAGAAACGAGGCGCCAGGGCCAGCTTACAATGAAGAGGCGGTCAAGCAAAGTTAGGATTTCCGCGTCGCTGCGGGACAAGCGTGGAGCGCCAATCATGCCATTCTCGGCCCGCCTTTGCCGCGCCGGTCGAACAACACGCTGCGCCGCAACCGGATACCGCTTGAACGGATGCCGCTGACCACTCCCCACGCCGCAGCCCAGCGTTTGGCACGTTCCTGCTCCTGCGCCGATTCGGATCGGATGGCACGTCCAATCGCTTCAGCCATGCGCTGCATTGCGTACGCTTTACGTTGATCCCTGGGACGGTGACTCATAAAATTTACCCTACTGCTTATAACTCTTGGGACCACACTATCGTCCGCAAGCAGGTGCAGACTGTGCGTTGACGAACGGTCAGGAGCGTGCAACAGGGTTTTTCGCCCTATTTGTGCAGTAGCGCAATGAATGTGAATACAGCCGGAAATGTTTCATCGCCAATCGGGCGAATTAACCTTGACACGCCTCAAAGAGATGCTGAGGTCAGAATGTCGGTGCTGTATAAGCGGCCAGTAGTTTTTGCCGAGCTCAGCCTTACAATATCAATATGGAATAACTGCAACTGTTCAAGCCATGACGACTGACCGCCAGAAACGAAAAAGCTACGGCATGCTGCGCATGAGCCGCGCGATCAGCCGGGCCATCGGCGCCCCGACGCCGCTTGAGCAGGACAAGGCAATCCGCTGGGTTGCCGCATGGGGCCTGATCGGCGGCATCCGGTCGGATACGGTCCGCCTGCGCAATCCTGAACTGATCCATCCGGAACTGATGCAGCCGGAACTGATGCAGCCGGAGCAGTCCCACCAGGAAACCGCTCACTCCGCCTAGCGGGGCATCCAATCAGCCGTTCCCGAGATCCTTCTCCATACACACCGCGCTGGCGGGACACATTTTGACGAATTGCGTACTGTGCCGCAGCGCTTCCGGGGCCGCGTCGCGCGCGATTTCCCGGTAGCCGTGATCTTCAAAGAAACTTGATGCGCTGGTAGTCAGCAGGAACAAGTGGGCAATACCCGTCTCGCGCGCGTGGGCTTCGATCGCTTCGACAAGGTGGCGTCCTTGCCCGGTTCCCTGCCGCGATGCATCGACTGCCAGCGAGCGCAGCAGCGCATCCCGGCCGTAGCGCTCGATCCCGACGCAACCGACGATGGCCTTGTCTTTTTCGACGACGAGGAAATCAGGCAGGTGGGACGTGCTGATATCGGAAAACGGGAGCCCCGCATTTTCGAGAATCTCGCCGATGCTCGGCAGGTCTGCTGTTGTTGCTTGTCGTATTGTTGCCATGAGTCCTCCCAATGCTTTGGTTTTCACCAATCGTTCCCTAATTATCAAATAAGTGCAATCGCTGACCTTGAGCCGCGGTGCCGGCGCGTCACGCGGGTTTGGCAACCATCAAATAAAACACCGCGAGGAAAGCGAAAAATGCCGGGAAGCCCAGCGCGATCCAGGCTTTGAAGTAGCGCCAGTATTCCGCAGGCAAGGCAGTGCCATCGCGTGCGGCGACTTTCGAGAGGTCGCGCAGGCGCATTTGCAGCCACACCACCGGAAGCCAGC
Organism: Massilia agrisoli; assembly: GCF_020831365.1. Classification (GTDB taxonomy): domain Bacteria; phylum Pseudomonadota; class Gammaproteobacteria; order Burkholderiales; family Burkholderiaceae_D; genus Telluria_A; species Telluria_A agrisoli. The sequence continues at coordinate 168,769 of NZ_JAJHPV010000009.1, forward strand.
ATGCAATGGCGATTCCATACAGCGCAAACGACCACATGATCCAGCGGGTGTGGAAGGGGATGCCGGCAAGTTTCATCAGGTAATACCCGGTCAGCGGCTGGAGCACGACCGTGGTCGCGGTAAACAGCCAGTCGGCCAGCACCACGTAACGCGTCACCACGGCAATTGCCCTGATGTCGCGGCTGATATTGGCGAACAGCAGGTAGAACGCCGAGCCGATGCCCGTGCCGAACAATAATGTGGACGACAGGATATGCAGCCATTTGACGGTCAGGTAGTCCACGTTCATTCCTCCAGTTCATAGAGCAGCCAGATCGCCGCCAGCATCGGCAGGTTCTTGGTCAGCGGCCCGTATGGATGCAGCAGGAACTCCGGCAGCTTGACCGCGATGACGACCGTGTAAAACCCGATCAGCGCCACCTGCGCCAGCCATAGCCAACGCCGTTTCGGCAACAGCAGGATGCCCAGCCCCAGCGCCAGGTCGAAGGTCGCGGCGCCGTACAGCATCAGCGGCTGCAACGCCGCCGAAATGCCTGTGCGCGCCAGCAGCTCATAGCTCAGCTCCACCGGGTACAAGCCGAACGATACCAGTGCGGTGGCAATCCAGACCGCGGCAATGCTGGCGCGCAGCACCGGCAGCAGCCACTGCAGCTTTGCCTGCGCCCGCTCGGCGGCAGGGTCGTCGATGAAGGAGGAAATCGGCCGCGGCGCCCGGCCCAGCAGTTGTGCGGTCATGGCCACGTCCGCGGTATTGCCGCGATCGAGCATGGCGAGCGCGTCCCGGTCGAGCATCGCCCCCGGCAGCCACCGGCCCAGGCCCGCGAGCGTACGCGCCACGGCGCCTGGCAGGCGCAGCAAGCGCTGGCGCCCCATGCCCATCGCGCGCCTCAGCGCACCGATGTAACTGGTGAACGGCAGCGCCTCCGGTCCCACCAGCGGCAGGCGAGTGCCAGGCATTGGCGCCGCGCCGTGCAGCAACACAAGGAAAACATCCGTCAGATCGCCGATATGGATCGGCTGCACCAATTGTGGGGCGTTGCCAAAGCGTAGGGTCAGCGGCATGCTTGCAAGCATGCGGAACACGCGGGCGCTCGCCCCATCCTTTCCGTAAATCAGTGAGGGCTGGACAATCCACGATGCCAGCGGCAATGCAGCGAGGAAATCGTCGGCTGCCTTTTTACTCAAGTGGTAGGCAGTGGTCGCGTGCTCATCGGCGCCGAGGGCTGACAGCTGGACCACCAGCCGCACCGTGCCCGCCTCGACGCAGGCGGCAAACAGCGCGCACGGCGCTTCAGTGTGCAGCGCAGAAAAGGTTTGCCCGCCGCTTTCACGAAAAATGCCGACGGTATTGATTACCACGTCAATGCCCGCCAGGCGCGCCAGCCAGACGGATTTATCGGTATCCTTGGCAAAGTCGGCTGTGATGTAGCCCAGGCAGGGATTGTCGCTATCCATTTTCCTGCGGACAGCACAGATGACTTCGTGACCGTCGGCCAGCAGTGCATCGCGCACATGGCCGCCGACAAAGCCGGTCGCTCCGGTGAGCAGGATCCTCATGCCTGCACCAGCCGCAGCGCTGCTTCAGCCTTCATTAATGACGAGTTCCAGTTCATTCGACCGAGGACGATATGGATAAATGGGAAACTGCCTTACAACGCGGCCTGGTGTCCGGGACCACTTCCAGCTTGCTGTCAACCGCCGCCCTTGCCGCGCTGGGCAAAGGCACCAGCAACAGCATGTTCGGCCCGACCAACGCCATCAGCCACTGGATCTGGGGCGACCGCGCCGCCCGCCAGGACGAACCGTCGGTCAAGTACACCTTGCCCGGCTACCTGATCCACCACGCCAGCGCCACCTTCTGGGCCGTGCTGTTCGAGCGGGCCTGCGCGGCTGAGCTCGACAAGCGCGACACCGCCAGGACCATCGGGCTGGCAACGGCGGCGTCCGCCGTGGCGTGCTTCACCGACTACCAGCTCACGCCAAGGCGCTTGCACCCGGGTTACGAAAAACGCCTGTCGAAGCCATCGCTGGCGGTCGTCTACGGCGCATTTGGCCTCGGGCTCGCGGCTGGCGCAATGCTGTGCCGGCATCGCTAGTGTAAGCCAGCGATGGAAGTTGCGCCGCCCTTCTTGATCGCGCTGCTTGCCCATGGCGTCATTGGCGGAAGCGATGTGATCCTCAACCATGAGGTGATCACGCGCCTGCCGCAACGCCGGGGCGCGGGGCCCGAGCAGCGCCTGCACTGCGCGCGCGAGCTGGCATTTGCCGCAATCTTTTTCGCGCTGGCCTGGTTCGAGTGGCGCGGACTGTTTGCCTGGGCAATTGTCGGCCTGTTCCTGGCCGAGCTGTGCATTTCGACGATCGATACCGTGCTTGAGTTCGACACGCGGGTGCTGCCGGTGACCGAGCGGGTCATGCACGTGATGCTGTTCATCAACTTCGGGATCGTGCTGGCGTTGCTGGCGCCCGTGCTGTCTGGCTGGATGCAGCTCGCTGATGGGGTCGTGCGGGTCGATTACGGATGGGCGAGCTGGGTGCTCAGTGCGATGTCGGTGGTATCGCTGGGATGGTCGCTGCGCGACGGCTTGCGTGCAAGGCAATTATTCCGCAAGACGCAGGGCGGGTGAGCGCCGCAGCGCCACCCGTCCTGCGTTCAGCTTAGAAGCTGTACGCCGCGCGGGCGTAGATGAAGCGGCCCGAACGTCCAAACGGCGCGTAGTTGGCGAACGCCGCGTTGCCGGTCGTGTTCAGCGACGGCGGCAGCGCTTCAGGATACTCGTCGAACACGTTGTCCGCGCCGATCGCCAGGTTCAGCTTTGGCGTGACTGCGTAGCGCGCTTCCAGGTCGACCACGGTCTGCGCGCCCATCTCGAAGTCCAGCGCAGCGGTGGTGCCAGGCGACAGCACCTTGCCGTAGCGGGTGGCGCGGAAGGTGGCGCCCCACTGGCCGAGCTTCCAGTTCACGTTGGCGTTGAGCTTGTTGGCCGGCTGGCCTTTCTCAAGCGACAGCACGTTGAGGCGGTCGAACAGCGACGGCGCCGGGGTCAGCGCCGACAACTGCGCGGTGACCGGTACCTTGGTTACGTCGGTATCGGTGAAGTTGCCCGCCACGGTGAAGTCGAGCTTGCCCGCTTCGCCCATGCTCATCGGCCAGCTGACAACCACGTCCACGCCGCGGGTGCTGGTATCGACACCGTTGATGAAGAAGCGGCCGCCGCCGACGCCGATGAAGCCCTGCGAGCGGATGTAGTCGCGCACGTTGGCGGCGGTCAGGTTTTCCGACAGGATGATGCGGTCTTCGATGTCGATGCGGTAGGCGTCCACCGTCACGTTCACGGTGCCGAAGCGCATCACCGCGCCCAGCGACGCGTTCAGCGATTTTTCCGCATCCAGCGGCTTGGCGCCGAGGGCCACCGCGACCGGATCGTTCGGCTTGAAGGTGGTGATCTCGAACGGTACGCCGTTGATGAAGTTGGTCGACGTCGTGGTGAAGTTCTGCTGCTGCGGCGACGGTGCGCGGAAGCCGTTCTGGACCGAACCGCGCAGCGCGAACGCCGGGTTGAAGTCGTAGCGCAGCGCGAGCTTGCCGGCCAGGCTTTCGCCGAAGTCGGAGTAGTGCTCGCCGCGAACAGCCACCGATGCCAGCAGTTCCTTGGTCAGGTTCGCTTCCAGGTCCACGAATGCGCCGATCGCGGTGCGGTGCGTATCGCTTTCGTTAGCTGGACGGAAACCAGGGAACACCTGGGCGCCCGGAGGCGCTGGCGTGCCGTTAGCCAGGGTAACGCCGCCGTGGCGGTAGGAATCAGGCTCGCCCGCGAACAGCGTGTAGCCCTCGCGGCGCGCCTCGACGCCCACGGCGATGTTCAGCGGCGAGGCCAGGTTGGCCATCGGCACCGAGCGGACACCGGTAACGTTGGCGACCAATTGGTCGTAGGAGAAACCGCCGGCCTCGAACTGGGTCTTGCTGGACGGGCCGATCGAGCGGTTCAGCGTGTTTTCGATGGTAAAGGCCATCTTGTTCTTGCCGTAGCCGAGCGAGGCATCCATGTCCCACTCGCCCATCGTCCACGACACGCCGCCCGTGGCGCTGTAGTCGTCGACCGACGGGGCGATGATCGGCAGGTAGCCGTTCGGGTAGATCGAGATGATGTTCTGGTCCTGCAGGGCGCGGCGGAAGAAGCCGGCCGAACGGGCGTCGCGCTTCTGGTAGCTGGCCCAGCCGTACAGCTTGACGTTGTTGCCGAGGTTGTAGCCGGCGTTGGCAAACAGGGTGGCCTGCTCCATTTCCGGCTCGCCGTACCAGGCGTTGAAGCGGTCGATGGTGGCTTCGCGCGGGTCGAAGGCGCCGTTTACCAGCGGGTATTGCTGGCGGTAGTCCCAGCCGCCGCGCTCGGTGCGCTTCTGGTCTTTGACTTCGGCGGCCAGGGTCAGGTGGCCGTCTTCGCCCAGGCTCAGGCCTTTCCACAGGCTGACCGTCAGGGTCTCGCCGTCGGTGCGCTTGCGCGAGGATGGCGCGCTCCAGATCGCGCCTGCCGGGGTCGGGCTGGCCACGATGTCGTATTCGGAATCGCGGGCGCCGTAGGACATGGTGGCCTCGCCGCCATCGCGGTCGGTGCGCAGGCGGATGTTGACCACGCCCGAGATCGCATCCGAGCCGTACTGGGCGGCGGCGCCATCGCGCAGCACCTCGATGGTGCGGACCATCGCGGTAGGGATGGTGTTCATGTCGACCGAAGCCGAGCCGCGGCCGATGGTGCCGTTCACGTTCACCAGTGCGGACGCGTGGCGGCGCTTCGAATTGACCAGCACCAGGGTCTGGTCAGGCGCCATGCCGCGCAGGGTGGCCGGGCGGATGGTATCGGTGCCGTCGGCCAGGCCCGGGCGCGGGAAGTTCAGCGATGGCAGGGCCACGGACAGCGCCTGGTTCATCTCGGTGCTGCCGCTGGCTTTGAGGGTATCGGCGGAAATGATGTCGACCGGGGCGACGGTGTCGAGCGCGGTGCGGTTCGCAACCCGGGTGCCGGTGACCACCACGGTTGTCGGCGTTTCATCGGGAACAGCCTGCGCGACGGCGGCGCCCGAGGCGAACAGCGAAGCGATCGTTAAAGCGAGAACCTGTTTCTTGGGTACGAATTTTCTATGCATTATTTTTTCCTCGTTGATGAAAATACCGACAACAAAAGCGGCGAACCTCTTTTGATACTCGTACTTACAGGCAACGAAGTCAATTCTGCAACACGATATGTGACGCAGATAACAACACATCAAATTTCGGTGTCAGTTTCGCGTAAGGGAGGGTTGCAGTACGTAGGGCGGATAAGCGCAAAGCGCGCATCCGCCCTACCAAAAACGTGCCGCAGCTTAATGCGCCACCACCTTATCCCGCTTGAACATCTTCTGGATCACGGTTACCACCATCAGCACCACCGCGCCCGCCACCAATCCCGCCACCAGGTCGATCAGGGTCGGCGTCACCGCCTTGAGGACGCCGCCGATCGCCGGCACGGTGCCCGCCGCCGCCGCCGCGCCCTCGACGATCTCGGCCAGCGCATGGACGCCGTGCATCAAAATGCTGCCGCCGACCATGAACATCGCCGCCGTGCCCAGCACCGACAAGGTCTTCATCAGCTTGGGCGCCATCAGCAGCAAAAAGTCGCCGAAGCGCCGCGCGCCGCCGTTGTCGCGCTTGCTGAGATACAAACCGGCGTCGTCCAGCTTGACGATGCCCGCCACCAGCCCGTAAACGCCGACCGTCATCACCAGCGCGATGGTCGTCAGCACCATCACGCGCTCGGTGAAGGTGGCCGCCGCGACGGTGCCGAGCGAAATCACGATAATCTCCGCCGACAGGATAAAGTCGGTCCGGATCGCACCCTTGATCTTGTCCTTTTCCAGCGCCACCATGTCGACCGACTCGTCGGCCAGCGCGGCCGCCAGTTCCTGCTCGTGCGCCGATTCTTCTTCCTTGTGCAGGTACTTGTGCGCCAGCTTCTCCGCGCCTTCAAAGCACAGGAAGGCCCCACCGATCATCAGCAGCGGCGTCACCGCCCACGGCGCAAACGCGCTGATCGCCAGCGCTGCCGGGACCAGGATCGCCTTGTTGACGAACGAGCCTTTGGCCACCGCCCACACCACCGGCAGTTCGCGGTCCGGGTTCACCCCCGATACCTGCTGCGCATTGAGCGCCAGGTCGTCGCCCAGCACGCCTGCGGTTTTCTTGGCGGCGACCTTGCTCATGACGGCTACGTCGTCAAGGATGGTCGCGATGTCGTCGAGTAAAGCCAGCAAGCTGCTTGCCATGGGCGCTGCTCCGTGTAAATGTCTAAAACACACATCTTACCTGACGCGACGGCCGCGCCGCGTACGCAAACCAGCCCCGTTTTTTGCAGTTCAGTCCGCAAATACTGCATCTCGTCGCTTTGTTCGTATTTTCGCGCCCCGCGCCCGTATAGTCCGGTGCATTAACAGGCTGCCCGATTTTTCCAGCGAGGTTCATCATGAATACCGAACACGACTTCTCGACCGCCCCGGCACGCGGCGCCGCGCGCCCGGTCAAGCGCAAGACCCGCATCACCATTTACCTCGACGACGAGGTGCTTGAAGAGTTCCGCTCGCTGTCCGAACGCTGCGGCACCGGCTACCAGACCCTGATCAATGCTGCGCTGCGCACACGGCTGGCCACCGCCGCCAAGGCCGAGCCGGTACTGGCCGACTGAGCGGGCCAGGCGTGTGGCGGTGCGCGCCGCAATGCACCAAAACCGTCGCAAGCCAGTCACAGCAGGGCTTACTTTTGCGTCGCCGCCTTAGAATTTATTACACACGGCAATAATTATGCTAATCTTCCCGCTCTTTTAACCCCGGAGGATAGTATGAAAAAAGGCGAACTGATTGCAGAATTTGCGAAGCGTACGGAGATGTCCGGCGCGGCCGCGAACGGCGCCGTCAACACGATCATCGACATCATCACCGAGCGCCTGAAAAAGGGCGACACGGTAGGTATCACCGGTTTCGGCACCTTCTCCGTAGCCAAGCGCGCTGCACGCAAGGGCCGCAATCCATCGACCGGCGAAGCAATCAAGATCGCTGCTTCGAAGACGCCTAAATTCTCGGCTGGCGCGACCCTGAAGTCGGCTGTCAATCCTAAGAAGAAGTAAGCACCACCCCCGCGTGCCCGCAGCGGGCCCGGTACGCCGGGCGCCGCGGCGTGGCGCCGCGCCGTTTCCCCTCCCCGAATTCCCCCCATGAGCTTCGCCACCTGGATTGCCTTTGTCTTTGCCGCGTCGATCATTGCCGTCTCGCCCGGATCGGGCGCCGTGCTCGCGATGTCGCACGGGCTGTCGTATGGCGTCAAGAAGGCAAGCGCAACGGTGCTCGGGCTCCAGCTTGGCCTGCTGCTGGTGCTGGCGATCGCCGGCGCCGGCGTCGGCTCGCTGCTGCTGGCCTCGGAGCTGGCTTTTAACATCGTCAAGACCGTGGGCGCGCTCTACCTGATCTGGCTCGGCCTCGCGCAGTGGCGCTCGAAGGTCGAGATCATGCCCGGCACCGCCGCGGCGCCAGTGCAGGCCTACGTGCCGGCGTTCGGCAAGCGCGTGCTGACCGGCTTCCTGACCAATGCGACCAACCCGAAAGGGATCATTTTCATGGTCGCCGTGCTGCCGCAGTTCATTTCCAAAGAAGCGCCGCTGCTGCCCCAGCTGGGCATCCTGGCCATCACCATGGTCTGCATCGACTCGGTGGTCATGAACGGCTACGCCTTCCTGGCCTCGTCGATGCAGCGCTTCTTCCGCGATGCGCGTGCAGTCAAAAAGCAGAACCGCTTTTTTGGCGGCGTGCTGATGCTGGTCGGCGGCGCCCTGTTCTTCGTCAAGCGCGGCGCCTCCGCCGCATAAAGCGTTCGTCCCCGGCCGATTGCAACCGTTTGTAACGGTTGTGGTCCGTTCGCCGCCATGCCGCGTTTTATACTTGGCAAATGCCCTAATCCATCTCCCTGGAGTTCACCATGCGTAGTCCCTTTATGAGAGCTGCGGCCGTGCTGGCGCTGATGGCCTGCTCCGTCCTCGCGCAAGCCCAGTCCGAAGCGCCCGGGCGCGTCGGCCGCGTGTCCCTGGTCCAGGGGCCGGTGACCATCAGCACCGAAGACGGCGACCAGCCCGACAGCGCCCTGGTGAACTGGCCGGTGACCAGCGATAACCGCATCACCACCCAACGCAACGGGCGCACCGAAATCCGCATCGGCTCGACCGCCGTGCGCCTTGACGGCGACTCGTCGCTCGAAGTGCTCGAGCTGGACGATGACCGCCTGCAGCTGCTGCTGCATTACGGCAGCGCCAACATCCGCGTGCGCAACGCCGAGGTGCTCGACGGCTTCTCGATCGAGACGCCGCAGGGCCGCGTGCGCATGCGCGAAGCGGGCCGCATCCGCGTCGACGCCAACCCCGACGCCAGCCTGGTCGACGTATTCGACGGCGTCGCGCTGGTGGAGGTTGACGGCTCGACCTTCTCGCTGCGTCCCGGCCGCCGCGTCGAAATGCGCCACGGCGACTTGGTCACCGCGCTGGCGGTGCGCACCAGCTTCGACGACTGGGCGCGCCTGCGCGACCAGCAGGACGACCGCGTGGTCTCCGACCGCTACGTCACCACCGAAATGACCGGGTACGAAGAGCTGGACCGCTACGGCAGCTGGAGCGACAACAGCGAATACGGCCCGGTGTGGCTGCCACGCCACGTATCGGCCGGCTGGGCGCCTTACCGCGACGGCCGCTGGACCTGGGTCTCGCCCTGGGGCTGGACCTGGATCGACAACGCGCCCTGGGGCTACGCGCCCTCGCACTACGGCCGCTGGGTGATGATCAACCAGCGCTGGGGCTGGGCGCCTGGCCGCCACATCGGCCGCCCTGTGTGGGCGCCGGCACTGGTGGGCTGGGTCGGCGGCAGCGGCTGGAGCCTGGCGTTCAACTCGGGTCCGCTGCACCGCTCGGCGCCCGCGCAAGGCTGGTACCCGCTCGGATTCGGCGAACACTATGCGCCTTCGTACCGGATGCGGCACGACCACCTGCGCCACATTAACCGCCATGTGCATCCGCATGAGGGCCGCCGCCGCGGCGACGACCACCGCCGCCACGGCCTGACCGTGGTCCCGCATGACCACTTCAAGCGCCGCGCGCCGATCGTGGTGCCGGCCACCCCGCGCGCCGTGGTCACCCCGCTGGCGCTGCAGAACGCGCCGGTACTGGCGCCGCAGGCCCCGGCAGAGCGCGCCGGACGCATTCGCCGCCACCGTGACGCCGACGTCGAAGCCGGCGACGTGTCGTACCGTGTGCGCCGTCCGCTGCAGGCAGCACCGGCTGCGGCGGTGCAGCCGCAGGTCCAGGCGCCGGTTACCGTTCCTGTGCAGGTCCAGCCGGCGCCGCGCCGCGAGCACCGTGGCGGCGATGACCGCCGTGAAGCACGCGTTGCCGACGACCAGCGCGGCGATTGGCGCGAAGAGCGTCGCGGCCAGGTCGAAGAAGCGCGCCGCCAGCAAATGGAAGCAGCCCGCCGCGAACAGGCGGAAGCGGCGCGCCGCAGCCAGCTGGACCAGCTGCGCCAGGCGCAGTTGGAAGAGGCACGCCGGGGGCAGGCCGACCAGATGCGCCGCATGCAAATGGACGAGATGCGCCGCAGCCAGATGGAAGAAATGCGGCGCGCGCGCCAGGGCCAGTTGCAGGCCGCGCCGGCGGCGGTCCAGCAGCCGGCGCCACAGCAGATGCAGCAGGCGCAGCCAGAACCGCGCCGCATCGCGCCCCAGCCTCAACCGCAGCCCCAGGTGCAGGCGCCTGCACCCCATGCCGACAATCCGGTGTCCAGGCAGGAACGCCGCAGCCGGGAAGAGTCGCAGAACCGTGGTAACAGTCGTGGTTTCGACCAGCACTAAGACCTGCGCGGCCGTGCGTTTCATTCCGCCATTTCTGCATCACAGGCGGCGTATCGCACCGTTCGTCGCATCCATGCCGCATTGAAGGGGGCGAATCGGTACAGTGGCATCACTCGGTAGCGCAATGGTTTTTCCGCTACCGACTTTTTGTCCTCCGCTATTTTCCCCCCCAACGATGGAAGTAGTTTACGGCCAGCCTCGCGCTGGCCGCTTTTTTTCCGCGGCTGGCCAAACGCAAAACATTGGCTACAATGTACCTTTGAACGCGTTTGAACTGGAATGTGTATGACCACGACCCCTGACTCCCTTATCGAATACCCGAGTGACTTTCCGATCAAGGTGATGGGCGCGACGCATGTGGACTTCGCCGCCACGATCGTCGATGTCGTCCTCGAATTCGACCCGACCTTCCACATCGGCCGCCTGGAAGAGCGCCCTTCGGCCAAAGGCAACTACACTGGCCTGACCGTCACCGTGCGCGCGACCAGCCGCGCCCAGCTCGACGACCTGTACCGCGCCCTGTCGGCCCACCCAATGGTCAAGATTGTCATGTAAGCCACACCTGGGCCGGCGCTGGCAGCAAGCTGGCGCTGGCTTATAATGGCGGGTGCCGTAACCCAACCGCCACCCGCTATCTTCATGCCTGCCATCTGCCCCGCACCGGCGATCATCCGTGATCTCGGCCGCGCCGACTACGAACCCGTGTTCGCCGCGATGCGCGCCTTTACCGACGCGCGCGACACCGGCACGCCGGATGAATTGTGGATCGTCGAGCACCCGCCGGTGTTCACGCTGGGCCTCGGCGCCGACCGTGGCCACCTGCTGGCCGGCCCTGGCGTTCCCGCCCACGGCATCCCCGTGGTGCAGACCGACCGTGGCGGCGAAGTGACCTTCCACGGTCCCGGCCAGGTGGTGATCTACCTGCTGATCGACCTGCGCCGCAGTAAGCCGGGCGGCAAGCTGTATGCGCGCCAGTTTGTGACAAAAATCGAACAGGCGATCATCAACGTGCTGCAGGCGTATAATCTGGAAGGTGAGCGCATCGCGGGCGCGCCAGGCATCTATATCGCCGCCGGCCCGCGCAAAGGCGCCAAGATCGCGGCGCTGGGCCTCAAGGTGCGCGGTAACGGATGCACTTACCACGGCGTGTCGCTGAATGTCGCGATGGACCTTTCGCCGTTTTCATGGATTAACCCTTGCGGCTATTCCGGCCTGGCCACCGTCGACATGCGCACCATGGGCGTGCATGCGGCACTGGCCGACGTGCAGCAGCAACTGGCGGCTGAACTGGTACGCCAGCTGGCCATGCCCGACCCGAACAACATCAACCATGCCCCTCCAGGGCAAGCAGCCAAATGACCACCGACATCGACACCGGCACCGTCCCCGCTTACAACCCGAGCGAAAAGCAAAAAGGCGCAAGCAAGACCTCGCGCATTCCGATCAAGATCGTCCCGATCGAGCAGGTCGAGCGCCTGAAGAAGCCGGACTGGATCCGCGTCAAGGCTGCCACCGCATCGAGCCGCTTTTACGAAATCAAGGACATCCTGCGCGCCAATAACCTGGTGACGGTGTGCGAAGAAGCCAGCTGCCCGAACATCGGCGAATGCTTCGGCAAGGGCACCGCGACCTTCATGATCATGGGCGACAAGTGCACCCGCCGCTGCCCGTTCTGCGACGTCGGCCACGGCCGCCCTGACCCGCTCGATACGGAAGAACCGGGCAAGCTGGCCAAGACCATCGCCGACCTGCGCCTCTCCTACGTGGTGATTACCTCGGTCGACCGCGACGACCTGCGTGACGGCGGCGCAGGCCACTTTGTCGACTGCATCCAGAAGACGCGCGCGCTGACGCCATCGACCAAGATCGAAGTGCTGGTGCCGGACTTCCGCGGCCGCCTGCAAAAGGCGCTCGACATCTTCAAGGACGGCCTGCCGGACGTCATGAACCACAACCTCGAAACCGTGCCGCGCCTGTACAAGGAAGCGCGCCCGGGCGCCGACTACGCGCACTCGCTGCAGCTGCTGCGCGACTTCAAGGCGATGTACCCGGGCGCGGTCACCAAGTCGGGCCTGATGGTTGGCCTGGGCGAGACCGACGAAGAGATCCTCGAAGTGATGCGCGACATGCGCGCCCATAACATCGACATGCTGACCATCGGCCAGTACCTGGCGCCGTCGAACTCGCACCTGCCGGTGCGCCGCTATGTGCACCCGGACGTCTTCAAGATGTTTGAGGAGAAGGCATACGAGATGGGCTTCGTGCACGCCGCGGTTGGCGCGATGGTGCGCAGCTCGTACCACGCCGACGTACAGGCGCACAACGCCGGCGTCGCCGCCTAGCAGGCGATCCGTGCAGGTAGGGCGGATAAGCGCAAGCGCATCCGCCGAATCGGCCGCCGGCCGGTCAGCGGCTCACTGTGGGCGCCGGTACACCCGCACGTAATCGACCAGCATCCGCTGCGGCATCACGGTCGTAGCGTCCGGATAGCCTGGCCAGTAGCCGCCGACCGCGAGGTTCAGCAGCACAAAGAAAGGCTGTTCAAACACCCAGTCGCCCTTTACCAGTTCTGGCCGCGCGGTGTGATACAGCTGCCCGTCGCGGTACCAGCGGATCTCGCGTGGTTCCCACTCCACCGCAAACACGTGGAAGCCGTCCGCGTAATTCCCGCTTGCGAGCACTGATGGTTTGCCGAATGCGTGTTCGCCCGAATAGCCCGGGCCATGCACAGTGCCGTGCACCGTTGCCGGTTCCTTGCCGATGTTTTCCATGATGTCGATCTCGCCGCTGCGCGGCCAGCCGGCCGTGGCGATGCCGCTGCCCAGCATCCAGAACGCGGGCCAGATGCCCTGGCCCTTCGGCACCTTGATCCGCGCCTCATAGCGCCCGTAGGTACGCTCTTTCAGCCCCGCGGTCTTGATCCGCGCCGATGTGTACTCGCGCTGTTCATAACGCTCCTTGCGCGCTTCGATAACGAGGAAGCCATCGGACACGCGCACATTCTCGGGCCGGGCCGTGTAGTACTGCAGCTCGTTGTTGCCCCAGCCATTGCCGCCGGTTTCGGCAATCCAGTTGCGCGCATCCAGTGTGGCGCCGTCGAATTCATCGCTCCAGTCGAGCACCCAGCCCGGGGGAGCCACCGCAGCAGGGGGCGGTTCGGCCCGCGCGAAACAGGGTGGCAGCAGGAACGCGCCAGTCAGCAGGCACAGTGCTCGAATGTTCATGGTGGCGCCCTTTTCGGCAGCGAGATTGGAAACGTTTCCTATTTCACTATACCTTCGGGTTTTTGTCATGTCAACCGACACCGCACGCGGCGTTTTCCGCTGATTCTGTTGCGTTCCCGGCATTCGGCAATCGTCGTGAACCCCTTGGCAAAATATTCCGTTGACAATTTTTTTCGCTGACCCTAATATTCAGACAGCTTTGATGGAAACGTTTCCACAAATCGCTGGAAATGAGCAGGAAAACGCACCCAGTGGCACAAGAATAAATCTATAAAAATAGAGATTGAGGAGATCACATGCACTACCCAAAGGCGAACCAGAAGTTAATGAGCCTGGCAGTTGCCGCTGCCTGCGCCGCGCTCGCGCCGGCCTACGCTCAGGAGGTAGCAGCCGCCCAGGCGGAAGCGGCCACCACCACCACCACGACCACCACTGACGCCGCAGCAGAACCTGCCGTCCAGCGCGTTGTCGTGACCGGCCTGCGCAACAGCATGGTCTCGTCCATGAACCTGAAGCGTAATTCGGACGGCATCGTCGACGGCATCGTCGCGGCGGACATCGGCAAATTCCCGGATACCAACCTGGCCGAATCGCTGCAGCGCATCAGCGGCGTGTCGATCGACCGCTCGATCGGCGAAGGCTCCAAGGTCACCGTCCGCGGCGTAGGCCCCGACTTCAACATGGTGCTGCTGAACGGGCGCCAGATGCCGACCTCCAACCTGGGCGACCTGAACGGCCGCGCCTTCGACTTCGCCAACCTGGCGTCCGAAGCGATTTCGCAGATCCAGGTGTACAAGTCGAGCCGCGCGGAGACCCCGACCGGCGGCATCGGCGCCACGCTGAACGTGATGACGGCCCGCCCGCTCGACCGTCCTGGCCTGCAGGCCAGCATCGGCGTCAAGGGCGTGTATGACACCTCGGCCTCCAACCTGCCAGATGACGTCAAGCGCGGCGAGAAGGTCACGCCCGAAGTCTCCGGCATCTACAGCAACACCTTCGCCGACGGAAAATTCGGCGTCGCGATCAGCGCCAGCTACCAGGAGCGCAACCTGGGCTTCAACCAGGCCGCCGTCTCCAACGGCTGGAAGGGCCCGTTCCGCGGCGACGAGAACAACTGGGGCACGATCCCCCAGCCAGGCACCCCTGGCTCGGAGAACATCGTCAACCGTCCCGCACCGGGCGACCTGTATTCGGTCCCGCAGAACCTGAACTACAACATGAACGGCGTGCAGCGCCAGCGCACCAACGGCCAGCTTACCCTGCAGTTCGCGCCAACCAAGGACCTGACCACCACGCTGGACTTCACCTACTCGGAAAACAAGATCCAGACCCGCCGCAACGACCTGTCGGCCTGGTTCAACTTCGGCCCGTCGTCCACCAGCTGGACCGACGGCCCGGTAGCGAGCCCGCTCCTCTACACCGAGATCATCAATCCTGCGGCCAGCGACATCGCCATGGGCGGCGCCCAGTTCGCGACCAAGACCCAGAACGAATCGATCGGCTTCAACACGGCATGGCGCGTCAACAGCTCGCTCAAGCTTGAACTCGACGCCCACAAGTCGAGCGCCGAATCGGTGCCTGACAGCCCGTTCGGCTCGAATAACACGATTGGCACGGCGAGCTTCAGCCGCGGCACCACCGGCGTCGACTTCAGCCAGGACTTCCCGGTGCTGTCGATCCAGGGGGCGGACTTCCAGCGCGCGCGCCAGCACGTGACGGGCTCGGTGTTCCAGAATGGTTACATGAAGGGCGATATCGACCAGCTGCAGTTCAAGGGCCGCCTGCGCATGATGGAAGCGTCCAACCTGAACTTCGGCCTCGCCGCCACCAAGGTAGAAAACCGCTCCGCGTTCTCCAACCAGCAGCGCGACACCTGGGGTGGCGCCACTTCGCCGGCCGACTACCCAAGCAGCGTCTGGCATCCGGAAACCGTGCGCCAGTACTTCGACCAGATCAGCGGCAGCGACAATGCGGGCCTGTTCAACCAGTTCTACACCTTCGATTTCGAAGAAGTGCGCCAGATCGCGGCAACCGCGTCGGGCCTGCCGCAGCTGTACCTGCCAAAGACCACCTACGATACCGACCGCCGCACCACGGAAAAATCGAAGAGCGCCTACCTGCAGGTGAATACCGACTGGGATACCGCGCTGCCGGTCCACACCGCCATCGGCGTACGCTACGAAGAGACCGACGTGCGCTCGACGGCGCTGGTGCCTACCGCGACGAGTATCTCGTGGGTGTCGCAGAACGAGTTCCCGATCAGCTTCGGAGCGCCATCGTTTACCAGCCTGGAAGGCAAGTACCGCCACGTGCTGCCGAGCTTCGACTCTGACGTGGAGCTGAACAAGGACATGAAGCTGCGCTTCAGCTATGGCCATACGATCGGCCGTCCGCGCTATGACCAGATCCAGGGCGGGCAGGTGCTCGACCAGCTGGCGCGCATCAACGGCGGCACTGGCTCGCAGGGCAATCCGTCGCTCAAGCCGGTCAAGTCGAAGAACATCGACCTGTCCTACGAGTGGTACTACGCGCCGCAGAACTTCTTCTCGGTCGGCTACTTCCGCAAGGACCTGGAGAACTATGCCGGCCAGTCGAAGGTGTCGGCCACGCCGTTCAACCTGCGTACGCCGGTCGGCGGCGCGTTGTGGAACCTGGCGCTTGCCAATGGCTGCAGCGGCGGCGACACCACCTGCATCCGCAACTACATCTTCCGCAACCATGCCGGCAGCGCCGGCGTGACGCGCGGCCCGGATGACGCGGCGGGCAACGCCACCGGCACCATCGTCGGCCAGCCAGGCGATCCGATCGCCAATTTCGAGATCACCTCCTTCTCCAACCAGAAGCGGGCGGACCTCAATGGCGTGGAGGTCAACGTGCAGCACATGTTCGGCAACAGCGGTTTCGGGCTGTCGGCCAACTACACCTACGTCAATTCGGGGCTGGAATACGACAACGCGAGCGTCGGCGAACAGTTCGCGCTGGTCGGCCTGAGCGACTCGGCCAACCTGGTGGCCATCTACGAAGACGCGACCTGGACCGCACGTGCAGCCTACAACTGGCGCGGCAAGTTCTTGTCGGGGACCTTCGACGGTTCGGGGCCTAACCCGAACTACACCGAAGCGTACGGCCAGCTCGACATCAGTGTGGGCTATGCGGTCAATGACAAGCTGAGCCTGCAGTTCGAGGCGATCAATGTCACCGACGAGATCCAGCGCATCCACGGCCGCACCGAAAACCAGCTGCTGTTCGTGACCCAGTCGGGCCCGCGTTACATGTTGGGTGCCCGTTACAAGTTTTAATCGACAATAATAGTGACTTGAAAAGGCCGCGGCGGTGCCGCGGCCTTTTCGGGTTAATGTCGAGGCTTGTATAACAAGGGCATTTGCATGGTGAGTACATCGATCAGGCACATCGTGATCCTGGGGGGCGGATCGGCCGGCTGGCTGGCCGCCGGCGTCATCGCGGCCGAACACCACGCCAGTTCCGGCGGCGGCCTGCAGGTAACGGTGATCGAGTCGCCCGACGTGCCGCCGATCGGCGTCGGTGAAGGCACCTGGCCGACCATGCGCGACACGCTGCGCAAGCTCGGCGTGTCCGAGTCGGAATTCCTGCGCGAATGCGACGCCTCATTCAAACAGGGCTCGCGCTTCAACCGCTGGGTCACCGGCGGCGACAACGACTACTACTTCCACCCTTTCGTGCTGCCCCAGGGCTACGGCGATGCCGACCTGGCCGCGCGCTGGCAGGCGCGCCATCCCGGCGTGCCATTCGCCGACCTTGTCAGCTTCCAGCCGCACCTGTGCGTCAACGGCCGGGCGCCGAAACAGGCCGCCACGCCTGAATTCGCAGCGGTGGCCAATTACGGTTACCACCTCGACGCCGGCAAGTTCGGCGTCTTCCTGCGCCGCCACTGCGTCGAGCGGCTTGGCGTGCGCCACATCCTTGACCATGTCGATGGCATCGAGTCGCACGACAGCGGCGACATCGCGGCGCTGCTCACCCGCGCGCACGGCGCGATTGGGGGCGACCTGTTCATCGATTGCAGCGGCATGCGCTCGCTGCTGCTTGGCCAGCACTTCGGCGTGCCGCTGCTGCCGCAAAAGCACGTGCTGTTCAACGACAGCGCCCTCGCGGTGCAGGTTCCCTATGCCAGCGAGGACAGCCCGATCGCCTCGCAGACCACGTCCACCGCGCAAAGCAGCGGCTGGATCTGGGACATCGGCCTGCCGAGCCGGCGCGGCATCGGCCACGTCTACTCCAGCGCCCACATCAGCGACGAGCAGGCCGAGCGCGAACTGCGCGCCTACATCCGCGACAACGGCGGGCCGGCGGACATCGCCACCCCGCGCAAGCTCAGTTTCGAGCCGGGCTACCGCAGCCGCTTCTGGCACCGCAACTGCGTGGCGATCGGCCTGTCCGCGGGTTTCATCGAACCGCTGGAGGCGTCCGCACTGGCGCTGGTCGAGCTGTCCGCCGCCATGCTCAGCGAGGACATGCCGGCCACCCGTGAGGCGATGGACATCACCGCGCGCCGCTTCAACGACGCCTTCACCTACCGCTGGGAACGGGTCATCGATTTCCTCAAGCTGCATTACGTGCTGAGCCAGCGCCGCGACTCCGCCTACTGGCGCGACAACTGCCGCCCCGAGGCGATTCCCGAGCGCCTCGCCGAACTGATGGCCTTGTGGCGCCACCGGTCGCCGTCGCGCCACGATTTTTTCCGCACCGAGGAAGTCTTCCCGTCGGCGAGCTACCAGTACGTGCTGTACGGGATGGGCCGCGGCATGGAACCCGAACACGCACTGCGCAAGGCGGAATTTGCCGGCGCGGCCGACGCCTGCTTCCGCGAAGCCGCCGACCTGACCCGCAAGATGCTGGCGGCGCTGCCCGATAACCGTGCGCTGCTGGCGCACATCGGCCGCCACGGGCTGCCGCGGATCTGACGTAACACTGACACCACAACAACGACAAAGAGCGAAGAGACATGGCTAATCCAGTATTGCTGAACAACGTAGACCACAAGGACCTGCGCGTGGTCACCCGCCGCGGCGCCGCCTGGGGCGACAACCTCATGCTGGCGCTGACCTTCCCCGCCGAATTCCGTACCCTCCAGGCGCATTACCCGATCGTGTTCCGCAAGACCCGCGATGGGGCCTTCGAGCCGGTGGCCCTGTTCGGCTTCCAGGAAGGCGAAAACCTGTTCCTGGACGAAGGCGCATGGGACGCCACCGACCTGCCGCTGTCGGTCGAACGCCTGCCCTTCCTGATCGGCGTCAGCGGCGACGAGCTGATGGTGCATGTGGACCTCGATAACCCGCGCGTGGGCAGCAGCGAGGGCGAGCCGGTATTCCTGCCGCATGGCGGCAACACCGAATTTTTGGAGCGCATGAACTCCACCCTGCTGGCGCTGCACCAGGGCCTGCAGGACGTGGCAGGCTTCACGCAAGCGCTGCTGCAAAACGAACTGCTGGAATCGTTCGTATTCGATATCGAGCTCAATGACGGATCGCAGAACCGGCTGGCCGGCTTCTACACCATCAACGAAGAACGCCTGGCCATGCTGGACGGGGCGGTGCTGGAACGGCTGAACCGGGCCGGCTACCTGGCCGCCATCTACTTTGCAATGGCGTCGCTGTCGAACTTCCGCGCGCTGATCGAGCGCAAGAACCGCCGTGCGTGAAATCGACGGCGCCGGCCTGGTGCTCGACGACGCGCTGCTCCAGTCGACCGAGCCAGTCATCATCCGGAGCCTGGTGTCGCACTGGCCGCTGGTGCGCGCGGGACTGGAATCGAGCCAGGCGGCGGACGCCTACCTGCGCCGCTTCTACCAGGACGCGACCGTGGTGGCGATGCTGGGCGCCCCTGACATCGATGGACGCTTCTTCTACAACCAGGACCTGGGCGGCTTTAACTTTCGCCCGGTGCACGTCAAGCTCGACACCGTACTGGGCGAACTTGAGGCGCGCCGCAACGACGCCAGGCCACCGGCCATCTACGTCGGCTCCACCACGGTCGACACCTGCCTGCCGGGGCTGCGGGCCGAGAACGACATCGGCCTGGGCGAACGCGACGCGTTGATGAGTGTCTGGATCGGCAACAAGACCCGCATCGCCGCCCATTACGACCTGCCCGACAACCTGGCCTGTGTCGCCGTAGGCCACCGGCGCTTTACGCTGTTCCCGCCTGACCAGCTCAGCAACCTGTATGTCGGGCCGCTCGACTATACGCCCGCAGGGCAGGCAATCAGCCTGGTCGACTTCGCGCAGCCCGACTTTGGCCGCTTCCCGAAGTTCGCCACCGCGCTGGAACACGCCCAGGTCGCCGAACTGGGCCCCGGCGACGCCATCTTCATACCAAGCATGTGGTGGCACCACGTCGAGGCGCTCGACCCGTTCAATGTGCTGGTCAACTACTGGTGGCGGCAGTCGCCCGAGTACATGGATACCCCAACCAACGCGCTGATGCACGCCATCATGAGCGTGCGCGATCTTCCGCCTGCGCAGCGCAAGGCCTGGCAGGAGCTGTTCAGGCACTACGTGTTCGAGGCCGGCGAAGACACCGCGGCACATATCGAACCGGGCGCGCGCCGCATCCTGTCGCCGCTTGACGCCGACGCCACCCGCGCACTGCGCGCACAACTGCTGAAACGAATGAACCGCTGAAGGAGACTGGGATGCAAAAAGATAATAGGGATAACAAGGTTCGCCGGGTCGTGATCGCAGGCGGCGGCACCGCTGGCTGGATGGTGGCGGCCGGGCTGTCGAAAACGCTGGGCAAACTGCTCGACATCCGCCTGGTCGAATCGGACGAAATCGGCACGGTGGGCGTGGGCGAGGCCACCATACCGACCCTGATGAACTTCCATCACCTCCTTGACATCAACGAGCAGGAATTCATGGCGGCCACCCAGGCCACCTTCAAGCTTGGCATCAGCTTTGAAAACTGGCGCGACGTCAAACAGGATTACATCCACTCCTTCGGCCTGACCGGCACAGATCACTGGACCGCCGGCTTCCAGCACTTCTGGATGAAGGGCCGCGAGCGCGGGCTGGCGGGCGATTACGGCGACTACTGCCTCGAACTGAAGGCCGCACAGGCCAACAAGTTCGCCCACCTGCCGCGCAACGGCATGAACTACGCCTACCACCTCGACGCCAGCGCCTATGCGCGCTACCTGCGCAAGTTCAGCGAGCGCTTCGGCGTCAAGCGCATCGAAGGAAAGATTGTCGAAGTCAGCCAGCACGCTGGTTCGGGCGATATCCGCTCGATCAGGCTCGACTCGGGCGCCGAGATCGAAGGTGATTTGTTCATCGACTGCACCGGTTTTCGCGCCCTGCTGATCGGCCAGGCCATGGGCGTGGAATACGAAGACTGGTCGCATTGGCTGTTTTGCGACAGCGCGGTGGCCGTGCAAACCCCGTCGACCGGACCGGCGATACCGCTTACCCGCTCGATCGCGCGCGACTCGGGCTGGCAATGGCGCATCCCGCTGCAATCGCGGGTCGGCAACGGCATCGTATTCTCAAGCCGCTACATGGACGACGAGCGGGCAGTCGGCACGCTGCTCGCCAATATCGACGGCGAGCCGCTGACCAAACCACGCGTGATCAAGTTCACGCCTGGCCAGCGCCGCAAGGTCTGGAATGGGAACTGCGTGGCGATCGGGCTGGCCAGCGGCTTCCTCGAGCCGATCGAATCGACCAGCATCCACCTGATCCAGCGCGGCATCGTCCGCTTGATGCAGATGTTCCCGTCCGATGGCATCTGCCAGTCGGACATCGATGAGTACAACAAGCAGGCAAACGCCGAGATCGAGCATATCCGCGACTTCATCATCCTGCACTACCACGTCACCAACCGCCAGGATTCGGCGTTCTGGCGCGACTGCTGCAGCATGGCCATCCCGGCATCGCTGCAGCACCGGATCGACCTGTTCCGCGAGACCGGGCGCGTGTTCCGCGTACCGAACGAGCTGTTCGCCGAAAACTCGTGGATCCAGGTCATGCTGGGCCAGGGCGTCATGCCGCGCCGGCACCACCAGAGCGCCGACCTGATGGGGGACGCAGAACTGTCCCACTTCCTCGGTAACATCAGCTCGGCGATCGACAAGACCGTGGTGCAGCTGCCGCTGCACCAGGAGTATGTGGACAAGTACTGCCGCGCGCCGGCGTAACGCCGCCAATCAGGCCGGCGCGCCCGGCAGCTTGTGCAGGTTGGCGTACTTGACGCCGTAGAACAGGATGAAGCCGTAGCACAGCGCCGGCACCACGAACGACAGCTGCAATCCGATGGTGTCGGCCAGCAGGCCCTGCGCAAACGGCACCAGCGCCCCACCCACAATGGCGGTGCACAGCACGCCGGAAGCCTGGCCGGTGAACTTGCCCAGGCCATGCAGCGCCATGCTGAAGATGGTCGGGAACATGATCGAATTGCACAGGCCTACCGCAAGGATGGCCCACATCGCAACCTGGCCTTCGCCGACAATGGCGGTGACAATCAGCGCAATCGCGCCCAGCGCGTTGAACGCCAGCGTCTTGCCTGGGCTAACGTAGCGCATCACGGCAAAACCGATGAAGCGTCCCACCAGCGCGCCGCCCCAGTACAGGCTGACGTAATGCGCAGCGGCGGCATGGTTCAGGCCCGCGATATTGCTCTCGCCGAGGAAGTTGATCAGGAAGCTGCCGATACTGACCTCACCGCCCACGTACAAGAAAATCGCGACCGCGCCCAGCACCAGGTGGCGGTGCGCGGTGACGGAGCCCTTGGCGCCGGCGTCGCCGGCCGCGTCGGCGGTATAACTGATCTTCGGCAGGCGCGCGATGGCGAACAGCATCGCCAGCAGGGCCAGCGCGCCGGCCAGCACCAGGTAAGGCCCTTGCACGGTCGCTGCTTCCGCGGCGCGGTAACTGGCCTGCTCGCTGGCCGACATCTGCGCCAGCTGGTCGGCGCCCAGTGCGCCGGCCGACAGGATCAGGATGCCGCCCAGGCTCGGAGCAACGGTGGTGCCCAGCGAGTTAAACGCCTGCGTCAGGGTCAGGCGGCTCGATGCCGTGCGCGGCGAGCCAAGCACGGTCACATACGGATTGGCCGCCACCTGCAGGATCGTGATGCCGCTGGCAAGGATGAAGAACGCAAACAGGAACAGGCCGTAGCCGTTCTTTGAGGCCGGGTAGAACAGCGCGCAGCCGGCTGCCGCGATCAGCAACCCCGTCACGGCGCCATTCTGGTAGCCGATCTTCTTGATCAGCATACCGGCCGGCAGCGACACGATGAAGTAGGCGCCGAAGAAGCAGAACTGCACCAGCATCGCCTGCAGGTAGGTCAGCGTATAAATCGACTTCAGGTGGGGGATCAGGACGTCGTTCAGCGAGGTCAACAGCCCCCACATGAAGAACAGGATGGTAACGATGACCAGCGGGCCGGTGTTCGATGCGGACGCGTTGCCGG
This sequence comes from Massilia agrisoli, assembly GCF_020831365.1. Lineage (GTDB taxonomy): Bacteria > Pseudomonadota > Gammaproteobacteria > Burkholderiales > Burkholderiaceae_D > Telluria_A > Telluria_A agrisoli. Next base: position 191,353 of record NZ_JAJHPV010000009.1, read on the forward strand.
TGTCGGGCGCCAGCGCCGCGGTGTTGTGTGCCGAATGTTCCATGGTGTCTCCGTAATGTTAGTGTGCGCGCGACAGCATTGCGGCAACGCCGCGCAGTGCCGGATACTGCTCGGTAATCAGGTAGGTCGGGATGCGCGCGAGGTAGGCGCCGAGCCGGCCCTTGTCTTCGAAGCGCTGGCGGAACGTTGATTGCGCGAACAGCGCGCCGAAACGCGGCACGATGCCGCCGCCGATATACATCCCGCCGGTGGCCCCAAGTGTCAGCGCCACATTGCCGGCGACGCTGCCCAGCACCGCGCAGAAGCAGTCGACGGTGCGGCGCGCATCGGCGCAGCTGCCGTCGAGCGCAGCCTGGGTGATCGCTGCAGCGGCGGCCTGTTTCCCCGACAGGGCGCGGTGGATCAGCTCCAGCCCCTTCCCCGACAGCAGGCGCTCGGCAGACACATGGCCGTACTCGTTCCACAGCATGTCAAGGATCGCGACCTCTTCGCGGTTGGCCGGCGCGAAGCTGACATGGCCGCCTTCGCCAGCCAGCGCGATCCAGTCTGTCCCCGTCGGGATCACGCCTGATACGCCCAGCCCCGTGCCGGGGCCGATGAGGCCGATCGGGCGCCCCGACAGTTCGAGGCCGCCGCCGATGCGGGTGCGCTGCGAGGGGGCGAGGTAAGGCAGCGACATGGCCAGCGCGGCGAAATCGTTCACCACCAGCAGCGTGTCGAGCTCGCGCTCGGCGCGCAGCTGCGAGATCGAGAAGCTCCAGTGGTGGTTGGTCATGCTGACCAGGTCTTCCTCGACGGGATTGGCGATGGCAATCCCGGCGCGGCGCACCGACTGCACGGCTGCACCGCGCCGCGCTGCACCTTCAAGGTAGGCCGTCATGGCGTCGCCGAGGGTGGCGTGGCCGGCGCACTGCAGTACCTCGATGTGCTCCAGCTGTCCGTCGTGTGACTGCAGCGCAAAGCGTGCATTGGTGCCGCCGATGTCGGCCAGCAGGCGCAGTTCTTCCGTTGTGGCGCTCATGGCAGCTCCTCGCAGCGCACCGCGTCGGCATCGGCGGCGGCGCCGCCGAGGATCTCGATATTGGCAAACGAGGCGGCAAACGGCGCCTCGCTCCTGACGCTGAAAGGCGTAACGACGCGGGCCAGGTCGACGCCCTTCGACACGAAGCAGGACAGCGGAATCTTGACCGCCTGCTTGCCCTTGCCGACCAGGCGCGCAAACAGCGCGGTCGCATCGAGCGGCGTGCCGCATCCTTGCGCGCACTGCATCGCAATGGTCACCTTGCCGGCTGGCGCCGTACTGACGATGGTATCGAAACGCAGCACGCCGCCAGCGAGCGCCTGTGCAGGCGGGGTGATCGGACGGACGCCGCGCGCTTCCAGCGCCGCCGGCCCGGTCCAGGTGAGCAGCTTCGCATCCTGCTGGGTGTTGATCTGCGAGGTCTGGGCGGTCACGCCGGGCAGCGTGATGGTGGCGTTCAGGTCGTCGCCCAGCGGCTTGAGCGCGTCGCCGCTGCGGATCGCCAGCGGGAAGCTGGCGCGGTCGGCCTGGCCAAAGACCGGGTAGCTGTTGGTGACGCCGCAGCCGCCCGGCGCATACGACGCGTCCAGTTTGCCCAGGCGCGAACGCGTCGCCCTGTTCAGGCCATAGCCGTAGGCGAACAGCGGCGCGTAATTGGCATCTCCCACGTTCAGGCTGGTCTGGCAGGCCGATTTAGGCCATGAGAACGACAGCTTGCCGGTGAAATCATAGGTCTTGCGGCCTTTGACCAGCAGATCCGACACGCCCTTGCCTTCGGTGCCCGGCAACCACGCCGCGATAAATACGTCCGACAGGTTGAGCAGGTCGTTGACGAACAGGGGACGCCCCGCCACCATCACGGTGATGACCGGCTTGCCCTTGCCGGCCACCGCCTCGAGGACGGCCAGGTCTTCCGGATGGCGGCTGCTGTGGCGCAGCGTGCCCGATGGGCCGATGTCGCCGTCGCCTTCCGCGTAAGGGCGCTCGCCGATCACCGCGATCACGGCGTCGAAGCGCGACAGGTCGACGCCGCGCCCGTCCATGCTGTAGGTCACGTTGGCGGCGCCGGCCGCGTCGCGGATGCCGGCCAGGATGGTGTCGGCGTTCGGGAAGTCGGCATTGCTGTTGTCCGTGCCCTGCCAGGTCAGCGACCAGCCGCCGGCCTGGTTCGACAGGTTGTCGGCGCTCTTGCCCACCACGAGGATCTTCTTGCCCCGGGCAAGCGGCAGCGAAGGGCCCTCGTTCTTGAGCAGCACCAGCGACGAGCGCACCGCGCGGCGCGCCAGCGCGCGTGCCTGCAGCGACTGCTCCTTGCCGGCGTGGGCGTTTTGCGAAGGCCGCTTGCCGAACAGGCCGGCGCGCAGCTTGACCCGCACGATACGGGTAACCGCATCATCGATGCGCGACATCGGGATCTCGCCCGCATTCACCTGCGCGGTGGTGTTGGCAATGAAGGCTTTCCAGTCGTCGGGCACCATGAACATGTCGATGCCCGCGTTGACCGCCTGCGGGCAGCTGTCGTTGCGGCAGCCCGGCACTTCGGCGATGCCGTTCCAGTCGCTGACGATGAAGCCGTCGAAGCCCAGCTTGGCCTTCAGGACGTCGGTCATGAGCGCGCGGCTGCCGTGCATCTTGCCGTAATCGACACCGGCGGCCACATCGTTCCAGCTGTTGAAGGAAGCCATCACCGTCTGGGCGCCGGCCCGCAGCGCCGGGTAGTAGCCCTGGCCATGGATGTTGATCATGTCGGCGGCGCTGGCCTTGGTGACGCCCCGGTCCTTGCCGTGTTCCGTGCCGCCGTCGCCGATGAAGTGCTTGGCGCTGGCCAGAACGTTGGCGTCGTCCTTGAACCCGCCCTGCAGGCCGCGCACATAAGGCCCGGCGTAGCTGCCGACCAGCTTCGGGTCTTCCGAGAAGCTTTCGTAGGTGCGTCCCCAGCGGTCGTCGCGTACCACCGCCAGCGTCGGGCCGAACACCCAGGCGATGCCGGTCGCGCGCACGGCCTTGCCGGTCGCGGCGCCGATCTCGCGGACCAGTTTCGGGTCGCGCGCCGCGCCAAGCCCGATATTGTGGGGGAAGATGGTCGCGCCGAAGACGTTGTTGTTGCCGTGGACCGCGTCGATGCCCCAGATGACCGGCACCTTGACCGCCATGTCGGTGGCCATCGAGGCATCGTGGTAGCGGTCGGCCAGGGCGACCCAGTCGGCCGCCGATGCGCGCTTGTTGAGGTTCGGCCAGCTGCCGCCGCCATTGAGCACGGAGCCGAGATAGTATTTGGTGACGTCGGCCGGGCTGGCGCTCTTGATCTCGGGCTGGGTCATTTGGCCGATTTTCTGCGCCAGCGTCATTTTGCCGACGATGGCGGCAACCCGGGCTTCAAGCGCGGCGTCGGTTTGGATCTCGCTTTGCACTTTCGGCCAGTCGGCCAGCGGCGCGGCGAAGGCAGGTGCGACGGCGGCGGCAACAGCAAGCGCCAGCATGTTCAGTTTGGTTTTCATATCAGTGTCCCGGTCTTTATGTTTCGTCTTTAAGGAAGGCGCGGTACCACTTTCCGCTGGCCTTGAGGCGCCGTTGCTGGGTGGCGTAGTCGATGTGGACCAGTCCGAAGCGGCGCAGGTAGCCTTCGGCCCATTCGAAGTTGTCGATCAGGCTCCATGCGAAGTAGCCCTTGACCTTGACACCCGATGCCACCGCGTCCTTCAGCGCACCGAGGTGGCGCTGCAGGTAGCGGCGCCGATCGGTGTCGTTGACCTCGCCGCTGCCGTCGACCTGGTCGTCGTAGCACGAGCCGTTCTCGGTGATGTACATGTCGCCGGGGTGATAGTCGTTCTCGATGCGCGCCAGCAGTTCGGTCATGCCTTGCGGCGCTACCTCCCAGCCAAGCGCGGTGGTCTCGACGCTGGCGGGCGCCAGCACGCGGCTCCCCAGCGGCGCGGCGCCCGGCGCGTCGGCGATGGTCTCCGGGAAGTAGTAGTTCACGCCCAGGAAATCGGTCGGCACGGCGATCGCTTCCATGTCCCCTGGCAGGACCGACGGCGCCGCGTCGCCGACTTGCGCCATCGTCGCGGCCGGATAGCCGCGGCCATACAGCGGGTCGAGGAACCAGCGGTAGCGCAGGCCGTCGTGGCGTTCGGCTGCTGCCTGATCGGCCGCGCTGGCGCTGGCCGGGCGCACCGGATGCAGGCTGAGGGAGATGCCAACCTGGGCGCCGGGTACGTTCGCGCGGATCAGCGGCACCGCCTTGCCGTGCGACAGAAGCACATGGTGGCAGACCTGCAGTGCGGTCTTGAAGTCGGTCAGCCCCGGCGCGTGCAGGCCCTCGAAATTGCCGATCATGGCGGTGCACCACGGCTCGTTGTGGGTGATCCAGTGCTGTACGCGGTCGCCCAGCCGGCGCGTCATCGCGTCGACAAACGCCAGGTAGGCGTCCACCGTGGCGCGCTCGTTCCAGCCGCCCTGATCCTGCAGGAACTGCGGCAGGTCCCAGTGGTAGAGCGTGGCCCAGGGCTGCAGGCCGCGTTCGAGCATGCCGTCGACCAGGCGCGAATAGAAGTCCAGTCCCCGTTCGTTCGGCTTGCCGCCGCTGGCCGAGAAGATGCGCGGCCAGGCGATCGAAAAACGGTAGGCGTCCAGGCCCATGCCGCGCGCGATGTCGAGGTCTTCGGGCCAGCGGTGGTAATGGTCGCAGGCCACCGAACCGTTGGAGCCGTCGCGCACCTTGCCGGGCGTGGCGGCGAAGCGGTCCCAGATCGACTCGACACGGCCGTCCTCCGACCCGGCGCCCTCGATCTGGTAGGACGAGGTGGCGCAACCCCACAGGAAGTCGCGGGGGAATTCGGCGCGGGACGGTGCGGTTGGCGCGGTGCTGTGTGGTGTCGTCATGTTAGCGGTTCGGTTATCGTGCATTCGTTCAAAGAATTGGAAAGCTTTCCAGTTGCAGCTTAAAAAAAAGTCCGCCAACCGGCGGGACCGGGGTTCACCTGGGTTTTCGCTTGGCGGCGCCGGCTTTGGCAAGGGAGGCGCGCAGTGTTACCGTGGTCGGGTAGCTGCGCTCAACCGGCCGGTGCAGGTCGTAGCATCGGTTAAGCAAGGCATTCAGGCCGTTCAGGGTCATCTCGCGCCACGGCATGTGCACCGAGGTCAGGCGCGGGGCCGAGAAAGCGGCGCTCGGTGTGTCGTCGTAACCGATCACCGACAGGTCGTGCGGCACGCGGATGCCGGCCTCCTGGAAGTATGACAGCGCGCCGACCGCCATTTCATCGTTGGCGCAGAACAGTGCGCTGCAGGCACGGCCCGATTCGACCAGCTCTTTGGCGGCGTTCCAGCCGCCGGCCGGCGAGAAGTCGCTTTCTGCGACCCACATCTTTTTGGTGTCGATGGCGTTGGCGTCGAGTTCCTCCATGAAGCCGGCAATACGGTCGATGTTATCGGCGAGGCTGGAGGGCCCGGCAAACACCGCGATGTCGCGATGCTTATGGTCGAGCAGCGCGCGCGCCGCCAGCTTGCCGCCCAGCCGGTGGTCGACCGTGAAGCACTGCCCGGGCATGCTCTCGAAGTTGTGGTTGAGCGCCACCAGCCGGTCCTGCTTGGCGCCCAGCGCCTTCACATCTTCTTCGAGCAGCGCGCTGGTCATCACGATCAGGCCGTCGCAGCCGCGCTCCATCAGGAACTCGATGCCTTCGATGGCCTGGCGCCGTTCGTTGCCGAGGCCGACGCCGAACGCCACCACCATGTGCAGCCCGACAGCGCGCAATTCGGTGTCGATGATCTGCAGGATAGGTGTGTAAAAGGTGCCGCTCAGGACCGGGATGTAGACGCCGATCATGCGGCTCGAACCGGACAGCAGCGCGCGCGCGGCGTGCGAAGGCCGGAACCCGAGTTCGTCGATCGCCTTCTTCACGCGCGCCAGCGTGGCGGGCGATACCGAGCCCTTGCCGCTCACGACGCGCGAGGCGGTTCCGAGGCCGACACCGGCAAGGCGTGCTACATCTTTGATAGTGGCCACAAACAATCCTTAGATAAAAGGGGCGCGGTTTTTCAACGTCAAGCCGAAGCATACTGCATGCGCGGGCTCGCCGCACCTGGTCCTCACAGCCGCTTCCCGCCATCCGGATCGAACAGCGAGACGCGCGCCCCGTCGATCGCAAACCGCACCGCCTGCCCGGGCGCGAAGTGCTGCAGTTCGGGCGCGATCGACGACAGCATGTGGCCGGCGCAATCGATCCAGACGACCTGGTGGTTGCCCATCGGCTCGACCAGCGCGACCGTGCCGGCCAGCGCCCCGAACGCATCGATGGACACATGCTCGGGCCGGACGCCCAGCACTGCGCAGCCCACCGGCGCATCAGGTGCAAGCGCCAGCGACATGGCCCCGGCGCGGAAGCAGTTGTGGATATCGACCTCGCCGTCAATGAAGTTCATCGCCGGCGAACCCAGGAATCCGGCCACGAAACGGTTGGCCGGGCGCTGGTAGACCTCCGCGGGCGACCCGATCTGCTGCACTTCCCCGCCCCGCATCACGACGATGCGGGTGGCCAGGGTCATCGCTTCGACCTGGTCGTGGGTGACGTAGATCATCGTCGAGCGCAGGCGCTGGTGCAGCAGCTTGAGTTCGCGGCGCAGTTCGGCGCGCAGCTTGGCATCCAGGTTGGACAGCGGTTCGTCAAACAGGAATACGCTGGCTTCGCGCACCAGTGCGCGCCCGATGGCCACGCGCTGGCGCTGGCCGCCGGACAGCTGCGCAGGCTTCTTGCCGAGCAGCGCTTCGAGCTGCAGCATCTCGGCCGCGCGTTCCACCCGCGCCGCGATTTCCGCCTTCGGCGTGCCTGCGATGCGCAGCCCGAACGACATGTTGTCCCTGACCGTCATGGTCGGGTACAGCGCGTACGACTGGAACACCATGCCGATTCCGCGCTCGCTCGGATCGGTAAAGCGCATGTCGCGTCCGCCGATGTCGATGGCGCCGCTGTCGGCGTCGATCAGTCCCGCGATACTGTGCAGCAGGGTCGACTTGCCGCAGCCGGAGGGACCGAGCAGCACCAGGAACTCGCCTTCGTCCACCTGGAGGTCGAGATCCTTGATGATGCGGGCGCCGCCCAGCGTGATCGACCAGTTACGTAAATGAACACTCGACATGCATCAGCCTTTCACTGCGCCGGCGGCGATGCCGCGCACGAACCAGCGGCCGGAGAAAAAGTAGAGCGCCAGGGGTACCAGCGCGGTGAGGATCGTTGCGGCCATGTTGACGTTGTACAGGCGTACGCCGGTGGTGGTGTTGATCACGTTATTGAGCTGCACCGTCATTGGCAGGTTGTCGCGGCCGGCAAACACCAGCCCGAGGATATAGTCGTTCCATACGCCGGTGACCTGCATGATGGCGGCGACGACGATGATCGGGACCGACATCGGCAGCATCACGTACGCGAAAATCCGCCAGAAGCCGCCGCCGTCGATGCGGGCGGCCTGGAACAGCTCATGCGGCAGCGACGCGTAGTAATTCCGGAACAGCAGCGTCATGACGGGCATGCCGAACACCAGGTGCACCAGCACGATGGCCGGCAGCGAGCCGAAAATGCCGATGCCGGCCAGCAGCCGCACCAGCGGATAGATCATCACCTGTACCGGGATGAATGCGCCCGCCAGCAGGATACCGAACAGCAGGTTGGCGCCGCGCGGCTTCCAGAACGACAAGGCGTAGCCGTTGATCGCGCCCAGCAGGATCGGCAGGATGGTGGCCGGCACGGTGATTGCGACCGAGTTCCAGAAGCCGGCCCGCACGCCTTCGCACGAGGCGCCGGTGCATACCTCGCTCCAGGCCTGCCGCCACGGTTCGAAGGTAGGGTTGGACGGCAGCGCGAAGATGCTGCCCAGCCGGATCTCGTCCATCGGCTTGAGCGACGTTGTCAGCATCACGTACAGCGGCAGCAGGAAAAACAGCGCGGCGCTGATGAGGAAAGCGTAGATGCCGATGCGCGCGGGCGTCAGGCGGCGCTTGCGGCCCGCGGCCCGGGCGCCCGGCGCTGCAGCGGCAAGCGGCCGGCCGATTGCGGAATGCGTCATGCGCGCCTCCTGCGGCTGCGGGCATAGGCGTAGGGCGCCAGCAGCGCCAGCACCGGGACCAGCATCACGATCGCGCCGGCCGACGCCAGCCCGATGTTCGAGCGCAGGAACAGGTGGTCCATGATGAACTTGGCCGGCACTTCGCTGGCCGTTCCCGGCCCGCCCTGGGTCATCGCCACCACCGCATCGAACAGTTTGACCACGGCGGTCGACAGCAGCAGGAATACCGTGGCCACTGTCGGCCCCAGCATCGGCAGCACGATCGATGCGTACACACGCCACGCCGGGATGCCGTCGAGGCGGGCGGCTTTAAGGATTTCGGGGTCGATGCCGCGCAGGCCGGCCAGCATCAGCGCCATCACCAGCCCGGAGCACTGCCACACGGTGGCAATGACGATGGTGTAGATGGCCATGTCCTGGTCGATGATCCAGTCGAACCGGAACTCGCTGAAGCCAAGCTGGCGCACTGCCTGTTCGATGCCGTTTCCGGGAGTGAGCATCCACTGCCAGGCCAGCCCGGTGGCGACGAACGACATTGCGTACGGGTAGAGGAAGACCGTGCGCAGCGCTCCCTCGCCGGTGACGTTCTGGTCGATGAATACCGCCAGCAGGAAGCCGATGACCATGCACGCAAGGATGAACAGCACGCCGTACACCGCGAGGTTATGCAGCGACAGCAACCATCGTTCGTTCTCGAACAGGCGCGTGTACTGCGCCAGCCCGACGAAGTTATCGGACGCGAAGGTGCGCGAGCTGGTGAACGACACCTTGAGCGTCCACAGCACCGTGCCGAGGTAGGCAACGATGACCGTCAGCGCCATCGGCAGCAGTGCGGCGTGCGGGGTCAGCCTGCCAACTCTCATCGCGCGCATCGGGGCCTCAGTCGCGCAGCGCACTGGCGATGCGCTTTTGTGCCTGCTCGACCGTCATGCCCGAGTTCCAATAGGCCGTCAGCACATCCTGCAGCGCGCCGTTCTGGTCGGGCGTGAGATAGATCTCGGACACGCCCACATGGCGGCTGCGGTCCTTCATGATCGCCATGCCTTTCTGGGCGCAGGCGTCGGCCTTGCCTGGATCGGCGTCCATGCGGACCGGGATCGAGCCCTTGTACTGGCTGAAGCTAAGCTGGGTCGCGGGCGCTGCAACCACGCTGGCCAGCAGCTTCTGCGCCTGGATTACCTTCGGGTTGCTGGACTTCGGGAAAACGAACACGTCGCCCTGGATCAGGTAAGGCGAGGCCGGACCGAATCCGGCGATACAGCCGTAATGCTGGCCGGCGTTCTGGCGCGCTGCCGTGAATTCGCCCTTGACCCAGTCGCCCATGATCTGCACGCCGGCCTTGCCGGAGATGAGCATCGCGGTGGCGTCATTCCAGTTGCGGCCCGGCGAACCCGGGTCGACATAGGCCTGCAGGCGCTTGAAGGCGGCGAGCACCTTCCGGAAGGCGTCCGAACCGATGGCGCGCTGGTCGCGGTCGCGCAGCACGCGCAGGTACAGGTCCTTGCCGCCCACGTTCGACAGCATCGCCGAAAACAGGATGGTTTCCTGCCACGACTGCCCGCCATGCGCGAGCGGCACGATGCCGGCGGCCTTCAGCTTGTCGAGCGCCGCAAACAGCTCGCCGACGGTGGCTGGCTCCTTGGCGATGCCGGCCTTTTTGAAGGCGGCTTTCGAATACCAGGTCCAGGCCTGCATGTGGATGTTGAGCGGCACGGCGTAGTAATGGCCGTCCACCTTGATGACCTTGATGATCGGCTCGGGCAGAACCTTGTCCCAGCCTTCCTTGCGCGCGATGTCGTCCACGTTGTTCAACATGTCCTGTTCGATCACGTCGAGGAACTGCTTGGATGTGTTGAACTGGGCTGCGGTAGGCGGGTTGCCGCCGACAATGCGGTTGATCGTCACGGCGCGCGACTGGTCGCCGCCGGCAATCGCCGTGTCGATCCAGGCGCCGCCCGCGTTGCGGTATGCCTGGGCGACCTGCTTGACGGCGGCCGATTCGCCGCCCGAGGTCCACCAGTGGATTACTTCGGCGGTTGGCCTGGACTGCGCGTGCGCGGCTGGCGCGGCCAGCATTGCGGCTGCCAGCGCCAGTTTGGATAGGTGGTACATCTGTGTCTCCGATCAAATCTTGTCATTTACGGCGCCCGTTGGAAACGTTACCATTGACTTTTCCCGACTATAGCACCAGGTGAAATTGGGTGTCAAACTAAGCAATAAGAAATATTGGAGACATTATGTTCAGTGCAATGGGGACCGTCGAGATATTCCTGATCGCGATGGGGGTTATTTTTACGCTGCCGTACCTGATCTGGCGGGTCGGTAACACCGATTACTTCGCGCCGCTGGTCGTTGTCCAGATTATCACCGGCATCCTGCTCGGGCCGGGCATACTGGGCCGCGCTTATCCGGAGTACTACAGTTTCGTCTTCAATGCGCAGGTGATCCAGGCGCTCAACGGCATTGCCTGGTGGGCGGTGATGATCTTCGTGATGATTGCCGGGATCGAGCTCGATCTCAAGAAAGCCTGGGAGCACCGGCGCGAGAGCACCATCACCGCCTCGCTGGCGCTGGGCACGCCGCTGCTGTTCGGCTGCGTGGCCGCGCTCGGCATGCTGGGCTATGCCGGCTGGCAGGGACCAGGTGCGCGGGACTGGCAGTTTGTCCTCGGCGTTGGCATGGCCTGCGCCGTGACCGCGCTGCCTATCCTGATCCTGCTGATGGAAAAGCTGGAGATCCTGCGCGAGCCGATCGGGCAGCGCATCCTGCGCTACGCCAGCCTGGACGACATCGCGATCTGGGGCGTGCTGGCGCTGATCCTGCTCGACTGGGAGCGTGTAGGTCGCCAGGCGGGTTTCCTGGCCGTGTTTGGCGTCGCCACGCCGGCCTTCCGCCGCCTGATGGTGTGGCTGGAAGAGCGCGACCGCTGGTACGTCAGCCTGGTCTGGCTGGCCGTGTGTTCCCTCGCCGCCGACTGGGCCGGGCTGCACTTCATGGTCGGCGCCTTCCTCGCCGGCGCCGTCATGGACGCCAGCTGGTTCGACCAGGCCAGGCTGGATATGCTGCGCCACAATGTGCTGATGGTGATCATGCCGGTATTTTTCCTCAGCACCGGCCTGCGCACCGACTGGTCGGTAGGCGGCCCGGCGGTGTTCCTGGCCGCAGCCGTGCTGCTGGCCGCGTCGGTGGCCGGCAAGCTGGCGGGTACCCACATCGCCGGCAGGTTCCTCGGCTGGGAGCGCGGCGAAGCATCGATCATCGGCTGGCTGCTGCAGACCAAGGCCCTGATCATGATCATCTTTGTCAATATCCTGCTCGACAAGGGCGTGATCACCAACGACACCTTCACCGCCCTGTTGCTGATGGCCGTAGGCAGCACGATGCTCACGGTGCCGGTGGTTTATCCGAAGCTGCGCCGGGTGGCGGCGCTGGTCTGGAAAGCGAGCTGAGGACACCAGCCTGGCGTGCCCGTGGCGACCGTGCATCTACGCTATAGTGGCGTATATGCCAACATTGCCACGGAGGCCGTCATGAAAACATCAGCACCGTCATCCGCTTCACCCGACGCCCGTGAAGAAGGCGATGACGACTCGCTGGTGCGCGAACTCGGACTGGAAGCGCGCGGCGCCCAGCTGATCAAGATGGAAGGCCGGGTCTTCGTGCGCTTTACCGGCGTGGTCGAAACCGCCGGCCTGTCGGTTCCCTACCAGCTGGTGCCCAGCCAGGGCGTGCTCGCCAAGCCGAGCAAATGGCGCAAGATGGACCGCGACGCCCGCCGCGCGCTGCTCACCGAGCGCGTCACCGACGCGGCCGCGCAAGCGCTGCACCGCAGCGCGGTCGACTTTGTCGAAGAAATCTTCGAAGCGGCCGACGACGTCGGCCTCGACGCCCTCACCTTCCTCAACGTGCTCGATGAGCTGGAGACGTCCGAGCCGGCCGAATACGTATTCGAACGGATCCGTCAGCGCCTGACCCACGCGGTCGAGCGCGAACAGGAAGAACGCCACGCCGCGCGCACCAAGGAAAGCATCAACCTGGCCGAGTATCCGGCCTCGTTCGAAGTGGCCAGCCGCATGCGCCGCCGCTTCATCGCCCTGCTCGGCCCGACCAACTCCGGCAAGACCCACAAGGCGATGGAAGCGCTGGCCAAGGCCAAAAGCGGCGTCTACCTCGCGCCGCTGCGCCTGCTGGCGCTCGAGAACTACGAGCGCCTGCTCAACGTGGAGCACGAAGGCGAAGACCTCAAGGTCAGCCTGATCACCGGCGAGGAACGCCGCGTGGTCGAAGGCGCGACCCACGTCGCCAGCACGGTCGAAATGCTCGACGCGCGCACGCCGGTTGAAGTGGCGGTCATCGACGAGATCCAGATGCTGGCCGACCGCGACCGCGGCGCGGCATGGACCGCCGCGGTTTGCGGCGCCCCGGCCAACGTGGTCTACCTGGTCGGCGCGCCGGAAGCGCGGCGCGCGATCGAAGCGCTGGCCGACCGGCTTGAGTGCGAACTCGAAGTGCACGTCTTGAAACGCAAGGCGCCGCTGTCGATGGAGCCGTCTGCCGTGCGCAAGCTGCGCAACCTGCAGCGCGGCGATGCGGTCATCGCCTTCTCGCGCCGCGAAGTGCTGATGTGGCGCGACATGATCACCGACATGGGCCTGTCGGTCGCCACTGTCTACGGCAACCTGTCGCCGGAAGTGCGGCGCGCGCAGGCCGAGCGCTTCCGCGACGGCACCGCCGATGTGGTGGTGGGCACCGATGCGCTCGCGATGGGCCTGAACCTGCCGATTTCGCGCATCGTGATGACCACGACCGTCAAGTTCAACGGCGTCGAGGAAGAAGAGATTCCGGCCGCGCTGGCGCGCCAGATCGCCGGGCGCGCGGGGCGCTACGGGGTGCACGAGGAAGGCTTTGTGGCCGGCTATGACGACGAAACGCACGAGGTGATGCGCTCGCTGCTGAAGGAGAAGATACCGCCGGTGAGCACCAGCGGGTTCTCGGTGGCGCCGTCGATCGAGCACCTGCACCGCATCGCGTCGGTGACGGGCGAGACCTCGCTGGTCAAGCTGCTCAAGCGCTTCGTGCATAACATCGACGTGCCGGACGGGTTCTTCTACCCGCGCATCACCGAGGAACAGTCGGAGCGGGCGATCTGGCTCGATACGCTGACCCTGTCGCTGGCCGAGAAGTTCATGCTGTCGCTGGTGCCGATTTCGACCAAGGTGCCGACCTTGCAGGGCGCGTGGGAGCACTGGTCGTATTCGCTGGCGAAAAAGAAGGTGTGCAAGCTGCAGCCGCATCCGAACGACCTGATGTTCCAGAGCCTGCAGGAGGTGGAGGATACCTGCCGCATGTATTCCGCCTATGCGTGGCTCAGCTACCGCGTGCCGGAGTATTTCCCCAGCATCGAGCTGGCGCAGGAGCTGGCGCGCACGGCGTCGGAGCGGGTCGATTCGATCTTGCACGCGCAGAACGCGGCGGCGCGCAAGAAGCAGGGTGGCGCTGTCAAGCAGGGCGGCGGGAAACGGCGTTAAGGCAGCGGTCAGCGGCCTTCCGGACAAGGTCGTACAATGTCCGTTACCTTTTCACTTCCGGCCATGACCATGACTGCACCAGACTTTACCCTCGACCGCGCAAACGCCATCGGCGCCCAGCGCCTGCCCGGCCACCTGGGCATCGAAATCACCCGCGTCGAAGATGGCGAAGTCGGCGCCCGCATCGACATCAAGCCGCACCATCTCGCGCCGAATGAATTCCTGCACGCCGGCACCGTGGTCACCCTTGCCGACACTGCCGCCGGCTATGCCTGCATGGCCAACCTGCCAGAGGGCGCCAACAGCTTTACCACCATCGAACTGAAGTCAAACCACCTGGGAACGGTGCGTGAAGGCGCAATCGCCGCGCTGGCGAAGCCAATTCACCTCGGCAGGACAACGCAGGTGTGGGATGTGGTGGTAACGAATGAGGCAAACGGAAAGACGATCGCCTTGTTCCGTTGCACCCAGATGATTTTGTATCCGAAGTAATTCCGTCAAGCCGTCGTTCCCGCGAAGGCGGGAATCCATGGCACGCCGGTTCACAGGCCTTATAGGTTCCCGCCTGCGCGGGAACGACGTGCGCCGCTTAGCCGGCCAGTTCTTTTTCCAGCAGCTTGTGCAGGTCGGCGAATTTCGGTTCGCCCACGTAGCGCTTGATGATCTTGCCGTTCTTGTCGATCACAAAAGTGGTCGGCGTCAGCGACACGTCGCCAAACGATTTGGCGATGTCGCCGCCTGAATCGAGCGCCACCGTAAACGGCAGCTTGCGCGTCTCGGTGAAATTGATCACGTAGTTGGCCGGGTCATACTGCATCGCCACCGCAACGAATTCCAGCCCCTGGCCCTTGTACTTGTTGTAGGTCTCGACCATCTGCGGCATTTCCTTGACGCAGGTGACGCAGGAAGTCGCCCAGAAATTGACCATCACAACCTTGCCGCGCAGGCTCTGGGTGCTGACCTTCTGGCCCTTGAGGTCGATGAAGGTGACATCCGGGGCCGGCGTGCTCCTGGTGAACGTGGCATAGCCGACGCCGGCGAGCGCGATCACCAGCGCGCCGATGACGGCTGGCTTGATCCAGGAACGGGAGCTGTTGGTCGCCATCGCAGTAATTTACGAGCCGGTGGCGTTCGACACCGGCGGCAGCGCCTTCAGGTCGACGTCGTTGATGTACTCAAACACCTTGACGACCTTTTGCACGCCCGACACGCCACGGGCGACGTCGGTGCCGATCTGCGCTTCACGCGGGGTGACGATACCCATCAGGTAGACGTTGCCGCGTTCGGTGACCACCTTGAACGAGTTGGCCGAGATGGTCTGCATATCGACCAGGCTGGCCTTGACCTTGGTGGTGATCAGCGCGTCGTTGGAACGGGTGGTGTACTTCGACGGCGAGCCGATTTCCAGCTCGTTGACCAGGCTCATCACGCCGCCAACGGCGCGCACTTCGCGTTCGACGGCGGCCTTCATGCCTTCGTCGCGCACTTCGCCAGTCAGCAGCACCTTGCGGTTGAAGCTGGTGACGTTGACATGGCCTTGTTCGCCGACGATGCTCCTGGCGCGCGATTCGCCCTTGAGCGCGATCGCCTTGTCTTCGGTCTGGGCGCCCAGGGTGCGGCGGTCATTGGCCGATACGGCGGTCATCACGGCGCCGCCGGCAACCAGGCCGACGCAGCCGCTGAGCGTGGTCAGCAGTGCGACGCAAGCAAGGGCTTTCGCCATCGGGCGCATCAGGGAACCAGGCTTATTCATTAACATCTCCTCCAAACAGCGCGACATCGATGCCGTCGCAAATACAGTGAATCGTGACCAGGTGAACTTCCTGGACGCGGCAGGTACGGGAGTGCGCGACGTTGATATGCACGTCGGCGTCCGTCAGCATTTTTCCGAGTGCGCCGCCATCCTTGCCGGTCATGGCAACGACGCGCATCTCGCGTTCCAGCGCCGCTTCGACTGCCGCCAGCACGTTGGCCGAATTGCCCGAGGTCGAAATGGCCAGCAGCACGTCACCGGCCTGGCCGAAGGCCTGCACCTGCTTGGAGAAAATCTCCTTGTAGCTGTAATCATTGCCGACCGCGGTCATGATCGAGCTGTCGGTGGTCAAGGCCAGGGCGGGCAGCGGGAAGCGTTCCCGTTCAAAGCGGCCAACCAGTTCTGCCGCGAAATGCTGGCAGTCGGCAGCCGAGCCGCCGTTGCCGCAGGCAAGAATCTTGTTGCCATTCGACAAGGCGCCGAACATCAGTTCGATGGCCTGGGAGATCGGTTGGGCGAGGGTGTTTGCCGATTGGAGCTTCAGGTCGGCGCTTTCCTGGAAGTGTGCGAGGATGCGTTGAGTATTCATAAGTGCCGATTATAGTGCAGCCGCAAAGCAAGCCGGGCAAGTGCTGAAAAAAATGCTTACACCTCAATGGCGTTGGGTAGCCATTCGAGGGCGCCGCCATCGATGGTGACGACGTCGATACGGCAGGCGGGCATGCGCGGAAAGCGCGATAAATACAGCTGGGCTGCGCAGATGATGCGGCGCTGTTTGGCGGGGGTGATGCTGTCGGCGGCGGCGCCCTTGCGCTTGCCGTTGCGCTTGCGCACTTCGACGAACACCACGGTGTCGCGCTCGCGCATGACGAGGTCGATTTCGCCGGCCTTGCAGTTGAAATTGGCTTCCAGCAGCGTCAGGCCGCGCTGCTGCAGGTAGGCCAGCGCCTCCTGTTCACCCAGCTGGCCCTGCTGCTGCTTCGCGCTGAGCCGGGCGGGCCACATGTCACTGGGTCAGGATGGGGCGGGTGGCGCCGGCCTGGTAGACGGCGGCGGGGATGGTGCGGGTAAATTGCGCGTTGCCATTGCCGAAGCTGCCCTTCAGCTTGCCGGTCACGCCGTCCAGTTCGAACGCGGTGCGGCCCTGGGCAATTTCGCGGGTGACCCGGAAGGCGTCGATGCCGAGCGCGTACAGGCGCTCCATGTCGAGCCCCAGTTCAGCGCCGGCCCAGCGCGGATAGGCCATCACGGTGGCGTTGTCGCGCTGGACCACCCACGGCAGGTCGAGCATGCGCATGCCGTCGAGTTCCGGCAGCGTGTCGCCGGCGACAGCGCGCGGGTTGACCGAGGAAGCGCCATAAAACGGGACGTTAGCGCCGATCACTCCGCGCACCTGGCGGGTCTGGAAAGGGTCGAGCGCGGCGAAGATCAGGTTCGGCGCTTCGTTCTGGACTTTGCTGTTGAGCTTGCCGATCGACATTTCAATTTCATAGCCGCTGCCGGAGGAAATTTCCACCAGCTGGGATTCATGCCCCAGCCTGGCCCACTCGTCGGCGAAGGCGGTGGCGATGCGGCGCTGCCATGCGGCCGGGCCCGACACGATCAGGGCGTTCGCGCCCGGCTGTTCGCGGCTGACCCAGGCGGCTGCCTGGCGGGCCTCGTCTTCAATCGACAGGCCGATCACCAGCATGTTCGGGGGAATCACGGTGCCCGCATCCGGGTGGTTCAGCGCAATGGTCGGCTTGCGCGCGGCGCTGCTGCCGGCCACGGCGCTCACGGCCGGGCGCGACAGCGGGCCGACCACGATATCGTTGCTTTGCACGGCGCGGGCGTAGGCGTCGAGGGCTTCCTGGGCGCCGTCGCCGGTTTCGATCACCTCCACGGTAAAGCCTGCGCCTTCGCGCGCATGCGCGGCCATGAAGCCGGCGCGCAAGATGTCGGCTGGCTGCGCCAGGGTTGTCGAGCGCAGCGGCAGCAGCAGGCCCACCCGCACCTGTTTGCCGCCCGGGACGGCCCCCGACTGGCCCTCAGGGGCCGGGCTGTCGGGCGAATCGATCGGCATGGTCTGCACATCCGCTTCCGGAACGGCAGGCTCGACGGGCTGGACCGGCGGCGCGGCCCGTGGCTGGGCCAGCGGCGCCCTTGTGTTTGGATCAATTGGCGCGCACAATCGCCCCGACACGTCGCAAGGCGTACTGCAGGCGCCCAACATCGTCACGGCCACGGCGGCCAGCACGCCTTTCAGACTTTTTATTAGCATTTCATCCCCAAATGACAGAACCTCACGCAAGCAAGATTGCACAACTTCCGGTTATTGCCGAAGCGGCATTACAGTCCTATCCTACCGCAACCCTGTATGTCGTGGCGACCCCGATCGGCAATGTCACCGACATTACCTTGCGCGCGCTGCACCTGCTGTCGATTGCCGATGTGATCGCTTGCGAAGACACCCGCAACAGTTCGAAACTGATCAGCCGCTTCGGTTTGTCGGTGCCGATGATTGCCGCCCACCAGCACAATGAACGCGAGGTGGCGGACAAGCTGATCGCGCGCCTGCACAAGGGCGAGCGGGTGGCGCTGATTTCCGATGCGGGCACGCCGGCGGTGTCCGACCCGGGCGCGCGCATTGTCGACGCCGTGTTGGCGGCGGGGCTGCGCGTGCTGCCCTTGCCGGGCGCGTCGGCGGCCGTTACCGCGTTGTCGGCCAGCGGGCTGGTCAACGACAGGTTCTCGTTTATCGGCTTTTTGCCGGCCAAGGCGAAGCAGCGCGAAAACATGCTGCGCGGCCTGCTGACCGAGACGGCAACCATGGTGTTCTACGAGGCGCCCCACCGCATCCTCGACTGCGTGGGGGCGCTGGCCGAGGTGTTCGAGCCGGCCCGGCAGGTGGTCTTTGCGCGTGAACTGACTAAATTGTTTGAAGAAATCCACCGCTGCCCGTTGTCGGAAGCGCTGGCCTGGGTGAAAGCGGACCCTAACCGCGAGCGCGGCGAATTTGTCGTACTGCTTGAGGGCGCCGCTGAAAGCAGCGACGCGCAGGAAGTCGAGGCCGAGCGCGTGCTCAATATCTTGCTGGCCGAATGCACGGTCAAGCAGGCGGCCAGCCTTGCCGCGCAGATCACCGGCCTGAAGAAAAACGCGCTGTACGAACGCGCCCTGGAGATCAAAGGCCAGCAGGACTGACGAGGGGCGGCACTGCGACGGACCGGCGCGGTCTAACTTTTTGCGCGGGCGGCTCCCGGAGAGGCTCGGCAGCAGCGGCAAAATCGGGGGCCGCTGCTGCAGGCGTCTGCGAGGCCGCCCGCGTACCGGGGCTTGCTACCACTTGCACCCGCTGTCCTTCTTGTCCATCAACAGGATCAGCGGCGCCAGCAGTCCTCCCGGAATCCCATCCTTGCAATCGGGCCGCTTGGCGCCGGCGATGGCGCGCGCCAGCTTGGTTTCGGTGGCATACGGCCTGGGCGGAACCTGGCCGACGGCGGTGCCCGCTTTGGCTGGATCAGGATCGTCCGCCATGTCTCGCGCCACACGCAACGCGGCGTCGCGGTCGAAGCGTTTGCCTCCGGCGGGCTCCTTCGAAGGTTCGACCGAGAACACATCGGCCGGCCCGGCCTCGCCTGGCGATGGGTCGGGTATGGCCATCAATTCGCTGGAACGCGCCGGCTTGCTCCGGGCCACTGGCGGTGTCTTCTCCACCGATTTGGCCCGGGATGGCGTGGCTTGGGGCCCAGGTTCAGGCTTCTGCTCCGGCGGTGGAGGCGGGCGCAGCCACACGGCGATGGTGCGGCTGGCGGCTTCCTCGTCGGGCGCAGGCCCGCCCGCCTGATGCTGGCGCCAGACGACCAGCAGCACGGCGTGCAGGGCCAGCGAAACCGCCAGGCCCGCAGCCAGCCGGTACGGTCGCCCTGGCGCCGCGCCGCCGGTTGTATCAAACTGAACTGTATTCGCGTTCACTGGCATCCCATTTATCGCGGTGCCACATGGTGCCATGGATGCTTTTCTAACAACAGCGTGCTTACAAATTCTTATATTTTCGATCCCCCTTGACGACGGCGATTCCAACCGTTATGATCTTGCCTCTTCGGAGTGTGGCGCAGTCCGGTAGCGCACCTGGTTTGGGACCAGGGGGTCCAAGGTTCGAATCCTTGTACTCCGACCAGTTTTCAGCAGGCAGGCTGACGAGTTTATTCTCGTCGGCCTGTTTTGTTTTGGGCGCCGGTTTCGCATCACCCCAAATCCGAAAACCCCTGAGTAATTTCAAACCCGCCACCCGCAGAGTTTGATCTAACCCTGCGTCAAATTTCCTACGGGCAAATATGATCACCCTGCGTGAATCCCACCCCCCTGTCGTTTCGCGAGGAAATCATGATCCAGAAAGCACGGAATCTATTGGCCGCAGCAGCCCTGTGCCTGCTGGCCGTGCCTGTCGTGGCGGTGCCGATCAACATTGTCCGCAATCCGGGCTTTGAGCTGGGGACCGCGCATTGGCATGCGCAGTTTTTCATCGTCGGCAACGATCCGCTGTGGGCACATACCGATCCCGGCATGGCGCGCACCACCTGCGTCGGCCTGCACTGTGTCGACTCGCTGATGGAAGGCGCTTACATCAGCCAGCTGCTGCCGACGATCGCCGGCGCCGAATATGACCTCAGCTTCTGGATCCGCAGCTTCAAGGGCAACGGGGAGTATTCGGTGTTCTGGGATGGGGTGTTGCTGGACGATATTTTGCTGGCGCCGAACGGCGCGATGTCGCAGGCGACCTTCTCGGGCCTGTACGCGAGCGCCAACGCCACGCTGCTTGAAATACACGGCCGTAACGACCTGCATGCGATTTCCTTCGACGACTTCAGGGTGGTCAGCGCCAACCTGGCGGACACCCCCGTCGTCCTGCCGTCACCCGGACACGTGACCGGGGTGCCGGAGCCGGCAGCGTTCGCGCTGGTGCTTGCCGGCCTCGGGCTGGTCGCCCTGTTTCGCCGCCGCTGATTATCCCGCGCGCTTGGCAAACAGCGCGTTGCCCGCGCGGCTGGCTGCCTTGCGGCCGAGGTGCTGCGAAATGAACTGGCCGGCGTCGACCACCAGGTCGATGTCGATGCCGGTGTCGATGCCAAGGCCGTTCATCAGGAACAGCACATCCTCGGTCGCCACGTTGCCGGTGGCGCCTTTCGCATACGGGCAGCCGCCCAGTCCCGCCACCGACGAATGGAAGATCGACACGCCCACTTCCAGGCTGGCGTAGATGTTCGCCAGCGCCTGGCCGTAGGTGTCGTGGAAGTGGCCGGAGATGCGGTCGATGTGGAATTCCTGCGCCGCCACCAGCATCACCGCCTGCGTCTTGCGCGCGGTCGACACGCCGATGGTGTCGGCGATGTCGATCTCGTCGCAGCCCAGGTCACGCATGCGCGCCACCACGTCGGCCACCGCGTCGAGCGGCACCTCCCCCTGGTAGGGGCAGCCGAACGCGCAGCTGATGCTGCCGCGCAGGCGCAGGCCATTTTCCTTGGCCGCCTTTGCGACGCTTTCAAAGCGCGCGATCGATTCCGCGATCGAGCAGTTGATGTTCTTTTGCGAGAAAGCCTCGGAGGCCGAACCGAAAATCACCACCTCGTCGGCGCGGCTGGCCAGCGCCGCCTCGAAGCCCTGCATGTTCGGTGTCAGCGCCGAGTAAACCGTGCCTTCGCGCCGGGTGATGTTGGCCATTACCTCGGTGCTGGTGGCCATCTGCGGCACCCATTTTGGCGACACGAAGGATGCCGCCTCAATATTGCGGAAGCCCGCGCGCGACAGCCGGTCGACCAGCTCGACCTTGACGTCGGCAGGCACGGCTTCCTTCTCGTTTTGCAGGCCGTCGCGCGGGCCGACTTCGACGATCTTTACCTTTTTCGGCAGTTCTGGCTGGGTGCTCATGTTCGTCCTCGCTATCTCAATAACCTCGGGTGCGGTCGACCACGTCGGCCACTGGCTCGCCTTTTTCCAGCGAGTGTATTTTGCCCACCATCTGGCGGATGCTCTCGGTGCGGATCGTCAGCGCCGACATGTGCGGCGTGACCGTGATGCGCGGTTCGCCCCAGAACGGGTGCGGCGCCGGCAGCGGCTCTTCGCGGAACACGTCCAGCGCGGCGCCGGCGATATGCCCCGATCTTACCAGTGCCAGCAGATCCGGTTCGGCCACATGGCCGCCGCGCGCCACGTTGACCAGGTAGGCGCCTTGCGGCAGCTGCGACAGGCGCGCGTGGTCGAGCAGGTTGGCGGTGTCGGGCGTCAGCGGCAGCATGCACACCAGCACCCGCGTGCCGGACAAGAATTCAGCCAGGCCATCGGAGCCGCTGAAACACGCCACGCCGTCGAGCTGTTTTGCGGTGCGGCTCCAGCCGCGTACCGGGAAGCCGAAGTGCAGCAGCGCCTCGATTGTGCGCATCCCGAGCACGCCCATGCCCATCACGCCGACCGCAAAATCTTCCTTGCGGTGCTGGGGCAGCTGGGCCCAGGCGCCGGCGCGCGCCTGTTGTTCGTATTCGTCAAAGCGGCGGAAGTAGCGCAGCACGAAGTGCGACACATATTCGGCCATCTGGATGGCCATGCCGGCGTCGCCCAGGCGGATGATCGGCACCGGCGGCAGCGCGTCGCCATATTTGAGGATGGCGTCAGCACCCGCGCCGGTCAGGAAAATCGCCTTTACATGCGCCAGTTCGGCCATCAGCCCTTGCGGCGGCATCCACAACACCGCGTAATCGCACGGCGCGATACTTGCGCCCTCCTGCCACACCACGACCTCGGCCTCGGGCAGCAGTTCCGCGAAGTCGCGTATCCACGGTTCGGTCACGCCGTCGGCGCGGTGCAGGAGGATGCGCATGCTGCTTTACGCTGCCTTGAAAGCCAGCAGCGGTGCGCCGTCGGCTACCTGGTCGCCAACCTG
Source organism: Massilia agrisoli (assembly GCF_020831365.1). GTDB lineage: Bacteria > Pseudomonadota > Gammaproteobacteria > Burkholderiales > Burkholderiaceae_D > Telluria_A > Telluria_A agrisoli. Next base: position 213,630 of record NZ_JAJHPV010000009.1, read on the forward strand.
GTACAGCACTTCCTCGACCAAGCCATCGGATGGCGCGGCGATGGTGTGTTCCATCTTCATCGCTTCCATGATGACCAGCGCATCGCCTTTCTTCACTTCCTGGCCGGCTTTTGCAAGCACCGCCACGACCTTGCCGGGCATCGGCGCGGTCAGGCGGCCGCCGGCGGCTTCGGCTTCGCCTGCGTGCGCCATTGGATCGTTGTAGGTGAGCGTAAAGTGGCGCCCGCCTGTGAAGACGTGGAACACGTCGCCGTCGCGCCTTACATTGCCGTGTATCGAAGTGGCGCCGAGCTTGATCGACACTTCCGAGCCGGCGCGCGCGGTGACCGACAGTTCGGCTTCGACGCCGCCGACTTCAAGGTGCCAGCCGGCCGGATGGTAGGTCAAGCCGAGCGCATAGGCCTTGGTGTCCGTGGCCGCGCTGTATTCATCGGTAAACGAGAGCTGGCGCTGGTAGGCGCTGTTCAGGCGCCAGCCGCGGGCATTGCCCCACGGGTCGTCCGGGTTGGCCGAAGCCGCTGCCGATTTGTGGGTCTCCTCGCCGATCAATGCCACCGCAGCCAGCGCGAGCGCGCCGACCGGAGCCGCTTTGGCTTTCGGGAACAGCGTATCGCTGTTACGTTCGATCAGGCCGGTATCGAGGTCGGCGCTGGAGAAGGCGGCGCCTTCCACCAGCCGCTTGAGGAAGGCGATATTGGTCGCCAGGCCGACGATCTGGAACTCCGCCAGCGCCTGCGACATGCGCGCCAGCGCCTGCGTGCGGTCCGCGCCCCAGACGATCAGCTTGGCGATCATCGGGTCGTAGAACGGCGAAATGGCGTCGCCTTCACGAACGCCGGAGTCGATGCGCACGGCGGCGGGAGCGCCGCCCGGCGTGCCGCCCAGTTCGAACGTGACGGCAGCAGGCGTGTCCATGTGGCGCAGCGTGCCGATCGACGGCAGGAAGCCCTTCTCCGGGTTCTCGGCATAGATGCGCGCCTCGATCGAGTGGCCGTGGATCGCCAGCTCGTCCTGCGTTTTCGGCAGCTGCTGGCCGGCCGCCACGCGCAGCTGCCACTCCACCAGGTCGGTCCCGGTGATCATTTCGGTGACCGGGTGCTCGACCTGCAGGCGGGTGTTCATCTCCATGAAGTAGAACGAGCCGTCCTGGTTGGCGATGAACTCCACCGTGCCTGCGCCGACGTAGCCCACGGCCTTGGCCGCGGCCACCGCCGCTTCGCCCATCTCGTTGCGGCGTTTGGCCGACATGCCGGGCGCCGGCGCTTCTTCCAGCACTTTCTGGTGGCGGCGCTGCACCGAGCAGTCGCGCTCGTGGAGGTAGACGCAATTGCCGTGCGTGTCCGCGAACACCTGGATTTCGATGTGGCGCGGGCGGGTCAGGTATTTTTCAGCCAGCACCTTGTCGTCGCCGAAGGAGCTGATCGCCTCGCGCTTGCACGAGTCCAGCGCCGCCTTGAAGTCTTCCGCGCGTTCGATCACGCGCATGCCCTTGCCGCCGCCGCCGGCGCTGGCTTTCAGCAGCACCGGGTAGCCGATGCGGTCGGCCTGTTCCTGCAAAAAATCCGGGTCCTGGCGCTCACCGTGGTAGCCCGGCACCAGCGGCACGTTCGCCGTTTCCATCAGCGATTTGGCTGCCGACTTGGAGCCCATCGCGCGCATCGCCGAACCCGGCGGCCCGATGAATACCAGGCCCGCTTCGTCGCAGGCGTCTGCGAACTCCGCGTTCTCGGACAGGAAGCCGTAGCCCGGATGGATGGCCTGCGCGCCGGTCGCCATCGCGACGGCGATGATGCGTTCGCCCACCAGGTAGCTTTCCTTGGCCGCTGCGGGGCCGATCAGCACTGCCTCATCGCAAACCGCCACATGCTTCGAGTTGGCGTCCGCTTCCGAATACACGGCGACGGTCTTGATGCCCATGCGGCGCGCCGTAGCGGCAACCCGGCAAGCGATTTCGCCGCGGTTGGCGATGAGGATTTTTGTGAACATGCGTAGTATCCGATCGGTTTTTTACAGGTTATTGGGATTAGCCGCCGCAGCTTGCCTTCGGCGCGGAGTCGAGCGTGGCTGCGCGGGTCGGCAGGCCAAGCTTGTTCAGCAGCGTGCGGTCGTCTTCGGCTTCCGGGTTGTCGGTCGTGAGCAGCTTGTCGCCGTAGAAGATCGAGTTGGCGCCGGCGAGGAAGCACATCGCCTGCACGGCTTCGCCCATCTGGCGGCGGCCTGCGGACAGGCGCACGCGCGCTTGCGGCATGGTGATGCGCGCAACGGCGATGGTGCGGACGAATTCAAACGGGTCGAGCGGGTCGAGGCCGTGCAGCGGCGTGCCTTCCACCTGCACCAGGTGGTTGACCGGCACCGATTCCGGATATGGGTTCAGGTTGGCCAGCTGGGCGATCAGGCCGGCGCGCTGCTGGCGCGACTCGCCCATGCCGACGATGCCGCCGCAGCAGACCTTCAGGCCCGCATTGCGCACCTGGCCCAGGGTATCGAGGCGGTCCTGGTATTCGCGGGTCGAAATCACGTTGTTGTAGAACTCGGGCGCGGTATCGAGGTTGTGGTTGTAGAAGTCGAGGCCAGCTTTCTTCAGCCGGTCGGCCTGGCCTTCTTCGAGCATGCCGAGGGTCGCACAGGTTTCGAGGCCGAGCGCTTTTACTTCGCGCACCATCTCCTCGACCTTCTCCATGTCGCGCTCCTTCGGGCTGCGCCATGCCGCGCCCATGCAGAAGCGGGTCGCGCCGTTGGCCTTGGCCTGGCGGGCTGCATCGAGCACGGTGTCGATGCCGAGGATCTTCTTGGCCTCGACGCCGGTGTCGTAGCGTGCCGCCTGTGGGCAGTAGCTGCAGTCTTCCTCGCAGCCGCCGGTCTTGATCGACAACAGCGTGGCCAGTTCGACGTCACCGGCCGGGAAGTTAGCGCGGTGCACGGTCTGGGCGCGGAACATCAGGTCGTTGAACGGCAGCTCGAACAGCGCCAGCACGTCGGCCAGCGGCCAGGTGGCTTCCTTTGGCAGGCCGATCGGATCGGCAGGCGGGTGGAACGAGACAGATTGGATTTGGGACATCGTGATTCCTTGGACGTGGTTCAGTCACGCGCGGTCGGCCAGCCTGGCAAGCCCGCGAGATCGATAAATTCGGCAGCCGCGGCGGCCGAAGGTTTTAACAGGTAAGGCACGCGGCCCAGCATCGGCGCCGGAATCCGCTGTGCAAGCGCTTCGATATTCTCATCGACGTACGCCATCGCCGGGTCGACCTCGTTGGCCACCCAGCCGGCCAGCACCAGCCCGCGCGCGACAATCGCTTCGATCGTCAACAGCGCGTGGTTGATGCAGCCAAGGCGAACTCCAACCACCAGGATCACCGGCAGGTTGAGTTGCTGCGCCATGTCGGCGCTGTCGAATTCATCTGAAAAAGGCACGCAAAAGCCGCCGACGCCTTCCACGACGACCGCATCGGCTGCCGCCGCGATTTCGGCATAGGCGGCGATGATGGGCACCGCGGTGATGGTGACGCCGTCCACCTTTGCCGCGATATGCGGCGCGCACGGTTCGGTCAGCATGAACGGGGTGGTAATGGAACCCAGCATGTGGACGTTGCCCGCGGCGGCCAGCATGTCGGCGTCTTCGTTATGCAGTTCGCCGTCGCGCATCACGGCGCCCGCGGCCACCGGCTTCATGCCGCAGGCGCGCACGCCGCCTGACGCCAGCTTGTGCAGCATTGCGGCGGACACCAGGGTCTTGCCGATTTCGGTATCGGTGCCGGTCACAAAGCAGCAAAAACGCGAAGGAAGGCGGTCCGCCACAGGTGCGGCCTCCGCTTCGGGCGCCAGCTTGGTTCCGGCTACGGTGTCAGTTGGATCATTGAGACTCATCCCATGTCCTTTCCAGTTCGTTAAGCGCAGTAGCCAGGTGCGTTACCTCTTCGCGCGTATGGGCTGCGGACAGTGTAATGCGCAGGCGCGCGGTATTCACGGGTACGGTCGGGGGGCGGATCGCCGCGACCCACAGCCCGCGCTGGTACAAGCCGGCGCCGACCCGCATGGCTTCGTCATTACGTCCGATGATAACTGGCTGGATCGCGGTCGTCGACGCGGGACGCTGCCAGCGCGACAGTGTCAGTTCGTCGTCCAGCTGGCCGATCAGGGCTTGCAGACGGGCGCGGCGCGCGGCGCCTTCGCTGCCGCCGATGATGTCCAGGCTGGCCAGCAGCGCGTGCGCCAGCGCCGGCGGGGCGGCGGTGGTGAAAATGTAAGGGCGCGCACGCTGGATCATCAGTTCGATCACGCTGGCATGTGCCGCGATAAAAGCGCCGCCCACGCCGGCGGCCTTGCCCAGCGTTCCCATATAGACCAGGTTGGGCGAACGCAGGCCGAAGTGTTCCAGCGCGCCGCGGCCATGCTCGCCCAGGGTGCCGAAGCCGTGCGCATCGTCGATCGCCAGCCAGGCGCCGTGGCGTTCGCACAGCGCCAGCATCTGCGGCAGCGGCGCCAGGTCGCCGTCCATGCTGAATACGCTGTCGGTGACAACCAGCTTGGTGGTGGCGTTGCTGGCTTCGAGCAGCGCGGCCAGCGCATCGAGGTCGGCGTGCGGATACACCTTGACGCTGGCGCGCGCGAGCCTGGCGCCATCGATCAGCGAGGCGTGGTTCAGCGACTCGGAAAAGATCTCGGCGTCGGCGTCTTGGCCCAGCGCCGTCAACATCGCCAGGTTGGCCATGTAGCCGGTGCAGAACGACAGCGCGCGCGCCGATTCGAGGTGCGGGCTGAGGAACCCGGCGAGGCGCTCCTCGAGCAGCTCATGGGCGCGGCCATGGCCGCTGATCAGGTGCGATGCGCCGCTGCCGGCGCCATACAGCGACGCGCCTTCGCGCAGCGCTTCGATGACCACCGGGTGGGCGGCGAGGCCAAGGTAGTCGTTGCTGCAGAACGCCAGCATCGGGCGGCCATCGACGACCAGGCGCGGCGCCGAGGGCGTTTCGACGATTCGGCGCCGGCGGGTCAGGCTTTGCTCGTCGAGGGCCTTCAGCTTGCGGTCGAGGGATGCGATCAGGTCCATCGGTCAGGCCGTAATCACGGACTCGAACACGGTACGCGTGCGCGCGGCCAGTCCGTCGATGTCGTCGTCGCTCAATACGTACGGCGGCATCAGGTACACAGTGCGGCCGATCGGGCGCAGCAGCAGCTCGTTGTCGAGGGCGCTGGCAAAGAAGCGGCGCGAAAAAGTGGATGCACGGGCGGCGTCCGGCTCGACGGCGTCGAAGGCCCAGATCATGCCGCGCTGGCGGAAGTTCTTCACGCGCTCATGGCTGGCCAGCGGCGCCAGCGCGGCGCTCAAGCGTTCGGCGCGCGTGCGGTTGCGGTTCAAAACATCGTCTTCGCGGAAGATCGCCAGGGTGGCCAGCGCGGCGCGGCAGGCCAGCGGATTGCCGGTGTACGAGTGCGAGTGCAGGAAGCCGCGGCGTACGTCGGTGCTGTAGAAAGCCTGGTAGACCTCGTCGCGCGTCAGTACCAGCGACAAGGGCAGGTAGCCGCCGCTGATGCCTTTGGACAGGCACAGGAAGTCGGGCCAGATGGCGGCCTGCTCGCAGGCGAAGAAGGTGCCGGTGCGCCCGCAGCCGACCGCGATCTCGTCGACGATCATGTGCACCTGGTGGCGGTCGCACAGCTCGCGCACTAGCTTCAGGTAGAGCGGGTCGTGCATCGCCATGCCGGTGGCGCACTGCACCAGCGGCTCGATGATGATGGCCGCGATCTTGCCGGCGCGTTCCTCGAACAGCCGCTCCACATCGGCGGCGGCGCGGCGCGCGACATCCTGCGCAGTCTCGCCTTCGCGCGCATTGCGCGCGTCCGGCGACGACACGGTGCGCGCGGCGCGCAGCAGGGGGCCGTAAGCATCCTTGAACAGCGCCACATCGGTCACGGCAAGCGCGCCGATGGTCTCGCCGTGGTAGCTGCCTTCAAGGCAGACGAATTCCTGCTTGTCCGCCTGGCCGCCATTGCGCCACGCGTGGAAGCTCATCTTCAGCGCGATTTCAACGGCCGACGCGCCGTCCGATGCGTAGAACGCATGGCCGAGCACATTGCCGGTCATGTCAGACAGCTGCTCCGACAGCTGGATGACCGGTTCGTGCGTGAACCCGGCCAGCATCGCGTGCTCCAGCATGTCCAGCTGGTCCTTCAGCGCTGCGTTGATGCGCGGGTTCGCGTGGCCGAACAGGTTCACCCACCATGAGCTGATGGCGTCGAAGTAGCGCTTGCCGTCATGGTCGTACAGCCATACGCCGCGGCCGTGGCTGACCGGGATCAGCGGCACGGTCTCGTGGTGCTGCATCTGGGTGCACGGGTGCCAGACACTTTTCAGGCTACGGGCAACCCAATCTTGTGACATGCGTGATTCCAATCAGTTCAGCCAGGACGGTTTGCGCTTTTCGAGGAAGGAAGCGACACCTTCGCGCCCCTCAAGCGATGAACGGATCTTGGCGATACGCTGCGCGGTATCGAGCAGCAGCGCGTCGGTAACATCCTTGCCCGCGATGTCGCGCACCAGCACCTTCGCTTCAGCGACGGCGTTCGGGCTGTTGGTAACCAGCGATTTGACGATGGCCGCCACCTGCTCGTCGAGCTTGTCGGCAGCGACCACTTCATGCGCGAAGCCGATGCGGTGCGCTTCGTTCGCGCTGAAGCGTTCAGCCGTGACGAAGTAGCGGCGCGCGGCGTTTTCGCCCATCGCCTTGATGACGTAGGGCGAGATGGTGGCCGGGATCAGGCCGAGCTTTACTTCGGACAGGCAGAAGTTGGCTTCCTCGACCGCCACCACGATGTCGCATGCGGCCACAAGGCCCATGCCGCCGGCGTAGCAGTCGCCCTGTACCTTGGCCACGACCGGTTTCGGGCACAGGTAGATCGTGCGCAGCATGTCGGCCAGGCGAGTGGCGTCGTCGAGGTTTTCGGCGTCCGAGTAGGCCGCCATCTTCTTCATCCAGTTCAGGTCCGCGCCGGCGCAGAAGGCCACGCCGTTGGCGGCGAGGACGATCGCGCGCACGTCCTCGCGGCGCCCGAGTTCATCGAAGGCCAGCGCCAGCTCGGTGATGGTGGTTTCATTAAACGCGTTGCGCACGTCGGGGCGGTTGAGCGTGACGGTGGCGACGCGGTTCTCGACGGTGACGTCGAGGGTCTGGTGCGTGTTCAAGGTAATCTCCTTACATCCGGAAGACGCCGAACTTCGTGTCCGGGATTTCGGCGTTCAGCGCTGCCGACAAGCCGAGGCCCAGCACCATGCGGGTGTCGGCCGGGTCGATGACCCCGTCGTCCCACAGGCGCGCGGTGGCGTAGTAAGGGTGGCCCTGGTGCTCGTACTGCTCCTTGATCGGCTGCTTGAACGCGGCTTCCTCTTCGGCCGACCACTGGCCGCCCTTGCCTTCGATGCCGTCGCGCTTGACGGTGGCCAGCACCGACGCGGCCTGGTCGCCGCCCATGACGGAAATGCGCGCATTCGGCCACATCCACATGAAGCGCGGCGAGAACGCGCGGCCGCACATGCCGTAGTTACCGGCGCCGAAGCTGCCGCCGATGATCACGGTGAACTTCGGCACCGCGGCCGTGGCCACGGCGGTCACCATCTTGGCGCCGTTGCGGGCGATGCCTTCGTTTTCGTATTTGCGGCCGACCATGAAGCCGGTGATATTTTGCAGGAACACCAGCGGGATCTTGCGCTGGCAGCACAGCTCGATGAAGTGGGTGCCCTTGAGCGCCGACTCCGAGAACAAGATGCCGTTGTTGGCGATAATGCCGACCTTGACGCCGTATATGTGGGCAAAGCCGCACACCAGCGTGGTGCCGTAGCGCGCCTTGAATTCATCGAACTCGCTGCCGTCGACGATGCGCGCGATGACTTCGCGGACATCGAAGGGCTTGCGGGTATCGACCGGGATCACGCCGTACAGTTCTTCGGCGGCGTATTTCGGTTCGACGGATTCGCGCAAGGCCATCTGCTGCGGCTTGGTGCGGTTCAGGTTCGACACGATGGTGCGCGCCAGCGACAGCGCGTGCAGGTCGTTCTGGGCAAGGTGGTCGACCACGCCGGACAGGCGGGTGTGGACATCGCCGCCGCCCAGGTCTTCTGCGGTCACCACTTCGCCGGTGGCGGCTTTCACCAGCGGCGGGCCGCCCAGGAAGATGGTGCCCTGTTCCTTGACGATGATCGACTCGTCGCTCATCGCAGGCACGTAGGCGCCGCCCGCGGTGCAGGAACCCATCACCACGGCGATCTGCGGGATGCCCTTGGCGGACAGGTTGGCCTGGTTGTAGAAGATGCGGCCGAAGTGGTCGCGGTCCGGGAACACGTCGTCCTGGTTTGGCAGGTTGGCGCCGCCCGAGTCCACCAGGTAGATGCACGGCAGGTTGTTCTGGTCGGCGATCTCCTGCGCGCGCAGGTGCTTCTTGACCGTCATCGGGTAGTAGGTGCCGCCCTTGACGGTGGCGTCGTTACAGACGATCACGCACTCCTGGCCGGCCACGCGGCCGATGCCGGTGATGATGCCGGCCGCAGGGGCGGCGTTGTCGTACATTTCGTAGGCCGCCAGTTGCGACAGCTCGAGGAAGGGCGTGCCCGGATCGAGCAGCATCTGCACGCGGTCGCGCGGCAGCAGTTTGCCGCGTGCGACATGCTTGGCGCTGGCTGCGGCGCCGCCGCCGGCCGACGCTGCCGCCACCTTGGCGCGCAAATCGTCGACGATGAGCTGCATGGCACTGGCATTGGCTTTGAAATCGTCGCCGCGCGGATTGAGTTTGCTGTCGATATGGGGCATTGCGATCCTTTTCTGACCTTCGTCTTATTCGGGGAAACTGCCGTCAAGGTAGTACCAGCGCGGCACGCCGCCGCTGCCGGTCTCGCGCACGAAGCGGCTCACTTCGTGCAGGCGATGGGCGCGGCCGCCGATCTTGTAGCGGGCGACAAATTCCACCGTGTCGTCGTCCGCTGTATTTACTTTACGTTGACGTAAACGTAAAGCAGATTTTACCTCAAGTCCCAGCCACTGCAATCTTTCGTTTTCGTTCACGATCGGCTCGTCGGGGCGGGTGCTGGGATGCCAGGTCGCGCTCAGGTAGGCCCCGTCACCGAGCGTGTACGCCGTATAGCGCGAACGCATCAGGGCTTCGGCGGTCTGCGGCACCGCTTCGCCGGACAGGTAAGGCCCGCAACAGGTGGGAAACGATGGGCCGCCGCAGGGGCAGGAGGCTGGTATTTTTGGCATGGCGACATTATCCGTTATTTCAGCCCGCCGGCGCAGGGTGTCGTGTCGGCAAACTTTACACCGCCCAACACTGCGCCCTGACGCGCGGCGCTAACGTGTTGATTAAATGAACTATTTATTTCTGGCATCAAAATTGCTTTGATGATATTAAACTTATTAATCACACTACTCGGACCCATCCATGAAACTAGCCCTCGCCCTCGTGACACTCGCCGCCACCCTCGCAGCACCTGTGCATGCCGGATTGATTAATGTCAGCTACGTCACGCTGACCAACCCGCGTGGCCTGCAAGTGGCTGAGTTCCAGGCGTTCGAGCACGGGACGGGCACGAATGTGGCGCTGGCATCGCAGGGAGCAACTGCCAGCACCACTACCGGCACCTGGGATTGGGCTTCGACGCCGGACAAGGCGATTGACGGCAACCTCAACCAGAACTTCCCCAATATGTACCACCCGGCATTTGGCTATAGCGGAAACCTGACGATTCGCTTTGCCTCGACCGTTGAACTCGACAGCTTTACGATCTACGGCCGTCTCGATTGCTGCTCCGACCGTGATATGTATAACGTGGCGTTTTTCGACGTCAACGACAATCTCCTGTATAGCGCATTCGACGCCGATGCTCGCAGCCTGGGCCAGGTGACGGTCGCGCTGCCGGATACTGCAGTGCCGGAACCTACTTCGGTCGCCTTGCTGGGACTGGGACTGTTCGGCGTACTCGCCGCGCGCCGCCGTAAGGCAGCTTAATCACTCCCGCTTGCCGGTGCGTTAACCGGCGTCTTCCCGCTTGCGCGGTTCAGCAGGACTGTGACCACCCAGAGGGCAACGCCGATACCGAGCAGGACGCCGGCGACCTTGTACTGGACCGGGTCACGTCCCGTCCACGGCCCGGCGAGGAAGGCGCATGACAGCGCGCCCAGGACCGGCAGGAACACAGGGGTCCTGAAATGCTCGTGGGCGACCGGGTCGCGGCGTAGCACGAGCACGGCGATATTCACCACTGCAAATACGCACAACAATAGCAAGGCGGTGGTTCCACCCAGTGCGGGCACTTCGCCGACGAAGGTAATCAGGCCAAAGGCAAGCAAGGTCGTAACACCGATCGCAACGTAGGGCGTGCGCCGCTTCAGGTGCACTTTGCCCAGCACGGCGGGCAACACGTGCTCGTTGCTCATGCCATACAGCAGCCGGCTGGCCATCAGCATGTTGATCAGCGCACTATTAGCCACCGCAAACATCGTGATGATGCCGAAGATCCAGAGCGGAAAGTTGGGAGCGCCTGCTTCGACGACCTGCAGCAGCGGCGTCTCGCCTTCCCCCAGTTGCTGGGCGGGCACCAGCGTGATTGCGGACACCGACACCGCGACATAGATCAGCCCGGTTATGACGAGTCCGGCCAGCAGCACTTTCGGGAAGTGGCGGACCGGGTCCTTGCACTCCTCGGCCATGTTGACGGAATCCTCGAAGCCGACCATGGCGAAGAAGGCGAGCGTGGTTCCCGCCATAACGGGCCAGAATGTGCCGCCATCCTCGGCGGCCTTGAATTCGAAGGCACGGGACACGTCGCCCTCGCCGGCGGAGATGGCCAGCGCCCCGATGACGATGATGATCAAGAGACCGCTCAGTTCGACGCAGGTAAGGACGACGTTGAATTTCACGCTCTCGCCCACGCCGCGGAAATTAACTGCCGCCACCAGCGCCATGAAGGCGAGGCCGGCCAGCGTGATGCCGATGCCGCCGGCCAGGTTGAGGTCGAAGGCATTGGACAGGTTTGCCGCAAATGCTCGCGAAGCGGTCGACGCCGACGTGATGCCCGAAGACATGACGGCAAACGCGACGATGAAGGTAACGAAGTGGATGCCGAAAGCCTTGTGGGTGTAGAGGGCGGCACCGGCGGCCCTTGGATACTTGGTGACGAGTTCGAGGTAGCTGAAAGCGGTCATCAGCGCGACGGCGAAGGCCACGACGAAGGGCAGCCACACCACGCCGCCGACCTGTTTGGCCACCTGGCCGGTGAGTGCGTAGATGCCGGTACCGAGGATATCGCCCACGATAAACAGCATCAGCAGCCACGGCCCCATCACCCGCTTAAGGCTGGGCTGGCCCATATTTTCGGCAACTGAAGGAATGCTCACTCAGCCTCCTGACAAGAACGCCTACAAGTAAAGAATACTTGGCACAACGCCCTGCATCAAGCAGCGGATTCTGAAGTGAAGCCACGTCCCGCAGTTCGGGGTCCGTCCCGCGGGACAGAAAAATCAGGGTCAGACCCCGTTTCCGGCAATCTTTCCAGAATCGGGGTCAGACCTCATTTTCGGCAATCTTTCCAGAATCGGGGTCAGACCCCAATTCTGGCAATTTCCCGGCAGTCAGGGGTGGTTCTGGCAATGCGCGCGTGCGACGCATTTGATGTTCGCGCGGCTGCCGGCAACTTCGGGGTCCGTCCCCGGGGGCACATCCCGAAGTTGGGGTGATGGCCAGGTAATCTTTCCAGAATTGGGGTCTGACCCCGAATTGGACAAGTTTTAGCGAGTCAGCCCGGCCGTGGGTCCGTCTCCTGGACGAACCTCGAACTTTGGGGGGGGCGGCCAGGTAATCTTTCCAGAATCGGGGTCTGACCCCGAATTGGGAAATCTTTTTAGAGGGTCAGGCCGGCTAGGGGGATCGGCGCAGGCTTGCCGCTCATGAGGTCGGCAAGGATGCTGGCCGTGCCGCAGGCGAAGGTGAAGCCGAGCGGGCCGTGGCCGACGTTGAGCCAGAGGTTCGGGTATTCGGTGGCGCCGACAATCGGGGCGCTGGTCGGCGTGGCGGGACGCAGCCCGGCCCAGGTTTCGATGTGCTCGTAGTCGGCCGCGCGCGGCATCGTGGCGCGCACTTGCCGCGTCAGGCTTGCGATCCGCTTTGCGTTGATCGAGCTGTCTTCGCCGACCATGTCGACCATCGCCGCTACCCGCAGCTTGTCGCCGATGCGCGCGTACAGTACCTTGCGTTCGAAGTCGGTGACGCTGATCTCCGGCGCGCGGTCGGTCGGACGGATCGGCGCCGTCAGGCTGTAGCCTTTGAGCGGGTAGAGCGGCAGGTAGATGCCGGCGCTGTCGGCCAGGGTGCGGCTCTGGATGCCGGCGGCGAGCACGAAACTGTCGGCCGAGAGCATGCCCGCCGTGGTGTCGAGCCAGCTGACCTTGCCGTTTTCGGTGACGAAGCCGCGCGCTTCGCCATGGACCACGCCGCGGAAGCGCGGGCTGGCCGCGAGCCTCTCTTCGAGCGCGCGGCAGAAGCCGTAGCAGTCGGCCACCGCTTCGCCGCTGTTGAAGATGCCGCCCGCGAGAACGCCTTCGGCGTCGGCCAGCGCCGGTTCGCGCGCCACGCATTCGGACGGCGACAGGACCTGGCGCGATTCTTCCGAGTCGGGACGGGCTACCGCGGCGTCGAAGACGCTGCGTGAACGGTAGACGACCAGCTTGCCGGCGTCGCGCCATGCGAACTCGTCCAGTGGCAGCACGACTTCGAGTTCCGCCATTTTCTTGCGGCTGAGCTCGCCGAGCTTGAGCAGGCGGGCGGTGGTTTTCGCATTGGCGCCGGCTGTGCAGTTGGCCAGGAAGCTGGCCAGCCAGCGCCACTGGCGCAGGTCGGCTTCGGGACGGAAGCGCAACGGGCCGTCGGCTTGCATCAGCCATTGCAGCCCCTTGAGCGGTACGCCGGCGTCGGCCAGCGGCGAGACGTAGCGGTAGCTGAGCTGGCCGCCATTCCGGTAGCTGGCGGCGGTGCCTACCTCGCTTTCGCGTTCAAGCAGCGTGACCGAGTATCCGGCCTCAACCAGCCACCAGGCTGACGTCAGGCCAACGACACCTCCACCAATTACGATCACATGCTGCATTTCCGACCCAATAGTTACAATTTAGTGCATGAGCTTAGGCGCTGGCCCCGCTTCGGGCCAATGAATGTAGATCGAACGGCCATAACCACTGCTCATGCACCCTTACGGGGCGTTGGAATTCAGGTTTTTTTACCGGCGATGACATGGCGGTGCAGGGCGCTGAGGATCTGTTCCTCAAAACGGGGCATGGCGGAATACTTGCCCTTGTACACCTCCGGGTCGGACGACACGCCGCCCACCAGCACCACCATGCCATTCTTGCCAGCCAGGTCGGCGGCGAATACCGACATCAGCCCGTACGCTTCGCCCAAATGGCCGACGCCGGCAAATCCGCCGCCTTCGACCAGTTGCATGCCGGGCTTGTCCGGGAAGTGCTGGTTACCCAGTCCCCAGTAATTGAACAGGCCCTTGTCGGTGTCGCCGTTGCTGCCGTCAAACGCCCATTGGGGCGCGAACATGGTGGCAAGCGTGTCCGCCCGCAAAATCTGGCGGCCTTCGTGTTTGCCCCCGTTCATCAGCATCAGCATGACCTTGCCCATGTCGCGCGCGGACATGCGCATGCCGCCAGTCGGGCTGAACGGGGTGGCGTTGGTGCCGATGACGTAAGTATCGATGCCGGCCGGGCGCGCAGGCGGTCGCTGGCTGTAGTCGTCCACCTGGGCAATCCACGGACCGGCAGCGTTCCAGATTTCGGTGTCGACCGTGCGCTTGCGGTACAGGGTGGACAGGTTGGCCAGGTCGCCGGCGGGGAATTCGGAGGGGTTGTAGCCGCCGTGCAGGCCCATCGGCTCAAGCAGCAGGCGCTTCATCAGGCGGTCGAAACGCTCGCCGCTGACCCTTTCCATGATCGTGCCGATGACGCCCCAGTTCAGGTTCGAGTAGGTGAAATAGCGGCCCGGCGCCGCAGTGGGCGCCCACATCGCGCCATTTCCGTACAGTTCGCCACCGGGGACCAGCAGCGCTTTCAGCGGTTTCGCGGCGGGGAAGGAGTAGCCGAGGTCGTCACGCAGCGTGGAGGTATGGCTCAGCAGGTGGCGGAGGGTGACCGGGTGGTCCGGGAAGTGCGGGTTGCGCAGCGGATAGCCGAGATAGCCGCCGGCGTCGGCGTCCAGCGCCAGCTTGCCGTCCTCTACCAGGCGCATCAGCCCGAGTGTCGTCATCATCTTCGAAATGGACGCCATCCGGTACAAGGTGCGCTCATTGGCTGCTTTCGATGGCGCGCCGCCAGTGCCAATAACGCGCTGGCCAGTCTGGAATTCATAGGCGATCTTGCCGTCGCGGATGGCCAGTACCGACATGCTCGACAGCTGGCACTCGGGCGCCTGGGCGATGGCCGTCAGCTCCGCGTCGAGCGCGGTGCGGGCCTCCGGCGGACCGGCGACTACTGGTTTTGGCGCGCCGCCAAGAACATGCCCCACGCCGCCCAATAACGCCATGCCTAGCACTGCACGCCTGCCTTGTTTCATGCTGTCTCCCTTGGATTGTTGTTCAGCGAGGATAGATTGCCATCATCGCCGCTGCCAATGAAATGTGCATCCGGCCCCATAACCTTTTAGTATATTGATCCGCCTTTCTTTCATGCGGGAGTGATTATTCACACTTTATTATTGCAATTACACTGAGGTCACAGCACCATTACCGGACTCGTCAGCATGAGCGGAACCGCAATGAGCAACAGCATCACCGAGTTCAGGGTCGACCTGAACGACAATTCCCCCTTGTACATGCAGGTCGCGCGCAAACTGATCCAGGACGTGCGCGAGGGCCGCTACCGTGTCGACCAGGCACTGCCGTCAGAACGCCTGCTGTCCGACCAGCTCGATATTTCCCGCGTCACTGCCCGCAAGGCCATCGACCAACTGGTCGACCAGGGCCTGGTGGTGCGCCGCCGTGGCTCCGGCAATTATGTGGCGCCGCGCATTGAGCAGCCCTTGTCGAACCTGTCCAGTTTTTCCGAGCAGCTTGAGCAGCGCGGCTACCGTGCCGGCTCACAATGGCTGAAGCGGGCCATCGTGATGGCCGCCCCCGATGAACAACTCAGCCTGGGACTGCCGTCGAACACCCGCGTGGCCCGCCTCGAACGCCTGCGCCTGGCAGATGACGTCGTGATGGCGTACGAAGTGAGCGTAATCCCGGCCACTATCCTGCCGCGTCCGGAAGGCGTCGGCGATTCCCTGTATGCCCACCTGGACAAGACCGGCCACATGCCGGTGCGCGCGCTCCAGCACATCCGCGCGATGAATGCCCCGGCCACCTTGGCCGAGCAGCTGGGCATCCCTGAAGGCAAGGCGGTGCTGTTCATCACCCGCATCGGCTATCTCGAATCGGGCCAGGCGGTCGAGCTGACCCATTCCTACTGCCGCAGCGACCATTACGATTTCGTCGCTGAAATGAGGCGCGTTTCATAACTTTTCGGAATGACAATGCCTGATCCTTTCATGGCGAAGGCTGCGAATTTGGTATTACACTGGTTTTATCGGATTGCTATCGGGCGGTTTTCGCTTGGCCAATCCATCCGACGAATTTGACGCCGCACCGAGCCCCTGATGTTAAAAACCGAAACTCCAGACCAGCAGCACGCCGAACTCGACCAGTATCCGACCGTTGAACTGGTCAATACATTGGTGGATGACCAGATCAACGCCGTCAACGCGGTGCGCGCGGCAGCCCCGCGCATCGCCGCGGCCGTTACCGCGGCCCTGCCCCGCATCGAAGCGGGTGGTCGGCTGATCTATGTCGGCGCCGGTACCTCCGGCCGCCTGGGCGTACTCGACAGCGTCGAGCTGTACCCGACCTTCTCCTGGCCGACCGAGCGCGCGGTTGCGCTGCTGGCCGGCGGCACCAAGGCGATGTTCGTCGCGGTCGAAGGCGCCGAGGATGACCTTGTCCAGGGCGATGCCGACCTGCGCGCCGCGGGCGCCGGGCCGAACGACGTGGTCCTCTTGATCGCCGCATCGGGCGGCACGCCGTATGTACTGGGCGCCCTGCGCGCCGCGCGCGAGCTGGGCGCGCTGACCGTGGGCTTTGCCAACAACACCGACGCGCCGGTCGCCAACGAAGCCGAGATCGGCGTGACCCTCGACACCGGTTCCGAAATCATTTCCGGCAGCACCCGCCTGAAGGCAGGCACCTCGCAGAAGATCGCGCTAAACACCTTCTCAAGTGCATTAATGGTGCGTTTGAACAAGGTTTATGGCAACCTGATGGTAGACTTGAAGCCCACCAACGCCAAGCTGATCCGGCGCGCGGTCCGCCTGACCATGATTGCCACAGGCGCCGACGAAACGGCAGCGCGGGCGGTGCTGGAACAATGCGATTTCCATGTCAAGGTTGCGGTCGTGGCCTTGAAGCGGAATACCGACGTCACCCAGGCCAGGGCCCTGCTTGAAACGGCGCGCGGCAGCGTGCGCCGGGCACTCGCCGCATAAGTTGCCGGCGGGCGCCAGCGCCCGCCTCATCAAGAAAGATCTATGCAAAACGCGCAAGTGAGAAATCCATGGGCCTGGATTCCGACGCTGTATTTCGGCCAAGCCATTCCTTACGTTGTGGTGATGACCTTGTCGGTCACCATGTACAAGAACCTCGGCATCTCCAACGCCGACATTGCGCTGTATACCAGCTGGCTGTACCTGCCGTGGGTCATCAAGCCGCTGTGGTCTCCCTTCGTCGACATGTTCCGCACCAAGCGCTGGTGGGTAGTCGGCTTGCAGGGCCTCATTGCAGCGTCGCTGGCGCTGGTGGCATTTACCATCGAGATGCCGTCCTTCTTCCAGGTCAGCCTGGCCGTGCTGTGGCTGATGGCGTTCAGTTCCGCCACCCATGACATTGCCGCCGATGGCTTCTACATGCTCGGGCTCAAGCAGCACGAGCAGGCCGCCTTTGTCGGCGTGCGCAGTACCTTCTACCGCCTGGCCAACATTGCGGGCCAGGGCTTGCTGGTCTACCTCGCAGGCGAACTGATCAAGTCAACCGGCGACGTTGCCTATGCCTGGTCGGTCGTGTTCTTCGTGCTTGCAGCCATGTTCATCGCTCTGTTCGTCTACCACCACTTCATTTTGCCGCGTCCGGAGTCCGACCGCGCAGTAGTGCAAGGCGATAATTACCTGAAAGAATTCTTCGCCACCTTCGCCAGCTTCTTCCGCCGCAAGGACATCTGGCTGATCCTCGGCTTCATCCTCACCTACCGCCTGGGCGAGTCGCAGCTGATCAAGCTGGTGACGCCTTTCCTGATGGACCCGCTGGAAAAAGGCGGCCTCGGCCTGACCACCTCGCAGGTCGGCATCGCCTACGGCACTGTCGGCGTGACCGCGCTGACCTTGGGCGGACTGGCCGGCGGCTACCTGATCTCACGCCTTGGCCTCAAGCGCTGCCTGTGGCTGATGGTGTTTTCCGTCCACCTGCCTGACCTGGTGTTTGTCTACCTGGCAAGCGAGCAGCCGCAAAGCATCTACGTCGTGTCGACCGCGCTGGCGATCGAGCAATTCGGCTACGGCTTCGGCTTCACCGCGATGATGCTGTACATGATCATGGTGTCGGAAGGCGCCCACAAGACCGCGCACTACGCGATCTGCACCGGGCTGATGGCGCTTGGCATGATGGTCCCGGGCATGTTCAGCGGGCGTATCCAGGAGTACATGGGCTACCAGAACTTCTTCATCTGGGTGTGCGTCGCGACGATTCCAGCATTCATCATGGCCGGCCTGGTCAAGATCGACCCCGAATTCGGGAAGAAGCAGTAAGGGATGGCACCGGCAGGCAGGCTCACGTCGCTCGACGCATTCCGTGGCTTCACCATCGCCGCCATGGTGCTGGTGAATAACCCAGGCGACTGGTCCAACCTGTATCCGCAACTGGCGCATGCCAAATGGCACGGCTGGACTTTCACCGACCTGATCTTCCCGTTCTTCCTGTTCATCGGCGGCGTCTCGATGGCGCTGTCGCTGGGCCGGCTGGCCGCGGCCGGCGCCGACAAGCCGCAGCTGCTGGCCAAGCTGGCCAAACGCGCCGCGCTGATCTTCCTGATCGGCTTTTTGCTGAACCTGATCCCGCACTTTAACTTCGCCACCGTCCGGATTCCCGGGGTGCTGCAGCGCATCGCCATCTGTACCCTGCTGGCGGCGCCGATCGTCGTCTACTTCAGCTGGCGCGCACAGCTGGCCTGGATCGCCGGACTGTACGCCGTCTACAGCGTGCTGATGCTTTATGTACCGGTGCCCGGCATCGGCGCGGGCGTACTCGAACCGGGGCAGGACTTCGGCGCCTACATCGATCGGATGGTGCTCGACGGCCACATGTGGGCGCAGTCCAAAACCTGGGACCCGGAAGGCCTGCTCAGCACCATCCCGGCGCTGGCCAGCCAGTTGCTCGGCGTGCTGGCCGGGCGCTGGCTGCTGTCGCGCCAGCCGCGCCAGGAGCAGACGGTGTGGCTGTTGCTGGCCGGCCTGTTGCTGGTGTGGCTGGGCGTGATTTTCGACAGCATCCTCATGCCGATCAATAAAAGCCTGTGGACGCCGTCATACAGCCTGCTCGCTGCCGGCTGGGCCACGGTGATCTTTGCCGCGTTCTACTGGCTGCTCGACGTCAACCCGCATGCCGCGGTCCGGGAAGCGGCGGCGCGCTGGAGCAGGCCCTTCGTCATCTACGGCATGAACGCGCTGTTCATCTTCGCTTTCTCGGGCCTGGTGGCAAAGATGTTCGGCTTCATCAAATTTGATCAGCCCGACGGCGCCGCCCTATCGCTGGGCAAGAGCCTGTATGCACCGATCCGCGCGCTGCCGATAGCGCCGGTCAACACGTCTTTGCTTTATGCTTTGCTGTTTAACGCTGGCATGTTCGCCATTGCATGGTTCATGTGGCGCAAGAAGTGGTTTGTAAAAGTTTAAAAACGAAAATATTTGGGGAACGGTTGTGCAGCCTAATTTGAAAAAACGCGCGTTTGCGCTTGCGGGTATTGCCGGCGCGGTGGCGCTTGGCGGTCTGATGACGAGCTGTACCACGGTGAAGCCGGGCAAGACGGTTGCTGGCGCGCCGTTGACCGCCACACCAGCCACCATCCCTGCCGTGGGCAACGAGGTCGAACCGCCGGCAGCCCCGCGCGAATTTCGCGCAGCGTGGGTATCGACGGTGGCCAATATCGACTGGCCGACCAAACAGAACCTGACCGCCGCGCAGCAACAGGCCGAAGCCATTGCCATCCTGGACCGTGCCAAGGCGCTGAACATGAACGCGATCGTGCTGCAGGTGCGCCCGAGCGCCGACGCGATCTATCCGTCGAAGCTGGAGCCTTGGACCGAGTACCTCAACGGCACGCAGGGCGAATCGCCGAAGCCATGGTACGACCCGCTGAAGTTCTGGGTAACCGAGGCGCATGCGCGTGGCCTCGAGCTGCACGCCTGGTTCAACCCCTACCGCGCGCGCCATGCAACGGCCAAGTCGCCCAACGTGGCCTCGCATATTTCGCGCAGTAACCCGGCCGCCGTGAAAAGCTACGGCAAGTTCCTGTGGATGGACCCGGGCGAAGCATCGGCATCGAAGCAGACCCTCGACGTCATCCTCGACGTGGTGCGCCGCTACGACGTCGATGGCGTGCACCTGGACGACTATTTCTACCCGTATCCGATCGAAGCGCCTGGCGCCACCGGCGCCGAAGCTGCGGCGCTGGACGGCACCGCGGCAAAGACCGAGCTCGATTTCCCGGACCAGCCGTCGTGGAACCGCTATGTGCAGGGCGGTGGCAGGCTCGACCGGGCCAACTGGCGCCGCGATAACGTCAACCGCCTGATCGAAGAAATCTACAAGGGCGTCCACCGCGAGAAAAGCTGGGTCCGCTTTGGCATCAGCCCGTTCGGGATCGCCCGTCCGGACCGCCGCCCGCCCACGATCTCGGGCTTCAGCCAGTACGACAAGCTGTACGCGGACGCCGAGCTGTGGCTCGAAAAAGGCTGGGTCGATTACTTCACGCCCCAGCTGTACTGGCCGATCTCGCAGACGCCGCAGGCCTACGACGTGTTGCTCGACTACTGGCTGGCGCAGAATGCAAAGGGCCGCCATATCTGGCCGGGCCTGTTCACCAGCCGCATCGGCGCGGCGACCAAGTCGTATGCACCGGCCGAAGTGCTGAAACAGATCCAGGTGACGCGCGAGCGCCCGGCCGCCACCGGCCACGTGCATTTCAGCATGGCGGCGATCATGGAAAACCGCGAGGGCATCGCCGACCAGCTCAAGGCGGTGCACTACACGGCGCCGGCGCTGGTGCCGGCCACGCCGTGGCTGGGCAATACGGCGCCCGGTACGCCAACAGTGCGTGCTGCCCGCGCAGCAGGCGGCGTCAAGCTGAAACTGGCCGCCGGCCGCGCCAACGCGCAGTACGCGATCTGGTCGCGCCATGGCGACCAGTGGAAGTTTGCGGTGGCGCCAGTGTCGACGACCGACTTTACCGTCGCTGACGATGCAAAGTACGGCCCGGCCAGCGCAGTCGTGGTCAGCGGCGTCGACCGGCTCGGCATCGAAGGCAAGCGGGTATCGGTGCCAGGCGTTGCCACGAAATAAACGGAAACTACCCCCGTATAACCTTTTGTCATGAATACGGGCCAAGCTTTCATTCGCAGGGGGAAATGCTTGGCCGTACACTTGCAAGTTACTAAACGTCATTCCCGCGAACGCGGGAACCCATACAGCGCTGGCATACAAGCTCAGCATGGATTCCCGTTTGCACGGGAATGACGAGATGAGACTGCGGAACAGGAAATGAACAGTTTGGACGGCGAACCGGAAAGCGGCCTCGGCCTTGGTATCGATGCAGGCGGCACGCAGACGCGCTGGGCCCTGGCCCGGTGCGACGGCAGCATCGTGGCCGAAGGACAGGTCGCGGGCCTGTCTGCCTTACATATGGGCAGCACCGACGGACGCGAACGTATCCACGCCAGCTTCAGCGAGCTGGCGGCCGCGGCGCTGGCGCATGGGCGCCCGAGCCATGTTTCTGCCGGCCTGACCGGCTTTGGCGGCGACGGCGCGCTGCTGCAAACCTGGCTGGGCGAACTGCTTGGCCTCGACCCATCCGCGGTTACCCTCTGCAACGACATCGAAATCGCTTACCTCGACAGCTTCAAGCGCGGTGAAGGCTACCTGGTGTACGCCGGCACCGGCTCGATTGGCGCGTGGATCGACAATGAAGGCGAGTTCCACCGTGCAGGCGGCCGCGGCGTCGTGCTCGACGACGGCGGCGGCGGCTTCTGGATCGCCCGCGAAGCGCTGCGCCACATCTGGCGCGCCGAGGACGAAGACCCCGGTTGCTGGGAAAAATCCGCGATGGCGCGCGCCGTGTTTGACTATATCGGCGGCAGCGACTGGTCGCTGTCGCGCCAGTTCATCTATGGCCAGGAGCGGGGTGAAGTCGGCAAACTGGCGCTGGCCGTCGCCGCCACTGCCGGACAAGACCCGGTCGCCGCGCGCATCCTGGAGGAAGCCGGACGCGAACTGGCGCGCCTCGCCAGCGCGCTGACCCGCCGCTTCGGCCCGCGCCCTGTCGTGCTGGCTGGCCGCGCATCGGCGCTGCATCCATCAATTGCCGCCGCCATGCGCGCGGCACTGCCCGCCGATATCCAGCTAACCCACACCGTCGGGCGCGCGCACCATGCCGCCGCCCGCATCGCCGCACGTATTAACGATTAACGCTACCGGAAACGACACATGAAGAAGCTGCTCGCCCTCTCCCTGATTGCCCTGCTCGCTGGCTGCGCCACCGGACCACGCATCGACAAGTCGCTGACTGCCAAGAGCCAGAGCAGCCGCGTCAAGTTTGTTGTCCTACACTACACGGTGGCCAACCTGCCGAGCTCGATCAAGATCCTGACCGAGCAGGTCGTCAGCAGCCACTACCTGCTGACCGACGAAAAAAAGCCGGTGATCTACGGCCTGGTTGACGAAACCCGCCAGGCCAACCACGCCGGCGTGTCGAGCTGGAAGAACTACACCTTGCTCAACACCAGCTCGATCGGCATCGAGATCGTCAACCCGGGCTTTACCGAATCGACCGACGGCAAGCGCATCTGGTATCCGTTCCCGAAAGAGCAGATCGACGAACTGATTCCGCTGCTGAAGAAGATCGTCAAGGAGCACAACATCCCGCCGGAAAACATCATCGGCCACGCCGACATCGCCCCGCAGCGCAAGCAGGACCCGGGCCCGATGTTCCCGTGGCATGAGCTGGCGAAACACGGCCTGACCGTGTGGCCGGACGCCGCGAAGGTCGCCGCCGCCAGGCCGGGCTTCGAGCAACTGCTGCCTGACGCCCTGTGGTTCCAGGAAAAGCTGGCCACCTTCGGCTACGCGGTTCCGCGCAACGGCCTGTTGGACAAGGAAACGCGCAATGTCATTACCGCATTCCAGATGCGCTATCGTCCAATGACGATCGATGGCACCCCGGACGCGGAAACTGCGGCAATGCTCGAAGCGCTCGTGCCATCGCCGGTCCTGCCAGCAGCTGTGCCAGCGCCTGTGGTGACGCCAGTACCAGAACCGGTGCCAGCACCAGTACCAGCGCCGGCGCCAGAGCCTGCGCCAGTCCCAGCGCCGGTCATTCCGGTCCAGAAGTGATTATTAACGGTGGCCCGGGTTTTGCGCTATCCTGCGAAACATTCGCGCATCGGCGCGCGTCCACCATACAAGGGATAAAGCGATGCGGCTGCGTCATATAGAAGTATTCCACGCCATCATGCAGGTCGGTACCATCAGCGGTGCCGCCCAGGTCCTGCATATCTCGCAACCTGCGGTGACCAAGGTGCTGCAGCACGCCGAACTCCAGCTCGGCATGCCGCTGTTCGAACGCGTGCGCGGCAAGCTGTACCCGAAGCCGGAAGCGCACCGCCTGTTCGTCGAAACCGAAAAGCTGAACCGCGACTTGCAAGGCATCCGCCGCCTGGCGGCCAGCCTCAAGGGCCGCGCGCTGGAAACGGTGCGGCTGGTATCGACGCCAACCATCGCCATCAGTGTGCTGCCTGAAGCGATGACGCTGTGGCGGCGCGAATATCCGGAAACCCGCTGCGAGCTCGGCACCCACCACACCAGCGAAATCGTCAACACGCTGCGCCTTGGCGAAGCCGACCTGGCGCTGTCGCTGCAAGATCCGCGTCACCCAGGCATCGTCGCCGAGCCAATCGCGCAGGGCGTGATGACTGTTATTGCGCCTGCCGGAACCTGGACCGAGGAAGAATGCCGCCAGCCGGTGGCGGCCGAAGGCCTTGTCGGCGAGCTGATCGGCATGACCGACAACGACCCGCTGGGCGAGCTACTGGTTGCCTCCTGCGAAGCACAGGGCATCCAACCGGTCTTCAACACCGTGGTGCAGACCTACCAGATTGCGCGCTCACTGGTGGAAGCCGGCGCCGGCATGGCGGTGGTCGACCCGTTTACCGCTGCGTCGGCGAGCGACAAGCTGCAACGACGCCCGTGGGCGCCGGCGATTCCGGTGCAGCTCTACCTGCTGACGGCGAGCCACTCGCCGCTGTCGCACGTGGCCCGTGAATTAGCCAACAGTATCGGCGCGACCGCGCGCAAATGTATCGAGAGGGGATGTCAGTGATTCAAGGTATTGCCAGCGAAGATATCGAAAGCAGCCCGGATTTCCGGCACCTGTCGACGATCGATGGAATCGCTGTCGAATTGCGATATGGCACTCCCGACAATTTCGTCGGCCGCGACTTGTACTCGCCGTTTGATTGCGCATGGCTGCACCGCGACGCGGCGGCCGCGCTGGAAAAAGTGGTGGCATGGCTGGCCGACAAGCGGCCTGGCTACACGCCGCTGATCCTCGATGCGCTTCGCCCGCAACGCGTGCAGCAGCAGCTGTGGGACGCGCTCGACGGCACCGACCTGCGCATGTACCTTGCCAACCCTGAGCGAGGCTCGATCCACTCGTTCGGCATGGCGCTGGACCTGACGATCCTCGACGAAGAAGGGCGTGAGCTGGACATGGGAACGGGTTTCGATGACCTGAGCGAGAAGTCGCATCCCGCGCTCGAATCGCAGCTGCTGGAACGCGGCGAGATCACGCATGAACATATCGCCAACCGCCAGCTGCTGCGTGACGCGATGACGCATGCCGGTTTCGTCGGCATCAACAGCGAGTGGTGGCATTTCGACTGTGGTGACCGCGAGACCGTGCGCCGCACGTTCAAGCGGGTTCTCTAACCGTCGTCCCCGCGAATGCGGGGACCCAAACTGCGTGTCCAGAGCTTGCTCAGCATGGATTCCCGCTTTCGCGGGAATGACGGGATTGACTTTGATCGCCTAACGCTATGCGCCCGCCATTTCAGCAAGCTTGGCGATGGTATTCATGTTGCGGGCGGTCCCGGTCGCTGCTGCGGGGATTTTCAGTTTGGACGCCCCGCTGCCGCCTGGGTAGGTAACATAGATCTCCCGTGTGCCCAACGCCAGTTCTTCGTCCTGCCGGCCGCGTACATTATCAATCGCGTCAACCGGCGGCGCTGTGTCGAGAAAGATCGCAAACGTCAGATTGGGTGCCGCATCCTTGAACGGATTTGCCTTGAGGACGGCAGTCATTTCCGGCCCTGTGCGCACCATTACGCCAACCGGCTTGCCGGCATATTCTTCCAGGCTCGCAGCCAGTTTTTTGGCGACCTGGTTTTCCGCCAGCGCGCTGTCGAACACCACGTTGCCGCTCGCGATGTAGGTGCGTACATTGGAAAAACCGATGGCTTCACACATCGTCTTCAGTTCGCTCATTGGAAGCTTGCCTGTTCCGCCAACATTGACGGCGCGAAGGAGGGCGATGAATGTGGTCATGTGTCGGCCTCTCTCACTTCAATTGGGCAGCCCGTGTACGCAGCCCCCGGCAAAGTCCCGCGCATAAAAAAACCCCCATATCAGCCTGGCCATGTCATCGAGACATTATCCAGGAAAATATGGGGGTGCGGTGCTATCTCAATTATCAGGTACTACCTGCGTCAATCCCAGCCGCCGCCCAGCGAGCGGATAAGCGCCACCGTCGTCACCGCGCGGTCGCCGCGCAGCAGGACTGCATTGCGTTCGATGGCTGCCAGGTTGCGCTGCGCGTCCAGCAGGTCCAGGTAGCTCGAACGTCCGGCGTCGTACAGCTTCTGCGCGAGGTCCGCCGAACGGCGCGCCGACACGACTGCCGCATCGATCTGCTCCGCCTGCCCCGCCAGGATGCGCAGGCCGGCGAGGTTGTCCTCGACTTCCGCAAACGCCACCAGTACGCTCTGGCGGTACGAGGCCACCGACTCCTCCAGCACCGCTTCGCTGCGGGCGATGTTGGCCTTGTTGCGGCCACCATCGAGTATGGGCATCGACATCAGCGCGCCCAGCACCCACGAGCGGCTGCTCCACTTGAAGACGTCGGACAGGCTGGCAGACTCGCCGCCGCCGCTGCCGGTCAGGGCGAGCGCCGGGAACATCGCGGACTTTGCGACGCCAATACGCGCGTTCGACGCCGTCATTGCAAGCTGCGCGGCGGTGATGTCGGGACGGCGTTCGAGCAGCGTGGAGGGCAGCCCGGCCGGAATCGCGGGCAACTGCGCCGCGTCGGCCAGCGATTTGTCTTCCGCAGTGAACGATGATGCGGGCTTACCCAGCAAGACGGCAAGCGCGTGCTCGTTTTGCGTGCGCTTGCGCTGCACGCCGATGGCTTCCGCCTTGGCGGTTGCCAGTTCGGTCTTGGCGCGGGCCAGGTCGAATTCGCCGATGTCGCCGTTGTCATAGCGGCTCTGGTTGACCTTGACGCTCTGGGTGCGCAGGTCGACCGTGCGGTTCAGCGTTTCCAGTTCAGCATTCGCGGCGCGCAGGCGGAACCAGGTTTGCGCCACGTCGGCCTGCAACGCCAGCAGCACGGACTTGTAGGTCGCTTCCGATGCCTGCGCATCGGCCTGCGAAGCGCTGCTGCCGGCGGCGAGGCGGCCGAACAGGTCCACTTCGTAGCTGGCGGTCAGCGCCGCCTGGTAGGAATTCGTTGCTGCGACATCAGTCCCTTCGGGCAGCCCGAGCGATACAGCGGAGGCGCGGCCGCGCTGGCCGCCGACGCCAGCGCCCAGCTGCACACCGCGGCTTGCGTCGGTGATGCCGGCAATGGCGCGCGCCTGTTTTACACGCGCCGCCGCCACCGCCAGGCTGGCGTTGGCACGGGTGGCCTCGTCGATCAGGCTGGTCAGCGTGCTGTCGCCAAACGCCAGCCACCACTGGCCGCGCGCCTGCGCTTCCGCGGGCTGCGCCGGCTTCCATTGCGTGCCGTCCGGCGCCTGTACTTCCTTGAAGGCCTGCGGCACCTCGACCTGCGGCTGTTTCAGTTCAGGCACCGTGGAGCACGCAACCAGCAGTAAAGCGGCGAGCAGCGGCGAGAGTCGTTGTGTGAGCTTGTTCATTACACGGTCCCTTCCAGTTTTGCAGCGGCTGCCACAGGGGTCTTCTTTCCGAGGCGGTCTGCAAATGTGCGCAGCAGGACATAAAACACCGGCGTCAGGAACAGGCCGAAGAAGGTCACGCCCAGCATGCCGCCAAATACCGCCACGCCCATCGCATGGCGCATCTCGGCGCCAGCACCGGTCGAGAACACCAGCGGCACCACACCCATGATGAAGGCGATCGACGTCATCAGGATCGGACGCAGGCGCAGGCGGCAAGCTTCGAGGGCAGCTTCGACGATCGTACGGCCGTGGTCTTCGAGTTCACGCGCAAACTCCACGATCAGGATCGCATTCTTCGACGCCAGCCCCACCAGCACGAACAGCGCGATCTGGGTGAAGATGTTGTTGTCGCCACCGGTCAGCTTCACGCCGATCAGCGCGCACAGGATCGACATCGGCACGATCAGGATGACTGCCAGCGGCAGGGTCCAGCTTTCGTACTGCGCGGCCAGCACCAGGAAGACCAGCAGCACGCACAGCGGGAACACCAGGGTCATCGTATTACCGGACAAAATCTCCTGGTAGGTCAGCTCGGTCCATTCGAAGGTGACGCCCTTCGGCAGCACCTCGGCGGCGATCTTTTCCAGCGCGGCCTGGGCCTGGCCGGACGACACGCCCGGCGCAGGGCCGCCATTGATGTCGGCGGAGACGTAAGCGTTGTAACGCTGTACGCGGTCCGGTCCATAGCTGTCTTTTACAGTCATCAGCGATGACAGCGGGATCATCTCGCCCTTGTCGTTACGTACCTTCAGCTGGGCGATCTGCTCTGGCTGCGAACGGAACTGCGCGTCAGCCTGCACCCGCACCTGGTAGGTGCGGCCAAACTGGTTAAAGTCGTTCACGTACAGCGAACCGAGGTTGATCTGCAAGGTCTGGTAGATCGTCGCCAGCGGCACGCCCAGCTGCTTGGCCTTGACGCGGTCGACGTCAGCAAACAATTGCGGGACATTGATCTGGAAGCTGGAGAAGACGCCTGCCAGCTGCGGGTCCTGCCACGCCTTGCCCTGAAGCGCCTGCACCGACTTGTACAACTCGTCGTAGCCAACGTTGCCGCGGTCTTCCACCATCATCTTGAAGCCGCCGATGGTGCCAAGGCCGTTGACCGGCGGTGGCGGGAACACCATGATGAACGCGTCCTGGATTTCGCCGAGGCGCTTGTTGATCTCCTGCGCGATTTCCGGACCCGACTCGCCCTTGCCGGTGCGCTGGTCGAACGGCTTGAGCGCCGTGAACACGATACCGGCATTCGGCGCATTGGTGAAGCCGTTGATCGACAGGCCTGGGAAGGCGATCGACGATTCGACGCCCGGCACGGTGGCTGCGATGTCCGACATGCGGCGGATAACAGCTTCCGTGCGGTCGAGCGACGCCGCGTCGGGCAGCTGGGCGAAGCCGACCAGGTACTGCTTGTCCTGTGCCGGTACGAAGCCGCTTGGTACGGCCTTGAACATGAATACCGCTGCGATGGTCAGCAGCGCGTACACCGCCACCGACATGCCCTTGCGCTTGAGTACCGTGTTGACGCCGCCTTCGTAGCGCGTCGACGCACGGCCGAAGAAGCGGTTGAACCAGCCAAAGAAGCGGCCGAATACCTTGTCCATGCCACGGGTCAGTGCATCTTTCGGCGCGTCGTGCGGCTTGAGCAGCGCGGCGGCCAGTGCAGGCGACAAGGTGAGCGAACTGAATGCCGAGATCACGGTCGAAATGGCGATGGTCAGCGCGAACTGGCGGTAGAACTGGCCGGTAAGGCCAGAGACGAATGCAATTGGCACGAACACCGCGCACAGCACCAGCGCAATGGCGATAATCGGACCGCTGACTTCCTTCATCGCCTGCACCGTCGCTTCACGCGGGGTCAGGCCGTCTTCGATATTGCGTTCGACGTTTTCAACCACCACGATGGCGTCATCGACCACGATACCGATGGCCAGCACGAGGCCGAACAGGGACAGCGTGTTGATCGAGAAGCCAAGGCCAAGCATCACTGCGAACGTGCCGACGATGGACACCGGCACGGCCAGCAGCGGAATGATGGATGCGCGCCAGGTCTGCAGGAAGATGATTACCACCAGCACCACCAGCGCCACCGCTTCCAGCAGGGTAGTAATGACGGCGCGGATCGATTCGCGCACGAACTGGGTCGGGTCGTAGACCACGCTGTAGTCTACGCCTTCAGGGAAGTCCTTCTTCAGTGCCGCCATGGTGGCGCGCACATCGGCCGACAGCTGCAGCGCGTTGGCGCCAGGGGCTTCAAACACGGCGATTGCCGCAGCCGATTTGTTATTCAGCAGCGAACGCAGGGAGTAGGAGTTGGAGCCCAGCTCAAGGCGCGCCACATCCTTCAGGTGGGTGATGGCGCCGTCGGCGCCGGTGCGCACGACGATGGCGCCAAACTCCTCGACCGAGGTGAGGCGGCCCTGGGTATTCACGGTCAGCTGGAAGTCGGCGTCCTTTGCCGGCGAGGCGCCGATAACGCCGGCGGCGACCTGCACGTTCTGCTCGCGGATCGCGCCAACAATGTCGGACGCGGTCATGCCGCGCGCCGCCACTTTTTGCGGATCAAGCCAGACGCGCATCGCGTAGTCACCCGCGCCGAACAGCTGGACTTCACCCATGCCGTTGATGCGCGCCAGCTGGTCTTTCACGTTCAGCACCGCGTAGTTGCGCAGGTAGACGTCGTCGTAGCGGCCGTTCGGCGATACGAGGTGGACCACCATCGTCAGGTTGGGGGAGCTCTTGACCGCAGTGACGCCGATCTGGCGCACCTCTTCCGGAAGGCGCGGCAAGGCGCGCTGGATGCGGTTCTGCACCTGCGATTCGGCCTGCTCGACATCGGTGCCCACTTTGAAGGTGACGGTCAGCGCCAGCGAACCGTCGGAGGTCGACTGCGACGACATGTACAGCATGTTTTCGATGCCGTTGATCTGCTCTTCGAGCGGCGCCGCCACGGTCTCGGCGATCACCTTCGGGTTCGCGCCCGGGAACTGCGCGCGCACCACCACCGACGGCGGCACCACGTCCGGGTACTCCGAGATCGGCAGGTTGAAGATCGACAGCAGGCCCGCGACGAAAATGATGATCGACAGGACGGCCGCGAAAATCGGCCGGTCGATGAAGAATCTGGAGAAGTTCATGATTTATTCCTTGCCCGTGGCTGCGACCGCGGCCACTTTCAGTTCTGCCTTGCGGTCAGCATCCATCGCAACCATCTGCGCGTTGACGGGTGCGCCCGGCTGTACGCGCTGCAGGCCGTTGACCACGATCTTCTCTCCAGGGCGCACGCCGCTACGCACGATGCGCAAGCCGTCCACCGTCGGCCCCAGTACCACCGGGCGGTATTCGGCTTTGTTGGCGGCGCTGATCACGTAGACGAACTTGCGGTTCTGGTCGGTGCCCACCGCGCGGTCGTTGATGAGGACCGCATTGGATTGGCTGCCCGCGCTGCCACCCAGCTGGACCCGCGCGAACAGGCCAGGCACCAGGGTGTTGTCGTCGTTGTTGAAGGTGGCGCGCATGCGTACGCTGCCGGTTGCGGTGTCGAGGCTGTTGTCGACGAATTCGAGCTTGCCTTCATGCGGGAAGCCGGTTTCGTTCGCCAGGCCAACCTTGACGGCGACTGGCGCGCCTTTGTGGGCGTCGCGGCCGACACGCAGGTAGGTCGCTTCGTCACCGTCGAAGGTGGCGTAGATCGGGTTGTTTGAAACCACCGAGGTCAGTACCGCGGTCGGGTCGACCAGGTTGCCGGTGGTGATTTCGGCTTTCGATACGCGCCCGGTGATTGGCGACTGCACTTTGGTGTAGGCGATGTTCAGGCGTGCCGCTTGCAGCGAAGCCTGCGCTGCGCGCACGTTGGCGTCGAGTTCCTTCAGCGCCGAGGCCTTCTCGTCGAACTCGCGCTGCGCGATCGCCTTGTCCGCCAGCAGGCGCTGGGCGCGGTCGAGTTCAAGTTTGGCCAGGTCGGCGCGTGCGATGGCCGAGTTGGCCGCGGCTTCCGCGCGGCTGGCCTCCGCCTGGAACGGGCGCGGATCGATTTCAAACAGCAGGTCGCCTTTCTTGACCAGGCTACCCGGCTTGAAATGCACCTGCGTGATAAACCCGCCGACGCGGGCGCGGATGTCGACCCGTTCGACTGCCTCCAGCCTGCCGGAGAACTCCTGCGTTTCGGTGACCGGCCTTTCGATGACGGTGGCGGCGGTGATCGGCGGCGCGGCCGGAGCGGCGGCGGCGCTGTTGGCCGTGGCATTGTCGCAGCCAGAAAGCACCGTGGCGGCCAGGCCCGCGACGGCCATGGCGGCAACCAGCGGCTTGGCAAAGATGGAGATTCGATGCGCTGTTTTCATGATGTTTCCTTTTTTTAGTCGAAAAGTGGCCCCGGCCCTGCCGCCGGGACGGCAGGACGCAAAGTCGAGGGTAAAGCGGTCCCCGGACGCCTTGAAAAAGGCGTCGCAGGGGTTGAAAGCGGAGTTAGGTCAGGAAGCGGTCAGGGAACCGTCGAGCGTCGCCAGGAAGCGGGAGATTTCGGTGAGCGCGGCGGCTTCGCACGCACACTCGTTGCGGGCGGCGGCATCCTGGATGGATTCAGGCACCAGCCTTTTCATCGTTGTCGATACGCCGGAGCTGGTGAGCTTTGCGCCGTATTGTTCGGCCTCGTCGCGCAACGGGTCGTCCTCGGCAGACAGGATCAATGCGGGCGGCAGGTTGCGCAGGCGGCTGGACTGCAGCGGCGAGGCGTAGGGGTGGCTGCGGTCGGCGGCATTCGGCAAATAGCCGCGGTAGCTGGCGGCGCAGCTGTTGGCCACTTCGATCGTCTCGGCGCCAGGCGCCACTTCACGCATCGAGCAGGTGGTCAGGCCGGGGTCGAGCATCGGCATCACCAGTACCTGGCCGGCCAGTTTCGGTGCGCCGCGGTCGCGCGACATCAGGGCGCACACCGCGGCCAGGTTGGCGCCAGCCTCGATGCCGGCGACCACCATGCTCTTGCCGCTCCAGCCGATGCTGGCTTTGTTCTTCTTGGCCCAGACCAGCACGGCGTGCGCATCTTCGACGGCGGCAGGAAATGGCTTTTCGCCAGCCAGCGTGTAGCGCGACGCCAGCACCACGTAGTTCGGTACGCACTCCACCAGGTGGCTGAGGAACTGGTCGCTTTCATCGAGGTCGCCCTCGACGAAGCCGCCGCCGTGGAAGAACACCATCAGCCGGTCGGCCTTCTTGCGCGCGCCATTCGAATATACGCGGGCTTCAAGCGGGCCCTCGGCGCCCTGCGCCTGGATGTCGCGCCGTGCGACGCCCAGTGCGGGTTCAACAGGCTTGTTCATCACAGGCCTCCTTTTTTGTCTTTGCCTGCTTCGTTCGCGGGTGCGGCGGCAAACAGGTCATGTGCGAGTGCATCAAATCCGACTGCCTCGGCGCGGGTCGCCTGAGGGAAATGGCCGGTGAACAGGGTGCCGGTCAACATCAACGCGCCCAACAGGACGGTTGCCACTGCAACGATTCCATTTTGATAACGCATGATTGTTCTCCCCGGTTCAGATTTGCCTGTCTCGCTTGAAGCAGTACGTACACTGTATATTCGATCTACAATCTGATAAAGATGACAAAACCGAATTGATTGTTCAGAAAACTGAACAATGAGAGGATTTATGAATAAACTGCAAGCGATGGAAGTGTTTGTACAGGTTGTGGACGCGGGAGGATTCACGCGCGCAGCGGAGCATCTCCAGCTGCCGAAGGCCACTGTGTCCACTTTGGTACAAGGGCTGGAGCAGGCGCTGGCGGTCAAGCTGCTGCACCGCACAACGCGGCAGGTGCACGTGACGACGGATGGCGCGGCTTATTATGAACGATGCGTGCGCATCTTGTCCGACGTGAAGGAAGCGGAGGAGTCGCTGTCGACCACCCGGCTCAGTCCCAGCGGGCGCCTGCGTATCGACGTGTCCACAGGGCTGGCGAACACCATGCTGATCCCGCGGCTGCCGGATTTTTTTGCGCGCTACCCGGACATCCGCCTCGACATGGGCTGCGGCGACCGGCCGGTCGACCTGATCGAGGAGGGTGTGGACTGCGCGATCCGCGGCGGCATCCTGCCCGATTCAGGGCTGATCGCGCGGCGGCTGGGCATCCTCGAGTTCGTTACCTGTGCGAGTCCCGCCTATCTTGCCAAGCACGGGCGCCCAAGCCATCCGAACGACCTGTTGCGCCACCAGTGCGTCAACTACTTTTCCTCAAAGACCGGCAAGGTGCACGACTGGGATTTCTCGCGCGACGGCGAGACGCTCAACATTCCAACCCCGGCCTGCCTGGCAGTCAACGATTCGACCGTCTACACCAGCGCGGGCCTGGCTGGGCTGGGCATCGTGCAAATGGCGAGCATGGTTGCCGAGCCCCTGATCGCATCGGGGCAGATGGAAATCGTGCTGCCCGGATGGACAACCGAGCCCCTGCCCATCAATGCCGTGTACCCGCACAACCGGCATTTGTCGGCCAAGGTGCGCGTTTTCGTCGAGTGGGTGGCGGATTTGTTCCTGGCGTGGCCGGAACAGGCAAGCCTGAAGGATTAGCCGCCGACGCGCTTTGGTGCGAAGCCGCGGCTTTCCAGTTCGGCGATGATGCGCACGCAGTGGTCGCCCTGCACTTCAAGCACGCCATCCTTTACCGTTCCGCCGGAGCCGCAGGCGGAACGCAGTTGCTTGCCCAGCGCGTTTAACGCATCGGCATCGAGCGCCAGCCCTTTGACCAGCGTGACCGCTTTGCCGCCGCGGCCTTTCGTTTGCAGCATCACGCGTACCTGGCCGTCGCCAACCGGCGCTGGTTTCGCCTTGCAGGTGCATTGGGCGAGCGCGTTGCGGCAGTCCGGGCACATGCGCCCGGCTTCAGTGGAGTAGACCAGGCCGCCCGCGGCGCCCCGGCGGTTCGCGCTACGCTCCATCCGGTTTACCGGACCGGGCAACCCAATCGACCAGCGCGTCGAGCACCGCGCGGCCCTTGCCGTCCTTGACCTCGTCGCTGTTGATCATCGCGACCACAACGCACATCTGGCCGGTAGCGTCGGGCACGTATCCGGCCAGCGCAACCACGTCGCGCAGGGTGCCGGTTTTTATGCGCGCGCGCATCGCGGCAGGGCTGTCCGGCAGGCGCCGGCGCATGGTGCCGTCGACCGCGACGATCGGCAGGCTGGCCTGGAATTCCGGCGCCCATTTGCTGCGCAGGCCCGCCTGCAGCAATCCCGCCATCTGCTGCGGCGTGATACGTTCAAGGCGCGACAGGCCCGAGCCGTTTTCCATCACCAGCCCGGTGTCGTTGATGCCCTGGCGGCGCATCCAGTCGCGCACGGCGAGGTCGGCACGGATGAAGGTAGTCTGCGTGGTGACGCCGGCAATCGGGCGGCTGCCCAACGCCGTATCGGCTTCCAGCGTACCGAGGCTCAGGAACACGGTGCGCGCCAGTGCATTGTCGGACGGCTTGTTGATGTCGCGTACGACTTCCGGCAGCGCGCGCGATACATGCGCGGCCAGCACCTTCGCGTCGAGCGGCGCCGTGCCTTCGACAACCGGGCCCTTCAGGCCGCCGCCCAGTTGCTTCCAGGTGATGCGGAACAGGCGCTCGACATAGTCCTGGCGGTCGAGCACGTTGATGCTGTTGGTGCGCACGCAGTCTTTCGGGAAGGTGCCGTTCAGCACCACGCGGATGCGGCCATCGGTTTCTTTTTTTACTTCCGGCAGTTTCCAGCCGTCTTCCCATTTCGCGCAGTCGCCGTCGACCAGGGTCATGGCAGATTCGATGCTGACCCGGTCCAGCGCCGGTTCCATCGCCAGCTTGATGCCCTTGGCGGTGGAGCGCATGTCGACCTGCAGCATGTTCTTGTTGATCAGCAGCGCGTCGGGAATCACGTTGTAATACGCTTCGGGCGATTCGTCGAACGGCGGCACGCCGACATCCATGCGCGACGGATTGAACAAGCTGCGGTCGACGATGAGCTTGCCGTCGATCTTGCGGATGCCCTGGTTGCGCAGCGCCTGCAGCATGCGGCGCAGCACGTCGCCGTCGAGGTCGGCATCGGCGCCGCCGCGCAGCACCAGGTCGCCCTTGAGGCGGCCGCCGATGATTTCGCCGTTGCTGAGCAGCTCGGTGCGGCCCTTGAATACCGGGCCCAGCTGTTCCAGCCCGACCAGGGTGGTCACCAGCTTCATCGTCGACGCCGGCGCCATCGCCCTTTCGGGCTGCTGCGACACCATGATGGTGTTGCCGCGGATGACCAGGGCGCTCATCGCGTCTTGCGGGATGCCATTGGTGGCCAGCAGGGTGCTGACCGGCTGCGGCAGTTGGGCGTGGGCAGCGAAGCTCCACGCAAGCAGGGTAACGAGGGCGGTGCGGCGCAGCATGGGGCTCCTTAACCGAAGAAGAGATAGGCGACGAAGACGGCGGCGACCATGCCGGCGACGTCGGCAATCATGCCGGCAGAAATCGCGTAGCGTGTCTTGCGGATGCCAACCGAGCCGAAGTACAGGGCGATGATATAGAAGGTCGTATCGGCGGCGCCTTGCATGATGCTGGCGAGGCGGCCAACGAAGGAGTCGACACCATAGGTTTTCATCGCATCGATCATCATGGCGCGCGAGCCGCTGCCCGACAGCGGCTTCATCAGTGCGGTCGGCAGGGCTCCAGTCCAGTCGTTGCGCAGGCCAAGCGACGCCAGTACCCAGTTGACGCCGTCGACGATCATGCCGAGCACGCCGGAGTTGCGCACCACGCTGATGGCGACAAGCATGCCGACGAGGTAAGGGATGATGTTCAGCGAGGTCTGGATGCCGCCTTTCGCGCCTTCGATGAAGGCTTCGTACACATTGACCCGCTTGCGCAGCGCCGCGAAGATGAAGGTGACGATAATCGAGAACAGGATCAGGTTGGCCGTGACTTTAGAGAACAGCTCGATCTCCGGCTTGCTCATGAATTCTGCGATGTACCACACCAGCCCGCCGACGACGGCAGTGCCGCCGCCCAGCCACGCCAGCACGACGGGATGGAACAGGTTGAGCCGCTGGCGCACGCCGACCGTAATGATGCCGACCAGCGTAGCCACATAGGTCGCGATCAGGCAGGGGATGAAGATGTCGGACGGATCGGCGGCGCCCAAAATGGCGCGCTGGGCCATGATCGACAGCGGGATGACGGTCAGGCCAGAAGTCTGGATCACCAGGAACATGATCTGTGCGTCGCTGGCCTCGTCCTTCTTCGGGTTGATCTCCTGCAGGCTTTCCATGGCTTTCAGGCCGAATGGCGTCGCCGCATTGTCGAGGCCAAGCATGTTTGCCGAAAAATTCATCACCATGTGGCCGGTGGCCGGATGGTCTTTCGGGACGCCGGGGAAGATGCGCGAGAAGAAAGGTGCAATGACGCGCGCGATGAAGCCGACCGCACCCGCTTTTTCGCCGATGTTCATGATGCCAAGCCACAGGGTCATCACGCCTGCCAAAGGCAAGGCAATATCCATCACGCTGCTCTTGGCCGATTCGAAGGTGCCGTCGATGACACGCTTGAAGATCTCCATGTCGCCCATGAAAATCCACTGGGCCAGTGCCGCTAGGAAACCTACAAGGAAAAAGCCAGACCAGATGTAATTCAGCATGAGTGCTCTACTTGCGTATGGGATATATGAAGATTGTGCAGCGAGAGTATAGGCGCAGGCCGCGATGATTTGATGAAAGAATGCAGCACGACTATGTAAAAAAGTTATGCGGCGCCTAGCTGATTTCATCGGCACAGGTGCTCACTGGCACCCCGGCTCGCATATGATACGCATCGTACAATCCGGATAAACCCGATGAAATTCAGCAAAACCGTTGTCGCCGCCCTGCTCGCAGCCTCCTGTTTCGGCACCGCTGCGGCGATGGCCGCCGACACGCCGGCGCGGCCGCAAGTCCTGCATACCTTCCTGTCGACCAGCGAAACCGGGCTCGACCCCGCGGTGGCGTCCGACATCGCTACGCTGAGCCTGCTGGAAAACCTGTTCGATCCGCTGCTGCGCTACGATTACCTGGCGCGCCCGCTCAAGCTGCGCGAGAACACGCTGACCGCCATGCCCGAGGTGTCAGGCGACGGTCTGACCTATACGTTCAAGATCCGGCCCGGCATTTATTTCACGCCCGACCCCGCGTTCAAGGGCAAAAAGCGCGAGATGACGGCGGCCGACTATGTTTACAGCTTCACCCGCCTGTACGACCCGGCGCTCAAATCGCCGTGGCTGTTCCTCTTTGAAGGAAAGATTGCCGGCGACTCGGCGCTGAAGAAGAACTTCAGCTATGCCACGGCGATTCCGGGCTTGTCGGCGCCTGACCGCTACACCCTGCGCATCCGCCTCAG
Source organism: Massilia agrisoli (assembly GCF_020831365.1). Classification (GTDB taxonomy): domain Bacteria; phylum Pseudomonadota; class Gammaproteobacteria; order Burkholderiales; family Burkholderiaceae_D; genus Telluria_A; species Telluria_A agrisoli. Next base: position 250,545 of record NZ_JAJHPV010000009.1, read on the forward strand.
CGCACCGGACAATAATTTCCTGCTATACCTCACCACACCTGCCTCGGGCGTAGTCGCGCGCGAAGTGGTCGAGGCCTACCCCGGACAGGTCGGCAACCACCCGGTCGGCACCGGCCCATTCATGATCGGCGAATGGAAGCGCAGCGACCGCATCGTGCTATTGGCCAACCCGGATTCAACGGCGGTGTTCAAGGGCACGCCGGGCGACAACCCGCAGGACCAGGCCATCGCGGCAGCCCTGAACGGCAAGCGCCTGCCCTTGCTTGACCGGGTGGAAGTCAAGATTGCCGAGGAATTCCAGGGCCGCATGCTGGGTTTCCTGAGCGGCGAATACGACTATATCGAGCAGGTGCCCGAATCGATGACCGACATGGTGATCCAGGACGGCAAGCTGAAGGAGTCCTTGGTGGCGCGCGGGATGGAACTGACCCGCTTCCCGGTGCTGCAGACCTACTACATGTGGATGAACACCGAAGACCCCGTCATCGGCGGCTATTCGAAAGAGAAAGTGGCGCTGCGGCGCGCCATTTCGCTGAGCTACAACAGCCCGGAAGATATTGCCCTGCTGAAGAAGGGCTTTGCGATCCGGGCAGAGTCGCCGCTGCCGCCAAACGTGCTCGGGCATGACACAGCGTACCGCAGCCCGGTGGGCTACAACCCGGTGCTCGCCAACGCCCTGCTCGACCGCTTTGGATACGGTAAGCGCGACCCGGATGGCTTTCGGCGCAGCCCCGGCGGCCAGTCCCTGACCCTGACGATGCACAGCGAAGCGACCGTGGGCGGACGCCTGCGCGATGAGCTGTGGCGCAAGAACCTGACGGCAATCGGCCTGCGCGTGGTGTTCCGCAGCGACAAGAAAACCGAGATCATCAAGGCATCGCGCCTTGGCAAGGTTCAAATGTTCGAAAGCAACTGGATTGCCGATTTTCCCGACGGCGACAACTTCTACCAGTTGCTGTACGGTCCCAACAGCGGGCGCGCCAACTATGCGCGCTTCAACCTGCCGGCCTACAACGAACGCTACGAAAAAGCCCGCAAGCTGCCCGACTCGCCTGAACGGCAACAGCTGTACCGCGAAATGAACCAGCTGATCCATGCGTATAACCCATGGGTGCCGTTGACGCACCCGATTTCCGCCGATATCCGCCACCCGTGGCTTAAAAACTACAAGCGCCACCCTGTGGAGTTCACTCCGTGGCGCTATCTCCAGCTAGACCTTGCGCAACGCGACCGCCTCGGTAGAATAGCCCGCTGATGTTGTAAGGCAATACATTCCCGTAAGTTATGGTTGCCGCCGGAATTTTCATTGGCACGCTGCATATTGCTCCGCGTACTCTGAAACGACCAATAGCGTAATGCCAAGCACATTACCCGATATGCATACCTGCCAAACCAGGCCTGCGAGACCCCAAGAGGAGAGAACCGTGAAGTTGAAAAAGATTGCGCAATTGATCGCCCTGATCGGCGTTGTAAGCCCGGCGCTGGCGCAGGATGTGCCCCAGCAATATATCCAGCGTGTCGAGATCACGGGTAGTAGCATCAAGCGCATCGCCAAGGAAGGCGCGCTGCCGGTTGAAATCATCTCGCGCAAGCAGCTCGAAGAGCAAGGCATCGTCAACGCCGAGCAGCTGATCGCCAGCCTGAACGTCAACGGCAACGGCTCCGACAACCTGGCCAGTAACGCCGACGTCACCTCCGGCGCGCAGCGCGGCAACAACGGCGCATCGTCGGCCAACCTGCGCGGCCAGGGCGCCGACAGCACCCTGGTCCTGCTGAACGGTCGCCGCGTGGCGCCGCACGGCATGAAGGGCTCGGCAGTCGACCTGAATTCGATCCCGTTCGCCGCGGTGGACCGCGTTGAAGTGCTGAAGGACGGCGCTTCCGCGATCTACGGTACCGACGCGATCGGCGGCGTGATCAACTTCATCCTCAAGAAGAACTACAAAGGCCTGGAAGCCCAGGTATTCACCGACGTCACCGAAGCGGGCGGCGGCGAAATCGGCCGCCTGCAGGTCACCGGCGGTTTCGGCGACCTGGCCGAGCAGGGCTACAACGTGCTGATCGCTGCGTCCACCAGCGAAAACAAGGCATTGCGCGGCGACCAGCGCGACTTCGTCAACACCTTCCAGCCTGACCGCGGCCTGTCGGTCGACACCCGCGGCGCACCGCACGCGAACGTGTTTGCCACCTCGCTGGGCGACACCATCCTCAGCCGCAAGAGCAACACCGGCCCTATCCTGCCGGGCACCACCCAGGCCTACAGCGGCATCAGCATCCTCGACCTGCCGGGCGGCGCGGGCTGCGCATCGGTCGACGGCATGGGCGCGTACGACGAAAAGCTGTGGGATACCCCAAGCGCCGGCTTCGGCTGCGCCTACGACACCGGCCGCGCGGCAGTGCTGCAGCAGCCAGTCAAGAACGACAACTTCGTTGCGCGCGGTACCGTTCGCGTCGGCAACCACGAGCTGTTCGCCGAAGCCTTCGGCTCCAACACCGAAGTGGCAAAGAGCTTCTCGCCGAACCAGATCTCGCCAAGCGCCAGCACCTTTGACGCGCGCGCGTTCTACCCTAGCACCGGCTCGGCCTACAACGAAGTATTCAACAGCATCGCCAAAGTATTCCCTTCGATCGAAGCGAACCGCGGCCTGCCGATCGCCTACCGCTGGCGCTGCATGGAGTGCGGCAACCGCGAAATCGTGACCGAAACCAAAGCCGGCCGCCTGCAGCTGGGCGCGGATGGCCCACTGAACATCGGCAGCTACGCGTTCGACTACAAGCTCGGCCTGGCGCGCGCATTCAGCGAGTCCGAATCGGCCCTGGGTACTGGTTACCACTACACGGCGGCACTGCGCGACGCGCTGGGCACCGGCATCATCAACCCGTTCCTGAAGGCTGGCGAAACCCAGTCGCAGGCAGCGCTGGACCTGATCAACAACGCATCGGCTGCTGGCGTCGTGCTGTACGGCGGCAAGACCGTGCTGACCGCGTTTGACGCCGCGATCTCGGGCGAGATCTACAAGCTCGAAGCCGGCCCTGTGCTGATGGCCGTGGGTACCGACATCCGCAAGGAAGAGTACGAGTTCAACGGCGACCGCCGTGAAGCCGCGACCCGTCCAGCGATCCTGAACGCAGCATTCGACGACGTCAACGCGCTGCCGAACGTCAGCCGCGACATCAAGGCGATCTACGCCGAAGTGATCGTTCCTGTCACGAAAGCGCTGGAACTGAACGTCGCCGTACGCCGCGACGATTACTCCGGTTTCGGCAACACCGTGAACCCGAAGGTATCGTTCCGCTACCAGCCGACCGAACAGCTGCTGTTCCGCGGTTCGTACAACGAAGGCTTCCGCGCACCGGCATTCAACCAGCTGTTCAACGGCGTGACCGAATCGCCGTACGCCGGCAAGGACCTGGCCGACCCGGGCAAGTGCCCAGGCGCCAAGGCCGACAGCTCGAAGCCAGGCTGCGAATCGATCACCCCTGTGGTCTTCACGGGCGGCAAGGTTTCGCTCGGACCTGAAACTGCCAAGCAAGGCTCGATCGGCGTCGTGTTTGAACCAGTACGCAACTTCTCGGCTAACCTCGACCTGTGGGAAATCCGCCGCTTCGACACCATCAAGTCGGTTCCGCTGTCGACCATGCTGTCCAACTACGGCCTGTTCACCGAGCAGTTCCTGCGCGACGCCAGCGGCAACCTGGTTGCGATCGACCAGCGCTGGGTCAACGCCGGCGCATCGGTCACCCGCGGCCTGGAAATCGGCGCCCGTACCAGCGGCAAGATCTGGGACGGTGCATGGACTGCCGGCATCGATGGCTCCAAGCTGCTGGAAAAGAAGAGCCGTCCACTGCCAGGCGCAGAATTCGGCAAGAGCGAAGTGGGCGTGTTCACCTTCACCGGCGACCTCGGCCTGAAGTGGAAGCACACCGCCTACGTCGGCTTCAAGAAGGGTGACTGGAGCGGGCTGTTCCAGAACGTCTACCGTCACGGCTACCTGGACCAGGTACTGCCAGGTGTTGCAAGCGGCAAGGTTACGCCAAGCAACTACGACGCCAAGGTTGATCCGTATTCGATCTTCCACACGAGCGTGTCGTACGCCGGCTTCAAGAACCTGACCCTGACCGCAGGTATCAAGAACATCTTCGACGAAGACCCACCGTTCGCGATCACCTACGACGGCAACACCGGTGCAGGCAGCTCGTGGGAACCACGCGTAGCCGATCCACGCGGCCGTTCGTTCACCTTCACCGCGAACTACAAGTTCCTCTGATAACGGCGACGTAGCGGCCCGTCGCGGGGAGGCGTAAGCTTCCCCCGACGGGCTTTTTTTATTTCACGATGACGAACCCATATGGCCGCAAGCGACAAAATCAGCCGACGTAGTTTCGGCGCCCTGATGGCGGCCGCCGTCGCGCTTCCCGCTTCTGCGCACCCTCGGGGCAAGCGCCCTTCACGACCGATGAAACAAGCACTGATCAAACCACCGCGTCTTCACACGGGCGACCTTGTCGGCCTGATTGCACCTGGCGGACGCACCAACGACGCCTCGATTGAAAAGGCGGTGCGCAATATCGAAGCGCTGGGCTTCCGGGTCAAGCTCGGCGCCAACCTGCGCGCGGTGCACGGCAACTATGCTGGCTCAGTCCAGCAGCGCGTGGCCGACCTGCACGCGATGGTCCAGGACCCGGAAGTGAAGGCGATGTGGTGCATCCGCGGCGGATCGGGCTGCATCTCGATCCTGTCGTCGCTCGACTACAAGCTGGTGCGCGCGAACCCCAAGGTCTTGCTCGGCTACTCCGACATCACCGCGCTGCACCTGGCGTTCTACCGCCACGCCGGGCTGGTGACCTTCCACGGGCCGGTGGCGATTTCCGGCCAGTCCGATTACGCACGCGAGCATATGCTGGCGGTGTTGATGGACCCGCAGCCGACCTACACCATCCCGATGGCGCTGGAGAACAGCCGGCGCGCGCTGGAAGAACCGCACTTCGCGATGCGCACGGCGACGCACGGGCAGGCCACGGGCCCGCTGATCGGCGGGAACCTGAGCCTGGTGAGCGCACTGGCGGGTACGCCCTACGCTGCCGACTTCAGGGACGCGATCCTTTACATAGAAGAGGTCAACGAGGAACCGTACCGCATCGACCGCTGGATGACGCAGCTCGACCTGGCGGTCGGCTTCAAGAATGCCGCCGCGGTGATGATAGGGATCTGCGACGAGTGCGTGCCGGAAGACCCGGAACTGTCGCTGACGCTGCAGGAGACGCTCGACCTGCATTTGAAGCCACTGCTTGTGCCGGCGGTCAGCGGCTATTCGTTCGGGCATATTCGCCACCAGTTCACCATTCCGGTGGGCGTGATGGCGCGGCTCGACACCGAGCGGCAAACCTTGACCTTGCTGGAGCCGGCGGTAGCCTAGGCAAAAATCAGTGGGACACGATTTTTGACAGCACCGAAAACGCCGGCGCGGTCTGCGAGTGTTCCAGCAAAATGGTCAGCTCCGAGAACGTGCACATCATGTTCGTCACGCTGATCTTGTCCCACGCGAGTTTCTTGAGCACCGCGTGATAAATGCCCGGCGTTTTCTGCGTGTCGGGATTGAGCCGCAAGGTCAGCGCTGTCAGGTTGTTGACCCGCGCCAGCAGGCGCTCGCCGCTAAACGCTTCCTCGACGATGTGCAGCAGCGAACCGCTGCTCACCACCAGCACCTCGTGCACGCCGCGCGTCACCGTAACAAACATCCCCGGGAAAGGTTCGGCCAGGGCCAGCAGCTGGCGCTGGCATTCATTGCTGTTGTCCGACAGCCGGTAGGTAGAGATGGTGAGCTCGGTGCGCGTGGTCAGCTCGCCCGAACGCGGCGCGATCATGATCGGGTTCGTCTTGTCCGGCGGCGGCAGGCGTTCGGACACGCGGCGCAGGGCCATCACCACCGCCGCCTGGCCGACCGGCTTCCAGAGGTCCGATTCCAGCTGCGGGCGTAGCTGGCGGGCCAGTTCGGACAGGTTGATCAGCCCGAGCGCCATCCCTTCGGTGAGGAACGGCGATTCAGAGACGATTTGTTCTACTTTGGTCGCGATGGAAAGCATATGGCCTCCTCAACTGGCTCGATAGGACGAAGTTCCGGCGAACGAACGCAGGAAGGCCTTCGACGGCTCGAATAAAGATGGATGTGTTAGCGCTGCTGGAGGACGCGAAAACGTCCGCTGCGGCTTACGTGATCAACGCGCCGCCAGGCATGGGGAAGCCGGAAGGGATGGGTGAAAAAAGTGCGAATGCCAGGTACGAATTTGACGTCATGGTTTTTTCCGTTCAGCTTAGTGCGTTGTCTCCGGCGTATGCTGGGTGCACTTTTTTATCGATGTTACCTGGTCTTTTGCGCCGGTAACTTGAGTCAAGTGTAGAACGCTTCGTACAAAAAGTGCAACTGTTAGTATGGACAAATCTATCCGATTGTTTCATTTTTGCTGCACCCACAATCGGGGCCCGCTATGGCAAGATGCAGTTAATAACATCAACAAGGAGTCCGGATGCACCGCTCAAAACAAGTGCTGGCCGCCGCCCTCGCGGCATTCCTGATCGCGCCCGCCGCCCTGGCTGAAACCCCGGCGGCCGCCAGGCCGCAACAGTTCGTGTACATGCTGCGCGTGGCGCCGCACCTGCACGACGCGGCAAAGTGGAGCGACAAGGACAAGGCCGCGACCTCGCGCCACTTCGAGCGGCTGAAGAAGGCGACGGCGGACGGGAAGGTGATCCTGGCCGGCCGGACCACGGAACAGATGGACAAGACCTTCGGACTGGTGGTGTTCGAGGCGGACGATGAAAAGGCCGCGCGCGCCTTCATGGAGGCCGATCCGGCGGTGGTGGCCGGGGTGATGACGGCGACCCTGCATCCCTATTCGGTGGCGCTGCAACGCAAATAAGGCTTACGGCCTGCGCGTCATGAAGGTGTACGCGTGCTGCTCGCCGTCGATGCGGAACATGTCCGGTATTTCGCCCACTGTCGCGAAGCCGGTGCGGGTATAGAGGTCGCGCGCGGCGCGGTTGTCGGACAGGACTTCCAGGTCGATCCAGTCGATACCTGCCTCACCGCGCGCCCACGCCATGGCCGCGTCGATCAAGCGCACGCCCAGGCCCTTGCGGCGATGGTCGCGGTGCACGCCCATGCCCAGCAGCGCGCGATGCGCCGCCGGGCGCTCAGGCCGTGCGCGCAGGTCGATATGCCCGGCGATGGCGCCGGTATCGTCCAGCGCAAGCCAGACGCGGCGCCAGCCCGGCTCCCCGACCGCCGTGCCCAGTCCCGTAATGAAGCCTGCCTCTTTTTCAGGCGGCAGGCGCGACTCGCTGCGCGCCATTGGCTGGAACAGCGGCGTGCCGTCCTTGCCGTTGTCGGCAAGGTGGTCGTTCAGGTAGGCGAACAGCGCGGCCAGGTCGGTGTGGACCGCGGGACGGATCGCGATCAAAGCGCGCGGGCGATCAGGATCTTCTGGATGTCGCTGGTGCCCTCGTAGATCTGGCACACGCGCACGTCGCGGTAGATGCGTTCGACCGGGAAGTCGCTGACGTAGCCGTAGCCGCCGAGGATCTGCATGGCGTCGGAAACCACGCGTTCGGCCATTTCGGTGGCGAACAGCTTGGCCATCGCCGCCTCTTTCAGGCATGGCAGGCCAGCGTCCTTCATGGACGCCGCGTGCCAGATCAGCTGGCGCGCAGCTTCGATTTTGGTGGCCATGTCGGACAGCTTGAACTGCACCGCCTGGTGTTCGAAGATCGGCTTGCCGAAGCTTTCGCGGTCCTTGGCATACGCCAGCGCGGCGTCAAACGCCGCGCGCGCCATGCCGACCGACTGCGAGGCGATGCCGATGCGGCCGCCCTCAAGGCCCGACAGGGCGATCTTGTAGCCCTGGCCTTCTTCGCCGATCAGGTTTTCCGCCGGGATGCGGCAGTTTTCGAACAGGATCTGCGCGGTGTCGGACGAGTGCTGGCCCATCTTGTGTTCGATGCCGGCGACGATGTAGCCCGGGGTGTTGGTAGGCACCCAGAATGCGCTGATGCCGCGCTTGCCGGCCGCCTTGTCGGTCACGGCCATGACGATCGCCACGTCGCCGTTCTTGCCGCTGGTGATGAACTGCTTGGTGCCGTTGATGACGTAATGGTCGCCATCGCGGGTGGCGGTGGTGCGCAGCGCGGACGCGTCGCTGCCGGTGTGCGGCTCGGTCAGCGCAAAGGCGCCCAGCATCTTGCCTTGTGCGAGGGGACGCAGCCACTGCTCTTTCTGCGCGTCGTTCGCATACATCATCGCGATGCTGCAGACCGGGCAGTTGTTCACCGAGATGATGGTCGATGTGCCGCCGTCGCCGGCTGCGATTTCCTCCAGCACCAGCGCCAGCGACACGTAGTCGAGGCCCGCGCCGCCCAGGTGTTCGGGGACAGCCACGCCGAAGGCGCCGAGCGCGGCAAGCTCCTGCAGTTCTTCTTTCGGGAAGGTGGCTTCCTTGTCCCAGCGCGCGGCGTTGGGCGCCAGGCGCTCTTGCGAGAAGGCGCGCAGGGCGTCGCGGATCATCTGGTGTTCGTCGTTCAGTATCATGGTCGCATGGGGTTGGGTGGCTTACCAGGGTAGCGGCGTGCCATCGTAGTTCAGGAATCTGCCGTTGTCGGCAGCGGTAAGTCCGGCAAGCGTGGTGCGCATGCTGGTGACGCTTTGTTCGACCGTCAGGTCGGCCTGGTCGCCGCCCATGTCGGTCTTGACCCAGCCCGGGTGGAAGGCCACGCAGGTGGCGCCTTGCGGACCGAAGTTAAGCGCGCTATCGGCCAGCACCGAGTTGAGCGCAGCTTTGCTGGCGCGGTACAGGGTGCCGATAGAGCTGTGGCGCAGGCCGATGGAGCCCATGCGCGACGAGATCACCGCAAGCTTGCCTTGGGTCGACGCGACCAGCGGGGCGATGATCGGCAGCAGGCGCATGGCGGCCAGCACATTGGTGTGCATGACGGCGTCGAAATCGGCTTCGGTTGGGAAGCCGTCGTGGCGCGGTCCGTACAGGCCGGCGCCGAGGATGGCGACATCGATGCGTTCGTCGTCGAGCTTCCAGCCGATGGCCGCGATCGAATCGGCGCTGGTGACGTCGAGCCGGTGCGGCTCGGCGCCCATCGCGGCGAGGGATGCGCAGTCTTCAGGCTTGCGGGCGGTGGCGATGACGCGCCAGCCGTCGGCCAGGTATTGGCGGGCCAGTTCGCGGCCGATGCCGCGCGAGGCGCCGATGATCAGTGCTGTGGGCATAGGTTCGTTAAGGTCAAATCGGCGGAGGCGGCCTTCGGCCTTGTCCGCCCTACGCATTGAGGTATACGTAGGGCGGATAAGCGCAAGCGCATCCGCCGAATTGATTACGCCATCTCGATCGCCATCGCGGTCGCTTCACCGCCGCCGATGCACAGCGACGCCACGCCGCGCTTGCCGCCGGTCTTCTTCAGCGCGCCAAGCAGCGTCACGATGATGCGCGCGCCCGAGGCGCCGATCGGGTGGCCCAACGCGCAGGCACCGCCGTGGATATTGACTTTGCTGTGCGGGATATCCAGCTCATGCATCGCCGCCATCGGCACCGCTGCAAACGCTTCGTTAATCTCGAACAGGTCGACATCCTTGGCGGTCCAGCCGGTCTTCTTCATCAGCTTCTGCATCGCGCCGATCGGTGCGGTGGTGAACAGGTTCGGTTCCTGCGCGTGGGTTGCGTGGCCGATGATCTTGGCGATCACGGTCAGGCCCAGCTCGCGCGCTTTCGATTCGCGCATCATCACCAGTGCTGCGGCGCCGTCGTTGATCGACGACGACGATGCGGCGGTGATGGTGCCATCCTTCTTGAACGCGGCGCGCAGGGTCGGGATCTTGTCCAGCTTGGCCTTGAGCGGGCCTTCATCCTTTTCGATGACGGTGTCGCCGGTGCGCGAGGTGACGGTCACTGGCGCGACTTCCCACTTGAAGTGGCCTTCGTTGGTGGCGTTTTGCGCGCGCTTGACCGACTCGATCGCGAACGCGTCCTGCGCTTCGCGGGTGAACGAGTAGGTGGTCACGCATTCTTCAGCGAAGGTGCCCATCGAGCGGCCTTCGCCGGTCTTCTCGTTGCGCGAGTAGGCGTCCTCCAAACCGTCGTACATCATGTGGTCGAACATCATGCCGTGGCCGATGCGGTAGCCGCCGCGCGCCTTCGGGATCAGGTATGGCGCGTTGGTCATCGACTCCATGCCGCCCGCGATGACGACGTCGGCGCTGCCGGCCATCAGGGTGTCGTGCGCGAAGATCGCCGACTGCATCGCCGAGCCGCACATCTTCGACAGGGTAACGGCGCCGGTCGACAGCGGCAGGCCGCCCTTGATCGCAGCCTGGCGCGCTGGCGCCTGGCCCTGGCCCGCCATCAGGCAGTTACCGAAGTAGACATGTTCGACCAGCTTCGGATCGACACCCGAACGCTCGACCGCCGCGGCGATCGCAACGGCGCCCAGGTCGCTGGCGGTCTTGGAGGAGAAATCGCCCTGGAAGGCGCCCATCGGAGTGCGCGCGGCGCCGACGATTACGACTGGATCATTCATTGTTAAGGTTCTCCAAATGAGGTGGGGTGGTGGCCGGCGCGAAGGCCGGTGCCTGGTTACGGAAACGGATGTGCTGCGGATACGGGAACACGTCTTCGATGAAACCGTCCATGATGCGCTGCTTGCGCGACTGCCAGAAGTCTTTGGTCAACAACTCGGCATGATGCTTCATAAAATACTGCTTGATCTTGGCGTTGCCCAGCAAGAAAGCGCCGAACTGCTCGGGGAACACGTCGTGCTTGGCGATCGAATACCACGGCTCGGCGGACATCTCGTCTTCCTCGTTGCGCGGCTGCGGGATGTCGCGGAAATTGCAGTCGGTGATGTACTCGATCTCGTCATAATCGTAAAACACCACTCTTCCTTGACGGGTCACGCCGAAGTTCTTGTATAGCATATCGCCGGGGAAAATGTTGGCGGCCACCAGTTCACGGATGGCGTTGCCGTATTCGATGACGCCGTGTTCGATCAGCGCATCGTTGCCGGCCGCTTCCGCATTCGACAAGAAAATGTTCAGCGGCACCATGCGGCGCTCGATGTACAGGTGGCGGATGATGATGCGGTCGCCTTCGAACTCGACCAGCGAGGGCGCGTGGTGCAGCAGCTCGGCGATCAGCTCTTCCGAGAAGCGCTCGACCGGGAAGGCGACGTTTGAATACTCCAGCGTATCGGCCATGCGGCCGACCCGGTCGTGGTGCTTGACCAGCAGGTACTTTTCCTTGATCTGGGCGCGGGTGGTTTCCTTGGGCGCCGGGAAGAAATCCTTGATCACCTTGAACACGTAGGGGAAGGACGGCAGCGCGAACACCAGCATCACCAGGCCGCGGATGCCGGGCGCGATCTCGAAACGGTCGGCGGTGTGCTTCAGGTGCTGCAGGTAATCGCGGTAGAACAGCGTCTTGCCCTGCTTCTGCAGGCCGAGGATGGTATAGATCTCGCTGCGCGGCTTGCGCGGCAACAGGGTGCGCAGGAACTGCACATAGGCTGACGGCACCTCCATATCCACCATGAAATAGGCGCGCGTAAACGAGAACAAAATCGTGATCTGCGCGTGATCGAGCAGCACCGCATCAAGCACCAGTTCGCAATGGCGGTTGTGCAGGATGGGCACGACGAACGGGAATTCCTGTGTACCGTTGATGACCTTGCCGACGACGTAAGCCCCTTTGTTCCGGAAGAACAAGTTGGACAACACCTGGATCTGGTAGTTCGGCTCCGGCGCATCGCCGCCCAGCTTGTGCAGCAGGCATTCCTCGAGCTGGGCGATATCTCGGTCGAGGTTGGCGAACTTGCAGTTGAGCTGGAAGTTCGTGACGATGCGCTTGAGGGAGAAGCGCAGGCCGTCGGTGGCTGGGTAGTAGACGCGGTAGGTCGGCAGCAGCTCTTCGGTGTCGATGTACTCGGTCGAGATCACCGGGCGCACGAAGATGAAATCGTTGTGGAAATACGTCCGGTGCAAGATATTGCAGCACACGGAATTAAAGAACGTCTCCGCCAGCTCGGGCTGCTTATGGCCTGACAACATGCCGATGTAATGCAGCTTGGTTTCGCGCCAGACGCTGTCGCTCAGTTCGCTGTCGTCGTACTCATCCTCGAGCACCTGGACGCACTCGAGCACGCGCTTATCGTAAAAGTCGATGCGCTCGCGCGCCGCCTGCTGGGCGACGGTCCAGTTAGCCGTTTCAAAGTGCTGGCGCGCGACCTGGCTAGCCTGGCGAAACAAGCGATAGTGCTTATCGAAGCCATCGAGGATCGTGTGCGCGATATCGAACGCGATCTGCGAAGACAACAGCTTAGGAAACGCAGCTTGTTTCATCGTTAAATCGACCAGGAAGGCGAACCGCTATTCTATAAGTTTCCAAATTCGGGGTCAGACCACCGCCTTTTCGGAATATTCCAAAATGACGGTGGTCTGACCCCAAATTTGCAAAATGACGGTGGTCTGACCCCAAATTTTGGCAATTATTCCCAAAAGGCGGTGGTCAGCGTGACCCGGTCTGACCCCGAATTTGGCAATTATTCCCAGAAAGCGGTGGTCAGCGTGACCCGGTCTGACCCCGATGTTGGGAATTCAACGTGACGTGGTCTGACCCCGATTTTGGGAAATTACTTGGTTTCGGCGAACAGTTCGCGGCCGATCAGCATGCGGCGGATTTCGCTGGTGCCGGCGCCAATCTCGTACAGCTTGGCGTCGCGCCACAGGCGGCCAACCGGGTATTCGTTGATGTAGCCGTTGCCGCCCAGCGTCTGGATCGCTTCGCCTGCCATCCAGGTGGCTTTTTCGGCGCTGTACAAAATCGCGCCGGCCGCGTCCTTACGCAGGTTGCGTACCTGCTCGGGCGTGGTGGCGCGGTCGCAGGCCTGGCCGACCGCGTAGACGTAGGCCTTGCAGGCCATCATCGTCGAGTACATGTCGGCGAGCTTGCCTTGCATGAGCTGGAATTCGCCGATCGGCTGGCCGAATTGCTTGCGGTCGTGGACGTAGGGAACCACCGCGTCCATGCAGGCCGCCATGATGCCGAGCGGGCCGCCCGACAGGACCGTGCGCTCGAAGTCGAGGCCGGACATCAGGACATTGACGCCCTTGCCCAGGCCGCCCAGCACGTTTTCAGCAGGGACTTCGCAGTCTTCGAACACGAGTTCGCCCGTGTGCGAGCCGCGCATGCCGAGCTTGTCGAGCTTTTGGGCGATCGAGAAGCCTTTGAAGCCTTTTTCGATCAGGAAGGCGGTCATGCCGCGCGGACCCGCTTCGAGGTCGTTCTTGGCGTACACCACCAGCACGTCGGCGTCAGGGCCGTTGGTGATCCACATCTTGGTGCCGTTGAGCACCCAGCGGTCGCCCTTGAATTCGGCTTTGAGCTTCATGCTGACCACGTCGGATCCGGCGTTCGGCTCGGACATCGCGAGCGCGCCAACGTGTTCGCCCGAGATCAGCTTGGGCAGGTACTTCTGCTTTTGCTCTTCGGTGCCGTTGCGCTTGATCTGGTTGACGCACAGGTTCGAGTGGGCGCCGTACGACAGGCCGACCGACGCCGAGGCGCGCGAGATTTCTTCCATCGCCACGATGTGGGCGAGGTAGCCCATGCCGGCGCCGCCGTATTCTTCGCCGACGGTGATGCCAAGCACGCCCAGGTCGCCCATCTTGCGCCACAGGTCCATCGGGAACTGGTCGCTGCGGTCGATCTCGGCAGCGCGCGGCGCGATTTCGGCAGCGGCAAATTGTTGGACTGCTTCGCGCAGCGCGGCGATGTCTTCGCCGTGGTCAAAGGTCAAGCCTGGAAGATGCAGCATGTCGTCCTCGTGGAAAATGGGGATGTGGAACCGTCAATCATACGCATGTTTGACGTTTACGTAAACGTAAGGTAGCCTGCCCTTAAGCGGTCTGGGTGCTCTGCGCCAGCATGCGGCGGCATTCGTCCTCGTGGGCGGCCACTTCGGCCAGCGCCATCTCGATGTCGGCGCGTTGCTGCTCCAGCGTTTCGCGCTGGTGGGCGAGCACCGCGAGGAACCGGTTCATCTGGGCGACCGTGTCCTTGGGAGACTCATACATGTCGACGATGCTCTTGATTTCCGACAGGGTCAGCCCGAGGCGCTTGCCGCGCAGGGTGAGCTTGAGGCGGGTGCGGTCGCGCGCCGTGTAGACACGGTTGCGTCCGCCCACGCCCTCGCGCGAGGGGCTGAGCAAGCCATGGTCTTCGTAAAAACGGATGGCACGCGCCGTGATGTCGAATTCACGGGCCAGCTCGGCAATCGTATAGGTAACCATGATCAGGTTTCTGTTTGCTGTTGGTAAAATGCGCTAACATGAATCGCGTACAGCGCTGTGGTTTCCGTTTACGTCAACGTAAAGTGCATTGTAGCGCGCCACCGGCCGAACGGCCATGAAAGAGCTTGATGAATCCTTCCGAATCGCAACTGGACTATCCCCTCGGCGACATGCTGCCCGCGCCCGGCGCGCTGGTCGAACTGGCGCCCGGGCTTTGCTGGCTGCGCATGCCGCTGCCGTTTGCCCTCGACCACATCAACCTGTGGCTGCTGCGCGATGCGTTCCAGGGCCGCAGCGGGTGGGCCAGCGTCGATTGCGGCGTGGCCAACGACAGCACGCGCGCGGCATGGGACCAGGTGCTGGCGGAAGGGGCGGGAGGCGCGCCTTTGTTGCGCGTTTTCGCCACCCATTGCCACCCGGACCACATGGGCTTGTCGGACTGGCTGTGCTCGCGTTTCGGCGCGCCCTTGTGGATGACGACCGGCGAATATGCGTTCGCGCGGATGATGGCCGCCGCCTTGCCCGGCGTCGACGGCCCGGCCGCGCTGCCGCATTTCCAGCGCCACGGGCTGGTCGACCCTGAACTGATCGAGCGCATGGGCGAACGCCGCAATTACTACCCTTCGCTGGTACCGGCGGTACCACAGGCATACACGCGCATGCAGGACGGCGAGCTGATCCAGATTGGTCAGCAGCAATGGAGGATCATTACCGGATTTGGCCATTCGCCCGAGCATGCCGCCCTGTATTGCGAAGCGCTGCAGGTGCTGATTTCGGGCGACATGGTATTGCCGCGCATTTCGACCAACGTGTCGGTATTTGCAGTCGAGCCGGAGGGCAACCCGCTGGCCCAGTACCTGGCCTCGCTTGATAAATTTGCCGGCTTGCCTGCGGACACCCTGGTGCTGCCGTCCCACGGCCGCCCGTTCCGCGGCTTGCATACCCGTATCGCCCAGCTGCGCGAGCACCATGCAGCCCGCCTTGCCGAGGTCGTCGAGGCGTGCCGCACGCCGCAGTCGGCGGCCGATATCGTCCCGGTCATGTTCCGCCGCAAGCTCGACGCCCACCAGCTCACGTTCGCGCTGGGCGAGGCGCTTGCCCACCTCCATTTCCTCTGGCGCCAGGGCGCCTTGCAGCGTCGCGCCGGCGCCGACGCCGTGTTCCGCTTTCATCTGACCTAGACCAACAATCTGCGACGCGTGCGTGTGCAGCATGAATATAGTATGCTGGTTTTGAGCGCGATACCTGAGCAGCCGCGGAAGCGAAATCCGGACCATTTTACGAACAGTCGGTCGGTGTGGCAAAGAACTTAACATTGTTGTCAATAAAGCCATGCCATGCAGAACGAGGTTCAGTAAGTGTTACCCATCCTGTTCAATATCGTCACAACTGGTCTCATCTTCCTAGAGACTGACTTTCATGGCTTAGCATGAAATAGTGCCATAATGAATTCATCTAACGAACGGGAAAGCTTTAGCGAACGCCTTCAACAGGCCCTGAAGAACGCCCATTACTCTCCCGATAGTCCCACCCGCTTAGCGCGCGAATTTAACATTCGGTTCGACGGGCGCCCCATTACCGTGCATGCCGCTCGGAAATGGTTAGTCGGAGAAGCAATTCCCACGCAGGAAAAGTTACGTATGATCGCCCACTGGCTGGGCGTTCCTGCCGAGTGGCTGCGTTTCGGCGGCACCGATGGCGACGCCGCCAGCCATGGCGAAACTTCCCATGGCACGGCCCGGTTTGAGTCCGCTGACGTGAAATTAATCGCCGATCTGCAAAGATTGGATGAGCATCACCGCCAGATTGCGCGGGAATTTATCCGCATGCTGGTCCGGATGAATAACCAGAAGTAGTATTTGTCACATTTGCAACCCGCCGAAGGCTTGTTCGGCGGCATGTTGCTGCATCTTAAGGCCTGCTTGTCTTGCCCACCCAAGGCATGTCCGGCCCTTCCTGCCTTCCTTTAGCACATCGCCACGACGCTGGTTTTGGCATTTGTCACGGCGAAATCGCTACCTTCATGCACACTATCGAGGCTGCCCGCCGGGCCAAAATACCTTCGAGCAATTTTTTGCGCGTAGAAAACGCACAAAATCGTGATAGTGGCTCATAATCAAAGGGCACCGCGCCGTATTTTCACCTGTTCTGCAACGAAGCCGAGGATCAGCCGCCTTATGAAAAGCAACTACGCCAATACCGCGCAACTGAAGGACCTGATGACCGCACCCCCGATGACCGCACAGCAGCACGCCGAAGTGATGCGCAAGCGCATCGAGCATCGACGCATGCTTGAAGAAGCGAAAGAACTGAAGAAAGCGGAGGCCTGGCAGTACGACAAACGCTGAAACTGCCCCTCGCCGCGGCGCTGGATCAAGCTGGCCTATCCGGCGTCCGCGGACGCTTTCAAGCCGCCCCAGCGTGGCGCCAGGCCATGCTCAAGGCCAAACAAGTCGATGACCCGTCCCACGGTGTGGTCGACCATCTCCTCGATGCTCGCCGGCTTGTGATAAAAGCTCGGCAGCGGCGGGAACACAATCCCGCCCATTTCCGTTACCGCCGTCATGTTGCGCAAGTGCGCCAGGTTGAACGGCGTTTCCCGCACCATCAGCACCAGCCGGCGGCGCTCTTTGAGCACGACGTCGGCGGCGCGCGCGACCAGGTTGTCCGACAGGCCGTGGGCCACGGCGGCCAGGGTTTTCATCGAACAGGGGGCGACGACCATGCCGTCGGACTGGAACGAACCGCTGGCGATCGATGCGCCGATATCGCGGTTCTTGTGCACCACGTGGGCCAGTGCCTCGACATCGCGCCGCTGCATGCCCATTTCCTGATGCAAGGTAAGTGCCGCGGCGTCGGTCACCACCAGGTGGGTCTCGACGCCGGGGGTGGCGGCCAGCTGCTCAAGCAGGCGCACGCCGTACACCGCGCCGGTGGCGCCGGTGATGGCGACGACCAGCCGCCGGGGCCTGTCAGCCATTGATCAGGGCTTTGAGTTCGCCCGATTCGAACATCTCGTTCATGATGTCGGAACCGCCGATGAACTCGCCCTTGATGTACAGCTGGGGAATGGTTGGCCAGTTCGAGTATTCCTTGATGCCCTGGCGGACTTCAGGATCTTCCAGCACGTTGACGGTGGCGATGTTCTCGACGCCGCAGGCTTTCAGGATCTGGATGGCGCGGCCGGAAAAGCCGCACTGCGGGAACTGGGCGGTGCCCTTCATGAACAGCACCACAGGGGTGGTGGTCACGGTTTCTTTAATCCAGGTTTGTACGTCGCTCATGGCTGCCTCAGTGAAAAAAATGAATAGATGCCGACATTTTATAAGAAATTGTCGCGCAGGGCGGAGAAGGCGCAGAACGCCTCGATTTATTGCCGCGGCGTGAAATCGGCGGATGCGGGCCTTGCCCTTATCCGCCCTACCGATAACGACAGCAGGTAGGACGGATAAGCGGAGCGCATCCGCCGCAGGCCGCCATGGCGGCGGCCCGAGACCCTTCCTAGCCCTTCAGCTTGGCAAACGCCGCCGCCATGCTGCCGGCCATCGGCGCCGGCTGCTTGTTCTGGTGCTGCGCGAGGCGCTTGCCGTCGGTGCGGTCGCCGCGCTGCTCGGGCTTGGAGCCGGCCTGCGGCGCGCTGTCCGTCAAGCGCATCGTCAGCGCGATGCGCTTGCGCTTCGGGTCGACTTCCAGCACCTTCACCTTGACCACCTGCCCCGCCTTGACCACCGTGTGGGGGTCCTTGACGAAGGTGTTCGACAACGCCGAAATATGCACCAGGCCGTCCTGGTGCACGCCGATGTCGACAAACGCGCCGAACGCGGCCACGTTGGTCACCACGCCCTCCAGGATCATGTCCGGACGCAGGTCGCTGATTTCCTCCACGCCTTCCTTGAAGGTGGCGGTGGTGAACTCAGGACGCGGGTCGCGGCCGGGCTTTTCCAGTTCCTTGATGATGTCGGTGATGGTCGGCACGCCGAACTTGTCATCCGCATAGCGCGCGGGATTGAGCGTCTTGAGCAGTGAAGCGTCGCCGATCACCGCCTTCATTTCTTTCTTGATGTCGGCCAAAATCTTCTCGACCACCGGATACGATTCCGGGTGCACCGCCGAGGCGTCCAGCGGATTGTCGCCGTTCATCACGCGCAGGAAGCCGGCCGCCTGCTCGAAGGTCTTGTCGCCCAGCCGCGGCACCGATTTCAGCGCCGCGCGCGAGGTGAACGCACCCTTCATGTCGCGGTAGGAAACGATCGCCTGCGCCACGCTGCCCGACAAGCCCGATACGCGCGCCAGCAGCGGCGCCGATGCCGTGTTGACGTCCACGCCGACCGCATTCACGCAATCCTCGACCACGGCGTCCAGCGAGCGCGCCAGCTGGGTCTGCGACACGTCGTGCTGGTACTGGCCGACGCCGATCGATTTCGGGTCGATCTTGACCAGTTCGGCCAGCGGGTCTTGCAGGCGGCGCGCAATCGATACCGCGCCGCGCAGGGACACGTCCATGTCCGGCAGCTCGCGCGAAGCGAACTCGGACGCCGAGTACACCGATGCGCCGGCTTCCGACACCACAATCTTGGTCAGCTTCAGTTCCGGGCGCTGCTTGATCAGGTCCTGGGCCAGCTTGTCGGTTTCGCGCGACGCGGTGCCGTTGCCGATCGAGATCAGCGACACGTTGTGCTTCGCCGCCAGGTTGCCCAGCAGGTGCAGCGAACCGTCCCAGTCGTTTTTCGGCTGGTGCGGGTAGATGACGGCAGTGTCGACCACCTTGCCGGTGGCGTCCACGACCGCCACCTTGACGCCGGTGCGCAGGCCAGGGTCGAGGCCCATGGTGGCGCGCGGGCCGGCCGGGGCCGCCAGCAGCAGCGCCTTCAGGTTGCGGGCAAAGACGTTGATCGCGTCGAGCTCGGCCTTTTCGCGCAGCGCGCCCATCAGCTCGGTCTCGAGGTGCATGAAGCTCTTCACGCGCCAGGTCCAGCGCGCGGTGTCGGCCAGCCACTTGTCGGCCGGGCGGCCCAGGTTCTTGATGCCGGCGGCGGCGGCAATACGGCCTTCGCACGGATTGTGCGGCGCATCCCACTTCGGCTTTTCGGCTTCTGTGTCGAGGCGCAGGGTGACGTCGAGCACGCCTTCGCGGCGGCCGCGCAGCAGCGCCAGCGCGCGGTGCGATGGGACGGTGGAAATGGTTTCCGAGTAATCGAAGTAGTCGGCGAATTTCTCGCCTTCGTCCTGCTTGCCTTCGACCACTTTCGATTCGACCACGCCGTGCTCCTGTACGTATTCGCGCAGCGACTGCAGCAGGGCGGCGTCTTCGGCGAAGCGTTCCATCAGGATCTGGCGCGCGCCGTCGAGCGCCGCCTTGGCGTCCGGCACCCCAGGATTGTTGCCGTCGGTGGTGGTGAAGGCTTCGCGCAGGAACTTGCCTGCTTCGGTTTCCGGGCTCAGGGTCGGGTCGGCCAGCAGCGCATCGGCCAGCGGGGCCAGGCCCGCCTCGATGGCGATCTGGGCCTTGGTGCGGCGCTTCTGCTTGTACGGCAGGTACAAGTCTTCCAGGCGGGTCTTGTCCTCGGCCATAGCGATGGCTTCCATCAGGGCCGGGGTCATCTTGTTTTGTTCGGTGATCGACGACATGATCGCCGCGCGGCGGTCTTCCAGTTCGCGCAGGTAGCGCAGGCGCTCTTCAAGCAGGCGCAGCTGGATGTCGTCCAGGCCGCCGGTCGCTTCCTTGCGATACCGTGCGATAAATGGGACAGTCGCGCCTTCGTCGAGCAGGGCGATGGCGGCGGCAACCTGCACCGGCTTGGCGGCAAGTTCAAGGGCGAGGCGTTGTTCGATGGAGGGCAGCATTGGGTCAGTCTCAGGTGAGTCAAGCCCGGAATGATTACGCAATCGCGGCGAATGCGCCAGTCTTGACAGCGTCAGGTACGTGTGCACGGTTGTCAATCGAACAACACGATCGGCCCGATTTGATTTACCATCGATTGATCAAAGGCAAGGAATTGCCCACGCCAACGATTTATAGGTGTGAAAGAGAACAGACCACGAACCCTCCGATGTTAGATAATATCGGTTGTTGTCGTTTTTGATACGGCCTTTACAGAACAAGTACAGACGATGGAATTCACGCGCGAAGAACACCGCGAAGTATCGACGGCGGCCCCCCGCGCCGCCAGCCCTGCGCCCGGCCTTCCTGCGCCCGTGGCGAGCTGGCTGCAGCGCGTCGAGGCTGCCGCGCACCCGCAGCCGCAGCTCACGGCTGAGATCAAAGACCCGAAAATCACCCAGTACCGCTTCGTGTACGTGCTCGCCCCGACCAGCGGCGGCCGCCATGTGGCCTTGTGCCTGTGCAAGGCGCGCCTGCGCCCGACCGGCGAAGTGGCGGCGGCCAGCCCGGTCAGCGAAGTGTTTTCGCTGCTGTCGGCGCCGCCCGCCTACCTCGAAGGCGACGACGAGGACCTGGTTCGTTTCTTCATTGCAATGCGCAGCGGCGCGGCCTCGGCTGGCGGCGGCGCAACCGAGCCCAAGGGCAAGGTCGGTGCGATCCTGCTGCAGATGCTGCTGGAACAGGACAAGCTGCTGTGGGCGAATTCCTGGGCCGACATGGCCAACGGCCTGATCTATCCGCTGAAGGCCGGCGCGGAGCGCGAGGCCAACCTGGTGTGGCGCGACGAGGGCAAGACCGCGCGCCTCGGCTGGCAAGTCCAGCCGGCGTCCGGCGCCACCCATACCGCCGCCGACCAGATCGACTACATGCTGCCGACCGATCCGCCGTGGTACATCGACAACCTGTCGTGCGGCCCGCTGGCGCTGAACCGCGGCGGCGTCGATATTTCGCTGGCCGAGCTGCAGGCGCTGGTCGCCCAGGCCCCTGCGCTGACCGGCAATGACAAGAAGCGCGTGTCGCAATTGCTGCTGGCGCATGGACTGCAACAGCTGATGCCGCTGCCGCAGCCGCTCACCCAGCGCCTGCGCGACGACGTCAAGCCGCGCCCGGTGCTGCTGCTCGACAGCGTTGCGCTGCCGGATGGCGCCACCACGCGCTGGCATGACTTCGCCGTGCTGTCCTACGATTACGATGGCGAGCGGGTGTCGTTCGACCCGGCCCAGCGCGTTGTGCGCCAGATCGGCGACGTTACCGAAATTATCGCGCGCGATGCCGCTGCCGAAGCCGGCGCGCTTGCCGAACTGACCGGACTGGGTTTCCACAAGCCAGCCACGCCGCCGCTGAACGGCCTGGCCGGGGCGCTGCAGCTGGAAAGCCAGGCGCACTGGCTGCGCTTTGCCGCCGACGGGCTCGATACCCTTCCGGACCATGGCTGGCAGGTGCTCAAGTCGCCGAAATACCGGTACGACGTGGTCGCGGTCGACGACTGGTATGCGGACATAGATGAGCCTGCCGAGGCGGGCAACGCCTGGTTCGAACTTGAGCTGGGCATTGTCGTCAACCAGAAGCGGGTGCCGCTGCTGCCGGTGCTGGTGCAGCTGATCCGCAGCGCGCCGAGCGATTTCGACGCCGAGGTGCTGGCAGCCCACGCCGACATCGACCAGATGCTGGCCACCTTGCCCGATGGCGTGCGCGTGGCGCTGCCGTGGGGCCGCCTGAAGCCGATCCTGAACACGCTGGGCGAGCTGTATTTCAACGACAAGATCAAGGCCAGGGTGCGCCTGTCGACCCTGGACGCGGCCCGCCTCGAAGAACTGGCGCGCGGCACCGAACTGCGCTGGACCGGCGGCGAGCAGCTGCGCGAAACCGGCCGCAAGCTGTCCCAGTTTGGCTCGGTGCAAAAAGTGCCGACGCCGGCCAGCCTGCAAGCGACCTTGCGCGACTACCAGGCCGACGGCCTTGCGTGGATGCAGTTCCTGCGCGAATACAACCTGGCCGGCATCCTGGCCGACGACATGGGCCTGGGCAAAACCGTACAGACCCTCGCCCACATCCTGGTCGAGAAGGAATCCGGCCGCATGACCAAGCCCGCGCTGGTCATCGCGCCGACCAGCCTGATGACCAACTGGCAGGAAGAATCGGCTCGCTTCGCGCCCAGCCTGCGCGTGTTGCTGTTGCAGGGCAAGGAGCGGATGGAGCTGTTCGACAAGATCGAAGAGCACGACCTGGTGCTGACGACCTATGCGCTGTTGCCGCGCGACGAGGAAAAGCTGCGCGAGCACGAGTACCACCTGGTCATCCTCGACGAATCGCATTACATCAAGAACACCCGCTCGAAGGCGGCGCAAAGCGCCGGCCTGCTCAACGCGCGCCACCGCCTGTGCCTGTCGGGCACGCCGCTGGAGAACCACCTGGGCGAGCTGTGGTCGCAGTTCCACTTCCTGCTGCCTGGCCTGCTGGGTGACGAAAAGACGTTCAACAGCCAGTTCCGCCATCCGATCGAGCGCCAGGACGATCCGCTGCGCCGCGCCCTGCTGAACCGCCGCATTCGTCCATTCCTGCTGCGCCGGACCAAGGACAATGTCGCCAAGGAGCTGCCATCGAAGACCGAGATGGTGCGCAAGGTGGAATTGTCGGGCGCCCAGCGCGACCTGTACGAAACCGTGCGTCTGGCGATGGACAAGAAGGTGCGCGAGGAAATCGACAAGAAAGGCGTGGCCCGCAGCCAGATCGTCATCCTGGAGGCGCTGCTGAAGCTGCGCCAGGTCTGCTGCGACCCGCGGCTGGTCAAGGCGCTGCCTGCCCGCAAGAAGGACAGCGGCTCGGCCAAGCTGATCGACCTGATGCAGATGGTCGACGACCTGCTCGAAGAGGGCCGCAAGATCCTGGTGTTCTCGCAGTTCACCAGCATGCTCGAACTGATCCAGGCCGAGCTGGACGCGCGCCGCATCCCGTATGCGCTGCTGACGGGCGAAACGCGCGACCGCGCCGCCCAGGTCGCCGCCTTCCAGCAAGGGGCGGTGCCGATCTTCCTGATCAGCCTGAAGGCCGGCGGCGTTGGCCTGAACCTGACCGCGGCCGACACCGTGATCCACTACGACCCGTGGTGGAACCCGGCGGCCGAGAACCAGGCCACCGACCGCGCCTGGCGCATCGGGCAGGACAAGCCGGTGTTCGTCTACAAGCTGATCGCCAAGGGCACGCTGGAAGAAAAGATCCAGCTGCTGCAGCAGAAGAAGTCGGACCTGGCCAATTCGATCCTGGCCGAAGGCGAGTCGCACAAGCTGGCGCTGACGCAGGAAGACCTGCAGGCCATCTTCGCGCCGCTGGAAGAGTAAGCGCGCAAGCGTTCCCGGCAGGTTTCTGGCCGGCCGGGAACGCAACTTCCTCCCTCATGTTACCCTTCAAGCAAGGATGCTTTTCATCCATGTTTGGAGCCGCTTATGCATGACCAGGGACAGCGCATCAAAGTGCTCGGCGCGGGCATCTTCAGCCTCTTGCTGGCGCTGGGTGTCGCCCGTTTTGCCTACACGCCGCTGCTGCCCCTGATGCAGGGCCAGGCCGGCCTTGGCATCGCCGAGGCGGGCTGGCTGGCGGCGATCAATTACGCCGGCTACCTGGCCGGCGCACTGACCGCTTCCCTGATCAGCGACCTGGCGCTGAAAGACCGCCTGTACCGGATCGGGATGGTGGTGGCGGTGGCCAGCACGCTGGTCATGGGCCTGAGCACCGACCTCGTGGTGTGGGCGGTATCGCGCTTCTTTGCCGGCCTGAGCAGTGCCGCCAGCATGCTGCTCGGAACCGGCCTGATCCTCAACTGGCTGATGCGCCATGGCCACCGCAGCGAGCTCGGCATTCACTTCGCAGGCATCGGGCTCGGCATTGCCGGCTGCGCCATGCTGGTCGAGTTACTTACCCCGTGGCTGGACTGGCGCGGACAATGGTTCGCCTTCACGGCGGTCGGATTGCTGCTGCTGGTGCCCGCCCTGCGCTGGCTGCCCAGGCCGGACTCGGCCGGCTTGCCGGCCAGCAGCCAGAGCATGGCCGACCATCCTCCCGGAAAACTGTACCTGCGGATTTTTATCGCAGCCTATTTCTGCGCCGGTGTCGGCTTCGTCATCAGCACTACCTTCATCGTCGCCATCGTCAACAAGCTGCCGAACCTGGCGGGGCAGGGCAACCTGGCCTTCCTGGCGATCGGCATGGGCGCGGCGCCGGCCGCCATCGTCTGGGACCTGGTGGCGCGGCGCATCGGCGACGTGAATGCCCTGATCGCTGCCGCCGGCCTGCAGGTTATCGGCATCCTGCTGCCGGTGCTGGCCGGCGGCCTGGTGATGACGCTGCTTGGCGCACTGCTGTTTGGCGCCACCTTCGTCGGCATGGTCAGCCTGGTCATGACCATGGCCGGCCGCTATTATCCGACCCGCCCGGCCAAGATGATGGGCAAGATGACCCTGTCCTACGGCGCCGCCCAGATTGCCGCACCGCTCGTCACCGCGGCGCTTGCCACCCGGCTTGGCAGTTATGAAGTCGGGCTGTACCTGGCCGCCGGCGTCATGCTGCTGGGCACCGGCTTGTTGCTGGTGCTGAAACTCGTCGAGCCATCGCCAGTGGCTGCGGCGCGCTAGCCGCCCGCGCGGCGCAGCCATGCTTTTTCCAGTTCGACCACGGCAAACAGCACGATGCCGAAGCCCGCGATGCGCAGCCATGCGCCAGCGCCGGGCGGGGCCGTGCCGAACAGTTGCTGCATGGCCGGCAAATAGGTGAACAGCAGCTGGAGCACTACCAGCACGGCGACAGCGGCGAATGCGCTGCGGCTGCCGGCCAGCGCGCCGCGCCCGAGCGCCGGGGCGGACAGCCGGCGCACGTTGAACAGGTAGACGATTTCACCGATCACGATCGCGTTGACGGCGGCGCAGCGGGCAGCCTCCAGGCTGGCGCCCTGCCGCAGTTCCCACAGGAACATGCCCATCCCGCCCGCCACCATCAGCGTCGTGACCAAGGCAATGCGCCACACCAGGAAACCGGTCAGCACCGGGGCGGCCGGGTCGCGCGGGGGGCGCGCCATCACCCCCAGCTCGGTGGCTTCGAATGCCAGCGCCAGCGCCAGGGTCACGGCGGTCACCATGTTGATCCACAGGATCTGCACCGGGGTGATCGGCATCGTCAGGCCGAGCATGATGGCAACGAGCAGCATGCCGGCCTCGCCGCCATTGGTCGGCAGGATGAAGACGATGGCTTTGCGGATGTTGTCGTAGACGCCGCGGCCCTCTTCGATGGCGGCCGTGATGGTGGCGAAATTGTCGTCGGCCAGCACCATCTCGGCGGACTCCTTGGCCGCTTCCGTGCCCTTGGCCCCCATCGCCACGCCGACGTCGGCCTGTTTCAGCGCCGGCGCATCGTTGACGCCATCGCCGGTCATCGCGATCACCTCGCCGCGCTCCTGCAAGGCGGTTACCAGGCGGAGCTTGTCTTCGGGGCTGGCGCGTGCGAACACGTCGTTAGCGGCGGCCGCGGCGGCAAAGCCGGCATCATCCAGGCCCGCCAGCTCGGCCCCGGTGCAGGCGCTGAGCGGCAAGGCCAGCCCGACCTGTTCGCCAATCGCGCGCGCGGTGGCCAGGTGGTCGCCGGTGATCATCTTGATGCGGATGCCGGCGGCGCGGCAGCGCGCCACCGCGGCGACCGCCTCGTCGCGCGGCGGGTCTTCCAGGCCCAGCACGCCGAGCAGCGTGAACTGGCCCGCGGTCACCGTATCCATGCGCAGTTCGGCCAGCGCCGGCACGCGCCGGTGCGCCACCGCCAGCAGGCGCAAGCCGCCCGCCGCCGCGCCCTCCATGCGCCGCTGCCACGCGGCGGCATCGAGCGGCCGCTGGCCGCCGCCGTCGAGCTGCCACTGGCATAGCGCGATCACCGCTTCGGGGGCGCCCTTGAGGAAGATGTCGTGGCCGCCGGCATGGTCATGGTGCAGGGTGGCCATGAACCGGTGTTCCGACTCGAACGGGATGGCATCGACCCGCGGCAGCGCGGCGCGCTCGGCATGTTCGCTGAGGCCGGCCTTCAGCGCGAAGCTGACCAGCGCGCCCTCGGTCGGGTCGCCTGCCAGGCACCATGCGTCGCCGGCGCGCGCCAGCGCGGCATCGTTGCACAGCAGGGCGGCGCGGGCAATGCCCGCCAGGACCGGGTGCTGCGCCGGCGATGCTTCGGCGCCGTCCAGCGCAAAGCCGCCACGCGGCGCGTAGCCCACCCCCGACACGACGAAATCGGCCTGCGCCGCCAGGACCCGGCGCACCGTCATTTCGTTGCGGGTCAGCGTGCCGGTTTTGTCGGTGCAGATCACGGTGACCGAACCGAGCGTTTCCACTGCGTGCAGGCGCCGGATGATGGCGTTGCGGCGCGCCATCCGTTCGACGCCGATGGCCAGCGCGATCGTCATGATCGCCGGCAGCCCTTCGGGAATCAGCGCCACCGCCAGGCCGACCGCGGCCAGGAACATCTCGGCGGCGGAATAGTCGTGCACCAGGGTGCCGAAAGCGAACGCAAATCCGGCAAACAGCAGCGTCACCAGGGTCAGGCGCCGGCTGAACAGCGCAAGCTGGCGCAGCAGTGGCGTGGCCAGCGGTTCCACCGCGTCGAGCATCGCGCTGATGCGGCCGATTTCGGTGGCGGCGCCAGTGGCCACCACCAGCCCGGTGCCCTGGCCGCAGGCCACCAGCGTGCCCGAGTAGGCCATGCAGGCGCGGTCGCCCAGCGCCGCTGCGGAGTCGACCGGCGCCACCTGCTTATCGGCGGGCACCGATTCGCCTGTCAGGGCGGCCTCTTCGATACGCAGGTTGTGCACGTCCAGCAGGCGCAGGTCGGCCGGTACCCGGTCGCCGGACGCGAGGAACACGATGTCGCCAGGCACCAGCTGGCGCGCGTCAAGCTCCTCCCGGCGGCCTTCGCGCAGCACCTGCGCCTGGAACGGCAGCATGGCGCGGATCGCATCGAGCGCGCGTTCGGCCTTGCCTTCCTGCACAAAACCGATCAGCGCGTTGATGACGACCACCCCGGCAATGACCCCGCTGTCGACCATGTGGCCGAGCAGCGCGGTGATCGCCGCCGCGCCCAGCAGCACATAGATCAGGACATTATTGAATTGCGCCAGCATGCGTTGCAGCGGACCGCGGCCCGCAGGCGGCGGCAAAGCCGCCGGCGCTTGTGCCGAGCTGGTCAAGCGCGTGCTGGGCGCTGGCTGCGTGCCATGCGGGCGGCGCGCCAGGGTCACCGGGGCGCACCTCAGGCATCAGTGGACCAGCGTGACGGGCACCTGAACCAGGTGGACCACATGGCAGGCGACCGAGCCGATCATCAGACTGGCGACCGGCCCGAGGCCGCGTGTGCCCATCACCACCCCGTCGCAACCGGATTCGGCCACCTGGGCCGCGATCTCGCCGGCCGGGTCGCCGGTGCGCGCATGGACCTGGTACTGAACTCCGGCCGCGTCGAGGACGGCGCGGGCCGGCTGCAGCACGTGCGCAAGCGCGGCGGCGCGGCGCCTTTCAAGCTCATCCGGCGGCAGCGCCGCCGCCGGATTGCGAAAGCGCATCGGGTCAAGCACGTGCAGCAACTCGAGCCGCACGCCTGGATTGTCCTTTGCCAGCCCGGCGGCATAGGCGAGCGCGCGCAGCGCGTTGGCCGAGCCATCGCAAGGTACGAGGATATGTTTCACATTGCCTCCTGTAGCGTAAGCATTGGTAACGCCACGTTAGCACAAGTGCTCGTCCGTGTAACCGGCTGCGCCCTGCTAGCGCAGGTATTCGCGCGCCGCAATCATGCGCGCCCATGACACCGGGCTCCACGGCGCATCGGCGAAGATGGCCGCCGCCACCACCGCCAGCGCGCTGACCAGGGGCGGCACCAGCAGCAACAGCGTGGTCTCGCGCAGGCCGCGGCGCGCGATCGATTCGTTCGGCCAATGTCCGGGCGGGCGCCGGAACCAGGCGCGGTAGATGATCGGCAGGAAGTACCCGGCATTGAGCACGCTGGAAGCGATCAACACCCAGCCGGCCCATGGCGCGCCGGCAGCGTCGGCCCCGGCCATCAGGTAGTGCTTGCTGACATGCCCGGCGGTGAGCGGCGCCCCCATCATGCCAAGCGCGCCGAGCGTGAATGCCGCCGTGGTCAGCGGCATGCGCCGCCCCACCCCATCCATCTGGCTGACCTTGTGCACCCCCAGCGTCTCGGCGTAGTTCCCGGCGCAGAAGAACAGGGTGATCTTCATGATGCCCTGGTGAACCAGGTGGGCCAGCGCGCCGACCGTTCCCAGCGGACCGAACAGCGCCACCCCCAGCACGATGTACGCCACCTGGCTGATGGTCGAATAGGCGAGGCGGCGCTTCAGGCCGTCCTGCCACAGCGCGCGCAGCGAGCCCCACAGGATCGTGATGCAGGCCGCGGCCGCGAGCGGCGCCAGTAGTTGCAGCGACTGGGCGAATTCGACGCCGAAGACGTCGTACACCACGCGCACGATGCCGAAGGCGCCGGCCTTGACCACGGCCACCGCATGCAGCAGCGCCGAGACCGGCGCCGGCGCCACCATCGCGTGCGGCAGCCAGCCGTGCAGCGGCACCAGCGCCGCCTTCACGCCCAGCCCCGCGACGAGCAGCAGGAAGATCAGGCGCAGCTGGCCATGGCGGGCCGGACCCAGCGCCGCCAGCACGCCGCCATGGGCAAACTCGGCCTGCCCTTGCAGGCTGTACAGCCACGCGATGGCCGCCAGCAGCAGCGCGCCGCCGGCCAGGGTGTAGGCCAGGTAGACCGCGCCCGCCCTGAGCGCCTTCGGCGTGCCGCGGTGGACCACCAGCGGATAGGTCGACAGGGTCAGCAGCTCGTAGAAAAAGAAAAAGGTGAACAGGTCGCCGGCCATCGCCACCCCGACCGTGGCAGTCACGCACAGGCTGAAAAATCCGAAGAAGCGGCTGCGCTCGGGCGCGCCCTCGAGATAGCCGACCGCGTACAGGGTGGTGAGGAACCACAGCGCGGCCGACAGCGCCAGGAACAGGATTGCCAGCGGATCGGCGCGCAGCACCAGTTCCAGGCCCGGCAGCACCGTGTGGCGCACCTCGTAGTGCTCGCCGCGCAGGACGCCGGCAACCATCACGCCGATCAGCGCCAGCTTGGCCAGCGCGCCAGCCAGGTTGAGCACGGTGCGCTGCCAGCGCCACTGTTCGGGCAGCGCAAAGATGACCAGCCCCGGCACCAGCGAACTGGCCAGCACCAGCAGCGGCATGGCGGCGTGCGCGTTCACCGCAGGCCCGCCAGGTCGAGCAGCGGCGAGGCATACAGCCCCAGCGCCATGCTGGCCAGGGCCAGCCACAGCGCCGGCCACTCCAGCGTGCGCGGCAGCCGCTGGTAGGCCACGCCCGGGGCGGCGTGCCCGAACGCATGGCGCAGCACCTTGAAGACGTAGGCAGCGGTCAGCAGGCCGCCGGCCAGGATGACCGCCGCCAGCGGCCATAGCCCCGCCGCCAGCGCCCGTTCGATCAGCAGCCATTTGGACAGGAAGCCGGCCGACGGCGGCAGGCCGATCAACGTCACGCCGGCCAGTCCGAACGCAAACAGCGTGACCGGACGCTGCGCCGCCAGCCCGCCCAGCCGCGCCACCACGTCATGCCCGGCCGAGACGGCGACCGCGCCGGCGGCGGCAAACATGGCCGCCTTGGCCAGGCCATGGGCGACGGCCTGCAGCACGATCGCGCCCGAGGCCGCGCGCGAGGCATCCGGCCCGGCGCCGGCCAACAGCGGAAACACCATGAACAGGTAGCCGACCTGGGCCACGGTGGAATAGGCGACCAGCATTTTCAGGCGCTGCTGGCGCAGCGCCATCACCGAGCCCCAGCCAATCGCCGCCGCGCCCAGCAGGCCCAGCACCAGGCCGGCCGGCGCCGAGGCCAGCGGCGCGCCCGCGCTGGTCCACAACCGCAGCAGCAGGTAGAAGGTCGCCTTGACCACCAGCGCCGACAGCAGCGCCGACACGGGCGCCGGTGCGCCGCCATGGGCTGGCGGCAGCCAGCCGTGAAAGGGGAACAGGGCCGTTTTGAACAGCAGCCCGGCCACCATCAGGCCGGCGCCCAGCACGGCCGCATCCGCGGGCCCTTGCGCCAGCAGCGGCGCCAGCAGGCGCAGCGACACGGTACCGTAGGCGCCATAGACCAGCGCCACCCCCAGCAGGTAGGCGCCGGAGGCCGCCAGCGTCACGAACAGGTAGCGCAGCGCGGCGGCAAGGGCGGCGGCGCCGCCGCCGGACGCCACCAGCCCGACCGCGGCCAGGCCGAGCAGCTCGAGCGTGACGTACAGGTTGAAGATGTCGGCCGACAGGAACAGCGCATTCATGGCGGCGACCAGGAAGCCGGCCAGCGGCCAGAAGCCGCGGCTGCCCTCGGGGTGCACGGCAAAATAGGAGCGCGCGTAAATAACCAACGGCAAAACGATCACCTGGGTCAGCAGCAGCATCGTGGCGGCCAGCCCATCGATGACCAGTTCGATGCCGAGCGGCGCCGGCCAGCCGCCAGCCGCATGCAAAGCGCTGCCGCCGCGGACATTGCGGGCCACCACCATCGACAGCACCAGCTGCAGCGCCTGCGCCGCGATGGCCAGCCGGGCGCCGCGTCCGGGCCCGGCCAGGAAGGCTGCGCTGGCCCATAGCAGGGGCAACAGGATCAGCCACGCGGCCGGTTCAGTCATTGGGCGCCTTGCCCGGCAACTGCATGCCGCCGGTCAGGTCGAGCAGGCGGCGCGCCAGCGCCAGCGCCAGGGCAGTGGCGGCCACGGCGACCACGATCCCGGTCAGCACCATTGCCTGGGTGACCGGGTCGGGCTGCCCGCCACGCGTGCCAAGACCGACCAGTACGAGGAAGGTGCCGCTTCCCATGACGTTAAAGGCGATAACCTTGCGCAGCAGTTGCCGGTGCAGGACCAGGCCGGCCAGCCCGCCGGCGAACAAGGTGGCGCCGGCCAACGCGTACAGCTGGGCGGCGGCGCTCATGCCTGGCCCCCGCGCTCGCGCGGCAGCCACAGGAACAGGCCGGCCAGGCCTAGCCCGATCGACAGCGCCAGCGCCGATTCGACCAGCACGATCAGGGCGCCGGCCAGGCTGGCGGGATACTGCAGCAGCGCCCCGCCGGGCGTGGCCAGCGCGGCGACCGCCAGGAACACCAGGAAACCACAGGCGCTGCCCGAGCGCATCGGAACGCCGGGTGCGTCCCACGCGGGCATGATGCCGGCCAGGTAGAGCAGCACCAGGCCGGCGGCCAGCACCGCGCCGGCCTGGAAGGCGCCACCCGGGGCGTCGGCGCCCGCCCACAGCAGGTAGCCGGCCATCATCAGCGTCAGCGGCGTGGTGGCGCGGGCCGCCAGGGCCAGCATCGATGGCGCCGGCAGCGGCGGCGCCCGGCGGACCGTGCCGGCGCCCAGCATGTTCACTTGCGCGAGCAGCAACACGGCAACTTCAAGCAGCGTGTCGTAGCCTCGGAAATTGAGCAGCACGGCGGTGACCGGGTGGCCGACGCCGCTGTCGGCCAGCCTGGCCTGCACCGCGGCGGCGAGGTCGATGGCGGGCGCGGGCATGTCGAGGATGACCGCTGCCAGCGCCGCCCACAACGCCAGCGCACCCGCCCCCACGGCCGCCGGCCAGGCTTTCATGGCGTTCCCTTGCCCGTGCGGTCGAGGTGGCCGAGCGTGTCGAGCATGAGGGCGCCGGACAGGCCCGCGCCGATGGCCGCTTCGGCCAGCGCGACGTCTGGCGCACCCAGCCGCGCCCACGCCAGCGCCATCAGCAGCCCGAACACGATGAACAGCACGACAGCACGGAACAGCTCGCGCACGGTCAGGGCGCGGGCGGCACTCCACAGCAGCGCCGCCAGCAGCATCGCGTCGAACACCAGCGCGCTCATGGCGGCGCTGGCCGCTGCCAGCAGTCAATACCGCGGCGGTAGGCGTAGCTGGCGATCAGGAAACTGACCACCGCACTGGCGCTGATTACCAGCAGCCACGCCAGCACGAGCTTGAGCGCCGCGGCGACGCTGTCGGCACGCAACATCAGCCCAAGTACCGTCAGGCCCAGCCCGAGGTTATCGGCTTTTGCCAGCGCGTGCAGGCGGGTGTACGCGTCCGGAAAGCGCAGTAAGCCGACCGTGCCGGCAAACAGGAAAGCCGCGCCGCCGATCAGCAGCGCGTCACTGATCGCGCCGAGCACGGCCATCATGGGTGTCCCCTCCTGGTGGATGACGCCACATGCGCTGGGCGAAGGCGACCCCGGTTACGGCGGCCAGCTGGGCAAACACCAGCGCCGCGTCGACCAGCACCGGCGCGGCCTGGGCCTCGGCCAGCAACAGCAAAATGGCGACGCCCGTCGTGCCGAACAGCAGCGCGGCAAGCAGGCGGTCAGCGTCGGTGGGACCACGCACCACGCGCGCCAGCGCCACCACCAGGTTGGCCAGCAGGAATACCGCAAGGACGAGCGGCAGGCCGGTCATGGCAGCGCGACCCCGAAAATGCGCGCCACCTGGCGCTCGGCCGCCCGCACCTCGTCCTCCACCGGGCGGCGCGCGTCAAGGACATGCACCAGCAGATGGCCGGCGCCGCCGCCCACGACCAGGGTGCCCGGAAGCAGGTTGAGCGTGGCTGACAACAGCGCGCGCGGAGGGGCGCCTTGCAGCCGCAGGGGAATGGTGAGGATGGCAGGGGCGAGGGAAAGACGCGGCCGCAAGGCCATCGCCGCGACCTGGATGCCGGCGCGCAGCGAACGGGCAAGGAAAAATACGGCGAAGTGCGCCAGGGCCGACAGTGAGATCGGGCTGGGCGCAGGATACAGCGCGATGCTGGCAGCGGCGGCCGCGCCGACCGTGACGGCGCCGATCAGCGATACGCCAGCGCCGTCGGTCAAGACCCACCACAGGCCAGCCAGCACCGCCGAGCGCAACAAGATGGCCTTGATCGTATTCATGGCTGTGGGTCAGACGGGCCGCGTGATCGATGTCCTGATGCTACGGCGATCAGGCCGCCCTGTCAAACGGATGGCGCCGCCCGCGGCTTCAGCTGCGGCCGGCCGCGCCCCGTTGCACCGGGGTTTCGTCGAAATCCATCGTATCGGCGTCGGTATCTTCCGCGGTGGGCTTGCCGAACAGGCCGAGCCAGGCCAGCCCCAGCGCGGCGGCGCTCAACGAGGCGATCAGGATGGCCATCTTGGAGGCCGTGACGGCTTGCGCTTGGCCGGGGAAGGCAAGGTTGGTGATGAAGATCGACATCGTGAAGCCGATTCCGCCCAACAGGCCCGCGCCGACAATGTGGCGCCACGCCAGGTCGACCGGCAGGCGGCAGATGCCGGCCGCGACCGCGATGTAGCTCATCATGACGATCCCCAGCGGCTTGCCGGCGACCAGCCCGCCGATAATGCCGAGGCTGTTCGAACTGGCCAGTTCCCCGGTCCAGCCGGCGCCAATGACGATGCCGGTGTTGGCCAGCGCGAAAATCGGCAGGATCACGAAGGCGACTGGCTTGTGCAGGAAATGCTCGAGCCGGTGCGACGGCGACGATGCGTCGTCCTGCCTGGACGAGAACGGAATGGCAAAGGCCAGCAGCACGCCGGCAATGGTGGCGTGGACGCCCGACTTGAGCATCAGGAACCACATCAGCGCGCCGCCGAGCAGGTAGGGGGCCAGCGCCATCACGCGTAACACACGGTTCATCGCAAGCAGCGCGGCGAACACGCCGAGCGCGCCAAGCAGATAGGGCAGCGAGAACGTGGTCGTATAGAAAATGGCGATGACAATGATTGCCGCCAAGTCATCCATGACGGCCAGCGCCGTGAGGAAGATCTTCAGCGATGCCGGTACCCGGTTGCCGAGCAGCGCCAGGACGCCCAGCGCAAATGCGATATCGGTCGCCATCGGAATGCCGATGCCGGACTGGGTCGGCGAACCGGCATTCAAGCCGAAGTGGATCAGCGCCGGAACGGCGACGCCCCCGGCCGCCGCGAAAATCGGCAACAAGGCATTCTTCAGGCTGGACAGCTCGCCGTTGTACAGCTCGCGTTCCAGTTCCAGCCCGATCAGCAGGAAGAAGACCGCCATCAGCGCATCATTGACGATGTGCTCGATGCTCATGCCGGCCACCGTCATTTGCCAGAAGCCAAGGTAACTGGCGCCCATCGCGGAGTTGGCGATGAGTAAGGAAACGATGGTGCAGGCGATCAGCATGCTGCCGCCCACTTTTTCTGATTCAAAAAACTGCCGGAAGGTATTGGAGAGCGCTCTTTGTACGATAGTCATGGTCCTGGAGCCTTGTTGAAGTGCGGCGGTGGCGGCGTTCGCTTCGCCGCATTGTAAAGTAGTAAAGCTCATCTTTCGCCAGATCGGCGTTTCTATGCTGCCCGCATAGAGGCAGGACATATATACATTCTGGAAACATTGAGCTTATACTTGCGCCCATCTTGTAACGGAAGTACGTGCAATGCCAAGCAGTTTGCCCCTCACGGAATGCTTCCGCACCATTGCCGAGTCGCGCGGCGACATCGCATGGATCGTCGACTGCGGCACGCGGGCGTTGGCCTACATTAGCCCCTCGGCAAGCGACATGCTTGGCTATGCCCCTGCCCAGTTTGACGATCAGCTCGCCACTGGCAGGGATGGCCCCCTGGCCCTCCTGTGCGGCGGCCTGGATGAACGGCTACGCCGGTTCGCTGCCGGGGACATCAGCCGGCTGAACCTGGTGCGGGAATTCGACCTTGAACATGGTGCACAAGCGCGCACGGTGCCGGTTCACGTGACCTCAACCCTGCTGTTGGACGGCGCCGGCGCCGCATATGCGCTGGCCGGCTCGATTCGCGACCTCAGCGAACTGCGTGAGGCCGCTGCCGGCCAGCGCCGCTTCGCCAGCATGCTCAACCACGAGTTCCGCACGCCGCTGTCCACCATCGACGGCGCCATCCAGCGCCTCGAGGTGACCGGCAAGGATGCCGACGATGCGACCCGCCAGCGCTACCGCAAGATTGCCGGGGCGGTCGACCGGATGATTGCGATGCTCGACGAATACCTGTCGCCCGACCGGCTCGCGTCAACCGGACATAAACGCAAGGAGCATACCGCCGAGCCGCAGCGGCTGCTGGACGAGGCCGCGGGGATCGCGCGCGCGGCCGGGCGCGCTGTCACGGTCGACGCCGGCGGCTTGCCGGGCCAGATCCGTTGCGCCCCCGATGGCCTGCGCCTCGCGCTGAAAGTATTGCTGGAAAACGCGATTCAATATTCGCCGGAAAGTGCCGTTATCGAGCTGTCCGGTGTGCGGGAGGACGGCGGGATTGCGTTGCTGGTGCGCGACAAAGGCGAAGGCGTGCCGGATGCCGACGTGGCCCGGGTTTTCGACAAGTTTTATCGCGGCAGTAACGCCGGAAACCGCCCCGGCTCCGGGCTGGGCCTGTACATGGCGCGCTCTGTGGTGGAAGTACATGGCGGAAACCTGACGGTTGATCACCACGACGAGTGCGGCGCCGTCTTCCGCTTATGGCTGCCGCACCAGGATTTCGACGGGAAAAAGGTTGCACCGGAAGTGGGCAGCAGTGATAATCCACCCGACTAACCAAGGGTATGCGCTCAACTGTAAGCAAGACTAGCCTGATCAATGAAACACCAACAATGGCGCGCCCCATGACGCAAATTCTTATCGTTGAAGACAACGGCGACTACGCCGCTGATATGGCCGAGTTCCTGGTCGGACTGGACCACCAGGTCGAAGTCGCCACCTCCGCAGGCGACATGTGGGCTGCGCTCACGCGCAATCCGCATGCTGTCGTCGTGCTCGACCTTGGCTTGCCGGACGAGGATGGCTTCAACGTCATTCCACGCATGCGCCAGCTGTATCCGGAAATCGGCCTGCTGGTGCTGACTGGCCGGGTGGCGTTCGACAGCCGCATCCTGGGCCTGCGCCTTGGCGCGGACCATTACCTGACCAAGCCGATCAAGTTCCCGGAGCTGGCCGCGCACATCGAGGCGCTGGACCGTCGCGTCCGCCCGCATGAGCCGACCCCGGCCGTCAGCAAGTGGACACTCAAGGTGACCGCGCGCCAGCTCGAACTGATGGGCGCCGTGATCGACCTGACGGAAAAAGAGTGTAACTTCCTGCACCTGCTGACAATGAACACCCGGCCGGTGCCGCGCCAGGTGATCGTGGCGCGCATGGGCGGCGACGATCCGGAGGCCAGCCGCCGCGTCGACATGCTGGTGTATCGCTTGCGCAAGAAGGCCCGCCTCGGGCTGGGACAGGACCTGCCGCTGCGCAGCGCCTACGGCGAGGGCTACAGCCTGTCCGCCGGGTTCAACCTGGCATCCTGAGACCGGGCGACGACATTCGGCGGATGACGCTTCGCTCTTCCGCCCTACGCCCCGGAGCCTTCGGGGACAGAGTCATGCCCCGATTCGCGCGTGGTGATATTTAATGGGGACAGAGTGAGCGTAATTCGGTAGAATACCTGGATTCCGTTCATTTTCGCCCCCTTATGGCCCGCCTTCCCCGCCTGGTTATCCCCAACCACCCCCATCACATCATCCAGGAAGGCAATGACCGCCAGCTGATCTTTCGCGACGATGAGGACTACCAGCGCTTCCTGGGCTGGCTGAAGGAAAGCGCGCGCGAGTTCAAGGTGTCCGTCCACGCTTACGCGCTGATGCCGGATCATCTTCACCTGCTGGCGTCGCCCACCACCGAGGAGGGGCTGGCGCGCATGATGCAGCGGGTCGGGCGCTACTACGTTCCGTGGTTTAACCAGAAATATGAGCGCCTGGGCGGCCTTTTCCGCGGCCGCTTCAAGACCTCGTTGATCGATTCCGAGCGCTTCTTCATGATGTGCAGCCGCTATATCGAGTTCAATCCGGTGCGCAACGGCCTCGTCAGCGATCCTGCCGACTACCGCTGGTCCAGCTACGCCCACCATGCCGGGGTGCGCCAGGATGCGCTGATCGTCGACCACGCGCTCTACTGGGAATTGGGCAATACGCCTTTCCAGCGTGAGGCGGCGTATATCGACCTGGCCAGGCAGCCGCTATCGGCCGGGGAACTCGACACAATCAACCAGGCCGTGTTGAAAGGCTGGCCCCTGGGATCGGACGCGTTCAAGACGCAATTGCAGCAGAAGGCGAAGCGCCAGGTGCTCCCAGCCAAGAGGGGGCGCCCCTTCAAGGTAGTTCCTGCAAAGACATGAACCGGACGTAAACAGAGTGACAAGCGCCCATAGGGCGCTTTTTTTTGGCCCTCGACAGGCTGAACCCGTTAAATAGGATTAATACCCATTACTATGTCCCCATTTAATTTTTTGAGCGACGCCCCTTAAATTAATGTGACTCCGACCCTAATTGTTTCCATTGACGTGTTCTTGTGCATTGCACTAATCTTGTCCCTCGACTTCAAAAAAGCTGCGGAGAACGCTCATGATTGCCCAAGGTTTGTACGACCCGTCCAACGAACACGATGCCTGCGGCGTCGGTTTCATCGCCCACATCAAAGGCAACAAGAGCCATTCGATCATCGAGCAGGGCCTGTTGATCCTGAAAAACCTCGACCACCGGGGCGCAGTGGGCGCCGACGTGCTGATGGGTGATGGCGCAGGCATCCTGATCCAGATCCCGGACCAGTACTTCCGCGATGAGATGGCAAAACAAGGCGTGGAACTGCCGCCGCCGGGCGAATATGGCGTCGGCATGGTGTTCCTGCCGAAAGAAAACGCATCGCGCATCGCCTGCGAACAGGAAATCGAGCGCGCCGTGCGCATCGAAGGCCAGGTCGTGCTCGGCTGGCGCAACGTGCCGCTGGACGAAACCATGCCAATGTCGCCCACCGTGCGCGACAAGGAACCGGTCATCCGCCAGATCTTCATCGGCCGCGGCCCGGACATCATGGTGACCGACGCGCTCGAGCGTAAGCTGTATGTCATCCGCAAATCGTCGGGCCACGCGATCCAGGCGCTCAAGCTGATCCACGGTAAGGAATTCTTCGTGCCGTCGATGTCGGCGCGCACCATCGTCTACAAGGGCCTGCTGCTGGCCGACCAGGTTGGCGTGTACTACAAGGACCTGCAAGATCCGCGCTGCATCTCGGCGCTGGCGCTGGTGCACCAGCGCTTCTCGACCAATACTTTCCCGGAATGGCCGCTGGCCCACCCGTACCGCCTGATCGCCCACAACGGCGAGATCAACACCGTCAAAGGCAACTTCAACTGGATGCGCGCCCGCGAAGGCGTGATGAAGTCCGCGGTGCTGGGCGAAGACCTGCAAAAGCTGTTCCCGCTGATCTATGAAGGCCAGTCGGACACCGCCTGCTTCGACAACGCGCTCGAACTGTTGATCATGTCGGGCTACCCGATCGCCCAGGCCATGATGATGATGATTCCCGAAGCATGGGAAAACCACACCATGATGGACGACAACCGCAAGGCCTTCTACGAATACTACGCGTCGATGATGGAGCCGTGGGACGGCCCTGCCGCGATGGCCTTCACCGACGGCCGCCACATCGGCGGCACCCTCGACCGCAACGGCCTGCGCCCGGCGCGCTACATCGTCACCGACGACGACCTGGTGGTGATGGCGTCCGAATCGGGCGTTCTGCCGATTCCGGAATCGCGGATCGTCCAGAAATGGCGCCTGCAGCCGGGCAAGATGTTCCTGATCGACCTCGAGGCAGGCCGCATCATCGACGACAAGGAACTCAAGGACACCTACGCCAACGCCAAGCCGTACAAGGCGTGGATTAATTCCGTGCGGATCAAGCTGGGCGAGCTCAAGCTGGCCGAAAGCGAGCTGCCGCGCAACCAGGTCAAGAACCTGGCCGCGCAAGGCGAAAAGGAAATGGCGTCGGTGCTGGACCGCCAGCAAGCCTTCGGGTACACCCAGGAAGACCTGAAGTTCCTGATGGCGCCGATGGCGCTGCTGGGCGAGGAAGCCACCGGTTCGATGGGTAACGATTCCCCGCTGGCCGTCACGTCCAACAAGCTCAAGCCGCTGTACAACTACTTCAAGCAGCTGTTCGCCCAGGTGACCAACCCGCCGATCGACCCGATCCGCGAAAGCATGGTCATGTCGCTGGTGTCCTTCATCGGGCCGAAGCCGAACCTGCTCGACACCAACAACGTCAACCCGCCGATGCGCCTGGAAGTGTCGCAGCCGGTGCTGGGCTTCAACGACATGGTCCGCTTGCGCAACATCAGCCAGCACACCGGCGGCAAGTTCAAGTCGTACGAACTGAACATCTGCTACCCGGTATCGTGGGGCAAGGAAGGCATTGAAGCCTCGCTGGCCTCGCTGTGCGCGGAAGCGGTCGACGCGGTCAAGTCCGGCCACAACATCCTGATCGTGTCGGACCGCAATGTGTCCGCAGAACAGGTCGCGATCCCCGCCCTGCTTGCCACCTCGACCATCCACCAGCACCTGGTCATGCGCGGCCTGCGCGCGTCCACCGGCCTGGTCGTCGAGACCGGCTCGGCGCGCGAGACCCACCACTTCGCGCTGCTGGCAGGCTATGGCGCCGAAGCCGTCCACCCTTACCTGGCGATGGAAACCCTGGTCGAACTGGCGCAGGGCATGACCGGCGAAATGTCGGGCGAAACCGCGATCTACAACTACACCAAGGCAGTCGGCAAGGGCCTGATGAAGGTGATGTCCAAGATGGGCATCTCGACCTACATGTCCTACTGCGGCGCGCAGATTTTCGAAGCGGTAGGCCTGAACAAGTCGCTGGTCGACAAGTATTTCAAGGGCACCTCGTCGAATGTCGAAGGCATCGGCTTGTTCGATGTGGCCGACGAAGCGCTGCGCCTGCACGCGCTGGCCTTCGGTGATGACCCGTTGCTGCTTGACGCGCTCGACACCGGCGGCGAATACGCCTTCCGCGTACGTGGCGAAGACCACATGTGGACGCCGGACGCGATTGCAAAGCTGCAGCACTCGACGCGCAGCAATAACTTCTCGACCTATAAAGAATACGCGCAGCTGA
The DNA here is from genome assembly GCF_020831365.1 of Massilia agrisoli. Lineage (GTDB taxonomy): Bacteria > Pseudomonadota > Gammaproteobacteria > Burkholderiales > Burkholderiaceae_D > Telluria_A > Telluria_A agrisoli. Next base: position 290,781 of record NZ_JAJHPV010000009.1, read on the forward strand.
TCAACGACCAGAGCCGCCGCACCCTGACCCTGCGCGGCCTGTTCGAGTTCAAGCTCGACCCGACCAAGGCAATTCCGCTGGAGGAAGTCGAGCCAGCCAAGGAAATCGTCAAGCGTTTCGCCACCGGCGCGATGTCGCTCGGCTCGATCAGTACCGAAGCGCACGCCACGCTGGCCATCGCGATGAACCGCATCGGCGGCAAGTCGAATACCGGCGAAGGCGGCGAAGATCCGGCGCGCTACACGCAGGAACTGAAAGGCATCCCGATCAAGCAGGGCGAAACGATGGCGTCGGTGCTTGGCGCCAACCGCGTGATGGTCGACATTCCCCTGCAGGAAGGCGACTCGCTGCGTTCGCGCATCAAGCAGGTGGCGTCGGGCCGCTTCGGCGTCACCGCCGAGTACCTGAATTCGGCCGACCAGATCCAGATCAAGATGGCCCAGGGCGCCAAGCCTGGCGAAGGCGGCCAGCTGCCAGGCCACAAGGTGTCGGAATACATCGCCAGCCTGCGTTTCTCGGTGCCTGGCGTGGGCCTGATCTCGCCGCCGCCGCACCACGACATCTATTCGATTGAAGACCTGGCCCAGCTGATCCACGACCTGAAGAACGCCAACCCGGCGGCATCGATCTCGGTCAAGCTGGTGTCGGAAGTGGGCATCGGCACGGTCGCAGCCGGCGTCACCAAGGCCAAGGCCGACCACGTTGTGGTCGCAGGCCATGACGGCGGCACCGGCGCGTCGCCGCTGTCCTCGGTCAAGCATGCCGGCACGCCGTGGGAACTCGGCCTGGCCGAAACCCAGCAGACGCTGGTGCTGAACGGCTTGCGCAGCCGCATCCGCGTGCAGGCCGACGGCCAGATGAAGACCGGCCGCGACGTCGTGATTGCGGCCATGCTCGGCGCTGACGAGATCGGTTTCGCGACTGCGCCGCTGGTCGTCGAAGGTTGCATCATGATGCGCAAGTGCCACCTGAACACCTGCCCGGTTGGCGTCGCGACCCAAGACCCTGTGCTGCGCGCCAAGTTCTCGGGCAAGCCTGAACACGTGGTGAACTACTTCTTCTTCGTAGCCGAAGAAGCGCGCCAGCTGATGGCGCAGCTGGGTATCCGCACCTTCCAGGAACTGATTGGCCGCGCCGACCTGCTCGACAAGTCGAAGGCCGTCACCCACTGGAAAGCACGCGGCCTCGATTTCAGCAACATCTTCTACCAGCCAAAGACCGACCTCGGCCTGGCGCTGTACCACAACGAGTTCCAGGACCACGGCCTGGTCAAGGCGCTGGACAACAAGCTGATCACGCAGGCGAAAGCCGCGCTGGAAAAGGGCGAGCGCGTCTCGTTCATCTCGCCAGTGCGCAACGTCAACCGTACTGTCGGCACCATGCTGTCGGGCGAAGTGGCCAAGCGCTACGGCCATGCCGGCCTGCCGGACGACACGATCCACATCCAGCTGCAGGGCACCGCGGGCCAGTCGGCTGCGGCCTTCCTGGCGGCCGGCATCACGATCGACCTGGTGGGTGAAGGCAACGACTATGTCGGCAAGGGCTTGTCGGGCGGGCGCATCATCGTGCGTCCGAACACCGAGTTCCGCGGCTGGGCGGTGGACAACATCATCGTCGGCAACACCGTGCTGTACGGCGCGATTTCCGGCGAAGCCTTCTTCAACGGCGTGGCGGGCGAGCGTTTCGCAGTGCGTAACTCCGGTGCAGTCGCAGTGGTGGAAGGCTGCGGCGACCACGGCTGTGAATACATGACCGGCGGTACCGTTGTCGTCCTCGGCGGCACCGGGCGCAACTTCGCAGCCGGCATGTCGGGCGGCGTGGCGTTTGTCTACGACCCGCAAGGCGACTTCGAGAAGAAGTGCAACACGACGATGGTCAACCTCGAGCGCGTGCTCAGCACAAAGGAACAGTCGGACAAGTCCGGCTGGCACAGCCAGACGCGCGACGGCGAGCGCGAATCGGACGAGGCAATTTTGCGCCGCCTGATCGAGCGCCACTTCAAGCACACCGGCAGCACCCGGGCGCGCAACCTGCTCGACGACTGGGCCAGCTGCCGCGGCAAGTTCGTCAAGGTCTTCCCGACCGAGTACAAGCGTGCGCTGGAAGAGATGCACAACAGCAGCATGGAAGAAGCTGCCGAGCAGATCGCCGCCTAAGAAGGAGCGCCGGCCGTCATTCCCGCGAAGGCGGGAATCCATTGAACCGTGGGTTCCCGTTTGCGCCGGAATGACGCCCTTGCGCTTCTGAACGGTACTACCGCTTAAGAAGAATATTTGTGAAGGATTATCGTGGGTAAAATCACCGGATTCATGGAATTTGAGCGCCAGGAAGAGGCGCATCTCGAACCTGCCGTGCGGGTAAAGAACTACAAGGAATTCGTGGTTCACCTCAGCGACGGCCAGGCCAAGCTGCAAACGGCGCGCTGCATGGACTGCGGCATTCCGTTCTGCCACAGCGGCTGCCCGGTCAACAACCTGATTCCCGACTGGAACGACCTGGTTTATCACGGCCACTACCGCGCCGCGCTCGACAACCTGCACTCGACCAACAACTTCCCCGAGTTCACTGGCCGCGTCTGCCCTGCGCCCTGCGAGTCCGCCTGCACGCTCGGCATCAATGACGACCCGGTCGGCATCAAGTCGGTCGAGCACAAGATCATCGACACCGGCTGGGAGCACGGCTGGGTGGTGCCGCAACCGCCGGAAAAGCTGACCGGCAAGACAGTCGCGGTGGTGGGCTCCGGCCCCGCCGGCCTGGCGGCCGCGCAGCAACTCGCGCGCGCCGGCCACAAGGTGACGGTGTTCGAAAAGAGCGACCGTATTGGCGGCCTGCTGCGCTACGGCATCCCCGACTTCAAGATGGAGAAGTCGCACATTGACCGCCGTGTCGAGCAGATGGAAGCCGAAGGCGTCACCTTCCGCACCAGCGTACTGATCGGCAAGGATTTCCCTGCCAGCGTCAACAACTGGGCCAAGGAAACCATCTTCCCGGAAGACCTGGAGAATGATTTCGACGCTGTGATCCTGGCTGGCGGCGCAGAGCAGCCGCGCGACTTGCCGGTACCCGGCCGGGAGCTCAAGGGCGTGCATTTCGCGATGGACTTCCTGCCGCAGCAGAACAAGATCAATGCGGGCGACAAGGTCAAGGACCAGATCAAGGCCACCGGCAAGCATGTGGTCGTGATTGGCGGCGGCGATACCGGTTCTGACTGCGTCGGCACCTCGAACCGCCACGGCGCCGCGTCGGTAACCCAGTTCGAATTGATGCCAATGCCACCGGAGCAGGAAAACAAGCCACTGGTGTGGCCGTACTGGCCGACCAAGCTGCGCACCTCGTCCTCGCACGAGGAGGGCGTGGTGCGCGACTTTGCCGTGGCGACCAAGCGTTTCGAAGGCAAGGGCGGCAAGGTCGAGAAGCTGATCGCCTGCCGCGTCGAGTGGAAGGACGGCAAGATGATCGAAGTGCCGGACTCCGAATTTGAGATGAAGGCGGACCTGGTGCTGCTGGCCATGGGCTTCGTGGCGCCTGTAGGTTCAGTGCTTGACGCCTTCGGCGTTGAGAAGGATGGGCGCGGCAACGCGCGCGCCACGACGGACGGCGATGGCTGCTACAAGACCTCGGCGCCGAATGTATTTGCAGCTGGTGACATGCGCCGGGGGCAGTCGTTGGTGGTGTGGGCGATTCGCGAGGGCCGCCAAGCGGCACGTGCGGTCGACGAGTTCCTGATGGGATCGTCGGTACTGCCGCGCTAACGGGAGCGGCAGTCCTTGCTAGCAAGGAACACGGGCGATTGCTCGCCCGTGTGGAAGGACCGTTTACGTCAATGTCTCATCGATCTCCCGTTTCGAAAAATCAATAAGTGCTTGCGCTAAGTTCTTGTCGGTGTCGCCGTACTTTAGTTGTCTTAAACAGAAACAATAGATCAACGCAAAGTATGTACGTGGGGACTGGCAGATGAGTTGGTCGATCCAGATCTTGCATCCACCGAAAAATTCGGAAAAATCTTTATCCCTATGTTCAGATGGGGTAACCAATAACGTAATAACGTCGTCAGCGTTGAAGCGGCCTAGCATTGACTCGGATGTTTGGGGGTGGAAGAATGGACTCAAGCAAAGAGTAATGGGGTCGAAAGCTATGGCGCCGTCATCGACATCTCCGAAATCGATTACCAGAGGATCTCCAGCGGGAGAAACGAGAATGTTGCCTCCGTGAAGGTCCCCATGTTTCTTGCCCCACACAACGTTGACCTCAATTTTTTCGAAGGCATGAATCCACTCCAAGGGGAAGCTTGCCATCAGTGACTCCAATACCTTATCCTCTAGGAGTTGCCGACGTAAGTCTGAAATCGCAATTCTTCGTTGGTATCCCCCATCGATCCATGGCTCGAAAAGATCACGCATCTTTAGAGAAAGTACGCCCAATTGTTCAGGGCATTTAACCAGAAAATCCGCGAAACAATCGACATGTTCGTTGGCGAGTCTGTAGAAAATCCCGCCTGTCGACTTCGCCCCATGCGTCAGAAAACAAATTCGCGTGGGGAAGGCACCAACTCCGAGTGCCGTGACGTTGGTATCAAACTTTCGGACCTCGTCTGCTAAAGAATTTACGGGGCCGATGCGCCCGACCGCTTGGTTTGTGCACCGCCCTGCGCCATTAAAGACTCCAAGCTTATAGACGGATGCGTCTGACATCCCGCCCTTAAGCTGAGTGACCTCGCAAACCACGCCCTTCATCCGACGAGTAAATAACTTCAAGACCCGTTTCTGATCGGGACTGATCGATTGCCCAGTAGCCTCGCGAATCTCTATATTCTGTAACCCTTCAAAAAGCGATTGGAGCTGTTTGACGTGCGCCAAAAGATCCGCTAAGTCGAGCTTCCGATAAACTTTAACCCCAGCATGCGCAGCTTCGGTACCCCAATAGTCAGCGGCTATAGAATGCTCATTCAGAAGCCTGGTGACGAATGGTTCTGTTGAAGATCCGGTCAGGAAGCAAATTGGTGTTCCTTGAGCAAGCTCCCGGCAATACCCAAAGACCGCTTCACCATGGCTAACGTTCGCATCAATCGAGTCATCAGTAGGAGGGATCTTTAGGTCTACTATAAAAAGATCAAAAAATTGTTCTCTAATCATTCGCTCGGCGCTATCCCTGCTAGCTGCGCGCATGACATTACCGCTCCCAACGATTTCCCCCAACTCCGAGATCAGTTCCCCCGCAAACTGATCCTCGTCATCGATAACTAAAATCTTCATTATTTATACCACCGAAGTTCAAATGTTGCACCTTTTCCCTCTGGTGAGGTAACCGAAAGATGTCCTTCTAGTGCCTGCATCGCTTGTTTTACAATCGAAAGGCCCATACCAAAATGGCCCGCTTTGCTGGTACGCCCAAGGGTTCTTCCAGGATCTTCGATTCGCCCTAGGCCGACACCGTCGTCGATTATGGCTATCCAATAATCCGCGTCAGTTTCGCCCCAATTGATTAGAATGGGGCCTACCGGGCGACTATCGCGCGCTTCAACTGACGACTCAATCGCGTTCCGAATTCCGTTGATCGCTGCAATCCGTATTAGTCCTTTATCAACGTGAGCGATGCATCGGGGCGTTCCGAGCAATTGAATGTCGAGACCCAAATTGTCCGTCTCGTCAAGTAATTCCTGTAGCACAACGCCAATATCCAGATCCTCGACGTTAGTCACCTCTGAGGCTAAACGCAGGTTACTTAGAGCATGAAAATATAGTCGCAAAATTTCAAATTGTCTTTTGGTTTCGCTTACTTCGTAGTTTGGAATCTCTTTTTTTATCTTAACACCTAGGAGGCCGACAAGTGGCTCAAGTTCGTGTAGTAGAGCACTTGCAACTTCCTTCAATGCTCGCGAATGAGCAAGCTCCGGAGAAGGGGTATTTGTTTCACCAGCAGGAACCTGATCCAAAGGCGGCGCTGGCGGTCCGTGTTGGGTGATCGTTTCGAGCGTCATCGCTAGCGCTCTCTTTACCCAACCTACGTTTTCCTTGGCCGACCATATCCTTAGAAAATTAAGGTCTTCATAAGTATGATTACGTACGAAATATCGTGCTGCGCGGAGGCGATCGTGCGAGCCATCTGATTGGGCCAGCATTATTGCATCCTCACGGCTTATTGACATCGGATAGCCCCTTACCTTGATAGAATTCCGCGCGCTTTGCGAACGCGAAGCGGCCGCCCTCCATAACGTTACTTATGGCATCAACCACAGTCGGATGCTCAAGCGAGTCGGCCAATCGCACATAGCCACGGCGACCGTCTGATGCCATCTGGATGACTTTGTCGGCGTTGCCCAGCACTGGTATATTCGCATTGTGCGTCGTGAATATTAACTGAGCGGATGCCGCGCGATTGCTTAATGACTTGATCAGGGTATCCGCAATGAACGCGTTATCGATATGGTCTTCAGGCTGGTCAACGATAACAATTTTGTCTTCGTGTTCAAGTACGATTGGCAAAACTACTGTGCAACGTTGGCCCGTAGACAACGATATAATATCTTTGAATTCAGAACCATCCAGTAACATAAACCTGATGTCGTCCTCGACCAGGCAGGTCGAAATCTCCCCCAAGCCGGCATCTTTAAGCTGAGCGATCACCCGGATTGCTCGATCCGCTGATATATTGGCAATCTCGGCAATTTGCTCATAATCTCCACTCTCGACAAGATTCGTGAGCTCACGTGGACTAATCATTTGAGTGATGGATTTGGATAGCTCGCCGTATCGGATGCCACTTCCTTTTAAGCTTTCGGATAAAAGTCGAGTATAGCTTTCGATTTGCGCAGCTCGATCTACGTCGATTCTAATTCGTGGCCCCAAATTCCGATTGATTGAGTCGCAGACCGCCCTTCGGAGCTCATAGCGCGCATTTCGGATTTCGTCAAGATTGTCGAGTCTTACTTTTCGCTGCGCAACCAACTCCGCATCCCGGGACAATTTTGCATCCTTTAGGGCTTTTAGCCCAAGCAACTGCGCTCGTGACTCCCTAAGTCGGGCGCCCTCTCGCGTGATCGCGCCCGCGCCCTCCATAATTACTTCGATTTCTTTCCGTAGCTCCCGAGCTTGACTCTCTAACAGCGAGCGTTCGCCCGCAAGCGCAACCCTCCCTGCCGACTCGTCGGTTGCCATTTTATGGATCTCGTTGTACGCCTTAACGATTGTGTTCACAGCGTCAAAGTATCGCACCTTCGTGTCGGCTAGCGGATCAGGACTGTCTTTGAAAGGCCAGTCCTCAACTTGTGCACCGTTTTTAATTCCTTTGTAAACTTCGTTTACTAGTTCGCGCGCGTGCGTCTCAAATCGCGCAATATAAGAGTCGCGTACGGATAGCGTTGATATTTGAGCCGAAAGCACATCCAGGCTTTTCTGCTTCAACGCCGCCGATTCCGAAAAAGTCGAAATCGCTTTTTCTTTCTCCTCGATTGATAATATGGATGTCTCGATCTGCGGTAATAAAGCAATCTTGTCGTCTAGAGCCTTTATTTCACGGGAGAGTATCTCTATCTCTGCCGTAATCGATTTGATCGACCCGACACACGAGACTTCACTTGCCTGTATTTTAGTTTTATCTTGAATAAAGCTATCAATTAGTTGCAACCTGCCGGAAGCCTGAAGGCCGATAGACTCCACTTCTGTTTGCGACATAATTATTGGGGGATCGACCGCTGCTGATGCGAAGCGCTCGGTGTCATCTCCAGAGCGCGTAACCAGTATTTCCGCCTCGTTTTCTTTGAGTGTTACGGTAACCTTACCCCGGCCCAATACAGCCGTGGCATGTTCTAAACTTCGCTTTGAGGTCTCGGACGTGAAGCTAGGCGCGCCTAGGCAAAACCGGATTAGTTCGATAACTGATGTCTTGCCGGTTCCACGAGCGCCGATTAGCGTGTTGAGGCCCGGCGAAAATCGTATGTCGAGTCCGTCCAAAAAGCCCTCTTCCACCTGCAATCTCTCAATAAACATCTTCCGTCCTATCGTTAAGGTTCCTACAGTCCGCCATACTACCGTTGTCGGGGTGACGAAAGCAGATTAAAGGCTGTACACCACTTGCTCATCAATGATCTCATGCAATTCAAAGTACGTCGAGGTGGTCGGCTTCTATATGGCGACGTGCGTTGAAGCAGAAATCGGACAGTTACTCGATGGCCTTAGCGTCGGGAGGGACGCGCGCGGCAACGTCCGCGCCACGACGGATGGCGACGGCTGCTACAAGACATCCGCGCCAAATGTATTTGCAGCGAGCGACCTGCGCCGTGGGCAGTCGCTGGAGGTGTGGGCGATTCGCGAGGGCCGCCAGGCGGCACGTGCGGTCGACGAGTCCCTGATGGGCTCGTCGGTACTGACGCGATAAAAACGTCAAACCGGCGGATGCTCGCTTGCGCGCTTATACGCCCCACGGGAATTCTAGGTAGGGCGGATAAGCGCGCATCCGCCGCTTTCGCCGCCATAAATGACCTGCCGCACGGCACCAAATTGAGGGCCGATCCGGAACGTTGCTTTACGGAATACATTGACGTAGCGCAATAGGGTGTCAGTCAGCCATATGCATACATACGTGTCTGTCGGTATCTTTCCTAACAAAAACAATTACTTACATTCGGAAATATCTGACCCGCCGTTCAGTAGTGTTGTATTATCACGTCGCGGCGCCTCCGGGAAATGGGGTCCCTCAAGCAGAGATTGACCTTTCTGCACTACAATACCGGATTCCCCAATCTGAACAGCCGCCGTGCCTAATCTCGTTGAAATCCGCGATCTCCACTTCGCCTACGGAACCCGCTCCATCCTTTCTGACCTGCAGATGGACTTTCCACGTGGCAAGGTTGTGGCCGTCATGGGTGGTTCCGGTTGCGGCAAGACGACCGTTCTGCGCCTGATCGGCGGCCAGCTGCGCCCGCAGCGCGGCAGCGTGACGGTCAACGGCGAAGTCGTGCACAAACTCAATACCGCTGGCCTCTACCGCATGCGCCGCAAGATGGGCATGTTGTTCCAGTTCGGCGCCTTGTTTACCGACCTGAGCGTGTTCGACAACGTGGCCTTTCCGCTGCGCGAGCACACGGACCTGCCGCAAGAACTGATCCGCGACCTGGTGCTGCTCAAGCTGAACGCGGTCGGCCTGCGTAACGCCGCCAAGCTCAAGCCGTCCGAAATCTCGGGCGGCATGGCGCGCCGCGTTGCCGTGGCCCGCGCCGTCGCGCTCGACCCGGAACTGATCATGTACGACGAGCCCTTCGCCGGCCTCGACCCGATCTCGATGGGCGTCACCGCCAACCTGATCCGCCGCCTGAACGATGTGCTCGGCTCGACCTCGATCCTGGTGTCGCACGACGTGCACGAGTGCTTCGCGATCGCCGATTACGTTTACTTTATGTCTGCCGGAAAAATCGTGGCCCAGGGCACGCCTGCCGAGCTGCGCGTGTCGGACGACCCGTACGTCAAGCAGTTCGTCAACGCTGCCCCGGATGGCCCGGTTCCCTTCCACTATCCGGGCAAGTCGCTTGCTGACGACCTCGGCCTTGGAGCACTGAAATGACCGCCGTCATCAATATCGTCCTGAACGTGCTGGAGGCGGTCGGCCGCTTCGTGCGCGAAAGCATCGAGCACATCGGCTTCGCCACGCGCTCCTTCCTGACCCTGCTGAGGCTGTCGCCCGGCGCGTTTGCGCGTCCGGCCCTGATTTCCGAGCAGATCCACTTCATCGGTAACTATTCGCTGGTGATCATCATCGTGTCCGGCCTGTTCGTCGGCATGGTGCTGGGCCTGCAGGGCTACATCACCCTGACCCCGTACGGCGCCGAACAGAAACTCGGCCAGGTGGTCGCGCTGTCGCTGGTGCGCGAATTGGGCCCGGTGGTGACCGCGCTGCTGTTCGCCGGCCGCGCCGGCACCTCGCTGACCGCACAGATCGGCCTGATGAAGGCGGGCGAGCAATTGTCCGCCATGGAAATGATGGCGATTAACCCGATCCAGCGCGTGCTCGCGCCCCGCTTCTGGGCGGGCGTGATCGCCATGCCGGTGCTGGCCACCATCTTCAGCGCGGTTGGCGTGATGGGCGGCTACCTGGTCGGCGTGCAGCTGATCGGCGTCGACGAAGGCGCGTTCTGGTCGCAGATGCAGGCCAACGTCGATGTGCAGTCGGACATCCTCAATGGCGTGCTCAAGAGCTTTATCTTCGGCATCGCCGTGACCTTCACGGCGTTGTTCCAGGGCTACCACGCCCAACCGACGCCGGAAGACGTGTCGCGCGCCACCACGCGCACTGTCGTGATCGCTTCACTGATGGTCTGGGGGCTCGATTTCGTGCTCACCGCCCTGATGTTCAACAACTAATTTGAATCCGGCCACGCTGTGCCGGCGAATAACAAGAGCTAGGAATGAATCATGCATCGTAAAACCATTGACGTCTGGGTTGGCCTGTTTGTACTGCTGGGATTGGCCGCACTCGTCTTCCTGGCCCTGAAGGCCGGCAATATGGCCACCATCTCGTTCGAGAAGACCTATGCGGTCAGCGCCAAGTTCGACAATATCGGCGGGCTGAAGCCCCAGGCGCCGGTGAAAAGCGCCGGTGTCGTGGTGGGCCGCGTGGGCGCGATTCAATTCGACGACAAGACTTATCAGGCTTTGGTAACCTTGGAGCTCGAGTCCGGCTACAAATTCCCGAAAGATAGCTCCTTGAAGATCCTCACTGCCGGCCTGCTGGGCGAGCAGTACATCGGTATTGAACCGGGTGGCGACCTCAACAACCTCGCCAATGGCGACCGTATCATGAGCACCCAATCGGCAACCGTGCTGGAAGACCTGATTAATCGGTTTATCTACAGCAAGGCTGCCGAAGGCACAGAAGAAAGCAAAGAATGACCAACAAGACCAATAAGTTCGCATTGCGCAATGTTGCGCTGGCCGGGGCGGCACTGCTGCTGGCCGGCTGCGCCACCAAGGGCAGCACCCCGGGCGATCCGCTCGAGTCGTACAACCGCGCCGTGTTTCAGTTCAACGACGCGGTCGACCGCGCCGCGCTCAAGCCTGCCGCGACCGTCTACAAGGAAGTCACGCCCCGCTTCGTGCAAACCGGCGTCAACAACTTCTTCGGCAACCTGGGCGATATCTGGAGTGCGGCCAATAACCTGATGCAGGGTAAGGGCGAAGCCGGCATGACCGATTTCACCCGCTTCACCCTGAACAGCACCTTGGGCCTCGCAGGCCTGCTGGACATTGCGTCCGAAGCCGGGCTGCAAAAGCACAACGAAGATTTCGGCCAGACCCTGGGCTACTGGGGCATGCCAAGCGGACCGTATTTCGTGCTGCCGCTGCTGGGCCCGTCGACGGTGCGCGACACCGCCGCGCTGCCGCTGGACATGGCTGCCGACCCGTGGAACTATGTCGATCCAACCGCTACCCGCAGCTGGGGTACCGGCCTGCGCATCGTCGACAAGCGCGCCGTGCTGCTTGAAGCGTCGAACCTGGTGGAAAGCGCCGCGCTGGGCGACCGTTATGTCTTCATCCGCGACGGTTACCTGCAGCGCCGCCAGAGCCAGGTATTCGACGGCGAAGGCGCGCGCAAGCCGCTGGGCAAGTCCAGCGACGAGCCGCTGGACGCCAAGGGTATCCAGGAAGCGTATGCCGATGATCCTGGTCCGACCGAAGCGCCTGCGCCAGCGCAGAAACCCGTGTCATCCGAAAAGCCCTCGAAGTAGTTAACCATTGTAACTGTCGTCTGCAAATTGCCAGATGACAGCTAGACTGGTACGTACTTAACCTATTTAAGAAGAGAGCCTATGAAACTCGTTAAACAATTATTCGCAATGGCAACGCTGGCATTTGCCGCTGCGGGCGCGCAGGCCGCGACCGAAGCGCCAGATGTCCTGATCAAGCGCATCAGCTCCGACGTCATCGAGACGGCCAAGAACGACAAGGAAATCCAGGCCGGCGACCAGAAGCGCGTCATGGCGCTGGTCGAGTCGAAAATCCTGCCGCACGTCGATTTCCAGCGCATGACCGCACTGGCGGCTGGCCGTTTCTGGCGCCAGGCGACGCCTGAGCAGCAACAGCAACTGGCCAATGAATTCAAAACCCTGCTGATCTTCACCTACGCCGGTGCACTGTCGCAGATCAAGAATGAAACCGTCGAGTTCAAGCCGCTGCGCGCCGACCCGGCCGACCAGCAGGTGGAAGTGCGCACCCAGGTCAACGTTACCCGCGGCGAACCGATCCAGCTGAACTACCGACTGGCGAAGTCGGCCGCCGGCTGGAAGATTTTCGACATCAACGTGCTGGGCGCGTGGCTGGTGGAAACCTACAAGGGCACCTTCGCTGCCGAGATCAACAAGTCGGGTATCGACGGCCTGATCAAGACCCTGGCCGAGCGCAACAAGAAGCTCGCCAGCAAGCCACTTAAAGCCGCCAAGTAAGCGGGCAGCGGAGACCATTTGTGGAATCGTTTGAAACCCTGACCGTTGAAAACGCCACGGCTGCGCTCGAGCGCGGCCTGGCGGCCATCAAGGACGGCCAGACTGTGTTTGACCTGGGCTGCATCCAGACGGCGGACTCGTCCGCCGTGGCGGTGCTGCTGGCGTGGCAGCGCGCCGCGCGCAAGGCCGGCACCACGCTGGCTTATACCAACATGCCTGCAAGCCTCAAGGGCCTGACCTCGCTCTACGGCGTTGACGACTTCCTGGTCGACAGCCCTGCCAACCTGCATCACCATTGACCTTGCTGTCATAACGCCGGCCCTGCGCCGGCGTATTCTCTGGGCAATATTCCCGCCCAACTCGCCTGACCCCGATTTCCCCTATAATTGCCTGTTTCCCCAAGCGGGCTTCGAAGCGCGCCCGCCGTTAAAGGGCATGCTGTCTATACAGGCTTAAAACAAAAAGAGCATGAGTGCTATCCAGATAAGCAAGGTCGAAAAAAGCTACAAGTCGCTCAAGGCGCTGGGCGGCGTATCATTGACCATCGAGCAAGGTGAATTTTTCGGGCTGCTTGGGCCCAACGGCGCCGGCAAGACCACCCTGATTTCCACCATCGCCGGCCTGATCCGGCCGGATGCCGGCAGCGTGTCCGTCCACGGCCATGACGTGGTCAAGGACTTCCGCGCCGCGCGCCGCAGCCTCGGCGTGGTTCCGCAGGAACTGGTGTTCGACCCCTTCTTCACGGTGCGCGAAACGCTGCGCCTGCAGTCCGGCTACTTCGGCCTGAAGAACAACGACAAGTGGATCGACGAGGTCATGGAAAACCTCGACCTGACCAACAAGGCCGACGCCAACATGCGCGCACTGTCCGGCGGCATGAAGCGCCGCGTGCTGGTGGCGCAGGCGCTGGTCCACAAGCCGCCCGTCATCGTGCTCGATGAACCGACCGCCGGCGTCGATGTCGAATTGCGCCAGACCCTGTGGAAGTTCATCTCGCGCCTGAACCGCGAGGGCCACACCATCGTGCTGACCACCCACTACCTGGAAGAAGCGCAGGCCATGTGCCAGCGCGTCGCCATGCTCAAGGGCGGCAAGGTGGTCGCACTCGAAAAGATGTCCGCCCTGCTGCGCCGCATCTCGGGCTCGCAGCTCAATGTGCACCTGGCCAGCGGCGACCTGCCGGAGGGCCTGCGCCACCTGGTCTCGCATGACGAGCACCATGACGGCAACAAATACAGCCTGCGCGTCAACGAATACAGCGAAGTCGAAGGCATCCTCGCGCGCCTGCGCGAATCGGGCGCCGTCATCGACGACATGCAGCTGCAGCAGGCCGACCTGGAAGACATCTTTTTACAGATCATGGAGCGTGGCACCGTATGAACTTGTTTTCCGTAGGCTTCCAGACCTTGCTCTACAAGGAGACGCTGCGCTTCTGGAAGGTCGCCACCCAGACCATCGCCGCCCCGATCCTGACTGCCATGCTGTACCTGTTGATCTTCGGCCATGTGCTCGAAGGCCGGGTCGAGGTCTACCCTGGCGTGAGCTACACCGCCTTCCTGGTGCCCGGCCTGGTGATGATGAGCGTGCTGCAGAACGCGTTCGCCAACTCCTCGTCCTCGCTGATCCAGTCCAAAATCACCGGCAACCTGGTCTTCATCCTGCTGCCGCCGCTGTCGCACTGGGAGATCATCTCGGCCTACGTGCTGGCCTCGGTCACGCGCGGGCTGGCGGTGGGCGCGGGCGTCTTCATCATCACCGCATGGTTCGCCGACCTGCACTTCGCGCAGCCGGTATGGATCGCGGTGTTCGCGCTGATTGGCGCGGCCATCCTCGGCACCATGGGCGTCATCGCCGGCATCTGGGCCGAGAAGTTCGACCAGCTCGCCGCCTTCCAGAACTTCCTGATCGTGCCCGCCACCTTCCTGGCCGGCGTGTTCTACTCGATCCACTCGCTACCGCCGTTCTGGCAGGCGGTCTCGCATTTCAACCCGTTCTTTTATATGATTGACGGGTTCCGCCACGGTTTCTTCGGCGTTTCGGACGTGTCGCCATGGACCAGCCTGGGCATCGCCCTGGTGTTCTTTGCGGTCCTGTCGGCATTCGCCATCAACATGCTTTCGCGCGGCTACAAGCTGCGCCACTAATTCGATAGGACCCATTGTGGAAACTACGCCAGAACTCATTCACAGCTACATCAGCAACGGACTCGTTTGCACCCACCTCGAAGTCGATGGCGACGGCCGCCACTTCAGCGCCCTGATCGTGTCGCCTGCCTTCGAAGGCAAGCGCCTGATCCAGCGCCACCAGCTGGTATATGCTGCACTCGGAGACCGCATGCGTGAAGAGATCCACGCGCTGTCGATGAAGACCCTCACCCCTGCTGAATACCAAGGATAAAAATATGGACAAGCTCCAGATTGTCGGCGGCAAGCGCCTCAATGGCGACATCACTATCTCCGGCGCCAAAAACGCCGCATTGCCGATCCTGTGCGCCGGCCTCCTGACCGCGGGCGACCTCGAACTGACCAACGTGCCGCGCCTGCATGACGTGAAGACCATCCTGCGCATCCTCGCCGAGACCGGGCTGAAGGTCGACCACGACGACGAGCGCGTGACCCTGAACGGCAGCGGCATCGACAAGCTGGAAGCATCCTACGAGCTGGTGAAAACGATGCGCGCCTCGATCCTGGTACTGGGCCCGCTGCTGGCGCGTTTCGGCGAAGCCAAGGTGTCGCTGCCCGGCGGCTGCGCGATCGGTTCGCGCCCTGTCGACCAGCACATCAAGGGCCTGCAGGCACTGGGCGCCGAGATCTCGATCGAAGGCGGCTACATCTACGCCAAGTGTAAAAAGCTCAAGGGTGCGCGCATCCACACCGACATGATTACCGTCACCGGCACCGAGAACCTGCTGATGGCCGCCACCCTGGCCGAAGGCGAGACCGTGCTGGAAAACGCCGCGCGCGAGCCTGAAGTGACAGACCTGGCCAACCTCTTGGTGAAGATGGGCGCGAAGATCGACGGTATCGGCACTGACCGCCTGGTGATCCAGGGCGTGCCGGAACTGCATGGAGCGAAGCACGCGGTGATTTCCGACCGCATCGAGGCGGCGACTTTCCTGTGCGCGGTCGCCGCCACAGGGGGCGACATCAACATCACCAACACCCGGACCGACATCTTCGACGTCGCCCTCGACAAGCTGCGCGAACTCGGGCTTGACATGGTTGTCGGCGCAAATTCGATCCGCGCGACGATGAACGCGCGCCCGCGCCCGGTCTCGTTCCGTACCACCGAATACCCGGGCTTCCCGACCGACATGCAGGCCCAGTTCATGGCTGTCAACACGATCGCGTCGGGCACCAGCCGCGTCACCGAGACCATTTTCGAGAACCGCTTCATGCACGTGCAGGAGATGAACCGCCTTGGCGCCAGCATCCAGACGGAGGGCAACACCGCCTTTATCAAAGGCGTCGAGCGCCTCGTGGGCGCACCTGTGATGGCGACCGACCTGCGCGCATCGGCCTCGCTGGTGATCGCCGCGATGGCTGCCGAAGGCACCACCGTTATCGACCGCATCTATCACCTCGACCGTGGCTATGACCGCATGGAAGCGAAGCTGTCGGCAGTTGGCGCCGACGTCGTCCGGATCAAGTAAATGAGCGAAGTATTCAACCCGGCCAAGCGCCAGCTGATTTTGGCGCTGTCGAAAGGCCGCATCTTCGAGGACACGCTGCCGCTGCTGGAGGCGGCCGGCATCACCGTCACCGAAAATCCCGAGACCTCGCGCAAGCTGATCCTCGACACCAGCGACCCTGACGTGCGCGTGATCATCGTGCGCGCCAGCGACGTGCCGACCTACGTGCAGTACGGGGCGGCCGACTTCGGCGTGGCCGGCAAGGACGTGCTGCTCGAGCACGGCGGCGAAGGCCTGTACCAGCCGATCGACCTGAAGATCGCCGCCTGCCGCATGTCGGTCGCGGTGCACGCCGGCTTCGATTACGAGACCGCCGTGCGCCAGGGCGCGCGCCTGCGCGTGGCCACCAAGTTCGTCCAGACCGCGCGCGAGCACTTTGCCGCCAAGGGCGTGCACGTCGACCTGATCAAGCTGTATGGCTCGATGGAGCTGGCCCCGCTGGTCGGCCTGTCGGACGCCATCGTCGACGTTGTCTCCACCGGCAGCACGCTGCGCGCCAACAACCTGGTCGAAGTCGAGAAGATCATGGATATCTCGTCGCGCCTCGTCGTCAACCAGGCCGCACTCAAACTCAAGCGCGAGCGTCTGCAACCTATCCTGGCAGCGTTCGAACGCGCCTCGGGCATCGCAAAGTAATCAAACATGACCATCCAGATCCGCAAACTCGATTCCCTTGATGCCGGCTTCAGGCAGCAGCTGGACACATTGCTGGCGTTCGAAGCGTCCACCGACGACGCCATCGAAAGCGCGGTCGCGAAGATTTTGAAGGATGTCAAAGTGCGCGGCGACGCCGCCGTGCTGGAATATACCAACCGCTTCGACCGGGTCAGCGCGTCAGGCATGGCCGCATTCGATATCGGCCAGGATGAATTGCAGGCAGCATTAAGCAGCCTGCCGCAGGCGCAGCGGGAGGCGCTGCAGGTGGCCGCCCATCGCATCCGCGTGTTCCACGAGCGCCAGAAGCAGGAACTGGGCGGCTTTACCTACACCGAGCCTGACGGCACGGTGCTGGGCCAGCGCATCACGCCGCTCGACCGCGTCGGCATCTATGTCCCCGGCGGCAAGGCAACCTATCCGTCCTCGGTGCTGATGAACGCGATTCCCGCCAAGGTGGCTGGCGTCGCAGAGATCATCATGGTGGTGCCGACGCCTGACGGGGTAAAGAACCAGATCGTGCTGGCCGCCGCCGCGATTGCCGGGGTCACCCGCGTCATCACCATCGGCGGCGCCCAGGCAGTCGGCGCGCTCGCATACGGTACCGAGACCATTGCGGCGGTCGACAAGATCGTCGGCCCCGGCAACGCCTACGTGGCCGCCGCCAAGCGCCGCGTGTTCGGCACCGTCGGCATCGACATGATCGCCGGCCCCTCCGAAATCCTGGTGCTGTGCGACGGCACCACCGACCCTGACTGGGTCGCGATGGACCTGTTCTCGCAGGCCGAGCACGACGAACTGGCGCAGGCCATCATGCTGTGCCCCGACGCTGGCTACATCGCGCAGGTCGAGGCCAGCATCCACAAGCTGCTGCCGACGATGGCGCGCCAGGACACCATCCGCACCTCGATGACGGACCGCGGCGCGCTGGTCAAGGTGCGCGACATGGAGGAAGCCTGCGAGATCGCCAACGCCATCGCCGCCGAGCACCTTGAAATCTCCGCCGAGAACCCGCAGCAGTGGGCCGACAAGATCCGCCATGCGGGCGCCATGTTCCTCGGCCGCTTCTCGTCAGAGTCGCTGGGCGACTACTGCTGCGGCCCTAACCACGTGCTGCCGACGTCGCGCACTGCGCGTTTCTCGTCGCCGCTGGGCGTGTACGACTTCCAGAAGCGCTCGTCGATCCTTTACGTCAGCGAAGCCGGCGCGCAAACGCTCGGCAAGGTCGCGGCCGAACTGGCCTACGGCGAAGGCCTGCAGGCGCACGCCCGCAGCGCCGAACTGCGCCTGAAGCCCCAGCCATGACCGCTTGGGTCAACCAGGTGTTCTGCGAGGACGCCTTGAGCGGCCTTGCGCGCATCCCGGACGGGTCGATCGACCTGATCCTGACCGACCCGCCCTATAACCTCGGCAAGGACTATGGCAATGCGTCCGACCAGCAGAGCGTCGACGCCTACCTGGCCTGGACCGAGCAGTGGATCGATGCGGCGCTGCCCAAGCTTAAACCCAACGGCAGCCTGTACATCTTCCTGACCTGGCGCTTTTCGCCGGAGATCTTCGTGATGCTGAAAAAGCGCATGACGATGATGAACGAGATTATCTGGGACCGCCGGGTGCCGTCGATGGGCGGCAGCGTGCGCAGCTTCTCGTCGGTGCACGACACCATCGGTTTCTTCGTGAACCGCAAGGACTACTATTTCGACCTCGACGCCGTGCGCATCCCGTACGACGCCGCCACCAAGAAGGCGCGTTCGCGTTCGATTTTCGTTGGCGCCAAATGGCTGGAAGTAGGCTACAACCCGAAGGACCTGTGGAGCGTGTCGCGCCTTCACCGCGAGCATCCGGAGCGCGCCGACCACCCGACCCAGAAGCCGCTCGAAATCATCGAGCGCATGGTCAAGGCCTCCTGCCCACCTGGCGGCGTGGTGCTCGATCCATTCATGGGCAGCGGTACCACGGCGCTGGCGGCCCAGCGCTGCGAGCGCAACTTCGTCGGCTTCGAGCTCAATGCCGACTACTGCGCGATTATCGAAAGCCGTTTGGCCGCACCCGGGCCGCAGCCGACCCGCAAGGCCGCCAAACGCAAGACCGCCGCCACCGCGGTCGCGAACCAGGAGTAAGGCATGCTTGAAAAGCTGATTGAAAATACCATCCGTCCGGACGTGCGCGCGCTGGCCACCTACCACGTGCCCGATGCAAGCGGCTATATCAAGCTCGACGCGATGGAAAACCCCTACGCGCTGCCGGACCGCCTGCGCACCGAGCTGGCGATGCGGCTGGCCGATGCGGTGCTGAACCGCTATCCGGTTCCCACCTACGCCACCCTGAAGCAGAAGATCCGCGCCAACCTGGGCGTGCCGGAAGGCTTCGACGTCATCCTCGGCAACGGTTCGGACGAAATCATCAGCATCATCGCGACCGCGGTGGCGCGTACCGACCGGCGCGCCGTCATCATGGCGCCGGTTCCCGCGTTCGTGATGTTCGCGCGCTCGGCCCAGATGGCCGGCTGCGACTTCGTCGGCGTGCCGCTCAAGGCCGACTTCTCGCTCGACCGCGAAGCCATGCTGGCCGCGATCGCCCAGCATAAGCCGGCGGCGCTGTTCCTGGCCTACCCGAACAACCCGACCGGCAACCTGTTCGACGAAGCGGACATGGAGGCGATCATCGAGGCGCTGGGAGACACTGGCATCGCCGTGGTGGACGAAGCCTACGGGCCGTTCGCCCAGGCAAGCTTCATGGACCGCCTGCCGCGCTATCCGAACCTGGTGGTGATGCGCACCTTGTCCAAGCTTGGCCTGGCCGGCATCCGCCTCGGCTACCTGGCGGCCAGCCCGGCGCTGCTGGAGCAGCTGGACAAGGTACGCCCGCCCTACAACGTGAACGTGCTGACCCAGGTGGCCGCCGAATTTGCGCTCGATCACATCGACGTGCTGAACGCCCAGGCCGACGCGCTCAATGCGGCGCGCAACGAGCTGGCGGCAAGCCTCGCCACGCTGCCCGGCGTGACCGTTTTCCCTTCGCGCGCCAACTTCCTGCTGGTGCGCGTACCCGATGCTGATCGTGCTTGCGCGCAACTCCTAGCGGACAAGATCATGATCAAAAATATGAGTAAAATGCACGGACTGCTGGCGAATTGCATCCGTGTTACCGTGAGTACTCCAGAAGAAAATTCCGCCTTCGTCGAGGCCCTGCGGGCCGCCCTCGAAACGCGCTGATTCCTTCGACGAGTTTGCAATGATGTCGTATTAACCGAGCCATTTTCATGACCCGCACCGCAGAAATAACGCGCAACACCAACGAGACGAAAATCCGCGTCGCGATCAACCTTGACGGCACCGGCCAGCAAAAGCTGAACACCGGCGTGCCCTTCCTGGACCACATGCTCGACCAGATCGCGCGCCATGGCCTGATCGACCTCGATATCGAGTGCATCGGCGACCTGCATATCGACGCCCACCACTCGGTCGAAGACACCGGCATCACGCTCGGCATGGCGGTCGCCCAGGCCATTGGCGACAAGAAGGGCATCCGCCGCTACGGCCACGCCTACGTGCCCTTGGACGAAGCGCTGTCGCGCGTGGTGATCGATTTCTCGGGCCGTCCGGGGCTGGAGATGCACGTGCCATGGAAGCGCGCGATGATCGGCAATTTCGACGTCGACCTGGCGCACGAATTCTTCCAGGGCTTCGTCAACCACGCGCTGGTGTCGCTGCACATCGATAACCTGCGCGGCGAGAACGCCCACCACCAGTGCGAGACCGTGTTCAAGGCCTTCGGCCGCGCGCTGCGCATGGCCGCCGAGCTCGACGACCGCGCGCTTGGCACCATCCCGTCGACCAAAGGCAGCCTGTAACCAACCGACTGCCCACTCTCATGAATAAAATTGTTGTAGTCGATTACGGCATGGGCAACCTGCGCTCCGTCGCGCAGGCGCTGCGGGCCGTGGCGCCTGACGCCGAGGTGCTCATTTCCGGCGAAGTAGCTGACATCGACAGCGCCGACCGCATCGTGCTGCCCGGCCAGGGCGCCATGCGCGACTGCATGCGCAGCCTGCGCGAATCCGGCGTGCAGGATGCGCTGCTGCGCGCCGCCAAAACCCGCCCGATGATGGGCGTGTGCGTGGGCGAGCAGATGCTGTTCGACGTCAGCGAAGAAGGCGACACGCCCGGCCTCGGCCTGTTGCCGGGCAAGGTGGTGCGCTTCCAGCTTGAAGGCCGGCGGCAAGGAGACGGCTCGCGCTTCAAGGTGCCGCAGATGGGCTGGAACCGGGTGCGCCAGTCGGCCGCCCACCCGCTGTGGAACGGCATCGAGGACAACAGCTACTTCTACTTCGTGCACAGTTTTTATGCGCAGCCTTCGCTGCCTTCGGACGTCATCGGCGAGACCGATTACGGCGGCGATTTCTGCTGCGCGGTCGCGCGCGACAATATCGTCGCCACCCAGTTCCACCCGGAGAAAAGTGCAGCCGCAGGACTGACGCTGTACAAGAATTTCGTCCACTGGAATCCCTGACTTAACCTTTCACCAACCAAGAACATCGCCATGCTGCTCATTCCTGCCATCGACCTCAAGGACGGTCACTGCGTCCGCCTGAAACAAGGCGACATGGAACTTGCCACCGTATTTTCCGAAGATCCCGCCGAGATGGCGCTGCACTGGCTCAAGCAGGGCGCGCGCCGCCTGCACCTCGTCGACCTGAACGGCGCTTTTGCCGGCAAGCCGAAGAACGAGGCAGCCGTGAAAGCCATCCTGAAGGCGGTCCAGGACTTCGCTGTCGAAAACGACATCGACGAGATCCCGGTCCAGCTGGGCGGCGGCATCCGAGACCTCGACACCATCGAGCGCTATCTCGACGCGGGCATCAGCTACATCATCGTCGGCACCGCCGCGGTCAAGAACCCGGGCTTTTTGCATGACGCCTGCGGCGCCTTCCCTGGCCACATCATCGTCGGCCTGGACGCCAAGGACGGCAAGGTCGCCACCGACGGCTGGAGCAAGATGTCCGGCCACGAAGTAATCGACCTGGCCAAGAAGTTCGAAGCCTACGGCGTCGAATCGATCATCTACACCGACATCGGCCGCGACGGCATGATGGGCGGAGTGAACATCGAGGCCACCGTCAAGCTGGCGCAAGCCGTGAAGATCCCGGTCATCGCGTCCGGCGGCCTGCACAACCTGGCCGACATCGAGGCGCTGTGCGCGGTGCAGGACGAAGGCATCGAAGGCGTGATCTGCGGCCGCTCGATCTACGAAGGCACGATCAACCTGCAGGAAGCGCAAGCACGCGCCGACGAACTGACCGACGGCGGCCTGGCCGATAGCGGCGAAGCCTGATCATATGCTCGCTAAACGAATCATTCCCTGCCTTGACGTGACCGATGGCCGCGTCGTCAAGGGCGTCAACTTCACCGAGCTGCGCGATGCCGGCGACCCGGTGGAGATCGCGCGCCGCTACGACGGACAGGGCGCCGACGAAATCACCTTCCTCGACATCACCGCGTCCAGCGATGGCCGCGACCTCATTTTGCATATCATCGAGCAGGTGGCGTCCAGCGTATTCATTCCGCTGACGGTCGGCGGCGGCGTGCGCAAGGTCGAGGATGTGCGCCGCCTGCTCAATGCCGGCGCGGACAAGGTCAGCATGAACACCTCGGCCGTCACCAATCCCCAGCTGGTATTCGACGCCTCGCAAAAGCACGGTTCGCAGTGCATTGTGGTGGCGATCGACGCCAAGCAGGTCGCACCTGGCAAGTGGGAAGTGTTCACCCACGGCGGGCGCAACGCCACCGGGCTTGATGCAGTCGAATGGGCGCGCAAGCTGGAAAGCCTGGGCGCCGGAGAGATCCTGCTGACCAGCATGGACCGCGACGGCACCAGGTCCGGCTTCGACCTGGGCCTGACCCGCGCGGTTTCGGACGCCATCGGCATTCCGGTGATCGCCTCGGGCGGCGTGGGCGGCCTGCAGGACCTGGCCGACGGTATCAAGCAAGGCCATGCCGATGCGGTACTGGCGGCCAGCATCTTCCACTACGGGCAGCACACGGTCGGCGAAGCCAAGCGCTTCATGGCCGCGCAGGGCATTCCGATGCGCCTCGCGTGACCGCCCAGGAACAACAGGAACACGTATGGTTACAGTAGCGACGACGGCGCCGAACGCCAAATGGCTCAAGAAGGTCAAGTGGGACGAACACGGCCTGGTGCCGGTGATCGCGCAGGAGGCGGGCAGCGGCGATGTGCTGATGTTCGCCTGGATGAACCGCGACGCCTTGTGCAAGACGGTGGAGCTGGGCGAGGCGGTGTACTGGAGCCGCTCGCGCAAGAAGCTGTGGCACAAGGGCGAGGAGTCGGGCCACGTGCAGAAGGTGCTTGAAATCCGCCTCGACTGCGACGAGGACGTGGTGCTGCTCAAGATCGAACAGGCCGGCGGCATCGCCTGCCACACCGGGCGCCACTCGTGCTTCTTCCAGAAGTTCGACGGCGACGTGATGAGCGGCGACTGGCAGTCCGTCGAGCCGGTGCTGCAGGACCCGGCCACCATCTATACCAAACCGAAAAAGAAAAAATGAGCCAGACCCTAGCCCGCGTGGCCGACACCATCGAATCGCGCAAACCTGAAAACGGCGGTGACCCCGCCACCTCGTATGTCGCCAAGCTGATGTCGAAGGGCGACGACGCCATTTTGAAAAAGATCGGCGAGGAAGCGACCGAGCTGGTGATGGCCGCCAAGGACGTGCGCGCCGGCGCCGACCGGTCGAAAGTGTTGTATGAATGCGCCGACCTGTGGTTCCATTCAATGGTGCTGCTGGCCCGCTTCGACCTGAGCCCGCAACAGGTGCTCGACGAGCTGGCGCGGCGCGAAGGCCTGTCGGGCATTGAAGAAAAAGCATCCCGCAAAGAATAAGAGAGCAAAGCGTCGTTCCCGCGCAGGCGGGAACGACGATGGATCCGATAACCGACCTAGGAAGCCAACATGAGCAACTGCATTTTCTGCAAGATCGCCGCAAAACAGATTCCGGCCGATGTCGTCTATGAGGACGACGAGCTGCTGGCGTTCAAGGACATCAACCCGGCCGCACCGGTGCACCTCCTGGTGATCCCGAAGCAGCACGTGGCCACGCTGTCCGAATGCAACGACGGCCACGCCGCGATGCTGGGCCGCATGATGGCGCTGGTGCCGAAGCTTGCCGCGGAACATGGCTGCGCCGTCAGCTTCGATGGGCAGGGCGAGCCGCGCGGTGGCTACAAGACGCTGATTAACAGTGGCCCGGATGGCGGCCAGGAGGTGTACCATTTGCACTTGCACATGTACGGCGGTCCGCGCCCGTGGAAAGGCCAGCGCTAATTCTGACGTAGCCGGGCGCATCGCGTAAAATACCGCAGGTTTCATGGATATGGGCCGTTGGTTGCCCGCAAGGAGAAAATGATGGGTTCAATGAGTATTTGGCACTGGCTGATCGTGCTGGTCGTAATTCTGCTGGTGTTCGGCACTAAAAAGCTGGGCAACATGGGCGGCGACATCGGCAAGGCAGTCAAAGGTTTCAAGGACGGCGTCAAGGGCGAGGAAGACAAGCCGGCTGCGCCTGCTGCAACCCAGCATGTTGCTGACAAGACCACGATCGACGTCGACACGAAAGAGAAGACGAAGCTGTAAGCCGGCCCGGCGTGCCCTGGCGCACGCCTGCCAGCCCAGGTTTACCCCTCAATGATCGATCTCGGACTCTCCAAACTCGCCATTATCGGCGTGGTGGCGCTGGTAGTCATCGGCCCTGAAAAGCTCCCCAAGGTGGCGCGCATGGCCGGGACTTTGTACGGCCGCGCGCAGCGCTACCTGCACGACATCAAATCCGAAGTCAGCCGCGAAATCGAACTCGACGAACTGCGCAACCTGCAGAAGGAAGTCGAGGAGACGGCGCACTCGATCAAGGAAAACGTCGAGCACACGCTGGCCGAAAGCCGCGACGACGTCGAAGCCGCATGGCGCGGCCACGATTCGTCCCCCGGCGTCACTGCCACGATGGACGACATCGAACGCAAGGCGCGCGACTTCCGGCGCAAGAAGCTGGTGCGCAATTCGGCCGTTCCCGGCTGGTACAAGAAGCGCCATGGCGGCAAGACCCACATCATGTCGGGCGCCGCCCGCGTGCGCAAGTTCCGCCCCGGTGTCCAATCCAAATCTTCGTTCTTCTAAATGACTGAAAAAGCTGCGGGCGAAGAGACCTTTATCTCCCACCTGATCGAACTGCGCGACCGCCTGGTCAAGGCCTCGATCGGCATTGCCCTGATGTTCGGCCTGCTGGCGCTGTGGCCCGGCCCGGCTGCGATTTACGACATCCTGGCCGCGCCGATGATTGCTGCGCTGCCGGTCGGGTCAAAAATGATTGCCACCGGCGTCATCGCGCCTTTCCTGGTGCCGATGAAAGTGACCCTCGTGATTGCCTTCATGCTGGCGCTGCCCTGGGTGTTTTACCAGGTGTGGGCCTTCATCGCGCCCGGGCTGTATGCCCATGAAAAAAAACTGGTGCTGCCGCTGGTGATTTCGTCGTCGCTGCTGTTCATCGGCGGCGTCGCCTTCTGTTATTTCTTCGTGTTTGGGCGGGTGTTCGCCTTCATTGCCGGCTTCTCGCCGCAGTCGATCGCGGTAACCCCGGACATCGAGAACTACCTCGACTTTGTGATGTCGATGTGCCTGGCCTTCGGCGTGACCTTCGAAGTGCCGGTGGTCGTCGTGATCCTGGTGCGCATGGGCATCGTCAGCGTGGCCAAGCTCAAGGAAATCCGTTCCTACGTCATCGTCGGCGCCTTTGTCATTGCCGCCATCGTGACCCCGCCGGACGTGGTCAGCCAGCTGGCGCTGGCCATCCCGATGTGCCTGCTCTACGAACTGGGCCTGCTGCTGGCGCCGGTGTTTGTGCGCGCCACCCAGGTGCCTGAAGAGCCGGTCTGAGCCTCATCCCTGCGCGCGTTTCCGCGCGCAGGGCTCCCTTCCTTACGGACAGTTTCCGATCACGTAATACCCGGCCGAGGTCTGCGCCAGCGTGGTCGTGTAGAACGTATTGTTCAGCCCCATGTTCTGGTTTGAACCGTTGGCCAGCGCGTAGCCGCCGCTGTCATGCGCCCGTCCCGCCTGCACATGGTTGTAGTTGCTGGTGTTGGTCGTGCTGCAGGTGAACGCCGAAGCGGTGGTCCCTTGCACTGCTCCCGACAGGGCGCTCTCCGATCCGCCCGCCACAGTCGATGCCTGGTAGCTGTAGGTGGTGCTGGCCGCAAGGCCGGTATCGGTGTATGCCGTGCCGGCGACAGGCGAAGCGTTCACCTTCACGCCGTTACGATAGACGTTGTAGCCGGTAGCGCCCGACGCGGCGCTCCACGACAGCGCGATCGAACTGGCGGTCCTGGCGCCCACCGTCAGCCCCGATGGCGGCAGGATGGCCGGCGGCGGGCCGACCAGGAAGCCTGGAATATTGCACACCGACGAGGTCAGGCCCTTGGCGCTGTCGGTCGCCGTCACGGTGCCGCTGTAATTGCCGTCCGCCCGCGACGCATACGCCTTGCTGAAGCTGGCGCCGCTGCCCGCAGCCGCATCGTTGACCGGTGTCGGCCCGTTCAGCACCACCTTGTAGCTGGTCACCGAGCCGCCGGAACTGCTGCCCGCGCCGGAGACGGTGACCGTGCTGCCCGACACCGTGGCGCTGCACGAGCTCATGACTGGCGGCGGCACCTGTGCTACCCGCAGGTTATTGGTGAACCAGAAATTCATCAGGAACATCGGGTAGTTGACCTTGGTGGCGTCCACATAATGACCGTTCTGCCCGCCGGTGCCCGCAGGCCAGGCGTGGCCCATGCCGGTAACAGTGATTTCCGAGGTGCGCACCTTGCCGTTGCTGTCGGTGTAGGGAATATTGCTGCCGCCGGTAGGCACGGTGACGGCGGCGCCCTTGGTGTACGTGCCGCCATAGGTCAGGCGCATCGCGGCCGCATCCATCGGCCCGTAGGCCTGGGCCACCGTGTAGTCGTTGGTTCCCCAGATGACGCTGGCGATTTGCGTGCTGAAACTTGGTGCATAGCTGCCGGCGAGGCTCTTGCACTTGTTGGACGCCGTGGTCGCGGTAAAGCCGGATGGCACGAAGCCGATCTGGCTGGTGGTGGTGCCCGGCGGCGGTCCTGCGTTGATGCCGGTGCCGGCAAAGATATCCGGCGCGATGCAGCCGAGCGCCATCGCCTGCCCACCGCCCGACGACAACCCGGCGATATAAACCTGCTTGGGGTCGATTGCATACTGCGTGTTCGAGACGAAACGGTTGACCAGGTCGAGCAAAATGCCGTCATGCCCCGTGCTGCGGTTGTGGCTGGTGCTGGCGTAGTCCCAGCAATGCGAGCCATACACATTGCCGGTGGCGTTGGGCGCCACGATCACCGCCCCGTACTGGTCGGCTGCGGCCTTCCAGTTGAAGCCTTTGTCGGCCGCCTTGTCGATCACGTCGCCGGCCGCCGTCATGGCGCAGCCGTGCAGCACGATGACCAGCGCGCGCTTGCCCGCGAGAGCCGGCTGCGTTGCCGGCCAGTAGTAGTAGCCGGTCAGCGCGCCGCCGTTGACGGTGTCGCTGGCCCACGTCTGGTTTGCGCTCCACGTGCCCGGGCCGGCCTGTACCTGCGCCTGCGCGGCTGCGGGGGCCAGCAGCGCCAGTGATGCGCCCCATGCTGCGAGTGTCGGTGTAATCGTCAATGCCATATCCTGTCTCCGTTCTTTAAAGATTAAAGGGTGGGTTCGGCTTTTCGCTCTTTTTGCTGATGCAGCGCCACGGCGGAACAGGCGGAATGAAGCCGCCGGGGTCCGGGACGTGGTTTCTTGGAAATGGTGAAGGTGATGACCGCGCGGGGAGGCTTTGGCGGCCGGGCAATATGCACAGAAAATCACAGCCCAGGTGAATTCTACTGCGATTGTCCCGCAGAAAAACCGGTGTTCGCGGTTCGTTCCGGCACGCCGCGTGTGCGTAATTGCACACGCGCATGCGCGTGCCCTACAATGCGATTTCTACAGGAAACGAGGGATTCCCATGAGCATGTGCGAGCACATCAGGTTGATGGCGCAATACAACGAATGGATGAATACCCGGCTGTATGACGCGGCGATGAGTTTGCCTGCGGATGAGGTGCTGGCGGACAAGGGGGCCTTCTTCGGCTCGCTGTACGGCACCCTGAACCATATCCTGCTTGGCGACACGATCTGGCTTCAGCGCTTCGCCACGCACCCGGCGGCGCACAGCTCGCTGGACCCGGTGCGCGCCATGCCCAGGCCATTCACCTACGACGAGCGCCAAGGCGACTTCCTGGCGCTGCGCGAACGCCGCGCCGCGCTGGACAGGGTGATCGTCGCATGGGCAGGGGAATTGACCGAGGCTGACCTCGGCCACGTGCTCAAGTACAACAACATCAAGGGAACGCCATTCTCGCGCTCGTTTTCCGCGCTGGTAATGCACTTTTTCAACCACCAGACGCATCACCGAGGCCAGGCGACTACCTTGTTGTCGCAGGCCGGTGTCGATCCGGGATCCACCGACCTGCTGATGTTGATTCCGGAAGCGTAAAACCTCTTTCCGGATCGGACGGTTACTGCATCAGCTCCCGGATCACACGCACCGGCGCGCTGCCGTAGCTGAGGAACTGCTCGTGGAATTCCTTCAGGTCGAACTTCGGTCCCAGCGCCTGGCGGCGCTCCTCGCGCAAGTCCATGATGTCGCTGTAGCCGCTGAAGTAGCTGGTCAGCTGCACGGAGCTGACCTTGGCGCGGTGCCATTTTTCGGTGGCCTCGCTGCGGGTCTGGAAGGCCTGGCGCATCAGCATGTCCATCGCGTCGGCCTCGCTGGCGCCCAGCACGTGCACGCTGTAGTCGAGGATCGTGTTGGTCACCACGCGCAGGTTCCACTTAGACCACATCAGCCACATCTCGGGCGTGTTGTCGCCATAGCCCGATTCGAGCATCATGCGCTCGCCGTACACCGCCCAGCCCTCCACCATCGCGCCATTGCCGAACAGTGACTTGACCAGCGAGGGCGACTTGTTGGCGTAGACCAGCTGCGCGTAGTGGCCGGGGATCGCTTCGTGGATATTCAGGATCTGCAAAATCCAGTGGTTATATTCGCGCAGGCTGCTTTCGGCCTGCTCGGCCGTCAAGCCGTCGAGCGGCGTCACATTGTAGAAAGTGCGGTCCTGCGGGCGGTAAGGGCCGGGCGCCTCGATGCTTGCGCCGGCCACGCCGCGCTGGTACATCGGGGTCTCGCGCACTTCGAGCGGCTTGTCCGGGTCGAGGGTCAGCAAATTTTTACTGGTCACCCACTGCTGCAGCTGCGGGATCTGGCGGCGGATCTCGGCGAAGAACTGGTCGCGCGGCACGTGGTTGGCCGACAGCCGGTCGATCACCATGCCGATCTTTTTGATGCGGTCGGCCGGCTTCGGTGCGGCGCCCATCACCTTCGGCCACAGTTCGTCCGACAACGCATCCATGCGCGCATGCAGCTCCTGGCGCGCGGCCAGCGCCTTGCGGTAAGTCTGCTCAGCCGAATTGACCGACTGGATGTCATGCCTGAACTTCTGCTCGTACAGCGCTTTGCCGATGCGGAAAGGGCGGGCCGTGCCCGCCGCCTGCTGCTGCTTGTCGAGTGCGATCAAAAAGTCGACATAGCCAAGCAGCGCCGTGCCCGCGTTGGCGATGCGCGACGCGAACAGGTTCTTTTCAGCGGTGGTCAAAATCGACTCCTGCGCCGCCTTGCCAAGTTCGGCGAGCACCGCGAGGGTGCCCGGCGCCTGGGTAAGCGCCAGCTGCAGGTGTTCATGCGTCGGGTTCTTGATGCTCGACTGCGCGGCGGCGAAGTAGGCCGGCACGTGGGTGATCCGCTTGAGCAGTGTGCGCAGGCGCTGCGGCTTGGAAGCGTAGGGCGTGTTCAGGACCACGTCGATCGGCTGCGCGATGTTGTACAGCGAAGGATTCCACTCGTACTCCCTGAAGCTGGTCAGGTACCAGCGGTCCGCTTCCAGTTTGTTAACCAGGAGGGCGAGGTCGGTGCGCTGCTTGTCGGACAGCTTGTTCGGATCGAGCTTGCCGAATTTTTCCAGCCATTCGTTGGTGAACGCCAGCTGCTGCGCGCGCGTCGCCGCGCTAGGGATGGTCAGGTTGGCAGCGCCCTCATATTTGCCGACGGTGATCGCCGATTCCGGATCGAGCTTCCACAGCGCCACCAGGAACTGCATGCTGCGGGTGTTGAAGGTGCGGTCCTGTGCCTTGTCATTGGTGGCTGCCGCGACTGGCGCGGCGGCCAGCACGGCCTTCTTCGCGACCGGCGCCTTGGCCTTGGCTTTTTTTCCCTTGACGGTTTTGGTGACCTTGGCCTTGCCCTGCTTCTTCGGCTTCGCCGCGCCGACAGGCGCAAGGACGAAAGAAGCAAGCATGACTGCCAGGGCTATTTTGGTTTTGATCATTGTGTTTGGCCTCGTAAGTACTTGGGCGTGCAGATGATGGCGCGCACGCGCGGCGGGCCGCCAGATTAGCATTAATCGCTAAAGCGCAGCCCGTTTTGTAACAGCGGCCGGACGTCAGTGTCCCAGCCCGTCCTGCAGCATGCGCAGCATGTCGGCGGGAGACATGCGCGCCGCCGCGTCGCTGCCGTCGAGAAGGCTGTCGGCCAGGTCGCGCTTGTGCTTGTGCAGGTCGACGATGCCTTCCTCGATGGTGTTCTTGGCGACCAGGCGGTAGATCGTCACTGGCCGCTGCTGTCCCATGCGGTGGGCGCGGTCCGACGCCTGGTCTTCGACTGCCGGATTCCACCACGGGTCCATGTGGATCACGTAGTCGGCCGCCGTCAGGTTGATGCCAACCCCGCCCGCCTTTAGGCTGATAAGGAAAACGTCGCCCTCGCCGGCCTGGAAGGCGTCGACACGCTCCTTGCGGACCTGCATGGGCGTCGCGCCGTCAAGATACTGATAGCCGATGCCGCGCGCATCGAGGTGCTTGCGGATCAGGGTCAGGTGATCGACGAACTGGCTGAACACCAGCACCTTGTGGCGGTTTTCCAGCAGGTCGTCGAGCAGGCCGCTGAACACCGTCAGCTTGCTGCTCTGGAGCCCAAGTTCGGGCGCCACCAGCTGCGGGTTGCAGCATGCCCGGCGCAGCTTCATCATCTCCGCCAGGATCTGGATCGACTTCTGGCTCTCCGGCCCTTCCAGCGACGCCAGCTTTTCCAGCGCACCGCGCCGCAGCGATTCGTACAAGGCCGCTTCGTCTTCGGTCAGGTCGACCGGCAGGACGATCTCGGTGCGCGGAGGCAGTTCGGACAGCACCTGCGACTTGGTGCGGCGCAGGATGAACGGCTGGATCAGGCGCTTGAGTCGCGCACGGGCGCCTGCAGCGGCCCGCTTGTCTTGCGCGCGCTCGATCGGGCCGGCGAACTTCAGATTGAACTGGTCGCTGGTGCCGAGCAGCCCCGGATTAATAAAGCGGAACAGGTTCCACAGTTCGCCCAGGTGGTTCTCAAGCGGCGTGCCGGTGGCGACCATGCGGAAGTCGCCCTGCAGCGCCATCACCGCGTGCGAGCGCTTGGTGGCGGTGTTCTTGATCGCCTGCGCTTCATCGAGCACGATGGTGTTCCACTTTACCTTGGCGAACAGATCCGCTTCCAGTTGCAGCAGCCCGTAGCTGGCGATCACCAGGTCGAATGGCTGGACGTCGTCCAGCATGGCGCCGCGGTCGCCCGCGCCGAACAGCTTGACGTTGAGCGTAGGCGCAAAGCGCGCCGCTTCGCCCATCCAGTTCATGCACACGGACGTAGGCGCAACCACCAGGGTCGGCCCCTGCGGCGCGCGCGACAGGATCAGCGCGAGCGCCTGCAGTGTTTTGCCAAGCCCCATATCGTCGGCCAGGCAGGCGCCCACGCCCCAGTGGGCCAGGCGCGCCAGCCATTCGAAGCCCTCGACCTGGTAGTCGCGCAGTTCGGCTTGCAGCGTCGAAGGAAGCTGCGGCACGAAGGCCGCGCTGGCGTCGATCCGCGCCAGGTGTTCCTTCCACAGCTTGTCGGCCTTGACGCCGCCGGCGTCGGCCGCCAGCTCCTGCAGCGCGAAACTGGCCAGCGGATGTACGCGCACGCCGTCGCCGTGCTGTTCGCCGAACGAAGCGAGCTCCATCAGGCGCCGGTGCAGTTCCGAGCTTAGCGCCACGAACTGGTTGTCGCCCAGCTCGATGAAGCGTCCCTTGCCGGACTTGAGCATCTCGAGCAAGGTGCGCAGGTCGAGCACCTTGCCTTCATCGACCTGCACTTCGCCATCGGCGGCGAACCAGTCCTTGTCGCGCTTGATCGAGATACGCACCGATTTGGAATCGACCTTGCGCGTCACCCGGAACGACTGGCCTTCCGGCCACGCGACCGTCACCTTGGCCGGGTCCAGCTCCTGCAGCTGCGCCAGCAGTTCCAGGCAGGCGACCGGCTGGCCGAGAAGCCATTCGCCATGGTCGGATTCGGCTTCTTCGAGCGCGATGCAGGCGCCGACCAGCTGGCGCTCGGCTTCGCGTTCTGTATTCAGGTCGCGCTTCGCTTCGGTGCGCACGCCTTCGACGTCGGCAATCACGCTTTCGGCGC
The DNA here is from genome assembly GCF_020831365.1 of Massilia agrisoli. Lineage (GTDB taxonomy): Bacteria > Pseudomonadota > Gammaproteobacteria > Burkholderiales > Burkholderiaceae_D > Telluria_A > Telluria_A agrisoli. Next base: position 323,179 of record NZ_JAJHPV010000009.1, read on the forward strand.
CGCTGCCAGGTGCGTAGTAAGCGCCGGAACCCGGGAGCGGGCGCACCAGCACCTGCATCTTCAGGCCATGCTGGTAGGGCAGCAGGTGCACATGCATGCGGCCGTCCGCCGCGACCTGGACGATGTCCGCCGCGCTGCTGCCGATGTCCGACTGCACGGTGACGATCGACGAGATCGCGCTGATCGCCTTGAGCACCTGCTTTTCCGCATGCAGGGGCACCTCCAGCCCATCGCCGATGATGGCGCCGACGCTGCGGTGCTCGGGCCTGACGCGCACCACGCGCAGGCGGGTCGGCGTTTCGCGCGTCACGCACACGTCGTCATTGCCGCCGCAGATAGGCGGCTGCATGGTGATGGTCACGGTTTCGCGGTTGGCCCGCACCAGCAGCTCCGGTTCGCCGGGCAGTACTTCGACGCGGGTGCCCGGCGAGTTCTTCCAGAACAGCAGCGGGTGTCCGGCCAGCTCCAGGACAGCCCTGTCGGCGTCGAGCACGTATTGATTGCTGCCGTAGAAGCGCTGCGTATCGATCAGGGCAATCGCGGCCAGGTCGTGGGCGCTGACGAAGTCAATGTCCTTGCCCTCGCCGTGCAGCCGCTTCAGGCTGACTGGCCGGCCGCGGCTCCAGCCGCCGCGCGCATCGCGGCGCTGCTCCAGCGGCTCGACCTCGCGCACCCCGTAGTTGGCGTCAAAGTCGATCAGCCAGACCAGGCGGCCTTCCTTGACCACCTCGGTGCTGGCGGCCGGTTGCAGGTTGATCAGCGCGTTGAGCTGGCGCTGCCATGCTTCCTCGCGTTCGAACCATGCTGTCATGTCCGGCAGGCGATGGCGCTGGCGCAGCACGATTGCGCGTTGCTCGTGCACGATGCTGCCCAGATGGCCAAGCAGCGCGGCCAGCTGTGCCGAGATGAAGTCGAAGCCCGCCAGTTCGGACTGTTCGAGCATCTGTTCCAGCCCCGCCCGGCGCTCGGCCAGCTGCGGCAGCGACAGCCAGTAGTGCATCAGCGCGCGGAACATGAAAGGCTGCATTGCTGCCTCCCAGTTCCGCGATGGCAGCACATCGACATCGACGGTGCCGCCGCGAATACGGCGCAGCATGCTCAGTTGCTCGTAGACCGCGGTGTCGTGGCTCTGGACCGCGCGGGTGGCGGTGTCGAGGTAGGTTTCGGCCAGCTTGTCGCACTTCGCATCGGCAGAGCGTATCAGGGCCAGCACGTAGAGGTGGCCACCGATACCGGAGAAGCACATCTTGCGCTTGCCGGTTTCGCGGCGCAGCAGCTTCAGGGCCTGGTCGAAGCTGGCCAGCGCCGCCGCATGCCCGTCGCGCAGCAGCTCGATCACGCTGCGGAAGAACAGCGCCAGCGAAGCGTCCAGGTCGGCCAGCTGGGCGGCGGCGTCGTCCAGGCGGCCGCACAGGATAAGGTGTTCGGCCAGCACGATGCGCAGGCTCATCGACGCGGCGCCTTTGGCCACATGCCCTTCCGCATAGGCGCGCACCGCGGCGGCGTTGGCCGGGTCGCGCTGCACGTGGTTGACCACGACTGTGAGCACCTCGTCGAGCAGCTGCGGGTGGATGTAGTCCATCAGTTCGGGCTCGAACGGCCGTCCGCAAATGTCGACCAGCGGGTGCAGGTAGGCAGCCTCGTGGCAGTCGAGGCAGGCCGACAGCAGCGACGCTACCTGGCGTGGCGGGTCGCGGCCCAGCAGCGCCATGCGCAGCAGCGCGACGCCCTGGCGGTAGCTGCGCAGGATGACGAAGCCTTGCCAGTTCTTGCGCAGTGGCGTGCACTGTTCATACGCCTGCCGCAGCCCGGCAAACCGGCCGTCGTCGATGGCGTGTTTGATGGCAGGCCATGAGGCTTGCGGCGATACCGCATAACCACGCCCGTTCACGGCGGTCACCAGGCCAGCTTTGCGCAGGCGCGCCATGCCTTCGTCCGGATCGTAGCCAAGCAGGCCGGCGGCAAGCAGGTGTTCATAAACCCGGACAGCGCCCATCGGTTCGCCCGCGAGCGCCAGCAGCGCCAGGGCCAGTTTGTCCTCAGCCGTGCAGGCCATGAAGCCTTCGCGCAAATCCTGAACCGTCATTCAGTTTCCGGCATGTTCTCGATCTCCACCGGCGCCGGGGCGCCGGGCGTTGCCAGGCCGAAGATGCGCTGGTAGAAGTACAGCTCCGCTTCAAGCGTGCGCACGATGCTGTCGGCCTTGCGGAAGCCATGGCCTTCGCCTTCGAGCGTCATGTAGGCCACCGGCACGCCGCTGGCGCGCAAGGCATCGACCATCATCGACGACTGCTGCGGCGGCACCACCTTGTCGTCCAGGCCCTGGAAGAAGATCATGGGACGCTTGAGTTGCGCGGTGTGGTTGATCGGGGAGCGCAACAGGTACAGCGCTTCGGATTCCGGCTTTGGCGCGATCAGGTATTCGTTGTAGTGCGATTCGAACTTGTGCGAGTCCGCGTCCAGGCCCTTCAGGTCGGACACGCCGTAGTAGCTGGCGCCGGCCTTGAATACGTCATGGAAGGTGAGCGCGCACAGGGTGGTCAGGCCGCCCGCGCTGGAGCCGCGGATGACCAGGCGGTCCGGGTCGGCCAGGCCGCGCATGGCAAGGTAGCGCGCGCCGGCGACGCAGTCCTCGACGTCGACGATGCCCCATTGGCCCTTGAGCGAGTCGCGGTACTCGCGCCCGAAGCCGGTACTGCCGCCGTAGTTCACGTCCAGCACCGCGAAGCCGCGGCTGGTCCAGTATTGGGTCGCCAGCTTCAGGGTGCTGGTGGCCATGCCGGTCGGGCCGCCGTGGCCGATGACGATCAGGGGCGGCTTGCTGCCCGGCGCAGGCTTGATGTCGGCGTTGCACGGCGGGTAGTAGAAGGCATGCGCGGTGCGCCCGCCGGTGCTGGTGTAGCTGATGCTTTCCGGGACCGACAGGTAAGCCACCGGCGGCAGTTGGGTAATCGAATGGGCCAGCACGTCGCGGCGGCCGCTGGCCAGGTCGATGCGCGCCAGTTCGAGCGGAATCGTTGGTGCGCCGCCCAGCAGCGCGACGGTGTCGCCGGATACGCGCAGTTCGCGGATTTCCTGGTATGGGTTGGCGATCGCTTCCAGCTTGCCGCTGCCGGTCGCAAGCCGGGCCAGGCGGCTCACGCCATTTTCGATAAACGTGCAGATGATTTCGTCGTTCGTGCGAAAGCCGTACATCGAACCGCCGAAACTCCAGTGTGGGCCGCCGAATTCGGCTGTGCGCTTGCACAGCGGCTGTACTTCGCCGCCGGCGAACCGGTACAGGTTCCACCAGCCGCTGCGGTCCGACACAAAGTGCAGTACGCCCGCTGGCGACCATTCGGGCTGGCAGATTGATTCGTCCGGGCCGCCCGCCACCAGCCGCGCATTCGCCACCGCGCCGTTCTCGTCGAGGTCGGCCAGCCACAGTTCGGTGCCCTGCCATGGCATGCGCGGATGGTCCCAGCTTAGCCACGCCAGCGAACGGCCGTCCGGCGACACCCGCGGCGCCGCGTAGAAGTCGGCGCCCTGCACCAGCACCGTCTCGGCGCCGTCAAATCCGACCGCGCACACGGTATTGACGGGGTACGCGCCGCCCGCGCTGTGGTCTTCGCGCACCGACACCAGGCGCGCGCGCACGGCATCTTCAACGAAGTCGGCGTAGCGGCAGGCGCCCGGTGCGCTCAGTGGGGCAGGCGCCGCGCCATCGGCCGCAACGTAAAGGCGGTTGTCGGCAAAATGGGAGAACCAGGCGACCCCGCCCGCGACCAGGCTCGCGCCGCCGCCGTATTCGTGCACGCGCGAGCGGACGTTGAACGGCGCCGGCGTTATCTCGGTAACCGCGTCGCCGCGCTGGCGCATCAGGGTGGTGCGGCCCGCCTCGCTGGCGCGTCCGGCCAGCCAGTTGCAATCGGCGCCGTCCAGCGCGACCTGGGACAGCGGCGCGGCGCCGGCGGCAACCATGCTGGCGCTGATCGGGGATGGCCAGGCGCCAAATGGGGCGGTTTGTTCAGGTGTGGTCATGAGGGATTCGCGCAGGTTGGGGGCAGGACAGCATGATAGAGAATACACCGGGGCGGTGCAACGCGCCCCGTCGATGCGCTTTGCCGGGCCCGGGAATGCGATAATAGCGGCTTTCCCCACGCCTTATTGCCAGCCATGCCACAATTCGCCCCGCTCCAGAACGATACCTTCCTGCGCGCGCTGCTGCGCCAACCGACCGACTACACCCCGGTGTGGCTGATGCGCCAGGCGGGGCGCTACCTGCCTGAATACCGCGCAACGCGCGCCCGCGCCGGTTCCTTCCTGGGCCTGGCCAAGAACCCGAACTACGCCACCGAAGTGACCCTGCAGCCGATCGACCGCTACCCGCTGGATGCGTCGATCCTGTTCTCGGACATCCTCACCGTGCCTGACGCGATGGGTTTGGGGCTGTATTTTGCCGATGGCGAAGGGCCGAAGTTCGAGCGTCCGCTGCGCACCGAAGCGGATGTGCTGGCGCTGCGCGAGCCGGACCTCGGTTCGCTCGACTATGTCTTCAACGCCGTCACCCAGATCCGCACCGCGCTGAACGGCCGCGTGCCTCTGATCGGCTTCTCGGGCAGCCCGTGGACGCTGGCCTGCTACATGGTGGAGGGCGGCGGCTCCAAGGAATGGCATACCATCAAAAAGATGCTGTACAGCCGTCCGGACCTGATGCACCACATCCTGAAGATCAACGCGGCGGCGGTAGCCGACTACCTGAACGCGCAGATCGACGCCGGCGCGCAGGCCGTGATGATCTTCGACTCGTGGGGCGGTGCGCTGGCCGACGGCGCCTACCAGGAGTTCTCGCTGAACTATATGCAGGAAGTGGTCAACCGCCTGAAGCGCGAGAAAGACGGCGTGCGCATTCCGGCAGTGGTCTTCACCAAGGGCGGCGGCCTGTGGCTCGACCAGATCGCCGGCATTGGCGCCGACGCGGTCGGGCTGGACTGGACTGTCAACCTGGGCAAGGCGCGCGCGCTGGTCGGCGACAAGGTGGCGCTGCAGGGTAACCTCGACCCGGCGATCCTGTTCGCCAATCCAGACCAGATCCGCGCTGAAGTCGAGCGCTCGCTGACCGCCTACGGTACGCCGTCGGCGGGCCACGGCCATGTCTTCAACCTGGGCCACGGTATCTCGCAGTTCACGCCGCCTGAGTCGGTGACGGCGATGGTCGATGCGGTGCACGCCTTCAGCCGCAAGCAGCGCGGCGGATAATGTAGTTCCACTACAAGCGGGTTGGCGAGGGCTTCCTGGCCGACCCGCTTCCAGTACCATGCGGCACTGTGAAAATCACACTTATTCACATATTGCATTTATTGCAATGTCTTTAACGCTCAGCAGTTGTTGCGCTGTAAGCTGTTTTGCAAGTGATTGATTATAAAAAGATTTTAATTTTGCTGGTGTAAGCTCTGCTGTTGAAAAATTAGGCATTTTCCCTCTGGGACTGCACAATTTCCAGCATTGTCCACAAAGTTATCAACAGCTTTTGTGGATAAGCAAAAAATGTCTAGCGTTTACCGGGACTTAGCTGAAAAGCTCATGCAGCAGGTGAGGTATGTGCTGCGTCGCATGATATTTTTGATACGTATCTTCTGCATAAGCTTTACGGTTCAAGTAAATATCTCCGGGGCGGCCGGCCAGGCAGGCGAAAATTGTTCGTAAGCCGTCGGGCTGGCAAAAAACGACTACAAAAACTTCGTTTCGGCCAACAGTTATGCACAATGCGGCGCAGGCGTGACTGAAAAACACTGTGAATAAGTACAGTACGCAAGTTCTTGAATTTAAACGTATAAATTTATTTGATTTTTTGCGGAGCCGTGCATGTCTTGTGCAAAGCACAAATTTTGTTCCCTAAATCCAGAGTTTGTTCACAAAGTTGTCCACAACTTCGTGCAAAGCGCAGGCATCTCGGGAAAAAGCGTGTTTTCGGCTGCGCTGGCGGCGCAAAACCCTGACCGGTTGCCTGCCTGATGAGCTTCTGCATCCTTCGCGTCGCCCTCGACACCCCCCTCGACAGCTGCTTCGACTACCGCTGGCCTTGCGACCCGGGAAGCGAGCCGGCGGTGGGGCAGCTGGCGCTGGTCAGTTTTGGCCGCCGAGAAGTAGTCGGGCTCATTGTCGGGGTAGGGCATGAAACCGACGTCCCCCCTGAAAAGCTGAAAGATGCCCTGGCCGTGCGCAGCCAGCTCGCGCCTTTGTCCGGCCAATGGCTGGCGCTGGCCGCCTTCGCCGCCGACTATTACCAGCGGCCGCTCGGCGAGGTCGCGCTGCCCGGGTTGCCGAAGAACCTGCGCGTGCCGTCCACGGTCAACCTCGACCGCGCGCTCAAGAAGATGGACAAGCACGACGCGGTGCATGACGCCACCCCCATCTCGGTACCGGTGCTGAACGGCGCCCAGCAGCAGGCGGCCGACGCGATCGGCGGCGCGACCGGCTTCACGCCGATCCTGCTGTACGGCGTCACAGGCAGCGGCAAGACCGAGGTGTACCTGCAGGCCTGCTCCCAGGTGCTCGAACGCGAAGCCGACGCCCAGATACTGATCCTGGTCCCGGAAATCAACCTGACGCCCCAGCTGGAAGGGAATATCCGCGCGCGCTTCCCCGGCGTGATGCTGGCGACCCTGCACAGCAGCCTGTCCGAGGGCGAGCGCATGCTGCACTGGCTGGCCGCGCACCAGGGCCGCGCGCGCATCATCCTCGGCACGCGGCTGTCGATCCTGGCGTCGCTGCCGCAGCTGAAGCTGATCGTCATCGACGAAGAACACGACCCCTCGTACAAGCAGCAGGAAGGTCTGCGCTACTCGGCGCGCGACCTGGCGGTGTGGCGCGCGCGCCAGCTGGGCATACCGATCGTGCTCGGATCGGCCACGCCGTCGCTGGAAAGCTGGCACCACGCCGGGTCCGGCCGCTACCGCAAACTGGAGCTGCGCGAGCGCGCGGTCAAGGATGCGGTGCTGCCGCGCGTGCGCCTGCTGGACATGGAGCGCGACAAACCGAAGGACGGGCTGACCTCGCACCTGATCGCGGCCCTGCGCCAGCGCATGGACCGGGGCGAACAATCGCTGCTGTTCCTGAACCGGCGCGGCTACGCACCGGTGATTTCATGCGACGCCTGCGGCTGGATCAGCGACTGCACCCGCTGCACCTCGTTCATGGTGCTGCACAAGCCGGAACACCGGCTGCGCTGCCACCACTGCAGCCTGGAACTGCGCATCCCGCGCCACTGCCCGACCTGCGGCAACGTCGACCTGCAGCCGCTCGGGCGCGGCACCCAGAGGGTCGAAGAAGGCCTGCAGCAGATGTTCCCCGAAGCGCGCATCCTGCGCATCGACGCCGACTCCACGCGCCGCAAGGGCAGCGCCCAGGCGGCGTTCGATACCGTGCACCGCGGCGAGGTCGACATCCTGATCGGCACCCAGATGGTCGCCAAGGGCCACGACTTTAAAAAGCTCACGCTGGTCGGCATCCTCAACCCTGATACCGCGCTGTTTTCGCAGGACTACCGCGCCAGCGAACGCCTGTTCGCGCAGCTGATGCAGGTGGCGGGGCGCGCCGGCAGGGCCGCGCGCAACGAGGGCGGCAGCCCCAGCGAAGTGCTGGTGCAGACGCGCTACGCCTCGCATCCGCTGTATGGCGCGCTGGTCAGCCACGACTACGACCGCTTCGCCAACACCCTGCTCGACGAACGGCGCGGCGCCGCGCTGCCGCCCTATATGTACCAGGCGCTGCTGCGTGCCGAGGCGCGCGAGCTGGCCATTGCGATCGAATTCCTGGAAGCGGCGCGCGACCTCGGCGCGGTCGAAGGCATCACCATCAACGACCCGATCCCGATGACCATGACGCGCGTGCACAACGTCGACCGCGCGCAGCTGCTGGTGGAGTCGCCGTCGCGGCCCGCGCTGCAAGCCTTTCTGAAGGAATGGATCGTGGCGCTGCGCGACATGAAGAGCCGGGTCAAATGGTCGCTGGAAGTCGACCCGCTCGACATCTGAACTTGCCCGCCGCAAGCGGCAAGCCGCGGATTTCACTAGAATCAAGCCTTAAGCCACCTACCGGAGCGGGAAAAGCGATGAACAAGTTGACAGTGGACGTAGCGGTGATCGGTACCGGAACCGCGGGCCTGTCGGCCTACCGCGCCGCGCGCGCGCAGGGCAAGCGCACGGTGCTGATCGAAAGCGGCCCCTACGGCACCACCTGCGCCCGCGTCGGCTGCATGCCGAGCAAACTGCTGATCGCGGCCAGCGAAGCGGCCCACATGGTGCATGCGGCCGCCGGCTTCGGCGTGCACGCGGGCCAGGTACGGATCGACGGGCAGGAAGTCATGGCGCGGGTGAGGCGCGAACGCGACCGCTTCGTCGGCTTCGTGCTGGAAGGCGTCGACAATATCCCCGACCAGGACAAGATCATCGGCCACGCGCGGTTCCTCGGTCCGCACTTGCTGCAGGTCGACGACCATACAAGCATCGACGTGTCGCGGGTCGTCATCGCCACCGGGTCGCGTCCCTACCTGCCTGAAGAATTGCGCGGCGTGGGGCCCGGGGTCATTGTCAGCGACCAGGTGTTCGACTGGACCGACCTGCCCGAATCGGTAGCGGTCATCGGCACCGGCGTGATCGGCCTCGAACTGGGGCAGGCGCTGCACCGGCTGGGCGTGCGCGTGTCGATTTTTGCGCGCGGCGGCAGCGTGGCGCAAATCAGCGACCCCGAAGTGCTGCATGTGGCGGCCAGGGTGCTGGGATCGGAACTCGACCTGCGCTTCCAGCACAAGGTTGTCAGCGCGCGCCAGGACGGCGCCGAAGTGCTGCTTACCACACGCGATGGGGCCGGCGCCGAGCGCAGCGAACGGTTCCAGTATGTGCTGGTGTCCGCGGGGCGTACGCCAAATGTCGACAATATCGGCATCGAGACCACGGGGCTGGAACTCGATGCCAAGGGCATTCCGGTGTTCGACCCGCTGACCATGCAGTGCGGGACCAGCGCCATTTTCATCGCCGGCGACGCCAACAACGAGCGGCCTTTGCTGCCCGAGGCGGCAGACCACGGCAAGATCGCAGGCGACAACGCCGGCCGCTATCCGAACGTGCACCCGGGACTGCGCCGCACGCCGCTGGCGATCGCCTTCACCGAGCCGCAGGTGGCCACGCTGGGCGCGTCTTACCGTGAGCTGTGCACCGGCGGCAGCCACAAGTTCGCGGTCGGGAAGGCATCGTTTGAAAACCAGGGACGCAGCCGTGTGATGCTGCAGAACCACGGCCTGCTGCGCGTGTATGGCGAATATGGAAGTGGCTTGTTCCTGGGCGCCGAGATGATCGGCCCGCGCGCGGAGAACCTGTCGCACACCCTCGCATGGGCATGCCAGGCGCGCATGACGGTGGCGCAGATGCTGGAGATGCCGTTCTATCACCCGGTGATCGAAGAAGGCATGCGCACGGCGCTGCGCGACCTCGCCGCGGAGCTTGAGAAGGGCGCGCCGGCGCAGAGTAAAGCGCCCGACTGCACGCCGGGCGTCTAAGGCGGCGTCAGTTGATGTAGTCGCCGTCCAGGCGTCCCGACGCAGCCATCTCGCGCAGGATGCGGATGGTATCGATGTCGGCCGCCTGGTAGTGCGAACGCTTGATATCGTCGTACATCGCGCTGGCCGGATCGGACGACGCCGCATGGCCGTCGTCGTAGGTAAAGCGCACGAACAGGCGGCCTCCCGACGGCGCCTCGATCGCCATCACCAGGCTGGAGGCGACAATCTCGCCCTGCGCAGGCACGTCGTAGCGCACGTGCTCCATCGGCGTCAGCTTCACGTGGTCCAGCACCACCAGCTGGCCGTAGCGCAGGCGGCGGCGGAATCCCGCTTCCGACTTCTGGTCGATGGTCGCCTCGTCGAGCTGGGGCACGAACAGCTTCGGCGCCTCCGCGCGCAGCACCAGGCCGCGCCACAGCTGCTCGCGCGTGATGGTATCCATCAGTGGATTGAGCAGGTCGTTAATTTCAATCAGGTGTTCGAATTTCATAAGGCATGCCATGTAAGTTAAGGCGTGATGGTAACGCAATGGGCGGCCGGGCACCGGAACGCCATTCGTGCGCGCCCGAAACCATCCCTGCGAATAGACTATTTCGCATTGGATAGACCTTCCCGAAAAGATCGACGGAGAGCAAGATGAAGTACCGGCGCGCCAAGTACATGGACCAGCTGCAGGCCACCCAGCTGAAGAGTATCGACATGGTCACGCAATCGATTGCCAAGCGCAGCTCGATCACGCGCAGCCAGATGGAGGAACCGGACGAATCGACGTTCGGCGAGCGGGCGGCGGACGCGGTAGCGACGTTCGGCGGCTCGTGGACCTTCATCATCGTGTTCGCGCTGGTGCTGGCGGCCTGGATCGGCACCAACTCCTTCCTTCTGGTCAAGAACGGCCACAAAGCCTTCGACCCCTACCCCTACATCCTGCTCAACCTGTTCCTGTCGATGCTGGCCTCGGTGCAAGCGCCGCTGATCCTGATGTCGCAGAACCGGCAATCGGCGATCGACCGCGAGAACGTGCAAAACGACTACGAAGTGAACCTCAAGGCTGAGCTGGAAATTATGGCGCTGCATGAAAAAGTCGACGCGCTCGCCGAGCAGCACAAGCAACAATTGGAACTTCTCCAGCAGCTATCTAAAGCGGCCGCCCCAGCCCACCACGCCATCTGACCGGGACGTAGGCAGCGTCCGCATAGCGACATTTCTACAACGTCAATGAAATTTTCCGCATAGGAATGTATATTTGCTATCGGAATTAATGGTAATCTGTAGGACAGATCCTACTTTGCCATCGTATGAACCGTCGCACCGCCAATTTTCGCCGCAAAGCGTCCTTACGGGTGACAAAGCGCCTGGTTGGCGTCGCTGTGCTTGGCGCGGCCGCTTGCGTTGCGATGCTGGCAATGCTGCTGGGGACGGACGAGGTCCGTGTGGCGCGTGGGTCGGTAAGCGGCACGGCGGTGCCGGCGCCAGGCACGCCCAGCCTCTCGCTGCCAGCGCAAACGCCGGCGCCAGCGGCCGTCGCGCGCCGCGTGTATCCCTATTCCATCATCCCCGGCGGCGTAACCGGCCGGGACGAGTTGGCGCGCGTAATCAAGACTGACCAGGTCGTCGCGGCGCATTACGCTTCTTTCGACGTGGATAAAGCCGTCAACGTGAAGGTCAGCAAGCCGCGCGCCGTGTACGTGTCATATCGCAAGGGCGACCAGGTGTACTGGACGTCCAGGAAGCTCATGCTGGTCGAAGGCGAAACGCTGCTTTCGGACGGCCGCAACGAAATGCGGGCGCGCTGCGCCAACCGGATATCCGATGAGCCCCAGTTGCCGGTCGAAGTGAACGAGCCTTCCGCGGAAGAACTTGACTCGGTAATCGGTGTCTCGATGGACCTGGGTGGGCTTGGACTGGATGAGCCTGAGTTTGCCGCCGGCGGAGCGATCAATGGCCTTGGTGCTGCGCTGGCCAGCAGCGAGCCGCCGTCGGCCGGCAACGCGTCCGGTGCAGCGCGCAGCCGCGTATCGATCGGCCATTCCAGGCCCGGCAGTCTGAAGGAGGGAAGCGCGGACAGGTCACCGGACGCGCTAGCGCCCTCGCAATCAGAGGGCGCAGGCAAAGGCGGCACGCCCGCCGCAGCGCCACTGGCCGCCGGTCGTCCATCGGCCGTGTTGCCCGGGGCGCTGCCCTTAAAGCCTGGCGGTACAGCTGGGCCCACGCCGGGCGCCCCACCTGCCAAACCCGGGAAGGTGACGCCGCCGACTGTTGAATCCCCTGGCGGCGGCCCTGGAACGCCGTTGCCACCACGGCAGTATCCTGCACCGCCTGAATGGCCGCCCGGAACGTTGCCGGACCTGCCCGACGGCGATCTCCACGAAATACCGGAGCCGGACACGCTATGGTTGAGCGTAGCCGCGCTCGCCGCGATGCTGCTGTTGCGCCGAAAAGGGCGTTAGCAGCCCGCACGCCGGTGCGACGGGCCGACCCGTGGCCTGTCCCCGGCCCCCCTCCCAAAACAAGCTTTCCCAAATCGGGGTCAGACCACCGGGCTCAAATCGGGGTCAGACCACCGGGTTTTTAGAACATTCCTAAAACTCCCCAAATCGGGCCAGTCCCGGCGACAGACCCCCGGTTCTGAAAATCTTCCGAAAAACGTGTGGTCTGACCCCGATTTTGGAAATTCCGGCGACAGACCTCGGTTTTGAAAATCTTCCGAAAAACGTGTGGTCTGACCCCGGTTTTGGAAATTAGTTGGACAGCAGGATGGCGTTCTGGCGCCGTTGCAGGAAGGCGATGCCGACCAGGATGCCGAAGGAGATCGCCAGCAAAATCAGCGCGTAGGCGTGGGCGTTGGCGTAGTTGAGCTTCTGGGCTTCGTCGTATAGCGCAATCGATGCGACCCGCGTTTGGCCTGGGATGTTGCCGCCGAGCATGAGGACGACGCCGAACTCGCCCATCGTGTGCGCGAAGCTGAGCGAGACGCCGGTCAGGATGCCGTGCTTCGATAGCGGCATGACGATGGACCAGAATATTTGCCGCTTCGTCAGCCCCAGCGCGAGGGCGGTGTCGGTCATTTCGCGCCGCACCGAGCGGAATGCGGCCTGGAACGGTTGCACCGCGAACGGCAGGCTGTAGATCACCGAGCCGATCACCAGCCCGGCAAACGAGAACGGCAGCGGTTGCCCGAATACCGATACCCAGGCCGCGCCGACCGGTTGCTGCGGCGCCATCAGCACCAGCAGGTAGAAACCAATCACCGTGGGCGGCAGCACGATCGGCAGGCTGACCAGGGTTTCGATAAAGATGACGCCGCGCATGCGGCTGTTGTTGAGCCAGTTGGCGAGCGGCACGCCAAGCACCAGCAGCACCAGCGATGAGGCGAAGGCAAGCTTCAGGGTGAGTCCGATGGCGCCCCAGAGTTCGGGCGGGAAACCGCTCATGCGCCCCCGCCAGCAGGCCCGCGCGGCAGCCCGAAACCGCTGCGCTGCAGGATGTCGCGCGCCGCTTTTGTTTGCAAGAACTGGACGAAGCGCGCCGCCAGCGGATTGCCTTTCCCGTGCGCCGTCACCACCGCGCCCTGTTCGATCGGCGCGATGCCTTCTTCCGGCACCAGGTAGTAGCGCCCGACTCCCTTGAGCCTTGGCGACAGCACCGTCGCCAGCGAGACGATGCCGAGCTGGGCGTTCCCGGTCTGCACGAACTGGGCGGCCTGGGCGACGTTTTCACCAATCGCCAGCTTGCCTTGCAGCGCTTCCCAGGCGCCGTGGTGGATCAGCGCGGCGCGGGCGGCGCGCCCATATGGCGCGACGTCCGGGTTGGCGATGGCGACCCGCACCAGGCGCGGGTCGGCGAAGGCGCGCATGCCGCGGGCCAGGTCGAAGCGCGGGTCCAGCGTCCACACGGCCAGCCGCCCGATGGCGTAGGGCTTGAGCGTGGCCAGGTCGGCCGCGCCTTCCTGCGCCAGCTGGCGCGGGTAGTCCATGTCGGCCGATAAAAACACGTCGAACGGGGCCCCGCGCTTGATTTGTGCAAAAAAGTTTCCCGACGCTCCAGTCGATACCTTGACGTCGGCGCCCGGCGTTTGCCGGCGGAAGGCGGCGCCGAGTTCGTCGATGCAATAGACCAGGTCCGATGCGGCGGCGACCAGCAGGGTGCCGGCCTGCGCCAGGGGCATCGCGAGGACCAGCATAAGGAACAATATTTTTTTCACCACGACATTCTACGACAGGTCCTGCGCGCGCTTGCGGCGCCGCTTCAGCCCGGCGGCGCTTGCGCTACAATGGGCGGCTGTTTCTTCCAAGAAGTCCCTCCCGATGTCGAATGCCCCCAAGTTTGGCCTGAACGTTCCCCAGAGCGAAGCCGTGATGTATCTCGACGGTCCGTGCCTGGTGCTGGCTGGCGCAGGTTCCGGCAAGACGCGGGTGATCACCCAGAAAATCGCGCACCTGATCGAGGACCGCGGCTACGATCCGCGCACCATCGCGGCGCTGACCTTTACCAACAAGGCGGCGCTGGAGATGCAGGAGCGTATCGCCAAGCTGCTCAAGCAGCCGCGCCAGGCCAAGCAGCTGACGGTGTCGACCTTCCACTCGCTGGGCGTGAAGATTTTGCGCCAGGAGGCGAACGGGGTCGGGCTGAAGGACCGTTTTTCGATCATGGACAGCGACGATTGCTTTGCGCTGGTGTCCGACCTGGCCATCACGACCGACAAGCAACTGGTGCGCCAGATCCAGAATTCCATTTCGCTGTGGAAAAACGGCCTGGTCGACCCGGAGCTGGCGATCAAGAACGCCAAGGACGAGGACGAGGCCCAGGCCGCGCGCATCTACCGCAGCTATGTGGCCACGCTGGCGGCCTACCAGGCGGTCGACTTCGACGACCTGATCCGCCTGCCGGTCGAGCTGTTCCGCAATAACGACCCGATCCGCGACAAGTGGCAGCGCCGCCTGCGCTACCTGCTGATGGACGAGTACCAGGACACCAATACCTGCCAGTACGAGCTGGTCAAGCTGCTGGTCACCGGCATCGGCAAGAAGCCGATGTTTACCGCCGTGGGCGACGACGACCAGGCCATCTATGCCTGGCGCGGGGCCTCGGTCGAAAACCTGAAAACCCTGGGCGACGATTTCCCCGACCTCAAGGTGATCAAGCTCGAACAGAACTACCGTTCCACCACCCGCATCTTGCAGGCGGCCAACGCGGTCATCTCGAACAACCCCAAATTGTTCGAAAAAGCGCTGTGGTCCGAGCACGGCCTGGGCGAGCCGATCAAGGTGCTGGGCATGCAGACCGACGAGCAGGAAGCCGAGCAGGTGGCGATCATGATTTCGGCCGACCATTTCCAGCGCAAGAACAAGTGGTCCGATTACGCGATTTTGTACCGCGGCAACCACCAGGCGCGGATCATCGAGCAATGCCTGCGCAAGGAGCGCATTCCGTACACCATCTCGGGTGGCCAGAGTTTCTTCGACAAGGCCGAAATCAAGGACATCATCAGCTACCTGCGCCTGATCGCCAACGAGGGCGACGACCCCGCCTTCATCCGCGCCGTCACCACGCCCAAGCGCGGCGTCGGCATGGCCACCCTGGAGGTGCTGGGCGAGTTTTCCAAGCAGTGGAACTGCTCGCTGTTCGAGGCGGTGTTCAAGGGCGGGCTGGAAGCCAAGCTGCCGGACCGCCAGCTGCTGCCGCTGCGCGCCTTCTGCAACTTCATCAACCAGCTGGAGTCGCGCGCCAGCCGGCCGGGACCCTCGGGCAGCGGCGAGAACGCGGCCTCGGTGCTGGACGACATGATGAAAGAGATTAACTACGAAGGTTATCTGTACGACACCTTTGAAGAACGCGCCGCGCAAAGCAAGATGCAGAATGTGTTGGAATTTACCAACTGGCTGAAAGAACGCGGTTGTGGCGGAAGGGACAAGTCGGGCGAGGAAAAGAACCTGCTCGAGCTGACCCAGATGGTGGCCCTGATGTCCATGCTGGAGGGCGCGGACGAGGAGCAGGATGCGGTCCGCATGTCGACCCTGCACGCGTCCAAGGGCCTGGAATACCCGCACGTGTTCCTGGTGGGCGTCGAGGAAGGCATCCTGCCGCACAAGGGTGACCCGGACGCACCGGTGGAAACCATTGCCGCCCGTGTCGAGGAGGAGCGCCGCCTGATGTACGTCGGCATCACCCGCGCGCAGCGCACCTTGCAGATCACCTGGTGCAAGAAGCGCAAGCGGGCGGGCGAGCAGGTCCACTGCGACGTATCGCGCTTCATCAAGGAGATGGCGCTCGACGTCGGCGACGCGGTGCCGACCGAGGCCGAAACCTTGTCGCCGAAAGACCGCCTGGCCAGCCTGAAAGCCCTGCTCGCAACACCAAAAGTGTAAAAAAAGCAACTGAAAGGGGTGCGCACGGTTGAAACCGCTTAGTTGACACGAAGGGTCCGGCAGGAAATACTTTGTGCACCATTTTTGTAGATTGCAGCGCCAGCATGCCTAAACTTTCCGACATCGAGACCACCCTCCTGTCCCCGCTCTACCACGTCAACGCCTTGCTTGACGAGGGGCCGGACTGGAATTACCTGACTCCTTTGGGTAACACCATCCTGTACACGTTCTCGGTCGCCTCGGGCAATGAGGTGCGCAACGGGACCCCGGTCAACGGGCAGCAGTCATTTTCCATCTCGCAGCAGTTCCATGCGCGCAGCGCAATGGACTACATTTCCAAGCTGACCGGCATCGTGTTTAGCGAAACCAGCGACGGCGCCAGCGCGCAGGTCCACCTGGCCAACCTTGACATCCCCAGCGCCAACACGGTCGGGCTGTGCAGCTGGAATGTGGCTTATAGCTCGAATTCGGTCACAGGCGAGCTGGTCAGTTATCAGGCTGATGCCTATGTCTACCTGGACAACCGCGAATTTGCCGGAGTCAACGCCAACCTGGCGCCGGGCGGCAACGGCTACGAGACCTTGCTGCACGAACTGGGGCACATGCTCGGCCTGAAGCATCCGCACGAGGATGAGATCCAGCTGTCACCGTCGCAAGACAACACGTCCAATACACTGATGTCGTATGACCACCTGGGTGGCCCGTATGCCGCCTTCAGCAGTCTCGACATCGCGGCGCTGGACTGGCTGTACGGGCGCGATGGCCTGCGCGGCGCGCTCGGCGTCAATTCGGCGACCGGGGCGCGTTATCTCACCGGTAGCAACCTCGGCGATACAATCAACGGGACGCAATATAACGATACGCTGCGAGGCGAAAAAGGGAACGACATGTTAAACGGAGGAGATGGAACCGATACCGCAGTCTTTGGCGGTAATCGCGCGGCATTTGCATTCAATGTGGCGGCCGGGGACACGCTGCTGGTCAGCGGTCCCGATGGCAGCGACACGCTGGCATCGATCGAGTTGTTCCAGTTTTTCGACGGCACGTTTACACGCAGCCAGCTGGTCGATAACAGCGCCCCGGCGACGCCAACGGCCGCGGTGGAGACGAACGAAAACGGCTACATCAAAGGCAACACCCCGATCGTCTTCGGCGTAGCCGAGGCCGGTTCGACCGTGAAGATCTTCAGCGGCAGCAACCACATTGCAACGGGCAAGGCTGACATTACGACCGGCCTGTTCCAGGTTGCGGTGCCAGGCCTGGCCAACGGCAGCTATGTCCTGGCGGCCACCGCTACCGACGCGGCTGGAAACGTGTCCGCAGCTACCTCGGTCAGCTTCCGGGTCGATGCAACGGCGCCAGGCGCGCCGAGCGGCACCCATCAGCTCAGCGGCAACCAGGCCTCGTTCAGCGGCACCGGCGAAGTGGGCACCACCATCCTGCTGGTCAACAACGGCTACGAACTGATCGGCGAGACCAAGGTCGGTGTGGACGGCAAGTGGGCCATCATGTCCAACCCGCTGGCCAACGGCAGCTTCAGCGTCAGCGTGCAATCGGTCGATGAGGCCGACAACGTCACCGCCGCCGGCGCGGCGCTGACCTTCAGCGTCAACAGTCCGCTCAACGCGACGGGCGGCACCGGTAACGACCTGATGGTCAGTACGCCGGGCAACAACGCTTTGCAAGGCCTGGGCGGCATCGACACGGCGGTCTACGCCGGTCCGCGCAGCAGCTATACCGTGGCGGAGTCGACCAACGGCTATACCGTCAGTTCCGCGGCCGACGGCCTTGATTCGCTGCTGGGCATCGAGCGCATCAAGTTCGGCGATGCCTCGGTAGCGATCGACCTCGAAGGCAATGGCGGCCAGGCTTACCGGCTCTACACCGCGGTGTTGGCCCGCGCCCCCGATTTGGCCGGGCTGGGCTTCTGGATCGATCGCCTGGACAAGAAAATTGTCTACGAGGGCAAGGTGCTGGACCTGCGCGGCGTCGCCGACCTGTTCCTGAGAAGCGACGAATTCACCGCCACTTACGGCGCCATCAACACCTTGAGCAACGAGGTCTTCGTCAGCAAGCTGTACCAGAATGTGCTGCACCGTCCGCTCGACCAGGCCGGTTTCGACTTCTGGGTCGTTGCGCTGGAAGAAAAGGGCGTCGCCCGTTCCGAGATTTTGGTCGCCTTCAGCGAAAGCGCCGAAAACAAGGCCCAGGTGATTGGCGTCATCGAGAACGGCGCGGAGTACATTCCGTACATCGGATAAGGGAAAGCGGCCTGCGCACCCGCGCTGTCATAATGGCGGTTTTTGCCGCAAGGGACATGCCGTGAGTAACGAAGACCGTTTTGTCGATATCGAGATCAAGCTGGCGCACCAGGAAGACCTGGTTGAATCGCTCAACCAGATGGTGTACCAGCAAAGCCGCCGCATCGACCAGCTCGAAGCGGTGGTGGCCGGCCTTGCCGAGCATATCCGCAGCAACGCGCAGTCGGGCGCCATGCCGCTCAACGAAAAGCCGCCCCACTACTGAGCCGCGCACCCGCGGGTCCTGTCAATACGGGTCCTTTCCGGATGTGCATACACTGTACATATCCATACAAACCGGGTCGTGACGGTTGAGTTCCTTGCTGCTATGATCGAGCGCTCATGCGCTGCCTGCCATCCGCGGGCAGCTTTACTTAGCGCCCGTGAAAGATGCCATGAACCGTCCACACATGCTTATCCTTGCCGCCAGCCTCGCGCTGGTGAATGTTTCCCACGCAGCCCCTGGCGCACCCGCCGCCGCCGTGCTGGAAGCATCGAACCCGTTTGCAAAACTCAGCACGCTGCCGTTCCACTATCCGGCGTTCGACAAGATCAAGGACGAGCACTTCCTGCCGGCCTACGCTGCCGGCATGCGCGAGCACCTGCGCGAAATTAACGCCATCGCCACCAATCCGAAGGCGCCAACCTTCGACAACACCATCGTCGCGATGGAGCGCTCGGGCCAGCTGCTGACCCGCGTGGCCACCACCTTCGCCAACCTGCAAGGCGCCAACACCAACGACAAGCTCGACGCGATCGACCGCGAGATGTCGCCGAAAATGGCGGCCCACTTCGACGCGGTCTTCCTCAACGAGAAGCTGTACCAGCGCGTGAAGACCCTGTACGACAAGCGCGCCAAGCTGGGGCTGGATGCTGAGGCGACCCACCTGCTCGACCGCTACAACAAGGACTTCGTGCGCGCCGGCGCCAAGCTGTCGGCGGCCGACAAGGAAAAGCTCAAATCGCTGAACGGCCAGATCGCCGTGCTGCAGACCGACTTCACCCAGAACGTGCTGAAGGAAACCAACGCCTCGGCGCTGGTGGTGGACACCCGCGCCGAACTGGCCGGCATGTCCGACGCCGCCATCGACGCCGCCGCCGCTGCCGCCAAGGAGCGCGGCCTGGAAGGCAAATTCGTCGTCGCCCTGATCAACACCACCGGCCAGGCGCCGCTGGCCGTGCTGACCAACCGCAGCACCCGCGAACGCCTGCTGGCGGCGTCGATGGCGCGCGGCAGCCGCGGCGGCGAATTCGACAACCGCGATGAAGTCGTCAAGCTGGCCAAGCTGCGCGCCGAACGCGCCGCACTGCTCGGCTATCCGAACTACGCCGCCTATTCGCTTGAAAACGAGACGGCGAAAGACACCTCTGCCGTCAACAAGCTGCTGTCCGAACTGGCCAAGCCAGCGGTCGTCAACGCCAGGAAGGAAGCGGCCGAGATCCAGAAGGTGATCGACGCGGAAAAGGGCGGCTTCAAGGTCGCCGCGCATGACTGGGCCTATTACACCGACAAGGTGCGCGCCGAGCGTTTCAGCTTCGACGAAAACCAGCTCAAGCCTTACTTCGAACTGGACAACGTGCTGGTCAAGGGCGTGTTCTTCGCCGCGAACAAGCTGTACGGCCTGTCGTTCAAGGAGCGAAAGGACCTGCCGGTGTACAACCCGGACGTGCGCGTGTTCGACGTGTTCGACGCCAACGGCAAGCAGATCGCGATCTTCCTGGCCGACATGTACGCCCGTGGTAACAAGCAGGGCGGCGCGTGGATGAACGAATACGTGTCGCAGTCCGGCCTGATGGGCACCAGGTCGGTCGTCGCCAACCACCTGAACATCCCGAAGCCGCCTGCGGGCGAACCGACCCTGCTGACCTACGACGAAGTGAAGACCACCTTCCACGAGTTCGGCCACGCGCTGCACGGCATCTTCTCGAACGTGAAGTACCCGCGCTTCTCGGGCACCAACGTCCCGCGCGACTTCGTCGAGTACCCGTCGCAGGTCAACGAGATGTGGATGATCTGGCCTGAAGTGCTGGCCAACTACGCCAAGCATTACAAGACCGGCGCGCCAATGCCGAAGGAACTGCTGGACAAGGTGGTCGCGTCGAAGAAGTTCAACCAGGGCTTCATCACCACCGAATACCTGGCGGCGTCGCTGGTCGACCAGCGCTGGCACCAGCTGGCGGCCAACCAGGTGCCGACCGACGTGCTGGGGTTCGAAGCGGCCGCGCTGAAGGAAGCCGGCGTCGACTTCGCACCGGTGCCACCGCGCTACCGCACCACCTACTTCTCGCACGCCTTCTCGGGCGGCTACTCGGCCGGCTACTACGCCTACCTGTGGAGCGAGAAGCTCGACGCCGACACCGTCGAATGGTTCAAGGAGAACGGCGGGCTGCAGCGCAAGAACGGCGACCACTTCCGCAAGACGCTGCTGTCGCGCGGCGGCACTGCCGACGCGATGGACCTGTTCCGCAACTTCCGCGGACGCGACGCCAGGATCGAAGCGCTGCTCGAGCGCCGCGGCCTGACCGGCGAATAACGACGTCACCCGTCGTTCCCGCGACCGCGGGAATCCATGCCCGCATGAGTCAAGATGGCGCTTGCCTTCTTACTGATCGTCCGGGGTATAGGTTCCCGCCTTCGCGGGAACGACGTACTGAACACCACCAAGAGAGAAACACATGAATCGTCCACACATGCTGATCATCGCCGCCAGCCTGGCGGTGGCCAATGCCGCATACGCCGCACCTGCCTCGATGCTGGAAGCGTCCAATCCGTTCGCCCGCGTCAGCACGCTGCCGCTGAACTACCCGGCCTTCGACAAGATCAAGAACGAACACTACGAGCCAGCCTTCGCCGAAGGCATGCGCCAGGAGATGCTCGAAGTCGAAGCCATCGCCAACAACCCGAAGCCAGCGACGTTTGAGAACACCATCGTTGCGATGGAGCGTTCGGGCCAGCTGCTCGACCGCGTCAGCAGCGTATTCGGCAACCTGTCGGGTGCGAACACCAACGACACCATGCAGGCGATCCAGCGCAGCCTGTCGCCAAAGCTGGCGGCGCACAGCGACGCGATCCGCCTGAATGAAAAACTGTACGCGCGCATCAAGAGCCTGTACGACAAGCGCGACAAGCTCAAGCTCGACGCCGAGTCGAAGTTCCTGCTCGAGCGCTATCACACCGACTTCGTGCGCGCCGGCGCCAAGCTGTCCGCGGCCGACAAGGAAAAGCTCAAGGCCTACAACTCGCAGCTCGCGACCCTGCAGACCACTTTCGCGCAGAACGTGCTGAAGGAAGCCAATGCAGCGGCGCTGGTGGTCGACAAGCGCGAAGAACTGGCAGGCATGTCCGACGCGGCGATCGACGCGGCCGCGGCTAACGCCAAGGCCCGTGGCCTGGACGGCAAGTTCGTCATCCCGGTCACCAACACCACCGGCCAGGCGCCGCTGGCAGTGCTGACCAACCGCGCCACCCGCCAGCGCCTGATCGAAGCCTCGATGGGCCGCGGCAGCCGCGGCGGCGAATTCGACAACCGCGGCGTCGTCGTCAAGATCGCCAAGCTGCGCGCCGAACGCGCGGCGCTGCTCGGCTACCCAAGCCACGCCGCCTACGCGCTGGAAGACCAGACCGCGAAAAACACCGAATCGGTCAACAAGCTGCTGGCGGAATTCGCCAAGCCGGCCGTCGCCAACGCCAGGAAGGAAGCAGCCGAGATCCAGAAGATGATCGACGCCGAGAAGGGCGGCTTCGGCCTGGCCGCGCATGACTGGTCCTACTACAGCGACAAGGTGCGCGCCGAGCGCTTCGCCTTCGACCAGAACCAGCTCAAGCCTTACTTCGAGCTGAATAACGTGCTGACCAACGGCGTGTTCTTCGCCGCCGGCAAGGTGTACGGGCTGACGTTCAAGGAACGCAAGGACCTGCCGGTGTACGACCCGGACGTGCGCGTGTTTGACGTCATCGACGCCAACGGCAAGCCGCTGGCCATCTTCCTGGCCGACTTCTACGCGCGCGGTAACAAGCGTGGCGGCGCATGGATGAATGCCTACGTCTCGCAATCGAAGCTGATGGGCACCAAGCCGGTCATCGCCAACCACCTGAACATTCCGAAGCCGCCTGCCGGCGAAGCGACGCTGCTGACCTACGACGAACTGCGCACGCTGTTCCACGAGTTCGGCCACGCGCTGCACGGCATGTTCTCGGACGTGAAATACCCGCGCTTCGCAGGCACCCGTGTGCCGCGCGACTTCGTCGAATTCCCTTCGCAGGTCAACGAGATGTGGGCGGTCTATCCTGAAGTGCTGGCTAACTACGCCAAGCACTACAAGACGGGCGAACCGATGCCGAAGGCGCTGCTGGACAAGGTCATCGCCTCGAAGAAGTTCAACGAAGGCTTCCGCACCACCGAGTACCTGGCCGCGTCGATGCTCGACCAGCGCTGGCACCAGCTGGGCGCCAACCAGATCCCGACCGACGTACTGGGCTTTGAAGCCGAAGCGATGAAGGCCGCTGGCGTTGACTTCGCACCGGTGCCTGCACGATACCGCACCACCTACTTCTCGCACGTGTTCGCGGGCGGTTACTCGGCCGGCTACTACGGCTACCTGTGGAGCGAGAAGCTGGACGCCGATACGGTGGAATGGTTCAAGGAAAACGGCGGCCTGTCGCGCAAGAACGGCGACTACTTCCGCAAGATGCTGCTGTCGAAAGGCGGCACCATGGACGCGATGGACATGTACCGCCAGTTCCGCGGCCGTGATGCAAAGATCGAGCCGCTGCTGGACCGCCGTGGCCTGACCGCGAACTAAGAAGTTCGTATTACGTAGGGCGGATAAGCAAAGCGCATCCGCGTGTTGGCGTCTCGTTGACGCATGCACGCGGATGCGCAAGCTTATCCGCCCTACGCCTTTTGAGCAGACAACAATATGACAGACGAAGAATTCCTCGCCAGCTTCAATGCCTGCACCCTGCCACCCGAGCAGTTCAGCCACGCCGGCCACATCCGCCTCGCGTGGATCAACCTCCAGCGCCACGACTTCGACCAGGCCGTCGACGGCACCTGCCGCGGCATCCGCGCCTACGCCACCCATCTCGGCGCCGCCACCAAGTTCCACACCACGATCACGGTCGCGCTGATGCACCTGCTGCGCGCCGCTGGCGCTGGTGACCGCAACGTCAGCTGGTACCAGTTCGTCAGCGCCAACCAGGAGCTGATGCACAACGCCCGCGCCGTCCTCGGCCGCCATTATTCAAGCCAGCGCCTCGACACCCCGGAGGCGCGCGAGCGCTTCGTCGCCCCTGACCTGCAGCCGCTGCCCGTGTGAGCTGCCTGTACAGGATCGGTATATACTTTCTCTCAACAACGCAACCGGAAGCGCAGCAGCAATGAGTGTCCAGGAATTACATGGTATTACCCTTGAAGCGATATTGACCCGCCTGGTCGACCATTACGGTTGGGACCAGCTGGGCAAGCGGGTCGCGATTAATTGTTTCCTCAGCGATCCGAGCATCAAGTCGAGCCTGAAGTTCCTGCGCAAGACCCCGTGGGCGCGCAAGGAAGTCGAGGATTTGTACCTGAACACACGTTTTACCAACTAGAGCGAGCCTGACATGTTGAATGACGATGCATCGAACCTGAAGGCACACCTGAAGAGCCTGCACGCTAACCTCGAACAGACGGAACATGTCGATGACGAGCTGCAGGAGTTGCTGCGCCAGCTGGATGGCGACATCAAGAACCTGCTCGAGAAGGGCGCCGAGGAGGAGCTGGAGGAAGAGGGCGGGCCATACGGGCTGGCTGAGCGGACCCAGGAGATTACGGCGCGGTTTGCGGTCGAGCATCCGACGCTGGAGCCGACGCTGCGTGAGCTGGGCAGGATTCTGCAGAACATGGGGATCTAGGCCTGCCTAACGGCGTCATTCCCGTGAAAACGGGAATCCATGCCCCGTTCGCAGCACTCATCCGCCAACTCATCGACAGAGTCAGCATGGGTTCCCGCATGCGCGGGAACGACGTCCGGGTGTCGCAATCCGGACACAAGTTATTGATAGTTAAGACATTTTTCGGGCTCGGCCGCCATTGCAAAATGGCTGGCGATCGGCTTCGCCTACCTTTTTCCGGTACAATACCGGCCAATGAGCTCCCCATCGAACCTGTTTGCGACCGTCCCGAAGCGGTCTAGCCGCGCTGCTGCTGCGCCTTTCCTCCCCATGACCCGTGCGGAGATGGACAAGCTCGGCTGGGACCAGTGCGACGTCATCGTGGTCACCGGCGACGCTTATATCGACCATCCAAGCTTCGGCATGGCGCTGATCGGGCGTGTGCTGGAAGCCCAAGGTTTCCGCGTCGGCATCATCAGCCAGCCTGACTGGCATTCGGCCGATCCGTTCCGCGCGCTTGGCAAGCCTCGCCTGTTCTTCGGCATCACCGCCGGCAACATGGATTCGATGATCAACCGCTACACGGCCGACCGCAAGATCCGTTCCGAGGATGCGTACACCGCCCACGGCGAGCCGAACAAGCGCCCGGACCGCACCGTGACCGTCTACGCCCAGCGCGCGCGCGAAGCCTACCCGGACGTGCCGGTCATCGTCGGTTCGATCGAGGCGTCGCTGCGCCGCATCGCCCATTACGATTACTGGTCGGACAAGGTTCGCCGCTCCGTGCTGCCTGATTCCAAGGCTGACCTGCTTCTGTTCGGTAACGCCGAACGCGCCATCGTCGACCTCGCGCACCGCCTCAACGCAGGCGAGAACATCAAGGACATCCGCGACCTGCGCGGTACCGGCTTCATGGTGCCGCAGGGCTGGCTGCCGGCCGACGACTGGTCGGTGCACAACTCGACCCGCGTCGATGTGCCCGGCAAGGTGGAGGCCCATCCCGACCCGTACGCGATGACGGTGGAAGACAAGACCGCCTGCGCCACCGACGCCGCTGCGAAAGAAGCGGAAGTCGTCAAGCCGATCCGCATCATGACGCGCGAAGAGCGCGCCGCCGCGGCGAAAGAAAAACACCACAAGACCGTGGTGCGCCTGCCAGCCTACGACGTGGTCAAGGACGACCCGGTGATGTACGCGCACGCCTCGCGCGTGTTCCACCTGGAATCGAATCCGGGCAATGCGCGCGCGCTGGTGCAGGCCCACGGCGAACGCGACGTGTGGCTGAACCCGCCGCCGCTGCCCTTGCAGATGGACGAGATGGACGGCGTGTTCGACCTGTCGTACGCGCGCGCGCCGCACCCAAGCTATGGCAACGCGCGCATCCCGGCGTGGGAAATGATCCGCTTCTCGGTCAACATCATGCGCGGCTGCTTCGGCGGCTGCACCTTCTGCTCGATTACGGAGCACGAGGGCCGCATCATCCAGAGCCGCTCGGAGCCGTCGATCCTGCGCGAAATCGAGCACATCCGCGACAAGACCAAGGGCTTTACCGGCACCATTTCCGACCTGGGCGGCCCTACCGCGAACATGTACCGCCTGCAGTGCAAGGACAAGAAGATCGAGGAAAGCTGCCGCCGCCTGTCGTGCGTGTATCCGAGCATCTGCGTCAACCTTGGCACCGACCACAGCAAGCTGATCTCCGTGTACCGCAAGGCGCGCGCGATTCCTGGCGTGAAGAAGGTCTTGATTTCGTCCGGCCTGCGCTACGACCTGGCCGTGCGTTCGCCGGAGTACGTCAAGGAACTGGTGACCCACCACGTGGGCGGCCTGCTGAAGATCGCGCCGGAACACACCGAAGAAAACACGCTGACCAAGATGATGAAGCCGGGCATCGGCGCTTACGATGAATTCAAGCGCATGTTCGACAAGTTCTCGCTGGAAGCGGGCAAGAAGCAGTACCTGATTCCGTACTTCATCGCGGCTCACCCGGGCACGACCGATGAGGACATGCTGAACCTGGCGCTGTGGCTGAAGAAGAACAATTTCCAGCTCGACCAGGTGCAGACCTTCACGCCGACGCCGATGGCGATGGCAACCACGATGTACCACACGCGCAAGAATCCGCTGCACAAGGTGACCGAGGATTCCGAGGTCGTCGAAACGGCGCGCAGCGGCAAGATCCGCAAGATCCACAAGGCATTCCTGCGCTACCAGGACCCGGAAAACTGGCCGATCCTGCGCGAGGCGCTGGTCAAGATGGGCCGTGGCGACCTGATCGGAAACGGCGACAAGCACCTGATCCCCGCATCCGGCAGCGAGGCGGCGCCGGCTGGCGGCGAGCGCGGCAAGCGCATGGCGCCGGGCTTCGGTCCGGAGAAGTTTGTCCCGCCAGGCAAGCGCGCCGTGCCGCGCGCAGCGACGTCGACACCGTTCATGGCGCCGGAAAGCAAGATCCGGCCTTCGATCCTGTCGACCATCAAGACCAAGGCCAAGCCAGCCGCGGCCGCCAAGGGCGCACGCACGGGCCGCAAGTAAGCCGCCCGGCGCGCTGCGCCTTACACCAGGCAGGGCCACTTCCGCACGCGCGGCAGTGGCCTTTTTACATGATTGTGGTGCAACAGTCGATTGTTACAATTCTCGCGTCGGGCTGCAGGGAATTTACGTACAATCTCACTAGAATGCATTGCTCCAGCGCACCGTTCCGGCGGCCGCTCCCACTGAGATGACATCCCTGCACCTGGCCCAACGGACGATGAGCACCTTCGCCAACCTGCGCCAGGTTGCCGTGCTGGCGCTCGTCCTCGGCGCCGCGCTGCCGGCCCATGCGCTTGAGCGGGTCACGCTCCAGCTCAAGCACCTCCACCAGTTCCAGTTTGCCGGCTATTACGCTGCGCTCGAAAAGGGCTATTACCGCGACGCCGGCCTCGATGTGCGCATCCTCGAAGGCAAGGACGGCAACGAGCCGGAGCGCAACGTAATCGCCGGCAAGGCGCAGTTCGGCGTGGGCAGCAGCAGCCTGCTGCTGGCGCGGCTGGCCGGCAAGCCGGTGGTGGTGCTCGGCACCATCTTCCAGCATTCGCCTTACGTGCTGCTGGTGGCGCGCCGGGATGGCGTCAAGGACCTGCGCTCGATCATGGGCAAACGGGTCATGATCGGTTCGCTCACCGACGAACTGACCCAGGCCGACGAGCTGTTCGCCTACCTGAAGAAGGAGGGCATCCCGATGTCGAGCATGGTGCGGGTCGACCATAGCTTCGACCCGCAGGACCTGGTCAGCGGCAAGGTTGATGCGTATTCCGCCTACATCACGAATGAGCCGTATTTCCTGGACCGGATCGGCTTCGCCTACGACATCTACAGTCCGCGGGCAGCCGGCATCGACTTCTACGGCGACAACCTGTTTACCAGCGAAAGCGAGATCGCCCTGCATCCCGAGCGCGTGCGCGCATTCCGCGCGGCCAGCATGAAGGGCTGGGCCTATGCGATGAGCCACCAGGAAGAAATCGCCGACCTGATCCGGGCGAAATACACCACGCGCCACGAACGCGAGCACCTGCTGTACGAGGCGCGCCAGATGGTGCCGCTGGTGCAGCCTGTGCTGGTCGAGCTGGGCTATACGAACCCGGACCGCTGGCGCCATATTGCCGACAGCTATGCGGAGCTGGGCATGCTTCCACGCAATGCCTCCTTCCCTGGCTTCCTGTACCGGCCGGAAACACCGCTGCACCAGACATGGATGTTCCGCGCCGCGGTCGCCGCCTGCCTGGTTTTGCTGGCCGCGATGGCGGTGCATTTGTGGCTGCTGGCGCGCGAACGCAAGCGCGCGCGAGAGACCATCCGCAAGGGCGAACGGCGCTTCCGCACCATGTTCGAGGAAGCGCCGATGGGCATCGCGCTGATCGATTCGGCCACCGGCGAGTTCAAGGACATCAACCCGCGCTACGCGCAGATCACCGGGCGCTCGTTCGACGAGGTGCTGCGCGGCAGCTGGGCCGATTTCGTGCATCCGGACGACGCCGAATGCGTGGCCGCGCTGGCCGCCAACGGCACCGCAGGGCTCAAGATGACGACGCGGCTGGTGCGCCCGGACGGCTCGGTGGTGTGGATCGACATGTCGGTCGCCGCGATCGAAACCGAGTCGCACGGCCATCCGCACCACCTGTGCATGATCGAGGACGTGACTGAAAAGAAGAAATCGGAAGCGCTGATCTGGCAGCAAGCCAATTTCGACTCCCTGACACAGCTGCCGAACCGGCGCATGTTCCATGACCGCCTGGAAATCGAGATCGCCAAGAGCCGCCGCGAGGGCCTGCGCACGGCCATCCTGTTCATCGACCTCGACCACTTCAAGGAAGTTAACGATACCCTCGGCCACCACCAGGGCGACGTGCTGCTGGTCGAGGCGTCCGAGCGCATCCGCGCCTGCGTGCGCGTCACCGACACGGTCGCGCGCCTGGGCGGCGACGAATTCACGGTGATCCTGTCCGGGCTGGACGAGTCGGCCCGCAGCGACCTGATTGCCGCCAAGATCCTCGATGCGATGCAGGCGCCGTTCGAATTGGGCCAGGAACAGGCTTTCGTGTCGGCCAGCATCGGCATCACCCTGTTCCCGGACGACGCCGACGACGTTGACGACCTGCTCAAGCATGCCGACCAGGCCATGTACGCGGCCAAGGGCGCGGGGCGCAACCGCTTCAGCTACTTCACGCCGGCGCTGCAGGTAGCCGCGCTCAACCGCATGCGCCTGACCAACGACCTGCGCGGTGCGATCCGCGCCAACCAGCTGCGCGTGTACTTCCAGCCGATCGTCCACCTGCGCACCGGGCGCATCCACAAGGCCGAAGCGCTGGTGCGCTGGCAGCATCCGCAGCGCGGGCTGGTCAGTCCGGTCGACTTCATCGCGCTGGCCGAGTCGAGCGGGCTGATCGTCGATATCGGCGAATGGATGTTCAGGGAATCGGCGCGCTGGGCGCGGCGCTGGCGCGGCGAGCACCATCCCGATTTCCAGGTCAGCGTCAACCAGTCGCCGCTGGAATTCCAGCGCGAGGGGCAGGCCTACGACCGCTGGTTCGCGCATATGCACGACATCGGCCTGGAAGGCGCTGCATTGGTGGTGGAAATCACCGAAGGCCTGCTGCTCGACGCCAGCGCCGGCGTCACCGACAAGCTGTTGCAGTTGCGCGACGCCGGCATCCAGGTGGCGCTGGACGACTTCGGCACCGGCTACTCGTCGCTTTCCTACCTGAAGAAGTTCGACATCGACTACCTGAAGATCGATCGCTCGTTCACCCGTAACCTGGCGCCGCAGTCGAGCGACATGGCGCTGTCGGAGGCGATCATCGTGATGGCCCACAAGCTGGGGCTGAGGGTGGTGGCCGAGGGTGTCGAGACCGCCGAACAGCGCGACCTGCTGCTGGCGGCCGGCTGCGATTACGGGCAGGGCTACCTGTTCGCCCGGCCGATGCCGGCCGAGGAATTCGATGCACTGCTGCGTTCGCAGCGCGTGCTCGCCTGACATCGGATAGACGCCACACACTAATCCCGCGTGCACATCCCTGTACACAGCAAATTCCGTGTAATATAGTTCCTTTGGGAAACACCTGTTACAATTTTATTATCTGATGCGTGTCCACAACGGCATGTTTGCTGAATAAATTGAACGGAGCGCAGGCCATCCCTGCGCCGCCGGTAGTGACCCTGACGAGGAACTGTAGTGATCGACCTTAAAACATTCATGCTGGTGCTTGCCATCGGCAACATCGGCCTGGCCATGCTGATGACTGGCTACGCCCGCTCGCAGCGCCATCCGGCGATGCGCATCTGGACCTGGTCCAAGTTGATGGTCGGCTCCGCCTACCTGATGGGCTGGTTCCAGCATCCCGGCTCACCGCCGTGGCACAGTATTTCCGCCAACAGCCTGGTCATGATCGGCATCATGCTGGAAGTGTCGGCCTATTGCACTTTCTTCGGATTCAACAGGTGGAAGCGGGTGCTGTACCCGTTCGCGGCGCTGTCGATTGTTGCCTACATTGGCCTGCGGATCGCGGGCGCGCCGGTCGAGTATGCCACGGCCCTGATGTCAGGCATGATCGCGGCGATGATCGGCGCCATGGCGTTCGCGTTGCTGCGACCGGGTGGCGAGAGCTCGCTCCTGCGGCGCATCATCGGTGTCAATGACGGCGCCTTCTTCCTGGCGACGGGCGCGTTCGCGATGACGATCCTGTTCCCTGGCAGCTTCACCTTGCTGACCCCGCATGCGGCGCACGCCTCCACCTTCATCACTGGCTACCTGCTGGTGATTGTCAACGGCTTCGGCTTCCTGCTGCTGTGCATGGAAAAAGACGACCGCGAAATGGCGCTGCTGGCCACGACCGACAGCCTGACCGGACTGGTGAACCGGCGCGCCTTCTTCGACCGCACCGACGCCGCGCGCATGCTGTCGGGGCGCATGCGCAAGCCGATCTCGCTGATGATGCTCGACATCGACCACTTCAAGGCGCTCAACGACCGTTTCGGCCACGCCTGCGGCGACGAAGCGCTGTGCGTGTTTGCCGACACCTCGCGCGGCGTGCTGCGAGAACACGACATCATGGGCCGCCTGGGCGGCGAGGAATTCGCGCTGGCGCTGCCCGGCACCGACCTGCCTGGCGCGCTGCAAGCGGCCGAACGGCTGCGCGAAGCGGTCGAACGGGTGATCCTGCCCAAGCATGGTTATGCGATGACTGTCAGTATCGGCGTGGTGCTGATCGACCCGAATGAGGACATCAACGCAGCGCTGGCGCGCGCCGACCAGGCGCTGTACCAGGCCAAGAGCAGCGGGCGCAACCGGGTTGAGAGCGGCGAGCCGATGCTCAAGTTCGCATAAGTCGCAGCAAGTTTTTCGCTATTTTTCGAAAAACCCTTGCGCAGGTCGAAAGGTATTTGCTATGATTCGGCCTCTTCAGACGCGATGACAAGCGTCGGATGCAAGAAGTCTTTGGGTTAAGCGTAAATGGGTGCTTAGCTCAGTTGGTAGAGCGGCGCCCTTACAAGGCGTAGGTCGGGAGTTCGACCCTCTCAGCACCCACCAGCACTCAGAGGCCTGCATCATGATCAGCAATACCGATCAGAGTAAAAACGGAGTGGTAGTTCAGTTGGTTAGAATACCGGCCTGTCACGCCGGGGGTCGCGGGTTCGAGCCCCGTCCGCTCCGCCAGAAAAAAGAAAAAGGGTCCGACTTGTCGGGCCCTTTTTCCATTCCGAGATCAGAGTGTTCCCCCTGCGGGGAACACGGATTGGGGCTCGAAGGGATTTCCCTGCAGGGAAATCCGCGGCCTGCGGCACGTAGGCGAGCCCCGTCCGCTCCGCCAGAAAAAAGAAAAAGGGTCCGACTTGTCGGGCCCTTTTTCCATTCCGAGGTCAGAGTGTTCCCCCTGCGGGGAACACGGATTGGGGCTCGAAGGGATTTCCCTGCAGGGAAATCCGCGGCCTGCGGCACGTAGGCGAGCCCCGTCCGCTCCGCCAGAAAAAAGAAAAAGGGTCCGACTTGTCGGGCCCTTTTTCCATTCTGCGGCTTCCCTTCATGGTTTGGGGTCTGACCCCGTAGTTGCATGGTTTGGGGTCTGACCCCAAAGTTGCTTGGCTTTGGGGTCTGACCCCGAAGTTGAGACAATTGATTTTTTCAAGCCATCGCCGCCCGCCTGGATCCCTGAATCACGTTCTCGATGACATCATTTTGACATCATCTTTTTAACAATTCCGCCAAGAATTGTCCAAATAAAAACAAGCGATAAAGCGGCAATAGCCGCTCTTAGCCGAACAACATTTGATTTTGATCAAACATTCCGTTCAAGTGTTGTGAATACGCCGAATTCGAATGAATTCACGAATCTTTCTTTCCGTTTAGGCGTAATCTGCAGAGCCTGCTTAAAAAGTGGGTCTGCGTAACAATTGCGCAGAAAAAAAACGGCAGCGCGTCCGGTACACCGGAGGTGACTGCCACCATAAAAATTCTTACGGAAAAAAAGGATTTGACATGAAGCTGAAGCATTCGACGTACCCAGCGCTGCTGGGGATTTTTGCAGCTGCAGTAGTCATCGGCGGGCCTCTGACCGCCACTGCCGCCGTGCCTGAGTTTAAGGCCGAGGCGCTCTCACCGACCATGCACACCGACCGCATGATCGTGAAATACAAGGATTCCGCGCCTGCTGGCAAGGCCGCCGCGAAGCATGCCGCTGTCGGCAAGGACCGCGAGGCGATCCTGACCCGCGCCGGCCAGCAGTTCGGCCTGACGATGAAACTGTCGCACGGCATCGCCACTGGCGCCCACGTCATGAAGCTGAACAAGCGCATGAGCGTGGCGGAAGTGCAGGCATTGGCACGCGAGCTGATGGACCGCGATCCTAACGTCGAATACGCTGAACCAGACCGCATCATGCAAAAGTTGTTCACCCCGAACGACACCCGTTACAACGAACAGTGGCACTACTTCGAGAGCACCGGCGGCCTGCGCGCCAACCTGGCTTGGGACAAGGCGACCGGCCTTGGCGTTAATGTTGCCGTGATCGATACCGGCTACCGTCCACACGCCGACCTGAGCGGCCGGATCGTCGGCGGTTACGACTTCATCAGCGACACCTTTGTGTCAAACGACGGCAACGGCCGTGACTCCGACGCGAGCGATCCGGGCGACAAGATCGTCGTCGGCGAGTGCGGCGGCGGCCAGCCAACCCAGAACCAGAACTCCAGCTGGCACGGCACCCACGTGGCGGGCACCATCGCGGCAGCGACCAACAACGGCGCCGGCGTCGCAGGCGTGGCGTACAACGCCAAGGTTGTTCCAGTGCGCGTACTGGGCAAGTGCGGCGGCTACACCTCTGACATCGCCGACGCGATCATCTGGTCGTCGGGCGGCACCGTCAGCGGCGTTCCAGCCAATGCCAATGTCGCCAAGGTCATCAACATGTCGCTCGGCGGCGGCGGCGCTTGCGATACCACCACGCAGAACGCGATCAACGGCGCACGTTCGCGCGGCACCGTCGTGATCGTAGCAGCAGGTAACGAAAACCAGAACGCCAGCAACTCCAACCCGGCCAACTGCGCGGGCGTGGTAACTGTTGCCGCAACCAACCGTTCCGGTGGCCGCGCCTTCTACTCGAACTACGGCACCGTGGTCGACGTTGCAGCGCCGGGTGGCGACACCAGCGTTGCAGCCAACGGCATCCTGTCGACCCTGAACGCCGGCACCGGCGCGCCAGGTGCGGATAGCTACGCGTTCTACCAGGGCACCTCGATGGCGACGCCGCACGTCGCTGGCGTGGCTGCACTGATGCTGTCGAAGAATTCGGCGCTGACGCCTGATGAGATCGAAAGCAAGCTGAAGTCGACTGCGCGCGCCTTCCCGGCAACCTGCACCAGCTGCGGCACCGGCATCGTCGATGCCAACGCCGCGGTTGATTCGGCGATTGGCGGCGGCGGCGGTGGCACCACCCTGGCCGAAAGCGAGTCGAACAACACGACTGGCACGGCTGACCCTGTGGCCACCAGTGGCACCACCGTCAACGCCAACATGGGTAGCACGACCGACACCGACTACTTCGTCGTCCAGCTGCCAGCCGGCAAAACGCTGACCTCGGTCCTGACCCCAGGCGCGGGCAAGGACTATGACCTGTACGTCTACAACAGCGCTGGCACCCTGATCGGCCAGAGCGAGAACGGTACTGGATCGGTCGATACGGTTTCCGTTACCAACACCGGTACCGGTACGCTGGCCCGTTACGTGCGCGTAACGTACTACAGCGGCGGCACGGGCTCCACCAATGGCACCTACACGCTGAAACTGACCTGGTAATTCCCCAGCAAGGTTCTAACGTTTGATGTGTAAGAAGGGGCGGGTAGCGTTTGCTATCCGTCCCTTTCCTTTTTCGCGTTTACTTGCAACAAAACCGATTTCCGATAATACTGTATGGAATTACAGTAGTCGCCCGCTGGGGCATGCCGCCGAGTGAACGCCCCCGTCCGAAAAATCATCCATTGCGATTGCGATTGTTTTTATGCATCCGTCGAGATGCGCGACAATCCGGCCCTGCGCGAGGTTCCGCTGGCCGTTGGCGGGCGGCCCGACCAGCGCGGCGTCGTCGCCACCTGCAATTACGAGGCGCGCCGCTATGGCATCCATTCGGCCATGGCAACGGCGCAAGCCCTCAAGCTGTGCCCGGACCTGGTCGTCATTCCGCCAAACATGGAAAAATACCGGGTCGCGTCGCGCCAGATCCTGGCGATTTATCACGACTACACCGAGGTGGTCGAGCCGCTGTCGCTGGACGAGGCTTACCTCGACGTGTCCGATTCGCCCCACTGCAAGGGCAGTGCGACCTTGATCGCACAGGAAATCCGCAAGCGCATTTTCGAGACGGTAGGCATTACCGCGTCGGCCGGCGTTGGCCCAAACAAATTCGTGGCCAAGGTTGCCAGCGACTGGAACAAGCCCGACGGATTGTTCCTCGTGCGTCCCAATGAAGTCGATGCCTTCGTCGCCGTCTTGCCCGTCAAGAAGCTGTGGGGTGTTGGCAAGGTGACCGCAGCGAAACTCAACAAGCTCGGCGCGGAAACCTGCGGCGACCTGCGCAGCTGGACCCTGGCCGACCTCGAGCGCCACTTCGGCAGCTTCGGCGCGCGCCTGCATGACCTGTGCCGTGGCATCGACAACCGTGCCGTCTCTACCTCGCGCGAGCGCAAGTCGGTCAGCGTCGAGGAAACCTACACGCCTGACGTGCCGGACCTTGCGGCCTGCATCGCCATGCTGCCGGAACTGTTCGAGCGCCTGCAGGCGCGCATCAAACGCTCGGGCACCGAGTTGGCGGCGCAGAAGCCTTTCGTGAAGATCAAGTTTTCCGATTTTCGCCAGACGACAGTCGAGTCCGCCGCTTCCGTGCCCACCCTCGGCCATTTTGAAAGCCTGATCGAAACCGCGTGGCAGCGCGGCAAGCGGCCAGTGCGCCTGCTGGGCCTGGGCGTGCGGCTGGGCGAGGCCGAAGGCGTCGAACAGCTCAGCTTGTTCACCGACAGCGAGCGAGAAATTTAAGCGTCATCGCAAGCAACATCCAGCCTTCCCTGGCCGGATCGAGCGTGTAGAATGGCGTTCCCCTGGAAATACTGACTGAAACAAGGCATAGCAAAATGTGGTTTAAGAATCTACAGATTTACCGCCTGCCCGCACCGTGGGCTTACACACCTGAGCAGCTGGAAGAGGCGCTGGCGCCGATGCGCTTTGCTCCGGCATCGAGCAACGAGTTGCTGCGCCAGGGCTGGGATTCGCCGCGCGGCAATGGCAACCTGGTGCACACCGTCAACAAGCAGATGCTGATCCTGCTGGGCACCGAAAAGAAGCTGCTGCCAACCTCGGTCATCAACCAGGTGGCCAAGGCCAAGGCGGCCGAGCTGGAAGAAGCGCAAGGCTTCGCCCCGGGCAAGAAGGCGATGAAAGAATTGAAGGAGCGCGTGGCCGACGAACTGCTGCCGCGTGCATTCAGCATCCGCAGCAATGTGTGGACCTGGATCGACCCGGTCAACGGCTGGCTGGTGGTCGATGCGGCCAGCCCGTCGAAGGCCGATGACGTGATCAAGCTGCTGCTCAAGGCGGTCGACCGCATGCCGCTGGAAAGCCTGCGTGTGCAGCGCTCGCCGGTCGCGGTGATGACGGCTTGGCTGGAGATGGACGAAGCGCCGCACGGCTTTACCGTCGACCAGGACACCGAACTGCGCGCAACGGGCGAGAGCAAGGCCGCGGTGCGTTACGTGAAGCACACGCTGGAGCCGGACGACATCCGCCGCCACATCGCAGCGGGCAAGCAGTGCACGCGCCTGGCGATGACGTGGAACGACAAGATCTCGTTCGTGCTGACCGAATCGCTGGCGATCAAGGGCATCAAGCCTTTGGACGTCATCAAGGAAAACGAAACCAGCACGCGCAATGACGAAGAACGTTTCGACAACGACATGATGCTGATGTCGGGCGAACTGTCGCAGATGATGGCCGACATCGTAGAAGCCTTGGGCGGGGAAGCCAAGGCGTAAGCCGCACGTCGTTCCCGCGGAAGCGGGAACCCATAGGCGGCAAACAGAATACGCTGGCGCATGGGTTCCCGCGTTCGCGGGAACGACGCGTTATTTACAAGGGCTGGAAGACTCCCGCCGCGCGGTTCTTGGTCACGTTATTCCACGTGAATACCTGCCCATTCATCGCCACATACACACCCGGCGCCAAGGTCTGCGCCACCCCGGTAGCAAATCCCAGGTTGAACAGCGCGTCCGAGTTCGCAATCTCGTAAGGGATCATCGCGCCGGTCAGCACGATCGCCTGTTCCAGGCCTGCATTGCCCAACACTTCCGCGGTTTCCTTCATCGTATCGGTCCCATGCACGATCACGATGGCTTTCTCTTTCGCGGCGCGGCAGGATGCGAGCACGCGCTGGCGGTCGTCGTCCTTCATGTCGAGCGAATCGAGCAGCGGCAGCACTTCCAGCTCGACCGGAATCGTCATGCGCGTGCGCGCCAGCACCTGCGGAAGATGGCTGTCGGAAAAGCCAAGGATGCCCGTCAGTTCGTTGTAATGTTTGTCGAAGGTGCCGCCGGTGGCAATGATGCGCAAGCTCATAATGGATGGATGTAGGTTGGGTAAAAGTGGCTTATGATAGCCGTTACCACAGCTGCTGTCGAAATACGCGGCGATGATGTTTCCGGTTGTGACCGCGCTGGAATCCACGGTATCGCATCAGTACACTGTTTGTTTATTTTTGCCGGCTTATCCGATGAAAGCGCTTGCTCCAGGAACTGTTATATTCCACCGACACCGCGGTTACGGCGTGATCACGCACGTCAACTTGCTCACCGGCTGGATCTCCGCGCGCTTCGGCTCCGAATCACGCACCCTTGACCTCAACCTGTCCACCGACGAAGTGCAGCACGCCGACGGCGAGCCGATCCTGTTCCGCCGCGCGCCGCCCGACCGCATGCCGCACGCGCGGCTGATGGCGATGGTGCGTTCGCTGCATGAGGCCGGCTACGAGAAGCTGTACTTGTATTCCTGGCCGAAGCCATCCGGCCTGCATTGGCGCTGGCACCTGTTCACGGGCCAGCGCGACTGGATGCAGCGCCCGTGGCGCGAGGGCTGGTATGGCTCGGGCGCCGACTACAACGTCAACCCGGTGATGGGCTGGGGCGACACGCCCGGCGCCAGCACAGAGGAGCTGGTGCACGCGCTGGCGAAGTTCGATCCGCAGGGACTGGCACAGGCTTTAGGCCGCGATGAGGACCATACGGCGTGGTTTGCCCATGTTTGCGACGCGCTGCTGCCCGGCTACATGTACAGCCTGGATATGGAAAAGCCGGCGGCGGGCGGCTTGCGTGAAACGCCGCCAGTGCCGGTGATACCCGTGCGCGCAACGCTGCCTGCTTACAAGGGCCCGGCAATCGGCTGGCCGCCTGGCTGGGCCGGCCTGTGGACGCGCGCGCATGTGATGCCTGCGCCAAAGATTCGCCTCACGCCGCAGGAAGAAGAACGCTAGCCGCTAATGAAACCTGAAACCCGATAACCAACGTCGTCCCTGCGTAGGCAGGGACCCATAACACCTCAGAACATATGGTCTATAGGTTCCTGCCTTCGCAGGAACGACGTCAATTCCTGCAACCTAAGTCCTCATTTCGCCAATGCTTCCGGATTCAGGATATTGGCCGGTTCGCCCCTGGCGAAACTGACGATGTTCTCGAACGCCGCGCCGAAATACGTTTCGTAGCTGTCCTGTTCGACATAGCCGATGTGCGGCGTGGCCAGTACGGTCGGAATGCGCAATATGGGCGCGCCAGGCGCCAGTGGTTCGCTGTTGAAAACGTCAAGTGCTGCGAACCCGGGGCTGCCCTCGGTTAGTGCCTGTTCCAGCGCGCCTTCGGCAACCAGTTCCGCGCGGCTGGTGTTGACGAACAATGCCGTCGGCTTCATGCGCGCCAGTTCCGCGTGTGTGACGACGCCGCGGGTGTTGTCGGACAAGCGCAGGTGCACGGTCAGCACGTCGGCGCGTTCGAACAATTCGTCCCGGCTGCCGGCCGCATCAAAGCCATCGGCCACCGCAGCAGCACGGCTCGCTTCGCTTCCCCACACCAGCACCTGCATCCCGAACGCCTTGCCGTAGCCGGCCACCATGCGGCCGATCTTTCCATAACCCCAGATCGCCAGGGTACGTCCGCGCAGCACCGTGCCGAGGCCGTTGAGCACGGGGTTTACCGACGCCGTCTGCCACAGCCCGTCTTTCAGATTGATCGCGTAGGGAACGATCTTGCGGCTGGCGGCCATGATCAGCGCCCAGGTCAGCTCGGCAGGCGCCACCGGCGAGCCGGCACCCTCGGCAATCGCGATACCCATGTCGGTCGCCGCGGCAACATCGATGTGCCCGCTGACCTTGCCGGTCTGGGAAATCAGCTTCAGGTTCGGCAGGCGCGACAGCAGCGCGCGCGGAAAGGCAGTGCGTTCACGGATCAGGACCAGCGCATCGAAGGGGGCCAGCCGGATCGCCAGCTGGCCAATTCCGCGTGAGGAATTAGTGAATGTTTTGACCTCGTGGCCGTCCAATAAACGGAAGCAGGAGAGCCCACGGACGCTGTCCTGGTAATCGTCGAGAATCGCAATTTTCATGGGAGATGGCAGATCTTGGGGTGGCCTACGTAAGTAA
Organism: Massilia agrisoli; assembly: GCF_020831365.1. GTDB lineage: Bacteria > Pseudomonadota > Gammaproteobacteria > Burkholderiales > Burkholderiaceae_D > Telluria_A > Telluria_A agrisoli. The sequence continues at coordinate 361,959 of NZ_JAJHPV010000009.1, forward strand.
ATAACAGGAATCGCGGCAATAGAAATAGCTTACTACTTTACTCGGTCATTATTCCTACATTTTTGTGGGTTTTGCATATTAAACGAGTAACAGCGGGTGTACAATCGGCCTCTAAAATCGGGATTGGCCCGGGCCGCCAGGCCCTCGAATCCCCGCACTACCAAGTCCACCAGCCCTTCAAAAAGGTTGTCGACATGACCGCCGTATCGCCGGACCATCGGATCGCCACCCCGTTCCAGCCGTCACGCGCGCAAGCTCTCCAGCTGACGACGATCTGCCGTGCAGGACACGAAGAATTTTAATTGGCAATTGGAGGTACTATGAATCAGCCCGTCATGGGTGGCGTTGCGGCACTGAACGTCCCAGCTTACATCAAACATCAAAAGCTCATCAATTGGGTCGCCGAAGTCGCGGCCCTGACCAAGCCTGCCCGCATTTACTGGTGCGACGGTTCGCAGGAAGAGTACGACCGCCTGTGCGGCGAGATGGTTGCCGCCGGGACGATGAAAAAGCTGAACCCGGCAAAGCGCCCGAATTCCTACCTGGCCTGGTCGGACCCGTCGGATGTGGCGCGCGTCGAGGACCGTACCTTCATCTGCTCGGAAACCAAGGAGCAGGCAGGCCCGACCAACAACTGGATGGACCCGGCTGAGATGCGCCGCACCCTGCACGACCTGTTCGACGGCTGCATGACTGGCCGCACCTTGTACGTCGTCCCGTTCTCGATGGGCCCACTGGGTTCGCCAATCGCCCACATCGGCGTCGAGCTGTCCGACTCGCCTTACGTCGCGGTCAACATGCGCATCATGACGCGCATGGGCAAGGCCGTGTACGACGTGCTGGGCGCGGACGGCGAGTTTGTGCCGTGCGTGCACAGCGTCGGCGCACCGCTGCGCCCGGGCCAGCAGGACGTATCGTGGCCGTGCAACCCGACCAAGTACATCGTGCACTACCCAGAGACGCGTGAAATCTGGTCGTTCGGCTCCGGCTACGGCGGCAATGCGCTGCTGGGCAAAAAGTGCTTTGCGCTGCGCATCGCATCGAACATGGGCCACCAGGGGGCAGAGCAGGGCGGCGCCGGCTGGCTGGCCGAGCACATGCTGATCCTTGGCGTTCAATCGCCAGAGGGCAAGAAGCACTACGTTGCGGCGGCCTTCCCTTCGGCCTGCGGCAAGACCAATTACGCGATGCTGATTCCGCCTGCGGGCTTCGAAGGCTGGAAAGTCACCACCATCGGTGACGACATCGCCTGGATCAAGCCGGGCGCCGACGGCCGCCTGTACGCGATCAATCCGGAAGCGGGCTACTTCGGCGTGGCGCCGGGCACCAACGAAAAAACCAACTACAACTGCATGGCCTCGCTGCGCGAGAACGTCATCTTCACCAACGTCGCGCTGACCGACGACGGCGACGTGTGGTGGGAAGGCATGACCAAGGAGCCGCCTGCGCACCTGGTCGACTGGCAGGGCAAGGACTGGACGCCAGCATCGGGCACCAAGGCAGCGCACCCGAACGCGCGCTTTACCGTTGCCGCGACCCAGAACCCGGTGATCGACCCGGCCTGGGATGATCCGGCCGGCGTGCCGATTTCGGCGTTCATTTTCGGCGGCCGCCGCTCGACCACGGTGCCGCTCGTTACCGAAGCGCGCAACTGGGTCGAAGGCGTGTACATGGCGGCGACCATGGGTTCCGAGACCACGGCCGCGGCTGCGGGCCAGATGGGCGTCGTGCGCCGTGATCCGTTTGCGATGCTGCCGTTCATCGGCTACAACATGGGCAATTACTTCAAGCACTGGCTGAACCTTGGTTCGAAGGTCGGCGAGCAGCACGGCAGCGATGTGCTGCCGAAGATCTTCTGCGTGAACTGGTTCCGTACTGATGCGGAGGGCAAGTTCGTGTGGCCTGGCTTCGGCGACAACATGCGCGTGCTGAAGTGGAAGCTGGACCGCATCGAGGGCACGGCGGGCGGCACTGAGAATATCTTCGGCACGACCCCGCGCTACGACGATATCAACTGGAATGGCCTCGACTTCACGCAGGAGCAGTTCGAGCAGATTACGTCGATCGACACGGATGCGTGGAAGGAAGAGCTCAAGTTGCATGATGAGCTGTTCCAGAAGCTGGAAGGCAGCGTGCCGCAGGAGCTGGCGACAGCGAAGGCGGAGCTGGAGAAGCGCTTGTCGGCGTAGTTCACACTGCGCTTCAAGTGAAAAAGGGACTGCTGCGCAGTCCCTTTTTTGGTTTACGTAATTCGGCGGAGGCGGCCCTTCGGGCCTTGTCCGCCCTACGGATCCGGGCCGAATTACGCCGCCTTCGATTTCACCTTCAACAACGGTCCCAGGTACTTGCCTGTCACGCTTTCCGGATTGGCTGCCACTTCTTCCGGCGTGCCCGAGGCGATGATCCTGCCGCCGCCAGCGCCGCCTTCCGGCCCCAGATCGACAATCCAGTCCGCGGTCTTGATCACATCGAGGTTGTGCTCAATGATGACCAGCGTATTGCCCTGGTCGCGCAGGCGATGGATCACCTTCAGCAGCAATTCGATGTCGTAGAAGTGCAGGCCCGTGGTCGGCTCGTCGAGGATGTACAGCGTGCGTCCGGTATCGCGCTTGGAGAGCTCCAGCGACAGCTTGACCCGCTGGGCCTCGCCACCCGACAAGGTGGTCGCGCTCTGACCCAGCTTGATGTACCCGAGGCCCACATCGAGCAAGGTTTGCAGCTTGCGCGCGATGACCGGCACCGGCTTGAAGAACTCGTGCGCGTCTTCCACCGTCATGTTCAGCACTTCGGTGATGCTCTTGCCCTTGTACTGCACTTCGAGTGTCTCGCGGTTGTAGCGCTTGCCGTGGCAGACATCGCACGGCACATACACGTCCGGCAGGAAGTGCATTTCGACCTTGATCACGCCGTCGCCCTGGCAGGCTTCGCAGCGCCCGCCCTTGACGTTGAACGAGAACCGTCCGGCGCTGTAGCCGCGTTCCTTTGCCGCCGGCACCGTCGAGAACAAATCGCGGATCGGCGTGAACACGCCGGTGTAGGTCGCCGGGTTCGAACGTGGCGTGCGGCCAATCGGCGCCTGGTCGACCGAGATCACCTTGTCGAAGTGCTCAAGGCCGCTGATCGAGTCGTGCGGCGCAGGTTCGGTCTGCGAGCCATACAGGTGGCGCGACAGCGCCGGATACAGCGTGTCGTTCACCAGCGTCGACTTGCCTGAACCGGACACGCCGGTCACGCAGGTCAGCAAGCCAACCGGCAGCTTCAGCGACACTTTCTTCAGGTTGTTGCCGGTCGCGCCCGAGATGACCAGCTGGCGGTCCGGGTTCGACACGTGGCGCTTCTTCGGCACCGCGATGCCCAGCGTGCCATTCAGGTACTTGGCGGTCAGCGAGTTCTTGTTCTTCAAAATCTCCTTGACCGTGCCTTCGGCGATCACCTGGCCGCCGTGCACGCCCGCGCCCGGGCCCATGTCGACCACGTAGTCGGCGGTGCGGATCGCGTCTTCGTCGTGCTCGACCACCAGCACGCTGTTGCCGATGTCGCGCAGGTGCTTCAGCGTTTCGATCAGGCGGTCGTTGTCGCGCTGGTGCAGGCCGATCGACGGTTCGTCGAGCACATACATCACGCCGGTCAGGCCCGAGCCGATCTGCGACGCGAGACGGATGCGCTGCGCTTCGCCGCCCGACAGGGTGTCGGCGCTGCGGTCGAGCGACAGGTAGTCGAGGCCCACGTTATTCAGGAACTTCAGCCGCGAGACGATTTCCTTGATCACGCGGTCGGCGATGTCCTTCTTGGCGCCCTTGAGCACCAGCTTCTCGAAGAAATCGAGGCAGTCGCGCAGCGGCTTGTTGGCCACTTCGTAGATCGCGCGCTGCTGCTTGCCGGTGCCGACCTTGACGTAGCGCGCTTCGGTGCGCAGGCGCGCGCCGTCGCACGAGGGGCACTGCTTCTCGTTGATGAACTTCGCCAGCTCCTCTTTCACGGCCATCGAATCGGTCTCGCGGTAGCGGCGCTGGAGGTTGGTGACGACGCCTTCGAAGGTGTGCTCGCGGATCACGGTGCGGCCACGCTCGTTCACATAGGTGAACGGAATCGAGGTTTTGCCCGAGCCGTACAGCACCGCCTTCTGCGACGCTTCCGGCAGCTTTTCAAACGGCGCATCGATGTCGAAGTCGTAGTAGGCCGCCAGGTTCGACAGCATCTGGAAGTAGAACTGGTTGCGGCGGTCCCAGCCCTTTACCGCGCCCGATGCGAGCGACAGGTTAGGGAAGGCGACAATGCGCTTCGGGTCGAAGAACTCGATGTGGCCAAGGCCATCGCATTCGGGGCAGGCGCCCATCGGGTTATTAAACGAGAACAGGCGCGGTTCGAGCTCCTGCAGCGAGTAGCCGCACTCGTTACAGGCGAACTTGTTGGAGTAGACGTGCTCCGCGCCGCCTTCCATCTCGAGCACCACCGCGCGGCCGTCGGCCAGGCGCAGTGCGGTCTCGAAGCTTTCGGCCAGGCGCTGCTTGATCTCGTCGTTGACCTTGACGCGGTCGATCACCACGTCGATGGTGTGCTTCTCGGTTTTCTTCAGCTTCGGCAGGTCGTCGATCTCGTAGATCTTGGCCGCGTGCGTGCCGCTCTGGATGCGGAAGCGCACAAAGCCCTGCGCCTGCATCGCTTCAAACAGGTCGGAGTGCTCGCCCTTGCGGTTGGCCACCACCGGCGCCAGAATCATCAGCTTGGTCTCGGCCGGCATCGCCAGCACCGCGTCGACCATCTGCGACACGGTCTGCGCGGCCAGCGCGTTCTCAGGGTGGTTGATGCAGTAAGGCGTACCCACGCGCGCGTACAGCAGGCGCAGGTAGTCGTGGATTTCGGTGACCGTGCCGACGGTCGAACGCGGGTTGTGCGAAGTGGCTTTCTGCTCGATCGAGATCGCCGGCGACAGGCCTTCGATCATGTCGACGTCAGGCTTTTCCATCAACTGCAGGAACTGGCGCGCATACGCCGACAACGATTCCACATAGCGCCGCTGGCCCTCGGCATACAAGGTGTCGAAAGCGAGCGAGGACTTGCCCGAACCGGACAGGCCGGTGATGACGATCAGCTTGTTGCGGGGAAGGTCAAGATTGATGTTCTTGAGGTTGTGCGTACGAGCGCCGCGAATGCGGATTTGTTCCATGTATTTTTGCCTTTGATGGTCAGCCACATACTATAGCCGTGATTCGTTTTTGACGTTCTGGACTGCTACGGTTGGCTGAGTCCGTAAGCGGGGACAGAGCGTATTGATAACGCTCAGGAATCGGTGGCGGGATACTGTATATAATACCAGTATTCATGCCCCATGCAAACGCATGTTGAGTGCACAATATTGAGTGCTTTTCACTGGGCGGCTGACATATAATCCCCGTTTAGGGATAAATCATCGCGTCGCGCGCCGCCGCGTTCATTAGGAGTAATAAATGGCATCAGTGAATAAAGTCATCATCGTCGGCAACCTGGGGCGCGATCCGGAGATCCGCTACATGCCGAGCGGTGACGCCATCGCCAACATCGCCGTCGCGACCTCGTACAAGTCGAAGGACCGCAACACCGGCGAGCAGAAAGAGTTGACCGAGTGGCACCGTATTTCGTTCTTCGGCCGCCTGGCTGAAATCGTTGGCCAGTACCTGAAGAAGGGCTCGTCGGTTTACGTCGAAGGCCGCCTGCAGACCCGCAAGTACACCGACAAGGACGGCGTCGAGAAGTACGCGACCGACATCATCGCTGAAAACATGCAGATGCTTGGCGGACGCCAGGGCATGGGCGGCGACGCCGGCGGCATGGACGACGGTGGCGGCTACGACGCGCCACAGCAGAGCCGTCCGGCGCCACAGCGCCAGGCACCTCCGGCACCGGCAGCGCGCCCAGCGCCACGTCCGGCGCCGAACTTCTCGGATATGGATGACGATATTCCGTTTTAAGAAAGACTATTGAAGGGATTGAGGCGGCACGAAATATCCCTTAAAAGCCCGACTCTTTTTGGGGAGTCGGGCTTTTTATTTTTCCTGCCTCGATCATCACTGTCAGACTGCCAAGGCGCAACGACCGGCAGCAGCACAAATCCTTCCATCCAGTTGTGTGTCTCGCCCAATGCGGTGCCCGCACACCAGCAGACTACCGGGTCAGAACAGTCATGCTCTCATCGGGAGAGCGACTTCCTATATTGCTTGATCGGGAAGGGCTGCCGATGTTCGAACCCACTGTCTTTGCTCTGACCGAAGTGCGGGGGAGAAATCTCGCCACTAACACTGTTGGCGGAGTGCTTCGCGCCGTGATGGCCTTTCAACTGTTTCTTGACGCTCGCGGCATCGATCTGGACACACGGCTCGAGAATTGTTCTCTACTGTCTCTCGGGGAAGTTGAGGATCTTGCGCGCGTGTTTCGGCTACCATTTGCCAAGTTAGCTGCGCTGTCCAAAGCAGCCGAACAGAACGCTCCGAAGCTCGTCTCGCATGAGCAGGCGCGAATGAAAGTTCAACAGAGTTCTCAAGATGAGGTAGATCCGGCTGTTGCAGCGACTATGTTACGTTACGTTCGAGCGTATATCCAGTGGCTCGCAAATGAGCGTCAGAGCCGGCATAGCTTTGATCCTGCGGCAGCAGCTAGGCTGAGTGACTCCGTCCGGTTGGTATCTAAAGCCATCGAGAGTCGAGTTCCGCACAAATCCGGGCTCGGTGCGCTGACTCAGCGCGAAGGCCTGGCCGAAGAACATGTTACGGAGTTGATGCGGATCACTGACCCGGGCTCCCCTGACAATCCCTGGCGAGACCCGCACACGCGCTATCGGAATGCGCTGCTGATCCGATGGCTGCTATATCTCGGGCTTCGTATTGGTGAGGTGCTTGGGGTGCGGGTTTCCGATATCGTCGTTTGTCGCAAAGAGGTGACGATCCATCGGCGTGCGGACGACCCGGACGATCCTCGCCGGAATCAGCCGCAGACGAAAACCCGCGCACGAGTGCTGCCGCTGAGCGCCACGCTGGTGGCTGAGACTCAGGCCTATATCCTTAACTATCGTGCCAATTTGACAAGCGCGAAGAAGCACCCCTTCCTTTTTGTAGCCAGTCGCACAGGCGAGCCGATGAGTCTAGCGGCCGTGGCGAAGCTATTTAACGAGTTGCGCGAGAAGGCTCCGTCTTTGCCAGAGAGCCTCTCGGCGCACGTATTACGTCACACGTGGAACGATGCATTCTCGGCGAAGATGGATTCAGCCGGCGTGACGCCTGAAAGCGAGCGCCAGGCTCGCAGTTACTTGATGGGGTGGTCGCCGACGTCAGACACAGCCGCTGCATATACGCGGCGCCACGTCCGCAATAAGGCCAAAGAGGTGTCTCTGGCGTTGCAACATCAACTTGTCGAAAAAGAGAAGAAATGAATAGGCTTGCAGTAGTTGTAGCCAGTCCAGGTGTTACGCCCGAATTGCCCCCACTGGCGCGGACGCGGTCCGGCGTTGAGTTCGACCCGAGTGCTAACCGGTGGGCTTATCGCGACGCGATCGACAATGTGCATCTAGACTTCTCGAGACTGCCGGTAACTGCTTCGCTTCTTGCATCCGCTAAGCTGGCTCTGCTTTGGTATGCCGAGCCTCGTGCGCCAGCGCGAGGCTGTGGATGAAGCTCAGTTCCGCCACTATCTCAATACGCTCGCCCGGGCCGGCGATCTGAGCCAGCTGGACATCGCAAAGTGGTCAGGCCGCCGGGATGTCAGGCAGAACGAGGCGTACGACCACGTCACGCCGGAGCAGATGCTCGAAAAGATCCGTGCCGCGGTCGGTGGCGACGAGATGTTCGGCCCTTTAGCAGAGCTTTCCAAAAAGGTGATGATTCGCCGGGACGAATTTGCACGCTTGGTAATACCAACCGCTCACACCACAGATCTTGGCTACTGTGTACACGACTACACGGCATCGCCTTGTCAGCTGCACTTAGACTGTATCCAGTGCGAGGATCTATTGTGCGTGAAGGGGGATACCGAGAAGGCGGCAACGCTGCGGCAGCGGCTTGACGAAGCACAGGGACTTATGCGCAAGGCGGAAGCTGCAGCAAGCGAAGCGTACTCGGGCAGCGATCGTTGGATCGAGCACCATCGCTTGACCGTAGAACGACTATCGCAACTAGCTAAGATTAAGGACGACCCAAGCGTGCCGGACGGCGCGGTAATTCAGCTGTCGCCACCGAAAACTGCGTTCCGAACCGCGCATAGAGCCGAGGATATTTTGTCGCAGCCAGCCGACGAGCAGGCCGGCCTGCCAGCAGACATTAAAGCGTTGATGGGAGGTTGAAATGGCGTGTCAGAACAAAAAAACCGTGGCTCGGAGGGACAAGAACTTGACCGATGACGCGATCGAGCAGATCGTTCGGATTCTTGACGGCTGGAGCGGCAAGCTAACTTGGGAAGGGTTAATTGAAGCAGTCGTCGCCAGGCTGCACTGCAGGTACACACGGCAGGCCTTGCATAAGCATGAACGCATCCGTGCAGCTTATACGTTGAGAAAAGGGGCTCCAGGCAGGGATGAATCGGCTGTTTCGCGTGATGTACAGCCCATGGACGAGACAACGGCCCGAATAGCCCGGCTGGAGATAGAGAACCAGCGTCTCGAGGCAGAGAACCAGCGACTGCTGGAACAATTCGTCGTGTGGGCATACAACGCACATTCGCGAGGGCTCAGTAAGGAGTTCCTAAGCCAGCCACTGCCCCGTGTAAACCGAGATCGGACACTACCATTGCCGGGATCTATCAAGGCGTCGGGTAAGAGTTCACAAAAGACTAAAGGCTGAGGGGGCAATCAGATTGCCAACGAGCTGTTGGGGCTGGGCAGCTACCGGGCCTTTAGTAGCTGGGAGCAAAAGATGGGGTAAGTTAATTGGCACGGCTTGTGCTTATAACTTATCATTGACAAGTAAACTTGTAATCACGGAGTACTGACTTGAACGCGCAGAACAAAGAAACCGATGCACGCATCCTGATCGATGATCAACTGCGCGCTGCCGGCTGGACTCCCGCTGACAAGTCACAGGTGCTTACCGAGGTCAAGGTTCCCCGAGGTCATTTTGCGGCCGAGCCAGAGGCGCAACCCGCCATTCTCAGTACGTCGGACGGTGATGTTGTTCCGACCGGCCGTGCCGACTATGTATTACTGGACCAGCGTGGTCGTCCATTGGCCATTATTGAGGCCAAGAAGCAGGCCATTCAGCCGTACACTGCCAAGCAGCAAGCGCTGCCCTATGCCAAGCAAATCGGTGCGCCGTTCATCTTCCTCACCAACGGTGAACTGATCTATTTCTGGGATTACCAAAACGACGACGCTCGCATCGTTAACTCATTCTTCTCCAGGCGCGACCTAGAACGTTTGGTACATATGCGTGCCGAGCGCAAACCATTGGCCACTGTGCCAATCCCGGACACCTACCTGCGCCAGGGAGAAATGCGTTTGCTGCGCCCTTACCAGAAAGAGGCCATGCAGGCGCTCGACCGAACGGTCGAACTGGGCAAGCGCCGCTTCCTGATCGAATTGCCCACTGGCTGCGGCAAGACTGACTTGATCGCACTCTATCTCAAGCGCCTTGTGCAGGCCGGACAGGCCGAGCGCGTGCTGTTCCTGGTCGACCGCGATCAACTGGCCAAGCAGGCCATCGAGGCCATTCAGGACCTATTGCCTGGTTATTCCAGCTACTGGCTCAAGCCCGGCATGGTTCGGCAGGAGAAACAGATCACCGTCTGCCTGCTGCAAACCATGATCGGGCGCTATCACGAGCTTACTAGCGGCTACTTCGATGTGGTTGTGATGGACGAATGCCATCGCTCCATCTATGGCGCATGGCAGACCGCACTGTCGCACTTCGATGCTCTGCACATCGGCCTCACCGCTACGCCAGCCATTTACATCGAACGCAACACCTTCCAGTTCTACCACTGTAAGGACGACACGCCCGACTACTCTTATCCGATCCAGGAAGCCTTCAAGGAAGGTTTCCTCGCCCCCTACAAGTTCGCCACTGGAATCACTACGCTAGTCTCCGAAGGTACCAAGGTCGATGAGGAGCACTACGATCCCGCCGAGTTCGAGCGCAAATGGACCAACGAGGCCAGCAATCGGCTGATGATGGAAGAGTTTGATCGGCTGGCTTGGCAGAGCTACAAGGAGTTGGCGCCAGGGCAAAAGAACGGTCCGGGCAAGTCCGTGGTGTTTGCGATTACTAAGCACCATGCGGCCCGACTAGCGCAGTATCTCAATGACCTCCATCCGGATCACAAGGGCCGTTACGCCGAAGTCATCACCTCCGACGTAGCCAATGCAGACGACCTAATCCGCCGTTTTAAACAAGACGAGCTGCCCATGGTTGCGGTGAGCGTAGGGATGCTCGATACCGGTTTCGACTGCCGCGAAGTGTTGCACCTCGTAATGTGCCGCCGTGTGCGCAGCCCCATCCTGTACCAGCAAATGCGTGGGCGTGGCACGCGCACGGCGCCGCACATCGGAAAAGAGAAGTTCGTCATTTACGATTTCTTCCGCAATCACGAGTACTTCAACGACTCGGACACTGACATCTTCTCTGGCAGCGGTGGTGGCGGATACACGCCTAAACCCAAGCAACTCGGCGGCAAGTCCCCGCGTGAGCTGATCGAACTCGGCCTTGAAGACGAGTGGCTGGATGCTGTTCACTACATCGAAGTGGGGCCGGACGGCGAGCGCGTCGACAAGCGCGAATACGTGACGGATTGGGAAGCCACCGTCCAGCAGGAGGCCGAGGCAGATCCCATCATCGCCAAAGTCAAAGCTGGCGATGCTCTGACGGAGGAACAAGAGACCCAGCTTGCCCAGCGCTTGAACCAGCCTCAGCGCTACTTCAACGAAGACAACCTGCGCCGCGCCTACCGTAATCCAGGTGGTAACTTGGTGGACTTCATCCGCGCTGCCTTGGGGATGCTCAAGATTAAGAGTCGCGAGGAACGGGTGGAAGACAACTTCCGCGCCTGGCTCGTGGCCAAGAGCCTCACTCCCGATCAGGCGCAGTACCTTGCGCTGCTCAAAAACCGTGGCCTAGTGAAAGGCAAGGTTTCGCTCGACGACCTGTTCGCCCCGCCGCTGTCCATTCTCAACGCCGCTAACATCGGCATTGAACTATTTGGCGAACAAGGCCTACGCAACATGATGGACGAGATCAATCAGTCCGTCTTGGCAGCATGATGCTAAGACGAAATTAGGAAAATAACATGAACCAGCAACTGCGCCGCAAGCTCGACCAAATCACTGACATCCTCTGGGCGGGCGGCGTGACCAATCCGGTCACCTACATCGAGCAAATCTCTTACCTCATCTTTCTAAAGCTGTTGGATGAGGAGGAGTCCGACCGTGAACTGCGAGCCCGTCTTGGCGCCACTGGGGGCAACGCCACGCTGCTGTACCCGGCGCAGTCTGAGCGCTACCGCTGGACCCACTGGCGGTTCAAGAGCGGCATCGAGTTACGCGACTTCATCCGTGACGAGGTCTTCCCCTACATGGCCTCGCTCGCCAATGATGAGCCGGAAGTGGCCGAGTATTTCCGCGACGCTGTGCTTGAAATCGTTGACCCCAACGTCCTCAAACAGGTGATCGACGAGTTGGACGGCTTCGAGTTTCGTAAGCTCGGCCCCGATGTGAAGGGTGATATCTTCGAATACCTGCTGGTGCATCTGGGTTCCAGTTCGCTTAATGGTCAGTTCCGCACCCCGCGCCAAGTGCGCGCTTTCATGGTCGAGATGGTAGACCCCGACATCGGCGATTCCATGTTTGACCCGGCTATGGGCACGGCTGGCTTCCTGATCGACGCTGTAGACTACCTGCTAGCCAAGTATTCCGACCACATCAGTGAGTACCCCATCTATGGCGAAGACTGGCTAGAGAAAAAGGGCAAGTCGCTGGCTGAACTGAAGGCTGAAATCCCACGCCTTCAAACCTACCGCAAGGGCGCGGGCGAGAAAATTCCGGACTGGAGTCTGCTTGAGGCCTCTGTGTACGGCACTGATGTGTCGCGCCAGATGCTGCGCATCAGCATGATGAACCTAGTGCTACATGGCATTCGCCGCGCCAAGCTCAAGCGTGCCAACGCACTATCCGACATGGGCGGCTTGACCGAAGATGATTTGCGCCGTCGCTACAAGGTCATCCTGGCCAACCCGCCCTTTGCCGGCCAGCTGCCCAAGGACTCCATCCGCGCGGACCTACCCACAAATAGCAAGAAGAGCGAGCTGCTGTTCTTGTCGCTGATGATGCTGCACCTCGCACCCGGCGGACGCTGCGCGGTGGTGGTGCCCGAAGGGCTGCTGTTTGGCGCCACAAGCGCGCATGTGGAGCTCCGTAAGAAGCTCGTGCACGACTTCGACCTGCTGGCGGTGGTTAGCCTGCCCACTGGCGTGTTTAAACCGTATGCCGGTGTGAAGACCGCTGTGCTGGTATTCCGCAAGCCGGCTTCTGAAGCCGCAAAGCGCCTACACAAAGTCTGGTTCTACGAGGTGCGCAACGACGGATACGACCCGGACAAGATTTCCGGAGGTGGCCGCGTGGAAACGCCGGAAAAAAACGACATCCCCGACCTGCTCGCGCAGTGGAAGACGTACAAGGCTAGTGGCTACGTCACGCCGCCGGGGCTGGAAGCCAACACCCTGCTGCCACACAGCAGCGAGGAACCCACTTGCTGGTGGACCACCAGCGAGAAGCTGGCCGATGCCGACTACAACTTGGGCGCGGGCCAATGGAAGCCGCGCGTGGCGGAAATGACCAGCGATGAAGATCCGCGCGAGCTGGTAGCCGGGGTGCTGGGCGATTACCGCGAGGTTATGGCGGGATTGGAGCGACTGCTGCAGGAGTTGCCACGATGACGTGGATTACCGCACCGCTGCGCAAGGTGGCACCGGCAGTCCCCGCACAAATCGCCTTCGCGCCTAATGATCACGTATGGCAGCTATCGCTTGATCAAATTGAGAGTGGAACCGGTGTAATTATCGGAAAGCGCTATGCCGCGGCTTCAGATGCCGGGACTTCGACGTTTAACTTCGATACGGGTAATGTACTCTATTCGAAGCTACGGCCCTACCTGAACAAAGTTGTAATTCCTGACGAGGCCGGGTTTGCAACAACTGAATTGATTCCACTGCGTCCGGATCCGAAAGCACTCAATCCGCGTTTTCTTGCCTACTACCTGCGTTCTCCTGGGTTTGTGAATAAAGCCTCACACCATGTTGCGGGAGCCAAAATGCCACGTGTGGTCATGGATTGGTTTTGGGCGCATGAGATGCCTATCCCTGCACCAAAAGAACAATCTCGCATTGTCGAACTGCTTGACGAAGCCGACCGCCTGCGCCGCCTGCGCCGAGAAGCCGACGCCAAAGCCGCCCGCATTCTGCCTACGCTGTTTCTCGAGATGTTCGGTGACCCGACAATGAATCCGATGATCTGGCCGGAGAGGCAATTATCGAAAGTCATCCAGTCTGTTGAGGCAGGTTGGAGCGCACCAAGCGAAGGACGCCCGCGCAAGGGAGACGAATACGGTGTACTAAAGGTTAGTGCGGTCACAAGCGGCGTGTTTCGGCCAGAAGAAAATAAAGTAGTTATGAATGTGGACGGTGCTCGCTCGCTGATTAGTCCAAAGCGCGGCGATCTGCTTTTCAGTCGCGCTAATACGCGCGAACTTATAGCTGCCACTTGTGTTGTTGAGTCGAACTATAAAAACCTGTTCTTGCCTGACAAGCTGTGGCGCCTAACTCCCATTCCCGGTGAGGCATCTGGAGTATTTCTCAAGGAGCTGTTTTGGAGAGACGGAATTAGGGACAAATTTAGGGCAGCTTCGTCTGGCAGCAGCGGATCAATGTTGAACATTAGCCAAGATGCAATGCTTCGTACTACGGTGCCCGTCCCGCCATTTCACCTGCAAGAGCGTTTCGAGTCCTTAGCATGGTCAGTCGTGGAGGCTCTTAATCGAGCCAAATATGCAGCGGAGGGCGTTGATTCGATGTGGTTGAATCTGCTTCAACGTGCCTTTTCCGGCCAGCTCACTGCTAAATGGCGTGAAGCTCACATGCGGGAATTGTTGGCCGAGATGGAGCAACAAGCCCGCGCACTGAATCTTCCAATACCAAAAGAACTGGAGACCTGGTCATGACACGCCGCCTGCAAGCCCTGCGTGTGGGCAACTTCAAGGCCTTTGCCGATGCACAGCGCATCCCGCTTAAGCCGATCACGCTGATCTTCGGTCCCAATAGCGCCGGCAAGTCGAGCTTCATCCACAGCCTCGCGCTGGCGCACGAGGCGCAGTTCGGCCGTGAAAAGCGCAGCCTGGCTCGTCTAGATGTACACCACACCGATGTTGGCGGCAGCGCTATTGACCTGGGCGGTTTTCGGCAATACGTTCATCGTGGGCAACTGAACAAGCGCGTGGAATGGGGGGCTGAGCTAAAGGTGTCAGCATTGTCCCAAAGAAAGGATCAGCGATTGGTGCAACTGCTTGCGCCGATCAGTAGCGTAGCGCTGAACATTACCCTTGGTATCGAGCTAGACGATCAGGACCGCCCTAAGCCGGGTGCGGAGCCGCGGGTCGACTCCATCGAGATCCTCGGCGACGGTACGGAATTGCTGCGCATGAGCAGACGTCGACCACGCATTCAGTCCGATCTGTTTGATAATAATAGGACCGAGCAACAGGTACCATTCTCAGCGAACGATGGCATCAACACATTGCGATTAGACCGCCTAGCCAGTGATCACCCAGTGTTTCGACAGGTGCTAAAAGCCATCGTTGAGGCGCAGACCACCTCCGAGCAAATGCGCCCTGAAGATTTCGATGGCGCCAATGAAGCGATTACCGCACTGCTACCGGAACTCGTGGTACGCGTCGACCAGTTCTTTCCGTCCAGTGTGGAGTTGCCCAAGAGCGACGGCGCTGATATTTCACCGGTCAGCATTCTGTTTCCCGTCAGTAAGGGCAACCGTAAGGAGGACATTGCGCAAGCAGTTCGCTTCGTCTTACCTCGCACGCTGAATGATCTGATCAAGGGCCTAGCTGATGCGCTGGCAGACGAACTTAAACAGTTGCAGTACCTAGGCCCGCTTCGCTCATTCCCCCCCCGCCATCTGGCCTTTGCCGAGCATGAGGATGCCAACTGGTACGCCGGTGGTGGCTACGCTTGGGACGTCGTGCGTCGAGACGATGCCGTACGTGAGGCAGTGAATGGTTGGCTCGGGTCCAGCAAGCTGAAAACACCATACAAGCTGGTAGTGCGGTCGCTCGTAGCATTGGACCAGTTGCAGGTGCCACTTGAAGAAGGGCTTGAGCGTTTGCAAAACGACGGACTCGACATGGAGCACGAGGAGGAGTCCCAATACGTCACCGGCGGCGCTTGGCCTATTATCAAAGATGTAGAGGCCGCAACTACCGACCTACTTAGTGCAATGGAATCATCTGACGCAGACCGCATCCGCGAGCTCGTACTCGTCGATCAACGCACCAACACGGTTGTCACCCACCGCGACGTCGGTATCGGCATCTCGCAAGTACTGCCTGTGCTCGTGATGGCTTATGGCTCCCGTAACAAGTTGCTCGCCATGGAGCAGCCGGAAATTCACTTGCATCCGGCGCTTCAGGCCGAGCTAGGTGACGTCTTCATCGAAGCTGCGCTGGGTGAGCGTGGAAACACCTTCATCCTGGAAACACACAGCGAGCATTTGATCTTGCGGCTAATGCGGCGAATCCGTGAAGGGACGGTTAGTCCAGATGATATTGGTGTCGTTTTTGTGGAGCCCTTGGCTCGTGGGAGTCGTTTCATTGAGTTGCGTATCGACGAAGAGGGCGACTTCACCGATGAATGGCCGGGCGGGTTCTTTGAAGAATCTTTCCATGAAAAATTCGCGGGGCGCTAAGAATGCTGGTTCCCTTCGTAATCGACGCCGACAGTCTTGCGCCAGATCCAGCATGGACGCCGACGCAACAACGTTCCTGTTACAACAACTTGCTCGACGTGTGGCAACGGACCGGATTGCTTGTGCATGACGGCGACTCGCTGCCCGCATCACGTCTACACCAAGCTGTTCCCACCATACCGCCGAACATTCGCCCCCGCTGGCAAGAAGTATTGGAACGAGCCCCGCTACTGACCGCCCCCGAATGGAATGGCAACGTCGCCGCGGAAACCCTGAGTGACTTCTCTGGAGTTGCGCAGTTGGCACTGGTAGATGACACATGTGCCGAGGTCGGATTTGGATTCAATGATGATTGTGATCAGGCGCTTCAACCGGGCGACGGGATTGATGTCTCTATCTGTCGTCTCTTGGCAGTAGGACAAGCGCACGCTTTTCAAGCTGCGACGGCGTTGGCTGGCACACACATCGAAGCTGGCGATAATTTCCAGGTAACTTGGGATGCACGCTTCAGCGCGCTGGCTAAGGCACCAATCAAACTCATAAGTGTCGTTGATCGATATGCCATTGGTCAGCACATTACCCACACGCAGAACCAACTCTCCGGGCTTGAGCGTTTCCTGCGGCTGCTGGATACGGATGCCACTGGCCAACGCTACGTCACGATTTATTCCGCTTGGACTGCCGACCTATCAGGCGCGAACAGGAAATCCATCGACGACATTGAGGCTGAGTTACGCCTGGTTTTCGGCAGATTGCCGCACAAGAACATCAAGCGCATCAAAGTCTTTATGGTGCCGAACACCGGCTTTCGCGATGATGCCCACGACCGCTTCATTCGGTTTAGCGACTACGTCTGGGACATTGGACTTGGCCTCGAAGTACTCGACGGCGCCTACTCTGCAAAACGATCATCTGCAGGATTTAGATCCGGCACTGCGGTAAGCGGCTACAAGGGTGTGGAACAAGACCTTGCTGGGAACGCTGAGACGAAGTCCAGGGAGATCAGATAGACGCAACCAAAGCATCTCCAAGCAGTTGTGTGAACGAACGTCGCGGTCAGGCGACATGCATCGTTTGGCAGTAGTAGGACTACGGTTGAGCGAGCTAGAAGTGCTGGGGCCTTGATTAGTATTTTGGTTTTTGCTTCACGCGCTGACCCGCTTCGCTAACCCCCAGATGAGCTTTTTGAAGGGCAGTTCACACACGAGTAAGTTGCACGCCTCGGCCGTTCTTTCCAAAGGCACGAGTCCAGTGGGACGGATGCGAACTACATTCATATAGCGCCGAGCAGACTGGATGATGTCGCAGGAATTGCGTGACCTGCGGTTGCAGTAGCTGAGTGCAGGCATTGACAACGGCGACCGGTGCATAGTTTCTGCAGCGGCTTAAGAAATCAGTCTGCATGAACGCTAGTTGCCACAATACACTCCATACATGGTCGCGCACGACAGGATTTATCTCCCGCACCTTTGGCTTGCGCCGTCCAGTGCTCTTGGTCACATCGGTCACAAGCCAACGCAGTGATGTGTGGTAGGGTACTGGATTGACCACAATCAGGGGATAGCTACCGGTAGGGAGGCTTAGCTGCGACAGCACTTGACTACCGTACGTGCGCAGCCCGTAGCCAGTCCCTCCGTAGTTGCTGCGCTGCGCCGGCCCCTTTGGCCTGAAAACACAGGCCGTGTCATAAAAAAACTCATCGACATGAGGTGATTCAAGCAGTAAGAGCACAGGCTGCTTGCCGGCCGCCCTCCACGCAAAGGTATCCTGGTAGCACGAATGCACCAAGTCCCTCTGTGGGGCCAGCCTTAAAGGAGAAGTGATCGTTCCCGCCGTCACATCGAGATAATAGCGCCAAGCGTCGGGCACTTGGCATGAGGGCAGGAAAATCTTCCCGATGGCTTCTGACAAGTTTTCGATATCGGCCACTTGGCGCACCAATATCTCATCAAAGCGACCAATGGCCGAGGCTCCGGTAGGCCACATAACCTTAACATTAAGCATGCCAGCCATGTAATCCTTGAAAGGATGTGAAGTCTGCGCCACTAACTAAGCAAAAACTAGTACTCTTAATAGCACAACTTCTTGCATGACGAACTTAGCGCCATTTAGGTGCGCTCGGGCCAGTTTGGAGCGGGCTCGTTGCCCTGTATCCACTCGTCGGCCAATTGCTGCGGTGTGTAAAGCCAACTTTTTTGAAAACTCTGAATATCGGCCAGCTTAGTTAAGAAACCGTTATCCTCAGTAATAATCAAAGCGGGCAATACCAAATAACGGTAAAGATCGGCATCAATCCCGTCATTTCGCTTCTTAGGTGAGTTGGGATTGTATGCCCCCTTCTTCTGTTGCATTCGGACAAACTGCCGCCAGTGGTAGCGGTTTTGGAGATGCATACGCACCGACATGGGTGGCACGAGCGAATTCCACTTATCTTGCCCACGTTCCATGCCATCGAGGAGCATTGGAGTCAATTCGTTGACGTCAATCGGATCAGCTGGGTCCTCAACATTGATATTGTCGAGAATCTTCTGCCACCCTGCGAACAGCCCTTTCCAATCCTCACGCTCCTCCTCAAGCGCCCATTCCGGCGAAGGTTGTTGATCGTTAGGATGCGCGCAACGCATCAGCAACTTCCAGCCAGTGAGCGACACGGCACGGCATTCATCCTCGCTCCACGGTTCCTCATTAACTTGCAACATGCCCAAGAGATCCTTCTTCCCAAGTAGGACAGGGACTTGCAAGTTCAGAAAGCTCTGCAGCCTCTCCAAAACTCTTTGACAGTCTGCAGGTGATAACGCGTTCCTTTGCCGTTGAGCCAAGAGCTCACTTAAAGCGCCGTCGGCTAGGGAGAACGAATAATTCTGCTGCGCCATGCGGGTGAAGGTGTCGACCCAGGGAGGCGTCTCCGTGGCGTAAGCGAGGCCGCGCACGGGCGCGGTATCTAAAACGACAATGATCTTATTGTCAGGAATCAGAAGGCGGTCACGTTTCGGTTCAGTCATGGGGCAATCCAGCGGCAATGATCTCCATGTATCACCTTACCCTAAACAAACATGCTTGAGAAGAAAATGCTTGAGAGAAAATGCTTGAATGCTTAGCCAAAATAGCGGCAACCCAATCTCAACCTATAACGTCGGCGCACTCTGTACTGCCTCGGAGCGAGAAGCCGGCCTCACCCAACTGGCAGGGACAAAGTCCACACTTCCGGCTGCATAACCTGCACTAAAGCGTAAACAAGGTGGTCACGGAAGGGTAATTGTTTACAATCTGTTAGCGTATTATGTGGAAAACCTCATTTAAAAGAAGGATGTACGTCTTGTTTACATTGGGAAGGTAATTACAACCCTTCTAAGAAAGACTATTGAAGGGATTGAGGCGGCACGAAATATCCCTTAAAAGCCCGACTCTTTTTAGGGGAGTCGGGCTTTTTATTTTTCCTGCCTCGATCATCACTGTCAGACTGCCAAGGCGCAACGACCGGCAGCAGCACAAACCCTTCCCTCCAGTTGTGTGTCTCGCCCAATGCTGTGCCCGCACACCAGCGCTCAGGCGCAACGCTCGGCGCGATAAGCACGCTTGATGCATCAGGAAGCCCCGGCAGTGTAAGCTGTCCGGGGTTTTTACTTTGTCGCACCGCGAGCGGTTGGGGCACATCAATGATCGCCCGGTGACGCAGAACTTCGGTGCGTCGGTATTTCTCCAAGCTTGGCACGGTTGCATTCGCAGCCGCACAGCCTTGCTGGGAGAAACGCCATGCTGGTGGACCTGGATGCCCTGTCGATCGCGCAGTTTCATGACGCAAAACTGATCGATCCCACATGGCCGAACGCGGCCACTTCCCATGCGCTGGAAGATGCGTGGCGCTGGATCGACGCGAACCACCGCTTCAATGGCCTGTTGTGGCACGAGGAGGACCGGGCCCGGCGCACCGATGTCGATCCCGCCGAAGTGGCGGCGAGCAAGCGGCTGATTGACCGCCACAACCAGTTGCGCAACGATGCTGTGGAGGCGATCGACGAAGTCATCCTGCAAATGCTCCGTAATGTCATGCGCTCTCCGGGCGCACGCCTGAGCAGTGAGACGGCTGGCGCCATGATCGACCGGCTTTCCATTTTGGCGCTCAAGATTTTCCACATGCGTGAGCAGACGCGGCGTACCGACGCAGGCGCCGATCATGTCAGCGCCTGCATGACCAAAATGCGGCGCCTCGCCATGCAGCGCGCCGACCTCGCCTCCTGTCTCGACCAGCTGCTTGCTGACGCGCGCGTTGGGCTTGCTTACTTCAAGGTCTATCGCCAGTTCAAGATGTACAACGACCCTGCGCTGAATCCGTATCTTTACGCGCGCCATTCAACTGCCACGCAGGATAAGGCAGCTTCATGAGCAGCGCGGCCGTCATCGACGTCCTGATACCGACTTGCAACAGGCCGTACGCCCTTGCGATGGTGCTGACCGCATTAGCCGGGCAAAATTTCGAACGCATCAGGATCGTCGTGTCGGACCAGTCGGATGAAGAGGGTGTTTTCCTGACGCCCGAGGTGATGGCGGTGACGCGTATTTTGCGGTCGCGCGAGATACCTGTCCTCGCCTTCCGCAACACGCCTCGACGTGGCATGGCGGAGCAACGCGCGTTCCTGCTAGCGAACGCTGGCGCGCCATACAGCCTGTTCCTTGACGACGATGTCCTCATCGAGAACGACTTGCTCCAGCGTCTCCACGATACGATTCGCGAGCAACAGTGCGGCTTCGTCGGCAGCGCGCTGCACGGGCTGAGCTACCACGCCGAGCAAAGGCCGCAAGAACAACATATCGAATTCTGGGACGGCCGGGTCGTGCCGGAGGCAATGTCGCCTGACTGCGTTGCGTGGGAGCGGCACCGCCTGCATAGCGCGGCGAACCTGTTTCATGTCCAGTCGCGGCTGAAGCTGACGCGCGACACGACACGGCATTACCGCGTCGCGTGGGTTGGCGGATGCGTGCTGTTCGACACTGCCAAACTGCGCGAAGCCGGTGGTTTCGATTTTTGGCAAGAGCTGCCGGCAGAGCATTGCGGTGAGGACGTACTGGCGCAGGTACGGGTGATGGCAAGGCATGGGGGATGTGGAATCATCCCCTCTGGCGCTTACCATATGGAACTGCCGACCACGATCCATGCCCGGCAATTCGACGCGCCAAAAATGCTGCATCCAGCGGGAGGCACATGACGCGGGCATCCGAAGGCGCGCTTTCGGGCGTGCAGAAGATTCTCGCCTTGCGGCCCAACGCCGTCGGCGATTTTATCTTCTCGCTGCCTGCCTTACACGCCCTGCGCTATGCCTACCCCGCTGCTGAAATCTGGTACGTGGGCAAGCAGTGGCATGCCGACTTCATGATGGGACGGCCTGGCCCGATCGACAGGGTGGCTGTTATTCCTCCCGTTCCCGGCGTCGGCGCCCATCCAAACGCTGACGTCGACCACGTTGCCGTTGACGCCTTCGTCGACGAAATGCGCAGCGAAGGTTTCGACCTGGCCGTACAGATGTTTGGGGGCGGGCGCTACTCCAATCCATTTATCAAGCGGCTGGGTGCAAGGGTCACGATTGGCGCCCGCACGCCGGACGCCGCGCTGCTTGACCGCTGGATCGCCTACGGGGACTTCAACAACCGCCGTCTGGAAATGCTGGAAATCGTGGCGCTTGCCGGAGCAAACCAATGGCGGATGGGGCACGAACTGCATGTGACCGACAACGACCGGCTTGAGGCCGCAGCTGCGCTCCCTGTCGACCGCGCTGAACGCCTGGTGATCGTGCATCCCGGGTCGAGCGACCCGCGGCGGCGATGGCCCGTGGAGAAATTTGCTGCGGTGGCCGATGCCCTTGCCGATAGCGGTGCTGTTGTTGCCGTCAACGGAACTGTCGAGGAATCCGACCTGGTCAGGGGCGTCATCGGCAACATGCGCGCGCGAGCCATCGACCTGACTGGAGCGATGTCGCTGTCTGGGCTGTGCGGCCTGGTCGAGCGCGCGGCGATGGTGGTGTCAAACGACTCCGGCCCCTTGCATCTCGCGCTTGCGATTGGTACGCCTTGTGTGGGCGTGTATTGGCTGACCAACCTGATGGAGGCGTGCCCATTGCGACAGGGCATGCACCGTGCCGCGATGTCAGTCCGGGTACATTGCCCCGTGTGCGGCCAGGAGAACCGCAAGACGCGGTGCGAGCATGATGTCTGTTTTGTCGATGACGTGCCGGTCGATCACGTTACGGCGATGGCGCTGGAGCTGTTTGAGTCGACGGCATGAGGACAGGTACCGGTTGATCAAACGACGCGGACGGATGGCGGGGCCAGGACGGGTTTGGCGGCGTTCGGACTCGGCGGTTAGGCCGCCAAATTGAGCCATCGAAGTCAATATCTCGTCATTCCCGCGAAAACGGGAATCCATGCTGAGCCGCTCAACGGACTCAGTATGGGTCCCCGCGTTCGCGAGGACGACGGCGTGAATATGCGGCAATTGCGCTTCACTGAGCGGCTTTAGGCCCTGTCGATGCGTGTATGACATTGAGTGTGGGAGAGGTGAAAGAGGTCGACCCGGCATGTCATCGCGTATGCCGGCTCAGCCGCAAAGAACAAGATCGACAAGCGTAAGATTGCTAAAGCCAACTTAGGCAAGCAAGGCGAATGCGCTTCGCTTTTCCGCCGTACGATCATGCCATGCGCTTTGTCGTGCGTTCAGTCGCGATCGGTAGGGCGGAAGAGGGCGTAGCCCGTCATCCGCCGAATCGCCGGTAATTCGGCGCCGGACGATAAACGTGTACTCTTCACCTGCAATGTAATGCAATGCAATGCAATGCAATGCAATGCGAATGCGAATGCCAATGACCGGTGCACCGCAGCAGGTCATCGGCGTAAGGGTCCGCGGCCTCCGTCCGGCTCCTATTCTCCGCACAGCAACGCGCGCGCCTCCGCCAGCACCTCATCCGCACGCTCGCCTTCCGGATCCCACAAGCATCGGTGACGCTGCTGGTCCAGCGGCGCCCAGCGCCGGATATCGGCTTTGCTGAACACGACCACGCTGCGCAGCTTAAGCCCTGCGGCAATGTGCGATACGCCCGTGTCATTACACAGCAGCAGCTTCGCGCGGCTCATCAGCGCCGCCATCGCACCGATCGACAGGGGAACTGCGGCGTCCAGCGCTGGGGTGCGCATGTGCCGCGCAACGGCGGCCGTGAGCGCGGCCTCGTTGGATGCTCCGGTCAGTACAACCCGCAGCCCAAACTCAGCGGCGAGCCTGTCGGCGACATGCGCGAACAGCTGCGGTTGCCAGCACTTGTCGCGCCAGCGCGCTCCGGGGTGAATACAAACGTAAGTGCCAGGTTCCAGCCCGTCCGCGACACCGCTAACCGCAAGTTCACGCTCGTCGGCGGCAGTGAGCGGAAATTCCAGGTGCGTGCCGATCGGCGGCGCCCCGAGCTGCTCGGTCAGCTCAAGCAGGCGCATTGGTTCAGGGCCGCTGTCCGGGTACGGATAGAAATAATCATCGCGCCCCGGATGGAACAGTGGCACGCCAAAGCCCGCCACGCAGCGCGCCCCAAACGACTGCACAATCGCATTGGTGATTTCACCGTTGCCATGCATTTGCAGCGCAAGATCGAAGCTGCGCTGGTGCACGGCAGTGTAGAACGGGGCAACCGCGTCAGTTCTAACCTGTTGCTCGGGAAGCGAATGGTGGCCCGGAAACGCGAGGAACTCATCAATGTAGCCTGGAAAGCGTTCGGCAAACTGCACGGCCCACGGCAACCCGACCAGTGCGATACGCGTGGTGGGCAGGGCGGTGCGCAGGGCCCGCAATGCGGGCACCGCGCATAGCATGTCCCCAAGCTGCAACGCGCGGAAAATCACGAGCGAACCGGGTTTGCGGTTGTGCAGGTGGAGCTCGGGTAGCCTGCTTTTCAGATGTGTTTGCTCCGCGTTCATCCATTACTCCCGCATCGGTCGGTTTTGACTTGTGCTCGTCCAGTTCGACCGTGGCAGTGCTGTGCGGTTCAGTCCTTGTTCACAATGCCTGAAGACGGTCAATCACATTACGCGTAATGGTGTCGACGCAGGGCTCCTGCATGGTGCCGAGAACCTGCGCCCAGTCCGTTGTGCCGGCGCTGAAGACGGTGCCGCCGTTGGAGTAGATACCCATTGTTGCGGCGTGGATGCCTTCCCTCGCAGCGGAGCCTTCCCGTGTTGGTAATTCCTGCCACCTGTCGCCAAGCACGCTCGCCGCGAGCAACTCGAAGCCCTTCGGCGTGGCGTGCCGTGCGTGAAGGGGCGCGAGCGTCGCACGCCCGCGCCTGTGGTCGAACGCGGCAAGCGGCGCACCGTCGCATTCATAGCCAACGAGCGGCGGCGCTGTGCAGGCGCCAAAGGCGCACCCGTCGGCCAGCCCCGTTCCTTCAAACACCCAGTGCGCCGATTGCTGGACGATGTAGCCTGCGGTTTCGCGGGCGCCGTCCCACCAGCCGCCGCCATGCCGGTAACTGAGGCCGCACAGCGCGTCCTCAGGCCTGCCGGCGCCGCTGTCGGGCCACCATTGGTCGAGCGCACCGCCTGGCCCGCCCTGGTGGCAGACCATCGCCGCGCCGTCATCGACCACGCGTACCCGCCACCAGCAGGTGTTGCCGCCAAAGAAGGCGGCGTTGCCGCCGTTGGCGATGAAGGCCTCGACGGCGTCGCGTTCAGGTTCACTCCAGTATTCGTCGTGACCGGCACTGAGCAAAAGCCCGTAATGGTCGGGTACGCCGCCAGCCGCGAGGTCGAGTCCGGAACAGAATTCGGCCGTGTAGCCGTTGCGCGCGAGCCAGCGGATGAAGGGCGCGTCCCAATGCGCGAAGGTCTGGCGCGGCGAATTCAGGTCGTAATAGTCGGGCGAGCACCAGACCGCGCCGCCGATGCCGCCGCCGGGCCGGCGGAAGCACACCTTTCCTCCCGGCGGATCGAGCGAGCGCGGCGGATTCTTGTAGAAGCAGCCGCCGCCAGTGAAGTTGTAGGCATGCCAGGTGGCAACCGGCAGCTTGTACAACAGCCTGGCCTGGCCCTGGCCGCGCACGATGAACAAGGCTGCCGCGCTGCTTGCCGCCAGTGACAGCCCTGCGCCCCGGCCATCGTCAAGGAATGCGAGGTAGACGGCCGATGGCCAGTTGCCTTCAAGTTTGAACGGGTAGGCGGGCCACTCCCAGTCGTCTGCCGCGCTGCGGGGTGCAGCACATTTTCCGGGCAGCCAGCCGGTCACATGCACCGGTACCAGGCCGTCGGCCCAGCGGTAAAACAGCACCCTGAAACGCCGCGCCGTTGTCGATACGTGCAACACCAGGGTGTCGCCCGGATCGATGCTGGCGCTGGCCGGATATCCGGCGATCATCGCCAGCCCCGTTCGCGTAGTGGCCATTGTGGCGATCCTTTCGTCGCGGCCAGGCCTGCGGCGGCCGGCAGTGACGGGCAGGCGTGCTTGCAGTGCATGGCGCATCAGCCGACGGCGGGCGGCTCGACGCGCTTACGAATCAGGTAGGGCGGCATTGCCAGCGCGTGCATCGGGGTTCGGCGGAAGGTTTCAAGCGCTTCGGCCGGGGTTTCCACAATCGGTTCTTCCTTGCGGTTGAACGAGGTGTTAAGCAGCACCGGCACGCCGGTGCGCGCTTCAAAGGCGTTCAACAGCGTCCACAGCAAGGGGTCGTCGTCGCTGCCGACCGTTTGCAGCCGTGCGGTAAAGTCGACGTGGGTCACCGCGGGGACCACCGGCGCCGCATGCTGTCGTACCGGCGCGGCAAACTGCATGAATGGCGACGGACGATGGATGCCGAAGTACTCGCTGGCGCGGTCGAGCAGGACAACCGGCGCCAGCGGCCGGAACCATTCACGCTGCTTGACCTCGGCATTGATCCAGTCGCGCATGCGTTCGTTGCGCGGGTCGCCAAGAATGCTGCGGTGGCCAAGCGCGCGCGGACCGAATTCACTGCGCCCCTGGTACAGCCCGACGACTTTCGCATCACACAGAAGGTCCACCATGCGCAGGCACAGCGCACGCACCTCGCCGGTTTTTTCGACAACCAGGTCGTCCGCTCCCTGCAGCGCCGCGTCCATATCGGCTTGCGCCGGCTCCGGTCCCAGGTAGTCGTGCTGCCACCGGTAGTCGCAGCGCGCCCCCGCCAGCTCTGTCAGGCCATACACCGCGCAGCCCAGCGACGTGCCGGCATCGGTTGGAGCGGGGGGGATGAAGACGCGTTTGAATGGCGTTTCCCGCAGCAGCCGGTCGTTGGCGGAGCAGTTGAGCGCCGTGCCGCCCGCAAAGCATAAGTTGTCCGCGCCGGTGTGGCGGTGCAGCCAGCGGGCCACTTCGAGCAGCGCTTCTTCAAACGCGCGCTGGCCGGCTGCGGCCAGGTTGGCGACCGACGCGAAACGCGCGTCGCTGGCGCCGTCGTAGCGGAAGCGGCCACGTTCGCGCAGCACCTCGCGCCACGGGCGCGGGATGCTGACCTGGGGTCCCTCTACCTCCAGCGGCGGCAGCCTCGTTGCTGAGGCGTCGCCGTGGGGCGCAAGCCCCATCACCTTGCCTTCGTTGCCTTCGCCGGGGAAGATCGCTTGCGTCAGCAAAAAGTAGAACATGCCCAGCCCCACGAGGCCGCCGTTGTCGCAATCCCACAACTGCTTGCCGATGCAATCGAGGCGCTTGCGGTCGGCGCGGTAGAACGATGACACTTCGCGCCAGTGGCCCGGCACTTCGGCGGCGCCGTCCCAGTGCTCGGTAAACGAGGATACGGCGCTGCCCTGGCCGTCGATAACCATGACTGCGGCATCGGCAAAGGGCGACGGATGGAAGACGCTGTAGGCGTGGGCCAGGTGGTGCGACACATGCGCGCGCTTGCAGCCGGGGGCAAGGCGCAGCGATGCCGCAAGCTCCTGCTCGTACCCGGCCAGGTTGCCGAATTCTGCATCGGACGAATAGCACTCGACCAGCACATCGATTTCGCGGTCGAGGCCTGGCATGCGTGGCAGGTAGATGTTGCCAATGTCGCCGATTTTGCCCCAGTGGTGCTTATGCCGGGTCAGGCGTTCTTTCTGGATCGCCCACAGCATCGTGGAACCCTGCATGAGGCAGGCGCTGGCGTCTTGCGTGCGGTTGACGCCCAATACAAGGGGTTCATTGGTCATTTTTTCCTCGTATAGCTGAACGGCGGCGATACGAGTTGGAGCGGGGCGGCGGGGATTAGTTCGGCTGGCTGGCGGGGATTGAGCGGTGGCCCAAATCAGCGGTCGGGATGTAAAAAAGCCCGCTCGGACAACCGGCGGGCTGTGCCTTGTGAAGCGGCGTTCTTACGCGGCGCGGCGGGCGGCGATGCGGCGGCGCGATACCGCGAAGCCGAGTGCGCCCAGGCCGAACAGTGCCAGCGATGCTGGTTCAGGCACGTCGTTGGCAGTGACTTCGGCTTGCAGCGAATTGAGCGTGAACAGCCAGTTGGAGGCGCCGCCGGTATTGTTGTTGAACTGCAGATCGGCAATACCGCTCGAGGTCAGCGCAAACGAGCCGCCGCCGCCGACCAGGCCGGTTTCCAGCAGTGCTCCGGCGCTGTTGAACGCGGAGAAGAAGGTCGCGCCGGCGCCCCAGCTGTTCCAGCCGTAGTTGTCGAAGGTGAAGAAGACATTGCTGGCCACGCCATCGAACTTCACGTTGAGGATTGCTGCGGTCGGGTAGTCAGTGGTGGTGCTGTTGCCCAGGCCAGGGCCGCCAAAACCGCCAGTGACGGGTGCGCCGTCGGAGTGCGGGCCGCCCATCAGCGAGAACGATACGCCAGCGATTTGGTTGGTGATGGCGGTGCCGGAAGCGTAAGTGCCGAAGTTGATGGAGACCGGAGCGGCCACTGCGGACGAAGCAAGCAACATGGCAAGTGCAAACATCCCGACAGTTTTCTTGAACATTTTTTTATCCCTATAGTATTTGTTTTGGAAAATAATATTAAGCAATTATTGTGCCAAATAAATTATTATTAATAAAATCATATGCTTACATGCTTGCCGCAAATTCGGCCAACTCATCTGTAAGATTTCCCGACAGCTGAGCGGCCGGCGGCGGCCAGCGGTATCATGGTCGGACGTTTATATCGAAAGCGTTCGCGACATGCTAAAAAGCCCCCTTACGTTCAGCCCGGTGATGGACCCGCGCACCGCAGCGGATCCGCTAACCTTCATTTTCAATGGCGGAAAGCTGCTGGTGCATGAGGCCAGCCTTGCGCTACCGCGCGCGGAAACCACGGCCGCGGCCGGGTTCGATGAGCGCCACCTGCAACCGGTCGGCATGCTGGGCCAGCGCTACTGCCAGACGGGCTGGGTCGAGGGTGATCCGGCCGCCCCGGAGGGCTATGCGTGGCGCGGCCTGCGCTCGCTGTTCGGTGCGGTGGACGAAGACCTGCTTGCGGTTGCCGGGCGGGCTTCGCAACTTGCCGAATGGGCCCGCACGCACCGCTATTGCGGCGCCTGTGCGTCGCCGATGGAGCGGGTGGCCGGCGAACGGTGCTTCAAGTGCGGCAATTGCGGCATGAGCGCGTATCCGCGGATTTCCCCGGCAATGATGGTGTTGATCCGCAAGGGTGATTCTTACCTGATGGCGATGCACACGGCATCGCCCAGCAAGCGCTTCACGCCGCTGGCCGGTTTCCTCGAAGCCGGGGAGTCGATCGAGGAGGCGGTGCACCGCGAGGTCTACGAGGAAGTCGGCCTGCGCGTGCACAACCTGAAGTATTTCTCGAGCCAGTCATGGCCCTTCCCGCATTCGCTGATGATCGCGTTTACCGCCGATTACCTCGATGGGGAAATCCGCATCGACACCAACGAACTGTCGGAAGCACGCTGGTTCGGGCCGAACGATGAATGGCCCGAACGCGTGCCGCACATGTCCATCTCAAGCGTTCTGGTCGACGCCCACAGGCCGGGCGGCTGAACGCTCTTCCTTGCTGCGCTGCTCGGGTTTTTCGCCGGTGCCGCGGATCTGCACGGTGCGCTGCAGCAGGTCGAACCAGAACGGCGCGCCGAACAGCGCCGTCGACGCTGTCAGCAGCCAGCCTGCCACCTGCATCGCAAACGCGCCGTCGACCCGGGCGGGGAAGTTCTGCCAGCCGATCGGTAAGGTCATCAGCGCGTTGACCGCGCCCTTGTCGAAGGCCTCAACCGACAGTTGCGCCGCCAGCGCGGGCTGCTGCCACAGCGTGCGGAACAGGTGGATGCTGTCGATGTTGAACAGGATCGCCAGCAACAGCGACAGCGCCAGGCTGACCATCAGCGACCTGCGCTTGTAGGCGCCCGACACGCGCTCCATCGCACTGTCGAACCAGCCCACGATGCCTGCCTGCATCCTGGCCAGGTCACCGTTGGCTTGCTGGTAAATGCTTTGCAGCGCCCGCCGCACCTGCTCGTCGCCGATGGCGTCGATGTCGCGGCCAAGCTGGGTCCAGTTGCCCGGTATCGTTTGAATGGTGTCGAGCATGGCGATGGCAAACAGCTTCGGCTCTATATATGATGGCTTGAACTTGAGCGCGCGCTCGTCGGCCGCGGTGCCGTCGTCATGGGGATTGACCAGCGCATGGCTGTACAGCTCGCGCGCCAGCGCGTTGTAGCCGGGGTCGTTCAGCATGGTCTTGACGCCCTCGAGCAGGGTGCGGGCGCGCAGCCGCAGCAGCGAGGCCAGCGCCTCCTGCAGGGTGCTGACGATCAGCGCCACCGCCGCATAGCAAAACGTGAGGCCGATTGCCACTTCCAGTACAGTGCTTCCAAACATGGCTTTCTCCCGAGAGGACGGACATGCCACTTACGCTAGCGCGGTCCCGCTTCGGATGAGTCCGGTTAGCGCAAGAAAGGGGTTCATCACCGGCGTGAATTACCCGAATCGGGTAGGGCGAAGCCATCTCGCCGCGGGTAAGGGTCCCGCATTTTCTATATACTGTCGGCAATCGAAATATTTAGGGTTGAGAAAATATGTCCAAGGAAGCCTTCTCCGAACAAGACTGGCGCCGCCTGTTGGCCAGCCTGGGTGAAGACCCCGACCGTCCAGGCTTGGTGGAGACGCCGCACCGCGTGTCCAAGGCCTGGAAGCATTGGACCTCCGGCTACGACCAGGACCCGGTCGAGCTGCTGAAGGCCTTCGAGGATGGCGCCGAGCAGTACAACGAACTGATTGTGGTGCGCGGCATCCCGGTCTACAGTCACTGCGAACACCATCTCGCGCCGTTTTTCGGCAAGGCCACCGTCGGCTATCTGCCAAACGGCAAGATTGTCGGCTTGTCGAAGCTGACCCGGCTGGTCGACTGCTTCGCCAAGCGCCTGCAAGTGCAGGAACGCATGACGATCCAGATCGCCAACGCGCTGATGGAAGTACTCGAACCGAAGGCAGTTGGCGTGGTCATCAAGTGCCGCCACCTGTGCATGGAAAGCCGCGGCATCCGTACGCCGGGTGAAGAAACCATTACCTCCGCCATGCTTGGCGAGCTTCAGCCCAACCTCGCACTGCGCACGGAATTCCTGGCGCTGGCGCGCGAATCCTGAGCCGGATGCGCACGATCGCCTGGTTCGAAAACGACGCGCAGGCCGCATTTGCGCAGGCACGCGAAACCGGCCGTCCGCTGTTCCTGTACTGGGGCGCCAGCTGGTGCCCGCCATGTAATCGCCTTAAGTCGGGCACCTTTGCGCGCCCTGATTTTGCCGAACTCGCCGAGTCGTTCGTTTCCTTGCATGTCGACGGCGACGCCGCCGGCGCCCAGCAGATAGCGGCCCAGTACAAGCTGCGCAGCTATCCGACCCTGGTCGTATTGCGCCCCGACGGCACCGAGATCGCCCGCCTGCCGTGCGAACTTGCAGGCGGCCTGTTTGTCCGCACGCTCGGCCTCGCGTTACGCGCCAACTACACGGTGGCGCAATCGCTCAGCGCCGCCTTGTCGCGCGAACGGCCGTTGTCCGACGACGAATGGCGCATGCTCAGTTTTTATTCCTGGGACACGGACGAGCACCAGGTCCTCAAAAATCTCGATTTCGCAGCGGCGCTGGCCAGCATGACGCGCGCCTGTACCCTCGACGAAGCCCGCCAGCGCCTCGAATGGCACGCGCTGCATGCCGCCGCGATGGGCGGGAAGGCCGGGATCGACCAGCGCACGGTGATCGCCCGCATCGGCGCCGCGCTGGCCGACCCCGGCACGGTCGGCGCGCAGATGGACCTGGTGATTACCTACGCGGTTGACCTGATCCGCTTCCTCACCGAGCCCGGCTCGGAGCAGCGCGCCGCCTTCGCGCAGGCATGGGCCGCCGCGCTCGACACGCTGGAATCCGATACCGCGCTGGGCGTGGCCGACCAGCTGTCTGCCCTGCGCGTACGGGTGCGGCTGGCGCGGCTGGGCGCCCCGCTCGACGACATGGCCGCGCTGGTCCGGGCTCGTGTCGCCGCGGCCGTGGCCGGCGTCAGCGAGCCTGCGCTGCGTCACGTTGTGATCAACAGCTGCGCGGGAATCCTGGCGGACAGCGGCCTGCTGGACGACGCCGAAGCCCTGCTCGAAGGCGAACTCGGGCGGTCGCATTCTCCGTTCTATTTCATGCACACGCTTGCCACCACCGCGAAGAAGCGCGGCGACCCGGACCGCGCCATCGACTGGTACGCCCAGGCATGGGACCGCGCGCAGGGACCTGCAACCCGCCTGCAGTGGGGCGCCACCTACCTGCAAAGCCTGGTGGATTTCGCGCCGCATGACATCGACCGTATTGACCGACTTTCTGGAAAAATTATCAACGAACTGTCGGGCATCGAGGCCCCCGCCAGCCAGCGCAATGGTACGCAGTTGGCGCGCATTGCCGAAAAGCTGGGCGCCTGGACCGGGCGCAGCGACCGCGCCAGCGCATTGCGCCAGATGGCAGCACGCCTGGCCGGCTGAGCGGCCAGCGGCGCCTGCTGCCAACGCTTTTTTGCGCCAGGGGGCATTGCAAGGGAACCTGTTCCTTATTTA
The DNA here is from genome assembly GCF_020831365.1 of Massilia agrisoli. Lineage (GTDB taxonomy): Bacteria > Pseudomonadota > Gammaproteobacteria > Burkholderiales > Burkholderiaceae_D > Telluria_A > Telluria_A agrisoli. The sequence continues at coordinate 393,873 of NZ_JAJHPV010000009.1, forward strand.
AGTCTCAAATGATCATTTGAGGCGAAAGCGATGGCCAGACCCGAATTCGCGACTGACATTTCGCGCGAAGAATTCGAAGCCGTTCGCGGCATGCTGGAAGCGGCGCGCCGCAAGACCAGGCCACGCAAGCATGACCTGTACGACGTTTTTAACGCCATGCTGTATTTCCTCGACACCGGCGCCGCATGGCGCAGCCTGCCGAAGGAGTTTCCCCCGTGGCGGACGGTGCATGAATACTTTACCCAGTGGACGATGGCGCGCGAAGGCGAGCGTTCCTTGCTTGAGCTGGCGCTGGAAAAAGCCGGCCGGCCCAAAGCCGTGGCGCGGCTGAAAGAACTGATGGAACGGCGAGCAGTGTAGGGCGGACAAGGGCTTGCCCGCATCCGCCGGAGTCGCCACGAAAAGACTTCCGCTAGGCCCCCGCAGCCTTCTCAAACACAAACTTATCCTCACCCATCCTGAACACCCCCACCGGCTCGCCCAGCGCTTCCGGCGCCGGCGTCGGCAGCAGGGTGCAGCTGCGCGTCTCGAGCTGCCACGTACGCTGGCCTGCCCTGAAGCTGTACACATTCTCGCCGGCCGCAAACAGTTCCAGCTCCATCTGGCCCACCGGCAGCTCGCCAAAGTCAAACTGGCGCTGGCAATCTGGCCAGCGCGCCGCCACTACGGTAACGTCGACGGAATCCTTCCAGAAATAATCTTGCGCCACGCGCACGCTCAGCGTGTGTTCGTTGCCATCGATATAGTGCGATTCCGAGTCCTTGATGCAGCCCGCCAGCACCAGCGGCGCCAGTAATACCCATGTCCTGCGCATGTCAGCTTCCCTCGAAAGTAGTCTGCGCAGTATAAGTCGGCGCTTGCACCTGGTGCAACAAACCTCAAAACTCGGTGCCGAAGGTAATCGCCGCCATGCGGTGGCGCGGGATGGGGAAGGATGAGCGGAACTCGCGCGAACGCCGCGTGACCTTGAATTGCACAAACCACGGGCCGTGCGAAGCGGTACGGCTGTCGGGGAAGTCGAGCCGCATGCCGACAATCAGGTCGGTAACGAAGTGGCGGCGCTTCACGCTCGGGTCATCGCGGAACATCCGGCCGTCGAGGAACACGTTGCGCGCCATCAGCCGGGTTTCCACCGCGCCGAAGGCCGTGCACTGCAACCATTTGATCATGCAAGTGGTTGGCCCGAATGCTTCCTTCGCCAGCTTGTTGCCGATTCCCGGTGGCGGCGGAGACACGGCCGGGAGGTCCTTGCCGACCACCACCGCCAGCCCGCCCGCCGCGTACGTCATGGTATTACCAGCGGCAACGCGCCAGTAGCCTGCGGTGTTCAACTGCACGTCGCCAGGAAGCTCCGCCGACAAGGCCTCCAGGGCCGTGCGCCGCTCGGCGCTGGCCATCACCGATAGCGATCCGCCAATCTGGTTGTGCCAGCCCTTGGGGGCGGGACGGTCCATGATCTTGTGGAACAGTTTCTGCGCATCTTCGGACAGCGATGCCGGGCCCGTTACGCCCACCTGGGCGGTCAGCGTGGTCAGGGTCCGCTGGTCCGGCGACAGCAGCGCATACGACTGCTCGACATACAGCAGGCCCGCCCACGGGCGGTCTTGGGGCTGCGGAGCGGCGAGCGTGATATTGCCGGGGGTGTACATCAACTGGCCGTAGTTGGTCTGGCTGGTCAGCAAGGCGCTGTCTTCGCAGTCAAACCAGACGCAGGCGCGCCGGGTCAGCGCCTTGGCAAAATCGCTGCGCTGGTCGCGCGACCGCTTGATCGACAGCTGCACGCCATTGGTATAAAAACGGTCGGTATCGAAAAATGAATCGTTCTCGTAGGTTCCGAAGTGAACAGTTTCCTGCTTCTGCGTCGGCGTCTGGGCGTGGACGGCGCCGCAGGCCAGCAGTGCGGGCGCCACCAGCGCGAGGCTGGCCCGACGGCATGGGTTGAAGGAAAACAGCGACATGGCCGCACCGCCTTTCCGCTCGTGACAACTGATCAGTCCGATTGTAGGCGTGCAACTTGCCCCGGCTTTGCCGTGGCTCATATCCGGCGGTTAAACTTTCCCGCCTACGACCTTCTTCCCTTTGGCCAGAAGCGCTCCAGTGCCGGCGTAACGCTGGAGCCGTGCACGACGATCGAGAGGATGATGGTGACGACGGTAAACTGGATCAGGTCGCGCGCCAGGTGGTGCGGCAAGCCATGGTTAATTGCGTACATCAGGTAATACAGCGAACCGATGCCGCGCACCCCGAACCACCCGGTGATCGAGCGCACCCGCATCGATGCATTCGAACCTGCCAGCCCCAGCATGATGCTCAGCGGCCTGGCGATCAGGAACAGGAACACCGCGGTGCTGACCGAGCGCCAGTTGAAGTCCGTGCTCGCAACCATGCCGCCAAGTAGCAGCACCAGGGTCAGTTCGGACAGCCGTTCCAGGTGTTCCTTGAACACCAGCGATTCTCCGCTGACTGTCAGCGGCACTTCGTGTTCCTCGCCGGTTGCCTGGTCCTCGACCTCGTCGGCCACCAGCAAGCCCTGGCGGTCCTTGTGGGCGCCCGACAGGACCAGCTCGGTCTGGCGCAGGGCGACGCCAGCAAAAAAGACCGCCAGGAATCCCCATGCATGGACCAATACGGTCAGTCCGTACACCACCCCGATCAGTCCGAGGGCGACCAGGTCGTCCAGCACCTCGTGCTTCGGCTCGCGGTTGCGTAGTTTCCATCCAAGCCGGCCGAGCAGGGCGCCACCGGCGATGCCCAGCGCAACCGCGGCCAGGGTAGCCCAGACCACGTCAATGGCAAGCCAGCGCCACCCGAACTCGCCAAGCTCGTGCGCGCCAAGCAGGCCCAGGCCAAGCATCACAAAAGGGAAGGCGGAGCCATCGTTCATGCCCGCCTCTGAGGTCAGGGCAAAACGCAGCTCATCGCGGTCTCCGGCGTGGCGGATCTGGACGTCGGTGGCAAGCACAGGGTCGGTCGGCGCAAGGATGGCGCCCAGCAAGACGCCGGCTCCGAGGGGCAGGCCGAGCACAAAATGGGTAAACGCGGCAATCAGGCCGACCGTCAGCGACATCGACAGCCACGCCATCCGGATCGGTGTTCCCCAGCGCTTGCGGGTGATCGGCACAGGCATCTTGACGCCTGCGGAAAACAGCGAGACCAGTACCGCGATCTCGGTCAGCGTTTCCAGCAGGTGGGATTCTTCGGTGGGATCGAAAGCAAACACACCGAGCACCATGGGACCGAGGAGCAGCCCGACGGCAAGGTAGACGATGCTTGAAGATACCGGCAGACGTGAAATCGACGTCGCGGCGAGACCGCGCGCCAGCATCAGGCAGCCGATCAGGATAAACCAGTGGATTGTTGTCATTTGATATTTCGCCGTTGCGCTTGCCATTCATGCTACATGCGGCGTGCAACTTCATCCGTTCGCTTGCACACGTATAAGTTTTACTGAGGGCGCCTTCCTGCCGCGCACCGCGCCCGGGCGTTTTTTGCGATCATGGCGGTGAGCGCAACGCGGAGAAACCAATGAAGAAGGACACCACCTACGAGGTCATCAATAACGAAGGTGGCCGCCCGATCAAGATGTGGACCAAGGGTGTGCCGGTGGAAGAGGCCGCCAAGCAGCAACTGTCGAACACGGCAAAGCTGCCGTTTATCTACAAGCACGTCGCCGTGATGCCGGATGTACACCTTGGCAAGGGATCGACCATTGGCAGCGTGATACCCACGCTTGGCGCAGTGATTCCGGCAGCGGTGGGCGTCGATATCGGCTGCGGCATGATGGCGGCAAAAACCACCTTGACGGCAAACGACCTGCCCGACAGCCTTGGGAAATTGCGCAGCGCCATCGAACAGGCGATTCCGCACGGCATGTCGCCAAAAACGCGCAGCTTCAAGGGCGCGGACAAGGGCTCATGGAGCAAGGCGCCTTCGGCAGTCGACGCCGGCTGGCTCCAGCTGAAGGACGAGTTCGATGAAATCTGCCGCAAGCGCCCGAACCTGAAAAACACCAACAACTACAAGCACCTGGGAACCCTCGGCAGCGGCAATCATTTCGTCGAGGTCTGCCTGGACGAGCAAGGGTTCGTCTGGCTGATGCTGCACTCGGGTTCGCGCGGCGTCGGCAATGCGATCGGCACCCAGTTCATCGAGCTGGCCAAGCAGGACATGCGCAAGCACCAGGTCAACCTGCCTGACCAGGACCTGGCCTACCTGTCGGAAGGCACCCAGTACTTCGACGACTACATACAGGCAGTGGGCTGGGCGCAGAAATTTGCGCGCATCAACCGTGAAGTGATGATGCAGAACCTGATCGCCGCGCTGCGCACGGTGATCACCAAGCCGTTCGAGACGCACGTGGAGGCAGTCAACTGCCACCACAACTATGTGCAGAAGGAACAGCATTTCGGCAAGGATGTACTGGTGACGCGCAAGGGCGCGGTGTCGGCGCGGCCGGGCGAGCTGGGCATTATTCCAGGCTCGATGGGCGCAAAGAGTTTCATCGTGCGCGGCAAGGGCAATCCGGAAAGCTTCAATAGCTGCAGCCACGGAGCCGGCCGCATCATGAGCCGTACCGAAGCCAAACGCCGTTTTACCGTGGAAGACCATGTAGGCGCCACCAAGGGCGTCGAATGCCGCAAGGATGCGGCCGTCATCGACGAGATCCCGATGGCCTACAAGGACATCGATGCGGTGATGCACGCCCAGCGCGAGCTGGTCGAGGTCGTGCACACGCTCAAACAGGTGGTGTGCGTCAAGGGCTGACAGCACTTGCCGCAACTGGCCTTATCGCTGGTAAGCCCCGACATCGGAAGCGGCCAGCTTGCGCGCCTTGCCGTTGATATCGACCGTGGGCGTAAGCGAGGCGATGCCTTTGCCGACGCCCGGCGACGTCGGCAGCAGGCGCAAGTCGGGCGTTCCATCCCTGGAATAGTGGACGAACTTCGGCGCGGCGCTGATCGTCCCGGTGTGCTTGAGCCCGTTGCGCAGCCCCCAGTCGCCGCCGGCGTTCTGGAAAACAAGGTTGTTTCGGTAGGTATTGTTGGTGCCGGTCCAGCCGATTTCCGTGATGCCCGTCTTGTTATCGAAAACAATGTTGTTGTGCACATTCGTGAAATCGTTGGGGCCCTTGGTGTGATAGTAGTCCCCGCCGCCGACCAGGATGCCGCTGGTCGAGCCGACCACGGTGTTGTTCGACACGGTCGCGTGGTGCGCGTCATGCCAGAGCTGGATGCCGGCGCCGCCGATGGCATACAGCACATTGTTCTGCACCCGGCCTGTCGTGTTCAGGTAGATTCCCTTGGAAAATTTGCAGCCTGGCGTGCCGATATTGTGCACGCTGTTGCCGATGACATCTGACTTGACCCCCTTGTAGTAGCTGTCCAGCCCGATCCCCGAACTGCCGCTACCGCCGCAACCGCGTTTCTCGCCAATGTGCTGCACCTGGTTGTTGCGCACTGAAACGTAGGAACCACCGTTGTAGATGCCATGTTGCCAGGCAGTTCCCGTGGTAGAGCCGCGTCCGTCGATGTCGAAGCCGACGATGTCCACGTAACTGCCGCGGTTATCCCAGGCAGTGTTGCTGCTCGACTTTACCGGCGGAACGATGCGCGCGCCCCACTTGACCACTGACCTGTACACGATGCGCGCGTTCGATTCCCCGCTCATGGTGGTGCGAAATCCGCCCGCATAGGTGCCCTTTGCGACATGGACCGTAGTGCCGGGCAGCGCGACGCTGGCGGCATGCTGGATGGTCTGGAAAGGGGAGGCTTCGGTACCGGGGTTGCTGTTTGAACCGTCCGGCGAGACGTACACGTTGTATTTGCTGGCTGGCGTGGCCTCGTTGTCTGGAGGCGGCGCCGCGGCGGCGTGGGCCAGGAGGACCACAAGACCGGTGCAGATCAAAAAGCCGGTACACGCGTTGCTCGCAGAGCGGAGTAAAGAAGTCATTGAGAGTTCCTCGCAGTGAAGCCGGTGACCGCAGGGAACGGTCACACGAACGACAAGCGGAGGTCAAGAAGACCTCCACGAAAAGCTGGAGGCGGGTGTTGGAATCGAACCAACTTAGCCAGCTTTGCAGGCCGGCGCATTGCCATTTTGCTACCCCGCCATGGACTTAAGTGTCTACCTTCAGCCGGGAGGTCGATCCATGTGGATCAAACTTTGAATTGATGAGGAACATAGGCGGCCCTGACGACTGGTGGAGGGAACTCAAACTTGCGGACAGGCTATCTGGCGCACGTAAAGATATTACACAGATAGACTTTGCGGCAACCGGGCTAGCTAATCCGGCATTGTTGTCCACTTTTAATGGAGATCGAAATGCTGAAAACAAAAGTTATCAAGACCCTGCTGAGTGCAAGCGTACTTGCCGCCTTTGCCGCGCCGATGGCGGTGCAGGCGCAAACCCCGGCGGCCGGAATGAACACCCCGGCTGCGAGTGCGCTAAATAAAGCTGACCAGAAAATCGTCATGGACATGGCGCGCGCCAACATGGCTGAAATCGAGGCTGGAAAAATTGCCGTGAGCAAGAGCCAGAATGCGCAGGTCAAGGCGTACGCCCAACGCATGATCGACGACCACACCAAGGCGCTGGCCGACGTCACCTCCCTGGCCCAGAACAAGGGCGTGACCCTGCCGACTGAGATGGACTCCAAGCACAAGGCAATGGCTGCCAAGCTCAACAAGCTGGAAGGCGATGCCTTCGACCGCGAGTACATGAAGCAGGCCGGCGTTGCCGACCACACGAAAGTGCACGCGATGCTGAAAAAGGATTCGACCCGTGCAAAAGACCCGGACGTAAAGGCGCTCGTGTCGAAAATGATGCCGACAGTGGAGGAGCACCTGACCTCGGCCAAGGGAATGCCAATGACCAAGGGTGGCGGCGGCAAGAGTGACGCCAAGGGCGTGAAGCCCCCTGTAACTGGCGAAGCGAACGATCACACCTCGCCGGGCGCCGTCAAACCGCCGGCAGCGGCGAAGGACACGTCGCGGGGAGCTTCCGGAACCATGGGCACGACGGGTACCTCAACGTCGCCACCAGTAACAGGCGAGGCCAACGACCACACTTCCCCGGGTGCGGTGCGTCCTTCGCCGGCAGCGAAAGACACCAAGCCGGCGCCAGCGCCCGCAGTTAAATATTGATACGGGCACGGAGGGCGGATGAGCGCATCGCGTTTCATCCGCCGGATTGACTGACGCGTATGATCGAACTCGACGGATCGCAAGGTGAGGGTGGAGGCCAGATCCTGCGCACTTCGCTCACGCTATCGATGATCACCGGAACTCCGTTCCGCGTGACGAACATTCGCGCCAACCGCGCCAAGCCCGGCCTGATGCGCCAGCACCTGGTGGCGGTGCAGGCCGCGGCACAAGTATGCGGTGCGGAAGTGTCGCACGCAGAAGTCGGCTCCAGCGCGCTTGAGTTCCGGCCAGGCCGCATCAAGGCGGGGGACTACAGGTTTTCGATCGGAACCGCGGGCAGTTCAACCCTCGTCCTGCAGACCTTGATTCCAGCCTTGCTGTACGCGAGCGAGCCGTCAACCGTACTGGTCTGCGGCGGTACCCACAACCCCATGGCCCCGCCCGTGCAGTTTCTCCAGCAGGCATACGGCCGGGTGCTGGAACTGATGGGAGCAAAGGTCCACATCACGCTTCGGCGCTACGGTTTCTATCCGGCCGGCGGTGGCGAGGTGTCGGCATCGACCGAGCCCTGCACAAAGCTCGGCCAGATTGCGCTGATCGAGAGGGGAGCCTTGCGAAGTGCCTATGCGGAAGCAATTGTGGCCGGCCTTCCAGGCGCCATTGCCGAACGCGAGCTCCAGCTGGTCGGCGAACGTCTTGGGTGGACGGCAGGGCAGCTGCGGCTCAACGAGCTCCCGCGCGACCAGGGACCCGGCAACGCCGTGCTGATCACGCTTGATTTCGAGGGGGTGACAGAGGTCTTCACGGCGATCGGCGAAAAGCGCGTACGCGCGGAGTCAGTCGCTGGGGCCGTGGTGGCTGAAGTGGAAGACTATCTCGGCTCCAGCGCGGCAGTCGGCGAACATCTGGCCGACCAGGTGATGTTGCCGATGGCCCTGGCTGGCGCTGGCCAGTTCACCATGCACCGCATATCGCAACACGCGATAACGAATGCGGAAGTGATCAGCCGGTTCCTGCCGGTGCAGATAAGTTTCGAACAGTCGGCCGATCACGCGGTGTGCCGGCTGGACGCTGTCAGTTTATAGCTGGATTTTACCGGGCTAACAGGTGCTTCAAATATGCGCCTTGTCCGTGGAAGATCGCACTCTCATCCACCAGGCCTTCGCGCTTGTAAATCTCGTGCACCTTCGGCAGGTTGGCGAACGAAACGCCAGGGTGCATGTGGTGATAGGCATGCAAGCCAAAATTCAGGTCAGGCATCAGCGCGCGCTGCCACCAGGTGAGCTGGATCAGCGGAGTCGTTTCGTGGATGGTGCCGTTCTCAATATTGTATTCATGCTCGCACACGGCGATCCAGCGCACCATCAGCTGGGTGACGGTCATTGCCGGCACTACCCAGTAAATCAGGAATACGGTCCAGCCGCCGACAGCGGTTAATACACCCGCGGCCACTGCAAAGAATGCATAGCGCAGCCATTTCGGCGATGGGTTGCGGCGTTCGAATTCGTCGGTTCGCGGTGCTGTTTTACCGCGGATCAGGCGAATCAGGTTCATCGCCGTCAGGTCTATTACCGCGATCATCACCAGCTGGCCTAAAGACTTCGGAAAGGTCCATTCCTCGCCGGATTTGCGCAGGAAGTCCGGGTCATCCTTCGTGAAGCAGTATTTGTGATGCGAGAGGTGCACCTTGGCATAGTCTTCCACCGTCGTCACAAACAGCGGATACACCGCAAACACATTAATAAACCAGTCCGCGTATTTGCTGCGCATGCCCAGGCGGTGTACCTGTTCGTGCAACAGCAGTGCGAGCGCCATTTGGCGGGTGCCGATCAGGAAAACACAAAACAGCGTGACCGCGAGATTGTCGAAGTACACGCCGGCCACGATAAACGCCGCGATCGAGGCCCAGGTGAATGCCAGTTCGGCCGCGAAGCGCTTTGGCCGCGCACCCGACAGCGCCATGATTTCGCGGCGCGCGTTCGGGGACAATGCCGATGCTTCCGCAAGGACGGCTGGTCGGAGTGGCTTTGCGGTCAGCGGCAGGTCGGGCGCGAAGATGGCGGTGCTTTGCGTGGGCATGATGGTTTCCGGCGTCGGTTTCGTTAGGACTGGCAGCATGATGACCCAACTGCCGGCATAGCAATCCGCCGAGAACCGCCACAATTCCCTCTTTCTAAATTAAATAGATTTTTTATTAAGCACTTGATGGCTGCAAGACGGATACACCCCGTCCCCGCTTTTGCGTGAATGAGGTGTTATCGGCGTCGACTAAATGCGGGAAAAGACGGTCAATCTGTCACCACATGCCACGCATCCATCACCTTGTCGCCTGTCTTGTCCCCGGGCTTCTTGTCCTTGATGAAGGTGTATAGCGGCTTACCTTTGTAGGCAAGCTGCTTGGTCCCGTCGGCGCGGGTGATGGTCGAATAGTCCCCCGCAGGCTTCGCATCGGCGGCCATGACTGGCGGCCAGTTCTCGGCGCACTTGCCAGTGCAGGCGCTCTTGCCGGCAGAGTCCTTGTCGTAGGTATAAACAGTCATACCCTTCGAATCAACGAGCATGCCGTCGGCTTTCTTGACCGGCATATTGTCCGAGGCGTGGGCGGAAAAAGTGAAGAGGGCGAACAGAACTGCAGTACCAAAGCTGACTGATTTCATGGAATTCTCCTGTGAAAAATCGAGTGCGAGGACCGGTTGTCGTTGAACAGCCCCTCATTCTAGCGCACCGGTCGTTGTGTTTTTGTACTCAGCCCCCATATCTTTCAGATGCGGTACATTTCGGCCGGTACGCGTCTGTACATCGGCAAACGAGGTATGGTATCGGCTCAAGCTGTTGAACAACCTTATTGAACGAAGGAGTAGGCTATGGATTGTCCTGTATGCAAAAACGTACAACTCGTAATGTCGGACCGGCAGGGGATCGAGATTGACTACTGCCCGACATGCCGCGGCGTGTGGCTGGACCGTGGCGAGCTGGACAAGATCATTGAGCGTTCGGTACCGGCCGCGGCGCAACCGATGCAGCAATCGGTTCAGCAGCAGGTTCGTCACGATCCCTACCAGGGACAACATCAGCCGCAAGGTTTCGGGCATTCGCAGCCGTCGCATGGCTATCCTCACCACAAGAAAAAGAAGCGCGAAGGCTTCCTGGGCGAGCTGTTCGATTTCGATTGACGCGTTCCGCCCACACGCACACGTGAAGGCTGCCCTCAGCACGTCGTTCCCGCGAAAGCGGGAACCCATGCTGAGTGCGCCTTAGCCATAAGCACAGGTTTTCGACCCGTCTGGCCACATCCCATAATTCCGAGGCGGCCCAGCCGCGCACGACCCCATGGCCCACATCCACCCGACCGGCTGGCGCGAGATGTCCACCACCGGCACCGCCGCGCGCGAGATTGAAACGCTCTCCTACCTCGATGAGCAACTGTCAGACGTTCCCTACAGCATCTACCACGGCGTACACTGGACCAACGTCGAACAAGGCTTCTCTGCCTACGGCGAGATCGACTTCATCATCGTCGCGCCGAACGGGCGGGTACTGCTGATCGAGCAGAAATCCGGGTTTCTGACTGAGACGCCGGAAGGCTTGGTCAAGAGCTACCAGGGCAAGCCCCGCAAGATCCGCAACCAGATCTTGCGTACGATAGATGGACTGGTGAAACGCTTCGGCAGTGAACTGTCGATCGACTACCTGCTGTATTGCCCCGACTACACCGTGCGCGACCCGCACCTGGCCGGCATCGACCCGCGCCACATCATCGACGCCACATCCGCGGCCAAGCTTGCCCAGGTGATCCGCGAGGTGCTGCCAGTTACCGAATTCAGCGACCAGTTCGAGAAAGTCACACGCTTTCTCGGCGACACCCTCAGCTTGAGGCCCGACCCGAGCGCCATGATTGGCTGCGCTACCGATATGGTCACGCGCTTGTCGGGCGGCCTGGCAACATGGGCGCGCAGGCTGGACTTCACGCCCTACCGGCTGCGCGTGGTGGGCACAGCCGGCAGCGGCAAAACCCAGCTGGCGCTGGCCGAATACGCCGCCGCAATCGACGCCGGCCTGCGCCCCTTGTACGTGTGCTTCAACCGGCCGCTAGCCGATCACATCCAGCGCCTGGTTCCTCCGGGTGGACGCGTGGCCAACTTCCACATGTTGGGCGACGCTTTCATGCGGGCACAGGGTATTACACCAGATTACTCGTCGCCAGAAGTGTGGGGCGAGATGGAGAAGGCGCTGGCCACCGCCGAGCTGCCAGAAACCTGGATGTACGACGTGCTGATCGTCGACGAGGGGCAGGACTTTTCTGTAGCCTGGCGCAACATCTTGCTGCGCATGCTGAAAGAGGGCGGCCGCGCCACCTGGCTGGAAGACCCGACGCAGAACCTGTACGGCCGCGACATGGTGCCGCTGCCGGGGTGGGTGACGCTGCATTCGCACACCAACTACCGCAGCCCGCGGCAGATTGTCGACATGCTGGCGTCGATAGGCGAGGCGCGGCAGCCGGTGGAGGCTGCTAGTCCTTTCGAAGGCGCGGATATCGAGGCGCTGGTGTACCCGGAGGGCGATACGGAGGCGATGCTGGCGCAGACCAAGCATGCGATCACGTTGTGCCTGGCGGCAGGGTTCGCGCGGCAGGATATTGCGATTGCGTCGTTCAGGGGACGGGAGAAGTCGGCGATTCTGGGGCGCGATACGCTAGGCGACGCGCATACGCTGAAGTCGTTCACTGGGGAGTACGACTTGTTTGGGAATCCGGTGTTTCGGGAGGGGGGCTTGCTGGCGGAGTCGGTGTATAGGTTTAAGGGGCAGTCGGCGCCGGCGGTGATTTTTACTGAGATCGACTTTGAGGAGATTGATGAGCTGGTGTTTCGGAAGTTGTTTGTGGGGATGACGCGGGCGCGGTTGAAGCTGGTCGTGGTGCTAAGTGAACAGGCCGCCGCTGAACTGTTGCTTAAGCGAATCTAACAGTCGAATGTCCGCCAGTTGAACGCTGCAACACTGGGATTGTTTACTCGACGATGCGGGACTGTCGGCTCGACAATCGAGCCGACACTTCGTGCATCTCTACTTTTTTGGGTTCAAGACGTGCCGTCGGGGGCTCGGGAACAGCAGTGGCAGGTCTCGTTTATTCATCTTAAAAAGCGGCCCCTTTTCAGTCACAGCAGCACCCTTCCGCTTGATCAAATGATCCAGCGTGATCACTCCGGATTGAATTAGCGGCATAAGCTGACTCAAAAGAGGCGTCTTCGTATGGGTGACAGTATGCAAGTCAAAATGTTCGACGCCATCTCGTGTTGAGCTTGTCGCTTCAATCCAAAACGTCTCGGCATGCTTTTCCGCCAGCCTTCGGCGGAGAAGCTCACCGGTCCAAACGGCTACCTCATTGTTCTCCCTGTCGCGTTCGACTACCAAATCGCTTGCTTCATCGACAAACAAGCGAAGTCCCTGACTGTTGTACTTTTGGCTTGAAACCGTGCAATAGAGCTTAAAATCCGTGCCCCGCTCGTATCCATAAGCATTCAGTATCTCTGCGCTGCTTTTTAACCTGCTGAGCGGCCAGATCGCGACTTGAGCGAAGATTGTGGAGCGAGTCTTATTTCCCCGCCCAGCTTTCAATTCGATACCGCGATAGTCAGGCTTTTTTCCACTGTTTGGCGGGATACCCAAGGCGGCTTCGACGGCCATGCCGACTGCGGTATCTCCGTGTTTTACAGAACGAATTGAGCTTTTCGCGATCGCGTGCAGTTTTAGGAGAAGTTCTAACGCGACGCTACCTTTTGTTGCCACATAACGACCAATGACCTTGTGGATTTCGGTTGCTGGTGAGGCGCGCGCTAACGATGTGCGGCTGAGGTTGAATAAATAGAGGCTATCATCCAATACCACGATACCAATTTGGTCTGTCGGCACGGCAAACTGGCCAAGCCCTTTAAACCACATTCTTGGGTCACCCTTTTTCGTCATGGGTCGGTACAAACTGACCGTCGACGGCACTAACGCGTGCGGCTCGACAAAGAACGCGGGCTTCTGCACCTTATGTTCTAGACCTTGTCCTTGTTCTTTAAAAAAATGTAGATTTTCAATTTCAAAGTGGGTCCTTATGGGCTGAGTCGCGTCTAAAATACTCTTCTCGAGGCCAGTGCGAGTTGGCTCAAAAACTGAGAATTCAACGCCTTGCGCGCCGAAAAAGGCAGCATTTTCCGCTACTAGTAGCTTAGCTTCGAGGGGAATGTCCTCTTGGCGTTCAACCCGGCTAATGTACGCCGGGTCCATCCCAAAATCGTCGAAGGCGAACTGCGTAGATATCGGGGGCGTTACCACTGCTGACGCTCGCGCCTGGTCGACGAACTTGACGACGGCTTTCCAGTTTGGATAACCGTTCGCCCGAGCCACTTCCTCGTGGGCTTGCGTAAGTGAAACGTTGGATTGACTTGCTAATTGCTTTGCATCTTTGCGGAGTCGGTCGAATGACCGCGGGGGAGCTTTCATTTGGGAACCTCCAAAAAATCGCATACCGGGGTTACTGCCCACGAGTAAACCCAAGCACACGTGCTTATGGGGGTTGAATGTACGGAGATGGCACAAAGGGGCCTTTGCTGTTGCGGGCTGCGGGCGGTCTCTAGACACCTAGGAAACAATTTATCACAACTAATAGTATTTGAACAGTAAGGCGCGTAAACGCACCGAACCCTCACCCCTGGGCATTCATGCGCGGTGGAATTTTTGGATCGGTTAAGCTATGAGGCCGTCTTCCAAACCTCACACATGGCTGATTCCCTAACACCCGCTGAGCGAAGTCACCGCATGTCGTTGATTCGCTCAAGCAACACCAAACCAGAACTTCTGTTGCGACGTGCACTTCACGCAGCGGGCGTTAGGTATCGCCTGCATAAGAGAGACTTACCTGGCAAGCCTGATTTGGTGTTTGGAAAAGCTCGAACGGTCTTGTTCGTAAACGGTTGTTTTTGGCATGGACATAAATGCCCTACGGGCCATATACCGAAGTCGAATAGTGAATTCTGGCGTCGGAAAATCGTAGCCAACCGTGCGCGCGACGCTCGGAGCATTCGGCAACTGCGCATGGCCGGCTGGAAGGTGATAGTGGTCTGGGAATGCGCAACAAACCCTAAGCGACTCCCTACAACAGTCTATCGGGTTCTGGAGTCACTGGTCAAAAGCCGAACCAAGGGAATAGTTCCGGCTTCAATAGCCGCGACAAGCAGCAGATCTATTCGCGGCAGGCCTGATGACGCTGAGCTTTAAGCAACGATCCTCAATTCCTCCTGGACATTTCTTGGAAGTTCCCATACAATCGCATGTTAGCTGCGCGTGCCGTCCGCACGTCACTTGCCGTCCGGAGCCCACGACCGACTGGCCCTACAGTTCGACACTCTTGCTAAAACTACTGGTTAAATGTACAGTATTTTCTCGAGCCGACTTGGTGTTGATAGGCTAACGGATGAGAAGCCTACGACTGGCAGCGCGAATTGGAGAACATATGAATCACATTGAACTATTTGCCGGTTGTGGCGGTCTCTCGCTTGGGCTTGAATCAACCGGTTTCGAACTGCTGCTCGCGAACGAACTCTCTCCGATGGCCGCAGAGACCTTTGCGTTCAACTTTTTTGGCGAAGATTTGGACGGGTTAGCGGCCGGCGCAACCGTGCGGAAACATCCGGCAAAAACTAAATGGCTCAGCAGCAACTTCGCCGTGGATCAAATGGCTTCTCGTTTGCGGGAAGATCCACGAGGTACTCCACCCGTCGCCGAAGGTATATCCGATTTGCAGGAGACTAAAGACCTCAAAGGGAGCCTTGTAATTGGGAGTATTGTTGAACTTAACAAATGGCTTGCGCGGAATGATGATGCATTGAACGCGCTAAAAACCGGATTCGGAACCGGTGGAGTTGATTTGGTTTCGGGTGGCCCACCATGCCAAAGCTTCAGCATGGCCGGAATGCGGGAATATTCAAACGCGCGAAATATTCTTCCGCAAGAGTTCGCTAATTTTGTGAAGATGACGCAACCTAAAATGGCGCTGCTTGAAAATGTTACGGGGATTCTTCGTCCATTCGATGTTGATGGCGAGAAGGTTTACGCTTGGTTTGAAGTGGCGAAGGCGTTTGTAGGGGCAAATTATGTCCCGTTGTGCCTTCATGTGAACGCTAAGTTTGCTGGCGTTGCCCAAAATCGTCCGAGATTTTTAATGGTTCTGTTTCGCAAGGATGTGTACCTTTCTCTGGCGCAAACCTGTTCTGAAGATGAGCGAGCATTGATGGCGCCTTCGAAACAATTCTACGATAGAGCGAAGGCTGACCCCTCTCTCGCATATTCCGCCGATGAGTTACCGTGCTTCGACGTTGCCAATGCGCGGCATCTTTCGTTGTTCAGAAATTCCTTTTTGAGCCCGCTTGTAAAGTTTTGTGATAAGCCGTACTCGGTTCGCGATGCAATCGATGACTTGAAGGGCAAAAGCGGCGCGCGGTCAGGATACGTCGACTATCTCGACTCAAGCTTAGCCCGACATACGAGAGTCCCTGCAATTTACGCGCATGTTCCCGGGAAGGCACCGAAGAATCATGATCTGCGACGGAATAGTCCATTGGTTCAAAGACGTTTCAGGATTTATCAGGTGCTCAGCACCCTTCCGCGAAAGGTGCAGCGGGAAGTTAAGGCCATCCTCAGCGGCGATTCACTGGTCCTTTCCGACGAAAGCTTTGACCTGCTGGCAAAGCATCAATACGTTGGGGCTGATCAGAGCCGGATAAAATTCGGGAGTTCGGGTAAAGATGAGCTGATCGCGTTTTTGCTTGCACACAAGACGAAAAAGCAAACGCAAAAAGCGCTCGATCCACTTGTTCCGGCGCCGGCCGCGCTATCTATTCCTGATGATGCTTGCCACTATGAGAATTTGAGGACGCTTAGTGTTCGTGAGATGGCGCGAATCCAATCCTTCCCCGATTCCTTTGTATTTCGATCCAAGGTCACTACTGGCGGTAAGATGAGGAAATTCGAAGTCCCGCAATATACTCAGGTTGGAAACGCCGTACCGCCGCTCTTAGGTCGGGCGCTGGGGAAAATTTTTGGCGAACTTCTTGGGCGACTGGATAAGGAATCATCACTGCCCTCGTTCAACGAGTCTTCGCTGTCACGCCATGAGGAAACACTGCAGGCATGACGATCAGTCGGGCTTAACTGTAGAAAACGAAGACCTCCCTTTGCTTTTTTTCTGCACAGGATGGCGGGCCGAGTGACGCGCTCAACCATTCGAAGTCTTGTCCAACCCCAAGGATAAGTTGCTGAAGCGTTTTGAGTAGAAAGACTCTATCCGAAACCCGCGCTGGCTCAGCATTTTGGCGTGGGGAGGCCGAAGGCTACGGTTCAATGTTTGGCGTCGCTACCGGGATCAAGCCGCACGCCGAAACACCCATCTGGATTGCACCCGGTAGCAAGAATCTGCCCCCGCTCATTGATGTCGTGGGCCGCGTCAAACTCCCATCCCAGCGCGGATCCACTAGCGTGTTTATGTCTAACATCACGCCATCGGTGTGCAGGAACGCATGCGGACTGGTAGCCGTGCCGTGTCAACGGCGATTTAAAACTGATACACCTCCGTCGCTGAACACAGTCTGCGTTCAGCCAATTTCTGCAACATCACTCCCCCTCATCATTCCGGCCTGGCGCTGGTTCTTCAGCCGGTAGCTCTCTCCGGCAATTGGCACGATATGCGCATGGTGCAGCAGGCGATCAAGCAGGGCGGCGGTCAAGGTCGCATCCTGCGCAAACGTCGTGTCCCACTGGCCGAACGGCAGGTTGCTGGTCACGATCAGACTGCTTCGCTCAGCGGCTGCGCAATCCGGCTCACCACCGCCACTGGTCGTGTCGGCAGCGGTGGCGGCGTGGCTGCCTGCGGCCTAGCAGCGGCAATGTCCGCCCGCCATGGCGCCGGCAGCGCTTGCAGATGCGCCATCTCTCGCTTCAATGCTTCAGCCGGCGGCTCTTTCGTTGTGCCATGAACGCGCGCATTGGCAACTTCGGCCAGCCAGTGCGCCACTTCCACGTTGGCCGTAACGACATCGAGCTTCTGGCCGCTTTGCGCCAGTCGGCTGGCCAGCGGCACATAGAACGAGCGCCGCAAATAGCCGTTGAAGCGTTCGACCTTGCCCTTGGTCTTGGCACGGTACGGCTGGCACAGCTTGATTTCTTCATGTTGTCGTACAGGACCCGCCTGGTCACGCCGCCGAAGGCCGCGAAGGCGCGCTCATGGCAGGCGATCAGCGTTCCACCTTCATGTTGCTGACGAACTCTACGTAGCTGGCACGGCTATAGCCCAGGGTGGCGCAGAATGCATGCAACGGCGCGCTACCCTTGCGGAACTCGACCCAGTCAACCTGCAGCTGTTCGCCCATTGCCGTCTCGAAGCGCACCACCGGGTCGGCAGGTGAAGCTGGCCGCAGCGTCCGCATGAACGCGCGCAATTGGCTCATGCCGCCGTGGTAGCCGCTTGCCACAATCTCGCGGTACAACACGGTCGCGGGAATCGTGTCGGGGTGTGCAGCCTTCTGGCGCTCCCTCAGATACTCCTCGAACCGCGCCAGCTTCGTCTGGCGCTTTACCTTGCGCTCGTACCTGGGCACCGTCTCCAGCGCCAGGTGCCGCCGCACCGTGTTCACTGCGCAGCCAACCTCGGCGGCAATCTGCCGCAGACTTAACCCATGCTTACTCAGTAGTTGAATTTCCACGTACACCTCTTTGGGTTTCAAGGCCGCTCCGCAAAGCGACCATCTTCTCAAATTGGTGTATCAGTTTTCAATCGCTGCCTGTATCAGTTTACAACCGCTGCTGACACCTGTCGGGCTGAATGCCTTTTGATGTGGTCCGCTAGGTTTCAAGAATGCGCTGCTCAGGTCGCTAGTGAGTGCGACAGCTCAAGCCGTCGCGCTGGCCTCCAAAGGCACGTCAAGCTGGCTGTTCGACTTTTCGATTTCCCTTTAATACGTGAGGGGTAGGGCAGTTCCCGTTGCAGCGGAAGGATAACGGCGCTGCCATCGTTAACAGTGCGTGGTCCGTTCGCACTGTTGGTCACGATTGTGATCCGTCAACATTCCAAATCTCAATAGCGACACCATAAAGGATCCCATTCACGCAAGCGTGCTCACAGGAGACCGACCCATGCTACGAATTGACAAGCTCGGCCATATTTTTAATGCGCGGATAAAACGGGCGACGAGTCCACACATCGAGCGCGGTCCGCTGCTGCGGGTAAGCGGCATAATTGTGCATCAGACCGGAGGAGCGACCCTGAACTCGAGCTTAAGCAGCTACGTCAAACCGAAAGCAAATGGCGCGCATTTTCTGATCGATCGGGACGGTACGATCTATCAAACGGCGTCCCTGTTCAAGCAAACGTGGCACGTCGGTTCATTGCGCGCGCGTTGCATCGCTGAGTATCGCTGCACCAAGGTCGAGATGAAGTTGTTTGGCAGCTTTAATCCGAAGATCGAACATCGGAACGAAATGGCAAAGTCGGTACCCGACCGTTACCCCGCAAACGAGGACAGCATCGGTATTGAAATTGTCGGCGCCGTAGTAACCCCAAATGGGGCGTCGCCGGCAGAAAAAGGCGTATATGAAGCCGTCAACCAGAGGCAAAATGCTTCGCTTAAATGGCTAGTGCATGCACTCGCCATAACGTTCTCAGTACCCATAACTGAAATATTCCGGCATCCCACGGTCTCCAGGAAGAATCCAACCGAAGCGAAAAGTGCCGTATGGTGAACATTTTCCTCCTCATCGCTATTGGAGTCATGCTCTCGTCAAATGCGGCGCAAGCGGACGTAGTCGAACCGGATATGCGAGATCCGAAACTCCCCCCGATCAAATCAATCAGCATCCGGGAGAACGCCGCGCGCTCGCCAGCGGCTAGTGGATCGGAAGAACAGTGCGGAGGATTTGTTCTGACCATAGGCGAGGTGAAAGACTATCTTCTCGCCGCGCGAGAGGTGACACAGGACGATTATCTGCATATGCTCGACTGGTCACCTTGTTATGCAAGTGGTGACGTACTGTTCGAGAATGGTATGACCGGGGTTTGGGGTATTCAACAGCTACGTGCCGGGTCCTTGTCGCTCAGTAGCGGCCGTAAAATTTATCTATATTGCCCACACTGCAGAGCACGGTCATTTGAACCTCGTGATAGACGATTGCCCACCAATGCGATGCTGCCGAAAGATGTGGAAGCATTTGTATCCAGGCGCGAAGGCTGCGCTCATTTTCGTGGCGAAATCCCCGAGCCCAACCAAAGAGCCCGTCTGCGTGAGGTTAAACGCGAGATTCGACGCCTGTGCACAGGTATGGACAAGCAGCTGGTCAGGCTCAAGAAAAAGTACGCCCCCACTCCCCAAGTCATGACAACCCTGAACGAATTCGAGTCGGTGGGCGAGCTAGAAATAGCAGATGGGAGCGACCGAGCGGGTGATCAGCAACCCGATAACTAGCACCGAAAATATCGAGCAGTATGCATTTGCTCTTCGGTAAGCCCAGGAATGCGTTCATACCACATGTTGAAAATTAATCAATAAGTGTTTACATTGGCGTTGTTGCTGCGTGGACAGAGCACAAACGGTTTTCTCATCCCTTGTGACGGGTCGTATATGGCATCAATGCTTGAAGTATCCGGAGTTGTGAAAAGCTATGGCACCAGGCGCGCTGTGGACGGGGTTTCGTTCACCGTGGAACGCGGGCAAACCTTAGGCCTGATCGGGCCCAACGGAGCTGGCAAGTCCACCACCGTATCGATCATCTGCGGCTTGCTCACCGCGGACGCAGGCAGCGTCATGCTGGATCACTCAGCAATCGGCGTCGGCGCAAGTCCGACCAAACGCAAGATCGGACTGGTCCCGCAAGACCTGGCTCTGTACGAGGACTTGACCGCTTTCGAGAACCTCCGCTTGTTCGCATCGCTATACGGGCTATCAGGCAAGCGCAGCCAGGAACGCGCCCGTGAAGTGCTGGCGCTGGTCAACCTCGCAGACCGTGCCAGTGATCGCCCATCGACCTTCTCCGGCGGCATGAAACGCCGCTTGAACATCGCCGCCGCATTGATGCACGATCCCGAGCTGTTGATTCTCGACGAACCCACGGTTGGCGTCGACCCACAAAGCCGCAACGCCATCTTCGAAACGCTAGAAAAGCTGAAGTCGCTTGGCTGTTCAATGATCTACACCAGCCATTACATGGAAGAAGTCGAGCGTCTGGCCGACCGCATTGTCGTGATCGACCACGGCAAAGTGCTGGCCGACGATACACCAACCGCCCTGTATCGCAAGCTGCCAGCCCAGGCGGCCTTACGCCTTGAACTGGCCCATGCCCCTGACGAAGCACTGCTCACACGCATGCGCGCGGTAGAGGGCGTAACCTCGGTGGCGCAGAACGAACGGTTGCTGGAGGTGCGCCTGCGCGAAGCAGATGACGCGCTGCCGCTGGCAGGCTGGCTCGCCCAACAGGGAGTGCATGCGAACCATTTCCAAACCGCGCGCACCAGCCTCGAAGAAGTCTTCCTCAACCTGACCGGACGCTCGCTGCGCGACTGACATGACGGCATTTATCGCACTCGTCCGCAAGGATATCCTGTTGTACCTGCATGATCGCCGCGCGCTGGTAATCAACCTTCTGTTGCCGATTTTGCTGGCCGCATTCTTCGGCTATCTTTTCGGCGGCAGCGGCAAGAAGGAGGCGGGCCGTCTCAACGTAGCACTTGTAATGCAGGACACAAGCGCAACAAGCCTCAAGATTGCAGGCGCCCTGAAGGCTGACGTCACACTCCGCCTGACCGAAATGCCCCTGGCGGAAGCCGAGCGATTGGTGCGCAAGGGCGCTCAAAAGGTGGCTATCGTTATCCCGGCGGGCTTTGGCGATGCCGCCGGAGCCGCGCTGTTCAGCGCTGGCACCAAACCGACTATCGCGCTGCTGTACGATCCTTCGCAGCAGATGGGCATCGCGATGGTGAAGGGAATTCTCACCCAGCATGTGATGCAGGCCGTCAGCGCGAGCATGCTAGGTGGTGCAGATGGGGACAAATTTATCGAGAAGAGCATCCGGGAAATCGATGCGAAAGGGACCTCCAAAGACGAGCCGCTGCGTGGTTTTCTTGGTAGCCTGCAGAGATATCAAGCACAGCAGAAAGCGTCACCTGCAACGGCTGGGCAGGGTGGAGGTACGCTCAGCGTTCCGTTTTCAACCACCGAACGCGCGATGACTTCAGAGAAGGCTGTGGCCGGGTATAACGGCTACGCCCACTCATTTGCTGGCATGGCCGTGCAGTTCATTCTCTTCATGGGAATCGACATGGGCGTGAGCGTCCTGCTTGCGCGGCGAATGGGGATTTGGAACCGGTTATTGGCGGCGCCCATCTCGCAAACCACGGTGATACTGGCGCGCGCGACATCTTGCACGTTTATCGCGATGGCCCTGATGTGCATCATCTTTGCGGTAGCGGTGCTGGTGTTTGGTGTGAAGGTGTCCAATATTCCCGGGTTCCTGGGTGTGGCACTGTGCTTTGCCGTCATGACTGCCAGCTTCGGCCTGTTAATCGCGGCTTTCGGCAGCACGCCTGATGCTGCACGGGGCATTGCCATGTTCGCGACGCTGATCCTGGTGATGCTGGGCGGTGCTTGGGTACCTTCTTTCCTGTTCCCTGAATGGGTTCAGACAGTCACGATGTTCATGCCTACGCGCTGGGCGGTCGATGGCTTTGATGCTGTTACCTGGCGTGGGCTTGGGATGGATGTGGCGGGGATGTCGATGGCCGTGCAGCTGGGATTCGCTGCATTGTTTGGTACCTTGGCGCTTTGGCAGTTTAAACGCGTAATGCGTTGAGAGATAACCGCTGGCAGCAAGTCGAGCAGGAAGCCCAAACCGAAGTTGTCGTCATCACTGCAGGCGGATGGCCGTGTCGAATATCCACGTGCGGCGAATTTCGATCACGTCATACTGGCGCGCCAGGCTTGGCGGGAACTTGCCATAGGGCGCCTGGCTGGCCACGACTTTTCGTATTGCTTCGTCGATAGCGGCCACACCGCTTGACACCACGAAGGTCACCTTCTCTACCGAGCCGTCGGCGCGGATTGCCACCGTCACGGTCGGTTGGGCGTGAGGCTTTTTCACCGCTTCGCGCACCATGTCGAAGGTCATGTTCATCTCGATCTTTTTGCTCATGGCTTCTGCGTAGAGGACGAGATCCGTATTAGCGTCGGCGCGCCCGAAGAGCCATCCGCGCCGAAGGCTGCTTACCGTAGGCGGCAGCGCACTTGAAGGACGATTCAACGCAGCGTCACGCTGGGCCGCTTCCTCTTTCATTTGATTGCCGATCGCGCGCAGCCGCTCTTCGCGTTGCGCCTCCTGCTCAGCCCGCTCGCGCTGGGCCAGCTGTTGTCTTGCTTGTTCTTGCCGTGCCGCCTCTTGCTTTAGTGCGTCTTGTCGCGCCGCCTCTTGCTTTATGGCCTCTTGGCGCGCGGCTTCCAGCTGAGCCTGCGCTTGCTTCGCGGCCTGGGCCTGGGCCTGTCGAGCCGCTTCAAGCTGCGCTTGACTTGCTTGTTCCTGTCGGGCGGCTTCCCTGCGCTCAGCTTCCAAGCGCGCGGTCTCGGCACGTTCTCGTTCCTGTCGCGCCGCCTCCAGCTGCGCCTTCTCGTCCTGTCTTGCCTGCTCTTGTTGCAACGCCTCTCGACGCAGGCTTTCTTGACGTGCCAGCTCCAGACGTTCGGCCTCCATTCGCGCAGCAGCAATCCTTGCCGCTTGCTCGGCGCGGACAGCTTCTTGTCGCAGTTGCTCTTGCCGCGCCGCTTCGCGCTGGGCCTCGGCCATCAGTTCGGCCTGTCGTAGTCTTTCGGTTCGCTGTTTTTCCTGCTCGAGCCTGGCTTGCTCAAGTTCGCGTTCCCGGGTTTCCTGTTCGAGCTGCTTCTGCGCGGCATCGTCCGCTGTGGAAGCGCGTACCGGTGCTTCACTCACTGGTGCGGGAAGGTCTTGTGCGTCAGACTTCGCGCGTGGTCTCACCGGTGGCGCATCGGGCGCGATCGGCGGCTTCACGTCAGGCCGCTTCACTGCCGGCGTGGCGGGTAACTGCGTCGGTGTGGGCGGGGGAATGTAGACTGCGGCTGCCTCAGGACGCTTAACGACGGGAGATGGCGTGGTCAATGGTGGCAGGTTGTTGGCAACTGCGGGCTTGTCTGCTGCGACGGGCTCCGGGTTGGCAATTTTTGTGGGGGCGGCGATTGCCGGCGCCGGTGCCGCAGCAGGTGGCGTAAGCTGCGCCGGTGCAAGCATGATGCGCAGCTCATCGGCTCCCAGGCGCCTGTCTTTCCACGGAAAGTTCAGGCCGGGAAGTCCGAATGTCTGACCACTAAAGGTGATGCTCAACAGCAGAACGTGAAACAGCACCGAGAGCACCATTGCGGTACTCAAGCGAGCAGGCCCGCGCTGATTGAAGAGGGCTGTTGTCAAATTCGATGCCTACGGTGATTTTGGCCTACAGGGTTGGAATGCTGGTTTGGCTGTCAGCAATTGCTGACCTGCCATCATTTTCCTGTAAGTGTACTGCCCTCCGGGAAAAAGGAGGACCTATTTACGATGTTGGAATGGAAAGCGCAAACGGTCAGTCTAGGTTCCCGCGTCCGCGGGAACGACGAATTGGTGGTGAAAGCATGTTTCACAATTGACGGCGGGTAGACGTAAAAAAGCCAGCCCTCAGGCTGGCTTTTGAGCAAGAAGGACTTGGCGAAACCGTATTTCAGCTCGCCAATGCAGTCTTAAGCATCGATGTTATCCGCATGCAGCGCATTCGACTCAATAAAGTTCCTGCGCGGCTCAACCTCATCACCCATCAGCGTGGTGAAGATCTGGTCCGCGGCAATCGCGTCGTCGATCTGCACCTTCAGCAGGCGGCGCACGGTCGGGTCCATTGTGGTTTCCCACAGCTGTTCCGGGTTCATCTCGCCCAGACCCTTATAGCGCTGCTTCGACACGGTGCGTTCCGCTTCATCGCGCAGCCACTGCATCGCGTGGTGGAAGTCGACCACGGCCGATTCCTTCACGCGGTCGCCTTCGCCGCGGCGGATGAAGGCGCCTTCGCCGATCAGGCCCTGGAAGGTTGCAGCTGCCGTCGACAAGGTCGCGTAGTCCGCGCCCTGCACGAAGTCAGCGTCGATCGAGCTGACCTTCACGTTACCGTGATGCATACGCTCGATGCGCAGCGCGTGTTTCTCGTTCAGGTCGTCTGAATGCACGCGCACTTTCACAGCGCGGTCGCCGATGACCTTTTCCATCGCTTCAGCCGATTGCTGCGCGGCTTCCACGGTGTCGAGGTTAAGCTGCACACCGGTCATGATGGCGGTTAGCGCTGCGCGGTCAATCACGCGGGTCAGGCGCATCATGATGGCGTTCGACATGTTAAACGTGCGTACCAGTTCGCCCAGCGCGTCGCCCGTGATCGGGTCGGCGCCTTCGCGCGGAACAAGCGCCGCCGTGTTGAGCGCCACGGTCATCATGTAGCTCGCCTCTTCGACGTCGTCCTTCAGGTAGCGCTCGTCGCGGCCGGCCTTCACCTTGTACAGCGGCGGCTGCGCAATGTAGATGTGGCCGCGCTCGACCAGCTGCGGCATCTGGCGGTAGAACAGCGTCAGCAGCAGGGTGCGGATGTGGGCGCCGTCGACGTCCGCATCGGTCATGATGATAATGCGGTGGTAGCGCAGCTTGTCGACGTTGAATTCGTCCGGGCCGATGCTGGTGCCCAGGGTCGCGATCAGTGTCGTGATCTGCTCGGACGACAGCATCTTCTCGAAGCGCGCCTTCTCCACGTTCAGCACCTTGCCTCGCAGCGGCAGGATCGCCTGGAATTTACGGTCGCGTCCTTGCTTGGCCGAGCCGCCCGCCGAGTCACCCTCGACGATGTACAGTTCGGACAGGGCAGGGTCTTTTTCCTGGCAGTCGGCCAGCTTGGCGGAGAGGCCCAGGCCGTCCATCACGCCTTTGCGGCGGGTCAGGTCGCGCGCCTTGCGTGCCGCTTCGCGCGCACGGGCAGCTTCAACGATTTTGCCGCAGATAATCTTGGCGTCGTTCGGCTTTTCCTGCAGGTAGTCGGTCAGCGTCTTGGCGACGATTTCTTCAACCGGGCCGCGCACTTCGGACGACACCAGCTTGTCCTTGGTCTGCGAGCTGAATTTCGGCTCCGGCACTTTAACGGACAGCACGCAGGTCAGGCCTTCGCGCATGTCGTCGCCGCTGATCTCAACTTTCGCCTTCTTGGCGAAGTCGTTCTCGTCGATGTACTTGTTGATCACGCGGGTCATCGCCGCGCGCAGGCCGGTCAGGTGGGTGCCGCCGTCGCGCTGCGGGATGTTATTGGTGAAGCACAGTACCTGTTCGTTGAACGCGTCATTCCACTGCATCGAAACATCGACGGTGATATTGGTGTTCTGGTCCGACATGCGCTCGCCGGTCGCCTGGAACACGGTCGGGTGCAGCACGGTCTTGGCCTTGTTGATGTATTCAACGAAGCCGCGGGTGCCGCCTTCAAACGCGAAGATTTCTTCCTTGCCGGTGCGCTGGTCGGTCAGCTTGATGTTGACGCCATTGTTCAGGAATGACAGTTCGCGGATGCGCTTCGCCAGGATATCGTAGTGGAATTCGACGTGCGTGAAGATCTCTTCGTCGGCCCAGAAGTGGACGTCGGTGCCGCGCTTGTCGGTTTCGCCGATCACCTTGATCGGCGAGACTTCAATGCCGTTGATCACTTCGAGTTCGCGGTTTTGCGGTACGCCGCGCACGAATTCCATGTAGTGCACTTTGCCGTCGCGGCGAATCGTCAGCTTCAGCATTTTCGACAGCGCGTTCACGCACGAGACACCAACGCCGTGCAGGCCGCCCGATACCTTGTACGAGTTCTGGTCGAACTTGCCGCCTGCGTGCAGTTCGGTCATCACGATTTCGGCAGCCGAGCGCTTTGGCTCGTGCTTGTCGTCGAACTTCAGGCCGGTCGGTACGCCGCGGCCGTTGTCGGTAATCGAGATCGAATTGTCGGAGTGGATCGTGACGTGGATTTCGGTGCAGTGTCCGGCCAGCGATTCGTCGATTGAGTTGTCCAGCACTTCGAACACCAGGTGGTGCAAGCCGGTGCCATCGGAGGTGTCGCCGATGTACATGCCAGGGCGTTTGCGCACGGCTTCCAGGCCTTCCAGGATTTGAATCGAGGCTGCGCCGTATTCTTCAATTTTCGCGGGGACTGCTGGGGTGTTCTCGGACATGGACTGCTTTCTCAAAAAACGATTGCAAATTACTGCTATATCGTCGTTCCCGCGGAGGCGGGAACCCATGCTGAGCGGGATCATCCACTCTTGTATGGATTCCCGCCTGCGCGGGAATGACGGTGTCGAGGTGGCGGGCTGTTCTCCGGCGCCTCTTGATTACTCTTAAATCCGCATCGGCATGACAACGTACTTGAAGTCCGCGTTGTCAGGGATCGAAATCAGGGCCGACGAATTGGAGTCGCCCAGCGCGATATTCACCTGGTCACACTTCAGGTTATTCAGCACGTCGAGCAGGTAGGTCACGTTGAAGCCGATGTCCACGCTGTCGCCGCCGTAGTCGATCTCGAGTTCTTCAACCGCTTCTTCCTGGTCGGCGTTGGTCGAGCTGATCTTCATGCTGCCAGGGGTAATGATGCAACGCACGCCCTTGAACTTGTCGCTGGTCATGATCGCGGCGCGCTGCAGCGAACGCAGCAGTTCATCGCGGCCGATCGTGAAGTCGTTGGTGTAGCCCTTCGGGATCACGCGGGTGTAATCAGGGAACTTGCCTTCGACCAGCTTCGATACCAGTTCGATGTCGGCAAAGGTCAGCTTGACCTGCGATGCGGCGATGTCGAGCTGGACCGGTTCGTCGTTCTCTTCCAGCAGGCGCTGCAGTTCAATGATCGTCTTGCGCGGGATGATGACTTCCTGGCGCGTGAATTCCTGCTCCGTCTCAACCTGGCAGAACGCGAGGCGGTGGCCGTCGGTGGCCACGGCGATCACGTTGCGGCCGTCGAGCACCAGCAGCAGGCCGTTCAGGTAGTAGCGGATGTCCTGCTGCGCCATCGAGAAGTGCACCATGTTAAACAGGTGCTTCAGCGTTTTTTGCGGCAGGGTCACCGAGGCGTTATGCGTTTCGGCAACCGCGACGGTCGGGAACTCTTCGGCTGCCAGGGTTTGCAGCGCGAAGCGCGACTTGCCGCTCTGGACGGTCAGGCGCTTGTTCAGCAGCGTCATCGTCACGTCGCCGGACTCAGGCAGGGCGCGCAGGATGTCGAGCAGCTTGCGCGCGGCCACCGTGGTGCCTTCAACTTCCGGGCCGGCGCCGATGTTCGCGTGCGTGGTGATCTGCACTTCGGTGTCGGTCGACAGGAACGATACGTTTTCGCCGTCCTTGCGGATGAGGATATTGGCCAGAATCGGCATAGTGTGCCGACGCTCGACAATACCGCTCACAATCTGCAGTGGCCGGAGAAGGGTATCTCGGGTTGTTTTGACCAATTGCATAGTAATCCTCGGTAAGGTTGTTAGTTAGTGCTTGCTCTTGTGTGGTGCAGCTCGGCTGGTGCGCTTCACTTACCCGCCCTACAAGAGTCACCGACTCAATGTAGGGCGGAAGAGCGCAGCGTCATCCGCCGAATTCAAAACGTTCCAAAACGTTCATTTTGCCAGAAATTGCCGTGGCTAAATAATTACCCTTTCAGGGTCTGCTCCAGCACGTGCAGTTCATGGTTGCATTCCGGATTCTTGGTACGGTCCTGCGCGATTTTCCGCACGGCATGCAGCACCGTCGTGTGATCGCGTCCGCCGAACAATTCACCGATTTCCGGCAAGCTCTTCTGCGTCAATTCCTTGGCCAGGTACATCGCAATCTGGCGCGGCCGGGCGATGTTCGCTGGCCGGCGCTTCGAGTACATGTCCGCAACCTTGATGTTGAAGAAGTCCGCCACCGTCTTCTGGATGTTCTCAACAGAAATCTGGCGGTTCTGCACCGACAGCAGGTCCTTCAGCGCTTCTTTCACGATATCGATCGTGATGTCCTTGCCGTGGAAACGCGAGTACGCCAGGATCTTGCGCAGCGCGCCTTCCAGCTCGCGCACGTTCGAGCGCAGGTGCTTAGCGACAAAGAACGCCACGTCATCCGAGAAGCTCACGCCTTCCGACTGCGCCTTTTTCAGCAGAATCGCCACGCGCATTTCCAGTTCCGGCGGCTCGATCGCCACCGTCAGGCCGGAGTCGAAGCGCGAAATCAGGCGGTCGTCCATGCCCGTAATCTCTTTCGGGTAAGTGTCGCTGGTAATGATGATCTGCTTCTTGGCAGCGATCAGCGCTTCAAACGCGTAGAAGAATTCTTCCTGCGTGCGGCTCTTGCCGCCGAAGAATTGAATATCGTCGATCAGCAGCATGTCCAGCGAATGGTAGTAATGCTTAAAGTCGTCGAAACCTTTTCGCTGGTACGCGGTCACAACGTCGCGCACGTACTGCTCGGCGTGGATGTAGCGGATACGCGCGCCTGGCTGGTCGGCCATCACCTGGTTGCCGATCGCGTGGATCAGGTGGGTCTTGCCGAGGCCGACGCCGCCGTAGAAAAACAGCGGGTTGTACGACACGCCCGGGTTGTTGGCCACCTGGATCGCGGCGGCGCGCGCCAGCTGGTTGGCCTTACCGGTAACGAAGCTGTCGAAGGTCAGTTCGGTGTTGACGCGGCTTTGCTCGCGCATCGGCTGCTTGCCGACGTTGAATTCCGGCGCGCCGGCCGGGCCGTCGTTGTTGCGGTGGTCCTGGCTGATGCCAAGGCCGTTGGCCGGGCCGTCAGGTACCGGGGTGTGCACGGTGGCCTTTTTCGGCATGGCGTTGCGCGGGTCGAGCACGAACTGCACTTCGGTCGGCGCTTCGAAATATTGGCAGGCCAGCGCCGTGATGCGGGTGGCGAACTGCGTTTTTACCCAGTCGAGCTTGAAACGGTTGGGCGCAGCAATGCGCAGCTTGCCATCCTCGTAATCGAGCGGGGCTAGCGGTTTAATCCACGCGCTGTATTGCTGCGGAGTCAGCTCCAGTTCCAACTGCGCGGAACAGGTCTGCCAGAAATTTTCCATGAATCGTCTTTGAAATAAGGTGTGTGGGAGGCGGTTCGATGATGCTGCCCTGCGCCAGGTTTGCGCGCGAGCTTCGCCACACGTAACACGCTATTTTACCTGTGAACGCCAAAGTTATCCACAGGCACGGGACAGTTTTTCGCTGATTCGTCGTTGCAGCCGAGGCTTTCGCGGGAGCGACGCGGAGGCGGTAAAATCCGCCGAAAACCACACCCATCCTTGACATTGGACCCCGAAATGCTGTCTAATTCAGGGTTCCCCGCCCGTACTCCGTGCAAATTGGTAAGTCCTTACCTTCCGATCACGCTGGCTACACGGGTAGAAAAGAGTATTTTTGCTGTGGCGTGTCGCTGGCTTAAACATCTGCGAAATGTCCTTAGCGCCGAAAACTGACGGGACGTCAGACCCGATTTTGCACTTACTTTTGCTTTAAGCGAGACCACCATGAAACGTACTTACCAACCTTCCGTCGTCCGTCGCAAGCGCACGCACGGCTTCCGCGCAC
Source organism: Massilia agrisoli (assembly GCF_020831365.1). Lineage (GTDB taxonomy): Bacteria > Pseudomonadota > Gammaproteobacteria > Burkholderiales > Burkholderiaceae_D > Telluria_A > Telluria_A agrisoli. The sequence goes on from NZ_JAJHPV010000009.1 coordinate 423,674, forward strand.
GTATGGCTACCCGTGGCGGCCGCCAGGTTCTGAACGCACGCCGCGCCAAGGGCCGCAAGCGCCTGGCAGTATAAAGCTGCCCGCTGCAGCTTAGGACGCACCTGACCATGTCAAGCGAAGGTTCACACGACTTCGCGCGCGTTCGGCGTATCGTTAAAACGGATGAGTTTTCATCCGTTTTTCGTTTGCGCCCTGCGCAAAAGACAGCGCATTTCGTGCTTTATACCCGCGCGAACGAACTGCCGCATGCGCGGCTGGGCGTCGTGGTGGCCAAGCGCTTTGCGCCGCGCGCCGTGACCCGCAACACGATCAAGCGCGTTACCCGCGAACTGTTCCGTGTCGCGAAGCTGCCTGCCGTCGACTGCGTGGTGCGCCTGTCGCGCCCGGTCAACGCCAAAACCGGCCCGGCCACCACCGCCGCGCTGAAGGCGGAACTGCGCACGGAAATCGCGCGCCTGTTCTCGTCGCAAGCGCCGCGCCTGGCAAAAACGGCCACATCATGAACAAGCTGCTCGTCTGGTTGCTGCGCGCCTATCAATTGGCGGTCTCGCCGATGCTGGGGCAGAATTGCCGCTTCTACCCGACCTGCTCGAATTACGCGATCGAAGCCGTCCGCACCCATGGCTCTGCCCGCGGAAGCTGGCTGGCCCTGCGCCGCATTTGCAAATGCCATCCGTTCAATGACGGCGGCGTCGATCTCGTGCCGCCTGCGCACAGCAAGCATCCACCAACAGCCCATTGCGGCTGCAACCACTCCTGACCGAAATTCCAATGGAACTCAATAAACGTACTATCCTGTGGATCGTGTTTTCCGTCTCGCTGGTCGTTCTGTGGAACGACTGGATGGTCGCCAACGGCAAACAGTCCATGTTCTCGCTGACGCCTCCGCCGCCGGCCGTGACCGCTCCTGTTGCAAAAGCACCCGCCTCGGCAGTGCCAACCGCCCCCGCCGTTGCTGGCGCCGCGGCCCTGCCTGGCGAGGCGCCGGCAGTGCAGGCGTTAAAGCCGGAGATCATCACGATCACGACCGACGTCATCAAGGCCGACATCGACACCGCTGGCGGCGTCATCAAGCGCCTCGAACTGCTGAAGTTCCACGACAAGCTCGACAAGACCAAGAACCAGGTGCTGTTCGACGTCAAGCCGACCGGCATCTACGTTGCCCAGACCGGACTGATCAGCAACACCGGCACCGCGCTGCCAAACCACAACACCGGTTTCGTTGCCAAGCCAGGTCCGCGTTCGACCAATGGCAACAGCGAAGTCCAGCTGGTGCTGGAAGCGGAGCAGGGTGGCGTCAAGCTGACCAAGACCTACACCTTCAAGAAGGGTGACTACCTGATCGGCCTGCGCCACGACGTGACCAACCTCGGCGCCGCCGCGGTTGCGCCGTCGCTGTACATGCAGCTGCTGCACCATGGTAACGAGCCGGAAGGCGAAAGCTGGTTCAACGCCAGCTACACCGGCCCGACCCTGTACACCGATGCCGACAAGTACCAGAAGCTGGACTTCGAGACCATCGAAAAGCATGGCAAGGCAGAGCACTCGACCAAGTCGAACGACGGCTGGATCGCCATTTCGCAGCACTACTTCGTCTCGGCATTCATCCCGCAAGACAAGGCGCCGCGCGACATCTACACCAAGAAGGTCGACACCAACCTGTACGCCATTGGCAACCTGATCCCGCTGGGCCCGATCGCTCCGGGCGCAACCCTGAGCAACGAAGCGCGCCTGTACTCCGGCCCGCAGGATGAGAACAAGCTGGAAACCATCGCTCCTGGCCTGGAACTGGTCAAGGACTACGGCATGCTGACCATCATCGCCAAGCCGATCTTCTGGGTCATGGACCAGATCAACAAGGTGCTGGGCAACTGGGGCTGGACGATCATCGCGCTGACCGTGCTGATCAAGCTGCTGTTCTTCCCGCTGTCGGCGGCAAGCTACAAGAGCATGGCCAAGATGAAGCTGGTCACGCCGAAGATGCAGGCGATCCGCGAGAAGTACAAAGGCGATCCGGCCAAGATGAACCAGGCCACGATGGAACTGTACAAGACCGAAAAGATCAATCCGCTGGGCGGCTGCCTGCCGATCCTGGTGCAGATGCCGGTGTTCATCGCCCTGTACTGGGTGCTGAACTCGTCGGCCGAGATGCGCGGCGCGCCATGGGTGGGCTGGATCCAGGACCTGACGGCGCCTGACCCGTACTACATCCTGCCGGTGCTGTACGCGATTTCGATGTTTATCACCACCAAGCTGAACCCGCAGCCGGCCGATCCGGCGCAGGCCAAGATGATGCTGTGGATGCCGCTGATCTTCTCGGTGATGTTCTTCTTCTTCCCAGCCGGCCTGGTGCTGTACTGGGTAGTGAACAACATCCTGTCGATCGCGCAGCAGTGGGTGATCACCAAGAACTTTGAATCGGGCAAAACCAAGTAAGACGGCTGCCTGAGATGAAAATGCCCGTGCGTTGCGCGGGCATTTTTTTTATAGGGCGCATCCGTCGTCCCCGTGAAAACGGGGACCCATGCTGAGCTTGCTACACCCAGCCCCCAATAAATTACAATCCCAACATGAACCTCGACACATCCCCCATCGCCGCCATCGCGACGGCCCCTGGCCGCGGCGGCATCGGCGTTGTCCGCGCCTCGGGCAAATCGCTCGCCTCCCTGATCGCGACCTTGTTCCCCGGCGCCACGCTTGCCCCGCGCCACGCCAGCTACCTGCCGTTCAAGCAAGCCGACGGCAGCATCATCGACCAGGGCATCGCGATCTTCTTCAAGGGCCCGCACTCGTACACCGGCGAAGATGTGCTCGAGCTGCAAGGCCACGGCGGCCCCGTCGTCCTCCAGATGCTGCTCGGCCGCGTGCTCGAAGCCGGGCAGGAAGACGGCCTGCGCCTTGCCGAGCCTGGCGAGTTCACCCGCCGCGCCTACCTCAACGACAAGCTCGACCTCGCCCAGGCCGAGGCTGTTGCCGACCTGATCGACGCCTCTACCGAAGCGGCAGCCAAGTCCGCTTCGCAATCGCTGTCCGGCGCGTTCTCGAAAGCCATCAACACCCTGGTCGAGCAAACCATCGGCCTGCGCATGCTGGTCGAAGCCACGCTCGACTTCCCGGAAGAAGAAATCGACTTCCTTGAAAAATCCGACGCGCGCGGCCAGCTGGCCGTCATCATCGACTCGCTCGACCATGTCTTCCGCCAGGCGGCCCAGGGCGCGCTGCTGCGCGAAGGCCTGAACGTCGTGCTGGTCGGCCAGCCGAACGTCGGCAAATCATCGCTGCTGAACGCCCTGGCTGGTTCCGACGTGGCCATCGTCACCCCGATCGCCGGAACCACACGCGACAAGGTCAGCGAAACAATCCAGATCGAAGGCATTCCGCTCAATATCATCGACACCGCAGGCATCCGCACCGTGGACGAAGCGGTCGACGTGGTCGAGCGCATCGGCATCGAGCGCACCTGGGGCGAGGTGGCCAAGGCCGACGTGATCCTGCACCTGCTCGACGCCAACCTGGGGCCGAGCGCTTCGGACGAACACATCTGCGCCGCCTTCCCGCAAGGCGTGCCGGTGCTGCGGATCTGGAACAAGATTGACCTGTCCGGGCACAAGCCGGGCCTCGATGTGGCCGCCGACGCCACCCACCTGTACCTGTCGGCAAATGAACACCAGGGCATCGACCTGCTGCGCGCCGAACTGCTGCGCATCGCCGGCTGGCAGCAGACGGGCGAATCGCTGTACCTCGCGCGCGAGCGCCACCTGATCGCCCTGCGCAACGCCCGCGCCCACCTCGACCATGCTGCAGCGCACGCGGCGCAGAGCGACCAGTCGCTCGACCTGTTTGCGGAAGAATTGCGGCTGGCACAGGCACAGTTGTCCACCATCACCGGCGAATTCTCGCCCGACGACCTTCTCGGCGTCATCTTCAGCCGGTTCTGTATCGGTAAGTAGGCTTCGCCTTATCCGCCCTGCGCACACAGTGATCGGTAGGGCGGATAAGCGCAACGCGCGCATCCGCCGCGTACCGCTGAATTATTTTTGCTTTTTTTCGCAACCCCTGTCGATTTCCGCGAATCTGATACGTCGTAGTGTTAGCAGCACCCAAAACACTCAACCTTTCAGGGAGAAAAGCAATGCTTGAAACTCCGCACATCACGCAGTCGGCGCCGCAACAGGCGGCGGTCATCCACCTGACCATCCCGCGCGACCAGATTCGCGCAGTGATGGGGCCGGGCATCCAGGAAGTCATCGACACGGTTGTGGCCCAGGGCATCGGTCCCGCCGGCCCTGTCTTTTCGCACCACTTCAGCATGCAGCCAGACACCTTCGACTTTGAAATCGGCGTGCCGGTGTCGCGCCCTGTCGCACCAACCGGCCGCGTCAAGCCAGGCGAACTGCCTGGCGCGAAAGTCGCGCGCACCGTATTGCATGGCGGCTACGAAGCCCTGCCCGACGGCTGGGGCCAGTTCATGGCCTGGGTCGACGAGGAGGGCCTGCCAAAAGCGCCCGACCTGTGGGAGGTCTACGTGAAAGGGCCAAACCTCGACCCCGACCCTTCGACCTGGTGCACCGAACTCAACCAGCCACTGCTGGGCTAACTTAACTGCAAAAGGAGAACTATCATGACAACGCAAAACGTGAAACCGATTCCCGAAGGCATGCATACAGTGACCCCGCACCTGGTTTGCGCCGGCGCCGCCGATGCAATGGAGTTCTATAAAAAGGCGTTCGGCGCCGTCGAGCTGCACCGCCTGCCGGGCCCGGATGGAAAACTGATGCACGGGGCGCTTCGCATCGGCGACTCGACCGTCATGCTGGTCGACGAGAACCCGCAGTGGCAGGCGTTTGGGCCGAAGTATTTAAAAGGCTCGCCGGTAACGATACACTTGTACGTCGAGGACGCCGACGCGGTCTTCGCCCAGGCCGTCGCCAGCGGCGCCAACGCGATGATGCCGGTAACGGAAATGTTCTGGGGCGACCGCTATGGCGTCGTGACCGATCCATTCGGGCACAACTGGTCAATCGCCACGCACGTCCGTGACGCGACGCCGGAAGAAATGATGGCAGCTGCCAAAACCGGCTGCGCCGAAGTACAACAACAATAAGGAGAACAACATGCGTTTCATGATCATCGTAAAAGCCACCTCCGAATCGGAGGCAGGCAAGATGCCAAGCGAGAAGCTGCTGGCTGACATGGGCAAGTACAACGAAGAGCTGGTGAAGGCTGGCGTGATGCTCGCGGGCGAAGGCCTGCACCCAAGCTCGAAAGGCGCGCGCGTCAAATTCTCGGGGCCCGAGCGCACCGTTGTCGACGGCCCGTTCACCGAGACCAAGGAGCTGGTCGCCGGCTTCTGGCTGTGGGAAGTGAAGTCGAAAGAGGAAGCGATCGAGTGGGTCAAGCGCTGTCCGAACCCGATGGAAGGCGACTCCGAGATCGAGATCCGCCAGGTGTTCGAGGCCTCCGATTTCGGCGACGAGTTCACGCCCGAGCTGCGCGCGCAGGAAGAAGCCCTGCGCGAACAGATCGCAGCCAAACACTAAGTAAAGGAAGCAGCCATGCGATTCCTGATCTTCCGAAAAGCCGATGCCGACACCGAGCAGGGCGCAATGCCCAGCGACGAGCTGTTGACCGCGATGGGCGCCTACAACCAGCAGCTGGTCGATGCAGGTGTGATGCGCGCCGGCGAAGGCTTGCGGCCCACGCGCGAGGCGGTGCGCATGACGCTGTCCAGCGGCCAGGCCACCGTCATCGATGGCCCGTTCACCGAAACCAAGGAGCTGATCGCGGGCCTGTCCGTCTTCGAAGCCGCTTCGCGCGAGGAGGTGGTGAACTGGATCAAGCAGTGGCCCATGCAGGATGGCGGCGGCAACGTCACCGTCGAGATCCGCGAGGCTGGCTGCCCGGGCGGGTGCGCCGAGGTGCGCCCGAACCCCGACGCAAACCCGGAAGGCAAGCGCTTCGCCGTCCTGCTGCGCTCCAGCCCCGCGCTGGAGGCGGAGGAGCCGGTAGCGCAGGAAAAGCTCGACCGGCTCGACGCCCACAACGCGGCGGAAGCGGCCAAGGGCGTCCTGCTGGCGGCGGACGGCTTGCGTTCAAGCGCGCGCGCCAGCCGCGTGCAGTTCAACGGTGGCAAGGCAACCGTGCTCGATGGCCCCTTCACCGAAATCAAGGAGCTGATCGCGGGCTATTGGATGATCCGCGTGGCGTCGATGAACGATGCCATCGAATGGGCAAAGCGCAATCCGTACCCGACCGGGCCTGATGTCGAAGTCGAAATCCGGCCGATGTACGAGCTCGATGACCTCGATGTCGACTTCACGCCGGAGCTGCGCGCCGCGGAGCAGCGCATGCGCCAGATGCAGCTCGAAGCCACTCGCTAGGCGACGCCGTCGATGACAAAGGACAGCACGCACCGGGTCATCGAGGGCGTCTGGCGCATCGAGTCGGCTCGCATCATCGGCGCGCTGGCGCGCATGCTGCGCGACGTCGGACTGGCCGAGGAACTGGCGCAGGATGCGCTGGTGGGCGCGCTGGAACGCTGGCCCGCGTCCGGCGTCCCCGACAACCCGGCCGCTTGGCTGATGGCGGTGGCGAAGAACCGCGCGCTCGACCACCTGCGCCACGTAAAGCTCCACCAGTCCAAGGAATCCGAGCTCACCTACGAAATCGAAACGCAGCTGGAGGACGCCGCGCCCGACCTCGACGCCGCGCTGGACGACGACTTCGGCGACGACATGCTGCGGCTGATGTTCGTCTGCTGCCACCCGGTGCTGTCGACCGAGGCGCGCGCCGCGCTGGCCTTGCGCCTGCTGGGCGGCCTGAGTACCGACGAAATCGCGCGCGCCTTCCTGGTGTCCGAACCCACGGTGGCGCAACGCATCGTTCGGGCCAAGCGCACCTTGTCCGAAGCGCGCGTGCCGTTCGAGGTGCCTGCTGCCGACCAGCTGGTGGCGCGCATCGGTTCAGTGCTGCAGGTGATTTACCTGATCTTCAACGAGGGTTATTCCGCCAGTGCCGGCGACGACTGGCAGCGTCCCAAACTGTGCGAGGAGGCGCTGCGGCTCGGCCGCATCCTCGCCGCGCGCATGCCAGCTGAAGGCGAAGTGCATGGCCTTGTCGCCCTGATGGAAATCCAGTCCTCGCGTACCCGCGCGCGCATGGGCCCGAAAGGCGAGCCGGTACTGCTGATGGACCAGGACCGAGCGCGTTGGGACCAGCTGCTGATCCGCCGCGGCTTCGCTGCTTTGGCGCGGGCGGCAAAGCCCGGCGAGGCGCTTGGCCCGTACGGACTGCAGGCTGCCATCGCCGCCTGCCACGCCCGCGCAGTGCGGGCGGAGGATACCGACTGGACCCGCATCGCGGCGCTGTACGACGCGCTCGCGCAAGTGGCGCCATCGCCGGTGGTGGAGCTTAACCGCGCGGTCGTGCTGTCGATGGCTTACGGTCCTGCGGCGGGCCTGGAACTGGCCGACCAGCTGGCGAATGAACCCCAACTGCGCAACTACCACCTGCTGCCAAGCGTGCGCGGCGACCTGCTGGCCAAGCTGGGCCGCGACGCCGAGGCGCGCGCCGAATTCGAGCGTGCGGCGTCGCTGACGAACAACCTGCGCGAGCGCGAACTGCTGCTGGCGCGGGCGCGCGACTGCGGGCGAAAGCTGGGCGCGGGCTGATCTCGCGGACGGCCGGGCCTGGCGAACTGTGCTAGGCTTTTGGCATGAAAACACTGACCGGAATTCGTCTTGCGGCAACTCTGCTGGCCTGCTCCTTGCTGGCTTCCTGCGCCAACGTGTTCGGCCCGCGCCAGGTCGAGCTGCCGCTGCATAAACTGCAGGCCGGCATGGAACGGCGCTTCCCGCTGAACAACCGGGTGCTGGAACTTTTCGAGATCAGGCTGACCCGGCCGCAACTCGCCTTGCTGCCCGATACCAACCGCGTGGCGCTGACCATGGATGCGTCGGTTGCGCCGCCGTTCCTGCGCCAGTCGTGGACGGGGACCATGGCGATGTCGGGGCGTTTGTATGTCGACGCTGCACGCGGCGCCGTGATGATGGCCGAGCCGCGGGTGGACCAGTTCGCGATCGACGGCATGGACCAGTCGCGCCAGCGGCAGGTGACCAAGGTGGCCAACGTGCTGGTAGATCAACTGGTGCGGGATACGCCGGTGTACAGCTTCAGGCCGGAAGATTTGCGTTATGCGGGCGTGCAGTTTGTGCCGACCCGGATTACCGCCGCGCGCGACGCCCTGCTTGTGACGCTGGAACCGGTTCGCTAACGAACCTCTAGAAATGTAGGGCGGAAGAGCGAAGCGTCATCCGCCGATTTGCGTCAACGGGGCGCTGATTCGGCGGATGACGCACTTCGTGCTCTTCCGCCCTACGCATGCCCGATCAATCGCCATCCTCAATCCGCTCCGGCGGCAAGGCCCACTTCAGCCCCCGCGTAATCACAGCCGGAAACACGGTCAGGTGATCCTCATCCGGGATGATCAGGGTCTGCACCTCAAGGCTCTTGTAGCGGCGCGACTCCAGCACATGCTCCATCGCCTGCAGGTCGCGCACCATGTCCACCGTCTTGTTGTAGCGTGGATTGTTTGAACTGAAGTTCAGGGTCTCATACGATGCCACCGCCATGAACACTTTGGCCGGCAGGTCGCTGTGCGACTTCGCATAGCTGCGCTCGGTAGCAAAGGCCACGCGCCGGTCGAACCACAGCGACGGACTGCCGATGATGTATTTCTCGAACATCGACGGTTCCGTGAACAGCACGTGCAGCCCGAACAGCCCGCCGAACGAGTGCCCGGCATAAATCGCGCGCTTCATGTCGGCGCGATAATGATGCGCCACCATCGGGAAGACTTCTTCGGCGATGAACTTGCGGTATCCTTCGGCCTCGCCGTACACGGGCGGCGGGCTGAGCATGTCGGACACAGCATCCCGGTCGCCATTCGCGGTCGGCGTGTAATCGCGGCGGCGGCTGTATTCCGGCGTCTCGCCCTTGGCATACGACAGGCCGACGAGGATGAAGTCCTCCATGTCTTCGCCGCCGTTGCGGATGCGTCTGGCGATGCTGCGGATGAGCGGAAACGCGTAGTTGGCGTCGGTGACAAACAACACGGGATAGCGGCGCGTGCTCTCGGCGTAGCCCCGCGGCAGGCTGATGAACAGCTGATAGTCGCGGTGCAGCGATTTCGCGCGGATATCGCGGACCTCGGTACCCTCGAGCACGTACGGCTGCGGCGCGTGGTCGCTGCCGATGCGTGCGTCCGGCGCACGTTCCGAACAGGCGGAGACGGCGGCCAGCACCAGCATCGACGACAGGAATTGCACCGATCTCATGCGTCAGATTTCCTCACCAGAACGCTAAAAAAAATACCTGCATCGGAGTCCACGGCAACGCTTTACCCGCTATGCATTCCTGCTATTATTTATCCAGCTGAGTTGTAAACAGCGCTGCCCGACGACTGCGATCGTAGCTGTGCAACGCCTGGTTGGCGTTGCTTAACTGCAAGGCAACGCCAGTTAGCTGGCACTGGCGAGTGGCGGCAGGATGAGTTGTTTTTTCGCGGTAGGAATTCACTTACTTCGCGCCAATAATGCCGGGTTTGCGGATTCTCATTGCCACGGAGTTCCAACTGAGTAATCTTGCTGTAAGACTTTGATGGACTGCCTGCGAAGGGGTGAATCTTGGGAACGATACAGGAGAATTTGCCGGAGAATGACGGCAACGTTGAGTTGCCCGCCGCCCCGCCGCTGGGTGCAGTCTGCGCACGCCAGGCTTTGCCGGCCAAGGGTTCGTGCTGGTACTGCGAGAAGCCGCTCGACAGCGTGCGCCGATTCTGCGGCAAGGATTGCGCGGATTCGTTCGACGAAGAAGCGGAATACACGCGCTGAAGCGCGCCAGCGCTTATCCGGCCTGGCCCGGACGGCGCAATGCGCCAAGCGCGCGCTCGTAATCGAACTCGTTGGCGGCCGCCGCGACTTCTTCAAACTGGGCGTCGCCCAAGATCATCCGCAGGCTTGCTTCAGATTCATCGAGCAGGTCGATCGCCGCACCATCCCCATTCATCAGCAGGTCGAGCAGCTCGGCGAGCAGCGCCGGGTCGGCCGTGGCCGCACCCGCAGGGCTGGCGTGCGCCATGGCAGGGGGCGCGTCGTTCAGCAGCATGTCGAGTATGGAGATAACTTGCGCGAGGGCAGGTTTGAGGGCGTCCATGCACTGCGCTTCACTGCCCGACGAGGTGCGCAGCGCAGTTTCCAGCGCGCTCGCCACCTGGTGCAGCGGCCGCGCGCCGATCATGCCGGCGGCGCCTTTGAGCGTATGGGACAGGCGGTGGGCCAGCGCCCGGTCGCCGGCGTCGAGTGCCGCGCGGATCGGCTGGTCGCCGTCGCTGTAGTCTTTGCGAAAGCGACGCAGCATGCGCGCGTACAGGTCGCGGTCGCCCATGACACGGTCGATGCCGTCGCCAACATCCACCACTTCACGGGCCGCGGCGCCTGCGCGAAGTTCGATCGTGCCTGGGGTGTGGTCTTCTGTCATCGCCTTACTGAGTCATGCGTTGGAGTCAACGTACGATATCAGATTTCCATCCAAATCCTGTAATTTGGAAACTTACTTTGTAGTGAAGAACCACGTTTTGGTCGTCGGTACACCGTTCAGGGTGCCGGTAAAGGTCACGTCATAGACGGTATTGGCCTTCAACACCGCCAACGGGACGATGGCCGCGGCCGGCGAGGTGCGTGCGCTGGTGTTTTCGCCAGCCTTGATCAGCCTGGTTTGCAGGTCGGCGCCGCCGCGTGGACGCATGGTGAAGCTCTGCACCACCACGTTGACGTCGATATCCGCATGGACGCTGACCGGATAGCCGACTTCGTTCAGGTTCGGGACCGGGTCCGGCGCTTCGTAGTCGCTGAAAAAGTTGCTTGCCACTTTCACTTGTCCGTTAAACGGCCAGGTCACCAGGTTGCGGCTGCCCACGCCGGGGCCATAGCCGTTGGTGGCGGCGAAATTGGTGGTGAAGTAGGTGTAGCCCGCGCTGGTGGTTGCCGCTCCGGTGCCGACTTCCTTGAACTTTGGTTCGAAGATGACAAAGCGGTGGTAGATGGCGGTAATCAGTTCTTCCGCCATATAGAACCCCGATCCGTTGGAGGTCGCCGATATGACCTCGCCATAAGCGTAAGTTCCGCGGTTGTAGACATAGCCGGCAGCGAGCATGCGGTCGCCCTGGTTCACGCCGGTAAAGCCGGGTTTCCCGACGGTCTGCTCGTGGCTGACGATGTTGTTGGCTTTCTGGTATTCGGAATGCCCGGCCGCTGCGCGGTCGAGCAACTCGTTGCGGGTCAGCACCGGCATTCCCGCCTGTGCGCGGCGGTAATTAATCCAGTTCATGCCGTCTTGCGGCACGTTGTTCAGGAGTGTGGGCGCGCCGGGTTCCTGCGGAAGCACACTCGGCGCTACCGATGCGGGCGCGACTGCCTGGGCGGTGTCGCCACCGCCGCCGCCGCCGCAGGCGGCCAGCGCCAGTGCAGTCAGGAGCCCAGCCGTATACAGCTTCCAGCGACCCGATGTGCTCATGGTTTTACTCCCATACATATTTACGTCAGCCATCAATTCTAGGGGAAAATGAGAATTGGTGAGATTTGATTTGCTCATCCGAACCGCAGCGCAATTAACCGCGCTGTAGAATGCCAAATATGAATGTAAAACGAACACGACGACAACATCTTGCGCGCGCTAAATTCGCGCTGCCGAGTTTTGTGACCTTGCTCTCGATCGCCTGCGGTTTCGGCAGTATCGTGATCACGGTCGATAACGCCCACGTCGGCGATCCCGCCAATTACCGGCTCGCGGCCATCTTGCTGGTGCTGGCAGGCATTTTCGACGCGCTCGACGGTTTTGTTGCCCGCGCCACTGGCACCTCGTCCGAATTCGGCGTGCAGCTCGACTCGATAGCCGACGTGATGAACTTTGGTTGCGCGCCGGCCCTGCTGCTCTACACCTACGGTTTCGTGCCGCTGGGGGCGGACCACCCGACCATGCTGCGCGCCGGCGCGGTTGCCTGTTTCATGTTCGTGACCTGCGGCGCATTGCGTCTTGCACGCTTTAACGTCAGCGTGGGCCGCACCGATCCGCGTTATTTTGTCGGCATGCCTATTACGGCGGGCGCGGCCTGCGTGGCGTCGGTGGTGGTAGCGTGGCCAGACCCCGCCAACTCGCTGCCGCACGCGCTCGGCATCATCGCCTTGATGGTATCAGTAGGCGGCCTGATGGTCTCGACGATTCGCTTCCCGAGTTCCAAGCAGCCAATGAACAAGCTGGTGATGCTGCTGATCGCCATAGGGCTGGCGCTGCTGGCCTGGCTGCAGATGCGGTTCTTTGTGCTGTTCTTCCTGTTGTATATCAGCGTCACCTTGCTGATCAACATCGGCTGGAAACTGGGCTGGCGCGGCCTTGCGAAGCCGCGCGTCTACAAGGACTGAGCTTCAGGCGAACTTGTCGAGCATGGCCGCCAGGTGGGCGGCGCGCGCCTGTGCGTCGTCGAGGTTTTCGGCATTGCCGGTCTGGGTGACGATGGCGCCCGCCAGCAGCTGGACGAACGAACGGTCGAGCGCCTTGCGCGCCGCCGACATTTGCTGGGCTACGGCGTCGCAGTCGGACGGCGTTTCCGCCATCGCGATCAGTTTCTGAACCCCGCGTAACTGACCCTCGACCCGGGCCAGCCGGTTCATCAGGTCCTTCTTCTGTTCGGCGCTCAGGGCGCCCCCGCCGGCCATCAGGCCACCTCGTGGCCGCGCGCCGCGCGGAGGATCTTGAACCAGTCGCTGCGCTCAAGCGTGAAGCGGGTGCCGGCGACGGCCACCGCGATCGCTTCGATGCGGCCGGTGCCGGTCAGCGGGACCGGCCGCGACGGCAGCTGCATGATCCACGCGAACACAACGCTGGCGAAGGGCTGCTGCAGCTCGTCGGCAATGTCCTTGATCACCAGTCGCAGGTTTTCCGCCGCCGCGTCGGTGCCGTTGAACAGGCGTCCGCCGCCCAGCGGGGACCAGGCCATCGGCGCCACGCCCTGGTCTTGCAGGCCGTCCAGGGTTTCATCGAACATCGGCGCGGTGTGCAGCGGCGACAGCTCGACCTGGTTGGTCGCGAGCGTGATGCGGCGGTTGAGGCTCTCAAACTGGTGGCGGCTGAAATTGGACACGCCGAAATGCAGCACCTTGCCGGACTTGCGCAGCGTGCTGAAGGCTTCGGCAACCTCGTCGAAGTTCATCAGCGGGTCGGGGCGGTGGATCAGCAGCAGGTCGAGGCGGTCGGTCTGCAGCTGGCGCAGCGATTCCTCGGCGGAGGCAATGATGTGGCTGGCGCTGGTGTCGTAGTGCTGGATCGAATGCTGGGGCCGCTGCGGCACGACCAGCTTGATGCCGCACTTGCTGACCAGCTGCATCTGGTCGCGCAGCGAAGGCTTGCGGCCGAGGGCTTCGCCGAACAGGCCTTCGACGCCATAGCTGCCGTAGATGTCGGCGTGGTCGAAGCTGGTAACGCCGAGCGCCAGGCACTGCTCGATGAAGGCGATGCGCTGGTCGACCGTCATGCCCCACTCGGTCATCCGCCACATGCCGGCGACGATGCGCGACAGCTCGAGGCCGTTGGGCGTGGTCTGGATGCGCGGGCAGTGGAGGTCGGCGGGGAGGCGATGCGGCATGATTTCTTTCGGAAAATGGTTGTGCTAATTATATGCCCGGAAATTGACGTAGGGCGGAAGAGCGAAGCGTTATCCGCCATGCCTGCGCCTGGTTGACGCTTGCATGGCGGATGACGCTCCGCTCTTCCGCCCTACCGATTACGGCAATTCGTCGTTGCTTACTTCAGCATCAGGCGCATCGAATCCCAGGCGCGGCCGAAGATCGACGCTTCCGTCACTTCTTCCAGCGCGACCACCGGCAGCTGCATCAGCGGCTTGCCGTCGACAACCATCTTCAGCGTGCCGACACGGCTGTTCAGCGGCAGCGGCGCCACCAGCGGGTCTTTGCGCTCGAGCACAGGCTTGAGCTTGCCAGCCACGCCCTTCGGCACGGTGACCATCACGTCGTTGGTAAAGCCGATCTTGACCGTACCCTGCGAACCCTTGAACACCTGCGGGGTCTGGATTGCCTGGCCCTTCGAGTACAGCTTGACCGTGTCGAAGTTCTGGAAGCCCCAGTTCAGCAGCTTCTGGCTTTCCTGCGTGCGGGTCTGGTCCGAGTTGGTGCCGATCATCACCGAAATCAGGCGGCGGTTGTAGTTGCCGTTCGGGCGCTTGGCCGAGGCGATCATCGAGTAGCCGGAGCTTTCGGTGTGGCCGGTCTTCATGCCGTCAACGGTCGGGTCGAGCCACAGCAGGCGGTTGCGGTTCGGCTGGGTGATCTTGTTGTAGGTGAAGCTCTTGACCGAGTCGATCTTGTAGAACTGCGGGAAGTCGGCGATCACGCGGGCGGCCAAAATCGACAGGTCGTAGGCGGTCGAGTAGTTGTCCGGGCTAGGCAGGCCGTGCGGGTTGGCGAATTTGGTGTTCTTCAGGCCCATGCGCTGCGCTTCGCGGTTCATCAGCACCACGAAGGTGCCTTCGTCGCCGGCGACGGCTTCGGCCAGCGCAACCGCGGCGTCGTTACCGGACTGCACCATCAGGCCATGCAGCAGGTCGTTGATGCTGACAGGTACGGCCGGGTCGATGAACATCTTCGAGCTGCTGGCGTCGACTTTCCAGGCGCGCACCGACACGTTGACCATCTGGTCGAGGGTCAGCTTCTTGTCGCGCAGCGCGCCGAAGGTGACGTAGGCGGTCATGATCTTGGTCAGCGATGCCGGCTCGATGCGGGCATTCTGGTCTTGTGCCGCGATGATCTGGCCGCTGCTGGCGTCGAGCAGGGTCCACGATTTGGCGGCGATGCTTGGCGGCGGAACGGACTGCGCGTGCGCAGCCGAGATAACGATGAGGCTGGCAGCAAGTGCCGTGAATAATTTTTTCATGGAGTTGCTACTTAAAAAGGTGAGAATTGCTGAGGCGAATAATTATAGCCTCAGCTTTCGGCCGCGCCGGGCTTGCGCCACAGTTGAATCACAAGATTTTTAATGTGGCCAAGCTTGCGGTGGAAGAAGTGGTCGGCGCCAGGAATGACGATTACAGGCAATTCCAGCGGGCGTGCCCAGTCAAACACTTGTGTCAGGGTAATTGTTTCGTCTTGTTCGCCGTGGATCACGATGGTGTCCTGTGGTACGTCGGGCACCGGCCATTTGCCGGCGGCGGTGCCGACCAGCACCATGCGTTCGATCGCGCGGCCCTGCGCCAGCAGGCGCTGGTACAGGCTGGCCTGCACAAAGGTGCCGAACGAGAATCCCGACAGGGCGACCGGCAGGTTCGGATAGCGCTGCTGCATGTGGTCGAGCATCACTTCCATGTCGTCGGTTTCGCCGAAGCCGCGGTCATGCACGCCCTCTGATGCGCCGACGCCGCGGAAATTGAAGCGCGCCACCACATAGCCGAGCGTCACGAACGTGCGCGCCAGCGTCTGCGTGACCTTGTTTTCCATCGTGCCGCCGTACAGCGGATGCGGGTGGGCCACCAGCGCGATGCCGATCGCCGGGCCTTCCGGCACGTCGAGCAGGCATTCCATCATGCCTGCCTTGCCCATCAGGGTGAATCGTTGCGAGTGAATATTCAGCATGGTCGTCCGCCTCAGATCTTGAGGCGTTCGACGACCTTGCCGCCGACCAGGTGGGTGTCGATGATGTCGTCGATGTCGCTGGTGTCGACGTAGGTGTACCAGGTGCCTTCAGGGTAGACCACGACCACCGGGCCTTCTTCGCAGCGGTCCATGCAGCCGGCCTGGTTGACCCGGATCTTGCCCGGGCCATTCATGTTCATTTCCTTGATGCGCTTTTTCGCGTGCTTCTGGGCTTGCTCGGCGCCCTGTTTGCCGCAGCAAGGGCGGCCGTCCTCGCGCTGGTTCATGCAGAAGAAGACGTGGTGTTGGAAGAATTGATCGCTCATGGTGTCAGCTAATTTTCTTGCAGGAATGCGTAATCCGCAATGATACGCTCTTACTGGCGATTGAGTTTATGCGATGGAAGTAGCAGGAACCAGAGCGCAAAGAACGGCCACATCAGCGACAGGAACTGGGCGGCGCCATTGAAGTTCAGGAACTTGCCCTGCACCCAGCCTGACAAAGTGGCGCTGAAGTAAGGGTTGACCGGAATTGTATTGACGACCAGCAGGCTCAGCACCAGGGTCACGGCCGCCAGCCGGCGCTGCGCGACATGGGGCGCAAACGCCAGTCCGGACACCATGATCAGCCCGATCAAAAAGCCGCCCTGCGCGCCTGGCGTCACCCAGACGAAGGCGTTTTCCGGGGTGAAGAAGAGCGAGCTTGCCAGCGCCTTGAAGACGACGGCAGCGATGAGCAGGCCGGCCACCAGCAGGGCGCGCGGTGCGCCGCGTCGGGCAATGCACAGCAAGGTCAGCACGGCGCCCGTCATGCCGCAGGCGGTGATGATGGTCTCGGACAGCCAGTACTGTTCCACGCTCATCGCCGCGCCGGGACGCAGCAGGGCGATCAGGTCGACACTCGTATCCAGTAACCGCGACAGCCAGTTCGACAGGATCGGCAGGATCTGGCCGTGGCCGAACAGGTAGGGCTGGGGATAGATCTGCGCCAGCGGCCACAAGGCCAGCAGCACCAGTCCCAGGCTGGCGTGCTGCGCAAACAGGCGTTGGCGCAGCCGGTACAGGCGGCTCTCGTCCAGGTAGCTGCGCGCGCCGAAGGCGCCTATGATCGCGCCCACGAAGCCGCCGGCGGAATTGGTGAAGAAGTCGAGGTTGGACGGCACCCGGCTCGGCAGGTAGGTCTGCACTGCTTCCACCGTGCCCGACACTAGCATGCTCAGTATGCTCGCGAGAAGGATCGCCCAGATGCCATGCACGCGCGGGTACACCGCCAGCGCAAACAGCATGCCGAGCGGGATGTAGCCAATGATGTTGACCACCACGTCGAAGCCGGTCCAGTACTGCGGCATCGTGGTGTTCAGGAAGATGAACGGCGACAGGCCGCTGCCGCGCCAGCCCGAAAACGGGAACCAGCTGGCGTAGATAATCAGCAGCAGGTAGGCCAGCAGGGAGGCGCGCGAGACAGCGGAACCGCGTTTCTCCGCTGGCGCGTCAGGCGTGATCATTGTTTGAGCAGCTGCAGCGTGGCCAGCCAGGCGAGCATGCCGGCGGCGGCGGCGTCGGTCGATTCGGCCAGTGCGCGTGCGCCGCCGGCGGCGTCGAGCGTGGCTGCGCTGGTCTTCTGGTTGAAGACGCGCTGGTCGATCAGCTTATGGCCGTGGAACAGCGATGCGCGCAGCACCAGCTGGCCGTAACTTTGGGTGGCGCTGTCGAAGGTGTGGGTGAAGTCGTCGATCTCCATGCGCAGGATCGGCATGCCAGCCGCCGCGTCGGTGGTGGCCAGCACCTTGATGCCGGACTGCGACAGGCGCGACTTGATGCGCTGCGTGACCATGCTGAGCGGCGTGCTGGCCCAGCGGCTGTTCGCATAGCTGCGCGCGCGCAGCGGGTCGGAATAGGCAAGGCGGTAGAACATGCGCTCGCTGTCGAGCGCCGCGACGCCAGTCACGTCGGTCACCACCAGCACGCTCATCGGCGGCGCCGCCTGGGCCGCTGCGGGCGCGGGCGCCGGACCGAAGTCATAGGTCGAATTGCCAGAATTTTTGGTGGTGCTGGAGCAGCCTGCCAGCAGCGCCGCTGCGCCCAGTGCCGTGGCCAGCACAAGCCGGCGGAGAGTCAGGTTCATGGTGTGGTTCACGGTGGTCCTCATTTGGTCGGTGCGGAGAAGCCTGGCTCGCCCGGTCCAGGCTCGCCATCGGGCGCGCCGAACAGGATGCTTTGCGGGCGGTCGGTCAGGCTGGTCGCGGTACGGCGCACCGCACGCAGCGAAGTGCGTGCTTCGTCGGTCATCGCCACCAGGTGCGGCAGGGTTTGCAGTTCGAGGTCGCTGGTGACCGCTTCCAGCGAGCCGCCGACCCGGTCGACCGTGGTGTTCAGGCGCGCGATCGGGCCGTCCGGCGCTTGCAGGGTGGTGGCCAGCTGGTCGAAGTTGCGCGTCATGCTGGTGGCGCTGTTGGACAGCTCGTTAAACGAGGCCATGCTCTGCTCGGCCTGGCGGGTGAGCTGGGGCAGGCGCGCCAGGGTCGGCTCAAGCTGGCGCGGGATCTCGGCGTAGGCCTCGGCGGTCTTGCTGACATTTTCGAACGCGGCCAGCATGGTCTTCTGGTTTTCGGGGCTCAGCAAGTTGTCGGCGCGCGTCATCAGTTCTTCGGTTTTTTCGAGGATGACGAGCCCGCGCTTTTCCAGCTGGTCGAGGAAGCCGGGACGCAGCGGAATCACGGCCACCCGTTCCTGGTCCGTCTTGAGCAGCGGCGAGCCGGTCTTGTCGTCGTCGAGCTGGATAAAGGCGATGCCCGTCACGCCCTGGTAGCCGAGCGACGCGAAGGTGGTGGTGGTGACCGGCGCTTCCGGATCGACCGACAGGCGGATCAGGATGCGGCCGGAGGTGGTCGGATCGAAGGTGATCTCGTCGACCTTGCCCACTTCAAGGCCACGGTAACGCACCGCAGCTTGCGGGTTCAGGCCCGGAATCGATTGGGTGGTGGCGATCTGGTAGGGCACCCACTCGACTTTGTCGCGGTTCAGCCAGAGGCCGACCATGACTGCGGCGACCAGCAGGGCGATCGTGAAGAAACCCGTCATTAGTGCGTGTGATCTGTTTTCCATGTCTTATTCCTTTGTTTCGTTGGCTTCTTCGCAGCGCTCGTCGAGCACTTCCAGCGCTCGCAGGCCGCGGCCGCCCAGGAAAAATTGTTCGATGAAGGGATGCTTCACCTTGAGTACTTCGTGCGGCGGGCCGATGGCGATCACGTGTTTTTCGGCCAGCACCGCGATCCGCGACGACAGCGCAAACAGCGTGTCGAGATCGTGGGTGACCATCACCACCGTCAGGCCCAGCTCGCGGTGCAGCGACTGGATCAGCGCCACGAAGGCGTCCGACAGGTCGGGATCGAGGCCGGCAGTCGGCTCGTCCAGGAACAGCAGTTGCGGCTCAAGCGCCAAGGCGCGCGCCAGCGACGCGCGCTTGATCATCCCGCCCGACAGGTCGGCCGGCATCTTGTTTGCATCGCCGATGCCCAAGCCTACCATGTCCATCTTCAGCAGCACCGCGTCACGAATCACGTCTTCAGGCAGGGCGCGCAGCTCGCGCATCGGCTGCGCGATATTGTCGAACACCGTCAGGGCTGAATACATCGCGCCCTGCTGGAACAGCATGCCCCAGTGGTTGCGCATGCGCTGCAGCTGCTGGGCGTCGGCCTCGCTGATGTCTTCCCCGAATACCCGCACCGAGCCTCGCGCCGGGGTTTCGAGTCCCAGCATCTGGCGCAGCAGTACTGTCTTGCCGGTGCCGGAACCGCCGACGATGCTCAGGATTTCGCCTTTGTAGATATCGAGGTTCAGGTCCTGGTGCACCACCGTGCGGCCGAACTGGGTGCGCAGGTCGCGTATCTGGACGACCGGCGGGCCGACATCCTCGTGCGGGCGCATGTTGAGGCGCTGCGGTTCGCGGTCGGGTGCAGTGTCAGTCATCAGAACCCCACATCGCTGAAAATGATCGCGAACACAGCGTCCGCGAGGATAACCACCGTAATCGCCGTGACCACCGAAGTGGTGGTGCCGCGGCCGAGGCTCTCGGTGTTCGGCTTGATGCGCAGGCCGAAGTGGCATGACACCAGTGCGATCAGGATGCCGAAGGTGGCCCCTTTCAGCAGGCCGATCGTGTAGTTCGCCAGCGGTACGGCGTCGGGCAGCTTCTGGATGAAGTAGCGCGGCGACAGGTTCAGTTCCACCATCGCGGAGGCCATGCCGCCCAATAGGGCCATGGCGTCGGTCCACACCACCAGCAGCGGCATCGAGATCGCCAGCGCGACGACCTTCGGCATGATCAGCCGGTAGCCGTGCGAAATGCCCATGACGAGCATCGCGTCGAGTTCTTCGGTGACGCGCATGACGCCAAGCTGCGCCGTAATCGACGAGCCGGATCGGCCCGCCACCAGGATCGCCGCCAGCAGCGGGCCCAGTTCGCGGATCACGCTCATGCCGAGGATATTGACGATGTACATATCGCCGCCGAACATCTGCAGCTGCTGCGACGACAGGTAGGACAGCACCACCCCGATCAAAAAGCCGACCAGCGCGGTGATGCCAAGCGCCTGGAAGCCGGAGTGGAAGATATTGGCCGAGATTTCGCGCCACGGGCCCGTGCGCGGATGGCGGATGAAGCGCCCGATGTCCTGCACGACCTGGCCGATCAGGCGGATAAAGCCGTGCATGTGCTCGAAGAAGGACAAGATGCCGAAGCCGAGCACCATCACCCAGGTAAGGTGGCTGCGGCGCGCGCGCGGCAGCTTGAGCGCGTTGGCCGCTTCGAGGCGTTTGAAGAGTTCTTCCTGCTGCGCTGCCAGCTTCAGCAGCGCAGGGCGCTTCTTGCCCCAGGCATTCCAGAACATCTGCGCGCCGATGTGATCGAGGCTGGTCACGGTCGACAAGTCCCACTCGATTCCGGGCTTGTTGTCGAGCGACTTCAGGGTTGCGGTGATCTTTTTGATCGCTCCGCACTGCGCCAACGCATGCACCTGCCAGATTCCCGTGGCGACAACGGACTGCGCCGCTTCACCGGTGGCGTGGTTTATGGTTAATGTTGGCGCATTTTCAATTGGCATTGCGCCAGTGTAAAAGACTTTCGGCCTTCCTGCTACCGGTGTTCTCTACAGTGTTCAGGCTGCAAGATGGCGCGCCTGGCGCATTGGCGCGACGACCGCGGCCGCTTGTTTTTCGGCAGGGGTATCGACGCGGCCGGCGTAATCGCTCGCCACCAGTGCGGTGGCCTCGGCTTTGGTCATGCCAGTGACCTGCAGCCATTCGGCTACCAGCTTGGCAAGGCGCTCAAGGGCGATACGGTGGGTGGCGTCCGTCTTGGTGTAGATCCAGTCGGAGAATGCCATGAAGTTCTCGAACGGGGCGTCGCCCAGCATGTACTCGATGGTGTTGGCGAAGCGGCCGGAGTTGGCAACCAGGTCCCAGTAGCGGGCGAAGCGCACCAGGCGCTGCATGGTGGGGAAGTCGACCAGGTTGGTGGCCAGGATGGTATAGGGCGCGTAAGAGTCGAACACCATGCCGAATCCTTCGGTATGGCGGATGATCGGCGTGCCGCGCAGGCGCTTGAGGATGCCGAACTGGATCTCGTGCGGCTTCAGCGCCACCAGCTGGTTGAAGCCGCGCGCAAAGCTGGCCACGTCCTCGCCCGGCAGGCCGGCGATCAGGTCGACGTGCAGGTGGGCGTGCGACTCGGTGCACAGCCAGCGGATGTTATCGGCGGCCTTGGCGTTGTCCTGGCGGCGGCTGACCAATGCCTGCACTTCAGGGTTGAAGCTCTGGATGCCGATCTCGAACTGCAGCGCGCCGGGCGGGAATTTGGCGATCGTCTCTTTCAGCGCTTCCGGGAGGTGGTCGGGCACCAGCTCGAAGTGGGCGTAGACCGGGTCATCCGGGTTCGCTTCCAGCTTGTCGAGGAAGAACTGCATGATCTTCAGGCTGGTCTTGATGTTCAGGTTGAAGGTGCGGTCGACAAACTTGAACAAACGGGCGCCGCGGGCGTGCAGCGATTCCATCTCGGCCAGGAAGGCGTCGAGCGGGAACGGCCAGGCGGTTTTGTCCAGCGACGACAGGCAGAACTCGCACTTGAACGGACAGCCACGCGAAGCTTCTACATATAAGGTGCGGTGGGCGATGTCCTCGTCCGAGTACAGCGCGTAAGGCATGGTGATCTCGGGCAGGGGAGGCTGCATGCCGGCGTGGATCTTCATCAGCGGCTTCGGGCCATTGATGATTTCGCCGCACAGCTTGGGGAAGGTGACGTCACCCCAGCCTGTTACCAGGTAGTCCGCCAGCTGGACGATGCATTGTTCGCCCGGCTCGAAGGAGACTTCAGGGCCGCCCAGAACGATGGTTACATGGGGTGCGACGCGTTTGAGCATTGCGACGACTTTGGTGGTTTCGTCGACGTTCCATATATAGACGCCAAAACCGATCACCTTTGGCTCGTAAGAGAGGAGCTTCTCGACGACGTCGGTTGTCTTCGCACCGATGACGAATTCCTGGATGCGCGTCTGGTCTTTAAAAGAGCCCATGTTCGCCAGCAGGTAGCGCAGCCCAAGGGATGCATGGGTGTAGCGGGCGTTCAGGGTGGACAGCAGGATCGTCATGGCGGGCGGTGAAACAGGAAAGCCGACATTTTAACCGGGAGGGCCTTGCCAAGGTTGGACGACCTTTGCTATAGTTCGCCTCCCCGCTGAAAAGCACGCCGATTTCAGGTGGTCGCAAGAGGGGAAAGCAGGAAAAAAGAAGTTGACGAAAAACGCGAAACGCTGCATAATCTCACTTCTCTGCTGCTGACAAACACAACGCTTTGTCGACAAGTAGCAAGCAAGCACCGCTCGGCGCGTGCCAACCGAATAAAGTTCTTTAAAAATTAACAGTCGATAAGTGTGGGCGTTTGATGAAGGTGCCAGGAACTTCGGTTCTTGAATACTTAAATTATCAAATGTTCACAAAAAAGAAATACGTTGCTCAGCAATGAGTAACGGTCAGTATTTTGAGTGAGCGACCTACCAGCAATGGTAGTGACAGAAATGTCAACAAACAGAGATTAAACTGAAGAGTTTGATCCTGGCTCAGATTGAACGCTGGCGGCATGCTTTACACATGCAAGTCGAACGGCAGCGCGGGGCAACCTGGCGGCGAGTGGCGAACGGGTGAGTAATATATCGGAACGTACCCAAGAGTGGGGGATAACGTAGCGA
>NZ_JAJHPV010000009.1:446717-447070 GCF_020831365.1 Massilia agrisoli
CGATCAGTAGCTGGTCTGAGAGGACGACCAGCCACACTGGAACTGAGACACGGTCCAGACTCCTACGGGAGGCAGCAGTGGGGAATTTTGGACAATGGGCGCAAGCCTGATCCAGCAATGCCGCGTGAGTGAAGAAGGCCTTCGGGTTGTAAAGCTCTTTTGTCAGGGAAGAAACGGTGGGGGCTAATATCCCCCGCTAATGACGGTACCTGAAGAATAAGCACCGGCTAACTACGTGCCAGCAGCCGCGGTAATACGTAGGGTGCAAGCGTTAATCGGAATTACTGGGCGTAAAGCGTGCGCAGGCGGTTTTGTAAGTCTGATGTGAAATCCCCGGGCTCAACCTGGGAATT
>NZ_JAJHPV010000009.1:447223-448874 GCF_020831365.1 Massilia agrisoli
CAGCTAACGCGTGAAGTAGACCGCCTGGGGAGTACGGTCGCAAGATTAAAACTCAAAGGAATTGACGGGGACCCGCACAAGCGGTGGATGATGTGGATTAATTCGATGCAACGCGAAAAACCTTACCTACCCTTGACATGGCAGGAATCCCGGAGAGATTTGGGAGTGCTCGAAAGAGAACCTGCACACAGGTGCTGCATGGCTGTCGTCAGCTCGTGTCGTGAGATGTTGGGTTAAGTCCCGCAACGAGCGCAACCCTTGTCATTAGTTGCTACGAAAGAGCACTCTAATGAGACTGCCGGTGACAAACCGGAGGAAGGTGGGGATGACGTCAAGTCCTCATGGCCCTTATGGGTAGGGCTTCACACGTCATACAATGGTACATACAGAGGGCCGCCAACCCGCGAGGGGGAGCTAATCCCAGAAAGTGTATCGTAGTCCGGATTGTAGTCTGCAACTCGACTACATGAAGTTGGAATCGCTAGTAATCGCGGATCAGCATGTCGCGGTGAATACGTTCCCGGGTCTTGTACACACCGCCCGTCACACCATGGGAGCGGGTTTTACCAGAAGTAGGTAGCTTAACCGCAAGGAGGGCGCTTACCACGGTAGGATTCGTGACTGGGGTGAAGTCGTAACAAGGTAGCCGTATCGGAAGGTGCGGCTGGATCACCTCCTTTCTAGAGTAGCACCGGCCTAGAGCCAATTCATTAAGCGTCCACTCTTATCGACTGTTGAACAAGAAGAACAGCATTTGGGGCTGTAGCTCAGCTGGTTAGAGCACCGTGTTGATAACGCGGGGGTCGTTGGTTCGAGTCCAACCAGCCCTACCACGTTTCACACACGTCATTCCCGCGAAGGCGGGAACCTAATGTGATACACAGGGGGATTAGCTCAGCTGGGAGAGCACCTGCTTTGCAAGCAGGGGGTCGTCGGTTCGATCCCGTCATCCTCCACCAAAAGTTCAAACGTAAGCATCCGTGTTTAGGTTTGGTCTTTTAGAGATTAAATGCTGTTTCGTTCTTTAACAATCTGGAAGAAGTAAAGTTTTATTAAGCGTGTTCTGTAAAAGGAGCACACTTAGGGTAGTAGTAAAACTCATCAAACACAGTAATAAATGAAGTCTTGCTTGGAACTGTAACGATCCCTGGCAACAGGGGCTAACGTTATAGGGACAAGTGAATAAGTGCACATGGTGGATGCCTTGGCGATTACAGGCGATGAAGGACGTAGTAGCTTGCGATAAGCTGCGGGGAGTGAGCAAACACACTTTGATCCGCAGATTTCCGAATGGGGAAACCCGGCCTTTTAGGTCATTGCATACTGAATACATAGGTATGCAAAGCGAACGCGGCGAACTGAAACATCTAAGTAGCTGCAGGAAAATAAATCAACCGAGATTCCCAAAGTAGTGGCGAGCGAAATGGGATCAGCCTGCACGTTTTAGCATGACGCATAGTAGAACGGATTGGAAACTCCGGCCATAGAGGGTGATAGCCCCTTATACGAAATGCGATGTGTGGAACTAAGCGTGCGACAAGTAGGGCGGGACACGAGAAATCCTGTCTGAACATGGGGGGACCATCCTCCAAGGCTAAATACTCGTAATCGACCGATAGTGAACCAGTACCGTGAGGGAAAGGCGAAAAGA